>NZ_AP044037.1:2905000-3223418 GCF_055389225.1 Sporosarcina sp. GTC18466 | reverse complement strand
ACCGCTTCCTCGCGATCGCCGAGGCATGCATAATTATCATGTGTCATGCCGGCTGCAAGTTCAGCGAGGATGGTATCATACGGTTCATCCCTTGGATCGTCTGTCGTCAGGATGACATAATCTGCAGCACTTGCCTTCTCAGCCATCACCGGACGTTTTTTACGATCGCGGTTTCCTCCGGTACCGATCAAAAATATGAGTTTCCTGTCTTCCGGTTTATTCGGAAGGACAGAGGAAATCGCCTTTTCGATCGCGTCAGGCGAGTGTGCATAATCGACATAGATCGTGAGAGGCAGAGATGTCTCCACCTTCTCCATGCGCCCCTTCGCGGACTTCACGTTTCCGAGATGCCGGATGATCTCTTCTGTCCTCATGCCGTAAGCTGCGAGCGCCGCAATGGTCGCCAAGGCGTTCGATACATTGAAGTCGCCAATCAGGTTAGTCCGTACATTGAAAGTTCCTTCGGGACATGTCAATGTGAACCTGGTGCCTGCTGCATCATACACAATCTCCGAAGCCCTGAATGCCGCGTCCTGATGGATGCCATATGTAAGGACTGGGTATGGCGTCATCACCTTCATGCGATCGCTCCACGGATCGTCCGCATTTAAGATGGCATATTTGTACTTTTCCAGGTCTTGTCCGAGTTGCGCGAACAACAGTCCTTTTGCATTTCCGTAATTCTCCATCGTTCCATGGAAATCGAGATGGTCATGTGTCAGATTCGTAAAGATGGCGATATCAAATTCCGTGCCGGATAACCGTCCTTCCACGAGACCATGTGATGATACTTCCATTGTCATGACCTCGCAGCCTTCGTTCGCTGCTTGGGAGATCATCTGCTGGGTTGTCAGGACATCCGTCGTTGTGTTATCCGTTTCGTAGAGGACTCCATCCAGATTGAATCCGATCGTGCCTGTAGCTGCCGATTTAACTCCGACTTCCTGGAAGACAGAGTGGATGAGGTTGCTTACAGTCGTTTTGCCGTTCGTTCCGGTTACACCGATCATTTTCATCCGTTTGGAAGGAGAGCCGTAGAAACGGGGTGCAAGAAGTGCAATCGTCCGGGCCGTGTCTTCCACATAGACGACAGCGACCCGTCCGGTATCGACATCGACTGGCGCACTCGCGATAATGACGCGCGCCCCTTGTTCAGCCGCCTGCTGAGCAAACATATGTCCATCCACAGTAAAGCCTTTGATGCACACAAAAATGCCGCCAGCATTCACCGCCCGCGAATTAACCGCGAGATCCGTCACTTCCTCTGGAAGCACCCCTTCAATACGCTTGATCGGTAAAATTGATAATAAGTACTCCGTTTTCATGCCGTTTTTTCTCCCTTCAGTCGATCATATCCGACTTCACATAGACATCGAGAAGCTGTGCAGTTGCCTGCAACGAATCGACATGGGTCCGCTCAAGGGCATGTGACGATTCGATTCCTGGCCCAAAGAGCGCATGTTTGACGTCAAAGCCCGCTTTGATGGCAGCAGATGCATCCGAGCCGTAATATGGATATATATCCAGCTTGAACGGAATTTCATTCTCTTTGCAAAGACCAGATAGGTGGCGTGTCAGCTCATAATGGTATGGACCTGACGAATCCTTCACGCAGATGGATACCGTATATTCATCGGAGGCTTGTCCATCGCCGATCGCCCCCATATCTACTGCAATATACTCGACAGTCTCTTCCGGTATGTTGGAATTGCCGCCATAGCCGATCTCTTCATTGTTGGAGATGAAGAAATGAGTCGTGTGAGGAAGCTCTTCTCCTTCTTCCACAATTCCGCGTACGAGTTCAATAAGCAGCGCAGTGCTCGCTTTGTCATCCAAGTGACGAGACTTGATGAATCCATTATCGGATACCTCGAACCGCGGATCAAATGAGACAAAATCTCCCACTTCGATACCAAGAGCGCGCGTATCTTTAGCATTCGTTGTTTTTTCATCGATGCGGACCTCGATATTATCAGCACTCCGTTTCGCGGTTCCGGCATCCTCGTAGACATGGACCGTTGTCTGGTGCATAAGAATCGTTCCGCGTATCGTTTTGCCTGAAGATGTATGTATTGTGCAATATTCCCCTTCCACTGCGTTCCACCGGAAACCGCCGATCATGGCGAGCTTCAGCCTGCCGCTCGGTTTGATCTCTTTTACCATGGCGCCAAGCGTATCTACATGCGCAGTGAGCAGACGGTGCCGTGTTTTGTCCTTCCCCTCGATCGTCGCGATGACCGCCCCTTTGTTCGTCTTCTTATAGGGGACGCCTATTTTTGTAAATTCATCTGCAATCATCCGCATGATTTCGCTTGTGAATCCCGAGGGACTTGGCGTGTTCACCAGGCGTTCTAGCATGCTTACCGCTTTTTTTTCATCAAATTTCATACCTATCACCTTTCTTCTTCAAATATTTTGAAAAGCTATATCCATTACGTTCCATATCATGTATGATGACAATAGTATAAAAATCCCGAGGTGGCGCATTGAAGACATACACCCGTGTTCAATCATACAATACATTCATTATACTTTTTTTCTTGGCGGCCGTCATCGTGGAACTATTCGCGATTCCATTTGTGGATAATCCGTCATACAGCATGTCCACTGGACCTGCTCTGTTTTATATCCTGCTGCTCGTCTTCCTGAAATGGCGAAATTTCAACCCTGCAACGATGCGATGGCTAATCCTCTTGGGCGGCAGCGCATATGTCCTCCTGCTGAACATGATCGAGCCTTCTTTCAGCCATCTGCTGTATTTTATCTTCCCACCACTGTTTTCGTTTGTGTATAAGCACTGGCCCCTTATTATTAGTGTTGCGGCGGCGACAAGCGCGAGCGTCTTATCACTCTTTTTCTTGAATGGTTCGGATATGATAAAGATTACCGAATCGCATTTGCTCGTCCACTTTGTGTTGCTATTTGTCATGCTTATACTGGCGACGGCTTTCCTGATACAAAAAGTGAGTGTGGAAATCGAGCGCCTCCATGAGGAAAACAGCCTGAAAGATATTAAACTCTCATCGAAAGAAGGCTATTTGACATCTTTGTTCGAGCATTCCCACGATGCGATTGCTGTTTTCAGCCTGGATGCAAAGGTCATAACGATGAACCCGGCTTTTGAAAAACTGTATGGATGGAAGGAGAACGAGTGTACAGGGAAAGCAGTTCAGTTCCATCCGGACAGCCACTATATGCAAGTTGTCGAGCGTAACGAGCGCATCAAAAATGGCGAAAGCCTGCATTTTAGAACAAAAGAGATGATGAAGGATGGCACCCTGTTCGACGCGGAAATGACACTCGCCCCTATTTACAGCGAGACGGGCGACATTATTGCAAGTTCCATCATCGTGCGGAACGTGGAAAAGAAAATCGAGGCGGAGCGTCTCAAACTGGATATGATCCGGCTCAATGCATTTGGTGAAATGGCAGCGAATGTCGCCCACGAAGTGAGGAATCCGATGACGTCCATATCGGGATTCATCCAAATGATGAATGAGGACCCCGCAAATCCCTATCGTCCTTTTACGGAGATCATGGAAGGCGAAGCGAAACGCATCAACCTGATTGCAAGTGAATTTCTTGTCCTGGCGAAACCGAATATCAAAGAGATGGCTGACATCGATGTAGAATCTGCTGTCCTTGATGTCCTCGTCATGTTTGAAGAGGAATTCAAGGGGAGGAATATCGATTGCCATGTCTTCCTAGCGGAGCATCAATCTTTCATCCACGGAAACATCGACAGCATCAAGCAAGTCTATATCAATTGTTTACGCAATTCGTTGGACAATATGCCGGATGGCGGTAAGATCGATATCATAAATCAGCTGGAGGCCGGCCAGTTCTCTTCCCGCATCAAAGATTCCGGCAACGGCATGGAACACGACACTCTCTCCCATCTGTTCGATCCATTCTTTACGACGAAACAGGAAGCTGCAGGGCTCGGCATGACGATTTCTAAAAAAATCATCTATGATCATCACGGCACGATTGAAGTGACAAGCAAAATTGGCGAAGGCACTGAGACCCGCATCCAGCTTCCTTTATCATCCATCAAGCAAGAAACAGTACCGCTCGATCCGTCCCATCGTGTATTTGTGTAGCGAAAAACCACTGTTCCTTATCGGAGCAGTGGTTTTATAATGGCAAGTTTTTTCCCATAAGGCGGAAATGCGGCTCTCACCTGGATGGCAGTACTTTTTTTCATCATGGATTTCGCATGTGTGAATGTCTCGAAACTCGCTTTACCATGGTAGGCGTTAATGCCGGACGGGCCCGTTCCGCCGAACGGTAAATGAATATTTGCGACGTGGCTTATGCAGTCGTTGATGCATCCGCCTCCGAATGGCAACTGTTCGATAAAATAATCGGCGGCTTGGCTATTCTCAGTGAACATATAGCCTGCCAGCGGTTTCGGCAGCTGGCGGATCTCGTTGATGGCAGCGCCAAGATTTTGATACGACAGGATCGGCAATATAGGCCCAAAGATTTCTTCTTGCATAGCCGCATCTTCAAAACTTGGAGTGTCCAGCAATGTCGGTTCGATATAAAGGTCTCTTCTGTCAGATGAACCGCCATAGAGGATTGAGCTCTTTGAATCATCTAGCAGCCCTTTCAGTTTATCAAATTGCTTTTCATTGATAATACGGCCATAATCCCGGCTTTTCGAGGCATCCTTCCCATAGAAGCGCCGTATCGCTTTTTTCAGTTCCCGTATGAATGAAGTCCGCACCGAATCATGGACATACACATAATCGGGAGCGACGCAAGTCTGTCCGTTATTCACAAACTTCCCCCAGGCGATGCGTTCTGCAGCAATAGCGAGATCAGCAGTCTGATCGACAATCGCAGGACTTTTCCCGCCAAGCTCAAGCGTAAAAGGCGTCAGCCGTTCCGCTGCCGCTTTCATGACAATCTTACCGACAGCCGCGCTTCCCGTGAAGAAAATATAATCGAATGGAGCTTTCAATAGGACAGATGTCTCCTCTGCCCCGCCTTCTACAACTGCTATGTAGTCTGGAGGGAATAGCTCCCCTATGAGGCGGCTGACGATCTTTGCTGTTTCAGGCGCTGTCTCAGACGGTTTCACGACAGCGCAATTTCCGCCGGCTATGGCGCCGACGAGTGGATCTACCGCAAGCTGGAACGGATAGTTGAACGGCCCGATGATCAATGCTGAACCATACGGCTCCCTGACGATAAAGCTCTTTGCCGGCTGCAGGTGGAGTGGTGTCTTTTCGGCTTGCGGCTCCATCCATTCCTCCAGATGTTTCATGGCAAAAGAGATGCTCGACAAGACAAAGCCGATTTCAGTCGTATAGACTTCAAACGGGCTTTTGCGCAAATCGGCATGCAGCGCATCCAGGATTGCCTGCTCGTGTTGCACAATTCCTTCATATAAACGTTTCAGCATAGCTATCCGAAAATCGGCACTTCTCGTGCTGCCTGCATAGAAAAAGGCATGCTGCTGTGCAACCAACTGATCGACTTTAGCTTCAAACATGGCGAAAACCCCCTGAGATTTACTACCATCATATCGAGTGCTCCATCATGTTGCAAAAGGGAATTCTTCAAATCGAATAAATCAAAAGTCAATATAGCAAAAGGACTGTCTTTTGCATGCGCCATTTTCCGACCAATTACGCAGTTTGGGGAAAAGAGTCGAAACATATACTATGGATAGCTAAAATCATTCATTCCTCGCCTTAAAAATGAATGGTTGCTGTTTTCACTCGCTTAATCCCCTGCAACCTGGACTCACAAAAACACTTTCTCATGGCCTAGGTCGAATGGTTCCTTTTCAGCAACATGAGTTTCGAGTTGAAGATAGCTCGGGTATTACAAGAGCACAAGCAAAAACCCAATAACCAAAAACGAAATGGAGGAAATGGACATGACGACAACAGATACTTGGTGGGAGACAATCTTTGAAGGTAACTTGGCACACGGACTCAACAAGGAGCGTATGACGGAACTCCAAGAAGAGAACTTCCTTTACTTCAATGACGCGCAAGTTGACGAAATGGCCAATCAGCCTCAATGATATGGAACACTGCACGCCAACTGAAAAACAATGGCATAACGGTATGAAGGCGGATCTCATACTCAAAAGAAAAGATCCGCCCTCACACTCCGTAAACAGAAAATTTTTATTTTAAATCAAGCTATTGCAACAACCAAGCTAGCATGATAGTATAATAAATGTGTTCAGCAGAGAACACTTCCTAGTAAAAACGATTCCGTAGCTCAGCTGGGAGAGCGCTACCTTGACAGGGTAGAGGTCGCTGGTTCGAGCCCAGTCGGAATCATTGGGTGCCAAACCCTTGGAAGTATTGTCGGAACAACGATACTTCTCCGAGACAGTCCTATTAGGCCGGATGCCTAGGGGCTGTTTTTTTGTTGATTTTGAAGAGAACGGCCGGACAAAAAATGTCCGGCCGTTCTCTTTTAGTATTCATTCCCCCTCTCGAATTGTTTCACCTCTTTTAATAGTAGTTTACCTTCACAGAAGGGTCATAGTAATTCCCCCTGTTTCATCAGGATACTTTCTGCTCATTTGGCGCATTATTGTAAAAAGGATGCAATAAATATGATTAAGATTGCAAGCGGTGCTACAAACCGGACAATGAATTTCCACGTCGCATGAAGACCAGGGTTCACTGACAGCTCTTCTGCTGTCTCTCTCGTGCTCATAGCGAAACCCGCGAACAGCGAGATGAACAGGGCGCCAAGCGGCAGGCCAAACCGGCTCGTCAGCAGATCAGCAAAATCAAAAAACGTTCCTCCCGGCAAATGAATGCCTGACAGGACACCGAAAGAGAGCGCACTTGGAATACCGACGACAAATATCAGTGCTCCTGCCGCCCATGTAAACCTCTTTCTTGCCCCATATTTCTGGCCGATCCCTGTCGACACGACGATTTCAAGCATCGCCATAGCAGATGTCAGTGTCGCAAATAACATTAAAACGAAGAAGACGATCATGAAGATCCCGCCGAACGGAATTTCATTGAAGATGGCAGGCAGAACGATAAAGATGAGACCTGGGCCTTCACTTGGAGATTGGCCAAGTGCGAATACCGCCGGAAATATGACAAGGCCAGCCAAAATGGAGATGAGTATATTGAGCAGCGATACATTCACCGCTGAAGAACCGAGCCTTTCCTCTTTCGGCAAGTAGCTGGCATATGTCATCATGGCGGTGACCCCTACACTGAGCGAGAAAAAAGCTTGTCCAAGCGCGAGCAGGATGGTCTGGCCCGTCAGCTTCGACCAGTCCGGCACGAACAGGAACCGTACGCCCTCCATCGCCCCTTCCAGAGTGAGAGAGCGGATGGCGAGCGCGATGAAGAATATGAACAGCAGCGGCATCATCCATCTGCTCGCCCGTTCTATCCCATGCTTGACGCCTCCTTGCACAATCCAGACGGTGAGCAGCAAAAATGCCGCCTGGCTGATCAATACTTCGAACGGATTCGAGATGATTTCTGAAAACAGGCCGCTGAAATCCCCTGATGAGAGCTTAAGGAAGACTGATCTGAACAAATAGGATAAGATCCATCCGCCCACCACACTGTAAAAGGATAGGAGGATAAACGAGGAGGCTAGCCCGAGCCAGCCGATTAAGTACCACTTCCGGCCAGGTGCCAGCCGCTTCAATGAAGTGACGGCATCGTGCTGCCCTCTTCTGCCGATCACAAATTCCGCCAGAAGTATCGGCAGCCCGATCAACAAGGTACATGCTATGAACAGAAGCAAGAAAACACTACCGCCATTCGCTCCTGTCATATAAGGGAATTTCCAGATTGCTCCAAGGCCGATCGCACTTCCGGCTGCAGCGAGGATAAAGCCTATCTTGGAAGACCATTGCTCCCTCTGTTTCATTTACATACACAACCTTTCAAAATGCCTGCTTGTTTTTATGTAAGTATAACTCGTACAGTATAACGTATTTTCATGCATTCTAATTAGTTTTGATTACTCAGTAAATGAATGCCGTTTTGTTTTGCTAGCTAGGGGAATGAAAGGACTATATGGAGGTGTTCACATGGAGTTAGTGAAAGTGGATGGTAAGATGGACGGAAAAAAGCTTGCGAAAAGTGTGCTCATTCCCATCGTAGGCGGTTCAATCGTCGGCTGGCTGGCAAACCGTAATGCGCAGGAGAAGTATAAAAAACTGAAGAAGCCTTCCTTCTCGCCGTCCCCTTCCGTCTTCCCTATTGTCTGGACGACATTATATGGCGTGATGGGCCTTGCCAAGTACCGGATTTCGAAAAAAGAGGAAAACAGCCGGAAAGGGACGGATGGACAGGCAATGTATGATATCCAGCTTGGCCTGAATTTCCTCTGGTCCTTCCTGTATTTCAAATGGGGACTCCGCGGAACTGCACTTGTTGAGATGACTGTATTGCTCGGCGCAATCGCCCTTACCGCCTATGAATTCAGCGAAGTGGACAGGACTGCTGGCGCTTTGATGGTACCGTACATCGGCTGGGTCGCCTTTGCTCTCGCGTTGAATTACGAAACCTGGAAACTTAATGACCGTTCATGAAAAAAGCAGGCGTCCATTTAGAACGCCTGCTTCTTCTTATGCTTATAGCTCAATATCCTGCGGTGGTTGACCTTTTTTATTCATCACCCGCATAGATTCAGGTTCCACCTTTAAAATGACCAGGTTCGGGTCCTCAGGTCCGTCAAACCATGGTTTCAGATGATCGTTCCACGCTTTTTTCTTCATGGACTCATCGTCAGAGACTGTCGCTTTTGCCAAAATCTCAAGATAGTCATCTCCAAACCCATCGCCTTCATAACCGATCAGGATATGGGTATACGGATTCTTTTCAAGTTCATCCACTTTATCCGTCTGTTTAGAAGTCGCCGTGTAAAGCGTCAATCCGTCATTGAAGAACGTCATATATCGGCTGTACGGTTTCCCGCCTTCAACTGTCGCCATCGTTCCCACATAACTCTCATCCAAGATCTTTCGCGCTGTCTCTTTTGCATCCATCTCTTCTCACTCCTCTAGAAATAGTCTCCCTCTACTCTTCCTATTCCGCTCCATGTTTAAACCTTTTCACAATAGGAAGAAGCCGATTCCGATGATGATATAGGCAGCAAAAAGCGTCAACCCCTCGAACCAGTTCGATTCCCCATCATTTGTCAGATTAATGACGAGCAAAGCGGCTGTGATCATTGCAACCAGTTCCGGCAGCGTGAAGACAAGCGGCATCGAAGTTGGCATCAGCAAGGAAACGAGGACGAGCACCGGCGCTACGAACATCGCCACTTGCAGCGTAGAGCCTACCGCAATTTCAACCGATATCGCCATACGGTTTTTCATCGCCATCGTGATCGCCGAGAAATGTTCTGCAGCATTCCCTACAATCGCTACAATGATGACACCGATAAACAGTTCCGACCAGCCGAATTGCTCGCCGAGCGTTTCAAACGTATGCACAAGCTGTTCGGATACAAAAGCGACCGCCACAGTGGAAAGAAGCAGGATCAGGATGGATTTGCCTTTCGTCCATTCTGGTTCCTCCGTCTCTTCCACAGCTTCGTCCGTTGCTGAAAAGATTCCACGGTGTGTGACAAGCTTGAAGAACAGGCCGGCCAAATACAGGGCGATCAAGATGACGGAGATCCCGATGCTGAGGGACATCGTTTCTTTTTCGTCCATTTTGATTGAAAAAACTTCCGGTATGACAAATGCGACAATGACCGCAAAAATGAGAAGGCCGGAGTTATAACGGGCATCATGCAGGCTGAAGCTTTGCCTCTTGAACTTGATGCCGCCTGCAAAAAACGATAACCCCAGTACAAGCAGCAGGTTTCCAAGCACTGAACCTGTCAGGGATGCAAGCACAATGCCGACGAGGCCGGCCTGCAAGGTGAAGAACGAGATGATCAGCTCTACTGCGTTCCCGAACGTCGCATTGAGCAGCCCTCCGACACGCGGCCCGCTGACAATCGCCAAGCTTTCTGTCGCTCTTCCAATATACGAAGACAACGCAACGATGCTGATGCAGCTCAGCACAAACATCAGAATATCGTTCCAATGCAAAAATGCCCCAATCGCAACTAATGGGATTCCAACAAAAGCCAATATGGCAAAAATACGATTCAAGCACATCACCCCAAATTATATCGTTTGCTTGTATGTTCCCCATCCATGCCACATGTAAAACAGCGGGATCCTCCTCGTAACAGGATCTATCGTTTTTATCTCCTCCGCAAACATTTCCATTGCTATTCGGGAGATGTGCGTGTATTATATAAACATAAGCTGCATTGTTCGTATACACATTAAGTTTTAACCTTTAAGCTGTAAACGGGAGTTTTATATAAAAACCGGAATGGCATGCCTCGTTCATCTTTCGATCAACGAGGACAGACAGGAACGTTTTTGCGAACACCCACTTTGAGGAGTGGTGGTTTAAAACTTTCTATGATCCGATACGGCAAAGGCGGCTTTGTACATACTGATATTTCAAAGGCATCTCCGATTTACGGGGATGCTTTTTTCGTTCATTATTTCCGGAAACTTATATAAACAGCCGCCTGGGTGGTGCGGTACAAAGCTTCCTTATGCTGCTCCATCACGGCTAGAAATGCCTCATCATCCCGCAAGACCGCCCTTTTTGCCAACTCGATTTCCCCCATGCAATTCACCTCTCTTCACTGTCCTAACATCCATTAGACCCTGCAGCAGCCGAAACGTTCAATTAAAATGAAAAAACATTCCGGGAAAACCGGAATGCTTTCACTGCACAGAAAATAGAGCGAACATCAGAAGGAAGAATACGAGATATAAAATCAGCATCGCACCGATAAATATCCCTGTCACAATCAAGTACGCTTTCGCAAAATTATTCCGCGGATCTTCTTTTGTACTTGCCCAGATGATGAGCATAACGAGATTCACAACGGGTAGAAATAATAGAATGATGGTGAATATCCAGTCCCGCAGTGACATCTGATTCGGATTTTCGATTGCTTCCGCCTCCCTATTAACAGCATATTCGATATCAGTGTACCGCCATGCGGCCGTTTCGTCTGCATTTTCCCAGTCTTTCAGTATAATAGACATAGAATCAGTCAAAGGAGGAATGACAATGGCCTTACAACTACGCTGGACATTGAACCGTTTCGTGGCAGACCTCTCAAGCAACAAGGAGCTTGCCCTCTTTCGCGATGAAGCGATCCGGCCTATTTTGAAGTTCCAGCAATCCCATCCCGCATACCAATCAACACCTCTCGTGTCTCTCGATGCGCTATCATCTCATTTAGGCGTCGGCAGCATAACCGTTAAAGACGAATCCAAGCGCTTCGGCCTGAATGCATTCAAAGCCCTTGGTGCCCTCCATGCAATCGGACGGGTCATTGCCGATCTCCGAGGATTGGATGCGGACACGGTTACAATCCAGGATCTCCTTTCCGAGGAGACAAGGAATGTTCTCGGAGACGCAGCATTCATTTCCGCGACTGACGGCAATCACGGAAGAGGCGTCGCATGGGCTGCCCGGGAGCTGGGGCAGCATGCCGTCATTTATCTGCCGAAAGGGTCTTCGGAGAGCAGGCGGCAGGCAATAGAAGATGAAGGGGCAGAGGCTTATATCACCGATTTGAATTATGATGATACCGTCCGGATGTGCGCTGTGCTGGCAGTGGAAAATGGATGGACGCTCGTTCAGGACACGGCTTTCGAAGGCTACGAGAAAATCCCTCTCTGGATCATGCAAGGATATGCAGCTATCATTGAAGAGATTCTACAGCAGCAGCCCGGAATACGCGGCAATCCGCCGACTCATGTCATCTTGCAGGCGGGGGTTGGTTCCTTCGCAGCCGCCATTGCCGTGACATTGTTGTCCCGTTTCCCGGAGAATCCGCCAAAAATCATACTAGTCGAACCGGCAGCTGCAGATTGTTACTTCCGGTCGTTCACAACGCATGATGGGCATATCGAACATGTGACAGGCGATCTGACAACGATCATGGCAGGATTGTCTTGCGGTGAACCGAACCCTGTTGCCTACCAGCTCCTAAAACAGCTCGCCTTCGCTTCTTTCTCTGTACCGGATCCACTCGCAGCACTTGGCATGCGGATGCTCGGCAATCCGCTTCCAGGCGATGAGCGGATCGTCTCTGGAGAATCCGGAGCCATTCCGATCGGTCTGCTCGCTTATTTACGAACTACACCGGAAGCGCAAGAAATCTGCCAGGCACTATCCATTGAGGAAGACTCACGAATCCTATGCATCAATACTGAAGGAGATACCGATCCTGCGCATTACTTGGATGTTGTTTGGAGAGGCTATCACTCGAACTTGCCGGATTACTCAGAGATCATTACATGAAGACAGGGGTGATTGTTTGGCAAACGAGCTGAAACGGCTTGTCATTACTGGCTATAAAGCACATGAACTAGGAATATTTGGCGACAAGCATCCAGGCATCACCATTATAAAACATGCCGTAAAAGCAAGATTGCTGCCTCTGGTTGAGGGTGGGCTTGAGTGGGTGATTGTTAGCGGTCAGCCAGGTGTCGAGACATGGGCAGCGGAAGTCGTCATTGATCTCCAGCTTGAATATCCTAATTTGCATCTGGCAATCATCACACCGTTTGAGGAACAGGACAAGAATTGGAATGAAACGAAGCAGGAAGCATACCAGCATCTATTGGCGCATGCGGATTATACCGTCAGTCTTACAAAACGGCCTTATGAAGCACCTTGGCAATTCATTGAACGCGATAAATTCCTCCTGCGCAATTCGGATGGCCTGTTGATGGTATATGATGAAGAGAACGAGGGATCTCCGAAGTATATGAAAAAGATGGCTATGGAATTCTCCGAGAAGACCGGCTACGTATTCCTGCTGATCAGCGCAGATGACTTGCAGCTCGTCGCTGAAGATCTCCAGCGCCAAGAATGGGAATGAAAGGACCGGACAGTTCCCTGTCCAGTCCTTTCCCATCTTCACTTCTGATGCTTCTCTAAAAAGTCGAGCATCCGGCTGTAGACGGCGATTTCATTCTCTTTCTTTGAGAAGCCGTGCCCTTCATCCTCAAGAACAAGGTATTCTACATCCCGGCCCTTGTCCTTCAACTCTTTGACGATCTGGTCCGACTCCTCCTTTACGACACGCGGGTCTTTGACGCCTTGGATGACGAGCATCGGTTTCACCATGCCGTCCAAGTATGTGATTGGCGAATCTTTAATAAATCTTTCCTTATCCCGCTCAGGATCCCCTACCCAGCGTTCCATGATCGGCTTCCAGTGTGGAGGAACCGAATTGACGAACGTGAAAAGGTTCGAAACCCCGAAGATATCGACAACTGCCTTGAACCGGTCTGCGTGCCTTCCATGCAGCAAGAGCGCCATGTAACCACCGTAGCTTCCACCCACGAGGAATAGATGCTCGGGATCGGTGTAACCCTGCTTCGTCAGCCAGTCGATGCCTGCCAGGCAGTCGAGCCGCGGCCCTTCTCCCCAATCCTGTTCAACCATCTTTGTAAAAGCGGATCCATACCCGGTGCTCCCTCTGAAGTTCGGCGCAAAAATGGAGTATCCGCGGTTCAAGAAGCTTTGGAACATCGCCCGGAACATCTTGCTCTCCGCAGATTGCGGACCGCCGTGCGGCCAGAAGATCGTGAATCCGGTATCGCTCTCTGGCTTCGCTTTGAAATGGAGCGCTTCAATCTCCAGTCCGTCGAATGATTTGTAGGAGACGACGTCAGGTTCCACCATGTCGTCCCTGGTCACGCCAAGAACACGGTTATCAGTGAGCTGTGTCCACGTTTTTGCATCATCCGAACGGAAAAGATTATGCGGGATGGTCGCACTTCTGCCGAGAATATAAAGTGTTCCAGATTTCGCTATGCGCAAGTTATCGATCGTATCGACAGGCGTTTCGCATTTGCTTAACGAACCGCTTGCCAGATCGTATACGTGCAAGTAATCCTGGACGCCTCGCGTAGAAACAACATAAAGGCGATTTTGGTCTTTGACATATTTAATAGCTCCGACACTTTCGTTTACAAGTCCAAACACTTTCTCAAATGATTTAGTGGAGATCGTGTACTTCGCCACATAATTGAGATCTTCCTCATAGTCCGTAACAAAAAGTATTGTGTCGTTATCGATGAAGACCGGCACATACGCGACATGCACCTTGGCCGGGTCCGGCGTCAAATACGCCTTTTCCCCATTCGCTATGACAAACGCCGTCACATACGTATTCGCGCTGGAACGTGTATACACGAACTTCTCTTCGTCTTCAGAAACTGCAACAAGAGATGTTGGCAGCGTTTCACCAGCCAGCAGCAGCTGGTCCTCTCCGGTCTTGATATTACGGACCCGGTTGTTCATGAAATTCGGATTGCCTTCCGATGTGACGTAATAGACACGTTCACCATCTTTGCTGATCTCACTCAGGTAATACTTTTCAGATGCATCTCCCGTAATGAACGGCTGCGGCAGACCGCCCTCTGGAGGAATGGCATAGAGCTGATAGTTCTCATCCCCATCATGGTCAAAACCTGCGAGCACATACCGGTTTTCAGGATCAAACCGAATATCACCAACCGATTCATCTTTTTGGGAGAACAGATACGGGAAACCTCCCGGCAGATCCATTGCCCATAAATTCACCTTGCCATTCAGATTGCTGGCAAATACAAGACGCTTCTCATCCTTGCTCACCGCAAAGTTAGTGATCGTATACGACCTGAAAAACTGTTCAACGGCCGGTTTTGGAAATTTTATCATCATGTATCCCCCTTTTACTAGTACCACGGTCAATTATACTAAAATCACTGACATTGCGAAACTTTCAACAATCGATTACGTAGATAGATTAATGGATTGCAAGTACACATTTTCAGCCATATGATAATATGAATGTGAAGAGTGGACTGCCAGGGGGTGAACAATTTGCAAAATGATATTCAGCCTGCCTATCAACAGACACCCAGCAACGGAATGGCGATTGCTTCACTTGTCCTCGGTATTGTCGGTGTTGTCATGAACCTCATGCTTCTTATACCATATGCATTAGGGATTCTTGCCATTGTATTCGGCATCATCGGGTTGAAACGGCCTTCCGGCAGAGGGATGGCGATTGCCGGCATCATTCTCGGAGGGATTACCCTGCTTCTGAAAATACTGTTTTGGATATTCATCATCATCATCGGCAGTATGGACAGTTATTGATAGGACTCTTTCCGTGCAATGTAAAAGAGGGACGCTCAGGAAGCGTCCCTCTTGCTGTTTCACTTTTCAAAGACCTGGTGCAGCACCTTATTCGGCTCCACATTGATCAGGTTTTTATAAATGCAGTTATTCGGTTTATTGCGAAGCGAACGGGCGAACGAATTAGCAAGCTCCGCCTCGCCGACAACGTAGAGCTCTTTCCATCCGTTTTTACTGCGCATATCTTCGACGATGGAACCCATGTCCTTGTAGAAGCGATCAAGATTCTCCTTCAGCCGCTGATCGAGATCATCGACATGGCTGCCTCCTGTTCCCCGGTTGTTATTAGAGTTCAGGCCCTTTTGCTCCCGCCACACATCAAGACCCGAATCGAAGGAATACGTCTTCTCATCCTGTATAAACCCCATGGAAGTCTCCAAAATACGCACTTCACCGAAGCTAGGAAGGACAACGCCGGCTTGCGGGTACGCTTTCATCATATACTCGAACTGCTCTGTCATCGGTTCCTTTTCCCAATAGAAGTTCGTTTTCACTTGGACTTGTACATAATGGACCGACCACAATTCCGGATTTGCGGACGCAAAAATAACGACTCCCTTCAATAAGTCGTTTTTGTTGTCCTCGATTTCCGCAACTACCTTATCCTTCACTTTCAGATAGGCTTTTAATTCCTTTTCATCATTCGAAGCTTTCAAGTATTCTTCGATCCGTTTCAATCCATTTTTCAATTGAAGTTTCCATGCGCCATTCTGCTGATCCCGATCAGCAGGATTTGTGTTCAAATAGACAGTCAACACACAACGATCATCACAATGAAAGTCTTTCAGGGTTTGAAGTTCTTTGCTAAGTGTCATATATTCTTCAACCTCCTCGTGTTTGCTTACTATTCTATTACCCGTTCGCGTGAATAAAGTAACTGAACCATACATGGATGTCTCGGGTATCGATCCCTCCATTCTTTGTTCGACATCTCGCAATCATTATAACCATAATAGTTGATAGATTTCAACTTTTCGAGAAGATGCGACAAAGCAAAAAAGATGGGAGCTGTATTTCCCATCTTCTTGCCGTTTAATCCGGTTTTACCCTGAGCACCTCTCCAGAGACCGCATCCACTTTCACTTCATATTTTGCACCTTGTGCCGTCCGGATCTCAATTTCATAAAGCAAAATTCCATCATCGTATTCGAGTTCGGCTTTGATCACTTCTCCAGGCACTTGCATGAGTGCGATGGATGTCGCCTGTGACATTGTCAGGCGTCGGTATTTCGGATGTTGCCAATGGTTTTCCCACGCAGCGTTCGTCAACCATTCACCTCCACTGCATTCCGCATCTTTACCAGTATATTCGCCCGGCCATGGATTGTTCCCCATCCGCATAAAAAAACGATTCCGCGCCATAGTAAGAGTGCAAAAATACAAGCGGGAAAGGAAGAGAGCCATGGGACGAGACAACCATAACAACAAGACTGGCAATAATGCGGGTTCTTTGCCGCAGACGCCGAAGAACCAGAAGATCAATCCGAAGAAGATGCGTGAGGAAATAGCAAGCGAGCTCGCTGAACTGCATCAGACGAAAGAAAAGAAATTTAAAAAGAGGTAATGCCTCTGACTGCCGCTGATGTTTATTCAGCGGCTTCTTTTATTTTGTGAAACCTTTCTTTTTTTATTCCGTACATGGTATATCGATACAAAAAAGAAATGAGGTGTCCGATATGCTATTTGTCATGATAGCCATTGTGGTTTATGCGCTTCCTTGGATTTTATACTTAGTTTCCGTCATTGATGCCAGGAACGGTAAAATTGAGAAACCCCGATGGAAGCTGCCTTTTCTTCTTCTCGTACTGCTGACGGCCGTCGGCATCGGCGTTCAGCTCTATTTAAGAAAAGCATTCAGTTTCGCCTTCTTTCAGAACGGTCCAGAGACATACATAATACTAGGGATCATCGGACTCATTTGCGGTATCATCCTTCTCATAAATCTGATCGTCACGAAGACGGCGGGGAAAAATATGCCGAAGTCCTTCCATGATCCAAAAGCGGTGAATTGGATTGCCCTCGGATTTGCGCTCTTTTTTTTCACGATGTTCTTTATTGGTGTTCCGTCGGGAAAAAAGATCGGCTTTGCTTATAACATCAATCAGGCAATCACACAGACAGAGCAGGCGGATGCTGAGGAATTCGCCATCGTGCTCGTCAGATCGGAGCGCGAATGCCTTCGCCGGACAGCAACATGCCGAAACAGCGATTACAGCAATCAGTTTTTCATCAGAAATAAAATGGATACACCAAAGGAAGTGCAAGTGAAAATCAGGATTTTGGACAGCAATGGGCTCGAAGCCAAGGTCATCGACTCCAAGGTCATGACTCTGGAGCCTGGAGAAGTGAAAATGATCGAGACAGAAGAAACCAGAGAAGATTCAAGCGTGTGGAACCAGTATTCGTTCCAGACGGAGTACAGGATCAGCACATATGAGTACTTCTTCCGCTACCGGGATCCTGGCAAGTAACGACGTGAAGGAGTGGTTGTTTTGGATAAAGAAAAGAAAATCATACCATTTGACCCCGCCCGGAAACGGACGAAAAATCGAGAACGGGCTGCCCGGCAGCAGCCCGAAACAATGAGGTTCCGCGACCATCTCCTCATCTTTTTATCAGACGCAGTTGAGCTGATCACGTTGCCATTCGTTATTCTATTCAGATTGCTTCAATGGCTATTTTCTGCAGTGTTCAATTTATTCAAGAAACTATAAATAATTCCAGTTTACGGAAGTTCTACTTTGACCTCATGCCATGTGTCAGTCCATCTCTTTTGTTCAACTCTAGCTTGAAAGATGCTCATCATTTCATTTGACTGATAGAAATAAGGCGTAGCGGTCACCAGGCAGTCTAGTACATCTGTAATGCCATGCGGAGCACACAGGAGCAGCTCCCCGTCCGTATCCAGCTTCACACCTAGAGCAGTTGCCGTTTCAGGAAATTTGGAAATCCCGTCTGCCGAGGAAGAATAGGGAGGCACCTTATTGCGCAAATGCATCCTTGCCTGGTTTTTGACCGACCAGGGCAAGCCGGGCAGAAGCTTGCCAAGATGGCGCTCCCACTCTTTTTCAACACGCTCATCCACCGTAGCTTTATCAAAATAATGACATCAATATCTGCGAGCGGCGTCCTTTTCGTGAACCCATGCAGGGTATCCCATACTTTAGAACGGACAAATCCTGCGCAAACCCACCAGTCGGGCAAATTCAAAGTCTGGACGGTCCTCAAGATCCCCATCATCCATTCGTCTTGCAGAATGGCGCTTTTTATTTCTTCTTTCGTCTTCATCCGTTTTTACCGATTCCATCCAAGCGGACCGTCCGGTGGATCAAATCATTTTTCGAGCAGAATCCTGCTGCTTTATATAGGCTGATTGCCGCACCATTCGATTTTTCTACGCATAGGCTGATCTCGCTGATATCCATATGGTCAAAAAGTATTTTCACGCCTGCTTGAACGAGTTTGGTGCCAATTCCCTGTTTGCGATAATCCGGTGCGACTGCGACATATTCAATGGACCCTTCCCCGTGTTTCGGTAGTGCTTCCACGTATACATAGCCCATCAGCCGCCCGCTTTCCGATCTTGCAACAAGCAGCTGGCGATCCGGGCTGAGACGTTCCAAAATTGTCTCTGCTCCGTAATAAGTGCCTGGGAACAGCTCATCATGAAGTTTTTTGAAACCGTCGAGATCAGAAGGAACATACGGACTGATGTCATGACTCGCACCAATCATGCTATCAGCCTTATTTGCAATCAGAATGCAGTGCCGGCTGCCTGCCGTCCCGCCGCTTCTGCTAGTCAACTCGTCGAGCAGCTGGTTGTCTTCATGGAAGAAAAAGTGTAACTCGTTCAGCCGGCCTGCAAATTGACCGGACAAGTCATGCAGTAACTGCCAAGCCAAATCCTTGTCGCTCTTCCTAACATAAGGACCCCATACTTCAGCTTCCCCCTTTTCCAAGTCGATATCAAATCCGACAGCCCCTATCACCTTGCCGTTTGCATACGCGCAAAGAAATGAAGGTCTCCATCCGGCATCCGAAAAATCATTCATCAATGCATCCGCAGTCTCTTCTGCTTGCTCACCGCAATACCCGACATGATTTTGGGGCAATACATTCATTTCTGCTAGAAATGAAGCGAGCTCCTTTATATCAAGCGGATGTTCAATGGTAATTTGCATGTTGCTCCTCCTGCTTTTCTAGATATGAAACCCATGTCTCCGCCACTTCAAATTCGGCTGTAAGCGCTATATGAAGAGCATACGGATCTGTCGTATCGACTTCCTTTTCTATGTATCCTACGCCCTGCTTTGCCGCTTTCTGCAGCTGAAGGCCCAGCATGGCATCCAGCAGCGGCAGATCATCCATTGATTCAACGCCATTCCAACCGAGCTCCCAGTTGCTGCCGTCCTCATATATAAGGCTATAGCCGATCACCCTTCCATGCCTGAGGGCTGCATAACTATACGCCTCCAGCATCTCATCAAACACAAGTTCTTCCCATAGGTCAAACGTTAGATCTGCTGGCGGATTTGCGGTGTGCGTTTCCCTGTATAACCGTGCACATAAAGACACCAGGCTTGCCCTGCCTGCCTCATTCAGCTCCCTCACATCCATGAAGCCTTCATGCAGATCTATCTGTCCGCTGCGTGGCTTGATGCGGATAATATCTGTTTTCCGGATCATTTCGAAGCCGGCAGCCACTAAAGTTGACTGCAAACGAGATGACCTTTTGTCCAGTAAGAAGAAAAGAGGCCTCGGAGCTGCATCTTTCAAATAATTGACGATGTCAGTGAGCCGGCCTGACGAAATACCAGGCTCATATGCCAGTCTTGTGTAAATACAAAACGGATGATAGGCGGATGAATGCATGGAAGCCAGGGTGATCGGGGTTCCTTCAGTGTCCATGACCAGATAGATGCCTTCATTCCTGCGGCTGGATAAGCTCTGTTCCAAATCCGCTAGCAAGTCCGGCTCACTTTGGTATATATGTGAAATGAATGATTGGTACTCATTCTCATGAGGGTTATGTGTGATTTTCATCTCTCTCACTTCCCTTCCAATAGTTCATACCGTCATCGCTCCGATCCAGGAACCGATAATCGATTAGAAACCTGCGCAGCGTTGCAAAGTCGGTATGAATCCTTCTTAAGATGTCGTTCACTTCTTTTTCGCTGTATCGTTTCCCCTCCACAAAATTCATGGCAACCTGGCCGGCTATGATATATTTCCTCTTCTCTTTGCCAGGGAATGTCTCAAGCGGCCCATCCAGCCCATGCCGGAAATAGTTCTGTAAAATCTTTTCTTTTTCTTCTGTTGTGATGATGAATTTTTGCATTCATATCCTGCCTTCCGTCATAAGCCATCCCATATCTGCTCAAGTTTATCTGCATAGAATGTTATTGCGTTCCTGTACTTGCCGATGTTCGAGTCTTCCGATGTTTTTGCAATGCACGTTAACAACAGCTCCATCGCTTTCTGATGGCTGCCCAGATTATACAAAGTCATCGAGTAAAAGATTGCCATCGCCTGATTGTCAGGATAGTTTTCCATTCCTTCTTCCAGTGTGACTTTCGAATTTTCATACTCGCCGAGTGTTCGGTATGTACTCCCCAGGCCGATGTAGGCCGCCTGCTCATCTTCCGTATTCAGCCCGAGGCGCAATGCTTTTATATAAAACGGCACTGCTTCCTTTTCCTTTCCCAGACGATCGAAGCTCCAGGCAGCCTGAAAATTCAAGGCCGCGTGCTCAGGCTCCTTTTCGACAGCCTGCAGAAATGCCTGATTTGATTCAACCAGGCGTCCCTGTTCCCGCAATGATAATGCGTGCTGTAAAATACTCATCATTTCCCCTCCTTTTATTCAGAGGACCAATTCGTATTCCTCTCCCTCTTCGTTGACCACTTTCAGCCGCCCGCTCCTCTTCTCCAAATGTATTAGGATGTAGGGATTGGCCACTGTCCCGTCCGCTTCTACCTCTTTCACTGTAACAAGCGTTTCATCCTCATTAAACGCCACGTCCACTAATTCAAGGCCCACATCCGGGTCTCCCGTTGAGACAACTACAGTACTCTTGTCAAGGGAAGTGCTGATAAGTTTATAGTTCTTCTGATCATACTTCGCTTCCTGCAATTTATTGACGTGCGCCCGAACTGCAGGCTCTTTTTCCAAGTCTTTTGCATCCCACACCCAGTAGTCTTTCGAACAACCGCCTAAGACTAATAGGAAGATGAATAATCCAGCAATTACTTTCTTCATTTTAAACTCTCTCCTATTTATGTACTTTCTGCGAAGTGATCCACCCGCTGGCGATCCTGTTGAACAGGTGAGGGTCAGCAACCGGAAACCCATGTCCCATATCCGGTACT
This sequence comes from Sporosarcina sp. GTC18466, assembly GCF_055389225.1. Taxonomy (NCBI): domain Bacteria; kingdom Bacillati; phylum Bacillota; class Bacilli; order Caryophanales; family Caryophanaceae; genus Sporosarcina; species Sporosarcina sp. GTC18466. Next base: position 3,201,799 of record NZ_AP044037.1, on the reverse strand, counting down.
GTTAACAGTTCGGAGCGGGGATTGCTGCCTGCAATCATTTTTGCTGATTTCTGCATGATGCCCTTCTCTTTTTCTCCGACTGTCACTAAAATATCAGCCTGGCAGCCGTTCATATTTCCAGGCAATGAAAAAGACATATTCTCCTGTAACAGTTCAATCAATGTCTGTTTTTTCATCCTCATGCTGTCACGATAATATGCTTCAAACAGTCCGCCGTCCATATATTGCTGCCTGGCCTGTGCTTTGGCAAATGCCCGGCTTTTAATAAGTGGAAACGTCATATGTATAGAGGGTGGAATCATAGGTCTTGCCCATCTCATCGGCATGACGGCCGCGCTGTTAATCATAGCTGTCCGGAAGGCGGCCGGTTCAAGGCTAAGCATATCAAGACAGATTTGAGCGCCGATGGAGAAGCCGATCAAATGGACATTCCGGCCCTTCCGGTTGGACGTAATCCAATCGAGCAGGTCGATTGAGTTGGCCCTGATTGAAAAAGAGGCGTCAGCGCTGCGATCGCCATGTCCTTGAAGGGCGGGGAAGACACAGTGGAAATCATGAAAGGCTTCCATCTGTCCTTCCCACATCCATGGGCCTGCCCCTCCGCCATGCAGAAACAGAAGGAGCGGGCCGTCCTGAGTGCCGGTCTCTACAATCGTCATGAAGCGGATACGCCGAACTGCAACAGATGGGTTGTTTCCGCCTCTGAATCATCGAACACAAATCCGTTCGCCCGGTAGAATGCGTCCGCTTTCGATGACTCTGTCCTAACTGTGATTTCGGAGAAGTAGTGCTTCGCATGGTCGATGATTGCCTGCAGCAGCATGGAACCGACACCCTGGCGCCTTACATCGTCCTGCACATAAAATCGCTGAAGTCTTCCGCTTTTTCCGCCATCCTCGAATGGCGAACGGTTGACTCCGCCGATCCCAACCAACACTCCTTCATCATTTCGTACCCCTAGCAGCGCCTCTCCTTCCTCATTAAACGTATTTGTCCCATCCTCATATTCACTGACAAGCCTTGCCAGGAACCGGTAGCCTTCCGTTTCGCTCTCTCTGACCAGATGTGATACATCATCCATCGATAAGTGCTCAATCTTTTCCACTGAATACGCCATCATCCCATCCTCCTGTTCCTGTTTACCGTCTATATTCGACAAGCGGTCATGCAATTCCTGCAAATCAGGCAAACTGGCCAGCAACAAAAAAGACCAAGTATTCATCGTCTGATCAATACTTGGTCTTTCCATCAATATTGAAATTGAGCCCGGACCGTAGCTTCAATGATTAGCTGTCCCTTTTCAATCGGCGTCTCTTTTGCGCTGGCAGCCATATAAGGCTGAGGTCTCCCAATGGTATTCGCGGGCTCTTCAATAATTTTGACAGGCTTCATGTCAACTTGAAGCTGCATCGTATCGCCAAGTGCCTTTGCTTTCGATTTGGCTTGTTTCAACGCCTTCTGCAGCGCCTGTTCATACAATTGGTCCCTGTTCTCTACTCCAAACTCCAGCTCTCCGATTTGATTGACACCACTTTGCACAGCCGTATCGATAATCCTTCCGGCCATCGACAGATCCCTTACTTTGACCGACACCGAATTAGTGACGACATACCCTCTGAATATCTGCCTGCCGTCTTCGTAATCATAGCGAGGCGTGATGATATAGAAGGCAGTCTGGATATCCTGATCCCGTATGCCGAGCTGCCGCAAGGAACTTAGCACGCGTGCCATGAGTTCCGCGTTCTCATTCACAGCATCCGACGGATTCACACCTTCCGTGACCACTTCAAAGCGAATCGTCATATAATCGGGATCGGCCGCGATACGGCCTGTTCCGGAGACTGTCATGACACGGGCTGCCGGCCGCGTATGCTGCATAATATATGGATAGTACATGAACTTCCACCTTCCTCTTCCGTTCATCCTCTATCCTATGCACACGCCCTGTCCCATGCATATGCAAAAGACCAGAGGGCATCCACCCCCTGGCCCTATACGAGCACTTTGCTGAAAAATGCTTTCGTCCGTTCATGTTCCGGCGCATTGAACAATTTGTCCGGCGGTCCCTCTTCAACAAGAAGCCCGTTGTCCATGAACGCGACCCGATCCCCCATCTCTTTTGCAAAACCCATTTCATGAGTGACGACGACCATCGTCATCCCTTCTAGCGCCAGCTGCTTCATGACGTCTAACACTTCTTTCACCATTTCAGGATCAAGCGCGGAAGTCGGTTCATCAAACAGCATCACTTTCGGCTTCATCGCAAGCGCCCTCGCTATTGCTACCCGCTGCATCTGCCCGCCAGACAGCTGTTCGGGATAAGCGTTTTCCTTGTCGGCGAGTCCCACTTTCTTCAAAAGCTCACGGGCAAGCTGCTTGACTTCCTCCTGCCCCATCTTCCGTATCCGCATAGGAGCAATCGAAATGTTATCGATCACCCGCATATGCGGAAACAGGTTGAACTGCTGAAAAACCATGCCGACCTCTTTCCGGATTTCATTGATATCCGTCTTTGGATCATTCACTTTTACGCCGTCGATCGTGATGTCGCCTGCAGTGACATCTTCCAGAAGATTAATGCACCTGAGAAAAGTGCTTTTCCCCGAACCGCTGGGGCCAATGATACAGATGACCTCCTTTTCTCTGATCTCATAGTCAATCCCTTTCAATACATGCAAATTGCCAAATGATTTCTGCAAACCTTTGATTGTGATCATATGCTGCCTCCTCCTGCCTGCGCGCCTCTGATGCGTGATTTACGCGGGGATGGAACATAGCTGTTGCTGAATCGATTCTCGACATAATTGATCAATTTGCCGAAGATGAACGTCAGCAGCAAGTATAGTACAGCCACAGTCAAGTAGGGCTCCCACGGTCTGAGTGTAGCGGCCGCTACGATTTTCCCCGCATATAGAAGGTCCCCGGCAGCAATGATCGTCACTAACGAAGAATCTTTCATGAGTGCAATCAATTCATTTCCAAAAGGCGGAATCATCCTTCTGAACGCTTGCGGAAGAATAACAAGCCGCATGGCTGTCTTTTGCGGCATGCCGAGCGAACGGGCTGCCTCCATCTGGCCTTTGTCTATGGAATTAATGCCTGCACGGATAATTTCCGCATTATAAGCAGCACTATTCAATGTGAGAGCAAGCGCACCTGAAACAAAGTAGCCGAGTGAGTGCCCAAATATCGTTGGGATGAGGGCCGTGTGGATCAGTAATATCTGTACGAGCAGCGGGGTTCCCCGAAAGAAATCGACATAGTATTTGGCCGGATAGTAAATCCATTTCCGTTTTGACAGTTTGCCTAATCCCACGAATAGACCAAGCAGCACGCCGCAAACATAACCGACGACTGTCAGTGCGAGTGTTATCCCGATTCCCCTTATGAACATCTCACGATAATTCCAAACAGGTTCAAAATTGAATCCTAATATATCCATTGACGCCACCTCCAAGACACGGAATCAATTGCTATGAAAAGACGTTGAGCGATCACTCCACATCCTGGTCTGTAATTTCCTTCAGCTTTCCGCTTTCTTTGATTTTACGAATGCCCTCATTGAGCATATCAAGCACTTCTTTATTCCCTTTCTTCACCATCAGCCCATAATATTCTTTCTCAAAGCTGTCATCTTCCACTGTCTTCAATTTGACATTCGGATTATTTGCCTGGTAATTAATGATGACTGCGTTGTCACCAACAGCCGCATCCGCATTACCGTTGATCATTTCGCTGATCGCGAGAGGCATTGTCTCCGCAGCCAATATTTTCGAGCTTGTTTTTCCAAGCAGTTCTTCTACTGCAAAGTGGCCCGTTGTCCCGAGCTGAACAGCAACCCGCTTATCCTTCAGATCCTGAAAGCTTTCAACATCTGAATCAGTCGGCACAAGAATCAGCTGGTTTGCGACAAAATAGGGATCCGTGAAATCATGTGATTTCTTTCGTTCCTCAGTAATTGTTACAGAAGAAACCGCGAAATCGACTTCTCCATTGGAAACTGCCGGGAATAAAGGATCCCATCCATAATTCTTATACTCTACTTCAAATCCTGCTGCTTCAGCAATCGCATTTACGATATCAATATCGATTCCGACGATGTTACCTTTCTCATCCATGTATTCCATTGGTGCATATGTCGCATCAGTACCGATAACAAGCTTCTTCTTTCCACCTGCTTCAGCTGAATCCGATCCCCCATCAGATGCATTTTTGCTTGATGTGCCGCAGCCTGCCAGAATTGCCCCGATGCAAAGAACAACAACTCCAAGCCAAAACTTCCTTGCCCATTTCTCCATTTGTTCTCCCCCTATCATTCTTGAAAGTTGACTGACTGTCAGAACTTTCATTGATTATATATGAAATCGTTTACTTTCACAACAGTTTTAATAATCTACCACTTACTAAGGGTATATAAAAAACCACCACTTCTAAGCCCATCGGCATACAAGTGGTGGTTTGGGTTATTTAGAAGAACTGTGCGAAGAAGCGGAAAAGAAGACGAAACGGAATGAATAAAATCTCCGGAATCGCAAGCAGGACATCAAGCATCAAATCTCGCCCTGAATACGGCTCGTTGCTTGCCTTCCTTCTCTCTTTCCGCCCGATCATCGTTCTTGCACCTCCGTATCATCACATTCCAGGCAGCGTGACAGCGACCATTAGCAGGAACAGAATCGCGATATAGTTCACAGAGTACAAGAACATGACAGTGGCCCATTTATAATCGTCTTTCGCAAAGAAGCCGCGAATTGCGACGACGAGGAAGCCGATATTTAAGACAGTCGCTAAGACGACGAACAGCATGCCGAGCGATCCTAAGAAGAAAGGAAGCGGCAGCAGGCAGGCGATATAGACGAACGACTGCCGCTTCGTCACGTCAAAACCGCGTACGACCGGCAACATGGCGACATTGGCTGCACTGTACTCCTCATACTTCCGCATGGCGATCGCGAACGTATGCGGCATCTGCCAAATGAACAGGATCAAAAACAGCATGATCGGCACCATATGATAGGCCGGCGCGAGCGCTGCCCATCCGATCATCGGCGTCACCGCACCGGAAACGCTGCCGATTACCGTGTTCAATGTATATCGGCGCTTCGACCACATCGTGTACAGGACGACGTATGTGAACCACCCGATGAATCCCCAGATGGCAGCTTCGAACGTAGTGAAAAACAACATGATCTGACCTGCGGCCGACATGATCAGCCCGATGGCAAGCACAGTGCGAAGCGGAATACTTCCTGTTACAGTCGGTCTTTTTTGGGTGCGCTTCATCACGGTATCGATATCCACGTCGTACCAGTTATTAATGACAAGGGCGCCACCCATCAGAAGCGTGCTGCCGGCAATCGTCAGCCAGAACAGCATCCCGTTCGAGAAGAGGGATTGGCCGGTGAAATATAAGGCCAGCCAGAACCCGACGAACACGGGAAGTACATTGGCGATCAAAACGGGTCCTTTAAACAGAAGCTTTAAATCGGCAATCAGCGTGCCGGACCGTTCCTCTTCACGGGCAGCCTGCTGATCTTGTTCCCTATATGATATTTCCATTTTTTGCGTCATGCATATCCACTCCATAGGTTATATGTTCAGATATTCTTATAAGTAATCATATCACTTGTTCCATTTTATCATAAGCCTTTGATTGATTTGCAACCAATATTTCAAATGTACCTATTCAATCCGTCACATTTTATTCAAAATCGGCGAATATGGGATAGGAGCCGGCCGTTTCTGCCATCATGCTGTATAGCCTGATGAGCCTCGGGATATGTTAGCGGTATAGGGTCTTGAAAGGATGGTTCCCGTGCGAAAATATTATCTTACACTCACCTTGCTATTTTGCTTTCTCGTCGTTCTGCTCGGGGCATGCACGGACCGGACAATTGTGACGGACCGCAAAGAGCCCGCCGGTAAAGTCGGCAGCACATACGGCTTTTCTACGTTCAGCCTGACAATCGACACGGCAGCCCAGCGGCAAGTGGTCTCAGCTAAGTACGATGAAAAGCCTGACCGCATTGAAGCAGAATATACAAACAAAGAAAAAGGAATTTCTTCACATGGAAACAAAGCGGTGCAAAAACTGGAGGGGCTATTTGAAAAGATGGATCTGAATCCCGACATGGATGAGGAAGATATGGTCAAGTCAGCCGCAAAAGCTTTTGGAATCAGCGATTACAAGATGCTGAAGCTCAGCATCAAATTTGCAGGGCATGATGCGAAGGATATGACAATGACAAAATGATACACGTTCGTTCCTTCTCAAATCGGGTATAGAAACGATAGATATCCGACTAGCAGGAGGGATTGCCTATGGAATGGAAAGGCCGCAGGGAGAGCAGGAATGTGGAAGATCGCCGGGGCATGGGAGGCGTCGGCATTGTCGGCGGCGGACTTGGCGGAGTAGTCCTGTTATTGATCGTTATGTTCCTCGGGGGCGATCCGAGCAGCATTTTAAGCGGGCTTGGCAGCGGGACCGAGGACGGCGGAAACTATGTTGAAACCGAACAGGATCAGGAACTTGCCCACTTCGTCTCGGTCGTGCTCGCTGACACAGAGGACGTATGGAGTGAAATTTTTGAGGAAGAGGGAATGGAGTACAGAAATCCGACACTCGTCCTCTATTCGGGCAGCGTCCAATCCGCCTGCGGAACAGCAGGAGCGGCAGTCGGTCCGTTTTATTGTCCCGGTGATGAAAAGCTATACATTGATTTAAGTTTCTATCAGGAACTGCAGAATAAGTTCAATGCGCCGGGCGATTTTGCGATGGCCTATGTGATCGCCCATGAAGTCGGCCACCATGTCCAGAAACTGCTGGGCATCAGCGACCAGATGGCAGCGATCCGGCAGCGGGTCAGTGAGGAAGAGTACAATACGTATTCTGTGCGGCTGGAACTGCAGGCCGATTACTTTGCAGGCGTCTGGGCCAAGCATGAACAAGGGAACGGCCTTCTTGAAGAAGGTGACCTGCAGGAGGCCTTGAACGCGGCAAGCGCGGTCGGCGACGATACCCTCCAAAAACGCGCACGCGGATATGTGGTGCCTGAAAGTTTCACGCACGGGACTTCCGAGCAGCGTGAACGATGGTTCTACAAAGGTTTTGAAAATGGGACGATCGAAGGCGGCGACACATTCAGCGCACGCGATCTATGACATAGCTAAAGACCGGAGAGCAGAAGGTGTGCCTTCTCTCCCCGGTCTTTTCAAATTCAAATGACGCCGGCCACTTCTTCCGACTGTTTATCCAACGCAGCGGCAGATTTTGCAATGGCCAGAAAATCATCCAAAGCAGTCTGGATCTGCAGCTGGCACGATTCCACATGCTGCCGGGCAAGTGTCGTTCCATCCGCGATATTCTGAATCTCCCGCGTGATCGACTCCACGCCTTCCCGGACTTCCACGATCGACTTCTCCACATTCCCGGATAGTTTACGGACCTCTTTCGCCACAACATCAAAGCCTCTGCCGTGTTCTCCTGCGCGCGCCGCCTCAATTGCCGCATTGAGCGCCAGCAGATTCGTCTGCGCCGCAATATCACGGATGGTCTTCACGATATGCTGAATGCTCTCCGCATGCACCTGCAACTGCTCGAGCACCTGCGTATTATTCGCCGAAATGGATGCAATCTGCGTTATGCTGCCGAGCAATTCCTCGCTCCGCTTCGTACCGATATCCGACCGTTCCGCCAGTCCCTCCGCCATCATGCGCAATTCACCCACGACTTCTGTAATGGCGGATTGCCGGTCTGTGATATTCGAAGCGACTTTCGATACACCAATGACACGCCTGCCATCATTACTGAAAATCGGCATATACGTCGCCTCCAGCCAGATCTTTCCGCCGTCCTTCCCCCGCCGTTCCACTTTCTCCTGGCGGCTGATTCCCCTCGCCAGGTCAGTCCACAGATGATGATAATCCCGGCTTTCCACATAAGCAGGAAAACACAATTGCTGATGTTTCATCCCAACCAGCTCATCTTTTGAATATCCTACGGCATTGGCAAAATTATCATTGACGTAAACAATCGTACGATCCATATCAAACCGTATAATTGATAAATTCTTCTCCAGCGCTTTGACGACATGATCGTCTGTCACCTGCTCGAGCTCTGTATGTGCCCCCATCTCCAGCCTCCCTATTTCCCAATCCTCTTGTGACTATCGTAATGTAACTTATATTCTATATAAGCATATTGTCGAAGGAATTGGAATAGGTTGGATGGTTTTATTTCTTCAACCGAACTAATGTAGGCAAATCTACATACTGCATGACCATCAAGAAAACGGCAAAGAGCCGAATCCGCTCTTTGCCGCTTCTTCAAAATGTATTACTTCGTTACAGGTACGGATACGGATGCTTTGACCAATACGCCATTTGCGTCAGTCAAATTGGTAACCGTATTATTCGTGGATACCTTCAGGTTGTTGCCTGCCACTACCTGCTCGTAGTTGCTAGTTCCAGGTACTACATTGATGATTACTTTCTTTCCGTTCACGGATGTGGATGCTGTAGCATTACCAACTTCGAACGTTGCTGTGTCGCTTGTAATTGTCAAATCTTGAAGCACTTTAGCAATATCATTTCCGAAAGCATCTGCTTTGATGTTTTCGTCAAATGTCAATTCAATTGAATTGCCTGTAACTCTAGCAGATGTCAAAGTGGCAGGAGTGTTGTCTGTCACTGTAACTGTTGCCGTTGTTGTTGCAAACGGTTTTCCGGATGCATACGTCAAATCTTTTGCAGTCAGAGTGGCCGGTCCGCTTGTTGTAATGGAGTCCTTGGCAGGCAATTTCACTGTAATTACTTTGTGATTTGCATCGATCGATACATCACTGCCAACAGGAAGTGCTTGCCCGTCAAGCGTGAAGTGGGATAGGCCAACGTTCTGCGCGACGAATTTCTCACCATTCGGTGCAGTTACAGTAAAGATGTTCACGTTTTGATCGCCAGCCATGTTTGCAATTACTGCTTCTTGCGGCTGAACAGCTGTTGTATTATCGACTGCTACCGGGGAAGTCATGGCAACGGCGTTCAAGTTGCCGTTCGTATCTTTGATAGCGCCAGCTTCTAATCTCACTGTATAAGAACCTGTAGCCAATTGGCTGTTCGAAGCCATTGAGATGACAAGGATGTTCCCGTTTTTGACCGAAACGTTAGTACCTGTCAACTCCACATTATCTTTACGGAGCTTGACCTTTGCTGCATCAGCAACAGAGATGTTCTTTGTCATAGTCACTTCAATCGCTTTGCCGTCAAGAGACTGTTTCACAGATTGGACAGCAGGAGCAGTCGTGTCTTTTACAAGAGTCACATTTTTTGTCGTAAGCGCATTGGCAGTGCCGCTAACGCCTGTAAATGCCTTGTCTGTGAATGTAACTGTAAAGTTCTCAGTTGTTCCGTTCGCAAATGTAGCATCGCCGAATGTAATATCATATTTTGTTCCATCCGGATTAACGGCAGCTGGAGCTTTTGTGACTGTGTACGTGTTGGTCACCTGGCCGTTGGATTTTGTTACAACCAATCCTTTTTGCGCTAGGATATTAATATTGGACTGTTTGTCAAGTGCTTTGTTGAAAGTTACCCGTACAGTGTCATTCGAAACCTGCTCAATGTTCCCTACAGAAAGTGCTGTTGCATCTTGAGTGATGGAAACAGAACCATTATAGGCATCAAGCAGATTGCCAGCAGCATCTCGAAGGCCTGCGATATATAATGTTGCAGATGTTCCTGCCGCAACTGTTTCAGGACGTTTGAAAGTCAATTTGTTTGTAGGTCCTTCAATAGCTTCGAATTCAACAGGCTGTCCATTCACGCGAAGTACTTGTCCAGTTAATTGATCGATTGGCTTGGAAAGTGTCACTTCAATTTTATCATTTGCAGGATTATACGTCACGCCTGTTACAGCAGGAGCTTTTGTATCGTTCGCTGTGAATTTGCCATAGAAGTTCTCCATCGGCTTGACTGTGTCTTTTTTCACAACTCCGCTCACTTTGACGTCATAGTTCCCTTTGAAGAACTCTGTCGATGGCGCAAGTACTGTCAATACTTTCCCATCCTTGCTCAAAGTTGCTGTCTTACCTTTCAAATCTCCATTCAAAATACCGGCACCAGATTCATTGGATGTTCTTGTCAGAGTAATAACGCCAGACTTCAATTTACCGTCCGTCATCACGCTTCCAGTCTCGATTGGATTATTGAAAGTGACAACCAATTCTTTTGCATTCTCGCTAGTAACCGAAGCCACTTCAAGATTAGGATTCTCTCCAACTACTACTGTCACTACCAAGTCCTCAGCGTGGTTTCCAGCTTTGTCGACTGCACTGTATGTCACTTTGTATGTGCCAGATGTTTTTGTGTCAATTGCTGTTACGCGCTCGCCAGCTTCGTTTGTGATGACGCTTGTGACTTCTACAGTTTCATCTGTATTGTCAGTCGCTGTCACAGTCGGCATTGTGAACGTTTCGCCGTATTTGACATTCAACGTTTTTTCGCCGTTATAGACAAGTTTAGGTGCTTCCTTGTCAGTCTTGTCTTCTACTTTTACATTGGAAGCTTTGTAAAGGAATGTTGCGAACTGACCGCGTGTTGTTGTGCTTTTCGGCATGAATTTGCCGTCTGCTGTATGTGTGATGTCAAAGTAGTCAAGAACATCGATATATGGACGGGCTTCCGCTTTTGCAGCTGCAAGGTCCGTCACTTCTTTCGTGAACTCGTCTTCTTTCACTAGGTTTACAAGATCAGTTTTATAGACAGCATCGTATGCACGTACAAGGACCATCGCCATGTTCTCGCGTGTGATGTCATTTGCTGCGCCGAGCGTGCCGTTTTCATATCCGCCGAATACGCCATTGTCTTTGACGAGGGCTGCGGATTTCAAAAGTTCTTCATTTGTTTTTGATGTCAAATCTTTAAAACGAGGATTCGTTTTGTAATCTGAAGGAACTTCATAGCCCATGTTTTGCAGCCACTTGCCCATCATCTTGACAACATCCGAACGGGATAATGTCTTATTCGGCTTGAATGTGCCGTCCGGGTATCCGCCGATGATGCCTTGTGCAACTAGTGCATTGATGGAAGTCTCATGGGTATTCCCCTTCACATCCGGGAATTCCTTTGTTGCCGCGCTCGCGACTGGTGCGACTGCTGATGCGATCAATGCAGCTGAAGCGGCTCCTACTATGAAATTACGATACTTTTTTGGTTGGTTGTCCATTACATAACTTCCTCCTCTTTGTTGAATAACTCTAATAAGGGCATTGCTAGTCCCATATAGTTTTACCCTCGCTACACATTATTAATCTTATTTTATCAAAAAGATAGTGGTAAAAACCGGTTTCCGTTCCAGACTAGCAATCTACTTATCACTCTATCTTCCTGGTAACGAAGCTGCCCAACGCCATTCCGGCATTCTATCTATTAATAAAAACAGTAAAATAGAAACATATTTATGCAAATCAAAAGCCCTCTTGCTTTCTGGGCAAGAGGGCACATTGCTGCCTATTGTCCTTCTGATTTATTCGACTTCTTCAAAAACATCTGATAGATCGGCTTCAGCGATTTTGGCGTAAGCTCTATATTGTTTTCGTGCGCGTATTTCACAGCATGTCCGAGCGCGACCGTCATTCCGCCTGCGACGCTTGCCCCGATGACCGTCCCTGCACCAGGCACCACTTTCACGACTTGGCGGAAGATGGTCTTGCCAATATTCCCGACGACTGTTGCAATGATCAATTCCTTCGCATTGTCCTTTGAGATCGGCTTTCCATATAGAGTGGACAGTTTCAGCATCAGGCTCACCTGCAGTGCAGTCAGAGGTACGAAATCGGAACCTGGAATCGGCACGGCCCCGATTGTCGCGGCTGATGCGCCCGCCCCTAAGATCCAACGGTTTGCGACGGAAGACTTATCTGCCAAATTTGCGGCGAGGAGGATGTCCTTTTTTTTTAGTTCCAGAATGTCGAGGATCTCTCTCTGAAGCGCCGCCATATTTTCGCCCGTACGGGATGAGATCGGAATGACAGGATATTCGAAATCGGTATGCTGCTTGATATAGTTGACGAGGGATGCAATATCATCCGCTGCATCAATCTTATTCAGCACGATCAGGATGTCTTTGTTAACTTTGGCTATTTTCTTTAGTGACACTAGTTCCGTTTCAGAGAGTACTGAACCTGCCGCGTTCAGGAAGAACAGGACGACATCCGCTTTCTTATAGAACTTCATCGTCTCTTGGGAATGTTCGCTGTATATATCATCCAGCCCCGGCGTGTCGACAAAGATGATTTTCTCCTGATAGATGAATTTTTTGATCTCCTGCGTCTCGCCCGGCTTCGCTCCGACACCTGCCACTTCCGCACCCATCAGCCGGTTGACGGTCGATGATTTGCCTGCATTGACATCGCCGATCATAGCTATGAGCACTTCCCGTTCAAGCTGTTCGTTGATCTCTTCGGATTTCTCCTTGAATATAGCATCGAATTGCTGATCACTCATAAAATCCTTCATTTGCAACGCACCTTCTTTCCATCTTCGGTATGTATGACAATAGCATGGCCTGCTATATATACGTAAAGACATGCCGTACGGATTCATTTTATCCAAATACCCGTTCTTACTGGTTGAATAACCTTTCAATCAGGAAAAGAGGACCGCCATCATGGCCGGCCCTCCACTTGTTATTCTTTGAATAAAGTCCTTGAATACAGCAAGCCGGCAATCCCTACACAGATGAATAGGATGGCGCGGACGAGCACGGAAATGCTAGCCATATCCACGAAGAACAATTTAAGAAATGCAATGCCTAGAAGCACAACACCGATGATTTTGATGGCTTTCCAGTTTCTCCATCTTCCCACGCTGATCGAAAGAAACGCGTACAGAAATAGAAGGAACGTCTGGATGAGCAGCACATATTCCCAGTTCCAATTGTACCCGATTGCAATGGAAAGATACCATTTGTTCAAGAATATGAAATACACAACCTGCATGACAATTGCTATTCCCGGCAGGAATGATGAAGCCCTCCCCGGCATGAAATAGAACTTGCCGATTGCAAGGTTTCGCAGCTGAAGCGTCAAAAGCAGCACATAGACGACCTGGACAAACAGATTGAGAGGCAGACCGTCAGAATCCACGAAATTCGCCAGCGGCATAAACAGCACAAACAGGCCGAGAAGCAAAAACCCGATTGCTGCCGCATGAGCAGCGTAGATGCCTCGCTTCCATCGATGGAGAAGGAAATACGCAGAGAACAGGAATAGATAGACAAAGATCAATATGTGGACGACTGTCAACAGATTGAATGCTGTCCCCTTCAGCATAGACGATACGATATACGCCACATAGATCAGTGATATGGCCTGCGGAAAAATCATGCTTCCGTCAACCAAGCGCTCCCTGCCTTCCAGGAATGCTGGCGGCCGCTGAATCGCCAAATAGATAATCAGGACAAGCGTATACATGAAAATCAGCCAGACAACATTTTCAATCGACACGAACGAGTCGATCTGGACCAATGTCAGGACAGCGGATGCTGCTATTACATACAGAGCTCCTCCTGCGATCAACGGCCTTAGTGAAGAGATGCGGAGCCCGATCCAGATGCCGAGCGTCGCATTGACGAGCAGCAGTGTCAATTGGATCAATGGTTCATCCAGCTTTAATGACAGGATGAGCATCGCAGCAGCAACAATCGCAATGGCCGGCATGACGGAACGCATCCTCTGATCTCTCTGTCTCACTGCCAGCAGTGATAATCCGCCATACAGGACGACTAGAAGGCTGTAAAGGACAAGCCGCAGCGTCTGGTCAGCCGCTATGATCCAGAGAAAAGTGAACATCGCATTCAAATACAGGATGATTTCCCCTGCGGCCGCCTTGCCCCAATTCCGCTGCAGCATATAGAAGGCAAGCAGCATCATATGCTGAGCTGCTACCGTGTAGACGACGGTATTCAGATTGATATGAGGCAAGTTGATCAGCATGTAAAAGACCATGGTGAAATGGAACAGACCGAATGTCACGTAAAACGAATACCGATGTTTCTGCCAAAGAGAAACGAAAAACAGTGACAGGAAGAACAGCAAAATATAACCGCAAAACTGGAATTCAGAAGTCCTGACGCCTTCCAGGAGAAATGGCAGGAGAAACCCTGCGATTGCTGAAAAGACGGTGAGCGTCTCCGATTTCAGGCGGCTAGAGAGCCAAAGCCCTGCTGCAATGAAAGCGATGCCGATCAGGAAGACCATAATATAATGAAAGTATCCATACAAATGATGTGCGGCAAATGTCGTCAGTATGCCGATCGCCATGAATCCGCCGAGAAGCGTCAATCCGAATCCTCTGCGTGATCTACGGATATTCCGCATGCCAAAGAAATACAGCAATCCAGCCCCCATATATCCGAGCGCAATCCGCAGCACATCCGTCACCCAGCCGTTATCGATGGCGACTTTGAGCCCCCAAAGGACACCTACAATGAGGATGAACATGAAGAGACGCGGCAGCCACGTGCCAAGAATCCGCTCAAAATTACCGCTGCTAGTCGGGGGTGCAGGTTTCTCGCCAGTGGAAATCCGAAATTCGAATGGTTCCGTCTCGTTACGGATTTCGGATATGAACATGTTTCCGATCAGTTCCTCTTCCGGAGGAGCGTTAGGTGGTGATTCCGTTTCCATCCTCTCAGGCTGCGGCATTCCTTCATACTTTGTTTGCGGTTCTTCTGTGACACTGTCGCGCAGTTCTTCTTTCGTATCTTGTCTCTCTTCAGCCAAATTGGCGATTTCCTTCTTCAATAAAATCATTTCATGTTCCAGTTCTTCCATCCGCTTCACTAAGGGATCTAGTTCAGAAGGCAATCCATTCACCTCTTTCCATCCAATGCTTTTTATTGATTGTATCATAATCTATTAATTTGTTATGTTGCTAATAGAGCGTTTTGATTAACTAAGTAATAAGTATTTGGTATGTAATTTCTGTTTTTCTTGATGATGAACTTGTATGTTTCTAATGGATCCATCAAAAAAGCACCTCCGTGATGGAAGTGCTTTTTTAGATGGTGAGGGGAGGTCCCCCCCATTCTCCGACTCGCTAACAACTTGCTTCTCTCGTTCAAGCGTACCGGCGATGCACTTTTTTGCCGTCGTAGGAGAAGACGATTTGTTTGTCGTCAACAACCGTCTCCAGATGGACGAGCCGGCCCCAGAGCTGGTGGATATAGGGAAGCACATTTTCCAAGTATGGGAAATCCAGTTCGATCCCTTCATATTGATGGACGAGATACAATTCGCCGTTCCGTACATAATCACCGTCGTGTACGGTGATATAAGGGAAACCCCCATTCACCCGGTTTGCGACGATCTGATTTCGCACCGCTTCGTATTCTTTGTCGGTAATCGTATAATGGCTGCCTTTCTTTTCAAAAATGTAAAGATCCTCACGGGCAATCAAATCCTTCGTCAGGAAATTGCGGATGAAGGAAATATCGGAATCCATCTCCCGCACCTGGAAAATCTTCTCTCTGCCCGACCCAGGCGTGATGCCGTATTCCCGCATTTCTTCCGTCGGATGGTCATAGCGCTTTTCGATATCTTCAAAGATTTTCAGCCCAAGGTAATACGGATTGATGGACGTGCGTGAAGGCTGGATGACATTCGCGTTCAAGGTGGCGAACTCAATCGTCTCGTCGGAGGTCAAATCCATTTCCCGGATGATGCGCTGATGCCAGAAGGTTGCCCACCCTTCGTTCATGATTTTCGTATCCATTTGCGGCCAGAAGTAGAGCATTTCCTCACGCATCATCGTTAAAATATCACGCTGCCATTCCTCAAGCTCCCGGCTATGCCGTAAGATGAACAGCAGCAAATCCTTTTCCGGCGAGGCGGGCACGCGCTTGCGCTTCGCGGTTGCCCCACTCGCCAATTCCCGCTTTCCATCCAGAGACCAGAGATCATCATACGGGGTCTGAATGACGGCCGGCGTTGTTTCATCCTCGTCTTTCTCTTCATTGAAAAGGCGGTTGAGCGATGGATCGACATGTTCCTGGATCGCCAGCACAGCATCGAGGAAATGCTCCACTTCCTCTTTACCGTGGATCATCTCATATGCAGAGATCCGTTCCGCAGTTGCGGTCATGCTTTCGACCATATCACGCCGAGTCCGCGAGAAATGGACATTGTTCTTGAAGAAATCACAATGCGCGAGGACATGCGCGACGATCAGTTTGTTCTGAATCAAGCTGTTTGTATCAAGCAGGAATGCATAGCATGGATCCGAATTGATGACAAGTTCATAGATCTGGCTCAGGCCGAGATCATATTGCAGCTTCATCCGGTGGAATTGCTTCCCGAAGCTCCAATGCGAGAAACGTGTCGGCATCCCGTACGCGCCGAATGTATAAATGATATCCGCCGGGCAGATTTCATAGCGCATCTGATAGAAATCGAGCCCGAAGCCTGTGGCAATTTCCGTGATTTCATCGATGGCCCGGTGCAGTTCTTTAAATTCCATCAGAAAGCCCCCTCTGCCTGTTTGTGAAAAAACTTTTTCAAAGCATGATAGACGTCTTTCTGCTCTTTCAAGACATACGGGATGAATTTTGGATCCTCGATCTTCTCATAGGCGTTTCGGAGTGTCGAATAGCGGGAGTGGCTGTTGACCTCCCCGTAACCGAACATATTGGACAGCTCCATGAGCTCATTCACCAGTTTGATGCATTTCGGATTGTCACTCGACATGTTCTCGCCGTCCGAGAAATGGAACGGGTAAATATTGTACTGGGATGGCGGGTATTTTTCGTGGATCAATTCAAGCGCCTTTGTATAGGCTGTCGAGCAGATCGTTCCCCCGCTCTCCCCTTTCGTGAAAAACTCTTCTTCCGTAACGACCTTGGCCTCCGTATGATGCGCGATGAATTCCAGTTCAACATGTTCATACTTTGTGCGGAGGAAGCGTGTCATCCAGAAAAACACGCTGCGCGCCATATATTTTTCGAACTTCCCCATCGATGCGCTCGTATCCATCATCATGAGGACGACCGCTCTTGAATGGGGCCGCTTCACTTCATCCCACGTCTTGAACCGGAGATCATCATTATGGATAGGAGCAATCTCCGCTTTTCCCTTCATGGCGTTCCGTTTGATGGCACTTAGAATCGTCCGTTTCTTATCAATATTTCCAATCAGGCCTTTCTTGCGGATGTCGTTGAACACGATAGAGTCAATTGTCACATCCGCCTGTTCCTTCTGCTGCATCCTTGGCAGTTCGAGCTCTTTGAAGAGCACTTCTTCGAGCTCCGCGAGTGAAATTTCCGCTTCGTAATAATCGCTGCCCGCCTGGTCTCCCGCCTGCTTCCCCTGGCCCTGTCCTTGCCCTTTAGCACTGCCGTCTTTCGCGATCACGTCACCCACTTCGGAGGAACCGCCGCCTTGCCCGACATGTTTCCGCTTCTCATAATTGTATTTAATCTTATATTCATCCAATGAACGGATCGGGATTTTGACCTTTTTCCGGCCGTCCGACATAATGATGCTTTCTTCGCTGATGAGGTCCGGCAAATTGTTCTTGATCGCTTCCTTCACTTTTTCCAAGTGACGCTGCTGATCCGTATGCCCTTTCCGGTGAAGAGACCAGTTTTCCTGAGAGACGACAAAACTTTTCTGATTTTCGTTCATGCTCATCCTCACCCCATCCTTGTACCGATTGTTTCTTTCATCATATGCAATACGGAATCGGTTATTGACCAATTCTCTATAGTCAAAAAACAGGCGAAGGACACCGGTTCCGGCTCCCCCGCCTGTCACAATCACCTGTTCAGAAGGCTGCCGACATAGCGCAGCAAATCGTTCGCGGACGTTGAATTATATCCGTAATCATCAATAAGGCGGGCAACAACCTCATTGATCTTTTTCAATTGGGACTCATCCGGCGCTGCTTGAGACGTCGTGATCTTCACGACATCCTTCAAATCGGCGAACAGCTTCTTCTGGATGGCTTCCCGCAACCGCTCATGCGATTTATAATTGAACCGCTGACCTTTCCTAGCAAAAGCGGAAATCCGGATGAGGATCTCTTCGCGGAACGCCCGCTTCGCATTTTCCGAGATGCCGATCTGCTCCTCGATCGACCGCATCAGTTTCTCATCTGGACTCATCTCTTCCCCGGTAAGCGGATCGCGCAGTTTGTGCTTGTTGCAGAACGCCTCGACATTATCCAGATAATTGTCCATCAGCGTCTTCGCCGATTCCTCATAGGAATAGACGAATGCCTTCTGCACTTCCTTCTTCGCGATATCGTCATATTCCTTACGGGCAATTGAAATATAATTGAGGTACCTCTCCTTGTCTTCAGCTGAAATGGAAGCGTGCTGATCGAATCCGTCCTTCAGCGATCGAAGCACATCAAGCGCATTGATGGCGGGCACTTCTTTTCGGATGATGGCAGACGAGATCCGGTTGATGACATACCGCGGATCGATGCCGTCCATCCCTTCGTCCGGGAATTCCTTCTTCAGCTCCGCCAAGTCATTGAAACTGTAACCATCCACATTCTCCCCGTCGTACAGCCTCATCTTCTTGACGATATCAATGCCTTGCTTCTTTGACATTTTCAGCCGCGTCAGCACCGAGAAGATCGCCGCCACGCGGAGCGCATGCGGTGCGATATGGACGTGAGCCATGTCGCTGTCCTTGATCATCTTTTCGTAAATACTTTCTTCCTCGCTCACCTTCAAGTTGTACGGGATCGGAATGACGATGATCCTCGAATGGAGCGCCTCGTTTTTCTTATTGGAAATGAACGATCGGTATTCCGTCTCGTTTGTATGGGCGACGATCAATTCATCCGCACTGATCAGCGCGAAGCGGCCCGCCTTGAAATTCCCTTCCTGCGTCAATGACAACAAATGCCATAGGAACTTTTCGTCAAGTTTGAGCATTTCCTGAAATTCCATGATGCCGCGGTTCGCCTTGTTCAGTTCGCCGTCGAAGCGGTAGGCGCGCGGATCGGATTCCGATCCGAATTCCGCAATCGTTGAGAAGTCGATGCTTCCGGTCAGATCGGCGATGTCCTGCGACTTCGGATCAGACGGCGTAAAAGTTCCGATGCCGACCCGCTTATCTTCGGAGAAGAAGATCCGTTCGACGGGCATCTCTTCAATTTTACCTCCGTACTCCTTTTCAAGGCGCATCGTATTCAGCGGAGATAAGCTCCCTTCGATGCGGATGCCGAATTCCTCGTAAAAATCTTCTCGCAGATGATGCGGGATCAGATGCAGAGGATCCTCATGCATCGGGCAGCCTTTAATGGCATAGACCGCTCCTTCATCTGTCTGCGAATAGGCCTCAAGCCCGCGCTTAAGCATCGTCACGATCGTGGATTTCCCGCCGCTCACCGGTCCCATCAAGAGAAGAATCCGTTTCCGAACATCCAGGCGTTTTGCAGCTGGATGGAAGTACTCCTCCACGAGCCGCTCAATCGCTTCTTCCAAACCGAAAATGTCGTCATCGAAAAAATGATAATGCGTATGTCCGTCTTTCTTCGTGGAGCCAAAGCTTTCGATCATATGATAAACACGAGAATGTGCCGACTGGCCGACTTCCTTTCGCTCCCGAAGCAACTCCAAATACTCCGCAAACGTCCCTTCCCACTTCAACTGGTCCTCATTGTCGCGGGCCAGCTTCACTTTTTTCAAAATATCCATCCTGTTCCCCCCAGTTGGAGCATGATTTGAACTAGTCTATGCACCCGGCTTCGTAATGATGTTATGGATTTGGATTACCCTCAGCGTTTCGATTGTTTGACCTGGCTGACCCTGCGTTTTACAATGGACAAACCGCCAAGCAATAAGACGGAAAATCAGACATCAGGAGGATGCATCTTATGAAAAAACTTTTTATGCTGACAGCGGTCGCCCTAGTACTCGCGGCTTGCGGAAACGACAAGTCGGACACGCAGCCTGACACTGACAAGCCGGCTTCTACAACAACCGTGGATCCGGCAGCAGAACAGCAAAATACCGATAACAGCAACGCAGAAACTTCCGAGGCTGCTGATTCAAGCGAGAATGCCGGGACACAAGCAGAGGATATGAAGAATGATGAACTGGCTGATTATGAGGAATACAGCGTCCTCGCAGACCAGATCGACCTTTCCTCCTATCAAGCGGTCATCGAAACTGATAATCCCGGCACAAGGGTCATCCTTTTCGAAGACGCTGATGGCAGCAAGAAATTCAAGAGTGTCTATGTAAAACATGACAACCATCTGAAAATCATCGACTTGAAGGATGACGGTCTTCTATACAACGATCAATTGAATTGATGACAGCGCAAAAAAGCTTGAAACGGCGGATCAGTCAGATCCTGCCGTTTCAAGCTTTTTATTTGATTGCAATGCTGTATAGAAAAATGCACGCGGTGAAACCTATTCGTACCGAAAGGAGATGAAACACCGTATGTTGCCTTTAGAGACTGCTATTGAGGGAAGACAAGCACGTTTTGGTTCATTCCGCAGTTCCGTGGACGGCCTTGGCTACAAACTAGGTGGCGGCTGGGATTATGACGGCGGCTGTTTTGATACGATACTTCATAGGGAAGGCGGAGAAACAATCTATCTGCGTGTCCCATTTGAGGCCCGCCATGGCGAACTGGATGATGACAATGCACAAATCGTCTTTTCAACGCCCTATGTCATAAAACATGTTGTCCACATTGGGCTCGACATGGATGCAAGTTCGCTTGCTACTGCCTCTTTCAATCAGTTCCAGGAACCGATTGATAAAGACGCGTCCATACAGGACAAAAGCCGCTGGCAGGAAGCCGGCGAACAGGCAGTGGAGGAAATCATCCAGCTCCTGCAATAACTCCGCCGAACGTCTGAGAGGATAAGCTATCCGCTCTCAGACGTTTGTTTCCTTTTCAGCTACATACTCATCGTTGCCAGCCTTCATTCCGAACAGCAGCACAAGTACCGATGCAACCAGCAAGGTGATCAGCGAAATATCCCAGTTTCCAGTCATGTCATAAAGGGAGCCGAAGACGACCGGGCCAGCGGCTGCAAGCAGATAGCCGAGCGATTGCGCCATGCCCGATAGTTCCGCAGCCTGCATCGGAGTATGGGTCCGAAGGGTGAAGAACATCATCGCGAGTCCGAATGATGAGCCGCCTGCAATTCCTAGGGAGATCATCCAGACGACTACGAGTTCAGGCGGTCCGGCCAAAATCCCGAGAAACCCGATGAGATAAAGCAGGACCAGCCCTGCTACAAGCGGACGCTGTGTCTTCAGTTTGCCCGCCACGACAGGAATGATGAATGTCATCGGCAATTGGGCAAACTGCAGCAAGGAAAACAGCCATCCCGCCTGCCCTGCACTGATGCCGCTCGATTTCAGCACTTCCGGCAGCCACGCCGATAAGGTGTAAAACAGCAAGGACTGCAATCCCATGAAAAACATGACGCTCCACGCAACAGGTGATTTGAAGAGGGTCGACGATTTCTTTTGGAGATGCTTGGAGACAGGCGGCGCTGCTATTTTCTTCTTCCTGATCTGCGGCAGCCAGATAAATAAGGCCACAAGTGCAAGGACGGCCCATATGCCAAGTGCGCCTTGCCAGCCGAACTGCGTCTTTTCATAAATCGGTACGCTTAATCCGGATGCGATGGTTGCAGAGATATTCATTGATACGGAATAGATGCCCGTCATCAGGCCGATATGTAGCGGGAAGCTCATCTTAAGCAGCGCTGGAAGCAAAACATTGCCAAAGGATATGGCGACCCCGATCAAGAACGTGCCTATGAATAAAGTGGACGCCGGACCGATGGAGCGCAGGACGATGCCCCCTGTCAGCAGACAAAGTGCCAGGAACAATGTCAATTCCATCCCTAAACGGCTCGATACTCGGGGAGCGAATGGGGACACTAGCGCAAAGGCCAGAAGCGGGATTGTCGTGATCAAACCGGCTGTTACGCTCGAGATATCAAGCGCCTCTTGAATCGGAGCGATAATCGGACCAACAGAAGTAAGAGGAGAACGGAGAGTTGTGGCGATGAAAATGATGCCAATCAGCAATAACCAGCTGGGTCGCTCGAACGTAAGTTTTTTAGATATGCGTATTTCCGTCTCTTTCACTCGGTTCACCCTCTCATGTACTAATATCATTCAGTTGCTCTTTCAAGAATATCATAGTGAGGGGATTCAGAATAGGGCAATCCCCTCTTTTCTGCCTATCCGCAGACAGCAGCCAGAATAGTTTCCGATGTGCCATTGCCTCTCTCGATTAAGATGCATTCGGTCACTAATAACTTTCAGTCCTTAGTTTTGCAAATGTATATATTGTGATATACTCGATTTATTACTAGGTACTAATAGAAGGTAATAGACTTATACCAGTCCAGGAGGTCATTATGGAAGATTTACTGAAATTGAAGGGAAAGAATATCGTTGTCATGGGTGTAGCGAACGAGCGGAGCATCGCATGGGGGATTGCAAAGTCATTGTTTGAAGTAGGAGCGAATGTCATTTTCACATACCGGAAAGAACGCTCCCTCGCAAAGCTTGAAAAAGCACTTGAGAAAAATGGTCTCGAACCTAAAATGATCGTCCAGTGTGATGTCAATGAAGATGAAAGCGTCGAGCATGCTTTCACGCAAATCGGTGAGACGTTCGGCACAATCCACGGCGTCGTCCACTCGATTGCGTTCGCAAATTCGGAGGACCTGCATGATGACTACATCAACACCTCCCGTGACGGATATGCATTCGCCCAAGATTCCAGCTCCTACTCCCTTGTCGCGACGGCACGCGAAGCACGCCGCTACATGACCGAAGGCGGTTCTATCATCACGATGAGCTATCTAGGCGCAGAACGGGTCCTTGAAGGCTATAATGTGATGGGCGTCGCGAAAGCGGCACTGGAAGCATCCGTCCGTTATCTGGCGCTTGATCTTGGAAAAGACGGAATCCGCATCAACGCCATCTCAGCTGGCGCAGTACGCACTCTTTCCGCAAAAGGCGTGCCATCCTTCAACACCATTCTCGGCCAGATCGAGGAACGGGCTCCCCTGAAACGCAACATCACAAATGAAGAAGTCGCGAAAATGTCCATCGCCATGCTCAGCGACCTCTCAAGCGGCGTCACCGGCGAAATCGTCTATGTCGATGCGGGCTATAATATTATGGGATAAAGAAGCGCCAAGGCTGCCGCCTTGGCGTTTCTTTATCTTGTAATCAGCCAGCTGCCTGTTGACCGGGATCGTCTTAAATATGTCAGCAGAAATCCAGCCCTATCCCTACCTTTAGCCATTCAACCATGCGATAATTGAAGTTGTACGCTTGGAGGTGCAAACCATGAAGAAAAAGCCGATCTACGTGGAGATCCATATGGAGACCGATCTTCCTGCTATCTGGAACGCTTCGCAGGATCCTGCCCTGCACTCCCAGTGGGATCTCAGGTTCTCCTCCATCACCTACTTGCCAAAAGAGAACGGCAAGCCACAGTTGTTCACTTACCAGCGGAGCGTGCTCCCTTTCCTGACCGTGGAAGGTTGGGGGAAAAGCACAGGCTCGTCAAATAATAAGGATGGCACCCGTTCATCCGCACTTCATTTCGGGACAGACCAATGGTTTTCGCCGATCAAGGAAGGCAAAGGCTATTGGAAATACATCCCCGAGGAATCCGGCACGACATTTTTGACGCAATACGACTATGAGCCGAATTTTGGAAAGTTCGGCCGCTCGTTGGATGCACTTATATTCCGTCCCATTATGGGATGGGCGACCGCCTTGAGTTTTGACGTATTGAAGCGCTGGCTGGAACGGGGGGAAACCCCGGCGTCTCAATATTTGCGGTTTTTCACGTACTACGGACTCGCATTGCTTTTCGCCTTCGTCTGGCTTTACCAAGGCATTGTCCCGAAACTCGTCGCCCTCCATCCTAAAGAGCAATCGATGATCGGGATTGCGTTGCATTTGACAGAACACCAGGCGGCGTCCGCGGTTCTCTCTGTCGGCGTCCTTGAAGCTTTATTCGGTCTGCTGTGGCTCCTGTATAAGAGGAAAAAGCATTTGTTTGCCCTGCAGATGATCGTGTTTCCCATCTTGACTTCGGGCGCACTGCTGACCGAGCCGGGCATCGCCGCTCATCCTTTTAATCCAATCGTTTTGAATAGTACGCTGCTTGCCATTTCGATCATCGGTTATTTTCATGGCCGCGATGTTCCGACAGCGGCGTCCTGCAAGAGGAGGCGATGAATTATGTCCATTTATAAGGAAATCCTTGGCGAAGAGTATCATAGGCTGCATCCTGCCTTGCAGGAGAGGTACGCAATCGTTCCGGGCTCTCCCTTTCACGGAAAAGGTATGATGCGGGTGATCAAAGGCGGGCCAGCTTGGCTGTATCCACTGTTTCGCCTTGGTGTCCGCTGGAAACTTGTTTTTCCGGAACACGGGCGCAATGTCCCTTTTTCCATCCGGAATAAATACTTGATCAGCGCGCGTGGCGAGCAGCAGGTGCACTGGGAGAGGATTTTCCACTTTCCTTCTGAAAAGCGTTATTTCAATGCGCTGATGAGCAAGGATCCCGATCGCGCTGTCATCAAGGACTACCTCGGGGAACCGCCCTTGGTCTATTCGGATCTGCTCTTCTCTGTCACGGCAAGCGGCGGGCTGCGGATCGACTCGAAAGATCAGCGGTTCATCCTCGGGGGACGGGAAATTCCCCTTCCGTATTTCCTGCAAGGGCTTGCAACGGTCGTCGAGGAATATGACGATGAGAGGGATGTATACCTGATCCGGGTCCGCGTCCGCAATCCGCTGATCGGCCACGTCTTTTCATATGAAGGGGAGTTCGTAAGAGATGCGTAACTTTTTCATAGTCCACGCCGTATTGTTCATCACCATCGCACTGATCACCCCTGACCCGTGGCCAAGCTTGCTGCTGACAGCGGCCCAGATCGTATACGTGCCGACGATGCTGAAAATGCTGCTGCCATCTGACTGGTTCATGAAATGGTATCCGTTTCTAGCCGGCCCAGCTTATCTATCAGTTGCGGCTGTGCCTTTTCTGGATTCCTGGGCCTTGTGGATTCCTGCAACGGTCTATTTCCTGTTCACACTTGTGATTGCTTGGCTCGGCCTACGCCGTTTCCTGCAGCGCGGCTTTACAAATATTGAGGAGTTCGCGATCGACGCAGGCATGATGTACTTGGCAATGGGCGGCGCCTGGTATTTCGCCTATCTAATAGGCATGGACACCGGGTTTACACCATTACTCACATGGCTGACCGCCATCCATTTCCATTACTCAGCATTTTTGCTGCCGATTTTCATCGGATTTGCCGCCCGGACCAGGAAACCCGCGCGTTTCGCAGCGGTTGCGGCCATACTGCTGATTGCACCGCTTGTCACAGCTATCGGCATTACGTTTTCCCGGTACATCGAATTATTCTCGGTGCTGCTCTATATAGCAGGCCTGGCAGGAATCAACCTCATGGCTTGGAAGATCCCTCTGCAAGGAATCCAGAAATGGCTGATCCGCCTTTCTTTCGGATCGCTTGCCATCACGATCCTGTTTTCCCTTTTGTACGTACTGGGCAATAGTTTCGGGCTGCTGCGAATGACGATCGACGACATGCTGATGCTTCACGGCTTCTTGAATTGCGTCGTTTTTGCATTATGCGGTGTGATCGGCTGGGCCGTCAGTACACCCCCTCCCGTTTACCGTCCCCAGGCATTTCCAGTGAGCCGGATTCGCGGAAAACAGACTGCCGACCGGCTCGGGAAGCCTGGCAGCGGCCGCGGGCTCGTGGATGATATGGCTATATACCGTTTAGAGAAGTTGCATCCTGCCATCTCGGATTTCTATGAGAACACGACCGGGTACAGACTGTTCGCGACCGTGCGCTGGCATGCCTGGTTCAAGCCATTCGCCCATATCTATTCATTGATCAGCAGGAGGACCGAGCAGATCAATTTGCCGACTCACGGCAGACAGGTGGAAATGACGGGGGATGTTGTCATGCTCCCTGATAACCTGGATCACCGGGAACTCGTCAGGGCCTGGCTGCGGAAAGTCGATGACCGTTATGCGTTCATCGCCCTCTACTCCTATCATCATGACGCTGCCGGCACCCCGTATATGAATATCGCACTTCCGCTACCCTTTATGACGATGACCGGGATACTCGAGCTGAGGGACCTTCCGGACGGCCTTCTGTTGACAAGTGTTCGCACAGATCAAGATTCTGACGCGGGCGTATATATGAGTGGGAAGCGCGGCCATCTGTTCAAATTGCCGCTGTCTGAGCGATTTGTCGTCAAGGTGTCGGATGACGGGAGCCTTGAAGCGTCCCATCGCATGAAGATCTTCGCCATCCCCTTCTTGTCCATCAAATATCGGATCGTGAAAAAATAGAATCGGCGAGGTGCCTGGAGGGGGACAGGCACCTCGCTGATTCTTCACTTGAGCATCAGACCTTTATTCCCTTTTGAAAGGATTTTTTCGTAGTCGATATACTCGTATATATCACCTTCTATCAATTCGCTGAATGTAACCAATTCCCCGATTGTCAGATCCTCGATCGCCTTCTTTTCCGCTTCGCAATGAATGATGATTTTGCCGACGACTTCATGAGCATCCCGGAATGGCATCCCTTTCGCGACGAGGTAATCCGCTACTTCGGTCGCATTCAGGAAACCCCCTTTTATGGCGGCTTTCATATTGTCCGCATGGACGGTCATCGTCTCAACCATCCTCGCCATGATCTCCATGCAATCGAGCACCGTGTCGACCGCATCAAAAAACTGCTCCTTATCCTCCTGCATGTCTTTATTGTAGGTGAGCGGCAAACCTTTCAATGTCGTGAGGAGCGCAAAAAGCGAACCGTATACGCGTCCTGTCTTCCCTCTGATCAATTCTGCCGCATCCGGATTCTTTTTCTGAGGCATGATGCTGCTGCCTGTCGAATAGGCATCCGCCATCGTGATGAATTTGAATTCCTGGCTGCTCCAGAGAATCAATTCCTCGCTCAGGCGGCTCAGATGCATCATGATGATCGAGAAATCCGACATCAGTTCAAGCAAATAATCCCGGTCGCTCACTCCGTCAAGGAAATTATCCACCGGCTTTGCGAAGTGTAACAGCATCGTCGTTACATTCCGGTCGATCGCATGCGTCGTCCCGGCGAGCGCCCCGCAGCCGAGCGGGTTTTCGTCCAGGAGTTCAACCGCGTTCGCAATCCGGCGCTTGTCACGCTTGAACATCTGCCCGTAGGCGTCTAAATGATGGCCGAACGTCACGACCTGCGCTCTTTGCAGATGGGTGTAGCCCGGCATGATGGCATGATTCGCCTTTCCTTTTTCATGCAGTGCATCGATGAGCTCCTGCAAGCCGTCCATCACTTCAACCGATTTGTTTTTCGCATACAAGCGCATATCGACGGCGACCTGATCATTCCGGCTGCGTGCGGTATGCAGCTTCTTCCCCGTCTCGCCGATTCGCTCCGTGAGCTCCATTTCGATGAAAGAATGGATATCCTCATAGTCTCCATCCACTTGCAGAGCGCCAGTTTCAATATCGTGCAAGATGGAATCCAGTCCCGCCGCAAGCAACTCGCCCTCTTCCGGCGACAGAAGATCGCAGTGGACGAGCATCGTGACATGCGCAAGGCTTCCCGCAATATCCTCCCTGTACAGCCTGCGGTCGACTGGCAAAGATGTATTGAATTGTTCCATGATCTGATCGGCCCTGCTTGTGAAACGTCCGCCCCAAAGCTTCATAACTATCAGCTCCTATGTATAATTATTCATAAATACAGTATATAGATTCAACACAAGAGAAGCAAATGGTTCTTCCGATATTTTTCAGTTGCAAATTAGCAGTACTGGTGATATGCTAACCGGACTGACTATACGATAAATGAGGGATTGCGTTGTATACAACGATTCGGTCTGTACATGATATGAATAGATGCCAGGAGCTTTTTGACAGCCATATGTCAAGAAGCTCCTTTTTTCTTTCCTTGGGGAAAAATGAGCCGGAAGGAGATTTCTCATGACGACACATCAGACACAGCATAACCATTCGAGCGCTTCCATCGCCGCCATCTGGATCAGCTTGATGAGCAATATCGTGTTAACGGCACTTAAGATCATTGTCGGATTCTTGTTCCGGAGTCCAGTCCTTCTTGCGGACGGCTTCCATAATGCGGGCGACGTGGCAGCGTCTGCTGCGGCCCTCACTTCCATGAGGATTTCTAAACGCCCGGCAGATGAGGACCATCCGTATGGGCATGGGAAAGCGGAAGTGATCGGCTCCTGGATTGTCGCCTTCATCCTTGGGATTGCTGCCCTGTACATCGGATATGAATCGATTTCCACCTTTTTCGAAGAACCCGCCAAAGCGAGTGTCATCGCCCTGATCACCGCAGTCGTCTCGCTTGTATGGAAGTGGGTGCTGTATGGATATACGATGCGTGTCGGCAAAAGTGAGAACAGCAAAGGGCTGATTGCCACTGCGTATGACCATCTCGCGGATGTATACGCCTCGCTTGCCGCGGTTATAGGGATCGGGCTTGCGCTGATCGGGGATGCCTATGAAATCCCCTTCCTCGCATACGGCGATCCATTTGCTGGAGTTGTCGTCTCCGTGCTCGTGTTGCGGCTTGCCTATGAAATCGGAAAAGAGGCAATCGATATCCTTATGGAGAAAAACGTCAGCCATGAGCGGATCGTGGAATTTGAAGCACTGATCCGCACCTTTCCGGAAGTGAAGCGGATCGACCGCCTGCGTGCGCGGGAGCATGGCCATTATGTCCTCGTCGATATGCGCCTTGGCGTTCCTGGCAGCCTGACGATCCAGGAAGGCCACGATATCTCAAGCCATATCCGTGACTTGATATTGAAGGAACATGATGATGTAGATGAAGTGCTCGTCCACTTGAATCCATGGTATGCGGACGAAGAATAGACCCGGGATGGATCGGTAGGCTATACTAGATAGAGATAAAGGAGTGTCGAATATGCTGAAAGAAATGCTACAAGAACGCCTGTCTGCGGGTGATTCATTATTTCCGGTTGAAAAGGAATACGCAGAGAAGCACGGGCTTCTGCAATCGGGCAGGCAGCCAGCGGAAAAGGAACTAACGATTTCGGTAATTGACCGGTGCCTGAAAGAGACGGAAGAAGCGGCGGAGACAGATGCCCGGGAACTGGCAGACTCTCCCCTCTCCTATCTGAAAGGACATATGGAGGAATTCATTTATATCGATGCACCGGCGTTCGAAACCGTTCGCATGGATGGGCTTGCTCTGGAGGTCGATGATGTATTCAAGACATACACCGCCCTGTTTGGGCTCGGTGTCCAGAAAAAATGGACGGCATCCATTAAAAAATTTCTAGACCGTGCAGCGGGTGAACATCCATACAGCGCGGCATTCAGCCAAGATGGCGTCTGGGACATTAATCTTCCCCTCGACGGGCTTGAGGGCTTCTCGGAGAGCATGACGATCCAGGAAGCTGCGGAATTGACGCACCGGACCGTGTTCCAGCTGCTCGCATTCCTTGAGGCTGACGAGTGAGACAGGCTGGTGAACAGGAATTCATCTATACGTATATCAGGCATGTAGACGAACATGAAATCTGCCGGATGGAGATGCGCGCTTTTTTCGGATCCGATACGGATGGCAATGTGCTCAGAAGTGATGTCAAGGTTGATCCAAGCCGCAGTCCCTATATGAAAGAACGGCTTGCGCTCCTGTTTGAAACCGGCTCATGGGATGAAACCCTCAAAATTGCCGGATCAGTGCAGGTGGATGAAGCGTTCCGCGTGACATGCCTTAATACGATGGAGATCGGCAATACGCCCAAAATCCCGCATCCAAAACGGCGAAGGCTGGAGCGTGAAATCGGGGAGCGCATGGAGGGGGAAGCCGATCTGGTCAATCCAGTGAAGGAATTCGGCTTGCTGAAGCTTGACGGCATATGGCATTTCGGCCTGCTTGAAGTGAGTGAACCTGTCTGGGAACGCCATACAAAAAAGCCGCATATGTATTCAACCGCCCTTGGCACGCGCCTGGCGAGGACGGTCGCGAATATTGCCGCCCCCAATCCGGAAGGTGTGCGCGTCATCGATCCTTGCTGCGGCATCGGAACGGTCCTTGTGGAAGCGAGATCGATGGGCATCGACATCGTCGGCCGAGATCGCAACCCGCTTGTCTGCAAGGGGTCACGCAAGAATCTCGCCCATTTCGGCTACCACTGCGATGTGGTCCTCGGACCGATCGCTGAGATCACGGATACATATGATGCCGCCATCATTGACATGCCCTACAATTTGTTCACGCATATCACGGATGATGAACAACAGGATATTTTGACGGCAGCCCGCCGGATCACCGACCGCCTCGTCGTCGTATCGATCACCCCTGTCGACGATCAGCTCGCGCAAGCCGGATTCCGTATTGTCGACCGGGCCGTCGCACGGAAAGGGACATTTGAGCGCCATGTATTGCTATGTGAATGAGAAAAGCCATTCTCCGGGATACCGGGAATGGCTTTTTGGCTGCTTTCGGAACTAAATGCAGAGAGCTGATTGATTGCGTCGTTCTAGAAATTGCTCGATTTTCAGCAGATGTTGCTTTGTTTGGCGAGTGATTGCTTACTTTTTGCTGGGCATTGCTTCTTTCGGCAGGTCGGTAGCTTATTTTTTGCTAGGTGTTGCTTACTTCGGCTGCATGATTGCTTCCTTCCTAGGACGGCGCGGCTTATTGCGGCCGCGTGACTGGTCTTCGGACGGCGCGGCTTCTTGCGGGCCCGCGACTGCTTCTTCGGCGGGCATTGCTTCATTACGCCGCCTGATTGCTTGTTTCCTGATGCTCATTGCTTCTTTCTACTGCCCGGTTGCTTACTTTCGTCGCTTCCTTGCTCACTTTCGCCGCCTTGTTGCTTCATATGGCTGCATGATTGCTTCTTCGGGCGGCACTGCTTCGGGCGGCTGTACGATTGCTTCACTGGTCGTCATTGCTTCGTTTTGCTGCATGGTTGCTTACTCCAGCTGCTTATTGCTTACTTTCGTCGCCTTGTTGCTTACTTCGGCTGCCCCTTGCTTACTTTCGCCGCCTTGTTGCTTACTTCGGCTGCCCCTTGCTTACTTTCGCCGCCTTGTTGCTTCATATGGCTGCATGATTGCTTCTTCGGGCGGCGCTGCTTCAGGCATCTGCACGATTGCTTCTTCCGGTGAACATAGCTTCGTTTGTCTGCCTGGTTGCTTACTTCAGCTGCTCATTGCTTCTTTCTACTGCCCGGTTGCTTACTTTCGTCGCTTCCTTGCTCACTTCCACCGCCATGTTGCTTCATACGGCTGCATGATTGCTTCTTCGGGCGGCGCTGCTTCAGGCATCTGCACGATTGCTTCTTCCGGTGGCCATTGCTTCGTTTTGCTGCATGATTGCTTACTCCAGCTGCTCCTTGCTTACTATTGTCGCCTTGTTGCTACCTTCAGCTGCTTCTTGCTTACTTTCAT
The DNA here is from genome assembly GCF_055389225.1 of Sporosarcina sp. GTC18466. Taxonomy (NCBI): domain Bacteria; kingdom Bacillati; phylum Bacillota; class Bacilli; order Caryophanales; family Caryophanaceae; genus Sporosarcina; species Sporosarcina sp. GTC18466. The sequence goes on along the minus strand of NZ_AP044037.1, from coordinate 3,170,279 downwards.
TGCCATGTTGCTTCATACAGCCCCATGATTGCTTCATTGGCACACATTGCTCTCCATCCGCCCGCTCTCTTGCTTTTTTCCATCGTGTAATTGCTCGCTTCCACTACTTGCTTACTTCTCGGCACGCATTGCTCCATCCGGCTGCACGTTTCACAAGCATGAAAAAGGCCGCGCGCTGAAAGCGGCGGCCTTGCATGTTATTCGGAAATCTTGACCGTATAGTCCGCGAGGAGGCGAGCGCCGTAGCCAGTCGCAGATTTTGCGTAGTAGCCGGCTGCAGCGGATTTGTCCATCATGCCCGCCATGTCGACATGGAGCCATTTGCTGTTCTCCGGCACGAAGCGGCGGAGGAACAGGCCAGCCGTAATCGAGCCGGCGAAGCCGAGTGTGCTGATGTTGTTCATGTCTGCATAATCGCTTGCGAGTGATTTGTCATACGCATCGATAAGCGGCATCGGCCAGACGAAGTCGCCGTTCTGTTCACCAATTTCTTTCATGACGCGGGATAGTTCTTCGTCTCCGAATACTCCGCCGATCCCTGTGCCGAGCGCGTTGACGATGGCTCCAGTTAGCGTCGCGATATCGACGATGTACTCGGCATCAAGTTCACCTGCGCGGATCAGACCATCCGCTAAAATCAGGCGGCCTTCCGCATCCGTATTGCCGACTTGTACTGTTTTGCCGTTTTTGTATTCGATGACTTCACCCGGATAGACAGCCGTATTGTCCGGTGCGTTTTCAACGATCGGAATGAGTGCGACTACATTGACCGCCGCTTTGGATTCGACAAGAAGCTGCATTGCGCCTGCGACTGCAGCGGAGCCGCCCATATCCATCCGCATATCGCTCAGATCGCGGCCGCTTTTCAGGCTGATGCCGCCGGTGTCAAATGTGACGCCCTTACCGACAAGCGCAACAAGCGGCTTGGAAGTGTCGCCCTGGTACGAGATTTCCACAAAGGACGGGCTGTATTTGCTGCCGCGGCAAACCGTGAGGACGCCATTCATCTTCATCTCTTCCAACTGTTCTTTATAGTAGACTTTCACGTCAGCAGCTGTTCCTGCAAACTTCTCCTTCAATACTTCAGGATATGTCTCCGGGTTCAGTTCGCTGGACAGTTCATTCATCAGGTCACGGGAGAATGCCATCGCCGCTGCACGGATTTTACCGCTCTGTACGGCAGCATCTTCACCTTTGATGTTCAATTCTGTCGTGCCCTGTTCGTTTTCGGATTTGTACTTGCTGAATTGGTATCCTCCAAGGTCCCAGCCTTCCGCAAATGCTTCTGCTGCCTTGCTCGTGTCGACGGAAGCAAATGCTTCACCAAGTAAAGCACTGTCCAGTTCCGCGCTTTCAATCTTTTGGGAGCCGAGGTCTCTCGCAATATTTCCGGCAGCCGCCCGTACATCCTCAAGCGTCGCCTTTCCTTCTTTACCTTTTTTCAAGACGATGTATTGCTCGTCGTCGATCAGAAGAGAGCAATGTCCGCCTTTCTGACTGGACACAAATTGTTTTCTCGCTTCGCTGTTTTGAATTAATCCATCGTTCTCAAAAATGATTTTCACTGACATTCCAATTCCCCCAACTCTATTATTTCGAATCTAGAAATAGTTTATCATACTGCTGCCGAATTGGAAGTATTATTTCTTTTCTGCAAGCACTAAAAAGAAAGTCGCGAATGGGCCGAGCAGCAAAGAAAGCAGAAACCAGTTCAAGCCGCTCCGGTTCTTGCCTTGCGCAAGTCCCGCATTGATGAGTGCGAGGGTTCCCCACCCTACGAAATATTGTCCTTCCATGCCATCTCCTCCGTTCTATCTACATTTACGTCCTAAACAGCCATTTGGTTTCAACATTTCAGTACCTTGCATAGGATAATACCGTGTGATATAGTATTCATAACGCAGTACTGTTCAATGAATAATAGCGAAAGGAGCCTGACTATGAATATCCAATTCAAGAAAGGCGTGCTGAACTTATGCGTCCTCGTTCTGCTCGACAAACAAGACCGGTACGGATATGAACTTGTACAGAAGATTTCAGACCAGATCTCGATTTCAGAGGGATCTGTGTATCCCCTTCTGAGACGATTGACGAAAGAGGGATATTTTACAACTTATTTGCAGGAGTCGAATGAAGGGCCGCCCCGAAAATATTACCGGCTTACAGACCTTGGCAGAGCATATTTGGCTGAGCAGCTGGCCGAGTGGCGCGCATTCTCAAACGGAGTCAATACATTGATAGAGGAAGGTGCAGAGGATGAATGAAAATCGTTTTATCGCAGAATTGGAGCAAGCGCTTGAAAGGCTGCCTCTAGATGAAAAGCAGGATATCCTGCTCGATATCCGTGAGTTTTTCCAAAATGGACGTGAAGACGGAAAATCGGACGAGGAAATAGCGGCTTCTCTCGGAGAACCTGCCAAAATCGCAGCAGAGCTTCTGGATGCGTATCCAGCGGAAGAAAAGCAGGCGAAATCATCCGGTTCCTCTTCCGATCAGTTGCAGCGATTCACGATAGAAGACAACAGTTATACAAAAGTGGACATTGACGCAAAGAACGGGTCACTCATTTTGCTTCCCTCTTCTGACAATGTTACAAGGGTCGAGCTGTCCGGTCCGGCGGAAAAATTGGAGCTGACAGCGGAAACAATCGGAGATACGCTGACAATCCGGCTGAAGCACAAATTTCAGTGGTCTTCTCTCTTTACTTTCAATATAAAGGCGGTGGCGCTGCGCGTGTTCATTCCTAAAAAAGTATACCAGGCAATCGAACTCCGTACTGACAATGGACGCATCCAGGGACAGAAAATGCTGGCGAAATCATTTAGTAGCAAAACGGATAACGGGCGGATTGAGCTGTCCGAAATTGCCTCTGACAGCATGGCGGCGAAATCGGATAACGGACGGATCGAACTGGAGAAAGTTCAGACGGGCCGCTTGAAGGCAGAAACAGACAATGGCAGGATCACTTTGCGCTACGTGGAGGCGGATACCATTTATGCGGAATCTGATAATGGCCGCCTGCAATTCGAGGAGACGATGGCATCTCTCATGAAGGCGGTCACTGACAATGGACGCATCCTCCTGTCTACAGAGAACCTTGACAGGGAAATCGATTTTGAAACGGATAACGGGACAATAGAAATTACGACGAAAGAAATGCCGAAGAATGCCCAAATCCTAGCGAAGACGGGTCACGGCAGGATCAATGTATATGGAGAGCGGAACAGCCGTACGACATTCGGGCCGGGAGAACATACTGTGAAAGTGAAGACAGATAACGGACGGATCATCATCCGCTGAAAAAGGGGCTGCCGGATTCGGCACGCCCCTTCAGCTATTAACAGAATTCATCACTTTTGCGTCTTTCAAGTTCTCATAATTTGTTTCGCCGACCCGCTTCTTGATCTCCTCTTCGGACAGTGGCGGCGGTAATTGGTCTTCCGGGATGATTGGCTCTTCCGCGTAAAGCTCCATATTTTCATTTGCGGCATTTACAGCATTGATCTCCCTGCCGTACCGCTCGGATTCCTCAACGGACATCTTCGATTTGTTTTCATCCATTTCGGCATGCCTCCATTCTTTTACCTAGCTTTACCCTTCTTGAATGAGGGTCAAACCAATGAATATGATATAGTTATCCATACAACGAAACTATACAGGTGGTGACATGGTGCCGACGATATATATTGATGCAGATGGCTGTCCGGTCGTTAATGAGACAGTGAAAATCGCCAAGCAGTTTAAAATGGGGTGTGTCCTCATCTGTGATACGGCGCACGAAATGCAGCGGGATGGCGCAGAAACAGTCATCGTTTCAAAAGGAGCCGATGCAGTCGATTTTGTGCTTGTGAACCGAATGCAGGCAGGCGATGTCGTCATCACGCAGGATTACGGGCTGGCCGCAATGGCACTCGCCCGGAAAGGGCATCCGCTCGACCAGAACGGCAGGCTCTATACAGATGACAATATTGACCAGCTTTTGCTCGCACGGCATACCGCTAAAAAAATCCGGATGGCGGGCGGCCGCCTGAAAGGGCCGAAGAAAAGGTCTAAAGAGAATGATGAAAGATTCATATCAGCCCTCCGTGACCTATGCAGGAGACTGACTGAAACGTGAGCGATCAGCAAAAACAGGCGCTTCCTGCTGAAGCGCCTGTTTTGCCGTTTTCATAGTTTGTCCAGATTGACCATATAATTAATCGAGTCTCATGGAGTGATTTGGAATACGAGCACATCGGCATCCGTCAATGCCCGGAGGCTATGTCTTTCCTTCGGTTGCATATGAAGGATATTCGACGAGGTCACGATAGTTTCGGTCCCTTCCACCGTAAACAGCACCTCTCCGCTTCTCACCACGATGATCACTTCCCTTGCAGAATCATGTTCAGCAACTTCTTCGCCTTGGGACAGCTGGATATTCAACAAGTTCACATTCGCAAGTTTCATCACATTTCCGATTTGCCGGTTCGTCTCATCCAGTCTCCATGGTGTATCATGTATCTCCACTATACATCCCTCCCGTTGTTACAGCTATTGTACATGATATTCCGCTGCCATTCATATCTCCGGCTTCCATGTTTAGCAAGCGAGCTTTGAAGGGAAGACATAAAGAATGAGTACTAAATAAATCCGTTGGAGGTAACACATGCCGAAAATTCAATCTGTCAGCACGTTCCTGCCGCCTCATGAAGTGAAGCAAGAGGAGGCCGCAGCACTGACCCGCTCTTTATTCAGCGAGAAGTTCCGGGATATCGAGCGGCTCCTGCGTGTATTTGAAAACGGGGATATCGAGCAGCGCAATGTGTGCATGCCGCTCGATTGGTATGGGAAACATCATGATTTCGAGGAACGGAACCAGTTATATATTGAGCATGCGATCGAATTTGGCATCCAAGCGGTAGAGCGCTGCCTGGCGGCGGAAGGCATGCTTGATTCTCCGGTTGATGCGGAGCAGATCGACGCCATCATTTTCATATCGAGCACCGGCATCTCGACGCCAAGCATCGAGGCCCGGATCATGAACCGGCTGCCATTCAGGGATGATGTGAAGCGGATTCCCGTTTGGGGGCTTGGCTGCGCTGGAGGCGCTTCCGGACTGAGCCGGGCATATGATTATTGCCTCGCACATCCTGAAGCGAATGTGCTCGTCCTGTCCCTTGAGCTTTGCAGCCTGACATTCCAGAAAGACGATTATTCAAAGAGCAATCTTGTCGGCGTCTCCCTGTTTTCAGATGGCGTCGCTTGTGCGCTCGTATCAGGGGACCGCTCCTCCATCCGTTCATCCATCCCGAAGCCGTCCATCCTGGCGACCACATCCAAGCTGATGCCGGATTCGGAAGATGTCATGGGATGGGATATCCGCAACAACGGACTCTATGTCGTCTTTTCAAAGAGTATTCCGTCCATCATCACGGAATGGCTCGGCCCGTTTGTCCATCAGTTCCTGGAGACACAGGATCTCTCCATCCAGGACATCGAGCATTTCGTCGCTCATCCGGGCGGCAAGAAAGTGCTCCGCGCCTATGAGGAAGCTCTTCATTTCGACTCTTCGAAAACCGAGATTTCACGGGATGTCCTGCGGATGAATGGCAATATGTCATCACCTACTGTCCTGTATGTCCTGAAAGAATATATGGAGAAGGGCCCAGCCGCAGGCGACTATGGGCTGATGGCGGCGCTTGGCCCCGGATTCAGCGGTGAGCTTCTCCTGCTCCAGTGGGATTGAGGTGACCGGCATTGCTATTTTTTGTCGTCATCGGAATTGTTATTATCCAGAGGCTCGTCGAACTGCTCGTCGCGCGGCGCAATGAAAAATGGATGAAAAGCCAAGGAGCAATCGAAGCGGGCGCTTCCCATTACCGGTACATGGTATCGATGCATATCGCATTTTTTGTCTCGCTGCTTGCAGAAGTGCTCTTTTTCGACTTGCCCCTTTCACCGATCTGGCCTTTATGGCTTGGCATCTTCCTGCTCATGCAAATGATGCGCATCTGGTGTCTGTCGTCCCTCGGGAAGTATTGGAACACGAAGATCATTGTCCTGCCTGGAGCGAAAGTTGTCCGCAGAGGGCCTTACCGCTGGATCCGCCATCCGAATTACGTCATCGTGGCGACCGAGCTGCTCGTGCTTCCGCTCATCTTTAATGCCTGGTTCACGGCCGCCTTATTTTCCCTTCTTAACATCTGGATGATGTCTGTCCGGATACCGGAAGAGGAGCGGGCTCTTAAGGAAGTGACCGATTACCGGGAAGAATTCGGTCTGAAATGAAAAAGACGAAAGGACAATCGCTGTCCATTCGTCTTTTTTCATATGCGGGTTAATGTTTTCCCCAGGAATCCAAAGAGCACCGTTAACACCGGCGACAGCAGGCAAAAGAAGGCGAACGGCAGATAATCGAGCACCGGGACGCCGAGTGCACCGGCGATGAAGATGCCGCAGACGCTCCACGGCACAAGCGGATTGACGACCGTTCCGGCATCTTCCATGACGCGGCTCAAGTTTTTGCTGGCAAGCCCCACTTTTTCGTACTGCGGCCTGAAGGCTTGGCCCGTCAGAAGGATGGATAAGTATTGCTCCCCGATCAGCACATTGATGCCGATGGCGGTAAGTGCGGTCGCTGCGATGACTGAATGCGCCTTCTGCAAAAGACCGCTGACGAACTCGAGCAGCCGCTGGACGATGCCGAGCGTGAACAGCATTCCACCCATGGAAAGAGCGAGCAGGACAAGGCTGATGGTGAACATCATGCTGTCCATCCCGCCGCGGGATAACAGCGCATCGACGTCTGCAATTCCCGTCTCGGATGTAAACCCGGCAAACAGGATAGTGAACACGTCATTCACCGAATACGTGTGATGCAAATAGGACAGCAGGATGGCGGCAATCGAACTGATGGCGAGTGTCATCATCGCAGGCACTTTCATCATAGTCAGGACGAACAATACGGCGAGCGGGATGAGCGTATACCAATGGATCATCCCCGTCTCCAGCAGTCCGGCCTTAAACAGCTGGATCTTGTCAAAGCCTGCCGGTTCCGCTTCGGGCGACAGGATTGCAAACCCGATGAATGACAGGACGAATGCCGGCACGGTCGTCCACGCCATGTTCCGGATGTGCTCGAACAAGTCGACACCGACGATGGAAGAAGCAAGGTTGGTCGTATCGCTGAGCGGCGACATCTTATCGCCGAAAAACGCCCCCGAAACGATGGCGCCCGCCGTGATGGCGAGCGACAGGTCCATCACTTGCGCCATGCCGATGAACGCGACCCCGACAGTCGCCACAGTCGTCAAGGAACTACCGATCGAGATGCCGATCACCGAGGTGACCACAAAGACGATCGCGAAGAAAAATGCCGGTGTCACAAGCTGGAACCCTGCATAGATGAGGGTCGGAATCGTGCCGCCCATCATCCAGCTGCTGACGAGGAGCCCGATGAAGAAGAATAGGAATACGGCGCTCATGCCGGCTCCCGCCCCTTCGACCAGGCCTTTCTCCAGTTTCCGGTATGGAATCCTCCGGACTAGTCCGTAGCCGAACAGAAGCAGAATGGAGATCAGGATCGGGACGTGCGGAACGGCATCGAATTTGATGATGCTCAGGCAGATGATCAGAATGATGCCCGCCACTAGCAGAATGGATTCGGCTAGATTCGGTTTGTGGATCGCTTTAATCTGAAACATAAATGGTTCCCCCTCAGGCATGATGGACTTTCGGGATGCAAAAAACCCCTTGCATCCCTTGGACAAGGGACGAAGGAGTTCTCCGCGGTACCACCCTAGTTGACGGTGCTATGAACACCATCCGCTTTCACGTGCCAGGAACAGCCAGACGGTGTAGTTCATCCTGCCCCTGCCTGGATTTCCACCTGCCATCCAGTCTCTGTGTGCTGCCCAGGGCAAAACTATGCGTGCCGTCTTCCTAGCCTTATGTATGTTTTGTTAAGAATCTTATCATGTTTTAATGGGATGTCAAGAAATGATTATATCATGCCGCCAAGCGCGTATCCGGCGGCTGCGAGCACCACGCCTGTCACATATGTGCTTGCCAAATAGAGGAGTGCCCTCTTCTTGTCTCCGTTCCCCCATAGCTCCACTGCCTCTTTCGTCATCGTCGAGAATGTCGTTAACCCGCCGGCAAAACCGACAGCTGCAAAGGATACCATCGTTCCATGCCATCCCGAACCGAAGAAAAAACCGATGAGCAGCGAGCCAAGCAAGTTGACCGTCCATGTGCCGTACGGAATTCGTCTGCCTGCATTCAGCGCTCCTGAAGCCAAGTACCTAGCAATTGCACCACAAAATCCGCCTGCCATCACTGCGAGCACATCAGGAAACGCCATGCGGGCCTGCCTTCTTTCCAAAGCCGATGACAGCCGCTGCCACGCCGCCAGTGATGCTCGTCAGCACATACAACCCGGCCATGCTGTACGCCCCCGCCTGCAGCAGCTCAAGCGTTTCCATGCTGAGTGCTGAAAACGTAGTGAACGAGCCGATGAAACCCGTAGTGATCGCCGTATAAATGGTTTCATTTGCAAACAAGGCACGTGCCGTCTCCCTTGCCAGGAAACAGAGCAGGAACGTGCCGAGCAGATTTACAGAAAGTGTGCCGATTGGAAAAGGGATGAGATCCGCCATCCCGAAGCTGACGATGGACCGGCACAGCGCGCCGAGTGAACCCGCTGCTCCAACCGCGAGAATTTTTTTCATACTACTACCTCTTTCAGCAGCCGGCGCGTCAAGATCGTATCTAGTGATAGTTTCTTTACGGCGTCCCCGAACCGTATCTGAATGTCCGTGTCGCTGATCGTCTCGATTGTGCCTCGGCCAAACACCTTATGTGTGATAAGCATCCCTTCTGAAAGTTCGGACCGGTTTGCAATCCCGTCCGGGTCAAGCGGGATGGACAGATCGGCTTTGCGGATTTTTTCCATTTTTCCTCGCTCCTTCGGCTTCAGGATAATCCCCCGCACTTCATTGACAAACCTGGAATCCTCCTTTTGTTTTCCTTCCATGTTCCGGTACGACAGCAGCTCGAGCCGCTGCTTCGCCCGAGTCATGCCGACATAGAAAAGCCGGCGTGCCTCTTCCAGCAAGTCTGGATCGGTTTCATCCTCCTCAGACGGGATGATCCCTTTGACGAGATCAATCATGAAGACACGGCTGAATTCGAGCCCTTTTGCGCTATGGAAGGTGGACAGAGTGACGGCATTCGCTGGAGGGCTGAATTTCGCTTCCTTCACTGCCTGCTCGAGCTCTTTCAGCCTTTCCGCAAATTCCACCATCGTACGAAGCTGCGATGCGATCCCTTCCAGTGTATCCAGAATGCCAAGCAGCTGGTCGATCCGGTAGCCGAACTTGTCAGCACGGCTCCGAAGCGCTTCCTCATACTCCAGTTCGTACCGGATTACGCGGATCACTTGAGCGGGTCGCATGGACGGAATCCGCTTATACGTCTCCCTGTAATGCTCCAGCTTATCCATCTGGCTTTGTTTCAAGGAAGCCGAACGGATGAAACCGTCAAAGACATTTCCGGCCGTCTCTGAATGTCCATAATGCGTCAAAGCGGCTCGAGTAATGAACAGATTCATTTTCATGGCGATCTTCACAAAGATATCTTTCCGTTCCGTGTTGAAGCTGAGCCGCATGAAATTGAGGATATCTTCCACGACCCAGTGAGAAAAAAACCGATCATCCGCATCTTTCATATAAAACGGAATTCCTCTGCGATGCAGCTCATTGACATAAAGAGTGGAAGAGGCGTTATTCCTGAACAGGATTGCCACTTCATTCAGGTTTTGCTCATCAAGCACTTCATAGGTGACATACTCGAGCTGCTGCTTAGGTCCGTCAAATTGCTTGACGAGAATCGGGCCGGCTTCTTGATTGACCGTTCTCATCTCTTTCACATACCGCTTTTGATTGCGTTTGATAAACCGGGAAGCTGTTTCTACGATTTCCTTCGAAGATCGGTAGTTTTGCTCCATCATCAGCACGGAGGCATCCGGATAGACGTCTTTGAAATCCAGCAAATAATCGGGAGCTGCGCCGCGCCACGTATAAATGGATTGGTCATCATCCGCGACAACGCATAGATTCCCATGGTGTGCGACTAGATGCTCGACAATCCGGTGCTGGACAAGTGATGTATCCTGGCTTTCATCGGTCAAGATATAGTCATAATGACTTCGAAAACGGTCTGCCAATTCATCGTCTGTCCGCAAAGCCTGCTCGGCGATGGTCAGCATGTCGTCGAAGTCGACGAGGAGGCGTGCGGGAGTTCTGGATTTCGCCTGCTCGTATAGAAGAGCGATGGCTCCCGCCTTGTCAAATGGCCCCTTCACCGTCTCCCACTTTTTCAGGGGCACCATCGTGTTTTTCAAACAGCTGATGAAAGTGGTCAGGCTGCTAAGCTCATCTTCAGTTGCGTCTTCCTTCATTTCCCGTTTGTATAACTGCTTCAGCAAACCGGCTTTCGTGATGGCACCTGGGCCACCCTTACTTCCCTCAATCAACTCAAAAGCAGTGCCTTCCTTTTGCAAATACATTCGGGTGATCGTAAAAGCAAGGCTATGTATAGTCGAAAAGTCAATAGACGGCTGCCCTGGAAACAGGCGTTTGAAACGCTCTGCCATATCAGCGGCAGACGCTTTGCTGAACGTAATCGCCTTGATACGATGCGGTTTTATTCCCTTTTCCTCCAGTAAGTAGCCGATGCGCATCAGCATGGTCGTTGTTTTCCCTGAGCCGGGGCACGCCAGCAAAAGCAGCGGGCCTTCCGTCTTGAGAACCGCCTGGCGCTGCACATCATTCAGCTCGATTCCGAGTTCCTGTTTCTTTCGTTCAAAAAAGTCTTCCATACATGCGTTCTCCTTTTATGCCTGCACTGCTACCACCTTACCATAATCAGGGGCATGGAAAAACCCCTCGCACACAAGTGCCAGGGGCTCAATCACATGTTAAAATCCACCGGACTCCAACTTGTCATCCTTCAGATCGGTCTTTTCATCTTTGCTTCCCATATAAGCAGTGGAAGCGACTTCGTTCTTATGGCGCTGCTCATCCGAGAACTCAGTGCCCGTCATTTTCGGCGCATCGTCTTTTTTCCCGTTCTGCTGTTTGTTCTTGTTGCCGTTTGCCATGATTCCATCACTCCTTCATGGGTAGTCTATATAAGAATACCCGGATGAAGAAGGATTAATCATTTTGGAATGCCGATGGAATTGAATGGAAAGAAGCGGAATTCCACTTTGCCGACGACAGCGTCCTTGTCGATGCAGCCGATGATGCGGCTGTCTGTGCTGTTCCGCCGGTTATCACCGAGGACGAACAGCTGGCCTTCAGGGACGGTCACTTCGAAATCCTCTGTCAGTTTCTGGTCTTTGAAGATTTTATCCTTGTTTTGCTGGATATATGGCTCATCATAGGCTTTGCCATTAATGAAAAGCTGGTCGTCTTCCATTTTCACTGTATCTCCCGGCAATCCGATGACCCGCTTGATGTAATCCTCTTTCGTGCCGGGTGCGTGGAAAACAATGAGATCGAAATGATCGAGCTTGTGGATTTTCGAAACGACGACACGGTTATTCGATTCAAATGTCGGTTCCATGGATTGTCCTGATACGACGACTGGCGCAAACAGGAATTGGCGGACGATAAACACTATGATAAACGCGATCGCTAACGACTTGATCCACGACATGATTTCATTTTTTGTTTCTTTTTTCACAACGGGTTTCCTCCGTTTCGTATTCGTTCACAGTAAGTAGACATCAGGGACGCAAGAAAAGTTTCATTTCATAGTTGTTCAGGTAATTGTTTATATGCCATTTTCATAATAATTTCATGATGATCCGGATATGCTGCCAAAAGTTCATCCTGGGTGAAGAGCTCAAAGTCTTTAAAATCGAATCCCGGAGCGACCATGCAGCCGACGAGGGCAAATTCATCGTTATTGCCTAGGGAGGAACCGAAGATGGTGCCGCTCTCAACTACTGCTTGCGGCTGCTCTCCTTCATGAACGGAAAGGCCGAGCTTCACTTCAGTATATGTCCCCTTTTCATCAATCATATGCACAGTCAGCGGACTTCCTGCATGGTAATACCATACTTCGTCCGATTTCAAGCGATGGAAATGAGAGATATCGCCTGGCTGCAGGAGAAAGTAGATGCTCGTGTATAATCGTCGTGCCTGTCCATCCCTTTCCAAGTCCTCGCTTGAGGAATAGGTGCTGACATAGTATCCGCCTTCCGGATGCGGGCTCATGTTCAATTCCCGGATATAATAATTAGCGTCCTTGATCAAAGCTTTCCCTCCTCCAGATGCACCGTACAATTATACAGGCTGCAACGATACTGTCCCTCTTCCAAATGGACGATGGAGAGGGATGTGTTTTCAAATCCATGGCTGACGTCCAGGTCAGGCACAAGCCGCATCAGCAGGCGCTTGATGAACCCGCCGTGGCTGACGGCAAGCACCTTTTTGCCTGCATATTGCTCCTCGATCTCCCTGACGAACGCCAGTCCGCGCTCAACGACATCCGCTTCCTTTTCGCCTCCGAGGTCCAGTGTCCGCCACGACGGGCCCCATCTCTCCAGGCGTTCCGCTTCTGTCGTCCCTTCAATCTGTCCGCCGCTATTCTCGCGCAGCCGTTCATCTTCAATCAGGGGAATGCCGGGCATTTTCCTCGAGATGAGCTCAGCCGTCTGCCTTGCCCGTTTCATTGGACTAGTGAAAATTACGTCCCACTGCTCTTGTCCCAGGCGCCCGGCGACGCATTCCGCCATTCGCACGCCTTCTTCATCAAGCGGGATATCAGAGCTTCCCTGCACTCGCCCTTCCTTGTTCCATGTCGTCACACCATGGCGCACAAATCCGATCGTTGTCACGCATTTCCCACCCTTTTTGTTCAGACTACATACCCAAGACCGCGGAGCACATTGTCCATGAATGATTCGATATAGGTAAACACTTCGTCTCTCTCAGGCTCTTGATACAAATCATGGTAAAGCCGTTTCCATTCTTTATAATGGAATTCAGTGAGATCCTGTTTGAGGAGCCACTTCTTTGACGTCTCAATGTATGTGATCTTGTCCCGGCCGCCTGCGTGCAATAGGACAGGAATGTTTTGTATCGTCCTTTCCTGCATGGTGATCGATTTCATCTGGGCAAGCAGGTCGCGATACCACACAGCCGTCACGGCTGAACTATAATCACGGTCTTCGTTCGCTTCTATATATAATTCCGAATTTCTCGTAAGGAGCTCCGCCGCCATGCCATGATTCACTTTCATGGACGGTGACAGTTTTGTGAGCATCGCCTTGTATTTCGGCGGCTGATGGCGCAAAGCGAGCCATGGTGAGCTCAATATGCATCCTGCGCATTCCACCTTGCCGCCGCTGAGCAGCTGGATTGCGAGAGTCGCGCCCAGACCGTGGCCCAGGATGAAAAGCGGCAAGTTATCGAGCAATGCGACTTCCGCCATTCTCTTTATATGTTTATGGTACGCTTCGAACGCTTCATCATGGGTGCGGCGCCCGGTCCCTTCCCCATGTCCCGGCAGATCGCCTGTGACGACATGGAAACCGCTATTTCGCAGCTTTTGGGTGAGCCACGCATATCTCCGGTGATGTTCATATGCGCTATGAATGATCATGACAACCGCTTTCGGCTGTCCTTCCGCTTCCCATTTCCACATATGATGCCCTCCCTCTTCCGGCCGGACATTCATCCATCCTAAATCGATCCGACTTTGATACAATGAAAAAAGCAACTTTGATATAGTAGATTATACACGATTTTATTGGAAAGAGGGATGTTCATGATTTATCCATACAAAGATAAAACACCGAAAATCGATCCGACCGCTTATATCGCCGATTATGTGACCGTTACAGGAGATGTGTCAATCGGCGCACACTCTTCCATCTGGTTCGGTACCGTTATTCGAGGGGATGTCGCACCGACCATCATAGGCGAAAGGGTCAGCATCCAAGACCTCAGCTGCCTGCACCAAAGTCCCGGTAAAACGCTTTTGATCGAGGATGATGTGACAGTCGGCCATAAAGCGCTGCTGCATAGCTGCACGATCCGTAAAGGGGCGCTTGTCGGCATGGGAGCCATCATCCTGGACGGCGCCGAAGTCGGCGAGGGGGCTTTCATCGGAGCGGGAAGCCTTGTTCCGCCCGGGAAAAAAATTCCGCCGGGCTGCCTGGCACTTGGATCGCCTGCCAAAGTCGTCCGCGAGCTGAATGAAGCGGATCTGGAAGATATGAAACGGATTGTGGACAGTTATGTCGAAAAAGGAGCCATCTATAAAGAGATGCAAAAGTGAAGGCCATGAAGGAAAGCAGAGACGGAAATCCGCTCAGCTTTCCTTTTTGCCTGTCTCACTTCTCCGTGACAAACAGATATAGAATAGCCGACAAAATCGCAGCGCCGATCAGGCCCACTGCCAGCATGATCCAAACATTCATATCGACCACCAGATTATATACCCCCATTGTATGTACAATTCACTTCTTTTCTACCATACCAAAGCAGGTCGGACAAATCAAAAAAGGAGCCGGCCGCCAAGGGCTTAGGCTCCTTTTCCATCCATTCAATTTCAGCGGACGGCAAGTCCGGACTTTTCCAGGAGTGCTTCCGCTTTGTCCGTCTGTTCCCATGGCAGTTCGACATCTGTACGGCCGAAGTGGCCATATGCCGCTGTCTGCTTGTAGATCGGACGGCGAAGATCGAGCATCTTGATGATGCCGGCAGGACGCAGATCGAATAGCTCACGCACGAGATCGACCAATTTGCTTTCCTCGATTTTGCCTGTTCCGAATGTATCGACAGAAATGGAAACAGGCTGGGCAACGCCGATGGCATAAGCGAGCTGCACTTCACAGCGTTTCGCCAAACCGGAGGCTACGATGTTTTTCGCCACGTAGCGGGCTGCGTACGATGCGGAACGGTCCACTTTCGTCGCATCCTTCCCGGAGAAGGCGCCGCCGCCGTGCCGTGCGTATCCGCCGTACGTATCGACGATGATCTTGCGCCCGGTCAAGCCAGCATCACCCTGCGGCCCGCCGATGACGAAGCGGCCTGACGGGTTGATGAAGTACTTTGTCTGAGCGTCCAGCAAGTCAGCCGGGACCACTGCGTCGATGACATATTCTTTCATGTCACGCTTGATCTCCTCAAGTGTCGTGTCAGGGTGGTGCTGCGTCGAGATGACGATTGTATCAACGCGAAGAGGGTTGTTATTTTCATCATACTCGATTGTTACTTGCGTCTTGCCGTCTGGGCGCAAGTACGGAAGGATCTCCTCTTTGCGCACTTCCGCAAGGCGGCGGGATAATTTGTGCGCAAGGCTGATCGGCAAAGGCATCAGCTCAGGCGTCTCATCGCATGCGTACCCGAACATAAGCCCCTGGTCTCCCGCGCCGATCGCTTCAAGTTCCTGATCGGACATCAGCCCTTCCCTCGCTTCAAGCGCCTGGTTCACTCCTGCAGCGATATCCGGAGACTGCTCGTCGATCGAAGTGAGGACGGACGAAGTTTCCCAGTCGAAGCCGAACTTCGCACGCGTATACCCGATCTCCTTCACTGTATCTCTTACGACTTTCGGGATATCGACGTAGGTCGTTGTCGTAATCTCCCCGATCACGAGGACAAGTCCTGTCGTGATGGTCGTTTCGCATGCGACACGCGCATTCGGGTCTTCTTCTAAAATGGCATCCAGGATGGCATCCGAAATCTGGTCACACATTTTGTCCGGGTGTCCCTCTGTTACCGATTCCGATGTGAATAGTCGGCGGTTCGTCAATGTAATTTCCTCCTTAAACAACTTGCTCATATTGATACGGTACTCTATTTGTCCCAGTTTAATCCGCTCCCAGAGAGAGTCGATGTCAACATATACAAGGAATAAGGGTCTGACAATATAAAAAGCCCTTCTCTCACGTAATGCATACATGAGGAAAGGCATCATTTCAAAGCAGCACCTTTCACTCTTATCGTCCAAGGCATGCGCCTTGCTCCAGGTTGGCACCTTTTCGCGTCAAAAGCGCGCAGGTTGCCGGGTTTCGTAGGGCCTGTCCCTCCACCAGCTCGGGATAAGAGTATCCGTTCATTTATCAATGCTACGAAAAAACGAGCTTTTTGTCAAATCATTTCGATTGAAATCGCTTGAGTTTTTAATTAGTGTAGATTATTATTCTAAATGTGTTATACTAATCGAGAAAATAAGAAACCCACAATGTGGGACTACTATGTAAAGGACGGTACGTACAATATGATATCAGCGAAGATCGAAAACGGACTCAAGGAACTTCTCGCAGGGCCGAACGTGACGATCCAGCCTTCAGTTCCTGAACTTGTCGAAAAAGCGACAGCTCGCGGAGAAGCGGAATTATCGGCAGACGGCGCACTTAGAGCCCGCACTGGAAAGTATACTGGCCGTTCCCCTAAAGATAAGTTCATCGTCGAGGAAGTCACAACGAAAGATAAGATCGACTGGGGAAAGGTGAACCAACCGATTTCATCCGATATCTTCGACTCATTATACAAAAAAGTTATCGACCATCTCAACTCCAAAGACGAATTGTTCGTTTTCAAAGGATATGCAGGTGCGGATAAGGATTCCCAGCTCTCTTTGCAAGTAATCAATGAGTTCGCTTGGCAAAACCTCTTTGTCCATCAGCTTTTCATCCGTCCAACAGAAGAGGAACTGAAGACACATGAGGCACAGTTCACAATCCTGGCGGCACCAACATTCAAAGCGGACCCAGAAGTCGACGGCACTAATTCGGAAGCGTTCGTCCTCGTTTCCTTTGAACGCCGCATCGTTCTGATCGGCGGAACTGAATATGCAGGCGAGATGAAGAAATCGATCTTCTCCGTTATGAACTTCTTGCTCCCTGAGCGCGGCATCATGCCGATGCACTGCTCCGCAAACGTAGGAGAAGAAGGAGATGTCGCCTTGTTCTTCGGTCTTTCCGGAACAGGCAAAACGACACTTTCCGCAGACGCACAGCGCAAGCTGATCGGTGATGACGAGCATGGCTGGTCGGATAACGGCGTCTTCAACATCGAAGGCGGCTGCTATGCAAAATGTATCAACCTGTCCCCTGAAAAGGAACCGGAAATCTACGGAGCGATCCGTTTTGGCGCAGTGCTGGAAAATGTAGTGTTGGATGAAGAGACACGTGTGCCGGATTATGACGATAATTCATTGACGGAAAATACGCGTGCCGCGTACCCGATCAATTTCATCGACAATATCGTAGTGCCATCTGTTGCAGGGCATCCGAAGACGATCATCTTCCTGACAGCCGACGCATTCGGCGTATTGCCTCCAATTTCGAAATTATCGAAGGAACAGGCGATGTACCACTTCCTCAGCGGCTTCACTTCGAAGCTCGCTGGTACAGAAAGAGGCGTCACATCACCTGAAGCGACATTCTCAACTTGCTTCGGCGCTCCATTCCTTCCGCTCCCTGCAACTGTGTACGCAGAAATGCTTGGAGAAAAAATTGACAAGCATGACGCTCAGGTCTTCCTTGTGAACACAGGCTGGACGGGCGGCGAATACGGCGTAGGTGAGCGTATGTCACTTAAACATACTCGCACAATGGTCCGTGCCGCTCTAGCAGGCAAATTAAACGATGTAGAGACAGAGACAAACGAAGTCTTCGGCCTTGCGATGCCTAAAGTGATCGACGGAGTGCCGAGTGAAGTGCTGAATCCGCGGAATGCTTGGGCAGATCCGGCAGCCTATGACAAGAAAGCTGCTGAACTTGCAGATCTTTTCCGGAAGAACTTCGAGAAGTTCGACAATGTATCTGAAGAAATCATTGTAAAAGGCGGACCGGTTGCCTACTAACAAATAAAATCCAGGTGCGATCAGCGCCTGGATTTTTTATTTTTGCTGCTGTTTCATCCAATCACATAATTCCCTTACGATACGTGCATTTTCCGCTGCAGGGAAATGGTGGGTGTAATCGGGAAAATACCATGTTTCATATGTCTTTCCTTTATCACGGAGAGCATCTTCCAGCATGATGGCCTGCTCGAAGGACACATTTTCATCTTTCATTCCATGGATGATCAAGACGGGTGCATCGATTTCATCGACACGGAACAGGGCCGTCCGTTCCCGATATGCATCCGGCATATTGTTTGGAGTCCCGCCGATGACGCGTTTCATCATCCTGCGCATATCCTCACGTTCATTATACGTGAAGACGACATCTGATAATCCCGCCCATACTACCACCGAGGTGATGTCATCGCGCAAGATCGCCGTCCATAACGCCATAATGCCGCCTCGTGAAAAAGAATACAGATGGATGCGCTCCTTATCGAGTTTCGGATGCTGAAGCAGCACGTCAACCCCAAACACCGCATCTTGGCGGTCTGCTCCGGCGAATTCATCCCTGCCTTCCCCGCCCCGGTTGCCCCTGTAATATGGCGCAAATACTACAAAGCCTTGAGTCGCGAATTGTGCGACGCGCGCCGGCCTCACCATGCCAACATGCTGCATGCCGCCCCGCAAATAAAGGATTCCCTCATACTTTCCGTCAGCGACCGGTTCTGCCAGCAGCCCTTTCACTTTAAGGCCATCCGACATATATGTGATCTCCTCAAGACGGACGGCGGGATTAGGAGAAGGATACTGTTTTCGATGAACAATGCTTCCGTTATCAGGCATGGCGTTCCACCCACTTCCGGATTTCCTTCATGCCTTCATCTTTCATATGAAAGCTGAGTTCCGTGCATGCATCCAATTCCTCATCTGTCATCCAGACAGCGCCAGCGGTTTCAAACAGTTGCGGGTGTTCATTGATGGAAACGACATCACCCGTCAATACTGCCTTGCAGAAGGGCGTTTCTGTTTCCACGACATATTCCGCGAATTTCACCAGATTACTGATAGTGACGCCGGTCTCTTCGATTGTCTCCCGTATCGCCGCGTCTTCGATTGTTTCACCAAGTTCCGCCTTGCCTCCCGGGAACTCGATACCGCGCTCACGATGCCGGGTGAGGAGCCACTTCCCATCATGCTTCAGCGTGATGAGGACATGTCTGGCTTCCATCCCTTTCAAGTTTTCACCGAAGGTCAATTCGACATGGGCGCCTTTCAAATCGTTAAACGTAATCATTCCCTCACATCCTTTATATTAGTGTAGCGAAGGATGACTATTTTGGAAAGAATCCCGTCTCGCCGAATCATTGCAGTGGAGACGGCTTGAAAAAAGGCAGCTGCTCTACAAACTCCTTCGTTTCCTTGTCGCCGAATTCATGGATCAACGCATAGATTTTTGCAGTCCGGCGATCAATATCATGATTGTCGCGGTCAAAGTGATACGGCACATACGGCAGATGGGATCGAAGGAAATTCCGGAACTCCAGGCGGCTCATCTGCTCAAAAAGCTGTTCAAATACCGGTATATAATCTTTCGAGACTGCGACTTCGTATTCCCAAGGTGATGAGTATTTATCATTCAATATTTGTTGGTTGACGACCGACACGTACATTTTCACTTTTTCCTGTTCCATTGATATCATCCTTTTTCTCCGTAGTATGAGAAAGAATGTCCAGTTCATACTAAAACCCGATGAGCGGAATTTCGCCCATCGGGTCATTCAATGCATTATTCGGTTCCATTAGCAGCGCGTTCTACAGCAAGCGCCACATTTTGATGTACCATCGGATCAAGCGGATGCGGGACCAGATCTCCTGGTTTCGTCGTTTCCAGGATGGCAAGTGCCGCCGCGATGAGCATTGGATACGTTATATCGTTCGTACGGGCGTTAAGCGCACCTCTGAAAATGCCGGGAAAACCAAGGACGTTGTTCACTTGCCGTCCATCAGCTGCAAACGCTGCTCCAGCTTTCAAAGCGACTTCCGGCTGGATTTCAGCATTCGGATTTGAGAGGGCTAAAATAATTTGTCCCTTCCTTACCATCTCAGGTTTAATAAGACCTTCCACGCCTGTCGTCGCAATGACGATGTCGCATGTATCCATAATGTCCTGCACGGAATGCAGAGCTTTCCCTCCGAAACTCTCCAGCCTCTGCACGGCAACCGGATTCAAATCGGAGCCGTACATCTCCTTGACACCATAATTGATCAGCATACGGCTGATCGCAAGTCCTGCCGCTCCTAGACCGATTTGGCCTACGACCGAATTGGAAAGATCTACGCCAGATTGCCGGCATGCTGATAATACAGAAGCGAGTGTGACGACTGCTGTTCCATGCTGGTCATCATGCATGACCGGAATCGGTAATTCCTTCTTCAGCCTCTCCTCTATCTCGAAACAATGCGGGGACCCGATATCTTCGAGTAAGATTCCGCCAAACCCTTTATGGATATGCTTTACTGTTTCGACGACTTGATCGGGATCGCTCGTATCGAGCAAAATAGGAATGCCGCTGATGCCCGCGAATTGATCGAACAGGACCGCCTTGCCTTCCATTACCGGCATCCCCGCGACCGGTCCGATATTTCCAAGTCCTAAAATAGCAGTCCCGTCTGTGACGATGGCGACTGTATTAGGGATGCCTGTAAAGTAATTCGCCTGCTCAGGGTCTGCCTCGATCGCTTTACACACACTTGCGACACCGGGTGTGTACACTCTGCGCAGATCGCCAAGCGAGCGGATCTCCATATTGCGCTTCATATGGATCTTTCCGCCTTCATGGGCATGAAGAACATCGTCTGTCACGGCATGGACTTGTACTCCGCCGCCGATGGCATTAATCGCATCGACAATGCTATTCAGCTGCTTTTCGCTGATACATTGCACGGAGACGTCCCGGATCATTGAAAGTGTACCGACTTTTATCGTCTGAATATCCCCGATATCTCCATCCAGCTGGCCGATTGCGGTCGCCACTTTGGCAAAGCTGCCTGGGACGGATGGTGTCTCGATGATCAAATTACGTATGAATTGCACTTCTGCCATATTAATAACCTCCACTGGTCGAACGTAGTATTGCGAAACGCACTCTATATTCTACCTCTTTCCCATTTCGGATGCCATTCATTAGACAGTAAAAATGAGCATGGCTCCTTTTCAGGTTTACACATGCTCATTCCCTTTACGCTTTTATGTCTATCGCCAATCCTTTATGTGGATGGGCTGCCTGCTCCTGCGACATCGATTTCAGCATATCAACCGCAGCGCTTGCATCCATTGTCATGGATTTCTGCAACACGGATAACTGAACAGTCGACTGCAGACTTCTCAGCTGGCTCGACATGATCGAGTTGAGATCCACCTGCATCCCCCCTAACGATACTTATATCGGCAGCTGGATGGAAATCTGAAGACAATGCTTTATTTATTGTCTTCTCCGAGGAAAGCGTTCAGCATCCATTGATGTTTTTCAATGCTTTGATATGTTGCATTCAGCAAGTCCTCCGTCATGACGTCACCTGCATCCCCTGCAAGTTCCATCCCTTTTTTCAAAGAAGACATGATTGCGGTAAAATCATCGACCACTTTTTTGACCATTTGGCCTGCGCTCTCCGTTCCGTCCGCTTCTTTTACGACAGATAGCTCAAGATGCTCTTTCATTGTGGCAGACGGCTCTCCTCCAAGGGTCAGCATACGTTCTGCGATTTCATCCATCGTTGCTGTCGCCTCGTTATATAGCTCTTCGAACTTGGCATGCAATGTAAAAAACTCCCGTCCCTTGACGTACCAGTGGAAGTTGTGGAGTTTCGTATACATGACAGACCAGGTTGCGACCTGTTTATTCAGTTCCTCAAGAAGTTCTTTCGACATTTGCTCTCTCTCCTTACGAATCGCTCTAATAATGGGTAATGCGTGTCCCTGTTAATTTACCTCTAAAAGAAATAAACTAAACATACACGATGACAAGGAGAAATGATGATGAAATATATACTGATGGGAATCATCAAATTCTATCAGAAAGCCATATCGCCGCTGACACCTCCCTCATGCCGTTTCTACCCTACCTGTTCCCATTATGGGCTCGAGGCGATCCAGAAACATGGCGCAGTCAAAGGAAGCTGGCTGGCGGTCAAGCGCATTTCAAAGTGCCACCCTTTTCACGAAGGCGGCTATGATCCAGTGCCTGAGCCAAAAGAGAAATAAGAGAAACCGGCAAATTGCCGGTTTCTTTTTTTTATTGCTTGCATTATGGGAAACACTCTTGTATTATGAGAAAGCGAATCCAAACAGTAATCATTACTAAATAGAAAAGAGGCAATAGTATGAAGAGGCTTTTATTCCTGGCTATATCAGTCCTGCTAGTGCTTGCAGCGTGCGGAAAGCAGCAGAAATCTGAACAGGCCGGCAGCGAAGGAAAACTGGATATATATACGACCGTCTATCCCCTTCAATATTTCACAGAACGAATTGGCGGTGACCAAGTATCCGTACATACCATCTACCCGCCCGGCGCTGATTCCCATTCATTTGAACCGACCCAGAAGGACATGATCACCCTGGCTGATTCCGATATCTTCTTTTATATCGGGCTTGGTCTGGAAGGTTTTGTGGAAAACGCCAAGAAAACGCTAAAATCACAAAACGTTGAAATGGTCGCAACGGCGGATGGGATACCTGCCGATGAATTGCTGAGCGGCCACCATCATCATGACGGGGACGAAGGCGAAGAACATGGACATGGACATGAAAAAGAAGGAGGCGACCATGACCATGACCATGCCCACGGCGAAATCGACCCTCATATATGGGTTTCACCATCAAAAGGGATTGAACTGGCTGAAACGATCACCAATACATTGATCGAGAAACGGCCGCAGCAGAAAGAGATGTTCACGGATAACTTCCTTTCCCTTAAAAAGGATCTCGAAGGGCTTGATCAGCAATTCAAAGATATGACTGATCAGGCGGACCGGAAAACGTTTTTCATTTCCCATGCGTCGTTTGGCTATCTGGCTCACGATTATGGCCTTGACCAAGTGTCGATCGCAGGATTGAATTCTCAAAGTGAACCTTCCCAAAAAGAGCTTGCCAAAATAGTTGCCCAGGCGAAGAATGATCATGTGGATTATATCCTGTTCGAGCAGAATATCTCATCGAAACTGACGGAAGTGATACTGAAAGAGGTCGGTGCCCAGCCGCTGACACTTCACAATCTTGCCGTCCTCACGCCTGAAGATATCGCGGCAAAAGAGGACTATTTCACCTTGATGAAGCACAATATCGAAACACTCAAGACTGCATTACGCTCTAAATGATGCAAGAGAGGGAAAGGCCATGTGCCCTTCCCTCTTTTTTATAACCAATTCTGCAATTCACGGCGAACTAATTTGTTCGCGGCATTTCGGGGCAGTTCATCGACAAATACAAAACGCTTTGGCACCTTGTAGCGCCCCAGATGCTGACTGCAAAACTCCTGTAACTCCTGTTCTGTCACTGCATCCCCGCGCACGACAAACGCGACTGGCACACTGCCCCATTTGTCATCCGCCTGTCCGCAAACCCCCGCCTCCAGTACAGCTGGATGGCCGCATAGGGCGCTTTCGATTTCAGCAGGATAAATATTCTCCCCGCCTGAGATGATCAAATCAGAACGGCGGTCGACGATATACAGATACCCCTCTTCATCGAGATAGCCAAGGTCTCCGGTCGGCAGCCAACCATCGTTAGTCGGCGCAATTTCGGCCGCCCTGCCAATGTAGCCAGGAGTGACATGCGGGCCTTTGATCAGCACTTCGCCAATTTGTCCCGGCTCCTTCGCATCCTGGATGGAGATCTGGTTAAAGAATAGGGCTTTTCCGGCAGAGCCGATTTTCCGCAATGCATCCTCCGCTGAGAGCGTCGCTGTCTGGGAACTCGTTTCCGTCATGCCGTATGTCTGTAAAACAGGAATGTTGAGCCGGACTGCCCTTTCCAGCATCGGCGCCGGGATGGGCCCTCCTCCCGCCAGCATCGTCCGGAAGCGGGGAGGAATCGGCATTTCATCCTCTTCAAGCTGGCGCATGATGCGGTCCAGTGTGTGTGCGACGACTGACATGCGCGTGACACGGCCTTCCCGTATATCGCGGGCAGCCATGACTTCGTCGAATTTCTCATACAGCCTGACTTCCATGCCGTATATAACGGACCGGACGAGGATTGAGAAGCCGCTGATATGGAACAAAGGCATAGCACAAAGCCATGCATCCTCTTCATCCAACCCTAGATTCAGGACTGACGATATGGCATTGGATGTATGGTTACCCGCCGTTTGCCGGACCCCTTTCGGAAATCCTGTCGTCCCGGATGTATACATGATCGTGATGGTCCGATCTTCCTGCCACTCCCTATCTATCTCAACAGGCGCAGGAGCACTTGCCGCCAAGTCTGAAAACGTCAATACGATCGCAGGGCAAGCCGATAATAGACCCGTTAAGCTCCCTTCCGCAATGACTGTTTCGACATGTGCATCCCTGATCTGCCATGCAATTTCAGATTCCGATAATCTGCTGTTCAGCATGACGATTTCGACTCCAGCATACAGACATGCATGAATGACGAAGACCATTTCTGGAGTAGAGGGACCGAGTAACGCAACCCGATTTCCTTCCTCAAGTCCATTCGACCTTAATTTGGAAGCTAATTCAACAGCCTTCTCATGCAGCTGCCGGAAGGTCCAATATTCATCTCCATAGGATAAAGCGACTCGGCTTGGTGAAAGATTCGAACGCTGCCATAACCAATTCGGTATCATGCGCATCCCTCCTGTAAGGATCAATTCATTCCATATAAAAAGCTGCCATAGCAGGCAGCTTTTATTATTATGGGAAACGCGGGAACTGTCCGAAGTCCGGCTTTCGCTTTTCCTTGAACGCGTCTCTGCCTTCCTTCGCTTCTTCTGTCGTATAGTAGAGAAGTGTTGCATCCCCAGCCATTTGTTGAAGACCTGCAAGTCCATCTGTGTCAGCATTCATAGCCGCTTTGATGAAACGGAGTGCAGTCGGGCTCATCGCCAGCATTTCCTCGCACCATTGAACCGTTTCGTCTTCCAGCTGCTCGTATGGCACGACGGTATTGACCAATCCCATATCAAGCGCCTGCTGTGCGTCATACTGACGGCATAGGTACCAGATTTCACGGGCTTTTTTGTGGCCGATGATCCGAGCAAGGTAGCCGGAACCGTATCCTGCATCAAACGAGCCGACTCGCGGTCCCGTCTGGCCGAATCGAGCATTATCGGCAGCAATCGTCAAATCACAGACGACATGCAGAACATGTCCGCCCCCGATTGCGTAACCTGCGACCATCGCAACAACCGGTTTCGGAATGACACGGATCAAGCGTTGCAAATCAAGGACGTTCAGACGAGGAATTTCGTCTTCCCCTACATAGCCTCCATGGCCGCGGACGGATTGATCTCCTCCGGAACAGAATGCCTTCTCGCCCTCGCCTGTAAGAATGATGACACCGATGCTTTCATCATCACGTGCACGAGAGAACGCATCAATCATCTCCATCACAGTTTTCGGACGGAATGCGTTGCGTACTTCGGGCCGGTTAATTGTCACTTTTGCAATGCCATTGTACTTTTCGTACTTGATATCTTCATATGTACGGATTGTTTCCCATTGACGTGTCATATTGAACCTCCTCCTAATAATACTTCGTTAGCATATTCCTTTACCATTGTAGCAAATCGTTCTGGATTTTCCACGTGAATTGCATGGCCCGCGCCTGGAATGGTGACATGGTCCGCATTCAGTAGCTTTTCTTTCATTTCCCGGGCAATACTAACAAATTTCGTGTCCAGCTCTCCTGTCAACAGCAAAACTGGCAGCTGTAAACCGGAAAGGCTGTTCCAGTAGGACGGCTGACTGCCTGTCCCGATACCGATCAAGCTATTAGCAAGACCGCTTTCTTTCTGATGCAAACGTTCGAGCCGGATACTGGCCCGCTTCTCTTGCGGCAGTTTCTGCTGGGTAGCAAACAGAGGAATATTTTCCCAGTAATCAACAAAACATTCAATTCCTTCTTGCATGATCCGCTCTGCCAGCCTTCCGTCCGCTTCCCTTCGTGCTGAACGCTCCTCTTCTGTCCGAAGCCCCGGCGAAGAGCTTTCGAGGATCAGGGCGGCGATTTTCTGAGGATAGCTAGCCGCATAGCCAAGCGCAACCCGCCCGCCCATCGAATAGCCCAGCAGTCCAAATCGGCTTAGCCCTAAGCGTGAAAAAAGCTCATGCAGATCTTCGACTTGCTCCTCCATGTAGTATCTGCTCGGATCGTCAGGGCTTGCCGTTTCTCCGTGTCCTGTCAAATCGGCCATGACGAGATGAAAATCGTCCTTCAACAGCTCTGCTGTCTCTTCCCATGTAGCCGTACTGCCTGTAAAGCCATGGAGCAGCACGATTGTTTGCCGGCTTTTATCGCCAAGCTGCCTGACAGCTATGCTATTCCCTCTAATTTCATAGTGTTCCATCAAGATTCTCCAGCCCTTTCATGATAGCGTCCCAGTAGGCTTTATGCGTTTTGACATTCACTTGCCGGTCTGTGAACACTTCGATGATTCGGACTGGTTTCTCTTTCGGCTTCTGAAGTTCTGAGAGGAATGCTTCAGGTTCAGCGACCGCCTTGTATTGAGCGTCATACATGGCAGCGGTATTTTCGAATGTCAAACCGGTCGGTGTGCCAAACAGTTCCTCAAAATGGTCAGGGACAGAGGCTTGCGGCAAGTAGGAAAAGATGCCGCCGCCGTCATTATTCATCAGGATGATCGTCAAGTCGGTCTCCTGGAACCTTGAGACAAGAAGTCCATTCACATCATGGAGGAACGACAGATCACCGATCAGCAGGAAGGCAGGCCGCTTTCTGGCCGCCTGCATGCCAAAGGCGGACGAGACGACCCCGTCAATTCCATTAGCCCCTCTATTTGCAAAAATGCCGATGTCCCTTCCCGTCTTTCTGAAGAATGTATCGACGTCGCGGATCGGCATGCTGCTGCCGCTGAAGAGATCGCTGCCGCCGGGCAGTTGATCAAACAAGAGCTTGGCGAACATCCCTTCATCCCCCGGCTCCGTCACATATGCATCATGCGCCTTTTCCGCCACTTCATTCGCTCTTTCCCAGAGTGCCGCGTAGTTTCCTGGCTTGTTATATGGCCGCAAGCATAATACCGCTTCGGGCGATGATTGGACATGATGCGTCACAATACCGAGGGAATCGCGGAAAGCAGGAGATTCATCCACCGCAATGAACACGTCAGGCCGGACATTCTTCAGAAAAAGTGACAGTGGTTTGGAGACAGGCTGCGCTCCAAAACGGATGACGGTGTCCGGCTTAGCCCGCATGCGGAACTTGTCACTTTTCAGCAAAGCATCATAATGGTCGATGCAAATTGCCAGGCAGTCTTTCGGCACCCCGCTCCGCAGATTGGACAGTGGATCGCAGAGGACTGGCCAGCCGGTTGATTTGGCGAATTCCCAAAACAGCTTTTTATCCAGCCCCGGTGTCATTTCACCCGCGATAATAAGCCCTCTTTCAGAGCCTGCCAGCAGATGATTCAGCTCCATCTCAGTTTCTTTGGCGATCCCTAGTACTCCAGGCATCGACTTGTGGAAAGAGAGCGCCGGCATATCCGAATCGAAGTCGATCAACAATGGTTCCCTGAATGGGACATTGATATGAACAGGTCCTTTTGGTGCTGATTGGGCCATGGAAACTGCGCGGTTTACATGCCGCTCCAAGAAATCATCCACTGCCTCATTCTGCTCGGGCAGCGGAAAATCGACACTCCATTTCACATGATCGCCGAACATGCCGATCTGATGGATCGCCTGCGGAGCTCCGACTTCCCGGAGCTCATGCGGCCGATCTGCGGTCATGACGATGAGCGGCACTCTCGCGTAATACGCTTCCGTGACCGCCGGGTGATAGTTCGAAGCCGCCGTCCCGGATGTGCAAAGCAGGACAACCGGCTCCCCTGATGCTTTTGCAAGACCTAGTGCAAAATACGCCGCCGACCGCTCGTCCACTTGCATATACGTCTCCATTTCGCCGGATGACGCAAACGCATAAGCGAGCGGAGTCGAACGGGAGCCTGGGCTGATGACTGCCCGGACCGCACCAGAACGGATTAGGGAGCCTGTCAGCCGTTTCACATGATTCGTCAATATCCTACGTTCATCCATCAAGTCTGCCTCCAAGCGCCCTGAGGACAGGCCTGAATTTCACCCAAGTCTCTTCATATTCCGATCGGGGTTCTGAATCCGCCACTATGCCGCCTCCTGCGTATAGATAGGCAGTATCGCCTTTCAGAAGTGCAGACCGGATGCCGACAGCGAATTCCCCATTTCCGGACGCATCAGTCCAGCCGATCGGGGCGGCATAATATCCGCGGTCAATCCCTTCCTCTTCCCGGATCATCTCAAGCGCCACATCGGTAGGGACACCCCCAAGAGCAGGCGTCGGATGCAGCGACCTGACAAAGGAAAAGATGTCGGTATGCTCAGCCAAATCCCCTGATACAGGGGTGTAAAGATGCTGGATATCCCTGATTTTCAACAGCCGCGGCGTTTTAGGGATGGAGGTATTTCTTCCAAGCGAATGAAATACATCAGAGATCATGCTGACGACGCACTGATGCTCTTCCCTATTTTTCTTGTCATTCAGAAGGGCTTCCCCGAGTTCCTTGTCAAGAACCGCGGTCTCCCCCCGGCGGATCGAGCCTGCGATACAAGCAGAGTATGCCCGCCCGTCTTTTATCTGAATCAACCGTTCCGGCGTTGCGCCGAAAAAGAATGACTGGCCATTTTCCAATCCGAAATGATAACTTTCCCGCTGCTCATTCGTAATGGCGCTTAGGACAGCGGCCGCATTCGCATCGCTGGATAGTCCAAGTTTCAGCAAGCGTGCGATGACAACTTTACGTGCCCTTCCTAAGCGGATCTGTTCGGTGACCCGAGAAACGGCCTGCAAATATCGCTCTTTCCCGATTTCCAGCTTGGAGACGATTTCCGGTTTCCCGCCAAACTGGAATTCATGGACCTGTGCGAGATGGATCAGGCGGTCCCTTTCTTCCCGTAAACGGTCAAACTCCTGAGCGCTTTGCTCACTTCGGCCAATCATATTGATGGATACATAGGCCTTGCCTTCTTCCATCGACAATTGAAAAGTGGGCACAACAAAAAAAGCGGATGGGAATGAACTCCACATCTCTTCACCCACTTGAAGGGAATCATAGGAGAAACCGCCGAAAAGAACAGGGTCCCGGTCTTTCTCTTCCTTCACGAGCAGCGAACAGAGCCGGCTCCATTCCTCCGATATCTCATCATACCTGCCTGCGGACCGCTCCGACGTCAGAACGTGGGCATGTCCCAGACCCGCAAGCGTCAGACTCTGGTCAGCATTCTGCCAGTAGAACCGCTCGCCTTTATAATCGGATGCACCCGACTCAAAAAATGACAACGGGGACATTCCCCGGACTTCTATCGTTTCCGTAAAAAAACGGATTGGTTCTGAAATGATCGCTTTTTGACGTTCTCTTTGTTCAGTCAAATTCCGATTCATGATGTTCTCTCCTTACTATACAGTCAAACACCTAGGTTCTTTACCCTTTCCATTATACCGGAAACCGGAGGGAAAGGGACAAATAATGCAAAGTACATAGGCGGACGGCCCATTTTAGAGTACAATAGCAGTATGCGTTAATTTATATTTAAGGAGAGAATCAAATTGCAACAGACGATAAAAGCGGATACAGGATGGAGGATCTGGTGGCAGCTCACAAGGCCTCACACACTGACCGCCGCGTTCGCCCCCGTTTTCCTTGGGACGATGATTGCGGTCTCCTATGGTGCATTCCACGTCCCTCTATTCGTTGCCATGCTAGTCGCCAGCGTCCTGATCCAAATGGCGACTAATATGTTCAATGAGTACTATGATTACAAAAGAGGCCTGGACACGGAACACTCTGTCGGTATCGGGGGCACGATTGTCCGAAACGGTGTACAGCCGAGAACCGTGTTAGCCATCGCATTTTTGCTCTACGGCATTTCGATTTTGATCGGCGTCTACATTTGCATGGAAACATCTTGGACGCTCGCCGTTATCGGCCTCTTATGCATGATGGTCGGTTATTTTTATACAGGCGGACCCTATCCGATCGCCTACACTCCATTAGGTGAATTATTTTCAGGCGTGGTCATGGGAATGCTGCTTGTCTTGATCGCTTTTTATATCCAGACGGGAACGGTGACAGCTGATGCGGTTTACCTGTCTATTCCAAGCATGCTTCTCGTAGCAGGCATCATGATGTCCAACAATATTAGGGACATCGCCGGTGATACGGAAGGCGGGCGCAAAACACTGGCTATCTTAGTCGGACGCCAGCGGGCCATTACTATCCTTCTCGCGTTCTTCCTCATTTCCTATGGATGGATCACCGCTTTAGTGATCGCCGGACATGTGACCGCTTGGGCGCTGCTCGTATTCCTGAGCATCAAGAAACCGCTCCATGCGATCAAAGTATTCAGGACGCACGAGCAACCGCTGCAAGTGATGCCTGCGATGAAGGACACAGCTGTGACAAACACACTTTTTGCCCTTCTCCTGGCAGTCGGGATCCTGATTGGACATCTCATCAAATAATCTATATGCAAAAGGAGCCTGCGCCAGCAGGTTCCTTTTTAGGTTTAGCATATTCGGCTAAACGGGAATAGGACAGTAATCGATTATGAGAGATTGATGAAAGAGGCTGGAGTGAACATACTAAAGCCATTATGGACAAAGGATGTGGAATTCATGTTAGATGAGAGGCAAATGGGCATTTTAAAAAATGAATTGCTTTCCATAAAAGAGAACTTGGTGAAAACAGACGATGAGACGGAAACGAGAGAGAGCCAAACGGATACGGTAGGCGAACTGTCGGCATATGACAATCATCCGGCTGATTTGGGGACAGAGCTGTTTGAACGTCAAAAGGATATCGCGTTAAATGTGCATGCGGATGCAGAAATCGCAAAAGTGGATGATGCCCTGGATGCTATTAAGGATGGCTCATACGGAGTATGTAAAGTATGCGGTGAAGATATTCCCTTTGAACGCTTGGAAGCGATCCCATATACGACCGTCTGCATCGATCATACAACAGAACAGGAAGTGCCGACAGACCGGCCTTCCGAGAAGGATATCCTCATCATGGCAGAGCCTGATACTTTCGCAAACCGGCATAGCGATGATTCGATAGAAGACAGCAAAGACAGCTTCTCGGAGATTGCCCAGTCGGGGACATCCGAAACACCTTCTGACTTCTTTGGGGATCGGGACGATTACAATACATTGTATGAGGATGGAATAATAGACGGAGCCTCGGAAGAGTATGAAGAATTTACAGGAACCGATATTACCGGTGAAAACAGAGGATTTGTCCGCTCTTCAGAAGAAAAGGAATATGAAGAGGAACTGGATCAGGAAGGACTTGAATCTCCAATCGGCGATATCCCTTATCACGAGGGAGACAGCTATATTAACGATAAGGAAACAGAGTAATGCCTAAGCAAGGACCTGCCGCTTAGGCAATAAAGAGAAATAAAAAAAGCTGAACGGTTTATGCCGTTCAGCTTTTTTGGGATGACCCCTACGGGATTCGAACCCGTGTTACCGCCGTGAAAGGGCGGTGTCTTAACCGCTTGACCAAGGGGCCATATGGCGGAGAAGGAGGGATTCGAACCCTCGCGCCGCTTACGCGACCTACGCCCTTAGCAGGGGCGCCTCTTGAGCCTCTTGAGTACTTCCCCGTATTAAAAATGATGGCTCCGCAGGTAGGACTCGAACCTACGACCGATCGGTTAACAGCCGATTGCTCTACCACTGAGCTACTGCGGAATGGTGGGCCTAAGTGGACTCGAACCACCGACCTCACGCTTATCAGGCGTGCGCTCTAACCAGCTGAGCTATAGGCCCATTGGAGCGGGTGAAGGGAATCGAACCCTCATCATCAGCTTGGAAGGCTGAGGTTTTACCACTAAACTACACCCGCAGAAGAATGGCTCAGGACGGAATCGAACCGCCGACACAAGGATTTTCAGTCCTTTGCTCTACCGACTGAGCTACTGAGCCGTTTGTGCTGCATTTTCACTTCTATGTATAAAAGATGAAATGGCGGTCCCGACCGGGATCGAACCGGCGATCTCCTGCGTGACAGGCAGGCATGTTAACCGCTACACCACGGGACCATTTGGTTGCGGGGGCAGGATTTGAACCTGCGACCTTCGGGTTATGAGCCCGACGAGCTACCACTGCTCCACCCCGCGATAATAATATGAACTGCATGTAATTGCTAGCTTGATTGACAAGCACTTTCTTAGTATACCATATGCTGTTTCAAAAAGCAATATGGCGGAGGAAGAGGGATTCGAACCCCCGCGGGCTTTAACACCCCTGTCGGTTTTCAAGACCGATCCCTTCAGCCAGACTTGGGTATTCCTCCGTGATAATATTCAAATAGTGGTGGACCTTGCAGGACTCGAACCTGCGACCGGACGGTTATGAGCCGTCTGCTCTAACCAACTGAGCTAAAGGTCCTTTTGATAGCGGCGGAGGGAATCGAACCCACGACCTTACGGGTATGAACCGTACGCTCTAGCCAGCTGAGCTACGCCGCCGAAAGTACTTATAACTCTCAGTTATTATAAATGGTGGAGCCTAGCGGGATCGAACCGCTGACCTCCTGCGTGCAAGGCAGGCGCTCTCCCAGCTGAGCTAAGGCCCCATTTTGAAAGTGGTCGGGAAGACAGGATTCGAACCTGCGACCCCTTGGTCCCAAACCAAGTGCTCTACCAAGCTGAGCTACTTCCCGTAAAGTGATTGCTATGTAATGGCGCGCCCGGCAGAAGTCGAATCCACAACCTTCTGATCCGTAGTCAGACGCTCTATCCAATTGAGCTACGGGCGCTTGATCCTAACTGGTTCTGATGCCGAGGACCGGAATCGAACCGGTACGGTAGTCACCTACCGCAGGATTTTAAGTCCTGTGCGTCTGCCAGTTCCGCCACCCCGGCAAAATTGGAGCGGAAGACGGGATTCGAACCCGCGACCCCGACCTTGGCAAGGTCGTATTCTACCACTGAACTACTTCCGCGTATAAAGTGCGGGTGAAGGGAGTCGAACCCCCACGCCTTGCGGCACTAGATCCTAAGTCTAGCGTGTCTGCCAGTTCCACCACACCCGCATGATTAAAATGGTGAGCCATGCAGGATTCGAACCTGCGACCCTCTGATTAAAAGTCAGATGCTCTACCAACTGAGCTAATGGCTCTTAGTGGTGCCGGCGAAAGGACTTGAACCCTCAACCTACTGATTACAAGTCAGTTGCTCTACCAGTTGAGCTACACCGGCACATAAGATATATGGTGGAGGATGACGGGTTCGAACCGCCGACCCCCTGCTTGTAAGGCAGGTGCTCTCCCAGCTGAGCTAATCCTCCGTATATAAGCCTGGCGACGTCCTACTCTCACAGGGGGAAGCCCCCTACTACCATCGGCGCTGAAGAACTTAACTTCCGTGTTCGGTATGGGAACGGGTGTGACCTCTTCGCCATCATTACCAGACTTGTACTTCTTTTGAAGACATTACTTATTATATCATCTCTTTAGAGATTTACAAGCACTTTTTTTAGTGAAAAGAGCTTTTTTTGAATGAATTGCTCATTCAAAACCGGATAGAAGTGACATTGGGTAACGTAATCAACGTACTATTGTAACTGTCCAGCCTCAGCGGCCAGTCGCTCGGGTCACAAGCCGTCTCGGCTGCGCGGCAGAAAGCGCCGCTTCGCCAATCCGTCTTGTGCCTGTCGCGCCTTGGCGGCCGCTTCGGCATTTCTTGTGTCCAGCTTCAACTCCCAGTCGCTCGGGGTCATAAGCCATCCTGCTCCGGTGGCTTTCGCCACTTCCGCAGGCTGTCTTATGCCTGTCGCGCCTAAACGGTCGTCTCCGCTTTTCTTGGTTAAGTCCTCGATCGATTAGTATCCGTCAGCTGCACGTGTCGCCACGCTTCCACCCCGGACCTATCCACCTCATCATCTTTGAGGGATCTTACTTACAGAAGTAAAGGGAAATCTCATCTCGAGGGGGGCTTCATGCTTAGATGCTTTCAGCATTTATCCCGTCCACACATAGCTACCCAGCGATGCCCTTGGCAGAACAACTGGTACACCAGCGGTGTGTCCATCCCGGTCCTCTCGTACTAAGGACAGCTCCTCTCAAATTTCCTGCGCCCGCGACGGATAGGGACCGAACTGTCTCACGACGTTCTGAACCCAGCTCGCGTACCGCTTTAATGGGCGAACAGCCCAACCCTTGGGACCGACTACAGCCCCAGGATGCGATGAGCCGACATCGAGGTGCCAAACCTCCCCGTCGATGTGGACTCTTGGGGGAGATAAGCCTGTTATCCCCGGGGTAGCTTTTATCCGTTGAGCGATGGCCCTTCCATGCGGAACCACCGGATCACTAAGCCCGTCTTTCGACCCTGCTCGACTTGTAGGTCTCGCAGTCAAGCTCCCTTATGCCTTTGCACTCTGCGAATGATGTCCAACCATTCTGAGGGAACCTTTGGGCGCCTCCGTTACTCTTTAGGAGGCGACCGCCCCAGTCAAACTGCCCGCCTGACACTGTCTCCTGCCCGGATCACGGGCAAGGGTTAGAAGTCCAATACAGCCAGGGTAGTATCCCACGGGTGCCTCCACCGAAGCTGGCGCTCCGGCATCTTAGGCTCCTACCTATCCTGTACAGGCTGCACCGGAATTCAATATCAGGCTGCAGTAAAGCTCCACGGGGTCTTTCCGTCCTGTCGCGGGTAATGCGCATCTTCACGCATATTATAATTTCACCGAGTCTCTCGTTGAGACAGTGCCCAGATCGTTACGCCTTTCGTGCGGGTCGGAACTTACCCGACAAGGAATTTCGCTACCTTAGGACCGTTATAGTTACGGCCGCCGTTTACTGGGGCTTCAATTCGGAGCTTCGCTTGCGCTGACCCCTCCTCTTAACCTTCCAGCACCGGGCAGGCGTCAGCCCCTATACGTCACCTTACGGTTTTGCAGAGACCTGTGTTTTTGCTAAACAGTCGCCTGGGCCTATTCACTGCGGCTCTCTCGGGCTATTCACCCTACCAGAGCACCCCTTCTCCCGAAGTTACGGGGTCATTTTGCCGAGTTCCTTAACGAGAGTTCTCTCGATCACCTTAGGATTCTCTCCTCGCCTACCTGTGTCGGTTTGCGGTACGGGCACCTCCCGCCTCGCTAGAGGCTTTTCTTGGCAGTGTGAAATCAGGGACTCCGGGGACAATTCCCCTTGCCATCACAGCCCAGCGCATCTGGAATGGGATTTGCCTCATTCCACGCCTCACTGCTTGGACGCGCATGACCAACAGCGCGCTCACCCTATCCTACTGCGTCCCCCCATTGCTGATAACGGCGGGGAGGTGGTACAGGAATATCAACCTGTTGTCCATCGTCTACGCCTATCGGCCTCGACTTAGGTCCCGACTAACCCTGAGCGGACGAGCCTTCCTCAGGAAACCTTAGGCATTCGGTGGAAGGGATTCTCACCCTTCTTTCGCTACTCATACCGGCATTCTCACTTCCAAGCGCTCCACCAGTCCTTCCGGTCTGGCTTCGACGCCCTTGGAACGCTCTCCTACCACTGACACCATCGGTGTCAATCCGCAGTTTCGGTGATCCGTTTAGCCCCGGTACATTTTCGGCGCAGCGCCACTCGACCAGTGAGCTATTACGCACTCTTTAAATGGTGGCTGCTTCTAAGCCAACATCCTGGTTGTCTGGGCAGCGCCACATCCTTTTCCACTCAACGGATACTTGGGGACCTTAACTGGCGGTCTGGGCTGTTTCCCTCTCGACCACGGATCTTATCATCCGCAGTCTGACTCCCAAACAGAAGTCATCCGGCATTCGGAGTTTGTCTGAATTCGGTAACCCGGGATGGGCCCCTCGTCCAAACAGTGCTCTACCTCCGGGACTCTTACGTTTGAGGCTAGCCCTAAAGCTATTTCGGAGAGAACCAGCTATCTCCAGGTTCGATTGGAATTTCACCGCTACCCACACCTCATCCCCGCACTTTTCAACGTACGTGGGTTCGGGCCTCCAGTAAGTGTTACCTTACCTTCACCCTGGACATGGGTAGATCACCTGGTTTCGGGTCTACGACCCCATACTCATGCGCCCTATTCAGACTCGCTTTCGCTGCGGCTCCGCCTTCTCGGCTTAACCTCGCATGGAATCGTAACTCGCCGGTTCATTCTACAAAAGGCACGCCATCACCCATTAACGGGCTCTGACAACTTGTAGGCACACGGTTTCAGGTTCTCTTTCACTCCCCTTCCGGGGTGCTTTTCACCTTTCCCTCACGGTACTGGTTCACTATCGGTCACTAGGGAGTATTTAGCCTTGGGAGATGGTCCTCCCGGATTCCGACGGAATTTCACGTGTTCCGCCGTACTCAGGATCCACTCTGGAGAGGCTGGACTTTCGGCTACGGGGCTTTTACCCGCTCTGGCGGACCTTTCCAGGTCGCTTCGCCTAACCCAGCCCTTTGTAACTCCGTATAGAGTGTCCTACAACCCCAGGAAGCAAGCTTCCTGGTTTGGGCTCTTCCCGTTTCGCTCGCCGCTACTAAGGGAATCGATGTTTCTTTCTCTTCCTCCGGGTACTTAGATGTTTCAGTTCTCCGGGTGTGCCTCGCTCACGCTATGTATTCACGTGCAGCGTACTGCCCCATTACGGGCAGTGGGTTCCCCCATTCGGAAATCTTCGGCTCAAAGCTTACTTACAGCTCCCCGAAGCATATCGGTGTTAGTTCCGTCCTTCATCGGCTCCTAGTGCCAAGGCATCCGCCGTGCGCCCTTTCTAACTTAACCTTTTCGGCATCCTGCAAGAGGTGCCATGGTTTGAGTGGTGTATTTAGCGATAAACACAACCAGCTCGTTACAAAGTATTGCATGTTCAATCACTACGTGATCGACTCGGTTGATTACTTGTTACTTTCAATGTCGTTCTATCCAGTTTTCAATGAACAAGTCTGAAGATATTATTGTCCAGCTCCAAACACCAGCTCACGCGTCCGCTTCGGTCTTTCGGACGAAATGCAAGCATTTCACCTCAAGCCCTCCAGCTGCCGGTTGAGCTAACCGGTGTTTTCCGCTTTTCGATAAACCTTCAAAACTGAACGCAAAACGTCAACTTACAGATCGAAGATCTGTATTCCGTAATTATCCTTAGAAAGGAGGTGATCCAGCCGCACCTTCCGATACGGCTACCTTGTTACGACTTCACCCCAATCATCTGTCCCACCTTCGGCGGCTGGCTCCCGTAAGGGTTACCCCACCGACTTCGGGTGTTACAAACTCTCGTGGTGTGACGGGCGGTGTGTACAAGACCCGGGAACGTATTCACCGTGGCATGCTGATCCACGATTACTAGCGATTCCGGCTTCATGCAGGCGAGTTGCAGCCTGCAATCCGAACTGGGAACGGTTTTATGGGATTGGCTCCCCCTCGCGGGTTCGCAGCCCTTTGTACCGTCCATTGTAGCACGTGTGTAGCCCAGGTCATAAGGGGCATGATGATTTGACGTCATCCCCACCTTCCTCCGGTTTGTCACCGGCAGTCACCTTAGAGTGCCCAACTGAATGCTGGCAACTAAGATCAAGGGTTGCGCTCGTTGCGGGACTTAACCCAACATCTCACGACACGAGCTGACGACAACCATGCACCACCTGTCACCGCTGTCCCCGAAGGGAAAGGCATGTCTCCATGCCGGTCAGCGGGATGTCAAGACCTGGTAAGGTTCTTCGCGTTGCTTCGAATTAAACCACATGCTCCACCGCTTGTGCGGGTCCCCGTCAATTCCTTTGAGTTTCAGCCTTGCGGCCGTACTCCCCAGGCGGAGTGCTTAATGCGTTAGCTGCAGCACTAAGGGGCGGAAACCCCCTAACACTTAGCACTCATCGTTTACGGCGTGGACTACCAGGGTATCTAATCCTGTTTGCTCCCCACGCTTTCGCGCCTCAGCGTCAGTTACAGACCAGAAAGCCGCCTTCGCCACTGGTGTTCCTCCACATCTCTACGCATTTCACCGCTACACGTGGAATTCCGCTTTCCTCTTCTGCACTCAAGTCCCCCAGTTTCCAATGACCGTTCGCGGTTGAGCCGCGAGATTTCACATCAGACTTAAAGGACCGCCTGCGCGCGCTTTACGCCCAATAATTCCGGACAACGCTTGCCACCTACGTATTACCGCGGCTGCTGGCACGTAGTTAGCCGTGGCTTTCTGACGAGGTACCGTCAAGGTACGGGCAGTGACTCCCGTACGTGTTCTTCCCTCGCAACAGAACTTTACGACCCGAGAGCCTTCTTCGTTCACGCGGCGTTGCTCCATCAGACTTTCGTCCATTGTGGAAGATTCCCTACTGCTGCCTCCCGTAGGAGTCTGGGCCGTGTCTCAGTCCCAGTGTGGCCGATCACCCTCTCAGGTCGGCTACGCATCGTCGCCTTGGTAGGCCGTTACCCCACCAACTAGCTAATGCGCCGCGGGCCCATCCTGCAGTGACAGCCAAAGACCGTCTTTCAGAGTTCCTCCATGCGGAGGAACTGATTATTCGGTATTAGCCCCGGTTTCCCGGAGTTATCCCCATCTGCAGGGCAGGTTGCCCACGTGTTACTCACCCGTCCGCCGCTAAATCAAGGGAGCAAGCTCCCTGTCATTCGCTCGACTTGCATGTATTAGGCACGCCGCCAGCGTTCGTCCTGAGCCAGGATCAAACTCTCCATAAATCTGGCGCGCGATACGCGGCGGATTGCGTTGTCAGCTTCAGTCGCGCGGTCGGTCACGTACTGGTGTACGTTCCCTCCCTTGCTCCTTCGCTTCCTAGCACTCCACCACGTCTCGCACACCAGTCTGGCGGACCGATACGCAGCGCATTGCGTTGTCGACTTCATTCGTTCAGTCGGTCACGTGCCAAAGCACGCTCCCTCCTTCACTCAATCGTCTCCTAGCACTGCACTACGTCTCGGCCGCCAGATGCCTCTCTTGTAGGAGAAAGGTTGAAGAAATTCGAGTAGCTCGATTTCTTTGCTGGCATCTTTATGATGTCCATTGTTGTTGTTCGTCCGCCGACGGGGTCGGCTTCGGAACTTTATGTTGACGTTTTGCTGTTCAGTTTTCAAGGTTCATGTTCGCCGCCTCTCTTGGCGACTTTATTATCTTACCACTTGCTAACTTGGAAGTCAACTACTTTTTTTAATTTCTTTTTTCGTTTGACTTTCATGTTGTGCGCCTCTCAAGAGGACATGTACTAATATACAACATGTCCCCTGAAGAAATCAAGCGCTTTTTGAAAATAATTTTCCCTTTATCTTTTCACCGTCGATCACAAACAGCAAAATGCCCGCTATAACAATCATTCCGCCCGCTACCTGGCTGCCGCTGAGTGTTTCGTTGAATATAAAATATGCAAGGATTGCGGCGCCGACCGGTTCGAATAAGATAGCTATAGAGATTACATTGGTGCTGACATACTTCACCGCCCAATTGAAAAGCGAATGGCCGAACAGATTCGGCAGGAGGGCAAGCAGGAAGAACCACAGCCAGTCGGACGGCGCGTACGGTCCAAATGATTCGCCTTTGATGAGTACGTAGAAAAATAGTGTGATTGCGCTTATTGAGTATAGTACGAACGTATACGTAATAAGAGACACACGTTTCCTAACCTCTTGGCCGAATAACAGATACGCGGTAATGAACGCGCAGCCGGCAAGCGCTAGCATGTCACCGTAGAATGCAGTGCCGCTCACTTTGAAATCGCCCCAGCTGATGATGATGCTGCCTGTAATCGCAACAAGTGCTGACACGATCGTCTTGCCGGATAATTTCTCTTTAAAGAAGAAATAGGTTCCGGCGAAGGCGAAGATCGGCTGCAGCGTGACAAGGACTGTCGAGCTTGCGACCGATGTGTAGTTCAGCGATTCGAACCAGAGGATAAAATGCAACGCCAAGAATATGCCGCCAATTGCAGAAAACGTCCACTCTTTCCTGCTTAATGCCTTCACTTCTTTCCGGTATTTCCAGAAGAAGAGCGGAACCATGAGCACGACGGAGAAAAACATTCTATAAAAGGCGATGACCCCGGCATCTGCCGCGGCCAGTTTTACGAATATAGCGGACGAAGCGACAGACAGTACGCCGATGATAATCGGTATGTAAGGATTGATGCCCGGCTTTTCCATAATAGCGATGTCTCCTTTCCACTCAGGCCTGTATGTTACATCCTGAGTGTTTCAGGTTATAGATACTATGAAATTATATCATGGATTGCCGGGCAAACATATATAGGGGGATGGGATGCGTATGGAGTGGATATCGAATAGTGAGATGTATCCAGAAGTATTGATCAAGCTCGGGCTCGCGCTGATCTTGAGTTTAGTCATAGGGGTGGAAAGGGAAATAAAGAAGAAACCGATCGGCCTGAAGACCAGCGCCGTCATTGCGACGTTCAGCTGTCTGCTTACGATCGTTTCCATGGAATCCGCTTATCTTCTGCCTGCGCGGAATGATATCAATATCCAAATGGATCCATTACGCTTGGCTGCCCAAATTGTGAGCGGCATCGGTTTCCTTGGTGCCGGGGCGATTTTGCGCCGCGATAACGACAACATTACAGGTCTGACGACGGCCGCCATGATTTGGGGCGCGGCAAGCATTGGAATCGCAGTGGGGGCCGGGTTTTACTTGGAAGCAGCATTCGCGGTTGCTTGTATCTTGTTTGTCATCGAGATTGTAGCTCCGGGTCTTGATAAATACGGCCCCAAAAGAATTCGTTCTAAAGAAGCTGCTTTCATCGTCATCTTGAATGACAAGCATAAGATCGAGGAATTGGTGGAATTCCTAAAGAGAGAGGAAATGACGATTGAGAATTTGCGTATCAAGAAATTATCATCTGCAACCGGCGGAGAAAAACATGAGCTTGACTTCCGGTTAGCCGCTTTAACTAAGAAAGAGACCGCAGACTTATATATGGAACTGACCGAACTGGCATACATCGATTCAATCGAACTAGAAATCTTCCCATAATGGAGTGAATGCCCTTGAAAGAACTATTCGTTTTGCTAAAGAAAGGGAACAAATCTTCTTTCCTCGCAGCAGTCGTCAATGCCGTGATCGCGCTGATAAAAGGAACAGCCTTTCTCTTTACCGGAAATGTAGCCATGTTTGCGGAAACGATGCATTCATTCGGTGACG
The DNA here is from genome assembly GCF_055389225.1 of Sporosarcina sp. GTC18466. Lineage (NCBI taxonomy): Bacteria > Bacillati > Bacillota > Bacilli > Caryophanales > Caryophanaceae > Sporosarcina > Sporosarcina sp. GTC18466. Next base: position 3,129,028 of record NZ_AP044037.1, on the reverse strand, counting down.
CCGCCAATCAATTCTTCGTGTTTTCCGGATCTGCGTTATCCAAAAAGAGTCCGACACCTAAATTCCCGAATGGTTTCGGCCGAGTCGTGAATCTGGTCTGCCTAGGCGCTGTCATCATCGTCGCCATCATGTCTTATGAAGCGATCAAAGAAGGATGGCATCACCTTACACACCCTACAGAAACGTCTGGCGTCTGGATCAACGTCACAGTTCTCGTCATTGCCACCGCCCTCGAGTTCTCTGTATTGTTGAAAGCATCCAAAGAGATCATGCATGATGCAGGCGAACCGAAGAGCGGTATTCCCGCCTTGCTTGCAAGTTTCAAGCACCTGAATAAAGCGAAGCCTGCGACAAAACTTGTTTTCATGGAAGACCTTGTCGCTTCTGTCGGCGGAATTTTCGCCTTCTCGGCCATTTTAATTGCCCACTTCACCGGCTTTCTCGCAGCTGAAGGCATTGTCTCAATCATGATTGGATTAATGATGTTTTATGTAGTCGGGCGTATATTCCTAGAAAATGCGCGGGGTGCCATCGGAGAAACGGATGAGGAAATGCTGAATCATATCGCATTCCTTGTCGCTGAAGATCCGGATGTAAAAGACTTGCAGAAAGTAGAGGTCCTGAAAGAAGGGGAATATTTGCATGTGGAGGTCATCGCTGAGATTGATCCCACGAAGACGGTCGCCTACGCGGATGATATACGCGATCGGCTGATGCTCCTGATCCTAAAACAAAAAGGGGTTCGGGAGGCGGTCATTTCCTTTGATGAAGATGACGGTATTCGCACTTGGAAAGGAATAAACCCAAAAGAGCCGCCCCGCGATATCAGCAGCAAGTTACCGAAATAACAAACGGAAAAAAGGACAGGAGGAGCTGATTCTGCTCATTCCCGTCCTTTTCTTATGCTTACAATGAAGCTTGAAGCAGCTTCACAACGCCATCGCGATCAAGCTTGGCAAACCTTCCAACCGGTCCGTTCGCCGCTGCTTTATCCGCCATGAGCTCAAGCTTCGAATCGTCAATCCCATAATCGCTAAGCTTGGATGGCGCGCCGATTTCTGTCCAGAACTCCCGCAGGCGATCAATGCCTTCCTGAGCAGTTTCCTCATCCGATCTTCCGCCCCGTTCCACGCCAAACACGTTTTCAGCGAGCCGCGCAAAACGGCCGGGATTCTGGTGGATGTTCTGCCGCATCCAGTGCGGGAATAAAATCGCAAGTCCGCCAGCGTGCGGGATGTCATATACCGCGGAAACCGCATGTTCAATATCATGCGTGCCCCAGTCTCCTCCCCCGTTGCCCATGCCGAGGAATCCATTCAGGCCCCAAGTGCCGGAGAGCAAGATGGTTTCGCGAAGCTCATAGTTCTCGAGGTCGTTTACCAGTTTTCCGCCGCTTTCCATAATGGTCCGGAGCGCCGCTTCACAAAGGCTGTCCTGCAGCGGCGTATTCATCTCATCATGGAAATACTGCTCAAAAATATGAGACATCATATCGACAATGCCATAGACTGTCTGATCTTTTGGCAATGAAATGGTGTAGGTCGGATCAAGGATCGAGAACTTCGGCATATTAAACGGGCAGCCCCATCCGTATTTCTCCATCGTCTCCTCGTTTGTGATGACCGAGCCCGCATTCATTTCGGAACCAGTGGCAGCGATCGTCAAAATAGTGCCGAATGGAAGAGCATCTTTCGGACTTTCTTTCCCAATGACGAAATCCCATGGATCTCCATCATATTTCGCAGCATTGACAATCAGTTTTGTGCAGTCAATGACCGATCCGCCGCCCACCGCGAGAACGAAATCGATAGCATGCTCTTTACATAAGTCAGCGCCTCTCCGTGCAGTGGACACCCGGGGATTCGGCTCGACGCCGGCCAGCTCATGGACTTCCATGCCGCCTTGCTTCAACTGCTCCATCACTTCATCATATAGGCCGTTCCGTTTTATGCTTCCGCCCCCATAGACGACAAGCACTTTGTTGCCGAACTTCGTGATTTCCTTGTTCAATGAGTCGATTTTCCCCTTGCCGAATATCAGTTTGACAGGGTTTTGAAATACAAATCCGTCCATCCTATTTCCTCCTTCACGTAATCTTCAAAGCAAGCGGAAAAAGGTATCCGCCATTACGGGGATACCTTCTGCCGCTGACCTTGCGTTTATTATGCCCAGCCGCGGAAACGGGATGCTTCAGCCGTTTTGCGGATACCGATCATATACGCTGCAAGGCGCATGTCAATATTGCGTGTAGTCGCGACATTATATACATTTTCAAATGCAGTGACCATTTTATCGGTCATCCGGTCGCGGACTTCTTCTTCTGTCCAGTAGTATCCCATATTGTTCTGAACCCATTCAAAATAGGATACAGTCACGCCGCCAGCACTGGCAAGGACGTCTGGTACGAGAAGAATTCCTCGTTCAGTGAGGATTTTTGTAGCTTCGGAAGTTGTAGGTCCGTTCGCCGCTTCGACGACGATGGACGCCTTGATATTATGGGCGTTCTTTTCAGTAATCTGGTTCTCAATTGCTGCAGGCACGAGGATATCGCAATCGAGCTCAAGCAATTCCTGGTTTGAGATCGTGTTCTCAAACAAAGTCGTGACGGTGCCGAAGCTGTCACGGCGATCCAGAAGATAATCGATATCGAGCCCGTCCGGATCATGAAGCGCTCCGTATGCGTCGGAGATACCGATGACTTTTGCACCTGCATCATGCAAGAATTTGGATAGGAAGCTTCCTGCATTCCCGAATCCTTGAATGACGACACGCGCGCCTTTCATGTCGATATCACGGCGTTTTGCCGCTTCGTTGATAATGATCGTCACACCTTCTGCAGTCGCGCGGTCACGGCCTTGTGATCCGCCAAGCACGATCGGCTTGCCTGTGATGAAACCAGGCGAGTTGAACTCGTCGATACGGCTGTATTCATCCATCATCCATGCCATGATCTGCGCGTTTGTGAAGACGTCTGGAGCCGGGATATCTTTCGTAGGTCCCATTACTTGGCTGAGGGCGCGTACATATCCGCGGCTCAAGCGCTCAAGTTCGCCCATTGACATTTCACGCGGATCACAGATGATACCGCCTTTACCTCCGCCATACGGAAGATCGACGATGCCCGCTTTCAATGTCATCCACATGGATAGCGCACGGACTTCATCAGCGCTGACTTCCGGATGGAAGCGCACGCCGCCCTTTGTAGGACCCACAGCATCGTTATGCTGGCCGCGGTAGCCTGTAAACACTTTCACTTTGCCGTCATCCATCTTAACAGGAATCCGGACTTCGACCATGCGGATCGGTTCTTTCAGTAGTTCATACATTCCTTCATCGTAGCCTAATTTGTCAAGTGCCTCTTTGATGACAACTTGTGTAGACGTGAACAGATTCAGGTTTTCAGTCATTGGTAAAGTTCGCCTCTTTGATTTCAATATTATGTTTCAACAACGCCCATATTGTAACATAGAGCTATTCACTTTTGTAGACAATCCTCGTTAACTTTCAAAAACTTTCTTGATGCGCTCGATCGCCCAGTCGAGTTCCTCTTTCGAGATCACAAGCGGAGGCGCAAAACGGATGACTGTGTCATGCGTCTCTTTGCAGAGCAAACCGAGTTCTTTCAGTTTCTCACAGTACGGACGTGCTTCCTCAGTGAGTTCCACGCCGATGAATAAACCGCGGCCGCGCACGTCTTTGATGGACGGGTGGTCGATCTTCTTCAGTTCCTCGATGAAGTATTCACCAAGTTTGAGCGACTGTTCCGCAAGCTTTTCGTCCTGAAGCACTTCGAGCGATGCGATGGATACTGCACAAGCCATCGGGTTTCCGCCGAATGTCGAGCCGTGTGAACCTGGGTTGAACACGCCAAGGATGTCTTTGTCAGCCACTACGCAAGAGATCGGGAATACCCCGCCGCCAAGCGCTTTTCCAAGGATGTACATATCCGGCTTGAATCCTTCCCAGTCTGATGCGAACATCTTGCCTGTCCGGCATAGGCCGGCTTGGATTTCGTCCGCGATGAATAGTACATTGTGTTTCTTGCAAAGTTCGTAAGCGGCTTTCATATAGCCTGCAGGCGGAATGATGATTCCTGCTTCCCCTTGGATCGGTTCAATCAGGAATGCGGCAGTATTCGGCGTGATCGCTTCTTCAAGCGCCTTGATATCGCCGTATGGCACAAGCTTGATGCCTGGAAGCATCGGGCCGAATCCGCGCTTATACTCCTCGTCGGACGAGAGGGAGACAGCTGTCATCGTACGGCCGTGGAAGTTTCCTTCGCATCCGATGATTTCCGCTTTGTCCTTTTCCACGCCTTTCACGTCATATGCCCAGCGGCGTGCCGCCTTCACTGCTGTTTCGACAGCTTCCGCCCCAGTATTCATCGGAAGGGCCATCTCTTTTCCAGTGAGTTCACAAACCAATTCATACCAAGGGCCAAGCTGGTCGTTATGGAACGCGCGGGATGTGAGCGTCACGCAATCTGCTTGCTTCTTAAGCGCATCGACGATCTTCGGATGGCGATGTCCCTGGTTGACAGCTGAATATGCGGAAAGCATATCCATATATTTATTACCTTCCGGATCCTTTACCCAAACCCCTTCCGCCTCGGAAATTACGATTGGCAGTGGATGATAGTTGTTCGCCCCATATTTTTCAGTTTGCGTGATGACTTTTTCACTGATTGTCATTAAAAATCCCTCCCTCATAATATGTAGATGGCAGGCCGGAAAGTCCCAGCCTGCCTATTGGAATAAAACTTACAGCGTTTCAGATGTCGTCTTGCCTTGCATATGAAGCTGCAAGTAGTCAGGGCCTCCGGCTTTCGAGTCAGTACCCGACATGTTGAAGCCGCCGAATGGCTGGTAGCCGACGATTGCACCTGTGCAGCCGCGGTTGAAGTACAAGTTTCCGACGTGGAAATCTTCGCGGGCCTGTTCGATGTGCTCACGGTTGTTCGTGATGACAGCGCCAGTCAAGCCGTAGATTGTGTTGTTCGCGATTTCGATCAATTCGTCGAAGTTCTTCGCTTTCGCAAGGCCGACGACTGGTCCGAAGATCTCTTCCTGCATGACGCGTGCGTCTGGCGCAAGGTCAGCGATGACAGTCGGAGCAACGAAGTAGCCTTTCGAGCTGTCGCCTTCGCCTCCAGCGATCAAACGGCCTTCTTTCTTGCCGATTTCGATATAGCTCATGATCTTGTCGAACGAATTCTGGTCGATGACAGGACCTGCGAAGTTGCTGTTGTCAGCTGGATCGCCGTATGTCAATTCCTTCGTCAATTCCTCTACGCGAGAAACGACTTGGTCGTACACGTCCTCGTGGATGACCGCACGGGAACATGCTGAACATTTCTGTCCGCTGAAGCCGAATGCAGATTTCACGATAGATTGAGCTGCAAGTTCCAAATCGCCTTCTTTGTCGACGACGATTGTATCTTTACCGCCCATTTCAGCGATGACACGCTTGAGCCAGATCTGGCCTTCATTCACTTTACCTGCACGTTCGTAGATGCGCATGCCCACTTCGCGGGAACCTGTAAAGGAGATGAAACGTGTGCGCGGGTGGTCAACCAAGTAGTCGCCGACTTCAGAGCCGGAGCCAGGGATATAGTTGACGACGCCGGCAGGCATGCCTGCCTCTTCAAGGACTTCCATGAACTTATACGCAACAACCGGAGTTGTGGAAGCCGGCTTGAGCAACACCGTGTTTCCTGTCACAAGCGCAGCAACTGTTGTACCTGCCATGATGGCTAGAGCAAAGTTCCAAGGAGAGATGACAACGCCGACTCCTAGTGGAATATAATCGAAGCGGTTGAATTCGCCAGGACGGCTCTCAACAGGCATGCCGTCTTTCAATTTAAGCATCTGGCGGCCATAGTATTCCATGAAGTCGATTGCTTCAGCTGTATCCGCATCCGCTTCGTTCCAAGGCTTCCCTGCTTCTTTTACGAGCAATGCAGAGAACTCATGCTTGCGGCGGCGTACGATTGCCGCGGATTTGAAAAGAACGTCTGCACGGAACTCAGGTTTCACTTTGCTCCATGTCTTGAATGTCTCGTCAGCTGTTTTCATCGCTTTTTCAGCAAGGTCACGGCTTGCTTTTGAAACGCGGCCGATGACTTCTTCTTTGTTTGCAGGATTTGTCGAGACGAGCTTGTCGTCAGTCATGATTCGCTCGCCGCCGATGATGAGCGGGTAGTCTTTGCCAAGATAGCCTTCCACTGTCTTAAGTGCCTCTTGGAACGCCTTTTTGTTTTCTTCTTGTGTAAAGTCGGTAAATGGTTCGTGTTTGTATGGAATCATTTGAAATCCTCCTTCTCCTATTAGACGCAAATATTATTTGCATTGTTACACTGATCACTCTTATAATAATGCAAGAGATTATTGCGTTTTTCAAGTGTTTTCTCTCAGAAAAATAATAAACTCAAATTGGATGGTGTTTGAGATGGAACAACGCGGAAATTCCCTCTCCCCTTTTTATCAATATGCGATCAATCATGCCGGTGTCGGCATCCACGCCATAGACAGAAACGGCAGAACAATCATCTACAATGAGAAGATGAAAGAGATTGAGGGGCTTGCGCTTGAAGATGTCGGCGACCGTTCCATATTGGAGCTCTTCAATTTCGAACAGGAAGAAAGCACGCTGCTGCAAGTGCTGCAAAGCGGCAAAGAGCAGCTCAATGTGAAACAGACATACTGGAACCGGAGCGGCATGGAGATCACGACAGTCAACAATACATATCCCGTCCTGGAAGACGGGGTGCTTGTCGGCGCCATTGAAATCTCACGGGACGTGACAGCAATCGAGAAGTTCATCCTTCATCCCCTCAGAAAGGACAGCAGCCCCGTCACTTTCAATCAGATTGTCGCTCACTCAGAGGCAATGAAATCAGTAGTGGCTGCGGCACGGAATGCGAGCAAGGCGCAATTGCCGGTTCTGCTGATCGGTGAGACGGGCACCGGGAAAGATCTTTTGGCCGAAAGCATCCATAATGAATTGTCACCTGCCGGCAGGCCGTTCTATACGCTCTTTTGCCAAAGCGCAAATGAAGAGCTGATCCAGAAACTGGGGACGGAACTAAAAGGCATCGACACATTCACTCTGTTTTGCGAGCGAATCGATCTGCTGCCGCTTCCCCTTCAGCAAAGCCTTTTCAATCTGCTGAAGCCTTCCATAAAAGATGGACGGCAATTTATCGCGAGCATCGGGGATGATCCTGTCGAGCTTGTCAATCAGGGGATCCTCATGAAGGATCTCTACTACTTTTTCGCCTCGTTCACGATCCGGATCCCTCCTCTTCGGAAGAGGAAGGAAGACATCGGGCCGTTTATCGATTCGTATTTTCAGAAGCGGAAAGAGCGTTTTGGCCATTCCCTTGATGGAGTGGATGAAAAAGTTTCCAGACTGTTCACCCGGTATGACTGGCCCGGCAATTTGCGGGAACTCGAATTCCTGCTTGATGAGACTTCATCGCTTGCGACGACGGAGGCTGAGATCACGTATGAGATGCTGCCCCTTCACTTTCGGATCAAGACAGAGGATATGCTCAACAAGCCGGTGCAGGCAGCCGACTTTATTGTTCAATCGAATAAGGATTTAATGCCTCTCGATCAATTTTTGCGTGAAGCGGAAGAGTACTATTTACAGAAAGCGATGGATCTGCACGAGGGAAACATTACGAAAACTGCAAATGCGCTAGGCATGAGCCGGCAAAACCTTCAATATCGTTTGCGGAAAATGAAAAAGTGAGAGGAAGGCAATCGCCTCCCTCTCACTTTTATTGGTAACCTGAACGTTCAATCCAGTCTTTCAACTTATCTTTTAGCGAGTTGAATCCTTCTGCATCATGTTCATTCACACGATCTTGCAGCGACTTGCGCTGCCTTGCCTGTTTCCGGCCGTTTTCCGACGCTTCCATCAAGGCCCGGATCGACAGGCTGATCTTTCCTGCCTTTTCATCCACTTCCAGCACTTTCACTTTTACGTCTTGCCCGACAGAAAGAAATTCATGGATGTCACGGACATACCCGTACGTAATTTCCGAAATATGGACGAGCCCCTGCGTCTCATCATCCAAAGCCACAAATGCGCCATACGGCTGAATTCCAGTCACTTTTCCAGAAAGTTCTTCCCCCACTTCATAATGTCTTGCCATTTGAAACAGCTCCCAATCTATTTTGGTATCGAATCTGCCTATACGGCCATCCGCAATTATATCATGCCGCCATGTTGAGAGCAAAAAATTGTCAAGTTTCTCACATCATTTTTTCCACTGCCGCAAACCGCTTGTCGATTTCCCGGTATATCATATCGTGTTTCAAAAACTCGTATGACGCAGAGTGCAGCCAGCCGGATCTTTCCATTTCCTCCACCACCGGCCGTATCAGATCCGCTGCAGGCGATCTTTCGCCGCGCATGGCAATTTTCATCCACGCATCCCGGTATGCCGGCTTCACATTAAGATCTTCTCCGAACACGACAAGATCGCCGTAGCCAAGCAGATTGATGAATGTCCAGACGTACGACATATAGAGAAAACTGCCCATCTCAGAGTTCCGGTCGATCAGCAGCAGAGTATCCTCCATCCTCCCGAAATACTCGACCAGCTCATCGAGCGATTCCTCTTGCGGCGAATTGACAAGCGTACGCATCTGTTCGTCCATCATTTCCAAAAAGATTCTCGCATTCGGATGCAAGGAAGCGACAAGTTCCTTGAAACGCGCATCGGCACGGAAATGCGGCGGCTCCCGCAGCAGCTCCCCGTCCTGCCCCCTGAATGTGATGCCTTGCGTCTCCATGCCTTTGACGAGCGCAATGGAGCTCTCCGGATAGTCCGCAAGATCGGTGCTGTCTCCTGCATATATGGCCGTGAACTCGCTGCCGCTTAGCGCAATAACATATGTATTCATCAAAGATATCATCTTTTCACTGTACTGTTCGATAAACTCAAGGCTGCCGTCAAAATCACTCGTCAGCGGGTCTTCGATAATGCGGTCTGCCAGCTCAGAGGGCAGGCGGAGGTCCTCAATCAGCCGATCCACTTGTTCTTCCGCCTCTTGCCTGTTGATCGGCTCGCCGCTCTCAAGCTGCCTTTCCAAGCCTTCCCTCATTTCCTCGAATTCATATATGGCAGGCCATCCATAGTAAGAGCTGTTACGGGTGCCGACTGTCTCCTGGACGTCTTGTAAGCCTGCCACTGCGAACCTTTGATCCGCTTCATCCTGGAAAGTCCTCCCGAGTCTTTCGATGAACCGCTCAGATGAACTGAGTTTATAGGCGTCGCTATTGAAGTAGGCGGACGCGAAGACGGCAAGGAGAACAGCGGCAGACAAACCCCAGGCGATCCATGCTTTTCTCTGCCTGGCGACCGGCTGCTGGGCTTGCTCCTGCTGAACCGGCCTACCCTCTCCTTCTAAACGGGATGCCGGCTTCAGCCGCTCGTAGGACAGACGGAGGAGCGACAGTTTTTTCGCCAGCTCTGTCTCGCCAAGCGCGCTTTTCGCCTGCTCGAGCGAAAAGACGGCTGTTTCCTCAGTGATTTCCAGTATTCGCGCTATGTGCTCCATGTCGAGATCGTGGAACGCCTCTAGGATGAGCGGCAATTTCAATTGCTCCGGCAGAAGCACAAGTTTCCGGTGAAGCGCATTGTCCTCGTCGAAACTAGACACCTCCTCCGGCACATCTAAAGCTTCTCTTCCATGCAGAATGCCGATCAGCCGTGCGAACAGCTCATCTTCGCCGGGCCGCATTCCGGCATCCCGCAGATCTCCAATCAGCCGGCTGATCAGAATGCCCGCCTCCTTGCGGGGAACTCCGTATTGAATCAAAAACCGCTCGTGACCGGGCATCTGTTGCTGGACCCATTCCTCAAAAGTCCTTTCTGTCTGCTCAGCATCCTTCAACACGATCCCCCCTTCCTGTCTTCCACTATACCAGCTGGCGGATACCGGCGATACCGGAATCCTCAGATTATTACATTCAAAAAGAAAGACACTTGCCGGAGCAAGTGCCTTCGCCATCATACGATGCATTTGGCCTCGAATTTGACGGCCAGTAATTTATAGGAAATCTGCACGCATTTCTCAATAGGGATCCATAGCTGGAAGGAATGCTCGTAGATGTCGCGTATCTGTTTTGCGAGATCGGTCGGATGATCCAATTCGAGCAATTGTGCCAAAACACCAGCGATTTCTTGTTCATACGCATCTTTTCCCGCTTCGAAGGGATCCCATTCTTCGAGCAATACTCGTGCTTTTTGATTCATTTCTAGTAGTTCCACGTCTCGTCACCTTGTTTTTCTTTTGTCCTGTTTATGATAGCATAGTATCGTGTCAGAAATAAAGATATGAAGGAGTTTTCGCTATGAGTATATTTGATACTGTCATCGACCGCAGAAATACCCGGTCGGTCAAGTGGGGAAGCATGGAGACGGTGTATGGAATCGACGATGCAACAGATGTCCTGCCGATGTGGATTGCGGATATGGATTTCGCCGCTCCGCAGCCCGTCATCGATGCAATGCAGGAAAGGCTCGACCATGGTGTCTTCGGCTATTCATACATATGCAGCGGCTGTAAGGACGCGGTTCGCGAGTGGCTGGAAGCGCGCCACGGCTGGAAAACCGAGAATGACTGGATGCTCTTCCATCACGGCGTCGTTCCCGCTATCGCAACTGTCGTTGAAACGTTTACGAAGAAAGACGACAAGATCCTGATCACCCCTCCCGTATACCCGCCGTTTTTCAACGTGCCTAGCCACCAGGACAAAGAAGTGATCGAATGCAGATTGAAAGAAAAAGAGGGCTCATACTCTATTGATTTTTCAGAATTCGAGAAGTGTTTACAACAAAATGTAAAGTTGTTCATTTTCTGCAATCCGCATAACCCTGGAGGCATCGTTTGGAAGGAAGAGGATCTTCGTGAAATCCTGCGGCTCTGCAAACAGTATGACGTGCTCGTTTTGTCGGATGAAATCCATGCCGATCTTGTTTTCCCGGGCAAACACCATACTCCGCTTGCGAAGGTCGCAGAGTCGGAAGGCGGACGCGTCATCACATGTGTCGCACCGACCAAGACGTTCAACCTTGCGGGCGTCCAGGCGGCTGTCATGATTGCGAAGGACGAGGATTTGCGTGAAGCCTTGCAGAAGAACGCGATGGCGCATGGCCAGATGGAATTGAACGCTTTTGCGGCTTCCTCATTGATGGCGGCATACAAAGAAGGCGGCCCGTGGCTCGATGAGCTGCTTGATGTCGTTTCTGGAAATATGGATTATGCGATCCGCGAACTCGAGAGCAACATCCCCGGCATCAAAGTCGCAAAACCGGATGCGACCTATCTGCTATGGGTGGATTACCGCGGAACAGGCCTCAAGGAGTCTGAAATTATGGAGCGTCTCCTGACGAAAGGGAAGCTCGGCCTTGAGCCAGGTTCGAAATATGGGGAAGCCGGCGAAGGATTCCTCCGAATGAACGTCGCCGCTCCGCGCTCCGTCGTCGAAGAAGGCGTCAAGCGCTTCATCCAGGCGATGGCGTGATAACCGAATGCAAAAAGCACCCTCACGAATGAGGGTGCTTTTCTTGTTCTCTTGCTTCGCGGCGTTCCCGCAGGATTCGTTCTTCGAGGGCTTTTGTCTCCGCCTCCTGCTTTTTGGACTTTTTACGGATGATGTAAAAGGTCCAGATGCAGAGCGCCATGAAAATAGCAAAGGAGATGGCCGCCGGTATATACTCGGATTTATCTTCCGGGAAGTAAAGGAACGGCATCAGGATCACGTTCATTCTTGCACACTTCCTTCATTAATGGATTGCGTTATTTTTGCAGAATCTCAATGGATTCGATTTTGATGTCTTCAAGCGGCTTGTCGCCCGCTGCTGTTTTCGCGCCGGCGATCTTGTCGACGACATCCATTCCTTCTACCACTTGGCCGAATACGGTATGGCGCTGATCGAGGTGAGGTGTACCGCCGTTTGCAGCATACGCCTCCGCGATTTCTTCAGGCCAGCCGCCTTCTTTGAATTGATTCACCGTACCCGGGGCTGTCTTCGCCTGGACGATGAAGAACTGGCTGCCGTTCGTATGCGGGCCTGCATTCGCCATGGAAAGCGCGCCGCGGATATTGAACAGATCCATCGTGAATTCATCTTCGAATGTATCTCCGTAAATGCTTTCGCCACCCATGCCAGTGCCTGTCGGGTCACCGCCCTGGATCATGAAGTCATTAATGACGCGGTGGAAGATGATTCCGTCATAATAGCCATTTTCCGCGTGGGTCAAAAAGTTCTCAACCGTCTTTGGAGCTTGCTCCTTGAACAGTTTGATTTTGATGGGGCCGAGCGTCGTGTTCATGACAACAAGCGCTTCGCCAGCCGCCACTTCTTTAGATAATTGTGGATACATCAATGGTTCCTCCTTTGTGGTCACGCCACCTTGCGCCATATTGCGGGTAGCGTTTTTGCCGGGATTATGGAGCCGGCATTATTCTGCCTGTCCCTTGCACGCATGCAGCGGAGCATGGACAGCAGGAACAGGAGCCCAGACATTATAAGCTTCCATACCAGTTCTCATACTTCCCTAGTCTACCATATCATCGACCGGGAATCGATTCTCTAAGCATGTTATTTCCTTCGGGACCCGAATTGTTTTATACTTATACATGATTATGCAAACGTTTAGTCCAAGCGGACAGCGGGAAACCTGTTGCTGATTGGAACTTTTCAAATTTGTCATCGAGAAAGCGGGTTTCCAATATGAATGCGCAAAAACGGAATTTTACGATCATCTGGTTCGCAAATCTGCTCGTCGCTGGCACGATGACGATGATTATGCCGTTCCTCTCTTTGTATATCGAGACATTCGGCGATCATTCGGAAGCGTATGTGCAAAAGTGGGCAGGCCTTATTTTCGGAGCCACGTTCATCACCGCTTTGATCATGTCGCCGATCTGGGGACGGATCGCCGACAAGTATGGGTTCAAGCCGATTTTGCTCATCAACGGGTTCGGAATCGCGGTATCCGTCTTCCTGATGGGATTTATCCATTCGGTTGAAGCTTTTTTTCTTTTACGGCTGATCAATGGCGTTGTAACGGGTTTCATCCCCACCTCTCTCGCCTTCATTTCCGCTTCCACTGCACGTGAAGAGGCCGGCAAGCAGCTTGGCACTCTGCAGATGGGCAGCGTTACAGGCACATTATTCGGGCCTGTTATAGGAGGTCTTCTTGCCGATGCATTCGGTTTCAAGTATACGTTCATCATCACCTCATCAGCAGTTGCCATTGCTGCCTTGATCGTCTTGTTCGGCATTAAGGAAGAGCGTAAAGTGAAAGATGTGAAGGCTGCCAATTACTCACGGAAAACAATTATCAGCGGCTTATTCCATCACCGGCTCATGCTCAATGTGATGATTGTGACGGCTTTGATCCAAATCGGCAATTTCAGCATCCAGCCGCTCTTGTCCCTATACGTTTCAGATTTGACCGGGGCTGCCAACGTCGCTTTCCTGGCAGGTTTGACGTTCAGCGCAGCCGGCGTCGGCAACCTGCTGTTCGCCAGGAAATGGGGGAAGCTCGGAGACGACATCGGATACGAGAAAGTGCTTGGCGTCCTGCTTTTGCTGTCATTCGTCTTTATCGTTCCGCAAGCGTTCGTGACGAATATTTGGCAGCTGATCATTTGCCGCCTCCTCTTCGGCATTTCGATGGGCGGCCTGATTCCGATCACTACGGCACTTGTCCGCCGGGAAGCCCCCGTCAATGTGCAAGGTGAAGTGATGGGCTACAACCAGAGTTTCCGGTTCCTCGGCAATATCATCGGTCCGATGTTCGGAGGGATTATCAGCGGATATATCGGTATTTCCTCTGTCTTCATCTTGACTGGCGTCCTGTTTTTACTAGGGTTCGCTTTCCTATATAATGCGAAACGGAAGCCGGTGCAGGATTTTGAAGACTTTCTGGCAGAGGGAGACAGCCAGCGGACAGCCGGTTCTTGAGAAATATCAAATTTTTATGATCATGGCACACGTTTCCTTATGGAAGTGTGCTATGATTTTTTTTTATACCTTTTCCCGAATGGAGGGCTTTGATTGAAACAGATTGCCGGCTTAGGATTGATTCTTCTTTGCATCCCCATATTGGCCGGTATCCAAAGCGCCATTGCGACAGAATTATCCGCTGCCCGGGCTTCGAAGGAACAGCTGCATGAATCGGTCGTTCTGACAGGAACGGAGGCTGCTGTGCCTGTCAGCATGAAAGATCGGGACGGCCTCGTTTTTGCGGAGGAATATACGGAATGGCGGCAGCCGTTGCAGCTGAACGAGATTCCCCTGTTTATCCAGCATCTCTTTATCGAAAGTGAGGATAAAGGTTTTTTTGACCACCGGGGGTATGATGTGACGGCGATCGCGCGGGCCTTCACGGTCAATGCGGCAGCAAGCGGAAGGCTGCAGGGCGGCTCTACGATCACCCAGCAAGTCGTCAGGATGAAGTATTTGACGACGGAAAAGACATATGAACGGAAATTCCGGGAACTCCTGTATGCGGCGGAGCTTGAGAAGCTTTCATCCAAAGAGGAGATTCTCGGCATGTATTTGAATGAAATGTATTTCGGCCATCAAGTGTACGGAATCGGGGCCGCTGCGACCTATTATTTCAGCCGGCCGCTCAGCGAGTTGAGCGAAGCGGAAATGGCTTTCATCGCAGCGATCCCGAATAACCCGACGCTCTATGACCCTCTCACCCACCCGGACCGCACCAAAAAGAGACAGGAACTGCTCTTATCTGTACTGGCTGAGTCCGGAGTGATCACGGACGAGGAAGCTGACATGATCAAACAAGTACCGATCACCTTGAAAATCAAGAAAAAGACAGGCGGATTTGACGCCTATGGATCTTATGTGCTGGCTGAACTGAAAGACTTGATCGGAAAAACGGAGGGATATGAGGAGCGGCTCAATAGGGCGACGGATGCTGAAGCCAAGAAGGCGGTGCAGGAAGAGCTTGCCAAGCGGAGCGGTGAAATCATCGCCAGCGGAATCATCATTGAAACGGCGCTCGACCGCGGAAAGCAGCAGAGCGATGAAAAGGCGCTGTCTTCCTGCCTTGGAAACGGAGAACTGCAAGCAGGCGGCGTCGTGATCGACAACAAGTCGCGCGAAATCGTGTCGCTCTTCCCTGGGAAAGGCTATCGGAAGGCTGATTTCAACCGGGCATACCAAGCATACCGGCAGCCTGGTTCTGCCATCAAACCGCTGCTTGTCTATGGACCGTATTTTGAGAGCGGACCGTACACGGCGAATACGCCGATTGACAGCGGGCCGATTTGCATTGGTTCATACTGTCCGGGCAATATCGGCGGTTACGTATATGGGGTGACGCCCGTCGTGGACGCATTCCGGCTCAGCCATAATACGGCAGCGGTCCGGGTGCTCCGAACCGTCGGCCTCGACAACGCTTTCAGCTATTTGGATCAGTTCGGTTTCAAAATGGTGGCCGAAGAAGACAGGACGTATTCCGCGGCACTTGGCGGTTTTGCGAAAGGGCTGACGCCGCTCGAGATGGCCTCCGCTTACACGAGCTTCATCGACGGCACCTACAAGCCTGCCCATGCAATCCGAACTGTAAAAAATACGGACGGAGACATTCTATATGAATGGAAAGAGGATGCCGTCCCTGTCTGGTCCCCTTCCACTGTGCAGACCATGCGCACGTTGCTTGAGCAGACAGTCGTGAACGGCACGGGCACTGGCATCGCGGCAACAGGAGGCTATACGGGGGCTAAAACCGGCACGACAAACCACTATAAAGACATTTGGGTCGCCGGCCTGAATGACCGCTATACGGCCGCGATATGGGTCGGAGTGGATCAGCCGAAACCTGTCAGATACGCAAGCGAACAAAAGCTGCATCTTCGGATGTTCAATCAGCTCATGCGCAAATAATGCCTGCCGCTTCATGTCTGCGGCAGGCTTGCGATGACACCGTTATACAATTTCAACACCGAATAGAGCACCGCGGAGAGCAGGACGCTCCAGACGAGGATTTCAAATGCGATCAGGCCGACCGTGCTAGCGAGCGTCATGAATCTGCTAAGTTTGTAGACGACGAAGACGAAATAGATCAGCGATGTCACTAGGAAGATGACCAGAAGGACGGCAATGTTCTGGATGCCGGCGACGGAAGCCAGCGCGCCGAAGAAATAGATGACATTGCCCCCTTTCGCTTCACTATACGACTCGCCTTTCGCATCTTTTGAAAAGAAGAGCATCGCTGTCTCATGGATTGTCTCCGCGATGAGCTTCAAAGCGGAAAACACCATGAAGAACAGAAGCGTGTACAGCAGCAGCAGGATGATCCGCAGCTCTGCGTCTGTCAGAAATTCGCGGAGCCCCGCGTATAGGCCGATTTCATCAAAGAAACTGACGGATATTCCGACAGTGAAGACACCGAACGTCAAACTGAACAGCACGATTGTGACGAACGGCAAATATCCGAACAAGTAAGGATTTTTCATGTTGCACCCCAAAAAGATTCTTTCATATATACTAGCGGATTTCACCCTGCATGCGCAACAGCACGCCGGATGTCTGCGATGCAAAAACACTTGATGTACGTTATACTTCTAATCATTGGACCGCAGTTTACTCACTTACTGGAAGGAGGATTTTCTTGGAATCCGTATTGTTGATTTTTCTGCCGATCGTGGCAGCCATTCTCGTTCCGATGCTGTTCCGAAACGTGAAACATATACATACTGGTTGGTTTGTCCTAGTGATTCCCGTTGTGTTATTCGCCTATTATGTGACGCTCATTCCGCTCACTATGGACGGCGGGCAGGCGGTATCTGAATTGCCATGGATTCCGTCCATGGGCATTTCGTTCGTCTCGTACATAGACGGTCTCAGCCTGCTGTTCACGCTGCTGATCACGGGCATCGGCTCTTTAGTTGTACTATACTCCATTTTCTATTTGGACAAGAACAAGGAGAAGTTAGGCAACTTTTATGTCTATCTTCTTCTTTTCATGAGCGCGATGCTGGGCGTTGTCCAATCCGATAACATCATTTCGCTCTATCTGTTCTGGGAGTTGACGTCGATTTCCTCGTTCCTGCTGATCGGCTACTGGTATAACCGGGACCGCTCGCGTTTCGGGGCGCTGAAATCGATGATGATCACCGTTTTCGGAGGCTTGATGATGCTTGGGGGGTTCGCTCTTCTCGGAATCATGGGGGATACGTTCTCCATCCGCGAATTGATCGATCAGGCTCCGGCGTTTGCGGGCCAGCATTATTTCACATGGGCGCTCGTGCTGATCCTCCTTGGAGCATTCACGAAATCGGCCCAGTTTCCGTTCTACATCTGGCTTCCGGATGCGATGGAGGCGCCTACACCTGTCAGTGCCTACTTGCACTCGGCGACGATGGTCAAGGCGGGACTGTATCTCGTCGCCCGCTTCACACCGATTTTTGCCGTTTCCGACCTATGGATCTGGCTCGTCACAGGCATCGGCCTTCTGACGCTGTTCTGGGGTTCCTTCTTCGCGGTGAAACAGACCGACTTGAAAGGGATCTTGGCCTTTTCGACGGTCAGCCAGCTCGGTCTTATCATGTCTCTGCTCGGCGCGGGTGCGATTGCGTTCCATGCTGATGATGCGATGTTCCGTTTCGCGACATTCGCGGCCATTTTCCATCTGATCAACCATGCGACCTTCAAAGGAAGCCTGTTCATGATTGCAGGGATTGTCGACCATGAGACCGGGACACGTGACATACGCAAGCTCGGCGGACTGATGAGCATCATGCCGGTCAGCTTCACGGTCGCGTTCATCAGTTCCATGTCGATGGCCGGACTGCCGCCGTTCAACGGCTTTTTGAGCAAGGAGATGTTCCTTGACTCCATGCTCGCCCTTCCGAATTTCGAGCTGTACAACTTCTCGACATGGGGCCCTGTGCTAGTCGTGGTCGCATGGATTGCGAGTGTGTTCACATTCGTCTACAGCTTCTATTTCGTCTTCAAGACATTCACCGGGAAGCGGAAACAGGAGAAGCTGCCGCTGGAGCCGCACGAAGCGCCTGCCGGCATGCTGATTGCCCCTGTGATTCTCGGCGCGCTTGTCGTAGCCATCTTTTTCATCCCGAACTTGGTCGCTAAATGGCTGATCAAGCCGGCGGTCGCGGCCATCCAGCCGCAGCTGTATGACAAGCCTTCGGATATCGATATCCACGTTGCGGCCTGGCACGGGTTCGACTCCCCTGCCCTTTGGCTGACGCTTGGTGTCATCGCAGTCGGTGCAATCCTATACGCAACGCTGCCTAAATGGCAGAAGCTCTACGATCTGCAGCCGGCCCGCCTGTCGCTGAATGTGTTTTACGACGGTCTTATGCGATTCAGCGAAAAAGGGATGAACCGTTTGTCACGCTCGTACATGACAGGGTTGATCCGCACCTACATGATTTACATGTTCGCGTTCATATCGGTCTTTGTGATCATCATCCTGTTCGTGAAGGATGCATTCAAAGTCGATATGGACAGCTTTGCGCCGGTCACGCTGTACAGCATTGTCAACGCCGTCATCCTGCTGCTCGCCGTGTTCTTCGTCATCTTCTCGAAAACACGCCTGGCCGCGATCATTTCGCTTGGCGCTGTCGGCTATTCGGTCGCTCTGTTCTTCGTCATCTTCAAAGCGCCTGACCTGGCTCTTACGCAGCTCGTCATCGAGACGGTATCAGTCGCCCTGTTCCTGCTTGCGTTCAAGCATTTGCCGAAGCTGAAGGACCACGGGGAGACCGCCAAGACGAAACTCGTCAACCTCATCGTCTCTTTAGGCGTCGGGGTCACGGTGACGCTTGTAGCGCTTTCCGCACACTCGCAGAAGCTGATTCCGTCCATCTCGCACTTCTATAAGGAGACGGTCCATTCGGAAGCGGGCGGCGGAAATATCGTCAACGTCATCCTCGTCGACTACCGTGGCTTTGATACCTTGTTTGAAATTGCGGTGTTGTCGATTGCAGGAATGGGCGTGCTCGGGATGATCAAATTACGCCTGTCAAAGAAAAGGAGGGCCACTGATGAAAACAAATGATGTCATTTTGCAGACGACGACTAAAGTGGTATTTTTCATCATCTTCCTTTTTGCGATCCATATCTTCTTTGCCGGCCATTATTCACCGGGCGGCGGATTTGTCGGCGGGTTGCTGACGACGGGCGCGCTTGTCCTTCTGCTGCTAGCTTTTGACCTTAAAACGGTGCAGCGTGCGCTCCCGTTCAACTTCATCATCGTCATCGGCGTCGGCCTCCTGCTCGCCCTATTCACGGCAGCCGGCTCGATTTTCGCTGATGTGCCTTTCTTCACCCACGCATTCAGCGATTTCACGCTGCCATTGTTCGGAGTCACCTCCCTGCATACGGCGATGCTGTTCGACGCTGGCGTGTATCTGGTCGTTGTCGGAGCGGCAATGACCATCATCCAATCGATCGGAGGGGATTCCTGATGGAACTGGTAATGGCCATTCTGATCGGCGTGCTGTTCACCGCCGCCGTCTATCTGATCCTGTCGAGAAGCTTGCTGAAGGTCATACTCGGTACAGGCCTGCTCAGCCATGGTGCCCATCTGCTCATCCTGACGATGGGCGGCCTTGGAGGTTCCGCTCCGCCGGTGCTTGCGGACGGCGTCACCGATTTTGTCGATCCGCTGCCTCAAGCGTTGATCCTGACCGCCATCGTCATCAGTTTTGGGGTGACGGCGTTCATCCTGGTGCTTGCCTACCGGACGTATGCGGTCCATAAGACGGATAATATGAATATGTTGAGAGGAAATGATGAACATGATTAACTTACTATTATTTCCGATCATCATTCCATTCTTTTTCGCCATTCTCTTGCTGTTCTTCAAGGATCAGGTGAAGACGCAGCGATTTCTTGCCGTCATCGGTCTTCTGGCAAGCCTTGCGTCTGCCCTGTACCTCGTCCTGACGGTGAAGACGGATGGCGTGCAATCGATCACACTCGGCAGCTGGCCGGCTCCGTTCGGCATCGCCATGGTGTCTGACATGCTGTCTGCCCTGCTTGTGACGACGACGATCCTTCTGACTTTGTTTGTCGTCATCTACAGCTTTGTCACAATCGGAGAAGAACGGGAACATTATTTCTACTACTCTGCCATCCTGTTCATGATCACCGGCATCAACGGCGCTTTCACGACAGGTGATATTTTCAACATGTTCGTCTTCTTCGAAGTGCTGCTGATCGCTTCCTATGTATTGATTGTGCTCGGCGGGGAGAAAAGGCAGCTGCGGGAATCTGTCAAATACATACTGATCAATGTCGTATCCTCTTCACTGTTTGTCATTACGATCGCGTATCTGTACTCGGTCGTCGGCACGCTGAACATGGCTGACATCGCAGTCAAGATCGCGGACATCGGCCAGCCCGGCATCATCACGGTCATTGCGGTGCTCCTGTTGATCGTATTCGGAATCAAAGGCTCCATCTTCCCGTTATATTTCTGGCTGCCAGGGTCGTATGCCGCGCCGCCCGTGCCGGTTCTCGCCCTGTTCGGGGCCTTGCTGACAAAAGTGGGCGTCTATGCAATCATACGGACGTACACGCTGTTCTTCACCCATGACATCGGCTTCACGCATGAGGTGCTGATGGTGCTGTCGATCCTTACGATCATCGCGGGCTGTATCGGTGCGCTTGCGTACTTCGATGTGAAGCAGATCATCATTTACAACATCGTCATCGCGGTCGGCGTCATCCTGTTCGGCGCTGCGCAGATGAATGAAGCCGGCGTTTCCGGCGCGGTGTTCTATCTGATCCATGACATGCTGATCAAGGCCGCCCTGTTCCTGCTGATCGGCATGGTGATCTATGTGACCGGCACGAGCGACTTAAGGAAGATGGGCGGCTTGATGAAGACGCATCCCGCTCTCGGATGGCTGTATCTCGTTGCCGCATTCGGCCTTGCGGGGATTCCGCCGCTATCCGGCTTCATCGGGAAATTGCAGATCGTCCGCGGGGCGTTCGAAGCGGATCATATGTGGGGAAGCATCATCATCCTCGCATCCAGCCTTATCGTCCTGCTGTCGGTCATCCGGATCTTCATCTACGCCTTCTGGGGAGAGCCGCAGGAATTGCCTATGGCCGCCCGGAAGCCATACCGGCATATGATGGTCCCGGCCGCTGTTCTTGTCGCTCTGACGGTACTATACGGCGTAGGAACAGAATGGCTCATCCCGTATGTGACGGATGCCACAGACGTATTATTGCAACCTTCCATCTATATAGATGCGGTATTAAAGGAGTGAATGGAAGTGGCCTTTCAAATATTGCTGAACGTATTCATCGCAGTCACCTGGATGTTCATGACTTCTTCCTTCACGCCGCGCACATTTGTCGTCGGCCTGCTGATCGGGGTGATCCTTCTCTTCCTGACGCGGCGCTTCTTCAAGGAGCGGCTATACTTCTCGCGGCTCTGGTCGTTCGTCAAGCTGACCATCCTGTTTCTGAAGGAATTGTTGCTCTCCAACATTTCGGTGCTGAAACTCGTCCTCAGCCCGAAACTGGATATCCAGCCGATGATCTTTGCCATGCCGACCGACCTGAAGGAAGACTGGGAGATCACCTTGCTGTCGAGCCTCATCACGCTGACGCCAGGCACGATTGTCATCAATGTATCCGATGACCAGCAGACGCTCTATATTCACGCCATCCATGTCGATGATGTGGATGAAGCGATCGATTCCATCAAGAATTCATTCGAAAAAGCGATCATGGAGGTGAGCCGCCCA
Organism: Sporosarcina sp. GTC18466; assembly: GCF_055389225.1. NCBI lineage: Bacteria > Bacillati > Bacillota > Bacilli > Caryophanales > Caryophanaceae > Sporosarcina > Sporosarcina sp. GTC18466. Next base: position 3,107,242 of record NZ_AP044037.1, on the reverse strand, counting down.
TGACGATGTTCATCTGGGTTTGTCTAATTCTAGTCGTGCTGTCCATGGGAGGGCTTATGTACCGGGTCTTCAAAGGGCCATCCGTTCCCGACCGGCTAATCGCGCTGGACGGCATCGGCGTCATGCTCATATCGGCCATCGCCCTTTTGTCCTTGCTGTTTGAAACGAAGTTCTTCATCGACGTCATCCTGCTGATTGCGATCATGTCGTTCATCGGAACCGTCTCGTTCTCGAAATTCATCGAAAGAGGGGAGATCATCGAACGTGAACGTACTCGTTAATATATTGATCATCGCTTGTATCGCTGTCGGCATCCTGTTCACCGTCGTCACGATGATCGGGATCCTGCGACTGCCGGATGCCTATACCCGGGCGCATGCCGCCTCGAAAAGTGCGACGCTTGGCGTCATGAGCATCTTGCTCGGCGTCTTCATCCACTTTTGGTACTATGAAGGCCACTTCAGCATCCAGCTCGTGCTGGGCATCGTGTTCCTGTTCATCACTTCGCCGATCGGCGGCCATCTGATGAGCCGGGCGGCCTATATGTCCGGAGTCAAACCGACCAAGCTGACTGTCGGCGACGACCTTGCGAAAGTTGTTGAGAAAGCAAAGTACGGAAAACCGGAAGATGAATAAATGAAAAAACGCGCGAGGCTTGTTATGGAGCCTTGCGCGTTTTTCATTAGTAATATGGATAATAAGGCGGGTAGCCATAGTATGGCGGGTACCCATAGTATGGATAGTAGCCTGGGCCTGGATAGCCGCCATATCCGCCGCGGTATCCGCCTCCATAGCCATATCCACCCGGGAAGACTGTATTGCCGAGAAAGCTTCCTACGAGACCTCCAAGGAAAGGCCCTCCAAATCCATAGCCGAAGCCGAATCCGCCCCGGTTGTATCCCCCGCCGTACCCATACCTATTTCGTGACATCGCCATCCCCCTTTCCCACTTATCCTATGCAGCAGGGCGAATGTGCAGAGGGATGAACGCCTATCTCTTATTCGGTATCCGTTTCCGACATCCTCTCAACCAAGGTCGCGAGCGTGCGCACCATGACGCCTGTCGCCCCTTTCGGCCCAAGGTCATGCGGCGCAGCGGCGTCGGATGTACCAGCGATATCGAGATGGATCCACGGAGTGTCTCCTACGAATTCGCCGACAAAGCCGCCGCCGAAGATCATATGGCCATCACGGCCGGGAGAGTTGTTCAAGTCGGCCACTTCGCTTTTACGGATCCGTTTTTTATCGTTTTCCGTGAGCGGCAGCCTCCAGACGAATTCGCCTGTCTCAAGGGACGCTTCCATGAAGGTCTCGAAGAATTCCTCATTGTTTGTAAGCGCGCCTGTTTTGTCATTTCCGAGCGCTACGATGACGCCGCCTGTCAGCGTCGCGACATCGACGATATAATTTGCACCGGACTGCTTGGCGTACGTGACCGCATCCGCCAGCACAAGACGGCCTTCCGCATCCGTATTCAAGACTTCGATCGTCTTTCCGCTTAACGACGTGATGACGTCGTCCGGCTTGAACGCATCTCCGGATACCATATTGTCGGTCGATCCGATGACAGCGATGACGTTCTTCTTCGGACGCAGCTCACCGATGATCTTCATCGCGCCGAGGACAGCCGCAGCGCCGCCCATATCGCCCTTCATGCCGACCATTCCTTCGCGCGGCTTAAGTGAATAGCCGCCCGTGTCGTATGTAACCCCTTTTCCGACGAGACCTACTACGTCTTTCCAGTCTTCCGTCGCCGCGTATTTCAGGACGATCATTTTCGGCTCTTCGACAGATCCCTTGTTGACTGCGAGGATCGCGCCCATGCCGAGCTCTTCCATCTCTTTCTTACCAAGCACTTCGAGTTCGAAGTCGTATTCTTCCGCAAGCTCTTTCGCATAGTCTGCGAGTTTTGTTGCAGTAAGGATATTCGGGGGTGTATTGACGAGATTCCGCGCTTCATTGACCGCATGCGCATACGCCTGGCCTACTTCGAACGCCGCTTTCACTTCGTCCTGGTCCGCCTTCGTGATGAACGTGAGGGCCTCAATCGCAAAATCCTTTTCGTTCGAGTCGGTCCGGTAGCCGTCAAACTTATACGTGCCAAGACCGATGCCTTCCGCAGCGGCATAGACGACATCTTCACAACCGAGTTCATCATTTGTAAACGGCGCTGACCAGATGGCGACCGACGTGTATTTGGAATTGCGGAGTTCCTTGCCGACAGCCGCGAATACGTGGCGAAGACGGTCTTCCGTCAATTCTTTCGGATTTCCGAGACCTGCAAACAGGACACGTTTGTAACCGCTTCCGGATAATGCCGGCATTTTGACAATCTTTTTGAATCCGGTATCGATATCCCCGGATTTCACCCATTCCATCGTCTCTGAATGGAATGATTCGGTGAAGCTGTCCCATCCTTCCACATTTTCTGGATGTTCCGGCATGCCCACAACAAGGACATCCGCATCCACTTTGTTCAATTCAGTTTCAAACAATACTTTTTCCACGTTAACTCCTCCTGACGTTTACTGCCCTTTCATTATAACGTACAATGCGCACGACATAAAATATAGTGAAGAAACAATGGAAATTTTCAGGTGCTCTGCAAGCAGCTTGTGGTATACTAAATTCAATGAACAGACGTATGCAATAGCCTGCAAGCAGGTTATTGAATGATGAAATCACCTTTTTATCAATCACCGGATTTCAGCTTTAGAAAAACTCGCGTGCCCCGCGGAAAGCGGGCGCAGAAGCGCAAGGCCGACGGATTCCATTCCAGGATACACACACTGTAATAAGTGATTAATCATTACGCATGTTCAATGTATATTCAATGAAGAGGGGCATAGAGTAATGGATATTTTGCAGAACACCCCGCTCATGGCGGCGTTGTTCGCCATTCTGTTTGCACAGTTCGTCAAAATCCCGATCCACTTCCTATTTACGAGAAAGCTGGATTGGAAGCTGATGACTTCGACGGGCGGCATGCCCAGTTCCCACTCCGCGGCGGTCTCCGCTCTGACGACAGCCATCGCTTATGAGACCGGGCTTGGTTCACCGCTATTCGCGGTATCCGCCATTTTTGCGGTCATCGTCATGTTCGATGCCTCGGGTGTCCGTTACCAGGCGGGCCAGCAAGCGCTGATCATCAACCAGATGCGGGCGGATTGGCAAGTGTTCATAACGGAAGTGAAAGGATGGCCTCAAAAAGACGGCCAACAAAAAATCCAGGAATTGAAGACACTGCTGGGCCATAAACGGAGCGAAGTCCTTGCCGGCTCCATTACCGGCATCCTGATTTCCATCGTCGCCTATACTGTGCTGAAGTAAAAAAGTTCACCGAACCAGAAGGAACGGTGAACTTTTTTGCTTGTATTAAAACATCTGATATCCTTGTTTCCGAAGAAGTTTCATGACAAATCCCGCAATGATGGCGCCGACCAGGCCGCTGGCGAGAATGACGATATCGACCGCATGCAAAGCCATGATCTTCTCACCCAGCATGCTGAACGCATGCGCCGGTTTTGTGAAGTATTCGTACACTCTTACATCATCGATGATGAGAACGACAACAATCGGATAAATGATTGCCATCAGCCATGTCATCCGAAGAAGCATATTCAATAAGAATCCGATCCCAAAGAACATGACGATGAACAATAGTACGGATAATAATGCTTGTGTAATAGAAATTGGTTCCACTTCGGCTACCTCCGTTTTCCATTTCTCATTGTACCTGAATGGAGCCGGCCTTTCAATAGTACGACGCCGGGTCACTGATTTGTCACTTCCTTGCGGCGTCTTTCATTGCTCAAAGAACAGCTTGTAGGACGTGTAGCCGAACCAATCACCCGGATTCATCTCTTTCATCGGATAAATTCCCGAGCCGATTGTCGTTTGCGCGATTTCCTTCAGCATGGCAGACGCTGCGTCATCTTCCAGCAGCTCGAACGGTGTTTTCCACGCGGCTTCCGCGATTTCCCGCTGATCGGGCTGAAGCGGCTGGTCATCGTGCGCAGGCGCCAGCAGGAAAATTGCCATATTATCGCTCGTCGCCCCATGCAGGACGCCGGTCCGAAAACCGAACATGCCCTTAAGCTTGCAATCGATGCCCGCTTCCTCCTTCACTTCGCGGATTGCCGCCTCGTCCGCCGTTTCCCCGCCTTCCACGAACCCTGCGGGGAACGACCACATGCCTTTCATGCCGCCGTATGTCTTCTTGACGACGAGCCATTCCCCTTTGCTGTTCACTACGAAACCTGAGGCGCCCAGCCATACGTTCCCCCGTTTGTTTGCCATGCGATATTCCCCCTTCTATGCAAAGAGGCACCCGCCGGCAATGGCAGGTGCCTCTTGAATCGTACCTTATTTCAATAGGTTGAACTTCCCTTTTTTCAATGTCAGGCCAAGTCCGCCGATCATGAACAAAGCACGGTTATCAACCATCTTCTTCATGAAGGATGCTTTCTTGCCTGTCATTTTCTTGCCGAATGCGACACCGATCGCGTCGTCGTCGCCAAGGGATGCAATGCTTCCCTTAAGATCCGGAACGAATGTGTGAGTCGGCTCGCCTTTCATAAGGGCGATCAAGTTGTTTGCGCACATATCCCCTTGCTGCATCGCAATCTGTGCAGTCGGCGGATACGGGCGGTTCGTCTCTTCGTTGATCATGAGTGCGCAGTCCCCGACGATGAATACGTCAGGATAGCCTGGCGCGCGAAGATCTGGATCGACTTTGACGCGTGCGCGCATGTTCTCGATGCCTGTCTCTTCAATCAAACGGTTGCCGCGGACACCTGCTGCCCATACAACTGTGCCGGCTTTGATGAATTCGAATTCCTCTTCGCCTTTTTTGATCTTGACGCCTTCAGGAGTCGCCTCCACGACAGGTGTGCCGATGGAGAATTCGATGCCTTTCGACTTCAGCTGACGGACCGCATAGTCGACAAGCTCAGGGTCGAATCCAGGCAATACCATTGGAGCCGCCTCTACGCAGACGACGCGGACCTTTTCTTTCGGCACGTCGAATTCTTTGCAGAGTTCAGGTACGCGGTTCCCTAGTTCCCCTAGGAATTCGATACCTGTGAATCCTGCGCCGCCAACGACGATTGTCAGGCGGCTGTCGTCTTTTTCTTCTTCAAGCGACCATGTCGCAAATTGGTATTCAATATGCTCGCGGATCTGACGCGCTGCATTGACGTTCGCAATGGAAAGCGCATATGTATCAAGACCCGTGATGCCGAATGTCTCCCCTTCGAAACCGAGGGCGATGACAAGATAATCATAACCTTGCGTACCGGCATCTGTCGTGACAACTTTGCCTTTGACATCGATGCCTGTGACTTCCGCTTTCACGAATTTCACTTTGCCGCTGTCGATCACTTTGCTGATATCATACCGGACTTGATCCGGAGACAACGTTCCTGCTGCCGCTTCATGGAGCCATGTCGATTCGTAGTGATAATCGTTCTTGTTGATCAAGACGATATCCGCTTCATCCGTACCAATCGATTTTTGCAAGTTGACGACTGTCGATAACCCGCCGTAACCCGCGCCTAGAACTACTATTGTCGGTCTTTTCACGAAAATCGAAACCACCTTTAGATTATTTTAGTGCCGGGTCCTTCGAAATCGGCTGAAGTGACGATTTTCACAGTCCTGGCATTTGTCCATTTTCGACAAACTTCTATACTTAATAGTAGCCCTTTTGATAGCCCTTTTCAACAGGTTAATTGAAATACCAAAGATTCAAAAATACTGAATCATAGAAAGCATGTTCCTTCCTTGCCGATTGCGAGTTTCCTAGGATGAAAACGCTTGCTTATGCAGCAGAAAAAAAGAGGGGCAAGCCGTCTTCAGCACTTGCTCCCCTGTCTTCTATTTATCAGTCGCAGGCCTGCGGGTTGCCTGTCTTCTTCGCCGTGCGGAATGAAGTGCCGCATCCGCATGAAGCGATCGCATTCGGATTTTCAATGGTGAAGCCGCCGCCCATGAGGGATTCTTTGTAATCGATCTTAGTCCCCTCCAGAATCGGTGCGTCTTCTTTTGACACTAGCACATTGATGCCGTGCTGAGTGAATGTATGATCATCCGCTCCCTGTTCCTCAGCGAAGCCAAGACCGTACGTCAGGCCGCTGCAGCCGCCTCCGTTGACCGAAACCCGGAGGAAAGAGCCTTCTTCCCCATTATGTTCCATCATCTTCTTCACCTGGAATGCGGCCGATTCAGTTACATCAACATATTGTGTCATTTCGATTCACCTTCCTGTTTTACAAATATCATATCAATGATTTTGGCATAGTTGCAAACATTGTTGATTACGGTTCAAAAGTTTTAGGGTATACTAGTACTATTAGTACGAAAGGGTGGTGCGAGATGGAGGTTAATCCGACTTACGTAAAGAAAATGGAGTGCCTGCACTGTAAGGAGAAATTTACTACAACCAAAGTGCGTTCCCGATTTGTCCGCACAATCAAGCATGAAACCGACTTCAAGCCCGTTTATGGCGATGAGACTATACATCCATACTATTATAACGTGACCGTCTGCCCGCATTGCGGATTTTCATTCACAGACGATTTTACCCCCTACTTCGGTCCTGGAGTGAAGGACGAAATTACCCATACGATCACATCGCTCTGGAGCGGCCGTTCGTTCGGAGACGAGAGGACGCTCGACGAGGCGATCGAGTCGTATAAGCTTGCGTATCTGAGCGCCAGCATTAAGAAGGAGAAAGCCTTGACAATGGCCGGCATTACGCTCCGCATCGCCTGGCTCTACCAAGACAAGGGGGATGCAGCGTCTGAACGGCGATTCAAGGCGATCGCCCGCGACCTCTATACGGAAGCATATATGCAAGGTGACTATGTCGGGACGCAGATGTCCGAAGTCCGCGTCATGTACATGATCGCCGAGCTGTCGTGGCAGATCGGAGACGAAGAGGCCGCGGTCCGCAACTTCTCCGGCGTCCTTGAAAGCCAGCGGAAGACAACCGATCAGAAAACCGTCCAGCTGGCGAAAGAACGCTGGCAGGAAATACGGGACCTCAAAGCCCATGCATAAGAAAAGCGGCCACTCTTGCGAGGCCGCTTTTTCTCATTCAGCCGCCTGCCGTGCGCGGACTTTCATCAAAATACTTGTTCTACCTCAACGACGCCAGGCACTTCTTCAAGCAAGGCCCGTTCGATTCCGGCTTTGAGGGTGATTGTCGAACTTGGGCACGTACCGCATGCGCCAAGCAGGCGAAGCTTCACGATGCCATCTTCCACATCGACAAGTTCACAGTCGCCTCCATCCCGCAATAGGAATGGACGCAATTTATTTAAGACTTCCTGTACAGAATCCATCATTGTTGCTTCAGTCATTGTAATAGTCCTCCCCTTTCATTATACTTATTATAAACTGGATTCAATAAAAAATCCAATGAAGAATCGGAGGGAATGTTTTGGCTGAACAGGAACAAGTGAAAATCGAGGTGTATGGGGCGGATGTGATCTGCGCAAGCTGCGTCAACGCACCTTCTTCCAAAGACACATATGAGTGGCTGCAGGCGGCAATCGACCGGAAATATCCTGGCTTCTCATATGAAATCGACTATATCGACATAGATTCGGACCATCTCGAAGGCGAACGTCAGGCAGTCGCGGAGCAAGTGCGGAACGATGAATACTTCTATCCGCTCGTCCGCATCCAGGGCCAGATGGTCGCAGAAGGATACGTCCAGCTGAAGCCCGTCTTCGCGGAGCTCGAAAAACACGGATTCACGCCGCAGGATTGATTGATAAAGGGATGAGCTAACTGAAAACACAGCTTACCCTGACTTGCAGTGAGCGATGGACAGGTCGAAGTAAGCAATGTGGATGTATTTTGAAGCAAGGCATGCCTCGTAGGAAGCAATGCGGCCGCTAGAGTGAGCAATGCTCGTCCATATGTAAGCAAGACGGTGGTGTTTGTAAGCAAGGCATGCCAGAAAGTAAGCAATGGCAGCGGATGATTAATAGCGGCACCGACTGAAGTAGGCAATGAAGCGGCCGATCGAAGCAACGGTGCTAGAATATAAGCAAGGCGGCCGCCGAAGTGAGCAATGCTCGTCCATATGTAAGCAAGGCGACCGGGTTTCTAAGCAAGGCATGCCGGAAAGTAAGCAATGACAGCGGCGCCGGCTGAAGTTAGCAATGAAGCGGCCGAACGAAGCAACGGTGCTAGAATATAAGCAATGCGGCCGCCAAAGTGAGCAATGCTCGTCCATATGTAAGCAACAAGCCCGCCATTAGAAGCAATACCCGCCAAAATAGAAGCAATGCGGCCGGGCGTAATCCGCATTCACGAAGCCTGCCCCGCGCAAAAAGCCATTTCCCGTCATATAGGGAAATGGCTTTTGACTTTTCATCAAAATCAACCGTTATGCCACTTATACATCCACAGCACGCCGGATTTCAAAAGGCGGGCGATGCGGCCGGTGACGGTGCGGTCTGCGAGGTAGGCGAAGCCTTGCTTTTTGCCGAGGGAGCCCATGAAGCCTTTGAGTTTGATCTCCGGCATTTCCTTCGGCAGCTCTTCTCCCGCCCATCCTATGCGCAGCACTTTGACGATCTGCTCTGCCTGTTCTTCGGCGAGCTGGGCGCTTGGCGCGTGCGGTAGGGATGCGTTGTCACCGACAACATAGACGCTTGGGTGGGTCGGAATCTGGTGGTACTGGTTCAGGACAATGCGGCCGGAGCGGTCCTGCTCGGCGTCCATCTTCTCGACGACGGCGACAGGGCGGATGCCCGCTGTCCAGACGACCGCGTCCACATCGATTTTGTCCTCATGATTGTAAAGGGCATGGTTCTCGACTTTCGTGATGTTTGAATTGGCGATGACTTCGACGTCATGCTTTTCAAACCAGCTTTTCACGTAGTTGCTGAGTCGTTCCGGGAAATCCTTCAGGATACGCGAACCCCGGTCGAAAAGCTTGATCTTAAGGTCCGGCCGGCTTTCCCGCAGCTCACTCGCAAGTTCGATGCCGCTGAGCCCTGCGCCGACGATGCCGACAGTCGCACCGCCGCCCAGGCCGAGCAGTTTCTTGTACGTGACCCGGGACTTGCCGATCGTCTGGATGCTGTACGTGTTCTCCGCAGCTCCCGGGACGTTGTGGTAGTTGTCTTCGCAGCCAAGACCGACGACGAGCTCATCGTATTCGATCTCCTGCCCATCTTTTAAGAAGACTAGCTTCTCGTCCATTTCGATCTGTTCGATTTCGCCTTCGATGATGCGAAGCCGTTCATGTTCCGGCAGGGCGACACGGACTTCGGAATCCGGTACGGTGCCCGCAGCCAGTGCATAAAATTCGGTTTTCAGACTATGGAATGGTGTCCGGTCAATCAATATGATTTCCATGTCATCCGGAAGTTCCTTGTTGAGCAGGCGCAGCAAGATGCGCATGTTGCCGTAGCCCGCTCCCAGTAAGACTAATTTTTTCATACAAATCTCCTTCACTTTTCGGTTCCCGTTATTTTTCCATCCTATTATAACAGTTTGTGATGACTTTCACAATAAGACTTGAAAATTGACGTCTCCCTGAAAAAAGAGTAGGATGCATCGTAGGTGAGGTGAACGCCGTGAATCCGATCGTTGAATTTTGCATGAGCAATCTTGCAAGCGGTTCACAGGAAACATTGGAAGTCCTCGAGAAGGACCCGAATATCGATGTGCTTGAGTATGGCTGCCTTAGCTATTGCACCTTGTGTGCCGATACGCTGTACGCTCTCGTCAACGGTGAGGTTGTCGAAGCGGACACGCCTGAAGAGCTCACAAAGCGCATTTACCAATACATCGAAGAGAATCCATTATTTTAACGAGAAAAGCTAACCTAATTGAGGTTAGCTTTTTTATTCCCATAATGAAAGATCGGCAAACTGATACGTCGGCTTCTCCTCTGCTTCCCGGATGAGCTCGGCCGGCGTGACGCCGCCTTCGACATAGGCGGTATGGATGCCGAAACGGATGCCCGCCATGATGTCCGTGTCGTAATTGTCTCCGACCAGGATCATTTCGTCTTTCTTCGCGCACGCACGTTCCTGGATGAAGTGCAGCATATGCGGCTCCGGTTTGCCGACTGACACGGCGCTTTTGCCGGACGCTGCTTCGAGCAGCTGCACAAAGGATCCATTGCCTGGCACGAGGCCTCTCTCTGCGGGGAATGCCTTGTCCAAATTCGTCGCAATGAATTTCGCGCCCGCTCGGATGGCGAGGCATGCCCGGGCGAGCTTGTCATACGTGATGCTGCGGTCGATGCCGACAACTACGATATCGGGGTCCTGGTCGACGATCCGGTGCCCTGCCGACCATAACGCCTCGCGCAGCCCCTCTTCGCCGATCATCATGATATCCGATTCCCCGAAATGCTCTTTGCAGTAGGCAGCCGCCGCCACAGCCGAAGTCATCACATGTTTAGCGTCGGACTCGATGCCAAGCAGACTGAGTTTCTCAAGGAGACGCTCCGTCGTCATCGAAGAATTGTTCGTGATGAAATAAGGGGAGATCCCTTTGCCTTGAAGCCGCCCAATGAGCTCGACAGCTTGCGGGATCGGCTCATCGCCCCGGTAGACCGTGCCATCCAGGTCAAAACAGACCGTTTTGTACTGATCCATTATTCATTCTCCGGAAGGAATGCGGAAACGGGGCCGAGTTCATTCTCCAAGTAAGCACGGACCTGGCCAGGGAATGCTTTCAGGGCACTCTCCGCCCCTCTCAGGACTTTTACCGCTTCACTGCGATCCACCTTTACGAAATCCCGCACAATCATCTTGCGCAAGCCGACAACCGTTCGCAGCGGTGTTGCCATTTCAGGTGTGATCACTTTCTCGTCCTCCAAAATGTCGACGATATCCTCGTAACTTCCCGGATCCCGCATGATGAAACCGTCGATCATCGAGTTGCCGACGTCAATTATCGATTCCACGATCCCTTGCGAAAGCCGCTCGAGTGCGAGGGCATGGATTTCGTCCTGCTCCCACTCCTTCTGGCCCTCGAACAGGTCCATCAATTTCTCCATATAGTGAAGCGTTTCATGTATTTTCGTCCTGTCAATAAAGTACATATACTGTTCCTCCATCGTCCTCAATGTCCACTCCATCATACCACAAGCCCAAAGCAAAGACGCATGTGATGGTTACACATGCGCCTGCTTCGTGTCTTCCGTTTCTGTTTCCGTTTCCATTTCCTGCTTTTTGATCTTGCCCGTCTTTTTCAAGACGAAGTAGGCACAGCCAAAATTGCAGTACTCATACAGATAGTCTTGAAGTGTACTGATTTTCGTCTCATAGGTCGCTTTCGGATTCTTATCGTCGAAAAACCCTTTCAGACGGAGCTGGCCATAGCCCCAGTCGCCCAAAATATAGTCATATTTCGTAAGGACATCACTGAAACGGGCTTTCAGCACCGTTTCGTTATATCCGCTGCGATGGTCCGTCACCAGTTCATACGTATATTGATCAATGATTATCATCATTTCACCGCCATTCAGCTTGTGACCGTGGCTGTCAGCATTTCATCACCGATCCGCTGTTTCTCCTTCGCTGCCGCATTCACCTGCTCATCGGCATGGTAGCTCGAGCGGACAAGAGGGCCCGCCTCACAGTGCGAGAACCCTTTGGACATCGCGATTTTGCGAAGCTCTCCAAATTCCTGCGGCGTGTAATACTTCTGCACCTTCAAATGTTTCTTCGTCGGCTGCAAATACTGGCCGATCGTCATGATGTCGACATTGTGTGCACGAAGATCATCCATCGTCTCCACGATTTCCTCGAACGTCTCCCCTAGGCCAAGCATGAGGGATGACTTCGTCGGGATCTCAGGATACATCTTTTTCGCGCGCGCCAGCAATTCAAGTGAACGGTCGTATGTCGCCCGTGCACGGACCCTTGGCGTCAAGCGGCGGACCGTTTCGATATTATGGTTGAGGATATCCGGCTTCGCGTCCATCAAGCGCTGCAGGTTCTCTTCGCTGCCTCCCATATCGGACGGCAGGACTTCCACTGTCGTGAACGGATTTTTCCGGCGGATCGCGCGGATCGTTTCCGCGAACACTTCAGAGCCGCCATCTTTCAGATCATCCCGTGCGACTGCTGTCACGACGACATGCTTAAGGTTCATCAGTTCCACGGAATCCGCAACGCGTTCCGGTTCCGCGAGATCCAGCTCATTCGGAAGACCCGTCTTCACCGCGCAGAAGCGGCACGCACGCGTACAGACCGCGCCGAGGATCATGAATGTCGCAGTGCGGCGTTCGCCCCAGCATTCATGGATATTCGGGCAGCGGGCTTCTTCGCATACCGTATGCAGATTCTTCTCCCGCATGAGTTTTTTCAGATCCGTATAGTTGTCATTCGTGTTCAATTTGATTTTCAGCCAATCCGGCTTGCGGACATGTTCGTTCCGCTTTCCTGTTTCTGGTCTGCAAGACAAGGTTACCGACTCCATTCTTTTCTCTATCGTATACTTGTCAATATAACATAAATTTAGTATTCCAACAACCTGCCGCCCCCTTGTTTTCCGCCTTCTGAAAAGCAAAAAGGCGGGGGATTGATCCCCCGCCCTGCTTGATCAGGCGCGTTGCCTGGATTTCTTGACTGCGTAGAAAATACTCGCTCCGAGTCCTCCCCAGATGATGAGGATTCCGAGGATCATCATAAAGATCGCATCTCCGCTCATCGTAGATCCCCCTTATCGATTATCATAGTCCGTTGCATCGAGCGCTTTCCGGTTCCATTTGAAGAATGTGAAGATGATTGCCATGACGATCGCGAACAGCGCAACCGACCAGCCGCCTGCCATGATGAAGGCATCTGAATATCCTTCGTAGTTGCCTGTGCCGCCTTCGCCGGTCTCGTGCAATTTCATCAGGTTGACCCGCAGAAGGTCGATCATCATATACCCAAGCACAATCGGTGTGATGAAGAGCAGGCAGATCTTCCATAGCCAGCCCACACTGATATCCGAAATTTCATTGGCATGGACTTTGAAGACATCGAGCTTGCGGAACACCCATCCGATCAGGATGACTTCCACGAGGCCGATTGCCGCCACGCCGAACTGGTTGATGAAATAATCTGCTACGTCGAGGAAATAAAGTCCTCCGTTTGTTGCGAACAGCAAAGAGATGAGCGCTGCGAGACCGCCTCCCAATGCTACCGCTTTGCGGCGGGAGATATTGAACTTCTCCGAAAGGCCTGCCACGTACGTCTCACAGATCGAGACGAGCGACGTCAAGCCTGCCAGCACTAGTGACAGGAAGAACAAGGCCCCGAAGATCCCGCCGAGGGCCGGAATCTGGTTGATGATCTGCGGGAAGACCGCAAACGCAAGCCCTACGCCTGCCGTAGCGACTTCACTGACAGGCACATTGGCCTGCGTCGCCATGAATCCGAGCGCCGCGAAGATCCCGATCCCTGCGAGAAGTTCAAAACCTGAGTTCGCGAACCCGGTGATGAACGCGTTATTAGTGATGTCCGACTTCTTCGGCAAGTAACTCGAATACGTAATCATGATCGCAAAGGCGATCGATAGACTGAAGAAGATATGGCCATAAGCTGCCACCCACACTTTCGAGTTTGCGAGCTGGCTCAGATCAGGCTTGAAAAACGCCTCAAGTCCAAGCGCCGCCCCGTCCAGCGTGAGAGCACGCACGACGACGAGCAAGAACACGACAATCAGTGTCGGGATGAAAATCCGGTTCGCCAGCTCGATGCCTCGCTTGACGCCGGAGAACAAGATGATGAGCGCGATGGCCCATACGAGAACGAGCGGAATCAGGACGCCCGGCACAAGCCCTCCGATATCTCCAGGATTTTCTGCCAGGTGCAAGACCTTATTATAGAGGAACCCTGTCGTATCGTCCCCCCACGCCTTGGTGAATGAATAGATTGTGTACTTCATCGCCCATGCGATGATGACCGCATAGTACGTCGAGATGACGAAGGAGACGAAAATCCCCCACCAGCCGATCCACTCCGCCTTCTTGCCGCTCATGCGGAAGAAAGAGAGCGGTGCAGAACCGCGATACTTGTGGCCGATTGTGAATTCCATGATCAGGATCGGGATTCCGGCTGTCAGCAATGCGAATAAGTATGGTATAAAAAATGCCCCTCCGCCGTTTTCATACGCTACGTACGGAAAACGCCAGATGTTGCCGAGCCCGACTGCCGAACCGACCGCTGCCATGATAAAACCGGCTCTCGTCCCCCATTGTGAACGCTGTTCCATATAGTTTTCCCCCTTTCCCTTCCCTCCCTTTTAAAAGGGAGCAAAAGTTATATGTTTTCAGATTACTATATAATCTTAGTGTCTAGTATATACATCGTTTAAATTATTGTCAAAACAATATTTAATTCGACAATAAAGTTTTTTAAAAGAAAAAGGATGGCAGATTTGCCATCCTTTCGTCCATTCTATCAACTTTGCCGGACTGCCTCCGCTGAGCCCGTTTTCCTGCTTCTGGCAGCCCAGAAGGTGAACAGCATAGCGACGATGAATACAATCCCGGCAAGCCCGAACCAGACAGTGCCTGTCAGGCCAAGGATCAAATAACCGGCAGCCGCTATGCTTGCCGCAATCAATGCATACGGCAGCTGTGTCGAAACGTGGTCCATATGATTGCAGCCTGCCCCTGTCGAAGAGAGGATTGTCGTGTCGGATATCGGGGAACAATGATCTCCGAATACTGCTCCTGCAAGCACCGCAGACAGCGCCGGCAATAACAATTCAGGTTCCGCATTCAGCATGATCGTGCCTGCGATCGGCAAGAGGATGCCGAACGACCCCCAGGAAGTGCCTGTCGCAAATGCCATCAGGCCGGCAAGGACGAACATGAGGACCGGTATGAACGTGACCGGGATGTTCGATTCGCTGACCACCCTGGAAAGGAATTGGCCCGTCTCCAGAATGTCGATCAAATGCGTGAGCGACCACGCGAAAATCAAAATCAAAACCGCAGGCATCATCGCCTTCAACCCGCTGATGAACGCTTTTCCGACGAGGCCGGCTGATGCCGTCTCATTCTTCTTCATCTGCGTGCCATAGAGGATGACAGCGATCAGGATACCCGCAATTCCGCCGGTCACCAGCGATTTTGGCACATCCGTATTCTCGAAGATCGACCAGATGCTCGCCGATCCGCCGATCGTATACCCTGTATAGATCATCATCCCGAACGTCACCGCGACGAGCGTGATGATCGGCGCAATCAGGTCGCGCACTTTCCCGAACGGATGGACCGGGAACTCATCTTTGAGCTGGCCGGGAATGTCTTTTGATGCATCGTACAATTCACCCGTCTGCTCCGCGCGTTCTTCGTGTTTCTTCATTGTGAAGAAATCGATGTTCGTCCAGGCGAAGAAAATGACCATGGCAAGCGTGACAATCGCATAGAAGTTCATCGGCACCATGAGCATAAATGCAGACAGCGGCGAATAATTCAGCGCGGCCGTCGAACCGAGGATCAGGGCCAGCTGGCCGATCAGGAATGCGCCCCAGCTCGAGATCGGCGAGATGACGCAGACCGGAGCGGATGTCGAGTCGATGAAATACGCAAGTTTCGCCCGGGAGATTTGATGGCGGTCCGTGATCGGACGCGCAATCTGGCCGACCGCAAGCGCATTGAAATAATCATCGACGAAAATCAGGATGCCGACGATGAACGTCAGCAATTTCGCGCCCCGTTTTGTGCGGATGCGCTTCACCGCCCACTCCGCGAACGCCCGGCTGCCGCCGGACAGGCTGACAAGCGCCGTGATGACGCCGAGCATCAGAATGAAGAGCATGATGAAAATATTATACGTATTCCATTCGCCATCCGACCAGAAGGACACGATCATCCCCGACCATAGCTGCCGGAGCGTCTCCCCTGGTGAAAATGACGCGACGAGCAAAGCAGCCGCCACAATCCCGCTGCCGAGCGACAGCAAAACCCTTTTCGTCACCAGTACCATCAAAATCGCGATGAGCGGCGGTACAATCGATACCCATGTTCCAATCATACTAACTCCTCCTATTCATCCGAGGATCTGTAGAAGAAAATGAAAAGCCGATACCCCGTCGCACTATGCGACCTGGTATCGGCTGTCTACTGTTCGTCTGTTGGATAAAACGTTCGTTATCTAACGTACGATGTGTAGCTCATCATGCGCAAATGCATGACAGTGCCATCCCTGTTCGGAATGACCCCAGCTTGAAGGGCCTGACAACCCATTCAGCTTCGGCAATGCTTCCTTTTACATGCGGTCAACGGCGTCACCCTCGCGCATGCGACTCATAAGCATCGCAGCCTCTACCTAATCGATGTTCCTCTGTTGTGTATAAGATTATCAAGCTTTTACGGAGAAATCAAGGGGTTGCAGTAAACGCGGAAAGTTCTTGCAACTTGGCTGGGGGGAGTTGGTTGGGAGGACGGCTGTTTATAGGCAGATAGGCAGAGGCTGTTTATGGCTGATGAGCGACCGTTTACGACCCGCGCACGCCCATTTAGCCAGGCGAGCGACCGTTTATGGCTGTCGAACGACCGTTTAGCCAGAGGAACGACCGTTTACGACCGGCGTGCGCCCGTTTAGCCAGAGGAACGACCGTTTACGACCCGCGAACGCCCGTTTAGCCAGAGGAACGACCGTTTACGACCAACGAACGCCCGTTTAGCCAGAGGAACGACCGTTTACGACCCGCGAACGCCTGTTTAGCCAGATGAACGACCGTTTACGACCGATGAACGCCCATTTAGCCAGAGGAACGATCGTTTACAGAAATCAAGCACCTATATCCCCTGCATCAAAGCAGCCATTCCACGTCCTCATCATGTTAATCACGTCCCCCCCAAAAAACCGCCAGCCTCTTGTGGCCGGCGGTTCCCTATCTATTGTCCGCCTTTCAGCGGCATGGGGACTTCGATTTGCGGCGGGTTGCCTCCGCCTTGATTGTAAATCTGCGGGATCGGGCTTTGGATCATGCCGAAGGCGACGAGGATCTTCTGTTCGACTGTGCTCGTTCGAGTCGCGAGGGGAACGATGATCTGCACGTTGACTTTGACGATGATGTTCACTTCGACAATGGCGTTGTTGATGCCGAATTCTTCCACGCTCGATTCGACGTCGGTGTGCACGTTGCCGATGACGTGGAAGCGGATGGGGATTTTCGGCCCGAGGTTTCCGAGCAGCGGGATGTTGGTCGCTTGGCCGACGGGCACATAGAAAACGACGCCGCCGTGGCTTTCCATCGCTTTCGGGTCATATTCGACGTTTTCACCCATGGGCAGCAAGTCGAGATTGCCGCCCTCCGCCAATTCCAGATGCGTCTCGACCAGGCTGTGGATTTCAGCCATTGTCCGGTTAATGATTTCCGTATCGAATTGGGTCGTCACCATGACGCCTGTTTCGTTTGGAACATTTTTGATGACATCATTGGCGTTGTACACTTCCGTACTCCGCGATTTGATCGCTTGGGTGATGACATATGCGGCAATCCGTTCCGTCTCCATTTCCGCGTATCGTATGTAAATGGGGGTCAGCTGAGAATTGATGTAATATAAAAACAACGCAATGGATAGCAGGAACGCAGGCAGAAGAAGCGGGGGGATCCATCGCCTTTTCTTCCTGTTCCGCTGTTTTGACTTGCGCGGGGCTTGACCGTAGAATTTCAATACGACTCCTCCTGCTACAAAATATGCAGAAGAAAGGCCGTTTTATACCATCAATTCCCCGCCAGCCGAGCTTTCCCGTACCATGCGGCGACATCCCGGATCAACTCGGGCATGATGTATTCCTTCGGCGCTTCCTGCAGCTGCGGAAAGAAAAAGCCGAACGTGAACATGTCGAGCGTCACAAGCCGGTACAGCTTTGAATCGTCAGCCGCTTCTCCGCGGATGACAAGCTGTCCATCCACCATCTCCAGCTGCTCCCAGATGAGCGAGCCCATGATCGTTCCGCGGAAACCGAGACCTTTGATTTCGGAAGGCGGCCATTCGGGATTCAGCGACAATTCATATACTTCTTTCAGCTGCGCGCCTGTCAATGTAACGACGCACGGGTTGATCGGATGCGGCAGAATGGAATGCAGATCGCCTTTCGTCACCCATCCTTCCTGCAGCCCGCCGAGGAAGATACCCGCATTGAATAGAGCGCAATCCGCCTCGGTGTAGGCGATCAACGCTTCTCCGAAAAACGTTGACAGCCCGCTGTTGCCGAACAATTCGTTTGGCAACGCCTCGGTACTGTAGAAGACACGATCTTTCAGCGCCTCTTTTCCCCGGCGCATCAGTTCAGCGGCCGTTTCGGTGTCTCCCTCTTCCCTCGGCAGCTCCGCAGCTGGCAAAACAGCTGCTTGCAGCGACGTGCGTGCTCCGCTTTCATCGAATTCAGCAGTCACATGTCCGGCATAATCGCCGAATTTCCCGGTCGCCGCGAGCAGCGTGCCGTTCGCCCATTCCCCTTCCGGAAATAAATGATGGGTATGCCCTCCTAAAATCAGATCGATGGCATCCGTCAGGCCCGCCAGCTTCCTGTCTTCATGCATGCCGAGATGCGATAGGCACACGACAAAATCCGTTCGCTCCCGCAGTTCCTCCGCCAGTTCAACGAGCAGGCCAAGCGGTTCCTCGATGCGCCAGCCGAGCTGTGAATAGAAGGCCGTATAGACGGCAGTGGCACCGATGACGCCGATGCGCAGTCCGCTGCGCGCCTCATATATTTTATACAGGTCTGCCCATTTCGGCAGCGTGCCGTCCACTTCCCGCAAATTGGCGACAATGACGTCAAACGCCGCCCCCGCATACAAGGTGCCAAGCGCGTTTTTGGACAGTGTTATCCCTTCGTTGTTGCCGATGGTCACCGCATCATAGCCCGCCCGGTTGAGCAAAGCGACATTCCCTTTGCCGGACGTCCCTTCCGTGAACGGATGGGACCTGTCGACGTGATCGCCGATGTCGAATAGAAAACAGGCATCCCCGTCAGCGAGATGCCTTTCTTTTGATTCGATGAAAAACCGTTCGATCTGCGGCCAGTTGCCAAAATGGCTATGAATGTCATTTGTGTGATAAATATGGAGTTCCCTCTTCTTCATGTCATCCCCAAATCCCTTCATAGATCGATCTGAGTCCGAATAATAGGAGCATGATCCGCAAAACTGTGACAAGCGTATCTGAGTTCATCTTCTTGTTCAGCATGGATCCGATCGTCCCGCCGATATACGCGCCTGGAATGACCGGCAGCGTATACAGCCACGGCACATTCCCGAGGGAAATATGGGTGACCGAGTTGACGAGCGCAGACAGGAAAACCATGAGCATCGATGTGCCGACCGCAACATGCGGCGGGAACAGGAACAGGAGGATCATCGCAGGGACGATCATCGTGCCGCCGCCGATGCCGAACAGTCCGGACGTGAAACCGATGACGAACGTCAACACGAGCGCGAACCAGATCGGGTAGCCGTACACATGCGACTCGCCTTGCGGATCGATGAATACGCGTTCCTTGCCGTGATCGACGAACCAGTGGATCGGTTTCAAATATTTCCGTGCGAGCAGAAGCACCGACAGGACGATAAGCAAAATGCCAAAGTATAGATTGAATGATTGCAAGCCGAGGCTTTTATTGAAAAATGCGCCGATCAGCGTCCCCGGCACGGTGCCAGCGAAGAAGATCAATCCACTCTTATAATCGACCGTTTTCATCTTCATATGCGAAATGGTCGATGATAATCCGTTGAATACCATCATGATGACCGATAAGCCGACGACGCTCTGCGGCGTGATGCCAGGAATCCAGCCGAGATCGATGCCGATCAAGAGAGTGAGCGGGACGAGGATCGTTCCGCCGCCGAGCCCGACGATCGAGCCGAGAATTCCGGCCGTGGCTCCGATAATTGCGAGCAGTACATAGGCCATCATCCTTCGTCACTTCCAAACAGGTCGAGCTGGCGCGAAGAGAGTCCGTCCTGCCCGATGCCGAGCATCTGTTCAAACCGTTTCGCATTTTCCGCTGCATGGCCCCCGGAATTATTATTGAAGACGATATAAACACGCTCGGATGCTGCTTCGAGCGTGTTTGCCGCTTCTTCGATCTCCTTCAGCTCATCATCCGAATAGTTATAGAGATAGCGGACTTTGCGCCACTCCTTGCTGTCGCCTGTCGTATTGACCCAGCCCGCGGTATTGCGGCCGTGCAGCCGCAAGAATGCTTTATCGGGACGGGTCGCGACTGCGAAGAGCGGGATGCTCCCTGTTCCTGCCTGCGGTTCATCGGCCGCTGCGTGGATGGCGCCGAGCTCCCTCAGGAATTCGAATGTCTTGCCCCTATATTCCGGTGCATACCAGCTTTCATGGCGGAATTCGACCGCCACGTCGTAACCTTCCAGCTGGCTGCATATGTATCTGATCTCTTCGACGTTCGAGCGTGTGCAGTCAAACCATGGCGGGAATTGCGCCAGCACCATGGCCAGCCTCCCTTCCTCCTCTAGCGGTCCGATCGACAGGCGGAATGCCTCGAACATTTCCTCCTTCGATGCGAAGGGGATTTTGCCGCGCTGGTGCCCTGTCATCCCTTGATATGCCTTCACGATGAACTGGAAGCCAGGCGGCGTTTCGCGGATCCATTTACGGATATTCCGCTCTGGCTGGATCGCATAGAAACTTGAATCGAGTTCGACGATCGGAAAGTGGGAACTGTAATCGATCAGCTTTGCGTTCGCTTTCGTCTTCTCGGTATACAGGTCAGGATGGTCGCCCCATCCCGTCAGTCCGACTTGAATCATTCCCCTCTCTCCTTTCTGCAAAAATCAATATACTCCATCATAGCATATGCATCTGTGGCCTGTTTGCCAGTTTGCCTAGTCTTCTTCTCATTCCCGCTTGGCTGCTGATGAAACGAAAGGCTTGATGGAGCGTCTGAAGATGTGAAAAACGCTCTTTATGTAGATAAAGAAAAGAGCCACGCAAATCCGCGTGGCTCTTACCTTTAGAATGATTTATCCGATGGAACCTTCCATTTCGAACTTGATCAAGCGGTTCATCTCAACCGCATATTCCATTGGAAGTTCTTTCGTGAACGGCTCGATGAAGCCCATGACGATCATTTCAGTCGCTTCCTGCTCTGGAATTCCGCGGCTCATCAAGTAGAAGAGCTGCTCTTCCGATACTTTGGAAACTTTCGCTTCGTGTTCAAGCGAGATGTTGTCGTTCAAGATTTCATTGTATGGAATCGTGTCGGATGTCGACAGTTTGTCCATGATCAATGTATCACATTCGATGTTCGCACGAGCGCCTTCCGCGCGGCGTCCGAAGTGGACGATTCCGCGGTATGTCACTTTTCCGCCATGCTGGGAAATGGACTTCGATACGATCGTGGACGATGTGTTCGGTGCAAGGTGCATCATTTTCGCGCCTGCGTCCTGGTGCTGGCCTTTTCCTGCGAGTGCGATGGAAAGCGTCATGCCGCGAGCGCCTTCGCCCTTCAGGATACAAGCCGGGTATTTCATCGTCAATTTCGAACCGATGTTGCCGTCGATCCATTCCATTGTCGCATTCGCTTCGCAGACCGCGCGCTTCGTGACAAGGTTGTAGACGTTGTTCGCCCAGTTCTGGATCGTTGTGTAACGGCAATATGCGTCTTTCTTGATGATGATCTCAACGACCGCACTGTGAAGTGAGTTCGTTGTGTAGACCGGTGCTGTACAGCCTTCCACGTAGTGGACGCTCGCCCCTTCGTCTACGATGATCAATGTACGCTCGAACTGCCCCATGTTTTCGGAATTGATCCGGAAGTAGGCTTGCAGCGGCGTATCGACTTTCACGCCTGGCGGCACATAGATGAATGATCCGCCTGACCAGACCGCGGAGTTGAGCGCCGCGAACTTGTTGTCGGAATTCGGGATGACCGTGCCCCAGTATTTCTTGAAGAGCTCTTCGTTTTCACGAAGTGCGGAATCTGTGTCTTTGAAGACGATTCCCATCTCTTCGAGGTCTTCTTTCATATTATGGTAGACGACTTCGGACTCGTATTGAGCCGATACGCCTGCGAGGTATTTCTGTTCCGCTTCAGGGATACCGAGCTTATCAAACGTACGCTTGATCTCTTCAGGCACTTCATCCCAAGAGCGTTCAGTCGCTTCGGACGGTTTGACGTAGTAAGTGATCTCGTCGAAGTTCAAGGAATTCAAGTCGCCGCCCCATTGTGGCATCGGCTTGCTATAGAAGAGTTCCAGGGATTTCAGACGGTAGTCGAGCATCCACTGGGGTTCTTCCTTCATCCGTGAGATTTCTTCCACGATTTCTTTCGTCAACCCGCGCTCCGAACGGAAAACAGAAACGTCTTTGTCATGGAAACCATATTTGTAATCGCCGATTTCCGGCATTTTCTTCGCCATTTGTATTCCTCCGTTCCTTATAATGCGTGCGGATCGTTCTTAGTCTTCCTGCTCCGCGCCGACTCCCTTTTCCATCGCTTTCCATGCGAGTGTGGCACATTTGATGCGGGCCGGGAATTTGGCGACGCCTTGGAGGGCTTCGATATCGCCGAGGTCGACGGAGTCGTCGATCTCCTTGCCGAGCATCATGTCAGAGAAGAGATGGGCATAATGTGCCGCGTCTTCGATCTTTTTGCCTTTGATGAGCTGGGTCATCATGGAGGCGGATGCCATGGAGATCGAGCAGCCTTCCCCTTCAAATTTCGCGTCGCGGACGATCCCGTCCTCGACTTGCATCGTCAGATGGATGACGTCGCCGCATGTCGGATTGTTCATGTCGATGGTGACTGTATTGTTTTCAAGGACGCCTTTGTTTCTAGGGTTCTTGTAATGATCCATGATGACTGAGCGGTAGAGCTGATCTAGTTTTGAGTTCATCATTACGCGAAATACTCCTTTGCCATGCGGAGTCCTTCAACGAGCCGGTCCACATCATCTTCGTTGTTATAAATATAGAAGCTTGCGCGTGCGGTCGCGGAGACATCGAGCCATTTCATAAGCGGCTGCGCGCAATGGTGGCCCGCCCGCACCGCGACACCGTTCATGTCGAGGACGGTCGCGAGGTCATGCGGATGGACGCCGTCGATATTGAACGTGACGATGCCTGCGCGTTTTCCCGGATCCCGCGTGCCGTAGATCTGAAGGCCGTCGATTTCGGACATGCGCTCCATCGCCATGTTCGCAAGCTGCTGCTCGTGCTGTTCGATCCGGTCGAGGCCGATCGAGCGCAAGTAGTCGATGGCGGCGCCAAGACCGATTGCGCCTGCAATGATTGGCGTTCCCGCTTCGAACTTCCAAGGAAGCTCTTTCCACGTAGAATCATACAGGCCGACGAAATCGATCATCTCCCCGCCGAATTCGACAGGCTCCATCTGCTCGAGCAGCTCTTTCTTGCCGTACAGGACACCGATGCCGGTCGGGCCGCACATCTTATGTCCGGAGAATGCAAGGAAATCACAGTCGAGATCCTGCACATCCAGCTTGAGATGAGGTGCCGCCTGCGCGCCGTCGACAACCATGACAGCGCCGTTAGCATGCGCAATTTCGGTAATCTCTTTGATCGGATTCATCGTTCCGAGCACGTTCGACACGTACATGATGGAAACGATCTTCGTCCGGTCCGTCACCACTTCCCGGACTGCATCAAGCGAAAGCGTGCCGTCTTCTTCAAGGTTGACGTATTTCAAGACGGCGCCTTTCTCTTTTGCAAGCTGCTGCCACGGAATGATGTTCGCGTGGTGCTCCATATACGTGATGACAATTTCATCGCCTTCTTCGATATTCGCCCGTCCGTAGCTTTGCGCGACCCAGTTCAGGCCTGTCGTCGCGCCTCGCACGAAGAGGACTTCTTTCGTCGATTTGGCATTGATGAATTCACGGACTTTCTCGCGCGCGCCTTCATAGCCTTCCGTCGCCCGGTTTCCAAGCGAGTGGACGCCGCGGTGCACGTTCGAGTTATCATAGCGATAATATTTATCGAGTGCCTCGATCACTTGCTTCGGCTTCTGGGAAGTCGCAGCACTGTCGAGGTAAACGAGCGGATAGCCGTTGATCTCTTGGTCAAGTATCGGAAAATCATTGCGTATGTCTTTGCTGAGCATTAGCGCACTTTCCTTTCAATGACCTCCGTCAATTGCTTCTTGACGCCTTCGATCGGCAAGCTGTTGACGACCGGCGCAAGGAATCCATGGATGACGAGGCGTTCTGCTTCCTGTTTCGAAATTCCGCGGCTCATCAAATAGAAGAGCTGAAGCGGATCGACGCGTCCGACTGATGCTGCGTGGCCTGCCGTCACATCGTCCTCGTCGATCAACAGGATCGGGTTCGCGTCGCCGCGAGCCTTTTCGCTCAGCATGAGGACACGTGACTCTTGCACAGCGTCAGAGCGTGTCGCGCCTTTTGCGATGCGTCCGATGCCGTTGAAGATGGAGGAAGACGCATCCTTCATGACACCATGTTTCAAGATGAAGGCCTGCGTATCAAGGCCCCAGTGGACAATCTCGGATGTAAAGTTCTGCTTCTGGCTTCCGCGTCCGACGACGACGGATTTCATATCGCAAGAAGAGCCGTTGCCGA
Source organism: Sporosarcina sp. GTC18466 (assembly GCF_055389225.1). Classification (NCBI taxonomy): domain Bacteria; kingdom Bacillati; phylum Bacillota; class Bacilli; order Caryophanales; family Caryophanaceae; genus Sporosarcina; species Sporosarcina sp. GTC18466. The sequence goes on along the minus strand of NZ_AP044037.1, from coordinate 3,082,681 downwards.
CAAGATGCGTGATGTTCTCTGAAATCGTGTCGCTGTCGTTCATGAGGCCGAGCGCCCATTCGATGCGGCTGCCAGGACCTGCAACACCGCGCCGGTTCACGTATGTCGTGAATCCTTTCGCGAGCACATCCACCGCGCCGTATTCCACTTTGGCGTTTTCGCCTGTGAACACTTCGGCGATGATGTTCGCTTGTCCTTTCGCTTCCTCGACTGTCGACTGGTAGTTCTCGACATATGTGAGCGAGCTGTTCGCTTCTGCGACAATCAATGTATGGTTGAAGAGGGAAGCCTCTTCGTTGTCATGCAGGTAGATGACCTGGACCGGCTCTTCGATTTCCACATCTTTCGGAACGTATACGAAGACTCCGCCGTTCATCAGCGCCGCGTGAAGTGCTGTCAGCTTATGCTCATCGACTTTCACGCCATCCGTCATGAGATACTTCTGCACTAATTCGCCGTGCTCGCGCGTCGCCGTGAAGATATCCGTCAAGATGACACCCTTCGACTTCAAGTCTTCGGAGAGCGAGACGTATGCCGGCGTATTGTTATGCTGCACGTAGATGTTCTTCTGTTCTTCCACATTGACGAGCGCCTTCACTTCTTCAGGAAGCTGGCTTAGCGAAGCGAATGTCTCCGATTCCACTGCATGAACCGGGAAATTCGTGAAATTCCACTTATCAATTTTCGTCTTATCTGGTGTCGGCATTGGAAGCTGTTCCACTTTTTCAAGAGCGTCTGAACGGAACCCAGCCATCCACTCGGCTTCATTCACGTCTTTGGAGTAAGAGCGGACGTCCTGTTCGGTCAATGCCATTTTCGTTTCAACCGTCATTCTGAGTCGTCCCCCTTCTTATGCTTCTTGTCCTACTGTTTCGTCTTCGATGCCAAGCTCCTCTTTCACCCAGTCATATCCGTTCTCTTCAAGCTTCTTCGCAAGCTCTTTACCGCCGGATTTGACGACGCGTCCTTGCATCATGACGTGGACGAAGTCTGGCGTAATGTAGTTGAGGAGACGCTGGTAGTGCGTGATGATCATGCAGCCGAAGCCTTCTCCGCGCATTTCATTGACACCTTTCGAAACGATTTTAAGCGCATCGATATCTAGACCCGAGTCAATTTCGTCAAGGATCGCGAATGCCGGCTTCAGCATCATAAGCTGAAGAATTTCGTTGCGCTTCTTCTCTCCGCCTGAGAAGCCTTCGTTCAGGTAGCGTGTCGCCATATCCTGATCCATTTCGAGAAGGTCCATCGTGTTGTCAAGTTCACGGATGAACTTCATGAGGGACACTTCATCGCCCTCGCCGCGGCGCGCATTGATCGCAGAGCGGATGAAGTCGGCGTTTGTCACGCCGGAGATTTCGCTCGGGTACTGCATCGCAAGGAACAATCCAGCCTGCGCGCGCTCGTCGACTTCCATCTCGAGGACGTCTTTCCCGTCGAGTGTCACGCTGCCTGAAGTCACTTCATATTTAGGGTGGCCCATGATTGCAGACGCGAGCGTCGATTTACCTGTTCCGTTCGGTCCCATGATCGCATGGATCTCACCTGTATTGATCGTCAAATTGACACCTTTCAATATTTCCTTGCCTTCAATTTCGACATGAAGGTCCTTAATCTCCAAAGTTGCCATTCCACTACCTCCAATATGATAAAGATGAACGGTTGATCCATTCTCAATTAAGTTTCATTCTAATCTTATCGCATCTAGAGCAGGGTTGCAAATCATTAAGAATGATTATAATCTATCTGCGCATATTTGCTTATGTTTCCCGAATTCCCGCATTCCAATTCTTTGCTTCCATCAATTCTTCCTAAGCGCGGTTTCATTTTCATTTACAGATCAAGGAGTGAGAATTACAAACAAAAAAGGGCCTGCAAGCGGCTTTCCGCCGTGCAGTGCCCTTTTCCCCTTATTTCGCGCCAGGCGTGAAACGGTCGACAATCATTGCAAGCGCTCCGTCGCCGGTGACGTTCGTCGCCGTGCCGAAGCTGTCCTGCGCCATATAAAGCGCGATCATCAGCGCAATCATCGACGGATCGAAATGCAGCATGGAAGCCAGCAGTCCGGTTGCCGCAACGACCGCGCCGCCCGGTACGCCGGGAGCCGCGATCATCGTCACGCCGAGCATGAGGATGAACTGGAAGTAGCTTCCGAAATCGATCGGCATGCCGTTCATCAGCAGCACCCCGATCGAGCAGGAGACGAGTGTGATCGTGCTTCCCGACAGATGGATCGTCGCAAACAGCGGGATTGTGAAATCGGTCACCCGCTCGGAAGCGCCCGTCTTCTTCGCCTGGCGGAGCGTCACCGGAATGGTCGCCGCAGACGACTGGGTGCCGATCGCCGTCATATAGGCCGGCGCCATCGTCTTCATTAGATAAAACGGATTCTTTTTATTCAACGAACCGGCGACTGTGTATTGCAGCGTCAGCATGATCAGATGCAGGATGATGATCATGACGAACACAACGGCGAACACCGACAGCACTTTCGCGACTTCGCCGGTATATGTCATGTTCAGGAAAATCCCGAAAATATGGATCGGGAGCAGCGGGATGATGATGAAGGAGATCACTTTTTCGATGATCAGATTGAATTCTTCAAAGAACGTGAGCATCGTCTTGCTGCCGATCGCCGCCATGCCGATCCCGAGCACGAACGCGAGCAGTAGCGCCGTCATGACGCCCATGACGGGATCCATCTCGATGTCGAAGAAACTCGTCAGCGCTTCACGGCTCCCTTCGATCTTTTCCACCCCGGTGTTGATGAAATTCGGCAAGATCATCCGCGCTGCAAAAAAGGCGAGGACGCCCGCAATGATCGTGGATATGTATGCAAAAACAGTCGCTAGGCCAAGGAGTTTGCCGGATCCCTTGCCAAGTTTCGCGATTCCCGGTGCGATGAATGCCAGGATGATGAGCGGCACGACAAAGTTCAGGAAGCCTCCGAAAATCATGTTGAACGTCGCGAACACACGCCCGAATCCTTCCGCGAATCCCTCGTGCAGCTTCGGCAGCGCCCAGCCAAGCAGGACGGCTAGGCCTATGGCGATCAGGATGCGCCAGATCAATCCTATTTTCCTCATACCCTATTCCCCTTCCAATTCAATGATATTTTTTAGATACTTTACCATAGAAAAGTGAGACAGGATATGCAGATTTAAATTTTCTATCTAGTAAATAAATTCTTCCCGGCAATCCCCTTCAGGTTTGCCGTTGCATATTATAATTCTAACTGTTATATTATGAGTATAACAAATAGAACGAAGGAGCTGAAGTTGATGTGTTGATACAACTGGACTTGGAATCAGACGAACCGATTTATGTACAGCTCCGCAACCAGATTGTCCAGGGGATTGCAAAAAGAGAGCTGCATCCAGGCGAAGCGCTGCCGTCAGTCCGCAGTTTTGCCGCCGACCTCGGCATTAACCTCCATACAGTCAATAAAGCGTATCAGCAGCTGAAGCAGGAAGGATTTCTACTCATTCACCGCCAAAAGGGCGTTGTCGTCAATCCGGACGGTGTGCCCCGTGCGGATGAGGCCTATCTGAACCAGCTCGAAACTGTCCTGAAGCCCCTCGCAGCCGAAGCTTTCTGCAGAGGGATCGGCGAAGCTGATTTCGCCCGGCTGCTTCGCGGTCTGTACAGCCAATTTGAAGAAAAAGGAGACGGGTTCTGATGGAATTCAATTTACCGCTTTTCTTATTCATAATGCTCATCCCGATCTATGCTGCTACGATTTTCATTCCCTACTGGACGAGACGAACAGAAAGCTTCGGCGTCTCGATACCGGAAGAGATCTACAAAAGTGATCGGCTAGTGCGCATGCGCAGGCAGTATGCAGGCGTCACCATACTTTTCAGCGTCATCACAAGCGCCGTGTTCCTGCTCCTCGGAAATGGAAGCAGACAGGACGAACAGACGATCAGCATATGGTTTTCCGTCCTGGTCGCAGCTTATATCGCGGGTAGTTTCCTGATCTATCTCTTGTTTCACAGAAAGATGAAAACGTTAAAACAACACCATCCCGAGTGGAAGGGCAGCAGGCAAATCACGGTCACGGATACCCGTTTCCGCAGCCAGAAATTGGCGGTCTCTTCGATTTGGTTCATCATCCCTTTCGTTATTACGATCGCCACGCTTCTGTTTGCGTTACTGAACTACGGAAAAATCCCTGATCAGATCCCTATGCAATATGATTTCAGCGGCAACATCACTTCATGGGCGGAGAAATCGTATAAATCTGTTTTGCTCATGCCTGTCATGCAGCTGTACCTGCTGCTTCTGTTCCTGTTCATCAATTTCGCGATCGCAAAATCAAAATTGCAAGTTGACGCATCCAGGCCCGAAGAATCCTTCCAGCAAGTCGCCAAGTTCAGAAAAAGATGGTCCGGCTATCTTCTGTTGAGCAGCATTCTGTTGACACTGCTGTTCTCTTTCATTACCATTTCGATGGTATATCCTCTTCCTGCTGCGTGGCTGCTGTATCTTCCGCTAGTCCTGGTCGTCTTTATGACGGGGGGCGCCATCTTTCTGTCGGTCACAACCGGACAGGGCGGCAGCCGGATCAAGACGCAAGGGTCCGGCAGAAAAGGGGAGGTCATCGACCGGGACGATGACCAGTACTGGAAACTCGGCGTCTTCTACTATAACCGGCAAGACCCTTCCGTCTTTCTCGAGAAACGGTTCGGCGTCGGCTGGACCAATAACTGGGCCCATCCGCTTTCCTGGGTGTTCATCATCGTCGTTATCGGACTTGCGGTCTTGCTCCCTTTCCTTTTCACGTAAAAAGCTGCCTGGACAGATGTGACTGTCCGGGCAGCTTTTTTCCTTCACTTTGCTGTCACGGGGACAACAGAGCCTTTCCATTCATTCATGATGAAGTCCTGGATCTCTTTGGATTTCAGCACCTCGACGAGCGCTTTGATGGACTCTTTGTTCTCATCACCTTTTTTGACAGCGATGATGTTGACGTACGGTGAATCCTGCGCTTCTAGTGCGATTGCGTCTTTCTGCGGATCCAGCCCCGCGTCGATCGCATAGTTGGAATTGATGAGGAGCGCATCTCCCTCGTCATTGTTGTAGAGCTGCGGCATGAGCGCCGGCTCGTAGTTCGCATCGAATTCGATGTTCTTCGGATTTTCCGTGATATCTTTGACTTCCGCTTTCACTTTATCTACATTCTCATCAAGTTTGATAAGCCCTTTTTCTTCAAGCATCGCAAGCACGCGGCCATGGTCGGTCACCGAGTTGCTCATCAGGATTGTCGCACCGTCCGGTAGTTCGTCGAGTGATTTGTATTTTTTCGAGTAGACGCCGATCGGTTCGATATGGATGGAACCTGCGTTGACGAAATCATAGCCGAAATCATTGATCTGCTCTTCCATGTAGGGGATATGCTGGAAGTAGTTTGCGTCAAGGTCACCGGAATCCAGGTCTTTATTCGGCAGGACGTAATCCTGATACGTGCGGATGTCGAGCTTGTAGCCTTTCTTCTCAAGAAGCGGCGCCGCCTCTTTCAGGATGAATGAATGCGGTGTATTGGATGCGCCGATGACGATCGTCTTATCGTCCGCGTTCTCCTTGTCTTTTGATCCGCACGCAGCAAGCGCCAGCACTAGTAATGCGGTGAGAAATGCGAGTGTCAGTTTTTTCATGTGTCTCTCTCCTTTGGTGTTTGTTTTTATTCAAAAGGGCTGTGCCCGATTTTATCGTTTGTCCAGTTTCTTCACTGCCGTATCCCCGATGAACTGGAGGATGAACACGATGATGAGGACGATGACGGTCGCGACGAAGGTCACATCGCCGCGGTTGCGCTGGAATCCGTCCAGATAGGCGAGATTCCCTAACCCCCCTGCACCGATGACGCCCGCCATCGCCGTGTAGCCAACGAGGGCGATCGCCGTGACGGTGATGCCGGAGATGAGTGCGGGCATTGATTCAGGAAGAAGCACTTTGAAGATGATGGTCCGCGTCTTCGCACCCATTGAACGGGCCGCTTCGATGACTCCCTTATCGATTTCCTGCAAGGCGATGAGCACCATGCGGCCGTAAAACGGCGCCGCCCCGACGATCAAGGCGGGCAGTGCTGCATCCGGCCCGATGACTTTGCCGATGAGCAATTTCGTCAGCGGGAACAGCAGGATGATCAGGATCAGGAACGGGATCGACCGGAAGACGTTGACAAGCGCGCCGGTCACCGCGTTAACGATCCGGTTGGCCCACAGCTGGCCGCTGCTCGTCAAGAACAGAACGAGGCCGAGAAGGATGCCAATGACGAGCGTGAAGACGGTCGAAATGGCAGTCATATAGACCGTTTCCGCTGTCGCTTCCCACATCTTCGTCCAGTCGACGTTCGGGAACAACTCACTCATGGCCGATCACCTCCGCTTGTACGCCTTCCTCTTTCAAAAATCGGATCGCTTCCGGCACGGCATCCCCTGTGAACTGCAGCAGAAGCGTACCGTACGCGCCGCCCTGCGTATGCGAGATATTCCCCTGGACAATATTGACGTCGATTCCGTATTTGCGGATGACGCTGGAGAGCACCGGCTGCTCGGTCTTTTCGCCGATGAACACAAGCTTGACGAGTGTGCCCCCCGGGATCTCCTCCCGGATATGGCTCAATGTCTGCTCCGCGCCAGCGCTCTCGGTCACCTGGGAGATGAACCGCTTCGTGATGGCCGCTTTCGGATGCTGGAAGACATTCAAAACGCGTCCCGCTTCGACGACTTTGCCCGCCTCCATGACTGCGACCTGATGGCAGATTTTCCGGATGACATGCATCTCATGCGTGATCATGACAATCGTCAGTCCGAGCCGCTCATTGATATCCGTCAAGAGGTCCAGGATCTGATCGGTCGTTTCCGGATCCAGCGCGGATGTCGCTTCGTCACATAACAGCATGTCCGGCTCATTCGCCAGCGCCCGGGCAATCCCGACCCGCTGCTTCTGGCCCCCCGACAGCTCAGACGGATAGGCGTCTTCCCTGCCGCGCAAGCCGACAAGATCGATCAGCTCGTCCACCCGGCGCTCCCTCTCCTTGCGAGGCATGCCTGCGATCTCGAGCGGAAAAGCGATATTCGCTTTCACCGTCCGCGACCACAGCAAGTTGAAATGCTGGAAGATCATACTCACTTTCTGCCGGACCTCCCGCAGCTCCTTCGCCGTGATGGAGGCGATCTCCTTGCCCGCAATCTGGATGGATCCGCTCGTCGGCTGCTCCAGCCCATTCAATAACCGGATCAGCGTACTCTTTCCGGCACCGCTGTATCCGATGATGCCATAAATCTCGCCCGGCTGGATGGCAAGCGAAACGCCATCGACCGCCAGGGTACTCGAGTTTTGTTTGCCATACCGCTTCGTAACGTCCGTTAACCGGATCATGCCGTTCACCTCTCTCATTGTTGTCGATTCTAGTAGTCGCTCTTCGCGGCAAAATAAAAAGCCTTTCCGCAGACAAGCAGAAAGGCAATACGCATCACAAATATACGTGTTTCCGATCTCTCATCTTCCAAAGCAAACGCTTTGCGTGATTTGGCACCATTTCACTTCCGTGACGGTTGCCGGGCTTCATAGGGCACTTCCCTCCACCTCTCTCAATAAGAGCGACATATTCAGTTATCGGTTGATTGGTAACAGTTATACCATGCTTTCATTTCGGGTGTCAACTTAATTTTTCAAGCAAGTACGGCACCGACTGGAATGCATAAATCTTCTTCGCCAGCTCCCCGTCCTTCTGGATCAGCAGGCACGGCACGCTCTCGATCTCATAATCGGCCGCCACGCTCTCCACAAAGTTCAAATCCGCTTTGCCGATCTTCAGCTCCGGTTTCATCGCCGTCACGACCTCCAGCATTTTAGAAGCCACCTGGCATGTCCCGCACAGCGGCGTATACAAATAATAGGCGATGTCCGGATGAACAGACCGCATCTCCTCCCACTGCTCCCGCGTCCACTGCTCCACGTCACGTCCTCCTCTGTCTGTCAAATGTGTTTTTTAGTATAGCAGTTCAGCGGGCAAACATGAAATGAACCGGCGGGGTGGAACGGTATGAACGGTTTAGCAGGGCGGGCGACCGATTAGACGCCGGAACGATCGGTTTATGTCCCGTGAACGCCTATTTACCAGTCCGAACGCCCGTTTACAGACCTCGAACGCCTATTTGCCAGTCCGAACGCCCGTTTACAGACCTCGAACGCCTATTTACCAGCCCGAACGCCCGTTTACAGACCTCGAACGCCTATTTACCAACTGGAACGCCCATTTTCGGCCGGCGGACGCCTATTTCCGTTATCAGCCAACCCCCATCAATAAAGCAAATCCGTCCGGACCGCAAACCCCTCCGCCATCAAAATGATGGCGAGGGCACGGTACGGGGTCGTTTCAACTTGGCGGTAGGCGCGTTCGGTGTGGAGGTGGATCGCTTCGGGCCAGGTGCGTGTGAAGAGCGCCCGCAGTTCGTCGCCGGAGTCGTCGGCGTCGACGAAGACGTAGATATCGTGCTGTTCGTAGGGGGCGATGAGTTCTTCCAGTTTGTACGGGCTGACGGTGCCGTTTGTGCAGACGATGTCTACGGGTTCCGCCAGCACGGATAGCAGCCGTTTGCGGTCGGAACCGCCTTCCACAAAGATCACTCTGCTGTCGTCCATATGCCTTGCTCCTCTCCGGCGCCATAAGAAAAAAGCGCCGGAATGTCCGACGCCTTCATCTCAATTACTCGCCAACTGTCATTTTGTCGTAGTCTTCCGCAGACATGAGCGCTTCAAGCTCGGATTCGTCGGATGCTTCGACGACGACCATCCAAGCGCCTTCATACGGAGATTCGTTCACAAGTTCCGGGCTGTCTTCGAGGTCTTCGTTGACTTCGACGACTTTACCACTGATCGGTGCGTATAGTTCGGAAACCGTCTTGACGGATTCCACGCTGCCGAATGGCTCATCCGCTTTCAGTTCGTCTCCCACTTGTGGAAGTTCGACGAATACGATGTCGCCAAGTTCAGATTGTGCGAAGTGTGTGATGCCGATGCGGTACTTGCCGCTTTCGTCCTTCACCCATTCGTGTTCTTCAGAATAACGTAGATTTGTAGGTGTGCTCATCCCATAACCCTCCATATAGATACATGTTTTCTTCTCTTCAATTTTGACATATCTTCTGCGTAAAGACAAGGAAGTTAATCGCGTGACCATGTCTCTTCATAGGCGTCTTCACGGAAGCCGACGGTCGCCCGCGCGCCGTCTGTCGCGATCGGCCGCTTGATGAGCATGCCGTCTGATACAAGCAGGCGGATCTTCTCCTCTTCCGTCATGCCCGGCAGTTTGTCCTTCAATCCGAGCTCCCTGTATTTCATGCCGCTCGTGTTGAAAAACTTCTTCAGGTCAAGTCCCGACTGGCGGACCAGTTCTTTCAGCTCCTCTTCGGATGGCGGATTCTCGGCGATGTTGATGTCGTTCACGCCGATCCCTTTCTCCTCGAACCATTTCTTCGCTTTCCGGCATGAGCCGCATTTCGGATAGCCATATAGTGTAATCATCACTGATGCACCCCGTTTTTCTTTTCAGTATAGCAGAAAATCGTCCAGGCAAGAAGTCCTGCCTGGACGTGATGATCAGACTACGTATTTTTCCGCTTCGATCAACTTGACGGACGCTTCGCGTTTTTTCGCGATGATATTGTACGGGTTCGAGCGTGTCAGCTTACGAAGCGCGGACAGCATCATGCGCTGGTTATCGCCTTCAACGGACGCAAGAAGGGTTTCCTTCGCATCCTTCTCGATCGCTTCGAATGCTTCCTGGCAGAAGATTTCTGTGTAGAGGATCTTCTGCTTTTCTTTCTCTTCGCCGTTCTTCGCGACCGCTTTTTCCGTACGGAGCAATGCGGATTCCATTGCGAAGATGTTGTTTGCGATGTTCGCAATGTTCACGAGGACTTCCTGCTCTTGCTCGAGCTTCGTTCCGAAACGCTGCGCCGCCATGCCAGCAGCGAGAAGGCCGATCTTCTTCGCGTTTTTCACGAGCATCTTCTCTTGCGCAAGCGCCTTATCTTCGACTTCCTCCGGCATCATCATGAGCAATTCCTCTTGCAGGCCTTGCGCCTGCTCAAGAAGCGGCAATTCGCCTTTCAGCGCCTTCTTCATGAATGTGCCTGGCACGATCATGCGGTTGATTTCGTTTGTGCCTTCGAAGATCCGGTTGATACGGGAATCACGGTAGATGCGCTCCACTTCATATTCCTGCATGAAGCCGTATCCGCCGTGCAATTGGACCGCTTCATCCACGATATAATCCAGGACTTCCGAGCCGACGACTTTGTTGATGGAGCATTCGATCGCATATTCCGCGATGGACGCCGCAACCGCTTTTCCGTCTTTCTGCTCTTCCGGCGTCATCTGGCTATTGCGCTCTTCGAAATAGCCGACTGTGCGGTAAATCAAGCTTTCTGTCGCATACAATTTCGAAGCCATCGTCGCGATTTTTTCCTTTGTCAAATTAAAGGATGAGATCGGCGTGTTGAACTGCTTCCGCTGGTTCGTATAGCTGATTGCCAGTTCAAGTGCACGCTTCGAGCCGCCGATCGTGCCGACGCCCAGCTTATAGCGTCCGATGTTCAGGATGTTGAAAGCGATGATATGGCCGCGGCCGATTTCGCCCAGCAGGTTCTCGACCGGAACTTCCGCGTCTTCGAGGATCAATGTCCGAGTCGAAGACGATTTGATGCCCATCTTCTTCTCTTCCGCTCCGACCGAAACGCCCGGGAAGTCGCGCTCCACGATGAATGCGGAGAACTTGTCGCCGTCGATTTTTGCATATACCACGAATACATCAGCAAATCCTGCGTTCGTGATCCACTGCTTCTCCCCGTTCAAAATATAGTGAGTGCCAGCTTCATTCAATTTTGCCGTCGTCTTCGCGCCAAGCGCATCCGAACCGGAACCCGGCTCAGTGAGCGCATACGCGGAGATCTTGTCGCCCGATACGGAGTTCGGCAAGTACTTTTTCTTCTGCTCTTCATTGCCGAACAGGACGATTGGAAGCGTTCCGATGCCGACGTGCGCGCCGTGCGTGATCGAGAAGCCGCCAGCGACGGACATCTTCTCAGCAATCAATGCGGACGAGATCTTATCAAGGCCGAGGCCGTCGTATTCCTCCGGCACATCTGCTCCGAGAAGGCCGAGGTCGCCTGCCGATTTCAAAAGGCGGACCGAGTTTTCGAATTCATGGTTCTCCAGTTTGTCGATGACCGGGAGCACTTCGTTTTTCACGTAGTCCTCTGTCGTTTTCGCGATCATTTTCTGCTCGTCTGTGAAATCCTCCGGCGTGAATACGCGCTCCGGCTCGATATCTTCGATCAGAAAGGCGCCGCCGCGGATCAAATCATTCGTTTTCGTTTCTGTCATTTCATGTTCCTCCTTTTATCTCAAAAGAATTACAGTAATTCGAATACGCCTGCTGCGCCCATGCCGCCGCCGATGCACATAGTAACGACGCCGAACTGCTTGTTCTGTCTGCGCAGCTCGTTCATGAGGCGGAGTGTCAATACGGAACCTGTCGCGCCGAGCGGGTGGCCGAGCGCAATCGCGCCGCCGTTGACATTCACTTTATCCATGTCAAGGCCGAGGTGGCGGATGACCTGGATCGACTGGGAGGCGAATGCTTCGTTGAGCTCCCACAGATCGATATCGTCAATCGACAGACCTGCCAGTTTCAGCGCTTTCGGCACCGCTTCGATCGGCCCGATCCCCATCACTTCAGGGGGCACGCCGCCGACCGCGAACGACCGGAATTTCATGAGCGGCTTCAGCCCTTGCGCTTCCGCCTTCTCCCTGTCCATCAGCAGGACGGATGCCGCGCCGTCCGATGTCTGCGAGGCGTTCCCTGCCGTCACGCTTCCTTTCACATTGAACGCCGGGCGCAGTTTCGCGAGCACTTCCATGGAGGTGCCTTTCCGGACGCCTTCATCCATTTCGAATAAAAACGACTTCTCCTGCAGCTTGCCGCTGTCATCGACATAGCGCTTCGTCACTTCGACAGGCACGATTTCGTCGACAAATTTCCCTTCCGCGATCGCTTTTGCCGCCCGTTCGTGTGACTGCACGGCGAATGCATCCTGGTCTTCCCGGCTGACGCCGTACTTCTCTGCGACCTGCTCCGCGGTATGCCCCATTCCCATATAGTACTGGGGTGCCGTTTCCGCGAGTTTGTAGTTCGGCCGGATCGTATTGCCCATCATCGGCACCATACTCATCGACTCGACGCCGCCCGCAAGGATCGCGTCCGAGTGGCCTAACATGATCCGCTCCGCTCCGTATGCGATCGACTGCAAGCCCGATGAACAGAAACGGTTCACCGTGATCGCCGGCGTCGTATCCGGAAGTCCCGCAAGCGCGCCGATATTGCGCGCCACGTTCATCCCCTGCTCCGCTTCGGGCATTGCACAGCCCATGATCAAATCGTCGATCGGACCGTCATACCCGTCCGCCCGGCGTAATGTCTCTTGTATTGTCAAAGCTGCCATGTCATCAGGACGGACCGTACTCAGCGAGCCTTTGCCCGCTTTCCCGACCGGTGTCCTGCTGCCTGCAACTATCACTGCTTCATGCATTCGACTTCCTCCTTTTTGCTGAACGTCCCTCTTACGGACCCGTTTTCCTGCCAATCAATTCCGAAGCGGCTTCCCTTTGATGAGCATATGCTGCATCCGCTGCTGCGATTTCGGATTCGCCACCAGGCTGAGGAACGCTTCCCTCTCGAGATCCAGCATGTAATCCTCATCGACGAGCGTTCCGTACGGCACCTTGCCGCCGGACAGGACATACGCCAGTTTCTTCGCGATCAGGAGATCATGTTCGCTCGCATAGCCCGACAAATGCAAAGCTTCCGCGCCGAGCAGCATCGTCGCATAGCCCGAGTCGCCCGTGACCGGGATCTTCTCCTTCTTCGGCGGCGTGTAGCCCCCTTCGTAAAGCGCAAGAGCCGCCTGCTTCGCATCATACAGCTGGTGATCTGCATTCACGCTGATCCCGTCCGCGAAATCAAGGAAATTGTTCTCACGCGCCTCTTCCGCAGAAGTGGACACTTTCGCCATCGCAATCGTTTCAAACACTTTATTCGCTATATATTGGTAATCCACATGGACATCATTCGGAAGCCCTTTCAAATGCTTCGAATACAGGTTGACGTTGCCGCCGCCGCCCGGAATGAGGCCGACACCGACTTCGACGAGTCCCATATACGTCTCCATCGTCGCCTGGATATGCGCAGCCGGAAGACACACTTCCGCCCCGCCGCCAAGCGTCATCTGGAACGGTGCCGCGACGACCGGTTTGCGGCTGTATTTGATGCGCATCATCGCCTTCTGGAACTGGCGTACGGTGAAATCAAGTTCAAAGATATTATCGTCCTGCGCCTCCATCAGGATCATCCCGAGGTTCGCGCCGACGCAGAAATTCTTGCCCTGGTTGCCGATGACAAGCCCTTTGTAATTCTTCTCCACTTCGTCGATCGCAAAGTTGATCATCTGGATGATGTCCAGGCCGATCGCATTCGACTGGGAGTGGAATTCAAGAAGCGCGATGCCGTCCCCGAGGTCGATCAGGCTGGCGCCGGAATTCTTTTTGATGACGCCGTGTTTTTTCTTATATCGTTTCAGGTCGATGACTTTTTCATTGACCGGCACTGCCGTGTAGCCGTCTCCGTCATAGAAATAAAGGTCGCCGTCTTCCTCTTTATAGAACGTCTCATGGCCTTTCTCAAGGAACGATGTGACGAATTCCGGAATCTCCATCCCTTCCTCTTTCATGCGGTCGACGGATTTCTGCACGCCGATTGCGTCCCATACTTCGAACGGCCCTTGCCTCCAGCCGAAGCCCCACTTCATCGCATTGTCGATCGCGACGATATCGTCTGCAATCTCGCCCTCGAGCTGAGCGGAGTAGAGCAAAGTAGGCGCCAGGATATGCCAGAGGATCTCCCCTGTCCGGTCTTTCGCGTAGACGAGCGACTTGACCTTGTTCGCCAGCCCCTTCTGCTGCTTCGCCATCTCGATTGAAGGCGTTTTCAATTTCTTCTGCGGACCGTACTCAAACGTTTCCGGGTCGAGCTCCAGGATGTCCTTGCCTTGCTTCAAGTAGAAGCCCTGCTTCGCTTTCGCGCCGATCCAGCCGTTGTCGATCATCTTTTTCATGAACGGCGGCAATTCGAACACTTTCTGTTCTTCGCCTTCCGTCTGGTCGTAGACGTTCTTTGCAACATGCATGAACGTATCAAGGCCGACAACATCGAGCGTCCGGAACGTCGCCGACTTCGGACGGCCGATAAGCGTGCCTGTTACGGAGTCCACTTCACCGATTGAAAAGCCGCGCTTCTCCATTTCCCGGAGCGTCACGAGCAATCCATATGTACCGATCCGGTTTGCAATGAAGTTTGGTGTGTCTTTCGCAAGCACGACGCCTTTCCCGAGCCGGTCCTCAGCGAATGCCACCATATAGTCCAGCACTTCTGGATCTGTCGCTGTTGTCGGTATGATCTCGAGCAGCTTCAGATAGCGCGGCGGATTGAAGAAATGCGTGCCGAGGAAATGCTTCCTGAAATCATCGGACCGCCCTTCCGCCATCGCTTCGATGCTGATGCCGGATGTGTTAGAGCTGATGATCGTGCCCGGTGTGCGGACCGCGTCGATCTTTTCATAGAGCCCTTTCTTCACGTCGAGATTCTCGACGACGACTTCGATGATCCAGTCCACATCTTTCAATTTCTCCAGGTCATCTTCGAAATTCCCCGCTTCGATCAGTGACAGACTCTTCTTTGTCGTAAGCGGCGCCGGTTTCTGCTTCTCGAGTTTCTTCAGCGCGCTAAGGGCAAACTTATTCCGGATGTCCGGAACTTCAAGCGTCAGGCCTTTCGCCTCTTCCTCTTCCGTCAGTTTGTTCGGAACGATGTCGAGCAGCAGCACAGGAATGCCGATGTTCGCAAGATGTGCCGCGATGCCGGAACCCATGACGCCCGAACCAAGTACAGCTGCTTTTTTAATTTGATAAGCCACGTGCGGAGCCTCCCTTTATCTTGAATGAATACTCATTCATTTTGTGAGCAAAAAAAATGGCTCAACCTCTATGTCTTTCATTTTAGAACAAAAGATTCGTTTTCGCAATATTTAAATCGTATTTTCATAGAAAAGACTGCAATAGCAGGCTTCAGAGCATTTTAGTACCTCCCTTGCATGAATGGATGTACACTGATTTACAGGATAACAGAAAGGATGATCAGACGTGAAACCGATCACAACACCTGAACAGTTCAATGACATTATTTCAAAAGATGAGAAGGCGATGATCAAGTTCGAGGCGGACTGGTGCCCGGACTGCAAGCGGATGGACATGTTTATCGACCCGATAGTCGAAGAATACGATATGTATACATGGTATGAAGTTGACCGCGACGTCTTGCCGGAAATCGCCGAAAAATATGATGTTATGGGCATTCCGAGCCTGCTCATTTTCCAGAACGGCGAAAAGAAAGCGCATCTTCACAGCGCAAATGCGAAGTCTCCTGACCAAGTGACCGACTTCCTTGAAAGCGTCGGCAAGTAAGCAGCCAGGACGCAAATAGCACCAGCAAGCACAAATTCACATGGCGATGTTCCGTTTACGGAGAGGGAACATCGCTATTTTTCTATGGTTTTTCATCTTTTTGCCGTATACTTAAGGAAATAGAAAACATCCTGAGGTGCAAACATAATGGAACAGACTACAGAACTGGAAAGATTAAAAGCACGGGTGGCGGAATGCGAAAAAATCATCAAGGAAATGTCGGTGCCGATCATTTCCTCCATCGTCGAGAACACGATCCTTGTCCCGATTGTCGGCTACGCAGGGGCTGAGCGCTTTGAGCTCATTCGCTCAAAAGTCCTTGAACATATCGACAAGAATCGCACAATCGACAGTGCAATCTTTGACTATACCGGCGTCGACCTGACGGAGGCGGATGAACAGGATCTCAAAGTGCTTGCCATGGAAGTGGCTCAGCTGAACAATACGCTCCGCCTCATGGACGTACGCCCGATCTCCGTCGGATTCCACCCGAACCATGTGCGGGAGATCGTTTCTTCCGGCATTCAAATGGAATTCGAATCATATATCAATTTCAAGATGGCCCTCCAAGTGCTGCTGAAAGAAAAGAATCACTCCCTGAACTGACAAGAGGATCTTGCAAAAGGGGTTGAGACGGATGAAAGAGATCCAGTTCTCCGGCAAATCGCAATATGACACGGATATCGACGAACGCTACCGGCCGTCCGCCTGCGGCCCAGTCACCGCTTTCACCCTGCTTAGGCATCACGGCCTGCATGGAGACCTTACGATCAATGACATATACAAGCGGCTCGGCGGCACCCCGATCGGCCTGTTCACGTGGCGATACATCCGCAACATGCGTAAGCTTCTCGGGCCGGGGTGGCTCGTTGCACGCTGCACGGTCAATGATGTGAAACAGGAGATCGATGCCGGCAGGCCGGCCGCCGCCAAGTTCGACAAATGGTTCACCCTTCGCTGGCGGGGCTCGTATGCATTCGACTACCACTGGGTGCCCGTCGTCGGCTACGAAGAAACTGACGGCGACATCTTGCTGCTGATCCATGACAACGGGGGACGCGGACGAGGCAGCCGGCTTCGAGCTGTCTCCTACAAGCAGAACCGTCATATCCTCACTTTTGTCAAACTGAAAGCCGTCCCCTCTTCTTGAGGCGGACGGCTTTTTTGATGGGCGTAACCCCTTTAGGGCCCGCGCCAGTTTAATCGCCTGCCTGGTTGGGTCGATTAAAAATGGATCGCCTTTTGATTTACGTAGTCACCAAGGCGAAATCTGAAACAGCGAATCCATCTGCCGGACGATCATTTTATAGCCGCCTGACGCAAGCCGGCCGCGCAGCGCTTCATCGAAATCAGGCACGGCCAGTTCGCTGAGCGGGTCTTTCAATTCGAGTTCGCAATGGATTTCCGCCAGTTGCCGGGAGAGCAGGAGCATGTCACGGTCCGCCATGATTTTCTTCCGATTGCCGGGAGTCAGCTCGTCCAGCGACGCGAGGACCGCTTCCGCAGAGCCGTATTGCTGGATCAGCTTCATCGCCGTCTTCGGTCCGATCCCTTTGACGCCCGGATAGCCGTCGCTCGGGTCCCCCGTGAACGCCTTCAGGTCGATGAACTGGTGCGGCGTGATGCCGTATTCTTCGGTGAACCGCTCTTCATCATAGATGTCGTACACGTTGTAGCCTTTTTTCATAAGCGCGATCCGGACGCCCGGCCCGAGCAGCTGCAGCAGGTCCTTGTCCCCCGAAACGACGGTCACATCCGCCTCCTCTTGCCACGAGCAGATGAGCGAGCCGATCAGGTCATCGGCTTCCATCCCTTTGATGCCGTAGTTCTTCCAGCCGATCTCCTCGGACAGCTCTCTTGCCATATCGAACTGCGGGACGAGTTCCGGGGCCGGGACAGGCCGGTTCGCCTTGTACCCGTCGTACAGATCATTGCGGAACGTCAGCATCCCCATATCCCAGCAGACAGCCATATGGGTCGGTTTGAAGATCGTAACCGCCGTCATCGCATGACGCACGAAGCCTTGCACGCCGTTTGTCGGAATCCCCTCATCGTTTCGAAAGTACTGCCCGGTCGCCGCGGTAGCGAAAAACGAACGGAACAGGAGCGCCATTCCATCTATCAATAAAATATGAGGTCTCTCTTCTTGGGCCATCTCTATCTTCTCCTTTGCCATCATAAACTAGTTACTCCCGATCGATTCACGGGTAAAGATACCTCAAAAGGAGGAGTCTATATGGAACTGCATATCGGTTCATTATATTGGCCTACGACTCTGGCAGTCGAGCGGGATGCCGCACCGCCTAAAGCGAGCCAGGATGAGTTTGATATAGTCATCGTAGGAGCGGGCATGTCGGGTGTCCTGACCGCCTATCTGCTCGCGTCGAAAGGATACCGCATCGCCATTGTCGATAAGCGGCAAGCCGCCAGCGGCAGTACGGAGGCCAATACGGGGCTGCTCCAGTATTCCAATGATATCATGCTTCATGAGTTAATAGAACAGATCGGAGCGGCGGACGCCGTCGACTTCTACACCGCCTGCTTGGACGCGATGGGCCGCCTGAAGGAGATCGCCCGGCTGCTTCCGGGGCATGCCGATTTCGTCAGCAGGCCGAGTATCTATTACGCAAGCACGGAAGACGACAAAGGAAGGCTCGAAAAGGAATATGAGGCACTTTCGAAATACGGCTTCCCCGCAGAGTTCTGGAATCATGACAAGCTTCTCGAGAAGACGGGAATCGACAAGCCGGCCGCCATCGTGACGCATGGGGACGCGGAAGTGAATCCTTATAAGTTCGCGAATGGCGTCCTTTCGCTGGCGCAGGAGCTAGGGGCGGTCCTCTATGAACATACCGAAGTGCTCGGCATGGAGGAGACAAAGGGCGGCATCGCCATGGAAACGTCTGCCGGAAAGCTTCGCGCAAAGCATGCGATCTTTACGACGGGCTACGAAGCGCCCCCTGAAGGCAGCCGGAACGCGGCAATCCTGAACCGGTCGTATGTCGCTGTCACAAAGCCTCTTGAAACAGATGCGCCATGGCATGAGAATGCGCTCATCTGGGAGACGGCTACGCCATATCTTTACATCCGCACGACTGCTGAAAACCGGGTCATCATCGGCGGGCTCGACGAACAGACGGATGACATGCCGAGTGAAGGGAAAGTGCGGGAATACGGCCAGAAACTTGTGGACGAGGCGAATGGGCTCATCCCGGGGCTCGCCGCCGAGCTCGACTATGCCTATTGCGCCGTTTTCGGGGAATCGAGTGACAACCTGCCATTCATCGGCCGGCACCCGAAGCTCAAAAACGCCTATTATCTGCTCGGCTACGGCGGGAACGGGACGGTCTACAGCATGATCGGCGCTTCCCTTTTGCCTGATCTGCTGGAGGGCACAGCGCCGGACGTAACCGCGCAGATTGTAACGCCAAACCGCAAAGCGCCCGAAAAAGGAGGACGGTCCGTCATCAGCTGACAGACCGCCCTTTTTCATTTCAATAAACGCTGCGCGAGGCTTTCGATCTCCGCCCCGTACACCCTGTCTTCCGCAATCGGGCTGATCTCCGTTTCAAGCCATTCATACCGCTCTCTCGTCTTTGGCGCCATCTGCTGCACGCCGCGATGCGAGCAGCCTGTCATGGCGCATAGCGCTTCGATCGCCAGCACGTTCGCCGTATTGCGGATGATCTGCCCCGCATGCCGCGAACCGATCGTCCCCATCGACACATGATCTTCCTGGTTGCCGGACGAAGGAATCGAGTCGACCGATGCCGGATGGGCAAGTGTCTTATTCTCCGATACGAGGCTCGCCGCTGAATACTGAAGGATCATCGCTCCCGACTGCAGGCCGGGCTGCGGACTCAAAAACGGCGGCAGCCCTTCGTTCAGATGCGGGTTCACGAGGCGCTCGATGCGCCGCTCCGATATATTGGCGAGCTCCGCCATCCCGATCTTCAGGAAATCCATGGCAAACGCAATCGGCTGCCCGTGGAAATTCCCTCCCGATACGACAAGCTCTCCGTCCTCGAAGACGAGCGGATTGTCCGTCGCCGCGTTCATCTCGATCTCCAGCTTCTCCTTCACATAGGACAGCACCTGCCAGCTCGCGCCGTGGACTTGCGGGATGCAGCGGATCGAATAGGCGTCCTGCACGCGCTTCTCCCCCTGCACGGTCGTCAAGCCGCTTCCATCCAGCCAATCCAGAATCCGCGCCGCGACATCGACCTGCTCTTTATAGCCGCGCGCTTCATGGATCGCCGGATGGAATGCGTCTGTAATGCCGCGGAGCGCCTCCATCGTCATCGCCGCAATCCACTCGCTCGCATACGCCAGCCTCTCCGCCTCAAGGTAATTGACGACGCCCTGCGCGGTCATCGCCTGCGTGCCGTTGATCAGCGCGAGGCCTTCCTTCGCCTCGAGCACGATCGGCTCCAGCCCATGCTGCTTCCAGACGTCCGCGGCCGGCACATGCACCCGCCCGTCCCACGCGTATCCTTCCCCGAGCAGGACGAGCGCTAGATGCGAAAGCGGCGCGAGATCTCCGGACGCGCCGAGCGATCCCTGCTGCGGGATGACAGGATGGATGCGGTGGTTGACCATGTACGCAAACCGCTCGAGCACCTCTGCGCGGATGCCCGAATAGCCTTTCAGCAATGCATTCAGCCGCAGCACGACCATCGCGCGTGACACCGTTTCCGCAAACGGCTCCCCGACTCCGCATGCATGCGACCGGATCAAATGCAGCTGCAACGCTTTCGTGTCCTTCTCGTCAATCGTCACATCACTGAACTTGCCGAATCCTGTATTGATCCCGTAAACCGTCTTGCCGCTTTCCACAATCCGGTCGACCGCGTCACGGCTCGCGCAGACCCTGACAAGCGCATCTGCATCCAGCTCCACTCGTTCCCCTTCAAATAAAATCTTCTCCATCTGACGCAGCGTCAGCGAATGTCCACTTAGCACTACCATTCTCATCGCCCTCTCTCGTTGTTCGTTCCCTTCTTTCATCGTACACGATTGCTGCGGCAGTTTCGCCTGTTTTCCGAAAATTTGTTCTATGTTAGCACGCTATCTTTTCATCGCGCTGAATAGGCAAAATCGGCACAAACGTCCAACCGCCGGCCGGCAAGGCGCATACACTAGGTTGAATGACCCGAAAGGACTGAGATGATGAACCCGAATACGTTTGGAAATGAACAATGGTATCCGCGCTTGCCGGATGGATACAACCATCAAGAAGACCATATGTACAATCAAGGCATGGGAGGATGGATGCCGGGGGCGAATATGTCGAACCCATACGGCGGCTACATGCAAGGTGACATGTACGGTATGCCGCAGTACGGCTATCCAGAGGGACAGAATTGGAATATGGGCTACCAGGATCCGTACGGCGCATCCGGTTTCTCCGGAATGCAAGGCAGCATGGGATTCTTTCCAGGTTTCCCGGGAATGCCGGGGATGCCGGGCTTCCCGGGATCCGGGCCATCCTGGAACCAAGGGAACTGGCGGCCGGGCGGGGGCTGGCCTTCTTCGCCAGGCGGCTCAAGACCGCCGGGCGGACGTCCGCCAGGTGATCCGCCGGGCGGAGGGCAAGGCGGGCAGCAGGCGCCGACTTCCGCACCCCCTTCCTATACGCCGTCCTATCCCGATATGCAGATGCTCCGCGTCGACCCCGGCGGCATCCGGCGCTGCCTGTACCGCTTCACGTACATCTGGCTCTCCCGCCGGAACGGCTTCTGGTTCTACCCGGTATTTGTCGGCCGGACATCGATCGCCGGTTACCGCTGGCGTTCTTCCACGAGGCGCTGGGAATACTTCGGCATTGATCTGGACCGGATCGACGCTTTCACTTGCAGCTGATTTAAAAAAAGGAATCCCGCCCGCGTGGGATTCCTTTTTCCTCGTTACTAATAAATAGCAAAAAAGCCGCCCGACAAGTCATTCGTGCTGACTTTCGGGCGGCTTGCTGTCTGTTGATCCTTACAATCGCTTATCCGCCAAATCCGCTTTGTGGCCGGATGCTTTCTTGCCTGATGTCAATCCGGACAGCCGATCCGGCAGCGCAATGAGCGCCGGCAAGAAGACCGGAAGCAGGATGAAGCAGAGCACGATCAGTCCTGTGATGACCGCGGTCGCAAGCTCTGTCAGCAAGATGATCCCTGCCGGCATAAGCGTGGCGAACGTGCCTCCGAGGATGATGACCGCCGAGATGATGACGCCGCCGATATGCTTCGAGGCGGTGACAATCGCTTCCCGCGGATCAAGATCCGGGTATTCCTTGAAGCGCATCATCAGGAAGATGCTGTAGTCCACTCCAAGCGACACGATGATGATGAACGAGAAGAATGGGACAAAGGATGATAACCCGGCATAGCCGAGCCATCCGATGAAAATGCTGTTCACGACGAACATCGCCGCATAATACGCGCCTACAAGGGACGCCGTGATGAAGATCGGTGTCCAGAACGAGCGGATGACGAGGAACAATACGAGCAAGACGCCCGCGATGACGATCAACGTCGTCTTATTCAAGTCCCTGGACAAGATATCATTCATGTCCTTCGTCGTTGCGCTGGATCCGGTTGTCCCGTAATCGGAACCGTCCAGTACGGTGCTCTTCAAGCCTGCGCCGATCGCCTGGTTGATCTGGCCGACTGTCTTAAGGGCAGCCGCAGAATACGGATCGTCATTCAAGATGACCGTCATCTTCGTGATGGTGCGGTCATCCGACATGAACGCATCGAGAGCTCCCGTGAATTCATCATTCGACAGGGCTTCCTCCGGAATGAAGAAGCTTTCGTTCTGATTCAGCTGCGACAAGTATCCGTTCGTCTGGCCGATGCCATCTGAGATCTCATCGAGGCCGCTGTTCACTTCGGACAATTGGCTTCCGAATGCGCTGAAGCCGCCCAGCCCTTCCGCAAGTTGCATCTGGCCCGCTTTCATCTGGCCCAGGCCGTCGTTCACAACAGCCATGTTGGTCACGATCGTACCGATGCCGGACGATGCTTCTTTGAGGCCGCCTTGCAGCTGATCAAGACCGCCCGCCATTTGTTTCAGGCCGCCGCTGATTTCCGCGAGGCTTTGGTTGGCGGTGCCGAATCCTTTTGTCACTGTATTGTATTGCTCATTCAGCGCAGCCATGCCTTCCGGCGTGATTTCGCTCAAAGAGGAAGAAATCCCCGCTAGCGTCTGGCTGAGCTTCACATAGTTCTCATCTGCTTTCAATTCTTCATAGCTGCTGCCCAGCTCTTCCACCATCGGCTGCATCATGGCAAGCGTCTGTTTCACGCCTAGGAGAGCCTGGGTAGCGCCTTGATAGTGCGTGCCCATCTCCTGATAGCCCGCCTGCATCTTCTGGTAGTTCTCCGCCAGCTGCGTGACGCCGCCGCTCATTTTCGTGAGATTCGTTTCAATCGCAGCAATGCCGCCTGCAATCGTCTCGGCATTGGCGGAACCGCCGCTCAGCCCTGCCTGGATCTGCTTCAGGCCGCCGGATAGTGCCGTCATGCCGTTCTGAAGCTCCGCCGTGCCGCTTACCATATCGCCCACTTTTGAGAAGTCAGCCGAGCCGAGTTTCTCCTGCGCTTCTTTCATTCCGTCCGAGATGGCGTTGACGCCTGTCTGCGCTCCTGACAATCCGTCGGTTACCGTGCCCATCTGGCCTGAGACATAGAAATCTTCGATGCGCTCTCCTAAAGGCTGCGTGACTGAGGAGACTTGTTTGACTCCTTTCAGCGCCTTGAGCCTTTCGGTAATACTGTCGATCACCGCGAGAGAATCATTGTTATCAAGCGCCTTGTCATGCTCGATGACGACTGTCGCCGGCATCGACTGCCCTTTGCCGAAATGCTCTCCCACAAGATTGATGGCTTCAGATGAAGGATAACTGTCGCCCAGTTCCCCGACTGTATCAAAGTTCAGTTTCTCTTCATGGAAGATGACCATCGGACCGACGACAAGCAGGACGATCAACGTGATGATGATCGGATGCTTGATCCCTAGAGACGAAGCTTTGCCCCAGAATTTATTTTCCTTATGGCCGCCCGCGTTTTTCGATGGCCAGAACAGCTTCTTGCCAAGCACTTTCATGATAAATGGCGTCAATGTCAAAATCTCCAGCAATAGGATCGTCACACCGATGACGACGACGACGCCCGACTGGTAGATCGGGGATTCGGAGAAGACGAGCGCGAGAAACGCGATGAATACGGTCAAGATGCTGTACGCAATCGTTTTCCCCGCTGTTTTGTACGTGTTGATAATCGATTCATCCGTTGAGAAGCCTTTTGCCAGCTCTTCCTTGAACCGGTTGAACAGCAGGATATTGTAATCCGTGCCGAGACCGAAGAGGATCAGGACGAGAAGCATCTGCGTCAGGCTCGTCACCGGGAATCCTGCCTTGTCGATCAGCTGCGCGGCAATCCCCATCGAAACGAGATAGGAGAACGCAACAGCGAGCAATGAGATGAACGGCGTCACTACTGATTTGAATGCAATGATCAGGACGACGAGGATGAAGATGACAGTGAGCGCGGCGCTTTTTTCCACGCCCGCCTGCGTCGCCTTTAGATAGTCGTTGTTGATGAAATCCTCACCGCTCAGGAAATACTCGACCGGCACGCCGTCGAGCTTCTTCTCAAACAGCGGCTTAATATCATCGATCTCCCTGTCTTTCTTATCCAGCTTATAGCTGACCATAAGCGTCGTGCCGTCTTCAGAGATCAAGTTGTCTTTCGCATCCGGCATATTGAATGGATCGATCATGCTCGTGATGCCAAGCTCTGCGCTGCTGTCATCGAGCGACTGCACCGCTTTGCCGATCTCTTTCATGTCACTGTCTGAAATCTTGTCTTTATCGTAAAAGACAATGAGGTTGTCGGTGCCGACTGTCGTGTCCATCTTCTTTAGAATCTCACCTGCTAGGACGGACGGACTGTCTGCACTCGTCCCTTCTTGCCCTTGTTCACGCAGGATCGCATTTACGTCCGGCTGGATAACCGTCAGCACGACCGTCGCAATGAGCCAAAGTGCAAAAATGGCCCAGCGCCCTTTTATAATAGCTTTCATTCCATTTCCTCCCGCGTTTCTGTCTATTTCTTTTTACTGTTTTCGGAGAAGTACACGATATCCGGATACCCGTAATCATCCATGCCGTCAGCTTCGATCTGCTGCTGAACGGCTGAGACCAATAGACTCATTCCGTGCTCCGCAATCTTCTGTTCTTCAGGCGTCAATCGCTCCAGCACCGCCATCAGCGACTGATTTTTCAACTGTGAGATGCTCTCGTCGATCTCCTCAGCCAGCCTTGACGACAAGGTAATATCGACGAGGCGCTTATCTTTCGCATTCGGCGACTTCTTCAAGATGCCTTTTGACACCAGCCGCTCCACAATATCCGAGACCGTACTTTGCGTCATCTTCAGATTTTGTGACAGCAATTTGACACTTACTGTCTGAAGGGCAAACACTTCGCCAATCACCCGGATCTGCGGGATTGTCACGCCATGTTCCTCCGCCTGCCGCTGCAGGCTTTTCATCGTATACCGATGCAAATAGTCGATTGACTCGCCTAACATCACAGCTCTATCCACTCTTCTTTTCACATCCTCTAAAATTCATCGCATGCGATACATCTGATGCGATATATATCGTAATCCCCTGCACGGCGTTTGTCAATGGCGAAACTCGCACAACGTTCATATGATATGCGCCCGCTCACATAGAGTAGATTAGGACAACCGAAAAGCGATTTAGCAGAGAAGGGACGGCGCAATTAATTCATGGAAAAAGCATTACTGCTCATTATCTTACTGCGGATCTTCTCAGGCAGCGTGGACATCACCGCCGCCTTATTCATGTACAAGTTCAATGACCTCGAGAAAGCCTTCTACATCAACACGATGCTGGCGCTCGTCGGTCCATGCGTGCTGATCATCACGACAGCGATTGCCTTGCTGGGACTCGCCGAGAAGATCTCCCTGCCCCGGATGATCTGCCTGTTTGCAGGGATCACACTGCTGTTGATCAGCCTTAAAATGGAGTGAGAGAGCACAAATCAAAAAGAAGCACGCCTCCCCTTACTGGAGAGAGCGTGCTTCTTTTGTCATTCATTCGGCTGGTCGGCCGAATCCTTCGTGTATGAGTACTGCGAAGGGTCGACCGGCGTATAGCCTTTCGGCGTATGGAAGCGGAGCAAGTCGCCATTGACGACTTTATCAGAAAGCCCCAGCTTATAATTCACTTCTTTTTTCATCGATTCCGCGAGTTCCAGCTTGGATTCATCTAGTGGCTCGCCGGTTTGATTGTCATAGTACGTATCATTGATCGAATCGATTGCCGGGCTGATGAAATCGCCATTCCGGAACGGGACGACTTCGCTATGCTCGTCCGAGAACAGGTCAGACCCGAACTGGACAAAGTCCTTCGTATCGATGCCAAGAAGGTGGAGAAGCGTCGGCAGCAGGTCGGTCTGGCCGCCATACGTATGGTGGACGCCGCCTTTCATGCCCGGAACGTGTATGAACAAGGGCACGCGCTGCAAGTTCGCACTTTCATACGGCGTGATCTCCTTGCCCATGATCTGTGACATCGCCTTCTTATGATTTTCGGAAATGCCGTAATGGTCGCCATACAGCACGATCATCGAATTGTCATACAGACCCATCTCCTTCAGCCGCTTGAAGACGGTCTCGATTGCTTCGTCAGTATATCGCGCCGTCTGGAAGTAATCATCGACGCTGACATCGCCTGTGTCGGCTTTCCCGATGGACGCGAGGTCTTCGTTCAGGTCATACGGATAGTGGTTCGCCACGGTGATGAACTTCGTGTAGAACGGCTGCGGCAAAGACTGCAGCATGCTCTCCGACTGCTCATAGAATGGCTTGTCCAGCAGACCGTATTCGGCCATATCGATCGGCGCGCTCGTATCATAATAGCTCGCATCGAAGAAATGATCAAAGCCGAATCCCTTGTAGATCGTGTTGCGGTTCCAGAAGCTGCCGTTATTGCCGTGGAACACGGCAGATGTATAGCCGTGATCCGCCAGAATGCTCGGAGCGGCCTGGTACGTATTCTGCGCTTTCGTAATGAACGCCGAACCTTGCGGCAGACCGAAGAGCGAGTTTTCCAGCATGAATTCCGCGTCCGACGTCTTGCCCTGGCCTGTCTGGTGGAAGAAGTTATCGAAATACGCCGTGTTCTTATCTTTCGTCAATGAATTCAAGAACGGCGTCACCTCTTCCCCGTTCAGCTTGTAATCGATCAGGAAGTTCTGGAACGACTCGAGATGCAGATAGATGACGTTCATGCCTTTGGCAGCGCCAAAATAGGCAGGATTCGGATCCGCGTACGTCGATTGCGTATAGTTGATCACTTCCGTAATGTCGCTGCTGTCCGCAAGTGCCCGCTGCGAGGAAGCGGCCATCGTTTCCACCGAATCGTAGATCGAGTAATTGTACATGCCGAGATATTTGACGATGTAGTTCCGGTCAAATCCGCGCGTCAAAAGCTGCGGACGGCTCGCTTCCGCAAGACCGAGGTTGACGATCGAGAGAATCAGTGCGCCAGCGATGATCGCAGACACTTTCTTCCTTCCCGTCCGGGTCGCTTGTTTCTCCACCTTGCTGGAAAAACGGAGGTACAGGAGAACGGCGACATCCATAAAGAACAGGACATCAAGCGGCTCGAGCAATGACTTGACACTGCCGCCGAGATCACCGAAGTTCTGCGTCTGGAACAGCGTCGGCAACGTGATGAAATCACTGAAGAACCGGTAGTAGACGATGTTTGCGTAGAGCAGGAACGACATGAGCGAGTAAATGACGACAAGCGCCGTGTATCTTCTTTTGCCTTTGAACAAAAATGAAATTCCTAGGAACAGCAAGGCTGAACCGAGCGGATTGAGCACTAGCAAGAACTGCTGAAGCAGTCCCTCTGCCCCGAGTTCAAATTGCGTCGTTTGTGCGATATATGTTTTCATCCATAACATCAAAACAGCGATTGCATAGATTCCTAAAAAGTTGTGCAACAAGAAGTCTTTCATATTCGATGGTTTTCTCATGTAAACACCAACCTTTTATCTGAAATTATTGTACAAATGTATATTTATTTCTACAGCTAAAACATAGTACTCCTCTATGGCGATTTCGTCAAGTCAAAAACTTCCATAGTGCAATGGAGCATTCTGCCATGTGGCGCCGCCTCTTTCGCCAGTACAGGACGAATCATGGAAGGTCGGGGTTCCGCGGGGGAACTAGTTATATGGAGAAAAAACGGGGAAAGGATACTGTAGGCGAAGAAACGTTTCGGATGGGTGAAGTTCTATTCCTATACTGTCCCTCATACCCTCGTCTAGCAGGAACAAAGAAAGGGTGGTCCATTATTCGAAAAGCACTTCTCGTGATGCTGATGTTGCTCATCAGTGTTGCAGTTGCCTCGCCGGCAACCGTGAGCGCTGCGTCATCCGAAATGTACGTCCATGCGAAATCAGATATCATTTTGCGGCAAGAACCGCGGCAAAACGCCGTTCGCCTGGGGACGATTCCAAACCATTCCAAGATTACGGTGTTATCGACGAAAGACGGCTGGGCATACGTACAAGCCGGGAAAAACAAGGGATATGTCTATGCGTCCGCGCTGTCCAAGAAGAATCCAAAAGCGGCAGCCAAAGTGGTCACCGGCGGCCTTGCGCCGAAAGACGGCTTGGTCCTGACATACGAACCTTCTTTCCTGGAACCGAAAAGAGAAACATTCATCGTGGAAAAAGATGAGGAATACACATACCTGTACAATAAAAAGAGCGAGCTCTACCCGCATTTTTCGAACTTCACCTATATCGAGGACGGCAAGCAGCTGCTGATGGGCGTTTCCAATTCCGACTTCATCTTCGTCAATGTGCCGTATCCTTTGAAACAGGGAACGCATACGATCGACTCGTCGCTGATGTTCGAGGAACAGAAAGTGCTTGTCGAAAGCACAACGAAACGTGTAACTGTGAAAGCGGGCACGTTTGACAATGCGGTCATTCTGAAATACCCGAATGGCGCACGCGAATACTTTGTCAAAGGGATCGGCATTGTAAAAAGTACAAATTCAAAGGGGAAAGTGATCACGGAGCTGGTGAAGGTGGAGGGGGCGAAGCAGTAAGGATTACGAGTAAGTTGAGCCTGCCCATTAGGAAGAAGAGTCCCGCTATGGAACGGGACTCTTCTTCATTTTCGATTTTCTTAGCCTGGTACTGGAGAGATTCCTACTACTAACTAGCCGTTTTCATTCCGCGTTCCAGCTGACGGGTCAGCCGGTAATAGCCCCTGCAAAATTCCGCGCCATTTCCTCTTGATCAAGATCAATAACGAACTATCCTTCGCGTGCTCATGCCTTCGAACCCCTCAGCTCTTCAATCCGTTCCTCAGTGAGTGAAAATGGAGGTGCCAGGAATGTCATGAATGCACCGATCAAATAGGAAAACACGCTCAGGCCATCGTTCGGATGGGCAGGCGTGAACCGCAACACCGCCATGATGATGATCCCGGCGATGACAATGATGGCAAGCGCCTTGGGAATCGTGGCGAGCTGCCTTTTCTTCTTCGGATTCACGAACACGGCAGCGATCCGCTCCCGCCATAGATGACTGCACAGGAATAACAGGACGGTGCCAGCCAGAACTATCCAAAACGCAGCTGTGCCATGCGCCAACCTGATCAAAGGCATTACTGCGAAAAACGACAGGCCCGTCAGCATCCAATACAGTTGAAGTGAATTGTACCGCTTAGGTTCCTGTTTGCTGTAACGCTTCCATAGAAAGAGAAGACGCAGGAAGACCAAAACTGCAGCTGCTGCATAGAGGGGCAGCCAGAAGAGAAAATGCCCTTCCGGCACAGCGCTGGCGGCCACTGCTAAGAAAAGATGCAAAATCAGTATAAACACCATGAGATTATTCGCTTGCTCCGGTTTGATATGTTGTTGCGAAGTCATCGGTTTCCCTCCTCCTTTGCAGACAAGTACTACTATATGTATTCGTTGCACCGGGCGTTTTTTCCTTCTACAAACGAAAGAAAAGCTTCCCTTTTATGGAAGACTGCCGCTTGCCGCCATGTTTCACTCTCTTCGCCTGGTGGAAATCTTAGAGTAGACAAAGGAGGTCATCCACGTGGATATCTATACGATCGGCCACTATTCACATACCGAAGAGGAATTCATCGAACTGCTCCGCATGGCCGGCGTCGAGCAGCTTGTCGACGTGCGCGCATTCCCGGGCAGCCGGAAATTCCCCTGGTTTGCTAAAGAGGCGATGGAAAAGTGGCTGCCGGAAGCGGGCATCGCGTATAGCCATCTTCCGAAACTCGGAGGCAGGCGGCCGGCGTCAAGCCTCGTTTCCCCCGCGCTCAACGACGGCTGGCAGAATAACTCGTTCCACAACTATGCCGATTACACCTTGTCGCATTGCTTTCAGGAAGGCATCGAAGAATTGACGGCGCTTGCTGAGGACAAGCGCACTGCGTACTGTTGCTCCGAGCGCCATCCCGCCCGCTGCCACCGCCTGCTCATCAGCAACTGGCTCGCCGTTCGCGAATGGGACGTCACCCATATCATCCCCGTGAAAGACGGCGGCGAACTCGTGCCGCACGAACTCGGCAAATGGGGCGCCATGCCGATCATCGAGGAGGACGGGACGGTCGTGTACCCGGAGCTGTGAAAAAGGTCATGGCAGCGGCTTTTCCGGCCGCCCCGGGCAATACGGGCAGTCCGGGTCGCTGCATGCCGATTCCTTCCAGGCGTTGCAGGCGGGACAAAAATACGCGTCGAAATTTTCGTAGTACACCAAACTTGCCTTGCAGACAGAGCAAGATTGCTCGTTATCGAGATGGCCGTATATTTCATGGCCATTTATCATCACCTTGTCGCCTTCAATTTTGAGATCCATTGATGCACGCCCTTTTCATTCTGTTTCCACTACAATGAATTGTAACACAAATGAAGGAGGCAAGCCTTAGCATATTCCGTCACAATTGCCCAAGGATGAAATCACGCACCCACAGCATATGCGCGTCCTTCGGATATCTCTTGGACAAGTCTCCCGCCAGCCGCACCGGGTCGCCGAAAAAATATCGCTCGTACTGGGTCTGCCTCGTTCCGAACGGGCTCATCGTCAGATCCCATGCCAGGCGGAACAGGCGCACCCGGTCCTCCGCGGATCTCGCAGTCCCTTGCAGGTACAAATCAAGGTCCCCCCGGATGCTCGAATGAAATGCTTTTTCCGTCGGCAGCACAATCATCCCGCTCGCGCCGATCAGCTGGATGATTTCGGCAAACCGGGGATAGATCTTCGGAAAGAGATTCCCCGCTGCTAGCAATGGATACAGCTCCGGGCGCATCACCCCCCACTCGTCCACCTCGGCATGATTCTCCGATTTCTCTAGCAACGCCTTCATCGTTTCGAGCCCGATGATGAGTTCGGTCATTTTCTCCTCGATATGCGGATAGGCACCAATCGAAAGCGTGTCGATCAGCAGCCCCGCAATCCCCAGCACGAACTCCGTCTTGACGATCTGCCGCGTCACCACCTGATGTTTCGCAAAATGCTGGAACGATGTGCGGGACGGGAACTGCTCGGCCACCTCCGCATTGTTGTAATAAAACACCCGCTCCCACGGCACCAGTACATTGTCAAAGACGATGACCGAATCCATCTCCTCAAACCGCGAGCTTAACGGATGATCAAAAGACGAGCCGCCGATGAAAGAATCCCGGCAGATGAATCTGAGCCCTTTCGTATTGGAAGGGATCGAAAACGCGAACGCCTGGTCTTCATTGAAAAGGAATTTCCCCACGCTGAATACAAGCACCTCATCCGTCAGGCCACCTTGCGTCGCGAGCAGGCGCGCGCCTTTGACGACAATGCCCTCGTCCTTGACCGCTACGACTTTTGCGGCGATCGGCTCATCGCTTGTTTCCCAGTATGTCTGGGCGCGGTTGACCTGCGGCGTGACAAATGTATGGGTGAACGACAGATCCTTCTCCCTCGCCTCTTCAAAAAACGCAGTCAGATGATCCGGAAAGCAGTTCGGCTTCCCTTTCAAAAAGCCGGCCGATGACGCGAAACTCATCAGCACCGTATTCAAGTAATCCGGACTTCTCCCCATCACCCCGCCAGAATATCTCGCCCACCGTTCGGTCATTTTCCTTCTCCTGATCAGGTCATCCTTTGTTTTCGGCTCAAAAAAGGAAAGGCCGACCGCATCCCCGGACAACGGTGACGCAAATGTCATTTCGTCTTTCAGCTTCGGGTCAAGCTGCATGTCGTACAGCGCCGCTTTGGACCCGAGAACACCTTGAAACGCCGGATGCCTGGAGAGCGGGCCTTGCACCTTTTCCCCGTCATACCAGATTTCATTGCCCAGCCGGTCAATCCGATCAATGAACCCTTTTCCGTCAGTTACCCCCACATGCATCTCCCGTCTATCCGTAGTCAGTCTTTCAATTTATGCCAATGCGGCGCGACGATATGCCTGCCCCCTGTTCGCTAAAAGAATTTATCCGCAAGTGAAATCTTTATCGACCTGCGCCCGTTATACTGAGTGAAAGAGCAAAACGACTTCGATCTGTTGCCTTCCAGCGGATTTCATAGTACATTCCAAGTAATTGACCGGGCGTCCGGGATATTGTTCTCAGACCATTTAGAAATTCATGCGTTGCAGTTGCTCAAAAACAGGGAAAAGCAAATTGAGGACATGGACGACTTGGAAAAGTGGCTGTTGTTTTTTAAAGGAGATCAAAAAGCAAAGGAGAAGATTGCCATGGAAAGTTCTGCTTTCAAAGAAGCCTTTGATGAAATCCGCAGGCTCAGCATGGACCCGGACACTGTCGATCTCGCTATTAGCCGGGAAATTGCATTACGGGATCATATCACCCGGCTAGAAGAAGCTGAGATGCGGGGTAAAGACCAGACGAAAAGGGAATTTGTCTTGAAGATGTACGATGAATCGCTTCCTTTGGAATTAATCTGCAAGCTGTCTGACCTGCCTATAGAAGAAGTGAAGACTATCATTACCACCGCAAGATGAACGGACATGTTACACCAAATCTATAATCAGGCGATCTGCCTAGAAAAAGCATTAGAAACTTAAAAAGGGCAATCCTAGGAGTTATGAGCTCCTAGGCCTGCCCTTCATGCTTACTCAGTCCTGCCCACAAGCGGCACTTCAATCGGCTGAAGCGTGATTTCCTCAATCAGCTCCATCTCTCTTGCCATTCCGTCTTTTGACAGTGCCTTCCCTTGCTTATACGCGGAAGCGACGGGCGTGATAAAGATCGAAGTGGCTTCCGGATCAAAGGCCGGCGCCGTAATTCTCCACGACATCCCAAGCGATTGGTCTCCGTATCCGCCATTCTGCAGCACGTCATATTCATGGCCGAGATTATCTTTCACACTAAAGTTCATGCTAATCGTCTCAAGGTCGTCCCATTTCTCCCTGAGTTCAGCAGCCACCGTATTGGAAAGATAGATGGTATTTGACACAGGGGTTGTCGTCATCTTGCTGACATCGACCGTCATCCCCTGATCCGTGACCGTCAAATCAGCCAATTCGACTGTCTTCGCTTCGAGCGCTTCCAGGTCAAAGGCGAATGTCCAGTCACCCTCGATCGGATTGGCCAGGTCTTCCACCACTTTCAGTTCACTTCCCTCCCACTTTACGTGGATGGCGCCTTCCGGCTTGCTTCCCGTCATCAGATACACCATCTCCACACCGGCATACTTGTGGTCGCTCACCTTCTCTATCATATAGTGGCCGGGCATATAATTTCGGTCTCCATATTCGTCAATCGTCAGGAAGGCATCCAGTATAGGATTTTCGCCAAGATCCCGCTCACTTTCCATCGTGAAGTAGATCGCCACACTCTCCCCATCATACACGGCATCCGTCACGGTCACCTTGACGTCCTGGTCCTCTGACGTCATGCCGATCGCGGTAGAGGATTCACCAAAGTCTTCCACCACCTGGCCTCCCTCCTGGAAAAGCGCAAATACAGTACCGACAATCGGCAATTGCGCCGCGAGAGCCGGAAAGGAAGCGCCAAACGTGACAACGGACAGGCTGAGGACCGCTGCTGCCACGAATGAATTACGCAGCATATGATGGGTTCTCCGTTTCTTCAGCCGCAGCCCTTTCACCGCGTCTTTTTCCGCTTCCGTGACAGGCACCCTGTCAACCCCCGGGTCCATCTTCATCTCGCTGAATCGTTTATAGATCTCTTTCATGCAAAACTGCCTCCTATCTGCGTCTGTTGGATTTTCTTCTTTCCGCGGTACAGCCGGTTATCGACGGCCGCTTTTGTCAGCCCCAGCTCGCCTGCAATCTCCTCGTTCTTCATATCGAGGAAGTACTTCATGATGAAAATATCCCGGTCAAGTTCCGTCAACGTGCTGAGCAGCAGCAGCGCTTCCCGCGTCGACTCCTGGCTCAACGCCGCCATTTCCGCCGACTGTTCCGGTTCCAGATGCACGTCCGTAATAGCAGAAGGCTCATGCAGCCGCATCTGCTTCCGCTGCTTGTCGACCGCCTTGAATTTTGCAATCGTGCAGATCCATCTGCGGAAATCCTCCAGGTCTCCGTCAAATTGTGAAGCGTTGTCCCACGCGCCTAGAAACGTATCGTTGATGCACTCCTGGATGAGCGCCGGATCATGGTAGGAACCGAGCGTGCGATACACCACTGCTTTGACGCTGCCGATGTATTCATCCACCGCATACTCGAACGCCGCCTCATTCCCTTTCTTGAACCGTTTGATGAAATTCCTGTTTGTGATTTTCATGGCCCGCTCCTTTTTATTCTGTAAAAGCTTTTACACCTATGTAATCGTTCGTGGTGGTGGAATGTTCTCATTGTTTTCTTAAAATCTTTAATTAGAATACAAACGAAAAAAGCAATGCGAGAAGGCGTCACATTGCTTTCGTATTCACTAGTAATGCAGACTGCCAGCATCTCCAATCAACAATCCGTATCCTCACCTGCACGCCACATATCAATGGTCGTCTGGATGAACTGCTCCAATCCGGTCTCTTCCATCTTGATCGTCTTTTTCACGCGATTACAGCCCTTGCCATAGGTATAGCCTGTTAACAGGGTTTCCGCGTTCTCGACTTTATCGATTGTTCCTACATACAGGCTCACGTAATGTTTCTGTGCATTCAGCGCAAAGACATAGTGGTCGTCCTTCCCGTAATTCAGCATCTTGTAGCGAATCACCTCTTCCAGTTCGGGTGCATACACCAAGATCATTTGCCGAATCGCAAGCAGCTTCTCTTTCCGCCAATCCTCTTCCAGCATCTCGATATAGTCCTCATAGTTTTTCGCGTCATATTGCATGGTATATTGTCACTCCGATCTTATAGAAGCATTTTCAGTTCCTACAAACGTGTTGAAAAGGAAGAAATGAATTTTGTCAGCTTAAAAATAATGGGATTTAGGAGTTCTAATTACGACCGTGTCAGCCTTCGAAATGCTCAATTGGTGTTGTTTGAAATTTAAGTTCCCCTCTACTTTACTATTCTAACCATCAAAATAGCAGTAAGCTATTCATGATTTCGGCTCTCGTTGGGGCTTGTATCACTTGTTACGAGGTCGGCTGCTTTCCAAGAATAATATTCCAGTACAAAATGAGTGTAACTATATAAAAGACCGGGAAAAGAATCATATTTCTAGCGAACAGGGGGACATTCATATGAAGAATCATGTGATTGGCGTATATGATACGGAACAACAAGCAGTGACGGTTGTAAATGAATTACAAAAGAAAGGCTATAAAATAGAGGACATTTCGGTTATTGGAAAACATATAAAAAACATATCGGACATCACGAAGGAAGTCAAACCTTCCACGATAGATGGCGCAGTGGCTGGCGCTGCGACCGGCGGAGCCATCGGTCTGGCGGGCATAATTGCAGGCTTGTCCACTGTCTTACTACCTGGCTTTGGCGCTGTGCTCGCTGCCGGCCCGATCCTCGCCATGGTCGGAGGCGCCGTGATTGGGGCCAGCACCCATGCCGGCGGGTTAAAGCATGCGCTAATGGAAAGCGGTGTACCTGATGAGGAAGCAGAACGGTATGCGACTGAGGTGGAGGATGGGAGAATTCTTGTGCTTGCCCATTATAACGAGTGAAAGGGATTTACAAGATACTGTGCAAGAAACACTTTTCATAAAACCTTACTCTAAGATATAATAAAGCCGTACAAACAAAAGGAATGCCGTCCAATCGTGGAGGGCATTCCTTGTCTTCTTGTCATCTATATAGCCTCTTACATCTCCATTGCATACCCAAAATAATAGAAGCTGTCGTTGGTCTCCATAACCTGCACCAGGTATCTCGCTTCTTCATCATCTTCAAATCGGACCGTCGCGATATATTCACCCGGCTCGTCAATCGTAATATACGTGAAATTGTATTCGGTTTTTGTAATCGGCACATGATCAGAGAGTTTCAATCCATCCTTTTTGGCAAGCGCTATACTTTTCACTGGTTTGTATTTTGTATTCAATGCTGTACGCCGCCGCGTCTTTTCGGATCACTTCCAGAATCGCTTGGGATGCACGGAGCAGCCCGGCGACCGCTTTTAGTTCCCTACTTGCGAATCCCATTTTCTTCACTCCTATCCCCATAAAAAAAGGTGAATCCATACATGTTACCTGTACGATTCACCGTTTTTCTGTTTACTTACTTACGCTGCTGGATTGACTTCCAGTTCAACTTTGATTTTGATATCTTTTCCGACAAGCACGCCGCCGGTTTCAAGTGCCGCGTTCCAGGTCAAGCCGAATTCTTCGCGATTGATTTTCGCTTCCGCTTCAAATCCATAGACGTCCACGCCCCAGGGGTTTTTGCCTTTGCCGCCATACTCCACGTCAAACGTGACCGGCTTTGTGATTCCTTTGATCGTCATATCGCCAGCCACTTTGTAGTCATCCCCGTCCTTCGTGATTGACGTTGACTGGAACGTGATCGAAGGGTATGTGTCCACATCGAAGAAGTCTGCTGATTTCAAATGCGTATCGCGATCTTCGCTGCTTGAGTCAATGCTTGCCACGTCAATCGTAAAGCCGATGGAAGCTGTTGTGAGATCGCTCAAATCAGCAG
Organism: Sporosarcina sp. GTC18466; assembly: GCF_055389225.1. Taxonomy (NCBI): domain Bacteria; kingdom Bacillati; phylum Bacillota; class Bacilli; order Caryophanales; family Caryophanaceae; genus Sporosarcina; species Sporosarcina sp. GTC18466. Next base: position 3,045,957 of record NZ_AP044037.1, on the reverse strand, counting down.
CCTCCACATCCGCCGTATACGACTTGAATTGCCCTCTCACTTTCGACACCATCATATGTTTCACTTCAAATCCTACTGCTGAGTGCGATTGGTCGACTGTCCATTTACTCACTTTGCATTCCTCCTGTTTTTATCTTGAATTCGAGATATATACGTAATTTTTTTGCCCTATCAAGCAATAGGGCAATCGGAGAATCAATATATCTTGAATTCAAGATATATTGAATTCGAGATAAATGTACCATATCTTTGTTTGGCGTGTCAATGCGTTTATCTGTTTACGTGCAGAGAGATTGCAAGGGCGTCGACTTTCCAGTGTTTCGATTGGCGTTAATTCGCAGGATAAAACCAAAAAAATTATCAAAATACATTTACAAGACAATCATTTCATGCGTATACTGAAAATATGGCAAAACAGTGAACGAAACGGAGGAATCGCGATGCAAACTCAATTCCTGCAATTTATGAAACGACTAGCAACAGTCGAACTTGTTCTGGGCTTCATCATCTTTTCGTTAGGCGTAGTTGAAAGCGGTTTCACGATATCCAGCATGACAACGATGGTCGGATTCGGCTTTATCTGCGGCGGGATGGTGACGTTCGGTATCGGTCTATTCGGCAGCTTGCTGCTCTTCGATCCGAAAACCGAATGTCTGGGTTCAAAATAGAAGACCGTCGTGACTCTCCTCTCGTAAAAACACTCAGACTTGAAAATTGTCATTGCATGAATTTTAGACGCCTGTGCAAAATTGCACAGGCTCTTTTTCTACCTCCACACCTCCCCCCCATAATACGGAAACTTCACCGCCTCCCGCTTCAGTTCACGAAGCGACTGGGAGATGCCCGTCTCTGCGCAGTAGAGCGATGCGTCCATCTTTTCACTGATGTCAATGATGCGCTGGGCGAGCCGGCCGTACAATTTATGGTGCTTCGCCCGCACAGCATCTTCACCCTCCGCCAGGTAGATCGCATGCCTCCCTTCTCCCAGCGGCACCGTGAACAGCTTGATTGTGCACATATGCAGAACGTTACCATCCCGCATCTTCTTGATTTCCATGAAATCCAGGTCCTCCGGAATCCGGCTTACAGGCTCGTCCAGTTGCACGATCCCTTGCTGCACTGCGTAGTACACCCAATGCGCGACGAGCGATTCGTCGTAATAAATGGCGTCATGAAGCAGTTCTTTTACGGTTTGTTCCACTTGCGAGCACCTCCCCGGTATATTTGTTATACGCCGTGACGACTGTACCGACAGGACCGTTCCTGTTTTTCGAGATGATGAGCTCAAGCGACCAGTCTTCCTCATCCTTCGTGTAGTACGCATCGCGGTACAGGAAAATGATGACGTCGGCGTCTTCCTCGATCGAGCCGGATTCCCGCAAGTCGGACATGAGCGGACGCTTATCGTTCCGTTGCTCGACAGCGCGGCTCAGCTGCGCAAGCGTGATGACCGGGCAATTGAATTCGCGCGCCATCGCTTTCAGGTCCTTCGTGATTTGCGACACTTGCAGATGCTTATTCATGCTCATGTCCTCAAAGTGGATGAGCGTCAAATAGTCGATGAAGACGACCGGCTTCATGCCGGGGTATTCATGGACCATCTTCCGCACTTTCATCCGCATGTCCGCAACAGTCTGTTTGCTGCGGTCGAAAAATTGCATATTCGTTTCCGACAGCTTCCCGACTGTTCGCGGCCAAGCCGTCTTCTGGGTGTCATCCAGCAGTGAATACGGATCGCGCATCCGCGTCCTTGAAAATCTCCCGGTCGAAGCAAGCAGCCGGTCCCGCAAACTGGCGGCCGACATTTCCAGCGAAAAGATGATCGGCAGGCGATCTTTCCAGCCGGCATGCTTCGCAATATGGAGCATGATGTCCGACTTCCCCATGCTAGGCCGCCCCGCAATGATGGTCAGTTCCCCGTCCTGGAACCCGTCTGTCATGGCGTCCAACCCACTGATGCCTGTCATGGCGCCTTCCGTGATATCCTTTTGGATGAACGGATCCTCATAGACGCCGGCGAGAAGGTCCGTCAAGGAAGAATGGTCGCTTGCTCGGTTATCCACAAGTGCATCCAACTCTCCCATGATCCGGTCGATCGGCCAATTTTCCTGCGCCGCGACGTGCAGCACATTCTGCTTCTCCCTCTCCCGCCATCCTTCCAGCATGACACCGACATGGTCATCGAATTTGTCAATCTGCGCGTACCTCGTCAAGTCGTGAATATAATTCGCGCCACCGAGATCTTTTGGATTGCACATCGTCAGCAGCGTGACGAAATCGACCGACTGCCCTTTCGCATATAGCTCCTTCATCGATTGGAAAATCATCTTGTGGACCGCGTTCAAGAAATGCGAAACAGCCAGCTGCGAATCGGCAATCAAATAATTCTCTTTCAACATCGAACCGAGCACCGCTTTTTCTGCAATCACCACGCTTCCCCCTTTGTCAGATCCAGCACGAACTCCGTCACTTCCCTCTTCCGCAGGAAAGGATTTTTTCTTTCTTTCTTTTCTTTCTTACTTTCTTTAATAGGTGTTAGCTCACTGTTAGGACTCTGTTGGCGCCCTGTTAGCCGATCTGTTAGCCCGCTGCCGGATTGCTGATAGAACTCCCAGTTGGTAAGGGTGATGAGCCGGCTCCGCGATGTGGACTCATCTGTTAGAAATCCGAGTTTCTCAAAACGCTTCAACGCCGTCCGGACGTTCTGAACCGATATAGATTCCCCGCTTTCCTTCGCCAGGCTCGGAAGCGACGTCAGAATCTGCCCCGGCTGCAGCGTATACTTCTCCCCCTTCCACTCCCACTCCCGCTCCTCGTAACTTGCCATCATCAATAACGTCACGAGGATCACCTGCTGCTCCGGCCTCGAATTCTTCCAAATCGGCTTGTCCAACAGCGTCCGGTGCAGCTTCAACCATCCTTTGTCCATGTTCATTCCAAATCCCCCCGTATGGTTAGTCCTTTCATATCTTATATAGAGTTCTGTGAGGGAAAAGGATACATGGTCGGAAAATTTATTTTTGGGAAATGAAAAAAGCACAATCTCCGAGGCGGAAAATTGTGCGTAATTCAGGGATAGAGTTGGCTTATCCGATCGTTTACATTACTTGAAAACAGGAATTGGCGATAGGTGCCTGTGCATGAAACATCCATGTCAATTCAACCAATTCTAATAAATATACAAAGAAAAAACCAACTAAGACATTCCGAAGTTATATATAGACAATTGTAGTAAATTAACTAAACTCAACCACGCACAGGCACCTGTTTTAATGCGGAACCTATACCGCTGTTCTATACCCCTTCCAGGGGCACATAAATGAGCACCCACTACTGTTTTTTGGTGGGTGCTTTTAATATTAATTTAATTATGCTTCTAAAGATTCTCTTGTGAATTTAGGAGCGTATTCCGCTGCTAATTTAATACATTCCTCCATAGAAACACTGGAAGCTATATTCTTCCACGCGATATCGAAAGCTGTTCCATGATCTACAGATGTACGTAAGAATGGAAGACCATTAGTTATTGAAATAGTGCGATGGAAGTCAGTCATCTTCGCAGCGATATGTCCTTGGTCATGATACAAGGAAAGAACAGCGTCATACTTGCCATTCAATGCCTGGAAGAAAACTGAGTCTGCTGGAACTGGACCATATACATCAATGCCAGATGCTCTGGCTGCTTCTATTCCTGGAGTAATTTCATCTATTTCCTCTCTGCCAAACAAGCCACCTTCCCCACTATGCGGGTTCAAACCTGCTACTGCTAATTTCCGCTCTTCCACTCCTAAACGCTGGAGAGCTTTATCACAGCGAATCAGGTAATCATGTACACGCTCTTTTGTCATCTGGGATATCGCTTCTTTAACAGAAACATGGCGGGTTAAGAAGAAAATACGCATTCCTCGAACTTGGAACATAGTCAGTGGATCCGGTGCATTTCCCAAGTCCTCGAGTATTTCTGTGTGACCGATATAAGGTACTTCCGCTGCTTTCAATGATTCCTTGTTGATTGGAGTAGTTGCAATAGCTGCTACTTCACTGTTCATCGCAAGATTCACTGCACGTTCAATATACTCGAATGCCGCCTGCCCACACTGTGCTTGAACTTCCCCGGCCTTCCAATAATCGGTATCAATATTTTCCATATCAAGTATATCAATTGTCCCGAACTCAAAGGTTCCTTCTGCAGGAGACTTGACAGTATTTACGCCTAGTTTTACTCCTGTCACTTCAATCGCTTTACGAATGATCGATGCGTCCCCTATCACTAATGGTTTACACATATCATAAAGCTCATTTTTGGCTAGTGATTTCACTGTTATTTCCGGTCCAATGCCGGCTGCATCTCCCATAGGGATTGCAATAATGGTACGTTCTACAGTCATTTGTATTCCACTTCCTTCAGGTTTATTTTCATTAAATATTTGACACATGTATAGATAGACTTCTTGTCCCCAACCATACCGCCTTTGGTTACTACCGGTATCCCATCCATTATCCCGCCGATAAAACGACCATAGGCAGCCAGCGGTATCACTTCATCTTCGAGACCGATTGCTTCAGCTTCAGTCACTGCACAAATAGCCGCTGTGACATCACCACCACTGCAAAACATTCCCTCGATCGGAACATCACTCTGTTTCACAATGCATTTTGAAATATGGGCTAGCCCTTCTGTAATACGTTTAGCTATTTGGTCCTCTGTTGTTCCTTCCTGTCTTGCAATACTGCTAAGATTCAATGTACTGGAGCTCGGTGTATGTGTTGTGACAATAATAATGTCCTGCTTTGTGATTTGATCCAATGCTTCTTTCGATGCACGTTCAATTTCCTGATTCCTGGAACCAGACAAGGAAGCAAGCGCTCCCGCATCAACATATATCGGGCACGAATCGGTCTTATCAATAAGGTAGCGAATCTGCTGGCCGCTTAATGAGGTCACACTGCCAACTGTGACAATCCACTTCCCCTCATGGTAATGCTGTTGGGCGATCACACGTCCATAAGCTGCAGACAAGGGACCCGGGTCTACCGGGATAAGAACTCTTCCTTTAACAGAAGCCATTGCGTCAGCAATGTTGTCGATTTCTTCGTTGGTTACTGCATCTACTACAATGTTTCGATATCCTGCATTGAAGTATCCCAAAAGTTCTTTTTCAATGGCTGCTTTCCCCTTTAAAACAATACCCAATCCAATATGTGCAACGCTATATCGGCTTTGTTTAGTCAGTAATGTCGGTATATGGGATTCAGTAATTGGATTCATTGGATCTTTCGCTATGTCTGTCTCTTGGACGGGAACCCCATCGATCAGCAAATATCCTCCTGAAAGAATCCTTCCAGAATCCGGGTATGAGGGAACAACAATGGCAGCACTATCTTTTCCACTCGCATCGAGCAATGTATCAGTTTCAACCCCTATATTTCCACGTCCCGTACTGTCAATTCTTTTTCCAATGACACTGGCTCCCCATGCAGACACTTGTTCATATGCACGAAGGACACGATTTTGTGCTTCTTCGGGAGGACAGTAGCGACTATCGGTATCCATACTAATAGAAGTAAAACCGCCTTTTACGGGAACGGTTCCTCCCAACACAATCGTCGCACTCTTGAATCCGTTTTTAGCAAGACGGACCCCGGTTGCATTCGCACCAGTTAGATCGTCAGCAATTATCCCAATCCTCATTTATTCACAACCTTTACAAATTGGAGTTCAATCGGCAATCATTTTCTATTTAGCGGCATTTAGCTTTGCTTTTTTTCGATAATTAGTATAGATTGGGATGATCAATGCTATAATCGCTAGTGATAGAAGGGTTGCGCTGATTGGTCGTGTGAAGAAAATGCTGAAATCCCCATTCGACATTTGCAATCCTCTTCTAAATTCAACTTCAGCGATTGGACCAAGGACGACCCCTAGGATAATGGCTGCAAGCGGAAATTTGTATTTGTCCAGGTAATAACCTAGTAATCCAAATACCAACATTACCCAAATATCAAAAATCGAGTTCCTTACTGCATACGTCCCGATTATGCAAAAGGTAACAATGGCTGGTCCCAAGGCATAGTAAGGAACCTTGATAATGTTTGCAAATACACTGATGAAAGGTTTTGCAAGAATCAGGATTAACACATTCACTAATAGCAAAGATACAAAAATGGTGTAAACCAGACTCGGTTCATTTTTCATCAACATTGGACCTGGTTGCATGCCATGCATAATGAAGGCTCCCAGCATAACAGCCGTTGTTGCGCTCCCCGGAATACCGAGAGATAAAAGAGGTACCATCGCACCCATCGCGGCTGCATTGTTCGCAGATTCGGGTGCAGCAATTCCTTCAGGGACTCCTGTACCGAATTCTTTCGGATTTTTGGACCATCGTGTCGCTTCACTGTAACTCAGCATTGCAGCAGTGGTCGCCCCTACTCCTGGAAGGATTCCAATTATTACTCCTAATAATGAGGAACGGGCAATGGTCATTCTGATTCGGCGAAAGATTTCTAAATCAAAAATCTTCGTTTTTACTTTGATCATTTTTCGCTTGATGGTATGGTCTTCCTTACACTTCCTGAGTATTTCCGATATAGCAAATAATCCTATAAGTACAGGAATCAAATCAATACCACTTAGTAAATTCATTGACCCGAATGTAAATCTCTCCGCTCCGGTAAGCGGGTCCATACCGAAAGTAGCAATGAACAATCCAAATGCCACTCCGATGAATCCTTTTATCAGGTCGCCCCCACTCAACGAAACAACGACAGTGAGACCCATAATTGCCAGGGCAAAGTATTCAGGTGAAGAAAATCTAAGTGCGAATGAAGCAAGGATCGGCGTGAGGAAAATCAGAAACAGTGCTCCTACTGTTCCTCCTGTCACTGAACTAAATATACCGATTCCCAGTGCCTGGCCCGCCTTACCTTTTTGAGCCATGGGATAACCATCCAGTACAGTAGCCACAGCTTCCGGTGTACCAGGCGTCCGGAAAAGAATCGCACTGATCAAACCTGAAAATACCGAGGATGCATAAATCGTGGTCAATAGGATGAATGCTGAAATGGTGTCCAGTCCATAGGATATCGGCAGTAAAATAATGACCAACATCGTCCCACTGATACCTGGTAATGCCCCTCCTAAAAAACCAATCAATGTTGCCGCAATCAGAATGAATAGATGAATAGGTTCAAAAATATTGCCAAAGCCGGTTAGTAACCCTTCAATCACGGTTTCTCACTCCTTAAGTACTTCCTTCAGTTAATAGATAAGGAAGCTGATGGATCGAAAAATCCCAATTCCCCTTGGAAAAGGAATATTCAATGCGTAGTTAAACAATAAGACAAAAATAACCATCGCTATAACCGTGACCAAGATCAGAATTCGTTTCTTCTTAAGTCCCAGCAGCCATGCTAAAAATAGGAACAACACAGGTGTCACAAAGAGAAAACCGACGATAGGAAGCAATATGATATAAATTGCAATAGCCAACAGAATGAACCAATGCCCTCCGCTGACTACATTCGAATTCTTCGGTTCATTCATCAATTCGTCTCCGCTTACTTCAGCTGTTTCTCCACCTACAGAAATCCCTATTTTATGTTCTCTTATTGAGGTGATGAGCAAGAGAATCCCCATTACCATCATGAAGCCAAGAATCATCATCGGCCATTCTGTGGGACCTACTGCGATCGAACTTCGAGGATTGGGAATTTTCAATGCATAAATCAAGAAAAATACAGAGAATAAAATAGTAAAGATTGCCGTTATGATATTTGCACGCATTCTGCATTTCCCCCTAAGAAAGGGAAGAAGAAATCTCCCTCCCCTCTTTTAATAAACCACTAATTACTGGATTTCAGACAAGACTTTTTTATAACTTTCAATATCCAATTTCAATTTCTCTGTGAACTCTTCTGATCCCATCCAACCATCCCGTAAATCAAGATATGCGTTTTTCGCATATTCCTTGTATTCTTCTGTCTCCATTGCTTTTTTTGCGGCAGCTTCCAGTTTTTCAACGATTTCTTTAGGCGCATCTGCATGAATCATAAGATAACGTTCTACCCCATCCGTCAAGTCCCATCCTTTTTCCACGGAAGTCGGTACATCTTTAAAGTCAGTTAAGCGGTCTTCAGCAAAGAACAATAATGGAACGAATTCCCCTTCTTCAATGTAAGAAACGGTCGGGCCCACTTCCTCTAAAATCACATCGATATGACCGCCTAAAAGATCGGAATGCATCTGCCCGGCACCTTCCATCGGGATGTAATTCATTTTCGTTCCTGTCGCTTTAATGAATCTACGGGCCGTAATTTCGTCAATCCCCATGGTACCTACAGCACCGATTCGGACCTTTCCGGGATTTGCATCTGCATATTCAACCAAATCTTCAATAGACTCGAAAGATCCTTTTTTCACTTGAAGTGCATAAATATCGCTTTGAAGACGTGCAATTGGAATCACCTGATCCAATCCGAATTTATTCGTACCCGCCGCAGTCGTTACTGCATAAGCAGAGTCTCCAACCAATGTGTAACCGTCAGCAGATTCCTTCATTGCATTTTGCATCGCAATGACCCCGGAACCTCCTTCCTTATTGATAATATTAAAGTTTCCACCGATATCCTCGGCTATCAATTTTGTGATTTTTCTGACAAATATATCTGTTCCACCACCAGGCCCATGACCTACGTAAACTTGAACATCACGTGCAGGGTAATTATTGACATCTTTAGTACTAGCCCCTGCATTTTCATCCGAGCAAGCACCTACAAGAAGAGCGGCACCGAGTAGAGTAGCGACTAATGTGTTTCTTTTAAATGTGAATAATGACATGAACATACACCCCTTTTTTAGTTCTTATGAATTCATTCGAACAGCCATTTTAATAGCTTCAACTGTTGCACCTTCGTTAGCAATCCCTTTTCCTGCTATATCAAAAGCAGTGCCATGTGCAGGCGTAGCTAGTGTAATCGGCAATCCTCCACTCATGGTGACCCCCCTGTGAAACCCAAGCATTTTCATACCTGTTTGGGCTTGATCATGGTACATCGCCAACAAGCAATCAAACGGATCTTTTTCAAGTCGTAGGAACAATGTATCTGCTGGATACGGACCTTCAACAATTACTCCCTCTTGTTTTGCCAGTTCGATTGCCGGATGGATATGATCAATTTCTTCATTTCCTAACATCCCACCTTCACCGGCATGTGGATTGAGTGCGGCTACAACAATTTTAGGGGCAATATATCCTGCAGCTTTTAATGTACGGTCAGCAAAAAGTATTCTATCCAGAACTTTTTCTTTCGTTATGTTATCGCTTACATTCTTCAGCGGGATGTGAGAAGTAACTCGTGTCACCCACAACTTGTCCATAACATTGATTTCGCTGAATCCACTCTCGCAATCTAACAGGCTGGCAAAGAAATGTAATTCATCCTGAAAGTGATGGCCGCCCCTATGCAGAGCTTCCTTGTTCAATGGAGCATAAATTACACCATCTATTAAATCCTTTTTAGATAGGTCTAGGGCAATTTTAAGCGTTTCACCTGTCACTCTCCCAGAAGTGATTGATATTTTTCCTAACTCGTACTCTTCTGGATTCAAGTTTTTCAAATCGATAATGTGAATGATCCCATACTGCCTATCAATATCTTCAACATCATCAACTTCCTTTACATCCAGATGGACTCCTGCTATTTTCAGACCTTGTTGAAAAATCCGTTTGTCTCCTATAATAATCCATGCAGATGAGTTTCTTATTTCCTCATGCTGGAATGCTTTTGCAATCAGTTCAGGACCGATTCCGGTCGCATCTCCTAATGTCACGCCAATCAGTGGTATTTTTTTTCTCATAATATCCTCCTAGTATTATAGAAACTATTAACGTAATTCAAACAGAACTTCTTACCGCTCAATTGATAAGCATTCCTCTATAAATCCCAATATCACATTCTATCGGTTGTAAGAAAAGTCAACTTGCTTTCATATTCATGCATTACCTCCTCATCCATTCCTTCATCGGTAATAACTCCGGCAATTTCCGTAATATCACAAACATTTACAAATGCCCTTTTGTTAAATTTACTACTATCTGCAAGCAACCAAGTTCTTTCGGCAGCTGACTTCATCAATTGCTTGATCAATGCCTTTTCAAACGTTGGGGCTGTTACGCCGTTGTTCAAATCAATTGCATGTGTTCCCATAAAGAAAATATCAGCATGGATTGCATTCAGCATATTTTGAGTGGTTGAACCATACATAGCCCCGATACCCTGTTGCAGTTCGCCTCCAGTCACAATGACTTTCAAGTTGCTGTCAATTAACTCATTTGCAATCTTTATATCGTTTGTGATAATTGTCAAACCACTACGAGACTTCAACAACTTGGCCAGTTCCATTGTGGTCGTTCCGGAATCCAAGATAATAATTGAGTTTCCCTCAATAAGAGAAAGAGCTTTTAATGCAATCTGCTTTTTTTGCTTATTATTGATCATCTTTTTGGATGAGTACGGGACCTCGCCCGTCAACGTGCTAGGAGAAACAGCTCCTCCGTGTGTCCGGATGACTTTCCCTTCATTTTCCAACTCAATGAGATCTCTTCTGATGGTCATGGAAGAAACATTCAACCTCTTTGAAATTTCTTCAATTTCAATTCTTTGTTTGGCTTTTAATTCAATTTCCAACCAATTTCTTCTTTCTAAAGGCAACATATGCTTCCCTCACTCACTATATGTTATTAATTAACACATCGCTTGTTATATTATGTTCTATTTTTTCAATTTGTGCAATACCTTTTTTTCGTTCTTCTGAAAAAATATTTTTTTTTGGTAGATTGACACATATAACGCTTTTGCTATTTTGCACCATGGGTATGCCCTAGAGAGCACTCTAAAACAAGGATTTGATCGACCAGAATCAGATTGACCACAGTTAAATCGATTGAAGGATAAATTTTGCTCTGAAGATGTGTTAGTTGTACAAGGTTGATCACAATTAGGTCTAAGTGCAAATTACCGATAAAGTGACATTATTAATTGTCACGCCAGAATGTAAACAAAAGGGTTGGAAATCGTAGATTTCCAACCCTTTTGACAAAAAGTCATTATAAGTGGCTAAAAACAACATTGATTTTACTTCCGGGCGGACGCGTTCCAGGTGGCTTATCCAATCGTTTACATTACTTGAAAACAGGAATAGTAGAAAGGCGTGATGAATAGAGTTCGAGAAAGGGAGGGTTCACTGAATTGACAAGCAAACGAGCAGGGTTAAAAACAACAATCGTTCTTACATACGTCCTCATGATTGTCACCAATGTCCTCGCAAACGTCTTACCCATTAACGGCCAAACGACAGGAGACGTGTCAGCGAAATACAGCAACTTATTCGCCCCGGCAGGCTTCACCTTTTCCATCTGGAGCCTCATCTACGTCTTACTCGCATTACATGTCTTATACCAACTCGGTCTCTTTCACAAAAAGCAAAAACCGTCTACCGCCCGTCTAGCAACACATGTCGGCATCTACTTTTCAATTTCTTCAATCCTGAATACCCTTTGGATCCTCACCTGGCATTATGAAAGACTATTCCTATCCGTCCTCATCATGATAGGACTTCTTCTTTGCCTCATCAAAATCAACAAATTGACCGCAGCGGCGTCCCTCTCTTTGAAAGAGAGTTTTTTGATCAAGCTTCCTTTCAGTATCTATTTTGGCTGGATAACAGTCGCAACCATTGCCAACATTACAGCTTTCCTCGTCTCCACTGGGTGGGACGGATTTGGGCTATCTGATGTGACGTGGACTATACTTATATTGATTATAGGAACGATCATCGGCGTAGCGACAATGCTTCGCTTGCAAAACCCTGCGTACGGGTTGGCGTTGGTATGGGCGTATTTCGGTATCTATTCGAAACATACTTCTGAAAGTGGATTTGACGGTCAATATCCTGCTGTTATATGGACGGTCATTATTTGCATGGTTGTCCTTGCTCTAACGATTATCCTTGTCGCTGTGGGAACTCGGCGACTGGCTAAACGCTGAGAATGTGGACCTGTTGGAACTTGCCAATTCTCCTTATGACATCCGCATGAAGAGCAGCCGTCCATTATTAAGGCGTCTAATGCTTCAGGTTGATAGCATTACAAGCGATTCATCGCTATTTTCAACTAGACATCGTATAATAAGTAAAGCAGAGAAGAATTCATTTTTCCTCTAGTTCAAAAAAGAGGTGTTCGTACTTGAAACAGTTTGAAACCACATTACCTGAGCAATATGAAACGTTAAAAAAACAGGCCAATTATACATCTAGCTGGCGAGATCGTTTAGACGCAGTGGAAATCCTATCGGCATATCAGCATGAAAAAGTCATTGATTTATTAAAAAATCGTGTGAAGCATGATACTGTATACAAGGTACAAGTAGCAGCCTTTGATGCACTTGTGGCATTTGGCGAGGATGTAGAAAAGCCGTCTCCAGCACGTTTTGATATTATTAAAAACACGGACAAGATTTTTCTACGGGTGAAAAAGAGCTTGCCGAAGGACCTTACAGTGGCAGACTTTGCGGATAAGCTGAAACGTATGCGTTTGGATGTCTATGATGCGTATGAAGGCGACAAAGGTGCACAATTTATGAACTGGTTAGAGGAACGTTGGGCAAAACTGTAATCAGTTGTTTGAAGAAAGTCATTCTCTCCGCATGTGGAGGGGGTGGCTTTTTCTTATCGGCGATTCTCGAACAGTCTCAAATGGCTGCACAAAAAAAGAAGCGCCATCTGAACTGACCTATCGATATGAGACACACATAAAACACCTATCGTATTAGGTTCTATCGTCTTTTGACAGTCCTTTCGTTCCCGGAGAAGGCTTGACATGGAGCCTCTGCGGGCATGAGTCCCGAACCACGGAACCAGCTTCAACGGAATGCTGGTTCTGCCGAACGAGGCTATCATGCCCGCTGCTCCATATAAAGCCATGGCTCCGATGTTAGGCTGCCTGACAACCGAATTGCGCGGGCGTCAGGTAGCCTAATTTTTCTTGGATCCGTTCTTGATTATAGTATAGGATATAGTCTTCGATCCGAGTAATGACTTCCTCCATTGACAAGGAATTGAATTTCACATATTGGAACTCCTCTGTCTTCAGGCAGGCATGGAAGGATTCAATGACCGCATTGTCCCAACAGTTCCCGCGGCGTGACATGCTGCCCACCAGATGCCTTTCCCTGATTAGATTTTGATAAGCATACGAGGTATAGACACTGCCTTGGTCAGAGTGGATGATCACACCCTGCGGATGATTCCGGGCTTCCAATGCATCTTTCAGTGTATCCATGACAAGCGGAGTCTGTTGATGGTCATATAGACGGTATGCAATCACTTCATTGTTATAGAGATCCAGAATGGTTGATAAATAGAGTACTGTGCTTCCATATTGTATATAGGTGATGTCCGTCACCCATTTCTTATTCGGTTTGGATGCCGTAAAATCGCGGGACAGCACATTGGGGGCTACAATCTCTTGTCCGCCCTCTGATTTCCACCTACGTTTAGGCTTCACGCGACACTGTAAGCGATGGATTTGCATAATGGCCTGAACCGTATTCCGATTCAACCGAATCTTATATTCCCGTTCCAACAACGCCTTGATTTTCCGATGCCCTAAACGGTACTTCGTCTTTTTGCATAATTCGATGATGGCCATTTCCGCTGGGCTTAGCTCCTTCTCCCATCCTTCCTTAACCCAGCGATAATAAGTGGAACGTGGCACGTCCAGAACGGCCAGAATGGCACTCACTGTGTATTTCTCCTTGTATTGTTCCACCAGCTGAAGAACTATCTTAGGTTCAACTCCTTTTTGATCGCCATATACTTTTTTAAGATCTGATTCTCCATTTCCAAATGAGCCAGCTTCCGGTTCATCTTGTCTTCCGGAGTTTGTCCGTCAGGTCCGTGTCCGTAGGTATATTGCTTGCCGATTGGTTGATCAAAGCGATGGATTTCGTTCTTTCGATACCAACGCATCCACGTCTCAATTTGTGATCTATTCTTAATTCCGTATTTCTCCATGATTTCCCGGTTTGTCAGTTCGCCTGCCAGTTTGTCCTTGACCACTGCCCATTTAATTTCCGCTGGGTAATTTGTTTTGCCCATACAAAAACACCTCCGATTGTTTTGTCCCTATTGTTTCCAATATGGCCAGTTCGAAGGTGTTTTATGTTGTCTTATAAAATTAGGTTAGTCCAATCTCCATTAAGAGAATTAGCGCTTCTTTTCTGTTTTACATTATTTATCTGTTTGTGTTTGCTTTTTCTTTAAATACTCCGCACGTATCTTTTCAAGATACTGCTTTTTATCAAAATTGGCAGGCTTGTTTTTTTCATGATATTTCGTCACAGCTGTTTTACTTTTTTGATCCAATTGATATTTTCCCACTTTTTTCACCTACTTTTCTTTTCTCGTCAAAGAGAACCTATATCATTCACCAGCTGATTCCGTTTCAGGATAATAAAGCTCCTTCCGCAAGCAAACATCCCTATGCGTCAGTGTTTCTCCCTCAAATCGCAGCCAAATTTCATCATCCGCCATGACACCGTGCGTCTTGCGGACAATGCCCCAGCGATTAAAGGCTTGCATGCCAAGGCTTTCAAGCAGCTCATCAGCATTGACGCGCGTGGGAGGGAAGGTCCGCCACTTCAGCCACTTCTCCAATTCCTCGGTCGTAATATGCCCCTCCATATTCGGTGAGAACTGCTTGTTGAAGTCAGTAATGTAATTGATGACATATGGCGATCCGCCATTTGCCGGTTTCAAATCTACTTTCGCAATGACCTTATCCATCCACATGACGTCGAATTTCATATAGTTAATCAATGTGATCACTTCCTTCGGAAAAGATGGTTAAATTCAACTTCAGTAATCACTAACATCATGTTAAGTATCATTAACAAAACAATTATTCTGAGGCATAACTTATTTAGCAATGGATAAAGGTTCCTTTTGTATGGAACTAATGTAGTTATTACGGAATATTAAAACCACTTATAATACAACGTGTCCAAGTTCCCAAACCGTCTCACTTTTGTCCAGACTTGCGTGGCGACCACTTCTTTTGGCCACAAACTCTTCCATATCTTGTTCGTTACCATTATCATCTTCTAAGAATCTCTCAGCATAATACTCAAAATTATTCCAAAGTCTGCTCAAATCCTCATGGAGATCCTCCACATCCAAATATTCGGGATCCCGCGTATCAACATACTCAATAGTCGAAGAGAGGGCTCGTAATACTTTTGTTGAATATCCGGCCGCTTTAATTTGTTCCCCTATATAATTACGGTTGGGCCCTTTTACCGCTTGAATTATTTCAGCTGCTACTTCTTTGGATTTTGTAGATTGTAGCTTTTCCCGCACTTTATTTTTGGCACCAGTCACTCTGTTGTAGTCTTCCACTTGAATCTTCGTCCACTGATGAAGCTGTTCTTTCGCCAGCTTTAAGGCTTTAGAGGTTCTTTTAGAAGGCACATCCTGCGTGCTAGTAGCAGAACCCGCGATGGCTGCATGCCAGATTGCTTCTACGTTCGCCAGGTCATCGTCCAACTCTTCAATAACTACCGGATGCCTGACAGTATCGATTTCCTGCCCATTCACATCCCGCAATACAGTCCTAGCAACCGCAATTGTTTGACCGGCTTCAGCCAACTTGAAACTGGACTCCGCGTGAATGTAATCTTTGCTTTCAAACTCGGAGTGCTGCTGAATGAACCTCCACATTCTTTCCTGTGCCTTCACATATTCAGCATCATGCGTTTTAGAGTCTACTGGAACGATTGTGCGATCCACTGTTGCATCGACCATCTTTTTGACCGCTTCTCCCCGTTCAGTCAACACTTGCCGTAAGTACTCTTCATATTCCGGCATGACCAGGTCATCGAATCTGGTGTCCTGTAAAATACCTTCCAGCTTGTTACGAAGTCTTTCTGTCATCTTCAATTCCGCTTCAATTACAGGGTTTGAAGGGAAAGTATATATATGAATATCATGTTCGTCGCTTGTCTGGCGGGGACGATCGATTCGTCCTATCCTTTGTTCCAAAACCATCGGATTATAAGGTAAATCAAGGTTCATCAATACTTTACAATCCTGAAGATTTTGTCCAACCGACACAGTTTCTGTTCCAATCACTATGTCGATTTCGTCTTCACTTCCTAGAAACTCAATGACATTTTTTGAAACCGGAGAGAATCGGACCAAGATATCCTCTTTGGAGAGAGGTTCTTTCTCCCTACCTACATAGCAGTCTTCATTTTTTCCGGATACGTGACCAATTTTGCAACCTTGCAGCTCAGGTTCATGGATTAATCGAGAATAGTAATCGACTGTTGTGTCCCTGAACTGGCTAATTAGAAGAACTTTCTCTCCTTGTCGAATATTTTGGATGATTACATCACGAATGGCTTCATATTTTTCATCTTTACGTTTAAATGCACCTGAAAGATCGTCGTGAATCATAGCAAGCACGGCAAGGTCTTCTTTTGCATCCTGCATCATCAAACGTATTGCTTTAATCGCATCGTTTTTACTAATCGATTCAATTCGTTCAGTCATTCTCCGAACATACCGGGCTCGTTTTTCCTTCGAGTTCATTTCAAAATCCGTCAAATCTTCATCGTCATAAATGTCGATCAAGTCGTCAAAAGTTTGAGTAATCTTGTAGGAATGGGCGATGAAAGTTCGAAAACGGGTTCTTATTTCTTTATCGTTTTGATTTACATACTGTAAGTCCTCTGTTAAGCTCTCAATTTTTTTATAAATTTTTTCCAGTGTTGTGCGGAAGGCTGTCCAACTGGAATCTGCACGTTTGAGAAATAATAGCTTCATTCGGTCTGAAGTGAAATCATCACTTTTTCCATCCACGTAGCGTAAAGGATTCATATAAGGAAGTCGGAGACTGGAGATTCGAATGAAATTATCTTCGAGGGCTGTTTTCTTTTTGGGTTCATAAACGATTTCGACGGTAGGAAATTGTCGTGTTGCAAACGTTACTCCCTCACCGCCATACGTTCTTCTAGTCCTTTGCAAAAATAAATCCTCCCAAAAAGCAGAAAACGCTTTGTCGTCCAGTTCAAATGCCTTTCCTGCACGCCTCGATGCAAATTGTAAATATTCTTTGTATGGTTTATAAGATGGCACTTTTTGTTGTTGAAGAAACAGTCTGCCGAGGTGATATACATCTGTTCTGCTATTATTCCACGGCGTCGCCGTTAGTAACAATCCTCTGATTGGATGATTGGCTTGCTCGAGGATATATTGAACATTCCGGTATGTCTTCCTGCTGCTGTTCTTGAATCCTTGATGCGCTTCATCGATTACGATCAATTCATAATTCGCCAAATCTCTCAGCTGCATGGCATGTAACCGTGCAAGCGTCTCCTTCGACATGTAGGTGATTTTTTCCTCATCGATGCCGATGATTCGGAGTTCGTCCTGCCATTGTTGCCGCAGCTTGGACGCTACGACTAATAAGGTACGTGGCATGCCCAGTTCACGGATTACACCAGCCGCGGTTCTCGTTTTCCCAAGTCCTACACCGTCGCAAAGCAACGCAGTTCCATATTGCGTCAGGCGATTTACGCATTCCGCCACGCCTATTCGTTGATGTGGGTAGAGATTGTCCCAGAACCCGGTCGTGCCGATTTGGAGAGGCGGCTTCGCGTACATCCTGGCAAATTCCACATACGTCGATAATGCCGACCGGTAATATTCCACCTTTTCCTTCGGTTTCGGCAAGATTTCATCAACTGCATCTATAAGTTCAGGTGAGAAGTCTTCCACTTCGTTTGAATACCAAATCGTATCAAACCACTTGCGTAAAGCACGATAATTATCCTGACTCATTGAGTTGAGTTCTGTATTGCCTGACAGACCAGCCTTCGAGAAGTTTGATGAGCCTACAATCGCTGATCCTTTCAACCCATAATCGTCTTCCTGAAACAAATAACTTTTAGCATGGAAGTAATTAGCTTCTCCTGTATAGACTTTGACTTTAAATCTCCCCTCACGGATCCAATGAGTCACCGCTTGTAAAATTTCAAGGTTCGCTTCATCGAATGATGCGATATCGTCTAGTATTGCTTCTTGTGGAGTAAGACCGGCATTCAACACTTGCATGGTAGCCGTATTGGTTTTTGAACCCATTAAGACACGGATAGAAGCAGATGGATTTTCCATGAAAAGTGAAAATACTTCTTGCACGAATTCGAAACCACTAACATAGAAATATCCGACTGCCATATCAAACGACGTGGCACGAGGCAATAGTTCTGAAATCGAGTCAATCATAGTTACGTCACGATTATCAATAACCCGTTCTTCATACAATTTCACAATCTCTTCCCTGACTACGTCGGCCATTCCAATCTCCCCTCTTTCCGCAATGTATCAAATTCCTCTACGACCCCTTGTCCAATCTTGCGCATCTCTTCACGATGTTTTGCTGATTCGAAGGTGGAAAGGATATAAATCAATTCATCTCTCGTCAGCCCATACAAATCCGCCACATACGCATCAATCTGATTCTGAAGTTTTTGACGTAACTCTGGATGGGTAATTCCTTCCCCATAACCACTCATGCCTGCCTCTTTTGCAAGTTCCTCATATTCTTCCGAAGTACAGATAAGATGCGCCGATCGTTTCAATAATTCATTGAAATAGGGGTTATCATCATGTAGTTTAATGATGGGTAATTGATATACAAAGAAAATACTTACTGTGGAACTCACTTTTCTGCGGATAATAAAATCCATTACAAAGCTATTCAACAACCCGACTATTACCAGTGATTGTTTTTCCGTATAAAGGTTATAATAACCGTTCGAACCAGTATCATATTCAAATTTAATTCCGTATGGCAATTTATTATTCAAAAATACACCAGAGGGAACAATTGAGGATATTAAAGTCCGTTTATCAGTCGACCTTGCAATTTCTCTGTATACAATTCGATACTCTTCCCCATGCCATCTAGGTAAAATAGAATTCGGATCAGCCCCCAAACGCACTACTCTTCCTTTTTCCTTTTCCAATAGACTTTCCATGGCAGCTCCATTTTCTATGTAATAAGGAATATCATTTGTTAATCTAAATTGATTAATGGATCTACCTCCATATAAGGGCATTCCTTGGTTGTCACTGTTAAAAAAGTGGCTGTCATTGGACATGTGTAATTCGGTTCTCCACCTTAACTGCCAAGGACCGCCTTCTTCGCTAAGAAGGGGCTTATCATAGTATAGTTTAGTTAAAATTTCAATTTCAATTTGGTCCCTTAACTCCAACAATCCCCAAGTATCAGGTGCTGCCTGTCTAGATAACTTGATTGGATAGTTTAATTTCTTCTCTTCAATGAACATATCATCCAAGTTAGTCCGATAGAAAAACGCTTTAAATTCATGATTAGGCTCGGGTTTTTTCTTTTGCAAGGTTATGAGAGCAATCTTGAATCTGCTATCAACAAGTTCGAAAATCTTCTTCCTGTTTTCGAATGATAACAGCTCTTGCAGTGTAGATTCATGAAGCAGAAGATGACGTAACCCTGTGGTTCCACGGTCAGTCGCAATATTTCCGGGAATCAATATTGATAAATAACCTTCTGGTTTAACGACTTGATAGAAACGTTCAAGCGAAACTTTATATAAATTGATATCTCCTCCCGTATATTTCCCATCGACTTGCCATCGTTGGTAGCTGTAGTAGCTGGCATCCAGGAAAAAACGGGAACCTGTCTCGTAAAGTTTTCGGGTAGCCTCCCAACGTTTTTCAAGAACCGGATATGCTTGATATAATTCCTTTTCCATTTTTAGTTTTTGTTGTTTGTTCGCTTTCCGATAACCCGGTTCATACCGTTCGAAAAACTCCTCAGCATTCGGCTTCCATATTTCCCAAGGTGGATTTCCTAGCGCTACATCGAATCCACCGTTTTTATTCCACGATCCATCTTCACAAAAGAACACTTCAGGAACATTCAATTCCAAGCTTTCTACGTGAAGCATCTCTGATGACTCGCCCATTTGTTCATAAGCAGCTGTCTTGAAGTGCAATTGTAATTTTTGACGAAGTTTCTCTGCCTTCTGCCTTGCCTTTTCATCACTATCCCGACTTCTTAGCTTTATCAATTTCTTGATCTCATTTTTGAATGGCCGGTATGCCTCCTCCCTTTTATCCAGCGGGACGGGGTGGATAAGGGCATTTTGATGGATCAATGTCTTGCCTATCAATTCAGGAAAACCTTCACCCATTTTCCAATGTCTTAACGCAGATAATGTAATCGTTTGGGAGCAGATGATCAGTGCTTTATAGTCGATATCCACGCCATATATGACATGTATGAGCAAGTGCTTTTCCCACGCGTTCCTTCCCTCATCTCCAGGTTGGAACATCGGATACTTACCGAGTAGTTCTTCTTTCAAACCGAGACGGGAGAGCGCTTGGTGTCGGTCTGTCAGCCAGTGGAAAGCACCTCTCAAGAAGGAGCCTCCTCCGCAGGTCATGTCAACTATCTTTAATGCAAGCAGATGATCCAACGCTTGTATCAGTTCCTCCTCATCATTCCCTGTTATCGCTAACCTGATTTCTTCAACTCTAGTTTCAAAGGCCGGCTTCAAAGCCTGCTTCACCATGTAGTCGACCAATTTTGCATCCGTATAATATGCACCTTTTTCCTTTTGTTCCTGTTTGTCGTCGCCATAGAAAACAACCGGCAGACCGTCCTGCAATTTAATTTGAACTGTACGCGACATGGACGCTTCATATTGTTGTTGCAATAGTTCCGGGGGTAAATCTTCATAACGGAAGCTATATTGATCGGTTGAAGTATCCGCCCACAGCTTGGCCATCAAGTCAGGGAATTCATTCGACAGTCTGCTTTCCACACGATTCGTTGCTTCACCCACACTGCCAGCGAACAAGTCCCCTCCATATGCGACTTCAAATTGCAGTCGAACTCGTTCATAGATGTCGATCAGCTTCTCTTTTCCGCCTTGCTTGAACGTCACATCAGAAGTCACCACCAACTCATCTTCCATGAACAAATCGTCCATCGTCATTTGCTTCGGAACCATCCGTTCTTTCTTCAATGCTTTTTGTAAGGCCTTGTCTTCGTAATCCGGCCGGTATATCTGCACAACCTCTCTAAGTGCGGATTCCAGCGTGCCCGCCCCGATACCGAGTGCTATTCCACTGACATCAAAGGTTTCTTCACCGTAATAGCCATCCAGAAACCGTCTCAATAGCTGGCGCAGTATAATCGTATCGACGACGCAGCCGAGTCCCGATTTATAGGACGGGCTTTCCACCAGTTCAGCCAGCTGATCTCTTTCAATCGCTTCTCGTGCCTCTTCCATGACTAATGAGGATAGCTCAGAGCGGATAGAGCTGCCAGTGATCGCTTCTGAAATCTTCTTCCTGTATAATTCGATTGTTTGCTGAAACCTTGTGGAAAGCTCCCGTTTAAACAGATCATTTAAACCAATAATGTCATAGCCAAAACCGAATTCATCTTCTTCGAGGCGTAAATTTTCTTTTACGAGTCTTTGATTGAATTGCTCGGCATACAACGACACTTTCCGTACCGATGAAATAGTGAGATCAAGTCGCTCATCTCGATTCCCGGCACCTACCCGATACAATACAATCCGATGTTCCCCGATGAATGCTGCAAGAGGGACAATAAACGATGCTCCAAGCTCCTCATTCAGGGCTGTCACCTGCTCGTGAAATTTCCGAACTTCTCGTACCGGTGTCTCTTCAGTCAATTCTTCAATCGCCTTAACCGCCAGAACGGCTTGATCCGCATTATTTAGTTGGTCATGCAAAAGCATTTTCCAAGCACTGTCTGGGTTTACTGGGTTTGCCCCAATAGGATATCCTAAGTAATTTGCCAGCCTCTCTACTTTATCCTCTGAATTCCCACTTAGTGAGTCCAACAATTGAAGGACTTTTTCTTTATCATTCATTATCATCATCCTACTTTCCGTATATTTTTTATAACAAGGAATATTTGTGATATGCTTACTATGTAGTAATACTTAATAAATTGAATCGGAATGAGATACAAAATTGTCAGCCTTATATTTATATCTATTTTACCATATTGGGATTTGTTCATTTGGATGCAGATAAGAAATATTATCTTGTGTATTCCATAATTAGTGTATTCATTTTAAAGAATCAGTCGTTAAACGTCTATGTGGATGTTTCACATAATATAAAAGAAGGACATCAATAACAGACTAATTTATGGTATTCAAGTGAAAAATATATTCGATGCTAGCAACGGTTTAAGATATCTTGGTGCTACACTTAGTTATAATTTGTAAAAATAGGTAAAAGAAAAAACCCTTGATTATCAAGGGTTTTTACACTCATTGAAACTCCATAAAATTAAACTATGGAGACGGCGGGAGTCGAACCCGCGTCCAAAGGCTCTGCTACTCAAGCGTCTACGCGTGTAGATTGACTACTTAGTTTCGCGCACACGTTTGCCGCCAATCAAGGCTATCCGTGAGCGCTATCCTGGTAGTCTCTTGCAACGGCCTCAGGAGGCGACCGTTACCGTATCCCACTAATAGGTGAGCCTAACAATGCCACATGGGCGATGGAACTGCTAGGCAGATTCAACAGCTTACGCTGCGAATGCTAGGTTGTTGTTTGTTTTGCCAGTTATTATTAACTGTCGTTTCTGACGGAGACGATCCCTCCGACGCGCAGCTCAAGCCCAGACCACCCCTGTCGAATCCGTAACGTCCCCGGTATAATAGGTTGACGCTACACGCCAACACAATCAACTGGAGAGTCAGGAATTGCTACGCCCGAAGCATAGCAGGTTTCTGAACTATCACTGTCCCTATCATACAATGTTTCCGCTGCAATTTCAATGGAAACACCTTCCGCCTAGTATTGCTGCTTGGCCTTGAATGCCCGTTCCATCTCGCGTTTTGCTTCCTTCTTCTTCAGGTCGTCGCGCTTGTCGTAGAGCTTTTTCCCTTTGCCGACGCCGATTAAGACTTTCGCAAAACCGTCTTTCAAATACATCTTGATGGGAACGATCGTGTACCCTTCCTGTTTCACTTGGCCGACGAGCGTGCCGATCTGCTTTTTGTGAAGCAGCAGCTTCCTTGAACGGAGCGGATCATGGTTGAATTGGTTCCCTTGCTCATACGGACTGATGTGCATGTTGGAGATCCATGCTTCGTTGTTGCGGATCAACACGAAGGCATCACGAAGCTGGACTTTGCCGTTGCGGATCGACTTGATCTCGGTCCCTTGCAGCACAATGCCAGCTTCAATGGTTTCCTCAATCGCATAATCATGGTTGGCTTTCTTATTGATTGCTAGAACTTTTCCTTGTCCCTTCGCCATCAGGCGTCCCCCCTTTTCTCAAATGCGCAGGGCGCCGCTTAGTTTGGCGCCCGGAGCTAGCCGTTCTTATAAGAACTCCACGGCATCCGCCTGCAGCGAATGCCGTCCGTTCCTTTATTTTCTCTTTCGAGGCGCCTGTTTCTTTTTCTTCTTCTTGGCGACGTCCTCGTAGAATTTCTTCTTCTGGCTCGGACCGCCTTTTTTCTTGCCTGGTGATGACTTATCACTGCGTTTTCCCCCGCCTCGTTTATCGCCATCACCCTTGCCTTCGCCCCGCTTGCCGCCTTCCGAACCCCCGCGCTTCTTCGCGTGGATGACTTTCGGCGTTTCTTTGCGCGTGCGATGGAACGATTGCTTCATGCCTGCGATCTCGAAGTCGATCGTCGACTCTTCCGGCTTCACGGCGACGACGCGGATCGTCACTTCATCCCCGATTCTGAACTGCTTGCCGGTATGGGAGCCGATCATCATCATCTGGCGGTCGTCGAAGTGGTAGTAGTCATCCGTCAGATAGCTGACATGGACAAGCCCTTCCACGGTGTTTTCCAGTTCGACGAACATGCCGAAGTTCGTGATGGACGAAATGACCCCTTCGAACTCCTCGCCGATCTTATCAAGCATATACTGCGCCTTCTTGAGTGCATCCGTATCACGTTCTGCGTCGACTGCGCGGCGTTCCCGCTCGGACGTGTGCTGTGCGATCTCCGGCAGCACTGCATTCCAGTGCTCGACCGTCTGCGCGGACACATCATTCTCCAGCAAATATGTCCGGATGAGCCGGTGGACGATCAAGTCCGGATAGCGTCGGATCGGCGACGTGAAGTGCGTATAGAAGTCAGCCGACAATCCGAAGTGGCCTAAGCTCTCCTCAAAGTATTTCGCCTGCTGCATCGAGCGCAACAGCATTGTCGAGATGACCGTCTCCTCCGGCAGTCCCTCGATCGATTCCACGATCTCCTGGAGTGCGCGCGGATGGATTTCATTCCCCGTCCCCTTCACGACGATGCCGAAATTCGTCAGGAACTCGAAGAACCGCTGCAACTTTTCGACTTTCGGGTTTTCGTGGATCCGGTACAGGAACGGCACTTGCAGCCAGTGGAAGTGCTCAGCGACCGTCTCGTTCGCCGCGAGCATGAATTCCTCGATCAGCTGCTCGGACGACCGGCGCGGGCGGATGACGATGTCTGTCGGCCAGCCGTTCTCGTCCACAATGACTTTCGATTCCTTGAAATCAAAATCGATCGCCCCGCGGTCCATCCGTTTCTTGCGGAGAATCAACGCGAGTTCTGCCGCATCATCCAGCATCGGAACGATATGCTCGTATTTTGAACGAAGTTCCTCGTCCTTCTCCTCGATGATCCCGTAGACATCCGAGTACGTCATCCGCTCCTTCGAATGGATGACACTTTCGAAGATCTCATGGTCAATCACTTTTCCGCTGCCGTCGATCGTCATACGGCACGAAAGCGTTAGACGGTCGACGCCCGGGTTGAGCGAGCAGATGCCGTTCGACAGCTTATGCGGCAGCATCGGGATGACCCGGTCCGTCAAGTAGACGCTCGTGCCCCGGTCATACGCTTCGTCGTCGAGCGGCGTGTTCTCCTGCACATAATAACTGACGTCCGCAATATGGACGCTGAGCACATACGTGCCGTCCGGATTCTTCGTGACGGATACTGCGTCATCGAGATCCTTCGCATCCGCGCCGTCAATCGTGATGATCGTCTCATCGCGCAAGTCGCGGCGCTTGAACAGATCCTTCTCCTGCACCGTGTCCGGGATCTTCTTGATCTGCTCCATCACGTCATCCGGGAATTCGATTTCAATTCCGTGCTTATAGATGATCGACAAAATGTCGACGCCCGGGTCGTTCTTATGCCCGAGGATCTGGACGACCATGCCTGTCGCCGATTTCAGCTCGCTCGGCCACTCCGTGATCTCGACGACGACTTTATGGCCGTCGACCGCGTTCAGCGAGTTGCCTTTCCCGATAAAGATATCCATCGGCAGCTTCTTATCATCTGGAATGACGAATCCGAAGCCTTTATTGTCCTGATACGTCCCGACGACCTTCGACGTCTTGCGCTCCGCAATGCGGATGATCGCACCTTCCCGGCGGTCGCCCTGCGAATTCGCGGAAATGCGGACGAGGACGATATCGCCGTTCATCGCACCGTTCACATCGGACGGCGGGATGAAGACGTCATCCATCCCTTCCGTCTCCGGCGTCACAAAACCGAACCCTTTCGCGTGCCCGATGAATTTCCCGCGCACGAGGTTCATGCGCTCCGGCACGCCGTAGCGATTGGTCCGCGAGCGGACGATCGCACCTTTCTGCTCCAGATGCACCAGCATCTTCACGAGCTCCTTGAATTCTGCAGCCCCTTCGATGCCGAGCGATTCCTGAATTTCCTGCACCGTAAGCGGCTTATATGACTCTTCCCTCATGAATGACAGAAGCCGTTCTTCTAATTGTTCATCAAACCATTCCACTGACATCCCTCCTTCTTTCAATCTGTTCATTTACCTTCATTTTCACACGTTCCAGTCCAGAGATTCAAGAAATTCAAACAGATCCTCATGAAGCTCCTCTTTTTCAGGTCCGAGCGTGATCACATGGCCCGAATTCTTGAACCATTTGAGCTGCTTCCTTTGTGATGAAACCTGGTCATAGATCACGTTCGCCGAGTCCGGATCGATCACTTCATCATTCTCCGACTGGACGACATATAGCGGCGCCTCGACCTCTTTCAGGCGGTCGCGGACGATATACACCAACTCGCGCAGCTCCCCGAGGCTCGGCATCGTACCGTCTTCCAGCGGCTGCATCTCCCGCTTAATCGTCCCCTCGTCTTTCCCTTCGAACTTCTTATACTCCCGGGCATACTTGAGGACGCCCTCATACATCAGATCCGTCGTCTTCATCGACATCGGCGCGCACATCGTAAAGATGCCCTTCACCGGAAACTCCATGCCGACCTTCAAAGAGAACACACCGCCAAGCGACAAGCCGCCGACCGCGATCTCCTCATACCCGGCCTCCTGCAGCTGGCGGTAGCCGCGCACGACATCCTCCCACCACTCATCCGGACCGGATTTCACCAGCTCCTCCGGCGGCACGCCATGGCCCCTATAATGCGGCGCCAGCGACGTATACCCTTTCTTCTCCAAAAAACGGCCGATCATCCGCACATCCGCAGACGTCCCCGTAAAGCCATGCAGCAACAAAACAGCCCGTTTCCCGGCCTCAAAGAAAAACGGCTTCGGCTGAGCAATCCTCACAACAATCATCCTTCCACGACAAGTTAACCTGTAACTCATTTGCTGATTTAGTAATTAAGCGATATTTAGGCTGGAGTGCAGGCGCCGACTCCTGGGGGATCAGCGGGACAGGTGAGACCCCGCAGAGAGCGAAGCGAACGAGGAGGCTCACCGCCCGCCCCCCGGAAAGCGCGCGCCGGAACGGAAGCCGGCGTTTGACGCCATCAGCCAATTATGTACAAAGTCCATCCTATTATAGCATTCCCATCACAGGAAAAAAGAAAACGCTCTGCCTACTGAAAGGCAGAGCGTGAGACATCCATTCGCAAATATACTCAGATCTTGACGATCGCAATCGCCAAAACAAAGAATAGAACGGAAAGCACGATGGTAACCCGCTGCAACACGAGATCCAATCCGCGGGCTTTCTGTTTCCCAAAAAGTTGTTCAGCACCACCGGAGATGGCTCCTGACAGGCCGGCACTCTTCCCGGATTGCAATAAGACGACAACGATCAACGCGATCGATACGATCAATAACAATGTCATAAACAAAGCATGCACGCTATATTCCACCTCCTGCAAAAGTCCGATAGACATTCCTATTCTATCAAACATCCCGCCCTTGTACAATATCATTCGGCGTTTTTCGTCTGATTTTGCAGAATTTAGGACAGGAAGTCAGAAAAAGACAGCCGCTTCACGCGGCTGCCTCACCTTCACTTCTTCAAATTATAGAACGTGTCTTTGCCGAGATACTGCGCCGTATCGTCCAGCTGGTCCTCGATACGCAATAGCTGGTTGTACTTCGCCACGCGGTCCGTGCGGGACGGAGCGCCCGTCTTGATCTGCCCTGCGTTCGTCGCGACTGCGATATCCGCAATCGTCGTATCTTCCGACTCCCCGCTGCGGTGCGAGATGACCGCCGTGTACCCTGCGCGCTTCGCCATTTCGATGGCGTCGAATGTCTCCGTCAATGTGCCGATCTGGTTCACTTTGATCAAGATCGAGTTGCCGACGCCTTCCTCGATGCCGCGTGCAAGCTTCTCGGTATTCGTCACGAACAGGTCGTCACCGACAAGCTGAACTTTCTTGCCCAGCTTTTCAGTGAGCAGCTTATGGCCTGCCCAGTCGTTTTCGTCCAGGCCGTCTTCAATCGAGACGATCGGATACTTGCTGCACAGCTCTTCATACCAGGCGACCATCTCTTCAGATGTGCGCTTGATCCCTTCGCCTGAAAGGTTGTAGACGCCCGCTTCCTTGTCGTAGAACTCGGAAGATGCGACGTCCATCGCAAGAAGGACTTCTTCGCCCGCCTTGTAGCCGGCCTTCTCGATCGCTTCGAGGATGGTAGTGAGCGCTTCTTCGTTCGACGACAGGTTCGGCGCAAAACCGCCTTCGTCGCCCACGCCTGTGTTCAGTCCTTTTTCTTTCAGAACCGTTTTCAGGCTATGGAAGATTTCAGCACCCATGCGCAGGCCGTGGCGGAATGATTCCGCGCCGACCGGCATAACCATGAATTCCTGGATGTCGACGTTGTTGTCCGCATGCTCGCCGCCGTTCAGGATGTTCATCATCGGCACCGGCAATTGCTTCGAGTTGAAGCCGCCAAGGTACTGATAGAGCGGGATATCAAGATAATCCGCTGCCGCGTGCGCCACTGCCATCGAGACGCCAAGGATCGCGTTCGCGCCAAGCTTGCCTTTATTGCTTGTGCCGTCAAGCTCGATCAGCGCCTTGTCGACGAGTACTTGATCGAGGACAGAGTACTGATCGACCAGCTCTTCAGCAATCACTTCTTCCACGTGGGAGACGGCTTTCAGTACGCCTTTGCCGCCGTACCGGTCTTTGTCGCCGTCGCGGAGCTCTACTGCTTCATATTCGCCTGTAGATGCGCCGGAAGGCACAATCGCGCGTCCAAAGGCGCCGCTTTCCGTGAACACTTCCACTTCCACTGTCGGGTTGCCGCGTGAATCGAGTACTTCTCTTGCTTGGATATGTGTAATGATAGGCATGATTGATATCCCCTTTATATTAGAATAATGAAGTTCCTGTCATTTCTTCCGGCTGCTCAATATCAAGCAATTTCAGCATGGTCGGCGCAAGATCCGCCAAAATGCCGCCTTCTCTCAGCGTGATGTCATGCTTCGTGACGATGACCGGCACCGGGTTCGTCGTGTGGGCCGTCATCGGCTTCCCTTCAAGCGTCACGACTTCGTCGGAGTTGCCGTGGTCCGCCGTCACGATCGCCGCCCCGCCTTTTGCGTGGATGGCGTCGATCAGCTGCCCGAGGCATGCATCGACGGTCTCGATCGCTTTCACGGTCGGTTCGAGCTTTCCGCTATGGCCCACCATATCGGGGTTCGCGAAGTTGAGGATGATGGCATCGACCTGATCGCCATTGATCTGCTCAAGAAGCGCTTCCGTCACTTCCACGGCGCTCATCTCGGGTTTCAAGTCGTACGTCGCGACTTTCGGCGACGCAATGAGGATCCGCTTCTCCCCTTCGAATTCCTCTTCCCTGCCGCCGCTCATGAAGAACGTGACATGCGGGTATTTCTCGGTTTCCGCAATCCGGAGCTGGCGGAGGCCGTTCGCTGCCAGCACTTCGCCGATCGTATTGACGAGATTGTCAGCATGGAAGACGATCTCCGCATGTACTTCCTCGCTGTACTCCGTGAACGTGACGAATTTCAGATTCGTATAGGCATTGACCGGGAAGCCGTCAAAGGCAGGGTCCGTGAATGCCCTCGACAGCTGGATCGCGCGGTCCGGCCTGAAATTGAAGAAGATGACCGCATCGCCGTCATTGACGGTGCGCGCCGGCTCCCCTTCCGTTTCAACGACAAACGGAACGACGAACTCGTCCGTGATCCCTTCTGCATACGATGCTTCGATTCCTGCTTTCGCGCTCTCAAAGACAGGCCCTTCTCCGTCCGCAATTGCGCGATACGCCTTTTCCACGCGGTCCCAGCGCTTATCCCGGTCCATCGAATAATAGCGGCCCGAAACGCTTGCGATTTCCCCGACTTCGAGGTTCTTCATGACTTCTTCGGTCTTCTCCACATAGCCGAGCGCCGTTTTCGGGCCGACATCCCGGCCGTCGAGGAATGCATGGACATATACTTTATCCAGGTCATGCATCTTCGCCAGGCGCAACAGCGCGAAAAGATGATCGTAATGGCTATGTACGCCGCCATCCGACAATAAGCCGAAAAGATGCAGCGCCGATCCGTTCGCCTTGGCATGGTGGATTGCGTCCATCAAGGCCGGCTTTTCGAAGAAATCGCCTTCCCGGATCGATTTGTTGATGCGCGTGAGGCTCTGGTAGACGATGCGGCCTGCGCCGATGTTCAGATGCCCGACTTCGGAATTCCCCATCTGGCCGTCCGGCAGGCCGACCGCCTCCCCGCTCGCAACAAGCGTCGAGTGCGGGAAGTTCTCCCACAGCAGGTCGTAATTCGGCTTATGGGCCTGGGCGACGGCGTTTCCGAACTTCTCATCCCGCAGCCCGAAGCCGTCCAGGATGATGAGTGCGACAGGTCCCTTAGTCATTTCCTGCAGCCCCCAGAAGTTCGAGGAATGAAGCAGCATCAAGGCTAGCGCCTCCGACAAGCGCACCGTCGATATCTTCCATCGACAGGAGTTCCTTGATGTTCGCCGGTTTCACGCTGCCGCCGTACTGGATGCGGATCGCTTCCGCCGCCGCCTCCCCGTACAGCTTGCGGATGACGCCGCGGATTTCCCGGCAGACTTCATTCGCATCCTCGCTCGTCGCGGTCTTCCCTGTGCCGATCGCCCAAATCGGCTCGTACGCGATGACCGCTTGTGCAGCCTGCTCCGCATCGATTCCGGCAAACGCTTTCTCCACTTGGCTTGATACGCGTTCGACCGTCTTTTCCGCTTCACGCTCCTCGAGTGATTCGCCGACGCAGACGATCGGCGTCAAGTCATGGCTGAACGCGGCTTTCACTTTCCGGTTCACCGCTTCATCCGACTCGTTGAAATATTGCCGGCGCTCCGAGTGGCCGAGGATGACGTAGCGGACGCCGAGATCCTCCAGCATGACAGGGCTCACTTCCCCTGTGAATGCGCCTTCCGCCTCGTCGTGCATCGTCTGTGCGCCAATTGCGAGACTTGTGCCTTTCGCATGCTTTACGAGTTCATTCAGGAAAAGAGCAGGGGGACAGATGACCGCGTCGCAAGCCGCCGATTCCGGCAGACGCCCCTTCACCTGTTCCACAAATCCCAGCGCTTCTCCAAGCGTCTTATACATTTTCCAGTTGCCTGCGATGATCGGTTTACGCAAA
This sequence comes from Sporosarcina sp. GTC18466, assembly GCF_055389225.1. Classification (NCBI taxonomy): domain Bacteria; kingdom Bacillati; phylum Bacillota; class Bacilli; order Caryophanales; family Caryophanaceae; genus Sporosarcina; species Sporosarcina sp. GTC18466. The sequence goes on along the minus strand of NZ_AP044037.1, from coordinate 3,014,968 downwards.
ACCCATCTCTCCCTTCACTTATCGTTTAACGCTGTGACGCCCGGCAAGTCCTTGCCTTCCATGAATTCAAGGGACGCGCCGCCGCCAGTCGAAATATGGTCCATCTTCTCTGCCACGCCGAATTTCTCGACAGCCGCTGCCGAATCGCCGCCTCCGATGACCGTATAGGCAGGTGTTTCCGCCATGGCGTCCGCTACCGCTTTCGTCCCGCCTGCAAACGGCTCCATTTCAAAGACGCCCATCGGCCCGTTCCAGATGACGAGTTTCGATCCCTTGATGACATCCGCATATTGCTGCGCAGTCTTCGGCCCGATATCAAGCCCCATCCAGCCGTCCGGAATCGAATCGATCTCGACCGTCTGCACGTTCGCGGACGCTGAGAACTCATCCGCGACAACTGCGTCGACCGGCACGAGCAGATTCACGCCCTTTTCCTTCGCTTTTGCCAGGAATGAAGCGGCAAGCTCGATTTTGTCCTCTTCGACAAGTGAATTCCCGGTGCTGTATCCTTGCGCGCGTGAGAACGTATAGGACAATCCGCCGCCGAGCAGAAGATTGTCGACTTTATCCAGCAAATGGTCGATGACGCCGATCTTGTCTTTCACTTTTGCGCCGCCGATGATTGCCGTGAACGGGCGCTGCGGATCGGAAAGCGCCTTGCCCAGGACATCCAGTTCCTTTTCCAGCAATAAACCGGATACCGCCGGCAGATGTTCCGCAATGCCAGCTGTGGAAGCATGGGCGCGGTGTGCGGCTCCGAACGCGTCATTTACGAAGACATCCGCGAGTCCCGCGAATTCCTTCGCAAGCGCCGGATCGTTCTTCTCCTCGCCCGCATGGAAGCGGACGTTCTCAAGGAGGATCACATCGCCGTCCTGCATCCCGGAAATCGCCTCTTGCACTGTTGCACCCGCCGACTCATCGAGCTTCGTGACATTCTTGCCGAGGAGCTCGGACAGGCGCTCGCCCGCCGCCGTCAAACGGAATTCCTCTTTCACTTCACCTTTCGGCCGGCCGAGATGGCTTGCGAGAATGACTTTCGCCCCTTCGCCGATCAAATGCTCGATCGTCGGAACAGCGGCCCGGATGCGTGTATCATCGGTGATCCGTCCGTCCTCCATCGGCACGTTGAAATCAACGCGGCAGAAGACACGCTTGCCTCTAAGTTCAATATCCTTCATCGTCTGTTTTGGCATCATGGAAAACAGCGCACCTCCATATGTAATATGTAAATCCGGCGCCTTCCGGAAGCATTTTCCGGAATACCGCCTGTCCGCCCTATCATACCATATTGTGTTTATCCGTTCCCCAGAAAACGTCGGGGAAAATTCATGCAATATGAAAACAAGCAGGCGCCATCGATGCGGCGCCTGCTTTCATTGATTACAAACCTTGTTCTTGCATATAGAGCGCGAGGTCGATGCAGCGTGCAGAATAGCCCGATTCGTTGTCATACCAGGAAACGACTTTGACCATATTGTTGTCAAGGACCATCGTCGAAAGGCCGTCCACCGTGGATGACGCCGTGTTGCCGTTATAGTCGCGGGAGACGAGGGGGATTTCATTGTAGAACAAGAATCCTTTGAGTTCCCCTTCCGAAGCCTCTTTAAGCGCTGCATTCACGTCGTCGACCGTAACGTCTTTGCCGAGGTCAGCAACAAAATCGACGAGGGATACGTTCGGCGTCGGCACGCGGACCGCCATGCCGTCGAGCTTCCCTTTAAGCTGCGGAATGACCTTTGTCACCGCAGAAGCCGCGCCAGTTGTTGTCGGAATCATCGACTCGGCAGCAGCACGCGCACGGCGGTAATCCGAATGCGGCAAGTCGAGGATGCGCTGGTCATTCGTATACGAGTGGATCGTTGTCATGAGACCGCGCTTGATGCCGAATGTGTCGTTCAGCACTTTCACGACAGGCGCAAGGCAGTTTGTCGTACAGGATGCGTTGGAAACGACATTATCTTCTTTCGGATTGTAATCCGTATGGTTGACGCCCATGACGAGCGTTTTCACGTCGCCTTTCGCAGGGGACGACAGGATGACTTTCTTCGCGCCCGCCTCGATGTGCTTCTGAAGGCCTGCCGCATCGCGGAACACGCCTGTCGACTCGATGACGACGTCGATACCGAGATCTTTCCACGGAAGGTTCGACGGATCTTTCTCAGCGAAGACGCGGATCTTCTCCCCGTCCACGATCAGATGGTTCTCATCCGAGCCCACTTCCGCATCGAAGATTCCGTGAACCGAGTCATACTTCAGCAAGTGGGCCAGCATTGCGCTGTCTGTCAAATCGTTGACCGCAACGACCTCGATACCATGCTTCTTCGCCTCGCGGAACACAAGTCTGCCAATACGTCCAAATCCGTTAATCGCCATTTTCAATGCCATGTTAATGACCTCCACATAATTTATTTTAGTAACAGCCGCTTCATTTCTTCCGCAGCTCCTTCATCTGTAATCAAAATCGTCTGCTTCGGCGCACTCGCAAGATAGGAAAGGATCGCTGCCGCTTTATCCGATCCGCCCGCCACCGCCATGATGAGAGGCACATCCTCAAGCTGTTCCAGCTGGATTCCTACTGTCCGCAGTCGATGGACAACTTCTCCGTGCCGGTTGAAATAATAGCCGAACGCCTCGCCCTCCGCACAGCGATCACGCAGAAGCGCAAGCTCCGCATCGGCGGAATCCCGGACCGCCGCCATTTTCAGCGCGTCCCCGATCCCGTGGATGACACAATCGGTCTTTTCATACAATGCCAGCATCTGTTGCGCCTCCGGTTCTCTCTGGACCACTTCATGCGCCTCCGCACTGAGCGTCTCAGGATAGTAGAACGTCTTATACGACGCGCCCGTGCGCTCCGCGAACTGCGCCGCCAGGATATTCGCCTGCAGGCCGATATCATCGCCGACGCCGCCCCTAGCTGCGATGAAACGCAGATGCTCGCTGCCTGGAAGCTTCCCCATATACGGCGGAATGGAAGCGACCGTGCTGCCGCCGGTGACTGCGACGATCCGGCCATCCGCAATCCCTTTTTTGAATACGGCCGCCGCCTCCTGGCCAATCGCGCTGCGCACCGTCTTGTTGCTCCGGCAATCACCAGGCACGATCCGGACATCCCGGATGCCGAGCGTCTCCCGTAAGGAGCGGGCGGCTGAATGGCGGAGCGACCAATTGTCCATACTGGAACGGAGCTCAGTGAGCACCGCGGCGCCTTCCTCCGTGATCCATGCGCCTTCCTTGTCGATCCGGATGAGAAGACTGTTTCGGAGCGTATCAAGCGCACTTCTCGCTTCCCTCTCCGACAGCCCCGCCAGCTGGCCGACCTGCCGCCTCCCAATCGGCCCGTTCCGCTCGATCAGTTTCAACACATCGTAACGCTGCTGCATCACTTCCATCAGTTCCGGAACGAGTTTCCGTTCTGCTTCAAACAAGTTGGAATCCAATGAAAGCACCTCTTCCTCGCTTGCTGGGTAAATATCGTCCCGCCTACTAAATTTATGTCCCACCTAAACCAAAAAAATATACTATGCGTTTAGTATATACCCAATCCGTTTATTATTCAAACAGATTGAGTATATCCACATAGCCGATCGATCCGTACAGCACCGGATCCCCATTAATCTCGATGACAGGAATCATCAGCATATACTTTTCATGGCTCACGTCGTCGTCGAGAATATTGACCGCCGTCCACGATAGCGGCACATCTTCCGCGGCCAGCTTCATCATCGACTCCGCCTCGTCACAGAGCGGACAGCCAGGCTTCGTATAGAATGTCACATGCATCGGTTTTCACCTCTTCAGTTGGATTATATGCCGGCTTGCGGGCGTTCGCAAGGCGTAGAGGCAAATGAAAAGCGGACATCCGGGGAATCCAGGATGTCCGCTTTCTATTCACCAGCTTCTGCCGGCGCCGCCTCCTCCTCCGGAACCGCCGCCTCCGCTGAAGCCTCCGCCGCCGCCAAAGCCGCCTCCGCCTCCGGAACCACCGCCGAAGGAGCCTGGGAAGAAGATCGGGCCGCCGCGTCCGCGTCTCGTGCCGTTTCCGCCGCCTCCGCCGCCTCCGCGGCCGCTGAAGAACATGCGGTAGAGGACATAGATGATGATGAAGACGATAATCGGATTAAAGCCGATGCCTGTGTCATTTTCAATTTCCCGCACTGGCGCAACATCTCCGTCAAAACCGTATTCTGCCGCAATCTCGTTATAGAACATTTTATAGGCTTCTGTAATCGCTACATTCGGCTGCGGGTTGCCGCCGTCCAGATAAGCTTCTTTCACGGTATCAATGATCCGACCGACTTTGCCGTCAGGCAAGGCGCCCTCGAGGCCGTAGCCGACCGACAGATAGAAGTAACGCTTGTCGGTGTTATCCCTTTTTTCTGTCGTGACGACAAGCAAAGCCCCATTGTCTTCGCCTGCTTTTCCAAGTTTGTATTTCCGCAGCGCTTCCACTGCATACTCCTCGACGGCTTCATCCCCGATATTCGGGATCGTCAGCACGGCGAGCTCAGCGCCAGTCGCATTATCCAACGATTGGCCATACCGGTTCAATTCCGCTTTCTCCTGCGCCGTTAAAACGCCTGAATGATCCTGCACATACAAATCACTACTGTTCCACGGAGGGATATCCGCTGCCGATGCCGCTCCGGGTAAGATGGCCGTCAGCAAAACGGCCAGCAGTGCGATGAAGCCGAAAGCCCGCCGTCTCACTTATCGCCGTCTCCGAAGTCCACTTTTGGCGCTTCGGATGCAGCAGGATCCGCTCTGAAATATTCCTTCTTGTCGAAGCCGAAGACGGAAGCGACGAGACGCCCCGGGAACCGCTTCGTCTGGCGATTGTAATCCGCCACGACATCGTTATAGTCTTTTCTGGCGACAGTGAGCCTGTTTTCCGTTCCCGCCAGTTCATCCATCAGCTGAGTGAACTGCTTATCTGCCTTAAGATCCGGATATTTCTCCTGGATGACGAGCAAGCGGCCAAGCGCCGTGCCTAAATTGTCATTTGCTGCAGCCTGCTCTTCGGGTCCGCGTGCGCCCGCAAGCCGGGAGCGTGCATCAGCAATATCTTTGAATACCTTCTCTTCGTGCGAAGCATACCCTTTTGCTGTACTCACGAGGTTAGGGATCAGATCCATCCTCCGCTGCAACTGGTTATCGACCTGGGCATACGCCTGATCGACGTTCTCCTCAAGGTTCACGAACTTGTTGTAGCTTGGCACCAGTATGATGGCCAGCACCACAATGATTCCGATAATGATTGCTAAAGGTCCAAGCATCTTTTTCATTCATACCCACTCCTTCTCCGTCTCTATAAATTCAATGTACCCGCCCGTGTGCTCACGCGAAACGTTCTTACTAGTGTATACCGTTTAGCGGGCGAAAAAGTTTCATGGAATTTTCACGGCGCGGAAAGACGAAGGGACCCCCCTGCCGTTTTCCGCCGCGATTCATGCACTTTGCAAATTAAAAGCAGTTCATCAAAAATAGCCGCCGCCCGGTAGAGTGGCATTGCTTCGTTCGGCAAGGCGATTGCTTCGTTTCCAGCATCGATTGCTTCGTTCGCCGAGGAGATTGCTTCATTCCAGGCACCGATTGCTTCGTTCTAGAGCCTGATTGCTTCTTTCCGGCCCCTTATTGCGCAAAATCGCATCAAAACGGCTTCCAGCACACCGTTATATGGCGTTGCTTCGTTCGGCAAGGCGATTGCTTCGTTTCCAGCATCGATTGCTCCGTTCGCCGGGAAGATTGCTTCATTCCAGGCCTCGGTTGCTTCGTTCCTGGGCCTGATTGCTTCTTTCCGGCCCCTTGTTGCGCAAAACCCCGCCGTTTCAGCTTCCAGCACCCCGTTACACGCCGTTGCTTCGTTCGGCAAGGCTATTGCTTCATTTCCAGCACTGATTGCTTCGTTCGCCGGGGAGATTGCTTTATTCCAGACCTCGATTGCTTCGTTCCAGAGCCTGATTGCTGCATTCCGGCCACTTATTGCTTCGTTCGCGGCCACCATCACACACGTCCTCTTAACCTGCGGCCCCAAACAAAAAAGCATCCCCTAGTAAGAGGATGCCCGAAAATCTTATTTCATGTCTTTCATGTCGCTGCGCGTGATGATATGGTCGATGAGACCGTATTCTTTTGCGCGTTCCGCTGTCATGAAGTTGTCACGGTCTGTATCTTTCGCAATGACATCGATCGGCTGGCCTGTGCGTTCTGCGAGGATGCCGTTCAATTTCTCGCGCAAGAACAAGATGCGTTTTGCCGCGATTTCAATTTCTGTCGCCTGTCCTTGTGCTCCGCCAAGCGGCTGGTGGATCATGACTTCCGCGTTCGGAAGCGCATAGCGTTTTCCTTCTGTTCCTGCGGTGAGGAGGAACGCACCCATCGATGCCGCCATGCCGATACAGATTGTCTGGATGTCCGGCTTGATGAACTGCATGGTGTCATAGATCGCCATACCCGCAGTGATGCTGCCGCCCGGGCTGTTGATGTAGATGGATACGTCTTTCTCCGGATCTTCCGCTTCCAGGAAAAGAAGCTGCGCGACGATCGAGTTCGCAACGTTGTCGTCAATCGCACTGCCGAGCATGATAATCCGGTCTTTCAGCAAACGGGAATAAATGTCATACGCGCGTTCTCCGCGATTCGTCTGTTCAATGACTGTAGGAATTAGGTTCATTTCATTTCCTCCTTCAGGGTGTATACTAATCGGTCTGTTGAAATTGTATTTCAACCGTGTTCTAATCATACCTATTATAGTCAACAATGGTCAAATATAATGCTTTTAAATTCCCTATTGCATTCTTTCCACATTGGCGCTATAATAAAACTTGTCCGCTAGAGAAGCAGACAGCAACTATTGATTTGCCCTCGTGGTGCAATGGATAGCACGCAAGATTCCGGTTCTTGAAATGTGGGTTCGACTCCTGCCGAGGGCGTCCTAAGACATCTTGTCCTGATTCAATCAGGGCGGGATGTTTTTTTATTCCCTGATTCATATGAAATAAAAGGCTGCAGTCGACAAAACCCCACAGCCTCTCCTCTGATCAAATTTCCTTTTCCACCATCGCGGCGAGCATCTCGACCGCTTTTTCCTCGTCCGAGCCGTCTGCGATCAATGTGATCGTCGTCCCTCTTGCGATTGCGAGGCTCATGATGCCCATGATGCTTTTCGCATTCACCTGGCGCTCGTCCTTCTTCAAGAATACATCCGCCATGAAGCGGTTCGCTTCCTGGACGAATAGGGCGGCTTGGCGTGCCTGCAAGCCTGTCTTCAATTTCACTTCTACTGTTTTTTCCTCCATGCCTACGTCTCCTCTCATTTCCTTCTGGCTCTCAAATGCCTCCGCCGCGCAGTTTATCCGCGATTTCCTCAATCTTGCGGAGCCGGTGGTTGACGCCCGATTTACTGACAGGCCCTCCTGAAACCATTTCCCCGAGTTCCTTCAGCGTGACATCCTGGTTCTCGACGCGCAGCCGCGCGATTTCCTGCAGGCGGTCAGGCAGCTGGCCGATGCCGATCGTTCTTTCAATATATTTGATGTTCTCGACTTGGCGCTGCGCCGCGCCGATCGTCTTGTTCAAGTTGGCCGTTTCGCAATTGACGAGGCGGTTGACGCTGTTCCGCATATCCCGCAAGATGCGGACATCCTCGAACTTCATCAGCGAGACGTGCGCGCCGATCAGTCCGAGAAAATCGGAAATCTTCTCCGCTTCCTTCAAGTAGGCGATAAACCCTTTCTTCCGTTCAATCGATTTCGCATTCAAATAGTAATTGTTCATCAAATCGACAAGCGCTTCACTATGCTCTTTGTAGAAAGAGAACACTTCCAGATGATAGGAGGACGTCTCCGGATTATTCACGGAACCTCCCGCCAGGAACGCGCCGCGCAAATACGCGCGTTTGCAGCAATCCTCCCGTACGACCTCTTCCGCGATATCGTGGTTCACCTGAAACGCGCCCATCATAATATGCAAGTCCTCCAGCAGGGGTTTCGCCCCCTCCCGTATCCGGCATATGTATACATTATTCTTCTTCAGCCGCATCTTCTTCCGCACGAGCAGCTCGACCTTATAAGGATACAACCTTTTCAAATTGGAATACAGCCGCCTCGCGATCGCCGCGTTTTCCGTCTGGACGTCCAGGCTCAGCTGCCTGTTCGAGAAAGACAGCGCTCCATTCATCCGGATGAATGCTGATATCTCAGCTTTCACGCAGCAGTCATCCGACTCGATCTGCGTCAATTCCTTCTTCACTTCTGCCGCAAAAGACATATTGTTCCCCTTTCCCGGCACTAAGTCGCTCTACTTGAACGCCGTTACATTCTTTATCGCACTCTTCACCATCTCATTCCGAAATACGATCCATGACCCAGGCGGCCACCCGGTCCGCGTCATGCATCACCCTGTCCTCTTCCACGATGGAAATGGGTTGTACGCAAATCTCCGGAACCAGTTGGCCAAGCTTGTCAATATCATTCTCCACTTGCCATACTTGCTTCGCCAGCCCGGCTGCAGCCAGTTCATCGGTCAGATCGGTCCCGTTCAGCAGGACAATATCAATGAACGGCTGTCCGGCATGCGCATGCAAAGCTGCCACATGCTCGGATGCAGTATACCGGTATGTCTCCCCCGCTTGCGTTGTCAGATTGGAAATATAGATCTTCTTCGCCCGCGCTTCAAGGACCGCTTTCCGTATATTCGGGACAAGGATCGTCGGGATGATGCTCGTGTACAGACTGCCCGGTCCAAGCAGGATCAGATCGGCGTCCAGGATGGTCTTGACAGTCTCAGGAAGCGGTTCCACTTCTTGAGGCGACAGGTAGACACGCCTGATTTTGCTTCCATAGACAGGTATTTTCGATTCGCCTGTCACAATCGTCCCGTCATCGAGCTCGGCATGCAGCGTCGTCCGCTGATTCGCCGCCGGCAGCACTTTCCCTTTAATGTTCAGGACGCGGCCCATCTTCTCGATTGCCCGGGCGAAATCCCCCGTGATATCGGTGAGCGCGGCCAGCATCAGATTTCCGAGTGAATGGCCTTTCAGGTCGTCCGAAGTCGAGAAGCGGTACTGGAACATCTTCTCGATCAATGGCTCAACATCTGAAAGCGCTGCCATAACTTGGCGGATATCACCAGGTGGTGGAATATCGTACAGATCCAACAATCGGCCCGAGCTGCCCCCGTCGTCCGCCACCGTCACGACGGCTGTCAGATCGACGGGATACTTCTTCAATCCCCGGAGCAAAGTGGACAATCCGGTTCCGCCACCGAAGACGACAATTTTTTTCATTTTACCGGATTGCTTCATGTTGTCAACCCTTTCTTTTCTCAACATCCCGGTGCGTGATGAGCGTGCGATACTCCTCTTGGAACCGTTTCCCGAAATACTCGGCGAGTGTCACGGACCGGTGCTGGCCGCCTGTGCAGCCGAACGCGATGACCACCTGTGATTTCCCTTCGTTCTTATATTGCGGGATGAGGAACTTGAACAGATCGTACAATTTGTCGATCAGCAGTTTTGTATCGTTCCACTTCAGGACATACTCCGACACTTCGCTGTCAAGCCCGGTCAATGGTTTCAATTCCTGTATATAGTACGGGTTCGGCAGGAAACGCACATCGAACACGACATCCGCATCGATCGGCATCCCGTGCTTGAAGCCGAACGAGATGAAATTGACCGTGAACGCAGCGCCGCCCTTTGTGGAAAACTCCGCGATGATCTTCTCCCGCAATTCGCGCGGCTTCAGCAAGGATGTATTATAGATCGAACGGGCGCGCCCTTTCAGCTCCTGCAGCAGGCCCCGCTCCATCTGGATGCCGGACAGCGGCAAACCGCCTTCCGCAAGCGGATGCGAGCGCCGCGTCTCCTTATAGCGCCGGACGAGCGTCGCGTCCTCCGCATCGAGGAACAGCAGCTGCGCCGTAACCCCTTCCCGCTGATTCAAATCATCCAGCGCGCCGATGAGTGCTTCAAACAGGCTGCCGCCCCTCGTATCCATGACAGCCGCAATCCTGCGCATCTTCATATCCGATTTCATCATCAGATCGAGGAACGTCACCATCAGTTCGGGCGGGAGATTATCGATGCAATAAAATCCGAGGTCCTCAAAGCTTTGCATGGCGACGGTCTTCCCGGCACCCGACATCCCTGTGATGATGACGACTTCGACGTCGCTGTTCGGCATTTCATTTCCCATGTATCTCAATCACCCTCCGTTGAATTCTGCAATTCGGCCTTCAGCAGCCGGAATTCTTCTGTATAATAAAACGTCCCGTACTGGGTGCCTGCCTCCTGGACCGCAAACAGCAGATTCATGCGGTCGCCTTCCGCCATCGGAAGGGTGTGCAGCGCCTCCACCGGATGCCATTCGAGAATCCCCTCGCGGTTTGATTCATACGGCACGCCCGTGAGATCCTTTGCGAGGAATGTGAACAGCATCCACTCATCCTTCAGATCTGTCCCACTCTCGTCCATGATCATCATAGTGAAAACGCCCTTCAGATGCGGATCGGTCGGCACAGCGCCGGTCTCCTCCGTGAATTCACGGATTGCCGCACCTTGAACTGATTCACCCGGATCCATCTTGCCGCCCGGAGCGACATACCAGCCTCTGCGCGGTTTCTTCAGTAATAAAACTTGCCCGTCTTTCAGAACAAGCAGATTTGCGATTCTTTGCATAATAAATCCTCACTTTTCCCGCGATGCATAGTTCTAGTATACAACGTTTTCAATTGAAACGACAAAAAAAGAAGGCCATCCGCGGACAAGCCGCCGGATCGCCTTAAAGAATATAGTAAAAAGGGGGGTCAATTGAATACTATTATCATAGCCGATTCGTATGTCATTCCCATTACAAGCATATTAAGGTTTGATTAAGATGGGCCCCCCACCCGCCAGCAAAACAAAAAAAGCACAGGCAAAGCCAAAACGCCGCTCTGCCTGCACTGAGATGATTCATCTACTTATACTTGTGCACCGATTTCATCGGCCAGCTCTTCCACGTACTTCTGCACGTTCTGCGCGGCGATACTGCCGTCGCCTGTCGCTGTGACGACTTGGCGGAGCGTTTTCGCACGTACGTCGCCTGCCGCATAGATGCCAGGGACTTTCGTCTCCATCTCTTCATTCGTCACAACATAATTGTGTTCGTCCAGGATGCCGAGGTCTTTGAACGGCGCTGTGAGCGGGTCCATACCGATGTAGATGAACATCCCTTCCGTCTCGAATTCGCGTTCCGAACCGTCGACAGTCGAAAGAAGTGTGACCGAACCGATCTTGCCGTCCTTCTCGTTAACGGATTTCACGGTCGTGTTCCACATGAATTCGATCTTGTCGTTTGCGAAAGCACGGTCCTGCAAGATCTTCTGCGCGCGCAATTCATCGCGGCGGTGGATGATCGTCACTTTCTTCGCGAAGCGGGTCAAGTAGACGCCTTCCTCGACAGCGGAGTCTCCGCCGCCGACGACGATGATTTCCTTATCTTTGTAGAACGCCCCGTCACATACCGCACAGTAGCTGACGCCGCGGCCTTGGAGTTCCTTTTCGCCCGGAATGCCCATCTTGCGGTATTCAGCACCTGTTGTGATGATGATGGAACGTGTCTTATATTCTTTCTTTCCTGCTTTGATCGTCTTGTATTCTTTGCCGTCGATGATCTCTTGCACGTCGCCGTACGCGTATTCAGCGCCAAAACGCTTCGCGTGGTCGAACATCTTCTTCGACAGATCAGGTCCCAGGATCGATTCGAATCCAGGATAGTTCTCAATCTCTTCCGTATTCGCCATCTGGCCGCCCGGAATGCCGCGTTCCAGCATCAAAGTGGACAGATTTCCGCGCGATGTATAAACAGCAGCCGTCATGCCCGCAGGCCCGGCGCCAATAATGATGACGTCATAAATCTTCTCAGTTGTCATGTCGTATAATTCCTCCTCCGATACTAACATACCCTGCACAAATGATATAAGATTGTTCCGCTGCCTTCAAACTTTCTGCCTGATTCGACAATTTCTGCTCACGAATTGAAATGGGGCAGGAATTCAATTAGCTCCCCAACATATTTTGTGAGAGTCGAGACGGAAATACCATAGCGCTGGGCAACCGACGTCTTCGTCACACTTTCATGCCGGGACGACAGGAACATATAGTCAGCCGCCGCAGCAAGCGCCGCCGGGTTCTTGAACGGATATGCCTTGACGAGCGCCATCTCGCAGAGCGTGAACCACATCTGCAGCAGATGGGTCCCCTGCTTATCAAGCGGCATGTACTGCTCATACAGCAGATCAGTCGCCTCCAGCGCCCGCAGGAACGGTTTATCGAACCCGCTTTCATCCGTGAACTGGTATTGCAGGCTGTGCGCGAGGAAAAGCTGCTCATAGACACTCAGCTTCGCTACATCGATATAGCTTGGGTGGGAGATGATCTCCTGTTTATGCGCCGACTTGCCGAGCAAGTAAAACCCGAGCATCCGCTCGCTGCGGTATTTATTGCCGATTTTGCTTAGCAGGAATTCACGATCCTGCTCATACGAATCCGGACGCACGCCGGCCTCGACATCCTTCCACGGCTCAAATCCCGCCTTCGTCGGATCCAGTTCCACAAGCTTCGCATACGCCTGCTTCGCAACTTCTTCGTGACCTGAGAAATACGCGGAATGCGCCAGCCAGAAATAATAGCCCGCATCGCCCTCGAATCCCCGCTTCTGCAAGCTCCTGAGCCAGTTGTACGCCTCTTCATGCCTGCCGACAAGCGCGAATGTCGCTCCGAGCTTATACCGCTGCTCGAACTGGTACGGTTTGATCTTCAGCAGAAGGTTGAGCATCGAATCGAGCTTCTCCTTATCTTTTTCATAATAATAAAAGACAGCGAGATTGCACAGCGCATGCAAGTTCCCCTTGTTTTGCCTCAGCACTTCACCAAGCAGCTCCTTCGCAGGCTCGATCTTGCCGATATAGAAATACGCCAGCGCCAAGTTGTTGTAAGCGGCCCAAAACTCCGGATAGTCGGTGATGATCGCTTCCAGCATTTCGACCGCTTCCTCGAACTCGCCTTCTTCCATGAGGCGCCTTGCCTTCTCCTGCAGGAAATACACTTCGCCGTCCTGCATTTCTTCGTCGTGAAAGAACGCTTCCTCCTGCTCCGCAAAGTCGATGATCTCCATCGACTCATCCGCGAGCGGACCGTCGGGAGCGAGGGCGATATACTTCTCTGCATAGATCTTCGCGTCCCTTAGCAAGCCGAGATGCGCATGGACCTCCGCGAGATAGAAGACGATCTCCTCCTCGTCCGGGTCAAGCCCGTGCGCCGCCTGCAGCAGGTCGTACGCCTCCTCGAACTGCCCTTCTTCCATGACAAGCACGCCGTAATGCATGAGGATCGCCGGATCATTCGGATTCAGTTCCACCGCCCGCTTGAAATACTTATGGGCATCGGAGAACTTTTCACGATTCATCGCCTGCAATCCCTTTTTATAATAAAATTCACCATCCGGGATAAATGAAATGACTTTACGATTCATGTTGCCTCTTTTCTTTTCCAATCAGATTCCTCCGAAAAAAGCAGAAGGAACGTCCATTATGCCGTCCCTTCTCGCAAACTCGTTCCATTATATCATAACTTCTGTACGCGTCATCATTTATTGACATTTTGCGCACGCCTCCGCTCCGCCATCTGTTCCGCCGTATAGATGATGCGCACCGGGTTGCCCCCCGCAAGCGCACCTGCCGGAATGTCGCGGTTCACAAGGGACGCCGCCGAGACGATCGCCCCGTCGCCGATCGAGACGCCGGGCAGGATCGTCGTATTCGCACCGATCATCACGCGGTCACCGATCTCGACATCACCGAGACGATACTCATCGATCAGATACTCATGCGCCAGGATGGTCGTATTGAAGCCGATGATCGAGTTCTCGCCGACCGAAATGCGTTCCGGAAACATCGTATCCGGCACGACCATGAGCGCAAACGACGTCTTCTTGCCGATCTTCATGCCCAGAAACGTGCGGTAGAGGAAATTTTTCATTGGAATGAACGGCGTATACCTGCCGATCTGGATGATGATGAAATTCTTGGCCACCTTGAAAAAGGAGACCGTCTTGTAAATATGCCAGAGGGAGTTTGCATCGCCTTTTGCGGGATACCGCTCCGTCCGTCTCACATCGCTTCACCGCGTGCGATTTTCAGCAGTTCCTCCATATGGTGGACGATGTAATCAGGCTCCAGCGCCTGAAGGAAATCGACACCTTTCAGCGACCATGCAACACCCGCCGTCCGGACGCCTGCATTCTTGCCGCCTTCGATATCATGGGAATTATCCCCGATCATGATCGCTTCGTCAGCTGACACACCGAGCCTTTTCAGCGCCAGCAGGACCGGTTCGGGATCCGGCTTCGGATTTCTCACATCATCGAGCCCGATCACCGTATCGAACAGCTCCTCGATCCCGAGCAGCTTCAGCCCCCGCATGACCATGTCATTCCGCTTCGTCGACACGATCGCAAGCTTCATGCCCATGTCTTTAAGTGAGCGGATCGCGTCGGACGCCCCTTCGAATTCCTCTACTAATTCATCATGATGCTCGATATTCCATTCACGGTATTCCGTCACAAGCTGCTCCGCCTTCACGGGATCGACCGTGCCGAACGACTCCATCAGCGTAGGTCCCATGAACGGAAGGATATGCTCCCGCAAATACTTGCCGGGATAATGCCTGTCGAGCACCGACTGGAATGTCTGGATGATCAATTCATTCGTGTCCATCAATGTTCCATCAAAATCAAATAAAAACGCCTGTAGCGGCTTAGCCATTTGCAACTGCCTCCTTCTCCCCAATCGGCGCCCGCTCTTTCCAGGCGAACGCCACGATGACCGTCAGCAACACAGCGACCGCAAGCCGTATGAGCAAGAGCGGCCAAACCGGAATGCCGAGGGGAATGAAAATTAATGTATCTTCAATAACCGCGTGACAAGCGACCAGGAAGATGAACGAAAGCGTCGCGTCCCTCTTGCTGACGCCGTCTTCCTGCACCGCCTGGATCATGATGCCTGCGCCGTACGCAAGGCCGATGACAAGACCTGCGACAAGCGTCATCGAAGCATTCGGCTTCACGCCGATCAGCCTCGTCAGCGGCGCTAGGCCGCTTGAAAATTTCTGCAAGTAATTGCGGTCTTTCAGGAATTGCACAATGATCATGAGCGGAATGACGATCATCGCAAGCTGCAACACGCCGAAAGACGCTTTCTCAAGACCGAGCAGCCCGATCTGCAGCCAGCCGTCCGGTGCTTCGGTCGCGACCGGCGCCATGCCATACTTCGCAATCTCCCCGCCGCCTTTCCACACAAGGTTGATCAAAATGGCGGAAACCGAGGCAAGCCCGAAGCGGACGACGAGCACAATCCACAGCTTGACGCCCGTCTTCAGCGCCACACCCGTCTCTATGAACATATTGTGCGCAAAACTGAGCATGACCGCCAGGATGAAAACTTCCTTCACTGTCAGATCGAGTGACAGGATGCCAGCGATGCCCGCGTAAAGATTCAGCGCGTTGCCGAGGACAAGCGGAATCGCCGCCTCACCGCTCAATCCGAAAAGCCCCATAAATGGGGAAATCAATTTCACGATCCACGGCAGCACAGGGGTGTGCTGCAAGATGACGAGAATGATCGTCACCGGAAAAATGATCTTGCCGAGGGTCCAGGTCGTCTTCAGACCGGCCCCTAATCCATTTTTCAAAGTCCCTTTAAGCATCTTCATATCTCACTTTCACTTTTTGAATGAAACGCCTATACACAAAGAGCCCGATGCCGGCGAGCACTGCGATGATCGAAACGATCTGCGCCGCCCTGAGGCCGCCGCCGTACAAGCTGTCCGTCCGCATGCCTTCAATGAAATACCGGCCGATCGAGTACCAGACGAGATAGAAGAAGAACACCTCTCCCCGCTTCAGATTCAGCCGTCTTAAGACGAGCACGATGATGAGACCGACGACATTCCACAGCGATTCGTACAGGAATGTCGGATGATACGTGACACCTTTGATCGTCATTTGATCCATGATCCAATCAGGGATGATCGTATTTTCCAGGAACTTCTCGGAAACCGGGCCGCCATGCGCCTCCTGGTTCATGAAATTCCCCCACCTGCCGATGATCTGGCCGATCAAAATGCCGGGAACCGCGATATCCGCCACTTTCCAGAACGAAATCCCGCGTTTCTTCGTATAGATATATGTCGTCAAAAAGGCACCGATCAGCGCCCCGTGGATGGCGATGCCGCCCTCCCAGATCTTAATGATGTCGCCAGGATGATCCTTATAAATATCCCATTGAAAAATGACATAGTAAATCCGCGCCGAAATGATCGAGATCGGAACAGCCCAAATGAGCAGGTCTGTCAGGAAATCAGGGTGCATCCCCCGCTTGACCATCTCCCGCTGCACGACGATAAACGCCAGCACAATCCCTAATGTTATTAGTATTCCATACCATCTGATCGAGATGGGGCCAAGTTCAAACGCTACCGGATTTATTTCAAGTAGATGAAACATCGCCTTCTCCCTCCTTCCGTGAAATCTCCTGCGCCAGCCGGTTCGTAAAGTCTTCCGCCGCATTGAAGCCAAGCCGTTTCATGCGGTAATCCATCGCCGCCACTTCGATAATGACGGACAAATTCCGGCCCGGCCGCACAGGAACCGTCAGCTTCGTCACCTCAGAATCCATGATAACCAGCTTCTCTTCATCAATTCCAAGGCGGTCGTACATTTTCTCAGGATCCCATACTTCGAGATCGATCGCGAGCAAAATCCGCTTGTCATCCTTGATGGCACTCGCCCCGAACAGCATCATCATATCGATGATCCCGACTCCGCGAATCTCCAGCATATGATGCAGCAGCCGCGGCGCATTGCCGATCAGCACATTCTTCGCCACCTGCCGGATCTCCACGCTGTCGTCCGCCACAAGCCGGTGGCCCCGCTTCACTAACTCAAGCGCCGTCTCGCTCTTGCCCACTCCGCTTTTCCCCGTCAGCAGCACGCCGATGCCATAGACATCCACCAGCACGCCGTGGATCGTCGTCATCGGCGCCAGCCGGCCCTCCAGGAAATTCGTCAGCATCCCCGAAAACCGGGTCGTCGGATTATCCGTTTGCAAAACCGGAATCTGCTTCAGCTCAGCCGCTTCCACCAACTCAGGCGGCGCCGGCATCCCATGAGCGACAATGATCGCAGGCGTCTCATCCGAACAAAGCTGCGCCGTCCGCATCGACCGCTCGCCAGCAGTCAGCTCACGAAAAAAAACAAGCTCCGTCTTGCCAAGCAACTGCACCCGCGCCGCCGGATAATACTCAAAAAAACCGGCCAGCTCCAGCCCCGGCCGCGATATATCACTCAACGTGACAGGCCGATCCAGCCCAGCCGCCCCCGCTAAAAGTTCAAGCCCAAACCGCTCCTGAATATCCCGCACAATCGCAGTCACAATCCTCACCCCTCCATAAACATCTACGCACCATTTTACCACGAACCCGGCCAATAAGTATGGATTCCACTTGAAATGATCGAGCAGAACATTCAGCAGGCAGGCGCAATCGACTGGCACGGCCGAACACGCTTTGGAATAACGGGGCCGCCGTTCAAAGCAATCACCTTTTACATGGACAATCAAACAGGCAGCCAGCCGCGTCCAGCCAATCCAAGCAATCCCCCGGCCAAACGAAGCAACAGCACCCGCTTTCGAAGCAACATCACACGCTTATGAAGCAACACCACAGCCGTTCGAAGCAATAGCGCCCGCTTTCGAAGCAACCACGCACCTGTTCGAAGCAATCACTCAGCTAAACGAAGCAATCCCCTCCTGCCACTGATAATCAACAAGGCATGCAGCCTCGTCACCTCAATATAAGCAATCCCCCAGCCAAAGAAGCAACAGCACCCATTTTCGAAGCAACACCACACGCTTATGAAGCAACGCCCCAGCCGATCGAAGCAACAGCGCTCGCTTATCAAGCAAACTCTCGCCAAAAGAAGCAATCCCCCGGCCAAACGAAGCAATCACGCCCACCGCTCCCTCTCAATCCCCCCACCGCGCCACACCAAAAAGCCGCCTGCGGATTGATCCGCGGCGGCTTGCCGGTCTTTTTATCAGTTAACGTTATAGCACACAATGACCGAACCCGTCTTCGTTTCGCCTGCAATGCGAAGAGGCGCGCGTTCTTCGTCGGTCCCTTTCTGGAATCCGATGGAACGGTACATGAACTGCTCGTTGGTCGTCGAGCGGTGGACGTCCTGCAGCTGCAGGTCTAGCCGGCCCATGTTCGTCGTGATTTCACCAGCGAGCGGAATGTCGGACGGCACGTAGATTTCCACCGATCCGCTGACCGTTTTCGCATCGAGCAGCCGGGCATTACGGTTGGTCGTCGTGATGACGACGTGGCCGTTCAATGACTTGCCCTCTGCGTTTTTGATATCACCGCTGATGTACACACGACCGTTCATCGCTTCCGCAGACAGTGTCTCGCCTGTAATATTCTTCGCTTGGATGGCGCCGTTTCCTGTCTCCAGCTCTGCTTCCTTGAAGTTGGAACCGGAAATATCGATTTTCCCGTTCCCTGTCTTCGCATACAGGTTTGCCGCATGGAGGCCGGATGTCTGGAGCGTTCCGTTCAGCAGACGAACTGACAGTTTTTCATAGTCTTTCTCCGGCACGTGAACTGTCACATTCACTTGGATGAGCTTCATATCGCTGACGAACCGAAGCTTATCGTCGTCTTTGACGAAGATCATCTTCTTCAGGAATTCATCCTTCGCTTCGTCTTCGGTTTTATTGTTGAATGACTTCACCGCGAACTCCGCTTTCACTTCCTGCTCTTCGGTCGGAATGATCGTGAAGCTGCCGTTGCTGATATCGACGATGATCTCTTCGATGCCTTCTGCCGTTTTTGTAGAAGAATGCGTGAAGGACACACCGCCGCTGAACGGCGTTTCGAAATCGAAGGACTTCACACGCTCGACAGCTGTCTGCATGAACTGCATGAAGCGCTCCCCGACATGGCCCATATCGTTCCGCAAGTTCTCGATGAACTCTTCCGCCGATTCCTCTTTCGATCTCTTCCGTTCCTGTCCGAATGAGGTGCCGCGGTTATCGTTTCCGCTCTGATTCGTGAAAGAGCCCTCAGACGGTTCAGCAGCTTGGCCTGATGCGGTTCCCTTTTCCATCGCTTCCAGAAGCGTCAGTGCCTCTTCCACGGTGATTGTCCCGTTTTCCACCATCGTCAAAACCCGTTTACGTTCGTTTTCCATTCTTTCCGCCTCCCTATTTTGGGCGGATCGACCGCCCGTCTTAAACAATTTCCTGTTTATCTATACGTTTCGAGTGGGCAGAAGTTTCATTTGGAAGCAGATCCCGCTTTCTCGATCAAGTCCTGCATCCGCTTTTTATCCCGCTCTAGGATCGGCTTCAGATAATGGCCGGTATACGATACATCCGACTCCGCCACTTTCTCAGGCGTGCCTGTCGCGATGATCTGCCCGCCGCGGTCTCCGCCTTCCGGTCCGAGATCGATAATATGGTCGACGGTTTTGATGACATCCAGATTGTGTTCAATGACAAGGACGGTGTTGCCCGAGTCGACTAGACGCTGAAGGACAAGGAGCAGTTTCGAGATATCATGCACATGAAGGCCCGTCGTCGGTTCATCCAATATATAGAAGGATTTGCCGTTCGAACGCCGATGCAGCTCGGACGCCAGCTTCACGCGCTGTGCTTCCCCGCCTGACAGCGTCGTTGCCGGCTGGCCAAGCTGCACGTAGCCGAGGCCGACATCCACGATCGTCTGCAGCTTCCTTGTGATTTTTGGAATGTTTTCGAAAAACACAAGGGCATCCTCGACCGTCATCGACAGCACATCAGCGATATTCTTTCCCTTGTAAGTCACTTCAAGCGTCTCGCGGTTGTACCGTTTTCCGTGGCATACTTCGCACGGCACGTAGACGTCCGGAAGGAAATGCATCTCGATCTTGATGATTCCGTCGCCGCGGCACGCTTCGCACCGGCCGCCTTTGACGTTGAAGCTGAAACGGCCTTTCTTGTAGCCGCGCACTTTCGCCTCATTCGTCATGGCGAAGACGTCCCGGATATCATCGAATACGCCCGTATAGGTGGCCGGGTTGGAACGCGGCGTCCTGCCGATCGGCGACTGGTCGATGTCGATCACCTTTTCCAGTTCCTCCAGACCCTCGACCGACTTGTAGGCACCCGGTTTCTGCTTCGACCGGTTCAATTTCTGTGCCAGCACTTTGTACAGCACTTCATTCACGAGCGTACTCTTTCCGGAACCCGAAACGCCCGTCACTGCGATGAATTCACCGAGCGGGAATGTGGCTGTAACATTTTTCAAGTTGTTTTCGGAGGCTCCTTTGATCACAATCTTCCGGCCGTCCGATTTCCGCCGTTCAAGCGGCAGCGGGATGAATTTCTTTCCGCTCAAATACTGTCCTGTCAGTGAAGCCGGATCGTCCATGATGTGCTGCGGAGTGCCGGCAGAAACGATTTCCCCGCCCGCGACGCCAGCGCCGGGACCGATGTCAATCAAGTAATCCGCCGCCATCATCGTGTCTTCGTCATGTTCCACGACGATGAGCGTATTCCCGATATCCCGCATGCTCTTCAGCGTATCGATCAGGCGGTCGTTGTCCCGTTGATGAAGACCGATCGACGGTTCATCCAAAATGTACAGGACGCCAGTCAGCCGAGAACCGATCTGCGTTGCGAGGCGGATCCGCTGGGCTTCTCCGCCGGACAAGGTGCCCGCCGCCCGGGACAGCGTCAGATAGTCGAGGCCGACATTGATCAGGAAGCCGAGACGTTCCGCAATCTCGCGCAAGATCATATCGGCGATCTGCCGGTCTTTTTCCGACAGTTCAAGATGCGCAAAGAACGCTTCGGCTTCCGTGATCGACAGCTCGGTCACCTGGCCGATATGCCGGCCGTTCAATTTCACCGCAAGCGTCTCGGGCTTCAGGCGGTAGCCATGGCACGTCGGGCAAGGCCGCTCCGCCATATACTTCTCCATCTGTTCCCGGATGTAATCGGATGTTGTCTCGCGGTACCGCCGTTCGACGTTCGCCAGCACACCCTCAAAGTAAATGTTATTGACACGGGTCGTGCCGAATTCATTCGTATATTTGAATTTGATCAAATCATCACGTGAGCCGTAGAGGATCTTATGCAAATCCTCCTCAGGCAGTTCGTTCACCGGATCTTTCATGGAAATGCCGAAGTGCTTGGCGACCGTCTTCAGGAGTTCCGGATAGTACTGCGAACTTGTCGGCTCCCACGGCGCTATCGCATTGTCTTTTAGGGCAAGCGAAGGATCGGGGATGACGAGCTCCGGATCGACTTCCAGCTTCATGCCGAGGCCGTCGCAATCCGGACAAGCGCCGAACGGGCTGTTGAACGAGAACATGCGCGGTTCGATCTCCCCGATGGAAAAACCGCAGATCGGACACGCATGGTGTTCGCTGAATAGAAGCTCTTCCCCGTCGATGATGTCGACAATAACTGTTCCGTCCGCCAAGCGGAGAGCCGATTCCAAAGAGTCGCTCAGACGCGGCTCGATCCCTTCCTTCATGACAATCCGGTCAATGACGACTTCGATCGTATGCTTCTGGTTTTTATTCAGCTCGATATTGTCGTCGAGATCCATCGTTTCGCCGTCCACCCGGATCCGGACATATCCTTGTTTCTTAATATCTTCAATGAGCTTGGCATGTGTCCCTTTCCTGCCAGACACAACAGGCGCCAGTACCTGGATACGCGTGCGCTCCGGCAGCTCCACGATCCTGTCGACCATCTGCTCTACCGTCTGCGAGGCGATTTCGATGCCGTGCACCGGGCATATCGGCTTCCCGACCCGCGCGAACAGCAGCCGCAGATAATCGTAGACTTCCGTCACCGTACCGACAGTCGAACGCGGATTCCGGCTCGTCGTCTTCTGGTCGATCGAGATGGCAGGGGACAGGCCTTCGATCACATCGACGTCCGGCTTATCCATCTGCCCGAGAAATTGGCGCGCATATGCGGACAAGGATTCCACGTATCTCCGCTGGCCTTCCGCATAAATCGTATCAAAGGCAAGAGACGACTTCCCCGACCCCGAGAGCCCCGTCATGACGACGAGCTTGTCCCGGGGAATCGTGACGTCGATGTTCTTCAAGTTATGCGCCCTGGCGCCTTGGATGACAATTTCGTCTTTTTTCATGTGCATTTCACCCTTCAGACTTCAATTCTTGAAGCTCGTACTCATGCTTCAGCTTTCAATTCCAATATCGTATCGCGCAGCTGGGCAGCCCGTTCGAAATCAAGCGCTTTTGCAGCGTCCTTCATCTCTTTCTCGAGCGTGACAAGAAGACCTTCCTTCTCGGCTTTCGTCAGTTTCTTGCCCTGTGTCGCCTTTTCAGCGTATGTTTCCGTCTCTTCGGCGGCATGGGTCGCGCGGATGACTTCACGCACTTTCTTCTGTATGGTCGTCGGCGTGATACCGTGTTTTTCGTTATATTCCATCTGGATTTCGCGCCGGCGCTTCGTCTCCTCGATCGCTTTCTTCATCGAATCGGTATAACGGTCCGCATACATGATGACCTTTCCTTCCGAGTTCCGCGCAGCCCGGCCGATCGTCTGGATCAGCGAGCGCTCTGAACGCAGGAATCCTTCCTTATCGGCGTCAAGGATGGTGACAAGGGAGACTTCCGGGATATCCAGGCCTTCCCTGAGCAAGTTGATGCCGATCAGGACATCGTACGTGCCGAGGCGCAGTTCCCGGATGATCTCGATCCGTTCAAGCGTCTTCACTTCCGAGTGCAGATATTGCACCTTGATGCCGATTTCCTTCAGGTAATCAGTCAAATCCTCCGACATCTTCTTCGTCAATGTAGTGACCAATACCCGTTCGTTGCGCTTTGTACGCTCATTAATCTCATCGATCAAATCATCGATCTGCCCTTCGATCGGGCGCACTTCTATGATCGGATCCAGCAGGCCGGTCGGACGGATGATCTGCTCCACCATTTCCGGGGAATGCTCGATTTCATACGGACCGGGCGTTGCCGATACATAGATCGCATTCTTGCTGTAGCCCTCGAATTCATCGAACGTAAGCGGGCGGTTGTCAAGAGCCGACGGCAGCCGGAACCCGTGGTCGACAAGCACTTGCTTGCGCGCCTGGTCGCCGTTGTACATTGCGCGCACTTGCGGCAAGGTGACGTGGCTCTCGTCGATGACAAGAAGAAAATCATCCGGGAAGTAGTCGAGCAGCGTATACGGCGTTGCACCCGCGGGACGCAGCGTCAAATGCCGGGAATAGTTCTCGATGCCCGAACAGAAGCCCATTTCCCTCATCATTTCAAGATCATAGCGTGTCCGCTGTTCAAGCCGCTGTGCCTCAAGCAGCTTATCCTCGCTGCGCAGCACTTTCAGCCGCTCCTCAAGCTCCGTCTCAATATTGGCGATCGCCTTCACCATCTTATCTTCGCCGGTGACAAAGTGGGATGCCGGGAAAATGGCGACATGGTCGCGTTCGCCGAGGATCTCGCCCGTCAGCGAATCGACTTCCCGCATCCTGTCGATCTCGTCGCCGAAAAACTCGATGCGGATGCATTGCTCATCCTGGGATGCCGGGAAAATCTCGACGACATCGCCCCGGACGCGGAATGTCCCGCGCGTGAAATTGATATCGTTCCGGGAATATTGGATATCGACGAACCGTCTCAGCAGCTCATTGCGGCCGATCTCCATCCCTTTGCGGAGCGAGACGACGTGCTTCCCGTATTCTTCCGGCGAACCGAGGCCGTAGATACATGACACCGAAGCGACGATCAGCACATCGTTGCGTTCGAATAAAGCGGACGTCGCCGAGTGCCGGAGCTTATCGATCTCGTCGTTGATCGTCGCGTCCTTCTCGATATACGTATCCGTGTGCGGCACATAGGCCTCCGGCTGATAGTAATCATAGAAACTGACAAAATACTCAACAGCATTATTTGGAAAAAACTCTTTGAATTCACTATATAATTGCCCTGCCAGCGTCTTATTGTGCGCGATGACGAGGGTCGGTTTATTAATCTCTGTGACGACATTGGAGACGGTGAATGTCTTCCCTGTCCCGGTCGCCCCCAGCAAGGTCTGATGCCGTTTGCCCTCTTTGACACCCGCGACCAGCTTCTCAATCGCAGCCGGCTGGTCGCCTTGCGGTGTGTAAGGGGCCTGCAAATTGAACGTTTGGACCATTCGAGTCCCTCCCTGATTGAATTATTACCATTTTATCATAGACAGCCGCAAACCAAAAGAAATAAGCGAACGTACGTTTTTCAGTTGGAATGAAAGGCATATTGATACGGGCTATGCAGATGATGGTGCAGATGGAATCACCGCATTCCCCTTCATAAGCTCCACACTATGAACGGAAGCTCCCAAACACCTCGCAAGCGGCCTCTCACTATCAATTTCCCTCTCACGTCCCCGCAAAAACAAAACGCCGCGCCAGTTTGAGCCGGCACGGCGTTTCCATTCATTTCAATTCGTTTCATCCAGCTTCAGCAATTCCTTCGCATATAGCGTGAATGCCTGTTCGTCCCGCTCATCGAGAGCCCGGTCGATCGATTCGAGGAGCCGCCGCTTTGTCTGCTCCCGGTGAAGATGGTTGAGGAACAGGTCCATGTAAATTTCATTCAGCAGCTTCTCCGCTTGCAGTGAAGAACTGTTCTTTCCCACGGCTTTTAAAAACTCGGCATATGAATAGTGATTTTCCAATTCCCTCACCCCTATTGCCCTTTTTCCTATTATACATAATCAGGCAATGAAGTTTCAATGTTTTTGGGAATATTCTATTTTTTGAGCCGTTTTGACTATGCGTTGTTCTCCTTGGAGGAAGAACGGATGGTGACTTCCGAAACGGCAATCACCAGCAGTCCGAGTCCCGCTGGCAAGAGGGAAATCCCGCCTGCCGCAAGCCCCGCGATCAGCACCAATGCCGCCTGCAGCCATTGCGCGGAGCGGACCGTTTTCACGATTGCATTTGTCCGGGCGCGCTCGGGCACTGGGAACAGCATATCCATGCGGAAGTCGTCTCCCATCTTCAGCGCGTTGACGAGCTGCACCGCTGTCGCAAACGCGAGGGCTGCCGTGAAGATCGCCGAGACGGCCGGGAACGGGATGAAGACGACGCCGAGCACCGCGAGTGCCGTCAGCCGGACCCATAGCCAAAACATGTCATCCGTCCGGATCAGCGTGCGGCTCACGAGGAACCTTTGCGGATCCGTCTTGCCTAGCACAGCGGATTTCATAAACGCGCCCGCCCAGCTTCTTCTGCTCACAGAACCCTTCAGATGGGGCACATCCGTGAAGTAATTGGCGAACCGGTAAAACCGCATCATCCGGTTCTGCTCCATGCCGATGAAGTGCTCATACGGGAACGGCTTCCTCCTGCTCTGCTTCTTCCAATACAAATTGTAAAACGCGCCGACGACTCCCGCCGCGATCAGCAGGAGAGGGATTTCAGCCAGCACCCCGTAGAGCGCCGCAAAAGCGATTGTATATCGCGCCAGCCGGTCCATCCAGACGTCCTCGCCGTCTTTCGCGCGGTGGAAGGAATATTCGGTTTCCACGTAGATCCATTTCAACAGGACGATCACCACAGCCGCGAAAAGAAACATGATGCCTGAGCCGGTTCCGGTCGCGGACAGCAATGGAACCGCTACGATGAACAGCAGGAGCGGCACAGGAAGCTGCGCGACGAATGAATACCGCAGCGCCCGTCCCATATACGTGCCGAGCTGATTTTCCAGCGGCAATAAAAACACGGCATCCGCGGGCTTCAGCAACGTGGCCGGCGCGGAAAACGCGAGCGGCACACTGAGGATCAAAGCTGTCAGAAGGGCCGCCGGGAACGTATCCGGCACTTCTTTCAGCCAATTGCTGTATGCATATCCGCCGGCGCCAATCGTGAAGACGAGCACAATCGCCAGATGGCCGGTGAACACGAACCGCATATAGCGCTGCACTTCATTCACATAATTGACGAACCGGACGCTCCAAATATCACGCAAACTTTTCATCGTCTTGTTCCTTTGTCATCGCAATATACAGCTCGTCGAGAGTGGCGCCCGGCTTGCCGAATGCGCGCCGCAGATCGTCCATATTCCCTTGCGCGCGCACTTTCCCTTCGTGGAGCAGTATGATCCGGTCGCAATATTTCTCAGCCGTCGACAGGACGTGCGTCGACATGAGCACCGAAGCGCCGCCCTGCTTCCTTTCCGACATCTGGTCAAGAAGGGACTGGATGCCGAGCGGGTCAAGCCCGACAAACGGTTCATCGATGATGTACAAAGACGGTTCAACGAGGAACGCGCACATGATCATCACTTTCTGCCGCATCCCTTTTGAGAAATGTGCCGGAAACCACTTCAGCCGCTTTTCCATCCGGAATTCCTTGAGGAGCCGCTCCGACCGGGCTTCAAAGACCTCACGTTCGATGCCGTACGCCATCGCGGTCAGCTCCAGATGCTCCTGCAGCGTAAGCTCCTCATACAAAATCGGCGTCTCCGGTATGTATGTGAACGCTTTCCGATATTGCTCGCTGTTTTCTTTGAACGTCATGCCGTTGATCAAAACCTCGCCCGCATGGGGATTCATCAGTCCGATGATATGTTTGATCGTCGTACTTTTGCCGGCCCCGTTCAGCCCGATGAGGCCGACGAGTTCGCCGCTTTTTATTTCAAATGATAAATCATGCAGGACCGGTTTCCGCGTGTAGCCGCCCGTCACATGATCGACTTTCAAGATTGACATGTTCCCCCTCCATTCTCATTCCATTTTAGCAAATAAACCGCCGAAATGCTTCTCCGCCAGACGTCACTTTGGACAAAATATGCTACACTATTGAAAATGATGAGTCCGCCCCTTGCAAACTCGCGGATTCCAGACGAAAGGATGTAGATCGCATTGACTTCTTGCATATTCTGCAACATCGCAAACGGCTCCATTCCAGGAGAAATCGTCTATGAGGACGAGCATGTCGTCGCCTTCATGGATATCATGCCCGTGACGAAAGGACATGTCCTGCTTGTGCCGAAGAACCACCGGGAGAATATCTATGACATGACGGAGGAAGAGGCATCGCATCTGTTCGCCGCCGCTCCCCGGATTGCGCAGGCGCTCAAAGACGAATTCGAACCGGCGGGCTTGAACCTGCTCCAGAACAACGGGGCAGCTGCAGGCCAGGCCGTCTTCCACTTCCATATGCACTTCATCCCCCGCTACGATCAGACGGATGGCTACAATTCGCATTGGGATCCGAAAGTGGATGACTTCCCGCAGGAGCGCATTGCTGAAATCGCGGTCGGCATCCGAGAAAAACTGCAAAAGTGATTGTGGATTTTTCTGATAAGTGATAGACTGTTAATACGTTTTCGCTGCCGATCACGAGGATACGGCAGGAGAACCAAAATAAGAATAGCTGAGGAGAGATGAGTTATGAGCACGAAGAATCTGATGCTGATGGCATTGTTAGTCGCTGTCGGTGCCGCTTTGTATTTGGTGATTCCAGGTTACGGTGAGGGCATGAAACCCGATTTCATGCTGACAATGATGATCATCGGCATTTTGCTGTTCCCCGATGTACGCAGCGTATTTTTGCTCGGCGCATCGACAGGTGTCCTGTCCGGAATCTTTACGAGTTTCCCAGGCGGGCTTGTGCCGAACATCATTGATAAGTTCATCACGGCGTTTGTCGTGTATGGCGTAATTCTGATCCTTGGAAAAGCTGCAAAAAAACTGGCGGTCAGCACGGTGATTGTCTGCATCGGCACGATCATCTCAGGCGCCGTCTTCTTGACAGCTGCCATCTACATTTTCGGCGCGAACGTGCCATTCGGCCTGTTGTTCGCAACAGTCGTCCTGCCGGCAGTCGCCATGAACGGGATCGTATTCTTCATCATGTACCCGATCATGACCAATCTGCTGAAACGCACGACGTTCAGAACCGCACTTTCCAGTTGAATGATCACAAGCCTTCCGCCCTTGCGGAAGGCTTTTTCTTTTGTCCTCCCGCTTCTGTATTGCCGAAAGAAACCCCTCCATGTTTTAATGAAGCTATGAGAGGAATACTATTCATATGGAAAGGAGTGTTTCGCAATGAAAGCATCGACATTTTTCTTAGGGCTCGCTGCCGGATCAGTGACAGCTGCCATCACCGTTCTCTATTCCACACCTAAATCAGGCCAGGAGATCAGAACATCCGTCAAACATGCTTCTGCGGACTTGAAATACAAAATGCGCGACGTCAAAGGGAAACTCGCCGACCTTAAGGAGTCCATCACCCACATGACAAAAGAAGCAAAAGAAGTCATCCCCGACACCGTCGAAGGCATGAAAGGCTCCATCATGAAGTGGCAGGAATCCACCGCCTCCAACCAGACCAAACTGCAGAAGGAAATCATGGACATCCAAGCATCCTTGGAGGAACTTGAAAAGACGATTGCAGCGCAGATGAAATAATAGTATCAGGGCTGTCCAGAAAGTATAAAATTCATTACAAGGACCTTTTAAAAATTTCTTATGAGGACGTAGAAAATCGCCAGAAACGGCCGACTCCTGCGGGAACAGCACGAGTCCGAGACCCCGCAGCGAAGCGAGGAGGCTCGGGCCGTGCCCGCGGAAAGCGAGCCGGTTCTGGCGATTTTCGTCTTTTCGGACAACCCCTTTCTTTTTGCAAAAACCAATATTTCTGAAATTCCAACTTCTTTCTTTGTTATTTTCCTGCTATAATGAAAGATAGCTCTAGTAAATAGCAATGGAGGGGTTCATATTGGAAGAACGTTTTTCGCGCAAAGAAGCGATGATCTATAGCCAGCGGGTCGCCCAAATGTCAAAGGCCCTATGGAAGGCGGTCGAACGGGATTGGCAGCAGTGGATCAAACCTTATGACCTGAACATCAATGAACATCATATTTTATGGATTGCCTATCACTTGCAAGGCGCCACCATATCGGATGTCGCAAAGTTCGGTGTGATGCATGTATCCACTGCTTTCAATTTCTCTAAGAAATTGGAGGAACGAGGATATTTAAGTTTCTTCAAAAAAGATGACGATCGCCGCAATACATATATTACGGTGACGGATGAAGGGAAAGTTCTCCTGCAGGAAATGAACGAAAATTACTATGATGTCGATCATGAAATACTGGAAGGATCTCTTCCGATCAAAAGCATTTACGGTAAGTTTCCTGAATTTTTGGAAGTGATGTCAGTCATCCGGAACATATACGGCCAGGACTTCATGGAGATCTTCGAAAAAGGTTTCCAAAACATTGATGAAACATTCAAGGAAGAGAACGGAAAAATCGTTGCGGTGGACTCTCCGAAACAGGATCACAAGGAGTTTGAACTTCACGGTGCCAAGGAAAAATGATTTCCTTTTCCCTACCCTTCTGTTATCATTAAATGGGAACGAGGAGGAGGAATGGATTTGATCCTTATTGTTACAGTCCTATTTTCTTTATTTTATTTATTCCAGATCAACAAAATGACGTTTGCGCTCTGTCAAACACGTGAAATCCCTGAAGAAAAACAGCCTAAAATATATCGGACGGTTAATATTCTCATTACCATCCTGATTTTGTCCTTTTATCTGGAAGTCCTACTAAAGGTATGATTTCTTTCGAAGCGTCCATTCCCTGTTACAGGGAAATGGGCGTTTCATTCGTAATAGGAAACCTTTTTGTCTTCCATACGTTTTTATGGTATAGTATCAACTGTTGTAAAGAAAAGTTAGGAGAGAACGAATATGAAGAAAACACTAGTAGCTTTAACTTTAGCCACTTCCGTATTTGCGTTAGCGGCTTGCAGCGACAAGGCGGCAAACGACGATGAAGTCATCGCATCCACTAAATATGGCGACATCACGAAAGAAGATCTTTACAAAGAGATGAAAGATGCGATCGGCATGCAAGTCGTTGAAAATATGCTCTTGCAGAAAGCGATTGAACATGATTACGATATTCCTGAGAAGGATTTAAAAGCCGAAATCGACAAGCAGAAAGAACAATATGGGGACAACTTCAACATGTTCCTTCAGCAGCAAGGCATCACGGAGGAGTTCTTCGAGAAGAACGTAAAGACGCAGATGCTTCAGAAGAAGCTGGTCGATTCCCTCGCAGTGTCTGATGAAGCGGTCAAGGAAGGCGTGGAGCACGCGAAGACTGAACTTCATGCACGCCATATCTTAGTGGACGACAAGAAGACGGCAGAAGAAGTGATCCAGAAGCTGAAAGACGGCGGAGACTTCGAGAAGCTGGCGAAAGAATATTCCACTGAGCCGGTAGCACAGCAGACAGGCGGAGATCTTGGCTGGTTTGGACAAGGCAAGATGGTCCAGGAATTTGAAGATGCCGCGTACAAATTGAAAAAAGGTGAAATCAGCGAACCGGTGAAGACAAGCTATGGCTACCATGTCATCGAATTGCTTGATACACGTAAAGCCGAGTCTGAGAAGTCCGATGAGGAGATCAAAGCTGAAGTCGAAGATAACTTGAAAGCGAAAGAATTCGAGCAAGTTTTGAACAACCTCGTTGAAAAAGCGGATGTCAAAATCAAAGACAAAGAGTTCGACCATGTCATGGATGTCTATACAAAAAAAGATGACAAGGCTGAAGCAGATAAAGAAGCTAAGAAATAACGATAAAGCAAAAGGCTGCCCCGAATGCGCGGAGGGCAGCCTTTTGTCATTCAAATGTCGGCTTATAGAACGACCGGTTATCCAGCGGGAAGATCCGCTCGGAAAATTCACCGGGCGCCGTTTTCGACATGGCGCGGTTCAGCATATTCATCTTCGCATCGATATTATCGATGTAATGGATCATTTCCGCTTCCTTCAGCATCGGACGTTTCGGGCTGCCCCACTCTTCCTTGCCGTGATGCGACAGGACGAGATGCTGCAGAAGCATGACTTCCTCGCCTTCGATGCCGAGTTCTTCTGCTGCCTTCGCAATCTCATTCACCATAATTGTAATATGGCCGAGCAGATTCCCTTCAACCGTATATTGCGTGCCGACCGGTCCCGACAGTTCGACGACTTTGCCGACGTCATGCAGGATGATGCCTGAATACAGCAGATCCTTGTTCAATGTCGGATACAGTTCAGCCAGCGCTTTGCCGAGTTTCAACATGGAGACGACATGGTCAAGCAAGCCTGATACATAATCATGATGGTTTCGTGTTGCAGCCGGATAGACCATGATGTCCGCCTGGTGCTTTTTCAATAAATGGCGGGTGATCCGCTGAATCTGAGGGTTCTTCATCTCAAAGAAGTATTGCAGAAGCTCTTCGAACAGCGCTTCTTTGCTCTTCGATGCGGACGGCACAAGATCCGAAATGGAAATCCCTTCGTCTTCTTTCGCCGGACGGATGCTCTTGATGCGGAGCTGGTTCTTGCCCCGGTATTCATGGACTTCGCCGCCGACTTTGACGATGGTCGCAGCTGCGTACATCTTCTCCTGCTCTTCGCCGGTATCCCATAGCTTCGCTTCGATATCCCCGCTCTTATCTTGCAGGATCAGCGTCATGAAAGGACTTCCCTGCTGCGTGATGCCTTTCGTCGATTGTTTGATAAGCAAAAATGTATCCACCGCTTCACCGACTTGGTGCTCCAGTATTTTTTTCATTGCAGTACCGCCCCCTTGCCGATTCCTATTTCGGAAACGTCTATTCTTTTCGCTTCAGCTATAGATTCCGCCATTGACTCATGGCATGTGAAATAAATGAACTGATGCACACCTTTCAATCTCTCTATCAAGTTTACCATACGCGCGAGCCGGACGCCGTCAAAATGGACGAACGGATCATCCATGACGATCGGGAAAGGGGCCGCCTGCCGCAAGGAACCTGCAAGGGCGAGGCGCATCGCGATGTATGCCTGCTCTTTCGTCGCCTGGCTCAGTTCTGAAATCGAATACCGTTCACCGGCCGCTGTCACTGCGTGGAACCTTCCGTCTTCGTCAACGGACAGCGCCTCGTATCTGTCTCCCGTCAATTCGGAGAAGAAATCGCCAGCAGCGCGCAGCACCGCAGGCAGCGTATCCTCCTTCAGGTCGGACATTGTACGCCGGATCGCTTCCACGACCGCTTTCTTCTCCGCCCATTCTTTGGCAAGATCCGAAAACTCAGCCCGCTTCATTTCGAATTGCTGCAGCAGCCGCTCATACGTATCCTGATGGACGAGTTCATCCGTCAGATGGACAAGCTCCGCCTTCTCCTCCAGCAAGGACAGCCGTTCATCCGTCAGCTTCGTGATCGCATTCTCTGCCTGAACCGCCTTCTCCTCGATCTCATTCCGCGTGACTCGCGTATCAAATGTCACATGCCGATAAGCCTTCAGCTGACTTCGAATATCTTCCAGCCGTCCCTTGATCTCCGATGTCTCTTCATGGACATCATACGCCTTGTAGAACGCTTCCTCTGTCTTCGCGCCTGCCTCCTGGAAAAGCCCGGACACCTGCTCGCGCAGAGAACCGGCAAGCGAAGCGGCTTCATCCAGATCAGCCCGCAACCTGCTAAGCTCGTCAAGCAGCGTCCGGCGTCTCATTTCGGCTTCTTTCCGCCTTCCCGCCTCTTCCCGCAGCTCCTCGTACAAGGACTCTTCCGCCACAGGACGCCCAAGAGCCTCCACCGCTTCCTCGTGGCGCCGCTTCATCTGCTCTGCCACGTCCGCCCGTCTCGATTCCGTCTCTTTCAGTTCATGGGTTACGTCTTGATAACCGCGGATCATCTTGAACAGATCAGGAACAATGGACGGATCGGGCAGCTCTTCAAACCCGTATTGGCGCAGGAAGCCATGCAGCGCATGCTCTGCGTTCTTCTTCTCTATGAGCCGTTGATCGAAATCAGACAGCGCTGCCGCATATTTCCGTTCTGCAGTCTTCCGCTCCGCGTCAAGTGCTGCCAGGCTGCGTTCATAGGCTGCCACTTTCGAAAAGATTGCTGCCGAACGCCGCTCTTTTTCTTCATGCCTCTGAATAAAAGCTTCCCGTTCCCGGATTGCTGCATCACCGTTTTGCGTACGCGCCGATCGCAGAAGAAATATGCCGAGCCCGGCGAGCAGCACACTTCCGGCCGCAATCACCCACTGGCTGCTGACGATGCCATATACACCAAAGAGGAGGGCAGCCATGAACAGGACGGCAGGAATCTTAGAACCGGTTGCTCTCGGCTCCTTATGGAACTGGACATACGCCCGCGCTTCCGCAAGTTTCTTCTCGATTTCCCGCCAGTCCGCTTGAAACGCCATCTCTTCATCGGATGGGGCTTCCGCCGCCAGCTTTTGCCCGCCATGCTCAAGAGACTCCAGTTCCATCTCAAGCCCATCCAGCTGGCGTTTCGCAAATTCAGCCCTTCCAGCCGCCTCGTCATGCTCACGCAGAATCGTCCGCATCCGCTGCTCCTGCGCAAGAGACACATCCGCCGCTGCCAGGTCCGCAAGCAATCTCTCTTGCGGCAGACCAAGGTCTGCAAGCAGGCGGCGCCTCTTCTCCTCGAGCATGCGCTTCTCATCCGCCAGTGATTTCGCAGCCGAGCGCCAATCATGCCACTCAGATTCCGCGAATAGCAGCCTCTCCACCTCATGGACGGGCAGAAGAGGCAGCTTGCCCAACTCCTCTTCCATCCGCGCCGCCTCTTTCTCAAGCCGTTCATGACGCACAGCCGCTTCCGCGATTCTTTCCTGCAGCGATTCATACCGGCGCTTGCCGTCCGCTGGAAAACCGCCGGTGCCGCCCCCGAGGGCATGGAGCCGATCCGCGAGAAGGGACTCTTTTTCGAATAAAGGCTGCAGCTGCAGATGAAGCGAAAACTTTCGCCGCTCGTCCGCCAGCCCCTTTTCTTCCTCATCGATGGCCCGTAGACGCTCGCCAATCTCCTTCAGCCGATTCATGGCGGGTGCATAGCCTTCCGCCCTCTCACGTTCTTGCTTCACTTTTTGTTCCAGATCTTTCAATTCCGCCAGTTTGACGTTCATCACAGGCACCCGGCCGTTCTTTTTGAACAATGCGCCCATCTCTTTCTCCAGCCGTTCCTCAAGCTTCAGAACCGTATCCACGCCTGTCGTGCCTGAGGCGAGCAGGGTTCTGCTCAATTCGTCCTCATTCATCGATTCGAAGCCTTGCAATTGAAGCAGCGAGAAGGAAAAGACCGATTCGAAAGAAGCCCTGTCATAGCCGCGGAGCAAGGTGCGGACAGCTTCTTCTCCGCCCGTTTTGCCGTCTCCAAAGCGGACAGTCACATCCCCTGCCGCCTTGCCCCGTACGCGTTCGATCACGCATTTCCCGTACTCCGGATCCTCGATGTGCAACTGCCCGCCATATGTACCGCCCTTTTTCGGCTCATACCGCTGCCAGGTGCTGTTTTTCTGCGGGAACCCGAACAACATCTGAAGGATGAACTGCTGGATCGTCGTCTTCCCTGCCTCATTCATCCCGAAAAAGACCGACAGCTTGGAATCGAGATCGATCGTGACATTCTCATGCTTGCCGAATCCATATATCACAAGTTTCCGGATGATCACTGCCTCACCTCATTTCGCTGAGTCCGCCGCGCAGCATTTCATCCGCTGCACGCCGGATTTCGTCATAATCGTCGCCTTGCAAGGGATCCACATATTTCGCCGCCCGTGAATGTCCATAGACATCGCGCAGCACAGTTTTCCATCCTTCCTCATCCCAGCTTTCAAGCTGATCGGCAATCATCTCCACGAGCAGGCTGCCTGCCCTTTCTTCGGATAGGTGCTGCCGGACAAACTTCAGCCGGTCCACCCAGATGAAAGGCTCCTCTTCACCGAGTGCTTCCCGGATCAGTTCCAGCCACTCGTGCGGCTCAGCGCTTTCCAGCAGGCCGGCCGCTTTCTCATCGATTTCCGTGCACGTCAGCTGGATAATGGCACTGCCCGTAAGTTCCTCCCTATCAATTGCCTCTATGCAGCGAGACACCCACTCATCCGCGTGCATGATGCCTTTGCACGCAACGTTGACCTCTTTGAATTCCAGGACGGACTGTGGTACGAACGTAAGAGAAGCCCCCTCCTTGGAAAGCTCCACTTCATAAACCCCTTTAGGGCCCGGCTCATTCCGGTGGCGTCCTTGCAAGTTTCCCGAGTACACGACCGGCGGCTCTTCGGATAGCAGATGCCGGAGATGAATATGGCCAAGAGCCCAATACTCATACCCCTTGGACAGCAGTTCACCTTTTGTAAAAGGAGCATAGACAGCATGCGTCTCGTCTCCCGCAACGCTTCCGTGCAGCATGCCGATATGGACCGCCTCGTCTCGCGCCGCCGGATACCGGCCGATCATCTTCGTCCTCACATGCCGCTCCGGATAGCTGAAGCCATGGATGACAACCCGCTGCCCGCGGATGTTCACTTCCGCCGCCTCGACTTCCGGGCCGAACACATAGACATTTGACGGCAACTGGAAACGTGTCCATTTACCCGCCAAATGGTCGTGGTTTCCGTGGCAGACGAAAACGGGAATCCCTCTTTCCTGAAGCTTCACCATTCCTTCCCGGAAAACTTGCTGGGCTTTCAGGCTGCGGTCTTCCCCGTCATAGACATCGCCAGCAATCAAAACAAAATCAGGCTCCGTGTCGCATGCGTAGCCGATCATCTTCCGGAATGCCGCATATGTGCTTCCCCGTATCTCTTCAAGCCGCTCCAGAGGCACGCCTGTAATCCCTTTGAATGGACTCCCAAGATGCAGATCCGCCGCATGGATGAATCGGATCGTTTCCATCAATTCCCCTCCCTCTCACGAATGTTTGTTCTTATGTTACCATATTTGGGAAAGAAAAAGAAGCCTTCTCCCTATGAGAAGACTTCTTTTCTTTCAATTATTCCTTCCCAAGCTGGATCGCTTTTTTGATATCCTTCAGCGAACGGGATGGGCCGTACATGAGAACCCCTCCGCGATACACTTTCGCTCCGAACCAGCCGAGAAGGAAGATGGTGACCAGCATGATGCCGATCCCAAGCAGCGGCTCCCACACCGGCAAGTTGAGCATGCCGACACGCAGGAACATGACAAGCGGTGTAAAGAACGGGAAGTAGGATGCGTATTTCAAAAATGTCATCTCCGGATTCCCGAGGCCTGACGCTGCAATGATGAAAGCTGCCACAATCAGCATGGTCATCGGGAAAATCATCTGCTGAACGTCCTCGGCGCGGCTGACAAGCGAACCGAGCAGGGCCGCGAGCATCGCATAGAGGAAATACCCGAGCAGGAAGAATATGACCGCATAGACCAGCGTCATGACGTTCACATCCGAGAAATTCAGCATGCTGAGGAATCCTTCCGCCTGATCTCCCATGGCAGACGTTTTGATTGCAATAAAACCGGCAATGCCATATATGATGATCTGCACGATCCCGAGCGTACCAATGCCGAGCACTTTCGCGAACATATGCTTGACCGGCGACACGCTCGAAATGAGGATTTCCATGACGCGCGATGATTTCTCGTTCGCCACATCCGTCGCAATCATGCTGGAATAGAGGATGACCGCAAAGTAGATGACGAACATGAGCACATAAACAAGGATGCCTGCCTGCATCAATTCCTCTTCCGATTTAGCGGAAGGCGAGACATTCTTCTGGTCGAACTGGATCGGCGTGAAAAGCGTCGACACTTGCTCAGGCGACAAGGACAGCGCCTCTGCATTCATCTGCGTCTGCATCGACTGAAGGGCATCCTGGAACTGCCCCGGCAGATCAAAATCGATCAGGCTTTTTGATACATACTCCGCTTCGATGATCCCTGAGCTGTTCAGATCGAGAGTCAAATATGAATCCAGCTCTCCATCCTTCACCCGTTTTTCAAGCTCTGCACCTGTTTCATCCGACTCAATCAGCTTGATGCCTGCATCTTCGCTTGCCAGCGTGGAATCAAGCAGAGGGTACAGCTTTCCGCCGCTTTGATCGACAACGGCGACCTCCGTCTTGCCGCCGTCACTGCCTGTCAGGTCTTTCACTTTGTCGATGACCGTGCCTAAATTCGCAAGCAAGAAGATAGCTGCAACGACCAGGACAGACGTTATGAGAAACGATTTCGATTTCGCCTTGGACGTAAAGGCCTGTTTGAAGATGATCCAAAACTCACGCATATTCTTTCCCCACCTTTGCGATGAAAATATCCTGCAGCGACGGTTCCTCGATTTCGAACTGGCGGATCGGCCCCGCTTGAATCGCTTTCGCTAGGAGAACTTGCGCCACTTCGTCATCCGCGACTTGGAATAGGCCGCCTTCGACCGAATGGGATGCCGCCGTAACGCCTGGGACTTCCGCCAGTCCTGACAAATCATGATCGGACCGGATCCGGACATTCTGCTTGCCAAATGACCGCTTCACATCCCGCAAGGAGCCTTTCACGATCTGCTGTCCATGGTGCATGATGCTGAGCTGTTCGCAGAGCTCTTCGACGTGATCCATCCGGTGGCTCGAGAACATGATCGTCGCGCCGCCGTTCCTGAAGTCGATGATCGCCTGCTTCAGCATCTCGACATTCACCGGATCGAGACCGGAAAATGGTTCATCCAAGATCAGCAGCCGGGGATTATGCATCAAAGCAGCGATCACCTGGATTTTCTGCTGATTCCCTTTCGACAGCTCTTCCACTTTCTTTTCACGGTTCTGCGGGATTTCGAACCGGTCCAGCCATTCGCCGATCGCCCGCTTCGCATCCGCTTTTCTCATCCCTCTTAATTCCCCAAGGAAGATCAGCTGATCCTCCACTTTCATTTTCGGATAAAGTCCGCGTTCCTCCGGCAGATAGCCGATTTCGGGGCTCGTCGAATAGGAAATCGGCTTTCCATTCCACGTGATGGTCCCTTCATTTGCATTCAGAAGACCGAGGATCATCCGGAATGTCGTCGTCTTCCCTGCTCCGTTCGCCCCCAGGAAGCCGTACATCGTGCCATTTTCAACGGTCAATGACAGATCATCCACTGCCGTGAAGTCCCCGAACCGCTTCGTTACATGTTCGATTTGCAAAGTCATTACAAGTCCCCTTTTCTGTTTGCTTAGTTCTGTTTACGGTTCAATCCCCTAGTAGTTTCAAAGTTTTCTGTTCAGGATGAACGCGCTGATGAGATAAGACAGCAGCAGGACACCATATGCCGATAGCACAAGATAGAATGCAAGCTTTGGTCCGTCTGTCAGCAGGAGTGTGATCCACATGCCCGTCAGTGCAATCAAAGTGAGCGCCCAGGAAATATTCCGGGCCAGCGAATGCACCTTTTCATATCGCTCATCGAACATCCGCTTCTTCTGGCCAATTCTCATATACAGGTACAAGACTAATAGAGCAAGGCCTGCCCCCGTCACAAAACCCGCAATTGTCTCCATTGAAAGATCCATACATCTTCTCCTTTCAGTTCTGTTGATCTGCTACGATGGCACCGATCAAATACGAAACCATATGCACGACCCAAATTCCTGTCAGCAGGAAGAACATAAGTCCGGCACCTTCCACTATGATGACAATCATCCAGGCGATCAGGATTGCAGCAGTCGTCACCATCCAGGAAATGGACCGGGCATGCCGCTGGACCGCCGTATACCGTTCATCGAAAGCCCTCTCTCTTTTCATCTTCTTCCGCACAAAATATAAGACTACCCCTGCAATCAGCAGCCCGAGCGGCAAGCCCGCCAGCAGCGTCCACATATCCAGATCTCCATTCATCGTCATTCCTCCTCCGGTATGAATAATTCCTCGATTCGGCACCCGAACAACTTCGCGATCTTAAAAGCGAGGACGAGGGACGGGTTGTAACGGCCCTTCTCCAAAGAAATGATCGTCTGCCTGGAAACGTCCAGTTTCTCGGCAAGATCATCCTGGGTCCATCCGCACTCGGTCCGCCTTTCCTTGATAAAGTTTTCCAGGTCGATATCCTCCCATCCGTTAAATTAGTCAATGTTCCTTTACGTCAAGCAACCTTTACGTAAAGCTTACTTTACCCTATGCGGCATGTCAAGCAACCT
This sequence comes from Sporosarcina sp. GTC18466, assembly GCF_055389225.1. NCBI lineage: Bacteria > Bacillati > Bacillota > Bacilli > Caryophanales > Caryophanaceae > Sporosarcina > Sporosarcina sp. GTC18466. Next base: position 2,975,901 of record NZ_AP044037.1, on the reverse strand, counting down.
TTACAACTTTTTTTTCGAAATGAACGACTGTTCACTTTTTCGCAGTTCATAGTATAATGAAAGAAACCGATAGGGAGGTCTGATCGAAATGCGCACATATAAATTGACGGCTTATGAAAAAGATGGGGAATTGATGGCTAACGAAACATTCACCGCAAGCAATGACGACGAGGCGAAAGAGAAAGGCCGTGCGTTGCTCGAAGAACTGAGTCTTACGGAGCGCACACATCGCCTGGCGTCACCTGCGGGCAAGCTTTTGCTGTTCCATGTGTGATAGAATGGGGAAAAACGAAAGTGGGGACAACGAGTGAATATCGCATTGATCGCCCATGACAAGAAAAAAGATGAAATGGTGAATTTCACCATCGCCTATGAGCATGTCTTCTCGGACTACACGCTGTTTGCGACCGGGACGACAGGCAAACGGATCATGGAAGAAACAGGCCTGGATATCCAAAGGCTCATGTCCGGCCCGCTCGGCGGCGACCAGCAGATCGGCGCCATGATTGCGAAAGGGGAACTCGACCTGATCCTGTTCTTCCGGGATCCGCTCACCGCCCAGCCCCATGAGCCCGACGTCAGCGCCCTTCTCCGGCTCTGCGACGTCTATGGCGTCCCGCTTGCAACAAACATCGCGACAGCCGAGCTGCTCATCCGGGCAATCGAGGAAGGCTACTTCACATGGCGCGAAACAGCCGCCAAATACAAGACAAAAGGACCCGCTCTGTGAGCGGGTCCTTCCTTTATGGTTTCATTCAATTTGTCAAATACGTATGTAATGCCTGCTGCAAGGTGCCGACGGTTTCCGTCTGTGCATCGAAAGACAGGCCTTGCCTGATCATATGGCGCACCACTTCCGGGCGTAGGCCCGTAATGACAGTACGGCATCCCATCATCGCAGCCCCATCGATGATTTTCAGCAATTGATCGATCACCTCGACTTGCATATCAGCGATGCCCGACATATCTAGGAACAATGTACGAATCCGAAGACGGCCCACCTCAAGCAGCACCTTCTCCTCCATCACCTTGGACCGGAAATAATCGATTTCACCGATCAGCGGCAAGATTGCGACGGTCTGTGTGATCGGTATGATCGGAACGGACAAGTTTTCCACAAGCTGGCGCTGGGCTGTCAGCAAGGAATCCTTGTATGTCGAATAATTGATGAAAAACGCATTCAGGAAAAGATCGACACTGTTGTTGATCTGTTTCTCCAGCGTGAAGAAATCGACATCCGCTTCCGATTCCTTCAAAAAGCGTTCCACCAGGACCCACAAAGATCGGCGGATCGCCTGTACCCATTCGAGCTTGAACGCAAGTGTCAGCGAGTAAGTCGCCCAAGCAATCCCTTCCTGCTTGGCGAATGCGCGAAGGTCCTCTTCCCGGTTTTCCAGTATGCATCCGATGAGATGGTGTGCGTTGTTGATCAGGTCAATGTTGCCGATCCGCAAAATATCATCAATCTTATCCCGGACAGTCACCGCCTGGTTCAGCAGTTCCTTCACAAAATCATCTCGGTGGTCATTAAAATAGGCTAGTAAATTCTCATTATCCGATGTTCGGTCCATCATGGGTCTTTCCCTCCCCCTTATGTAGTCCCACCTTATTTTATAACCTTTTTTCAAATGGTTAAAACTATATGCTTTATAGTAAGTTCTGGAATCTCTAAATTACATCCTTCAGGAATTTCCATTGCCTTTTTCATCAAATTTCTAAAAGACCGCTGTCAATGCCGCAGCGGCCTGTTTATACTACTTCATTTCCCCGTGAATGCCGGCTTCCTCTTTTCGACGAAGGCCTGGATCCCCTCCTGGTGGTCCGCCGTCTTGCGCATCGCGACCTGCGCTTCGCTCTCAAGGCGGAGCACTTCATCCAGCTCGTCCAATTTCAATGAATGAAGCAGCTGCTTCGAAGCAATCATCGCCGCGATCGGTGACGACAGCAGCTTTGCTGCAAGCTTCTCTCCGGCAGCATGCGCCTGTCCGCTCGGGACCACTTCGTCAATCAATCCGGCCGCAGCCGCTTTTTCTGCATTCATCACTTCCCCCGACCAGATGAGCTGCTTGGCAGCCGGGATGCCGATGCGCTCCTTCAAGAAGAAATGGCCCGCCCCGTCCGGCACGAGTCCGATGCCGATGAAATTCATCGCCAGCTTGCTGTCCTCTTCTGCAAGCACCATATCACATCCGAGCGCCATGCTGAAACCGAGGCCGGCAGCAGCTCCATGGACCGCCGCAATCGTCACCATCGGCAACCGGTAGAGCGCTTTCGCAAGACGCGACACATCCACCATCACTTTGGCGATGTCCATCGGGCTTTCAGGGTCCACCATTTTCTTAATATCTCCGCCCGCTGAAAAGGCTCTTCCTTTCCCTTCGATGACCAGCACTTGGATATCCGCCTCGCCTGCGAGTGACTCAAACGCCTCTGCCAGTTCCCTCATCATCACATCATCCATCGCATTCATCGCCTGCGGCCGGTTCAGCAGCAGACGCGCGAGGCGTCCGTCCTTCTTCAATTCGATCGTCTTATACATTCCTGTCCATCCCCTTCCCAAACTGAATGACTATTCATTACCTACTATTCGACAAATAGATTGGAACTCCTTCAAAAAATAAATAAAGCCATGGCAACTTACTGCCATGGCCCTCCTCATGTATGCTGAACCGCCGGAAAAATCCGTTCCAGATGTTCAATCTTCTTGTCGATGTATTCCTCGAAAGTCAGTATATATGCAGCTGGGTCCTTCGGGTTCTGGAACTGGGTGATCTTGCCGGTTGCAGGATCCATGAATTTACTGGACGCACCGCACCCGACGCCGATGATGGACTGCACCTCTTCCATGATGAGGATGTTATATAAGCTTTCTTCGCCCGGCTTCGCGTAGCCGACATTCTCCAAGTTGCCGAGGATGTTTTTCTGCCGGTACAGATAATACGGAGCATAGCCGTTCGCTGCGGTCCAGTCCTCGCCCATGCGCGCCATCTGTTCCACCGTCTTGCGGTCCGCGACTTTGTATTTCGTTTTATTGCGCGTCATCTCGGAAGCCCGTTTGAACGACAATGTATGAATCGTAAGGGATTCCGGCTGCATCTTTTCCGTCTCTTCAAGGGAATGGGCGAATTCTTCTATTCCTTCGTTCGGCAGGCCGATGATCAGGTCCATGTTGATGTTCTTCATGCCAAGGTTGCGGCTGAGCCAGAATTTATCGATCGTCTCCTGTACGGAGTGGTGCCTGCCGATCGCCTTGAGCGTCTCATCCGTGTACGATTGTGGATTGACGCTGATCCGGTCGATGCCCCACTTTTTCAGCACTTCGATCTTCTCTGGCGTGATCGTATCCGGGCGGCCCGCCTCGACAGTCACTTCGCGGACAGTTTCCATATGCGGGAACGACTCATGCATCGTCCGGTACAAGGCGTCCATTTCATCCGCCTCGATGCTCGTCGGTGTCCCTCCGCCGAAGTAGATCGTCGTAACATGGATATCCCGGCTCGTGAGCCATTTCCCGATCTCCCGTATTTCCATATGAAGCCCGTCGAGGAACGATTCGACGCGGCCGTTCTTCCGGTGGATGGCATACGCAGGGAATGTGCAGTATGCGCATTTTGTCGGACAGAAGGGGATGCCGATATAAATGCTCACTTCTTCGCGAAGCTCATACAGATCAGGAATCGCACCGAGCTGCACATCCGCAATTTTCGCAAGCAGCTCGCTCTTTTCACGGGAAATGCGATGCCTTTCCATCAGCTGCTGCTGCGCCTCTTCCACCGAAAGGCCTTGCTGGCGATATTTATGGTACAGCTTGGTCGGACGGATTCCCGTCAGGATGCCCCATGCTTGTTTCATCTCCGTCGCCTGCTCAAGCACTTCTAAAAATAAATGGGAATAGACCCTTTTCAATTGTCTCGTCTTCGCTTTGCCGGCCTCGTCCGTCTCCTTCTCCTCGAATTCCGAGCTGAATACGCCGCCCTGCCACTCCAGTGATGCTTTTCCATCTATATGGCCCCGCTCAGCCGTGACACGGAAATCGACAGCAATCGTATCAGCCGCGGGTTCCGCGACAAACTCCGTCTCTTCGAAAAAGAGATCCGCCAAATGCGTGAACATGCGCATCCAGTCATGCGGAAACGGCTGTGTAAGTAATATTGTTTGCAATGAAGTACCAACTTTCCTTTCAAACTTGTGCCTATATTGTATCAGAAATCAATTTGCAGCGCTTCCCAAAAAAAGACGGCCTTCCGCGAGAAGGCCGCCCGATCTTATGAAATCGTCTCGTATAGTTCCTGCACCGGTTTCATGAGGACCCGGTTGATCTCCTCGATGAGGGAGCTCAGCTTCATCTCTGCTTGCAGCAAGTTCATGATCTTTTCGTTCTGCTGTGCGAGCTGGGCTGTTTTCTGTGCGTACTCGAATTCCTCAGGTGCAATGTCTTCCCCTTGCATCTGTTTATCCTGCAGCGTCACTTGAATCTTGCGGAAGCTCTTGAACAGTTCAAGCGCCTGGCCGTCGTTTTGCACTTCAGCGATCGCCTTCTCTACACTTTCGTACTCATCCGTCTTGCGAAGCGATGCTTCCATCCGGTTCACATCATCATAAATATTAACTGCCATTTCAAAATCCCCCTCACGTTGTTAAAAACACGATCAAACCTTGCACGATACCGATCATCCCTCCGAGCAATGCGCCGAGGACGGTGATCATCTTGAATTCCCTCTTAGAAATTCCGAGCACCAGATCTTCCAGGACAGATGTCGGGAATGAATCGACTTGCTCTTTGACGATCTCATCCAGCTTCAATTTGCCGAGCGACACTTCCAATTGCTTCTCGGCCTGATCGAAAGCGAAGGAGACAATCTTCGGAGTGAGATTCTGCTCCACCCACGCTCCGCCTTCCGGCCAGTAATCGCTCACCGTACGGTCAAGCCGCTCTGCTAGCGCCAGTTCCTTTTTAGCATATGACTTGATGGAGAAGAACAGTCCATCCCAGTCAAATCCGCCAATCAGTTCCTCCATCGGCCGCTTCGTCAGCTTGCCCCATTCCTTCTCGAGCAGCGACTGTACAAGTTCGCTTGTCCCTTCAGCAGACAGGAATTTCATCGCTTCCCGCTGCACCTTCTCGACAAGCGAGTTGGAATCGCCGAACAGCATATTGAGCATGCCGCCGAACGTCCCTTTTGATGCGAGGAAATCGTTGATCAGCTTCTGGAACATCACTTTCCCTTCATACGAATCGACAAACCCTTGCGCATTCGTCAGGATGTGCTGCGTTACGCCTGGAATCAATGCTTCCACTTGCCGAAGCCACTTGTCCGGGACGACTTCTTCCACCGTCCCTGTCGTCACCTTGGTGCGGATTGCCCCAAGCTGCCCGTCAATGACGTTCATGATCTTATTTTCGGTTTTCGTTGCAAGTCCAGCCGCTCCTGCAAGAGCGAGCCAATCGTTCAGCGTCTTGTCGCTCTCAAAGACGTATTGATTCACTTTCCGCTGGACAAATTGCTCCGCTTTGTTCTGGACATCCGGCGTCAGCAGCTTCCGGCGGAATGTCTCCGGCGTCAGCAGATAATTCGTCACGGTCTTCCCTAGCTGCACCGCCAGTTCGTCGCGCCGCTTTGGAATCAGGCCGGGCGTGAATGGCAAGCGCCAGTTTCCGATATATTTCGGTTCATGGGGCCGGAACAGCATTTTGATTGCCAAATGATTGGTGAAACCGCCGATCACTGCGCCGATCACCGCCATGAACAGGATGGTCCAAAGAAAATTCACTCGCTTCACCTTTCCCTTATCGCGTTACGCCTCATTATAGCAGAACGGCGGTTGCGAAATAAAGGAAACGCCTCTAGGCAACCCGCTCAGTCCATGTGTTTTCCGCAGCTGTCCACTTTGACGGAAAGGCCGTCCATGACGAGCTCCAGCGGATAGGTGACAGAATCCTTTTTAGAGAAATACCAGCGCCTTCCCGCTGGCACAAGAACGATATACGAATCGCCCGACCCGATGAAGTTAAGTCCTTCCGGATCGATTTCCCCGCCTTTCCTAAGCGGCAGGCCCCGGTCGAGCAGCTCTTCCCCGACTTCCGTCACGTCCGGCGTTACGAGGCCGATTTCACTGATGTTTAAAAAGGAGGCGGATGACAGGTCGCCGAACAGATCACGCTTTCTTCTGCCGATCAGTTCCACGATATTGCCCGCCGGATCCTCAAAATACATTGAATCCGCATCGAAGCCCGGAAAATATACTTCATCCCGCCCCTCTTCCCTGTTCATCTCAACCCTCTCCCGCAGAAAAAACTTCATCATCGAAAATTGATTACCCGGAATGTTGATGGCGTAATGGTAAAATGCCGGCTCATCCGTCTCCTTGAACGTCAAGTGTGATTCGCCGATTTGGAGCGTAAAGTGCCCGTCCCACTGATCGATCACTTGAAGCCCCAATGAGCCGCTATAAAACCGCCTCATCGCTTTTAATTTATTGGTATAAAGCACAGCTGATTGGATCATTTGATTCTTCCTTCCTCCTGTCACCCGGGTGACAGTTTCACGAATTGTTGGTAAACTGGTATGTATTGAATCTACCATAAGTTTCGGCTTCGCACCAATGAAGGTTCCTATTATATGAAGAGGAGTTGGCATGCATTGATTGATTTCAGAGCAGAGGAAGAGTTTTTCACATTCCATGATCCGATGCAGGACGGCAAGCTGATCGACCGCAAGACGGAAGTGCGGTTCGATCCGCTCACCGGCGCATCGTCCCGGATCATTTTCGACCCTGGCGCCCCTTTCGTCCCCGCTGATTTTTCCATGGAGGCGGAGCAGACTGCCGGTGCAAAATGCCCGTTCTGCCCGGAAAATATTTTCACATCGACGCCGCGCTTCCCCGACGAACTTGTCGAAGGCGGGCGGTTCATCCACGGGGAAGCGGTCGTTTTTCCGAACCTATTTCCATACAGCAAGCATAATGCGGTCGTCCGGATGACCGAACAGCATTATGTGACACTCCCGGAGTTCACAGCACAGACGATCAGCGAAGCATTCCGGGCAGCCCATCAGTATCTCGCGGAAGTGGCGGAATTAAATCCGCAGACCGCATATGCATCCATCAATTGGAACTATCTGCCGCCGTCTGGAGGAAGCATTTTGCATCCTCACCTGCATGCCCTGGCATCCGAGCATCCGACGAACTATCAGGCAATCGTCTCTACAGCATGCGGGGCATACTACGGCAGCAACGGAGCGGATTATTTCACAGAGCTCGCAGAACAAGAGCGCGAAAGAGGAGACAGATGGATTGCCTCAGCAGGATCGATCGACTGGCTGCATGCATTCGCGCCGCTGAGCCATATGGATTTTCTCGGCGTCTTTAAGGCCAGTTCCCTTGCGGAGCTCACGGATGATGATTATGATCATCTCGCGGCAAGCCTCGTAAGACTTTTCGCGTTCCTGAAGGAGAACGGCATATCGAGCTTCAACGCGGCGCTGTTCATCCCGCTTACAAGAGGGGAAGGCCAGCGCGTCCATTTCCGGCTCGTCCCGCGCATGACAATCGGCATGCTTGGCACAAGTGACATGAATGTCTTCAATTTCATGCATGCGGAGCCGCTGTCGCTGAAAGCGCCGGAATCGGTCGCCTTGAGAGCGAGACGCCATTTTTAAAGCAAGGAGTGTGCGACATGAAAAAAGAAGTGATGGACCGGCTCGGCCGGAAAGTGGCCTACGAGTATCCCCCTAAACGGATCATCTCGCTCTGCCCCGGGATCACCGACACATTATTCGCGCTCGGCCTTTCCGAGCGCATTGTCGGAAGGACCCGTTTCTGCATCCATCCGGCAGGCAGCGTAAAACAGGTGCCTGCCGTGGCGGGCACGAAGGACCTGAAGCTGGAAGCGATCATCCAGGCGAAGCCTGATCTGATCATCCTCGAAAAAGAGGAGAACACGAAAGAGATGGCGGATACCCTTTCCGAACATTTCCCCGTGAATGTGGCGGAAGTGCAGTCCATTCAGGAGGGACTCGGAATGATTACCGACATGGGAGAGCTGACAGACCGCAAGCAGGAAGCCGAAACGCTCGTCAACGACATACGGGATGGATGGGACGAGTTGCGGGATATCAGCAGCGGACGCGCCGCTTATGTCATCTGGAAAAAGCCGTATATGGCGGCAGGCCGCGATACATATATCACAGACGTGCTGCGGCATCTCGGACTCGGCAACCCGTTCGCCCTGAAAGAGGGACGGTATCCCGTGATCACGGAAGAGGACTTCGAAGAAGCGGGACTCGATCTGATTTTGCTTGCATCCGAACCGTATCCGTTTAAAGAAAAGCAGAAAATACAATTCACCGAGATGTTCCCCGGCATCGATATCAAGCTCATCGACGGGGAGATGTTCTGGTACGGGCCTCGCATGCTCGAGGCCATCCCGTATTTCAAGGCGTTCTTCGGCAAATGACGGAAAGGCCATGGACCGGATTCCGATCGATGGCCTTTCCTCATTTCGTTCCATTGTAAATGGCGGACATCCGGATCGCATGCTCCACTTCGTCATGCATGGCAATGAAAATCGGGTTGTATGCCTGCTGGAATGGAACTTGCAGAAGCATCAGCTTGTAATGCTCCACCGCATCCAGTTCGTCCACAAGCGCCCGCTTTGCACATTCCTTCAAGTCATAGCAGGCGACAGGTTTCCGCGGATTTGGCACGAATGTCCCGGTCATCATATAATGGAGCTGTTGCATCATTTCATAATGGCTCTGCTCATCCTCGTACGCGTGCTGGATGAAATCGCGCCATAGCTGGTCCTTCGTCTGTTCGTACATTAATTTATAAAAATGGTACGACCGGTATTCATCCTCGATGGCCTGCTTCAACTGACTAATAAACACGGCAGCATCCTTTCGCATCATTTCTTCAGTTTATGCGGCTGAATTCTGCCATATGAGAGGAGAGATTTTAGATGCTGCAGCATTTCAAATACGCACCGATGTATGAAGGCGGCGTTCTGCCGGGCTGGACGTTTTCATTCTTCCATAAACAGGAGCGCTACACAGGCGACTATATGCCGGACGGAAACATCGTCTGGACCGGAAACACCCCGCCAGACGAGGAAAACATCAAAAAAATGATCCACGAACTCATGACGTTTCATGTCTATGAATGAAGGGAAGATTTCCACATATACTACGTTTTGACGAGGAGGCGTTTTATATGGATAAAGAGAAATCCACCGAAGAGCTGTTGAAAGAAAAAGAACAGCTGAAAATCCAAGACCAAAAGACTGAAAATGTCTTCGAAGACAAAAGCCGTGTGCCTGAAGAGCAAAATGCCTGGAAGGAAACACAGCGGAAACAGATCTAGTGGATGGAAAAGGCTGCCCGATGAGGCAGCCTTTTTTATGCCAGGTGATCCGGCCCTGTGCCATTTCCCCCACTTCATCCAAACAAAAAACCGGCCATCTCGCCAGTCGAGATGGCGTCTTGACCGGCTTATGCAATGACATCACTCTTCCGCCAGCTTCCGCCGGCCGAAGATGAAGAAATAATAGACTGATGAAACGACATACAGCACCGCCGTGATCGTAAACGCATAGGCATAGCCCCAGTACGTCCCCTGCGACACGACGAGCCCAGTGGCAATCGGCCCCATCGTCGCCCAACCTAGATTGAACACCATCTGGTTCATCGAGTTCGCCAGCCCCTTGTATTTATCCGAAACGACTTCCATCGCAACCGCACTTTGAATCGGATTCCCGGCGTTCATCAGCGCTTGGCGCAGAAGGAAGCCGAGGGAGGCCAAGTATAGCGATGTCGTATATGCCGTCAACAATAAGAACGGGATCGACAGCATCTGGAACAGGATCAGCGCTTTCACTTTGCCGACCTTCCTAGCAAGCCACGGCCCGATCATCGCAGCGACCGCGGTCATGGCGGAACCGAGCGACAGGACGAACCCGATATAGGAGTTGCTGGCGTCAAACCGGTTGGCGAAATACAGATTCAAATACGGCACGACGAGACCCGAGCCGAACCCGATGAGCAGGCTCGCAAGGGAGAAATGGAAGATCGCGACAAGATTCCGTTTCAGGCTGTCCTGTCCCTTTAGCTCCCCATGCACGACGGTCTCCGTCTGCCTCTCCTGTTTCGATGCCTCCCGAAGCTGGAACAGCGGGATGAGCCCTGCCGTGAAGATGGCCGCCCCTGCGAGCAGGGACCAGCGGATCGCTACCGTCGTCTCCAAGTGGAACACGGAGCTGAGCGTATCGGCGATCACGCCGCCGAACAAGCTGCCCAGAACATTGGCAATCGTAATGAACGCAAAATTGACACTGAACAGGTGTACCCGCTCCGAGGGGGACGAATTCTCCGCGAGGAACGGGATGCCTGACACTTGCACGAACGCCATGAAAAGCCCCGTCAGCAATGCGGCGATGACAATCGGCGATTCAGCGGAGACCATTCCCCGGAAAAACAGGGTGAACGCCGTCATGACCGCCCCGCCGATGATGAGCCATTTGCGTCCGAGCTTATCGCTCAGAAACCCCGCCGGCACAAACATGATGGCAGATGCAAGAGCCGTCATCGAAATCACTTTTCCGTTAACCGTCTCCGGCATGCCCAGCTCTTTGATATACAGATTATACATAACCATGAAAACGCCCATCCCTATTTGGAGGAGCACATTGCCCAGCATGAAAAAACGGACATTCCGGTTGAATGACATGAAGCTCCGTTTCCATCCTCTAATCCAATTCATGTTCCACTTCCAACTTTCCGTCAAACTATTTCGATACTCTAAATATACGTGTTTCCGAATAGTTTAGCAAGACGTAATTTGAGTGTTTTTGGAAATTGAGAGACTTGCACAAAGAAAAGGAGACCCGGCCTTATGCCAGGTCTCCCCTCTTCATCAGATCGCTTTAGCTCCATTGCCCGCTTGCAGTTTGTACATTTGTGCATATTGCCCGCCAAGCGAAAGCAGCTCGTCATGCGTACCTTGCTCGACAATTTCGCCCCGGTCCAGCACAAGGATCCGGTCGGCGTTTTTGATCGTCGACAAACGGTGGGCGATGATGAATGTCGTCCGCCCTTTTTTCAGTACATCCATCGCATGCTGGATGATCTCTTCGGTCTCCGTGTCGATGTTCGACGTCGCTTCATCCAGTATGAGGATCGCCGGGTCGAACGCAAGGGCGCGTGCGAATGAAATGAGCTGGCGCTGTCCTGATGACAGTGTGCTGCCCTTTTCGACAACGGGCTCGTCGATACCGCCCGGCAAATGTCTCAATACACGCTCGCCGCCAACCGCGTCAAGCGCTTCCTGGACCTTTTCCCGGGAAATTCTCGGATCGTTCAAACTGATGTTCGACTCGACCGTTCCGCTGAATAGGTATGGATCCTGCAAGACGATGCCCATATGGTCACGGATCGTCTGCCTTGGCGATTCGACAATGTCCATTCCGTCAATCGTGATCCGCCCTTTCGATGGATCATAGAAACGGAACAACAGGTTCATGATGGAGCTCTTCCCTGATCCCGTATGGCCGACAAGCGCCACCGTCTCGCCCTGTTTCGCTTCGAATGAGATGTCTTTCAGTACATACTCCTCATCTTTATACGCGAACCAAACATCTTCGAACCGGACATTTCCCCGGTACCGGTCGATCTTGTCATCGCTGACCGCTTCTCCTGTGCGGTCCATCAGTTCAAACACACGGTCTGCGGCAACAAGCGACTGCTCGAGACGAGCGAACTGGTTAACGATCCCGTTGATCGGGTTGAAAAGCCGCGTGATATAGTCAACGAACGCGTAAAGCAGACCCGCAGAAGCAATTGCGCCGCCTGTCAGCATGGCGCCTCCGAAATACCAGATCAGGAAGACGAATGCCAGGGAGCGGAGTGTATCCACGAGATTATAAGAGGTCGCCGATTCCACTTTCAGCAACTTGCTCTGATAACCGAAGTGCGATTCGTTCACGTCATTGAACTCGCCGTCGATCTGTTTTTCCCGGCGGAACGCCTGGATGATCGTCATCCCATTGATCGATTCGTTGATCATGGCGTTCATTTCACTGTTTTTGCTGCGGATGATATGGTTGACCCGTGCCGCGAACTTCCGGTAGGCCTTCATCCAAATATAAAGGATCGGGAGCACGAGAAGGGCAACTGTCGCAAATTTTGCGTCAAGCGCAAAAAGGGCGATGAAGATCCCAAGCATATACATGCCGCTGATTGCGAACTGGGAGATGACCGTCACATATAAGTTCCGGACCGCTTCCGTATCATTCGTAATCCGCGCAACGACTTTCCCTGCAGGTAAGTTGTCAAAATAGCGAATGGGGAGCGTCTGGACATGCCGGTACAGCTCATTCCGCATTTTTTGGACGATACGGTTCGCCGCCTGCTGCAGCATCAGATATTGGAAGTAGCGCAATACCGCTGTCACGACTGCCAGGCCGAAAAAGATGGCGAGCAGGACGAAAATCGGACTGAAGTCGATCGTCCCTGACGCGGAAGGCGCGATATGGTCATCGATGATCTTCTTCGCGATGATCGGGCCCATCAGATCCGCTCCGACGGCCATCGCCAGGAGGATCATTCCTGGAATAAGGATTTTTTTATAATCAAGCGCATAGCGTACAAGCCGTTTTCCTGTACCCATTTTATTCAACCTCCCCAATCTGCTGGCGGTCGAATTGCTCTTTGTACCATCCGTTCATCGCAAGCAAGTCTTCATGTGTTCCTTCTTCCACGACACGTCCATCGTCAAGGACGATGATCCAGTCCGCATGTTCAATCGCGGACAGGCGGTGTGTTGTAATGATCGTCGTTTTGTCAGCCCGTTCCGACCGGATATTCTCGATGATCTTCGCTTCCGTCTTCGCGTCGACCGCGGACAAGGAATCATCGAGGATCAGAATTTCCGGGTTTTTCACAATGGCCCGGGCGATGGAAATCCGCTGTTTCTGCCCGCCCGATAGCGCGACGCCCTTCTCGCCGACAAGCGTCTCCAAACCGCCAGGCAGCATTTCGAGATCTTTTTCGAAGTGGGACAGCCGAATGGCTTCTGCGATATCCGCATCTGTCGCTTCAGGCCGTCCGAACAAGATATTTTCCCGGACAGAGCGCGAGAACAGGACGTGATCCTGCGGCACATAGCCGATCCAGTCGCGCACTTGGTCTTTTGTAAGTGACTGCATCCCGATTTCAGAGAATGCGATTTCCCCTTCGCCGACCGGATATTCGCGAAGCAGCTGCTTGACGAACGTCGTCTTGCCGCTCCCCGTCTTGCCGACGATGCCGAGAGTCTGCCCTCTCTTCAAGCCGAGGTCGATCCGCTCCAGGTTTTTTACGCTGGACATCGGATACTGAAAGCTGACTTCCTTGAATCCGATGCTGTCCGGACGCTCGACGGACTTCCGATCCGCAGGGTCTTTCACGTCCTCCTCATAGCTGAGAGTCTCCATGACCCGGTCAAGGGAAGCATTGCCCCGCTGAAGGACGTTGATCAGTTCTCCGATTGCGAACATCGGCCACGTGATCATGCCGAGATAGACGTTGAAAGTAACCAGATTTCCAAGTGAAATATCGCCTGTCGACACGAGATAGGCGCCGAAGCCGAGTCCGATGACATACGTCAATCCCGTCAACACTTTGGAGAACGGCATGAACAGCGCATCAATCTTCTCGACATGCATGTTCTTCTTATACACATCTTCCGTCATATCCGCGAACTTCTGCTCAGAAGCGCGTTCCTGCACATATGCCCGGACAACGCGGACGCCCGCCACCGCTTCAAGGACATCGTCGTTCAAATCGCCGAATGCCTGCTGCGCCGTCATGTAGCGCTCATGGATCCGTTTCCCGAGCACTTGTAAAATGAATGCGAGAATCGGCAGCGGCAAAATCGCCGCGAGCGTCAATTTCCACGAAATCGCAAATCCCATCATGATAATGAGCATCCCAAGATACGCCGTCGAATCGACAAGCGTCATGATTCCGAAGCCTGCAGTTTCTGAAATGGCCCTTAGGTCATTCGTCGAACGCGCCATCAGATCCCCGGTCTTGTTCTTTTCATAGAACGTCGGCGTCATCTTCAGGAAATGGCGCATCAGCCGCGTCCTGAGCTGCTTCTCAATGACATACGCACCGCCGAACAACTGATACTGCCAGATGAAGTTCCCGGCATACGATAGCACGGTGACAATCAGCAGCGCGCCGATGAACAGCCAAAGCATCCGGCTCGTCAGCGACTCAGTATGGATCGCATCGATCGCCTGACCGATAATCCACGGCGGCAAAATGACGAGGACGTTCGCCAACAGCATAAGCGTCAGCGCCACAATATACCGTTTCTTATTTTCTTTGAAAAACCAGCCTAACTTGAATAAAACTGAAAACATTGCCTATCAACCTCTTCCCCGTTCGTACTACTAACCAGTTTCTAAAGATTCCTTCTCTAATAGTTTCCTTTGCTGTTTGATGAAAATCATCATCAGCACTCCTTTCCCGCGTTCTTATTTATGCTACGCATGAGGCATGCGGTAACACCTGAAAAAAGACAAAAAAGCACACGCCTCCTGCTTAAGCGTGTGCTTCATAAAGGAATGGCGCTGAGCCGCATGCAGGCTGACATGAAAAATCAGCAGGCACGGCGGCACGGAATATGGATTTGCATAAGACGAATTGTTATCACTTTTTCCATTTTCCGCACCTCCCTCACTATTTCGATTTTCGAATATTTCTACCTTACCATTGCCTTTTTCCATTTGTCAATACAACTTGGTGAAATTGTTTTACAGACAGTGCAGCGGGTACATACTATATAAGCACATGAAATCAGGCTGGTCATGCATAAGACAGGCCTGTTCCGATTATACTGTTATCAATACATCTCAGCGGACGCTACTCCTCTTGCGGACGCCGAGACAGCCCCACGGCAAATGATCGTATACGCCAGGAGTGGATTCCACCGCTCCTGGCCTTTTTTTGGCTTCCTATCTTATGCTTGCCTTTCTTGACCTATGACAGATTGCCTCTCCTATTTTTTAAAACTCAAGCCGGAAATTCAAGCAAAACCATTTGTTTTTTTTCGGTCGATAAATTATCATTGATTGTAACTACCCATTTTATCCTTACAGGAGGTGTGCACTTTGTTCTACCCCTCATTCGGGTGCGGGACAAAGTAAACTTATTTGGACATTGCCATACGATTGGCAGCATTTGCTGCCTTGATCGCACTCACCGCGTTTTTTGTCGCGAGTGAATTTGCAATCGTGAAAGTACGGACCACACGCATCAACCAGCTCGTTGCGGAAGGCAGCCGCAAAGCGATCACCGCCAAACGCGTGATCGGCAATCTGGATGAATACTTATCCGCTTGCCAGCTAGGCATCACCATTACGGCTCTTGGACTCGGTATGCTAGGTGAGCCGACAGTCAAGCTGCTGCTGCAGCCGATCTTCACCCATTTCGATTTGACGTTGAGCGCGTCGACAATCCTGTCTTTCGCCATTGCGTTCACCATCGTGACATTCTTGCATGTCGTCGTCGGTGAGCTGGCCCCAAAAACGATTGCCATCCAGCGCGCCGAAGCGATCACATTATCAGTCGCACGGCCGCTTATCATATTCCATAACATCATGTACCCCGTCATCAAGGGAATGAACGGCTCCGCCCGTCTCATCGCCCGTCTTTTAGGGTTCAAGACGGTTTCCGAATCGGAAGTCGTCCATTCGGAAGATGAACTGCGGATGATCCTGTCCGACAGCCTTAAGGGCGGCGAAATCAACCAGTCCGAGTACAAATTCGTCAACAAGATCTTTGAATTCGACGACCGGGTCGCCCGCGAAATCATGGTGCCCCGGACCGAAATGATGACGATCGAGAAAGACATGACACTCCGCGAAATGTTTGAAATGCTCGGAGTGGAGCAATATACCCGCTATCCTGTAACGGATGGCGATAAAGACCATGTCATCGGTCTCGTCAACATGAAGAACCTGCTGACCGCCTATATCAAAGATCCGGACGCAGGCGATCAGCCTGTCATCGAACATATGCAGCCGGTCATCCGCGTCATCGAAACGATTGCGATCGGCGACCTCCTTCTGAAAATCCAGCGGGAACGGATCCATATGGCAATCCTCATGGATGAATACGGCGGAACATCCGGACTTGTGACGATCGAGGACATCCTCGAAGAAATCGTCGGAGAGATTCAAGATGAGTTCGACATGGATGAAGTGCCGGAAGTCCAGATGATCAACCAGGACCACTACATCCTGGATGCCAAGATGCTCATTGAGAACGTCAATGATGTCCTCGGCATCAAGATCGATGAAGAAGACATCGATACGATCGGCGGCTGGTTCATGTCAGAGCGGTTCGAAGCAGTCCCTGGCGAGAAGATTATCGAGCAAGGCTACGAATTTACTGTGAAAGACGTGGAGGGTCACCATATCCTCTATCTCGAAGCGGTGAAGAATGAGAGTGAAGAAGTGAACGGTTCAACCGATTTATCATACGAGTCATAAGAAACGGCGCCCCCCTTTACGGAGGCGCCGTTTTCATTTTCCAACCCGGTCGGTTATTAATCCCGCAAATACTCCACCTTATACACATCATGCCGCCGGTCCTTAAGCTGGCGCACCGTTCCGCTGATCCGCTGCCTCCGCAAGATCTCCAGGTCGACATCGCCGATCAGCACCATCTCGACGTTCGGATTCGTCTCCCCGACAATGCCGTCCCTCGCGAATTCATAATCGGAAGGGGCAAAGATGGCGGACTGTCCATATTGCACATCCATATTCTCGGTATGCGGCAAATTCCCGACCGTCCCTGAAATCACGGTGTAGATCTGATTTTCGACGGCGCGTGCCTGCGCGCAGTACCGTACGCGCAAATAGCCGTGGCGGTCGTCCGTGCAGAATGGCGTGAAGATGATCTTCGCCCCTTTGTCGACGGCGATTCGTGCAAGTTCCGGAAATTCGATGTCATAGCAGACCTGGATGGCGATCTTCCCGCAGTCCGTATCGAACACGCGGACAGAGTCCCCTTGGCTGATCCCCCACCATTTCCGCTCGTTCGGCGTGACGTGGATCTTGTACTGCTTCTCGATCGAGCCGTCCCGCCGGAACAGATAGGCGATATTGTAGATCTCCTCGTCCTCCTCTTCGACGAAGTGGGACCCGCCGATAATGTTGACGTTGTACCGCACCGCAAGATTTGTGAACATCTCGATATACTGCGGAGTAAACTCCGACAGCTTCCTGATCGCCCGGCTCGGAGACGGCTCGTCAAGGAACGACATGAGCTGGGTCGTGAAGATTTCCGGGAACACGACAAAATCGGAGCTCGCATCCGACGCGACATCCACAAAATACTCGCACTGGCCTGCAAGTTCCTCGAATGATGAAATTTCCCGCATCATGTACTGCACGGCGCAAATCCGGACTGGGAAGCTCGTCTTGAAATGCCGTTTCGTCGTCGCACGGTAGTTGACATTGTTCCATTCCATCAGCGTAGCGTATTTATTGGAAGCTTTATCATCCGGCAAGTATCCCGGGTTGATCCGCATAAGCGTGAAATCATTCAGCAGCTGGAATGTGAGAACCGGGTCGTAGATCTTATGCCGGCTGACCGATTCGACATATTCCCGCGGTGACATTTCCGCCGCATATTTATGGTAATTCGGGATGCGCCCCCCGATGATGATAGATTTCAGATTCCATTCCTCGGCAAGCTCTTTCCGGGCATCATACAGCCGCTGCCCGACTTTCATCCGCCTGTAATCAGGATGGACCATCACTTCGATCCCGTATAGATTGAAACCTTCAGGATTATGGTTCGTTATATAGCCCTCGTCCGATATATCATCCCATGTATGCCGGTCATCATATTCATCAAAATTGATGATCAGGCTCGAGCAGGATCCGATGATTTCGCCATCCAGTTCAGCAACGAACTGCCCTTCCGGAAAGATGTTCAGATGGCTCTCCAATTGGTCCCGTCTCCACGGATCCATCCCCGGGAAGCAAATCCCCTGTAGTTTTAAGATGCTGTCAATATCCCTTTTCTCCATTTGACGGATAATCATGCTGATCTCAAATGAAGACAAATCAAATTCTTCGCTCACTATTATCACCCTTTCCTCTCATGTTTACCCACTTAGCGACCATCTGATTCCCCGAAAGGTCGAACATTTTACATACAGCAGCCCTTCACTCTATAATCATAGTGATTCTATTTTTGGAGGTTGGCTGCATGGACAAACGACAGGAGAACGGTCTCCTGCTTATTTTTGCCGTCTCGCTCATTGCGATGCTCGGTTCTCTGTTCTATTCGGAAGTGCAGAAATTCATACCGTGCACTTTATGCTGGTACCAGCGGATACTTATGTATCCTATCGTCTTGATCACAGGGATTGCCATCTTTCAGAAGAATGCCCAAAGCGCTCTCACAACCGCCGCATTTTCCTTGATTGGTGCATGTATCTCCCTCTATCACTATGGGATTCAAAAACTATCGTTTCTGCGGGACAGCGCACCTGTTTGCGGCACTGGATCATGCACGGCGGAATACGTCAATTACCTGGGGTTCATCACCATTCCGTTCATGGCGTTAGTCGCATTCATTCTGATCTTCATCACCAGCCTCATCATAATGAAACAACCAAAAGGAGAAAACTGAATATGAAAAAGCTATTGCTATTCGGCGGCGTCATCGTCGTTCTTTTCATTGCCATCATCTTCATGACAAACAAGGCCGACGAGACAAAACTGAAAGATAACCCATACGGAAAAGACGATCTGCAGAAATCGACAATCGGACTGATCGGCAATGAGAATTACAGCAATATCGTGCAGCCCGATGAATTGATGGAGAAGATCAAGACCGGCGAACCGGTCACTGCCTACTTCTTCTCACCAGAATGTCCATACTGCATGAAAATGACACCGATCATGATGCCGATCGCCAAGGAAAAAGGCATCCATGTATACCAATATAACATGCTCGAGTTCGATAAAGAGGCCGCGCCATACGGCATCACGGCTTGGCCAGCTCTGATCCAGTACGAGGACGGTAAGGAAGTCGGCAGGATCGTCGGCTTGCCGGAAGGCGACGAAGAAGACGTTGAACAGGCCATCAAAGACTTCTTTAAGGAGCATGCAGGCAAATGAGAGGCGCAAGCTTTCAGTACAAAGTCGAAGAGCCGGGCCTGACAGTCGAGGCGCTGCTGCGTGAACGATGGGCAGCCGGAAAGAAAACCGTACACCAGCTGAGGATGGATAAAGGAGTCCTGCTGGAGGACGGAACCCCTGTCCTGGATTGGAAGGAACCTCTGGAAGCCGGAACGGTGCTGACCCTCCAGTTTCCAGGCGTCTGCTCCTCCTATACGGCAACAGAGCATGCGGATATACAGATCCTGTTTGAGGATGAACACCTGATCGCCGCCGTGAAGCCTGCGGGCATGGCGACACATCCGGATCGAGAGGGCGGGACCGGCACGTTCATGAATGAAGTGATGGGCTGGGTCTCCCGAAACGGGGGCTGCTATGCGGAGCATATCCAGCGGCTCGACAAAGGGACGAGTGGACTGATCCTCGTCGCCAAGCATCCGATTGCCAAGGCCCTCCTGGACCGGGCGCTCGAGCGCAATGAAATCAGCCGCACCTATATTGCCGAGGTGGACGGCATCGTCAAGCGTCCGCGAGGAACTCTATCGTTCGCGATTGGCCGGGACAGGCACCATGCGACCAGGCGCCGCGTCTCCCCTTCCGGCCAGCCCGCCGTCACCCACTATCAGGTGATGGAGAAGAAGCAGGATTCCACGATTGTGGAAGCGAGACTGGATACGGGCAGGACCCATCAGATCCGGGTTCACTTCTCCCATATCGGACATCCTGTAAAAGGGGACACGGTATACGGCGGCACCCTCACGGACGACGGCGAGTATCGCCTGACTGCCGTTGCAGTATCGTTTATCCATCCTTTTACCGGAGAGCAGATGAATGTAGCAATGAAGTAAAAAAGAGCCGGGGACGAGTTCCCGGCTCTTTCATTATTTATGGCTGAAGCGCCAGCTGGCGGATCCCATTCTCAAGGCGCATATCGACTTCTTTCGCATCCTCGATATGCTCCATGATCAAAGCATGCGCTTCCGCAAACAGCGTTTTTGCTTCTTGAAGCTCACGCGTCACTTCATCCGCAAGTGCTTTCTGGTCCTCGATCTTCGACTGGACAGACGTGATATCGGACTTGCTTTCCTCTACAGTTGTCAGGATCCTCTCGATCTTCTCCTCTGTCTTCAGGCTTGCCGCGATTCCCTTCTCGACGAGTTCGGCGCTTTTGCGTGTCGCCGTAAGTGCCTGCTCGATCTCTTCCCGCAGCGCGTTCGTCAGTGTCTGGATATTTGCAGTACTGTCCGATGTGCTTTCCGCAAGCTTCCGGACCTCCTGTGCGACGACTGCGAATCCTTTTCCGGACTCACCCGCACGTGCAGCTTCTATCGACGCATTCAGCGCAAGCAGATTCGTCTGTGCGGCAATGTCTTCAATGACACCTACAATCGACTGGATTTCAACGGAGCGCTCGCTCAAATTCGACATATTCTTCTCAGAAGACTGGATCTGTGAGCCCAGCTCTTTGATGACGCCTGCAGTACCGTGAACAGCCTTTGTCCCTTCCTCTGCTTCAGTCACCATCGTTTTTGCATTATCCGCAAGGGAACGGCCCTTCTCGTAAAGATCTTCCGAGTTTTGATACGTGCGTTCACTGAGCGTTCCGACGTTCTCGAACTTGATCTCAATCTGATGAACTGCACTGCCGAGCACGTCATGCTGCCCGTTCACTTTCTCATGCTGCGAGACGGCGGCATGCAATTCCTCTTTCAGTTCGTGCAGCCGCACTGTCTCCATTTCCTCTTTCAACTTCTGCTCGGTCTTAAATTGTTCCAGTTCCGCAAGATGCGTATTGGTTTCTGCCGCCGCAGCCCTTCTGCTTCTGAACATCCCAATTCCCTCCGGTTCTCTTTTCTTTGCCTTTATCCCTTATATCGGAATTTTATGAGCAAAGTCACAGAGACTTAAGAACTAATTATTACGAATCATATTTCTCTGGATTTGTCCCTGTCCGTTCGTTCCGGTTCAATTCACCGATGCGGTCCATCTCCTCTTCGGAGAGAGTGAAATCCGCCACACTGCCATTCTCAAGGATTCTCTCCGGCTTCACTGATTTCGGGATGACGACGAGCCCGTTTTGGATATGCCACCGGACAATCACCTGCGCCGGTGTTTTCCCGTGCGCCTCCGAGGCCTCCCGAAGTACAGGATCATCCAGGAAGCGGCCTCTTGCAAGCGGAGACCAAGATGTCACCTGGATGTCATGCTGCCTGCAAAACGAGCGCAATGGCTCCTGTGAAAGCCATGGATGCAGTTCCACCTGGTTGACCATCGGACGCACCTCCGCCACTTTAAACAGCTCATTCAAATGGTGCTCATGGTGATTGGAAACGCCCGGCACTCGGATCAGTTTCTCTTCATACAGCCGTTCGATCGCCCGGTATGTATCGATATAGCTCCCCGCAACCGGCCAGTGGGTCAAATAGAGATCCAGCTGATCAAGACCCAGTTTTTTCAGCGACGTTTCAAATGCCCGTAACGTGGCATCATATCCTTGATCGTCATTCCATACCTTTGATGTGATGAACAGCTGATCCCGCGGAATGGCTGAATGCCGGATCGCTTCCCCTGTCACTTCCTCATTTCCATAGATCGCTGCTGTGTCGATGGCCCGGTAACCGGCGCCGAGTGCGTACGTGATCGCATTGAACGTCTCTTCCGGTTCCGTCATCTTATAGACGCCGAGCCCAAGCTGCGGCATGGCGACTCCGTTTTTGAGCGTCACCTGGCCGTTATACATCTCATTCATCCTAATCCCTCCAGTCGTTTTGTGAATTGATTGTACTATATAATCGATCTGTTGAAAATGCAGCCGCCTCTTGCATTCTGTGATAAAAACGAATATTATTAAGTAGTTGTTTATAAACGTTCGTGATTTGGAGGGTATTGCTTTGTTTCATCTCAAAAAGAATGATACGACTATAAAGACGGAAGTCCTTGCCGGCATGACGACCTTTTTGACAATGGTCTATATCGTCATCGTCAACCCGATCATCTTGTCGGATGCAGGTGTCCCGTTTGACCAAGTATTCCTGGCGACTATCATTGCGACTGTCATCGGCACCCTGTGGATGGCGCTCGCTGCCAATTATCCGATTGTCATTGCACCGGGCATGGGCCTTAACGCGTATTTCGCATCTGTCGTCATCGCATCTGACGGCACTCTCGATTATATGACCGCTTTTTCTGCCGTCTTCGTAGCAGGACTGCTGTTCGTCATCTTATCTTTGACATCGTTCCGTGAAAAACTGATTGAATCCATTCCCGAAAATCTCAAGCATGGCATCACAGCAGGCATCGGCTTATTCATCGCATTCCTGGGGCTGCGGCTCTCCGGCCTGGTCGTTTCCCATGAATCCACCTTAGTGAAACTGGGCGACCTGACATCTCCGCCTGTCTTGCTTACAATATTCGGGCTGCTGATCACAATTGTGCTCATGACGCTGAATGTCTATGGCGCCATATTCATCGGCATGATCGTAACGGGGATCACTGCTTTCTTTACGGGCCAGCTGAAATTCAGCGGTGTGCTGAAAGTGCCCCATCTCCCTGACGGAATCATTGTCTGGAACCCCGTGCAGGCAGTGGGAGACATCATTTCACATGGATTATACGGCGTGGTCTTCGCTTTCCTGATTGTCACCCTGTTTGATACGACTGGCACGATGATCGGCGTAGCGAAACAAGCTGGCCTGATGAAAGGCAAATCGCTTCCCCGGGCAAGGCAGGCACTGCTCGCCGACTCCCTCGCCGCAACAGCCGGTGCCATGGTCGGCACAAGCCCTACGACAGCATATGTGGAATCGTCTTCAGGCGTCGCTGTCGGAGGCCGCACAGGACTCACTTCATTAACGGTGGCCATCCTCTTTATCGGCGCAGCCTTTTTCAGCCCGGTCGTAGGAGCGCTATCAGGCGTTTCCGCCATTACCGCGCCAGCACTCATCATCGTCGGCAGCCTGATGATCGGCGTCGTGAAACAAATCGATTGGGATTCCTTTGACGAAGCATTCCCCGCGTTCCTGGTCATTCTGACGATGCCTTTGACATCCAGCATCGCGACAGGCATCGCACTTGGTTTCATCACATATCCACTGCTCAAGATCGTAAAAGGCAAGTGGCGGGAAATCCCGATGCTCTTGTATCTGTTTGCAGTGTTGTTCGCTTACCAGCTGCTATTTCTGCCCCACTAAGCGGCGTTTGTCCCTTTCTTGTAACAATTGCCGTCGACACGGATTTCATTTTGCTTCCGTTTACGGTATACTAGAACAAGGACTCAGACTAAACAGGAGGTATATCCAATGAAACTTCTCCTAATCATGGCTGTCAGCTTTGCTTTCCTATCGGCGATCCTTACAGGCGGATACGAAGACAAGCCAGGCAAAGTGAAAAAATGATAGCATAGAAAAACGGGACAGCCTCTATTTGATGGCTGTCCCGTTTTTTATTCCTGCAAGCGATGCAGCCCTGGATAATCTTGCTGACGAAGCGCTTCATATACAAGGATTGCTGCGGTATTCGACAAGTTCAGTGAACGGATATTGCCGTTCATCGGAATGCGCAGGCAATTTTCTTCATGGCGCGTGATCACTTCATCCGGCAATCCGGTCGTCTCTTTGCCGAACACGAAAAAGATATCCTTCCCGCGATCCGAGAAATCGAAGTCGGAATACGTCCGCTTCCCGAATTTCGTAATCAAGTAGAACTCCGCACCCGGATAGGCTGCAAAAAATTCTTCAATCCCATCATGGTACGTAATATCAACATGCTCCCAATAATCAAGGCCGGCCCGCTTCAGCATCTTATCGTCCGTCGAAAAACCAAGCGGCTTGATGAGATGCAGCTTCGCCCCCGTACCTGCGCATGTCCTTGCGATATTTCCCGTGTTCGCCGGGATGAGAGGTTCAAACAAAGCAACATGTATTGCCATCTGTCACACTTCCTTACAATTGGTCTCTAGTGCTTTCGCAAGTTCCTGCAGCACATAATCATCCGTCTCTTGTTTCAATGCATCTTCCAGGGCACGCCTGCCTTCTTCCGTGATCATTTCACCAAGCGCCCATGCAGCCGTCCCGCGGATCATCGGCCGAGGGTCACCCACCAGCAAGTTGGCCAAGAGCGGAATCGCAGTAACCTCTTTAAAGTGAGCGAGTGCAATGACCGCATTCCGCTGAATCGGATTTTTCCCGCGCCACGAGCCGGACATATGCCCATAGGTCTCTTTGAACTCACGGTTTGTAAGTGTAAGCATCGGGGCGAGCAACGGTTTTGCCAGCTCCGGTTCCGGCTGAAACGCTTCCTGGATCATATTGTACTTCCCTTTATTTTTCGGGCAGACCGTCTGGCATGTATCACATCCATAGATCCGGTTCCCGATTTTCGTCTTAAATTCATCAGGAAGCGGCTTTTTCGTCTGTGTCAGGAAAGCGATGCAGCGCTGGGCATTCAGCTGGCCGCCTTGGATCAGCGCTCCTGTTGGACAGGCATCGAGACATAACGTACAATCACCGCATTGATCTTCCATCGGGGCATCCGGTGCAAACGGGATATTTGTGATCATTTCACCAAGGTAAACATAGGAACCGAACTCCGGCGTAATGATCGAGCAGTTTTTTGCGGACCAGCCAATGCCAGCCCGTTCGGCAACCGCGCGATCTGAAAGTTCGCCAGTATCCACCATCGATTTGCAACGTGCATCCGGTACCCGTTCGGCGATGAATAGTTCGAGCAAACGCAGCTTCTCACGCAGCACTGTATGATAATCCATCCCCCAAGAGGCACGGCAAAAGAGGCCTCGCCGTTCGCCTTTCTTCCCCTTTGGCGCACCCTCCATTTTGGATGGATAGGCAACCGCAATCGAGATGATGCTCTCAGCATTCTCCAGCAGCAATGCCGGCTCCGTCCTCTTCTCCACATCACTCTCTTCAAAGCCGGACTGATAGCCGAGCTCCTGCTGCCGTTTCAACCGGTTTTTGAGTTCACGGAAAGGGGCGGCTGTCGTAAAGCCGATTTTATCGACGCCAATCTGCGATGCATATTCACGTAGTTCTTCCTGCAACTGAGCGACTTTCATACCGGATCGCCTCCCTTATGGTAAGATGGACAAAAAGACTAGGGGGATATCATTGCTAGTAAAAATGGATCCACAACTGTTCCACGTAATGCCTGATCTTAAAATCGGCCTTATCCATTATACCAAAATAACGGTCTCCGAATCGCCCCAAATGCTGAAAGGCCGACTCCAATTATTCCAAGAGCAGCTCTTCTTTGAATTGGAGGAGAGACCCCTTGACGAGATTTCCGGCATCCGGGAGTGGCGCCGCGTCTGGAAAGCATTCGGGGCCGATCCAAATCGATACCGGCCGTCCCAGGAGGCGCTGTACCGGCGCATCCGGAAGCAGAACTACATGCCATCGTATCACAGTGCGGTAGACCTGAACACATTCTTCTCATTGCAATATGCAATTCCAGCCGGTATCTATGATGAAGGGACACTAGTCGGGGACGTGACACTGACAATAGGCGGCGAACAGGATGGGTACGAAGGCTTGAACGGCCGGTTTAACAGCATGCGCCAGATGCTATTGCTGAAAGATGACTACAGCCCGTTCGGCAGCCCATTCGTGGATTCCTTGCGGACCGCGGTCACGGAGGAGACAACGGACGCCTTGCAGGTCTTATTCCTCCAGCCATCGCTCAGCGAAGAACAAGCACGGAAACTGACAGCAGCATGTGCGCAGATGTTCACATCCGTGAACGGCGGGGAGGCAGCGGTTGACGTGTTATCAAAGGAACAGCCCACCCTGGAAATGTAAATCCGCAAGAACGCCCTTTCCCTGCGGCTGCCGAGGAGAGAAGGGCGTTCTTCTGCTGGGTGCCTGTTCCCAGAAAGACGGGGTGGCATGGAGGGATATGATCAAAAAGAGGGCAAAAGAAAAAGCACAACCGAAGTTGCGCTTTTGATGGATACCCGAGGCCGGTTTATTTATGGCCCTGTAAATACAATTGTATCAATACTTCAGACGTGTCTTGTGTAAAATTTGTGTAAAATAATCAGGTGTGTAAAATTATTTTAGGGAGCCTTCGTGCTCTCTTTTTTCATTCACCACAACAACCAGTTTGGCGCCTTATAATTCTGCTGACGATAAATTTGCGCAGTCGTCTCTTGTGCTGCAGTAAACAACACAGCAAATATATTCCGTACTTTGCCACGCTTGTACGCATTGATAACCGACAACACAGTATCCGTAAACAGTTCCTCATTTCCCTCGAACATGATTGATTTATCGATGTTTTCCTTGCCGCGTATAAGCGCTCCATAGGCCTGGTAGAGGTCGTCCAAGTCAAAGTACGGGGATAGCAAGTCATAGATATATGACGGCATCTTATCCCGCAGTCCGCGCTTTAGATCCGCCTTTACTTCTTCTGCATCCTTGACTACTTCTTTATCCACAGAATCTGCATTTCTAGTATCTAATGTATTATTTGATTTTGAATTAAGAGTATCGGAAAGAGCTTCTTTGGTGTGACATTCCGGTGTGACATCTTCTCTTTTCGTGGCAACAAACACGATTGCATTGCTGGATTGGCGCTTATCTCCATTGTGTCGTAATAACTCATGCTGTTTGATAATGCCTAACGATTCAAGCGCATTGCAAGCACGTATAACCGTCCTACGTGTTACCCCTACCATTTCCGCTATCTTGGATTTGGACAGATAGCAAACACCTGGATACTTGCATGAATAACGATGCAGCACGTCCAGCACCACAATTGTGGATGGCGTGAGTTGATCGCTGTATTGAGCACGAATAGCAATCGTGTTTTCGTTGAGATCGTCCAAACTGCTGAACGGCTGCAGAGACATATATGTAGTTTCTGTGTTTAGCAATGTGGACATAGCGATCATCTCACTTTCATTCCTGGTTATTTAGTAGAAGGAATTTCAAAAATGTTTCATATTAGCCACTTCGACTTCTGTCAATAATTTGTGATAACGCATTATGCGTGCCAGTCTCCGTGAATACTTATGGGCATCAGTAATAGTGTCTAGCTGCCTGCCCTTTCGGCTGATGTACAGTTGTCGCTGATGTAGTGCTTCCACACTTGTTGATCTAATGGCATTATGTTTCGCCCATGTTTTGTCTACCCACACCCTTGCACCGCACTGGCAACACCCATAAAGATATTCATTGTAGGATTCGTCTGCGTTGCTTAATTCCACGACGTTTTTCTCGCCCGTAAATTTAGCAAGTGACAATTCATATCCGTGTGGATGGCAGCCAGGGCAGATTTCATTGATGAATCGACTTGGTTTGAACATGGTGTCTCCTCCGCTTCATGTTAATTTATCAACATATCGACATGTCGTTATAAGCATATTAATACTTATATACCGATATGTCAATATTTATTTCCTATATAGCGATATGATGATATAATGAATAATAATAAACAAACTAAGGATGGTGGATAGTTTGGAAATACGGATAAAATTGAAAGAAGTATTGAATCAACGGGGTATGTCTCAAAAGGAATTAGCGAAAAAGACAGGATTGAGGGCAAACGCAATAAGCGAAATGGTAAACAACCAACGATCTACTATTAATAGAGAACATGCCGCATTAGTAGCTAAGGTGTTGAATATTACCGACATGAATGATCTATTTACTATAGACGACAGATGACTATTTACTAGTTATCTGTTTTTTATTGTGATTACGTATAGCCAAATTCGATTAGTTATCGTACTATGGAACTATCATTGAATAGGGGGAGCGTATTATGGGAAAGGTAAAAAAACCGTTTTATAAACGTTGGTGGGTTGTCGTACTGGCAGCATTCTTTATTTTAGGGGGGATTGGTGCTGCACTGGATAAGGGAGAAGAAAAGGCAAAAGAAGAACCCGACAAGGTAGAAACTTCTGCACCTGCTAAAGAAACTAAACCGGACACCGAAGAGAAAAAAGAAGCTGTTACTGATGACTCAGAGAAAGATTACTATATTAATGAAGTACTACCTTCTATAAATGCAGCAGTAGAAGAATACGACAATATATGGTCTGCCCTATGGACACCCACGTTCACTGGATTTAGCGATGGAACGGTAGATGCGTATTCCGCTTACGAGAGCATAAAACAATTAGAAATCAAGTACACAGCCTTAATGAAACAAATTGACCAGATTGATGGTAAGAAACTAAGCAAAGAAAATTTGAAGCTACTCAAAGAATTCAAGGCAGAGTTTAAAGATGCTGCCTTGATGAGAAAGTCCAGTGGAGATAAAGCGATGAAGATGATCGATAAAGGTACATTCTCACCTTCCGACATGGATGATGTTCTGTCCACTGTTGAAATCTCTGATCGTTCTGCTTTGCGGGCAATGGTTAGTAAAATTGAAATTGAGTCCGATTTAGGTATAACAGAGTAAATATAAAGGCGCCCCAATCCATAACGGACGGGGCGCCTTTTACAGTCATCTATCTGATGTGTGGATATCGTATCACTTTGCCAACCGGTTGTCGACTGTCACCTTGAGCGCGATCGCGTCATCGAGTGACAGCTTTCCAGCTCGGAAATCCTTGAGCCATTTGTCGGACAGGTGTCCGGCTTTGACTGACTGCTGCAGAAACGCTTCATATTCGCTTCTGAGTGTGCCGCTGCTTGGTTCGAACATTCGAACTCCCCCTTTCTCAACATGCTCTTGTGTGGATGCAACAGGGTTCTTGAGTGCTGCTAACCTTGCGGCAATCCGTTGCTTCACTTCATTCGCTCGATCCTCGTCCAAAATGCGATGCGGGCAGTTCTTCCGATAACCGTCTTTCGGTCTCGGCCAGTCATGGTGCCATTTTACGCGCTCCACTCCCCAGCCGTACTGGTGTAACACATGCGCGACATACTCAATCGCATTGGCTTCCGCCTGCTGATAGCGTTCTCCTCCTGATTTGGAGTAGCAGATTTCAACTCCGATTGATTTGCGATTACCCGGACCGCTGCCGCCGTCCCCGGAATGCCAAGCATTACGGTTAAACGGGATAGCCTGTACTGCATGTTTGTCATCCACAGCGACATGGTAGGATGTGGCCTCCTTGTTACGTTTCATGTAGGCGATTTCGTTGAGCGCTGTCGCGTCGTTGGCGGTGTTGTGGATGGTGATATACTGCGGGCTCATACCATGTGGCGCTTTTAGTGGATAGAGCGATTTGTCAATATAGTCGTTGATGATTGCGTAGGCCATTATTTCAGCCCCCTTCGCTTCAATTCCCTTTCCTGGCGTTGGGCACGATCCGTCACAATGTATGAGTTTTTCCATACACCGTAAATCAATAAAGCGAATGGCACGAACGCAACAAGTACTGCAACAAACGCATCGATGCTCTCCATGGTGAACCACTCAAACGAGACATTTAGTGTGCCAAAAAATAAAAGGATGGCCGACAGCCACCCTCCCAAAAGCGCAATATATTGCTTTAATTTATCATCCATATTACTGTCCTCCCATTCTCTCTAAAAAGTGTTGTACAATTAAATATCCGATTCCACCCGCCGCGGTTAGGCCGGCAAGTACTTTTAAAAAGACGTTTGTCCAAGTGTTAATTCGATGCATGCGCCATTCGTGCTCCTGCTTGTCATTTGTTGCTTGGTAAGCCATTGCACCCTCCACAATAGAAAACATCCTGTCACCCTGTTCCTTGGATACAGATTGCATTTCCCGGCTCTCCTTCATGACTGTTACTTGCAGATCCGCTTGCGATATCTTAATTTCCTCGACTTGTCGGCTGAAGTCTAGCTGTGCTTTCTCTACTTTTTCAAGCCTGGGCAAGATGTCTTGGTGAATTATCTCTTCATGTTTGTTGAGCATACCTTGCTCCTCCTCTTGTTGTGTCATCCCTGACCCCCTCCCTTTCTCTTCATACAAAAATAAAGAGAACGCCCCCGATGGACGTCCTCTGAATTTTATGTTATCTAGTTATAACCGTGCTCTTGGCTCTGTTCAGTTCTTTTATCGAAATCATTTTTACATCTTCGAGATTAAATTTGTAAAACGACTTATCTCGACCTCGGAAGCTAACTATGACTGATTGACCGAAATCTTTTTTTGATTCCTCTGCTTCTCGCTCATCTGTTATTCTTTCAACTACTATATTATCTGAAATATGATATTTAACTAGATACTTGTTACTCACAGAACATCCGCCTTTCTATTTAATAGTATTGGACGTTCTTAACTGTCAATCTAGCATTTCGTGCAATGCTTTCAAGTTAGCTTGCAAATTTGAAATACTACTTTGATACTTTTTAATCTCAGGAGCCAGTGCGAACCTATCCGAGGTCATTAACTTGATATCTTCTACATTCAATATACGAGGAGTGCCTTCTAACTTCTCGTCCAGAGCTTCTAATACAGCAAGCCTATCAGTCATATACTCAAATTTTCGTTTGATTTCAGCCAGCTTTTCCTCATATTCATCAATTAGAGTTTGGCAAATTTTAATTTCTTGTAAAATCGCTTCTCTTTTTAATGTGAGTTCCATGTTATCACCTCCTCTACCTACCAATATTCGACAGGAAGAGAGGTTTATCCTTCTATTTACCCAAAACTATTTTCCCTCTTTTTCGACCTCAGCGGCCAAATACTCCCCCACCGGCACCTGGTACT
Organism: Sporosarcina sp. GTC18466; assembly: GCF_055389225.1. Taxonomy (NCBI): domain Bacteria; kingdom Bacillati; phylum Bacillota; class Bacilli; order Caryophanales; family Caryophanaceae; genus Sporosarcina; species Sporosarcina sp. GTC18466. The sequence goes on along the minus strand of NZ_AP044037.1, from coordinate 2,945,066 downwards.
GCTTCGGCAAACTCTCAATCTCACGCGCACCAGCTTTCACTAGCACCGCGTATACAGGAATCATGTATTGAAAAACCATCACTCCGCACCTCCCTTCAACTGTTTAATTTCTACTGACTGCTCCACGACTTGTTCTTGCAATCCCGCGACCGCCTCAAAGAGGACGAGAAACTTCTCATCTAGCGTCTCCGGCACTTCCGGAAACGCCGGCTCAAGCGGCCCTAGCGAACCGTCCGGCTGTCTGCGTCTTACCATAGGTATGCTCATTGCTGTAACGCCCCCGATACTTTAAATATTGGCTTGTCGCCTGTCCAGGACAGTTTGATGGCGATCTTCTCGCACGGAAGGGCTGCACGGAACTTGAAGAAGTCCTCTGCCTTGCCTACATCGGTCGGTCCGCTGGAATCAAACGTCATCGCCGCGAACTGCTCCTGCTCCGTCCCGTTGGTCATGCTGATCTCCGCCGTTACTGGCTGCTCCTCATCTCGTTCTATCCATAGGAAAACGCCTTGTGCTGTTCCGGCAGGGGGCTCAATTGTTCCCCGATAGACGGATTTCGCTAAAGGCGTCAGGTTGGCTGTCTTATGGATTGTCTTGGTCACACTCGTCTTGAAGTTGTAGGAATCGACCGTTTCGACGACCAGCGTGTTATCGCCGTTTTTGAGTAACTTGGTCAGTAAATCAAACGACCATGCAGCATCAGGCCCGCGATAGATTTCAGTGGCAAGACCATTGTTGAGCTTGTATGAAACGACCGTGTCGTTGCCGTCCGGATCGGATGTTGTGCCGGTTACTGTCAACTTGTCGGCATCGATTAGGTCGGACTGCAGGGTGATAGGATTGACTGTCAACTTGGGTGGTCGGTTCGGAACGACATAGAAGGTGCGTTCCTCTACTACTGATTTGCCGCCTTTGTCATCCTCTGCCCATACTTTGAGTGTGTGAGCGATGCCCTCTGCTAAATTGCCGGTAATGGCTGTTTCGCCGAGGTATAGCTTGCCGCCTTTAAACGTCAACTGACGACTGAACGGGATAGGTGTTGTACCATCGCTAATGCCGGTTGCAATGGCTGTTGGTGTGCCGCTGTTGATTTGATAGCGGACGTTTACGATTTCACCGCTGTCTGTGTCGGTTGCTGTGCCGTTGATTGTTACTATGTCGTTTTCGTAAAGTGTTGAATTGTTTAAAGTGGTTAATACAATGTCGGGAACAGTGTTTTTCGTTAAACCGCCAACTCCTATTGTGGCCTCTGTATCTATGAAAATCGTTGGATATATCTTAGCGTTATTTCCTGGATAATAATTTTCCGACAATAACCCACGTTGGGTAGACCATGTATATTGACCACCAGGAACAACGTTTCTTAACCACATCGCCCCCGCGGCACTAAAAAAAGAACCATTTCCATAATGTGAACTGTATTTCCTAATGTCAGACACCGACATTAGGCCGGCATACGCAAATACCTGGTAGCTGTTTTCTTCCGCCTCCATCTGCGCGATGGAATATTGAGGCTTATTTGCTCCGCTACCTGCTTGTAAATATGTCAATCCTCCACTCGCAAACGTGCCTTTTTTTACAAACGCCTTGTCATCTTCGGGGAAACCTTGGAAATAAACTTTTTGCAAATAACTGGCTATATTGGTGGTGACTGTCGTGTCAAAAGAAGCATATCCCGATGAATCGAACGGCATTTCTCCGATATGCTCTTTTTTTACACAATACCCCTTAGATGGATCTAACAAAATCCATTGCTCGCCAACGAAATCAAATTCTGTTCCCGGCTCTTGATCCTTCACTTTGCCGCTCTTTGGTTTCGGGTCAAGCGTTATCAATAAGTATGGTTTGTTTTTGACATCGACTGTACTGTTTTCTCTTGAAGCGAATGAGATACCCATTTGGGTATCCTTGTTTGCAACATAATCAACCGTTTCAAGGTACACGCCGTAATAACTGGTTGGATTTTCAACGCTACTTTTTATTGTTTGCGTCACATCTATCTTGTTCTCTACGTTTCGCGATGATGTTGAAAATAACTTTGTTTTCAACTCTCCGGTCGCTGATGTTCTTGGAATTTCTGTAACACTGAATCCTTCAATCCAGTCAGTTGTTATGCGTGATGGTACAACCTCTATATTATCCACACCGTAACCTTGTCCACCATACGCAACGCCCCACAAAACGATTTCTGCCTTTATGATTTCGTTAGCGATCAAATCATTGGGAAGGGGAAAATACATACCTACATCCCTGTGTTGACCATTTGAATTTCTACTTAACTCAATGAGTTCGCCTAATCCGTTTCCTGGTAAACCGTGCGAATGAAAATACGCATCTTTTGTGGCGTATATTCTTTTTGTTACCGCCATTGTTAAACCACCTCCCCAACCGTATAAGTACCCCAACTACCAACAACCATCCGACCATCCGCAATCGCCGCATTACTCCGAGCTATCACCGCGCCTTTTACATACGAATTAACCAACGGCTGGACGGTAATCGTAGAAGCCGTGACATCCGTGATCAGCACGTCCTCGCTGTTGGTCCCGTCATAAATCGTGCACTCCGTAAACGCCTTGAAGCCGTCTGTATTGTCAACATTTAGTACTGTCGTCCCAGCCGCACGTGGAGCTGTGAGGACAGCTCTCGCAGTCTGACGGACAAGCTTTGTAGGTGCTCCGTCAAACGTATCACTAAACGTCCCACTGTTACCAGGCGTCTTGCCGTCGAGTTCCTGCTGGATCTGCAGGCGCAGGATGGCGTTGTCGTGGTCGTCTAAACGCTTATGGGACATTGCGATGCCCTGCTCCTGGTGATTCTCCCGCTTGGCAGAGTGCTTCGTACCAGTCTGCAGCCGTTTGTACTTCGGAATCGGCTTTTTAGTGATTGGATCCAAAATCAGGCTGCCTGCCGGTCCTCTTTCGTAAACGACATCTCCATTCTCGTCTTTCTCCGGAATCGGGTTTCCGAATTCATCCAATTCAAGGATATCGTCTTTCCATAAAAACGGATCGTACTTATACGGATCAGCCACTCGTAACACCCTCCTTTATCTCCAATTGAAAAAAGAACGTGACCATCAGCCCGTTCTCGTCCTTGCGAATATTCATCGACTTCTCGCGGATCGGCCGACCGTGCTGATCATGGATGTACGCATGGGTGACGTGGCCGGGTTCGTCTTCGAGGTACACGAATTTCTTCAGCATGTTCCCCTCGATGTACGAAGACGGGTGAATCGGATATGCGCGCTCTACGCCGTCGATCGTCACCTTCGCGCCGACCAGGAGCCGGTCCCAGAAATTCAGCGTTTCGGTCTGTAGTAAATCCATCTAGCTCCCTCCTTCGGGTGTACAATAAAAAGTCCCGGTCACCGGATAGATGACGGGATTGCTATAAGTCCGCACGTCCGCCTGCGCTTTCGTCTTAGCTGCCACACCATTGATTGGTGCGGTGTGGAAGGTGCCGGTGGTCGGGTAGGGGACGGGGAAGGTGTATTGTTTTGAGGTGGCAATCAGTCGATCCGGTTCAAAGTTCAGCTGAAAATAAACCTTGACACCTCCGCCTTTGATTCGTCTGATCGCACTGCCATCCAAGGTCTGCAAGTTATCATTCAAGCATACGAGCAAAGCCGCCGGTTCGTAATTCAGCTCTGGCTTGTACCACACTTCCTCAATTCCAATCAACCCATCACCGAATATCAGCCGACCAATTTCGTTGAGCGTTTCAATCTCGCCAGCGCTTCGATTGAGACGAATTCGCAGCTTAATAAAGTCGCGAAACTTCTCATCTTCCTTTTGTCCACGCTCCTCACCGGCACGCTTTGCCAAGTCATCCAGGGGAACACCTTGCGCCTTGTCAATATCCTGCCATTCCTCTATTTTCACAAACGCATTCCGTACCTCTTCCAGCTGTGAAAATATAAGTTCGAAAACTTTGCCGACATTGCTGTCCCTGCCCTTTTTATAGTTATCCGTCAGCTTGTCGAGAGCATCCTTGAGCAGCTTCATGTAACCACGACCTTGTCGAGTGAAGTTGATGCAATTTTGTCAAAGGAAATCGGCACATTGCCAATCAAGGAAACATCTTCTGCAGACAAACCTAGCTTCAAATCAATATCCTCAATTCCGTTCGTCTGATGAATTGCCGCAATGAGTTTGGTAAAGTTTACACTTTGCCCGATCTCCAAGCCTGGAGTCTCATCACCTTGCCCGTCGATGCCGCCAATATAATGGATGATGCTGTCTCTGACTCGGTCCTGCCCATCAATGGGAAACTTATCATTTGTCGTCAATATAACCTCAACAAAAATCTCAACCGTGCCTGGCCTTGTGAAACCGATCCGATGAGTAATCAAGTTGCTATCGATCACCTCAACGACCGAGGAACCGAACGACTGGATGCCTCCCGTTTTCGCAATAAAGATTGTCTTTGCAATAACATCCTCTTCCCCTCCATGAACAAACGGAGCTATGCACTTAGGAGGCAACCCATCGACTTCAACCATTTCATCATTTTCAAACACAAAGGCGTCAATCACGCCAGGTGCATCCAACAAGTTCGAACGGACAGCATCAACATTGGAGGCACCACCTCGTGTAGCTGATATTGCATTACGAGCCCGGAAAGATTCATCATCCTCTTCATCCCTGCCAAGGACAAGTTGCTTCAAAGCGGTGACACCATAAATGCCAGCGCTTGGATTAGTGATCTGATTGATCGCTGCTAAGCTGACATTACCTAGAGAACCCGCTTGTATTGCCTCGATATCAACTGAAGCTATACCGCTTTCGCTTGCCCTAACAGGAGAGAGAGTCCGAAACAAAATGGCGCCTTCTGTTTGTACAACAAAATCACTTGCAATGGAAACACCGGGATCCGTTTCTATCTCCGCCTGATACCTCGCAGCAATTGCACTTTGCCGGGTCGTGCCAATGAACTTAGCAGTCTTATCCAGATTGATCCCTTCAGCGGTATCAGGAGCCATGCTGTTATAAACCTTCTCAGCAAGCATCCAGACAATCGCTAGGAACCACGAGAACAGCCGAATGAACAAACCTAAAAAGGAGCGTTCGGACAGATTGATATTCTCTCCGAACAGCTCCCGCGATTTCATTTCTAGATCCTCAATCAAATCGGCATATTGCTTTCGCCTGAATCCCTTCTTGGTCAAACCGTATTCATCCAATCGGAACCACCTCCTCAATCACATTGCCACTCTCCATGCGGACACGAATAAATATTTCAGCAGTACGATGTGGTTGATCAAGACGGAATTCGACCGACTCCACCTTGTCCACGCGCTCGTCTTGATGGATCGTCTCAATGATGGCCAGCCTTGAACGCTGCTCATCAAACGGCTTTGCGAAAATGGTAGAGTACATAAGGCCATGCAAGACGTTGAGGAACCACTCTTCTTTATTGGTCGTCAATGCCCGGCTAAGTGATTGGCCTTCTTCGGCTTTCCCATCCACTATAACGAAATTGCCATGAGAATCAATGACCAGATCTCCATCATCTATCTTCAAAGCTTTCATACTTTACCAACTCCCACTGGATGTCCGGCCGGAAATATTTACATTTCCTAGACTTGAAGAAATGTTGATATTGCCTTGTTCGCTAGACAAATTGATATCCTGCTTTTTAGTTGCTATGATGACTTTTCCGCGCTCATCAATGATGATCTTCGTCTCCATATTCTCATGGGCAATCAATAAGTCCTCTTGGTGCTCAGCAGGCATCACGGTCTCAGACAGGCCAGAAACAATCATGGCGTCGGTCAAGTGATGACGCCGCTCCCCTGCATCGTCAAGGGGGTAATCATTGAAGACAACAATCACTTTGTCACCTTTCTTGTAGGGCATCCGAATGAAAAATGCTCCTGCTTTTTGCAATGAAACAGGAACGTCAACGATTGGAGGGAGCCCGCCTTGAAGAGGCTGGATATCCGCCTTCATGGTCGCATGATCAAAGCTTAGTATTTCCGCCTGCATAGCGACTCGCAGCCCCTCAACAAGATCGCCTGTCAGTCCGTCAAAAAACTTTACCGCATTGCTCATACGGCCTTCACCTCCATTTTAGTATGCCAAGAAGAGCCATCATGACTACCCTTCAACACACGGAAATCTCCATTCGCTGTGCGGCTTTCAATACGGATCAGGCTATCTTCTCGGATTCGATGATTCAGAAGACAAGTCACGCTGTAATCCGCATCCTTCCCATCCAGCTGTTCTGGGGTGCCGACAAGACCTGAGCTTGAATTAAGCAAGAAACCAGTGCTCACCCCTTTATGACTAGGACGAACAGCAAGAACACTATTGGTGATGAGCAGCTTGCTCTTACAATCTTTCACTACGATCTGCCGCAACTCCCGTTGCAAGGGACCATGTAGCGTTTTGCCTTTCTTGTATACGATGTCATTCTCCAGCTGAATCTCTCCTACTTCTAAACCAAACAAACCAGCAGTCCCGCGGACAATCTGCGATGCACGGGTATTCGGCTTAAATGTCTTGGACACCTTCGTATTCATCCATTCGGCTGCGCCATCACCGATTGATACAGTCGTAATCTTATCGACTCCCTGCCAGACCGTCTTTGCGGTAAGAATACGGCCGAGAAGAATGGTGCCACTGTTCGATTCATAGCCAGCATTCAGAATGACCGCAGTCCCTTTTTTTATTTTGGATATGGTGTCTTTCGATAGGTTGTAAATTCGGACTTCCGCTGTGTTCGGTTCCGGCTCGTCATCGAAATCCACTTTGAAATCAAAATGAAGATCACCATATTCGATCGTCTTTCCCGCTACAAGCAAAGAAGCTTTACGAATCCACAAATTATTCATCCTCATCCACCTCGTAGCCAATCAGATACAGGAACACGCTGTTCTCCAGATCGGTCCATCCAACACGCTTGGCATTTCCGGATTCGTCAAATGGAACGATGCTGACAGATGGTTTTGTCTGGACATTCTCAAACAGCGCTTTTCCATACACCAGCTTTTCACCGGCACTGATCAACACCCCATTTCGGAACAGTTCAAGAGTAAAAAAATCAAAGTCGGCATTGTACCGGACTTCGAATTCCCATGTCACATTATCAAGTTGTATCTCGAATGAATAGGGAATGGCATCCTTGTCAATTTCAATATAGTTCATAGACCCAACCTCTCAATCCCGTTACGAGATGACTTGAAGTTCTTTTGTGTAGTCGGCTTTGGCTGTTTCGGTTTCTTCTTCTTTGGCTGTTGTTTTCCTTTGCTCGTCTTCTTCTTGACCTGTGTCTTATTCACAGATTTCTTAGGTACGGCAATGGCAGCCTTCTTTAATTTAGCAACCCGGATTTCACGTAATTGAAGGGAGAACTCAAAGCCGTCACCGATCTGGGCAGACCTGCGCCTTGTCAAACTTGCAATCACCACTTGCTCTGCTGTTTCCACTCCAATGAACGTGAGAACTTCCCTATCATGTTGGAAACGCAGAAGCTGAGCGAGTTTTTCGCTCGCCCGCTCTCCTGTGATAATGCCGCTGATTGGAATTGTATCCGGTTTTGCTTGGATGTGATCCGCGATATCGGCACCCTCGTCTACGGGATGCTCCGTTACATCACTATCCGTTGTGATGGATTCATCCAGCACAGCGTCGAACTCGACTTCTCCACTTCTTCCAACTAATTTGGACAGCATTATACAAGAGCACCCCCTCTCTTAGCAGCTAGTAACTCAAAAAATTCTTCCATCAATTCCGGGAAGTATCGTTGCAGAACTCGCTTGATTTCCTCTCCATCCGCATTCCCCTGAATTAGGATTTCAATAATCGGATTGAAATGGACACCCTGCACAGTCGACGTTTCATTCGTTGTGTGTTGTGGTGACGGTTCTCCTCCGCCTGAAGTGTATTGATATGGTATATCAGGATCGAACGAATCACCGATTTCACGTGCTGCATCCTCGGCTGCCACGTTCGCGTTTTCAGCTTCATTCTCGAACCCGATCGTATAGCCCATCATCGTGTTTTCACCAAATTCACGGAACAGACGGGATGGCGAGAAGATCTTTAATACGCCTTTGAACTTGTCGGCTATGCCGCCGGCGATATCTTGAACCTTTGTCCAAACTGCACTGGCCATACTAGAAATCCCGTCAATCAAGCCTTGCAAAATGTTTTTTCCGATTTCGTAGAGATCTACCCCTTCAAAGAAACCGACGATATTATTCCAGATATCCACGGCGATTCCCTTGATTCCTTCCCAGGCACCGGACCAGTCTCCTTGCAGGAGAGACATGGCTACGCCAATAATGCCAAGCACAATATCCAGAGCTGTTTGAATGACTGCTTGAATCAGCCCCCAGGCAATCTGCACAACTCCACTTATGATTGGCCAGACAACTTGGAAGATGCCTTGGATAATGCCCATGACCATCTGAATGGTACCGACAATGCTATTGAACCGTTCCTGGATCATCGTCATGATGAAGTCACCATGTTCGGTCCAGAACGCAGTGAGACGTGAAAGGATGCCTCCTAGAAAATCAGTGACCGAACTCATCACGTTAACAATGATGCCCCTCACCCATTCAAATGCGATGGCTGTTGCATCCTTGATCCAAGTCCATGCTGCATCAATAGCAGTACTGAACCACTCCAGCCTATTGTACGCCATAACCAACGTACCCACGATTAAACCTATTGCCAAAACGGCAAGACCTATAGGATTAGTAAGCAGGCCAAATACACTGCCTACTCCTTTGACTACACCCGAAAATTGAGTAATTAACGTAATAGCAGGGGATATCTTAGAAATTAGACTACCAACCATCATTAAAACGGGTCCGAGCCCCACGAGAAATGCAGACCCGAACAAAGCACCCTTTTTAATCAGCTGCTGCATGGATGGAGACAGTTCATCGAATGCTGTTTTCGCAGATTTTACCTTCTCCATGGCTGTCGTGAAGTATTCACCGAACTTCACGCCCGCCTTCTCTGCGATCCCGCCTAAATCGTCTATACGTCCGGTCATATCAGAAATCAAGGGCTTCAGCTGCGAAAAGAATCCGCCGCCTTTTCCGCCTGCATCGAGGAAAGAAGCACCTAATCGCCCGGCTGCTGACCACATGTTAGCCATGCCTGCAGTGAACGATTCTTCGCCTATCGTTTTCGCTGCACCGCCGATGTTCTTTTCGATAGCACTCATTAACATTTCGGACGAGACTTTCCCCTTTTTGGCAAGATCGAAGACGGCACCCTCCGCAACACCAGCCTCTTTTGCTAGCCATTGATAAATGGGAAGCCCTCTATCTGATAGCTGTTGCAATTCTCCGTTCGACGCCTTGCTTGCTGTTTGGACTTTGTTCAGAATGGAGCCCATCTCATCCATACCCATGTTGGCAATCGCTGCGGCATCCCCGGTGAGAGTGAGATACTTAGTCAATTCTTTGCCAGGTTTGACGCCTGCCGCAGTGGCATTGGCCGCGGTCGTCGCTGCTTCCGCCATACCGAAGGAAGTGCCTTTTACAGAATCGAGCGCAGATGTCATAATCGCATCGACGCCTGCTGTATCATGACCTAAGCCTTTCAACTTGGCACGCGCTGTGTCAATGCCGACTAGTCTGTCAAACCCTTTGTACAGCGCGATACCGCCCAAAGCGGTAGCCGCACCGACAATCGGAGTCGTCACCCATTTAGTCATACTCCTGCCTACTGACAACATTTTACTTCCAAGCCCATCTAAGCTGGATAACATGCTTACACTAAAATCGCTCGTTGCTTTGCCTAAGTCATCAATACCACTTGAGGCGCCAATCGCACCATCTCGCAGATCATCCACTGCGCTGTTTACAGACATTAACTTACCGGTATCGGTGTTGAACGCAATATCAATGGCAAGTGATCGTAAGCTCATTTAATTCACCCGATTCCCGTTCTGACATAAAGAAAAAGAGACACCCGTTAAGGATGTCTCACGTCTGCTTACGTTGTTCTTCCAGTTTTTCAATGTAAAGATCAAGCGCCGCATTTGCTTCAAGCAGCTCGTCCCAATCCATTTGTGAAGCTTCGGTATAGGTGAGCTTCTCTTCCATGATCAGGCGCCAGAAGAACCATTTATTCTTCGCTGTCTCCCGGTAGTCCGCTGTCTTCGTCGTCGGTCTTTCCGAGTTGAAATCGGGTCGCTTCGCTCATCAGCTCTTCAAATTCCTCAAGGTTCTCGAAATCATCCATCTTCCGTTTTGGATCCACTACGATATGCTTCAGGATATCCTTGTAAAAGTTCTCTTCTTGCGCGACGCCATGTTGATTCTTATTCTTGTCTTTCATTTTGTACCAGGCACTTGGGAATACCTTCTGCAGGGTATATTCCGTCCCGTTGATTGTCACTTTTTTCTGTTGCATGTTTATGTCCTCCGCTTCGTTTTATTATTCGTCAATCGTCAGTTTGGGAACGACAAAAACCCATTCCCGATTCGTGATTTCCTTCCCATATTCAACGCCAGGATTCTTTAGAATCCAGCTGTCATTCCCACCGGTTGTCATGCCGAAGTTCTGATCGACGACATTGACAGGAAAAACGTCTTTCCCTTTTTCAAGTTTCGACAAGTACGCATTCGAAGGGCTGTCCATCGAGAGGGTGACGGTGATCTTCCCCATTTCATTCGCATTGCGCGCCCTTGCCACTTCACCTTTCGTTCCGACTTTTGCCGTATACCTATCTTCGTCCTTCTCTACCTTTATCATGGTTCCATCCGCGTAACCTGTCAGGATGGCACCACTCACCACCACGTTGACATCCTGTGGATCATACGTGTTTACGCTCATGCTGCTTGCCCTCCTTCGTCATACGTCAACGTGACGCGTAGTGTTGTTTCATGGATCGCCCCAGCGAGAGGCACCATAATGACGAGACCGTCATAGACGCGATTTGCGATATCGTTCGGCAGGCTATTCTCCCGGCTTCTCGCAGTAATCGTATATAAGCCATTACCAGCATCATCCTTTAGAACAATGCCCATTTCAGTAGCAACTTCACAGACGGACTTGGATGCCGAAACGAGCAGTGCGATTCCGCTGTTCTCGTAGGACACTTTGTTTTGGGTCATAAACACACGGGAAACTTCTTCCGTCAAACGAGCATCAAAGAAGTCCTGCGCCTGCATGACATCGATATATTCGCCGCTTGTCGTCTTTCCTTCGCTCGTCTGGAGGATGCCGAACTTGCGAAGATATGTGTTTCCGTTGTCTTTGTGAAGCTGTGAAACGTCGCTCGTACGGATTTCGGCCTCTTTCACGCCGTTCACCGTCTTGAACTTCCATGTGATACTGCCCGGCTTTTCAGGAGCGCAACGGCCAATCAAACCTTCCGCAACGTATGCCTCTGGATCATGGTGATAATATAGGAATGTCCGATCGGATTCGATCTGTTCGAAAAGCTTCATATTCTGCGTAGTCGCCCCGTATAGCTTCTTCTGTGTATCAATCCATGCGGACAATGCAATAATCTCTTCATCGCCATTTTGATCGCATTCGAGATAGTACCAGTCGTTCTTCGTTTCGATGAGTTCATTAAGAAACTCAACTAATGCTGACGGTGTCAAACCGTCATACGACGTACCAGCCATCGCAATCATTTTTGGCTTTGGCGTCTGTCCGAACAGACGAGCAGCAATCTTATATGCTTCTGTATCGACTGGATAATCGACAGCCACATCCTGGATGCCCAAATACTCGTTGTATTCTTTTTCGCCGTTTGTTGCCAAAACAAAAGGAAGACCAAAGCCTTGTTGGGTTAAGGCAGCGGTCTCCCTCGTAATGACAACTTCGACATCTTTAATATTTGTCAATGCTCTTCACTTCCCTCGTGAATGGTTTGTTATTGATCGTGCCTTTTACCACTTTGATTTCTTCGACTGTTCTACTCTGCTGATGAACGAACCGGAGCGTCACATCGAAACCCCGCTTCCGCTCATAATCATCAACGATCAAACTATCGCGGTTCATGATAGATTGAAGACCGGTAACCACATACCCGACTTCCTTCAGCTCCCGGTAGCCATCGAAAGAAAACCAATCATGCGCTTCCTGGGCCAAGGCATTCGTTTCGACCAAATCCCTACCGAATGCCGTTATGCTAAGGGACATGGTCGGTTGTGAAGTCGCGACCCGTCTGATATCCACCGGCTGATCTTCATCCTTCAGGGAGGCATGCCCACGAGCAGGAATGAAGGAGACCAACTCTTTGATAGTAAGATAGGGATATTCAGGACGTTTGGCAGCCTGCTCTGCAAAAACAACCGGACGGGTCATGCTGCCTTCCAGACCACGAAAAATATCAATGGCTCGCAACGCCTTCCCTCCTTATCACGTACATCCGAAGACCATTTCCATAAGATGAGTAATCACGCTCTTCCATCACCGTATAGACATTGCTCCGTACAGTGACGGACTGACCACGTTCCAGTCTCCTATAGGTGAATAGTTTTTCATCGTCCGTTGTATAGGTTCCCCCGTCGCCGAGCTGCAGAACATCGTCTGTGAAGTTGGCGACTGCTGCTTTGAATGGCGTTTCTTCATCCATTCCGGGTCTCCATATGCCATCCACATATTTTCCCTCCGCACGCTCGTTCAGGTAAACAGTAATCATATATGGACGTAAAAAAGATCTGAAGTCCATTATTTGCGCACCACCCTGAAACCAACCGCATCTTTCAAAGCTCCGGTCTTCACAAGTCCCACACCTTGGACATTGTCCCGGATCTTGTCGGCTGCAAACTCACCCAATTGATCATTGAATGTCCGGGTAGTAATGTCCCCTTCAAACAATTGGCTGAGGAGCTTTTCGGCTTCTACATCGATGCTGTTCTTATTGGCGTCAAATCCCGAACGGAAGTAAGCCCGCTCAGGAATACGGATAACCGTTTGCTCCTTCCGAAGTGGCATCCCCTGAGCCAGAAACCAATTACGCATCTTCTGATCCACTTTGATATCAAAACCGAATTCATGGACCCAGGCAACAGTGTAAAGTTTGTCGCCGCTTGGGGCGTTGATGCCGAGTTGAATCTTATTGCGACTCAAAGAAGAAAGCTGCTTGGCGAGTTCCGGAATATGATTGTTGTCAGTGACCTTCGCCATCAGCCATACACCATATTCCGATAAGGATCGAGCAGAGCCAGAACGGATGGAGGAGCTGGAATTGCCTTACCTTCTATATGCTGCAGTGCATAGTTCTTCTGACCAAGACCATCAATCCGCTCACTGGATACCCCCATATTGCCGCCTGTATTGAATCGGTATGTGCACCAGAGAATACAGGCGTCTTCCACATCATATGGAAGGCGAGGGACGACTTCTGACGGTTCATCACCAGGCAACGTATATTCACTGGAGAAGCTTCGCCTGCAATACGTCTCGATTGCTTCCGATACGGAACGGATGATTCGCTCAAGTTGCGGATCTTCTTCAGTCTCTTCCACGGGAATGAATAGCTGCCGTTTCAATTCGTCAATTGTTGTCAGCAACGTCATCACCCTTTTTCTTCTTTGCTGTAACCTTCTTAACCGTCTTCTCGGCTGCTGCAGGAGGAGAATCAGCTACCACTTCAGCAGGTGGAGCCGCCGTCGTTTCCTTAACCGGTTCAACTTTCGCTTTCTCCGCAATCCCATACTTCACAAATTCAGCAGCGCGTTCTTTCGTGACATCGACCACTTGCCCGGCCGCATAGCTATAACCGGGCGAAGCGATCGACTGTAGGATTTTCACTTTCATCGTCACACCTCCCCATAATGTAAAAAGAGCAGCCGTTTGACTACTCTTACACGCTTGCATGCGTGATTGTTTTGACCGCCTCAGGGACTAGCAGCTTGCCGTCATGACGGAACGTCACACGGAATCCAACCTGTCCTGTCTCTGCATAGAGCTCATCCAAACGCTGAATAGAGATGCCAAGGCGATCCATGATCCGGTAGCGACCGATATCACCAAAGGCCACAGATTTTGCATCTGCTCCAATTTCCGGCATGAAGTCGGAAGTCGTCACTGGACGCCCGAGAATTCGATCCGGCTCGCCCGCCTGCAGACCTGGCTGCCAGAGGTAATCATTATCGCCTGTTCGTTTCATTTTGCGGATTGCCTTGATAGAGGAATCGCCCATCAGGAATGTTCCGCGCTGACGATATGGACGTTTGACGGAGTAGAAGAGATCCACTAGGTTATCCGCCGTGACGCCACTGACTGTCGCGTCGACGCCCTTTAGTGCATCAAGCAATAAGCCTCTCGGTTTCTCGACACCGTCACCGTTCAGGAAGCTGTTCTCCTCAAGCTCCGACTGCGCCTCAACTGACTGGGAACGGATCTCGGTTTCCAAGTTGAAGAAAGCGTCCTGCAATAGCTCTTCAGAAATCAGGATAATGCCGCCCGCTTTATACGCGCTCATGTGCTGCACATCGAACGTCATGCCCGTCTTTCCGTAAGTACCTTTTTCTGCAATGTAATTGAATTCCGGGCGATCCACGACCATCGGAATCCGGCGATCAGTGGAAGACTGGACGACCGTCGCCAATTGACGCATGACGGACACTTTGTTCAAGTCACGCAGAAGCGTCGTCTCAAATTCCTCTGGCGCCAGGTATCCGCCTTTTGCATCTTCCGCTTTGAATAGATCCCGCATTTCTCGCGGATCCGCGTTACGTCCTTCCTTCAACACATTCCAGAAAGAGTTACGATATTCTTTCGACGCACGAGGGCCGGAACGCTCTTCCTCGTCATCGGCAATCGTCGGTTCAGTATTGCGTTGTGTGAATTCACCCTCGATTCCCGCCAAACGCTCTTCCCGCTCGATCTGCGAACGCAGGCTATCCACGTCCTTCATGATCTTCTCATAATGTTCCACTTCGTCGGTCGCAAGGGAACGCTTCTCCTTCGTTTCCCGCTCCAACACTTCACGCGCTTCCTTAACAAGGGCCGCACGCTTATTACGCAATTCCTGTACTTTTGCAATCGTCATAATCAATGACCTCCAATTTTCTTAATAGTTTTCTTCCAATTCGAGTCGCCGCATCATGCTGTCGAGAGAGTATGCAGGAGGCGATTCCTTCGGTGGGGTCTTGCGTTCTTCTTGCAAGACATCTTTGATCGCGGAACGTAAGATTTCTTTGAAATCCACTTCCTCGATTGCTTCCGTTACAGATCGCGCACTCACATTGGTTGCCGGGTATGCAGGGAACGGCGTCGGGCTAATTTCAATCAAGTCGACATCTTCCAGCGTCCGGATGGATTGGTCTGGATTCGTGTTATCCCAGCTGTCCTTTTTGACTGAAAAACCGAAAGACACGCCATCAACATCCTTCCGTTGTATGGCAATACCGGCATCACGCCCCCAGCTGTTATCCGGCAGCTCCAATTCAAAAAGCAGCCCCCTCTCATCTTCTTCAAGTTTGAGAGTGCCGCCGTTTGTCGAGCCAAGAGGAAAATCAGAGTTATGATTCCACAAGGCCTTTATATTGTTCTTCGAAAGAGATTCAGCGAATGCGCCTTTTTGAATCTTTTCACGGAATCCATAGAGCGGAACTGACAGCTTATCGAATACAGCCGCATATCCGCGGATAGTGGTCGGCTTGCCTTCCTCACTTCTCACTTCCATATTGGTGATCGGATAATTCCTACGCTCAATTTTCAAATTCTCACCACCTTTCTAATCAGCTACAATCTGACAAACACATCCGCCATGCAACGGTGGATGTGAAGCCGGTTTCCGCACATGCATCGTGCCGTCTTCACTTTCAAGGCTCTGATCCTTGCTTACGAAATTCTGTTCAATACCGACAACCATGCCATTCAGTTCCTGGCAATATGGGCAATTGTCACTCCCGAGCGCCATCCATCTGAGACGGCTGACCCCAAGTGCAGCAAAAGCCACCTTGGCGATCGCTCCGCAAATTTGGACAGTCTCATTCATGGCGACTTTGTCCGGCCGGCGCTCTTCCCACTCAGCAAGTCGGACATCGATTTCATCAACTGGGTCTAGCCCTTCGTCATAAGCCTTCTGGACAATTTTCCGTAGCTGTCCTTTCGAACTGCCGGAATACCGTTCCGCAAATGAGTCCAGGTACTTGTCAATGAACTGGCGAGCATCATCAGTGAACGTCATTTTGTCGCCAACCTCTTTGCTCGCTTCCTCATAGATGATTTCAGCAAGTGATAGGAAAGCCGGTTTCATACGTTTTTTCAACGCCTCATTATTCCTATAGTATTCATCCAGCCAGACATCAAAAGTTGCCGAATCACGTTCGTTCAAATGGTTATGAACTGCTTCCCGAACATCTTTCATTTCCTGCTCCAGATAGCGTTTCAGGGCATTAGAAAAGACCTGCTCATATCGCTTAGCAAGTCTGGAACGGTTATGTGCAGCCCTGACCTGCCGCTGTTCTTTTGTGGATTTCTCAAATGCTCTTAGCTCTGTATTTTCGATACTTCGTTGAAAGCGCGGCTGGTATTCAATGTTGCCTAGGTCAGCAGCATTGATCATATTAAGAGGCACAAGATAGATATCACCTTCCGGGCCAATCGGATCCATGTTCTCTTTCCGTAAAATATCGTTCGCGCTCATCCATCCCCACTGCCGCGCAGTAGCATACGCACGATAACGACTCTCCACATCACCGCGAAGAATACCGTCAACGAGAAAGCTGGCATAGAACCGTTCTTGCATGAATTCAGGAATGAGCTGCATCTGAATGGTCTGCTCCCAAAGAGAGAACCAATATAAAAGCGTGTCTGTATAGAATTCCTGTGCCTGGTGCTCGATATTGGAGAATGTCGCGTTCTCCATGGATCCAATCTTATGAGGAGGTACGCCGAAAATGGCCGCCATCTCTTGCCGCTGAAATGCGCGTGTCTCTAAGAACTGAGCGTCTTCCGGGGGAATGCCAATTTGCTTATATGACATACCTTCTTCCAAGATGGCAATACGATGGGCATTACTGAGACCGCGGTGAATATCGTTCCATTGCTCACGCAGTGCTTCGATCTGGTCTTTGCCCTTTAGCTTCCCGGGATGTTCCAAAACGCCGCCCGGCTTCGCTCCATTGCCGAAGAACCTCGCACCATACTCGGTCACTGAGATCCCCATGCCGATTGCTTCACGGAACATGCGAACAACCGAATACCCTTTCAAGCCGTCAAAGCCTGGACCGACCAGATGAAACATCCGCCATTTCGGCAAGACGACAGTGCCACCATTCGGCAGCGTGACCAGGTATTCAATTTCATTGTTCTTTTTCGCATATCGGGGAGTCACACAATCCGGCGTCAACGGCCAGAGTGCGACTGGCATTCCGTCCGCACCGTATTCAATCTCGGCGTATCCGTTCCCCCACACCAGCAGATGCGTATTCAGCGCATCACGGAAGGAAAGACTTGTCATCATCGGGTTCGGATTTTCATGCAGCAGTTTATAAACAGGATGGCTGTATGCACGCTCACGGCCGTCTCCTGATCGCTCATAGAGATGCAATGGCAATGAAGCTATCGGTTTAGTGATCGCTCGCACGGCCGCCCAAAAAGATGAATATGTGATTGCAGTCCGTTCATTGACACGTGCTCCAGAAGATGTGCTCCCTCCGCCAACCATGTCCACAAACCAGCTTTCCACCGCTTGGTCAATCGGTGTAGTCAACCAATCCCTCGCACGCTGGATAATTCCTCTTTGTTTCAATCTCTCACCTCCTTCAAATGGACAACAAGCCACGGCGATCATAAACGGACTCGATGTCTTCCTCAAACAACATGGCTGTCGCCATTGCGTTGATCAGTGCAACCGTCAAGTCAATCCGCTCATGTGATTTGTTCTTCATCGGCTTGATATTCTCGTTGCCGTCTATAGCAATGACGGTATTTCCCCAACACCAACGAGCAAGTGGATTCTTCTCATGACTCATCTGTTTCGACTTCATCAGCCGCTCAATCATTTTCATTGCTGGACTCATATGCTTCATGTTCTGTGCGATTTCCACGACCTCAATTCCTTCGTTCATCAGCCGCTGGGTCAGCATCCGGCTGTTCCATGGATCCGTCCCGAGTGCCGCGATTTCATACTGTTGACTCGCGGACAGCAATCTGGTTTCCACGAATTCATAATCAACTACGTTGCCTGGCGTGGCATGCAGGAATTTCTGATTGGCCCAACGATCATACGGCACTTTATCGCGATGAACCCGCTCTTTCATATTTTCATCTGGAATCCATGCATCAAAGATGAACCGCCAATCCTCAAAGTCATCTTGTGGAGGGAACAAATAGCATGCAGCTGTGATATCTGTAGTGCTCGACAAGTCTAGACCGGGATAACACCGCTTGCCCACAAGATCGGACAACGACCAATCCCCGTTCGTGGAATCCCACAAAGTGAGGGGCTGCCAGCTATGCTGTTTAAGTGATACCCACTGATTCAACCGCAACCAACGAAATAGCTTTTCAGATGCTTCGCTATTGCGTGCGGATAGCGCCTCCTGACGGACGGACTCTATGGGAATGGTATGACCGAGCGAAGGATTCGCTTTATACCAAGTCGCCTCGTCCCAAATGTCATCGTCCTCTTCAGCTCCATACACTTTCACATACCAGGTAGGATCCACCAGTTCTCCATCTCGAATCTTCAATGCCTTCTCGTGAATCTCCCAACCGATTGAATTCCTGTCCGGGTCATCCCCGGCCGTTGTGATGACCCACCACAAAGGCTCTTTCCGGGCCGCACCGGCGCCGAATGTCATGACATCCCATAGATCCCGGTTGGGCTGCGCATGCAACTCATCAAAAATGACGACTGTTGGGTTGATACCGTGCTTCGTAAATGCTTCAGCAGAAAGAACCTTCAAGACAGTGCCGGTATGAATATTGGCGATTTCCTTCCGGCTGTCCGTAATTTTCAGAACCTTACCAAGCTCTTCATCCTGCTCGATCATCCCGACGGCCGCTTTATAGACGAGCGTCGCCTGCTGCCGATCAGCCGCACAGCAATAAATCTGCCCTTGCATTCCGTCACATACCAAATGATACACACCGAGCGCCGCAATGAGGGATGTCTTACCGTTCTTTTTCGGCACTTCCAGATAGGCATAGCGATATTGTCGATAGCCAGTTTTATTTACGGTCCCGTATACATCCCATATCGTGTCGTGCTGCCAGTCCAATAATAAAAACGGCTGACCGTAAAAATCGTCAACCGCTTTGAGCATTTGTATAAATTCAATTGGTTCCAGCGCGCGCTGCTTGTCAATTCGTGTTTCAACCATCCGCACCACGACTCTTCAAGAATCTGGCCATCGGTGATTCTTCCTTTTCCTCATTCGGCTTTTTCGGGATGGACCGCATACGAGCGACAGGATTCAAAAACAATCGATCTTCAAGTTTCAGCATTTTATCCCGTACCTGATTCTGCTTTGTGATGATTTCTTTCATGTCATCGTAAAACGCCATTTTTTTGGACATTTGCTTTGCCTTCTCGATCGATTCTCTGACCTGATTATACAGCTGCTGCAGGAAGTCCTCCTGGCCTTTCAGCTGGCAATATCGGTTGATGGTCGCTTGATCTAAACCCTCGATGAATTCGATTTCCTTGTACAATTTCCGCAGACGAAGAAATTCCTTATGGGCGATTGGATCAGCTTTTGTAGCAGGCTCCTCGCGAAACGTCGTGCCGGTCTGCAATTTCTTTTCCATCTTTTCACGATGGTCAAGTTCAGCTTTCGTGCGCCTGTCCTTATTCCCTTCCAACTTGATCAATTGAACGGGTTTGCTTGGTCTTCCTGCCATAAAAGGTCACCTCCCAGAAAAATTTCATTTTGCGAAAAAAATTTACGCTTAGCTGGAGCGCGCTTATGTCGCAAAAAAGTGGTAGAGATTTACACCCCCTACCCCTTAATGATTTCTAATATCATCTTGTTGTGACTTGCTCGATGTAAGAAAAAACAAGTTGGAATCAAACGAACGAACTCTTCAAATCATCTTGATCTTGACGAATGATTGGAGCGCGTCACTGCTTGCGGTTGCCAAAGCCTCCGTCTTCCATTGCCGTCTTGCGGGAGTGACAGGAAGAGCACAGGGCCTGCCAGTTGCGCCGGTTCCAAAACAATTCATTGTCGCCTCGATGCGGAATGATATGGTCGACAACATTAGCAGCCGTGCGGATTCCTTGCTTACGACATGTGACGCATAAAGGGTGATCAAGTAGATAGGAGCGACGGGCCTGCTGCCATCGGTACCCATAGCCCTGCTGGGTGGTGGTGCCCCGGTAGCGGTTGTAGTAGTTCCTATGCTCATCACACCTACCATCACTTGTAATCGTGCGGCAGCCTGGATGGTTGCAGGGACGCCTAGGTTTGCGTACCATCAACACTACCCCCTACTCGATGATTGGCCGTGTCTTCACAATGTCGAGCGCCTGCTCTTCTGTGAAACCCTCTTTGATCAGCTGATCATACTTCGCTTTCAGAAAGTTCGCTTTGAGCTCCCATTCCTGAATGACGTATGGGAAGACCTCTTTCATATCTGCAATACTTTTCTCATACTTATTGCGGGTGTCAAGCTGCTTTACATTATCGATTGCTGATAGGTTAGGTTTACTCATCGTCCATTCCTCCTTTTTCCGCATTAAGATATCGTTCCAGTCCTTGATATTCCATTTTCACAACATGATCCAAACTGATCAATTTAGTTTCGAAGTAAAGAAACTTCAATCTGTTTTTTGTGCTTAATATGGAATTGGCCCAGAAAACAATTGATACAGGAAACTCTTCCTTTTCCCCTGTCGAATATGTAATGACCACAGTGAGGTCTCTTTTCACGTTTTTGTTTTTATGTCTCTCAACGATATTTTCTAATCGTTGATACAAATCTAATTCAGCCATTAATGCCTTCCCCCTTTCCTCAAGTATACCATAAATAAGAACACTCGTTCTAAAAGTTAAAAACCATCCGCATGTTGAACACACGGATGGTTATCAAAGGGGAAATTGTAATGGCTGTAGGTTTTTCTCCTACACTAGCATACTAACCGATTTTAAGAGGCCGAAACGGACATCTTTCACCACAGTCCGAGTTTTTCTGCAGTAGCGACCACAATCATATCCCTTATTCGTCTAGCGTGTCGTTCCGAGTAGCCTGTCTCCTCTGCGATCTTCTGCCATCGTTTCGCATGCCGTGTGAAGTAACGGGATCGAGCAACCTGTTTATATTCATCCGGCAGCATATCCATTACCTGCTCGATCGCCTTGACGTTCAGTTCCAGCGTCAGATACTGCTTATCCTGCCGTGCATACTCTACACGGAAAACCTGCGCAGCTGTCGGATCGCTTGTCAGTCCCTTTGCCTTAATATCCTTATTCATATCTGCCTGCGTCGCGCTGTCCATCTCGATGTCCCGCATTTTCGAAAGCATGTCATTGTAACGGAACCATAGCGATTCCACGTACTTAAAGGTGCTTGATGTGATGTCATATTCCAGCTGCAGCACTTGCCCCACCCCTATCATTTTAGTTCTTCCTCGCTTGCCTGTATACGTCATCTAGCCACTGAAACAGGAACGACATCTGGCCATTGACCAAAGGATTATTACCGTACTTCTCGCAGATGTTGGCCGATGACTGTGTCACCCATTTCCAGAACTCATCGCTGTCCATTCCGTGCTTTGCGGCCAGCTCGTTGCACTGCTCTACCCAGCCGGCGATTTCCGCAAAGAAGGCCCGGTAGTCCATCAGATCGCCTCAATCCGGATCCAGATGCCCGGCATGTCGGCCCAGAACTTCTCGACAATCTCGGAAGCTACCAGGGCGTCATCTGTCCAGTAGCCTAGATCGGACATGCAATCCTTCAGCAGCTTCTGCAGATTGTCCGTGTCAGGCCGCGTGTGCTTGTACTGTCCGTTCTGCCTGTTGCCTGTCGTCGGAAAACACCACTTGACCATGAGCCTGACCGCTGACGTGTATTTCTGTTTCGGTACATGCCGCCCAAGATGGCCAGTCAATTTCGCTCTTGCGGCCTGCAGGTCAGCTGGCTCATAAAATACTGGCTTGCCATTGCGGACCGTCACTTGCTTTTGCTGATGCGTCGTGGTCGGTGGAATCATAGGCATGAAAAATTCTGTAATCATACAAGGTCCTCATCTTTGACGAAAACGCCGTTCACCATCTGCCCCGTCCTATCTTTGATCTCTGCGTATGCAGCAGAAGCACACTCATCCATCGTCGTATCGATTTGCAATGCCAAAATCGTGAGGACAACATACATATCCCCGATTGAGTCAATAACCTGCTCCGGTCTTCCTTTGGCGAACCCCTCGCATAGTTCTCCGAATTCCTCGCCCAACTTTAAAATTTGTTTTGACGGATCCGCGCTGTCTAATTTTCGGTCCGCGGCCCAGCGCTCAATTTTATTGGTAACTTCTAACAAGTAGACAACCTCCCATTTTCTTACTTTTCATTTTTGAGACAATTTCCTTTGTCCAAAGACAAGGGGTCAGGGTTACATGGGGGCATGCTTGACTGCCCCATGTACCTGTCACCCATTTGGACGGTTAGGGACAACGGACATTTACCTATACGTAGTATAGGGTTGTCCCTGTCCCTGTCCCTGTCTCATTTCACAAACTTTAGAAACGTTGATTTAAAGGGATTTTACAGGGACAATCAGTATAGTTTGTCCCTGTCCCTAACTGAGATTGTGAAATTCTACAGGGACAAGGACATTCTGTAGGTTTGTCCCTGTGTCCCTCATAGGGACAGACAGACAATCAGTGGAGTTTGTTCCTTGTCCCTGTGAAGGACGGACAGACAAAACTCACTGATTGTCCCTGTCCCTTGGAACGACTTCCCCTTCGATGACATCATAACCACCATGCTCTTTTATCCTTCTTCTTACAGTTTTCTCGCTGATCGCCATGTATTCAGCCAGGTCATCGGTCGTAATTTTCTCGTCTATACCGCATGCCCCGATAGCAATTTCGAGCGCGTTCTTCCGTTCTTGCTTTGCCTGCTCAGGTGTCTTTTTCTTCTTATCTACGTTCTTCTTCCAAGCAGGAGCATCCCCCTCCGGCTCGATGTCCTTCAGGCTGCCCACAGTGTCCACCGCATGAATCGGATAATCAAACCACATATTGACCGGTTCAAATTTCGGGTACTCCCGCAGCGTGCCCTCGACGCGCCAAGCCGAACGGATCCGCACCTTCTGGACTGCTGCATTGATTTCATCGAGTGCCTCATCCATGTAATGAGGAATGGCACGTTTCGCATGGTCATCCATTGCGGAAACGGTAAGCAGGTCATCCTGAGACACATGCTCATCCAGATAGTCATAGTTGTGCGTCTCGATGTACTTGCGATAGATGGCGCACATCGCCTTGCCTTCTTCCTGCTTCAGCAATGCTTCGGTCAACTCCAATTCCACGAGATCAATGAGTGCGTCCGGGTCACGAGCGAATACGCCGGATCCTGACGCCCGATCCATCGACTTCTTGCCGCCTTGTGAACCTTTCGAGTGATGGTGACAGTAGATGACGGATGAGCCGAGTTCGGTACATATCTTGTCAAATTGGTTAGTGAAGTGAGCCATCTGATCCGCGCTGTTCTCGTCACCGGTCAGTACCTTGTAGATCGGGTCGATGATGACAGCCGTATAATTCTTCTTGGCAGCCCTCCGTATCAGCTTCGGTGCCAACTTGTCCATCGGCACGACCTTCCCCCGCAAGTTCCAGATATCGATGTTTGCCAGATTGCTCGGTGGCAATCCTAACGCCTGGTACACATCCTTGAATCGATGGAGACAGGACGCACGATCGAGCTCGAGGTTGACATACAACACTTTCCCTTGCGCGCATTGCCAGCCTAGCCACTTCTGGGCTTCCGCTATGGCGATAGAAAGCTCGATCAGTGCGAATGACTTACCGGCCTTCGACGGTCCTGCAATCAGCATTTTATGGCCCTGTCGAAGCAATCCCTCTATTAAGGGAGGCGCGAGGTCGGGCATGTCGTTCCAGAAATCAGTCAGGCTTTCCGGATCCGGCAGATCATCATTGATGCCCTCAATCCATTCGTGCCACTCTTCCCATGTTGCTTTTCCGATGTTCGTGTCGATGAGGAATTGCTTCTTGCCGTTTCGCTCGACGCCCGGCATGCGGGACAAGCGGGACGGGTTCCGGTTCTGGTTATCTATGTTGAGTCCGTTCTTTTTGCAAATATCATACAGATAATCGACGCGTTTCCGGTACTCGTCATAGTTGGCCGCTTCCACTTTCACAATCGCGTGGATACTCTTCTTGCCCGAATAAACGAGCGCGGCAATCGGCAGCTCCAACTCGCGGACAATGGCGTTTTGCTTTTCAATCTCCATCGTGTCCGATTCGACGAGCGCGTACTTGTATTCGGTGACGTTTTCGTTTTTGACGCCCTGACCGTCGAGCGGATTGAAACGGATCCATGCGCCTGCTTCTGGATTGTAATCTCCGAGCACGGCTCCGATATCGCCATTTGATTCATTGAGAAGCTGGATCAATTCCCCGGCCGTCCGGTCAAAGTTGCCTTTCGTCGGGAGGAACTTTCCATCGTCGTTCTGCCAGGTGGACGTTACGTAGCCGACGTTTTCGGATGCCTCGAAGAGTGTCTCCAGGTACGTGGTCAGCTCCTTGACAGGATTCCAGAATGCCGGCTCCTGGATCTCTTTTCCCTCGATCCAGTTACGGTCGACGACAACATACTCGTCATTGCCGGTGATCTCATCGCCCCAATCGAGCTCCCTATCTTCGCGGGACCGAGGGAGCCAGCCGTTGTCTTTGGCCATCTGCGTGATTGTCGCGCCGGTGACGGGCGAGCCGCTGCCTTCGAAGCTGGTCCATTTCCGGAAGCATTCGCCCGGCTTGTACCGTGTATCCGCTGCGCTCCACTGGTCCCAGTCGCTCGCCGTATAGCCCTCGTATTTGAGCGCCATCCCCACATTTACCCATTCCTGATACGACAAGCCGGCCGGGTCAACGAATGACAGCAACTCTATGAGATCCAGTTTGTGTTCCACTGTTTTCACCTACTTCTTCAAAAGTTAGATTGCATATTGACATGTATCTCTATACAATTACTGCGTATGGAGAAACTGATTTTAATTCCTTTAGCGGCAGAACATAACTAACTCGAGCTCTAGTTTTGTTCGCTAGCAATTTATAGGAGTTGAATAATATATGGTTTTTGTTTTTACAGTTTTGTTGAGTTTTGTATCAGATATTCTAAAAGGGGTGGTGATCGGATTGATACTTCATTTATTGCTAGGTAATTCTGTTGAGTAATTCTGTCGTCGTGTAAATTTTTGTCCGTCCTCCAAACTTCTTTTCTACTGGCAATGAAAATGCGCATTCATTGCCAGCTCTTTTAGCTATATCGTCGTACTGCTGATTAGTTTGGCTTAAATTTTCTACACCTAAGGCATTGATACGTTCCCAAGTGTCCTCGATAGCACCAGTCGTGACCAATGATTTTACATAACCAATTCATTTGCGCCACCCTCACCGTTATCCGTCTACTGTTCATCCTCAACATGCCGATCAAACTCCCGCAGCAGCTCCGCATCCGTTAAGTTTGCGAAGAAGGATTCATTCCATCCCGTCCAGAGGGCAAGCATCGAAATGAACTGCTCCCGTTCTTCCGCGCTCACTGTGCCACTACCCTGGCTTTCGCTAACGTGGCAACAAGTGAACGGTAGTCCGATTTCTCGACCGGCATACCTTTCACAGTTTCATAGATGCCGAGCAAGTGTAGCTGCTGGATCACATACCAGCGTTTCTGTTCGGCGTTCACATCGACGTTTTTCATTTAGCGTCCTCCATTTCTGCAAGCCGATGACGGATCTCCGAGAAGGCGGTCCCGAGCTGCATGATCTTAGCCATATCCGGGATATTCGATTCAGCTGTCAATTCCCACTGTTCGAGACACCTTTCAAGGAATTCCTTTTCGGTTTCCTCACCGGTAAATTCTACGAATCCCATTACGATTCTCCTTTCAAGGCTTCGCGAGCATATGTTACCGCTGATACCAAATCTTGCTGGTACTCAAACCAAGTACGGTCATTCTCTACCTTCATCTCGGCAATCCGCTCCAACACTTCCCGCAGACGGGCTTCTTCCTGTTTCAGTTCTCCGACTAGGCGGAGGAGTTTCGGAACCCAGTCAGCAGCGTTCATTGGAATCTCAATATCCATATAATCGCTTTCACTCATAGCTGCGATATAATTGTCAAATGCTTCTTGTGCCTGTTGGGTTACGTCTCGTGTTATTATCATTCCGGTTTCCTCCTCAATTGAATTCCCCATACCATCATTGCCGCCATCGTAACGAAACTCGCCATAAAAATTTCAGCAGTTGAAAGTTGATAGCCAAAGAACAAAAACTCTGCAAGCGTCGCCAGCCAGTAACCGGCTGCAATCATAGCCATAATGTAAAGAACTCGCTTCATTGGCCTTCACCGCGATACTCTTTCGGATTGACACCCTGCGGAATCCGCCAGCCGTTCGCGGCGATCCGGTCAATCATCCTTTTTGCCGTATCGAATGACCATGTGCCGACATGCTCGAAGCCGCGCCCCTCGAGGAACCGGATTTGTTTCGGTGTGGTCAAGCCCTGATCGCGCCGGGCATCCAGACGGTCGAGCAGTTTGGACGCCTTCCCTGCATTGTCAATCTCGTCCGGCATGATGCCTAGCTTTTCAAGCGACTTGACCTGCTGTTCGCTCGGCGGCTCCGCTTCCCACCCGAAAGACGGAACGTATTTGGCCAAGTCCTCTGCCTGGATACTCATCTCAAATTGAAGAGGATCAACGAGCTTCCGTTTCCGTTTCTTCATCTCGGCAAGCTGTTTCGCAAGTGCTTCCTCGCGTTGTGCCACAACATCCTCCGTCGCCTGCTTCTCCACAAGTTCAAGATCGAGCGGAATGCCTGCTTCCTCAATCTGCTTGGTCATGGCCTGTGCGATATCGTCGCTGCCTGCAATCAGATGCGCTGGATGACAGAGCTCATGACGATCCGTATGCCAGAGGAAGTCGAGCAATAATAATTCAGTTTTACCAGGATGAAGCCGGGTACCGCGCCCGACCATCTGGGAATAAAGCGATCGTACTTTTGTCGGCCGCAAGACGACCACGCAATCGACTGATGGGCAGTCCCAACCTTCCGTGAGCAGCATTGAATTGCAGAGGACGTTGTACTTGTCGTTCTCAAAGTCCTCAAGCACTTCCGCCCGGTCTTTCGATTCGCCGTTGACTTCAGCTGCCCGGAAACCTTTCGCATTTAGGATTTCCGTGAAGCGCTGGCTCGTCGACACAAGAGGGAGGAACACGACAATCTTTCGCCCGCTCGCGTTCTTGACCATTTCATCCGCGATGGATTCCAAGTAAGGGTCTAGTGCATTGCCGAGATCGCCTACCTTGAAATCTCCTGCCTGCTGCCCGACACTAGTCAAATCCAACTCGAGAGGAATGGTCAGCGCCTTGATTGGGCTCAGATATCCGGATTTGATTGCTTTCGGCAGTGTATATTCATAGGCCAGGCTCTCGAAATAAGAGCCGAGATTTTTCATGTCGCCCCTGTCTGGCGTCGCCGTGACGCCGAGAACATTGGCATCTTCGAAGTAGTTGAGCACCCGCTGATAGCTGTCAGAAATGCAGTGATGCGCTTCGTCGATGATAATTGTGTCGAAGAAGTCCTTCTCGAATTGTTCCAGCCGTTTTTCTCGCATCATTGTCTGCACGCTGCCGACCACGACGCGGAACCAGCTTCCTAGCGAAGTTTCCTGTGCCTTTTCAGTCGCGCATTTCAGACCCGTTGATTTTTCAAGCTTGTCTGCTGCCTGTTCTAGCAATTCGCCGCGGTGTGCAAGGACCAGAACGCGCTCGCCTAGTTTCACGCGATCCTCGATCACCTTGGAGAATACGATGGTCTTGCCGCAACCGGTAGGAAGGACGAGGAGCGTCTTCTTGACGCCCTCTCTCCACTCCTGCTGTATGGATTCTCTCGCTGCCTCTTGATAGTCCCGTAGTTTCATTTTGACAATACTCCCCCTTTAGAATTGGCCCGGCGTGTACCCGCCTTGTCCGCCGGTTGGAAATGGCGACTGGTGTGTTGGCTGTTGTTGTTGTGTTTGCGCCGGTGCTGTGTATGGCTGTTGCACCGGCTGCTGATACTGCTGGGCAGGCTGTTGGTACTGCTGCTGTTGTGGTGGATGATATGATGGCTGCTGTGATTCACCTGGCTTCAGAAACTTTTTCACCTGGTTGTTGGTCCGCTCATCGCCATCCCGGCTTTTGTAAGTGTTCAATTCCAGTTCCAGCCTGCCAGTCGCCCCGACGACTCGGCCCCAGTCCATGCGAAGCGGTTCGCCTTCCCTCTTCTGGCCGATCCCGACAAAGAAATTGGATAGTAGACCCTCTGTCTTCGTATGAAGGAACAGGTTATGAAAAACCGTCACGTCACCGTGTTGCTGCGTGTGGATCGTCAGTTCCAGCTTTGCTTGGTTGCATGCCGGCATCTTGGCGCTTCCGGTAAAACGGGCGCGCTCCATCTTTGAAACAGTGAAATTGTATTCACCCGGATCCAGCAGTATAAAATCGCCACCGTCTTTGACTATCTCGTCATCCCATTGCAATTCTCTTTCTTGACTCATCATCTATTCACTCCCATTTTGTTTAATAAAAAGGCAATTCTTCGCGATACTGCTTCACCATGTCATGAACCTGCGGCCATGCCGAGACAAGCACCCCATCCACAAAGCTAGGATCATAGTTCACGATCGGCGTCTCCATCGGATAGTAGCCTTTCCGGCTGACCACGACCTGGATATCTTCCTCACCAACTCCGTGTTGTACCATCAAATCACGCAAGGACGCTGGAATGTTCGGGTCCAATGGCTTCGATTGTTCGAATGATGCGGTCGTCGTCTGTTGCGGCGCAGGTTCTGCCGGGGGAGCTGGTGCAGGTTGTGGATCAGGCTGCGGTTCTGGTGCCGGCTGTTGAATCGGTTCCTGAACTGACGGTGGAACGGGTTGCTGTATCGGCTGCTGTTGTGCAGGCACCGTCTCAAACACATGTGCAATGCTCGCATAGTCTAGCGGCAACTCGTCCGGCAGGCCTTGCCGGTTCTTCGCGTCCCATGCTGGGTGATGCGTCGTATAGATTACACGGCGGCCGCCTTGGGCTTTGTGTTTCTTGCCAGTCTCGTCTGTCGCGACAGAAAACGTTTTGTAATTGACGAAGAGCAGGAGATCCGCCCACTCCTTGACGAGAGGAGCCACTTTCTTCTCGAGCTTCAGCTGGTATCGATCGTAGTTGCCCATTTCGTCCGGCTGCTCAAATTTCACAATCTGACTATGCGCGACAAGGACGACATGCATGCCGATCTCTACCACATCCGACAACTTATTAAGGAACCGGCCGATGTCCTCAGCTAGATATACGTAGCCCTTTCCATAGCCAAAATCCTCGATTCCGTTCTTACTGTTTTTTGCACAGATAGCGCTAGAACATAACTTCTCCGCCCAGTCGATTGTGTCGATGATTAGCGTCTTGTATGTGCCAATCTGGTTCTTCGCCCAGTCGACTTGCTGCTCGAGCATCTGCCAGCTTGACGGTTTTGGCAATCGATCTACTGATAGTTCCGTAGTTGATCCTTCCACATCGAGAAAAATCGGCTTTGGGAACTGCGCGGCAAGGGACGTTTTCCCGACGCCTTCAGGGCCATAGATAACGACTTTTTTCGCTGTTTGCATTTTCCCGCTGATGACTTGCATCAGAACTCACCTGCTTTCCACGTTTTCGGCTGGGCCGGCTCCTGCGAGGAAACGAAGTCTTGTCCCGCCACATAACCATCTTCGATGATGATGCTGCACTCCTCGCCTGTGCTAACCCGAGTGGCTATGGCCTGCAACCCTTCCTGCTCAAGCCACGCCCCAAACTCCTGCAAAGTCTCCATATCCATCTGTTCTAATTTGTCTAGTAGGATAAAACCGCAAGTCGGTTTGAGTTTCCGCACGATAGCGGTGGATACGCGAAGCTGATCAGCGCCGCTCATGTTGTCCCATTTCTGGCCATTAAATACGAGCTCACCGTCAGCGACTGACAATCCTTCGAGCGGCAGGTTCGCGTTCTGCAGAAGCGCAGTCTTCTTCTTTCTGATTTCAGTTATTTCATTCGAAAGCTTGTCGTACTCGACCCGATATTCGCTCGCATCGCTCTCTGCCTTATCCTTGTCGAGATTCGCCCGCACCTTGCGGTTAATATCATCGATCTGCTGGATATTCTCCTCGAGCTCTGTCGTGGATTCGTCATGCAGATCAAGCGCAGACTTCTTTGCAGTCTCCAAGTCATTTGACGTCTGCAGGAGGGTATTCTCCGCAGCTGCCAGTTGCTGTTTCAGCCGCTCGACTTCCTGTTGTTGCTGGATATGCTTCTGCTCGATGAATGTCAGCTGCTCACGCTTTCGCTGATTCTCGCCATTGCGCGCAAGGATGGCTTGCTGCTGCTGGATGAGCTCCGATACGGAAATCGGCTCCTTTGGTACATCCGGAAAATAAGGCTGTTCCTTCGCGTATTTCTGTTTCTGATCAGCAATCTGACCTATGGCATGCCGCCGGTTGTACACTTCTTGCTCCTGCTTTTCGAGCTGCGCCAGGTCCGCACCGACGCCGATGATACGCAGAAGAATATCCGCCTTCTCCCGACTGGTCGAGTTCATGAATTTCGGCAGGTCGATAGCCAGTTCTTCGATAAAACTATTAAGGAGCTGCTGCCCCGCCTTATCTCCATTCGGATCAATGACTTTCAGTTCACTGTTCTTCCCCTTACGCTCAACCACAAGACCATTTGAAAGCGTGATGTTGAGGTAAGGAGGAATGACACTGCCTTCTCTGTTGGCTTGGCTCGGTCTGTATTTGTTGCCACCCAGTCCCCAGGCGATGGCATCCAGGACGCTAGTCTTCCCTTGATTATTGCGGCCGCCTACAATGGTCAAACCGTTCGTTGTCGGTTCGATTTTGACTGCCTTCACGCGCTTTACGTTTTCGATTTCCAACTTATTGATCTTGATCATTACAATCCCCCTCCCTTTAATTACGCGATAATGGTGATGCGCTTCGCCGCGATTTCCTCATCTAGTTCTCCAACCAAGTAATCACGTACATTAGCGATTGCCTTGTTCCGCCATGCACCGCCGTCAGCTTCAAAAATTGCGCCGCGCGGGCCGTCCTTCATTCGGAAGATGAAATCACTCGCAGGCTGTTCCACTTCCAGAAACGTCCGGTACGGGGCCAGTGTGACTGGATTCGGAACAACGACATCGTCGGTTGATGCAATGCCCGTCTTAATGGTCACGGCCTGTGCGATTCCGGTGTCGCCTGTCTCGCGGACGTTTTCTTCTTTTACGCTGCCTACGACTTTGAGAATGAGATCGCGGTCTTCCGTTTTCGTAAAGATGGATTGGAACGCGATGATCAGTTCCTCTGTTCCATGAAATGCCCCGTATTGGAAGTAAGGAACAATCGCTTTTGCAGTGACTAGCTCTTCGCGCTTGCCTGACGTGTAAAGGGTGCTTTTCAGAACGACAGTCTCCTCATCGATGACATGCAGATACAACTGATTGCCAACACGCTCCAAGTTGGACTTGATGTAGTCGACAAGGCCAGTCAACGTATTCAGCTGGATAGATTCGCAGGCCCGGTTATCGAGGGAATTAATTTCTATCGCGTCGCCGCGGTCATTGATGACCAGATTCCGCTCCATGCCGTCCTTATCCGTCAGTTCGATGACGCGGTCGACTGGATCGATTTTCATATTCAACAGGTATTGCAATGCTTCTTTGATCAAAGTGATTACCCTCTTCCTTTTTGTAAGTTAATTACTTTCCGTTCCTGTTCGCGCTCGATGACATCAATCGGTTCGCCGACATCTGTGCGGGTCGTGCCCTCATCATCGAAATAGGTTTGACCAGGTACAGTAGATTTCAGCTCGCGTGCTTCAACGGTTCCAGATGCAATATCTCGGCCAGTCAGGACGATAGTGGAAACGCCCTCGATGTTGGCGAGCTTCGTCGTGATGTCACTGTTTACTGCGACCGTCTGCCGGTTCTCATCCGGCTGGAACTCGAGCTTGATTGTGATGGATCGTTTGTCCTTCGCTTTCGTGTTCGTGTCATGGATATTGGCGAACACTTTCTTCAGTTCATGGTCTAGCTTCTCTTGGATTGCTCCCCCTGCGAGACCGGAAAGTGGTAGGTCAATTTGCTTTTTTGCCATACAAGTGGCTCCTTTCGTGATATGATGGTTCTGTTATAGGTTTATGAGTGGCCGCTTTGCCGAGCGGTCATTTTTGTTCCCAAGAAACGATGAATTGCTGAATGTGATACGGTACACCGAACAAAGTGCCTTGTTGCAAACCAACCTTTAGCTTTAGCTCACAGTCGTAACTTGCATCAGCGAAGGCCCTTTGAATTACTTTGCAAGCACGAATCTCTTCACGTTTGATATACTTCGTGAAGCCACTCAACCCCTGCAGTGCAGCCTCTTCCATATCGGAAAGAACCGATTTGAACAGCGGACCTTCCAGCACGCTTTTCTCGTACTCGACTGCCGACCGATCCGACAACTCCCGGACTTCTTCCGATTTCATAATCTCCATTGCTTATCTTCCTTTCTCGTGAAAATTCCATCGTGTTCCTAGTCTCCTAGGTAGACCGTACAACCTGCCGACCTCTTCCCGTTCCATGCCGTGCGCCATGCGACAATGAGCTTTGGTAATAAGGCTGCCTATGTGATTACATCCAGGAACAGGACACACTACCGAGTTTCCGTTCTTGCCAAACCAGTCTTCATCCTTCATCTGCGTCACCTCCTCTCAGAGAATACCTTTACGGACAAAGTGGTCGCGGAAGTCCTTGATAAACTTGGCGCGTCGGTAAGATTTCTGCCGAGCTTTCAACCAGCGTTTTCGACGAATCTTCCTACATTTTTTCATACCGGATCCGCCTGCAGCTGCCGGCTGATATACTCAAAATGCTCGGGCATGGTATCAGATAGATCAACCAGCTCGTCCACTTTGAGCATTGTAAAGAACGCCACGCCGCGGATATAGGCAGTCATGATGAAGTATTCGTTGTCGCTCATTAGCTTGGCTTCGTACTCAATGAACTCCGAAAAGAACAGGTCGTTTGACAGATGTGCTCTTATTCCGAATCCACGGTCAACTAAGTACGACAAGATTCCACTTTTACCG
Organism: Sporosarcina sp. GTC18466; assembly: GCF_055389225.1. NCBI lineage: Bacteria > Bacillati > Bacillota > Bacilli > Caryophanales > Caryophanaceae > Sporosarcina > Sporosarcina sp. GTC18466. The sequence goes on along the minus strand of NZ_AP044037.1, from coordinate 2,911,803 downwards.
TCGCTGCCCATGGAATCGTACTTAATTGCTTCCAGACGATTGATTGTATCTGCCACTTCATTCAGGCTGATCACTTCCGCATCCTCCTCTCCCGCTCCGCCAGGAATATGATTTCATGTGTCGGCTGCTTCGAACTTTTCTGCTCAGGCTCCGCTTTCAGACGTTCCCAGTAGATTCCGAGGCCGAAACAAATGATTGCTGAAGTCGGTATGCCAGTTGCTGCGATTAGTCCCCATTCGGTCATATTAATTCCTCCCTCCGAAAATTAAATGAAAGTTTTTGTCTAGGAAAACGGCCATCTTTCCGGCTTGGAAGCTCCAATTCTCGCCACGCACCTTCGGGTAGTAAACGAAGCCGCCATTTTCGCAATCCAATTCTTTTTTGAACCGCTGCTTGTATAGCAGATTCTCCTTCAGCCATTGCTGGCCTTTGTTCGTCCGTTTTTCCAAGTCTTTCATGGACCAGTAAACGCCGGTCAGTTCTTGCTTCCGTAGATCCTCAAGTTCGATCTTGCTGATTAATACTTGATCAGTAGGTATCGGGATTGAGAGACTAACGTTCAGCTGCTGCATGGTAAGCCTCCTTTCTCTTACTCCCTTCTGATAGAATGTGAGTGAAGGGAGGTGATACGTATGATTGATAATTTTAAAATTAGCGAGTTGCTCGATTACTGTATTGACCTATTCGACAAAACAAGTTCCTTATATCAGAAGACAGTAAGCACTGAAAATCCTTCCCCGATTGTCGGTGTCTATCTATCTGAAATATTCACGATAAAAGAAGTCACGAACTTGTTTCTTTCGAATAACGAAGACATCCAACATTACGAAATCTCTTCATTGCTAAGCTTCTGGAATGATGTATACCGGGAACTCAAATCAGTGATTGAAATGGATGACCATAATACATCTTGGCTAGCTGAACGCTATGACAACTACAAGGGACAACACGAAATTGTAGTAGGCATGCTGCGTGATCTATAACTGCACACGCTCGCCACCTCTTAAAGGGGTGGCATCTTTTTGATTGCCGTTCTTTCGATAGCTTCCATAGTTGTTTTCAGCTTTTCAGAGAACTCCATATAGACCAGACGATCCAGCATGTTATCTAATCCGTTGTCGAGAGACTCAACTTTGCCGTGTTCCCATAATGCTGTATTCAAGTCTTTAAGTGTCTCAGCTTCCTTCATCACTGAAGCAAATAACATCTCAGCTTCAGCCTTCACACAGTCATTTATTGATTTCTTGATTGCATCACTTCTATCCACTTCCTCCACCTCCTTCCTCCATTACATCCGCCAGGTATTTCACGTCCATTCCCCAGCCACCCGTTGATGGGTGTTTCGCCTTTTTAACTTTAAACGGTAACATACATCAAATTTTTTTCGTCCTCATCGTAAACACCATCTTCTACAATGTGAGGACGAATATTCTCTTCGGGAATACCATAAACTGCCGCAGCTTTCTTGAGCACATGAGCTGGTATCACAGTACGGCCACGCTCGTAATTCCTCAGAACTTCAGCTGTTACGCCAATTCGCACTGCTGCCTGTTTTGTGTTCATTCTGGCATTTACTCTCGCTGCTTTAATTGAAATCTGTAACATTTCATCACCTCCTGTCGATTGCTGTAAACCGAGTATATTACCGTTTAAAGTTAAAGTCAACAAGAAAGAAGCAAAAAATATTTTTAAACGGTAAATATTCTATTGAATAATTACCCTAAAACGGTATAATGGAGTCAAGGGGGTGATGAAATGACCGGATCAGAAAAGTTAAAACAAATTATGGCTGATAATATTAGATTCTATCTAGACCGTGAAAGAAAAACGCAAAGAGACTTGTCGCGTGACTTGCAAGTTCCTGATATGACGGTATCAAATTGGGTTAATGCAAAAACGTATCCGCGTATTGATAAGATTCAATTGATGGCAGATTACTTTAAAGTTTCACGATCAGATTTGACTGAAGAAAAAAAGAAAGAGAAAATGCCTTCTAATATCATAGAAGTTGCGCCAGCCACAGTTCGAATTCCTATACTCGGAAAAATAGCCTGCGGAGATCCTATTTTAGCGGAAGAAAACATCAAAGGATATCGCTACGAGTCACCTGACATGCTGCCCTCAGGCACAACGTTTTATTTAGAAGCATGTGGTAACAGTATGGAGCCCACAATTCCAAATGGCGCTCTTGTAATGATAAGAGAGCAGCCAGAAGTAGAATACGGTGAAATAGCAGCAGTCCAACTCAATGGAGATGAAGAGGCAACTTTAAAAAGAGTAAGGAAGCAAGGGGATTTGATTATGTTAATGCCTGATAATCCAGAGCATAAACCATACATAATCACTGAAGACAGCCCAGCAAGAATTATTGGCAAGGCAGTACGAGTTACGCGAGAACTTTGATACTTAACGTTAAGCACCAAAGAGAAAAGAGCAGACTCATCCGTTTGCTCTTTTCTTATATAGAAAGGGGAATTTGTAATGGCATCATTTCAGAAGCGCGGTAAGACGTGGCAGTACACAGTGAGCAATAAAGGAAAGGCAATTCGAAAAGGAGGGTTTGCCACCAAGAAGGAAGCCCAGGTCGCTGCAGCAGAAGTGGAGATGAACCTGCAGCGCGGCATTACCATGAATATGAAGGACGTAGCTTTTGCGGAGTATTTCAGAAAGTGGATCGATCTATACAAGAAGAATATCACTGGGCAGACGATGTATCACTATCAGCGGTCCCTGCAGATCGTGGAAGAATACTTCGGGGATAGGCCATTACAGAATATTTCAAGGCATGATTACCAAGCCTTCATCAACGACTACGGCAGCACCCGAAGCAAAGAGACAGTGGACAAGCTGAACTACCATTGCAGGGCATGTGTACGCGATGCCGTAGAGGATATGATTATCCCCTTTGACTTCACCCGGAAAGTCAATTTGACGTACAGCGTGAAGGCGAAACGCTCTGACGAGAAGCACCTCAGCTATAATGAAAGCAAGGCACTGTTCCAGGAGCTGACGAACCGCCTGAACACCGGCTTGGGCTATTACTTACTACTACTCGGCCTATCGACCGGAATGCGGTTTGGCGAGCTTGTGGGGCTTACCAGAAAGGACTTCAATTTCGAAGACAGCACTATCAACATCGACAAGACTTGGGGCTATTTGAATACGTCTCCGGAAGGCTTCGGACCGACGAAGAACGAGGAATCGATTCGCGTGATCAAGGTGAACCAGTTTACCATGAACCAATTCAAAAGGCTGTTCCTGAAGATGCCGACCAATCTACACCAACTCGTCTTCTTCAGTGCTTCGTCAAAATACAAAGTGATCACCAATGCGAACGCGAACAAGCTGCTCGGGAAAGTGCTGACGGATCTCGGTATCAAGAAAGTGAATTTGCATGGACTGCGGCATACGCATGCCAGCGTACTGCTTTATCAAAAAGTATCCATGAACTATGTCAGCGAACGGCTCGGCCATAAAGACGTGGAGACGACTTGGAAAACCTACTCACACATCCTCGATGAAATGCGCGAGCAGGATGAACAGGAAACAGTCGCAATCTTCGAAGGCATGGCTGTGTAATCGTGTGTAAAATATGTGTAAAAACTTTTCACAAGCTATGCTTTTCAACAACATTCTTAAAAACAAAAGAAAACCCCGCAAACGTTGATTTAACAACATTTACAGGGTTTTCATCAGCCTTTAAAGTCATCTAAAAATGACTAGGGGATACCCGAGGCCGGACTTGAACCGGCACGCCTCGCGGCACCGCATTTTGAGTGCGGCGTGTCTGCCATTCCACCACTCGGGCATATCTTGTAACCTGCAGCGTCATAAAACAATGGAGGCGGCAACCGGAATCGAACCGGTGGTAAGGGTGTTGCAGACCCGTGCCTTACCGCTTGGCTATGCCGCCGTACTAAGTGGAGCGGAAGACGGGATTCGAACCCGCGACCCCGACCTTGGCAAGGTCGTATTCTACCACTGAACTACTTCCGCATACTGGGGTAGCTGGATTCGAACCAACGAATGACGGAGTCAAAGTCCGTTGCCTTACCGCTTGGCTATACCCCAATGGGGCGGACGAGGGGAATCGAACCCCCGAATGTCGGAACCACAATCCGATGCGTTAACCACTTCGCCACGACCGCCACAGTATTAGTTTTTTTGTATACATCGCATGAATGGGGCGGACGAGGGGAATCGAACCCCCGAATGTCGGAACCACAATCCGATGCGTTAACCACTTCGCCACGACCGCCGTAATATGAAAGTGAAACAGTAATGGCAGGGGCAGTAGGAATCGAACCCACACCAAAGGTTTTGGAGACCTCTATTCTACCGTTAAACTATGCCCCTATGTAAATGGTGGTGGGGGACGGATTCGAACCGCCGAACCCGGAGGGAGCGGATTTACAGTCCGCCGCGTTTAGCCACTTCGCTACCCCACCATGAGGATGGTGCCGGCGAAAGGACTTGAACCCTCAACCTACTGATTACAAGTCAGTTGCTCTACCAATTGAGCTACACCGGCATAATAATATATGGTGGCTCAGGACGGAATCGAACCGCCGACACAAGGATTTTCAGTCCTTTGCTCTACCGACTGAGCTACTGAGCCACTATAAAATGGCGGTCCCGACCGGGATCGAACCGGCGATCTCCTGCGTGACAGGCAGGCATGTTAACCGCTACACCACGGGACCTTTTGGTTGCGGGGGCAGGATTTGAACCTGCGACCTTCGGGTTATGAGCCCGACGAGCTACCACTGCTCCACCCCGCGATAATATTAGTTAAATATGGTGGAGGATGACGGGTTCGAACCGCCGACCCCCTGCTTGTAAGGCAGGTGCTCTCCCAGCTGAGCTAATCCTCCGTGTTATAATTGCGATAAGCTTCGCATTACCGCGTCAGCTTCGGTCGATCAGTCAGTCACGTACTGTTGTACGCTCCCTCCTTCTCTCACTCGCTTCCTTGTTCTGCTCGCTTCTCCCAATTCTAACGGGAGTAGCAATGAGTTTTCACTTAAATGGAATGGTGACCCCTACGGGATTCGAACCCGTGTTACCGCCGTGAAAGGGCGGTGTCTTAACCGCTTGACCAAGGGGCCATATATGTTTGAATAAATCTGGCGGAGAGCAAGGGATTTGAACCCTTGATACGCGGTTAGCGTATACACGATTTCCAATCGTGCTCCTTCGGCCACTCGGACAGCTCTCCATATAATGGCTCCGCAGGTAGGACTCGAACCTACGACCGATCGGTTAACAGCCGATTGCTCTACCACTGAGCTACTGCGGAATAATGTTTGGCAACCCTTCAAGACTGCCGGTGAGTGATCTCACAGCCCAGCGATGTCCTACTCTCACAGGGGGAAGCCCCCTACTACCATCGGCGCTGAAGAGCTTAACTTCCGTGTTCGGTATGGGAACGGGTGTGACCTCTTCGCCATCATCACTGGACTATTTTCACAAGACAAGATTTATTATATCAAATCATCGCTTGTTTTGCAAGCTCTTTTTTAAAATAAATCTTTTCTTGTTCACCCAAAACCGGATAGAAGTGACATTGGAAAGCGTAATCAACGTACATTTGTAACTGTCCAGCCTCAGCGGCCAGTCGCTCGGGTCACAAGCCGTCTCGGCTGTGCGGCAGAAAGCGCCGCTTCGCCAATCCGTCTTGTGCCTGTCGCGCCTAGGCGGCCGCTTCGGCATTTTGGTTAAGTCCTCGATCGATTAGTATCCGTCAGCTGCACGTGTCGCCACGCTTCCACCCCGGACCTATCCACCTCATCATCTTTGAGGGATCTTACTTACAGAAGTAAAGGGAAATCTCATCTCGAGGGGGGCTTCATGCTTAGATGCTTTCAGCATTTATCCCGTCCACACATAGCTACCCAGCGATGCCCTTGGCAGAACAACTGGTACACCAGCGGTGTGTCCATCCCGGTCCTCTCGTACTAAGGACAGCTCCTCTCAAATTTCCTGCGCCCGCGACGGATAGGGACCGAACTGTCTCACGACGTTCTGAACCCAGCTCGCGTACCGCTTTAATGGGCGAACAGCCCAACCCTTGGGACCGACTACAGCCCCAGGATGCGATGAGCCGACATCGAGGTGCCAAACCTCCCCGTCGATGTGGACTCTTGGGGGAGATAAGCCTGTTATCCCCGGGGTAGCTTTTATCCGTTGAGCGATGGCCCTTCCATGCGGAACCACCGGATCACTAAGCCCGTCTTTCGACCCTGCTCGACTTGTAGGTCTCGCAGTCAAGCTCCCTTATGCCTTTGCACTCTGCGAATGATGTCCAACCATTCTGAGGGAACCTTTGGGCGCCTCCGTTACTCTTTAGGAGGCGACCGCCCCAGTCAAACTGCCCGCCTGACACTGTCTCCTGCCCGGATCACGGGCAAGGGTTAGAAGTCCAATACAGCCAGGGTAGTATCCCACGGGTGCCTCCACCGAAGCTGGCGCTCCGGCATCTTAGGCTCCTACCTATCCTGTACAGGCTGCACCGGAATTCAATATCAGGCTGCAGTAAAGCTCCACGGGGTCTTTCCGTCCTGTCGCGGGTAATGCGCATCTTCACGCATATTATAATTTCACCGAGTCTCTCGTTGAGACAGTGCCCAGATCGTTACGCCTTTCGTGCGGGTCGGAACTTACCCGACAAGGAATTTCGCTACCTTAGGACCGTTATAGTTACGGCCGCCGTTTACTGGGGCTTCAATTCGGAGCTTCGCTTGCGCTGACCCCTCCTCTTAACCTTCCAGCACCGGGCAGGCGTCAGCCCCTATACGTCACCT
>NZ_AP044037.1:1977500-2900000 GCF_055389225.1 Sporosarcina sp. GTC18466 | reverse complement strand
GTCCATATGATCCTTCTGCTCAAAAAACATCTTGCCTTCCATATAGGAACGGACGAGTTTTGATAATTCGATGCCCATTTTCACTTTTCGTCCGTGGAACGGATATTCCTGCAATTCTTCTTTCAGCCGTTCCACAAACTCATTTCGGTCATAGAGGATCTTGCCGAAAAAGAGCCAGTCCACCACTTTTCTTTTAGTGCCGAGCAGCAGCCATTTGCGCAGCTGTTTTTCACTGATGACATGCATGGCCGCTTTCCCGGCACCATCCGTATAATGTTTTGTATATATAGGCGAGTCCTCATTCGATGTGATGATTAATAGAATCTCGTCAAATGTATCGGTGATCGGATCACTCTCCGCCCTCTTCTCCACAAGGATGACACCTAATGTCTCCGGCGAACTGGCGCGTTCTTGATAGATCGGCCTGAGTATTTGCTCCATCTTTATCCCTCCCGGTATCTTTCATTCGACACCCCTGCTGCAAATTCCTCCATCTTCTTATCAATGAATTCATGTTGCCTAAAAACGCACGAATGCTTGAACTTTAGTGATTCGCGCGTTTTTTATGCTATAGTAGTCTAAGGTAAAGCATTACCCACTTTAGGAGGAACATCGGATTGAAGCCATATAAAAATAAAATCAACCGGATTCGTTCGTTTGCCCTGTCCCTGATCTTTATCGGCGTCATCATCATGTATGCCGGCATCTTCTTCAAGAACCACCAGATCATCATGCTGATTTTCATGGTTCTTGGCGTGCTTGCCATTTTGGGCAGCACCGTTGTCTACGCTTGGATCGGGATGCTGTCGACGCGGGCCGTCCAGATCATCTGCCCGAGCTGCGGCAGAGAGACAAAGATGCTTGGACGCGTGGATATGTGCGGTCACTGCAGGGAGCCATTGACGCTCGACCCTTCACTGGAAGGCAAAGAATTCGACGAGTCATATAACCGTACAAAACATGAAGGACAAGCAAAATAAAAAAGGAACCGGATCACCGGTTCCTTTTTATTATGCTTTCTTTACAGCACTGGCTGCACATTCAGGGCATGTTCCGTATACTTCCAGCCGATGCGAGTTCACCTTGAAGCCGGTTACGTGGGAAGCCAGATGTTCCACTTCTTCCAGTCCAGGGTGATGGAAGTCGACGATCGCTCCGCATTCATCACAGATGATATGGTAATGGTCATGCGTCACGAAGTCAAAACGGCTTGATGCGTCGCCGTACGTCAGTTCCTTCACGAGACCCGCATTGCGGAAAACACGAAGGTTATTATAGACGGTTGCAACACTCATATTCGGAAAGTCATGTTCTAATGCTCTATATATTTCGTCGGCAGTCGGATGTGAATCCGAAGAGATCAGAAATTCCAATATAGCATGCCTTTGCGGCGTGATACGAACACCGCTCTCTTTTAATGTGACCAGCGCGTCCTTCAATGATGATTCAGACATCGCTAACACCCCAATCCGTAAAGATTCTCTCTTTATAATCATTATAAACAGTTTACTGAAAAAGGGTGTCATTTGTCAACTGATGTGCTGATGGGATTAGTATCCGCGCGCAGGATCTACCTGGTTCAAGAGTTCAGGCTCCCCTGCTTTCCACCTTTTCAGATTCTCACTGAAGATTTCAAGAGCACGGGGGACATAGTTGGATGAATGGCTCGAGACGTGAGGGGAAATCGTGACATTATCAAGATTCCACAGCTCACTGGAGGCAGGCAGCGGCTCTTCCTCGAATACATCCAGGACCGCATGCCCGATCTTCCCGTCCTTAAGCGCTCCTGCAATATCCTTCTCCAGGACAAGGTCTCCCCTGCCGAAATTCATGAATACTGCTGTCTCCTTCATCACGTCGAAATGTTCCATGCCAATCAGCCCTTTTGTCTCCTTTGTGCTGGGAAGAACGGCGATGACATAATCCGCTTCTGGCAGGATGCCCTTCAGCTGGTCGAATGAGGTGACTTCATCCATTGAGGAAACCGGCTTGCCGGACCGTGAACATCCGATCGTGTGCACGCCGAACGCCTGCAATAGTCTGCCGATCTCCGAACCGATCGCCCCCGGCCCGAGAATGACAGCTGTCGATCCTGAAAGCTCCTTCGACCGGACCTTCTTTTCCCATTTCTTATTCCGCTGGTTCGCGTAGATGTCGGGCAGCGAACGGGAGAGGGATAGGATATGCGCTAAGACGGACTCAGCCATTGGCGTCTTGTGGATGCCCCGGACATTTGTCATGACGATTCCGCGCTCGGCAATCTTCTCAAGCGGCATCTTTTCGACGCCCGCGGAAGCCACCATCAGCCACTTCAATGATTTGGCCCGGTCCAAGACCCCTTCATCGATGTCTTCCCCGTATGTGATGATAATTTCTGCATCAGCCAGGTCTGCTTGATCGATACCCTGAATCACTCCAAACGTAACGTCCGGAAACTTCTCTTTCAGACCGTTTAATTGTTCATCTTTCAACTTGAATGTGAAGTATGCCTTCAAACGAATTCCCCCTAGTTTTTGGTGATCAGCTGATCGAGATCTGAAAGCACCTCTTCTATATGGCCTTTCACGGACACTTTACGCCATTCTTTGACGACTGTTCCTGTCGGATCGATCAGGAACGTCGACCTTTCAATGCCCATATATTCTTTGCCGAAGTTCTTTTTCAGTTTCCACACGCCATATTTCTCCGCGACCTCATGATTTTCATCAACGAGCAGCGAGAATGGCAATCCCTGTTTTTCAATGAACTTCTCATGAGACGCCTGACTGTCCGGGCTGACTCCCAAAATCACCGCATTCAGATCGCCGAAGCGGCCATGCGCATCCCTGAAATCACAAGCCTGCGTAGTGCAGCCCGGCGTCGCGTCCTTCGGATAAAAGTAGAGGACAACATATTTCTTGCCCGCAAACTGCTTCAGTGAAACGGTCTCCCCTTTTTCATTTGGCAGTTCAAATTCTGGTGCATGCATTCCTGTAAGCGTATCCATTGCCATTCCTCCTTTTCATTTATCGTACCGAAGAGGGCCGTCACTTTCAATTTCTTTGGCGCGGCGGCGTTCTTTCCGTTAAAATGGGTATGCAGTTGAATCGAACGGAGGTAGTAATATGGACAGAAAAAACTCAGAACGGATCTACGCGGAGGCGTGCGAGCATATAGTCGGAGGCGTCAACAGCCCGTCGAGGGGCTACAAAGCAGTAGGCGGCGGGGCACCGACTGTCATGCAGCGTGCAGAAGGCGCATATTTTTGGGATGTCGACGGCAATCAATACATCGACTATCTCGGCGCATACGGGCCGATCATTACAGGCCATGCCCATCCGCATATTACAGAAGCGATCACGCAGGCAGCGAAGACAGGCGTATTGTATGGTACACCTACGCCTCACGAAGTGAAATTCGCAAAGATGTTGAAAGACGCAATTCCCGGCATGGATAAAGTGCGGTTCGTCAACTCGGGAACCGAAGCGGTCATGACAACGATCCGCGTAGCACGCGCCTATACAGACCGCACGAAGATCATGAAATTCGCAGGCTGTTATCACGGCCATTCCGACCTTGTGCTTGTTGCTGCGGGGTCCGGCCCTGCAACGCTTGGCACGCCGGACTCAGCTGGCGTCCCTGTCTCCATCGCAAACGAAGTGATCACCATTCCATTCAATAACCCGGAAGCATACAATGAGGCGATGGATAAATGGGGCGACGAAATTGCATGCGTCCTCGTCGAACCGATTGTCGGCAACTTCGGGATCGTGGAACCGAATGAAGGGTTTCTGAAGACTGTCCATGACATCGCGAAGGAAAAAGGGGCGCTCATCGTCTACGATGAAGTGATCACTGCATTCCGGTTCCATTACGGCGCAGCACAGACGCTCCTCGGCTTTACGCCGGACCTTACCGCTTTCGGAAAAATCATCGGCGGCGGACTCCCAATCGGAGCCTATGGCGGCAAAAAAGAGATTATGGATGAAGTCGCGCCTCTTGGACCTGCCTACCAGGCCGGAACAATGGCGGGCAATCCAGCGTCCATGCTTGCCGGCATCGCATGTCTAGAAGTTCTGAAGGAGCCGGGTGTCTATGAGGAGCTTGACCGTCTAGGTGCGAAGCTTGAAGAGGGGATCCTTGAGGCAGCCCGCGCGAACGGTGTGCCGATCACCATCAACCGGCTCAAAGGCGCGTTCACCATTTATTTCACCGATGAGACGATCGAGAACTATGAGCAGGCGGAGGCGACGGACGGCGAGATGTTCGGGAAGTTCTTCAAATTGATGCTGGAGCGCGGTGTCAACCTGGCCCCTTCCAAATATGAAGCCTGGTTCCTGACAATCGCGCATACGGATGAAGATATCGACCGGACGCTTGATGCCGTCCGAGAGTCCTTCCAAGAACTTTCCAAAACGATCGGCTGACTGCAACATATAGTTGAATATGGGCGTCCGGCATATTAAAGTTAAAGCAAACCAATCTTTCTTTTAAAAATGGAACTAGAAAGGAACATACCATGAAATTAGGTGCCCGCATTTTCAAGACGGGTATAGCCATTGTGTTCGCGTTGTTCATCGCTGAACTTTTGCATTTGCCGAATCCCGTCTTTGCAGGGATTGCCGCCATATTCGCCATACAGCCGTCCATCTACCGCTCCTACCTGACAATCATCGAGCAGATTCAAGGGAACTTGATCGGCGCGGCGGTGGCGGTCCTGTTCGCACTCATATTCGGCCATCAGACGATCGTCATCGGCCTGGCTGCAGTCATCATCATCCTGATCATGCTGAAACTGGGCCTCGAGAAGAACGTATCGCTCGCTCTTGTGACGATGATCGCCATTATGGAGATCAAAGGAGATGCATTCCTGTCGTTCGCATCCCTTCGCCTGCTGACGATCATCATCGGTGTACTCGCCGCCTTCATCGTCAATCTGGTGTTCATGCCGCCGAAGTACGAAACGAAACTGTTTCAGGCGATCCATCAGGCACAGGACGAAATCATCCGCTGGATCCGCCTCGCAGGACGGCAGGCGTCAGAGCATATTGCGACGAAAAAATCGCTTGATAAGTTGAAGGAGCGTTTGACGAATATCGATCAGCTCTACTTGCTTTTCAAAGAGGAGCGGAACTATTTCAAGCGAAGGACCGTCGCGAAAGCGAGGAAACTGGTCATTTATCGGCAGATGATCACAACATCTGAAAGCAGCTATGATGTGCTGAACAGGCTGCACACATTTGAGAATGAACTGATCTCGCTGCCCGAACACTTCCGAATGATGATACAAGAGCGGCTGGATGCGCTGCTCACCTATCATGAACAGGTCCATTTGAAATTTGTCGGCAAATTGAAGTCCGACAAGATCCAGGAGCAGATCGCGAATGAATTCATCCAGCGGCAGGAAGTCATGGAGATCTTTGTGAAGGAAATCGTCATCACGAAGGAAGAAGAGGAATTCTCCGCCTACCATCTGCTGCATATCCTGTCTGCCATCTTGAATTATGAAGAGCAGCTCGAACGCCTTGACCGGCTGATCAGCACAAGCCAAAAGCGGCATGGCTATGAACTTAGCAAAGAAATGCAAAATGAGATCTATTGAAAAAGAGGGGTCCCGCCTGGTTGCGGGATCCCTCTTTTTATAACGCCTGCACTTGGTACAAGTTATAATAAACATCTTTCTTCGCCATCAATTCTTCATGCGTCCCTGCTTCTTTCACGATGCCGTGATCGATGACGAAAATCGTATCTGCATGAGTGATTGTCGAAAGCCTGTGGGCGACGATGAATGTCGTCCTGTCGCTCGCAAGGCGTTCAAGCGACTCCTGGATCAGCGCCTCGCTCTCGAGATCGAGTGCCGATGTCGCCTCGTCCAGGATCAGCAGCGGCGGGTTCTTCAGGAAGACCCGGGCAATCGCGATGCGCTGCTTCTGGCCGCCGGACAGCTTGACGCCGCGCTCGCCGACTTTCGTTTCATACCCTTCCGGCAATGACAGGATGAACTCATGGGCATTCGCCGCTTTCGCTGCTGCGATGACTTCCTCTTCCGTCGCCTCCGGGCTGCCCATCCGGATATTCGCGATCACCGAGTCGCTGAACAGGATATTATCCTGCAGCACGATGCCGATCTGACTGCGCAGCGAATGCAGCTGCACATCCCTGAGATCATTTCCGTCAATCCGGATGGCGCCTTCCGTGACATCATAAAAACGGGGGATCAGGCTGACGATTGTCGATTTGCCGCCGCCGCTCATGCCGACGAGCGCAACCGTCTTGCCCGGCTCAACATTGAAGCTGACATCCTGCAGCACAGCAAGCCCCTCTTCGTCATACGAAAAGCTGACACGGTCGAATTCGACATGCCCTCTGATGGCCGGCATCACCCGGGCATCCGGTTTATCTGTAATATCATACGGTTCCTCCATCAGATCAAAGACACGGTCCATCGAAGCGAATGACTGCGTCAGCGAAGTGGACGCGTTGACAAGGCGGCGGAGCGGATTGTACAGCCGGTCGATATACGCGATGAAGGCGACCATCGTCCCGACGCTCAGATTGCCATGGATGACCTGGTATCCCGCATACCCGATGACAAGCAGCGGAGCGATATCTGTGATTGTATTAACCACGGCGAACGCTTTTGCATTCCATCTCGTATGATCCAGCGCCTTATCGAGAAAATTGCCGTTTGTCTCATTGAAACGTCCTTCTTCCACTTTTTCTAGCGCAAAGCTCTTGATGACGCTGATGCCTGCAACGCGCTCATGTAAATAACTCTGCACATCAGCAAGCGCCTGTGATCGTTTCCGTGTAAGCTCCCGTAGCCTTCCAAAAAAGTGCTTGACGCTATAGGCGTAAAACGGAAATGCCAGCAGCGTCACGATCGTAAGCGGAACATCCATCGTCAGCATGATGATCACCGCGATGACGATCGTTGCAAAATCGAGCCAGACGTTCATCAGCCCGATCATGACGAAGTTTTTCGTCTGCTCGACGTCGTTGATGACCCGTGAGATGACTTCCCCGGCCCTCGTGTTGGAGTAGAATTTCAGGCCAAGCCGCTGCAGGTGCGAATATAAATTTTCACGGATGTCATATAGGATCTTATTGCTTACATACTGAGCAAAATATTGCCGATAATATTCTACTGGCGGACGGATGATGAAGAACAGGAGCACTGTTCCCCCGAGCCAGTAGAACAGCTGCCTCGTCTGTTCCGCTTGTGTGATGTCCGGATCTGTTGAGCCGATAATATCATCGATGACGATTTTGATCAGCAAAGGAATGAAAAGCGGAATTGCGAATTTGACGATCCCGATCAGTACCGTCCAGATGATCTGCCATGTATATGGCTTGACGAATTTCATATATCGTTTAATGCTTTCTCCCATCGGCTGCACTCCTTCCGCCTGAACAAAAAGCCTGCCTATGCACGCATGGTGCCGGCAGGCCGTTCAATCTGTTTCCTTCATCTGTCTGTAAAAATCATAACGGGATGTCCATACGTCGATGAAATCGGGCGCGAACGGTCCTTTCCGCTGCTTCACCCATGACAGCAGCTTATCGAGATTCCGGTGCAGGATCTGATCGATGACATCGGGATAATTCATCTTTTTCCGGTGGTCTTCATATTCGTCCTCGTCCAGAATGATATAGCTCATATCCGGAAACACTTTCACGTCCAGGTCATAGTCGATATACTTGAGCGCCGCATGGTCATAGACGAACGGCGAGCTCATATTCACGTAGTAATAGACCCCGTCCTCGCGAAGCATGCAGATGATGTTGAACCAATGCTCCGCATGGAAATAACAGATGGATGGCTCCCGCGTCAGCCATGTCCTTCCATCCGCCTCCGTCACGAGAGTCCGTTCATTCGCGCCGATGACAATATTGCGCGTCCCTTTTAAAACCATCGTCTCCTGCCAGACCCGGTGGATGGAACCATCATGCTTGTAGCTATGTACTTGTATTATTTCCCCTTCTTTTGGAATCGCCATATTATCTCCACCTTCAGCCGCCGGAACCAATGGAACCGTTTACTATCTTCCCATTATATCAACTGCCAAAACAAATTTGAACAAATCCGCATACGAAAAAACCGGCGGGAACAATATGCCCCCGCCGGCCTGGTGATGTCCATCCAATTATTTCGACTGGTACCCCTGAGATCCTGAAGCTTTTTGCTTCTTCATCTCTGATTGCCGGTTCTGTTCCTTCACGTGATTTACATCCGTTTCGGAGCCGAATTCATTTGCCATGTTCGAGTACTGTCCTTGCCCTCCGCTTGCGGATTGCGCATTCTGTGCTTTCACATGGTTTACATCCGTTTCAGAACCGAACTCAGCTTCCATATTCGAGAATTGGCCTTGTGCGTTCATTGCTGAACGACGGTTCTGCTCTCTTACATGGTTCACGTCTGTTTCAGAACCAAACTCAGTACCCATTGCGGAATACTGTCCTTGGTTCTGACCGCCCATTGCGGAACGTGCGTTTTGCTCCTTCACATGATTTACATCTGTCTGGGCAAACTTTTTGCTGAATGGATTTTTTGTCATTGGACTTCCACCTCCGACCTTATGATGGGCAGCCTGCATGCTTTTTATGCGAAGGAAATTTTTAGTAATCCTCCTGTACTTGATTCCATATTTTTTGCACCGGGACAGGTTTCGGCAGAGCAGCAACTTCTTCCGTTGTGAACCAGTCAGACCGTTCCGGAAGCTTTTCCATTTTCCGGATCATGCCGGCAATTACTTTCAAGTCCCATGTCAAGTGCGAAAACACATGGGTCAGCGGTTCAAGTTGCGAGACATCACTTATTTCCGCTTCATACATCTTCTCAAAAAGAGGAACCGGCAATTCGGCATTCGACAAATCGACAAGCGGAAACTCCCACATATTCGCAAGCAGCCCTTTTTCGGGGCGTTTCGTCATCAGCCAGCGGCCTTCGCTGTCTCTCAGTGCGAAGGCCGCGAGCGGCATGATCTTCATTTTCATCTTTTTCGTCTTGACCGGCAGTTCCTCTTGCCGACCCTCATGATAGGCGGAGCAAAATTCACGGACAGGGCAGAGCAGGCATCTTGGCCGCGGCGTACAAATCGTTGCACCGAGTTCCATCAGTCCTTGATTGAACGCGGAAGGATCGTTTTCATCAATAATATCCATGACCGCACCCTCAAAAATTTTCCGTGTTTTCGGCACCGCGATATCCTCTTCGATCAGTAGGAGCCTTGAAAGCACACGCATGACATTTCCGTCGACCGCATGCTCAGGAATGCCGAATGCGATGCTGAGGATCGCCCCTGCCGTATATGGGCCGATGCCTCGAAGTGAGGAGATCTCCTTCCGGCTGCGCGGCACTTCGCCTCCATACGATTCGACAACTTCCCGGACGCCAAGCTGCAAATTCCGCACCCGTGAATAATACCCAAGACCTTCCCATTGTTTCAGCAGTTCTTCTTCCTCGGCATAGGCAAGAGCTTCAGGCACCGGAAACTTTTCCGTGAACCGTTCATAATAAGGGATGACCGTTTCGACCCGCGTTTGCTGAAGCATCACTTCGGATATCCAAATATAGTACGGATTCGATGTCCTGCGCCATGGCAGATCCCTTTTTTCCCGGTAATACCATGTGATGAGCGCATTCCTGAATTGTTGTTTGTGATCAAGTAGTGAAATCATACGGCCTCCTGTTCGAATTACTTTTCGTATCATTCAAAATGGGTATATAATTAGTATGAAACCTGCGCTTTGCAGGCGGAAGGAGTGATGATTTGGATACAGGAACTCATGTCGTCATGAGCGCGGCCCTCTGCGGCATCGCACTGGCGGATCCTGCTATTTCCTCGGATACCGTGACAATGTCCGCCGCATTTGTCGGAATTGCCGCCGGTTCCCTCGTCCCAGACATCGATACTGTTCTGAAACTGCGGAACAACGCGGTTTATATACGAAACCATAGAGGGATCACACACTCGGTCCCCGCGGTCCTTCTCTGGCCGCTTGTCATATCAGTGCTTCTTTCATTCATATTGCCGGAAGCGAACTATATCCATGTATGGGCATGGACTTTCCTGGCTGTGTTCCTGCATGTGTTTGTTGATATATTCAACTCGTACGGCACCCAGGCGCTGCGTCCATTTTCAAACAAATGGGTCGCGATCGGCGTCATCAACACCTTCGACCCGATCATCTTCGGCCTGCATGTTGTCGCGATTCTGGCGTGGGTGCTGGGAGCAAATCCGGTATTCACTTTCATCGTGCTTTACGTCGTCCTGTTCCTCTACTATTTGCTGAGGTTCGCAGTGAAGGCCGCCGTCAAAAAAGCGGTGCAGAACACGGTGCCGGATGCGACGGATATATTCATCGCACCGACGATGGCGTTCTTCCAGTGGAGGGTCGCCGCATCGAACGAGCATTGCCATTATGTCGGACGCGCCTACAAGCGCTCCGTCAATATCTATGATAAATTCGAGCGCAAACCAATGCCGAAATCTCCCTATATCGACGCCGCGATGGAAGATCCGAACGTGAAGGCGTTCGTCTCGTTTTCCCCCATTTACAGATGGGCGATTTCCTACCATGGCGATCTTGTCGAAGTGCGGCTCATCGACCTTAGGTACCGGAGCAAGGGCTACTATCCTTTCGTTGCCGTCGCCCATATCGATGAGGATCTGAATGTCGTCAATTCATACACAGGCTGGATCTTTTCTGAAGATAAGCTGCGCAAGAAATTGAAGTTTGTCCCCAATTCTTAAGTAATACTGCACATGAACAATCGCCAGGATAGCTCCTGACGATTGTTTTTCATGTGTCTTCAAAAGGAAACCTGACAGAAGTCCGCGGGGAAAACATGTCCGCAATTGCCTGTTTCTGCGGTTCCACGTGGAAATAGCCTTGTCCTTTCGACATCATTTGCCAGATTTCAACGGTTTCAGCATTGCGATCGGCAATGCTTCTGCGGCAAGTTCCCCTCCGAGCCGATATCCCCAGGCGAACCGCCCCTTCAAATAATCGACTTTGAAGAAGACGCCCTCGTCCCCTTCAATCCGGTATACCTCCCCTGGCACAATCGTGCTTGGATCGACAAGATAGGACTGAGCCATCGTCGCTTTTCGCTGATAGACTGCATATTCATTAATGATGCCGAGCTGCTCCGCCTTGCGCGCCTTCTCCATCAAGTTCGCGATTTCCTGCCGGAGCTCATGCTCGGACATCTCACCGTAGTTCTTCTTATTCTCCATGTTCTTCAAGCTCCTTCATTTCGATGAACCTGTTGATCCTGTCCATCGGAATCCCTTTCTGGTACATCGCCTGTTTCACCCGGTTCACCCGTTCATAGCCGGAATGCTTAGCCGAATACCTGCGCCATGCCTTCTCGCCGATCGATTCGGTCATCCGGTCCCATTCATCATCCGCAACCTCGACTTCTAGTGAATCGATCACGTCATTGACAATGCCATAGGAAAACCCTTTCCGCAATAAGGCGTTCTGGATCTTCTGCTTCAATTTAGCGGGCGGGTCATTCGTATTGCTGCGGACCGCCTTTTCTGCCAGTTTCGCAGCCCGGCTCCGCTGCTCATCCTCGGAATACATCTCAATTGTCTTCTCTTGCAATTCTTTTGTAATCCCCTTTTTCCTGAGTTCCTGCTGGATCGCTTTCGGCCCTTTGTTCGACGTGTTCTTCTGCGTCTCGAGCAGCGCCTTGGAGAACGCTTCGTCATTCAGAAACCCAAGTCGTCTCAATTTCACAATCGCTTCCATGATGACCGCTTCACCAAATTCTTTTGCGGCAAGCTTCTCTTTCACTTCCGCTTCACTCCGCATGCGGAACGCCAGATAATGGAGGGCTTTATTGAACGCCTTTTCAATCTGGTCCTCGTACTCAATCTCACCAAGCGCCCATTCATCCAACGGCATCCCTTTCGTAAGGCCGAACTTCACAAGTACAGTTTCATGGACGCTGAATGAATATGTCCCGTCTATGAAAATATTGTAACGCTCGCTATCGCGTTTCTGTTGTGTTATTTTCGTTATAACAGACAAGTACACTACCTCCCCTGCCTTTTAAGTATACAGCTATCCAGGCGCGGGGTCACTTCAAACAGAGAGGAGCGAATGCCATGAAAATCGTCATTACGGGCGGTACAGGTTTCGTAGGCCGCGTGCTGACGGATCTAGCGCAGCAAGACGGACATGAAATCATCATCCTGACAAGAGGGAGGCCACGCGAGGAAGACGGAATCAGGTACGTGCAGTGGCTGGTGGACGAGGCGAAGCCCGAAGAAGCAATCGGGCATGCCGATGCCTTTGTGAACCTGGCAGGCGTATCAATCAATGATGGCAGATGGTCGGAATCACATCGCCGCGCCATTTACGATAGCCGGATGGAAGCGACAGATGAGGTGCTGCGGATCATGAGGGCTATGAAAGAAAAACCTGATTTCCTGGTGAACGCCAGCGCAGTCGGCATCTATCCCGCTTCGGAAGATACCATCTATACGGAACAGTCGGCCGAGCGCGATACCGGAATACTAGGAACGACAGTCGCTGATTGGGAGAAAAAAGCGGCGCAGGCCGAAACGGACGGCATCCGGACTGTCTTTACAAGGTTTGCCACAGTTTTCGGCAAGGATGAAGGCGCCCTGCCGCTGCTCGTCCTTCCTTATAAACTGTTTGCCGGCGGAAAAATCGGAAGCGGCAGGCAGTGGGTGTCGTGGGTCCATGTAGAGGACGTGGCTCGGGCGATCCTTTTCGCCATTAACACGCCTGATCTCCATGGTCCTGTAAACGTGTCATCTCCTTTCCCGAAACGCATGAGCGATACCGGCAAAGCAATTGCGGGCGTCCTGCACAGACCTTACTGGTTCCCAGTTCCCGGTTTTATGATGAAGCTTGCACTAGGCGACAAGAGCGCCCTTGTGCTGGAAGGGCAGCATGTCCTTCCGCAAAAATTGCAAAACGCCGGGTTTGAATTCAAGTATCCTGTCATGGAGGATGCACTGCGCGATTTACTGGCATAATGTATAAATTGATGGAAAGACTCCATCCTACCCTCAAAAAGGAGGGTACGTATGGAACATCATGGACCAGGCATTTTGATGGCCGCTTTCATTATTATTGTCGGTATCCTGTTCAATCCATTCGCCGCAAGCGCGGAGGAGTTCCACTGGGGCTTCAAGAAGTCGACAGGCGGCGTGCCGCCGGATGCAGGAGCCTCGCTCAATGAACTGCTGGAGAAACACGGCGCTCTTTACAAAGGCAAACCCGACGAAAAGGTGGCCTATCTGACGTTTGATAACGGATATGAAAACGGCTATACGGAGACGATTCTCGATACGCTGAAAAAGGAAGAAGCGCCTGCCACCTTCTTTTTAACAGGGCATTACTTGAAGAGCGCCGCCCCTCTCGTTCAGCGGATGGTGAAAGAAGGACATACGATCGGAAATCATTCGTTCAATCATCCGAATATGGCAAATGCACCAGCCGCCAAAGTGGAAGAGGAGCTGAAAAGCTTTGATGAATTGCTGATGAAAACAGCAGGCGTCAGACGTACCCACTATTTCAGACCGCCACAGGGGATCTTCAGTGAATCATTGCTCGCGCAGGCCAACGAACTCGGATACAGGCATATTTTCTGGTCAGTCGCTTTCATCGACTGGCATGCGGATAAACCGAAAGGCCGTGATTATGCTTATAATGAGCTGATGAACCAGCTTCATCCGGGAGCATTGATTCTCATGCACACCGTCTCGCCCGATAATGCACAGGCGCTGCCTGATTTTATCCGCGATGCGAAAAAACAAGGGTACGTCTTCCGCTCGCTCGATGAACTTGTCGCAGAATATGAAGGCGCGGACTTGATTACGGAATGACAGCAAATAGGAAAGGCAGGGGCTCAGTGCACCCTGCCTTTTTTACCGCCGATGAAACCTGCGACGAACAATAGCGCGAAAAAGATCGCCAAGATGAGCAGGAAGCTGATTCCTTCCGTATGCTCGAGGAATAGTCCGCCAACAAAAGGTCCAGTGAGACTGCCGAGACTGAAGAAGATACCGCAGAGCAAGTTCCCTGTCGGCAGCAGATCTTTTGGCGTCAAATCCGACATATAGGAAATGCCTAGTGAAAAGACCGAACCGAGGAAGATGCCGGCAAGAAAGATGGCAGCAAGTATATAAGGTACAGAAGTGCCTGACAAGCTCGCCAGGAAGAAGGCAACCGCCCCTCCTGCATATGCCATCAAGACGACCGCGCGCCTCCCGATTTTGTCTGACAGCATGCCAAGCGGCAGTTGTGACAGGATGGCGCCGAATGAGAATGCCGCTAAAATGAGCGACACCGAACCAAGTGCAATGCCGCTCCGCAGAGCATAGACCGGATACATCGCGTTCAAGGACGATTCGAGGAATCCATAACCGAATGGGCCAAGAAATGCGACGCCCGCCACAAGCACTGTCATCTTCGCGCGGCCAAAGAAGCGCCGGCCATCCGTCTCGTTGCCGGATACCGCATCCGGAAAATCATTGCGGAGCGTAAAGACGAATGACCACGCCAGCATGCAGAGCAGGCCCGAAACGATGAACGGCAGACCCTCAAATACATTGACCAGCGGAACAAATAGCGGACCGAGGCCAAATCCCGCGCTGAACGAAAGGCCATAGACGGCGATATTGCGCCCCAGGCGATTCTGAGGCGACGTACTGGTGATCCATGTCTGCGTTGAAAAATGGAGCGCATGGTCCCCGATTCCGATCAGCAGGCGCAGTGCGAACCAAAACACAGCGCTTTTCCAAAGCGGAAAAAGGAGGAGCGAGGCGAAGACGACAATCCCGCCAAAAATGATGACCGGCTTATAGCCGAACCTCCGAAGGGGCGCTTCCATAAATGGGGATACTAATAATGTACCTATGTATAAGCCTGTCGCGTTCAGGCCGTTCAAGGTGCTCGATACGCCATCCCGCTCAAATATGGCGGAAATCAGGGGCAGCAGCATCCCTTGCGAAAACCCGGAGATCGAGACAATGAGAACGAGAATCCAAAAACGGTTCCGTTCCATCCGTTGCGTTAATTCCATAAGCAATCTGCTCCTTATGTTTGCGAAATTCTTATACAATAGTAGCACAAGGAGGAATGATAACGATGAAATTCGAAATGACTGAAAACGGTTTCGAAACCGAAACAGCGTACGGCAAGCTTCACATCTCTCCTAAGGATGAATATGGATTCCGCCCGTATCAGCTTCTCGTCTCCTCGGTTGCGGTATGCAGCGGCGGTGTCATGCGCAAGATCTTGGACAAGATGCGCATGCCGGCCGAGCATATTACTGTGGAAGCGAAAGAAGTCGTAAGAAATCCCGATGAAGCCGACCGTCTTGAAAAGATCCATTTGCACTTCACAATAAAAGGCTCATCGGTCGACGAAGCTAAGATGGAGAGAGTCCTTGAACTGACGGCAAAAAACTGTTCCATGGCACGCTCAGTGGAACAGTCGATCAAGATTGTGGAAACATACGACCTTCTATGACTCAGTGAACACGAAAAGGCCCAGTCCATATCTGATGGCAGATTATGGCTGGGCCTTTACATCTGAGTAATACTGTCACTTTCCATTTGCATAAAGATGTCGTAGTCGCTCTGGCAGCAGTGCCACTGAACGTTCACGGATCCCTCCTTCTTCATAAGGAATAGATTCGTCCCTACTCTACGGCCTCCTTTGCTTTAGAATAAATTAACTATATCATAACCTTTAGTAGTTTTCAAATGTTTTGATTGGATTATCTTTTCTATTAATTAACGTGCAGTTCCGCTTCTCTTCCTCCCATTGAACAATCGCTTCAATTGATATACGATAAGACAGATGAAAAGAGGTGTGGCGCTTGGAAACTCCAAACAATAACGGACAAGTGGAACAGCTGAAAGTCCGTCTCAATCAATTCCTTGAAAAGCTGGATACAATGGAACCAGAAACGACAGATTTGCATGAGATTGACCAGCTGATCGGGCTTGTCGATGAGATTGAACAGCAAATGGAACAGCTGAAAACAGATAACTGATGATGCAGGGGGAAATCTGAATGTACATAGAGAATTTGGAAAAGAGCATGTATGCGTTGATCTGCGAGACATCTACGGCGCTGCCGAAAGATGTCCGCCGTGCTGTGAAGTCTGCGCGCGAAATGGAAGATGCAGGAACAAGGGCGGCGATGAGCCTTGATACGATTGCCCGGAATGTCAATATGGCGGACGAGAAACTGTCTCCCATCTGCCAGGACACAGGTCTTCCGACATTCAAAATCAAAACACCGATTGGCGTGAATCAGCTTGAGATCAAAGCTGCAATACGCCGAGCGATCGATCAAGCGACGAAAGACGGCAAACTTCGTCCGAACGCAGTTGATTCATTGACGGGCGAAAACAGCGGGAACAATCTCGGTGAAGGGCTTCCTGTCTTCAAATTTGAACAGTGGGAAGAAGATCATATTGAGGTGAAGCTGATCCTGAAGGGCGGCGGCTGTGAGAACAAGAACATCCAATACAGCCTTCCGACTGAACTGGAAGGGCTCGGCCGCGCAGGACGGGATCTCGACGGCATCCGTAAATGCATTCTTCACTCCGTCTACCAGGCACAAGGACAAGGATGCTCCGCTGGATTCATCGGCGTTGGCATCGGCGGCGACCGTTCCTCCGGCTACGACCTCGCAAAAGAGCAATTGTTCCGCGAGCTGGATGATGTCAACCCGCGGCCGGAACTAGCGGCGATGGAACAATACATATTGCGGACAGCCAATACATTCGGCATCGGGACGATGGGCTTCGGCGGTGAAGCGACATTGCTCGGCTGCAAAATCGGCGTCATGCACCGCATCCCGGCAAGCTTCTATGTATCGGTCGCCTATAACTGCTGGGCGTTCCGCAGAATGGCGATTGATGTGGATGCAGCTACCGGCGAGATCATGGACTGGCATTATAATGAAGGCGAGAAGCTGAAATTTGATGAGCCTGCTGAAGACGGCGCCCTGTCGGGTAAGGTTGTCGAGCTGACCGCGCCGATCACAGAAGAAAAGATCCGTTCATTGAACGTAGGTGACGTCGTCAAGATCAGCGGCCGCATGTATACGGGACGGGATGCAATCCATCACCATCTGATGGAGAACGATGCCCCTGTCGACCTGGACGGCCAGATCATCTATCACTGCGGTCCCGTTGTCCTTAAAAATGAAGACGGCTCGTATGAGATCAAAGCTGCCGGCCCGACGACTTCTATTCGTGAGGAGCCGTACCAAGGCGACATCATGAAGAAGTTCGGCATCCGTGCTGTGATCGGCAAAGGCGGAATGGGGCCTAAAACACTTGCGGCTCTCAAAGAACATGGCGGCGTCTACTTAAACGCAATTGGCGGAGCTGCCCAGTATTACGCCGACTGCATCAAAGCCGTCGAAGGTGTCGACTTGCTCGAATTCGGCATACCGGAAGCGATGTGGCATTTGCGCGTAGAAGATTTTACCGCGGTCGTCACGATGGACTCGCATGGCAACAGCCTGCATGCGGATGTCGACCAATCGTCACTAGACAAGCTTGCGCAGCATAAGGAAAAAGTGTTCGCTTAAGCAGCGAGGCCCTATCGATTTTCAGATAGGGCCTTTTTTCTTGATACTTCGATAAGTTGAAACCTTATCAGCTCTTGCAGAAAAGAGAATCGGAGAACTCAAAGATAAATATAAAGATGAAGTTCAAATCCTCATCCACCCTGAAGGCGCTCAGAAATGAGCGTTTTTTTGTTCCAATTAAACCTCCTGAAGTTCGACAGCTTTCTGTTTACCACCCCCCATAAAAAATTTGTATGCATATCGGTAACAAAATCAGTTTTCTCATGCTATACTAGTGGTACTTAATAATAATTACAATTACATAATCATTATTAAACAGACAAACAAAAGTCGATACCCCAAGAAGGAATCGACTTTCCCACTTTATTCAGCATTATGATAGTGAAATTCATTCTCAATTAGGAGGGGTATAAATGACAATTCAATCTGTAGAAACCGAACGAAAACCGATTCAATGGACTGCATTTGCGGAGCTTGGCGCCGCCATCCTGTCAGGAATTCTGATTCTAGCCGCCTGGATGATCGGCCACGAGGAAATGAACAAGGTGTCCATCACCCTATATATTCTTGCATTTTTGATCGGCGGCTTCGCCAAAGCAAAGGAAGGCATCGAGGAAACCATCAAGGACCGTGAATTGAATGTCGAGATGCTGATGGTGTTCGCTGCGATAGGATCTGCAATCATCGGCTATTGGGCGGAAGGCGCAATCCTGATTTTCATTTTCGCGATCAGCGGTGCTCTCGAGACGTATACCATGAATAAGAGCCATAAAGAGATTTCAGCTTTAATGGAAATGCAGCCCGAAGAGGCATGGCTCATCCAGGAAGACGGGGCAACGGTCAAAGTGCCCACCTCTTCCCTCACCGTCGGCTCTGTGTTGCTCGTCAAGCCGGGCGAACGGATTCCGGTCGATGGAGTTGTGAAACAAGGGGCCACTTCCATCGACATGTCTGCAATTAACGGAGAGTCTGTACCTGTTTCCAGAACAGTGGGTGATGAGCTCTTTGCCGGGACAGTCAACATGAGCGGCGCAATTCAAATGGAAATGACAAAACCGAGCTCTGAGACACTCTTCCAGAAAATCATTGCACTTGTTCAAAACGCGCAAAGTGAGAAATCCCCTTCCCAGCAATTCATTGAACGTTTTGAAGGCACCTACGTCAAAATCGTCATCGGAACTGTTTTCCTTATGATGTTTTTGCCGCATTATCTGTTCGGCTGGGATTGGACGACGACTTTCTATAGAGCAATTGTTTTGCTTGTCGTCGCCTCCCCATGCGCATTGGTTGCTTCGATTATGCCCGCCACCCTAGCCGCGGTTTCAAATGGCGCGAAACGGGGCGTGCTGTTCAAAGGCGGCATTCACTTGGAACATGTCGGCTCGCTGCAGGCAGTCGCCTTTGATAAAACTGGGACATTGACCACTGGCAAACCGACAGTCACGGATTTTCTAGTCCGTGACGGGGTAAACGAGCAGGAGATCCTTTCTATACTAGCCGGTATCGAGTCACAGTCCAACCACCCACTCGCCCTGGCAATTGTCCAATATGCGAATGAGCAAGGTGCCGCCATCCAGGTTCCAAGGCAAATTGAGGATGTTCCCGGATATGGAATCCGCGCGATGACTGGGCATGGTACACTCCTGGTTGGAAATCCGCGATTTGTCGGTGCTGAACTGGCTCGCGACTTTAAAGGAGGTATTTCTTCCACTTTGTCGGAAGAAGGCAAAACTGTCATTTACATGAAAGATGATGAAGGCATCCTCGCCTCCGTTGCCTTGAAAGATAAAATACGCCCCGAGGCAAAAGAAGCCATCCGCAAATTGCATCAATTAGGCATTAGCCCTATTATGCTTACAGGTGATAACGAACGGACTGCAGCAGCCATCGCTAAAGAAGCAGGCGTCGAAACGTTCGTCGCAGAGTGTCTGCCTGAGACGAAGGTGGATGAAGTCAAAGGACTTCTCGCAAAATACGGCAAAGTCGGCATGGTCGGCGACGGCATCAATGATGCGCCTGCTCTCGCGACTGCGACAAGCGGCATTGCGATGGGTGAAGGGACGGATGTGGCACTTGAGACGGCTGATGTAGTATTGATGCAAAATGACTTGAACCGCCTGCCTTACGCCATTAACCTATCGCGGAAGATGGAACGCATCGTCAAACAGAATGTATTTTTCTCCATCTCAGTCATCGTCATTTTGATCATCTCTAACTTCATGCAGGCTGTCGATTTGCCGCTAGGCGTTATCGGACATGAAGGAAGCACAATCCTCGTCATCTTAAACGGACTGCGAATGCTGAACACAATCAAGTGACGGGTGACCAAAACGAAAGAGCAATGCCTCCTCAATGGATGGCATTGCTCTTTTCTTTCGCCAGTTTGGCTTGTTTCCGCTCCGTCATGACGGCGTTGATCTGTCCGCCGAGTATGAGAATGATCGAAGAGATATAGAGCCATAGCATGAGGACGATAATGGCCCCGATACTGCCGTATGTCTTCGAGTAGTTTCCAAAGTTTCCGACGTAGAACGAAAATGCCAGTGACGTCAAAATCCAGCCGACTGTCGCAAATAATGCGCCAGGAAGCGCACTTTTAAAATGAACCTTCATATTTGGCACCAGCCAATAGACCATCGTGAATACGAGGAAAATGAGGATCGGTGGAATGACCCAGCGTAAGCTGTTCCATAATTTCAGGAAGCCTTCTTCCAGGCCGAAATAAGAGAACAGCAGAGAACCGATCTGCTGACCGAACACAGGCAGCAGCAAGGCGACAAGCAACACGGCGATCAAAGCGACCGTAAAGACGACAGACATGCCGCGGGCGACGATGAATGACCGTGTCTCCTCAACAAAATAGGATCTGTTCAACGCTTTCGTCAAGGCATTCATCCCTTTGGAAGCTGACCAGATGGTCGCCAGCAGACCAATGGATAGGAGCCCTCCGTTCCGGTTCTTCAATATCTCATCCAGCGTTCCTTTTATGAGATTATAGACATTTTCCGGTGCATATTCCCGAAGGAACAGAAAAATCTGCGACTGATCGAGATGCAAATATGGCAGCAAAGTTATTAACGAGAGTAGTAGCGGGAAAAGAGACAACAGGAAAAAGAAGGCGAGCTGTGAACCTAAACCCGTCACATCGACTTTCTTGATCCGGACAATCAGTTCCTTAAAGAAACCGTTTGTTGTTGTCACATCAAACTTCTCCAAGTCCCCATCTTTCACATCAGCGAGGAAACCTTTCAGTTTCGAACCTTTGTCATCGTCTTTTTCATCATTTGGATAAATAGGCTTCCGGGGAGTTTGCTTGTAATTGTCGTTCACATCAGACTCACTCCTTTCCAAGCCCTTCACTTTTTTGCAGCCGTTTCCGCATCTCCTTGAACGATTTCCTTCACATCCTCAGTTGAATCCATCACGGCATCTTTTGTGCTCATGACAACTTCCTTCACTTGCGGAGTAAGTGTTTTCAGCTCTTCCACTTGCTGTTTGATGAACTTAGCATCGCCAGAAAGCTGTTCATAGACAGACTGGTACTTCTCTTTTTGCTGATTGATCTTGTCCATCAGTGCATCACGGTTTTTTGCATAGTACTTCGCTTCGATTGCAAGACCCTTCGCTTTCTGGACAGTTTGCTCCCGTGTCGCACGGTCGAGCATGCTGGCGAGCGCACCTACAAGAGCCCCTAACAAGATGAACCTTCCAAATTTGCTATTGTTCATGTCTATGCCTCCAATTCCGACTAATTTTGCATATCATATTATACCCTATGGCCAATTAAAACAAACAACCATCCGATTGGCTAAAAAAGTACTTGACTACAGGCTCACAATTTCGGAATATTAACAATAGGACTAGTTATCTTTATGTTCCGGTTAAAAAAAGAGAGTGAAAGGTGGGATATCCAAGAGACCATCTAGTACAGGAAGCTAGTTAAAAAAAGGGGGTAACGGAGAAATGGATCAAATCACAGAGTTTTTAGAGAAGATAAGCGGTTACGTCTGGGGGCCGCCGCTGCTGATTCTGCTCGTGGGGACCGGCGTCTATTTAACTGCAAGGCTGGCATTCATTCAAATTCGTCTATTGCCGTATTCATTGAAACAGGTATTCTCAAGGAGACATGACAAAAAAGCGACCGGAGATATTTCCCAGTTCCAAGCTCTGATGACCGCAATGGCGGCAACGGTCGGTGTCGGTAATATCGTCGGTGTAGCAGGTGCAGTGGCAACCGGCGGACCGGGAGCGGTATTCTGGATGTGGCTCGCTGGATTCTTCGGCATGGCGACAAAGTATGGCGAAGCGATCCTTGCCGTCAAATACCGGACGAAGGACGCGAGAGGCCAAATGGCTGGCGGACCTATGTATTATCTGGAGCATGGATTGAAACAGAAATGGCTTGGCGTCATGTTCGCCGTCTTCGGAGCTTTTGCGGCATTCGGCATCGGGAACGGAACACAGTCAAAAGCGGTCGCGGATGCTATGAACAGCACATTCAACGTGCCTTTTTGGGTGACTGGAATCGCTCTGGTCGTCTTCGGGGCACTCGTAATACTAGGCGGCATCAAATCGATCGGACGGGTAACGGCATTCTTCGTTCCGATCATGGCCCTATTCTATTTCATCGCCGGATTAATCATTGTGGTGACGAACTTCAACCTCGTACCTGATGCGTTCGCACTGATTTTCAAAGATGCATTCACTGGACAAGCGGTCGCTGGCGGTGCTGTCGGAGCGGTCATCCGCTTTGGCGTTGCGCGCGGTCTCTTCTCGAACGAAGCAGGCCTTGGCTCTGCTCCGATTGCAGCAGCTGCTGCACGGACAGATCTGCCTGGACGCCAGGCGCTGATTTCAATGACGCAAGTCCTCTTCGACACTTTGATCATCTGTTCCATCACAGGTGTCACGATCGTCATGTCCAACAAATGGGCGGAAGGCATTGAAAAAGGTGCATTGACAGCGGAAGCGTTCGGCACGTTCCTAGGAGGAGCCGGTCCGATCATCGTCTCGATCGGCCTCATCTTCTTCGCGACTTCGACGATTCTCGGCTGGTCGTACTATGGAGAGAAGTGCTTCCAGTATCTCTTCCCGAATCCGAAGGCAGTGCTTGGCTACCGGATCGTATTCGTACTCTTCATCTTTGTCGGTTCGGTCGCGACGCTGGATGCAGTCTGGGCGCTTGCGGATGTCTTGAATGGTCTCATGGCAATTCCGAACTTGATCGGCCTGCTTGGCTTGTCGGGAGTCATTGTATTTGAGACGAAGCGTTTCAGGGCTAAGATGATAGAAGAGAAGGAAGCTGAAAGATTTGGGAAGTCCGCAGTTGACACGACTTCAGAATAATGGAATGATGGAGTCCGAAGCAACAGAAAGGCGGAGTACCTAATGGATTTGACAAACCCTACGCAAGAAAATATGACATTCATGATCGAGCAGATCAAGGACAAGCTGCGCATGGTCAATGTGGATGCAATGAAATCAGATAGTTTCAGTTTAAAGCATTATGAAGACCTTCAGTATTTATACGAAATGGTGATGAAACGCGACACCTTCTCGCCGAATGAAATGCAGGCGATTGCCGCGGAACTCGGTTCACTGCGCAGCTGACAAAAGGACCGCTCCTATCTTGAGGGCACTGAAAAAGTACCCAAGTTGCTTTTTAGCTCGGCAGGAAACGATTTATCGTTTCCTGCTGAGCTTTTCCCTTTGGCGCCGTGGATTTCCGTTCCAGGCGGACGCTTTCCGCGGGCACGGCCTCAGCCGCTTCCTTCGCTGCGCTCCGTCCAGGGTCTTCGGCTCGCGCTGTTCCCGCTGGAGTCGCCGCCTTCCACTACAATCCACTAGAATAATCCTGTATACTTTATGGTAAGAAAACACAGGTGGTGCGTCTCATGATTTCAAACCAAGAAACCCTTCCCTTAAGTCCCTACATGGCGATCTACGATCTCGTTGTGCCGAAAGACAATATGCTTCGACAAATCAATGAGCTGGTCGATTTCTCTTTCATCCTTGATGAGCTGAAGACTAAATACTGTCTCGATAACGGTCGGAACGCGATTCCTCCCATCCGTATGTTCAAATATCTTCTGTTAAAAGCGATCCACGATCTGTCTGATGTCGATCTTGTGGAACGATCTAAATACGACATGTCCTTCAAGTATTTCCTAGGCATGGCGCCAGAAGATGAAGTCATCGATCCAAGCTCACTCACGAAATTCCGCAGACTGCGTCTACAGGACGTCGGTCTATTAGACATGCTGATCGGGAAGACAGTCGAGATTGCGCTGGATAAGAAGCTCATCACAAGCAAGACCTTGATTGTGGATGCCACCCACACAAAGGCTCGGTTTAATCAAAAATCACCGAGGGAGTTCCTCCAAGAGAAAGCAAAGAATGTGCGGAAAGCTGTCTATAAAATCGATGAATCGATGAAAGAAAGGTTTCCTGAGAAACCAATTTCCCAGGAGATGGACGAGGAATTGGCTTATTGTGAGAAGGTCATCACCGTACTCGAGAACGAACCCCAAATCGCCGAGGTGCCCGCTGTCAAAGAGCGTTTGAACACATTGAAGGAAATAGTCGAGGATACCCAACACCACCTTGCATATTCCGGGGATCAAGACGCACGGGTAGGCCATAAATCGGCGGATTCCTCCTTTTTTGGATATAAGACGCATCTTGCGATGTGTGATGAACGGATCATCACGGCGGCAACTATTACGACGGGTGAAAAAAGCGATGGACACTACCTAAAGGAACTAATCGAAAAAAGCAGAACGGCTGGCATGGAAATTAGCACGGTACTTGGCGACGCGGCATATTCAGGAAAAGATAACCTGATCTATACCCAGAAGGAAGAGATCCAATTGATCTCCAAACTGAATCCGATTCTGAACGGGACCAGGACACAGGCGTTTGATTTCAACAAGGATGCCGGTATGTTTGTCTGCCCGGCGGGACATCTTGCGACGCGGAAGGCACGAACTGGCAAAAAAGGCCAGGGGAAAAACCAGTCCATGACGTTCTATTTCGATATCGAAAAATGCAAGACGTGTCCAATGCGAGAGGGCTGTTACAAGGAAGGGGCCAAAAGCAAGACCTATTCCGTATCCATCAAATCGGCGGAACATGTAGAACAGGCTGCTTTCCAGGAGACAGAACACTTTAAGAAACTTGCGCGGGAAAGATATAAGATTGAAGCGAAAAATAGTGAACTGAAACATGCCCATGGGTTTCATACGGCCAAATCCGCGGGTTTATTTGGCATGGATGTTCAGGCAGCGACCACGATATTCGCAGTCAATCTGAAACGGATCCTGAAGCTCTTAACAGAGAAAGTGCAATAATAAGAGGAAGAAAAGAGGCGATTTCTGTTCAAAATCGAACAGAAATCGCCTCTTTTTTGTTTCTAAGGAGAAATCTTCTTGAAATCGTAAGATTTTCAGTGCCCTCCCTATCTTGGAGCGGTCCTTTTCATATGCAATCATTCAACTGCTGTACCATCTTTCATGACAAGCGGCTGGATCAGCACTTCGACCCGGCGGTTTTTGCTGCGCCCTTCTGCTGTGTCATTCGAGGCGATCGGCTGATATTCACCATAACCTTTCGTGCTGAAAAGCCGTGGATCCAGTTTGCTGTCACGCACGATGATTTTCAGGAAGTTATATGCGCGCATATTGCTCAGATCCCAGTTCGAATCGAATTCAGCCGTATGGATCGGAATATTATCTGTATGTCCCGTTATGACAATCTGACGCGGCTTGTCAAAGAGAAGAAGATCGCCGATATCTTTCGCGATATTCTTATACTGCGGGCTGACTGTCGCTTTTCCCGGTTCAAACAGGACACTGTCCCGGATGGTGATCAGCAACCCTTCATCCGTAAGTTTTGTCTGGAACTGGTTTTCAAGTTCCTGCACAGCGATATAGTTATCGACCTTGTCTTGGATTTCTCCAAGGGAACGCTGATCCTCAAGATAAGAAGAACTGTCACTTTCTTTACCGGCGTCATCTTTAGGAACAGGAACCGTCGTAGGAGATGAGCTCTCCATCACGCCTTTCCCTCCATCAAAAATCTCATTGAAAACAGAGGAAATCTGGCTGAATTTCGCTTCATCGACTGAGCTTGACGCGAACAGGACGATGAAAAGGGCCAGCAGCAAAGTCAAAAGATCTGCGTATGGCAATAGCCAGGATTCATTCACATGTCCTTCTTCATGATTCTTCTTACGTCTCCTCGACAACCTGACCAGCCTCCTTGCCGCCCGCACTCTTATCTGCTAGTTTACGGCGTTCTTCCATTGAGAGGTAGGAAGCGAGTTTCTGTTCAATGACACGCGGCGCTTCCCCTTCCAGTACGGATAGGATCCCTTCGATCATCATCATTTTCTGCCTGACTTCTTCCTTGGATTTTCTGGCCAGTTTATTGGCGAACGGATGCCAGAGAACATACCCTGTAAAAATACCGAGAAGTGTAGCGACGAACGCAGCAGAGATGGCATGTCCCAGCGCATCAATATCACTCATATTTTTCAGCGCCGCAATCAAACCGACAACCGCACCGAGTACCCCGAGTGTCGGCGCATAGGTTCCCGCCTGCGTGAAGATCTGTGCACCCGCGGCATGGCGTCCTTCCATAGCATCCACTTCTTCAGACAGCACATCACGGATATAGTCGGCATTCTGTCCGTCAATCGCAAGTCCAAGCCCGTTCTTCAGAAATGGTTCAGAGATTTCATCCGCTTTCGCTTCCAACGAGAGAAGCCCTTCTCTTCTGGCGATATCTGCCCACCCGGAAAACATACGGATCAATTCAGCATCGGAAGGAAGTTTCTGTTCCTTGAAGATGACGCCGAACAATTTGGGGATCCTTTTTATCTCTTTCAACGGAAACGCAATGACAACACAAGCGATCGTACCAGCAACAATGATCAGCAAGGCTGCCACGTTCAGCAAGACGGTCGGTTCTACCCCTTTTAGCGTCATGCCGACAAACAGTGCGACAAGTCCGATGATGAGTCCAAACACCGTTGATAAGTCCATATTCCGTACCTCCATATTAACCTTCTACTTCTTCTTATTTCGACAGAATACCTCTGTTCTTTAGGTTTGTACACGAATAATCCTTATTTTATTTCAAATATGTTACAACGTCATTCGAACAATTTCAATTGCTCCGCCGCTTCGAACTTGTTACTATTAATAGAAAGAGGAAAGGAGTTTTGATATGTCTTCATTTGAAACAAAATTGGCGAATTATGCTGAGCTCGCCGTGAAAGTCGGCGCCAACATCCAGCCAAATCAGAAGCTATATATAAGCGCTTCCATAGAAATCGCAGACTTTGTACGACTGATTGCCGAAAAGGCTTATGATGCGGGTGCCCGCCAGGTGATCGTCGACTGGTCTGATGATATGCTAGGACGCATCCGGTACGAGAAAGCACCTGCAGATTCCTTCTCTGAGTTCCCTGAGTGGAAAGTGCTCGAGCGTGAAACTCTCGCTAAAGAAGGCGCTGCTGTCATGAGCATCGTTTCCCAGAGCCCGGACCTGCTCAAAGGAATTGACCCTTCTCGGATCGCTGATGCACAAAAGGCAGCTGGCAAAGCACTCAATACATACCGCCAGATGATGCAGGCCGATAAGTTCAGCTGGACCGTCATCGCTGCACCTTCCAAGAAGTGGGCCGAGAAAGTATTCCCGGATCTGCCGGAAGAAAAGCAGGTCGATGCTTTGTGGGATGCCATCTTCAAAGCAGTGAGAGCAGATGTGGACAACCCGGTCGATGCTTGGAAACGCCACGATGAGACGCTTCACGAGAAGGCGGATTATCTGAACCGCAAAAACTATAAGTCCCTTCATTACACAGCGCCGGGAACGAATCTCACAATCGATCTTCCTGCTGGCCATATTTGGTGCGGTGCCGGCAGTGTCAATGAACAGGGCAATACCTTCATGGCCAATATGCCGACCGAAGAAGTATTCACCGTTCCTCATAAAGATGGTGTCAACGGACATGTGGCAAATACGAAACCGCTCAGCTATGGCGGAAATATCATCGACGGCTTCACAGTGACATTTGAAAACGGCAAAATCGTGAAAGTCGAAGCGAAGACTGGCGAGGATGTACTGAAGAATCTCGTGGATACGGATGAAGGCGCCAAGCATCTAGGCGAGGTCGCACTCGTCGCACATGATTCACCGATTTCAAATTCCGGTTTGCTCTTCTACAATACGCTGTTCGATGAAAACGCTTCAAACCACTTGGCGATCGGCAGCGCATACGCATTCTGCCTGGAAGGCGGCAAGACGATGTCCCAGAAAGAACTTGAGGAACACGGCCTTAACCAAAGCATCACACATGTCGATTTCATGATCGGTTCAGATCAGATGGATATCGACGGCATTAAAGAAGACGGAACTCGCGAACCGATCTTCCGCGGCGGAAACTGGGCTTTCTAAAATACGCCACAAATGCGTGTAAACGCCACTTAATTTATACAGCGGATTATAGTATAATGGTCTTGCAAGGAATATCTATTGCATAGAGAGGAGTCTTTTAGATGGGCTTGATGTTTACAACAGTTATCGGCTACATGGTCGTTCTTGGTATTGCTGCATACTTTACAATGCACTACCTCCGCAAGGCCCTCAATTCTTCAGATGCTGAACGGATTGATCCGAAGCCGGACGTAAAATAAGAGTTGCCATCCGGCGACTCTTTTATTTATATGGAGATTTTTTATCAGAATTGGAGGCAACTGCATGACAAACCTTACGAATATTCTTGAATTTAATAAGCAGTTTGTGGATCACAAGGAATATGAACAGTATGCCACAACCAAATTTCCGAACAAGCGGATTGTCATTCTGACTTGCATGGACACTCGCTTGATTGAATTATTGCCTAAGGCGATGAACTTGAAAAATGGAGATGCCAAGATCATCAAGAGTGCAGGAGCGGTCGTGACGCATCCTTTCGGCGGCATCATGCGGAGCATTCTCGTTGCTGTCTACGAACTGCAGGCGGATGAAGTCTATATCATCGGCCACCACGATTGTGGCATGAGTTCCATCGACACGGAATCGATCATATCGAAAATGGTCGACAGAGGCATAGATCGGAGCCTGTTCTCCACTCTTGAATACTCAGGCATCAATATGGAAGAATGGCTTCGCGGCTTCAGTGATGTGACAGAAAGCGTCAAACGGAGCGTGGATGTCGTCCATAACCACCCGTTAATGGATAAAAAAGTGCCTGTTCACGGCCTTGTCGTCGATCCTGCTACTGGTAAACTCGATGTCATCGTTGACGGATATCAGTTAAACGCCAAACAATGACATAGTATTCCCCGGGAAATATCCCTAAGTCTGCAAGTTCGCCGGCTACAAATAAAAAGTCGATTCCTTCTTACAGGAATCGACTTTTTATTTGTGTAACCAGTCTCCGCCAGGCGGCCTTACCCTTTCAAAATTCATCCTCCAGCATGGCGTACATATAGTGGTCTTCCCAGACGCCATTAATGTAGAGGAGCTTCCGCAAAAGGCCTTCCCGCAAATATCCGGCGTTCTCGAGCACTCTCACAGACCCGAAATTCCGGGGAGAGACGAACGCTTCGACCCGGTGCAGTGCGGCCGTTTCAAATGCGAACTTCGTCACAATCCGGACCGCTTCTGTCGCAAGTCCTCTCCCCGTCTCTCGCTCGTCAATCGAATACCCGACGAAACCGCTTGAAAACGGCAAACGTTTAATGCTGTAAAGGGATATATGTCCAATGAGCCTGCTCGTTTCCGAGTCAAAAATGCCAAAATTGTATTCTCTCCGGTCCCTCATCTGGTAAAGTGATTCCCTGATCTTCTGCCTTTGCACAGCCACGGTATAATAGCTTCGGTCATGCCTCGGCTCAAATACCGTCCAATACTCTTTGTTCGCAATCAGCATGTCGGTGAAGATTCCGGCATCCTCCTCTGTCAATATCCGTAAATAACAAGTTTGCCCTTCAAGCAGTATCACTGGCCAATCACCTTTCTTCGGCTGTCAATTTTAAGAACTCTTCCACATCAGCTGCGCATAACGCGACACCCTTAGCCCAGAACTCTTGCTTTGTAATATCTTCTCCAAGATGTTTCATCGCAAGATCCTCGACTGACATCACCGCAGTATCGCGCAATAGCGCCATGTATTTCTGTTCAAATCCTTCCCCTTCGGAGAGCGCCTTCGCATATATGCTGAGCGAGAACAAATAACCGAATGTATATGGGAAGTTATAGAACGGCGTCCCTGTAATATAGAAATGAAGCTTAGAAGCCCAGAAATGCGGGTGGACCGTATCAAGCGCTCCGCCGTAAGCCTCCTGTTGTGCCTCTGCCATCAATTCGTTCAGGCGGGATGCCGGCACGACTCCTCTTTTTCGTTCTTCATAGAATCTAGTCTCGAACAGGAAGCGTGCATGGATATTCATGAAGAATGCAACGCTGCGCTGGATCTTATCTTCAAGAAGTGCAATTTTCTCTTCTTTGGACTCGGCTGCCTTCACAGATGCATCGGCGACAATCATTTCAGCGAATGTCGAAGCTGTCTCCGCAACGCCCATCGCATATTGGCGATTCAGGAAGTGAACCGGGCGCAGTGCATACGAATGGAATGCGTGACCGAGTTCATGAGCAAGTGTGGCGACGTTCGACATGCTGCCGCTGTACGTCATGAAAATCCGGGATTGCTCAGATGCCGGCATGCCCGTACAGAATCCGCCTGGACGCTTGTTCGGACGGTCTTCCGCTTCAATCCAGCTGTCTTCAAATGCCTTACGCGCAAAAGCTTCCAGTTCTGGTCCAAATTCACCGAAATGTTTCAGGATGAACTCCGCACCTTCCTGGTACTCCATCTTCTTAGTGGAGGCAGTCACAGGAGCGTCAAGGTTATACCAGTCCATCTTTTCCTTGCCGAGCATTTCAGCTTTGCGGCCTAGGTAACGGACGAACGGCTCTTTGTTCGCACTGATTGCTCCCCACATTGCGTCAAGTGTCTCTTCACTCATCCGGTTGCGGAGCAGCGGCTCTTTTAGGACAGAATCCCAGCCGCGCTTCTCATAGATGGCAAGACGGAATCCGGCAAGGTGGTTCAGTGTCGTCGCAAAGAAGTCCTCACGGTCGCTCCACACATCCTCAAGTGCCTCAAATGTGTTTTTGCGCAGTTCTTCGCTTTCACTTGAGCTCAAGTTATTCGCCTGGCCGACAGACAGGATTTTCTCTTCGCCGTCGATTGTGACTTTCACTTTGATGTCACCGATCAGCTGGTTGTAGAACTGGCCCCATCCATGATAGCCGTCGACACTGAGTGCAGTGATCAGGCTTTCCTCTTCTTCTGAAAGCTTCATCGCCACTTCCTCGCGCCATTCCTTCAAGATGAAACCGAATTGCTTCAATTCTTCTGTTTCGAGAAGCTCAGTCCAGACAGATTCTTCAATCTTCGCAAGCATCTGCTGAAGTGCCAGGACTGCCGTTGAGAAGCGTGCGCTCAGAGTGCTTGTCTCCGCCTGGAGGACGAGCGCTTTTTTATCCTTCGTGTCAGCCGCAAGGTAGCATCCGATGACTGCGCCAGCCTGGCGAAGGTGGACCGCTGTTTCTTTCATCGTTTCCAGAAGGTCCACAACCCGTCCAGCATCATCGCGGGATGCGGGTACACTGAATTCCTTCACTTTATTTTCGAATGCCTTAATTTTATCCGATGCTTCGTCCAAATGCGAGCGGAGCTCCTCAGATTCGCTGCCCCCTTTGAAAAACACATCCAAATCCCATACTTGTGAGTACGCTAATTTTGTCATGCCGATTCCCCCGATTCATTTTTAAGATTCTAAAAAAACCTGCCATTTCATTATACCACGACTATTCGGGAATCGAAATAAATGAATTGTAATTGATTCTTCATACTTTCCTGCGCATCTTAGCCCTTTCCTATGTATACTTGTATATAGGAGGATTTGGAATGTCTAAATTACTGCTTATGACTTTTACATTGGTCGCTGCCATCGCCTGTAATTTGGCAGTCACCATGTTTTCAATGAATGGCACTACTACGAATGAAATTACCGGCCGTCTTCCGGTGCTCTTCAATCCGGCCCATTATGTCTTTCTCATATGGGTGGCCATATATGGATCGCTTTTTTATTGGATCAGCAAGAGCCGATCTGATCAGACGCAGCTCATGCCTCGGCGGGTTGTGCTGTTTCTCATGGCATGCGGGCTGCAAATTGCCTGGATGCTGCTTTGGCAATTCGAGCAATTCAACTGGTCGCTCGCAGTCAAAGCTGCCTTGCTGCTGACCTTGACTATTTTTTATTTCACTTACCCTTCCCGGGAGAATAAACTTGCGAAACGGGCGCCTATCTCTTTGTTCTTCGCATGGACCTCCGTCACCTTCATCTCCAATCTGGTATATGTTCTGATGTTGCATGATTGGTCGGGATGGGGGCTCAGCGATCCGCTGTGGACGGTCATATATATGACGATCGGTGCGGCTGTAGCTCTACATTTTATGTATCACCACGGAGATTATGTATTTATCCTTGTGTATATCTGGACCTTCCTGGGCATAGCTGTTAAAAACGGCACGGATGAGTTATTCGTATCGTCCGCCGCTATTTTCCTGCTTGTCGTTCTTGCGGCAAGCTTCCTGTTTCTGCGGGACCCAAAACGGGAATAGCTTGAATACCTTCATACATGGTTCTCCACTATCCGGAGGGAGGACGAAGAAATGCCGCCTCTCCATAGACTGGAGGGCGGCTTTCATGTTATGCATGTTTTAGCAAACGCTGTGAAGAAGCAAACAGCGGAACGGCAATTACTGAACATAGGATAATGGACGGAATCATGAAGGAACCGTTATAGATCAATGAGTAAAGCCATGCAGGCTGATCACCTGCGTATTGTGCGTAAAATACGATTCCAGCGATGTAGTGGCAAAGGTAGCGAAGAAGCCCGCCGATCACTGTTCCTGCAATGACAGCTGCAGCCATTCCGCCTTTATTGCCGGTTGCCATGGCTTTCCGGTACCAGCCGAGCGTCACTGCTGCAAGGCCGACGACCGTATATGATCCGAAGTAGTCGAGGAACCCCTGGACAGGATGTATGAGAGTGCCGCCGATTACAGCCTGCAGAGTACCTGTCAGCAATCCTGTCAGCATGCCTCCGGCGAGTCCCCAGCGGAATGCCATGACGATGACCGGCAGCATGGACAAGGTGATCGACCCTCCCTGCGGCATTTTAAACAGCGTAATCTGATCGAGCACGAAAGACAATGCTCCCAAAATAGCAACTTCCAACAACATTTGAAGACGTTTACGATCCATTTTTTCTCCTCCTTTGATTTTGGAGGGATACGGTAAACGGACAAAAAAAGACGCCCCGGATAGAACCGGGACATCTCGTTATGTATGCCTGTTTCCATCCACATCCCTACGCAAGTGCGAACTTACAGGTTCTAAGGGTCAGGACATGCGTCCAATCTCAGCCAGAAACGGCCCCCCTTGTGGTCTTGTAATTCAATTGTCGCCTTCATTGTATATGATGGGACAATTGGAAACAAGATGAGCAGAAGAAATACTTCTACTCGGAATCTTTCGCAAAAGGAGGTTTTCCTATTGGCCAACAATAAAATACTATCCGCATTGTGTTATTTCAGCATATTCTTTTCACCGCTGCTATTGCCGGTTGTCGTTTATTTCGCTTCCAATGACCATGAAGTGAAGATGAACGCAAAACGATCGCTCTTTTCACATCTCATACCGGTCGTTGTCCTGATTGCGGGTTTCATCATCTTTTCATTCTCCCTTGTGTCATTCGAACAGCGTCTTAACACGATCGTGACTGGACGTTTCGATTTTTGGGGATTGGCCCCTTTCCTGTTTCTTCTCATATACGGCGCATTGACGCTAGTTGTAATTGTATGGAACATCTACCAGGGCGTGAAAGTGATGAAGTGAACCAAGCGGATGCATCATCCATTTCTACATCCGCTGCGTATGATATAGTTATGGATGGTAAAGCAATGCGAGCAGAAAGGACTTGTAAAGATGATAGTCAAAACAACTGAAGAAATCGAAGCGTTACAGAAGATAGGCCGGATCGTCGCAGAGATTCGCGAAGCGATGAAAGAGGCCACGGTCCCTGGCATTACGACAAAAGAATTGGATGAAATCGGCGGCCGGCTGTTCTCCGAAAAAGGAGCGGTCTCAGCACCGATCGATCAATATGATTTTCCAGGCTACACATGCATCAGTGTCAACCATGAAGTGGCCCACGGCATTCCGGGTTCCAAAGTGATCCAGGAAGGCGATCTTGTGAATATTGACGTCTCGGGATCATTCGGCGGTTATTTCGCCGATACGGGCATCTCATTCGTCGTAGGTGCTTCTGATGAGCGGAAACAGAAACTTTGTGACGTTGCGAAAAGCGCTTTCGACCGGGCAATGACGAAAGTGAAACCCGGCTCACGGCTGAATCAGATCGGAAAAGCGGTGGAACGTGAAGCACGCGACAATGGGCTAACGGTCATCAAGAACTTGACCGGCCACGGTATTGGCACATCTCTCCACGAAGAGCCGCAGCATATCCTGAACTATTATGATGCATGGGATAAGACTTTGATGACTGAAGGCATGGTGCTGGCGGTCGAGCCGTTCATCTCCGAAAAGGCTGAGCATATTATTGAGCTCAGTGACGGCTGGACGTTCGCGACGCCTGATAAATCCTTAGTTGCACAAATCGAGCATACGATTATCGTCATGAAAGACGGGCCGATGATCTTGACTGAACTATAATGCCAAAAGAGACCTGGATCGCATTGATAGCGTTCCAGGTCTCTTTATATGCCCAGCCGCGTTATTTCTTGCGCGGCTGTTTCTTCTTTTTAGAAGGCGATTTTTTCACGGCAGTCTCCGTTTTCGTCTTCGCATTCCCTTCCATCAGCTTGCCATGGTACCAGATTTTCTGCACAGGTTTGAATTGCTTCGTCAGCTTCCGGTAATCCTTCTCCTCCGGGTATGAAAGAAGGGTCAATACTTCCCCGTCTCGCCCTGCACGTCCTGTCCTGCCCGAACGATGGATGTATTGCTCGATCGTATGCGGGACATCCACGTGGATCACATGCGTCAGTCCGTCAATGTCCAATCCTCTGGCCGCAAGATCCGTAGCAATCAAGATGTTGATATCGCCTTTACGGAACCGCTCCAATGTCTCCTGCCGTTCAAACTTCCTCATATCCGAGTACAAGACAGCGATCGGCGCATCGTTGTGATTCAATTTGATCTCCTTCATGCGGATCTGATCGACATTGTTCATGAACGCAAGCGCGTGGATGCCTTCCATATGGGAGAGCCCCCGCAGCAAATCCGTCTTATCCCGGGCGTCCGTCTTGATGAATGAATGCTCGATGGATGCGGTTATAGGCATCTCATCCAGGGAAACCCGGAATCGAGCAGGGTCGTTCATCAGATTTTTTGCGACAAGTTCAATTTCGTCTGTGATGGTCGCTGAGACTACCGCAACTTGCCGGTCCGGACTGGCGCCCTCAATCAAATTCTTTACGAGGACCCGGTAATCCCTTGACAGCAATTGGTCGCCCTCATCAAGGACAATTGTTTCGATGTCGGCCATTTTAAGCCGTTTCGCCTTCACCAGTTCGACAATCCGGCCCGGTGTCCCGACTACAATGGTCGGTTTCTTCTTCAGCTTTTCAATCTGCCTTTGCATGTTGGCACCGCCGATCAGCTGCGTCACCGTAATATCCGTTTCAGCTGTCCAGTCACGGATAACGTTGACGATCTGCATGGCGAGTTCCTGGGAAGGTGCCATGATGAGCGCTTGGGTCCGCTGCTTGGAACCGTCGACCTTTTGAAGGATCGGCAGTACATAAGCAAGCGTCTTGCCGGTCCCTGTCGGCGATTCCGCCACAATATCCTTTCCGGCAATCATTTCGGGTATCATCTGCTCCTGGATCGGAGTCGGCTCCGCAAAGTTCCATTTCTTCTTAATCCTATTGTCCATCGTATCCAAAAAGGACATGTCCATCCCCGCTTTCAAACGTTTCCTATACGTTAATAATGGACTTTATGGCCGTTCTTTTCAACTACTTTCGAACAGGGCTCGGGGCTTCCTCCGTCCTTTCACCTTCTGCTCATACGCAAAGGCGTAGCCAATCAGCTCGAATTCCGTGCACGCCTGGCCGCAGAACGTGATGTTGAACGGTTCCCCTTTATCCGAAAACGCAGAAGGGACGGTGACTGCCGGGTATCCCGCCGCAGCGCTGAAGCTGCAGCCATGATCTTGCGGGAAGACCAGGACATCGACACCATTTTTGCCGAACGCTTTCCCGAGCGCTTCCTCTTCCGCGAGATGCCTATTACGCAGCAGAGCCTCCAAATAGACTGGTTCTGTAAGAGTCCCGCTTGTCCGGGCCACTTTTTCCAATGTCACCTGGCCATATTCAAGTGTCTCCTCGGGATGTTTTTTATTGAATTCGATAATATCGTGGATGGTGCGAATCGGATTTGTACTCGCCGTATGCCCCAAATATTCATGGAGGGCCGCTTTGAATTCATAAAGAAGAACCTCGTAGCCAAGATCATCCTCCATCGTACCGAGTTCGATATTGTCGTGGATGATCGCGCCAGCCTGCTCGAGGCTTCGCAAGGCTTCATCAAAAAG
This sequence comes from Sporosarcina sp. GTC18466, assembly GCF_055389225.1. Lineage (NCBI taxonomy): Bacteria > Bacillati > Bacillota > Bacilli > Caryophanales > Caryophanaceae > Sporosarcina > Sporosarcina sp. GTC18466. The sequence continues at coordinate 2,863,715 of NZ_AP044037.1, read as the reverse complement.
CTTTCTGCGTTCTGTCGAGATTTCTCGTTCGAATATCTTTCGAGGCACTCCGATATGCACGCCTTCCAGCGCATCCGCTTGTAACGCCTCCTGCCAGTCGACGTGTTCAAACCGCTTCGCAAGAACAGTTGCCGGATCCGCCTTATCCTGGCCAACCAGCACACTGAAGACGAGCGCCGCATCTTCGACGGTCCTCGCGATAGGGCCTGGGGTATCTTGTGTAAAAGAAAGCGGGATGATCCCGGATCGGCTGATCGCTCCCACGGTCGGCTTGATGCCGACTAGCGAGTTCTGGGCCGCAGGATTGATGATCGATCCGGTCGTCTCCGTACCGATGGAGGCGGCAGCCAGATTCGAAGCCACGCCGGCAGCAGACCCGGAGCTCGAGCCCCCTACGTCAAAGGGGCCATACGGATTCTTCACTTGACCGCCCCGCGAACTCCAGCCGTTCGTCATGCGGTCCGACATGAAATTCGCCCATTCCGTCATATTTGTCTTGCCGAGAATGACCGCCCCAGCCTCACGGAGCTTCCTGACCAGAAAAGCGTCATCCTCCGCGTAGAAATGCTGCATCGCGAGCGAACCGCAGCTCGTATGCATTCCGTCAGCTGTATCCATATTATCCTTCAGCAATATCGGAATGCCATGCAGCCAGGAGCGCACTGTGCCGTACGCCTGCCTTTCCTCATCCAGACCTTTTGCAATTTGAAGCGCTTGCGGATTCAGTTCAAGAACCGCCCGCAGTTCGCTATTCTTCCGGCGGATTGCATCGATATACAGCACAGTCAGCTCCTCGCTCGTCAGCTCGCCTGCCGCCATCTTTCCCTGCATATCCCGGATGGTCGCTTCTTCCAGCCATTCATCACGCAGTCTTTGCAATCTTTCATTCAACATACGCTCACCTCAATTGCTCAATGCCGCCTTTACTGTCCACATATTGTTTCATCAATTCATATAGAGATAATTCATATAACTGTTTGCCATTCACTTTAAACACGCCTTGACCGACTAGATCGTTGATAATCAGATCGCGCTTGCGATCAAAATGGATATCTTCTATCTTTCTCATGATGATGTTCCTTTCATCTCGATGTGCATTGTTTTCCTTTCAAGTATTCCCTTTCGCCATTTGCAGGTAAACCTGTCTGAACATTCGAGGAAGTGTTTTTGACGGTTGCTAGCCACTAGCGTTGCATAACTTGAATATGTACCCATTTAATACTTATGTAACCTAATTAAAATGAACAAAAAGAAACACCTTACCAATTTTATTAAAAGTAATTTTTTTACTTTTTACGAGACTTATTTAAATAATGGTCTTTTGTAATCGGTGAAACGATGGCAACGTCTTCTCCGTATTGGATAGGAATTGGAATGCATTCGGGAAGCTTTTGCCTTCCTTTGCTTTTCTTGAGCCTTCGATTGCAAGTAGCTAACAACGTACTTATCGGCCGATAGACATGCGCTCTAATAAGTCGTAAAAAATCCCAAATAGATCTTTTTGGCTGATGTATCAGCCGCATGATTTCAATCAGCGCAAATGCGATCAAGGTAATATACATTTGATTCCATATTCCTTTAGGCGACTGGCTGAAAAGGTGATTGAGTTTCAAATGCTGCTTGATCCATTTGAAGAAAAGCTCGATATACCACCGGTTCTTGTACGTTTCCAGAATTTCCTCTTCACTTAGGTCTAGCCGGTTGGTTACTAAGTGGAACTTTGTTCCTTCTGCATCTTCGAACTCGATATAGCGTAGTATCTCGGGCCTGGTTTGTATTGAAACAAGTTCATTCCGGGTGACAGAGGGATGAGTCGGTGCATAGGACCAAATGGTCTCCATGTGAAACGTCTTTCGCACACGCACCAGGAATTGAATGTTTCTCTGAAGCCAACCGCCCATCTTGGTTTTGTGTGCATATCCGCGGTCCATGATGTATAGAGCATCTTCGTCGATGATGTAATTGACGGCATCCGAGTCCGCAATATTTCCTGTCGAAGCGATCATTTTTTCTGGAAATGCGCTGTCTGATGAAGCGACGACAATCCGGACATGGAGTTTTATGCCGCTTGAAACCTTGGAGATCGCTGTCCAGTTCGATGCACTATCAGGCAATTTTACGTAAGTTCCATCAATGATTCTGATGATACCAACGTTTGTATTCATGCCTATGGCATGTCGTTGTAAGGTCCAGTAACACTTAGTTAAACGACTTAGCAGATCAACAAGCTGGTTGGTGTCTAGATTGATGAGCCGACGACTAAGCTGGGAATGGCTGATTGACTGCAAATCTAGTTCTCGTTGTATGGATTTGTTAGCGCGGATGTTTTCTTCGATTTCTCGATGGCTTTCCCACTTACAGATCATACTTAATATGAGGGCTTTGACCAATGCGAAGTCAGTTAACTTCTTAGCATCGTAGTTCATCAGAGGGCATGCCAGACTGTTGGCTGGCAGCAACGATAAGTATTGACGAAATACTAAGTTATGGTCTATGCTTCCCATAGGGAGTCTCCTTTCTGTAGGATATAACTGGTTTAGTCGTCAGTTATTATTTTACAGTAGGAACTCTCTTTTTGCATTATTCAGGCATTGATGAATACTAGTTTTATATCTATTTACCATAAATTTAAAGCTGTGCAACGCTAGTGGTTGCTAGCTGGGAGTGGCTGTTCGGCTCGGCTAAAAGGCGTTCGACCGGCGGATTCGGGCGCTCGGAGTGGCTAAATAGGCGTTCAACTGACGAAATCGGGCGCTCGGCATGGCTAAACGGGCGTTCAACTGACGAAATCGGGCGCTCGCAATGCTAAAAGGGCGTTCGACTGACGAAATCGGGCGCTCGGCACGGTGAATCGGGCGTTCGACTGACGAAATCGGGCGCTCGGCACGGTGAATCGGGCGTTCGACCGGCGGATTCGGGCGCTCGACGCTACAACAGATCGTTCAAGGTTCATAAACAGTTGCTCGTCAGCTTAAACGGATCGTTGCCGGCGCTAATCGGTCGTTTCCCCAATACGACGGCCGGCAGCCGCCCCGCTAAATCCGCAAACAAAAAAAGAAGGAGCGGCCACCAAGCGGCCCCTCACCTTCTTTACCAAGTATGATTTTTGTACTTTTTGTAGTAATTCACTTGCCGCGCCAGCAGATAGAGCTTCCGCTTGAAGTTCTTATCTCCCTTATAGAACAGCGGGTTGGCGTACTTGCCGGCCCGCAAAAGCCCCCTGATCTCTTCCGCGACATCCGAGTTGTCGACGAATTTTTTGAGAACTATTTTCGGGACGACGGTGAACAGGAATTTCTCTTTCAGCAAGGTTAACGGCTTCTCTTTATTGTAGATCACGTCATCCACGAGATTGCGGGCCATGTTATGTCCGCATGACGTAATATAGTAGCTGGATCGTCCTTGCCTGATATTGACTTCGAACACTTTGAACGTGCCGTCGCGGTAGTCGAATTTCAAGTCGAAATTGGCGTAGCCGACATAGCCGAGGGCCTCGAGGAATCCTTTCAGCTTCATCATCATTTCCTCATTGAACCTCGTGATGACGGCCGTGTAGTTGCCGATTGCGGTGAGTGTATGCTCTTGCAGGACGACTTGTCCGAATGTGATCAGCTCCGTATGACCCTTGCTGTTGATATAGAAGACGGAATCCCACATGTATGTGTCGTCGCCGGGGATGAAGTCCTGGATGATCAGGTCGTCCCGGTAGCCGCTCGCCTTGATCGTCTCGATGACTGTGGCGATCTCTTCGTAGGAATCCACCTTGTACACCTTTTGCATGCCAGGGAACGGGTGCTTATAATACATGACACCATTGCTCGGCTTGATGATGACCGGAAATGTCACTTTGTCCTCAAAAGCGCCGTTTTCCGCACAGGAATAGAAGTAGGTGGCCGGCGCATCGATACCATGTTCCGCACAAAGCCGGTAAAAGTTCTTCTTCACCAGCAGATTATTCAACAGATCTTCATCTATGTAATTGAAGACAAAATGCTTCCGCAGCTCTTCCGCATTCTCGATGATAAGACGGACATACAGATCGTTTGTTCCGACTAGCAGAAGCTGCTTGCCAGGCTCTTGATATTTGGAAGCCACCTGTTTTAAGAAGCGGACAAACTCCTTTGATTCACCGATTCCCGTGTTGTATTCAATGGCTTTGGGAATCGAGCTGAGTTTCGTGAAGGAAAGCGGCTCTTTGCCGACCAATATTGGATGGATGCCGTATTCTTCGTGAAAGGAGATTGCCATATTGTATGCGTTTATATCTGTCCCGACGATGATCGGGATGAACGGTTCGTTTGTCATCATAGTCCTCCAGCTGCCCTTAATATGTTCATGATAAGTGTAGGGTTCTCGTTTTCCGATGTCAATGAAGAGCAGGCACGGACTTTCAATTAGGTCAAGATGGCCAGATCCATTACCCTGTCCCAAGGGGCCTTGCCAGGCGGCAGCGATTCAAAACGCATCCACTCTTTTGTCGTAGGATGCGGAAACTCCAGCGTATGTGCCCATAATGCAATCTGTTCGCCCGGCCGATTCACATGGCGGCCGTATTTTTGGTCGCCGTATAAGGGGTTGCCAATCGCTGCGAGTTGAACCCGGATCTGATGGGAGCGTCCGGTATGGAGCGCCACGGCAAGAAGGCTCAAGTTCTGGTCATGAGATAATGCTTCATAAAAGAGCGAAGCCTGTTTCGCCCCATCCGTCTTAGGTGACACGACATGCACTTCATTGCGGGCCGCATCTTTCTTCAAATGGTGGCCCAGGACCGCCTGCCCCTCCAATTTGCCCCGGACTACGGCCAAGTAACACCGATTCATCTCTTGCCTCCTCAGCGTATCCGACAGGCGTGATGCAGCTTTAGAGGTCTTGGCGAATACCATGACACCCCCTACCGGCCGGTCCAGGCGGTGCACAAGCCCCAGATACACATTCCCCGGTTTGTTATGCCGCTTTTTCAAGTCCTCCTTGAGCAAGGTCAGCATGTCCGCGTCTCCGCTTCGATCCGACTGGACAGGGATATTCACCGGCTTCAGGGCGACGAGCAGATGGTTGTCCTCATATAAAATGGGTAAGCGCATCGATCTGACCGCCTTTCTTTCCAATTGTCGCCACCGGATAATGCCTTCCTGCCTGTTGTTCTCTCATCTGAATTCCTCCTAGTTCGTTTCCGCGAAGAAGGACTGCCAATTCCGGCAGCCCTTCATGCGGATAGATCGTCTTCTTTTATTTTCGCAAGCAGCGCCTTGCAGCCTGCCGTCACCAACTGATAGGTCTCTTCGAAATCACCGGTGAAATAGGGATCCGGCACGTCTTTCGGCACTTCCGTCATCTCCAGCAGGCGGAAGATCTTCGGATGGTCAGGCTGTCCGAGCATCTCCCTGATCTCACTGATATTACTTGCGTCCATCCCGATGATATAGTCGAACCGCTCAAAATCGCCTGCGTCGACTTGTCTTCCGGCCATGCCTTCTGTTGAGATTCCGTACTCCTTCAGTTTATTGACGGTCCCTTCGTGCGGCGGGTCTCCGATATGCCAGCTGCTCGTTGCCGCAGAATCCACTTCTATCCTGTCAGCGAGGCCTTCATCCGCGGCCATCTTCCGAAACACAGCCTCCGCCATAGGTGACCTGCATATATTTCCAAGACAGACGAACACGACACGAACCTTCTTGTCTCTAATCAATCCTATCTCCTCCTCTCCTTTTCTATCATGTCATATTTCCGCAGTCCTCCGCAAAGAAATGCGAGCCCTCCTAACCGGCATGAAAAAAGCTCCCCGAAATGAAAGCCCTTGTTTCAGGCAGCCATTTCGGGAAGCTAGCCGTTTTCCGGCGTCTTCCTCTATCACATCCAGTCATATCTATTCTTTCGCCAGATACAGCTCTTCCGGGCGCTCCTTCAAATCGGAAATGATGCCATCCACTTTGTACTTCATCGCTTTGGAGACGAGGCGCCGGTCTTTCTTCGACCATACAAACACTTTGCCGCCGCTCTTATGGATCTGGTCAACCATCCGCTTGTTCGTGAATGAAACATTGAAGTTAATATAATCAGCGAATGTCAAATAGTCATCGATTTTCCGCTTGGTTAGCAGTGAATCTTTCGGATGGACAAGGATGGCGATTTCAACATCCGGGATAAGGCTATGTATTTTTCTCATCGACTCCACATCGAATGATTGGATGATGATCCTGTCGGCAGCATTATATTTATTGAGCACGCCGGCTACCTTCTCTTCAATTCCCGGATAGTCTTCCGGGTCTTTGATCTCAATGACAAGTCCTACTTCCCCTGCGAATTCCTCAACGAGCTCATCCAGCGTCATGATCGGCTCTCCGGCGAATTCCTCCCCGAACATGAGGCCGGCGTCAAGCTGCCTGAGTTCAGCGAGCGTCATATCACGGATTAATCCTTCGCCGTCCGTCGTCCTGTCTACTTTGTCATCATGCATAATGATGAGCTCCCCGTCTTTTGAGACATGTACATCACATTCCAAGTAATCCGCATTCAGGTCGACCCCTTTTTGGAAAGCGGAACGTGTATTTTCAGGCGCATACGCGGAAGCCCCGCGGTGCGCGATACTGATCATATCATTCGGCGGCAGTTGCCGTATTGTTTGGCCATTATACCCGACGAGGACAAATAAACTTGTCACCGTCAACGCGATGATCAGCAGCACTCGATTTTTTCTCATGTCCCCTCAACCTCTATTCTCTCTGTATAAATGTTTGAATTGTCTTTAAATTAGTATATCATATAATACTAGTCTTGAATACCCTTAATTTATATATAGGGCGAATACACCAGAAAATCTGATTTGACAGCATCTTACTCTAGTCTATGTAATAAAAAAACAAAAAATCCCATGCTCATAAAAGGCATGGGATTCTTCTTCATTCTTGATCTGCCATGATCGCTTTCTCCAGCATGGCATCCGAGTCTGTCTCCAGTACCCGTTTGAGGCCAAGCTGCAAAGAGCTGAATGTCGGCACGTCTGTGAAATCAAGGCCAAGCTGAATGGCTGTCTGCACAATTTCAGGACGCATTCCAGTGATTGTCGACTGGATGCCCAGCAAACGCAGCACTTGAGTGATCTGGTAAATCTGCTGAGCGACGTGCGTATCAATCGTCGTCACTCCGGATAAATCGAGGAACAAGTGGTGAATACCTTCACTTACACATTTCATCGGGATGATATCAAGGATCATCTGCGCTCTTGTCGCATCAATTTCTCCAATCAGCGGCAGTACCCCGATTTCGGAAGTAATAGGAATGACCGGCGCGCTGAGCTCTTCAATCAGATGCTCTGCCGCAGATATACGGCTTGTCATGATTTTATGGTACTTTTCTGCAAACCGGGTAATCAGCGTATCAAGTGCGTTATTGATCATTGCGCCCCACTCAAAAGCATCCGATAATTCAATGTCGTCCTCATGTTCTTTAACAAAGAGTCCTATGTACTCCCAGTAGACGAGACGGACATTATACAGAGCCTCCAGAACTTCATACACAGGCGTATTTGTTTTGACCCTGCTTTCCGCGACTGTCCGGGCCCAATTTTCTCTGTTTTCATTGAATACATCCGGGTCTTCCAGCAAGATTGACGCCACAGTCTTGTTCGTCATGCCGTTCTGCTCGCGAAGCAGCTCCTCGGCAGGCCCTCCTGCGTCCTTTGAATAAATGGAACCTTTTTTCATAGCCCGGCGCTTTAGCCAGGCTTCGGTCATATTGCTGCTGTTTATTGATAAGTATTCATAGAGATCTTTATTTGTAATGCTCAATCTCCCCACCCTTTCTTCCAAACATCAATAAACACATATATAGACAAGTATAGCATAGGTCCGAGGGAATAGATGGTTTTTGTTTAGCTGTACGGGTTCCCGGGGAAAATGATTGGTAAAAGAGCAGGGAGCTGTTACCTATGGGTTTGAAAAAAGTAGTGAAGACAACCATCAAATGGGCGCCCATCATCTATCCGATCGTCCGTCAATTATGGAAGAAAGAAAAGCGCCATGCCGGAAAAAAATAAGTCAAAAAAGCAGTGAAGGAAAATGTCCTCCACTGCTTTTTTTGATTTCAGTTCAACACTTTGAGTTTCACTTTCTTAACGCCCCACTGCATGGCATTCTCGTAGGAGGGGATAAACACATCGATCTTATGGCCTTTAATAGCTCCGCCTGTGTCTCCTGCAATTGCTTCCCCGTATCCTTCCACCCATACCCGTGTTCCTAACGGGATGACACGCGGATCGACCGCAATTACTTTCCGGTCTGGGTTTTCCCGCAGATTAATACCGTATGCTGTCGTTCCAGAGCATCCTTTGCAATAGGCCGTATAGGCAGTCGCCGTCACGAACATCTCTTTCCCTTCCGGCTCGCTTCCTGCAGCGGATGTTGCGGGCGTTGCGGGTGCAGCCGAGACGTCCGGTGGCGCTTGTTTAGCCTGAGGCTGAGCAGCTCGCGATTTCGCCTCCACTTTCGTTTCCGTCCTCGGTTCTATCACAGAGGCGACAAACGGTTTGTTATTCGGCTCAGTCACTTCCATCCCCTCAACAAATTCCAAAAGCAGTTCGTCGCCCGGATGGATGATATCGCTCGTCAGCCGGTTCAGGCTGACCAGCTCTTCGAGAGTCATGTTATGATTCATTGCGATCCTGTAAAGGTTATCTCCGTTTTCCACAATATATGTCCGTGGCTCTTTCGGCAAGTCCGGAAAAAACAAGGCGTAATCCGGCAGTGGCCCGTCGTAGATCGGCCCTTCATAGTCGTTTGATTGAAATGGCAGCTGTTCCAAAGTGATAGGGACATATTGATCTGTTTGTGCAAATGCCTCAGCACCTGGTCCCATTCCGGTTGCTGTGATGAATACGAATCCCAGCAACATACTTTTTAGTTTCTTCATTCGTTCCTCCTTCGGTCCTCGTAGCCGGCTGTCTGTCTGCCGGCTGTACTATCTGACCGTTCTTGCATGGTTCGCGGTGATAACTGCGCAAGCAATATTCCGCCGGCCAGAAGTTACCACCTAGTATTGCCCTGCAAGTTTGAAAAACAAACATTATTATCCAAAATTTTTAGTTGTTATTAAAATTGTACTTGTCTATGTATGTTGCACTCTGTATTTCCATCTCGTTACAAACAAGATGCACTCTTGCTGCCATCATTGCCAAACAGGGAGGTTTTCATCCCTTCTTTCCCGCCATTTATCAATGTTTTATGAGCAGCCGATTGTTAACATAGCTTTGAAACGTTCGCATGTTTACCGCGAATGGATTTAGGTAACTTCTTATTATAGGAGGATGTAAAGTGTCCGTATTATACCGATGGCTAATATTCAGAAAGATTTAATCGCGTATATGTATTGACGCACAGTCCCTATCCCTTATAATTAAATCAATTTCATATTTTTCATCAGGACCCAGCCGATCCGGGGGGTCCTGAAATTATGAAGTGTATTTGTGATCTACAATCAGAGAGGCGTGATGATCGGGTTGGAAAATAAGCTGACGCTCTACGGCTTTAACAACCTCACAAAAACACTTAGCTTCAACATCTATGATGTGAGCTATGCAAAAAGTGAGCGCGAACAGAAAGATTACATCGCTTATATTGACGAACAATACAATTCTGAACGTCTGACGAATATCTTGCGTAATGTCACTGACATGATAGGAGCTCATGTGCTCAATATCAGCAAACAGGACTATGACCCGCAAGGAGCCAGCGTGACTATCCTTATTTCCGAGGAAACCATGCCAGTCGGCTTGATTGACAAGTCATGCAACCAGGGACACGCTGATATCATCGCGACACGCGACTCGGTCGTCGGCCACCTAGATAAGAGCCACTTGACAGTTCATACGTATCCGGAATACCATCCGGATAATTCCATCGCCACATTCCGCGTTGATATCGAAGTGTCGACGTGTGGCGAGATATCTCCTCTTGCCGCTCTCGATTACTTGATCGGCAGCTTCGACTCGGACATCATCACGACCGATTACCGGGTCCGCGGCTTCACAAGAAATGAACACGGCAAGAAATTTTTCATTGATCACAAAATGACTTCCATCCAGGACTATATCGATAAGGAGACCTTAAAGAAGTATGATGCGATTGATGTGAATGTCTACCAAGCGAATATTTTCCATACGAAGATGCTCATCAAGGAGATCGAGCTGCAGAATTACTTGTTCAACCGGGATGTGTATGAAATCCCGCCGAAGGAACGTCTGCAGATCACGAACAATCTTCGCAAGGAAATGATTGAGATCTTCAGTGGGACGAACATATATGATGAGTGAAGGAGGTGTTCGAGAATGACACGGATTTCACAGCATAATGCCCCGATAGCGGAGGCGCTCGATAACTATCGATCCATGCGGGTGGTGCCGTTTGACGTACCGGGCCATAAACAAGGACGCGGCAATGAGGAACTGGCGGCTTTCCTTGGTGAACGCTGCCTCAGTATCGATGTGAACTCCATGAAGCCGCTCGATAACCTGATTCACCCCGTATCGGTCATACGGGATGCCGAGATGCTGGCAGCGGAAGCGTTCGGTGCCAGGCATGCTTTTTTCATGGTGAACGGTACGACGTCAGCTGTACAAGCGATGGTCATGACCGCCTGCAAAGAAGGCGATAAGATCATCCTTCCGCGGAATGTCCACAAAAGCGCAATCAATGCGCTTATTTTGTGCGGGGCTACCCCCGTTTACGTCAATCCAGGAACCCACAAAGAGCTCGGAATCCCTCTCGGCATGGCCCTTGAGGACGTACGGCAGGCCATCGCGGATCATCCGGATGCCAAAGCGATCCTTATCAACAATCCGACGTATTATGGCATCTGCTCGAACCTTAAAGCGATAACGGAACTCGCGCATGAAAATGGCATGCTCGTCCTTGCTGATGAGGCGCATGGCACCCATTTTTATTTCAATGAACAGCTGCCTTTGTCAGCCATGGAGGCCGGAGCCGACATGGCTGCTGTCAGCATGCACAAATCCGGAGGGTCGCTTACGCAGAGCTCCTTCCTCTTGATCAACAACGAAGTGGATGAAGGGTATACCCGCCAGATCATCAATTTGACGCAGACGACAAGCGGCTCTTACCTGCTCATGTCGTCCCTCGACATTTCACGGAAAAACCTGGCCCTGTACGGCAATGCCATTTTCGATAAAGTCATCGGGATGGCAAAATACACTCGAGAAGAGATCAATGCGATCGGCGGCTATTATGCCTTTTCAGATGAATTGCTGAATGGGGACACGATTTTTGATTTCGATATTACGAAGCTCTCTGTACATACGAGGGAAATCGGCCTTGAGGGGATTGAAATCTACGATATCCTTCGGGACGAATACGATATCCAGATCGAGTTCGGGGATATCGGCAACCTGCTCGCCTACATTTCTGTCGGAGACCGGGCCCGTGATATTGAACGCCTCGTTGCCGCGCTCGGCGAAATCAAACGGCTGTACGGCCGGGAAACGCCGCCTGCAGTCGATGCGTACGATTACATCAATCCGATCGTCGAATTATCGCCGAAGCAGGCGTTCTACTCACCGAAGGAAAGCATGCCGCTTTCTGAAAGCGCCGGTTGCATCGCGGGTGAATTTGTCATGAGCTATCCGCCAGGCATCCCGATCCTCGCTCCAGGCGAACGCATTACACAGGAAATCCTGGACCATATCGAATATTGCAGGGACAAGGGCTGTTTCCTTTCCGGAACTGCGGATAGCCGGGTGCTTAACATCAATGTTGTAAAGGAGCAATCATGATGGACTTATGGTATACCGAAGATCATTCACCGGATGTCCGTTTCTCGTTCCGGGTGGAAGAACATCTTTACACAGGTAAAAGTGATTTCCAGAAGATCGATGTATTCCAGACAGCCGAGTTCGGCCGGGTGCTGACGCTGGACGGATACGTCATGGTCACCGAAAAGGATGAATTCATCTACCATGACATGATCACGCATGTGCCAATGGCGACGAACCCGAACATCAAAAAAGTGCTCGTCATCGGCGCAGGAGATGGCGGTACGATCCGTGAACTGGTACGCTATGAATCCATCGAGCGGATCGATATGGTGGAGATCGACGAAATGGTCGTCGATGTCTGCAAAGAATATTTGCCGCAGACCGCTTCAAAGCTCGACGATCCGCGGGTACATCTGTTTTTCGAAGACGGCTTGCGTTTCGTCCGCAACAAAGTCGATGAATATGATCTGATCATCGTCGATTCGACCGATCCGTTCGGCCCCGGAGAAGGCCTGTTCACGAAAGAATTCTACGGCAACTGCTATAAGGCCCTGACCGATGACGGCATCCTTGTGAACCAGCATGAAAGCCCTTTCTACAAGGAGGACGCGCTCGGCATGCAGCGGGCGCATAAGCGCATCATCGGGTTCTTCCCGGAATGCAAAGTGTACCAGGCGCATATTCCGACCTATCCATCCGGCCACTGGCTGTTCGGATTCGCTTCAAAGAAGTATGACCCTGTGAAGGATCTGGATGCAGACGCTTGGAACGCGCTTGGCATTAAGACGCGGTATTATAACACAGACGTCCATGCCGGCTCGTTCGCCTTGCCAAACTACGTGAAGGAGCAACTACAAGATGTTGAATAAAAATATCGAGACATTCATCGGCTGTGATAGCGAATACGAAGACGCAGATATCGTCCTGTTCGGAGCACCGTTCGACTCCACCACTTCCTTCCGGCCGGGCACGCGCTTCGCGAGCAAAGTGATGCGCGGCGATTCGTTTGGAATTGAAACATACAGCCCGTACCAGGACAAGGATCTCGAAGACATCAATGTGTTTGATGGCGGAGATCTTGAATTGATCTTCGGGAATACGGAAAAAGTGCTCGGACAGATCGAAGAATATACTGCGCAAATCGTGAAAGATAAAAAGATTCCTGTCATGATCGGCGGCGAACATCTGGTGACGCTTGGCGCGGTGCGTGCGGTCGCCAAAGAATATCCTGATTTGCATGTCGTCCAGTTCGATGCACATGCGGACCTCCGCGAGGATTATTTGGGCGAACCGCTCTCCCACGCTACGGTCATCCACCGGGTCTGGGATATTCTCGGAGACGGCCGGATCTTCCAGTTTGGCATCCGATCAGGCGACCGCAGCGAAATCCAGTGGGGCAAGGACCATGTCTTCACGAATCCATTCAATTTGGACGGACTTGAAGACATCGTGAAGCAGCTTGACGGGAAACCTGTCTATTTGACGATCGATCTCGACGTGCTCGATCCTTCTGTCTTTCCTGGAACAGGGACGCCGGAAGCAGGCGGCATCAGCTTCATGGACTTGCTGCAAGGGATCCTGACCGCAAGCGGCATGAATATCGTCGCTTGTGATGTGAACGAGCTGTCGCCGGTATATGATCAAAGCGGTGTTTCAACAGCTGTCGCAGTCAAAGTGCTGCGCGAGCTTTTATTGTCACTGAATACGAAATAAGACTATCGAAGGGGTGTAATACAATGGGTAAAGCGTTAATTATCGGAGCAGGCGGCGTCGCAAGCGTCGTCGCACACAAATGCTGTCAGGTGCCGGATGTGTTCGAGGAGATCTGCATCGCGAGCCGGACGAAATCGAAGTGTGATGCACTCAAGGAAAAGCTGGACGGAGGTCGCACGAAAATCCAGACGGCGCAAGTCGACGCGGATAACGTGCCTGAGCTTGTCGCATTGATCAACGACTTCAAGCCGGAGATCGTCATCAACGTCGCATTGCCGTACCAGGACCTCACCATCATGGATGCATGTCTTGAAACTGGCGTCCACTATCTCGACACAGCGAACTACGAGCCGCTTGACACGGCGAAATTTGAATACAAGTGGCAATGGGCATACAAAGAGAAGTTCGAAAAAGCGGGACTTACTGCGATTCTCGGAAGCGGCTTCGACCCTGGCGTAACAGGCGTCTTCTCGGCATATGCACAAAAGCATTATTTCGACGAAATCCATACGATTGATATTGTCGATGCGAACGCAGGCGATCACGGCTATCCATTCGCGACAAACTTCAATCCGGAGATCAATATCCGTGAAGTGACCGCAAATGGCCGCTATTACGAAGACGGAGAGTTCAAAGAAACGCCGCCGCTTTCCGAAAAGCGCGTGTACGACCTTCCTGAAATAGGACCGAAAGATGTCTACCTTCTCTATCACGAAGAACTCGAGTCCCTTGCAAAGAACATCAAAGGCATCAAGAAGATCCGCTTCTGGATGACGTTCTCGCAAAACTACCTGACTCACTTGAAAGTGCTTGAAAACGTCGGCATGACGTCAATTGAACCGATCAACTTCGAAGGCCAGGAGATCGTGCCGCTTCAATTCCTGAAAGCCGTGCTTCCGGATCCGGCTTCCCTCGGACCGCGCACGAAAGGAAAAACGAATATCGGCTGTATTTTCCAAGGCACGAAAGACGGCGAAGAGAAGACCTATTATGTGTATAACGTTTCCGATCACCAGGAATGCTACCGCGAAGTCGGGTCACAGGCGATTTCCTATACAACAGGCGTGCCTGCGATGATCGGCGCGATGCTTCTCATGAAAGGCGAATGGAAAAAACCAGGCGTCTACAATGTCGAGGAGTTCGATCCGGATCCTTTCATGGAAGCGTTGAACGAGTACGGCTTGCCATGGCAGGAAGATTTCAATCCTGAATTGATTGACTGATAGGAGGTGCGGTAACTGATGAATATCAATTTTAATCCAAGCAGCGTCCCCTCCCCTTCCTACGTGGTCGATGAGGCATTGCTCATTAAAAACCTGGAAGTGATGAAGCGCGTCATCGACGAGACAGGCTGCAAAATCCTGCTCGCTCAAAAGGGGTTTTCCATGTTCTCGGTCTATCCGCTCATCGGAAAATACTTGAACGGTGTCACATCGAGCGGCGTGCTCGAAGCGAGGCTCGGCTATGAAGAGATGGGAAAAGAGGTGCATACGTATGCACCTGCCTTCTCCGACGATGATTTCGGCGAGATCCTGAAATACTCCGATCACATCGTCTTCAATTCTTTCAAGCAATGGAATAAATTCAAAGACCGTGTACAAGCGGCGGATAAACCGATCGAATGCGGCATCCGCATCAATCCGGAATACTCCGAGATTGAAGTCGATATGTACAATCCATGCTTCGCCTACTCGCGGTTCGGCGTCACGAAAGAAAACTTTGAGGCTGGCCAGCTGGACGGCATTGACGGACTCCATTTCCATACGATGTGTGAACAGAATTCAGATACACTCGAACGCACGGTGAAAGTCGTGGAAGAAAAGTTCGGGGAATACCTCCATGAGCTGAAATGGCTCAACTTCGGAGGCGGGCACCATATCACACGCCCTGATTACGATGTAGACCGCTTGATCCGGACAATCAATTACGTGAAAGACAAATATGATGTCCAAGTGTATCTCGAGCCGGGAGAAGCAATCGCACTAAACACAGGCTTCCTCGTTTCCACCGTACTCGATACACTTGATAACAAGATGCCGATTGCAATCTTGGATACATCGGCATCCACCCATATGCCTGACGTCCTTGAAATGCCATACCGGCCGGAAATCGCAGGCGCGGGCATGCCGAATGAAAAGGCAATCACCTACCGTCTCGGCGGGCCGACCTGCCTTGCAGGCGACGTCATCGGCGACTACTCGTTCGACGAGCCGCTCAAGCCCGGCGACAAGCTCGTCTTCGGCGACATGGCGCACTACACGATGGTCAAGAACAACACCTTCAACGGCGTCAACCTGCCGTCGATTGTGCTGAACACCGTCGACAATGGCATTAAAGTCATTAAAACGTTCGGCTATGAGGACTTCAAGGAACGGTTGTCTTAAATGAAAACAGTGCATGGCGGCTGCCATGCACTGTTTTTTGTATGATTAACTTTCATCAAGCTTGTGGAACGACAAATTAGCAAGCCGGATGATCCGTTTAGCAAGAGAAGCGATCGATTAGCAGGCGGAATGATTCGTTTAGTCGACGGAGCAATCCATTTTGCCACCTGAACGATCCATTTAACCGGCGGAGCCATCCATTTAGCTTCCGGAGCAATCCATTTAACCAACTGAACAATCCATTTAAACAGTCAAACGATTCATTAGCCGACGAACCAACCTATTTACAAGATCGAACGCCTCATTACCAGCCCTTACCGCCTATTAACAACAACGCCCTACTCCTTCTTCTCCTTCACTCGCACTCTCGCTAACTTGTATTCTCCATCCTTTTCGACAAGAGGACCTTCCATCTTCTCGCCTTCTTTGCCGTATGCCTCGATTGGACTGGCGAAGAGTGTGTTACCTATATCCGTCTCGATGGAAATCTCATAGTCGGTCAGCTTTTTGATCCGCTCGTCGGTTTCCGGATTGTTGAATATGAGGCGAAATGAGCCGTCGGGATTCACCTCGGTCACTCCGATGAAGCCGGATGTGATGTAGTCCGGCAAAATTGCTCTCCCTCGCAGAGACGTCCCTTCGACCAAATTGCTGACGCCATCGATAAAGATATAGTCGTCTTCTTTTGTTATTTCCGTAGGCTCCAGGCGGATTTCAAGGTCTCCGTAATCATCGGGCTGTTTCCAGTCGGGTGCATGCAGCGCCATTTCCACCGTTTCGTTCCCACCTGGCAATTCGACCGTCACGGATGCTTTCTGATATTCCGTTTCGTAGGCGTCGTACGCAAATTTGCGGATGAACGGCCCCTCAAGACTATCACCGTCTTCGCCGTAATGTTCTTTAATCTCTTCATTTTGGCGGGCGGGTTCGAAACTGATTTCCATGGTGATGAGCCCATCCACCGACTTCGGTAATTCCGTCTCGTAACGGAAGCTGCCATCCGCTGCCACGCTAGCAGTACTATTGCCGCCGATCAGTGTTCCGTCTGCCCAGTCCAGGTAGAAATACAGCTGTGAGCCTTCCAGAAGATTCGTCATGCCTTCTGCTGTCACAAGCCGGCCTTCTCTTTTGACGGTCCCTTTGAGCTCAACTGCCGTATCTCCAGCATTCTCATTTTTCGTGATCAATTCAATTTCTTTCTCAGCTTTTCCCTCGCCGGCAGACTCATTTTTCTCTTCAGCAGCACTTGTCCCGCCTTCTTTCTTCACATCTGCTCCATCCTCGGCTTTCGAGCAGGCGCTCGTGAGCATAAGAGCCGCCATGAAAAGATATAACACAGATTGCTTCCGCATTCCTACCACTCCTTTATGCAGGTCTTCGATTTTCAGTATCTTTACGTATACGGCATACCCTCCGCCGCGTTTCACAAATCCTCTCTTTTCCTTGTAAATCAAATCTTTTGAAGGAGACGAAAGGTTATTGGACCTACAAAAAAAGTGCCCTATATGGACACTTTCTCACCCGCCTCTTGATAAGCGGTTATCTCTTTATAATATTTGTTCATCGAGGAAGGCGACACTCCGAACCATTCAGCAATTTCCTTCAATGTCATGTCGAGCGGCTCAAAACATTCCGCTTCCAGGCCATAACGGATCGCTCCCGCGGCAATCGCGACTTCTTTCCTTGCATTCGGCTGCAATTCCACCAGATAATTCTCTATCGTTTCAAGCAGCCTTTCCGAAGAACGGTCATGCGCCTTCAAAAATTCAACCGCCGCCTCGAGAACTCCTGTTTCGAACTTCGAGTATTCTTCGCCTTTATAGCCGTCTTCTGAAAGCATGAGCCAGAATTGCAAGGCATGTTCCTGCATGAATTCCTGCTCATCCGCCTTCTCATAGAGCTTTGCGAACTCGCCAAAGACCGACTGATGATCGACAGGGAAGAAAATCAATGTGGAGACTGCAAGGAATTGATCGGCAGGTTCCGTTTCATCCGGCAAGATGAAGCAGAATAGATGAACACCTGTAGGGATCGGCTTCTCCCCTTCCCGTCGAAGCCGGATCACATTGCCATCCACGATTCCTCTTACCGTCATATATTCATCATCCACATTCAGCACATTGCCGATGAACATGCGAGGGGCCTCACGCCATCCTTCGAGAATCTTCAAGATGGACGGACGGACTTGTTTTTTCAGTTGCTTCTCAATATACGACTGCCAAATATCGGTGCGTTTCTGAAAGAAGAACACATCAAGTACAATCGCTTCAATCATTTCTTCCGCGATCTTCCCGGCCAGTTTCCCCTTCCATTCATCTGCCACTTCCAAATATGAAGGCACATCACTTCGTTTTGGATACTCATCATAAAGTGTCTGTAAAATCCGTTCGACTTCGTATGATTTTACATCAGCAACTGTAACCGCTGCCTTCGATTCGCAGCATTTCTTATACTTTTTCCCGCTTCCGCAAGGACAAGGATCATTTCGTCCAATCATATGTACACTTCCTTAATAAAACTACTTTGCTAGTGTACCACGTATAGCCCCACTGAATAAAAGGGATTTTGAACGAATCTGCGCAAAAAATCCGAGCCAGCACATTTGATTTAATGATAGACTATTTAGAGAATCAATCAGACGAGGGGGATACCAATGAATACGCCATTACAGGAAAAAGTCCAGTCCGCTTTCAATCACTTGCATGCACATCCCGAACTGAGCTGGGAAGAAGTCGAGACGACGCAATTTATCAAACGGCAGCTTGAGGAAGCGGGCTGCCGGGTGACGACATTTGAAGATTGCACGGGCGTCACCGGAGACATCGGCAACTTCTCAGGAGATGTCCCCATCATCGCCATCCGGGCGGATATGGACGCCCTCTGGCAGGAAGTCAATGGCGAGATGAAAGCGAACCACTCCTGCGGCCATGATGCTCATATGTCGATGGCGCTTGGAGTCCTGTGGAAAGTCAAAGACCGTCCTGAACTGCTGGACCGGCTAGGTATCCGTTTCATCTTCCAGCCAGCTGAAGAAGTCGGAACAGGGGCTTTGAAGCTCGTTGAAAAAGGGGTTGTCGATCAAGTCGATTACTATTATGGCATCCATTTGCGGCCATTTCAGGAAATGGAAAACGGTAAGGCGGCGCCTGCCATCCTGCATGGATCGACCGGCACTATCGAATTTGAGATCAAAGGCGACGACGCACACGGCGCGCGCCCTCATCTTACGTATAACGCAGTAGAAATCGGGACGTATATCGTCAACGCTCTGCATTCAATCCATCTCGATCCGACCATCCCGCATTCCGTAAAAGTCACACGGTTTCTCGCCGGAGGCAGAAGCACGAATATCATACCGGGCAGCGCCTCCATGGCCGTCGATTTGAGGGCCCAGACAAACAGCGCCATGAATGAACTGGCAAGACGGGTACATGAAATCCTCGACTCCGCCCGCACCCTATTTGGCGTCCGGCTCCTGGTCACCGAAGACAGCCAGACAGCTGCTGCAGAGGTGCATCCTGACGCACAGAAAATCGCCCAGCAGGCGATTGAATCCATCCTAGGGGCTGAAAATACAATGCCGCCCATCGTAACGCCAGGCGGTGATGATTTTCATTTCAATACGATTGAACGTCCTAGCCTGAAAGCGACCATGGTCGGACTAGGCTGCGGATTATCGCCGGGCCTGCACCATCCGGATATGACCTTCAAACATGATGCCATGCATACAGGCATTAGCATCCTCGAAAAAATCCTGGAACTGCATGCTCTCGGCAAATAAAAATAGAGGCGCTGCTCCGGGTGGGCAGCGTCTCTATTCACTCTTCAGATTCACCGAGTTCCTCACGCACCAATCGTGAAGACTTCGATTCCACGTCCGTCAGTTCATAATACCAGCCCTTCTTCGACTCCTGTGCATAGGTGATGATTCGGCCGACGAGTGTCCGTGCCGTCAGCACCGCCTCATGGAGTTCCTCTTTCTTCTTCTCGTTCAGCGATCCTGTCTCGAGAAGTTCCTCCAGCAGCAGCACCATCGTCTCATACGGTTTACTCAGCAAGGACACATCGCTCAAATATAACGAGTCAAAGAACGACTTCGTATCCCTCAGTTCGTTAATTCGGATTTGCAGCAGATCTTTTCCGCTGTCTTGCGGCAAATTGGCAACCCAGTACGACAGTTCCTGATCATAGAAAGGCTCCAGGCGCTCAACCGCCTCTTTCACCTGATGCTGATACATGCCTTCCGTCTGGGCAGCAAACGCCCTCTTTTCCTTTAATAAATATGTATTCCAGTAAAGGAGAAGAAGGAAGGCCATGACGACGAGCAGAACGATATTCTTTTTATTCATGCCGCTGCCTCCCTCCTTTTTGGATAAACTAAACTAAATAGCACATAGCCGATCATGACGCCGACCGTGTTTAAAATGACATCATCGACATCCGAACTGCGGCCGATGAAAAGTTGGATGAATTCAATCGTACAAGTGACCAGCAGCCCGATGAAGAACACTTTCCACCACCTGCACATGCGATTCCACAGCAGCGGAACCAAAATCCCGATCGGCGTGAAGATCAGCATATTTCCTAGAAGGTTCACAAGTGACAAGCTTCCCCAATCACTCGCCCCGCGGTTCGGCCCAAAGTACATTTTCACCGTTTTAAGCGGCGACCAGTTGACACTCGCAAGTTCGTTCGTCATGATGAAATGCAAATAGCGGCTTCCCGTCTGCGGATTATAGTCTACATACCATTTCGGGAGGATGGTCTGCGATGCAAGTCCAATCATGTACAGCGAAAAAACGGCGATGCCTATCTCCCGCCATGCGTTGCTTTCCTTTTTCCCTATTTTTAAAAATAAAATCCTGAGAAACACATAAATCGGCAATGCGGCAAGCATATAGAGAGCCATGTTTTCCATATACATGCGGATTAATCCCATTGTTCCACGCCTTTCATAAAACCATACCACCCATCTAAGAGCCGGCCTATTCTTTTTGGGCCCGCTCTTTTAAGAAATGTATCGTCCATTAAAGTGAAGTATGACAATCATAGTTGAAAGTTTACCATGATGCCTGCCAGGATAACAGCCTAGCTGCGGTCCGGTTTACAGGAGATTTACAGACAATCTTTAAATGATACCGCTTACATCGGACAAATTGCAACATTATTAAAAAAAGGACTAAAATAAAACAACAATTTGTGCTATTCTAATCCGTAAGGTTCTTGCTGGCCCCTTTCGCCGCAAGGATAACACATACATATCAAGGGGGATTGGGAAATGAGAAAGAAGAGTATTTTCGCTTTGCTCACAATTGCGTTTTTGATGCTGGCACTGGCCGGCTGCGGCAAGAGCGATGACAAGACAGAAGCAGCAGAAAAGGGCGGAAACGCCAAAGTGGAGATTGGCATGTTGAAATTGACGAGTTCCGCTCCCCTATTCATCGCAATCGAAAAAGGTTTTTTTGAGGAAGAAGGCATCACGCCTGATGTGAAATGGTTCGAGGCGGCGCAGCCGATTGCAGTCGCAACAGCCAGCGGCGATATCAATGTCGGTGCCACTGGCATTACCGCCGGCCTTTACAATATGATCGCGGGCGGTGAGAAACTGCAGATTGTCGCGGATAAAGGACGCGAGGAGAAGGGCTATTCTTCGACAGCTTTGCTTGTCCCTTCGGATTCCGCCGTCTCTTCGATTGAAGAGCTGAAAGGCAAGAAGATCGGAATTACCCAAACCGGCTCCACGTACCACTATATGGCGGGACGCTTGCTTGAAGCGCACGGACTTTCAACGAGCGATGTTGAACTTGTACCGCTCAACAGCATTCCCGGCTTGATGGAAACCCTCCAAAGCAAACAGGTCGACGCGGTTCTCTTGAACGAACCGAATGTTTCCCGCGTCGTAAATGAAGGTTATGGAAAAGTGATCGCACAAGTGGGAGATGAATTCGACTATCAGACATCGGGCATTTTCTTTGCCCAAAAATTTGCGGATAATGAAGAACTCGCGACTAAATTCATGAAAGCCTATGCGAAAGCGACCCGTTATTATTACGATGCTGCCCTGCACCAGGAAAACGGCAAAATTGTGCCAGGTGATAATTATGAAGAAGTCGTAAAGATTATTGCAGAGTACACCGACCAAGAGCCTGATTTGATCAAACAAGGGTTGCCTTACATCGATCGTGACGGCAGATTGCTCGCGAATGACATCCAGACACAAATAGATTGGTATGCAAAAGAGAACTTGATCGATACATCGATTGATGCAGCTGAAATTGTGAACACCGACTTGCTGGAAGAAGCCATTACACAACTAGGGAAGTGAGCAGCATGAGAATTGTCATCGACCATGTCGGAAAGACATTCAAACGGTCAAAACATGAAGAGACGACCGCTCTTAAGGATATTAACTTCACTATCAATGAAAAGGAGTTCGTCGTCCTCGTAGGCCCAAGCGGCTGCGGAAAATCGACCTTGTTAAATATTGTCGGCGGCTTGCTGTCACCGACCGAGGGCAGTGTGTATTTCGAAGGCATGGAAGACGAGGCAAAAGATCCGTCTCTTGCGATCGTCTTCCAGGAAATCGCCCTCTTTCCATGGCGTACTGTCTACGAAAACGTCATATACGGACTGCAAGAACGAAAAGCGAGCAAGCAGGAACAGCGGGAGAAAGGCAACTACTACATTGATATGGTAGGCCTGACGGAGTTCAAGGATGCGTACCCTAAACAGCTGTCCGGCGGCATGAAACAGCGGGTCGGCATCGGCCGGGCGCTTGCTGTCGAGCCGGACCTTCTCCTGATGGACGAACCGTTTTCCGCTCTTGATGCCCAAACGCGCACGCTCATGCAGGAAGAATTGCTGACGATTTGGAATCGCACGCAGCTCAGCACCCTTTATGTCACACATAATATCGAAGAGGCCGTCTATTTGGCGGACCGGGTCATCGTCCTGTCGCGGCATCCGGGACAGATCAAAGAGATCATCGAAATCGATTTGCCGAAAATGGGCCGTGGCAATGGGGAGCATCTGGAACAGTTCAATCGCTATACGGAACAGATCTGGCAATTGATCCGCCACGATGCAGTAGAGGCACTGAAGGAGTGAGACGCTTATGACAAATAACCTTATGACGAAACCAGACATCGCGGAGCCTACTCCGCCAGCGGGGAAATCTAGCGGGAGCTCCCGGAAAATAATCACGAACCGGGTCGCCTTCCTTGATAAGAAGGTCCCCCTCTACGCCTCTGTCCTTGGACTGGTCGGCATTCTCGCCGTTTGGGAAATCATCTGCAGCCTGCATATCGTCTCGCCGCTCTTCCTTCCCGCTCCGTCAGCCATCATCACGACCGGCTGGGACATGCTGCGGAGCGGCGAGATTTTGAAGAACCTGGCGCCAAGCCTGTACCGGATCGGGATGGGCTATGTGATCGGCTCAATAGTCGGCATCCTTGTTGGCCTGATCCTCGGCTTTTCCAAATGGGCGGACGCTGTCGGTACACCTGTAGTCTATTCCATTTATCCGATACCAAAAATTGCACTGCTGCCGCTGTTCGTATTGTGGCTTGGAATCGGAGAGCTGTCCAAAGTGACCATCATTTCACTTGGCGTCTTCTTCCCTGTCGTCATTAATACGTACTCAGGTGTTAAAAGCGTCGACCCAATCCTGATCAAAGCCGCCGTCACATTCGGCTCAAACCATCTGAACGTCATCCGGAAAGTGATCTTGCCAGGGGCGCTCCCGATGATTTTCGCCGGCCTGAAACTGGCAGCTGGCACCTCGCTGCTCCTGCTCGTCGCAGCCGAAATGATCGCTGCTCAAAACGGCATCGGCTCCATGGTACTCCATTACGGCAATCTCATGATCACTACAAAACTTATGGTAGGCGTGCTCGTCCTCTCCTTGCTCGGCCTCGCATTCAACCGGCTGTTGCAGTGGATTGAGAATCGGCTGCTCCCATGGAAATAGGAAACCAGGCGGACACCGTGTCCTCCTGGTTTTTTGATTGTTCCATAGCGGAACAAGGATTGATCAGTTCATGCAAAAGAACGACCGACTAGCAGGGTGAACAATCCACCTACACGGGGCCCCTCCCTCTCCCTCTCGCGCGTCACATTACTTTGCGTAAGAAAGAACAGATTCACTCTCCTAGCTGCTTACCCAGCCTCGCCAGAATAATAGGACAATCTGTTTTTAATTCCCTGGCACTATGTTACACTAGCCCATAGACAATCAATATCTGGAACAGCAAAAGGAGCCCTGCCATGTATATTGTCAATTCGACATTCCAAGTTCCGTCCGAGAAGGCGGATGAAGTGATTGGGATCTACAGAAGCCGGTCGAAGCGGGTTGATCAGGCAGAGGGATTCCTGTCGTTTCAATTACTTCAGAATCAAAAGCGGCCCGGTGAGCTCGTAGTCCATATGGAATGGGACACGCGGGAACACTATCTAGAATGGGTGCGCAGTGCGGAGTTCAAGGAAATTCATGAACTTGAGAAGAAATATCCGGATCAGGAGCTGGCGGGGATCATCCCAAAAGTCTCCCAGTATAAGGTGGTGGCGGATTAGTGGAACAGGAGCTCAAAGAGCAGGTTGTGGAAGAAGTTGTGGAGCAGATCTACGAGGCCTATCCATGGCTGTGGGAAAAGTTCGGCGACAATGGCCACAAGCGCACTGCTGAAGACAACTACCATCATCTGGAACATCTCGAAACCGCTTTTCAAATGAACGATATTCGGTTCTTTATTGATTATACAAAATGGCTTGACCAGGTATTGACAAGCAGGAACGTAGGTACCGAATTGATTGTGGATAATTTCGAACGACTGCTGGCTATACTGCCCGGCAAGCTGGATCCAGAGAGAGAAACAGCTTATTTGGAATATTTACAGCAAGCACTTACTACATTACGGCAAACAGGCTGACAAGGAGGGATCAAATGGCAGACCATTACATCAAGCTGGCGGAACTGTTCCTGACAGGAGATGAACATGCCGCCATTGCATATATTACCGAGGTCATGTCTGAAGATAATCGGCTGATGCTATACGAGGATCTTCTTACACCTGCAATGAGCCACATTGGAAGCCTATGGGAGCGGAACGAAATATCGGTGGCGGATGAACATCTGGCGACCGGTGTATGTGATTATGTCATTTCGGATTACGAATTCAGGAATTCATCAGAACAACATGCCAGCTGCAAAAAAGTGATGCTGTTCGGCGTGGAGGGCGAAGAACATTATATCGGACTGAAGATGGCAGCGGCAGTTTTCCAAGAATGCGGCTGGATGGTGCGATATCTCGGCCCGAACCTTCCGCTGCGCCATGCCGAAACGGCGGTTAACGCCTGGCAGCCCGATGTGGTTGCCATGTCGGCTGCCCTTTCTTACCGATTGCCGATGCTCCGGAAATCTGTACAAGTGCTCGCGAATACGGTTAGCCGTCCGACCATTGTCATCGGGGGCCGCATGGCACCTCACGCCAACTTCAAGCAGGAGGCTGGTCCTGGTCAAGTGATCGCCATGCCGAATTTGCGGGAACTTCGAGATTGGCTAGTGTATGCAGAAAAAGGAGCGGAACCGATCAATGTCATTTCCTAATTCCTCCTTGCCGATTCCTATGTATGCGATTGACAAGAACTTGAATATCCTGAAGGCCAATCAAGCTGCAGTACATACATTTGCCCTCGGAAAAAGCATTCTTGAGATCATTGAGCCGGAGAGCCGGTCAAAAATGGAGAGGCACATTCTGCAGTCCCCATCCATCGAGGCTCTTGAGATCAACGCACTTTCAAGCTCAGGCGAAGTCCTGCTCGCCGATTTCTATGTATCCTGGGACGATCAGATGGCTGGCGAGGTAGCTATTATCAAGAAGGACCGTGCAATTATAAAAGTGAGTGAACAGTTAGGACGAATCCGTTCCCGCCTGAACGAAACCAATTTCGAACTGCTGGAAGCGAAGGAAACGGCAGAAAACCTGCTGGAGGAAAACATCAGGCTCTCCTCTCCCTTTATCGAATTGACGGATACAGTCGCTCTTGTTCCTATTTTTGGCGGCCTTGATGAGCATAAGTCGGAAATCATCGCATCCACGCTGACTCGGCGTGCTTACACATCGAATGTGGAAACAGTGATCATCGACTTCACAGCTGTCGGACACATCGAACAAGGCGGATTGAACGGTTTCGAAAAGCTGGTGAGCATGCTGCAGCTCCTCGGATTCTCCATCCTTGTCTCAGGCCTCCACCCGGGACACGTGAAAGAATGGAAAGAGCTGGAGTTCACATCTGATATCCAGTTCAAGAAGTCTCTGCGGCTGGCGATCCAAAGCCTTCTCTCTGCGAAATCCGCCTATCGGAATAAAGAAGTCCATCAACTACCCTCGTTGATGGACATGAAATCATAAAAAAGAGAAAGCGGCATCGCGCCCTTTCTCTTTTTTATCTTCATCAGACCTGCCGTTCCATCTTCACCTCGAACTCCGGATGGGTCACGTAGTCCATATACTTTACACCGCCGAGATTTTCCAAGTATACGTTGAATCGCGTGCAGTAGGCATCAGCCTGCATATAGGCGAGGACTTCTCCGCGCGGCACCCAGCGGGAGTCTGATGTTTCTTCCGATGTAGTGAGCTCTCCGCCTACCGGTGTACAGACGAAGTCCATCATCACTTTGGTCGGCACATCGGTGATGCCATCATGCCATTTATGGATTGCTGTATTTGAATAAATGCCCAGCAGCCGGGACACTTCAATCTCGATGCCACTTTCTTCTTTCACTTCCCGTATGACCGCATCAATCACATTTTCCCCCACTTCCACTTGGCCGCCCGGAAATACCCAGCCCCCGTGCTGCGTTTTCACAAGCAATATGTTCCCTTCCCGATCTTCCACAATTCCTCCTGCTGCGACAATATGAGTCGGCATCGCCATAATAACACCCCTTATTTATCCTTCTACCATTGTACCATAACGTAAATTCTGAAAAACGGAAGATTCTGCTTGGCAGGTGTGTTATATTGAGGCAGAGAGGAGCGATCAATATGGGTATTCGGAATTTGAAGCCACATCTGTAATGCGCATTATCATTACAGGAGGAATAAAACATGACAACACACAAATGGGTACTCCCTTTCTATAAGAGACAATTTGAATGGCTGGACAGCAGCCTGGAAGAGACGATGCAGGATGATCTTACAAGACAAGCATCCGACGTGGTCGAACAGGCAGGAAAACCGATCCGGTCGATGCTTGAAATCGGCGCCGGCATGGGGGCTCTTGCAAGGCATCTCGATTCCATCGGCATTTCGATGACGACGCTTGAGCTCGTGCCAGATCTGGTCGCCTATTCAAAAGGAATCTCTCCAGAGACGATTGACATCCACCAAGGTGATTTCTACACATATGAGTTTTCCCGCACATTTGACGCGGTCGGCTATTTCGACGGGTTCGGCATCGGCACGGATGAGGATCAGCTGATTTTATTGAAACGGATCCGGGACTGGATGGCGGAAGACGGGTGCGCGCTGATCGACATCTACAAGCCCGAGCATTGGCAAAAGGCGGCCGGCCAGGAGATGAACCTTGGGGCTGCGTCCCGGCGGTATGGATTTGACGAAGAAAACAGCAGGATGCTGGACAGCTGGTGGAATCCGTGCACCCCTGATTCCCTCGTCACGCAATCCTTGCGCTGCTATACTGTTGAAGAGGTCAGTGAGCTCTGCTCGCAGGCCGGCCTGCTCATAACAGGCATCTTTCCCGGCGGTGCCATGGATTACGAAAAGTGGATCTATCATGAGCTTGCCCCGCTGCCGGACTGCATGATGTACCGAATCAAATTGAAAAAGCTCTAAAGCAAGCGACAATCAAAGGAGATGAAAACATGGACGACCAGATGCAAACCTACATGGACGGACTAGACCCCAAATGGGCAAATGCCTTTCGGGAGCTCAAAGGCATGATCGACCAAAGGATTCCGAGTGGATTTACGTGTACGATGCAAAATGGCATGCCGTCGTATGTTGTACCGCTCGGAACCTATCCGGCCGGTTACCATTGCGAAGCGAACACCCCCTTGCCTTTTCTGAGCTTAGCTGCGCAGAAGAAACATCTGGCCCTGTATCATATGGGTCTTTATAGCAGCCCTGAGCTGCTCGGTTGGTTTCAAGAGAACTACCCGAAACACATGGACACCAAATTGAATATGGGCAAAAGTTGCATCCGGTTCACCAATCCGAAAAAGATCCCGTATGAGCTCCTAGGTGAACTTGTATCCAAAATGAGTGTGCAAGACTGGATCCACTTATATGAAACGAATGTAGAGCGCTAAACAAGCAAAGAGCAGAAGATCTACCATCTTGTGCTCTTTGCCTTTTCCACGATGCAAAAACTAACAATGGACTAGCAGGCTTCAATAGATCAGGAGGTGCTTGACTTGAAGATGATTCCACTTTTCATCGTTGCTTTTGTCATGCTCATCTCGCTGCTCGGATGCGACTCAGGGAAAAATAGCCTGGACGGCTACAAAGACAGCGATGTCGCGGCAATCGTTTCCGGCAAAGAAATAACGATCGGTGATCTGAGGCTTCTCTACCGGGATGAGGATGTGCTGGATAATATCGAAGGTAGCGCAAAACTAGAAGTGCTCATACAAGAGATGAAACGCAGGGGCGTAGATATTTCAGAGGACAAGCGGACCCAGAAAGAGCTCATGTTATCGGTCCCCTTTGAGGAGATTGAAGATAATACGATGAGGGATTTCATTAAGCAGCAGGCTGATAAGCTCGGAATGGAGCCTGATCAGTATTATGAAAAATTCGCCGAACTGAGAAGCGAGCAGGATCCCTACCTGTCAGCCTTCATGGAAGAGATGTTCAGTGAAGAGGAAATTGAAGAAGGCCTGAATGATGTAAAAGCCTTCGATAAGAAGGTGAGCCAGGCACTGGACCGCTTATACAAAGCCCATAAGGACGAGATTACAATCCTGATCAAATAAATGAAAGCCGGCAAAACGGAAAGACGCATACGATCATGCGTCTTTCCTGTTCATCGACTTTGTGCGTTCCATTCATTACGGGCATCGACGAGTTCAAACCGTTCACAGACAAGTTCCAGATCGTCCTTAAAGGCAATTCCTGCTTTCCCCAGTTCCTGCTTGAAAAATTGTTCATGTGCTTCCTTCCAGTCACGGAAAGACCCTTCACCTTCCGCCAGTGCAAATTCCTCCGTCACTTCATTCATCGGCACAATCGACACATCGACTGTCCTAATGATGGCGACCGGCTCTTCGCGGCTGTTCAAGATGATGCTGTGCTCCCCGGTCTCTGGAAGCGGCTCGTTCTCCATCTCGTAGAGGATACGGGCAGAACAGGTAGCTGTCTTCCTTCCATCGATCACGGATTGGGCAAACTCGTCCGGCGAATCGCCAAATGCCCATGCACTGACCGATTCCGGCACTTCCTTTCCCGCTGAGTAAAGCTTCCAATACTCCATTGCCGCCTGATTCATATGATTACCCCCTTTCCTGGCTTTCTGCTGCCGATTGTTCTGCCTTCACTATAGCAAACAGCAGATGATCTTTCTAGTTGATTACCCCTTGTCCAACCTCTATATGCACAAGCCCCTTTATTGACAAGCAAAAGATCCTCTCTTATAATTACCTTGAATTCAAGATAAAAAGGAGTGTGTCCGATGAATGAATTGAAAGGAATCCACCATGTTACGGCAATCACAAGCAGCGCCGAGAAGAATTATGAGTTTTTCACGTTCGTGCTCGGCATGCGACTGGTGAAGAAGACTGTCAATCAGGATGATATCCGCACCTACCATCTGTTCTTTGCGGATGACAAAGGATCGGCGGGCACCGACATGACCTTTTTCGACTTTCCGGGCATCCCAAAAGGAACGCATGGAACTGATGAAATCCATAAGACCTCATTCCGTGTACCGAGCGATGAGGCGCTTGGTTACTGGGTGAAACGGTTTGATAAATATGATGTCGTCCATACCGGTATCCAAGAACTTTTCGGTACACGTACACTTTCCTTCACGGATTTTGACGATCAGAAGTATATGCTCGTCTCTGATGAAAACAACGCTGGCGTCCCGTCCGGCTCGCCTTGGCAGGACGGCCCTGTTCCGCTGGAATACGCGATTACCGGTCTAGGGCCTGTCCATATCCGGGTGTCTGATACTATGCATTTCAAGGATATTCTTCAGGAAGTGATGGGAATGAAGGAAATTGCGACTAACGGGGACTTCCATCTATTTGAAATGGGGCAGGGCGGAAATGGCGCCCGTGTCATCGTCGAGTTGAACACTGCATTGCCAAGAGGACAGCAAGGGTTCGGCACAGTCCATCATGCGGCATTCCGGGTCGCTGACAGGGCAGCTCTTGATGAGTGGATCCAGCATATGCGCAGTTTCCGCTACCCGACATCCGGCCATGTGGACCGTTTCTTCTTCGAATCGCTTTACTGCCGTTTCACGCATGGCATCTTGTTTGAATGGGCGACGGACGGACCCGGTTTCATGGGTGATGAGCCGTACGAGACACTCGGTGAAAAGCTGTCACTGCCGCCGTTTCTCGAACCGAAGCGCGAGTCGATCGAACGCATGGTGCGGCCGATCGACACGGTGAGAAGCACGCTGACAATCGAGAAGGAATACTTGTGATGCATAGAGCCGGGCGATTGCCCGGCTTTTTCAGCAGATGATAACCACTTGATCGGGGGTGGTCTGTGCAGGTATGCTTCTGGTCGTTGCGCCATAGACAACAAGAAGAATCCGGTTTCTCGGGTCTCCTGTAAATGCCTGACCGTTCTCCAACACCATTTTCGTCCTCTTTCCGAGATTCAGTTTCAAAGTGCCCGTACTGTTCACAAGCAGACCGTCAAAATAATCGATCGTCACAAATCGTCCCGGTTCTTCCTTCGCCATGGCGACCGCCCGGTATTGCGGCGGGTAAATGAGCGGTACAGGCAAGTCGGCATCAAAGAACCCGATCACCCGGTCGCCCCTCTTCACCATTGCATGATCCACAAAATATGTGCCAGGTTCAATGACGAACTGAACTGGAGAACCCTGATCTCCCTCCAGCATGAATAGCTGATAACAGCCAGCCGCCGGATCACCTGGACTCAGATAAAAATCCGAGATGTCCATCACCCTGCCGCTGAATGATTGAAAGTTCAATGCATCCTCCCCTTTCTGGTTCTTACGCCTATTCACCATATGCAAGCATGCATGCGGATGTGCGAAGCCTGCTGCGACATTGTTTCAGGCGAATGCTTGTGATATACTCGTGTGAGCACTGACTTTATAGAGAAAGAAGGAAGCCGTTTCTTTCCGAAGAAACAGCGACTGCATGAAACTGATCCGGATTTGCCTGCAAATCGGCATCCTTTTCCTATTTTCATATGCCGGCAACTTGCTTCAAGCCACTTTTCACCTGATTTTACCCGGCAGTATCATCGGCCTGCTGCTGCTGTTTGTCTGCCTATGCCTGAAGGTGATCCCCGCCAAGCTGATCGAAGACGGCGCGGGCTTCCTGATTGGCATACTGACCCTTTTGTTCATCCCCATGACGGTTGGAATCATGAAATATCCTTCCCTTCTGTCGATTCATGGGCTTCTTTTATTCTTAGCAGTCCTTGTCAGCACGGTGCTTACCATCGCCGTCACTGGGGCAGTAAGCCAGCGGATTGAAAAAAGAAGGGACAGAAAGGAGGCCGAAAAGGCATGCAGCAAATAATACTGCCGGCAGCAATGGTATTGCTGACCATGGGCTGCTACTTCCTTATGACAAGAGCATATACACGGTTCCCTCTTCCCTTCCTGCTGCCCGTCTTGACATCGACGGTTGCCATTATCCTCATCCTTTCGATTTTCTCTATTCCCTACGAGACATACATGGCGGGCGGAAAGTGGATCAATTCCTTGCTCGGTCCGGCGGTTGTCGCTCTTGCCTATCCCCTCTACAAGCAACGGGAATTCCTGAAGAAACATATAATCGTGATTCTTGCAGGCGTTTTGACAGGCGGCACGTTCGGCATGCTAAGCGTTGCCATACTTGCAAAGGTCAGCGGATTAAGCCGGTCTTTGAGCCTGTCGATCCTGCCGAAATCCGTGACAACCCCGATTGCGATTGCAGTCGCCGATAGTCTCGGCGGCAATGCCTCCATGGCAGTCGTCAGTGTCATGATTGCGGGGATTTTCGGTTCAATTCTGGCTCCCTATCTGTTCAAATTGGCAAGAGTGGACAGCCCGGTCGGAAAAGGGCTCGCGCTCGGGAGCGCTTCCCACGCACTCGGCACAGCAAAATCAGCGGAATTCGGGGAGCTCGCCTTTTCCATGAGTTCGGTTGCAATGACGATCAGCGCCATTCTTTGTTCGATTCTTGCACCGCTCATCGCCTGGCTGTTTTTTGGCTGATCAATCATGGAAACGGGCGAATAGGACATATGCCTATTCGCCCGTTCACTTTACTTCCGCGCAGATCAGTCCGAAATAGGTCGGGGCTTCATAGGAGTGCCCTCCCTCGTCAGGCGCATCCGCTCAGGCTGATTCCCTTTCAGCTCAGGAATGATTTCCCCTCCGTGCGGGGCGATACAGGCAAATACAAATGGATTCATGTCATCACATCTTTCCTTTAAGATATCTTTATACCTTTCTATAACGAAATTAAAAATCCTTCTTGCCCGCCTGCTATTTTCACACAATTAAAGGATTCCCAAGAGTTCATCCCGAAATAGAAGGAGATGAAAGAGAGGAGAATTCCATGAAACCACCTGTAGCAAAACGCATCCCCCATCCCCACGAACTGCATGGCGATGTGCGGGAAGACGATTATTACTGGCTGAAAGAACGCTCGAACCCGGAGGTCATTGACTATCTGGAAGCGGAGAACGCCTATTTCAGAAGCGTTATGGATCCGCTGAAGGACCTGACCGAGGAAATCTATCAGAGCATGGTGGACCGCGTGCCGGAATCGGAGACAAATGTTCCTGTGAAACGCGGCGCTTACTTCTATTATTCGCGCCTGGACAAGAGCAAGCAGTATCCGATCTATGCACGCAAGAAAGCGGAGAGCCGCCAGGGACTCGAAAATGCCAAAGAGGAAATTGTACTCGACCTGAATGAACTGGCAGAAGAAGACGGCTATCTGAGCGTCACCGCCCAGCGCATGAACAGTGCCCATGACCGCCTGGCCTACCTTGAAAACCGGGACGGCACGGACCGGTATACCGTTTTTGTGAAAAACATGGAGACTGGCGAACTGCTGGAAGACACGATTTCAAATGTCTATATATACGGCAGCCTGGAGTGGAGTGAATGCGGCGACTACCTCTTCTACATAACGGTAGATGACAGCGAACGTCCAAACCAGCTTTGGCGCCATCGTATCGGCAGCGGCACGGAAAGCGATGAAATGATCTACGAAGAGAAGGATGAAACGTTCACTCTTTACTTGGGCAAGTCACAGAGCAGCAGATACATCTTTGCCTACTCCCATTCCAAGACAACGAGTGAAGTCCGAATGATCGACGCATCCTCTCCTCTCAAGGAGCCAAAAATCCTCGATGAGCGCCGCGAAGGAATTTTGTACGACGTCGAGGATTGGGGCGATGACCTGCTCATCTTGACAAACGAAAACGCACTGAACTTCAAGCTGCTCCGTGCGCCGCTCGATGATCTGCGGAACAGGACAAGTGTCATCGAGTACAAGGAAGAACGGTTCCTCCAAGGCATGTATCCTTTCAGGGACGCCTTGATCCTATCCGGCCGAGAAAACGGCTTAACACAAGTCTGGGAGCTGAAAGACGGCGCCCTGGAACAGATTGAGTGGAACGAGCCGATCTACTCTGTATCCGTCATCGGCAACCAGGACTATGATGCGACTGAGGTGTTGATCGAGTATGAGTCGCTGCTGACCCCTGAGACGACCTACAGCATAGATCTTGCAACTGAAGAGAAAACATGTCTGCAGGTAGCTCCGGTCAGCGGTGAATATGATCCGTCTTCCTACCGTCAGGAACAGCTCTGGGCGACTGCAGAAGACGGTGTCAAAGTGCCGCTCAATGTCGTCTATAAAGAAGGCGCGTTCGATAACGGACCTGCGCCGACAATCCTGCATGCATACGGCTCCTATGGATCGAACAGCGATCCATATTTCAGTCCTTACCGACTGCCCGCCTTGGATAAAGGCGTCGTATTCGTCACCGCGCAAGTCCGGGGCGGGTCTGAAATGGGGCGTCAATGGTACGAAGACGGGAAGATGCAGCACAAGCGGAATACATTCACCGATTTCATTGCGGCTGCGAAACATCTGATAGCGGAAGGCTACACAACTCCCGATCTGCTTGCAGGGCGCGGCGGCAGTGCTGGCGGCCTCCTGATCGGAGCGGTCGCGAACATGGCGCCAGATCTGTTCAAAGTGCTGATTCCAGAAGTGCCGTTTGTTGACGTTATAACGACGATGCTGGACACTTCCATACCGTTAACGACTCTCGAGTGGGATGAATGGGGCAATCCGCAAAAAGCGGACGACTACTTTTATATGAAATCGTACAGCCCTTACGATAATGTCGAGGCGAAAGACTATCCGCATCTTTACATCACAACCGGCATCAACGATCCGCGTGTCGG
Source organism: Sporosarcina sp. GTC18466 (assembly GCF_055389225.1). NCBI lineage: Bacteria > Bacillati > Bacillota > Bacilli > Caryophanales > Caryophanaceae > Sporosarcina > Sporosarcina sp. GTC18466. Next base: position 2,829,209 of record NZ_AP044037.1, on the reverse strand, counting down.
CTACTGGGAACCTGCAAAATGGGTGGCACGCCTGCGTGATCTGAAGACGGATGACAATCTGCTCGTGATGAAGACGAACATGGGCGCCGGCCACTTCGGCGCGTCCGGGCGTTTCAATCACTTGAAGGAAGCTGCTGAAGTGTATGCGTTTGTCTTTGATAAGCTTGGTGTTCGTTCTCAGTAAACAATCTGACCCCCGTCTTTGCACGGGGGTTTTCCAATACATACAGGGTTCTTCTTAGGAGCCTGGGTACAATGAACTTACGCACAGAGTTAAGCATCCTTATTTATAATGCTGCTAAGTGGGTATGAATAGACAGAAGAAGGAGCAGAAAACTGAAAGGAATGAGGCATATATATGGTCTACCTGCTGTTGCTTGCCGGATTCGCTTTACTGATCAAAGGAGCAGACTTTTTCGTTGACGGCTCCTCGAATATTGCACGCCTTCTGCGGATTCCGCCTATTTTGATCGGTCTGACCATCGTCGCATTCGGAACCAGTTCTCCCGAAGCGACCGTCAGTATTATCGCAGCTCTTGACGGCAGTGCGGGCGTCGCTGTCGGAAACGTAGTCGGAAGCAATATCTTCAACATCACTCTCGTTGTCGGCATAGCCGCCTTCCTCCATCCTTTGAAGGTGGAGAGCGAAAGCGTCAAGAAGGAAATCCCTTTCACCCTGCTCGCGAGCATCGCCCTGCTCATCCTCATGAGCGATATGGCCTTGCAAGGATTCAGCAGCAATGTGATCTCGCGCGGAGACGGTTTAATCTTTCTCTTGTTTCTATCCATTTTCATGTACTATGTCATTGAACATGGCTTGAAAAGCAGAAGAGAGACTTTGAATGAACCCGTTCCTGCTGCGGGCAACTGGGGGAAAAGCATCTTCATCACCCTCTTAGGGCTCGCTGCTATCATCTTCGGAGGAGATCTGGTTGTCGATAATGGGACAAAAATCGCTTATTCACTCGGCATGTCGGAAACCCTCGTAGGGCTTACCATCATTGCAATCGGCACGTCCCTCCCCGAACTCGTCACTTCCATCACCGCGGCCTTGAAGAAAGAGAGTGAAATTGCACTAGGGAACATTGTCGGGAGCAATATTTTCAATATCCTATTCGTTCTGGGTGTCTCCTCTGTGATCTCACCTCTGGCAGTGAACGGAAAAGTCCTGCTGGATGTGCTATTCATGATCTTGCTGACATTCGTTCTGTTGATTTTCGCCAGGACCGGCTACAAAATCGGCAAGCGCGAAGGAATTGTTCTCGCCATTTTTTATCTTATCTATTTCGTCTATATCATCATTCGGAACTGACCGCCTGCAACTTAAAAACCCCGCATGCCGTTTTCAGCATGCGGGTTAGCAGGTTACTTGAATTAAAAAGGATTCGTCGCAATGAACGTCGCTGTCTTCGTATAGACACGAGGATGCAGCTTCAATTGGCTGACAATCACTTCTGCGATGTCTTCCGGCTGGATCGTTTTGGTCTCGTTGTTTTCCTTGATAAGGTCAAGATCATGCGCCAAGTCTGTAGCGACCGTGCTTGGGGCAAGCGCTGATACCCGGATATTGTTGCGGCGCACCTCTTGCGCAAGCGATTCGGAAAATCCGATCACTGCAAATTTGGATGCACTATACGCGCTTGATGTGGCAGCACCGTTTAAGCCATTAGTCGAAGCGATATTGATAATGTCTCCGCTGTTTTTTTCGATCAGCTGCGGCAGCACCGCGCGCGTCACGTAATATGTGCCCATGACATTCACGTCGATGATCCGCTTCCATTCTGCGGGCTCCATCTCCTGCACGGTGCCGAATGTCGCGATCCCCGCATTGTTTATGAGAATATCAGCTTCGCCCAGTTGTTCTGTCAGGATGTTGATTGCCTTTTCCGCCTGCTCCTGAGAAGAAACATCCGCCGCAGCATAAGCTGTTTTCACTCCCAGTTTACCGATTTCATCCGAAACTTCCTTCAATGTGGATTCCGTTCTTGCGAGCAAGCCGACATGCACGCCTTCTTTCGCCAAGGCAATCGCCGCCGCTTTTCCGATGCCCCGGGCAGCCCCTGTGATGAACGCCACTTTCCCTTGCAATGATTGTGCCATCAGATGATCTCCTTTCCATACTTCTTCTGAACGATTCCATTATACATTGTCTGACTTGTCCGTTCATCGAATCAGTCCGTATACAGTGCACTAAACCAAAATTGTATAGTTCCTACCATTCACATTTCCACACCTGCCTGTAACCATTTAGCCGTCACAGTGTCCGCTTTCATCATTTCTACTGGCGTGCCTTCAAACAATACGAGACCGCCCCGCTTTCCGCCTCCCGGTCCCATTTCTATGATCCAGTCGCTCGCTGCCAGCATGTCCAGATTGTGTTCAATGATGATGACCGAGTTTCCTCTTTCCACAAGCTTTTGAAAGACATCCAGAAGTTTCTTTCTGTCCTTTGCGTGCAATCCAAGGGATGGTTCGTCCAGCAAATAGATTTGGCCTTCTTTTTGCAGCTGGCTCGCAAGTTTAAGCCGCTGGATTTCTCCACCGCTTAGAGAACTTGTCGTCTGGCCTAATGTCAGATACCCGAGTCCTACATTCTGCAGCGTTTGCACCCTGTTCAATATCTTTTGCTGTGTGAAATAATTAGCGGCTTCGTCAATGGTTAACGCTAAGATCTCTATAATATTTTTGCCTTCAAATCGATAGGATAACGCTTCATCGGAATATCTCGTGCCCCCGCATGCTTCACAAGGGATCGTCACGGGATCTGCAAATGCCACTTCCGGCGTCAGAACCCCTTTTCCGTTGCAGACGGGACAAGCTCCTAATGAGTTGAAGCTGAATAATCCCGCTGGCTGTCCTGTCGCTTTGGCAAATGTTGTGCGTATATCATCCATGATCCCCATGTAGGTAGCCATCGTTGAACGGCTGGAAATACCGATACCGCCTTGTTCAACGGTAATCGATTCGGGATACCGTTTTTTGAATGCTTCCAATATCAACGAACTCTTTCCTGAACCGGATACGCCGCAAACAGACACGAGTACATCTTTCGGAATTTCAATATCCACTTTCCGCAAGTTATTGTCCGAAGCTCCTTTGATTGAAAAACTTCCATTTCGTTCCCTTGGACTCCGGTTAATAGTAAGTTTCTGCTCTAGGGCAATAGCAGTCGGAGTATCCGACAATCCTGCCAGATCTCCAGAATAGACCACTTCCCCGCCATTCACGCCTGCACCCGGCCCCATCTCGATGATCTCATCAGCCGCTTTGATGACGGATAGATTATGTTCAATGACGATGACGGTATTATGGTGTTCTTTTATACGATTGAGCATTTGAAGTAACAGTTCCACTTCTTCCGGATGCAGCCCCGCACTCGGTTCGTCGAAGATGTACGTAATGTTGTTTAAGCTGCTCCCTAAGTGACGGGCGATTTTCACCCGTTGCGCTTCTCCTCCAGAAAGGGTCCCCATTTTTCTGGATAGGCTCAAATACCCTAATCCCATGTTGATTAGCTGTGTTACGTATGGAATTGCCTGCCTGGCGATCGATTCACCCATCGGATCTTTTATAGCCTTCAGTTCCGCAAGTATTTCCGGCAGCTCCAAATGGTCGTATTCTGCAATGTTCAAGCCGTTGATCCGGCATTCCAAGACTTTAGGATTGAGGCCGGACCCTTGGCAAGTCGGACATAATGAGTGCGAGGACATGGCTAATACATCCTCTTGGGAAACGGATTTCAGCTTGGAGATATCCCGATTGATATACACCCGTGTAAATCTAGGCAGCAATCCATCCCACTCTGCGTTATGAGGTCCGTTCTTTGTATGGAACGGTGCATATGCCCGTTCACCTTCCCGAGGACCGTACAATAGCAAGTGAAGGTCTTCTTCGGAGTAGTCCTTCAAAGGCAGATCCGGATCAAATAATCCACATGTCATCATCCAATGGCCTTGCCAGCCGGATGGGGATAAGGGCTTAAATTGAACTGCATATTCCCGCAGTGATTTATCGAAATCGACGAGTTTATTTACATCCGGTGCAATCACTTCTCCAAAACCGCCGCATTCCGGACATCTGCCGAACGAGCTTTGGCTCGAGAAATCATTGGCGGAACCGATTGCCGGCTGTCCGATCCTTGAAAACAATAGCCGGATTAACGGATTGATATCCATGTATGTCCCAACTGTTGACCGGGAGTTGCCCCCGATCGGCCTTTGTTCCACGACGATGACAGGACTGAGATTCTGCATCAGATCAGCATGCGGCCGCTCATACCTTGGCATCTGATTCCTGACATACAAAGGATAGTTCATCGTCATTTGCCTTCTGCTTTCAGTCGCTACTGTGTCAAAAACAACCGAGCTCTTTCCTGAACCGGAAAGGCCGGTAAACACGACAATCTTCTCTTTCGGTATCGTCAGATCTATATTTTTCAGATTGTTTTCTTTCAGTCCTCTTAAAATGATTTCATCTTTCATATCCGACATAGAATAATCCGATCCCTTCCTATTTTTATCGCTCGTTCACCTTTACCCCGAAAAACATACTTGCTTACCATTATGACTTTTTTTGCACTTATATTAAAATGATCGGCGGGAAATCCGCAGACAAAAATATAGTCCATCCTAGTTACCGGATGGACTACATGATTACTTCTCTTTTGCAGCCTTTTCCTGCAGTTCTATAAGTATAGCTTTTACCTCCGCCTGTGTGAGCGGCGCCCAAGCAGAGCCAGCAGCGTCGGACAATGCTGAAGCCGGACTCTCACCCTGGTTAACCCATTTGGCTTGATAAGGCACTCCTTTGAAGATGATCCGCTGACCGGCCGCATATTTAGTCGCTTTTCTCCAGGGCGGATAAGTATCTTGCGGAACGGCAGGCTGTGATATCGGTTTTTCACCAGGCATTACGGGACCTATGAGATTCCATGGTGTCTCCCATGACTGAAGAACCGGATTGTCTGGCACGTCGCCTTTTGTCCACCACTTGGCTTCATACACGTTATGGTTTCGAACTACTTTTTCACCTTCCAGATACATGACCGCCGGTGACCATATCTGGTAGGGACTTGTTTCAGGATTGTCAGGTTCCTGCTGACTGGCAGACTCCTGGTCAGACATTGTTATAAGACCGGCACTCGTAACGATACTCCCTTTAAAACCCCTGCCTAACAACTCGGAAAAACCGAACTTCGTTTGCTGTACACCACTACAAGCGTCTGAAACGATGCCGACGTCCACATAATTACTTCCGCACATGATATCGCGGTTGACCGACCACATGGACATCCGGCCAACCCCCTGCGACTGAGCAAACTTATTAAAAGCTTGTGCGTCATTCAAGGTGAAAATTTCATTTCTATAATCGTTTTGGCCAATCATGGGTGTTGCACCAATCTTCGACCATAAAGTTTCATCACGCAAGTTGATACCAGCTTGCTTGTAAAGTATCTTGAGCTGTCGATGAGTCTGTAGGAGTGCACTTTCTGAAGCATCCAACATTGTCTGATCAGGCGTTAGACTTGATCCGTAATCCATTGTCATAACGTTCACTCCTGCTAAGTCGACACCATGCTCAAGCAGCTGTTCAACAGCTTTCGTACCGTCCTGACTCAATCCTTGAGGTGAGACAGGGAGCGTTACCCATACCGCCAGTTTCTTGCCGACTGCACGCCTTTCCAGCTGTAATTTGGCGATTACTTCAGCACGTCGTCTGCCGGCATCTGTGTCCGTAAGCCCGGCATTTTCAAGATCCAAGTCTATCGTTGTCAAATTATATCTGTCAACAACTGATTGGTAGGCGGTGAAGAGTTCTTCTGTGGCTGTACACTCGACTGCCAGTTCATTGTTCTTTACACCTCCAAAGGAGACGGCAACACTGCCGCCCTGCTGTTTTAATCGAGCAATGCGCCGATCCAGATCAAGCATTTCACTGGCTTGATCCAGAGTGTACGCACCGCCCCAGGATGGTGTACAAGAATGTACCGGATCAGAAACAATGAAGGCAAGAACTGCATCCTTATGCTCGAAGGAACCTACGTTTTGAAACATGAACATCGGTGTAGCAGTCACGTCAACGTAAGGTGCAAACCATTGACTTGGCAACTCATCATGAGAGACCCACAAATTCCCCAGCCTGCCCGTTATGCCAAGGAAAGTACTAGTGACCAGGCCAGCAATGACCATAAGTAAAAACAAAAGCCGCCATGGTGATAAACGCAGTTCCTTATCCGCACGTTTCTTGTACTCGTTCATGAGCGCATCACTTCATTTCCTTCTGCTTGGGCTGGTAATGAAGTCAATGCACTCCGATATGAGGCGTGACCAGACAACTCCATCTCGCCATCACCATGATAAATAATCGCTTGCCAGCTAAGAGGCTTTGCTTGCTCTTGCTTCTTATTTTTCTTTACGGGCACGTATAACCAATTTTTGATGCCGAGCCATATATCAACAACTGTATTTTTGATGCCGATAAATTCCACAACAGCCCAGGTGGCCGTAAGAATATTGAATGCTGCAAAAGCGGCATTGCCCCAATTCTGCAGTACGACGCCACGCCAAAAAATAAATAGTGAGATTCCAATTATGAGGAGAGGAGAAAGGACGTATAGCATGGGAGATATTGTGCGGTCCTTGATTTTAGGAGTTCGAGCAAAGGGGATTTTGCGGGTGCTTAGAGCCTGCTGTATGGATGTCAGCACGCCAGCTAAGTTCACTGGTAATAAGATTAGGTTGAAACCATAAATTCTGAAGACGTCACGTCGCTTATAGTTGCAATACTTAAGATCACTGGACATCGCCAAGAAGTATGGCAATGCTGCAAAGAGAACAAATGGGCTCAAGAGACGCCCGTCTATAGGGTACGCTAACATGATTAACAGTCCAATGCTAGCCCAAGCAATAGAGGCCAGATAGTTCAAACGAAGTAATACCTCTATCCTCGACACACCATTTCCTTGTCTTTTACGATTTCGAACCAAAGACCACATCTTCGGCAAGATGATCAGCCCTCCATTCGCCCATCGACGCCTTTGTACAATAAGCGAACCGAAATCAGGGGGAGTTGCGCTATAACTGAGTCGTTCAGGATAGTTGATCAGCGTCCAATCATATCTGGCTAGATCAACACTGGATTCCGTATCTTCGATAACTGTACGATCCTGGATATACCTTCTTATCTCAAAGTTACCCACCCACTCCGTCTCACAGATATCTTCCAATGCAGATTTCCGTATGATCGCATTGGCCCCGACCCAAAATGTTGCGTTATAGCAAGTCATGCCCTGGTGTAATATATGTTGGATGTCAGTTGTAGCTCCTGCAATCCGTTCAATGCGGGTAGCGGCTCCGCGGAATGAGGAATAAGGTGTCTGTACGACCGCCACACGTTCATTGTTCGGCTGCTGCAAGAAATAGACCAAGCGTAAACAGTATCCTGGACGCAGTATGGAATCTGCATCTAAGGTAAGTACAAATTCGCTATCCGGAAATGTGATACTCTCTCCATTATGATGTTCAGCCGCGGATACCAGTATAGGACCATCTGGCGTTTGTACCTGTTTGAACGTCCGGCCCATAAGTCCGATATACGAATTGAGGTTCATGGCTTTATTAGGTTCATGAGATAATGAAGCAAACTTTTTACGCTCAAAGACATCCAGGTCCGTGTTAAATATCCAGGTCAGCCGTTTATAAAGTTGATTGATCCTGCCAGCAGGCAGACTCACTTTTTCGGTGTAGGAAGCCAGCAATGCTTCATGAACCAATCGCAACTCATTTGATAAACCGCCTACCACTTCACCTGCAAAAAATTCTCCAACGTGGTCACCAACTTCTTCCTCCTTGACCAGCTCATCTAACCAGTTGGCCGCCCATGCATAATGTTCAGCCAACTCCTTTGTAATCTCTAGTCTGCTACGCTGTGAGTCTTCCTGTTGATATTCTACAAGTTTGGACTCAAACAGTTGACGGGGAGCAGCAAATGAATCAGTGATATCTTGAACCAGCTGCCGGGTGGCATTGAGTCGAACTGAAGCCGCTGGATCGGTTGGATAGGGGGCATCGTCCAAGAGAAGAACAACTCGGATCCGGGGATATTCTTGTAGAGCAGCAGATAACAGGGTCTTGCGCACGACTTCCGGCTCTTCATCGTAAGATGGTACCAGTACAGTGATTTCAGGCTGATTGTCTTCTAAGTATCTGTCGATATCAGCTCGAGGTATGCGTACATGTTTACTAAATCGCTGCATCGCACCCTGACGTGCTATGAGATACATTAAGGCTGAAAAGGTTAAAAAAGTGACAATCAGCAGATACCCTACGGATTCCATTACGAACTGATACGTAATCGGCCCCTTAAAATACTCCTGTATAATAGTCGTTATCACATAGGCAATCCAGAATCCGATTGTCAAGATGATAGCTAACCCGCCATAGACCATTTTCCGGACAGGCGGCTTGTCATGGAAAACGGGCAGAGGCGTTGAGTCCCGCTCCGTCCCCCACTGCCGTTTCCGTTTCAGTTTCCGAGTGCCTCGAGCACGTGACATATCGATTATCAGATCCCTTCAATAGTATTTCTACACCAACACCGCGGCGTGTCAAATGGAGAAATCGGCGCTAGATGATTATATTCACCTATTCAATTCTCTATTCACAGATACAGCGACTATTGATTGGTAATCATTATGTCTATAGAAACATGGATTGTCGCATTGCTTTCAGTTCTCGCTTAAAAGCAGATCCCTAGCACCAAAAATCCCCCCGAGCCATCCGCCCGAGGGAACATATCTCATCAACCTATTGCAACTCGATCAACGCCACGCACTCCACATGTGTTCTCATTTTATTAGAATAGATTTTCGCGTAGGATTGGGGACCAAAAACTGGAAATAAGTGCAACAGTTTTCTGCGCAAACTATGAGTTACAATAGTCATTATAGATTTGTCGCATTGGAAAAACATGTAACGAATTTTAAGGTCATACCTTATATATATTTCATTAGAAATGAAAGGATTCTTTATGATGACATTTTTGAAATAGGTCTGGAGTAAAGTTATATTTATATTTGAGTTTAGCGTCAGATTGCATAATGAACAATTTAGGCTTGGAGGTTTATTCTAAGCCTTTTCATCATTCTCCAATTTGGCATTCAGTGCTATAATGATGCTAACGAAATAACAAGGCGGTGTTTCAATTGAGTGTTAACCGTGACGAACTGAAACGGCTGGTTGACATGATTCACGAAGAAGATGCAGCTGAGGTATATGATTTTATTGGTTATCTAAACATGAAACGAGAAAGGGAAACCATTAATCAAATTGATTTGTCTCTTTTCTCGGAGGATAAAGAACTTATCCGTCAAGTGCAAAACAGCCAGGAAGATCGTTTAAATGGACGGATTTTTGATCAAAAACAGGGACTAACCTATCTTCAGAACAAGATCAAGGAGTCCGAAAGTGAACAAAACCTATAAAGTCTTTTGGTCAAAAACTGCTCTGGATGAATTGAGTGGTATACTTGCATATCCTTTAGAAGTTAAGGAACAGATATACTTGGATTCCTTTGGACGACTGTCATACATGCCCGCTTTGACTGCAAAACAAATAACAACCGGGGCTTTAAAAGGCTACTGGGTAAGGCTTGGTTTATATCAAGTAATTTTAGTGTTTGAAGTTAATGAAGAAGAATCTGTTGTTTGGATTGATGGTATCAAACATAAAAGAGAAAATGTTTATTGGAAGAGGAATTGACGATTCAGCAGAAATCGTTACGAGGATGCTCAATCTTCATAAATACGTGCGAATATCAATGAGGGCTTGGAGACTAATTCAAAGCCCTTTTTGTCATTTAGTTCTGCATCAAGGCTAACCCTCGGGGGTCAAAAAATCCCCCGAACCATTCGTCCGAGGGAACATAAAACACACTTCACTATTCACCTGAAAACCACAAAACCATTACCACCAACCTATTGCAACTCGATCAACGCCACGCACTCCACGTGACTGCTCTGCGGGAACATATCGACCGGCTGCACTTCTTTCGCCCGGTAGCCGCCGTCCTCTAAAATCCGCATATCGCGGGCGAGTGTGCCAGGGTTGCAGCTGACGTAGACGACGCGCTTCGGCTTGTAGGCGAGGATCGTTTCCAGCAGCTTTTCATCGCATCCTTTTCGCGGCGGATCGACGACGAGGACGTCAAACCGCTTGCCAGCTTCATACCACTTTGGAATGACGTCTTCAGACGCCCCTGTTTCAAAAAAGGTATTGGTGATGCCGTTCAATTCTGCATTGCGCTTGGCGTCTTCGATCGCCTGCGGCACAATTTCCACACCGTATACCTCTTTCGCCCTCTGCGCAAGGAACAGGGAGATCGTACCGATGCCGCAGTAAGCGTCGATCACTGTTTCGTCTCCTGACAGCTCTGCATAATCCAGCGCCTGCCCGTACAGCACTTCCGTCTGCTCTGGGTTCACCTGATAGAAAGAACGCGCAGAAATCTCGAACTGGATATCGCCGATCTTGTCGATGATAACGGGTTTTCCATACAAGTTGATTGTTTCATTGCCGAAAATGACATTCGTCTTGTCAGGATTCACGTTCTGCATAATTGACGTCACTTCAGGCACGACCCGTTTGATCAGCTCCACAACCGTCTGCTTTTGGGGGAATTTCTTTTTCAACGTGACGAGGACGACCATGATTTCACCTGTCGCCTTCCCTTTCCGGACGATCAAGTGCCGCAGCATGCCGCGGTGCGCTTTCTCGTCGTAGGCATCAATGCCAAGCATATGCATTTCATGCTTCAGCGTCGACATGAGCTCGTCCGCTTCCTCACTCTGGATGATGCAGACATCCGTATCAACGATATGATGGGTGCGCGGTTTGAAGAATCCGGAGACAACGCGTCCATTCCGCTCACTGAATGGGATCTGTGATTTGTTCCGGTATCTCCACGGATCTTCCATCCCTTTCACCGGATGGACAGGCACGTGCGGAAGCTTCGCAATCCGGTCGATGACATCGCGAACCTGTTTCTGCTTTTGCGCAAGCTGCGCCTCGTACGACAGGTGCTGCAGCTGGCATCCGCCGCATTCCCAGAACACATGGCACGGTGCTACCACGCGGTCAGGCGACGCCTGTTTCACTTCAAGCAATTGAGCAAAGCCATAGTTTTTCAAGGTTTTTCCGACTTTGATATCGACTTCCTCCCCAGGCAGCGCGCCAGGGATGAATAAGGGATACCCTTCCACTTTTGCGACTCCCGATCCGTCATGAGTTAGATCTTCGACATGGACAGTGAGGCGGTCGTTTTGATTTACAATAAAAGACATTCTTCTGTTCCTCCACATTTCGTATGTGTCTAGTGTAGCACTTTTGCAGGCAATCACACACCATTACATGATGAGTGCATAGAAAAAGGAATGTCCACAGGTACAGTGAACATTCCTTCCCCAGTCAGTTGCGCTTTTTCCTGTCTCGTCCAGCACGTTTGCCTTCTTTCCGGACAACATTGCCATCCATCGGCGCCACGACGAATGCGGCGGCAATCAGCGCAATGAGGACCAGGAACGGTGCATAGAAAATCAGGAAGTTCGTAAACGCTTCAGGCATGATCGATCATCTCCTTATGCATGGTGGTCACTCTTGCCGCGGACGTAGTCCTTGTTGAACAGGAACAGACGCAAGAGAAGGTAGAGCGACGGAATCAGCAGGCAGAGCCCGAGTATGAACGCGACGACAAGGGCAGTAGCCATCGCCGGGTTCGTGAAGCTGTCGTACAGTGTCAGGTACGGATACAGCAAGTACGGGTAATGGGACATCCCGTAGCCGTAGAACGCGAAAGCGAACTGGCCGGCGAGCAGGCCGAACGCCCAGCCGTATTGCTTTCCCTTGAGCAACAAATACACCGTACCGGCGAACAGGATAGCCGAGATGAGGAACATCGGCCAGAAGTTCTGGATGTTCGTGTAATGTTCGGGATTGTGCCGCCTGAGTTCAAAGATGATGCCGCCAGCCGCAATGATGGTCGGCAACGCCCAGATGAGCGCATATTTGCGGAGCAGCCCTGTCGCCTCCGCGTCCCCCGCCTTATTCGCATACCACGTCAGGAAGACGGCGGAAATATAAAGAGTTGCGGACAGACTTAATACCACGATCGACCACGTCAACGGGCTTGTGAAAAGTACCCAGTAGTCGAGCACGGGCTTGCCGTCTACCATTTCGATGAACCCGCCTTCCGAAATCGTCAGCACAATGGAGAGCGACGCGGGAATCAAGAGACCCGCCAGACCATACATGAAGGAGTAGCCCTTATGCCCTCTCGCCCCGTACGTCTCAAACGCATAATAGGAGCCACGGATGGCAAGCAGGATGATGCCGAAGCTGACCGGCACAAGCAATGTGGTCCCATAGTAGAAGGCGGTCTTCGGAAAGAAGCCGATGACGCCGACGAAAAAGAACACAAGGAAGACATTGGTCACTTCCCAGACAGGCGACAGATAGCGCTGGATGACATTCGTCAGAATCCGCTGCTTCCCCGTCAGCAGGCTGTATGCGTTGAAAAAACCGGCTCCGAAGTCAATCGCCCCGACGACGATATAACCGAATAGGAATGTCCAAAGGACCGTAATACCGAGTATTTCAAGGTTCATCGCACATCCGCACCCCTTTCCGCATGCCGGTCTTCCAGTTCACGTTCAACCGGATTCTTCTTGAACATCCTTCGCAGAACAACGGCACTCCCTACTCCGAGCACCAAGTAGAGCAGGCAGAACAAGATGAGCATAGTGTCTACGTGGTCACTTGTTGTCGCCGCCTGATCGACACGCATGATATGGCGCAAGATCCATGGCTGCCGTCCGACTTCAGCGAGCCACCATCCCGCTTCGATTGCCAGGAGTGATAACGGTCCGCCGAGTACAATGAGCCAGCGGAACCACCGTGTCTGCACGGTTTTCCAGCCGCGTCTCATGCCAAGCCAGAACCAGGCTGACAATAGCGCCATCCACATACCGATAAAGACCATAATGTTAAATAGATAGTGAATATAGAGCGGCGGTCGTTCGTCCTCAGGAAATTGGTCGAGGCCGATGACTTCCGCATTCGGATTGTTATGTGCAAGAATCGAAAGGCCGAATGGAACTTTGATGGCGTATTTCGGTTCGCCGTCTTTCAGGATGCCAAGCAGCAGCAGTTCCGCATTTTCCTTCGTTTCAAAATGCCATTCCGCTGCGGCAAGCTTTTCTGGCTGGTATTCCGCGAGATACTTTCCAGAGAAATCACCGATGATGGCAGCGCCGATCGAAAAGATCAGACCCAGCTTCATCAATAGGTACAGCGCCTTCTTGTGATAAATATGATCTGACCCTTTGAGCAGCCTGAACGCGGCGATGCCCGCCAGGACGAACGCCGAAGTCATATAAGCCGTCACGACGACGTGCGCCACTTTTGTCGGCATAGCCGGGTTGAACATTGCAAGGATCGGCTGGATATTGACAAGCTGTCCGTCGACTATGTCAAATCCTTGCGGCGCGTTCATGAACGCATTGACGATCGTGATGAAAACCGCTGACATCGATGCCCCGATTGCGACCGGGACAAGCAAAAGCATATGCTTCTTCTGATTTTCGAAACGGTCCCATGTATAGAGGTAAATGCCGAGGAAAATCGCTTCAAAGAAGAATGCGAACGTCTCCATGAAAAGCGGCAGTGCAATCACATTGCCCGCCAGCTCCATGAAATTCGGCCAAAGCAGCGACAACTGCAGACCGATGGCCGTTCCGGTCACGACACCGACCGCAACGGTGATGACAAACCCGCGCGCCCATCTGCGTGCCAGCAAAATGTAATGCTCGTCGTTCTTCTTGATGCCGACCCACTGGGCAATCATGATCATCAGCGGTACACCGACACCGATGGTCGCGTAGAGAATATGGAAACTGAGTGTCGTCTCCGTCAGAACCCTTGAGAAAAATACAGCTTTTTCATTCATTTGCCTCCCCCTCCCTTATGAACCGAAAATCCGGCCAAGTATGGATATGAGCATAATGGCAGCAACGCCGAACGACAGCCATATAAGCCACTTTTCCTGCTTCCGGTACATGTCATCATCTTCTTTCCAAAAGATTTTAACCGATCTTTCCATTAGGGAATTCCCTTATCTCTCTTCATTTTAGTATTTCCTTTCCCCTAATCCTAGCCACTCTAACAACCAGTTATGAGGAATTGGTGACCGGCTGATGACGAATTATTGAAGTCACCAGCAACGGTACTCTTGAGAATATACGTAATATTGTGTATACTAGTAGAATCAAAAAGGGGTGACTGCGGTGGTTTGGAAACGGAAAGTTTTAGCGTATATCACAAATGGGGAGCACGAACTTCTTGTGTTTGAACACAAGGATCACCCAGAGGCGGGCATACAGGTGCCCGGAGGAACCATCGAGGACGACGAGCTGCTGATCGATGCGCTGTTCCGGGAGATCAAGGAAGAGTCTGGGCTTGGGTTTGAACAGCTGCTCTTTCTTGGTAAAGTATCAAAGTCGAACTATTATCCTGAAGGTACAACTGATGTTATCTACGAACGTAACTATTTTCACCTCGCCTACGTCGGGGATGAAAAGCTTGATGAGTGGGAAAATAAAGTGAGCAGCGACGGAAAAGACAATGGTCTTGTCTTCTCATTTCGCTGGGTGCCGATCTCCCGCATTCCGGATCTTGCCGTCAAACAGGATGAGGCTATTGAGCTGCTGGACTTTGATGAAGTATCGTAAACAGCCCGCACGGCCAATTTGCCATGCGGGCTGTTGCTTGTTTATACCCGGTCCTGTTCACGTAGTTCATCATACGGAGCGAACATTTCAATATGCCGGTACTTGTTTTCAAAAGTCGCAGGCAAAACGCCGCCGTATTCACCGTCCAAATTCAAAAGCACTTCTTCGTTTGAAGTGACTTTCACATATTTCGCGCTCGTCGAAATGACAAGCGGGTCATCCAAATGCTCTCCCCGCAATGCAAGACTGGCGACCCGGATGAATTCGGCGATATTGCATTTCTTCAAGATGAGCAACGTGAAATTGCCATCGTTAACACTGGATTTTGGTGCAAGCTTTTCGAATCCGCCGACCGAGTTTGTCAGCCCGATGAGGAATAGCATTGCCTCTTCCTCAAACACTTCCCCATCATATTCGATGCGGACATGGCTCGCATGGATGGACGGCAGCATCTCGATCCCTTTTAAGTAATAGGCAAGCTGGCCAAGGACGGTCTTCAAGCGGCTCGGAACTTCATACGTCAATTCCGTGAGTCTGCCGCCCCCCGCAATATTGATGAAGTAGCGGTCGCCGTTCATCAATCCCACGTCGACTGGAATTTTTTTGCCCTGTATAATAATATCGAGCGCCTCGTCAATATCACGCGGAATGCGGAGTGCCCGCGCAAAATCATTCGTCGTACCCATTGGGATCAATCCGATGGTCGGCTTTTTTTCAGACGAAGAAATACCTGCGACTACTTCATTCAACGTGCCGTCTCCGCCCGCAGCGATGATTACGTCAAATCCACGCTCCACTGCCTCTTTTGCCGCAGCTGTCGCATCTCCCTCACAAGTCGTCGCATGTGCTGATGTTTCATAACCGGCGATCTCTAGCTTTTCCAGCACTTCTGCAAGATGCTTGCGGAACACTTCTCTTCCTGCTGTCGGATTGTATATAATTCGTGCACGCTTCATCTTTGTACCCTCTCGTTTCATGGTAGAATGCAATTCAATCAGGCGTTCTCCTGCAGTACTGGCATGAACGTCTTCCGGATATCCTCATATACGGCAAGCCATAGTTCCGGCTGCGTTGTATATTCCGTCATCAGGTTTTGAATGAACGACTTCTGCTTCTCATCGAAATCTGGCGCCTCTTTCGGCGGCAATGCCTTTCTGCGTTCCAGTACATCCCTCTGGATCGACTCTGCGCGGGGGCCCCACGTCGCCGCAACATGTCCCTTGTCATCCAGCAAGAGATAGATCGGAATCGATCTGCCGCCGTTTGTCAGATGCCGGTCGATCAGATCCGTATCTTCATCCCGGTATACCGCACGCACATCAAGATCCGCAGCTTCTGCGATTCTGCGAAGAACCGCGTTGTTCATCATTGCATCCCCGCACCAATCTTCCGTGATGACCAGGATCCGCGGTTTTTTCTCCCTGAGCAGATTGATGAATTCATCATCCTTCGGCACTTCGAACCGTTCGTAGATCCCTTCCGTATTCTCTTTGTGGGATGTCATCTTTTCTGTGTAATCCGCAAGCGAAATAGCGCCATCATAATAGTCGAGTTCAGTTTTCATGTTCCACACTCCCCTTTAGTTTCAAGAAAACGCCCTATGCGTTGACCCTTGCAGCCAAAGATAGGACGTTTCCCTTTTTCATGCGTTCCCGATCATCGTTTGCCGATCTCTTCAAGAAGGATCTTGTTGACGAGCGGCGGATTCGCCTGCCCTTTTGTCGCCTTCATCACTTGGCCGACGAGGAAACCGACAGCCCGGTCTTTACCATTTTTATAGTCTTCGATCGACTGCTCATTGGCATCGAGGATTTCAGTGACGACTTTGCGGAGAGTGCCTTCATCGGAAATCTGGACAAGGCCTTTCGCCTTGACGATTTCAGAAGCATCGCCGCCATTCTCAATCAATTCCTTGAAGACTTTTTTCGCGATCTTCGAGGAGATGGTGCCCTCAGCAAGCAGTTTGACCATTCCGGCAAGACCTTCTGGCGTTAGTTCCGTGTCATGAAGTTCTTTCTGCTCCGCATTCAGATAGGCGGACACTTCACCCATGAGCCAGTTCGACGCGAGTTTCGCATCAGCCCCCGCCTTGACCGTCGCATCGAAGAAGTCCGACATCTCTTTTGTGAGCGTCAAGACGTGCGCATCATATTCAGGCAAGCCAAGCTCATTGACATACCTTGCTTTCCGGGCATCCGGAAGTTCTGGAATCTCTGCGCGCACCCGGTCCATCCATTCTTGGTCGATATGAACTTCGGAGAGATCCGGCTCATTGATGAAGCGGTAATCGTTCGCACTTCCTTTAACACGCATCAAAACCGTCTGGCCAGTCGCTTCGTCATAGCGGCGCGTCTCCTGGACAATTTCCCCGCCGGAAAGAAGGATCTTCTCCTGGCGTGCGACTTCGTTTGCGATTCCGCGGCGCACGAAGTTGAAAGAGTTCAAGTTCTTCAGCTCCGTTTTCGTGCCGAACGTCTCCTGTCCATATGGGCGGAGTGAGATATTCGCGTCACAGCGGAGTGATCCTTCTTCCATCCGCACATCCGAAACGCCTGTGTACTGGATGATCGATTTGAGCTTCTCCAGAAAAGCATACGCTTCTTCCGGCGAGCGGATGTCCGCTTCCGTCACGATTTCGATCAGTGCAGTGCCTTGACGGTTCAAGTCGACGAGGGAGTAGCCGCCATCAGCATGCGTCAGCTTGCCTGCATCCTCCTCGAGATGGACCCGTTCGATGCGGATCTTCTTCTTTTTCCCTTCCACCTCGATTTCAATCCAGCCATTCGATCCGACAGGGAAATTATCCTGCGAAATCTGAAAGGCTTTTGGATTATCCGGGTAGAAATAGTGCTTCCGGTCAAAATGCATGACAGGGGCGATGGAGCAGTTGAGCGCCATGGACGCTTTCATGCCGAAATCGATTGCACGCTTATTCAGAAGCGGCAAAGTCCCTGGATAGGCGAGATCGATGACATGTATATTCTTGTTCGGTTCCGCACCGAAGTGGGACGGAGCCGGAGAGAAGATTTTCGTGTCTGTTTTCAGTTCAACGTGGACCTCAAGTCCGACAATCGTTTCAAAGTTCATCGGTTCATCCCCTCCCCTAGTACTGGAGTGCCTGTAAATCCGGCCGCCTGTTCGTATGCATGAGCCACTTTATACAGCGTCGCTTCGTCAAAGTGGTTGCCTATGAACTGAAGACCGATCGGCAGGCCGCCGGATAGACCGCATGGAACGGAGATGGCCGGCACACCCGCAAGGTTCACGGGCACTGTCAGAATATCGTTTGCGTAAAGTGTCAGCGGGTCAAAAATCGTCTGATTCAGTTCGTAAGCGGTTGTTGCGCTCGTCGGGCCTACGATGACATCATACTGCTTGAATAGCCTTTCAAAGTCCTGTGCAATCAAGGCGCGCACTTTCATGGCTTTCACATAGACGTCTTCATATTGATCAGCGCTTAGCGCATATGTTCCGTAAAGGATGCGTTTCTTCACTTCCGGTCCGAATCCTTCGGCGCGCGTGCGGAAATAGAGCTCCTCGAGATCCTTTACTCCTTCCGCTCGGTAGCCATACCGGATGCCGTCAAAACGCGCAAGATTGGAAGATGCTTCCGCACAGGCGATCGCATAGTATGTCGGTGCTCCGTACTTTGCGTGCGGCAGGTCGACCTCCTCTATGGATGCTCCAAGTGATTCGAGCACGTCAATCGCTTTGCGTACAGACGCCTTGACATCCTCGGCGATGCCTTCTCCAAAGAATTCTTTTGGGACAGCGACTTTAAGGCCTTTGATATCCCCAGTCAACGCGCTCCGGTAATCCGGGACTTCCTTTGAAGAAGAGGAGAAATCATGATCATCATTTCCTGCAATGGCTCCAAGCAGAAGTGCGTTGTCTTCGACTGTACGGGAAAGCGGACCGATCTGGTCAAGCGATGAGGCAAATGCAACAAGGCCGTACCGTGAAATCCGGCCGTATGTCGGCTTCATTCCGACGAGCCCGCAAAAAGCGGCCGGCTGACGGACGGATCCGCCTGTATCCGTTCCAAGGGAAAGAGCAACTTCGCCAGCTGCAACCGCAGCCGCGGAACCGCCTGAAGATCCGCCGGGCACATGTCCGAGATTCCAAGGATTCCGAGTTGCCTGGAACGCGGACTGCTCTGTCGTTGAACCCATGGCGAATTCATCCATATTAAGCTTTCCGATGCTGACTCCGCCTGCCGCATCAATCCGATCGACGACTGTCGCATTATAGACCGGCACAAAGTCTTCGAGCATCTTGCTCGCGCATGTTGTCCGTGTCCCTTTTGTCACAATATTATCTTTAATGCCGATCGGCAGGCCGAATAGAACCCCGCGATCTTCTTCCGGCATGTTATCAAGCTTCTCAGCGCGCGCTTTCGCCTCTTGCTCTGTAAGCGTCAAGAAGGCTTGCACATCGCCATCCACATCGGCAATCCGCTTGTAAGCATCCTCTGTGATTTCCTTGACGGATACTTCGCGTTTATGTAAGAGCTCCTGAAGTTCAGTCGCAGTTTTTGTATATAATGTCATCGTAGAATTCCCTCCTTTATAGGGTCATGAGAGGATATTCGGAACTTTGATCATTCCGTCCTCATGTTCTTTTACGCTTTTCAGCATGTCGTCACGGTCCAGGATCTCTTTCGGCACATCCTCGCGAAGCACGTTCACTTGGTGAAGCGGGTGCGTCATCGGAGCGATCGATTCAGTATCGACGTCCTTCAGTTGATTTGAGAAACCGATGAGTTCCGTGATTTTTTCCGCATAGATGCCAGCTTCTTCTTCCGAAACTGCAATGCGGGCGAAATTGGCGTAATAGCGGACTTCCTCTTTTGTAAATGGCTTTGTCATTTCTTCGCCTCCTCTGTAAAAACATTGTACGACTTATACTAGCGGCTGACAACATCATTGAAAACCGGCCTGGCCGATAGCCTCTGGACAGGCCGATTCAAATCATTCAATAACCGTATATATGGACATACGGTTCTTCTTCGCCGGCTTTCTTGACAATCAGCGCTTCCGGTCCATTCACCGAAGTGATGTTCACTTCAACCTTTATATCCGGAAAGTATGTTCTGACAAGCGATGTCATATACTGCGTAAATCCAATCATTTCGCTCGTACCGTAAAATTGGACCGGCACTTCGATCTGCAGTGACTCAAAACGGCTGTCTTTGAAAAATCCCCTGCCGATCACGTTGACAAAGCTCGGGAAATACTTGTCGATATCCTGTTTGAAATTGCTGAATGTCGTGTTGATATCACGATAATTATCAATGGAAGACGGTGCCGGCAGAATGACGTATTTCTCGTTCACTTCTTTCCAGCCGGAGACCGCGGTTTTTCCTTTATCCGCAAAACCGACGCCAAAGTACGTCCCTGGAACAATCGAACTTCGGCTCTCCTGTTTGAACAGGCCGACGACGATCGGAATGTCCTTGAGCCCTTCCTTCGCACGCAGACGGCTGACAATCTCATCGGCCATCTTCATGCCCTCTTTCTGAAGCTTCTCGTTAGAGATATTGGTCTCCTTGCCCTCTCTCGAATAGTAGACGGAGTTCATCGCAAGCCCGATCGAGATGCCCGACAAGCGCACTTTGTTCTTCTCAGGCTTTGTCAAGTAGTTCTGCTCGACAATATGCGCCAGGTAGATCGGCGCCTGATCCGCCACTTGCTCCGGGGTCGCGTCTTTCGCCGCCCCCCCCGGATTCAGCCCCTGCTCATCGATATTTTTGCGGGAAAGCCATTTCCGGGCTGTTTCCTTGTCGATATATTGTCCTTCCTGAAAGAAGTAATTATCAGGGGGAAAGTACTTTGTCGATTGGCGAAGCAGCCCTTCCTCCACTTCTTTCATGTCATATTTCGTATTGAGATTGTTGACGACAAGGCCCCGGCTCGCGCTCTGTTTGAACGGAATCAGTGTTCTGTAGAATTCTTCGTTCAATTGCACGTCCGGGATGATCACGGTCTCTTCCGCTTTCTTCTCATTCTCCTGAACGACTTCTTCCTTCTTCGGTGCGAATGAAGGAATACAGCCGCCGAGGAAAATCACTGCCGCAAGTCCCGGTGCTACCCATAACCTTTTCATGCTTCGTTTACTCCTTTTCGCCGATTGCCTCTGCGAGACTCGTCTCATCCCAGACTTCGATGCCCAGCTCCTCCGCTTTCGCAAGTTTGGAACCGGCGTCTTCACCTGCAATGACCAGATCGGTCTTCTTGCTGACACTGCCGCTCACTGTGCCTCCGAGCGACTCAATTTTTTCCTTCGCCTCGGTACGGCTGAACAGCGAGAGCTTTCCTGTCAGCACAATCGTTTTTCCGGCGAACGGCCCTTCTGTCGGCAGCTCGGCTTTTGTCTTGCCTTTATATATCATATTGACGCCATATTGTTTCAGTTTATCGATGACGGCAAGGACATCCTCATTGTGGAAATACGTAATGACAGCATCCGCCACTTTGTCGCCGATTTCATGGATGGCTGTCAGTTGCTCATGGGTGGCTTCCATAAGGTGATCGAGCGAACCGAATTCCTCCGATAAAATATGCGCGGCCTTCGCACCGACATGCCGGATGCCAAGCCCGAACAGCAGTTTTTCGACAGAATTCCCTTTCGAGGCCTCGATCGCTTCCAGCAGGTTGCCGGCGGATTTTTCCCCCATCCGTTCAAGGCTGAGGAGCTGGTCCTTTGTCAGTGCATATAAGTCGGCGACGTCCTTGACAAGACCCGCACTATATAACTGATCGACAACACGTTCTCCGATCCCTTCGATGTTCATCGCATTACGGGAGACATAATGGATCAGCGCTTCTTTCATCTGTGCGGGACATCTCGGATTGACGCAGCGCAGGGCAACTTCTCCTTCGATGCGGACGAGGTCAGAGCCGCATGCCGGGCAATGGGCCGGCATTTCGAACACCTGCTCATCCCCCGTTCGTTCTTCAGCCAGTGGCCTGACGACTTCGGGGATGATATCGCCTGCTTTGCGGATGACCACTTTGTCGCCGATCCGGATGTCCTTCTCTTTTATCAGATCTTCGTTATGGAGGGAAGCCCGGCTGACGGTCGTCCCTGCCACGCGGACAGGAACAAGGATCGCAGTCGGTGTCACTACACCCGTACGGCCGACGCTAAGTTCGATCTCGGTCAATGTGGTCACGACCTCTTCCGCAGGAAACTTATAAGCTGTCGCCCATCTCGGGCTCTTCGCTGTGAAACCGAGCTGCTCCTGATCTTCAAACCGATCCACTTTGATGACGATTCCGTCGATTTCATATTCCAGGCTTTGGCGTGTCTCCTGCCATGCTTCAATGAATGCCAGCACGTCCTCGACCGAATTGCAGCGCCTGCTTTCACTGTTGATCGCAAACCCCTGGGAGCGCAAGAAGTCCAGCGAATCCGAATGGCTGTCCTGCCCATACGCCGCCCCGTCGCCGCCGATCGCATAGATGAACACCGACAGATTGCGGCTCGCTGCAATCTTCGGATCGAGCTGGCGCAAGGAACCCGCAGCTGCGTTGCGCGGATTTGCGAAAGGTTCCTCCCCGTTCTCATCCCGTTTTTCGTTTAACTTAGCAAACGATTTCTTTGGCATATACGCTTCGCCGCGTACTTCGATCGTCACCGGATCACTGAGCGTCAGCGGTATCGCATGTATAGTTCTTAAGTTGGCGGAAATATCTTCGCCAATCGTTCCGTCTCCGCGCGTCGAACCCTGGACAAATTTGCCGTCCTCATATTTCAAGGAGACGGCAAGTCCGTCAATTTTCAGCTCACAAATATAGGAGACATCTTCCCGGCCGAGCCCCGAACGGACTCGCCGGTCGAAGTCACGGATATCCTCCTCGTTGAACACGTTCGAGAGGCTGAGCATCGGAAATTCGTGGACAACTTTGGTGAACCCCGCAAGTACTTCTCCGCCGACACGCTGCGTGGGCGAGTCGGGATAGATGAGGTCAGGATGCTCCGCTTCGATCGCGAGCAGTTCCTGCATCAGCTGGTCATAGAGGGAATCCGGCACGACCGGCTTGTCGAGCACATAGTAGGCATGCCCGTATTCTTGCAGCAGCCTGTTCAACTCCTGCACCCGTTGTTCAATTGCAGTACGGTCCATAATTCGATCCCTCCATCATGCTTTTTCAATCGGTGCGTATTTGGCAAGCAGACGTTTAATGCCTACCGGATCCGGGAAGGCGATGTCGAGCTCTATATCATCCGCAGTGCCCCGCACGCTGACCACCATGCCGGTGCCCCATTTTTTATGGACGGCTTTGTCTCCTGCTTTCCAGCCCATCTTGTCTCCGCCGCTTGTCTTGTACACCGGTTTTTTCACCGCCGGGCGGACGGGTGCAGATGTGCGCGTGAATGAATTGCCGACTATAAAATCAGAATCCCCCGATAACGACTCGATGATCGCTTCCGATATTTCACTGAGGAAGCGGGATGGGTTATTGTAATTCGAACGGCCGAACAGCGTCCGGAACGCGGCACTCGTCAGATACAGCTTCCGCTCCGCCCGCGTGATGGCAACGTAGGCGAGCCGGCGTTCTTCCTCCATTTCCTCTTCATCCGCAATGGAACGGGCATGAGGGAAAACATTCTCTTCCATCCCGATCACGAAAACGACCGGGAATTCCAGACCTTTCGCGGAGTGCATCGTCATTAGGACGATCTTTTCCTGCGCCTGGTTCTCTTCTTTATCCAGCGAATCGATATCCGCAACGAGGGCAAGATCAGTTAAGAAAGCAGTTAGGGAACGGTCTGCATCCTCTTCTTCCGCCCGCTTCTCAAATGCTTCCGCGACGGAAAGGAATTCATCAATATTCTCGAGCCGGCTTTCCGCCTCAATCGTCTTTTCCCGCTCAAGCATGTCCCGGTACCCTGTCTTTTCAAGCACCTGCTCCACAAGTTCTGTGACCGGCAGGAATTCCTGCATTTTCGTAAATCCATCAATCATCTCGCGGAACTTTGCGGCTTCGTTTGCAGCACGGGCCGTGAGCCCCATGAAATGGATCTCCGACATTGCGTCAAAGATGGAACGGTCGTTTTCAATGGCGAATTGCGCCATGCGTTCGAAAGATGTTGCACCGATGCTCCGCTTCGGTTCATTGATGATCCGCGCTAGAGCCAGATCGTCCTCATTATTCGCGATCAGCCGTAAATAAGCGAGCAGGTCTTTGATTTCTTTGCGATCATAGAACTTCGTGCCGCCGACGATCGTGTAGTCGAGATTCGATTTGACGAGATATTCCTCCATCACCCGCGACTGGGCGTTCGTGCGGTAAAGTATGGCAAATTGATCCAGCTTCAGGTTTTCCTCTTCCTTCAGTTCAATGATCTTCTGGACGACGAACTGGGCTTCCGATTTTTCATCATTCGCCTTATATACATAGATTGCTTCGCCTTCCTCGTTTTCAGTCCGAAGTTTCTTATCATAGCGGCTCCTGTTGTTCTGGATTACATCGTTCGCCGCTTGCAGGATACGTTTTGTCGACCGGTAATTCTGTTCGAGCATGATGACGGTCGCATCCGGGTAGTCCTTCTCGAATGAAAGGATATTGCCGATATCCGCTCCGCGCCATTTGTAAATGGACTGGTCGCTGTCTCCGACGACGCAGAGGTTGCGGAATTTTGATGCCAGCATTTTGACTAGGCGGTATTGGGCATTGTTCGTATCCTGATACTCATCGACATGGATATATTGGAATTTGTTTTGATAAAACTCGAGGACGTCCGGAACCCGTTCGAAAAGCGTCAGCGTCAGCATGATCAGGTCATCAAAATCGAGGGACTGGTTTTTGCGCAGCTTCTTCGCGTACCCTTCATACACATCCGCAATCGTCTTCTCGTACGGATTGGATGGATTGCTTTGTGCCCGGTAGGCCTCCGCGTCAATACATTCGTTTTTCGCGGAACTGATGGCATTCAACATGGAACGGGGATCGTATTGTTTAGGGTCGATATTCCGCTCTTTCAGCACGTTTTTGATGGCCGTTAATTGATCGGCGGTGTCGAGGATTGTGAACGTCTTCGAAAAACCGATCCGGTCAATATGACGGCGCAGGATGCGGACGCACATCGAGTGGAATGTCGACACCCACATGCGCTCCCCTGTCCCTGCGCCGAGAAGGCCGTCGATCCGCTCCCGCATTTCACGTGCAGCTTTGTTGGTGAATGTGATCGCAAGGATATTGGATGGATAAACTTCCTTCTCGACAACGAGATAGGCGATCCGGTGGGTCAGGACACGCGTTTTGCCTGACCCCGCCCCCGCCATGATCAAAAGAGGGCCTTCCGTCTTCTTGACGGCCCGCTCTTGCTCCGGATTCATGCCTTTCAGCAGATTTTGCGCGATAGTGTTCAAAATCGATCACACCTTTCATGGAACGTTTGTTCTTTAGTATACACCATTTTCTTATTCGCGTGGAGTCGACCTTGCGGCTTCCACAGTCGACAAGGCATCTCGCATATTTTCATAAATGATGTTTCCGACAATGACCGTATCTGCATATTTCGCCATTTCTGCAGCCTGCTCTCTTGAAGTGATGCCGCCTCCGTAGAACAGGCGTGTCTTTTCAAGGACACGGGCCGCGGACCGGACGATGGCCGGGTCGCCATACATGCCGCTGTACTCCATATAGAACACTGGCATGCTGAATAGATGCTCGGCCATCCGGGCATACGCGACCACATCATCTTCATCGGGGATGGATAGGGCCCCTGTCAGCTGGGCCGCCTTGCAGCCTGGGTTCATGATGCAATAGCCTTCTGCCAGGATTTCCTCCCAGTTCATCATATGGCCGTATTCCCGGAGTGCTGCATGATGGATCCCGTTGATCCACTCGGCTTTCGGCGAGTTCAGGACGGACGGGATGAAATAATAGTCAAAACCCGGAGTCACCGATTCAACATTCGATACTTCCAGTGCAGCAGGGACGGAGAATCTGCGGATCCGGGCAAGCAGGTCCAATACATTTTCGAGTGTCACGTCATCCGTTCCGCCGACGATGAGCGCATCCGTCCCCGATTCCGCGAGACGCTCCAGGTTTTCGTCGGTGATCGTCTTTGCGGGGTCCAGTTTAAAGGCATGGCGCCAAGAGTTATAGTCCATGTTCATCCACCTTGCTTTTCTATGTACGTCTGTTTAGTATACCAAAAAAAGAGGACGGAATCTGTTCCCGTCCCCTTCCTGCGGTTAATAAAAACCTTCATGCTTTTCCTTCATCCTCATCCAGCTCTGGATATAAGCGCTCGAGCACTTTGTTGTATCCGTCCGAACCATAGTCGACGCAGCGCCGGACGCGCGAGATGGTTGCGGTGCTGGCTCCGGTCTCATGCTGGATCTTGTCATACGTCATCTTCTTTTTCAGCATATGGGCGACTTCCAGGCGCTGCGTCATCGATTGCAGCTCGCTCATCGTGCATAAGTCATCGAAGAAGGAATAGCATTCTTCCACATCTTTCAATTCAAGGATCGCTTTGAATAGCTGGTCTGTCAGGGGACCACGTATTTTATCGATTTGCATTTGTCTCCCTCTCTTCCCGCGCTTTTTTATGGTAAATACGTAACCGCTTTTCCGATGCCAGGACTCGTCGGCAATATGTGCACCCATGTTTTGCCTCGTACCAGTTTCGCCGGCACTCCATCTTCATAAGGGATCATGAAGCCATCTACGTTCTTCCATTCGATTTCCCGGGCTGCGCCTGCCTGAAACAGGATCGCTTTGCCGCCTGCCGTGAGGTCGACGGACTGTCTTCCAACCGAGTCAATCGTCCGGTGGGGCGCTTCAAGGACGAGGATGTTCGCAGGTTTCACAGGTTCACCGTCTTCCAGGTCAATCGTCTGTTTCCCGTTCACTGTCCGCGTGTATGTCCCTTTATGCGGCTCATATGCGAAAGTGCTGATGAAGTTCGGGTCCCCGCTGAAGCGGACTGTGATCTCCGATGCGATATCTCCTATTTTAGCATCTTCCAGAGACTCATGGAATAATAGGTCCGGCGTCTTCTCGATCTCCATATGCGATTTCGTGCGCTCCATCGCTTCGAGCACATTTTCTCCGCTTATATAGGAATTGTGCGGTGCCTTGCGCTCTTTGGACCGTTTGAAAAGCGTACCGTCATACTGCATGCCGTTTACATGATCGACATAGCGGTTCTGCAGAAGCTTTTGTGCATCAGGGCTATAGCCGTGCGCGACATAGAAGGCATCCATTCCTTTCGCTAGGTGGACGAAGTAATCGCGGGCGCTGCGCACAGGTCCGATCCGTCCAGGCAATTCACTTTGGAAAACGGCAAGGTACCTTGTTACATTGCCTTCAGCCAGAAATTCATATATGATATCCGCATCACTGATACCAGATTGCGGCCTCGCGAGCGGATGGTTATTGATCGTCGCGATAATCGGCCGTCTCAGCTCCTTCTCTTCCTTCAGCTCTCCCGTGAATGCCGCTTGATAGAGCAGCGCCCCTTCCGGCTCTTCCTCTGGCTCTTCTTCCGGCTCCTCTATCTCGATTGCCGGTTCCTCTTCCACCTCAGGCTCCGGTTCCACCGCTTCTGCCCTCTCATTTTTTGAACACGCGGAAAGCAACAGCAGCATAGCTGCCGCAAGCAGCAGCCATATCCTCTTTTCCCCTTTCACCATTTGTTCCCCCTCTTATCTTTCTGTTACTGGTACGATCACTTCGTTCTTCATGACATTGTATAGCCCAAGCTGCGTGACGCGCACATACGGCAGATGGGTTGATTGGAGGAAGAGGAACGTATAGACCGCATCTCCAAAATGATAACCTCTGTCACTCAGTGCGCGCTTCAACAGCATCTCTTTTTCAATTAAGACGTCGACCGGGTCAGCGGACAGGCCGCCCCCGATTGGCAGAAGGAGCGAAGCGGCGACTCCGCCGTCTTCCATGATGACCATCCCGCCGCCCATCCGTTTCATCTCATCGAACGCCTTTCGCATTTCACGCTTGTCCTTGCCGATCAGGAGAATGTCCCCCGTGTTCGAATAGGAAGAGGCCATTCCTTGGACATTGTCCGCAAATCCTTTGATCACTGTATTGACACGCCACTTGCCGTTTTTATCGATCAGCATGAGAAAATTCTCGTCTTGATCTGCAGGGAGCGTATCCTGACTCAGGTCAAGTGTTGACGTGTACGGCTTCGTGATGACGTCATTGACCATATCAATGCCTATTTGCGAATCGAACCGGAAATCATCCTCCGTCAGATCATATGACAGGTTGAATGCAGGGATGATCGACCAATCGACCGCTTTAAAATCCGCTGCCGCCTGGCCGTCGCGCGCAAGCCATACCCCTTTTGACAAAACATCACTAGGCACAGGATCCCTCTCGTCGTTTAGAATGTTAAGGGTCGCATAACGGCCTGTCGCGATGACGCCATGCAGCGAGTCGATTCCGTAATAGCGTGCGACATTATAGGAGGCCATCAAATAGGCGTCGATCGCCGGAACTCCAGCGCCCAGCGCTTCTTTAATGCACTTGTCGATCACGCCGTCCTGATGGAAGGAAGGCGTCGATCCATCCGTCGTCATCATGAGATGATCGAATACGTCAAGCCCGCTTCCTGCAATCTCCTTCAGCATCGCGGGCAGGTCAGGCCGGATGGATGAGTGCCGCAGCGTAACAGCGTAGCCTTGAAAGAGCCTGCGCTCCACCTCTTCGAAGGTCATCGCTTCATGATCGCCGTCCGCACCGAGCAGGCGCATCCTTGCAAGGGTCCGTTCCGACGCACCCGGGAAATGGCCTTCAATCCGTTTGCCGCCCCGCTTCGCTTCGAGCAATGAAGCGAGCATCTGCCTGTCGCCTGCAAGCAGCCGCGTCCATCCGGTCAACTCGCCGCCCATGAGGACATCCTCGCGGTCGATCCATTCCTTGATGGCGGCTGGATTATATACTTCCTTCTCATCCTTCAGCACCGTCTGCGAATCGAATCTCGCCCACCAGTAGAAGGAGAACGGCAATTCATTCAGCTGATCAATGAGCTTGAAAGCCTTTTCATTGCCCAGCATCATGAAGAACGTCATATTATCCGAGAGGAATGTCGTCGTGCCAAGCCGCCCCGCGTATTCAGCGAAGGTCTCCGGATTATACAGCTGGAAGGGATGTACATGCGGTTCAATATAGCCCGGTACGACATACTTCCCTTCCGCATCCACCAATTCCGCCTCGTCCAGCACCTGCGGCATTTTCGGTCCCACATAAATGATCCGGTCACCGGATATCCATATATTGCCTGTCATCCATTTCTTAAAGATGGAATGCAGGTAGGTCGCATTCTGGATGACAAGCGACGGCGCTTTTTTGCCGTCGATGATTTTGATCTGTTCATAGATTTCTTCTTGGCTCCACATCAGTCAGAGGCTCCCCCCTTTTGTCAAAATAGTGCTGTTTTTATCGTAGCATAGCAACCACCTGAAACATAGAGCGTTCTTTCAATTTCCAGATGTTTTTTGAAGGATTTGGGAGATGCATCGAGAAGTTAGCAGGATAGTATCCAACTTAAACGATAGGACTGATGAATATGGAATTCAATAAAGAGCTGGCGAATGAATATGACAAAGGGATCCGGCGCACATTTCCGGCATACGACGCGATGCTTAAAATGAGCAATGCCTACCTTGGGCGGCTGCTTGGCGATGAAGCTTCCCTGCTGCTTGTAGGGGCGGGCGGCGGCAACGAACTCGCAACGTTCGGCGGGCGGCATCCAGGGTGGCGGTTCACCGCGGTGGATCCTTCAAAGGAGATGCTGGACATAGCCGGAGAGAAAGCGCGGAGCCTCGGTCTTTCAGGGCGGACGCAGCTGATCCACGGGACGGCTGCAGATGTTGGCGCCCGCACGGAATTCGACGCAGCGACTTGCCTTCTCGTCATTCACTTCATCGAAGACGACATGGAGAAGACAGATATACTGCAAGCGATCAATAGGCGATTAAAACCGGAAGCTCCTTTCATCCTCGCCGCGATGTACGGAGATTCGGGCAGCGCTGAATATGACCGCTTAGTGGAATTGTGGAAGACCTATTGGCTGGAGACGACGAAATTGACCGAGGAAGAGGTTGACGAAATGGAGGAAAGTGTTCGGAAGCTTTCGTTCCAAACAGGAGAAGCTATCGAAGAGAACTTGAGGAAGGCAGGATTTAAGGAGGTAACGCAATTTCTGCAGGCCGGGTTTTTCGGCTGCTGGATTTGTTATGCCGAATAAGTGAATGTTTCTCCACCTTGCTGGCAATCCTATTATAACAGCAGTTATGAGAGGAGAGGAACCGGATGGGACATGCATCATCAGGCGGCAGGCCGCGGCTGATGGATCAGATTGCGCAGCAGCTGAAGCCTTCCAAAGATATGGTGGAAACGACTTTGCAGCTGGACGATCGGACAGCGTACCTTCTCTATCTCAAAAGCGTTGTGGACGGGGATAAGTTGCAGAGGTCGATCATCCGCCCTTTCTTTGAACTTGCTTCGGACACCCATTATCTACAGTATGTAACCTCCCTTCCCGACAGGACCCAGATCCCAAGCGAAGAGGATCTTCTCATTGACATCGCAAAGGGGTTTTTGCTCGTCGGCATCGAAGACCGCGTACTGCTGCTGGATTTCAAGGCGGTCAAAGCGGATGTAGTGCTGGAAGCGACTGTTGAACCGACTATCAACGGACCGCAGCTCGGATTAAGCGAGAGCATGGAGACCAATTTCAATATTATCCGCCAGCGGTACACGGAGACGTCTCTCGTGATTGATACGATGCAAATGCATGATAAGTCAAAGAGGTCCATCGCTTTTGTCTATGACAAGATTCAGGTGAATGTGAGAGTGCTTCAGAAACTGAAGAAGAAACTGGAAGCAATTGATCATCCGTTCATCCAATCGGCAGCCGATCTGCAGTTATTGCTTAACAAACCGAAGTATTCACTCTTCCCGACGCTTCTCGTAACAGGCCGCCCGGACCGTATCGCCTATAACCTGAGCGGCGGAAAAATCGTGATTCTGATCGAAGGAAGTCCGCAGGCCGTCATTGCTCCTGTCATCTTTTTCGACTTCATGGCATCGATGGAGGATAACTATCATTCTTTCTGGATCAGCCTGTCTACGTTTTTCTTGCGGTATTTCGGGCTTATCACCTGTGTCACTTTGCCTGCAATCTATGTCGGCATCACTTCCTATAATCCCGACGTCTTCCGCATAGAGCTCGCCCTGTCTGTGGCAGCGAGCCGGATCGGCGTGCCGTATCCGTCTTTCATCGAAGTGTTTTTCATGCTGATCTTCATCGAGCTTCTGACCGAAGCCAGTGTGCGGCTTCCCGCTGCCATCAGCTCGACGGCAACGACAGTCGGCGGCCTGATCCTCGGTACGGCGGCCGTGGAAGCGGCACTCGCTTCGAATATTATGATCATCGTCGTTTCGCTCGTTGCCATCTCAAATTTTGTCATCCCCTTGAATGAGCTGGCCTTTGCAACGAGGGTCCTGCGCCTGGTCATGCTGCTGTATACATCCGTATTCGGGCTAGCAGGACTCGCTATCGGCTTCATCGGCTTCATCCTCTATATGACGAACCTGGAAAGCGTCGGGGAACCATATTTCCGGTTCGCCTGGAAAGGAAGACGCCGGGAATTGAGGGCAAAAGATTCATGAAAAAACGGTTTGTCTATTACTTAATTTTCATCAATATGGTATCGAATATAGTGGCTCAAGTGCCAAAGACCTTCCAGGACAAATCGGCACAAGGTGCGCTGATTTCAATGGCAATCGGCAGTCTGGCGGGAATCCTGCTCATCTGGATCATCGAGTGGCTGTTTGGAAAGTTCCCTGGCAGGACATTGAA
The DNA here is from genome assembly GCF_055389225.1 of Sporosarcina sp. GTC18466. NCBI lineage: Bacteria > Bacillati > Bacillota > Bacilli > Caryophanales > Caryophanaceae > Sporosarcina > Sporosarcina sp. GTC18466. The sequence continues at coordinate 2,797,576 of NZ_AP044037.1, read as the reverse complement.
TGATCTGATGAAGGAATACTTGCCGCGCTGGTATACGTATCCCGTGCTCATCTATTTGGCAGCGAACTGGTTCTTCGCAGGGCTCATCATCTTGGCCAGTTATACTTTCCTGCTTATTCGGTTCCTGACGCCTGAAATGTCAATCTACATCATAATCGGTACATTCGTCGCATTTCTCACATACGCCGTTGTCTGTAAAAGCAAAAGCATCCTATACACGATCGAAACCATCTTTGTCTGCCTGAGTCCGATGATTGTCTTCCTGCTTGTGAAAATCCTTTTGAACAAACAGATGAAATGGGATTATGTCGGTGTTGCCGTCATGCATGGCACCGCTACGCCCGATTATTCTGCGATGATGGCCACCATTTTCATCTTCATGGGAGTGGTCAACATTGCATACTTCAATCTTTTTTTGAATCAAAAACTGAAGATGAGCTTTTGGAATTATGTGTTCATCTGGATGGTCGGCGTCATTATACTTGCGTTCATCTATTTTATCCCATTCGGTTATGCGGGCTACAACCGTGGCAGCGACCTGATCTATCCATGGATCATGACCAGCGACTCAGTTCAGATGAAATATGGTTTCGTGGAGCGGTTCGTCTTTATTTTCATGCTCAACTTCCTGGCAGTCGCATTCTTGAACATCATGGTCCACTGGCATATCGCCGCACGTTTCCTAAGCAGTTTAGTAAGTGAGAAGGTCCGGATCAAGAAGCTGGATGCCCGGCCCTTCCTATTTGCCGTCCTGTTCTGGGCGATCTCTTTCCCTTTCATTGTCAAGATCACCGAGTATGATTTGTTCAAGTTCAGTACGTACTTTTACAATCAGATGCCGCTGTTCGCGCTTCTGCTTGTTGGCACCCTGCTCCTGATTCGCCGAAATGCGAAACGGAGGAATGAAAGATGAATCATTTTAGAATAACCGGCAAACGACTTATCATGTCCCTTTCACTTGGCGCGCTTCTGCTAACAGCCGGGTGCGGCTTCAAAGACATCGACAAGCGGCTGTTCATCGCGGCAATCGGTGTAGATCCTGCGGAAAAGATGGAAAACGGCTATAAAGTGACACTGAAAGTCATTTTGCCGTTCGGAGCCATAAAAGAAGCAGCCAAACCGACTTTCACCTATTTATCCGAGGAAGCGGAAACGATCGGGGAAGCTGTACGGATCCTTGAGACCCATGTCGACAAAGTACTCGAATTCGGACACGTGAAAGCGATCATCATTCATGAAGATCTGCTGCATGACAATATGAAGACCTTCATGGATTACTTCGTAAGACGGGGCGATATCCAGATGATCGCATTTGTCGCTGGCGCCCGGCCGACTGCAGAAGCGATCGTGAAAATGGAACCTGCTACAGAAGCACCCGCCTCGGTTTCCCTGTTCAACTTTTTCGGAGACAATGCAACGGAGTCCCCCTTCATCGTAACGACCTATTTGTATCAGCTGCGCAGAGACTTTTTTGGAAAAGGGATCGACCCTGTCGTTCCGCTCATGGAAGTTTCTGAAGAGCAGAAGGAGTTCATTGTCAATAAATCACTTGTCATCAGTGAAGAAAAGAAACCGTACGAGCTTGGCATGATCCATACAAAGTATTACAATTCCTTATACAATAAGACCTCGGGATTCACCTATAAAGTGAAAAATGACGAGTACCTCTTATTGCTGAACATTGACTCAGTGAAGATGAAATACAAAATACGGACGGAAGGGGTCCGCCCTGTCGCAATTGACATGGAAGTCGCCATGAAGGGGATCATCGGGGAGTCCAACCAGTTCCTGAAACTGAAGGATTTGGAGAAATACAACCAAATTGCCGAAACCGAAATCAAGAAGAAGGTTATGGATTTCCTGCTGGATATGCAGAAGGAGCATTTGGATCCTTTAGGGTTCGGCCTGCGCTACAGGGCAACACATCTTTATAATGACGAAACGGACAAGACATGGACCGATGCGTATCCTGACATCCAGTTCAACCTGAAACTGAATGTCGATTTGAAGAGCACCGGAACAATCGAGTAAAGGCCATTCCTCAAATGGGATGGCCTTCACTTTTTATTTGTTCAAAGCCCTGAAGCCGATGTCTGTCCGATAAAAGAAACCCGGCCATTCACGTGAGGAGAGGCCGCTGTAAACTTTTTCTCGTGCGGCTGCCAGTTCATCTGCAGCTGCTGCCGCCAGAATGACCCGGCCTCCGTTTCCGAAAAAGCGGTCGCCCGTTTTGTAGGTGCCTGCATGGAAGAGTAGCAGCCCTGAATCTTCCAGGCTATGCAGTTCAGGAAGAAGTGCCCCTTTTTGAACCATTCCGGGATACCCATCCGCCGCCACTACCACACCCAGCATCGCTTTCTTGCTCCACTGCAGATCGAACGGCTTCCCGTCCATCAGTGCCATCATGAACGACCCGAAATCCGATTCCATCCGCGGCAGGACGACTTGTGTCTCAGGATCCCCGAATCGCGCGTTGAACTCGATCACTTTCGGCCCCTCTGCAGTAAGAATCAGTCCTGCATACAGGATGCCTGTAAAAGGGTTCCCTTCCGCGGCCATCGCTTCGACAATAGGCACAACAACCTTCTCGTATGATTCCTGTACGACTGTATCTGGAATATGAGGGACAGGGGAATACGCCCCCATTCCGCCCGTATTCGGCCCTTCATCGCCGTCGAACGCACGCTTATGATCCTGCGCGATCGGCATCGGATAGATCTGCCCTTCATGGACAAACGACATGAAGGAAAATTCCTCGCCGTCCAGGAATTCCTCGATGACGATCGTGGAAGATGATTGCCCGAATCGCTGGTTCCCAATCATTTCATCCACCGCATGAAGCGCCTCATCCAGTGTCATCGCAACGACGACCCCTTTCCCTGCGGCCAGCCCGTCCGCCTTGATGACAATCGGCGCGCCGTGTTCATGGATGAACGCCTTCGCCTGCTCCGCATCCGTGAAGGTGCCGGAATCGGCAGTCGGGATGCCGTGTCGCTTCATCAATTCCTTGGCGAACGATTTGCTGCCTTCAAGCCTCGCCGCTTCTTTGGAAGGACCAAAGATACGGCGGCCCCGCTCGCTGAAATAGTCGACGATCCCTTCTGACAGCGGCTGTTCAGGGCCGACGAATGTCAGATCGATCTGCTGTTCTTCTGCAAAATCTGCAAGTGCCGGAAAATCCATCGCGTGAATCGGAACGCATACGGCATCATCTTCCATTCCATCGTTTCCTGGCGCAACAAACACTTGCGATACAGACGGCGACTTTGCGAATTGCCTCACAATCGCATGCTCCCGGCCGCCGCTTCCGATAACAAGCACTTTCATTGAAAAGCCCCCTTAGTGTTTGAAATGGCGAACGCCTGTGAATACCATTGCCATGCCGTACTCATTCGCTTTTTTGATGGAATCTTCATCCTTGACTGAGCCGCCCGGCTGGATGATTGCCGTGATGCCCGCTTTTGCAGCCGCTTCGACCGTATCATCCATCGGGAAAAACGCATCGGACGCGAGCGCCGCCCCTTTCGCACGATCGGCTGCCTGTGTAAGCGCGATTTCCGCAGCACCTACCCGGTTCATCTGTCCTGCCCCGACGCCGAGGGTCATTTGGCTGTCAGTGACGACAATCGCATTGGATTTCACGTGTTTCACGACAGCCCATCCAAGCTTCAGCGCCTCCCACTCCGATTCTGTCGGTTCCCGGTCCGTCGCAACGCGGATATCCGCATCGCCAAAACCATAACGATCCGGCTCCTGCACGAGCAGGCCGCCCTCCACCGACACCGTGTTCCACGCATCCTGACGTTTCTGCCCAAACGGGATTGTCAGCAGCCGAATATTCTTTTTCTTCGTCAAAAGTTCGATTGCCTGCTCCGTAAAGGCCGGCGCAATGATGATTTCGAGGAAGATGCCGGCAAGTTGCCCAGCTGTCTCTTGATCAACTTCGCGGTTTAGTGCGATGATGCCGCCGAAAATGGATACCGGGTCGGCTTCATATGCTTTGGCAAACGCCTCTGAAATCGTCCCGCCTGTCCCTACGCCGCATGGATTCATATGTTTCACTGCCACTGCCGCCGGAGAGTCGAACTCCTTCACGATCTGGATCGCTGCGTTGGCATCCTGGATGTTGTTATACGACAACTCTTTCCCGTGCAGCTGCGCAGCAGAAGCTATCGAAAAGTCGGATCCAAGCGGCCTGCTGTAGAACGCTGCTTTCTGGTGCGGATTCTCTCCATACCGGAGAGCCTGCTTCCGCTCATATGTAAAAGTCATCTGTTCAGGAAACTCCTCGTCCGAGAGATCCGTCAGATAGCCGGCAATCAATGCGTCATAGGCCGCAGTATGGCGGAATACCTTTGCCGCAAGCCTCCTGCGCGTCTCCTTCGTAGTCTTTCCAGCTGACTGTAATTGCTCAAGCACTTCTCCGTAGTCTGCTGAATCGACGAGCACAGTGATATATTGGTGGTTCTTTGCGGACGCCCTCAGCATCGCCGGGCCGCCGATATCAATGTTTTCGATCGCTTCACTCGCCGAAACGCCTTCCTTTTCGATCGTCGCCTTGAAAGGATACAGATTGACACAGACAATATCGATCGGCTGGATGCCATGCTCCTCCATCTGCGCCTGATGGGATGGATCATCCTGCTTGGCGAGAAGACCTCCGTGGATCATCGGATGCAGCGTCTTCACCCGGCCTTCCATAATTTCAGGGAAGCCTGTCACTTCGTCGACCGCCGTCACATTGACGCCGCTTTCCCGCAGGTGGGCCAGCGTTCCCCCTGTCGAGAGGATTTCATATCCAAGCGACTCAATCTTTTTTGCGAACTCCGCGATGCCGGTCTTATCCGACACACTTAGCAATGCACGTTTTTTCACCGATCACAACTCCGTTTCGTTTGATTACCTCTCATATCGCTTAATGGCAGTTTCAGCAGATGCATTCGGTCGCTTCATCAAGCAGCTGCTGCAAAGCCCGCTTATACAATTCATGTTCGACGGAATGGATGGCAAGTGCCGTCTTTTCGGCATTACCTGGCACAACATCAACCGCTTGCTGTGCTACGATAGGGCCGGTGTCCATTCCTTCATCGACAAGATGAACAGTGACGCCCGTCACTTTTACGCCATGCCTCACTGCTTGACCGATTGCATCTTTTCCAGGGAAAGCGGGCAGCAGTGACGGATGGATGTTGACGATCCGCCCTGGAAACGCTTCAAGCAGCACAGGGCTGATCAGCCGCATATAACCAGCAAGGACCAGCCATTCAACATTTTCATCATGAAGCGCCTTCCTGATCATCTCTTCATAAGCCCGCTTTGTTTTAAATGCCTTCGGGTTGAATGCTGCGACCCGGATACCCGCCCGCATAGCGCGTTCGATCACCTGGGCATGCGGCCGGTCTGTGATGACTAGTGCGATTTCCGCATCGAGCTCACCTTCCCGGCAGGCCGCCTCAAGTGCGGAGAAATTGCTGCCGCTTCCTGACGCGAATACCGCAATCCGGCGCCGGGTCATCCTTGCAGGCTCCCGTCATGCTCTCCGGTGAATGACAACGTATTTCCTGCAACCACTTTACCGATCATATATGCCTCTTCACCGTGCGCTGCGCAAATCGAGATTGCTTTTCTAGCCTGTTCTTCCGGCAGGGCGATGACGAATCCGATTCCCATATTGAACACGCGGTACATATCCGAATCCTCTAGGTCCCCTTTTTCCTGCAGCATCTTAAAGACAGGCAGCACCGGCCATGAACCTAGATGAATTTCCGCCGTCAGGCCGCCGCGGAACATACGAGGCAGGTTTTCATAAAAGCCGCCTCCAGTCATATGCCCCATCGAATGGATATCAAGTGTACGTAGCATCTCAAGGACCGGTTTTGCATAGATCTTAGTCGGCGTCAGCAGCGCATCGCCCCCCCTGCCGAGTTCTTCGTACCCTGCGATATAGCTGTCAATTCCGTAGTTCTGTTCTTCGAAGACGATTTTACGCACAAGCGAGTAGCCATTTGAGTGGATGCCGCTCGATGCGATGCCGACAAGCACATCACCTTCGCGCACTTTATCTCCCGTCACAACGCGGCTTTTCTCACAAGCGCCGACTGCGAAGCCCGCCAGGTCATATTCCTCCTCATCATAGAGACCCGGCATTTCCGCCGTTTCCCCGCCGATCAGGGCGGCGCCCGCCTGCACGCAGCCGTCCGCTATGCCTTTCACAATCGCTTCCACTTTCTCCGGAACCGCCTTGCCAAGCGCGATATAATCGAGGAAATAGAGCGGCTCTGCCCCTTGGGCGACAATATCGTTCACGCACATCGCGACGCAATCGATGCCAATCGTGTCATGCTGGTCCGCGAGAAACGCGAGCTTCAGTTTTGTTCCGACACCGTCTGTTCCGGAAATGAGCACCGGCTCTTTATACTCAAGGGCGGAAAGGTCGAACATGCCCCCGAAGCCGCCGAACGTTCCCGCGACACCTTTTCTTGACGTTCTGGCCACATGGGATTTCATCCGTTCCACCGATTCATAGCCCGCCTCGATATTCACTCCGGCGCGCTCATATGCCTTCGACATCATACTGCCTCCTTAACGTACAATCTCTTTTTCATGCGGCATTGCCGTATCCGCATATATGTCTGTCGGGTACTCCCCTGTGAAACAGGCGAGGCACTGCCCGCAATTCTTCATTCCTGCAGGGCGGCCGATCGCCCCCAGCATTCCGTCTTTCGAAAGGAAATGAAGGGAATCTGCTCCGATCAGGTCGCGAATCTCATCTGCCGACCGGCCGGTTGCGATCAATTCGGAATCCGTGCTGATATCCACTCCGTAGAAACACGGACTCACAAGAGGCGGAGCCGCGATGACGACGTGCACCTCAAGCGCACCCGCCTCTTTCAGCATGGATACGATCCGTTTTGAGGTCGTGCCCCGGACGATGGAATCATCGACCATGATGACGCGCTTCCCTTTTACGACTTGATGGACAGGCGACAGTTTCATCTTGACGCCCCGCTCCCGCATCGACTGGGTCGGCTGGATGAACGTTCTGCCGACATAGCGGTTTTTAATCAGCCCCAGCTCATATGGAATCCCGCTCTCTTCGGAAAAACCGATCGCCGCCGAAATGCTTGAATCAGGGACACCTGTCACAACATCCGCTTCAATTGCCACTTCCCGGGCGAGCTGTTTGCCGCATCGTTTGCGTGCCATATGGATATTGATGCCGTCGATATCGGAGTCAGGCCTTGAGAAATACACATATTCCATCGAACAGATAGCAGGACCCCCGCTGTCCGTAAACCGGTCCGCGTAGACGCCGTCTTGATTGATGATGAGCAGTTCCCCCGGCTCCACCGAACGTACTGCTTCCGCTCCAATCAGGTCAAATGCGCATGTCTCCGATGCGACGACCCATGCATCTCCAAGCTGGCCGATCGAGAGGGGGCGCATGCCGTTCGGGTCTTGCGCCACCATGAGGCCTTCCTCGGTCAGAAGGACGAACGCGAACGCGCCCTTCAGCATCCCTAGCGCCTTTTTTACGCGGTCTCGCTGCGTCAACGAACCGCTGCCGCTGCGTTTGATCAAGTGGGCGAGCACTTCGGTATCCGAAGTTGTCTGGAAAATGCTTCCCTGCTTTTCGAGGCTTTCTTTCAATTCTTTCGCATTGATTAGATTGCCGTTATGGGCAATCGCCATGCTGCCCGTCGTTGAACGGAAGACGAGCGGCTGGACGTTCTCCGCGCCGCGCCCCTCTTCTGTCGTATAACGGACCTGGCCGATTGCCGCACTGCCTGTCAACTTCGCTAGCTTGTCGCCTGTGAACACCTCGTTCACTAATCCCTCGCCCTTTAAGACATGCAGCCCTTTCGCATCCTTTGTAACAATGCCAGCGCCCTCCTGTCCGCGGTGCTGCAGCGCATGAAGCCCGTAATAGCTGATCTGCGCGGCCTCTTCATGGCCGAAAACGCCGAAGATGCCACATTCTTCGTTCAGCCCTCTCAGTTCAGCAAGCATTTGATCGCCCCTCTCCAGGCCGTCTCAAGTTCATCCACCGGACTGCTCAGCCATTCGCCTCCCTCGCCGTTAATGACAAGACGGGCTTGATCCGTCACATGGCCGATGCAGACAGCGTCAGTGACAGTTTTTTCGAATCGCTCTGCATTCTCGGGGGTGACTGTCACCAGAAAACGGGATTGCGTCTCGCTGAACAAAGCCGTCACCTTGCTGCCTGCAAGCTCCACTTCCGCTCCAAGTCCGCTTCCGAATGCCTTTTCACAAAGGGCCACCGCAAATCCGCCTTCCGAAAGGTCAGTCGCCGATTGTACGAGCCCTTCTCCGATTGCCACTAGCAACTCTCGCTGGCGTCTCGCTTCAACTTCAAGGTCGATTGCTGGCGCTTTGCCGGAAATCTTCCCTTCTAGCATCTGCTGCAGTTCACTGCCGCCGAATTCTGTCATCGTTTCGCCAATGAGATAAATCAGATTTCCCGTCTGCTTGAACGGCACGGTCGTCACGTTCTTCAAGTCTTGCATCAAGCCGACCATTCCAATTGTCGGTGTTGGTTTTACCGGCACGCCGTCCGCCTCATTCGACATCGACACATTCCCGCCGATAATCGGACTGTTCAGCTCCAGGCAAGCAGCCGCGATGCCGTCCGCTGATTTTTCGATCTGCCAGAACACCTCCGGCTTGTCTGGACTTCCGAAATTGAGGCAGTCCGTCGATGCGATCGGCTCAGCGCCTGAACAGACAAGATTCCTTGCGGCTTCCGCGACTGCAATTTTGCCGCCCGTCTCAGGATCGAGATAGATATAGCGTGAGTTGCAGTCCGCTGTCATTGCAAGCCCTTTGTCCGTTCCAGGGATCCGGATGATGCCTGATGATGAGCCTGGAGCGACGACTGTATGGCCGCCTGCCCCGGAATCAAACTGCCGATACACCCACTCTTTCGAAGCGATTGTCGGCTGACTTAATAGCTGGATCAACGCCTGCTTCACGTCTGCAACTTGCGGCTCTTTATTGTCCAATGCCTGGAATTCCGCGAAGTATGCCGGCTCTTTGGACTTTTTATGATACACTGGCGCATCATCCGCGAGGACATCCGCCAAAATCTCAGCAACCATCTCTCCGTTATGATAAAGCCGAAGCATCTTATCTTCAGTCACTTTGCCGATTGCTACAGCGGTCAGGCCATAGCTTGCAAATAGATCCGTGATTTCCTGTTCGCGTCCTTGCTTAACAACGACAAGCATGCGCTCCTGCGATTCGGACAGCATCATTTCATATGCCGTCATGCCTTCTTCACGCTGTGGCACAAGATCAAGGTTCATCTCTATACCAAATCCAGCTTTTGAGGCCATTTCCGCAGAGGAAGACGTCAGCCCCGCCGCACCCATGTCCTGTATGCCGATCAGCGCATCTGATTTCACGAGCTCAAGGCATGCATCCATAAGCAGTTTCTCAAGGAATGGATCACCCGCCTGCATGACCGGCAGCTCCGCTTCCTTCTCGACTTCCACTTCTGCAGAGGACATCGTCGCTCCGTTGATGCCGTCCCGGCCTGTCGGCGCACCAACATACATGACTGTATTGCCTGCTCCTGACGCAATTCCTTTCTGAATATCCGCGTGATTCAGTAATCCAACCGCCATCGCATTGACGAGTGGACGTTTCGAGTAGCTGCTGTCAAACTGCACTTCCCCGGCGACAGTCGGAATGCCGATGACATTGCCGTAATGCGCAATCCCGGCGACCGCCTCCTCGAACAGATAACGGTCCCTCGGATTTGCCAGATCACCAAATCGCATCGAATTGACGAGCGCAATCGGACGAGCGCCCATGGAGAATACATCACGGATGATGCCGCCCGCCCCCGTCGCTGCACCGATGAACGGCTCTATTGCGGACGGCGAGTTATGCGACTCCAGCTTGAAGACGACTGCTTGCTGATCGCCGATATCGACAATTCCGGCTCCTTCGCCAGGCCCTTGGAGAACCCGCTCACCTTCCGTCGGGAACTTTCGAAGAACCGGCTTTGAGCTCTTATAGGAACAGTGCTCCGACCACATAGCTGAAAACAGCCCGGTCTCCGTATAGTTCGGCAGCCGGCCGATCATTTCACACGCACGGTTGTATTCTTCCTCGGTCATGCCCATCTGCAAGTATAGTTTCTCGTCCTTGATCAGTTCTGTCGTCGGTTCAAGCAAAGTTTGCATGTTCGTTCCTCCCGTTTTTAACGATTGATTGGAATAAAGGCAATCCATCTGTTCCTCCGATCAATTCCTCTGCAGCGCGTTCAGGAAGCGCCATCAGTCCGAGCACATTCTTCCCTTCATTCAGGACACCCGCGATACGGCCAGTGCTGCCGCTCATCGCAGCGTCCGCGTATGTAAAAGCGATCCTGTCGTCAGACATGAGTTGTTGGTGTGTCTCTTCATCAACATAATAGGTGCCGTATGCATGCGCGAAAGGCAGCCGGATCTGCCTGCCTTCCCCGAATGCAGAGGTGAAGAGCGCAGTAGACGTCTCGACATTCAGCAAAGCTGTGCCTGAATCAAATTTGAGGCTGGCATTCGGAAGGAAGGCGCCTGGCAGCAATCCTGCTTCCGTCAAAATCTGAAAGCCGTTGCCGACGCCAAGGACTGGTTTTCCGGACGCGGCAAACGACCGAAGCTTGCTAATTGCAGGCGAGCTTTTCGCAAGTGCACCGGGCCGGATATAATCGCCATACGAAGCCCCGGCCGGGATGATGACTGCATCATATCCATCAAAATCGGCATCTGTATGCTTGACGATTGTGGCTTCGGTTTCTAGCACATCTGCCAGCACGCGCTGCATGTCGCGGTCACAGCTGGAACCCGGAAAAGACAAGATGGCGAACCTCATTGGACATGCGCCTCCTTGATGTCGATCTTGTAATCCTCGATCACCTGATTGACTAGCAGCTGGCTGCACATCTCCTGGACGCGTTCTTCCAAGTTTTCCGGAGTACCTTCCAACTCAAGTTCGATAAGCTTGCCGACACGGACATCTTTCACCTCGCCGAAACCTAGCGAATGAAGAGCTCCTTTCGCCGCCGTGCCTTGCGGATCAACAACGCTTTCCCGAAGTGTTACGAATACGTTCACCTTTGTCATGTCAGTTCCTCCTAAATTGGATATATGTGATAGATTTGATTACGCCCAGATGCCAGTTGCATCAATTTCGGCTAATGTGGCATCATGGTCATCAGTCAAGACTGTAATATGCCCCATCTTCCGTTTCTCCTTCGCTTCCGCTTTGCCGTATAGATGGAAAGACCAGTCTGGATAACTTGAAATTGCACTGCAGACGTGTGCGATATGTTCACCCAGGACATTCACCATGACAGCCGGTTTCCAAAGAATCGGTTTTTGCAGCGGCCAGCCGCAAACCGCCCGGATATGCTGATGGAACTGGGAGATGTTGCATGCTTCAATGGAATAATGCCCAGAGTTGTGAGGACGGGGAGCCAGCTCATTAATCAGAACACCGCCTTCTTTCATGACGAACATTTCAACTGCAAGCGTACCGACAAGCTGAAGGTGGTTCGCGATGGCGGCAGCCGCTTCTTGGGCTTTCATCACAACTGCTTCCGGAACGCGCGCCGGCACGATCGTTTCATGCAAAATATGATTCTTGTGGACATTCTCGCAGGTCGGCAGGCAATGAGACTCCCCAGCGGCATTTCGCTGGATAATAACAGAAATCTCACGCTCGAATGGAACGAACTCTTCCGCGATGCATGCCGAGTGGGCGAATAAGCCCTTCGCCTGCTCCAGATCATCTACAGAATGGAGCTTCACCTGCCCCTTGCCGTCATACCCGCCGAACGCCGTCTTCACGACACATGGAAAACCGATATTGCCGATATCCCTTACCAGTTCTTCGAACGAACCAGCCGTGATATACTTCGCAACAGGAGCACCGGATGCTCTAATTTCCGCTTTTTCCAGGATCCGATTCTGCGTGATTCTCACAAGCTCCGCCCCTTGCGGCAAATACGTGAACCGCTCCATATGCCGAAGCCCTTCATAATCCACATTTTCGAATTCATACGTCACGACATCACTGACTTCGCCAAGCTCCTCTAGCGCCGCCAAATCATCATATAGCGCGGCGATCCGGATATCAGCCACCTGCCCGCATGGTGAATCAATGACGGGATCCAGCACAGCGATCCGAAATCCCGCTTCCTTTGCAGCAAGCGCCATCATGCGTCCGAGCTGGCCGCCGCCAATGATGCCGATCGTCTGTCCCGGTAAAATTGTCTTCATGCAAGCTCCTCCCCGCTCTTGATAGATGCCTCGCGTGCTTCGCAGCGTCTCATTTCCAGCCGCTCTGCGAGTTTACAGTCATGGACTGCCAACATCTGGGCAGCCAGCAGACCTGCATTTATCGCACCCGCTTTTCCGATGGATACGGTCGCCACCGGCACACCTGCGGGCATCTGGACAATGGATAACAATGAATCCAGCCCATTCAGCGCTTTCGATTGAACCGGCACGCCGATGACAGGAACCAGCGTCTTTGCAGCGACCATGCCCGGCAAATGGGCAGCTCCGCCTGCTCCTGCGATAATAACCTCGATTCCTCTTTCACCCGCCTGCTCCGCATATGTAAACATCAGATCCGGTGTCCGATGCGCCGATACCACTTTTTTCTCATATGGCACCTGTAGCTCTTCCAGGAGGTCGCATGCATGCCGCATCGTCTCCCAATCACTTTTGCTTCCCATGATCACACCGACTTTCGGTTCCATCCAATCCACTCCCTTTGCTCATATGTTTCTATGCAAAAAGCCCTCGGATAAACCGCTATTCCAACATGCATTGGAAAGCGGACTATCCGAGGGCTTGCCGCGTCATGAAAGACGCCAAAACAAACTGGCAGCGGACCTGCCAATCCTCGTTCATCGCTTCCCGCATAGTCCGGACATTACGGTGTCCTGGTAGAAACACTGGGGCCAATCCCCCAGCATATATGTGGGTCTCTCTTATTCACTTACATTCTAACAATCATCGAAGCTCCTGTCAACTCATTACACGAACGTTTATATATTATGTATATAAAAACGTTCGTATTTATTCAACATCAATCGAGATTCCTTTAAACTTGATGATTTGCCGAACAGGAATGTAGGTACCATCCTGTTCCATGAAAACAGGTTCTTCTTTGCGGCCTGCCGCCATATACCCTTCCGCCTTCATCCGATTCAGGCACTCCTCGATGGTTTCATTCTCATCCACTTCAAACCATACCGTCTTTCTCTTGCTCATTTATAAAATCCTTTCCTCCTGCGCGCCCGTTTGAAAACTTGCCGCAGCCTAATTTGTTTGATTGTATCATACTTCAAGCTCTGATTCGCCTGAGGGATCAAAAATGCGGGATGCTGGTTGCTGTTTAACGACGAGCGGTTAGTGCGTGGAACGGCGGGTTGTGAGTAGTCGGCGCAACGAACCGATTAGCTCGGGAAGCGACCGTTTGCCAGCGAAATGATCCGGTTAGCTCGGCGAGCGACTGATTAGCCGATGGAACGATTCATTTAGCCCGAGGAACGACCGTTTAACCGCAGAAACGATCGGTTTAGCTCGGCGAGCGACCGTTTAACCGCCGGAGCGATCCGTTTAGCTCGGCAAGCGACCGTTTAACCGCTGGAACGATTCATTTAGCGCGACGAGCGACCGTTTAACCACTGGAACGATTCATTTAGCGCGACGAGCGACCGTTTAACCACTGGAACGATTCATTTAGTTCGGCCACGATCAGCATCTTTTCATCCTCTATGCCAGCCTTCAAGGAAGGTCTCCATGGCGTCGAAAAGCACAAAAAAACCATCCCCACTCGGGGGATGGCCTTGGCCTGGCAACGTCCTACTCTCACAGGGGGAAGCCCCCTACTACCATCGGCGCTGAAGAGCTTAACTTCCGTGTTCGGGATGGGAACGGGTGTGACCTCTTCGCCGTCATTACCAGACAGGTGAATGAATTGCTCATTCAAAACCAGATAGAAGTGACATTGTGTAACGTAATCAACTACTGTTGTAACTGTCCAGCCTCAGCGGCCAGTCGCTCGGGTCACAAGCCATCTCGGCTGTGCGGCAGAAAGCGCCGCTTCGCCAATCCGTCTTGTGCCTGTCGCGCCTAGACGGCCGCTTCGGCATTTCTTGGTTAAGTCCTCGATCGATTAGTATCCGTCAGCTGCACGTGTCGCCACGCTTCCACCCCGGACCTATCCACCTCATCATCTTTGAGGGATCTTACTTACAGAAGTAAAGGGAAATCTCATCTCGAGGGGGGCTTCATGCTTAGATGCTTTCAGCATTTATCCCGTCCACACATAGCTACCCAGCGATGCCCTTGGCAGAACAACTGGTACACCAGCGGTGTGTCCATCCCGGTCCTCTCGTACTAAGGACAGCTCCTCTCAAATTTCCTGCGCCCGCGACGGATAGGGACCGAACTGTCTCACGACGTTCTGAACCCAGCTCGCGTACCGCTTTAATGGGCGAACAGCCCAACCCTTGGGACCGACTACAGCCCCAGGATGCGATGAGCCGACATCGAGGTGCCAAACCTCCCCGTCGATGTGGACTCTTGGGGGAGATAAGCCTGTTATCCCCGGGGTAGCTTTTATCCGTTGAGCGATGGCCCTTCCATGCGGAACCACCGGATCACTAAGCCCGTCTTTCGACCCTGCTCGACTTGTAGGTCTCGCAGTCAAGCTCCCTTATGCCTTTGCACTCTGCGAATGATGTCCAACCATTCTGAGGGAACCTTTGGGCGCCTCCGTTACTCTTTAGGAGGCGACCGCCCCAGTCAAACTGCCCGCCTGACACTGTCTCCTGCCCGGATCACGGGCAAGGGTTAGAAGTCCAATACAGCCAGGGTAGTATCCCACGGGTGCCTCCACCGAAGCTGGCGCTCCGGCATCTTAGGCTCCTACCTATCCTGTACAGGCTGCACCGGAATTCAATATCAGGCTACAGTAAAGCTCCACGGGGTCTTTCCGTCCTGTCGCGGGTAATGCGCATCTTCACGCATATTATAATTTCACCGAGTCTCTCGTTGAGACAGTGCCCAGATCGTTACGCCTTTCGTGCGGGTCGGAACTTACCCGACAAGGAATTTCGCTACCTTAGGACCGTTATAGTTACGGCCGCCGTTTACTGGGGCTTCAATTCGGAGCTTCGCTTGCGCTGACCCCTCCTCTTAACCTTCCAGCACCGGGCAGGCGTCAGCCCCTATACGTCACCTTACGGTTTTGCAGAGACCTGTGTTTTTGCTAAACAGTCGCCTGGGCCTATTCACTGCGGCTCTCTCGGGCTATTCACCCTACCAGAGCACCCCTTCTCCCGAAGTTACGGGGTCATTTTGCCGAGTTCCTTAACGAGAGTTCTCTCGATCACCTTAGGATTCTCTCCTCGCCTACCTGTGTCGGTTTGCGGTACGGGCACCTCCCGCCTCGCTAGAGGCTTTTCTTGGCAGTGTGAAATCAGGGACTCCGGGGACAATTCCCCTTGCCATCACAGCCCAGCGCATCTGGAATGGGATTTGCCTCATTCCACGCCTCACTGCTTGGACGCGCATGACCAACAGCGCGCTCACCCTATCCTACTGCGTCCCCCCATTGCTGATAACGGCGGGGAGGTGGTACAGGAATATCAACCTGTTGTCCATCGTCTACGCCTATCGGCCTCGACTTAGGTCCCGACTAACCCTGAGCGGACGAGCCTTCCTCAGGAAACCTTAGGCATTCGGTGGAAGGGATTCTCACCCTTCTTTCGCTACTCATACCGGCATTCTCACTTCCAAGCGCTCCACCAGTCCTTCCGGTCTGGCTTCGACGCCCTTGGAACGCTCTCCTACCACTGACACCAATGGTGTCAATCCGCAGTTTCGGTGATCCGTTTAGCCCCGGTACATTTTCGGCGCAGCGCCACTCGACCAGTGAGCTATTACGCACTCTTTAAATGGTGGCTGCTTCTAAGCCAACATCCTGGTTGTCTGGGCAGCGCCACATCCTTTTCCACTCAACGGATACTTGGGGACCTTAACTGGCGGTCTGGGCTGTTTCCCTCTCGACCACGGATCTTATCACCCGCAGTCTGACTCCCAAACAGAAGTCATCCGGCATTCGGAGTTTGTCTGAATTCGGTAACCCGGGATGGGCCCCTCGTCCAAACAGTGCTCTACCTCCGGGACTCTTACGTTTGAGGCTAGCCCTAAAGCTATTTCGGAGAGAACCAGCTATCTCCAGGTTCGATTGGAATTTCACCGCTACCCACACCTCATCCCCGCACTTTTCAACGTACGTGGGTTCGGGCCTCCAGTAAGTGTTACCTTACCTTCACCCTGGACATGGGTAGATCACCTGGTTTCGGGTCTACGACCCCATACTCATGCGCCCTATTCAGACTCGCTTTCGCTGCGGCTCCGCCTTCTCGGCTTAACCTCGCATGGAATCGTAACTCGCCGGTTCATTCTACAAAAGGCACGCCATCACCCATTAACGGGCTCTGACAACTTGTAGGCACACGGTTTCAGGTTCTCTTTCACTCCCCTTCCGGGGTGCTTTTCACCTTTCCCTCACGGTACTGGTTCACTATCGGTCACTAGGGAGTATTTAGCCTTGGGAGATGGTCCTCCCGGATTCCGACGGAATTTCACGTGTTCCGCCGTACTCAGGATCCACTCTGGAGGGGCTGGACTTTCGGCTACGGGGCTTTTACCCGCTCTGGCGGACCTTTCCAGGTCGCTTCGCCTAACCCAGCCCTTTGTAACTCCGTATAGAGTGTCCTACAACCCCAGGAAGCAAGCTTCCTGGTTTGGGCTCTTCCCGTTTCGCTCGCCGCTACTAAGGGAATCGATGTTTCTTTCTCTTCCTCCGGGTACTTAGATGTTTCAGTTCTCCGGGTGTGCCTCGCTCACGCTATGTATTCACGTGTAGCGTACTGCCCCATTACGGGCAGTGGGTTCCCCCATTCGGAAATCTTCGGCTCAAAGCTTACTTACAGCTCCCCGAAGCATATCGGTGTTAGTTCCGTCCTTCATCGGCTCCTAGTGCCAAGGCATCCGCCGTGCGCCCTTTCTAACTTAACCTTTTATGGCTTCCGATCCGCGGCGCATTACTTTGTCAGCTCGGTCACTGCGGTCCTCACGTGCCAATGCACGTTCCGGTCCTCGCTCCCATCGCTTCCTCGTCCTGCTTGCGTCTCGAAACCCATTGGCATCCTGCTAGAGGTGCCATGGTTTGAGTGGTGTATTTAGCGATAAATACAACCAGCTCGTTACAAAGTATTGCATGTTCAATCACAAAAGTGATCGACTCGGTTGATTACTTGTTACTTTCAATGTCGTTCTATCCAGTTTTCAATGAACAAGTTAGAAGATCTATAAAGAAAGAAATAAACCTTCAAAACTGAACGCAAAACGTCAACGTATGGATCGGAGATCCATATTCCGTAATTATCCTTAGAAAGGAGGTGATCCAGCCGCACCTTCCGATACGGCTACCTTGTTACGACTTCACCCCAATCATCTGTCCCACCTTCGGCGGCTGGCTCCCGTAAGGGTTACCCCACCGACTTCGGGTGTTACAAACTCTCGTGGTGTGACGGGCGGTGTGTACAAGACCCGGGAACGTATTCACCGTGGCATGCTGATCCACGATTACTAGCGATTCCGGCTTCATGCAGGCGAGTTGCAGCCTGCAATCCGAACTGGGAACGGTTTTATGGGATTGGCTCCCCCTCGCGGGTTCGCAGCCCTTTGTACCGTCCATTGTAGCACGTGTGTAGCCCAGGTCATAAGGGGCATGATGATTTGACGTCATCCCCACCTTCCTCCGGTTTGTCACCGGCAGTCACCTTAGAGTGCCCAACTGAATGCTGGCAACTAAGATCAAGGGTTGCGCTCGTTGCGGGACTTAACCCAACATCTCACGACACGAGCTGACGACAACCATGCACCACCTGTCACCGCTGTCCCCGAAGGGAAAGGCATGTCTCCATGCCGGTCAGCGGGATGTCAAGACCTGGTAAGGTTCTTCGCGTTGCTTCGAATTAAACCACATGCTCCACCGCTTGTGCGGGTCCCCGTCAATTCCTTTGAGTTTCAGCCTTGCGGCCGTACTCCCCAGGCGGAGTGCTTAATGCGTTAGCTGCAGCACTAAGGGGCGGAAACCCCCTAACACTTAGCACTCATCGTTTACGGCGTGGACTACCAGGGTATCTAATCCTGTTTGCTCCCCACGCTTTCGCGCCTCAGCGTCAGTTACAGACCAGAAAGCCGCCTTCGCCACTGGTGTTCCTCCACATCTCTACGCATTTCACCGCTACACGTGGAATTCCGCTTTCCTCTTCTGCACTCAAGTCCCCCAGTTTCCAATGACCGTTCGCGGTTGAGCCGCGAGATTTCACATCAGACTTAAAGGACCGCCTGCGCGCGCTTTACGCCCAATAATTCCGGACAACGCTTGCCACCTACGTATTACCGCGGCTGCTGGCACGTAGTTAGCCGTGGCTTTCTGACGAGGTACCGTCAAGGTACGGGCAGTGACTCCCGTACGTGTTCTTCCCTCGCAACAGAACTTTACGACCCGAGAGCCTTCTTCGTTCACGCGGCGTTGCTCCATCAGACTTTCGTCCATTGTGGAAGATTCCCTACTGCTGCCTCCCGTAGGAGTCTGGGCCGTGTCTCAGTCCCAGTGTGGCCGATCACCCTCTCAGGTCGGCTACGCATCGTCGCCTTGGTAGGCCGTTACCCCACCAACTAGCTAATGCGCCGCGGGCCCATCCTGCAGTGACAGCCGAAACCGTCTTTCAGAGTTCCTCCATGCGGAGGAACTGATTATTCGGTATTAGCCCCGGTTTCCCGGAGTTATCCCCATCTGCAGGGCAGGTTGCCCACGTGTTACTCACCCGTCCGCCGCTAAATCAAGGGAGCAAGCTCCCTGTCATTCGCTCGACTTGCATGTATTAGGCACGCCGCCAGCGTTCGTCCTGAGCCAGGATCAAACTCTCCATAAATCCGGCGCGCGATACGCGGCGGATTGCGTTGTCAGCTTCAGTCGCGCGGTCGGTCACGTACTGGTGTACGTTCCCTCCCTTGCTCCTTCGCTTCCTAGCACTCCACCACGTCTCGCACACCAGTCTGGCGGACCGATACGCAGCGCATTGCGTTGTCGACTTCATTCGTTCAGTCGGTCACGTGCCAAAGCACGTTCCCTCCTTCACTCAATCGTCTCCTAGCACTGCACTACATCTCGGCCGTCAGAGCCTCTCTTATAGAAGAAAGGTTGAAGAAATTCGAGTAGCTCGATTTCTTTGCTGGCATCTTTATGATGTCCATTGTTGTTCGTCCGCCGACGGGGTCGGCTTCGGAACTTTATGTTGACGTTTTGCTGTTCAGTTTTCAAGGTTCATTGCCGTTTGCGCTTTATTTCTTAGCGGCGCTCCCGACTGCTTTATTACTATACCAAATCATTTTCAGACCGTCAACAGTTTGAACATCTTTTTTCATCTTTTTTCGCGTTTATGTGCAAAACACCCGTCTGGACCTATGCCAGACGGGTGTTTCTTCCTATTTGATAAAGATGAAATACAGAACGAAGATGATAAAGAGCCCATACATGATTGGATGGATTTCCTTCCGGCGGCCGCTTAGGATCATGGTGATTGGATAGAAGATGAACCCAATCGCGATACCGGTCGCGATGCTGTATGTGAGCGGCATTGAAATGATTGTGAAGAATGCCGGAACGGCGATTTCGAATTTTGTCCATTCAATATTGCCGATTGTCGATACCATCAACACGCCCACGATAATCAATGCAGGTGCTGTCACTTCAGGTGTGATAACGAACAGCACCGGTGAGAAGAACAACGATAGCAGGAACAGGACGCCGACTACGATTGCTGCGAAGCCTGTTTTCGCCCCTGCCGCGACTCCCGCTGTGGACTCGATATAAGATGTCGTTGTCGATGTACCGAAGATTGCGCCTGTAACTGTTGCCATTGAATCTGCGAGCAACGCTTTTCCTGCACGCGGCAGCCGGTCGTTTTTCATCAATCCGGCTTGTGTCGCAACCGCAACGAGTGTTCCTGCTGTGTCGAAGAAATCGACAAACAAGAACGTGATGACGACGACGAGGAACTGGGTTGTCATCAATGATGACGGTTCATGGATGATGGCGTCGAATGCTGCGCCGAATGTAGGTGCAACGCTCGGTACTTTGTCGACGACTCGGTGCGGAACTTCTATTAGATGCGTGAGCATTCCAAGAATCGTTGTGGCGATCATTCCATAGAAGATCGCACCCTTGATCTGCTTGACCATCATGATGATCGTGATGACCAGGCCAAAGATGGCGAGCAGCGTAGGACCTGATGACAGATCGCCCAGTGTGACAAGTGTATTTTCGTCACCGATAATGATATTGGCATTTTGCATGCCCAAGAAGGTGATGAAAAGACCGATTCCCGCGCCTACCGCATATTTAAGCTGAGCCGGGATGGCATTGATGATCATTTCTCGCAAACCAGTAAGAGACAAGATGATGAAAATAAGTCCGGAACAAAGTACGCCCGTTAATGCCGTTTGCCAAGGAATGCCGAAGCCGAGCACAACTGAAAATGCGAAGAAGGCGTTCAGGCCCATACCAGGGGCAAGGCCGATCGGATATTTCGCGATGATTCCCATGAATAATGAACCGACTGCCGCGGATAATGCAGTGGCTACGAATACTGCGCCTTTATCCATTCGCATTGCATCCGGCAGATCAGGGACTGCGTCAAGGGACAGCATGAGCGGATTCACAGCAAGGACATAGGCCATCGCCAGGAACGTCGTTAATCCACCGATAATTTCCCTGCGATAATTGGTGCCAAGTTTATCAAACTCGAAGTATTTCTTCATTGAAAGGTTCCATCCTTTATATAGGTTTCTAAAAGCAATAAAAAAGGAAGCATACGGATTCATCGTATGCTTCCCTAAGACGCAGCTCATGAGGACGCATGCCGCCCTCATTGCCGCGCTCCGTAGTCAGACCATTTACGGTGATCTGGTAGAAACTTCTGGGCCCTATTCCCATGATTATACGATGCGTCATCTTATTTACTTGTTATTATTCCCACTCGATCGTGCCCGGCGGCTTCGGGGTAATGTCATACACAACGCGGTTGACGTGATCCACTTCCGCCGTGATCCGGTTGCTTATCTTCTCAAGGATTTCCCAAGGTAACTTTGCAAAGTCGGCAGTCATTCCATCCACGGAATGGACTGCACGAAGGCCGACCGCGTAGTCGTAGGAACGCTTTTCATTACGGACGCCGACGCTCTTGATGTCCGGAAGGATGGCGAAGTATTGCCAGATCTTCTTGTCGAGTCCCGCTTTCGCGAATTCGTCCCGAAGGATCCAGTCCGCTTCACGCACAATTTCAAGCTTATCTTCCGTCACCTCGCCAAGGACGCGGACGCCAAGGCCCGGACCTGGGAATGGCTGGCGGCGGACGATGTCTTCCGGCAGGCCGAGCTCAGCGCCGACTGCACGGACCTCATCTTTGAAGAGCGCTTTTAGCGGTTCAATCAATTCGAATTCCAAGTCTTCCGGCAGGCCGCCGACATTATGGTGTGATTTGATCACTTCATTTGTCGCTGTTCCGCTTTCAATGATATCCGCGTAAATTGTACCTTGTGCGAGGAACTCGATGCCGTCAAGCTTTGCCGCCTCTTCGTCAAACACATAAATGAATTCATTTCCGATCGTCTTACGCTTCGCTTCAGGATCCGTAACGCCTTTCAGCTTGTCCAGGAACCGTTTGCGAGCATCCACTTTGATGAAATTCATATGGAACTTGTTGCTGAATGTATCAACAACGCTTTCCACTTCCCCTTTTCGGAGAAGACCGTGATCTACGAAGATACATGTCAATTGATCGCCGATTGCACGGTGTATCAATGTTGCGACAACGGATGAATCGACCCCGCCGCTTAGAGCACAAAGGACTTTCCGGTCACCGACTTGGGAACGGATCTTCTCCATTTCGATATCGATGAACGCCTTCATCGTCCATTTGCCGGTTGCTCCGCATACGTTCAAGAAGTTGCGAAGCATGTCCCGGCCGTTTTCCGATCCTTCGACTTCAGGATGAAACAATACGCCGTAGATACGTTTCTCATCATTTGCAATTGCAGCGATATCTCCATTGCTTGTAGCAGCGATCTTTTCAAACCCTTCCGGCAAGCCGTCAAAAGAACGAAGCGCAGACACCTTTTGTTCTTCTGCAAGTCCGGAGAAAAGTTTAGCTGACGGATCAACAGTGATTGTTCCTTCTGCCACCGATGTTGATGTTTCACTTGCCTGCCCCCCAAATTCACGGGCGATCAGCTCAGCGCCTGAAGCGACTCCAAGGACCGGTATGCCAAGCGAGAAAATTTTATGGTCAATTGCGAAAGTATCTGCACTCTTCTCACCGCCCGACAGGATAATCCCGACTGCGTTCAATTTCTTGATATCTTCCGCGGATGTTGTATGAGGAAACAATTCGCTATAAACTCCCAGTTCACGGACGGTGCGAGTGATCAGCTGGTTATAAGAGCTGCCATAATCTAACACGATGATTTTCTCTTGTTCGACTAGTAAAGGAGCAGTTGACAATTGTTCCACCTCTTCTGAAGTATTTATACCGATTTTTCTTCTTAAAATTGAAAAGACGCGATAGAAAATCCTCTTTCCTCGCGTCTCGGCAACTACAAAAAGCAGGAACAGCAATATACATTGCTCTTCCCGCCTTCATAGAAAAGCCATTCAAGGTGGCTTTGTAGAGACATCCGAACCATATTATCGGACTTATATGAGGGCTGCATCGGTATGTTGTTTTTTTCATCATACTCTTGCATTCTGCAAAAATCAACCCGATGTCCTTATGATTAAATCTTTCCATATTTCCTGCAGCTCCTCATAATCGCCCGCATCTGCATGTCCGCCGTATATTCCCTTCTCGTATGCGTCCGTCAAAATACGCATACGATTGCCTCCGAAATGGCGATCGACCGTGGACGCAAATTCCCCGAGAGTCATGCCGCCCTTGCGTTTCAAGCCAAAGCGCTCGAGCTGGCGGAGCAGTCCTTTATACTGTTTGGCGAACATACCCCAGTCACGATCCGTGTTTTCGTAACGCCGGACAAGAAATTTAGGCAGCCATTTGCTGCGCTTTGAGAATAACCACCACGCGGCGATTAGAAGAACGCCTCCTGCAGCAAACAACAGCAGCTTATTCGCTTTCAACCAGTCACTGACATGTGTAAAGAAAGGAGTCCCGCTTGCGGAGCTTTTTGACTTCTCAGGCACGTCCGGTTTGTTTTCCTCCGGTTTCGGCAATTCCTCCATCTCAGGAGTTTGAGGATCGTCCAAATTGGATTCAACATCATACGTGATGCCAGCGGGGTTAGTGAAGCCGATTGTCGGTTCGAACGGCATCCATCCAATTCCCGGCAAATATGCTTCCACCCAGGAATGGGCTTCATTGTTCGTAACAGTGTAGACTCGCTCACCATTACCGTTCAACTCGGATGTGCCCGGCGCGAACCCTTTTGCCCACCGAGCAGGTATGCCGACAGAACGAAGCATTACGACCATTGACGTAGAAAAGTTATCACAATACCCATGTTTGGATTCAAACAGGAATTGGTCGACATAGTCCTCATCCGCTTTAGGCACCGGCACATTTGTCTGGTCATAGACGAATCCATTCCGTTTGAAATACCGCTCGATCGATTTCGCCTTATCATAGACGCTTGCCTCGTTCTCCGTTATGGAAGCGGCCAGCTCCTTTACCCGTTCCGGCAATTCAGAAGGTAGCTGCAGATAGGCGTCCATCTGCCCGAGTTCATTACCGTACTCCGCCATATCAGCTTCACGTAATGCCTTCATGCTATAGATTGGTTCATTGAAGTCAAAACCATACTGATCCAGGTCGATTTCTTCCCCGTCTTTCATCGCCCAGAGCTGTCCGCTTTCTTGGTAATGGTTCAGCAGCACATCAGACCTTGCGTCAATTTTCGTATATCCATAGGGCTGGACCAGATACGGCAGCGGCTCTTTCATGGCAATTTCAGCACGCATATTCCGATCTTCTTCTACGGATTCATCTTCATCTGCAATAACTGAGCCGGGAAAATAGTTGACAGGCAGACGATCTGTCATGTTCTGCACCCAGCCTTTTGACGTATAGGTATCTTTTGATTCGATTTTCCAGTATTGACGCGAAGGCGCCTTCGCTTCGAAGACGACCCTGTCATCCGGATTGAACGGACCGCCAAGTTTTGAATCGTCCGGATCATATCCGCTTGTCGACATGACACCTCCCACTCCCTCACTGCCAGTGACAATCGACTTGAAGAACGGAACGGGGTCCGGCCAAACCGGATCTCGTTCCGGCATGGCGCTTGCCAGCAATGAACTGCCTACGACCATGAAAAGCAGAGGGAGCGAAATGACCGCATACATTCCTGTTTTGATCGGTTTCCCGTGTTTTTCGGACACACGCATAATATACAGAAGACCGATGAGCAACAGGCCGTTCACCATGATCCGGATGATGGCATGATCCGCTGAATAGGCACTGAAAGTATCAATAAACGCGATAAAGACGACTGTCATGATGTAGAACAAAAGAATGCTCTTCCGCACTTCAATCCAGTGCCGGATCAGATAAGTCGTCATCCACAGCAACACAAAGAACATGACCGTGCGAAGCGGATTCGTTATCCCCATCCAATCAAACGCTGCAATCACAGGAAGATTACTGAAAAGATCGTCCATCAAAAGAAGGATCGAGCTTTTCGTCATGACCACGCTGCCTAGGAAGACATAATGGATTGCCCAGAAAATGAATAGAATTTTCGCTGGTATTACAATCCACCATTTCACGCCTAGAAGCGCCAGTAAGAACGACAGGCCGATAAACAAAAGGAACAGACCCAGATAATCTGTGTCCGTCAGTTCCATGACAGGAAGCAGCCATTCCCTTAGAAGCATGAACGCGAGCAGATAGAGGAATGCGAACAACCACTTGTCTTTTTTCTTCAGTTTCGTCATGATGAGGCCACCTCCCGAAACACATCGGAGAATTCCATTGGTCCAATTGCAATTGTCTTGATTCCTTTTGAGCGCAGTACAGCCATTTTTTCATCAAGCTGCCGGGTGGATGTTCTTTTACGGTCGACAATGACAAAGCAGATGACAGCCCTTGCTGAAGGAAGTGATGCAAGAACCGGCTGGATGAATATCCAGTCAGGATCACTCGTGACCCAGACGGCGCTGCCGGAAACAGGCATATTGACAGCCGCACTTTGCACGCCGCCTGGATCAGTGAAGGGGCGCAGTTTTGCCAAGTGGACTAAAAGTTTCCGCATCTGTTCAGCCGTCTGAATCGACGGAAATTCCCGGCTGTGGTCCGTGATTGTCGCAAAACTCACAACCGCCTGTTCGGAAGAGGCCTCTTGCACAATCGATGCGGCAAGTTCGATTTTCTCTTCGAACAAATCAGATGCCCTTCCATCAAGCAACAGCAGCAGCTCCTCCGACTGGCGATCTTCAAACTCTTTCGTCATAAGGGTTTGCGTGCGGGCGAACGACTTCCAGTGGATCCAAGTCACACGGTCTCCAGGCTGGTATTGCCGGACGCCTGTCGCCATCGTCGTGTCTTTGACGAGAGCGAACGGCGAGGTGATCGATCCCCGGTCGTACTGTGCTTTGATCGGGACATAATGGATGCCTTCTGTTTTTGGTAGCACAAGGATCTGGTCCTTCAGTTCAATCAGTTTCGACTTACGGATCCATCCGAAAAAGTCTGAGACTTCTACCTCTACGCCAAGCAGTACATGCTCTCCCCGCGGCATATCATGAATGGTGTATGTCCATTCGACCCGCTTTCTAAATCCCAGCAAAAAAAACTGTCTTCCAGTAATTCCGGCCTTTTTGCCGATCAGCGGATTCTCCCAGCGTTCAGCCGCGACGGTATAAAGAAGAGGAAAAGGGAGCTTTCGATAGAGTGTGATATGCACCTCCAGCTTGCCTCCCCGCTCCAGCGTCCGGGTTTTAAAAGTGCGCTCTGCATTGAAGTCCGTAAGCGGATAGAGGAATAGAAGGGTCGAATAGATGACGAACGGCAATATGGCGTACAAGATTGTCCAGCTCACTTTTCCGCCCTGGAACATGGCAAAGACGACGGTCGTCACGAGCAAAAGGAGGACAAGAAGAAAACGTCCCGATACAGACAGGAATTGCAGCTTTCCTCTCATTTCACCCGAAGCCTTTCGATCGGAACATTCACTTTCGTCAAGATCCGGTCAATGATTTCTCCTGTTGTAATTCCTTCATACTTCGCTTCCGGCCTCAAAATGATCCGGTGTCCAAATACATAAGGAGCCAAATACTTCACGTCATCCGGCGTCACATAATCCCGGTCTCGCATCAAGGCATACGCCTGGCTAGCCTTCATAAGCGCGAGCGAGCCGCGCGGGCTCACGCCAAGATAGACATACGGATTCGCCCTCGTTTCCGACGCACAGTCAACAATGTAGGATTTAACCGCGTCTTCCACATTGACTTCCGTCGCTGCCTGCTGCAATTCACGCAGTTCCTCAAGTGAGATGACCGGCTCCAGGCGAGCGATCGGTGCCGATTTTTCCGCGCGCTGCAGCATTTCAATCTCTGCCAGCCGCTCCGGATACCCCATGTTCAATTTGAATAAAAAGCGGTCGAGCTGGGCTTCCGGCAATGGATAGGTCCCTTCGTACTCAATCGGGTTCTGTGTCGCCATGACAAAAAACGGCTTCGGGATCTGCAAGGTCTCCCCGTCTACCGTGACCGAACCCTCTTCCATGCTCTCAAGCAAGGCGGATTGCGTCTTAGGGGAAGTCCTGTTGATCTCGTCGGCGAGAACAATATTTCCGACAATCGGGCCAGGCCTGAACTCGAAATCGAGCTCTTTCGGATTGTAGACGGAAACGCCGAGGACATCAGACGGCAGCAGATCCGGCGTGAACTGGATCCGCTTGAATGATGCGCCGATCGATTTCGAAAGAGCCTTCACCATCATCGTTTTTCCGACACCCGGCACATCCTCGAGCAGCACGTGGCCGCCCGCGAGCAGCGCCGTCATGCTCAACTCCGCAATATTCCGCTTGCCAATCATAACTTTATCGATATTTGCCAACACATTGCTGATCAACTGTGCATGGTTCATAAGGAAGCCTCCAATTTCTCTATGCATAGACAACACGCCGATAAAAACAATTTACTCTCTCGACATGTCCGAAAATTAACAAAATGTAACTTCATAATACCCCACTTGCTATTTTCCTACAACTTTAACTTATCCGTGCTGACAACGGTAAAAAGAGACTCCTCTCATCGAAGAGTCTCTTTCCTTCATTTCCAAAAATCATCAAACACGGTAATCGGCATATGCCTTTTATGGGCAGACCGGATATACAACTTCTCAATTTGATCGCGTGCGTTTTCCGAAACCTCTTTACCTTCCAGAAAATCGTCGATCTCCTCATAACTGACACCGAGCGCCACCTCGTCCGGAAGCGCAGGCCTGTTCTCCTCAAGATCCGCTGTCGGAACCTTGTTGTACAGCCGCTCTGGGCAATCCAGCTCAATCAGAAGCTCGCGTCCCTGTCTCTTATTGAGACGGTAGATCGGCATCAGATCCGCGCCGCCATCCCCGAACTTCGTATAGAATCCAGTCAGTGCTTCGGCAGCCTGGTCTGTTCCGAGGACGACGCAGCTTTGCGCTGCGGCAACGGAGTACTGCGCCTTCATCCGCTCGCGCGCCTTCTCGTTCCCTTTCGTGAAGTCGGAGATGATGACACCCGCTTTTTCGAGGGACTTCGCGCTTGCATCCACAGCGTCCTTGATATTCACCGTATAGATGACTGAGGGCTGAATATAGTCAAGAGCCGCCTGACAGTCATCCTCGTCGAACTGCGTTCCGTACGGCAATCGGAGTGCGATGAATTTGTATCGGTCCGTGCTGTCTTCCTCATTCAGCTCGTCCACCGCCATTTGTGCAAGCTTGCCGACGAGCGTGGAATCCTGGCCGCCGGAGATGCCTAGGACAAAGCCGCTAAGAAACGGGTTCTTTCTCATATACTCCTTCATGAAGTCGATGGACCGACGGATTTCCTCCTTCGGATCGATGGACGGTTTCACTTTCAACTCTTCGATAATCTGCTGCTGAAGTGTCATGTCAATTCCTCCTTACCGTGATGAAAAGGCCTCGACCTTCTCGCGCACCTGCCGGATATTATTCATTTTATTATCCCAGCATTTCTGGCTTAGGTCGACCGGATACTCTTCCGGATTCAGGGACCGCTTATACTCTTCCCATAGAAGCCCCAGATTGTCATGCGCATAGGCCTGCATTTGTGTGATGGGCGGATTCTCATAAATGGCCTTTCCGCCTTCTACAACTTTCACATGCAAGTTGATTGCATCGAAGTTCGTGACGAATTTCGAAATGAACGTATGGACCGGGTGGAACATTTTGATCCGCTCCTCGGCAGCCGGATCCTCGTCCTGCAAAGTGATATAATCCCCTTGCGCTTTGCCGTTCTCTTTGTCGATGATCCGGTAGACATTCTTCAATCCCGGCGTCGACACCTTTTCGGCATTCGAGGATATCTTGATTGTATCTTCCATTTCGCCTTGCGCATTTTCAATGGAAACCATCTTATAGACCGCGCCGAGTGCCGGCTGGTCATACGCGGTGATGAGTTTCGTGCCAATGCCCCAGATGTCGACTTTGGCTCCTTGCGCCTTCAAGTTTAGAATTGTATATTCATCAAGATCATTTGAAACGACGATTTTTGCATCCTTGAAGCCTGCTTCATCGAGCATACGGCGCGCCTCTTTCGATAGGAACGCAATATCACCGCTGTCGAGCCGGATGCCAATGAAGTTGATCTGGTCCCCAAGTTCTTTCGCCACCTGGATTGCAGTCGGCACGCCGATTTTCAGCGTGTTATACGTATCTACGAGGAATACACAGTTTTTATGGCGTTTCGCATAGGCATGGAACGCTTCGTATTCACTCTTATATGCTTGGACGAGGGAGTGGGCATGTGTGCCGGAGACCGGTATGCCGAACAGCTTCCCTGCACGAACATTACTCGTCGCTTCCACCCCGCCAATGAACGCGGCTCGGGCGCCCCAAATGGCAGCGTCCATCTCATGTGCCCGCCGGCTGCCGAATTCCATGACGATTTCATCTTTCACCACTTGCTTGATGCGGCTGGCTTTTGTCGCGATCAGCGTCTGAAAGTTGACGATGTTCAGCAAAGCCGTCTCAACAAGCTGCGCCTCGGCGAGTGTCGTTTCAACGCGGAGGATCGGTTCATTCGCAAAAACCAGCTCCCCTTCGACCATCGAATAGATGTCGCCCGTGAAGCGAACCCCTTTCAAGTACTCCAGAAAGTCGTCTCGGTAGCCGAGCTCTTCGCGCAAATAGGCGATATCGCTCTCGCTGAAATGAAATCCTTCTATGTACTCCAGGATCCGCTCAAGCCCCGCAAACACCGCATACCCGTTACCGAATGGCAAGTTCCTGAAGTACAGCTCGAATACAGCCTTCCGTTCATGGATTCCATCCGCCCAATATGATTCCGTCATATTGATCTGATACAGATCGGTGTGCAGCGCCAGGCTGTCGTCCGCATAATTCGACATTCCAAATCTCCTTCTTCCACAATCGCTTTTTAGGTCAAGTATACACTATTTACCCATTAATGAACTCACTCTAACGAAAATCCGCATGGAAAACTTGTCGGACCCTGGAAGGATGACGCATGTAAACGCATCGGATGGTTTGATGCTATATGATGTCTGGTCTTTCTTAAGACATCCCTTGGACCGATCACTCCAGGAAGGTCCATCAACCGAATAATTTCAATCCAACAGCCCCGCCGATAATAAGAGCAATGAAAACCATCCGCTTCCATCCCGCCGGCTCCTTGAAGAAGAAGATACCGACCAGGACCGCGCCAGCCGCGCCGAGCCCTGTCCAGATCGCATATGCGGTACCCATCGGAATCTCGCGCATCGCCATCGATAGGAACACAAAGCCTGCGCCAAAGACACCGACGAGCAGAGCAAGACGGCCGATTGTCTTTTTTTGGATGAATAAATTGATGCACATCACACCGAAGATCTCGCCAAAACTTGCGATAATAAGATAGACCCACGCCATTTTCAGCGCCCCCCTTCTGCATCCGCTGGCGGTTCTTCAGCAGGTGTTGTCACCTTGATTCCAACGACGCCTGTAATGATGACGAGAAGGAAAAGTATTTTAAGCATTGAGAAGTCGGCGTCAAACACAAGAAAGTCAATCAGCACAATTGCTGCCGCCCCGGAACCCGTAAATACCGCGTAAACGGTTCCGCTCGGCAGCACTTCACATGCCTTGATGATGAAAAAGAAGCTAAAAATAATCGCGATGCATGTCCCCGCCCATTCAAGCGGAGTTTCCGCATAGCGCAGCCCGATCACCCAAAACACTTCGACAATCGCGGCGAAAAGAACATATAGCCAACTCATAGTCATACCTCCTACGTAAATGCCTATCATATGAGTATATCAAAAAACACGCTTGCCTCTCTAAAAAGGGAAAGTGATATTGTTGTGTAAAGGATTTTCTAGCAATTTTTTAATTCATTTCTTATCAAGAGAGTCGGAGGGATTTGGGCCTGCGTAGTCTCAGCAACCAGTCTGCTGCAGCACAAGTGCTATTTCCAAACGGCGTACGTGAACCAGCCAAGAGCCTCTTCATTATGCATAGGCCCTCTTACATTTTCTTTTTTCTCAATGGCAAGGCCCAGTGATCTGTAATATTGTGCCGAAACCTGAGAAGGCGTCCGGCTTCCCAGTCCGCTCATTCGCCATATTGCCATAAAACATGACAGGATGCTGTAGTACGCAGCGTCCTTTTTATTTTTATCCAATAACATTAATCACTCCACAACTTCCCTTCTCCTTCCATTCGACTTTCCTTGTTCCTTTCGACAAACCCACTGCTAGTAATACATAATACATAGCTAACTTTGTCGTAAGTTGTAACAAAAAACATTTATTCCAAATAATGATTGACAATTTTGAATAACATTATTAGGATGTATATAACATTTCGCAAGATTCATAACATGAAAGGATATTCGGGCGACCACCATTACCGAAACGAGGGATGTCTAAATGAGCCAACAGCCTGTCCTAGATGTCAGCAACTTGAAAACATACTTCTACTTAGAAAAGGATGTCGTCGCAAAAGCGGTCGATGACATATCGTTCTCCGTCCAGCCCGGAGAAACTGTCGCCATTGTCGGTGAATCGGGAAGCGGTAAAAGCATCACCGCCCTCTCGATCATGCAGCTGATCAATAAACCGGGACGGATCGTTGACGGGCGGATCGAGATGAACGGCAAGAACTTGGCTGTCCTGAAGCAGAAGCAGATGATGTCAGTCCGCGGCAATCATATCGGAATGATCTTTCAGGAGCCGATGACCGCCTTGAATCCCGTTTATACGATTGGCAGCCAATTGACTGAGACCATCCGCAAGCATAAGAAATTGTCCAAGAAGCAGGCCACAATGAAAGCGGTCGAGCTGCTTCGGATTGTCGGCATCCCGCGACCGGAAGAAATCATCAAAGAATTCCCCCATCAGTTGTCCGGCGGCATGCGCCAACGAGTCATGATCGCCATGGCCATCTCATGTGAACCTGAACTCCTGATTGCTGACGAACCAACGACAGCACTGGACGTCACCACCGGAGAATGGATATGTTTCTTTTTTATTAATCACCTGTTATATTAGGTATTAACTAAAAATATTAGTTAATACCTAAAATGCGAGGTTATTAAATGGGGAAGCAACCTTTTCTATCTGTTATCAGTAATAAACAAGAATTAATTTTTTCAACATATGAAGAATCGAGAGAATACCAAGCAAAGTTAATAGGATTGTGGGAACAGCAACAGCGTGTTCTAGGATATACAGAGCACACTATAGCACTAGGAACAAAATGCTTGAATGAGTTCTTAGATGTGTCAAATAAGTTCATATGGGAAGTTACAATGTCTGATGCAGATAAATTTTATTTGGGCTTGGTTGGAAGAGGATTAGCCTATTCAACTAGGAGGAAATATCAATCCACTATTTCTACATTTTTAGAATATCTAAAGACAAGGCATGGTCATGAAATATGGGAGAGGTATAAAGTACAAGTACCTAACTTATTAGATAAATTTAACCGTTACTACCATAGAAAAGATGATCATAATGGTCAAGTAATACCTCCAAAACCTGAATTACTTGATAGGTTTTGGAATGGTATGAAAGAAGAAATGAAAACAGCAAGAAAATACTCTACTGTAGCGAGGGACTATACTCTTTTTAGGATGTTAGAATTAACAGGGTTAAGAACTCATGAAATAATCATGATGGATGTAAAAGACTGTAGGTTTGACTTGGGGGAAAAAGGTAAACTCCATGTTCGCTTTGGAAAAGGGTCTAAAGGGTCAGGATTTAAGCGAAGGTGGGTACCAATGTTGGATGATGTAGAAATACTCCTAAAATGGTACTTAGAAAGGATCAGACCTCTTTTCACTAACGAAACTGAAGGGCCTTTATTCTTATCTGAAGGTGGAGTAAGGCTGAATAAACATACAGCTAGAAAGAGTTTAGCGAGAAGGCAAGAAAAGATGGGTTTTACTAAAGAGGAGATTTTCAGTCCTCATCAATTACGTCATTCATTCGCTACTCGTCAGACAGAACTAGGCGTTGACTTATTAACGCTAAAGGAACTATTAGGTCACGCAGATGTCGCAACTACATTTAATTACTCTAATCCTGGTTCAGATCATTTGGAGAAAAGAGTGAGGATGGCTCAAGAAAAATGGCGAAATCAATTATTAAACTTTAATAAAAAGGGTGAATGAATTGGCGATTGAATGGAGATTAAGAAAAGTCATGGCTGATATTGGAATATGGTCTGGAGCTGAATTAGGTAGGCTTTTGGAGGATAAGGCAGGCTATAAACTATCTCCTCCCTCAATAAGCGCTTTATTAACTAATGAACCTAAGCAAGTAAAGACTCAAACAATGGATGCGCTTTGTACCGCATTAGAATGTACTCCAAATGATTTATGGAAACACACTCCTACACCAGTGAAAAAACTTGAAAAACCAACGAATAACAAGTTGGCGAAGGCGGTTAATGAATCTATTTCTGAAGATAAGCTTCCACCAATATAGGAGAATGATGAACATTATTACATGTGTATCTTGTGAAAGAAAACTAAATACATCAGAAATTAATAAGAAAGCAACCGTCTGTCATAATTGTTTGAGTAAAGCTCGTGTAGAGAGAATCCAAACCGAAGATTTTCTTAAAGAAAATTTCACAAAAACATGGAGTGCAACACTATTTAAAAAATATATTATGTATTTAAAAGAACTAGGTATTGGTGTAGAAACAATTCGTAAGAATAGTAGTAAGGTGTTACGGTTTTTACAAGCAGCTGAAAAAGAGCTTTTAAGCCCTTCTGATATTAATGAAGGATGGCTGATATCTACATTAGAAAAGACCCCTAATTCCAAGAGAATAAAATTAAGTCTATTTAATTTTTTTATTAAAATAGGTTATTTAAGTGTTAACGCAGATGAGGGTATTCTCACTAGTATTAGAGAGGTTTTAAAGCAAGTTCCTAAAGGATTTATTCGTCTCTTGGAGATATATTTCAACGAAAAAATGGAACTTAGGAATAGACAAGTAAAATTTAACGCGAGAAACCCATTATCCCTATTAACAGTAAAGGCGGACATAGTAGTCTTTGTTAGATTAGTCCGATGGCTTCAAATTAACTGTAAGCATATAGAATCCTGGGATACTGTTCAACAAGAAGATGTTCATGAATTTCTTTTAACTTTAACTCCTAAGAATCGTGAGATTGTGAGAAAAGATTTATTAGTTCTGTTTAAGTTAGCCAAAAGAAAAAGGCTAATAACTCATATACCAATCTTGGATATAAAATCTAGAGAGCTTCCTCCAACTATCGAGCCATTAACCTTTTTTGAGCAAGTAAATGTGGCTAAATTAGTTAAAAGTAGACTTTACGAACAACCCTTAGAGTGTTTATTGACTGTGCTATCTTTTTATCATGGGCTATCTTCATCACATATTAGTAATATAAAAATAAGTGATGTAAAGGTTGAAATGAAGGCGATTTTCCTCAACGATAGACCACCAGTTTATCTATCTGATGATGAACTGGTATTAATAAATGAATATGTTAAACAGAGATCGAATAATAGAAACGCAAAGAATAAGATTTATTTAATTCTAAGTTCAAGTTCATCAGGGGTATATCAGGATCGTCCAATCAATAATCAATTCATAGCAAGAAAAGTAAAGGCCTTTTGTGGTTTTACACCTAAATCTCTTAGAATTACTTGTTTTAATATGATAGCAAGTAACTTTGGACCACAAATACTTGTAGAAGGGTTTGGTCTATCACTTACACAGGCTTCAAGATATGGGAAGTTAGAGGATTATCTTATAGAGGAAAGTATAAGTCATCAAAGAGCACTTCTTCATAACGAACAAAAGAATTAAGAGTAGAGTGTGTGTAAATAATAACTAATACTCGTATTAATATTAATGAATTAATATAAAAAATGTTCTCTCAAATGCTTAAGGATAAAATACTGGGCAACTAGGGTGATTATAATGAAAAATATAGACACCAAAAGGAAAATTAATTTTATTAAATGTTAAGTGACAATAAAGTTGTTTAATTTTGAAGCTGAAAGAATGAATTACACCGTCCGCATATGCGGACGGTGTAAAAATAAAGTTGTTTAATTCCTTTTATAATTACTGAATAGGAACTTAAGGAAGCTACAATAAAGTCGTTTGAAAATCATAATCTTATGCAACAATCGCGCCCGATTGCTTAAGAAAGCTAGAAGTCATTTAATTTATCTCTGGTATTCAACTTTTAAATTGAATTTGTCTTCGTTTATATACATTCAAGGTGATCAGCCAACTAGTGACAACGACTCCTGTAAAAAGGAATAGCATATTACTATACAAATAAGTGGATTGATCAAGGTCCATAGGTAGCAACTTCTGATTCAGTAAGCGTACAGATAATAAACCACCAACAATTGCAATACCTATTCCCTCTGATAAAAAACTGGTAAAATTAAGCAAACTCATTCCGGCACCAGCTTCCTTTTGTTTCAAACTACTTGAAACAATTGTAGATATAACTGTTTTGGTGAATGACAGCCCACCAAAAACAAAAACTAATATAATTGTCAGTAACCATGGTGTTACTTCTAAAAAAAAGGCAGCAATTAAAAAGCTAACGGAAAGAAATGTAACTCCAATGGTTAACACGTACAATGGACCTTTTCTATCAACAAGTAATCCACCAATGTAACCGAAGATAATAACGCTCATTGTTCCAGGGAAAATAATCACACTGCCAATTGCAGCAGTACTTAGTTGATGTACATCTTTCATCATGTAAGGAACCATAGAGATAAACCCTGCTACTGTACCAAATATAAGTCCTCCACAAAGGACACCAATTATAAAAGAAATATTTTTCCCCAGTGCAGGTTCAACAAAAGGTTCTGTTACTTTCCTAATATGTTTTACAAATATCAGGAATGACAGAATACTGATGATCAGAAAAGAAATGTTATAAGATGTTGTAAACAGCATAAAAAATACAATGCCCACTGACATTAGTATAATTCCTACAATATCAAAATGACCTTTTATCCTTACTTCTTTTTTCAACAATTTAATAAGGAACGGAACAGTGATAATTGTCATCATTGGAATGAGCAGAAGATAAGACCAATGGATAAAATGAGCTATCATTCCACCAATAGCTGGACCGATACCTTCTCCCATAGCTACTATGGAGCCAATAAGACCAAACGCTTTACCCCTATTTTCCTTTGGAATATAGCGCGCAACTACAACCATCACGAGTGCTGGAAATGCAGCTGCACCAGCTCCTTGAATAAATCGAGCCAGAATAAGTATGGGAAAAAAAGAATGTCCAACAAACCCAATTACCGATCCGAAGCAATTTATTATAATCCCAAATAGGAGTAACCTTTTAATGCCTAGCTGATCAGATAGCTTTCCATATAGAGCTGTTCCAATAGAAAAGGTTAACATAAAGGCTGTGTTCACCCAGTTTGTACTCGCCGGTGATTTATTAAAATCATTTGCAATATCAGGTAATGAGACGTTCAAAACCATTTCATTTAATACGCTAAAAAAAGATAGAACGCAAAGCCAAATTAAAATTTGGTTGTGTCGTAAATTTGATTGTGAATAAGACGTATTCACATTTCGCCCTCCAATAATGAGGGTAGACGCAGTTTATAGGGCTAATGATACGTTTCCCTCTTTTAATTGAACCCTGTTACATTCATTGCACTTCATAATTAATGCCTCCTAATCTTGATTGAAACATTTTACCACATACAGATGTCACCGTCAACCCAAATTGAACATTTTTTGCTCATTAAGGATGAACACTTTTTATTCGGTAAAGATTCTTTGTTGATGTTTTAAACGATGACTTTCATTGTTCATATGAATGACCTCGACTCTGTGTAACAGGCGGTCTAAAATAGCAGTCATCATCCCTTGGTTATCCACTAACTCTGTCCATTCTTCTGGACTTCGATTTGATGTCAATATTAGCGAACTTTGTTCGTATAGCTGATGTACGAGTTGAAAGAATAAAGTGGCTTCCCGTTGATCTAAAGCCATATACATCACATCATCAATAATAATTAAATCTGATGCTCTCAAACGTTTTAATTGGATTTGTGAGCGATGTGTAAATTCTTCTGTTTTCAATAACTGAATTAATTCTCCCATTGTTATGAAATAGACTTGAAAGCCTTTTTGAATGGCTTCAATGCCTAAGCCTACGGCCAATAATGTTTTCCCTGCACCAGGTGGTCCCAAAAGAATTAAATTGTAACTTTGCTCTAACCATTGGAACTCCTGCAGCTGTTTCATTTGGCGCTCTGTAATCGCTGTTTGCTCCTCTAACTGAAACATATGCAACGGCTTATGGTATGGGAAACGTGCCCACGATAAACGCTTTTCGATACTCTTTTCTTCTCGTCTTCTAAGCTCTAATGTTGTTAGTTCATCAATAAATTCTAAATATGTCCACGATACTTGTTCCGCTTGGCGGAGAAGCTCTGGGAGCCCCTCAGCGGTTTCTGCTAAACGTAATTGCTTAAATGCCTGTTGGATATCTGCCACACTTTTACTCATATTATTTGCCTCCCATACGTTGAATGTATTCTTTTAAATCTCTCGTTTGAACTGCTATTGCTAGCGATTCTTTTGATTCTTTTACAGTAGTTATTGGCTGCTCAGGTTCGATATTTGTACGCTTAAAATAGGCGACAACGTCTCGGAACTCATTTGCGCTGTATAACTTTTCTTGAATACATTTATGTATTGCTGCAGATAACCATTCGGGATTCTCTTTCGCAATTTTTTGGAATAACAATAATTGATCTCTACGATATCGACCGTATGTATGACAAACATCTTGAATATATTGTTCGGCCCCATCATATGGAAATAAAGTGAGCACATTTCGTTGTAACTCATCGAGCGACTTAGAGCGATCACGTCCATGATTTAGATTTTTTATCAACTTGCCTTTTTCTAAACTGATGGTATGTTCCGCAAGTATTTCGCCAGTATGCGGTGCTAAGATTTTTAATTTTTGCCCTTGGGGCACTATTTGTACGACTGGATAATTCGTATAGGTTCCTAGTGGAACGGAATATCGATTCGATGTGTACCGGACTGTGTTGTCCTTGTTGACATTCCTTGTTATAATTTCTGTATGGTTGCTTTCTAATATAGGAAGCGGTGTAGAGACTTTTTTTAAGTGTTGCTTTTCCAGGAGAAACACTTCGAAAGGTCTCTTTTTTGTTGTATTGTGCACTTTATAATTCCCGGTACGTTCTAACCATTTTAAAGACCTCTCATTCCAGTCCTCAAGTGTTGTATAAATTCGATTTTTAGCGAAATTATATTTTACGTATTTTACAACACTCTCTATTTTACCTTTGGATTCGGGATCTGCTTTGCGGCACAGATAGATTTTAAATTTCCGGTCTTTTATATACTGTTGAAATTCCTTTGTTAAAATGAGGTCGCCTGCATTTTCACTTACCGCAATTAAATTGTCTTGATCGTACACAATTTCATCTGTTATACCGCCATAAAACTGAAAAGCTTTTTCGTGACAGGCTATTGTATCTCTTGTCGTAAAAGGACGATCTAACCACACAGTGAATTTATGTCGAGAGTGCGCTAACACAAAGGCAACGAAGTATAATTTCACTTCTTTACCACCTGATGTTTTTTGAATAGTTTGTCCCCAATCTACTTGTAATTGCTTCCCTGGTGGCAGCTCAATGACCGCTTCGTATTCACGGGGTTCATCTACCTTATCAATTTGATAAATTTCGCGAATTTCATTTACATAACGTCTAACTGTACTTTCCCCAACTGGATCTATGTCAATATCCTGGACACAAAAATGTTAAGTCGTTGTCAGAAACGGCATCCATTCATGGATGGTCCTGTATCCAGCGAAACCAGTCAAGTGAAAGCCCGCACTTGACAGCTTTCGCTGGATACAGGAAGTACAGTCCATGGATGTCGTTCCTGAAAAATGTGTAGGTAGGTTGAATCGAAGTCCTAATGACATCTAACGATCAAGCAGCTACCTGTCTGCACTGATCCTCGAGTTGCTGCGGCGTCAAGTAATCAATTGCCCCATGGATTCGTTTCCGGTTATACCAGGATTCAATGTACTGGAAGAGGGCAATTCGTGCTGCTTCAAAATCTAGATAAGTGGTTTGATAGATTTCTTCCTTCTTTAATGTGGCATGAAAAGACTCGATGCAGGCGTTGTCATACGGACAGCCTTTTCGACTGAAAGAGTGTTCCATTTTCGCTGCTTTTACTGCTTTTTGAAAGTCCTCGCTCGTATATTGGCTGCCTAAATCGGTATGAAGGATCAGCCCCTCTTCAGGCTGCTGGACATCAATTGCGTTGGCTAATGCTTGTAAGACGAGTTCTGTTGTCATGGATTTAGAAAAAGAATAACCTACAATTTTCTTCGTATGTAAATCCAATACAGAGGCCAGGTAGCACCAACCGTCTCTCAGTGTATGGATATACGTAATATCGGCCACCCATTTTTCATTGATGGTCGTCGTTTTAAAATCTTGATCTAATACATTGTCGCGTTCTTCTACTTGGCTGTCCGATGAAGTTGGACGGTATTTCTTCGTGATGACAGATCGAATTCCTTCTGTTTTCATAAGGCGCTGGACACGCTTTACGCTGACAGCGTAGCCTTCCTTTTTGAGAAGTTGATGAATTTTAGGCGCACCATAGCGGCCTTTACTCTCCGCATGTATGATTTTTATGCGTTCTAAAATCGCCTCGTTTTCCGTTTCATACGAGGATTTCACTTTATGGAATGATTGATAGTACGTACTTCTTGGCATGTCTAGCACGTCACACAAAACTTGAACAGGGTGGTTTTCTTTCTCCTGTTCGATATGGTCGATAATCTCTTGGTCGGTCACTTTTTCGCGAATATGGTCATAGCCTTTTTTAGAATGTCTACCTCCTGCTTGAGGCGTAGATTTTCCTTTTGGATCTCCGCAATTTCAGCGGGTGTCAAACCGTC
Source organism: Sporosarcina sp. GTC18466 (assembly GCF_055389225.1). Lineage (NCBI taxonomy): Bacteria > Bacillati > Bacillota > Bacilli > Caryophanales > Caryophanaceae > Sporosarcina > Sporosarcina sp. GTC18466. The sequence goes on along the minus strand of NZ_AP044037.1, from coordinate 2,757,722 downwards.
TCCATTTTCAATTGGGGAGTGCGCTTTGATCCATTTGTAAATGGTCACTTCAGATACACCATATTCGCGGTTGAGATCACTCACAGGCGTGCCAGCTCTGTAGAGTTCGACGATTGTTTGTTTGAATTCGTGGTTGTAACGTTTTTGTTTCATTCCGGACACGTCCTCTCTATTGTTTAGGATAGAGACTTAACTAACTTGTGTCCATACATCTATACTAGCTCCAAACATCAATTTCAGGGTATTTCTCTTGTAGCCAATCTAAAACTTGTGCCCCTGTTAAGCTTGGAAACTCAAGTAACCAACCTACAATCCAATCTTTGTATTCATCCAGCTTCTTCTTACGGCCAGTCTGACTAAACTCATTTACTGCATCTTCAAATGACATATCTAAATATTTATACACGGTATTACGTGATATTCTTAGTCGCTTTGCAATTTGCACAATCCTTAATCCACGATCACGCAATTGATGAATTTCGATATGTAACACAAGCTTCTCCTCCATTAGTACAGCCTCCTATTAAACTGATATTTCCAGTTTACAGGAAACTATTGAATTGGTGAAAAAGTGTTCAATTGAAATGAGCAAAAACTGTTAATTTTATTTTAGCGGTTACAACAGACTAAGTTTTAAATTCAGTTTTCATCACTTATTCCGTTAAATGGCCCGTTTGTTGAATAACATAACAGCTATTTTAATTTTAAATGACTTTATACGATTTTATTATGGTTTAAACAACTTTATTATTTTTATATAAAATGTTAGGTAGTATCAAACATGTCAATTTTGAACATGTCCTTTTCCATCCAAGCCCAAATCCTGGACCTGCTAAAAGAGATGCAGATGAAATACAACATGGGTCTCCTGTTAATCACCCATGATCTCGGTGTCGTCTATGAGTACGCAGACCGCGTGATTGTCATGTACGGCGGGCAAATCGTCGAAGAAGCGCCCACGCGGCAGCTGCTCGGGACAACGAAGCATCCTTATACACAAGGTTTGTTAAGCAGTCTTCCGAATCTTGACCGGGACGTGGATCGGCTCGGCACGATCAAAGGGACTGTGCCCCCTGCCTACAACTTCCCTGCAGGCTGCAGATTCCACTCGCGCTGCCCATTTTCGATGGACATTTGCAAGCAGGAGGTTCCCGGACTGATCGACCTTTCGTCCAGCCACCGAGTACGTTGCCATCTGTATAAGGAGGAGGAACGCCCGCATGACGATCACAAAAACTGACTCAACCGGACTGGCGGAACAGCAAAACGACTCCGCTGTCTTATTGGAAGCGAAGAATGTAAAAAAATACTTTCCTATCAAAGGCGGGGTTTTAAAGCGGACAATCGGCCAGCTGAAAGCAGTGGATGACATATCCTTCCGGCTTCATGAGCGCGAGACATTCGGCATTGTCGGCGAGTCGGGGTCGGGAAAATCGACATTGGGCCGGACACTCATCCGCCTGTTAGACCCGACAGAAGGTGAGATCATTTTCAGCGGCACAGACATCACCAGCCTGAAACATCGCGAAATCCGGCCGTTGCGCAAAGACATGCAAATCGTATTCCAAGATCCATTCGCTTCCTTGAACTCCAAAATGAGTGTCGGTCAGCTGATCGAAGAACCGCTTCTCGTCCAAGGGGGATTATCGCAAAGCGAGCGGAAAGAGCGGGTCATTGAAATGATTGAGAAAGTCGGTTTACGGCCGAGCGACCGGCAAAAATACCCGCATGAATTCTCCGGGGGGCAGCGGCAAAGGATCAGTATCGCCAGGGCGCTGATCCAGCGGCCTAAGCTCGTCATCTGCGACGAGCCTGTGTCCGCTCTTGACGTCTCCATCCAGGCCCAAGTATTGAATCTGATGAAAGATTTACAAGAAGAGTTCGGGCTAACCTACTTATTCATCGCGCATGATCTGAGTGTCGTCAAGCATATCAGTGACCGGGTCGCGGTCATGTATCTGGGCCGCTTCGCGGAGATTGCACCCAAGAACATGTTATATGACCGGCCGCTGCATCCATATACAAAAGCGCTCCTATCCTCCATACCGGTTATTGACCTGGATGAGTCAGCGCCAAAACGGGAGAAAATCAAGTTATCCGGCGACTTGCCGAGCCCTGCAAATCCGCCGTCCGGCTGTGCATTTCGAACGAGGTGCCCCGAGGCGCATGAACGTTGCGCTGCGGTCAGACCCGAGCTTGCCGAAATAGAGCCTGGCCATTTTGTCGCCTGTCATTTATTTGATGACGCATCCATATAATTGAATCGATGTGCTTTCGGCCTGTGAAACCTTCCATTTAGGAGGTGGTGCACGAGATCCATTGCATCCCGAATTACGAGCAAGCTTTATCAAATGAGCAAAAGAAAAGGGGGACTTGAAATTGAAAAAACGGCACAAACATTCATTGATCCTATTGATGCTACTGTTCGCGTTCGGCATGGTGCTCGCAGCTTGCAACAACACAGAGGCGGAGCCGGTCAAGGAGGAAGAGAAAAAACCTGCTGAGGAAAAGCCGAAAGAGAACGAAGGCGAAAAAGCCGCAGAAGAAGGGCCGAAGCAAGGCGGCACGATTGTCGGAGCGATGTATTCCGCACCGACAGGACAATTCAATCCGATCTTTTATCAGGAAGCATATGAAGCAAATATCCTTGACTTCACGCATGAGGGTCTCGTTTCCCAGGATGAAAACCTGGAGTTCATACCAAGTCTCGCAAAAGAATGGAAGTTGAATGAAGATCAGACGGAAATCACGTTCACTTTGCAAGAGGGCGTAAAATGGCATGATGGCGAAGAATTCACAGCCGATGATGTCGTTTTCACGTACAAAGCGATTTCTGATCCTGATTATGTAAATGCAGGCGGGGTCCGGACGAATTTCGTTACGCCTCTTCTCGGTTATGAGGAGTATTCTTCCGGTCAGACGGATGAATTCCAAGGAGTCGTAGCGGATAGTGACTATCAGGTCACCTTCAAGTTTAAGGAGCCTAGCGTAACACCACTGTATACAGCAAGCTTCGCTATCATCCCGGAACACGTCTTCAAGGATATTCCAGTAGCCGAGATTCCGGAAGCGGAAGCCTCGCTGCAGCCAGGCAAAGTGATTGGAACCGGTCCATTCAAATTGACAGACATGGTGGAGCGGGAGCAGTACGTGCTTGAGCGTCATAGCGACTACTGGCAAGGCGCGCCTCATCTTGACAAGATTGTCTGGAAAGTGATCGCACAGTCTGTCATGACAGGTCTTCTTGAAAAAGGGGAAATCGACTTTGTCGCAAGCCCGGGCGGAATAGCTCCGGCTGACTATGAAATGGTGAGCGAATATAAAAATGTAACACTCGTCGAGCAGCCTGATTTCGGCTATCAGCTCATGGGCTTCAAGCAGAATCACAGAACGAGTGACGATGTAGCAAAGGGCAATATCATCCCAGAGAACTGGGTGCCAAACAAAAAGATCTCCAATCCGAAAGTCCGCCAGGCGATTGCATACTCGGTGAATCGCCAAGGTCTTGTCGGTGAAGGCCATGGCCAGGGTCTTCTTCATGGACGCGGCCAGCCGATCAACTCGCCGATCGCCACGCAGTTCTGGGTGTATGACGACAATGCGGCAATCAATTATAATTACGATCCGGAAAAAGCGATGCAACTCCTGGACGAAGAAGGTTATGTAGACGTGGACGGAGACGGATTCCGTGAAGATCCGGACGGCAACAAGTGGGTCTTGAACCTTGATTACCCTACAGGAAACGAACTGCGCGAAAGGTCTGCGCCTCTTCTGAAAGCCGATCTCGAAAAAGTCGGCATCCAGGTAAACATGCGCCAGCCGAAAGAAATGTCTGCATATGTACCTGACCTTACAAATGACGATACAGACTTCGACTTGTATCTGATTGGCTGGAGCCTTGGAAGCACAGATCCGGATCCATCCGGCCTCTGGTCAACAAAAGCGGGCTATAACTTCTCCCGCTGGAACAATCCTCGCTCAGAGGAATTGCTGCAAAAAGGGCTGAAGGCGCCTGAGGCATTTGACAAGGACTTCCGAGCAGAAGTCTATAAAGAATGGCAGCATCTCTTCTCTGAAGACTTGCCTGCACTTCTGCTTTACGCACAGAACAGCATTTGGGCGTATAACGAACGTATTCAAGGCATCAAGCCTCTGCCTCACACGATGTATCAGGATTCGCATGAATGGTGGACCAGCGATGCGAAGTAACTAAAGACTTTCAGGAAGGAGTATGCCGGCACACGGCATACTCTTCCCTTTACTGGGAGGATCCGCAATGTATCAATATATCATTCGTAGAATTCTCGTATTCATCCCTATGCTGATTGCGCTTTCCGTCATTGTGTTCGCCCTTGCGAAAGCGGCACCCGGGGATCCATTTTCCGGGAAGATCCTTGACCCGAACGTCGATCCGATTGTTTTTGAACAGCAGAAAGCAGCACTCGGTCTCGACAAGCCGATCCCCGTCCAGTATGTCAAGTGGGCGTCATCTGTTGCCGTAGGTGATTTCGGGAAGTCGATCATGTATAACGGCCGTTCTGTTGCAAGCCTGATCAAGGAACGGGTGACCAACACGATTTACCTGGGATTATTCTCGCTCGGAATCACCTTGGTTGTCGCTATACCGATCGGCATCTATTCAGCCCGCCATCCTTATTCACTGCTCGACTATAGTGCGACGACGTTCGGATTTTTCGGACTCGCGGTGCCGAACTTCTTCTTCGGGCTTGTCGCAATCTATCTTTTGTCGATCAATCTAGGGTGGTTTCCTGCGCAAGGCACCGTTTCCAGCAATGATTTGTCCGGCTTCGCCGAATTCAAGGACCGCATCCACCATCTTGTGCTTCCGGGCTTGACGCTAGGGCTTGCAGGAACAGCGACATATATGCGTTATATGCGGTCGGAAGTGATGGATGTGCTAGGCAGCGATTATATCCGCACTGCCAAGGCGAAAGGGATGAGCGACCGGAATGTGCTGTACAAGCATACGCTCAGAAATGCGATGATCCCGATCATTACGCTGATGGGATTTGAGTTCGGCGCGCTGCTCGGCGGCGCAATCATCACGGAACAAGTGTTTAACTTCCCGGGGCTCGGCACACTCTTCATCGGGTCTGTCGTCAACCGGGATTATCCAGTCATCATGGCGATTGCTCTTCTGCTAGGAGTTGCCATTCTGGTTGGAAATCTGCTCGCTGACATTTTCTATAGCATCGTCGATCCGAGGATCCGCTATGATTGAGGTGAACATATATGCAAAACATCCAAACTGATAATACGCAAACGGGCGTTGATTTCGATCGTAAACATAGGAGCCCGCTGCAGCTGGCCGCGCGGCGTTTCATACGGAATAAGCTCGCCATCGCAGGGCTCATCGTGCTTCTGCTGATCGTCTCGGCATCCGTCTTCGCACCACTGCTGACTGAGTACGACCCGGAAGAGGCGAATCTTCTCATGGTTGAACAGAAACCGAGCGCCGATCATCTGCTCGGCACCGACAGCTCGGGACGGGATAATTTCGCAAGATTGCTCTACGGCTCCCGCATCTCCCTGACAATCGGTTTTTGCGCCATGATGTTCACCCTTCTTATCGGATTGATCATGGGCGCGCTCAGCGGCTATTATGGCGGCTTGATCGATAATATCATCATGCGGATCACGGATCTGATTTTGGCATTGCCGTTCATCGTCCTAGCAATGACGATCATGGCACTGCTGGAGAAAGTGACAATCGGGCTGTTCATCGTCATCATTGCAGTCACCGCATGGCCGTCTCTTGCGCGGATTGTGCGGGGGACGTTCCTCTCTCTCCGTGAGCAGGAGTTCGTCCTAGGCGCCCGGGCGATCGGTTCGAGTGACGCGCGGATCATCTTCCGGCACTTCATCCCGAACGCCATCGGGCCGATCATCGTCAATGCGACGCTGATGATGGCGTCGATGATCCTCTTTGAGTCAGGGCTCAGTTTCATCGGCATGGGAATTCCCCAGCCTACGCCTACATGGGGGAATATGATCTCGGAAGCGCAAAATATCCGTGTTCTCCGCTATCACCCGGAAGCATGGATTCCTCCAGGGCTCAGTATCCTGATCACAGTTCTGGCAATCAATTTCATAGGGGATGGCCTGCGAGATGCTTTTGACCCGAAAAGCAGCGGAAGGTAGCGCCTTGACAGACGCCAGAAAGCAATTGCTTTCCGACGTCTGTTTTACTTTTACTAGGAGTTATTTTTCGAAGGATGTTTACGATTGTGCGAGTGCGGGAACTTAAACAATAGCAAGACGATACCACAATCTTAAAGGAGGACTTTTAAAATGGCTAAAGACTACGACAAAAACAATGATGGTAAAATGACAGTGGAAGAAGCAGGACGCAAAGGCGGAGAAGCGACAGCTGAATCTCATGGCCATGAGTTCTACGAAGAGATCGGTAAAAAAGGCGGAGAAGCAACAGCTAAGAACCACGACAAGGAATTCTACCAAGAGATTGGTAAAAAAGGTGGAGAAGCTCGCGCGAAACAACATGATGGAAATGTCGGTGACGGCAAAATGAGCTTGGAAGAGGCCGGTGAAAAAGGCGGAGAAGCTCGCGCAAAACAACGTGACAACAACTGATAGCAACTGACAAACAATAGAAATTTTATAAACTGGAGGCAGTCCGTTTGGTCTGCCTCCAGTTTTTTTGTCTCCTCGCGCCATACTTAGGCGATTCCCCTTTTATGATCCACATCAATAAACGTAATCGCATCTCCTAAAAGAATGCCTGTTTCGAATTGGAAAAATTCACTTTCTAAAAAAGACGATTAAAAAACAGGGAAGTGACCATATTAAGTTCGGGAGGTGAACACCAATGCCAAACAACAACAACAACAACAACAACAACAACAACAACCGTGAGAACAACCGCGATAACAACCGTAATCGCAATCAAAATCAGAACCAGAACGAAAACCGCGACCGCGTAGAGTTCGGTACTGATTTTGATAACAACAACCGCAACAACCGCGACAACAATCGCGATAACCGCGAAAATCGTGAGCGTAACAACCGTGATAACCGCAACTAATTAAGTTGCAAAAGACCGCCGTGGGCATTTGCTCGCGGCGGCCTTTTTATTATTGGGACAATCCCAAAAACGATGCCTTCCAAGTTTTTTTCCTCTTTTGCCTTTTCGGCATCCTGCGTGATGCCTCTACATGGCAGTGCGTCAATTCCTTTTACTCATCCGCGGGTTGTTATGTCAGTTTTCCAATCCAACGAACGCTTCAAACCATACTGCCATTGGAAAGTCTCTGCAGAAATAGTGTATGATAGTGAAAGGGATTTCAGGAAAAAGCAGTAACGATGCAGAAAAAGAGGCGATTTCATTGAGCAAGGAACAGAAACTCGAAAAAGAAGCGATGCGGGTATTGAAAGAGACGAGCCGCACATTTTATATACCGATCAAACTGTTGAATCCTACTCTGCGGTTGGCAGTAGGAGCAGCCTATCTATGCATGCGGGCAATTGATGAAATCGAAGACCACGAACAGCTTTCGCCAGATGTGAAACAGACACTGCTTGAAAAGACAGGGCAGATGCTGGAATCCGGTTTCTCTGGCGACGAGTATCAGGCTCTTCTCACTCCACATAGAGACGAGCTTCCTGAAGTCACATTGCGGCTTGAAGACTGGCTTACCGTATGCCCTGACGACTATACAGAACTTGTCAAAAAATGGACAGGCGAAATGGCAGGCGGCATGGCGAAATGGGTTGGCCGGAATTTTAATGTGCAGAAAAAAGAGGATCTGGATGACTATACATATTACGTCGCTGGGCTTGTCGGCGTCATGCTCTCCGAGATTTGGGAGCAGTATGACGGAACGAAGACCGACCGTGAGCTTGCCGTCGGTTATGGCCGCGGACTGCAAGCCGTGAACATTCTGCGCAACCAAGGGGAAGACGCAGAGCGCGGGGTCCGGTTTTTCCCAGAAGGCTGGTCACGCCAGGACATGTTCGACTATGCTGAACGGAATCTAGAAATGGCAGACAGGTATATCGAAGACATCCAAACGAAGACAATCCTGCTCTTCTGCAAAATTCCACTGGCACTTGCGAAACGCACATTGCAAGCGCTTCAGCGAGGAGAAGATAAGATGAAACGAGATGAGGTTCTCTCCACTGTGGACGATATATTGAACAGCCAAGACTGACGGGCACTTTCAAGCAAGCGGCGGCGGCCGCTTGCTTTTTTATGCACCTAAGCGAGCCAAAGTCCAATCATCCCACCGGGACTCATGCATAGACTATAGGCAATGAGGGATCGGGAGGGTTGAGATGAGGAATAACGAACCGGTGACTGGAAGTGAAGGCTTGTCATTCAGTGATGAACAAGTGGCAAAACTTGCCTTCATCGGCAGCTTGCTCGCAGCAGTAGGCGATGCTCTGACGACGGTTTCCGCTGCCGCTGCCCTTGAAAACTTGAAGAAATCAAGCGGGAATACCAACAGCCAAGCAAACTTGGACACCTCAAAAGATCTTGAGAATCTTCGGAGGCAAGTCGATTATCTAACAAAAGAAGTGCAGAGGTTGCGTGCTAAGGAAAAAGAAAGCAGCCCTTGGCGTCCATCCGGTTATTGGCCATAAAAAAGGAATGCCTGCGGATGGTTCCTGCCAGACATTCCTTCCACTTCATTTATTTAAAACACTTTCGTTGTCCAAGATTCTCCGTTCCATACGTCCGTGACGACATCCTCGTAAAAATGCGGTTCGTGGGAAATGAGAAGGACACTCCCTTTGTACTCCTTCAGTGCACGTTTCAGCTCGTCCTTCGCGTCCTGATCCAAGTGGTTTGTCGGTTCGTCAAGGACAAGCAGGTTCGTCTCCCGGTTAATGAGCTTGCAAAGCCGGACTTTCGCCCGCTCTCCCCCGCTCAACACCTTCACTTTGCTTTCAATATGCTTTGTCGTCAAGCCGCATCGAGCAAGTGCCGCACGCACCTCATACTGCGTGAAATGCGGGAACTCGTCCCAAATCTCCTCAAGGCATGTCCGATTGTTATCCGACTTGATCTCCTGTTCGAAATAGCCGATATGCAGATGCTCTCCGAGTTCAACCTTCCCCGATAACGCCGGAATTTCACCCAGAATGCTTTTCAGCAGAGTCGTCTTCCCGATTCCGTTTGCTCCGGAAAGCGCTATTTTCTGTCCCCGCTCCATTTTCAAGTTCAGCGGCTCGGATAATGGTTCACCGTAACCGATAACCAGATTCTCCGTTTCAAATAGGAACCGGCCCGGCGTCCGCGCTGGCTTGAAGTCGAATTGCGGCTTCGGCTTCTCCGCATCAAGTTCGATGACATCCATTTTATCGAGCTTTTTCTGACGTGAACTCGCCATCCGGCTTGTCGCTGCATTCGCTTTGTTCCGCGCAACAAAATCTTTCAGGTTGGCGATCTCCTTCTGCTGCTTTTTATAAGCGGCTTCCAACTGCTGTTTCTTCATTTCATGAACCTTCAGGAATTCATCATAATCTCCAGGGTAACGCGTGATCTGCTGATTCTCCATATGGTAAATCAGATTGACGACGCTGTTCAAAAATGGAATATCATGTGAAATCAAGATGAACGCATGATCATAGTTCTGCAAATAGCCGCGCAGCCACTCGATATGCTCCACATCCAGATAGTTAGTCGGCTCGTCCAGGAGAAGGATATCCGGTTTCTCGAGCAGCAGTTTTGCAAGCAATACTTTTGTACGCTGCCCGCCGCTCAGATCATGGACATCCCGGTCAAGGCCAAAATCGGTAAGGCCGAGACCGTTAGCCACTTCTTCCACTTTCGAATCAATAATATAGAAATCTTTGTTCGTCAATTCATCCTGCATCTGCCCGGTCTCTTCCAAAAGCTTTTCCAGCTCATCCGGATCCGCTTCCCCCATCTTTTCGAACAACGCATTCATTTCGGCTTCCATGTCGTACAAGTACTGGAACGCGGTACGCAGAACATCACGGATGCTCATCCCCTGCTTCAGCACGGCATGCTGGTCCAAGTAGCCGACCCGGACACGCTTCGCCCAGCTGATGGTCCCGGCATCCGGCTCCAGCTTCCGGGTGATAATGTTCATGAATGTCGATTTACCTTCGCCATTCGCCCCGATCAGGCCGATATGCTCCCCTTGCAGGAGACGGAACGAGACATCGTCGAAAATCGCGCGGTCACCGAATCCATGGCTCATATTTGATACTGTCAATAAACTCATATGCTGTACACCTTTTCATGTTGGATTTCTTTTATTATACGGGCATTTGCTTTAGAACGATAGCGTTTCTTCAAGCAGAATGTCATAGCTGTCCGAGCATTTCCATCGTACGCAGCATGTGGTAGAGGAAATTGCTGATATCCTGCATATGATCTTCATTGATCCGCGTCTTGAACGCTGCTTCGACAATATAGGCAGCACCGCTCGCTTCAGATCCGACGACATAACTGATCGTCTGTTTAACGTCGATATCATGTTCCCAAATGTCGTGCAGCAGCTGCTGGGCCTGGTGATAGGGAACTCCTTTTCCCTTTTCAATCGGAAGCTGCCGGATGAAACGCAGCTTCAATGCACAGCCCGGCGTCTCCCCTTCTAACTCCATGATTTCTGAAGCCAGATCGTTTAAAGTTGTGCTGAGCGAGATCTCGCCCGTCAGTTCCGGGTTTTCGGCTAGCGTGAACGAAATGCCGAATTGACGCGACATGACCGCAAAATCCATCTGATCTTGCCGGTTGGTGATGCGTATTTTCTGCTCAATCGTCTCCAAATCATAAACACGATTTTCAAAAGCGACTTTCAAATTATCAAAAACGGTCGGGTCAAACATATAGTACCCACCTTTCCATATCCAAATGAAGGAAATCTCTTCTGCCATTATAATAAAGCCCTGCTCCAGAAGCAAAGGTTGGAGCGGAATAAAAGCATTCGGAGTTCCGCTTCATCCCGATACGCAGAAAAACCCCTGGCCTTCTTAGAGAAGGACTCAGGGGTGTTCGGCTCAATAATAGATATTCTGCTTCTTCGCAGCCAGCTGGTGTGCCAGGCGTATTGTGGACACAGCCAGGTCGGCATAAGAGATTTCCTTGCCGGGATCAAAGCGGCCGTCTGCAGCCGTCAGCAAGCCTTTCGCATTCGCAAGCGCCACGTAGCCGATATTTTCCTTCTTTATCAAGTCCGCATCGGCAAAATCAGCCTTAAATACTGCCGGATGCTCAGCCGCCTGCTCGAGGCCTAATATACGGATATACCACACTGCCAATTCCTGTTTCGTCAGCGGCGCATCCGTATCAAAAGTCTTCTGACTTGCATCAATCAATCCAATGGCAGCCGCATGTTCCACAGCTGTATATAAGGAATGTGCCGGGTCGATATTTTCAAACGTCTGTCCTGCCTGCTCCGGTCCCCCAAACCTGCCATCATAGAAATACGTGAGAGAGCTCATTACGACACGCAAGGCCTCTCCTTTAGTTATGGCGCTGTCACCATTGAATGTTTTCCCGTCTTTCACATCGAGAAGGTTATTGCTGATCAAGTAATTCAATTCTTCTTCCGCCCATGGATGCGTCACTTTCACATCATTTCGGACGCCATATCCCGATTTCCATTCTCCCGTTCGTGCATCGATGCTGCCGAAAATATGTTCACCAAATGACGGCATATAGACGAGGTCGTAGTGTTTGGCATCCCCTTTTCGTACATATGTCAGATCAACGGAAAGCTTCTCTTTTAGTTTAGCGAGCGCTTCCGCTTCTCCAATCGCCTTGCTTGGGTCCGGCCATTCCGAAATAGTCCCTGAATCAGCATTTAACCCGTTCAGTGTGCCATCTGCATTGACGGAAACGAAAATCTGATCTCCAATCACGGTAAGGCCCTTTTCGACCCGCGGGAACGTGAATTGGTAAGCGCCTGACATTTCATCGAAACGGCTTTCCTGAAGCGGCTTTGCATAGAGATGGAGACGGGAAGGGGCGAGGTCCTTCATATAACCGGCAGCGGCTTTCAAGGCCTCCTGCTCGGAAATCACATCTCCGAAATCCGGTTTCTCATCGCCGTAGTATCCATGGTACTCTTTCGCTTCGTAATAATTGAGCAGATCCCCCGTTTGCTTGTCGATTTCCAGGCTAGAACCGTAATACCGGTTCCCGTTTTTATAAGAAAAATAAATGCTGATAACTTCCTGTCCATTATAGTTCGTACGCTCATCAATCGACTCAATCGTCAATTTTACATCATCGGAAGCCGGCTTTAAGAATTGCTCTGCAAATTTTTGTGCCTTCTCTGCGGTCATGTCACTGTCTTTCGGTGCCAGCGGTTTGCTCGTGATCATCTCAATTTTAGGTTTTGCGGAAGGCTGTTCCAAAAAGCCTGTTACCGTTTCCCACTTCCCCGTCAATGCATGCACATTGGAAACGCGCGGTGTGTAAACAAGGTCCACTTTGCGGTCACCGGTTTGGTAATTCCAATTCACTTCGTATTGCAGATCGACTGCTAGATTCTTTTTCACTTGCTCCAGCACTTTCGTTTTCTCCTGGCTGCCGCCGACTTTATCGAAAGTCACATCGTTCTTTCCCTCATTAAAATTGTAGTAATCGACAACTTCACCGTTGCCAAGTACAGTTACGTGAAGATTGCGATCATAAACGGGAACATTATCTTTCATTTGATTGAAGGTGAAAGAATACCGTACAGGTTCTGTCAATTTTACGTTGTACGTAAAGGGTGCTTCCTGCATTTTATAACTCTTGTCCCCTGCCACTTTGGATACAAACGCTTCCGCAATTTTTCGTGCTTCGTCATTTGACACCTTTGCCGGGAATAAAGCGTCCGCTTCATGCGGAGAATAATAGTAATACTGATCAAGCAATAAGTCTTTCCCTGTAAAACTTGCGCTGCCGCTTACTTGTTTGCCTTGTTTGGCTCTGCTGAAGGACAAGTAGTACCGCTTCTCCCCTTCCCGCACACTGGTCCCGCTGCTCATCTGAAAATCGGCAGCCGCCAAATAATCAAATTCGGGAAACAGCTTTTTAAACGCAGCGACCAACTCGTTCTTTGTGACAGTTTGTAAGGCAGCCGCTTCAATTCCTTGTCCTGTTTTTTCTTCAGACGCGACCGCGGAAGTAGCCAGCAGACTAAGCGCGAGCGCAGACGACGACAATGCAACACCTATTTTTTTAAATGCAGCCAACTCAATCCCCCTATACTTGGATAAAACAAAACTCCACTACTTATATATGTAAGGGTTAAGACAAATATTCGTAAGTCTCTAGTAAAATTTTCGCAGTGCCTCCTATGATGTTTACATTTATTCTGAGGTGTAAAATAGGTATGAATGAATCTTTTTAACGCTTACTGAAAGGAGGGCGTATCGCTATGAAAAAAACACCTAGGGCTTCAAACACCTCACTAGCAGCAGAAGCGGTACTGCGCGGAGATGTGAAAGGCTTCCGCAAACTCCTTCCATTTCTAGGCCCCGCTTTCATCGCCGCAATCGCTTATATCGACCCTGGTAATTTCGCAACGAACATCGCTGCGGGTTCGACATATGGCTATTTGTTGCTGTGGGTCATTTTTGTCTCGAATCTTCTCGCGGTGCTCATCCAGTCACTTTCCGCAAAACTTGGAATCGCGACTGGTAAAAACTTACCCGAAGTTGCAAGAGAGCGGTTTCCGAAGGGCGTCTCTATTTTCCTATGGATTCAAGCCGAACTCGTCATCATTGCCACGGACCTTGCCGAGTTCATTGGCGCAGCTCTCGGCCTTTACTTGCTATTTGGCATCCCGATGCTGCCGGCAGCCTTGATCACAGCTGTTGGATCATTCGTCATTCTGGAGTTGCAGCGACGAGGGTACCGTACTCTCGAAGCGGTTATCACTGGTATGCTGTTCATCGTCGTCATCGCGTTCGCCTTGCAGACATTCCTGGCGAAGCCAGAGATGGGTTCGGTCTTAAAAGGGATGTTCACGCCGCGGTTCCAAGGGGTTGACAGTATCTTGCTCGCGGCCGGGATCCTTGGGGCGACCGTCATGCCTCATGCCATCTATCTTCACTCCTCCTTGACACAAAAGAGGATTGTGGGACGTACGGAAGCTGAGAAAAAAAGGATTTTCCGGTTTGAATTCATCGATATCATTATCGCGATGGTCATTGCCGGGGCTATTAATATGAGCATGCTTATCATTGCGGCTGCTTTATTCTTCAAACAAGGACTCGTCGTAGAGGATCTCGACGTCGCGTTTGACCAGCTCGGAACGTTGCTTGGACCGATTGCAGCCATATCTTTTGCACTCGGATTGCTCATTGCTGGGCTTTCGAGTTCATCAGTCGGCACATTATCCGGTGATGTTGTCATGCAAGGGTTCATCAACAAACGGATCAACCTATATATCCGGAGAGCTGTAACGATGATTCCTCCCCTTGCCATCATCATTACAGGCGTCAATGCGACCGACGCCCTTGTCTGGAGTCAGGTGATCCTGTCTTTCGGCATCGCATTTGCTCTCATTCCGCTTGTCATGTTCACGGCGAATAAGGGCATCATGGGGGCCTTGGTGAACCGGAAAGCAACGACAATAGCCGCATGGATCATTGCCGTCGCCGTCATCTTCCTGAACTTATTTCTGCTCTACGAGACCGTCCTGTAAAGACAGTTGCCGTGAAACGCTTGCTTTCCATCGCAAGCCGTGATAAATTATGTATCGTCAATTAAATAGCGCGAAATGATGTATAATCTCAATAATTTGGTTTGAGAGTCTCTACCAGGAACCTTGAAATCCTGACTACACGCATTTTGTAGTCGGGATTTTTTTTATTGTACGGAGGGATTTTATGGATTTCAGAGTTTTGATTATGGCAGTCTCCACCATAACGGTCGGACTGGTGGAATTGATTGTCGGCGGGATTTTGCCGACTGTGGCAGAGGATCTGAATGTCTCGATTGGGACAGCCGGCCAGCTTATCACCGTCTTTGCCCTTGTTTACGCAATTGCAGGACCTGTCCTGCTCACTATTACGTCAAAAATTGAACGAAAAAAGCTATATCAGATTACACTTGCTGTCTTCTTTATCGGGAATATCATGACGTTTTTGAGCCCGAACTTTGCGCTCATGATGATAGCCCGCGTGTTCACCGCGGCCAGTGCCGCTCTCGCTGTTGTACTGGCGTTGACCATTACAGCGCGGATTGCAAAGCCTGAGAAACGGGCGAAATCGCTTGGTTATATTTACATGGGAATCAGTTCCGCGCTTGTGCTCGGTGTCCCGCTGGGCATTTTAATCACAAATGCATTCGGCTGGCGCATGGTATTCCTAGGAATCGCCATCTTATCGATCGGTTCATTTGCACTGATCTCCATCTTTCTTGAAAAGATTCCGACAGGCGATGTCCAGCCGCTTTCTGTGCAGATCAAGTCGCTCGGCAATCGGAAAATCCTGTTTGCCCATTTCGCGACAATGTTCATGCTTGCTGGCCATTATACGGTATATGCATATTTCACGCCATTCCTTGAGACAACGCTCGGACTCAGTCCATCTTGGATTAGTATTTTCTATTTCCTATTCGGTCTAGCGGCTGTTGGCGGCGGTGCATTCGGCGGGAATCTCGCTTCATTTATCGGATCGAAGAAAGCGATTCTATTTGTACTGGCCGCATTTGCTGTCAGCTTGTTCATCCTTCCGTATTCAACGTTTTCGCTGCCTGTATTCATCGTCGTCATGATGGTCTGGGGAGCGCTCAGCTGGAGCCTTGCCCCGCCGCAGCAGGACTATATCATCCAGACGGATCCGGAAGCTTCGGATATTCACCAGAGCTTCAACAATTCGGCGCTGCAAGTCGGAATTGCTCTCGGCTCCGGTATCGGCAGCCTTGTACTCAGCCATACCGATTCTGTCGTCAGCACAGCATCTGTCGGTTCAGGCGTCGTATTGATCGCATTGGTCTGTGCGATTATCTCACTCCAAATGAAAAAGCCCCGGACAGCAGAAAAACTGCAGTCCGATGAAGTCTCTGCAGCGAAATAAAAAGCCGTACCCAGAAAATTGCCTGGGTACGGTTATTTTCATTGTTCGAGCGGTTTCGGCTGCTTCCAGAAGAACATAAGTGCAACCCCTATGCCGAGGAAGATGGTCCCCGCATAGAACGGGTAGTCCAAGTCAATGTCAAAGAGATATCCGCCGAGAATAGGTCCGAATATATTCCCTAGGCTCGTAAATGTGGAATTCATGCCCCCGACAAAGCCTTGGTCACCCCCCGCAATTTTGGATAAGTATGAAGTGACAGCAGGCCGCAGCAGATCGAAGCCGACAAACACAATCATTGTGACGATCAAAATTGACAAGTAGGAATGTACAATTGTCACAGCGAAGACGAGCAGCGCGGAGAACAGGAGACAGACGAAGATCAGTCTGATTTCACCGAGTTTTTTCGTCAGCCTGTCGAATAACGCGACTTGCGCGATGGCGCCGAATAAGCCGCTTCCCGTGATGATGATCGCAATGTCCTTCGGTGTGAAGCCGAATTTATGGTCGACGAACAGGCTGAAAATGGATTCAAAGGAAGACAGGCCGAAAGACGATACGAAGATGACGAGAAATGCGATAAAATACATCGGAGCAAAGATTCGGCCGATTCCTTTGGCACCGGGCAATGCGACAGCAGCAGGCTGCCGCTCCGGCTCTTTCAGCATCGTGACGGAGAAGACCGCTGCAAACAGAGCCAAGCCTGCCGCGCAGAAAAACGGGATCCTCGTCCCAAAGTGCGCAAGAAATCCGCCGATCCCCGGACCGATGATAAAACCGGTCGAAATGGCAGCCGACATGTAGCCGAGCGCTTTTGCACGCGACTCCATCGTCGTAATATCCGCAATGAACGCCGTGACCGCCGGCATGATAAAGGCGGCACTCACTCCTCCAAGACCACGCGAAATGAATAGGACAGGCAGCGTTGATCCGACCGCAAACAGCAACTCAGAAAGGCTGAACACGAGCAGGCCGATGACAATCTTTTTTTACGGCCGGCCGTATCCGCCCACCTGCCTGCGAGCGGTGAAAAGACCAGCTGGGTGATTGCGAAAACAGCGACCATATATCCGACACCAGCGCCGGATATGTGCAGTTCATTCATCAAAGAAGGGAGCACCGGAATCACGAGGCCGATTCCCAGGAACGCGATAAATAGATTGGATAGGAGAATTACTAATGTCATCGAATGTTGTTTCATCATTACCCTCTTCAGCCGCAACAGTTTTTGTCTCTTTTTTTGCGAACTTCAAATAAGTATAGCAGGTCATGTGCCAGAAATCATATGTAGTGCATGCAAAGAGCCGACCAGCAAGGCATCGAAAGCCCTGCTGATCGGCTGGTCATAGACTAGTTAATCGACGCCAGTCAATACAGCGCCGTCAGATCAATAGCCGCCGCCCCAATATGCAGCACCGACAATGATCAACAAGATGAAAAGGACAACAATCAGCGCATAACCGCCGCCGTATCCGCCAACTCCTCCGCCTACTCCAGACATGAATGAACACCTCCATATCAGTTATAACTCTACTGTATGCCGGCTCTTCGTAAAGACCCGTGACGTTCTCCCAAAGCAGCGAAGAACAACCGCAAGGCAGGTGAGAAATCTCTCCTCTTCCTGGACCGTGCCGCTTCTCTCACGCGCATGGTGCAAGATGTCCAGGCAGACAAGGGAACCTCACCCGCTATAATTCAAATCAATAAAAATAGGCAGCACCCACAATGATCAACAAGATGAACAATACGACGATCAACGCGAAACCGCCGCCGTATCCGCCTCCGCCTCCGGACATGTGCAACACCTCCTTATCGCGTGATGCTATATACTATGTCGCCCTAAAGCATTGGCGACTGACAAACATCACGGCCTTTTCGGATATGTGAAAAAAACACAGATGCGGGGCATGCAAAAATGAGGGCATGGATTGTCCGCCCCCGTCTTGTCGTAATCCTCGCATACCATAACAAGAGATGGACGAGGGCGAGGTGATGAATTATGCCAGCTTATGATGACTTTTACTCCCTTTGCTGCCGCCATACTGGACGGCCGGTAGTGATCGGGACAAGAGATGGAAATTACCACCGAGGGGTCATCCGGGGCGTAAGAGGAAATCAGGTCTATCTTCAGCCGATTGGACCTTATGGCGGCGGAGCAAGATTCGGAGGATATGGATATGGCGGATTTAGACCCGGGTTCGGCTGGGGAATTGCGATCGGTGCAATCGGTACGCTTGTATTGCTTCCTTTCTTTATCTGAAATCAATCAGGACGCCGGGCTTTGAATGACACGGCGTCCGTTTTTCCGCCAATTCCTTTGTCATATTTTGTTTATTAAGTACTCTTTCAGGCAATCCACATAGTGACAGGTGATTCGTTACACATAGATTTCAGTAAAAGTCGCATCCTAGAAAGAATGACGCTGTACTTTGTTCTATAGGGAGGCCTTTCTATGAAGAGACTCTTCACTTCTTATCTACATACTTCATTGATCCTGAAAATCACAATTGCCCTCATTCTCGGCATTTTGGCAGGTTTCTTGCTAGGCGATCATGCTTCGGTTCTTGCACCGCTTGGTGATCTGCTCATCCGGCTGCTGACTTTCCTCATTTTGCCGCTGATTTTCTTTACCCTCATTGTCGGGGTGAGCCAGACGACCATTAGCGACCTTGGCCGGATGGGGATCAAAGTGTTCATTTACTATACAATCAGTTCCGCACTCGCAATTGTGGTAGGACTTCTCGCAGCCAGTCTTTTTGAACCTGGCATGGGCATGCAACTGACAGGGGAAGAGAAGTTCGATGTACCTGAAAATCCGGGAATTATCGCTGTTCTTCTCAATATTGTCCCATCCAATATCATCAAGGCATTCACAGAGATGAACTTGCTCGGCATTATTTTCACGGCACTTGCATTCGGCATCGCATTTTCAGCGATGCGCGCCGCTCCTGCCCTCGCGGATCTTGGCGCAACTGCAATCAAACTTGTTACTGCACTCAATGAAGCTGCCCTGCTTATTTTGCGGGCAATCCTTCAATATATCCCCATCGGCATTTTTGCTATCATGGCTGCTACAGTCGGTAAGCAGGGGGTGGATACGCTGCTGTCTCTAGGAGGCATGATCGGGGTGTTTTACGTGGCGATCCTGTTTCAAGTGGTCCTCTATATTGTCATCATGATCTTATTCCGTGTGCCGCTCGGCCGCTTCTTCAAATACGCCAGAACGCCGGTGGTCACCGCATTCGCTACGCAAAGCAGCGCTGGGACTCTTCCATTGACACTGCAGGCGGCAGAAAGGATGAACATCACAAAAAGCCTTTACAGTTTCAGCCTGCCGCTTGGCGCGACTGTCAACATGGATGGTGCTGCGATCAGGATTGCGGTTTCCGCTGTATTCGCTGCTAACATATCCGGCCATCCGCTCAGCATTGCAGATATGCTGATGGTCGTACTTATTGGAACGCTTGCCTCTATTGGCACAGCCGGCGTTCCTGGAGCAGGAATTGTGATGATCGCCACGGTATTCGTCCAAATCGGCCTGCCGATGGAAGCCGTCGCTCTGCTGACAGCTATTGATGCGTTGATCGGCATGGGAGCGACTGCTTTGAATGTCGCTGGCGACCTCGTCGGGACAAGCGTGATTGATCAGAATGAAAAGAGACGGCGGGTCCATGAAAAATGATATTGACCCGCCCTCTACAAAAGAAGGCTGTTAAAAAAAGTTTGCAATTGCACTGAATACATTTTAGTGTGTATTTAGAAGGAGTGGATCAGTTGGAGACGTACATACATGTTTTTCAGGGAACGGCTTTTACAAGCGAGACCCCAGAGGAAGTAAGAGTATTACAGGATTGCCTATTTTGTATAGATGCGGCTGGTACGATTGCAAGGATTTCCAAACCGCAAGACCCCGATTATACACAGTTGCTGCAAACTTTTCAAAACACGGATAAGTTTCATCGTTTGAAGGAGGGCACTTATCTTCTTCCCGGGTTCGTCGATCTCCATGTGCATGCACCTCAGTGGATCCAGGCAGGCACCGCGCTGGATATCCCGCTTAACGACTGGCTGCAGACTTATACATTCCCTTCCGAAGCAAAATTTTCGGACCTCACTTTTGCAAAACAGGTGTATACAGATGTGGTCAACACATTGCTTGCCAACGGAACAACGACAGCGCTCTACTTCGCCACTATTCATAAAGAAGCGAGCGTCGTGCTGGCAGAGATCTGCGCACAGAAAGGACAGCGTGGGCTTGTCGGGAAAGTGGTCGCGGATAATGTGGATCAAACCCCAGATTTCTACCGGGATGAAGATACTCAAACAGCTCTGCAAGAGACGGAAGAATTCATCGTCGCAGTGAAGGAACTTGGCAAGAAAACAAAACAAGGCGTCTATCCTGTCGTTACGCCTCGCTTTATCCCGAGCTGTACAGACGAAGCGCTCAAAGGGCTCGGTGAACTGGCAGAGAAATATGATACGCACATCCAATCCCATTGCAGTGAAAGCGACTGGGCGCACGGCTATGTGCAAGAGCGTTTCGGCATGAATGACGCCAAAGCATTGCACGGATTCGGCCTGTTGCGGGAGAAATCCGTCATGGCGCACTCGAACTTTCTGTCAGATGAAGATGCTGCCCTATTTGCGAAAACAGGCGGTGCCATCGCGCATTGCCCTGTTTCCAACGCATACTTTGCGAACAGCGTGCTGCCGTTGAAACGGTTCATGGCGATGGGCGTTGAAATCGGATTCGGTTCCGATATTTCGGGCGGCTTTTCGCCAAGCCTCTATGACAATGCGCGCCAGGCCGTCATGTCGTCACGGATGCTGGAAGATGGCGTGGATACAAGCCTTCCTGCAGAAACGCGTGGTGTTCCTGGTTCTCGCATCACTCTCAACGAAGCTTTCTATCTGGCGACAGCAGGCGGCGGCGACAGCCTCAGCCTGAAAGTCGGTCGCCTCGAGGAAGGGTACGCATGGGATGTCCAGATTGTCGATGTGAATGTAAAGACGGCGCGTCTTCCGTTATACGATCCAGAGGAAAGCGAGCTCGATATCTTCCAGAAGATCATCTATCTTGCGCGTCCTGAGAATATCCGCGAAGTATGGGTACAAGGGGAAAAAGTGCACTCCCGTGCATAAGGAAAGGCATCCGCGATTCGATTCGCGGATGCCTTTTTGTATTACGCTTTCACTATATGTCTGCCACCATACACAATCCGTTCGACAGTTCCGCACTTCTTTTCAATGAACTGCAGGATATCACTGTTCTCTTCTTCGCCCATGAATACATTTTTGCCAATGCAGCGTAGCGGCCGGAAGACGCCGCTTGATTCGATGCCGAATTGTCCGTTCTCTGTTCTGACGTGCAAATTCATCCCTTCGCCGGACACATACACGCCTTCGAATTTCTGCAATTCATCTTCCCCCACTTCGACGGTCTCATAGCTGAATGGGGACGACTCATACGGCCGTCCTTCCGCCGCATTGAACGCTTCCATCAACAGATCGCCCGCCTCGACGTCCGCGACATTCGTCAAGATGACGCCCGTCAGCTTCTTCTCCGGAATCGCGCACATATACGAAGACACCCCTTTGAGTCCCCCGCCGTGGCTGATGAGCTTCGAGCCGAAATAGTCTGGAATGATGCGGAAACCGTATCCGTAGCACTTGCCCGGCTCATATTCGATATGTGGTGTCAGCATTTGCTCGATGCTTTCTTTCGATAAAATCTGGACTCCACCAGCCATTCCTTCATTGCAATACATCCCGAGATATCGGAGAATATCATTTGCCGTCGACTTCAAGTAGCCGACCGCCCGCATCGACGGCGCATCCCACCAGAGAGGCGCCTCGTACACATGCGAGCCATCCTTCGCTTTCATATAGAGGGTCGTCACATTATCGAGCTCATCGAGACGTCCTATGTCGAAAAACGTACGGATCATCCCTGCAGGCTTCAGTATATTCTCTTCAATGAACGATTCGTACTCTTGCCCGCTCGCTCGCGCAATTATGACACCAAGCAAACCATACGAATCATTGGAGTAACTGTAGAATTCGCCTGGCGCGCCAAGCCATTCGAACTTATCATTTGCCATGAACGAAAGCATCTCATCATACGTCTCGATATGCGGTCCCGGGTTGTTCAGCAGATTGAGGCCATAATCCTTTGCGGACGGGTCTGCCTCGATGCTGTTCTTCCTCGCGTAGACATGGGTCGCAAGCGGCGGGTAGCCCGCCGAATGGGTCATCAGATGATGGAGGGTGATCTTCTCCGCTTGCGGATTCCCTGCAAGTTCCGGCAGATACGTCACCATTTTATCGTGGACGGACAGTTTCCCCATTTCCTGCAATTTCATCACACCCGCGCAGGTGAACGACTTGGTCATCGATGCAATCCCGAACACCGTGTCTCCAGACACCGGCAATTGGGACGCGACATTTCTATAGCCGGACGCGATGGACAAGATTTCTTCTCCGCCTCTGTCCATTTTCATCATGGCTCCCGGAATCATCTTCTGTTTTGTGAATGCCTCTGCCCTGCTTCCCATCGGTTCCTTCTGTAATGTCTGCTTCATTTCTCCCATTCCCCCTTGTGGTTTCTTATATATCTTCCTTGCAGACTCAGGGCATCTCACTTCCCTGCCTACAAAATGCTGATTTATCTTAACATTCTACCACTTCATAATACCATAGATCCACGGTAAAAAACGCTTGGATCGTGGAGACTCCAAGCGTTTTTTCGATTAAACGATTTCCGGAACTGCCGCTTCTTCCGCTACGGGGTCGACGAGCCCATGTTTCTCCCAGGCGCGGCTCTTCCATCGAAGGGCCATGGCGATGGCGCGGATCCATTCGTCCGTCGCGATGGCGAGCCAGATGCCGACGATGCCTAGATCCAGCACAAACACGAAGAAATATCCGAGCGGCAGGCTGATCATCACCATCGAGATCGCTCCCATGAGCACCGGGAACCGGGCATCCCCTGACGCCCTGAGCGAATTGATGATGACGAGATTGAAGACACGTCCTGTTTCGAGCAGGCAGGACAGCAAGAGGACCGACGCGCCGAGCTGGATGATCTCTTCATTGTCCGTAAACAGCCGCATGAGCGGATATCGCAGCAGCGTCACGATGACGACCATGCCCGCCGTGAACAGGAAGGCAGGTTTCAGCGATTTCCATACTTGCGTGTAGGCTGTTTCCTGCTCGCCGCCGCCGACAAGCCGTCCGACGAGGATGGACGTGCCGAGGCCGATTGCGAGCGCAAACAGATAACTGAACATCGAGATATTTGTCGCATATTGCCTCGCCGCCATCGCTTCCGTCCCAAGATACGTGACGTAATATAGGAAGACGATCTGGCATGCCTGATACAGGACTTGCTCGAAAGCGGACGGCAAGCCGATATGCAGGATCTTTTTAACGTATTCCTTCGACCATGTCAGATAATAGCGGAATTCGATTCGATATTCGAGAACCTGATAGAGCAGCCACACAAATACGAATAGCGCAATCAGGCGGCTTCCTACCGATGAAATCGCTGCACCTTGCACGCCGAGTGCCGGCATGCCGAACTTGCCGAAAATGAGGGCATAGTTCCCTAGAATATGGATGACGTTCATCCCGAGGGAGACGAACATCGTCTGCTTCGTGTAGCCATGCACCCGGATGACTGCGGCGAGTGAATTGATGATAGCTTGCAGGAAAATGCCGCCGCCGACGATGACTAAATACGTCTTCGCATGGGCGAGCACCGCGCCTTCCAGGTTCATCGCCTGCATCATATGACTCGTGAATAAGAGGAACACACCGCTGATCGCAACGCCGACGACGAGGTTCAAGGAAACAGCAAGCGCCGAAATCCTCGATGCCTCAATGTATCGGCGTGACCCGAGATACTGCGCGACGACGATCGCCGCCCCGTTTCCGACCACTTCGAGCACGAGGATTGCAATCTGTACGTACTGGTTCGCGGCACCTACTCCGGACACCGCTTCATCAGACAAGCTGCTTAACATGAATGTGTCCGCAAGCCCCATGGACATAAACAAAAACAATTCAAGAAAAATAGGCCATGTCAGGTGAAACAAATTAAGGTTTGCACCCGGGCCTTTGACTGTGGCTGTCGCCATCTATTTCATCGCCTTCACTTTCATTCCAAATTAAAACAGGAATAGCTTACCATATAATATGAGCGATGAACATCATTATTTTGTGTGAAACATATGTTATTTTTGTTACGGCAGCCTGCTAACAATATTTTTATTCTCGATAAATGATCGGGCGGCTTTTCCCCTCCTATTCTCTATCCATACTATTCAGATCCACCCTGCCGTAAAACTCATATAATAACAGCCAAGCGCCTGTTTCCTGCGCTTGGCCGTTTTCCTCACCACTGAATCTCTTTTAGGCCGGTGCCGTCCTCGTTCATCTGATACAGATAATAGTCCGGCGCACGGCCGCCAAAGTTCCGGTCGACGAAGATGTACATCGCAATGCAATGTACTAACTGTGTCCTTATCACCGCTCACCACATGGTTATCACCGTTAAAGGGAGGTTTATCACCGATTAAAACAAGGTTATCACCGTTCATGCCTCTTTTATCACCGCTCAGTCCATTTCAAAGTATAATTCCTCACTTTCAAACCAAAGTACATAAAGGAGGTGACTTCCTTTGAGCAAAAACAGCAAGAAGACGATGAACGAGCGCACGCATAACAGCTTCGGCGTCTACAAAGACATGAAAAACACAAACAGTAATACGAATGACCCTGGCGAGAACCGTACATCCGAATTCGGGATGGATTTCAACGAACAGGTGAAACAAAAAGTAGAACGGAAAAAATAAAAAAAGAGGGCGGCCCCATAGTGGAGCTTGCCCTCTCTTCCCCATTTCATCCCGCTGTCCTTGTGACGTCGGCGAGCTTCTTCTTCACAAAATCCCGGAATTGTTCCTCATCCACATCGCGTTTCGGAATGATGAAGGAACTGACCGCGCTGTTGTATAAATAGAAATGCCGCTTGTCCTCTTTGAACTGCTTGATCGCCTGCCAGTTTGAGCGTGATTCTCCGCTCGTTGTGATTTCCACGATACCGGCAGCATTCAGTTTCATCGTATGGCTGCCGATCAAACCGTCATTTTTGCCTTCCCGCAGCGACTTTTGAACTTGCCGGGTGATGTACCAATAAAAATATTTTGGATAAAAGACGACCCATAAGATGGCACTGACTCCGAATGTCACATACAGCACGCCCGTCTCGATATCTGTTGTGACTGACAGGAAATAGGCGAACAGCAGAAACAGCAAAGGTGAGATGAAACGCTGCCAGCGCAGCGACCGTTCCCCCGTTTTGGAATGTTTGACGTGATAGACGTTGAAGTTGACTACGTCCTCTTCTGTCAATTCATAGTGAATCTCCATGACTCCCTTACCCGCCTTCCTTGTATTCTATCGTCCAGCATACGAGATATAACGCAAAAGTGCAAAGCCCTATCAGCGGCCGGATACTGACAATTGATTTCGGCCGCGCGCTTTTGCTTTATACAATTGGCGATCGGCTTCTTTAATCGCATCCTGAATGGAGGCATCCTGGTCCCATCTGGCAATCCCGATTGAAACGGTGACTGGAATGGAGACATCCCCCTGAATACGGAATTCAGCTGCACGGATCTTTCCTTGCAGTTTCTCAATCAATCCAATTGCCTCATCATAATTTTTCGCACCGATATAAAACATGAACTCCTCGCCTCCATACCGCGCAGGAAGAACATGTTCCCCTTGAAAACTGCGCAGTATATGCGCCAGCTGGATGAGCGCTTCATCTCCCGCCATATGGCCAAACCGATCATTCAGCCTTTTAAAATGATCGAGATCCAGCATGGCGATGAAATGCTCGTGCCGAGATGATTTTATTTTCACTTCTGCAAGGCGGATGCATTCATTTTTATTCAGCAAATGGGTGAGCTGATCATGGGTCGCTAAAAATCGCAGCTGCGCCTTCATTGCCTGGCGCTTGAATTCAAGCCGAATAAAACTATAGTAGGTGAAGGCCACGACGATAAAGGCCGGATATCGGACCAGAATGATTTTCCGCAGCGCTTCAACGCTTTCAGGATGCATGACAATAATAGGTATATCGGACAACACCCAGCAACAGGAAATCAGAAGGACCATCTCAAATTCTTTCAGACTCCTGCCTTTCCATTTGGCATACGCCAGTGCGAAAAAGGCAGGAAGCATCATGCCGAACACCGTTCCAGGCAACGCCCCTTCCCCGCCCATG
Organism: Sporosarcina sp. GTC18466; assembly: GCF_055389225.1. Classification (NCBI taxonomy): domain Bacteria; kingdom Bacillati; phylum Bacillota; class Bacilli; order Caryophanales; family Caryophanaceae; genus Sporosarcina; species Sporosarcina sp. GTC18466. The sequence goes on along the minus strand of NZ_AP044037.1, from coordinate 2,731,405 downwards.
GACACCCGCCATGCGACTGCGATGGCAAGCACTGGCAACGTAGTTCTCCAGCCATTGAAAACTGCCAGCATGATGAGCGGGATAAGCCTGAGGTCGAACCGGAACTCCCCGATCATAATCGGTAAGTAGAGCATGGATACCACCACGGCGGATTCAATCAATATGATGCTAGTCCACAATACTTTTATGGATATATGATTTCGATAGCTGACCAAAGTGGTAATGACCAAATGGCCGAGAAGGATTACAGCCAAGTTTGATAATATGGATTGGATCATGGCGTGACCCTCCTTTTAGGTAAACCGGGTAAACGAATCCACCTCAGATTATACTTATTATAGCTTACGACAAATTAATGGAAAGGTGTAGTATAATTAAACTAGTAAGATAGAAGCGTTGACATGATTGAAAGGAGGATTCCTGTATGTCGCGGTATGCCATCCTGACAGTCGGCAAAACGCATAGCGGCAAGACGACATTTGCGAGGCTGCTGGATAAGGAGCTTCCTGGCGCAGTCGTCATGGATCAAGACAACAATGCAGCTTTCATCAATGAATTCTATGAGAAATTACAGCCGAAAACGGGGCCAAATACATTTAAACACCGGATCAGCCTGGCGATCGTCGACTATGCGATCAACGAGACGGATCTGCATTTGATCATCTGCAACGCCAACCGCAGCAAAAGAGCAAGGCAGGAACTGATCCGGTATTTCAAAGATAACGGATTGCGTGTCATACTCATCCATTTCGACCTCCCTGACAGCGTTCTGGAAAAGCGGATTGCGAGGACTGATCGCAGTACATCAATCTTCCGCAGCGCGGCGGCATTCGAGGAAGTGCTGGCGCGGCAGCAAATCGATTCTCTGTCAGGCGACACAGCGCCTCCTTCAAGCAACGAAGCGCATCGGCTGTTCACAATCCACAGCGAAGCCGATGTTCCGTTCGTCATAAAAGAAATTGTACGTTGCTTGGCATGAGAGGTAAGGTGCGGGATGCATAGTATCTTCTTTATCATCCCTCCTTTTCTTTCCAGCCTAATCGCAGTATGATGAAGATATCCGCTTACCGAAAGGACTATCATATGAATCCGGATCTCTTCCACTATGTCGTCATCACGTCAGTATCAGGCGTCCTGTCGCTATTTTTGGCCATCTATGCATTTGCGAGGCGCAACCTATTCTCAAGCAGCACCCTTTTTATCTGGATGTCATTTTTCTCCGTCATCTATATATTCGGCCATGCGTTTGAGCTGACCAGCAAAAGCCTTGCGGAAAGTATTATTTGGCTCAAAGTGCAGTACGCCGGGATGCCATTCATCTCGCCTCTGTCCATGATGCTCGCCATGCGTTTTGCAGGAAGAGATCGGATCAGGCAGCCCAAAGTTTACATTCCTCTTCTGATCTTGCCGGCTCTTACCACTCTCTTTGTCTGGACGAATGAATGGCATCATCTCATGTACCGGGATATCTATTTGCGTCCGGATGAAACCCAGCCGCTCATTGACATATCACCCGGCCCTTGGTATATCGTCCACGGAAGCTACACATTCGGCTGCCTGTTGTTTGGCGCCATGGTTCTCGCGCGCTACTGGATGCGGACGAAAGCGCGATACTGGAAACAGATCTTTACCATGATTGCAGGACTGGTCATTCCGATGCTCGCCTCCTTCCTGTATCTCATGGGGCTGTCTCCGCACGGGATGGATCCGGTCCCGATCGTCATGTGTTTCACTTCAGGGCTCTATTTGCTCGCCATCCTTTCCATGAATCTGTTGATCGCTCCGATTGCGAGGGATCGTATATTTGAAAGCATGCGGGATGGAGTGCTCGTTGTCGACCTGGCGAACCGGCTGATCGACTATAATTCAGCTGCCCAATCGCTGCTTCCAGCCCTGCACGCCTCCTTCACCGGCAAGCCGATTGAGGACGCGTGGAACAAGGAAGTCCTCGGCCGCATCCCTACATTCGATTCAGCAGAAACTGAATGGACGCATGCCCATAATAATCGTTATCACAGCCTGCGTACGATGCCCGTACAGGACGATAAAGGGCTGCAAATCGGGAATGCCATCGTCATTATCGAAATCACGAAACAAAAACTGCTCGAAAACCGGCTGACCCAGCTGGCATATACCGATGGGCTGACGCAGATCGCCAATCGATCGCATTTTCTTGAAAGAAGCGAAGAGGCTGTAAATCTGGCATTGATCAGCGGCGGGGATCCTTTATCCGTTCTTCTCTTCGACATCGATTTCTTCAAGCGGATCAATGATCAGTACGGCCATGCTGCAGGAGACGAGGCGATCCGTCATGTTGTCGCCACAGCTCAGCGCTGCTTAGGGCCGGGTGCCATATTCGGCAGATATGGAGGGGAGGAATTTGTCGTCTGTCTCCCCGGCAGCTCTGTCAGCGATGGGTTCCAAGTGGCCGATCGCATCCGCTTGGCCATCGAAGCCGCGCCTTTGGAATTCGAAATGCAATCTCTCTTCATTACCGCCAGTTTCGGCGTCGCCAGTCTGTCCCGCCGTACGCAGACAATGGAGATGCTATTGAAAAAAGCGGACGAGGCATTATATGAAGCAAAGGAAGCCGGTCGCAATCAAGTTCACGTATATCAGGAAGAAGAAGCGGCTCTCTGCTGAGGGGAACGCCCATTTAGACGAACGAACGCCTATTTCTTGCCGGCTAACGCCCATTTAGACGAATGAGCGCCTGTTTGCTGCCGGCGAACGCCTATTTAGACGAATGAATGCCTATTTCTTCCCGGTGAACGCCCATTCAGACGAGTGAACGCCTGTTTCTTGCCAGCGAACGCCCATTTAGACGAACAAACGCCTATTTCTGGCCGACGAACGCCTATTTAGACGAATGAACGCCTATTTCTTCCCGGTGAACGCCCATTCAGACGAGTGAACGCCTATTTCTTGCCGGCGAACGCCCATTCAGACGAATGAACGCCTGTTTCTTGCCGGCGAACGCCCATTCAGATGAACGAAGGCCTCATACAGCTGGCGATCTCAAAATAAAAACGCTTGGCGCAAGCCAAGCGTTTTCTTATAAAGCGGCTTCCAGGCCTATCCGCGTCTCCTTGCCAGAGAAGTCCTCATTCTCATAGTAGGCATGTTTGACGAGCAGGTTCGGCCCAAGGCAGCGGACTGCCGGACAATGGCAGCTGACTGTTTTCGCAAGCGGACTGTCAAGCCATTTGTCGAGCATCCCGGGGAGCGGATCTTTTTGGATATTACCAAGGGGCGGTGCGTCTCCGAAGTCGGTGACGATAATATCACCGGTAAAGATATTGACATTCAATCGCGACCGGCCGTCCGGATCATTCCGTACAGAGACATTCGTCGATCTGTAAAGACGCTCGAGCAAGTCCAGATCCTCTTTATCACTGCTGCATGGATAAAACGGCAGGGTGCCGAACAGCATCCAGATCGATTCGTCGCGATGGTCCAGCAGCCGGTGGATTGCTGCGCGGATTTCAGGCAGCGGCAATACTTCCAGCTGCGTGGCAAAATCGACAGGGTACATCGGATGGATTTCATGACGGCTGCACTTCATCTCCTCCACCACTTGCTGATGGATTCTCTCCAGATGCGGCGCGGTCCGCTTATTGAGCATCGTTTCCGCCGATACGAAAACACCAGCTTCTGCAAGTGCGCGGCTGTTTGCGATCATGCGTTCGAATTGTTCCACGCGCTTTTCCACAGACGGTTTCCGTTCCATATTGGCGAATCCGCCTTCCACGAAGTCCTCGATCGTTCCCCAGTTATGCGAGATATGAAGGACATCCAGGTATGGCGCCACTTCCATGTACCGTTCAAGCGGCATCGTCAAATTGGAGTTCATCTGTGTCTTGACCCCGCGCTCATGTGCATATTTCAATAGCGGCAATACATACCGCTCTACCGATTTCTTTGAAAACATCGGTTCCCCGCCGGTTATGCTGATGGTTCGCAGATGGGGAATTTCCTCCAGCCGTGAAATGAGCAGCTCGACCGGAAGGCCTTCCGGATCTTTCATGGCCAGCATATCCCCGACTGCACAGTGTTCACACCGCATGTTGCACAAATACGTTGTTGTGAACTCGATGCTGGACAGCACCTGTTTTCCATATTGATCAATATCCAAGTACGCTTCCCAAGGATCCATTTTCGGTGTCATTTCCATCAACTCTTCAACTCTTTCATTTGGTTTACTGAACCATTATACACCGCCTGTCAATGATCCATGCCAGGCTTCTGGCTTGCAAAAGGCCAGCCATCCCGAAGGAGGCTGGCCTAGTACGCCACGTATGGTTGGTTGTTGCGGTTTATTTCGCTTCCATCATCTCTTCGATCAGCTGGACAGGGACATAGGTCTTCCACTCTTCCAGCATTTTCGGAGCGACCGGGAATTTACGGAGTGACTTGTTATAGCCATACTCCTTTTCACCGCGAGTGATGGTATAGGACAGTGCGCCTTTTTTGACGATTGCACCCTCTCCTGTCGACAGCACTTTATAGTCTAGTGCCTCTGCCAGTTTACGGAGCGGAACCATCTTGACGCCCTCGACCATATAATGATCCGCTTCGATCATGTCCTCAATGACATTTGTTTCAACAGTTCCATCATTTTCTTCCATCTCATCAAGCACGATGACTTTTTCAGGAGGCGTCTGCGCCGGGATGCTGCGTGTCGTGATCGTATAGAAAACGACTAGGTTCTGGCCAGGCAGATCATCCGCCGTCATTTTTTTGCCGGATTGGCTTTCAATCACTGTCTCTTCCCCTACGTTCAACTTGAGGGACAGCTTTTCGCTCAGCAAGTCCTTGTTAAATTTGTCGACAGCGACAGATCCTTCTTTCCCTGTCTGAACGATGACCGCTTCCGGGCTGTATTGCGGCGGATAAATCATGATCATCGGTTTGTTTGCATCCGTATAGGCTTCCACTTTGTCGCCTTTTTTCAGCTCGGTTGTCTTTCCTGTGTTATCAAAAACGAGCGTGTCCTTCGTGATGGCGAGAACATTGATCTGCTCTCCGTCTTTCAGCGAGTAGTAGGTGACTTTCCCATTTGTCTCCACGCTGTCAATGGTGCCCGCCACTCTTACGAAAGCGGGATGCATTTCTGCCTCTTCAGACTGCTGGCCCTCCTCCGCAAATGCGACCGGTGCTAGCGCTCCTCCTATCAGCATAGCTGACATGGCGATTGGTGCTACTCTTTTCATTTTCATGAAAAAACAACTCCTTTTCTATGGTCTCAACAGAGTAGTCGTTCCAGAAATGGATAGGTTACAAGATTACTAGAATTTCTTATTGCAGTTCTAGAAATGCCTCATTTTCATAGACTGGATCATTATCATAACAAAAGGGGACAAGATTATGTTCGCTGTTCATTTTTATGAAAATCAAGTCTGTGTGCTTAATCAGGCGCTGCGCACGGTGCCTGCTGCCGGCGACAGCATCCGCATCAAGGGCCGCAACGGAAAGGTGACAAGTGTCGAAGCGCTGGAGGGCATCCACTATGCCGTCGCAGTCGAGTTTGAGAAGATCGTCGATAAAAAGAAGGCCGCTCTCAAAGAGCTGGACAAAAAGAGAAGACGGTAGCAGAAAAACCATATGGCTGGTCCGGGATTACCGGCATGCCGTATGGTTTTTTCAAATTCACTCCATCATCTCCGCCAGAATCTCATACGAACGAAGACGGTCTTCATGGTGATAGATGCCCGAGCTGATGATCAATTCGTCCGCTTTTGTCAGCGCAAGGAACGCTTCCAACTTCTCTTTGACAGTATCCGGACCGCCGACGATCATGGACGGCCACTCAAGCAGTTCATTGATTGCCGCTTTCTCAAACTCAGAGAAAGCAGAATCACGGTCCTCAATCGGAGGCTTGAACTTCGATGTATCCCCCCTGCGGATATTGAGGAATTGCTGCTGGTGGGATGTTGCCAGGTACTGGGCTTTTTCATCTGTGTCCGCCGCAATGATCGTCATGCCCATCATGGCATACGGTTTATCGAGATCCCTGGATGGCCTGAACCGCTGGTGATACAGCTGCAGCGCCTGCATCATATAGGCAGGAGCAAAGTGGCTTGCGAACGAAAACGGCAGACCGAGCTCTGCTGCAAGCTGCGCGCTGAAGCCGCTGGAACCGAGCAGCCAGATCGGAATATCCTGCCCTTCCCCAGGCACCGCACGAACACGCGCTGACGGATTGACCTCAAAATAGCCTCTGAGTTCCGCCAGCTGCTCAGGAAAGTCCTCACCAGTGCTGTGGAGAGTTCTTCTAAGCGCATAGGCCGTCGCCTGGTCGCTGCCCGGAGCTCGCCCCAGTCCGAGGTCAATACGCCCCGGGTACATTGCATCCAATGTGCCGAACTGCTCAGCGATGACGAGCGGCGCATGATTCGGCAGCATGACGCCTCCGGAACCGACACGGATTGTGTTCGTCGCGCCTGCCACATGACCGATAATAATAGACGTCGCACTGCTCGCGACCCCTTGCATATTATGGTGTTCCGCCAGCCAGTAGCGATTGAACCCCCACTTCTCGGCATGCTGCGCCAGATCTACTGTGTCCTTGAAGGACTGCGAAGCATCGCTCCCTTCTTTGATCATCGCCAGATCGAGAATCGAAAGCGGCACTCCATTAAACCTCTTTGCTGTTTCACTAATCAAAACGTTTCCCTCCCTGCACTTTTACTATGATCTAATTTCATGATAGACCTTCAGAGCGAACACTTCCATCAGTAGGCTCACGGCACTTTTGTTGACACTTTGTCATCACTCCTTTACAATTTGGTAACATTGAGAGAAAACTAGCATGTACTTGAAGGAGCGAATAGAGTTGAAGACTACAAAAGACGATCTGGCACTCGGCCGGCTCTTGCGCACCTTGCTTGCAGAGCGTTCTTTATCCATGAGGCAGTTCAGTAAACTTGCCGAGCTTGACATAGCTACTATTTCAAGGATCATCAATGGAAAACGAAAAGCGAATTTGCAGCATCTGGAGCGTTTTTCGGACAGTCTGGATATTCCTCTGTCACGTCTGATGACAGCTGCGGGCTATGAGGTCGACCTTACGGAAGAAGAGCTTGCCACGGATCTCCACGCATCGATTGAGGTCATACAGGACTTCCTGGAGACGGACGAGAAGTTCACCCGTTCCTTCTCGGCTGAACAGGTCGAAGAGAAATTAGAGCAGTACCAGCTATACTCCCAGACGGAAGAGGGAGCGAGGACCATCCGGCAAGGATTTGCCGAGAAACTCAAAAGCGTCGGCAGCGTCGGCCCTTTCATTTCCGAATTGAAGCGATTCCATAAACGTTTCATCGCAGGGAATGGAACGGCTTTTGAACTTGCGCTGATCGGCGGAGTCCTCCTCTATTTCATCACACCGGTCGATGTCATTCCCGACTTCCTTTTTCCAGTCGGTTACTTGGATGACGCGATTGCCGTGCAATTGACGAGCGGGATTCTGGCAAAGCGCGGCTGACAACTTTACAGATAGGCGGGAAGGCTGATGAAACGCAGTGACAGACATCTGAAGAAAAACAAACGTAAAAAGACCGGCTGGACAATCGCCGGTTCATTGCTTCTGTTCATGCTCCTCCTGCTTGCTGGAGGAGTAATTTATTGGAATGTGCAGTTCAACAAAGGCGCAAGCCTCGCGGAGTCAGGCAAAATGGATTCCCTGCCAGCCAAGCCGATTGAATTTAAACCATTCGAAGGGGCGGAACCGGCATTCGGGAAAATCAACATCCTGCTGATCGGCAACGATGCAAGGTCTGATGAGGAGCGGGCGCGCTCAGACTCCTTGCTGATCGGCCAGTATGACTCAGAGACAAAGACGGTAAAATTGGTCTCCCTGATGCGAGATATCTATATCGCCATCCCCGGGCACGGCAAACAGAAACTGAATGCAGCTTACGCATTCGGCGGTCCTGAACTCGTACGCCAGACCATTAAGGAAAACTTCGATATTGACGTAAACTACTATGCAGCGGTAAATTTTGAAGGGTTTCCGAAAATCATAGATACACTTGCGCCTGACGGCATCGAGGTCGATATCCCTTATCCGATGTCACATGGCATCTATATGACGCTAGAACCGGGCATCCAAAAGCTGAACGGTGAACAGACGCTTGGTTATGTTCGTTTTCGCCATGACCGCAAGAGTGATTTCGGACGGGTGGAACGGCAGCAGGAAATACTCGGGAAACTGAAAGAACAAGCTGTGAGTATGCACACGATCGCAAATTTGCCTAAACTTCTTGGCCTGCTCGATCCGTATGTCGATACGAACGTTGACAAGCGGACCATCCTGAAAGTCGGAGGCAGCTTGCTCACGGCAAAAGACAATCCGATTGAGACGCTGCGCATCCCAGTCGAAAACTCATTTACCGATGAATATTACAGTCATGCAGGTGCCGTCCTGAGTATCGATTCTGAAAAAAATAAAGAAGCGCTGCAACAATTTTTAGGCAGTACAGACCGTTCGTCGACTACAGAGTGAAAAGAATATAGTAGAATGTCCGTCAGCATGTTGCTTACTGACGGATTTCTTTTTACCACCAAATAATTTCAAAATATTTAAATTCATCTTACTTATTTCATTGTATCTATATCTTTCCTTTTAAATATAGTGTAGGGTAGAGATAGCTAAAGGAAGGAGTTGGCAAGATGGAAGTATTCATCAACGATTTTATGCGTGAGCAGCGAAACATCCACATCCTTTATTCCTACGGGAAAATGGAGGAATATCTTTTGCAAGTGGTCAACTTTATTAAAGAAGGCATATTTGCCAAGGAGCATGTCATTTTAGTGGAAAATGACCGCCTGTACCCAATGATTTACAAGATGCTTCAAAGCCAATTGACTGAAGAACAGCAAAAGATGTTGCACTTTGAGAACAGCCTATCTTTTTACCGGTCAAGCGGAAGCTATCATCCTCCTGCCATAAAAGCGTACTTCGAAAGAATGGTGGCACCGTTCGTCAGCAAAGATATAAAGTTCCGATCTTGGGCTCATGTTGAATGGGCAACCATGCAGGAGCCATGGTTTCTTGTAGAAGAGTTGGAAGAGATGATTGATAGCGCGGTGAATATTATCCAGTTTCCTCTCATTTGTGCCTATCAGGCAGAACGGATGCCGGAAGTGCTTCAGAAAGCTCTAGTAAGAACCCATCCATACATCCTATCAGATGAAGGTCTGCTCATCTCCGAGGCATATGCAAAATAAAGGCTCTGCTGTCTATGGTAGTCAGACTGCAAGAGCCCTCTTTTTGTTTACATACCGATGGTCATGACGCCGCCTTTGCGCTGCAAGACCGAGAGGATGCTGAGCGCGGCCAGATAACTGGTTTTCGGGTTTGCCGGCATCGGTTCATTCTCGACTTGTAATGTCATGTTCCCAAACTCGCCCTGGGCCTCGATCGTATGAGTATTTTTTTGTATGACCGGGTCGGCGATGACCCGCACATTCGTCAGATCCGCCCCCAGCCCCGCTATTGATAGAAGCAGGGCGACATTCACGTTTTTCGGGAACTGCCCAATCGCTTCGCTCGCCGGCCCGTCGAACAGCATCTCTTCTTGCTCCCTAGGCTCGATGCCTAACGATTCAAATGACTTGCGTGTCGTAATGCGCACTTCCTTAAGGCCGCCTGCAGCATTCGCCGATTGCAGAAGATCCAGCCCGCCAATCGCGCCAGACGGCAGATGAATCCGCGCCCCGTGTTCCTCGGCAAGCTGCAAAACACTGTGCGACAGATGCCCGTCATTCAACGCGCCGATGCTGCTGACCACCACGTCTTTGCCGCGGCGCAGGACGTCCGGAAGATAGCGGCCTGCCGCTTCAACTGTCGCCGCTTCCACCACCACATCGACAGGCGATTGGATGAACTCCTGAAAGTCATTGTAAAAAATCGCTCCATATTGTTTTGCAAGACGCTCCCCCGCTTCACGGTTCCTGCCTAGAAGCGATACAATCTCCCCCTCCGCCTTGCCGGCACCGTTAATCGTCTCCAATAAATATGCAGCTATGTTACCTGTCCCAATAATCCCAATCTGCATTGTAAGCCTCCTTCTTCCAAAATCCAGCTTGCGAAGCCGCTGATCAATCCGGCTGATGACGAACTCGCACTCTTCCACTTCAAACGCATCGTAATACTTCGTAAAATAATGCAGGCATTTGACCGCGTGCCTTCTCCATTCCCGCAATTCTTCTTCAGTACATTCCCTAATCTCCTGTTCCACAGATTTTCTGTTCAACATATCACCCCGCCAGCAAGTGCTCTCCAGCCCATTGTAGCGAAGCAGGCAGGCGGAAGCCACTGCCAGTTGGATGACAGGATACTTTCACGCATCTGAATAGCTGTTCATTTTGTGTTATGCTAGCTGTACTAGACAACTAAGGGGATGCGGAAATGTTCCTGAAAAAGAAAGTTTCTTTCGGAGACAAAAGCGGTGTGCGGTTCGTGAATGGCATGATCTCGTTCGGCAGCGTGAAACTTAATGTCCATTGCTTCGAGACAGACGGTGTGCTGATCGATACGGGCTCCAAAACGCTGCTTCCCAGCTTCAAACCTTTCTTTGCGGAGGCGGATGTCGATATGGTCTTAATCACCCATCACCACGAGGACCATACAGGCGGGGCCAGGTATTTACAGAAGCAGTATGGGTTGCCGATTTTCATGGATGGACAATCCATCCAGGCGTGCGCGAAGAAAGCCGGATATCCGCTATACCGGAAATTGTTCTGGGGCAACAGACCATCTTTTCAGGCACTGCCGGTCGGAGAGTCTTTTGCATCCCGTCAGGCCGCATGGAAAGCGATCCGCACCCCCGGTCATGCAGATGACCATCTCGCTTTTCTGAATGAAGAGACGGGACAGCTGTTTTCCGGAGACCTGTATGTCCAGCCGCGTACGAAACTGATCTTGCGGGAAGAAAGCATCCCTCTGATTATTCGATCTATCAAAGAGATTCTAACGTATGACTTTGGGGAAATGTTTTGCTGTCATGCGGGATATATCAAAAATGGGCAGAAGGCGATGCGTGCAAAACTTGATTATTTAACAGAACTTCAGGAACGGACTATTATGCTCTGGCAGCAAGGGCGCAGCGAAAGGGAGATCCAATCGATCCTCTTTCCAAAGAAGTACCCGATCAGCAAATTCTCTTCCGGTGAATGGGATTCCCTCCACATCGTCCGTTCCATCTTGCGGGAAACCGAAGAAGCGGGCACTTCTTGAGTGGCCCGCTGCACATTTACCGGTAAGTCGTCACGAAAGAGGGACGTGGAAAGATATTCGGACGTTTGTCGATGCCCTGGTCGGTCCCGCGCTTCGCGTGCGCTTTGGAATAGGCCTGCGATTCCTGCCATGCCTTGAATGACGTTTCATCTTCCCACTGCGTTAGGATGATGTACGTATCCGATTCCAGAGGGCGCAATACCCGGATCGCGACAAAGCCCGGTTCTTCTTCGATCAAACGCGCCCTGTTCATAAAGCGCTGCTCAAATAGATCCCTGCCCTCTTCTGTCACGGGAATATTGTTCAATACCGTGAAGCTATCTCCCCGTAACTCGCCCGTCCTGTCAAGAATCTCATAAGAATTCGCGTCGATGGACGCAGTCTCGCCTTCTTGTAAGATCAGGCATTCTTCCTCGCTTTTTAAAAGGATGATCGAAGTGTCACCAGCTTCTGTCAAATAGCGCTGCGCCTCCGCCTCAGGTCCAGTCCACGCAAACAATTTCATCACTTGCCGCCTCCTATCAGTTTACTAATTTGATTGTATCATGCACGCAGGCAATACCTTCCCGCTGATGTGCTGCATGAAAAAACCAGGCTATGGAGAACCTGGCTTAGAACTTCTCGTGTGGCAGCGCATGTGTCTCTTCGAACTCCGCTGCTTCACTCCACGCCGGTGCCGGTCCTAAAATGACATCGGCAAGACGGCGGCAATGGTGCTGGTCAAAGTACGCGATATATTTATTGGCTTCCGGATACCATGGATTCGTCGTCCGGCGGCCGCTCGTTATGGCTTTCAGCGTCTCGAACACTTCTTTGATTTCCCTAGCCTTATATCCATACAGTTCCTTGTCAAGATCCATATACGTGCCGCGTTTCGCGACAAATTCCTCTTGGTCGAACATGTAGAAGATGATAGGTTTATTCAGGTATAGGAAATCCCAGGAGACACTTGTATAATCGGTGAGCAGCATATCAGATTTCGTAATTTCTTCCCTTATCGAAATTTCATCGAAGTTATAGAACTTGATGGCAGGCTCGTCCGAAACAAGGTTTCGGAAATACGATTCGAATCGTTTCATAAATGGATGAAGGGCAAATACGATCTCCAGCTGTTCGCTGCGAATGAGTTCGCGGATGTCGGAGTCAGTCAGCAGCTGTTTTGTGCGCTGGAAGTAGTCGCTTTGCATGAATTCCTTTTCGCTCAATCCAAATAGCCATTCCCTCCATGTCATCATGAACAAAATACGCTGTACACGCGGGGCCGGCTGGTTTGTCTTGAACCTGTCAAACCGCGGCATGCCTGTGATGACCAATTTTTCTTTAGGGATGCCCCATTCAAACTGCTTGATATCCTTCTCATGCTGCGATGCGCAGTTGAAATAATCTGTCCTTTTGAGCAGCGGTACGTCTTCCGGCTGGATCAGGATCTTTTTGAACCCTTCGATGCCATGGCTGACGTGCGTGATTGTCGTCCGTTTGTTCAGGAAGATATAACGATCGATGAAAGGGGCAATGTCATAGATGAGCGAGTGGCCGTGAAACGAGAAATCCGCCTTGAAAAACAGCAGATAGTTACGGAAACTCCCAAGGGGAACCGCATTCTCAAGACCAAGCTTTTTCGCATAATCAGTAGATGGATCATATAGCCAATATACATCCAGGTCCTTTCGTTCCATAGATAAATAATGGTGAAGGACAGACGCATTATCCTCATATTTCTCGCCGAGATTTCCCCCAACGAGCACAATCGGCTTTTCTCGTTTCCGCCGATCCAGCATAGTCCACAAAAAAGCCGCCATCACTTTGAAAAAGGCGACGACGTGAGCGAACTTCTTTGTTGTCTTTAAATCCATAGTCATTCCCCTCCCCGATCACATTTACATGTATATACCCGTTTTCGCTCAATGTTATTTATGGAATTCGACCTATTTTTCTTGTATTCTTCAAAAAACCCCTTGCCGCTTGGACAAGGGGATACGATTCATACATTTTCTGCTGCTGTCTCTTTATGATGGAAAGGGCATTTTCCCTGAATCGGCTCGGCATCGTCTCCGATGAAGAACTGTTTCCATTCATTATGGTCCGGGTCGCCAAAGTGGCTGATATCCGGATGTTTCGGCAGCTTGTCCCATACTTCTACACGCTGCCGGACCTTTTCACGGGAATTGATGCCGCCTTTTTCTGTGCCTTTGAGGCCTTCAAAGATTCGCCGCGGCTGGAAACCGAGCACCATGGACTGTCCAAGATCCCTTGTTTTCCGTTGTTTGTAGGCAGGTGCGTTGCCGAACACGAAAATGGGTTCTCCGGCAAAGTGGAAGTCCCATAAATGATGCTCCGGATCACGAGGCCTGTCAGCTGGCCACGGGGAATCATCGACCTCATGCAAGTACTGGAGGATATCCCAAAACTGCGCCCGGTATTCTTCCAGGTCCCCTTCCTGGTCGAATGGCTCAACGAACACGAACAATCCATGCCTTTTATGTTTTGGATTTTGAAACAGCTTGAGGAATTCCCCTAGCGCTTCCGGAAGATTGCTCCAATCCTTCTGCGATATGTAAGCATAGCGCAATTCGCCCTTCAACTCTCCGCCCATGCCGAAGTAACACGGAAACGTTTTATCCGTCACGGTTTTGTGAAACTCCTCATAACTGTCCTGCAGCCACGCCGGCAGGTCAGTCCGTTCTTTGAAATCCTCTTTTGTCAGTAATGCGTTCATTTACGTCACCCCCGTTTGATATCTCTCACCTTCTTTCCCTTGAATTCTCTTTCCAAAACGCAAGCTAGCCAAGTGGCTTCCATTGAAAACGGGGCTGTCCAGAAAATATAAACTTCATTATAAGGACATTTTAAAAAATTCTTATGAGGATGTAGAAAATCGCCAGAAACGGCCGACTCCTGCGGGAACAGCACGAGTCCGAGACCCCGCAGCGAAGCGAGGAGGCTCGGGCCGTGCCCGCGGAAAGCGTGCCGGTTCTGGCGATTTTCGTCTTTTCGGACAATCCCGTCAATGTTCCTACTAGATAAAACGCACTTTATCTTCAATTGGAAAACGTGTTGTCTGGTAAGCAGGAGAACTTTCTTTCCCGATTGTGATCAGAACGATCGGGAATTGGTTTTCCGGAATATTGAAACGCTCTGCGAACTTCACCTTGTCAAAACCGCCCATCGGCCCTGTCGCGTAACCGCGCTCTTTCGCTATCAGCATGAATTGCATCGCCGCCAGTCCCGCGTCGAATGTTGCGAGATTTTTGCGGGACTCCTCAGGCGCATAAGGGTAGGTCTTCTTTGCGTTCCCGACGAGCACTTCTTTGCTAGCTTCATCCAAAAAACCTGCTGCATGCATACTGTCATGCACTGGGTCGATGTTGTTATGGAAGTCTTTATCACCGAGCACTGCAATGACAGCCGAAGCCGTCTCGACTTGCTCCTGGTTGTACGCAATCTTCCGCAATTCCTTCCTCTCTTCCGGATCAAGGAAGACGATGAATTCCCATGGCTGCAGATTGCTCGTAGACGGTGCCATCGTCGCCTCTTCCAACATGCCTAAAATCTCTTCCCGTCCGATTTCGAAGTTCGGATCATATTTACGGACCGATCGCCGCTCTCGGATCAATGTCGATAAATTGCCAGCCATATAAACTCCTCCTACAGTCAACTAATCTTTTGTAAGTACAACGTAAGCATACTTTTAGTAAGTGCATACGTCAACCGTTTTGCAATATGGTATGATGGTAGAAAATCCGGAAAGAGGGAATGGCTGATGGCAAATCATCCAGTACACCAGTCCAATACGGAATCATCTTGCCATACATACTGGCGGGCGATTGAATTTATCGGCAAACGATGGACTGGCGTCATTATCTATCATTTATTCGAAGGGCCGAAGCGGTATCATGAACTGCTCGAGGCGATCGACGGCATCTCGGACAGGCTGCTGAGCGAGCGGCTGAAAGACCTGGAGCAGGAAGGGCTGCTCACCAAACGTGTCAGCAAGGAAGGGCCGAAAAAAGTGGAATATGAGCTGACCCCTGTCGGCCATGACTTCCGGGATGTGTTTAAAGCCATTCTGAAATGGGCGGAGAAACAGGACGCTTTTCTGGAAATGAAAAACTGACCAGCAGCACTGCTGATCAGCGTCCCGGGTTGCGGGCACCTATTCGTGGATAAGATCGATATGGATGACGGGAAGCCCCAGTTCGTTCACTTTATACCGCTCGAGCGCTTCCCGGACATCTTTCACATATAACACAATAAGTGTCCCGGTCAGCATCGTATCATGGGCATCCCATAACTCGATACTCTGGTCTTGCCACACATGAGAATCTTCTTTATCCTCATAAACATAAATTGCGGCCGGCGTGAAATGGAGGATGACGGGAAACAGATCCGTCTCTTCCTCTTTCCAATCCTCGCGTCTGCGATATGGATTTTTATCCTTCTGAAAAAACACGGAACCACTCCTTTCAAGCATTTCTTACTGCTAGTTTACATGATGGAGGATGAGTTATGGGCAACTGGTTTCCCAAACTATATGACTGGGCGATGAAGCCGCTGGAGGCTATGCGTTTCAGGGACGTACGCAAACGACTTGCCGGACATGCAGAAGGCCGTGTCCTTGAAATCGGTTCAGGGACCGGTTTGAATTTCCCATTTTACCTGCATGCGGAAAGCGTGGATGCGATTGAACCGAACCCGCTCATGAGTGCGCGGGCAAGAGGGCGACTGGCGAAAGCGACGGTGCCCATCAAGGTGCATGAAGCATCTGCCGAGCAACTGCCTTTCGAAGACGATACGTTCGACACAGTCGTAACGGCGCTCGTATTCTGCACGATTCCAGATCCTCACAA
Organism: Sporosarcina sp. GTC18466; assembly: GCF_055389225.1. Classification (NCBI taxonomy): domain Bacteria; kingdom Bacillati; phylum Bacillota; class Bacilli; order Caryophanales; family Caryophanaceae; genus Sporosarcina; species Sporosarcina sp. GTC18466. The sequence continues at coordinate 2,715,319 of NZ_AP044037.1, read as the reverse complement.
AGCATTACTGGAAATCAAGCGTGTCGCTAAAAATGATGCGAAACTGCTGTTTTTCGAACATGTGCGCATGGATCCTCCCATGCTCGCAAAAGCACAGGATGTTCTGACGCCGTTCTGGTCAAAAATCTGTGATGGATGCCGATTGAACCAAGACACATTAACGCTGATCCGCCAGTCTGGAATCTCAGTTACGGACGTGGAAGGCCTATACCGTGACTTGTTCTTAACTATAGAGGGTTCCAATTCAAAATAAGAGGCAGCCCAGGGCCAATCCGCCATTCGCTATACGGATGTAACATTCTGTTCACTTTCCGTTCATCTCTCCGGGGTACAGTGAAGGGATAAAAAATGTTTAGCGGAGGTGCGGAAATGGCGGCCCATAAAAAATCAACGAGTACCATAGGCTTTGCGATCCTTTTGATCGGCGTCTTCATGGCTGCGCTCGACAACGGAATCATCAGTGCGGCGCTCACGACGATCAATTCCTCATTTGACGTGTCCGCCACGCATGGCGCTTGGGGCATCACCCTCTACACGCTTGGTCTTGCGGTGGCGACTCCGATTGTCGGGAAGCTCGCGGACCGATATGGCAGGAAAAAGCTATTCCTGATTGAAGTGGCAATCTTCACAGTGGGCTCGCTTGGGGTAGCATTGAGCCCGAGCTTCCCCCTCTTCCTGGCAGCGCGCTTATTCCAGGCGCTTGGCGGCGGAGGCATTTTCATCATCGCAAGTTCGCATGTCATCAGCACATATTCCAGGGAGACGCAAGGCAGCAAGCTAGGCCTGCTTGGGGCCATGAACGGAATTGCCTCTGTCGTCGGACCCAATATCGGAAGTTTCCTGATCGACATCACTGGAAGCTGGCATTGGCTGTTCTTGATCAATGTGCCGATCGGCATTGCGCTCGTAATATTCGGATGGATTTCTCTTAAAGAAACAAAGACAGAAGTCATGTCGAAGATCGATTTTCTTGGAATTTCTTTGCTGTCCTTCTCCATTCTCAGCGTCATGTTTGCTGTCAATAATCTCGGTGAAGGCGGTTTGCTCGAAAGCCTCCTCGGCTGGAGCACGCTTGGACTGCTTCTGCTTGGCGTTATGATTTTCGCAGTGCTGATCATTGTGGTAAAACGCAATGAAGCGAAGAATATCGACCCGATTCTCCCGTATCATCTTTTGCGCAAGCCGACGTATTCAATGACAATGGTCATGGGTGCGCTGTCCGGGATGTTCATCGGATCGGTCATTTTCATCCCGTCTTACGCGGAACAGGTCCTCGGGATCTCGGCTGCGAAATCAGGCTACTGGATGACGCCATTGGCTCTCGCTTCCGGTATCGGAGCGGCAGGCGGCGGCTTCTTCGTGGATAAACAAGGTCCTGTCAAAACGCTTGTGCTATCCGGCGTCATTTCGGTGATCGGCTTCGGCGGTCTTGGCCTCTTTACAGACACAAAGCTGACTTTTATCGTCTTCTCTGTCATTGCAGGCATCGGTTTCGGATTCGTCCTTGGCGCCCCGCTCACCGTGCTGACATCGAATGCAGCAGGAACACAGAAAGGGTCGGCAATCGGCACCTTATCTGTTGCACGCCAGATCGGACTGACCATCTCGCCGACCATCTTCGCTGCGTTCATCCAGCAAGGCTTCAGCAGACTCGGGACACTGATTCCCGAGAAACTGAGAGCGCACGGTGTTGACCCTTCGCAAATGCCGGAAGGGGTGATGGGTGATGTTAGCGGAGGCGGTTATGCGAACATCCAGGAAAACATCGATAAGATCCCGGTTCCGGATGTCCGCGATGCACTCCACGAAGCATTTCAAAGCGCAGTCCATTCGGCGTATCAGCCGATTTATCTGACGACTGCCGGAGCGGCTGTGCTCATGATCCTTATCGCCCTGCTATTCAGCAGGAAGTTCAAAGAGGATGCGGAGGAGAACGCAGGAGAATGACCAAAAGGAACAGCCTGTCTTGGCTGTTCCTTCTTTGTATTCACTCCCGGTCAATTGTCACACGATATGATTTACGGGATGAGGTCAGGCGTTCGACTGTTATATTGAGTGACCGGATGGAGTCCTCCGAGAGTGGAATCTTTCCGTCATGATGGATTCGTTTCCACGTCTGAAGCTCTTTCCGGTATAGCTGCTCCGAGAACCGATAGATATCCACATCCATCTTGAGTGCCTCTGCATACGTTTCACGAATCTCCTTCTCGACTTCTTCAATCACCCTTTTCCGGATCTCTCCAAACTCTTCCTCACCGACAATTGTACTGACATTGCCGCCCACTCCCACATTCACGTCAAATTTTACACTATCGCCTGATACAATCGGTTTAATCTTTACAGTAACAGTGTCAATGACGACTGTCATATCATCGTCACCATCCGTGGAGAATGTGACTTCTCCCCGTTTCGTATCATTCGACATCCACTGGATCCCTTTTGCCTTATCCCCTTTGAGGAACCCTTTAAAGCCATTCGGCGTGGCGATTCCTACTCCTGCCAATTCGGGTGCTTTTATCTTTTCCTGCAAGGATGACCAGTTTTCTTTAATGGAGATTAACGGGATTTTCGCTTCATGGCTCGGCTCATTCATCTGGATGATCAGTCTTCGGATATCCAGCGGAGAGACAAATGATTCCTGCTCGAAGGAGTTTTCCGGATCTCCTAATTTTGAAAGGATGATCGCTTTATTAATGACTGGTCGCAGCAGCAATATTTCCTCGACCGGATCTTCCGTCGTATACACCCAGATTTGATATCTTGTTTCCCGATAGCGGATGAACAGATCGATGACCGGGCTTAATTTTACATTCTGCATGGCCTCTTCCGAAACAACCAGGTAGGACATATGCCCCCAAAAAACCGTCTGATCGGTCGTGCGATATAGATTAAAAATCGCTTCGTCCAATGTTCTCCCCGTGGCATGCCCGACCTCTGCCTGCACTTCTGCTGTTGTAGGCTGCTCTGATTTTGCCGTATTGGCAAAGTTTATGATTTGAGCGTAGAGAATATAGTGATCGTCCTTATAGTCGACCCCGACGCCATTGATATACAGCATCCGTTCCGGTTCTTTCACATCCCAGCAGCCGCTGAGCAGCATAGCGGGCAGAAGGATGATCAGCAGCAGCCGTTTAGTCATCCCGATCATCCGCCTTTCCGCTTCGTGTCTGATCGGTCACGTCTAATGACTTGGGCCGATCACGATAATATTTTGCAGGCAAGCGGAACAATGCTTTTCCTGCCTCTTTGAAGTCCAGATCAGTGGCTATATTCAAATAGGGTACGCCGAATGTCCGGATATTCGCCAGATAGACTAGAGTGAAGTAGACGGAGAGGAGCAGTCCGAACAAGCCGAAAAATGAAGTTAATAATATGAAACAGATACGTAATATGCTGATTGACATAATTAGTGACTGGTTCACCAATGTGAATGTCGCGATGGTGGATATGGCTATGACAACAACCATCGCAGGACTCGTGATGCCCGCACGAATGGCCGCGTCGCCTATGATGAGCCCTCCAACGACGCCGATGGTACCGCCGAGTGCTGACGGAAGACGCAATCCCGCTTCCCGGAACAGTTCAAACATGATCAGCATGACAATCATCTCAATCGACGACGGCAGGGGAAGCCCTGTATTCGCCTGTACAATCGTCGCCAGCAGCTGAAGCGGCAGCTGGTTTTGGTGAAACGTGGTCAGCGCGAGCCAAAATGCGGGCAGCACGAGACCTATCGACATCCCGAAAATCCGAAGAATCCTTTCAAATGATCCGGGGATGATCGGGGCTTCATTGTCCTCACTTGATTTGACAAGCAGGAATAGGTTTACAGGCAAGATGACTGCATACGCCACACCATCAACGAGAACCAAAAACCGCCCCCTTGCCAGTGCTTGCACGGCTTTATCCGGCCTGCCTGTGTAATCGAAACGGGGAAACAGCTTCGCACTTCTATTGACACTTTCCAGCAGAAGATCTCCACTGAATATAATATCGGTATCCACTTTTTTCAGTTGTTTTTTAATGCCGTATAAAATTTCCTTGCTTGCAATGTCTTCAAAATACAGAAGGGCAATCGTTGTTTTGGAACGCTTGCCAAGTTCGAGTTTTTCTACATTCAATGAATTTGTCGGCAGCCGCTTTCGGATTAAAGCGATATTGACTGCCACATCTTCGATGAAATTATCCCGGGGCCCCCTGACCGGAACTTCCATTTTTGTCTCTTCAGGCTGCCGGTTCGGTCGCTTTGTTATATCCACAGTATAAATAAGTCCGCTCTGTCCAAAAAACAAGAGGGCATATCCTCTGTATATCAAATGGATGAATTCTTTCTTATCCACTTGCCTTTCCAATCCAGGAAGGTACAATTCAGTCTCGATGGTCTGTGGTTCAAGCGGACGTCCGTTCATCGACTCTGCAAACTTCTGCAAACGCGGAATCACCAATTCACTGAGAAGCTGGCCGTCCACCATCGCATCACACGTTCCTACTGAGACCTGATGAATGCCAAACAGGTAGCTTTGAAATTGTACATCAGCCGACTTCTCAAACAGGGCACGCAGTTCATCCAGATTCAACTGATTTTCCTCTTGCTGCATGTCAGCTCACCTTTCCGTACCGCGTCGGTCTTCCTGTTTCGCTTTATTCCGAATGAGCACTAGGAACAGCGATAACAGGAACAGGAATACAAACGTCCCGATCAATACATAATCACCTTTGATTTTCAAAAAGGTATGGTCATTGATCAGAAAGAGGGAGAGCGATAGGAAATAGAAAGCCGGTGCAATGATACGCCACGCCCTCTTCTTGTCGCCCCCCATTTTCAACAAATCCAATACAATGTATAAGATGAAACCGATTCTTACAAACGCACCAGTAAGCCATTGGTAAACGGAAAGGAAATCAATATGCTCGATAAAACGGCCGACCCCGACTAATCCCCATTCTTCATATGCCGGATACCTTTGCTTCGTTGCCTCTTGGGGTCCAAACTCGGCAATGGCGCCAATCAATGGCCCTAGTGTCAGTCCTAAAAGCAGCACCAGCATGATCGCAAAATGCTTGAAGCGAAATTCACTCTTCACCTTATGCTGGATGAATAAGAACATCAAGATTTCCGTGAAACCAGATGCAGGGAAAACTGCCCCTTTCAAAACGGGCAAGGTTCCATGCTCTAAAAAAGGCAGCAGAAGCATGTAATCCTTCACCTGAATGTTAGTGATGGCAACAAAGAAACCTAAAATCACCACCCAGAATAATACAATTGCATTGACAATGACAATTGTCTGCAGACTGGTTGCCGCAAAAAATATACAAAGGATCGTATATACGAGTAGCAGTAAAGGAATTGGCGACTCAGGCAAGAAGGTGGCGTCTATCCACTGCACCGTCTCTGCCATCGTAAAAACTGCGATGATCAAAAAGACAATCGCGGTACTATAACGGAAAACAGCTGCTGCCCTCGGTCCGATGCGCGGAACGATCCAATCGGAAAGCCGTTCCCTGTTCGTTTTCCTGTGAATATGGACGAGCAGAAGAAGCCAGGGAATCACTGTCAAAAAAGCTGCAATGACTGACATCCAGGCATCCCGCCCCGCCCCCTGCAAGAGGGAAGGGATAATGGTGACATGATTTTTCAGGCCTGTTACAGTCATCGATAATAGGATGACATGCAAAACACTAATGGAGCCGACTCGATTCATATTAAAAACCCCTACCTCTTGTTATCACCCAGTTTCGACAGGGAATCCGTGATTTATAAGCAATAAAAAGCCAGCCGCCCATTTATAGGAAGCTGGCCATTCTTTATTCAACAATTACACCGTCCCGCATCGTGATAACTCGATCGGCATACGGCAGCATCTCTTCATCGTGCGTCACCATCAACGTAGTCAGGGATAGTTTCTTCGTCAAGTCTTGCAGCAGTTTCATGACATCTCTCGACCGCTTCGTATCAAGGCTTGCCGTCGGTTCATCAGCAAACAGGATCTTCGGGCGGTGGATAATTGCCCGCGCGATGGCAACGCGCTGCCGCTCCCCTCCTGATAGTGAAGCGGGATAGGCGTCCTTCCGATGCGCCATATCAACAAGTTCCAGGATCCGTTTCACTTCAGCTGCCTGCTCTCTTTTGCTGAGCTTCGTTTCAGAAACATCGAGCATGAGCATCAGCTGCTCTTCCACCGTCAGGAACGGGACGAGATGAGATGACTGGAAGACGAATCCGAATTCGGTTGCCCGCACATGGCGGATCTCCTCCTGCGACAGCTTTGTCATGTCCTTCCCGCCAAACATGATCTCGCCGTCGGATGCTCTCTGCAAACCTGCCGCAATTGTAAGGATTGTGGATTTCCCCGAACCCGATGGACCGACAAGCGCTGTGATTTCGCCCTCCTTCAGAGTAAGATTGACCCCCTTGAGGATCTGCTCCTCCACTTCACCGTTGGTAAATGACTTCGTCACGTCTTCAATCAAAAATGCAGGCATCTTACATCTCTCCTTGCTGAATCGCCTGAAGCGGTTCGATTTTCTTGATTTGGAATCCTGAAATGGTGGCTCCGATGAAACCGACGACCAGGAATACCGCCGACAGCATCAGCACTGTATCAAGTGTCAAATGGAAAGGCATCCCTTCAGATGCAATGAAATTGAACAACTGGCTAAGTGCGATGCTCAGAGCCAATGCGACAAGCGTGATGGCGATCATCTGCATCCAGATCATCCGGAACAGCGCAATGGTCTTCATTCCGATCGCTTTCAGGATGCCATACAGCCCGATTTTCTGGACATTCATCATATAGAAGAAGATCGCGAACAGCATACCGCTGATGACAACGAGGAACCAGATGATCATGTTAAGCGACATCTGTTCTGCACTGTAACTCGGAATTGCATTCAAGAAAGATTTGTTGGAGAATGCCTCTAGTCCGCTAATCGAAGGTGCGTCTTTCCCTGGGATGAAGATCGTCTGCATCTCCATCACCCGGTACATCTCCTGATAGTTCTTCATGCTGACGTACGCGACCGGCGCATGGCTGTATTTCTTTTTATCAACAAAGCCTTTTACAACGAATTCGCCGCTGTACTGGTTGTTTGTCAGCACATCACCAACTTCGATGCCGTCTTCTTTTAATGAGCTGTCGAGAATGATCTCACCGTCTTTCACGTTTTCAAAGACATCAGACTCAGTTGATGTGACGAACGCAACACTGTGCTGCTGGTCATCCTGGTCCGTCACGAATCCCATCTGCACAGAGAAGGCCGCTGCGTCTTCATGATCAGCGAGAACTTTCTTCTGCTGCTCCGTATCAATCTTGGAAAGATTATACGTCTGCTTTGCATTGTCATTCAGATAAAAATGGCCATTCGGCATATCTTTGATGAGCGCCGCATTATCTTGCGACAACCCATTTGCAAGTCCTGAAATGATGAACGTCAGAAAACTGACGAGAAAAATGATTGAACCGAGGATGAGGAACTTTGTCTTGTTCTTCCTCATTTCCTTCCATGCGATTTTCATACATACCGCCTCCGCTCTTCGTTATGTCTTCATGATACCCGGTCAATATAAACGGAAGGTGAACGGATGGTTACAGTTTGAAACGGGAAAAACCGCACAGGGGTTGTGCGGTGAGAGTGCTTGTTGCTTGCTTTAGTTTGGGTGTTGCTTACTTACGCAGATGGACTGCTTGCGATTGCGGGAGCATTGCGGATTTGAATCGTGGCATTGCTTATTTGTACCCTAGCCTTGCTCACATTTCGCGGTGCATTGCTTATTTAAGCAGCCGCTTGCTTGGAGCTAGGCTATTGCTTACTTTCGGCAGCGCCTTGCTCATTTCAGCTGCTCTATTGCTCATTTTTGACTGGCGTTGCTCATTTTAAGCAGGACGTTGCTCATTATGACTGCTTCATTGCTTACTTTGCACAGGAGATTGCTTACTTCAGCCAATCGCCTGCTTGCTACCAAGGGCGGGAAGATACTTATTTCAAATAAAACAATCCTCCATTGATAATATCCACAGTGATCACCGCTTCATACTGTTCTTCAATTGCGCGCTTTTCCACGTCATAGCATTCCGGCTTGTCGATGACGCCCTCATAGAAGTAATCCAGCACCTTGAGATCGCGTTTCTTCCGTGCCTTTGCTTCTTCTGCCCATGTGTGGTCATCATCGTTTATCAATCGGTCGATCAACGCATCGAGCCGGTCCAGCGCACGCATCGGCGGAATGGTGTAAGGGAGATAGAAGGTATGGGGCGGAATCTGCGCTTCGAGCTGCAGCTTGCCCGCTTTCTCCTGAAATCCATTGATCACCGCGCCGGTCATAAGGTTCATGCCGAGGGAATGCAGCATTTCCTTCGTCCGGTCGCTGCTGTAGGTGATTTTATAATTCACGCCGAGCCACGGGGTGAGCACCGCCTGCTTGTCATCTGCGGCATCCGTTTTTTCGAACATCCGGACAAAGGAGCCTCTCTCCCTTGTCACCTGAAACAGCTGGGAGAGACGCGGCGAGCCGTAGTGGATGATTTCGCCCGGCATGGGGTTCGCCAGATTGTCAGCCCTTGTGATCAAGGTCAATTTCATCGGCTTCGGCTCGTCTTGGATGCTCTCGATGTAACTCCAATAGTACGGCCGGTTCATGATCCGCTTATCCATGTCAATGGTCAGCTGGACGGTCAAGGCTTGCGGGGTCTCCTGCACGATCGTACAGCCCGTTTCCGTGAAGAAAGACCTGAGATACTCGTGAACGTGCTGGGGATACATACAGCAGCCTCCTTACATCGATAATTTTTCTGTCAAAATGTCATCGAGTTCTCCGACGACTTGTTCAAACACACCGATTTTCGTGTTCAGCAGCTCTAGAATATAGTCCTCGACCGTATTCGTGACCGCCAGATTATAAATATGGACATCATGCTTCTGCCCGAGCCTGTGGACACGCCCGATCCGCTGCTCGACTTTCATCGGATTCCATGGCAGATCATAGTTGATCACATGATGACAGAACTGCAAGTTGATACCCTCGCTTCCCGACTCGGTCGCAATGAGCACTTGCGCTTTCTCCCGGAACAGCTGTTTCATCCATTCACGCTTGCTTTTGTTGAACTTCCCGTTAAATGGGACGCTTGTAATGCCTCTTTCAAACAGATAATTTTGCAAGAACAACTGACTTTCCCGGTATTCCGTAAAGATGATGACTTTATCATTCGCTTGCTTGATAAGCTCCACCGTTTTCTCCGCTTTTGCATTTCGTCCTAGCGCAGATGCTTTTTCCATCAGTGTTTCCATGTAAGCAACTTCGGCAGCTGCCGTGCACCTGTCTTGCACTTTGCGCAGGGTGGCGAGCGCTGCTTCCTTGCTGCTGCAAAATTCCCGTTTCAACGTCATGACAGTGAAAGCATCCGAGAAGTTAGCGCTTTGATCCGGCAGTTCCGCAATCAGCTCATAGACTTCCTTTTCCTCGTCACTGAACTTGATCGGGATGATCTCCACAAGCCGGTTCGTCCATTCGATTCCTGTGCTTTGCCTTGAATTACGCACCATCACTTGGTTGATCAATTCTTTCAGGAATTCGTCTTCCTCGACATGATGCTTACTCGCGGAGAACACCTGCTGGAATGTCTCAAAATCGCCCAGATGTCCGGGCTTCAATAGTGATATTAAATGAAAGAGCTCGAATACATCATTCTGGATAGGCGTCGCCGTGAGCAGCAGACAGAATTTCTTTTTGAGGCTTTGGACGAATTCATAGTTCTTCGTCTTATGATTTTTCAATTTGTGCGCCTCATCGATGATGACGAGATCAAAATCCTGCTCGTAGATCCTTTCCTTATGCGGGCTGCGTTTTGCCATATCGAGACTTGCGACGACTATATCGCAGGTTTTCAGGTCATACTTCTTATTATATGGCATAGCAGGAATATGGAATTTCTGCGTAAGCTCCTCAATCCATTGATTCATAAGCGAGGCGGGCGTTAGAATGAGCGCCTTTTTCACGAGGCCGCGAATCAGATATTCCTTCAGGATGAGCCCGGCTTCAATCGTTTTCCCAAGCCCTACTTCATCCGCCAAGATCGCTTTGCCGTTCATCCGTTCAATCACATCCCGTGCGGCTTCGAGCTGATGGGCGTAAGGTGTCAATGACGGAACATACTTCGGCGCCTGCAATCCGTAGAAATCCGGGATGAGTTTCATTTTCTCGGTGTCATAGCACATCTGATATAACGTCCAATTATCCCAGTCCTGCGCACCATCAAGACGCTGCTCCAGGCCTTCCCTCCACTTGGACGGCCGTTCGATCCGCATATACGCTCACCTCCTCAAAAGACTTTTCCGTTAGACTGTCCAGGATGGGCATTCCTATGTATTTTCGGTATTTGTCCAATAAAAAGAGACACCCTGTTCCGGATGTCCCTCGTGTTTATTCGTCTTCATCTCCGTAGATATCAAACAACTCTTTGATATCTGCATATACCTGATAGCCCTTCCGCCAATAGCCTTCCATCCATTGCAAGAGAGATTCCATTTCTGGCCCATGGGCAGCTGCCGCTTCCCAGAACCCTTTACATTCATCCAGTTTCGCAAGGCACCAGGCAGGATCCGGAAATGACTCAAACCACTGCTTATCCTCCTCTTCCATCGGGTCAAAATGCAGGACATCTTCCGCGACAGGCAGCATTTTCGGCCACTCATCCGCCAGCCCTGCTTCAGCCATTATGTCCCGCAACTTCAGGAACATGGCGAACGGCCAGCCTTCTTCATCCGCATCTTGCAAAGTGTCCGGACGCAGCCGGTACTCTTTTTCAGGATGGGTTTTTACCAGCTTCTGAATAAATGTCTGTTTCGACGTAACATCCTCAAATGTATAGTTTCCAAGCGCAATCAGGATGACATCCGCTCGCAGCTGTCTGTCTCCGTATCGGGGTATTTCGGCAGTTCGCTTCTTTAGCAGCTGCTCCATTTCTGCCTGTTCGCTGTATGACAGCCTTTGGGTCAGTTCTTTTTTCCGCAGCTCCGGCAGCCGGATGGCGATATGACGAAATTCTTCTATGTTCATATGACTCCCTCCAATCATTTTCCTGTCTTCATCAATTGATTCCTGACTGGAAACTGGCCGTCAAAAGTGACCGGTACGCCGGCTCCGTCCAGTTCTGCATGGATATGCAAATGCGGTTCGCTCGTATTTCCAGAGTTCCCTACTTTGCCAAGCAGCTGCCCTGTTTCAACACGGTCCCCTTCTGATACAGCGACACTGCCTTCCTGCATATGCGCAAGCAAGATGGTTGCTTCATGTCCATCGCATAGTAAGAGGACATGGTTGCCTTCCGCATGCTCAGGATCCATCTCAGAAGGCCGCAGATCCGGCAGGTCATTCACCGCGCCGGTGACCTCGCCGTCACACGGGCTGTACAGTTCATGGCCGAAGATGGCATATTTCTCGAGCTCCGTCGGATAATATCCTTTAGCCCTCGTTCCCCATGGATATAGCCCTATTATATCAAGCGCATATTTCTGATCCGGGTACGCCTGATGATAGTTCATCATCGGATGGTTTCCGCCATGTCCGATATAGTACGTGCCCTCCTTCAGAGGAAACGCGAGATCGATTGCCGGTTCGTTCAAAAAATGGCTTCTGATGCCGTTGATATTATAGAAACCGAACACGATGATGAGCAGCCCATACAGACCATAAGTGAACCGTTTCGATTCTTTAGACACCATCTGTAACGACCGCACTTTCCGGAGTGATACCCCAAGCGCCAAGACAAATAGGACAACCCATACATACCGAAGCCCGTACCACACCCAGCTCCAATTCGCCGACTGAAATAAATACATGATCAGCAGAAATGTAGTCGCCGCATCGAGAATCCACTCCAGCTTGCTTTTGAAGGCGGCCTTCCATAAAATGACCAGGAATACACCCGGCAAAACAATCAGCATGAACAATGGAAGTAACACTGCATCACCCCTTGCGAATATAACTCTCTGCTATGGTCTACGGTTCAGGTATCCGTTTTGTTTCAAGAGATTGAATAATGGCAACTGCGACTTTTGATTTTCTGCTTTCAAATCAGGGTATACTTGCTGTGATTGGAGGTGACATAATGAAGAGAGTAGCATTTGCTGGCATCTTCTGTTCCCTGCTTCTCATTTTGGGAGCTTGCGGCACTACTGATGACAAACAGCCAAAGGTGGATAACAGCACTTCGACTAGCGGGACATCCGGCAGTGAGACGGCTGGCACTGCTAATGAAGGCACGGCTTCCAATAACGGCTCCAATGCCGCAGATCATGATGACATGGCCGCGAAATGGGAAAGCCTTGGATACCGGGAATTTGAGGTGGAAGTGACCTATCCCGACCGTTCGGAATATGAGGCGGAAATCGAAAGGAAACATGACGGCACGTTGAAGTCGAAGATCGAGGATTCGGTGAACAATCAGGAGTCTCACGGGCAGGATGCATTTGACGAGCTGTATCCCATGATTGAGAAGACCGGTATTACGCAGGATACACCGAAAGAGGACGCCATTTCCAAGACACTGGATGCGCTCGGACTGGATGCCGGCTATGAAAAATTTGAACTTGAAATCACATTTGCAGATGGAACTGAAATTGAATATGAGGATCGTAAATAAATGGGATCCGCCGAGCCTGCTGGAAGATAGGGCTTGGCGGATCTTTTGCCCGGAATGCGGCACGGGCAGCAGCGGGATTTGCTTGCCGCCTTTCGCAGCTGTTTTATCACCGTTCAGGGCCGAGTTATCACCGTTCAAGACTAGGTGATCACCGTTCAGTCTCAAAAACCCTCATCGGGGCCACTCCCCTTTCACCCTTTCTTGAACCGTTTTCCAGGATCGACGGCGACACCGACAATGATGAAGAGGGTCAAGCCGATTATGAGGATGAATCCTAATACGAACAGCCAGCGAATATCGAAGAAGGCACTCAGGGCCCACATTACCAGGGCTGCACAATAGCCGTACATGCCGGCGCCGACAAACTTGGTCAGCTTCTCCTCATCGTATTTCCTCTTTTCCTCTTCCGGTAATGTATTGTAGCCCGCAATCAGAAAGGCTCCTTTGCCACGTGACAGCACGATCGCGAAAATGAGGAACGGGACTGCGATAAGTAAATGGATGATTCCTTCTGTCATCATCCCCACCTCCTCCCTCCTATACGAAAGAAAGCCTTCAATAGTTCCTTCTCCTGAACAGGATTCCATGAATTGCATGTCGAATGGAATACATAGGACAAATCTAGCGGGGGTGCATCATATGTACAAAGCGTACTGCCGATCGTATCAATTCGCATACAGGACGGCCGCCCATTTTCTCCCTTGGCGTGAGCCTGAACTTTTGACGGGAGAAAACTGCGTGCTGAAACTCCCTTCCCTTTTACAAGATAAAGGACGCACACATGTGCTCATCATTACGGACAGCGGCGTTGCAGGACTCGGATTGATGGATAGCCTGCTCGCTGGACTGGATCAGCAGGGAATCCGGTACCGACTCTATGATAAGACAGTCCCCAATCCAACTATCGAAACGATCGAAGAGGCGCTGCAGGATTACAAATCAGCAGGCTGCGATACCCTATTGGCGTTCGGCGGCGGATCTCCGATTGATTGCGCAAAAGGAGTGGCCGCCCGCTTGGCAAGACCTGATAAGGCACTTTCTCAGATGAAAGGGCAACTGAAAGTGAGGAAGGCGATTCCAATGCTGATCGCCATCCCGACAACAGCCGGCACTGGCAGTGAAGCGACCATAGCGACTGTTGTTTCTAACCCTTCCGCCCATGAAAAATATGCAATCATCGACCCTGCCCTTACGCCTCATATCGCAGTGCTTGATCCAGTGCTGACCCGCGGGCTGCCACCGTCCATTACGGCTGCCACCGGAATGGATGCACTGACTCATGCGGTGGAAGCCTATATTGGGAAGAGCACGACAAAAGAGACAAGAGCGTGGAGCCTAGAGGCGGTTGCACTCATTTTTAAAAACTTGCCGGCAGCTTATGCGGATGGCAGCGACATGGCGGCCCGAACTAATATGCAGCATGCCGCCTACTTGGCGGGACGGGCGTTCACACGCTCATATGTCGGATATGTTCACGCTGTCGCTCATACTCTTGGCGGTTTCTATAATATGCCGCACGGACTCGCAAATGCTGTCATTTTGCCATATGTGCTCAAGCAATATGGAAGCTCGATTTATAAGCCGCTCGCTGAACTGGCGGATGCTGCGTCAATCGGCAGGCAGCAAGATTCGGATGAACAGCGGGCAATCGCTTTTATATCCGCCATAACAGACCTCAACAGGACAATCGGAATCCCCGAAACGCTTGCAGGAATCCAGAAATCCGATCTTCCGAAGCTTGTCGGGCGGGCCCATTCCGAAGCGAATCCCCTGTATCCTGTGCCGCAGGTCTGGAACAGAAAAGATATACGGCAAATCTTCGATCAGATATCACAGTAGCACCTGGACTGAATCATTGATGAACTTGCAATGATACGATACACTAGGGATAGTCTAAAATGGAGTCGATTTTCTATGAAAGTGGAACAATGCAAAGTGGAAGAAGCACTCGGCATTCTCGTCGGAAAGTGGAAGCCGGTCATTTTACTGCATTTGCTGAATGAAGGGAAGGCATTACGGTTCAGTGAATTGAAACGCCTGATGCCAGGCATTACGCAAAAGATGCTGACGAAGCAATTGCGGGAACTGGAAGAAGAAGGAATTGTGGACCGGTTTGTCTTTCCTGAAGTGCCGCCCCATGTAGAATATTCCATATCGGAATACGGCAGAAGCCTGAAGACCGTTCTGGATGCCATGCATCAGTGGGGGCAATCCCATGCAAAGCGGAAATCAGAAACAATATAAAAAGCCATCCTATACTTGGTTCTCCAAGTTCGGATGGCTTTTCTGCTGTTATCAGGATGTCATCTTCTCGTAAAACGCGATGAAGTTTTTCACAACAGAATCCAGGAAGTCGATCGTGCCTTGATCTGTCAGGTTCCCTTCTTCATCCATTTTTTGATGAACTGAACCGATGTACACTTCGTTATTCGGCAAGATCATCGGAGACAGCATCGGATTGGACAGGATCTCACGCAAGTGCATTTGTGCACGCACGCTTCCAAGCACGCCCATTGATGCGCCGATGATGAAAGATGGCTTGTCCTTGATCGCAAAGTCGCTGCGAGACAGCCAGTCCAGCGCATTCTTCAATACGCCGGGAATTGAAAAGTTATATTCAGGAACCGCAAATAGGATTGCATCGGCATCCCTTACGTCATCCATGAACACCTTCACCTCTGCGGATGGATTCTTCTCCTTCTCCACGGAAAACATATCCACTTTGTCAATGAAGACCGGAGTGATTTCGAGCTCCCCTGCATACTTTTTGCGAAGATTTTCAACCACTTTCAAGTTGTATGAAGTCGGACTCGTGCTTCCGATAATCGCTTTTACTTTGATTGCCATGATGAATCGGCTCCTTTGTTTACATACTCGGGTGATTATAGCATTCCGCACAATCCATCCCCTATACAATAACTATGAAGGAATACGGCCAAAAATGGAAGTACGCACTTCTAAGTGCCATAGTATCGGATTGTATACTATCATTCTTTCCCAGATCAATGCGGACTACCCGTTTACTTACCCGATCAAGAGAAGACTAAACAGGAACGGTTTCAATCCTTCATACTTTTTTTGGTCAGTTTTAAAGTGGCCACAATCATGAAACTTACAATGACAAGCAATAGCCAGGAACTAACCTTGCCTAGGTGGACCAAATGCCAGGTCTGCATTTGGTTCGGGTATTGCCAGGCTCCGAAAAAGGTTGCGATATTTTCAGCAACCCAGATGAAAAAGCCGATCAGGACAAAGGAAAGGGTAATCGGCATCCTGTACGTAACTCCACCCACTTTATAGGTGACCCATGATTTCCAGAAGACAATGAGCACGAGGCCCGCGAGCCACCACCTCACATCCAACCAATAATGGTGAGTGAAAAAGTTCAAATAGATGGCTGCTCCCAGCGGGACAACCGCCCAGACAGGAGGCCATCCTGCTAAATCCACATGCAGCCTGCGCCATGCTTGGCACAGATAGCTCGCCACACTAGCGTACATGAATCCACTGTACAGCGGCACGCCGAGGAGTTTGGAATATCCTTCTTCGGGATATGCCCAGGATCCCATATGGACTTTAAATATCTCGAGCGCCAGGCCGATCAGATGGAACAATGTGATAACCTTCAGCTCGTCACGCGTCTCAAGCCCCGACCGCACCATCCACCACTGCATTAGCAGAAAAATGAGCAGGAGCCAGTCGTAGCGGGGCAGAAGAGGAAGCGGCACGGCTTTCGTCAAAGCGAGCGAACCGAAAATGACGACCGGAAAGAGGCAGGACATCGCCTGCTGATATCCGAAACGGGACAGCTGGACAGCCCCTTTAGGCAGGCGTGTAGCAACAGGCACACCAAAGACAGCTATCCTTGGCAGCCTATTCATCTCCTTTGTCTCCTTCCGGCCGGTATTCAAGAAGATCGCCAGGCTGGCAATCGAGCGCTTTGCAAATCGCCTCCAGCGTCGTCAGCCGGATCGCTTTCGCTTTGCCATTCTTCAGGATGGACAGATTCGCCATTGTAATGCCAACCCGCTCGGACAGCTCAGTCACGCTCATCTTCCGTTTTGCAAGCATCACGTCTATATTGATAATAATCATCGCCCTCACCTCACACCGTCAAATCATTTTCTGATTTGATGTCGATTGCTTCTTGCAAAAGTCTTTGAAGAACCGCCGCAAATACAGCGACCACGGCAGAAGCGAACGCGATCACTAAACCGATGACAATCAGCCCCGGCGCATCGTCCTTCTCTGCAATCAAATACAGCAGTGGGAGGCCGGCGATATATAACAGGCAGATTGCGACTCCGCATAATTTGATATTTTTCAGTGCCGCTACGGACAGTTTGGAGAAGGCGCTGTTTTGATCGATCATCCTCAGCAGTCTATATGCCTGATACAGCGCGATGTAAAACGGTATGGCCGATGCATATAGATCAGCGTAGACAAGGTACTTCAAGTATGCATGGTCCGGGTATAATTCGGATGCATAATTCGCAAGCCCCGGAACAAAAAAGATACATAATGCCAAGATTGGCAGCCCCATCAGAACGAGTGCTGCTTTTAAAAAGAGAGTGGACCGCTGTTTCATGTTAAACACCTCACAAGAATGGTATGAGTAGAGTGTACATCAATATTTATCGTTTTACAATAAATAATATATACCTATCAATAAAAATATATTGCACATCATTTAAAAGCAGTAGATCATCCAGCCAAATAGACTGCAATCGAGAGGTGTCACTACAAATCCCATTATTTTCTAATCGGCCGATTCGCATTTCATTTCAAAACGGCAGGGTATTTCCAGAGAAACCCGACATGTCTTTATTGAAGAATGCACCAAAAAAACAGCGAGTGCGGCTTCAAGAGACCGCATTCGCTGTTCTTTCCGTACACTGCCTAACTACGAATACCATATATGGCCAACCACCCCTAAGATCAATAAATGGAATGATTGATCTGCCATGGTTATAAGCCAACCGTCCCGGCCCCCGGCAACTCCCATGACCCGGCGCGCCCACCAAGCGACAAAATTTCTGCGGTCCAGGATGACATGGCTGAGAAAGATGAGGAAAACTGCACCGGCTTCGACACGCCCGCTGCCAATGGAAAGTGAGATGGCGATACAAGCTGTATAGACCAGGCAATGGATGAGCAATGCCGGCCATTCTGACGCTTTGCAGAGCGCCATCCATCTTGTCTGGAACAGATAATCCCCTGCCAGATGCCCCAGCAGCATATACGCGAAAATACCCACTCTACACCCCTTTTCTATAAATCTTGCGAATCTTGCTAGTTTGTATGTATGTTATTTTGATTATACGTGATAAAATAGTTACAGGAAAAGCCTTTTGTATAGAATGCGAGGATTGAATGAGCTTTATGTCTTTCACCTATAAGCCTGGAGCAGCAGCAACCGGCAGTCAATCGGATCAGTTGTTAGCTACAATTTTTGAATACATGGCAAAAATGTCAACTGAAACTAATATGGAAAAAATGTTATTATTACTAGCCGATTTAGGAAAGAAAATTGTCAGAGCTGACCGTTGTACCGTCTGGCTCCATGATCCTTTCGATCGAACGATCTGGACGGTGGCGGGGCATGGTGTCGAGAGGATCGCAGTCCCTGATGATAGCGGGATTGTCGGCCTCAGTGTGCAGACGGGCGACACAGTCATTGTTCGAAATGCGTACGACGACCCGCGTTTCAATGATGCGGTCGACCGCAAGACAGGATACACAACCCGTTCACTGCTCTGCATTCCGTTCCGCAACAGTGAAGGGAATGTTATCGGGGCATTCCAGGCAATCAACAAACTGAACGATCAAGGACTCTTCGATGACGAGGATGAGAAGATCCTGAATTTCGCTTCGACTTATGCAGGAAAGTCATTGGAAGCCTTCATCTTGCACAATGAATTGATTGAGACCCAAAAAGAGATCATCACAATCATGGGTGAAATCGGCGAAAGCCGATCCCAGGAGACAGGCCATCACGTGAAACGGGTCGCGAGTTATTCCTATTTGCTGGCCCTGCTCGCAGGTGTCCCAGAAAACCAGGCACGGATGTTGCAGCATGCGTCCCCTATGCATGACATCGGCAAAGTCGCCATCCCTGACCGTATCCTTTTGAAGCCAGGAAAACTGACCGATGAGGAGTTCGAGGAGATGAAGACCCACACGTCAATCGGGCACGAGATCTTCCGGAAATCCCAGCGCTCCTTATTGAAGACAGCTGCTGTCATCGCACATGAGCATCATGAACGCTGGGATGGGAAAGGTTATCCAAGGGGACTTTCCGGGGCGGATATCCACTTGTTCGGCCGGATCACGGCGATTGCCGATGTCTTCGATGCTCTTGGCAGCGACCGTGTGTACAAAAAAGCTTGGCCGCTTGACGAAATCTTATTGTATCTGAAAGAGCAGCGCGGACGTCAATTCGATCCCGGATTAGTCGATCTGTTTCTTGAGAATACAGGACAATTTGTCGCCATCCGGGATAAGTATAAGGAAGGATAATTGGCTGTCGTGGATAAAACGCTCTACTTACAAGAAGAGAAATACTTCCCTATTCCTTTAAAGATGATTTGGGAGCTTGTTGCAGATACGAACAGGCTGAACCGTTCCATCGGCCTCTTTCCTGTCACCTTCTCCCCTTTCAAGGAGAATAGTGCGCATGTGAGCCGGAAGGCGGAAGGGAAAGCGTTCGGCCTCTTGCAGATCGAATGGGAAGAGCATGTATTTGAATGGGTGCGTGAATCGTATTATACAGTGGAACGCCTGTATCATAAGGGTCCAGTCGAGCGTGTCGTCTGGAAAGTGAGTGTCCGCGCGTGCGGTCCGGGAACGACTGTCAGATTGGACGGCGCCTTTACCTATCGTAATGCAATCGGCAAAATCGCGTTGCAGGCCGGCATCATCCCTCAATTGCGGAAGACATTCGAGTATGTCTCCGCCGGCTCAGCTGCAGGATTGCCGGAAGAGTCCCCTTCCAGTACTGCGCCGGCTGTGCAGGTTGATGAAGCGAAACTAAGCAGCGCGGAAACAAAGCTGCGCGGCCTGTACCCAGACCCGGAACTGATCAATCTCCTGATACAGACGATCAGGACCGCTCCCGACGAGGAAGCTGCGGGCATCCAGCCCTATGCCTGGGCCGCTCGGCATCATGCAGAGATGCATCAGGTGGTCGAGCTCTTCCTGCTTGCGAATGAAGCTGGGCTCCTCGATTATGAATGGAGCATGATGTGCCCGAATTGCCGCGTGCCGAAGGCAAAAGCGGCGAGCTTGCGGAACGTTGCAAAGTCTGTTCACTGCGATTTATGCGGCGTCAATTATGATACGGATTTCGATAACTATATCGAAATGACATTCTCCGTCCACCCAAGCATCCGCAAGGTGAATCATGAAGTCTATTGCATCAACGGGCCCGCCAATTCCCCGCATATCCTAGCCCAGTTCCGCCTGCCGCCTGGAGAGACGCTGAAAACCGGCTGGGTACCGCTTCCCGCTGACGTCCCGTTACGGCTGCGTGTACTCAAAAGGAACGACACTGCAGAGTTTCTTGAAGCGGCCGGTCATCCGTCCTCCTTCATCTGCTATGGCGAGTCTGGATTTACGCCGGCTTCCTTCTGCCAGGCGGACGAGCTGCAATTTCGCAACGAAACAAATGCGGAGATCGTGCTGGCGATCGAAAAGACGGAATGGGACGCTTTCGCGCTGACCGCCCGCGATGTCACTTCTCTGCAGTCATTCAGGACCCTGCTGCCAAAGGAAGTCTTATCACCTGGCATTGAAATCGGCGTCAATACACTGACGATCTTGTTTACAGACCTGAAAGGCTCCACACATCTTTATGAATCGATCGGTGACGCGCTTGCGTATGCGGACGTCAAAAAACACTTTGATTACTTGGAAGAGAAGATTGCGGCACATCATGGCGCCATCGTAAAAACAATCGGCGATTCGGTGATGGCCGCCTTCACTTCTGCAGAAGATGCTTTGGGCGCTGCACGCCGTATACAACAGGGGATCGGCGGGCTCAACGAGACTCTACAGCATCCGCTGTCCATCAAAATCGGCTTCCATACCGGCCCAGTCATCGCCGTCAACGCAAATGATGTCCTCGATTATTTCGGCCGCACTGTCAATATGGCTGCCCGGATCCAGCAGCAGAGTCTCGGAGGCGATATTGTGCTTGAAGAGTGCGTGTACCGGCAGCTTCAGGGCAGCATGGATGGTAACGATGCCGAAGAAGTGTTCACTGCCAAACTACAAGGGCTGGATAATGAAACGAATTTAATCCGGATACCCTGCATATAAACAGATTCAAGCAGAAAGGCCTCCGATTCGTCTGAGAATCCGGAGGCCTTTCTTCATTTAACAATTGTCACGGGGCAATGCACATGCTTCATCACTTTATGGCTGACACTGCCAAGGATCATCTCCTGGAGGGCGTTCAGGCCGCGGCTGCCCATAAAGAGCTGATCGATGCCCGAGTCGTTCACATGCCGGATGATCTCTTGGCTCGGATTCCCTTTCAGCTTAGTAGTTTCGACTGCTACGCCATTCGTTTTTGCCAGCTCCATCACCTGATGCACTTTATGTTCCCGCTTAGCATACAGGCTCTCTGGGCTCTCAGCGAGCAGCCGCTCATCCATCGCCTTATCGAAATCCGATACGTAAATCACTTCCAGCACAGCTGATGGCATATGTTTTGCTAGTTTGACTGCCTGTTCGGCTGCCCGAAAGGCATGTTCCGAACCATCGACCGCTACCGCAATCTTCATACGTGTTCCTCCCCTACAGTAACTTTTCGTATAATCGCCTGCTTGATGCATTTAATCCTCGGATGGTCACGCTTGCGCCTTTCTCTTCCAGCTTCTGCTTCACTTTGCCGATTGCGCCGACCGCCGATTCATCCCACAGCTGGCTGTCCTCGAAATCGATGATGATCTCTTTTTCAGCAGGCTGATCAAATGACTGGATGAATTTCGTTGTCGACGCAAAAAACAATGGGCCTTTCACTGTATAGACTCCATCCCTGCGAGTAACGTTGACCCGGGAGATTTTCGCAACAAAAAAGAGCGAGCTCAGCAGGACGCCGATGACGACACCGATGGCCAGATTATGTGTATAAAGGATGATCGCGACGGTGATCAGCATGACGAGCGACTCTGTCCTTGGCGCGTATTTCAAGAACTTGAACGACCCCCAGTTGAATGTCGTCATGCTCACCATGATCATGACACCTGCCAGGACGGGCATCGGAATCTTTGCAACGACATCTCCGAGCACGATGATCAGGAACATGAGGAAGATGCCCGCAGTCAGCGTCGAAAGCCTTCCCCGGCCGCCTGATTTAATATTGATCATCGACTGGCCGATCAGTGCGCACCCTGCCATGCCGCCAAAGAAGCCGTTGACCATATTCGCGATTCCTTGTCCGCGTGCTTCCCTGTTCTTATTGCTCGGCGTATCCGTCATATCATCCAGCACCTGGCTCGTCAGGAGTGATTCCAGCAGCCCGACGACGGATAAGGCAAGTGAGTATGGCAAGATGATTTTCAAGGTTTCCAGATTGAACGGGATATCCGGCAGGAAAAATACCGGCAATGTATCCGGCATGGAGCCAAGATCGCCGATCGACCGCAGCTTCACGCCGCTGATGAGCGCGATTGTCGTCATGACAATGATCGCGATCAGCGGCGCAGGGATCGCTTTGAAAAAACGCGGTACTGCATAGACGAGCACCAGCGTCGCGAGCGCAAAAACGACCGGCATGGCGCCTGCCCCCGTCACATAAGGCAGCTGGGTGATGAAGATCATGATGCCAAGTGCATTGACGAAACCGAGCATGACCGAATTCGGGATGAAGCGCATCAGGTTCGCAACGCCGCACGCACCGAGGATCAGTTGGATGATTCCCGTCAAGACAGTCGCTGCAAGCACGTACTGCAAACCGTGATCCGCCATCAGGCTGACGAGGACAAGCGCCATCGCACCGGTCGCAGCGGATATCAGCCCCGGCCGGCCGCCGACGAACGCTGTAATGACAGCGATCGTGAAAGAGGCATACAGCGCAACCCGCGGATCCACCCCCACGATGAAGGCGAATGCCAGCGCTTCCGGAATGAGCGCGAGGCCGACGACAATTCCTGCCAGGATATCAGCCCGGATATTGCCGAACCATTGTTGTTTCAATGTATGCATTTACCTGTGTCCCCTCTCAAGATGTATTGCGCATTTTTCATGCATACAGGTTGTTATGATTCCTCTTCATCCACTTTGATAAGTTCAGTCATAGAAGACTGGCGGATGCCCCTAAGGTCACTGCCCGCAGGATTTTGGAAGATCCGGAGCCCGAACTCGCCCGCAACGGCAAACAGATGATCGAAGATATCGGCCTGCACCGTCTCGTAGTACGCCCATTGCGTATTGTTCGCAAAGGCATAGATTTCAAGCGGCAGTCCCGTCTCCTCCGGCGCAAGCTGGCGTGCCATCATCGTCATATCCTTATGGATGCCGGGATGCACCTTGATGTATTCATTCATATACGCACGAAACACTCCGACATTCGTAAGTGCCCTGCCATTCACGGCATTCTCGCGATTGACCTTATTCTTACGGTTATATTCCTCTATTTCACGCTCTCTGATTGTCACATAATCTTTAATCAGTTCAATCTGTTTAAAGTGATCGATCATTTCCTGCGTGCAGAACGTGATGCTCGTCATATCGATGTACAAGGCCCGCTTGATGCGCCTGCCGCCCGACTCCTGCATCCCCCGCCAGTTTTTGAATGAATCCGAAATAAGGGCGTAGCTCGGAAGCATTGTGATCGTCGAATCGAAATTCCGCACCATGACCGTGTTCAGGGATATATCAATGACGTCGCCGTCTGCCCCGTATTTCGGCATCTCGATCCAGTCACCGACACGCACCATATCGTTCGCCGACAGCTGAATGCCCGCGACGAGTCCGAGAAGCGAATCACGGAACACGAGCATGAACACCGCTGACAGTGCTCCGATCCCGCTAAGCAGAATGAGCGGGCTTTTGCCCATCAAATTAGCGATCACAAGAATGATCCCAACGATGATAACTACAATCTTGGCGACTTGGATATAGCCTTTGATCGGCTTCGTCTTCGCCACTTCATATGTTTGATAAATATCGTTAAATGCGCTCAGCAGGCTATTGATTACGCCAAGCGTTACGATCATCATATAAGTGATTGATAACGTTTGTATGGCGGGTTTGTACGTCGGGAACGCCCCGGCGAAATAGTAAATGATGATCGCTGGTACAAAATGGGACAGTTTACGGAACACTTTCCGCTCAAACAGGATGTGTCCCCATTTGATTTTATGCTTTTGAATCACATGGGAGATGAACCGGATCACCACTTGTTTCGTGATGAAGTTCGCAAGTATGCAGAGTAGCGTGATGAGTGCAATCAGAATGACCGCTGCAAGCGTGTCAGCCATTACCACATCCACGCCGTAACCTAACAGCCGGTTACGTATAAAAGCCATTGTATCCCTCCGAAGATTAGATTCACGTGCCTGATAGACAGTGTATGTACGCATGCCATTATAACAGAAACAATGGTCCAAAACTTGGGCAATCCTTCATGTCTGAAAGTGATTAGTCAATGCTTCCATAGGGAACATGTAGAAACATAGACTTTACAAAAGGTGGGATTGCTATGTTCTTTAATAGTTGGGAAGCGATTGGCCGCACACTGGTGGTCGGCGTACTCGCCTATATCGGCCTGATCGCCATCTTGAAGATTTCCGGCAAGCGGACGCTCTCCAAAATGGATGCATTTGATTTAGTCGTCACCGTCGCCCTTGGTTCCACGTTGTCATCAATATTGATCAACCAGAATGTCAGCCTCTTGCAAGGGATCGCCGCATATCTTGTCCTCATTTTGCTCCAATATATTCTCGCTTTCCTTTCAGTCCGTTCGAATCGGATAAAAAATCTAGTCAAATCGGATCCTGAGCTTCTCTTTTATAACGGCGAATATTTGCGGGATATCATGAAGAAAAAAAGGATATCAGAAGACGAAATTATGCAATCGGCGCGCTCAAGCGGCGTCGGCTCATTAGATAATATTCACGCAGTCGTCCTTGAAACGGACGGCAGTTTTTCGGTTATCCAGAAGACGGACGGAACGCTGGAAGATTCCACTTTGCAGGATGTGGAGCATGTAAAGCGAATGAAGGCGAATATCTGATAAGGAACGAAAAAGCTTCCGCCCGATTCTTCGGGCGGAAGCTTTTTGATTATAAATAGGTCAAGGAAACTTTCAAGTTGGCATTCCGTTCGCGGATTGCGTCAAGCAGCACTTGGTCGCGTGTCTCTACTTTACCGCGGATGGAGAATGTATATTGGATCATCGTGCCAAGGTTCGTCGTTTCCACTTGGCGTAGCTGGTGGTAGTCAGTCATGTCGTTCAAGATGTCCTCAAACAGGTCTTCGTGGTTCAGATTCTCCGGCACCGTCACTTTCAAGATTTGCGTATCCTTCCCTTTTCCATAATCAAACTTGAACAGCAAGTAGAAGACGAGGCTTGCGAAGATGGTAAGCACGATGGCCAGACCGAATTGGAACAATCCCGCTGTCATGCCGACACATAACCCGAAAAAGATATAGGCGATGTCCTTCGCATTTGTTACAGCGCTTCGGAACCGGATGAGCGAGAAGATCGCGAACAGGCCGAACGCAACTCCTGCATTGTTGCTGACGACATTCATGACAACCGAAACGACGACACTCATCATGACGATCGTATGAACGAATGACTGGGAATAACGCTCCCCTGTAAATGTCGTCTTATACACCTTCGTGATGATCAAGCTCAAAATTGTGGCAAGTGCCATTGCGGCTACACTCATCCATATCGAGTGCCCTGCCGCTCCTGTATTAAATGAAAACAAGTTGCCGATCTGTTGCATCTTCCATTCCTCCTATAATTGTCGTTTCTTTTGTTGTTTTCGGAACCGCCAGCTCATTCAGCAGTTCTGTGCTCGTGCAAAACTTCGATGCGCTCCGCTGCTCACATTCCAGCCGCTGTAAAATACGCGCAAGCCAAAGCGGCACGCTATGCTCCACTTTCACTTCCAGGACGACGAGGTCCGGATCGATGAAATGGTCACCGTACGGGCCATGTTCGAGCCGCAGATCATCCTTCCGGCACATCAGATCAAAATCAAACGTCATCCGTAAATCTGCATTATCCACTCCATGCAGCGCATGACGGCGGTAGCTGACGACCATCTCAGGCTCCAGCTGGTAAAAGCTCCGGAAATAATCGATTTCCTTCAATACCTGGCTGTTTGTCGTCTCGAATTCGGTAAGATCCGCTTTCTCCGCATCCAGATACCTGTACGCCTCACCGAGCGGCATAAGCAGCCGCCGTTTATTGACGACTTTGTTATGCTTCTGCTTCACTTCGAAAAAGGCCGTGCTTGCTAACGTTGCGTCGTCATACACCCGAAGGCGCAGCTTTTGCCGGTACTTCAGCTTGTTCTTCGTCTCGTAGTAGATCGAATGCTCGGGGTTGTCGAAGTACAGGCTCGTCACCGTATACCTTCCGTCCGTCCCGTTCTTATCATTCCGCATCCTTGGACCAATCTCCTCAATCAGCTGTTCATACTGATTTCGTGTGATCAGGTACTTCTGTTCCTTCCGGCAGAAAATCTCGATTGCCATGGAACATTCCTCCTTTTGTTCTCCTCTAGTGATCTGGTAACTCTAGAATACCCCTCGCAAATGGGAATTCGCTGAGATGCAAATGAGAGATTGATGAGAGGATAAAGGATTTTGCGGATAACCCGCGATCGTTAAGGGTAAGGACAAAACAGATGGGCCATCGGGCAAAAGGAGGTGAGGAGAAGATGGATCAAGAGAATGCGAGGAACGGTACCCGCTTCGTCACCGGCTTGACCATCCTGATGACATTCCTCATGGGGTTTGTCGATTCCTACACGTATATTGTGCTCGACCATGTATTCGTCAGTGCGCAGACTGGGAACATGGTGACATTCGGCGTTAAACTGTTCTCCGGCGAGGTCGGCAGTTCGGTGGACAATGTCATTTCACTAGCGGGCTTTGCATCAGGCGCCTACATCGGAGAGATCCTCGCTGTGCAAATCAAACAGGATGGTATTTCCAGATATCGGAGTTTCTTATACATGCCCGCTTTGCTTCTGTTCTTGCTGGCCCTCTTTCAGATGTATTTGGCTAACGGCATCCTCATAGCCGCACTTGGTATCCTGTCTGGCTATTCCTTGACACTGTTCCGAAAAATCGGCATGACAGATGTGAACAACGGCATCATGACAGGAAATACGAAAAACATCATGAATCGGCTTTACTTGGTTATTCATGAAAAAAGCCAGAAAGCAAAGAGGGAAATGATCAGCCTCCTGATTGGAGTGCTCACTTTCGTCATAGGCGTCTGCGCAGGCACCTTGGTCAATAATGCGAATATTAAAGCCGGTCTCTGGACAGCGTTCGCAATCGTCTGCGTGCCGATTCTCTTTGCCATCTTGACGAACCGGAAAAAGCAAAACTAAGCAGGAGGGAATGCAGTTGACTTCACTGAAAGGTTCGAACCATTCATACTGGCGCACCATTTCCGGAAGCGTCAGTTATCCAAAACTATCGAAGGATTTGTCCGTTGACACGCTTGTTGTCGGGGGAGGCATATCAGGGGTTCTTACAGCCTATCAGCTGGCGGCGGCCGGCAAGTCGGTGGCATTGATCGAATCCCGCGAATTTGCAAGCGGCACGACTGGCGGCACGACAGCTAAACTGACGTCCCAGCATGAGTTGATTTACGATAAGCTGATACGTGAAGAGGGCCTTGAGGTCGCCAAGCTTTATTATGAGGCGAATCAGGAAGGGCTTCGCCTCATAGAATCACTGATTGACCGCCACTCGATCGACTGCGGGTTTGAAAAGATGGACTCCTATGTGTTCTCCCAAAGCGGAAAGACCACGGGTGATCTTGAAAAAGAGGCACAGGCATATGAACAGATTGGCATAGAGGGCAGCATGACCGATTCCGTGCCGCTCGACTTCCAAGTTGCCTCCGCTGTTGTCATGCGCGACCAGGCCCAGTTCAACCCAGTTGCATTCATTTATGGCGTCCTCCGGGACCTTGAATCAAAGGGAGCCGCCTTGCATCAGCATACGATGTACAAAGGCTTCGAAAAAAGCGGGGACCGACTGCTAGTGTCAACAGACACGCCTTTTACAATCTCCTGCAGCCAAGTCGTACTAGCCACGCTGTTCCCTGCTGAAGATCCCCATTCTTTTTATTCGAATACCATGAAACCGGTCACTTCGCATCTGACGGTATACGAAAGTCCGGACACCTTCGTCGGGGGAGTCTATATCAGTGATGATTCGCCGAAACGGACATTCCGCGGCGTGCAGGACGGAGAACGCCATCTCTTGCTGGTCGGCGGCCAGACCCATCCAACGGGTGACGGATCTTCGACAGAAGCTCGCTATGAAGCGATCAAAACGTTCGCAAAAGAGGAGTTCGACCTGTCCAACATGCTCGCCTACTGGTCGCAGCACGAACTCATCACTCCAGATATGCGTGCATTCATCGGCCCGATCGAAGAGGGCGACAACCAAATGTATGTCATGACCGGCTATAACAAATGGGGGCTAACTGCTGCCGCCGCGGGAGCCAAACTGATAACCGACCTGATTCTCGGAAATGACAATAGATACGAAGATCTGTTCAGTCCGCAACGAAAAATGGTTGACGCCACAGGCTCCAATCAGCAGAAGGGTTCTGGCAGCGGAAACCGTAAACAGGAGATCCTTTCTAAAGCGGATAAACTGCAACCTGGAGAGGCGGATACGTTTGATACGGATGGCAGCCGGGCAGGCATGTATAAGGATGCAAACGGAAATGTCCATTACATGGACTTGTCTTGCACGCATCTCGGCTGCGAGGTGAAGTGGAACAACGGGGATCATACATGGGACTGCCCATGTCACGGTTCCATCTTTGACGGTGCAGGCAACGTCTTGGAAGGTCCCGCTAAAGAGCCTCTGAAACAAGTAAAACCGTATTGATATGAAAACACCCCCCATGCCGTCCTCACTGGCATGGGGGGTTCGTGGTTGAAGATGCAGCGGAATTGATATGTTCAGCCTGGTGATCGATCTATTTAGCTATCAGATTGAACCGTTTAGACCGAGGAACGATCCATTTAGTCACCAGATCGACCCGTTTAGCCCGCGGAACGATCCATTTAACCGCCAGATCGATCCGTTTAGCTCGCGGAACGATCCATTTAGTCATCAGATCGATCCGTTAGCTCGCGGAACGATCCATAACCACCACATCGATCCGTTTAGCCCGTAGAACAATCCATTTACCTCACGAAGTGACCGGACAGCACACCCTGCGTCAGGTACCCGCTGCCCCGCTTCAGTCCAATAATCCAAATAACGCCCGGCGATCTACCGCCGGGCGTTCATTTTCCTCTTATTTAAATTTGACGTTTGGCCGCTTATCGCTGTGCAGTGCTTTTTCGATGAATTCATCGCTGAGCGGCAAATGTTCTTTTAACAGTTCCGGAGGTGTCTGGGACATCCACTGGTTGAGGGAGACATCGGCGAAATGATCGCTGCGGAACATTTCGAGGAAACGGAGCGGTGTGTCTCCGGTGTTTTGCACGTAATGTCCCATTGCGAATGGCACGTAGCCGACATCTCCCGCCTGGTAGTCATAGGTACGCGCTTTACCGCCTGAGGCGAAAACAGTCATTCTCCCCTGTCCTTCCAAATAATATTGCCATTCATCCTGATTCGGATGCCAGTGCAATTCACGAATGCCGCCCGGTTCCACTTCGACCAAAGCGGCCGCAACTGTTTTGGAGACCTTGAAGTTGTTGGAGTCCGCAATCCATACTTTTCCGCCGCTTGTTACGATCGGCTCGACATCATGCAGTTTGAAGCTGTATGGATTCTCGACAAATTCATTTGTATCCTTCGGCATGTTCTGTGCAATCGGGCCAGGCACTTTCCCCTGGTACATATATAGTTCGCCATCCGGGATTCCATCGAATTCATCTTCCGAGACGCCGAAGTTCGCTGCTAATACATCTTTTGGCGTATGGGCGAACCAGTCGGTGATCGAGAAGGTGCTATTCTCAGAGAACGCTCCATCGTCAAAAGCGAGGATGAACTCCGCCCCTTCGCTCAAACCTTTAATGGAATGAGGCACCCCAGCCGGGAAATACCACAGATCGCCTTTTTCCACATCGTCCACGAACATCTTCCCTTCTGGAGATATCGCGGTAATGCGCGCACTGCCTGCAATCATATATGACCATTCCGCTTCTTTATGCCAATGCAGCTCCCGGACGCCGCCTGGTTCCAGATGCATATTTACACCTGCTATCGTCTCGGAAGCCGGCAATTCACGGATGGTAATTTCGCGGGACCATCCGCCGTATTCCACTCGGTCATGTGTCTGGGCATACGGGAACTTCAAATTAGGCATCGTTCCATGATCAGTATCAGGCGGGACGAGGAAGTCCGGATTCATTCGTGATATTTCTGGATTCTGCGCGCCCCAAATCTTTCCGCCCCGTTCGCCTTTCATGGGCTGCGGATTTTGTTGGTCCATCTGCTCTTTGTTCGCTTCTTGCTTCATCAAATATCTCCTCCTTGTGGTTCTTCTGCTCTCACATCCGCCATCTGTCTTCTATGCGCAAGGAGACTTTCCGGTGTTTCCCGGAAGCAAGATTAGGAACCCTTTCATATAGTGAAATCCCTTTGAACATGATATCCAGATCCTCCCTGCCGGCGTCTGTGATCATCCAACCGGGTCTCCCAGCAGCATGTTGACATTTTGGCATCAGTCTACAATCTCGTATTTCCCTCTTTATATGGGACTAAACGATTCCATCAAGTTTCTGAGAAACTGTACTGATGTGGCTATCAACCTATTCCACAGACGCTTTTATTCCTTATTACGGCTATACAAATCAGTTTGCGTCCGCCAGGTTTGGTGCTACAATACCTGTTATCTCTAATGTAAGGAGCTATCCTGAAATGCAGTTAAATAAAAAGACAATCATCTCCAATACAGTGCTCTTCATCCTGATCATCGGGTTCATCGTAGGTTTCAGCTCGCTGTTCGGGGATGCCAATATGCTGATTGGCGTATCAACGATCACTGCAATGCTGATGCTGCTTGAACGAGACCTGACGAAGCGACCAGCAATGAACACAATTAAGTTCATTGCCCTCAATCTCTTCATCGGCATCGCTGCATTCGTGGCGGACCTCAATATGTGGGTCGCCATCCCAGTGAATTTTATCGCCATGTTCGCAATTAGCTATTCCCTGTTATTCAATTTGAAAAATCCCCTATACCTTCCTTTCTCCCTTCAATACCTGTTTGTGCTGGCCATGCCCGTGACGCTCGGCGAAATGCCGCTCAGGCTTGCTTCCCTTGTATTCGGCGCACTCGCCATCATGGGACTACAGCTAGTAGTCAACCGCAATAGAATTGTGAAGAGCGGGGACAAGAAAATCCAGGCGATCTGCAAAGGTCTGATCGAGAAGGCGAGGATGATCCGGTCCGGGGAAGCGCATGAGGCAATCGACAAGCAAATTATCGCTGATCTCAGCGGGCTGCGGAGCATCATCTACGATCAGCGGGAGGAGAATTACTATTTGACGGAAGAAGGGCGGGTGAAGTTGAACTTGTCCGCCTCCCTGGAAAAGATCAATCTCTTCCTGGACGGCTTGGATGATGGAGAAGACGCCCATTCCATAGTGGATGATGTGACCCGTTGCCTCAAGCTGGCGGCAGAAAGCATGGAGAAGGAGCAGACGGCAGAGATGCTCGATGAGTCATTTGAGGCCATGCTGAAGAAATACAAAGAGAGCCGGGAACATTCCCTCCCCGTTCTGCGCCTGCTGCACGCGATCGATTTCTTGAGGGGAAGCCTTGTCAAATTAAAAAGTCTCGGCATCCGGCGACATAAAGTCACAAAAGTTGAAACAGTCCCGGAAAAATTCAAACGAATGCGTATGCGTGACATTCCCGGACAC
Organism: Sporosarcina sp. GTC18466; assembly: GCF_055389225.1. Classification (NCBI taxonomy): domain Bacteria; kingdom Bacillati; phylum Bacillota; class Bacilli; order Caryophanales; family Caryophanaceae; genus Sporosarcina; species Sporosarcina sp. GTC18466. Next base: position 2,683,577 of record NZ_AP044037.1, on the reverse strand, counting down.
ACCAACTCCATCAAGCTGTCATACGCAGTGCGCATGGCGGTCGGCATTACGCTGAGCGGTTTCATCGTCGACTTCTTCGATATCCATGAAGGGCGCTGGATGATGTTCACCGTCCTGTCGGTCATCATCCCTCTGTATGAGCAATCGACGAAAAAAATGCGGGACCGGCTATTCGCGACCGCTGCCGGGGCTGTGCTCATCGCCGTCCTGTTTTCCATTTTCTCGGGAGCCACAATGCGTACCATCCTTCTGATGACTGCCGGCTATTTGATGAATTACGTGAAAGTGTACCGCTATAGCACCATTCTCGTCACCTTTTCCGCAATCGGTGCTGCCGCTCTTGTGACAGATGCAACGCAGATCCTGACACTGGACCGAATCGCACTAGTACTAGGAGGTGTTGTCCTCGCCCTTCTTATCAACCGGTTCATCCTGCCATATAAGCTGGAGGATGCCAACCGGGATTTACAAGAGATGCACGGGGACACGCTGAAAGAGATGATTATAGAGACCCTTCGCCTGCTGAACGGCGCTGGCCGTGAACATGCCATGAAAAACCTGCTGCTCATTTCAAACATGATCGAAGACCGCCTGAAATTGAACAATCAAAGCGGCGCAGGACTAGAAGAGCTCAGTTGGCTCCGATGCCAGCGGGATGCAGCAAGTACTTTATTCGAATTGTTCGGATGGATAGACAAGCATGGAATACGAGAGGCCAATGCATCTGCCATCAAATCCCGCCTCGATATATTGCTGGATGGGAACCGAGAGCAATTAAGGATTTCCGCATCTGCCATGCAGCAGGAGATCCATTCGATGCGTGGTATCGAAGATCGCATGGTCGTCAGCATGATACTTGAAGTTACAGAATCAATCGCCAATGCAAACCTCGTTTTCTCAAAATGAAGAAGCCCGGACGGACACGAACATGTCCGTCTTTTTTATTTCCACATAACTGGTTTTATTTGATTCTCACAGGCAATAGATAGAGTATGCGGCTTACGAACCGAAATCGTTAAGCCGCCTATGATCAGGGAATAATTACCTGGTCTTTTTGTTGCTTTTCGTCCTTGTCAGGTTTTTGGATTTCCTGAATACTAGTCAGGTGAAAAAAATGCGCAGAACGAGGAGGCACATCAACAGATGAAAAGAATGATGTATTTGGCAGCAGCGCTGTTTCTCTTTCTAGGTGTTTTGCCAGCACAGCCGGCAGCCGCAAAAGGGTTTTCAGACGTCACCCAGTATCAAGATGAGATTAGCTATTTATCGGAAAAAGGAATTATTACAGGATTTCCAGGCGGCCTGTTCAAGCCAAAAGAGAACCTTACCCGCCTGCAAGCGGTCACGATGATCCTGCGGGAGAAAGGGATTACCGATTTCACTGCTCCTGATCCAGGGTTCACAGATGTCAAACCGGGCAATCATGGCTATGACCGGATTGCGAAAGCAGTAGAACTGGGTTTCATTTCAGGTAAAACGGACAAGAACGGCAATAAATACTTTGATGCCGCCGCCCCGCTGACACGCGGTCAGATGGCGAAAATTCTAGTGGAAGGCTATCAGCTTCCAAAAACGAAGGATGTCAGCTTCGTAGATGTCCCGCAAGGCAACGGCTACAGAGATTATATAAGTGTACTGGCGACGGAGAATATTACGACGGGTTACCTCGATGGCTCATTCGGTCCGAATGACAAGCTGACCCGCCAGCATTTCGCTGTTTTCATGGCGCGCATGTTGAATGATCATTTCAAGCCTGCGCCGAATATGCAAGTGCATTTTATCGATGTCGGACAAGGGGATTCCATCCTGATCCAATCACCGAGTGGTAAAACGATGCTGATCGATGCAGGCAAAGCCTCGGCAGGAAACAAGGTCGTCTCCTTCCTCAAATCAAAAGGAGTGACGGAGCTTGATACCGTCATCGCGACACATCCCGATGCCGATCATATCGGAGGCATGGTTTCGGTACTGAACAATTTCAAGGTCCACACATTCATAGATAGCGGTAATGCTCATTCGACGCAGACATATTATGATATGCTTGCTTTGATTGATCAAAAGAATATCCCATTCGAGATTGCGAAAACTGGGGAGCTCTTGCAGTTTGACCCGCTTCTCTCGGCAACTGTCCTGCATGCGGATGAACATGCTGCTGACAGCAATGAAGCATCGGTCGTCCTGCGGCTCGTTTATGACAAAGTCAGCTTTTTATTCACGGGAGATGCCGGGATTCCAGTAGAAAATGAAATCATGAAACAGTACAATGTGAGCAGCACATACTTGAAAGCAGGCCATCATGGCTCCCATACGAGCAGCTCGGCTGCATTTGTAAATGCGGTACATCCAGCAGGAACCATTCTTTCATACGGCAAGGATAATTCGTATGGCCACCCGCATGCAGACGTCATTAAAAACTTGCAGGCGGCAGGATCGAAAATCTATTCGACCGCTGAGTCTGGTGATATTACGGTAACGACGAATGGCACAGCGCATTCTGTGACGGCAAAGCCTTGGTCACCAAGCACCGGGACAAAGCCGCAACCGAAGCCAACGCCGAAGCCGGATCCAAAACCGGTGCCTACACCACAGCCTGCACCTGGTTCAGGTTTGTATGTCATCCCGGGTGCACCGACGTCCTTTGCAAACTGCACTGCACTGCGGAAGTATTATCCGAACGGCGTGAAGAAGGGCCATCCGGCTTATGCTTCAAAACATGATCGCGACAAAGATGGGTGGGCATGTGAAAAATGACCAGATATACGCTTGACCGGATTGATGACGGGTTTTATGTATTTCTGAAATACGACAATGAGCAAGAGGAGCTGCTCATCCCGGCAACCGCCGTTTCTGTCCAGCTGAACGCTGGTGATCATGTCGATATCCGGAAAGACGGTGAGGCGTTCACCATCCATTTTCTTCAGGAAGAGACGCGCGAAATGAAGAGTAAAGTGAATGATCTATTGAACAAATTGAAACAGAAGAAGTAAATGAGGAGCGGCAGTCATTTCGGTGGCTGCCGCTTTTTTTGCCTATGGCCCCGTCACTACCTCCCCTTTTTCATTCAGCAGCGGAGTCATGGAACTGCCCATGCCTACCCAGGAGTGGATATAATTCACCCCTGTTTCACGGTCAACCAGAATTGTGAATCTTCCAAGTCCATGTATATCTTCTTGCGATTTCACATAGAATCGGGTCTCTTTCTCTTCCTTTTTATCGCCGAACATGGTGTTCCTCCTCTGTTATATGTTTTTCTCTGCACCTATTACTTCAGTTTCCCTTTGGTTGATTCCTTTCAAACAAAGTTTCCTATTAGTGTATTGAATAACTTTACGATTGACTTTACAGTTAAGAGAGAAAGGATGTGGCGGGATGCTGACAATCGGCACAGTCATTTTACAGGAACGCAAGAGACTCGGAGTTACGCAGGAAATGCTGGCGGAGCATTGCCAAGTTTCCAAAGCATCGGTATCGAAATGGGAAAAGGGACAGAGTTATCCGGACATCACCTTGCTTCCAAAGCTGGCGGCTTATTTCGGACTTTCGGTGGATGAGCTTCTCGGATACGAACGAGAGCTGACGAAGGAATCGATCCGCGAGGCGTATTTTGGATTCGCTGCCCGGTTTGCCGGCGAGTCGTTCCAAGATGTGGCGGCAGATGTATACGAGCAAGTGAAACTATACTATCATCATCCGTCCTACCTGCTGCAGATGAGTGTGCTCATGCTTAATCACCAGATGCTGAGCGATGATCCCAAAGAGGTTCTTCAAAAGATCGCGCAATGGCTTGAACGGATCCGCCAGCTTAGTGACGACGTATGGGTGTTGAGACAGGCGACATCCCTGCTTGCGCATATTACACTCATGCAGAAAGAACCCGCCAAAACGCTGGAACTGCTAAAAGGGGTTATTCAGCCAGGCATCGGAGATGAGGTTCTGCTTGCTACTGCGCATGAGCAGCTTGGGGACCCCGTTGAAGCCCGCCGCGTAATCCAGACACTGATCTATCAGAGCCTGATTTCTGCCGTCGGCAGCGCACCGTATTACCTGCATCTCACAATAGAAGATACAGAATCATTTCAGGAGACTCTGCGGCGGACGGATGGTCTGATCGATTTATGCAACCTCCAGAAACTGCATCCGAATATCTGTCTCCAGTATTACCTGGGTGTCGCACAATGTGCATCGATGCTGCAGGATCGTACGCTGCTCTATAAGTACTTGAATAAATTCACAAATGTATCCATCCATCACTTCCTCCCCTTCCGGCTTCGGGGAGACAGCTATTTCAACTTGCTGGACGGCTGGCTTGAGACACTCGATCTCGGGCCTGGAGCACTTCGCAGTGAAGAAATTGTAAAACAGTCGATCCATGACGCGCTCGATCTGCCCTTCTTCAGCGCCTATCAAGACGACCCAGAAATGAAAGACATGCGTCAACGACTTCGTTTTGGACTGGGGGGAAATTAATTGAATACGGACTTGGAGCTTTTGATCGAATACTTGCCATTTCTTTTGCCGCTCGCATTGCTGCAGGTGGGGCTCGCCATCTTTTCAGCAGTGCATGTCATTCGGCATCCGCACTACCGGTTCGGCAATATGGCCGTGTGGCTGCTGATTGTGCTGCTGATCCAATTTATTGGGCCGCTAGTCTATTTTGTTTTTGGAAGGGGGGAACGGGATGGTCGTGCAAATTGAAGATGTATCAAAACGGTTTGGCACAAAAGAAGTGTTGCGGGATATCAATCTCTCGATTCCCGAGAGGACAATTTTCGGGTTTACCGGTGCAAACGGGGCCGGCAAGACGACACTCATGAAATGCATGCTCGGCCTGCTGCCGCTCAGCAGCGGGTCTATCACAATTGCCGGGGAACCTGTTGTTTTCGGGGAAACGAAATCCAATCAGCATGTTGGCTATTTGCCGGATGTCCCCGAATTTTATCCATATTATACAGCTCCGCAGTACTTGGGACTATGCGCAGACCTTACAGGGATGCCGAAATCCGAAAGGACAGAGCGGATTGGTCAAATGCTTGAGCTGGTCGGCCTTCAAGGCAACAGCACCCCAATCAGCGGCTATTCCCGCGGGATGAAGCAGCGGCTTGGAATTGCGCAAGCTTTATTGAACCGGCCGAAACTGCTCATCTGCGACGAACCGACATCAGCGCTCGACCCGGCCGGACGTGCACAGATCCTCTCCATCTTACAAAAGGCGAAAAACGAAACGACTGTATTCTTCTCGACGCATATTCTGTCAGACGCCGAGCAGATCTGCGACCACGTCGCCATGCTCCATCATGGTTCCATCATTTTTCAAGATGAACTCGTGAACTTGCAGCGGCAGGTCCGCGGCCAATTCGTCTTCACCTTCACCATCCCGATAGAGCAGGCACTTGAGCAGCTATCCGCGATCCCTTTCAATATGGAGCTCGCTGAAGATGGACTGATCGCCAGCCTTCCGGATGATCAGGCACGTGTAACGTTCATGGAGGAGCTGACCCGCCGCGGCCTTGTCGTGGATTCCATGCATCCGCGCACCAAGCTGCTGGAACAGATTGTGCTGGAGGTGCTCAGATGAATCAATGGTTTGGATTCCTTCGAAAGGAATGGGTGGAAAGTGTTAAGACATACAAACTGCTGCTCGTGCTTGTCATATTCTCCATCCTTGGCATCCTGAACCCGTTCACTGCGAAAATCACCCCTGTGCTGCTCGAAAACTTCATGCCGGAAGGTGCTGTACTGAATATCGCTGAACCGACAGCGCTCGATTCCTGGCTGCAGTTTTACAAGAATGTCCCTCAGATGGGCATGGCCGTCTTCATCCTCCTGTTCAGCACAATGATGTCAAAGGAGCTTGAGAAAGGGACGCTGGTCATCCTTCTTACGAAAGGGCTGCCCCGCGGCACGGTCATCACTGCGAAATTCGCCATGGCGGCATTGTACTGGCTGATCGCCCTTGCGCTCGCATTCCTTCTCACGTATGGCTATACGGCCTATTACTGGGATCAAAGCAGTCTGATGCATCTCTTCTTCGCCGCGAGCTGCATCTATGTATTCGGCCTTATGCTTCTCGCTATCACTCTTTGGGGGAATACGTATTTTGCGACAAACTACAGCGGAATCCTGACAGCTGCCTTAGCCATGATTGCCCTTTTTATCCTCTCCATCTTTCCACAGATGAAAGATTGGAACCCACTCAGCCTGCTGGCATCTTCCGCTGCATTGCTGACAGGGGATGCAATGCCATCTGACCTGGCTGCGCCCTTCTTATTAGCAACAGGAATCATGGTTCTGTTCATCATTACGACCGTTCTGCATTTCAGAAGGAAGCAGTTATGACTACTGCATGTTTCGATTCATAAAAATGAAAAGACGGTGTATCTGTCAGTCCGTTGACAGATGCACCGTCTTAGTAAAACGAGTAACGCGCCACTTGCTCGCCGTCGATCACCAATCCTTCGACCTCTTGGAATCCCATCGACTCGTATAATTGTTTGGCAACCGTGTTTTCCGGCTCATACGACAAGCTGATCGTTCTGTGCCGGGATTCTTTTATTTCATTTATACCGTCAATGACAAGTTGGACAGCCTGCCTCCCAAAGCCTTTGCCTTGGTGCTGCTGATCAATCATCATTCGGTAGATCCAATACTCGCTGTCCTCTTCATCTATGCCATAAAGAGTGAAGCCGATCATGTCATGATCCAAATAAATCCCCTTCGCATGGAAGTTCTCAAGAAAGTTCAGCTGTGCCAGCGAAACGGCATTGGAGGCTACAAACTTTTTCTGATCGTCCCGCACATTCAAAGAAATCGCATCAATCCAATTGTCTTTTGTGATGGCCTCAAGATGTAACATACACTTCCCATCCCCTATCCTCTTCTCTATCACTATCAGTCTACCACGCTGTCTTTCAAGTAGCGATACCCATCTATCTGCAACCTCATACCATCACAAGTATCCATCTACTTACTCTGCAAGTCGCCTTTGGTTACCGGCTCGTACTCCGGTTTCTTCTGCACGGTGACGGTACCATCCCTTTCCATGTAGGCATGGGCGATTTCCTCGATTGAAAAGATTCCCTGTTTTCTTAGGGCATGGCTCAGTTCCCGCAAATCCAGACGGTTGGCACGCAATCGGTCTTCATCAATTTTCCCGTCTTTGATGATCAAGTCCTTTTCTCCCGTGATCAGCACTTCAATTTTATCTGACCGGAACATGAACAGGTCGAACAGGACTTTCAATAGACACCATGCGAGCAGCGTGAACAGGACTGTGTACCATTTTACATCGGGAGAGTACAAGCCGTTCCCGATAATTTCAGAGAGCAAGATACTCCAAATGAAGTCGATCGGCGTCAGGTTGGAGACGCCTTTCGCTCCGGTAATTTTCATACAGATGACGAGTGCCAGAAATCCGCTTACCAATTTGACAAGGATCATCCCAAATCCCATTCTCATGCACCTCGCAGTCTTTATGTATTGTATAGACTGCGAGGTGACTGCCTAAACACTGACTGATTGGTAATTTATAGCTCTAGGCTATTCTGGATGGCAAGAAGATTCTCCCGGTACCGTTTTACATCGGCGCGTGAGATCAGCCCTTCTTCGAATGAACGCTGAATATAATCCCGCTCCGTCTGAATGGCAAAATCGAGGAGATCCCGCTCTTCTTCCGAATCGCCTTTACTCGCCGTTCCCCGGCCAAGTCGCCGTTCGTACAACAGGATGAACATTTCGATGAGTTCTTTCGGAAATTCATCATCCGCAAGCTCCCGTAAGCGGTCCAGGATGAATGCCCGGTTGCTGCTGTATAATTTTTTACGCTGTTCCCTTCGCTCTGTTGCCGACAGCATCTGGATGGGTTTGGAGGAAACCCGTCTTTTGGTCATCCGGATTCTCAACATGTTCTGCCAGTAATGCAGTTCTTTCGTCATGGAGAACAATCTGCGATTCAGCTGCCATAGTGCAGGATAGGCGATCCGCAGTTTGATCTCCCGCTGCTGCACGAGACGGACGGTATCCTGAAGCTGCCAATCAAGGATCATCCGGCGCAGTCTGCGCTCTGTCTTCAGCAATTCATCCGTGTTCGCAAGCGACATGATCCGGTCGTTGTACATCCGGATGACGCGTGACATGGCCGCCTGGTTCTGGTCACTCGCTTTGCTTTTCAGCTGTTCTTTCACTTTACGCAAGATGGCGATCTCTTCTTCCACTGATTCTCGGTCCGACCGTTTCTCTTCCTTCATTGCGAATAGCGGCAATGTGAAGTTCGCCAGCAACAGCGTCAGCAAGATGACACCTGCCGCAATGCTGAGGAGCATGTCACGTTCTGCAAACACGGAGCCGTCTGACAGAAGATGCGGAAGCGACAAGGCGCTGACAAGTGTGATCGTCCCCCTTACGCCGGCGACGGTATAGAGCATCGTCGTCTTCCATCGGTTGATCCCCGGTGCGGTGTCAGTGCCAAAATTCCTGAACAGGCGCACCCAGATGAAGCGGAGACCGAGAAGAGCGAGTGTAATGCTGACGATATAGAGGATCAGCAGATCATTGCGGACGAATTCATTCTCCCAGATGGTCTGGATGATCTGTGGAAGCTGCGTGCCGAGAAGTACGAACACCAAGCCATTCAGACTATAGGAAATAACAGCCCACGTACTTTTGGACAGCAAATTCAGCTGCGCCATGCCCGGACTCGTCACCCGGTAGCGGTATGAGTGGACAATCCCGCCGAAGACAACGGCAAGGACCCCATTGACGCCGAGCTTTTCGGCTGTCAGGAAGATCAGGAATGGCAGGAGCACTTCCATAAGGATGTAGGATACTTCGTTTTCAAGACCGACCCGGCGCAGCTTCCGCATGAAGACAATTTTGAGAAGCGACAGGATACAGCCGACGACGATTCCGCCGATCGACTGGAACAGGAAGCTCGTCCCTGCCTCGAAAATCGAGAACGTGCCCGTGAGCAGCGCTGCGACTGCGAACTGGAAGGACACAAGCCCTGAAGCATCATTGATGAGCGATTCCCCTTCGAGCGTCACCATGACGGACTTCGGCACTTTCACCTTTTTTGCAAGCGCCCCGACCGCCACCGCATCTGTCGGACCAAGTGCTGCAGCAAGCGCAAAAGCCGCCGCATATGGCACCGTCGGCAGCAGCCAGTGGATGAACAGCCCAAGGAGCAGGACCGTGAGGAAGACAAGGCCGAGCGACATAAGCAAGATCGGCTTGCGCATGCCCCAGATTCCGCTTTTATCAACATTTACTGCATCATTGAACAGAATTGGTGCGAGGAACAGGACGAGGAACAATTCAGGGCTGAGCTCCAGCGAATGATTCGTGAGCGGGAGGGCAAGGACCACGCCAAGCGCCACTTGGATGAGCGGAAATGCGACTCCCGGGATGAAACGGCTGAGCACATTCGATAGGAATACAGCCCCCAGCATAAGCAGGATAATTTCAAAGATCTCCATTCGGTTCCACCTTCTCGTCTTTACGTGTGACTAGTGTATCAAAAAGGGAGGCTGGGGGGAAAGCGTCTGCCACTACAGCGACATCCATCTTTTCACGTGGTTCTTACACGAATGGAAAAGCCATCATTCCATCCGGTCATCCGGAAAAATGATGGCTATTCCCTTACAAAGAAATCAAACCCCATCGCAGTTGCAATCCCGAAGGCCAATGTCCAGGCAGCGATGCTGATTGTCATCCAGACGGTCGTATTCGTTTTGGTTGCCCCAAGCAGCAGGCCAAGGAAGGCGGCGATATGGGTGCCGATCAGGATGGGGCCGAGGAGAGCAAGACCCGGCATGCCGTATTTGTTCCAGATGCGTTTGCCGCGGTCCATGCGCTTTGTCGGTTCCTTCCCTTTCGCACGATTGCGCTTGTCGAGATACGCTTTCACCCGCTGGTATCCGAAAATGACAAGCAGAACTGTCAGCAGGTTGCCAGTAAAGGCAAGCAGCATGACAATGGAGGGAGACAGCCCCCGGATGATACCGAGCGGGATGACGAGGGCAATTTCAAACCACGGCACGGCAGCTCCGATAAAAACGAGTGCGTATTCAATAATCACTGGCGGCATCCTCTGTCATATAGCTGCGCATCGTCCGGTAATAAATGAAATACTGTCCGATGGCGAGTAACAGTAAAGCGTTCAGCATCGTAAACTTGCCGAATGGAAGCAGCAGGAACGCGGCAGCCAAACATGGCAGGGCGACTGAAAAATACGAGTAGACTTTCTGTGTAGCCCGTCTTGTCAACTCCGCAAACAATTCGTCGTCCTCCATGTATTCCTGCGGCCTGAATGTCGAAAACGAAATCTTATGAGCAGGATGCTGCGTATTATGCCGCCGGATCCTCCTGATGTAGATGCTTACATAGACAGCAAGAACAAGCAGCCATGCGGCAACAAGTACGAATGCAGTACCTTCCACCGAGATCGAGAGAAGAAATCCGCTTGCCCCATTTGTCCAGCCGAACACCGCTGCTGCTCCGATGATCCACGTCAAGAGCATCAGTAGAAATATGAACCCCATCTGCCATAACGGATACGTGATTCTCATGTCGCCCTTCATTTCATCCATCCCCTTCCAGCCAGAATAAGTCATTGATATCACATGAAAACGCGTGAGCGATTTTCAGCGCCAGTGTGACTGATGGCGCGAACTCCCCTTTTTCAATAAACCCGATCGTCTGCCGGGTGACGCCAACCATTCCCGCCAGGTCACTTTGCGTGAACTCATGGCGCGCCCGCATCTCTCGCACTCTATTTTTCAGCATTTTCTACTCCTCCTGAACCAAATGTACAGTATTATTAACATCATGTAAAGTATTATTAACATAAGCGTATAAAATTAAACGTAAACTAGCTGAACCTTTATAGGTTACTAAAAGTAAGTTGTTTTGTTTGAATACTCGAAACTGGAGTGCTAGACTCGGAGGTGGTATTGGAAATCGAATAGGGAAGGGATGAGTTGGATGAGAGCAGTAACGATTGAGCAATACGGAGATACGGATGTGCTGAAGTACACAGAGATCGAAAAACCGGAACTCCGGCCAAATGATGTATTGATCAAAATCAAGGCAACCTCCGTCAATCCGGTAGATTGGCAGATCCGGGCGGGTTATTTGCAGCAGAGCATGCCATATGAGTTTCCTTTGGTCCTTGGCTGGGATGCGGCGGGAGTCGTTGAGGAAATCGGCAGCAATGTCACGAAGTTCAAAGTGGGGGATGAAGTATTCTCAAGTCCAGACATGATGCGCAACGGGACGTATGCGGAGTATGTCGCGGCCAATGAGGACATGGTTGCCAAGAAACCATCGAACTTATCCTTTGAGGAGGCGGCTGCCATTCCCCTCGCAGGACTGACAGCATGGACCAGCCTCGTTGATAAAGCGGATATTAAGGCGGGCGAGCGCGTATTGATCCATGGCGGTGCAGGCGGTGTCGGCAGCTTTGGCATCCAGCTTGCGAAAGCGCTAGGCTGCTGGGTCGCGACGACTGGCAGCGGTAAGAACAGTGAGTTTCTAAAAGAACTTGGCGCCGATCAAGTCATTAATTATGAGGATGAACAATTCGAAGAAGTCCTGCAGCCCGTCGATGTTGTGCTGGATACAATCGGGGGCGACGTGCAGGAGCGCAGTTTCAAAGCATTGAAAAAAGGCGGCCGGCTTGCGTCAACGACAACAAAGCCTGATGACAAACTTGCGGAAGAATACGGCGTCAAGACATTCCAAATCGTCATGAGCCGGGACGGCGAATCCCTTGCGAAGATTGCAAAGCTCTTGGAAGAAGAGAAGATTAAACCGGTAATCGGCACGGTTCTTGAGCTTCCGGATGTCAAAGAAGGACATAAACTGAGTGAGACCCGTCATGCCAGAGGAAAGATTGTTGTGAAGATCTGAAAAGAGCCAGATGCTGCATATTCATTTGCAGTCATCTGGCTCTCTTTTCATTCATTTTGCCGTTTGGAAGGATCGGCGCGCAGCTGTTTTCTGTTGCGGGCGACAATCTTTTCGAAATTGGAAAGCCCGGCAAGGCTGTCCGCTTCATCGAAAGCGGGGCTAGCGGCAACACCGTTCTGCGGCTCGCTTTTTCCAAGCTTCAGTGATGCCGCCTGTTCGCATGCAGCCGGCTTTCGCTCTATAGTTGCACTTGGCCCAAGGGGCACTCTCTCTGCTGCAGTGCGGCCAGATACACTCCTGGGCTCTTTTTGTGAGACAGGCAAAGATTTTGGCCGGGTTTCCGGTTTCGGCTTGGCAAAAGGCTGAGGAGCCGGGTCCGGCGCAGCATGCGGCTCTGTGGCCGCCTCGGGTTTCGCGCTCGTCTTTGCGCTTGGCGGAATCTCCATTCTTCCGAGCACCTGTGCACCTGTTCCTTGACGGTTCCTTTTCTCCTCGAACTTCCGGCTGCCTGGCTTCACTGCATCCACTTGCTTCGCAGGTGCATTTACTTCCGGTTCCGTGAATTTTGCCGGCGCTACGTGCGTCCAGCCTGGCTCCCAGCGACTCGCCATCTGCGCAAACCGGTCATACCATTTCCGCATTTCCGCTTCATGCGCCCGGAAAGCATCCGATTCCTTATCAATCTGCTGGTACGGTTCGTTGAAGAAACTGATCGGAAAGACCTTGTATTTGGCATGTTCCATAGTAAGAATCAGTTCCAGCCTGCTCGCTTTCCCCTCCGGAACATCAACCGCCTTGACCCGGCGCCCCGCAAGAAACTCTTTAATGGCATTCACTTTTCCTTCGTAGTCCCGCAGATTGCCCTCTTCGACAATCGCAGCACCCGATAGATCGCTGAATGAAAAATTCAGCAGCCGGTACGTCATACCAAGTCTCGGCGTATATAAGATGTCCCCTTTGCCATCCTCGGCAAACCAGATATATACCCGTCCTTCTTTAGGATCAAGAGCAACCCTTGTCAGCAAGTCTGATGAAATGACCGAAGGCATGCGCTCAAAATCAGCGATCTCCTTGCTTTGTTCCAGCAGACTCTCTTTCTGCAGTTTCAGCTTCGAATCTTTCATCATCTGGGCTCCGCCGATCAGGGCGATCCCGCCGATAAATGCGAGTAATGAAAGGATGAACCCGACAAAGCCGAAGCCGTTAAACAAAGAGAACGCAAAAAAGCCGATTGCGAATAGCGGGAGCAGGCAGCCAAGACTATTCATCGCTTTCATAATTGGTGTAGAGATCGTTCCCCTCCCCCTTCTTTCCTGACTCAATGTCTATCTATACGAAAGTGTGCTCGAAAGGGTTTCATCCAAATAAAAACCTCTCCCTGCAAAACGGGAGAGGTGACTGCCTTACATAGATCCTGTCTTGACTTCATTCAAAGCGACAGGTGTTTTCTTCATGAACAGGACAAGCAGCATGATGGCGACGGACACGATGAGACCCGCGGAGAGCAGGCTATACTGGAAACGGATCGTTTCCAGGCCGGCAGCTTTACCGATGAAATCCAGCACGACAGGAGACAGGAATTGACCGACGTAGATCATGCTTGAAACGATCGAGATGACACGGTCGCTGATTGTCGGGTCAGCGCTTCTTAGCACTTTATCGTTGATGAGCGGGAATGCAATCCCCTGGCCGAAACCGATCATGCAGACGGCAACGAGCACAATCGCGACTGAGTGGCTGATCGTCAGGATGCCAAACGCAATTCCCATGGCGAGAAGAGCGGCAGGCATCAAAAATTTCTTAAACAAGGACTGCAGACGGACAAGGATCAAGCTTGTAATCATCCCGCCGACAGTCGTAAAGGACATGACGAGTCCAGCCGTCTTGGAACTTCCAAGTTCACTCTGTTCAAGATAAAGAGCCATATTCGTCGCAACCGCGTAATATGCGAGCATGATGCCGCAGGCTCCAAGTGCGATGCCATATACGGAAGCAGGCATTTTCGCTTTGTCTGCTCCTGGCCGCGGCTTCAGCGGCTCGTTTTTCGGCAAGAAGAACAGGACAAGCAGGAAGATGACAATTCCGAGCCAATACACATTGAATGGCATCCGCCAGTTGAACGACGCAAGATACCCGGCGAGCAGCATCGTAATGATGCCGCCGACGTTGCTGAATGCCGTATTATAGCCCATCATCTTCGTCATTTCTTTCTCTTTGAAATGGTCACTGATCAGTGTGAAGGACAACGGCATAACAAGTCCGACCCCGGCACCTAGGAATAAACGGAATGCAAGCAGGACGACAATCGTATTCGCAAACTGCGCACCTACCCCTCCGATGACATAGATGGCAAGACCTAGCATAACGATAGAACGCTTCGAGATTCTCTTTGTCAAATAGCTCGAAACAAATGAAAACGGAATAATCATGAGCGACGGCACCGTCAATACGAGCTTGATCAGCACAGGATCGGCCTCATGGAAATGAGCCGCAATCAGTCCAAGCGCAGGTGAAATCGCCGCCCCTGCCATGACAGTTGCCATGGCAATCGAGATGATTGTCGGCTTTAACATACGATTCATGTAAATAATCCTCCATAGTTCAAATTTCGCAAAGTATGTAAAATAGTTAGCATGCTAATTAAACAGCATATGAAACATAAAGTCAATTTATAGACACATCCTGCTCATTTTGTGCAAGTGATTTTTTGATATAATTAGCGTACGAACTAAGTACGGGGGGATTTCTATGATAGAGAGCGAAATCCGTCTTCTTTTGCAAACCATCGCCATACAGACCCGTAAACGGTACGCTCAGCAGCTTCGGGAAATCGGCCTTCATATCGGACAGGAGCTGGCCCTTTCCCATCTATGGGAGCAGGACGGCATTACCCAGTCACAGCTTAAACAGAAAACCGGCTCCGAGGCCTCCACGATCAGCAACATGCTCCGAAAGCTGGAGCAGGACGGTATTGTCTATCGGAAGACTGACGAAGTGGATCACCGGATTTCAACAGTTTACTTGACGGAAAAAGGAAGGCAGTTGCAAGAGCCCGTGGAGCTGATTTGGAAAGAGCATGAGAAGATGATGTTCAAAGGCATGCTGCCTGAGGAGCTGCAGATGATGCGGCGTTTACTGCAGCAAATGACCGAGAACTTGGATATACAATAATAGTTTTGATGAACAGCGAAAACTCCCGGCCACCACAACCGGGAGTTTTCGTTTCTTTTTGGAATGGAATGGCGGGAAAAGTTTCCCTAAGGAAAGATTATAGGATGCTCGCGGAAATTGCAACTCTTATCTCTGTTGGATGAAAGGCATGTCTCCCTCTTGACAGGTGGAACGGATATGCTATCATGGCCATAAGTAAATGTTGCACTAGGGAAACTTTTAAAGAGGGAGTAATGTTCATGGGGTTTGAACTTGAGCTGTTCATCTTGCTTGCAGCAAATATCATAGGCACTTCCATATTCGGGAAATTCGAGACGGAGACGCCATGGTGGCGCCTGTCCCTGAAATGGTTCATCGTCCTTGCTGTCACATATGGACTTTATCGCCTGGCTGGCCATTGGTCTATCGCTTTTGTGCTGTTTTGCCTTTCCGCAGGCTCTGTCTATCATTTCATCTGGTGCCGCCGCCACGGATCCATCCGCTGACTGCGACTCCTAGGAAGAGGCTCTATGCGATTAGAGGGTGGCGCCTGGATGATGAGCCATGAGAGGATGACCGCAAGCTATCACTTCAATACCCGTATGCCTGTCACCCCTTCAATCTGCTGCAACATGCCAATGACCGTGTTCTCATCCCACCGTTTCGACGGCTGAAGTTTTATCAAAATGCTGTAGCCGGTTTCCGATTCGCCTTTTTGCAGTTTAATTTGATAGTCCTTGATGGGAAGTCCAGCTTTCGTCATGACGGAAATAATCTGTTCAATCGCTTTCGTCTCGGTGACATCTATGCGAAGGCGCATCACTTTCGGGATGACCGGACTGAACAGGCGTTTCAAAAACTCGAGTCCCAAAATGACAAGAAGCCCTGCAGTGATACTGATCGTATACATGCCAGCGCCGACCGCAAGCCCGATGCCCGCAGTCGCCCAGATGCCGGCAGCTGTTGTCAGCCCCCGGATGGACGTGCGTTGCACAAGGATCATGCCCGCGCCTAGGAACCCGATGCCGCTCGGAATGGATGCGGCAATCCGGCTCGGATCCAGCTTGATATTTTCCCCGATTACGTCCTGAAAGGCATATTTTGAGACGATCATGAACACGGCGCTTCCGATCGCGACAAGAAAATGCGTACGCAGTCCAGCTTCCTTGAATCGTTTTTCCCGTTCCAGTCCGATCAGTGCGCCAAGCGCTCCCGCGACAATCAGCCTGATAATATATTCCACATCCATCGACATCCCGATCACACCCATCTATTCTCCGTTTTACCTCATCCCTTCCCCATCTTGCTTTCAGCTAATCAATTGCGGACCTGAAATCCAGTTATCATATGCAACTTTTGTGTATTGCCGGTATGATTGGATCAGGTGCAGACAAGGAGGTGAGCCGAATGGGAAAATGCACAATCGACCATACACAAGAGGACGTCCGCCAAAAATTGAAAGAGCAGCAGGCGTTCCTTCCCCCTGCCCTGCATGACTTGGTATCCGGATTTCTCAGACAGCCTCGCGGCCAAGAGGTGCTGAACGAAGTGTTTCATCTGTTGAAGAAATATGACCTGTCGACGGATGCCGAGCAAGAACGAAGGAACGAAGAGCTGAAGAAATGGGTGAAATAAAAAAGCGGAGGCAGGATGTCTCCCTCTCCGCTTCTTTCCCGTTCAGTTTGTAAATGACAAGATCGCATTTTTGCCAAAACGCTTCATAGCGTCTTTGGCTTCCAATTCAAGTGCAAATTCGAAAATCCGTACATTCTGCTGTTCAAACAATGTGATGACCCACATGTCTAACCGCTCCTTTGATAATAGTTTTGCGCTTCCTGGACATTGTGACGATCGTCTGTTGCTATCTCCATCATACACGCTTTCGCTTTGCTTGGAAGGGCTGTTGTGAAGGGTTTCACAAATCAGTCATACTCAAGCGCTTACATATGAAAGGTTTGTGAATTCCCTTTTCAAAGGCTGTAAAACCGGCTGCAAGGGAGCTGTGTATGTGGTGAATCAAACAGGATCCTTGCCGTTTTTCAAGATCGATCCGAACAGATCCGTTGAACCCGCTGGCTTGTGTTCCGGAGCAGTAATCCGATTATATATATGTGTGTTTTCATATTAATTTCACAATCCGGATAGTAGCCTGTTGCATTTCCTTCTCGGAACGGGTACAGTAGTAGTAATTTAACATTCACTTATTTCGCAAGTTTTGAAGTAAGGATAGAGGCGCAAAAACCATTAGTACCTAGTCAGAGGATGATGAGATCCCGTGAAGACTAGTGGAAAGGGGAATTTGCCGAAGTGGAGAGACCTCATTGTCTCGAAGCTGGTTCTGTGCTGAACAAGTGCAGGATTGTCATATAGGAAACTATATGGAGGGCTATCTGATGCAAGAAATACACCAAGTATTTCTAAGCAGCAACGGACCCTCGTTGCTGCTTTTTGCGTTCCGCGTTTCATGCCCTTCTCCCTCTATGGTTTGAAAAAAACAGATAAGGATGTGGAGAAAGATGAATTTTGGACAACTTGTAACTGCTATGGTGACCCCTTTTGATGAACACGGAGAGATCGACTACCCCGCGACCCGGAACTTGATCGAGCATTTGATTGCGACTGGAACGGACGGTATCGTCGTTTCAGGCACAACCGGAGAATCCCCGACCCTGACGAATGATGAGAAGGTGGAACTATTCCAGTTCACGGTGGAAGTTGTGCGTGGCCGCATTCCCGTCATTGCCGGCACCGGCTCGAACAACACAAGGGAATCGATCGAATTGACAAGACAGGCGGAGCTTTCTGGCGTCGACGGAGTCATGCTCGTCACGCCGTATTATAATAATCCTTGCCAGGAAGGCCTTTATACGCATTTTAAAACAATCGCCGAATCCACCGCTCTGCCGGTCATGCTTTACAATGTGCCGGGCCGCAGCGTCATCTGCATGAGCCCGGAGACGATCATCCGTCTTGCAGACATCCCGAACATCGTAGCCATCAAAGAGGCGAGCGGCAATCTGGATGCGATGGCGCGGATCATCGAACGGACGCCTGAGGACTTCTCCCTATATAGCGGAGACGATGCATTGACCATTCCTGTACTCGCAATCGGCGGCGTCGGAGTCGTTTCTGTCGCTTCGCATATTGTCGGAAGAGACATGCAGTCCATGATCCAAAGCTTCAAGCGCGGCCAGATGAACGAGGCATCGCGCCTCCATCGTCGTTTGCTGCCAGTCATGAAGGCCCTTTTCGCTGCGCCGAATCCCGCTCCGACAAAAGCGGCATTGAACTTACAGGGCATTCCTGTCGGCGGCGTGCGTCTGCCGATGATGCCGCTGAACGACGATCAGCTGCATGCCTTGCGCGAAAAGCTGCCGTTCGTTCCTGCGACGTATCCGCAGATGGCCCAGAATATTATCGGCTTGTAAACTGGAGAACGGCCCGTCTCATGAGGGCCGTTTTTTCATTTTATATAAAATGAAGATCCGTCGATGATTTCAATGTCTCCCCTCTTCTTCACATCCTCCATAAGCGCGAAAAGGGCCGCATCTTTCTTCTTCGCTTCAATCATGCAGTCGATTTGCGAAACGCTTCCGCGGATCCCCTGCAAGAAGTCAAAAAACATATCCGGGTCTACGTAATCCGCATGGTGGCGGAATTCCTTCTCGCTTTTCGGACTGGAGATATGCATCTTGATCGGCAGCGTCGAGTCCTTCCAGGTGGAGACGACGCGGGCCCACTTATCTTCCCAAGCCTCCTCGTAGTGATGTGCTTGGTGGTGATGATAGTCGAAGACGAGCGGGATGGAGAGCTTTTCACAGAGATACAATGTATCTTCCAAGGTAAAGGATGTGTCGTCATTCTCCAGCATGATCATCTGCTGGATTGCCCTTGGGATATCGCTCCAGTTGGAAATGAACCGCTCCAGCGAATCGGCAGTGTCCTTGTAGTTGCCGCCTACGTGAAGGACGCATCGGTTCACCGGCTCGATCTTCATGCCCTTCAGCAACTGGTAATGCGTTTTCAAAGAGGTTACTGAATTGGCCAGCACTTCCGGTTTCATTGAATTCAGCACGACAAAATGATCCGGATGAAAATCGACCCGCATTTCGTGCTCTTTGACAAAGGCTCCGATCTCCCGCAGCTTTTCCCGCAGTGGACGCATATAATCCCAGCCCGCGAGCTCTTCATGGTTGGCGAGCGGTATCAGTCTTGAGGAGAATCGATAAAAATGGATGTCGTTAAATGCGTTATGCTTCAGCAGCCTGAGCGTGTTTTCCAAGTTTGTCTGTGCAATCCGTTCCAATTTGCGGATCGCCGCCTCGCGGTCCCCGATTTTCTGGAACTGTGCGAACGTCATCGTTTTGGATGGGGAAGCGTTTTCCAGCTCCATACTCATCGCCACGTAGCCGAGACGCACTTTCGTCACATCCTCACCTCCAACTATGTACTCCGCTTAGTCTTTGCCCAGGATGGATAACTATGCAAAAAAGCCAGGCATCCCGCTAGGAGACACCTGGCTTTCCATTTACATGGCGGGGCGGTCTGAGAACTGGCTGTAGTACAAATCCGCATAGAACCCTTTCTGCTCAAGCAGTTCTTCATGGGTTCCCTGCTCAATGACTTTCCCTTGATCCATGACAAGAATAAGGTCTGCGCCTTGGATTGTGGACAGCCGGTGGGCGATAACAAAGCTCGTACGCCCTTCCATCAGCCGGTTCATCGCCTGCTGGATGAGCAGTTCCGTCCGCGTATCGACGCTTGACGTCGCTTCATCCAGAATCATGATTGCCGGATCCGCAAGAACCGCGCGGGCAATCGTAATGAGCTGCTTCTGGCCTTGCGAGACATTCGAAGCAGATTCATTGAGCACCGTATCGTACCCTTCCGGAAGCGTGCGGATGAACTGGTCGGCGCGCGCCGCCTCTGCCGCTTCCATGATCTGCTCTTCTGTCGCATTTTTATTGCCGTACGCAATATTGTCTTTGATTGTCCCGTTAAAGAGCCATGTATCCTGCAGAACCATTCCGAAATGGCTGCGCAGTTCCGGTCGTGACATATCCCGCGTATCCACTCCGTCAATCGTGATCCGTCCGCCATCCAGTTCATAGAAACGCATGAGCAAGTTGATGATAGTCGTTTTCCCCGCTCCGGTCGGCCCGACAATTGCGACTGTCTGACCCGGTTTTACATGGACATTCATATCCTCAATCAGTAAATCGTCTCCATAGCCGAAGTCGACATGCTCAAATGCGACTTCCCCGCGCGGGTGCTCAAGGCGGACCGTATCCGTCTCATTCACTTCTTCTTCCTTGTCGAGCAGTTCGAAGACACGTTCCGCTGCTGCGATTGTCGACTGGATGACGTTCGCGATGTTGGCCGTCTGGGTGATCGGCTGCGTGAACTGCCGCATATACGTGATGAACGCCTGGATATCCCCGATCAGGATAGCCCTCTTCGTAACTAGGATGCCCCCGATGACGCAGATGAGCACATAGCTGAGATTGCCGATCAAGGTCATCATCGGCATAATGATGCCTGAGATGAACTGCGCTTTCCTGCCCGCCTCATACAGCTCTTCATTCACCGCTTCAAACTGGCCGATCGCTTTCTTCTCATGGCCGAACACTTTCACGACTTGGTGGCCTGTGTACATCTCTTCGATATGGCCGTTCAAGTTCCCAAGTGTCCGCTGCTGATCCGCAAAGTATTTCTGGGATCTTTTCAGGAATGGCCCAATGACGAAAAGCGACAGGGGCAGCGTCACGAGTGCGATGATCGTCAGCATCGGGCTGATATAGAACATCATGATGAGAATTCCGATGATCGTGACGACCGAAGTGATGAACTGCGTGATTGTCTGCTGCAGCGTATTGCCGACTGTATCAATATCATTCGTCATGCGGCTGAGCGTATCTCCGACCGGGTGGCCGTCATAATATTTCAGCGGCAGCTTTTCCAGTTTCCGGTTGACGTCCTCCCGGAGTGCAAACACCGTCCGTTGCGATACCCCTGCCATGATGTATTGCTGAATGTAGCTGAAGATGCTGCTGATCACATATAAGCCCGCAAGAAGAAGCAAGAGTTTCCCGATCGCGGTGAAATCAATTGCCGCATCCGGATCACCCGTGAACTTGCCATACGCCCCTTCGAAGAGTTCCGTGATCGCGTTCCCCATGATTTTCGGACCGAGGATCATGAACACTGTGCTGAGCACCGCGGCTGCAAAGACGCCAATCAGCTTTCCTCGATGCGGTTTCAAATAGCGAAGCAGTCTGCGCAGCGTCCCTTTGAAATTCTTCGGCTTGTTTTTCGCCATCATATTCTTTCCGCCGGCTCCTCTACCCGGAGGACGATTCATCTGTCTCATGCGATATCCTCCTCTGACAGCTGGCTTTCTACGATTTCTCGGTATACATCATTCGTTTCCAGCAGCTGTTCATGCGTGCCGATTCCTGCCATCTTCCCGTGCTCCAGAACAATGATCCGGTCTGCGTCCATGACGGTGCTCACCCGCTGCGCAACAATGATGACAGTCGCATTTTCCGTCTCTTCATTCAGCGCTGAGCGCAGCTTCGCATCCGTCTTTTAATCAAGTGCAGAAAAGCTGTCGTCGAAGACGTAAATATCCGGCTTGCGGACAAGCGCCCTGGCGATCGCCAGCCGCTGTTTCTGTCCGCCGGAGACATTTGAACCGCCCTGGGTGATCACCGATTCATATCCGTCCTTCATCTTCTCGATGAAACTGCTCGCCTGCGCCACTTCGGCGGCATGCTTGATCTCTTCCATTGTTGCGTCCTCTTTGCCGAACCGGATATTCTCGGCGATCGTTCCAGAGAACAATAATGCACGCTGCGGCACGAATCCTACCTTAGACCGGATCTCTTCTTCTGAAGAATCCCTGACATCGACGCCATTGACCCGGATCGCCCCTTCCGTCACATCATAGAAACGCGGAATCATGATGAACATGACAGACCCCATAGCGAGCGACGACATGATGAGCATGACATACTGGATATATGCCATAAGGTCCCCGATCTGCATCGCACCGTTGTCGATACGGATGCCGCCGAACCAGATGACACCGACCGTCGTCAAGTTCATGACCAGCATCATGCCCGGCATAAGGAAGGCCATGATCTTGTTCACTTTTATGGAAACGTCCTTCAAGTCGCTGTTCGCTTTGCCGAGACGCACCTGCTCGTCCTGCACCCGGTTGAATGCCCGCACGACACGGATGCCTGTCAAGTTCTCACGCAAAACGAGATTCAGCCGGTCAATCCGCTTCTGGACCGTCTTAAACAACGGGATCCCCTTTTTCAGGATGAACAGGATCAGCCCGACTAAGAGCGGCATCGTTGCAACGATGACAAGCGATAGTTTCACGTCTTTGGACAGCGCCATGATCAAGCCGCCGATGAACATGATGGGCGCACTCAGCACCATGCGAAGCAGCATGATGGTCACTTGCTGGACTTGCGTAATATCATTCGTCGTTCTTGTAATAAGCGACGCAGTGCCGAATTTATCAAAATCCTGCAAAGTGAACTGTTCTACATGGGTGAATACATTCCTTCGGATATCGCGTCCGAGTCCCATCGCCGTCTTGGAGGAATAGAAGCTGACCGCGACTGATGCGATGGCGCTAAGGGCCGAGACACCGAGCATGAAGCCGCCGATTTTCCAAATGTACGGGATGTCGCCTGCGACTACCCCGTTATCGATAATATCTGCCATCAGTGTCGGCAAGAACAGTTCTGCCATCGACTGGATGAACACCAGGCCGAAAATGACTGCGATCATCCATTTATAGGCACCCAGGCTTTTCAGAAGTTTTCCCATTCCACGCATTCCTCGATTCCTCATATATTTCCATGCCGCATTATATGCCGGCCAGCTTATGACACATTGTCATGTCAAACGATAGATGTAATAGTAAATCAACCCGGCATTCATGTCAATTGAGAAGTGACACATTGTCACTTCTTAATTGACATTGGGAAATCAGGCCATTATCATTGGCTGTAATTATGTACTCCATTAAAGGAAGGAAGTTACTTCATGCCTAAGCAAACATTTATTAATTTACCCGTAGAGAAGAAAAAGAAACTGATTGCTGCGGGCAAGAAGGAGTTCTCCCGGGTGCCGTTGCAGGAAGCGGTCATTTCGAACATCGTCAAAGATGCGAATATTCCGAGGGGAAGCTTCTATCAATATTTCGATGATCTGGAGGATCTCTTCTTTTATATATTGCAGGAACATATGCAGTGGAACAGACAGCGGTTTCTCCGTCTGCTGGAGGTTCATAGGGGTGATTTGATCGAGACGTTCATCGGCGTGTTCACGTCTATGCTGGCCGATTTCCAGCAAGCCGAAAACCGGGTCTTTTTCAAAAATGCCTTTCTAAATATGAATCATCGGGTGAGCAACGCATTCACCGAGCAGACCAGCCTGGAAAAGTCAGGCGGCCGCGAGGCGCTGTTCGGCCTGATTGACAAGGAAAAGCTGAATATCAAGGACGAGCAGGAACTTCGCCATGCGCTGCGCATCATCCAGGCCGTAACCTTCCAGACCCTCATCCATAGTTTTGCCGCACAGCTCCAAGCAGATGAGGCGACGGCCCTGTATGAAGCGGAAATGGTTTTGCTGAAAAAGGGGCTGTACCGGTAAGCACGCCTGCTCCCAAATCGTTTGACGGGCGGATTTAGGGTAGTCTATCCTTAGACGTGCCCTTTTTGCACAGAATATACATACGGAGGTGCCATGATGAGTGATATCCAGCCGGAGCGGAAACCAGCAGCGCGAAAGCGGATCTTAGCCATCGCTATCCTTTTCGCCTGTTTTATCAGCTCCCTCCTTTTTGTCACGAATAATCATTCACTCTACGGCCGTCCGATCGCGAAAGTCACCGCGGTGCAGGTTGCCAAGACCGAAAAGGTTTCCGATCAGAACTCCAATGAAGATACAATTACCACGCAGGACATCACGGCTATTTTACAGAACGGCAGCCATAAGGGAGAGCACATCCGACTGAGGAATGAGTTCTCTGTGTCAGGCGCGTTTGACCAGGAATACCACGCCGGCAATGAACTGTTTGTCGTACTTGATAAGGATGCTGCAGCAAATGATTTGACAGGCCTCATCACAGACGTGAAGCGGGATAAGTATGTCGTGTTTTTCGCATGGGTGTTCATCGCGGCACTGTTGATTGTGGGCAGGCGGCAAGGTCTGTTCGCAGTCATCAGCTTCGCGATTAATATTATGCTGCTGTCTTTTGCGCTAGATCTCTACGTGGAATTTCCGAAGATCCCCTTGCTCCTCATCTGTGGAATCTGCATTTTGCTGTTCACTGCCATTTCACTGCTATTTGTCAGCGGATTTACGGAAAAGACATATGCCGCGATTGTCGCAACCTTGATCGGCACCGCAATCTCTCTCGGCGTTGCCACGCTTGTGATTTGGCTGACCGGCGGCAATGGGCTGCGATATGAAGAAATGCAGTTTGTCACGCGCCCGTATCATTCCGTTTTTATGGGCGGACTTTTCATCGGATCACTCGGCGCCATCATGGACGTCACCATCACGATGTCCTCTTCGATGTTTGCATTGTATGAGAGGGATCCAGGCATCTCGTTCCAGGCGCTTAAGAAATCGGGGATTGATATTGGAAGGGATATTATGGGGACGATCACAAACATTCTTTTCTTTGCCTATGTCAGCGGGTCGATTCCGATGCTGATCCTTTATCTCAAAAACCGTTCGCCGCTCGGCTTCACGTTTTCCATGAACTTGTCGCTTGAAATGGCGCGCGCACTGACGGGCGGCATCGGCATCGTTCTCGCCATTCCGATTGGCTTGTACACATCCATCTATTTCATCAACCGAAAGAGGGCACGCCTATGAACACGCTTCTTTTGCTCGGGGTCATATTGCTTGTATTGATGGTGCTGATCGGCGGAAAGAAAGGAATCCGCTCATTTTTGTCGCTGTTCCTGAACTTCGGCGTACTGTTCTTTACGATGTTTTTCATGATGGATCCGGCTGCGAATCCAATCGTGATCACATTGATTGCCAGCACTTTAATCGGCTGCATCAATCTGTTTTTCATCAATGAAGTGAACCGGAAAACCGTTACGGCGTTCATCTCGACAATGCTCACGATCACCATCCTGCTTTTGTTGATCGTCGTGGTGGCGCATCTGATGATGATTAAAGGATTTGGCGAAGAGGAAGCAGATGCCATTGCGGGGCTTTCGCTTCTCGTAGGGGTAGACTTCCTGAAAATCGGGGTGTCCGTCATCATCATGAGCACAATCGGCGCTGTCATGGATGTCTCGATTTCCATCGCTTCCGCCATGCATGAGATGGCGCGGCATAATCCGACGATTTCCAAGAAGGACTTGTTTGCATCCGGCGTGCGGATCGGCCGTGACATTCTCAGCACGGACACGAACACACTTTTCTTCGCTTTCTTCGGCGGTTATTTGGCGCTTCTCATCTGGTTCAAAGATTTGAAGTACTCCATCGGCGAGATCATCAATTCAAAAGTGTTCGGCTCGGAGATGGTATTGATCCTCTGCGCAGGTACTGGGATCGCCATGGTGATTCCGTTGACGGCATGGATCAATATGTACTATTTGGACCGGACACGCAGGAAAGCTGTGCAAGTAAAGGAAGAAATAAAATAAAGGGCTGCCCAGCTTAGTGTTGGGCAACCCTTCTTTTATTTAATACGCTCCATCTCCGCATATTCCTTATCGGAACAGAGGACAAAGTGGCCTGGCGTGACTTCACGGAATGTCAGCTTTTCATCCGGTCCATAATTATGGTCGGCCGGGTTATACGGTTTCCGGACGCGCGCTCTTTCGTACCGCGGGTCGGGAAGCGGGATTGCTGACAAAAGTGATTTTGTATATGGATGCAGCGGATTTTTGTATAGCTCTTCTGCCGGGGCAAGTTCGACAAGTTTGCCGAAATACATGACGCCGATCCGGTCGGAAATATATTTGACCATCGACAGATCGTGGGCAATGAACAAATACGTCAATCCTTTTTCTTCTTGCAGCTCTTTCAGCAAGTTGACGACTTGTGCCTGGATCGATACGTCTAGTGCGGAAATCGGCTCGTCCGCAATGATGAATTCCGGGTTGACGGCAAGCGCACGGGCGATGCCGATCCGCTGCCGCTGTCCGCCCGAAAACTCATGCGGGTAGCGGGAAGCGTGTTCGGGGTTCAATCCGACCGTTTCCAGCAATTCGATCACTTTCTGTTTCCGCTCTTTTGGATTTTTGGCAAGTCCGTGGATATCAAGACCTTCTGCAATAATGTCCATGACTTTCATCCGCGGGTTGAGCGATGCGTATGGATCCTGGAAGATCATCTGCATCTGCTGATTCAGATGTTTCATCTCTGCACCTGACTTCTTGCCATGGACGTCCACTCCGTTGTAGAGGACTTCCCCGTCTGTCGCATCGTACAGGCGGATGATCGTCCGTCCTGTTGTCGATTTGCCGCAGCCTGACTCTCCGACAAGGCCGAATGTCTCGCCTTTGTAGATATCAAAGCTGATCCCATCGATCGCACGGACTTCGGACGGCTTGCCTTCATTGAAATACTGCTTCAGGTTTTTGACTTCTACCAACTTTTCAACCATCACAAGCCACCTCCCGTCGCTGCTTCATAGTATCTGCTTCCTGGAAACGTCTTCATGCGCTCAATGATCGCGGCCGGCGGCTCAACTATCGGCGCTTCCGGATGAAGAAGCCATGTCGCCGCGTAATGAGTGTCACTCACTTTGAAAAACGGCGGCGCTTCTTCCAGGTCGATTTGCAGCGCATATTCACTTCGCAATGCAAACGCATCCCCTTTTGGCGGATTCAATAGATCCGGCGGCGTACCAGGGATTGCATACAATTTCTCCTCTTCGAGATCCATGGACGGCATTGAACTCAAAAGGCCCCATGTATACGGGTGCTGCGGATTGTAG
This sequence comes from Sporosarcina sp. GTC18466, assembly GCF_055389225.1. Classification (NCBI taxonomy): domain Bacteria; kingdom Bacillati; phylum Bacillota; class Bacilli; order Caryophanales; family Caryophanaceae; genus Sporosarcina; species Sporosarcina sp. GTC18466. The sequence continues at coordinate 2,656,534 of NZ_AP044037.1, read as the reverse complement.
AATATCTCATCGACCGTTCCGACTTCGACGATTTTCCCTCCGTACATGACAGCGACCCGGTCAGCGACGTTTGCGACAACCCCAAGATCGTGTGTGATGAAAATGATGGAAGTGTCCACTTTCTTCTGGATGTCCTTCATCAATTCCAGGATCTGTGCCTGGATTGTCACATCAAGCGCCGTTGTCGGTTCGTCGGCAATCAGGATCTTCGGGTTGCAGGCAAGCGCAATCGCAATGACGATCCGCTGCCGCTGCCCGCCTGAGAATTGGTGCGGGTACATCTTATAGCGATTCTCCGCGTTCGGGATGCCGACCATCTTCAGCAAGTCGATGACAATCTGCTTCGCTTTCCCTTTGCTCACTTTCTGGTGCTTCAAGATCGGCTCCATCACCTGTTTCCCGATCGTCATCGTCGGGTTCAAGGAGGTCATCGGATCCTGGAAGATCATCGAAATGTCTTTCCCCCGGATCTTCTGCATCTCCCGTTCAGGCAGCTTCGTCAAATCTTTTCCATTGAATAAAATTTCGCCGTTTTTAAACTCCGAGCTGGATTCAGGAAGGAGGCGCATGATCGATTTAGTCGTGACGGATTTACCGGACCCCGACTCACCGACAATCGCCAATGTCTCCCCTTTCTTCAAATCGAAATTCACTCCGCGTATCGCTTTCACTTCACCGGCAAATGTATGGAAGGAAAGCTCCAAGTCTTTTACCTGCAATATGTTTTCCATGTGGCTTTCCTCCTATCAGTCTTTCATCTTCGGATCAAGCGCGTCGCGCAATCCATCACCGATCAAGTTGAAGGCGATCATCAAGACACTGATGACAAGTGCCGGGAACAGAAGGAAGTACGGCTGGTTCTCCATCACTTTGTACCCGTCATTGATCAACGTACCGAGGGAAGCATCCGGCGCTTGCAATCCAAGCCCGATGAAGCTCAGGAACGCCTCGAAGAAGATTGCGCTCGGAATCGTGAACATCGTATTGATGATAATGATCCCCATAATGTTCGGAAGCAAATGCTTTCCGATGATGCGGGAGTTGCCGGCACCAAGTGTCTTGGATGCCAGGACAAAATCCTGCCCTTTGTATTTCAAGATCTGCGCCCGGACGATACGGGACATCCCGATCCATCCGGTCAGGGCAATCGCGATGATGATTGCGGTAAGGCCCGGTTCCATGATCAACAGCATCAGGATGACGATGATCAATGTCGGAATACCAATCAGGATTTCGACGATCCGCTGCATGATATCATCTACACGGCCTCCGAAATATCCGGATATGCCTCCGTATAAGACACCGATGAACACGTCGATCGCTGCTGCGACAAACGCAATCATAAGGGAGACGCGTGTTCCTTCCCATAGACGGGTGAAGAGGTCTCGGCCAAGGCCATCTGTCCCGAACCAGTAGTACTCGTCCACTTTTTTCACTTTATACAAGTCAACTGTTTCTCCGCCCAGCTTGCCCATCCCGTCAAAGATGCCAAGTTTCTCGATTCCAGGGATCTTCGGCGGAAGATTGGCGTGGCGGAGCACTTGCGTCTCGCCGTCGTGACCGTCCAGATAAGGGCCGACCGCTGCCATAATAATCATCAGGAACAAGACGACCACACTGATGATCGCCGCTTTATTTTTGCGGAGACGCAGCCAGGCATCCTGCCAGAAATTCAAGCTCGGTTTTTCAATCCGTTCCGCATTACTGCTGTCGATCGTAATACGTTCGAATTTTTCTTTCGGCAATTGTGGAAAACTATCGTTACGCATTACGCTTTACCTCCCGACAAACGGATTCGTGGATCAATGATTCCGTATAATAGGTCCACAATGAAAATAATGAAAATCAACAATGCGGAGAAGAATAGGGTCGTACCCATGATGGTCGCAAAGTCGTTCGTCATGATGGATGATACGAACTGTTCCCCGATTCCGGGAATCGCGAAAATCTGTTCAACGACGAGGGACCCTGTGACAATTCCTGCAGCCTGCGGTCCAAGAACCGTAATAAGCGGTATCAATGCGTTCCGGAATGCATGTTTGAATGCAATTTCAAAACCGTTTGCACCTTTCGCTTTGGCGAGTGTGATGTAATCAGAGTTCAATACTTCGATCATCTCGGTACGGATGAAGCGGGCAGATAGAGCAAGCGGTCCCATCGCTAGCGCAAGGGAAGGAAGAATGCTCGATTTCCAGCCGTCATCCCACAGGCCGACCGGCAGCAGATGCCACTGGGAAGCGATCCAATATTGCAATAATGATGCGAATACGAATGAAGGTATCGAAATCCCGATGATTGCGAAAAGCGTACTTCCGTAATCCCAGAAGGTATTCTGCTTCAGGGCAGCGAGCATGCCGAGCAGGATTCCGACGATCGTCCCGAAGACCATCGCCTGCGCACCTAATATGAAGGAAGGCTTAATTCGCGAAGCGAGCAAGTCGTTGACGCTCTTCCCTTTGAACACGAAGGAAGTGCCCAGGTCGCCTTTCGCCAGGTTCTTCATATAAATCGCATATTGCACGGGCTTCGGCTTATCGATGCCGTATTTCTTCTCAACGATCGCCCGCTGTGTTTCGTTCAGTTTATTATAAGAAGCGATTGGCGAGCCTGGCAGTGTCTGCATTAGGAAAAACGTCGCCGTCGCAATCAGGAACAATGTCAGGAACATGTACACGAGCCGTTTGAAAATGTATTTAACCATGTCGCACCTCCAAATTACGCAAGTTTGCTGTATGTCAAATTGATAATAATCAATCATTTTTCATAGTGAAATCACTACAAACTTTCGTTTATGATATTTGATTAAAAAGAGAGTATATAGAATGACTCCATATACTCCCTCTCTATTCTGTTGTACCGTAAGAGTTTTATTGTTTTCCTGAAATGTACGCCCACTTGTAGCTATGGTCAGCTCCGAACGGGTGAACTCCGAGGCCTTTGAAATATTGTTTTTGAAGTTGAATTGTACCTTTTTGGTAAATTGGCGCGATTGCTGCGTCATCTTCAAGAAGGATTTTTTCAGCTTTCGCAAATGCTTCATAACGAGCAACTGGATCTTGTGCAAGTTCAACCTTTGTCGACTCGATCAGTTTGTCGTATTCTTCGTTCTTGTAGTTCATCAAGTTCTTCGTGCTGTCGCTTGTGAAGAGGTCAAGGAAAGTGATCGGGTCTTGGAAGTCAGGACCCCAGCCGGATACTTGGATGTCATAGTTCTGGTTAGCTTCAAGTTCCAAACGTACGCCGAACGGCACTTCTTTCAATTTGATCTTCAAGCCTTTAAGGTTTCCTTCAAGTTGTGCTTTGAAGTACTCATCCATTTTCTTAGCGGCTTCTGTATCTCCACCTAGGATTTCAAGTTGCAATTCAGTAACCCCAAGCTCTTTCAAGCCTTTTTCCCAATACTTTTTCGCTTCATCTTTATCGTAGACGAGCATGTCTCCGTTAATTTCACGGAAGTCTTTACCGTCTTCGCTGAATGCAAAGTTTTTTGGTACTAGGTAGTTCGCTGGCAGTGAGCCGTTTGCAAGGACAACATCCGCCAAGTCTTCTTTTTGGAAGGACTTCGCAATTGCCTTACGGATATTGACGTTAGCAAGCGGTGTCTCTTTGCCGTCTCTGAGCTGGTTGAATTTGAAATAGAAGACAGACGTATCAGGCTCGATGATTGCATCTTCATGTGAACCGTATTGAAGAGCCAAGTCACCGGATACTCCTGCGCGGTCTTTCTTGCCGTCATTGTAAAGTTTGACAGCGGTTGCAGAATCTTTAACAACGTCAACATTGATTGTTTCAAGCTTCACATTGTCAGCATCCCAGTACTGTTCGTTCTTTTTATACACCCAGCTGTCGCCAGTGCCGTCCCACTCTGTCAAGATGAATGGTCCGTTATATAGCAAGCTGTCGGAGTTCTTCGCGTATTGGTCGCCTTTCGCAGTTACAAATTCCTCTTTTGCAGGAAGGAATGTTCCGAAAGACATAAGTGACAAGAAATACGGTACAGGACGTTCCAAAGTGACGACTAATGTCTTATCGTCTTTCGCTTCCACGCCAAGTTCCTTCTTGTCCATTGTTCCTTCACTGATTGCAGTTGCGTTTTTAATCGTTCCAGACATCATCATCGGACCGTATGGAGATCCAGTGTCCGGATCGATTGCACGCTGCCATGCGTACACAAAATCTTGTGCTGTGACAGGAGTTCCATCAGACCAGTTTGCATCACGCAGTTTGAATGTGTATGTCAAACCGTCTTCACTTACTTCCGCTTCCTCTGCAGCCATCGCCGGTTCAGGGACGTTGTCTAGATTCAAGCGGTAAAGTCCTTCGTTCACCTGGTTCAATACGTTGAAACCGACTTGGTCTTCAACGAGTGCGGAGTCCACTGATGGAATTGCTGCGGATTCGACCAAGTTCAATACTTGTTCAGCATCCGGCTCAGTAGCTTCTTCCGTTCTGCCTTGTTCTGTCTGATTGTTGTCGTCGCCTTTGTCCTCTTTGTCAGCGCTTTCTTTATCCTTGGAACCACATGCCGCAAGGACAACGCTAAGTACGAGCGTGAGGGCCAAAAGCATAAGCCAATTGCTTTTCTTCAAATCAATGACCTCCTTTTTGAATTGTCTAAGGAATTAACACTTTTTATTATACATCCAAAATATCTGAAGTCAAACTATTTTTTAAGTCTCTTTTCTACATATACATAATAAAAAGATATTTATGGGTGTACAAAATATCTGAAAACCTTTGATATCATTGGTTTTATCGTGCAGTTTGCAACTAAAGACATATTCATTTATGATTATTATACGTGACTAATCTGTCAATTAAAAATGATAAAGAGGGTTAAATTATGCAAAAATTTATAGTGAATGTTATTGTAAACCAATTAATAATTGTGGCACTTGTATTTTTAATTGGAAAAAGTCCATCTATTTTATTGTATATAAACTATTCATTTTACATCGGAGCCTCCTATCTGTTCATCGGCGGTGTCATCTTTATCCTGCGTTCCGGCTTCTTTGATTTCTTCTCGACCAGCATGAAAAAAGTCTTCTCCCGGGACAAGGATATCCTGACGATGCGCAAACCATCCGAAGCCGTTTCGATCACCCCCCGTTTTTTTCTGCGATCCGGCATTCCGGTCATTGTATTGATGCTCGTTGCGCTGTTCTTGTATCCATATTAAAAAATGCCATGTTCCTGTTGACCGGGAACATGGCATTCTTTCGTATTGGTTTATTTACATGCAATGCGGGATCGAACTGTTTACGGCCGGGAACGACCGATTAGATGCAGGTATGATCCGTTTACGGCCGGGAACGACCGATTGGACGCGGGTGTGATCCGTTTACGGCGGGGAACGACCGATTAGACGCGGATATGATCCGTTTACCGCGGCGAACGACCGATTGGACGCGGGTATGATCCGTTTATGGCGGCGAACGACCGATTGGATGCGGGTATGATCCGTTTATGGCGGCGAACGACCGATTAGGCGCGGGATCGATCCGTTTACAGCCGGGAACGACCGATTGGACGTCCGATCGATCCGCTTAGTCGATTAAACGTTACCTAACCGGGCGAACCTCACCTATGGTCTGCCGCTTCCTCCCGCAAACAGCCGTTTCGCTTGCACAGGCCTTTTATGATACGATACATACCGTATTCTTATCAGACCGGAGGCAATTATGACAAACCGCAATAAAGGGATTTTACTATTACTCGCATCGGCATTCGGCTTTTCGCTGATGACGCTGTTTGTGAAGCTGTCCGGCGATGTGCCGACGCTTCAGAAGACGATTTTCCGGAATGGCGTGTCGATGGTCATTTCGTTCTTTTTTGTCATTCATTATAAAGAGCGGCTGCTCGGCAAGAGGGAAAACCAGCCGCTCTTGCTTTTGCGTTCAGTGCTTGGCGCGCTTGGCATCATTCTGCTGTTTTACGCAATCGATCATCTGGTGATTGCGGATGCAGATATGCTGAATAAGATGAGTCCGTTTTTCACGATTGTGTTCGCGGCCCTCTTCTTAAAGGAGCATGTCAAACCATTTCAGCTCTATAGCATCATTGTCGCGTTCCTCGGCACGCTGTTCATCATCAAACCATCGTTCTCGCTCGATATCGTTCCCTATGCAGCCGGGATTTTATCCGCAATATTTGCCGGCGGTGCCTATACGGCGCTACGGGCACTTGGAAACCGCGAGAAATTCTATACAATCGTGTTCTATTTTTCGGGGTTTACGACGGTAGTACTGCTGCCATTTGTCATCTATGCTTATCAGCCGATGACGTGGCAGCAAACGGCCTTTTTACTGCTTGGCGGCGTGTTTGCGACCGTCGGCCAGTTCGGCATCACACTTGCGTATAAATTCGCACCCGCAAAAGAGATTTCCGTGTTCAACTATTTTACAGTCGTCTTTACGGCGGTCTTCGGTTTCGTTTTCCTCAGTCAAGCGCCAGATGTATATAGCATAATCGGCTACCTGATCATTTTCGGCGCTTCGCTTTATATGTTCCTGAAAAACAAGGAGGGCGAAGAAGTGCCTGCCGAACTTTCGAAGAAATGACAATACATCCCCTGCCTGGCTCAATTGTCCAGACAGGGGATTTGCAATGAAGCTAGTCCTGCTCTTTAAAATCGGCTATACTGATAGGTAGAGGAGGTGAAGAAGATGGAAAACAAATTGGTGGAAATGATGGGTCAAGTGCTGGAGAAGGTTTCTTCACTGGAAGCGAATGTAACTATGTTACGGACAGACGTGGAGACGTTGAAATCTGACATGGAGATGATGAAGTCTGACATGGAGACGGTGAAGTCTGACATGGAGATGATGAGAGCAGACATGAATACCAGGTTTGACGCAGTCGATTCCCGCTTTGAAGAGGTGGACCGGCGGTTTGACGCAGTCGATTGCCGTTTTGAAGGGATGGACCGGCGATTTGACGCAGTCGATCTCCGTTTTGAAGAGGTGGACCGGCGATTTGACGCAGTCGATCTCCGTTTTGAAGAGGTGGACCGGCGATTTGATAAAATCGACACAAAGCTCGACGGGATCGGCGGGCAATTTGAGGTGCTTTCCACGAATACCATTGAAGTGCAAGACCGTTTGACGAAAGAACTCCAATATGTGACTCACCGGGTGAATGCGCTGGATCGTGATTTGTTTATCAGAACTCAATCCCATTAAGATATGAATCATGTGCCAAGCGCTCGTAACCCCTGTGACTTTCACAGAGCACTTGGCCTTCCCCCTGTCATCCGTATTCCTTCTGATGCGCTTTTTTGCGTTCCAAGTAGTCTTGATCCTCCCGGATGCGGTCCCAGTAACCCTTGAAGACAGCAGCCGATTCCGCTTTTACAGGATCGATCTGCCGCTCTTTTTCCTTGCCCTCCTCATCGTATTTCCTTCCACTTTTATGATTGGCGTACCGCCGGGCGCGCGTGTATCCCATCTGGATGAATTTTCTCGCCATATCCATTCCGACAAAGTCATCCTGTTTCCGGTATTCCTCGAAAAGTCCATAGATCGCCTCAGCTGATTCTTTTGCGATTTCCGGAGTCTTGAACCTCCAATGGGGCAAAATCTCGCTTTTATATGGTTCCACCAGCAAAACGCCCTGTTCACCGCGGCCGACCCGGTATAAGTGGGGGTGTTTCCGTAGATCAAGTTTTTTGTAATCCAGATTGTAGTCGAATGACATGTCCTGTCCTCCCTTATCAGAATCCCAGCAGCCAATTCAGCAAGTTGCCGGTGATCCCGAGCAGTATCACAATCCCGGCTAGGCCGATCACCATATATTTGATACGTAAGGTAAATAATTTCTTTGTCACTTCATTCTTGTTATTGAGGACAAACCAGCGTTTTTTCCCACATTCCGGACAATCCAAACGAAATTGCTCCTTTGTCACGGTTCCGGCTGCCGGTCCCGCCTGGATGGTCACGCTCTGCTCCTTACGCATCTTAAATAAAAATCTCCAGCCCGTATCCACTAATTTGATCCGGACCAGATGGGGGCATTCAACAGGCAGGAATTCGTAGTACACCGCCTGGAACCAATCTTTCGACTTCAGTTCCTTCTTGTACAACCGATACGTCACGATACCTGCAGCAAGCGCAAGCATTGCCATGAGAGCGACACCCATCAGGATCTTCATCGCCCGCCACCTCCGCCTGTTCCTTTCTTACATGTCAGCTCCCCATCTCTTTTGCTGATGACGACAGTCTCCCTGAAGTCTTTGAAACAATCATGTATTTTTGCCATGTTCTCTTCATGCCTTTTTTCCATCTGAACCAAGTAATAGGTGGCACCCGCTATGATCAGCAGACATAAGAAAGCCGCCAGCCAAATGGTATGCTTCATCACGACACTTCCTTTCCATTCAAGTACGTTTCGGCAGCCAGGATGTTTCATGTCTTTCAGGACATGTACATTTCACGAAAAAGGGGCTATTCACTTTGCCGGGAGTAAAGGCGCATTCATGGAAAATGAATTGCCTGCATGCACTCCGTTGGATATGATAAGTAAAAAGGAGATGGAACAATTTGATAACGGAGGAGAAAGAGAAGATCCAGGATCCAGAGGATGCCAAACCGAAAATACGCCAGGAACGGCGGGAGGGCGAACCGACATCCGCTTTCAAAGGGGCTTCCATTGCCGCGTTGCTGATCGGAGCCGGTGCGTATTTGATCGGTTTATTCAACGCATCCATGGAATTGAATGAGAAAGGCTATTATTTCGCGGTCCTCATCTTTGGCCTGTATGCCGCCGTCTCTTTGCAAAAGGCAGTACGCGACCGGGAGGAAGGTGTTCCAGTCACGGCGATCTATTATGGCATCAGCTGGTTTGCGCTTGTCGTTGCGATCGCGCTGATGGCAATCGGCCTGTATAATGCGGGGAGCATCATCCTTAGTGAAAAAGGCTTTTATGCAATGGCGTTCGTCCTCAGTGTCTTCTCGGCCATCACGGTGCAAAAGAATGTAAGAGATACGCAAAGAGCCCGCGATGCGCGTTGATGTTCGCCAGTGACGTCATAAACGACCCGCATTTGCTCAGTTGGCAACGGGTCGTTTTTTATGGAGGGATACCTTTTGGAAAGTCGCATTTCATTCAAAGCAGCGGCCATTGCTGCGTGTGTAGCTGCCGCTCTTTTTATCGCACTTTTATTTACATTTCATCATCAAGCGCCGCTTTTGATCGATCTGAGGAACCCCTATGACCGCAATGTGAAAAACCACCAGGCCGCGGATTCCTTTATCGCCGGAAAAAATAATCGGCTGGACGTTTTGACGGCGGTGCAGGAACGTTTTGAATTGCGCCGGAAGAGCGGCGGGATTCTTGTGAAGGAATATAAGCTGGACGGTAAACAGAAAGAGTTTGTCCAAACTGGCACTTGCGGCACGTTCACGTCTTTAGATATGGATTACGGCGGACGAATGCTGTTGCTTTCGGGGTGCGGGCCATCCGGGGAGGATACCATCAGTCTCGGCAGCTTGTCTTACTAGAAGCGGCGCGGCTCAGTCCCGTTTTGCCGCGTCTGCCAAAAAGCGGGTCGCTTCATACAGATCATTTGTGCAGCACAATGCCCGCTCGGGACTTGAGACAATCCGGTCTTCCGCTTCGGCGTATTCCTCGGCACTGACCCGCCCAAACAACTTCCGCCATTTGTTCTCCTTCTCGAGCTGCTCGACCTCTTTGCGGATGGCTTCATGGTCTATTTTATTGATCATGAAAAAGCGTCTTGTCACATCGACATGGGAAAAACGTTCTTTTATGTCAGCGATCACGGCTTGGTCATATTCGGCAAGCTCAATCAATTCACTCGTCCCTACATTATCAGCCGCGTCAGCCAGCTGTTCGTCCCATTCCATGTATGTCTCATCAGAGACGGTGTCAGGCACATAGATGCCAACATTGTAAAACACAGTCTCGCTGTCTTTCTTTTTCTTTGTAAACATAGAAATCCACCTCGCATTTTGATCGGTTTCTGCTTTATGTATATATACGACCGTGCAGCCGATTCGTTTCATACATCAAGAAAGATGCCGGAAATGTTTCGTGCCCGGCATCTTTCTTGATTAATAGTGGTAATTCTCCACAAGCTTGCACTTGCGGCAGATCTGATGTGAACGTGCCATTTGAAAGTCATGCACGCAACGATCCTGAAGTTCTTTGAGTTCCCTCTCCAGCCGTGACAACTGCTGTTTCCCTTCGGCAATGTCCGCAAGCAGCCGGTCGATCACCGTCATGCCCATCCCTCGTTCCCGTCAAGTATAGATTTGTCCTCCGGCTTCTTGAAACTCCTTCGCCTTTTCCTCCATGCCCTTTTCAATGGCAGTCATCCCGTCAAGCCCTTTCTCGTCCGCGTATTTACGGATATCGTGCGAAATTCTCATGCTGCAGAACTTCGGGCCGCACATCGAGCAGAAGTGCGCAATCTTCGCCCCTTCTGCTGGCAGCGTCTCATCGTGGTATTCCATCGCCCGCTCCGGATCCAGGCTCAAATTGAATTGGTCACGCCAACGGAATTCGAATCGTGCTTTTGAAAGTGCATCATCGCGCTTCTGCGCACTTGGATGCCCTTTCGCGAGATCTGCCGCATGGGCCGCGATTTTATACGCGATGACCCCTTCCCGGACATCTTCCCGGTTCGGCAATCCTAAATGCTCCTTCGGCGTCACATAGCAAAGCATCGCGGTGCCGAACCAGCCGATCATCGCCGCCCCGATTGCAGATGTGATGTGATCATACGCTGGCGCAATATCTGTCGTCAGCGGTCCGAGCGTGTAGAAAGGTGCTTCCCCGCAAATCTCCATTTGCTTGTCCACGTTTTCTTTGATCAAATGCATCGGGACATGTCCCGGCCCTTCGATGATCACTTGGACATCGTGTTTCCATGCGATCTTTGTCAGTTCTCCGAGAGTCTCAAGCTCCGCGAACTGCGCTTCGTCATTGGCGTCCGCGATCGAGCCCGGCCGCAAGCCGTCTCCGAGCGAGAAGGAAACATCATACATTTTCATGATTTCGCAGATCTCTTCGAAGTGTGTGTATAGGAAACTCTCCTGGTGATGGAGGAGGCACCACTGCGCCATAATGGACCCGCCGCGCGAGACGATCCCGGTGACCCGTTTCACAGTGAGCGGAATATAGCGGAGCAGTACGCCAGCATGGATCGTAAAGTAGTCGACGCCTTGCTCTGCCTGTTCAATCAGCGTATCGCGAAACACTTCCCACGAAAGGTCTTCCACTTTTCCATTCACTTTTTCAAGAGCCTGATAGATCGGAACCGTGCCGACCGGGACCGGCGAATTGCGGATGATCCATTCCCGTGTTGTATGGATGTCTTTACCAGTCGACAGGTCCATCATCGTGTCTGCACCCCACCTAGTCGCCCACGTCATCTTCTCCACTTCTTGTGCGATATTCGAAGTGACGGCTGAGTTTCCAATGTTCGCATTGATCTTCACGTGGAAGTTGCGTCCGATGATCATCGGCTCGGCTTCCGGATGGTTGATGTTCGAAGGGATGACCGCACGCCCCCTTGCGACTTCTGACCGTACAAACTCCGCATCCAGCCCTTCACGGATTGCGATGAATTCCATTTCGGGCGTGATGATCCCATTTCGCGCGTAATGCATTTGCGTCACGTTCTTTCCGGCTTTCGCCCGGAGCGGTTTGCGTTTCAGGAGCGGAAACTGCTCATGCTCCTTCTCTTTTCCAGCTCGGTATCCATTATCCTCGGGCCTCACCTTTCTACCTTCGTATTCCTCGACGTCTCCGCGTTCTAAAATCCATGGCTTCCGGAGTTCCGGCAAGCCTTTGCGGATGTCCACTTCATGGGCAGGGTCGGTGTATTTGCCGCTCGTGTCATAAACACGGAACGGCGGGTTGTCGAACTCGCCTTCTTCTGTGATCGTCGGCGACAATTCGATCTCCCGCATCGGCACCTGGAGATCTTCTCGGCTGCCCTGCACGTATACTTTCCGGCTTGCCGGGAAGCAGGAATGGATGTGAATCGGTGTGTCTTCTGTCATTTTTGTCATTTCGTCATCGTCCCCTCATTTTTTATTCGGGTGACCTATGACTCTATCCAATACAGGGAATTTGAGCCCGCAAAGACGCAAAAAGACCGGATCCTCATCATGCGGACCCGGTCTTAAACACATACGTCTGCCGTATGCCAAATTATGTTTAAGAGAAACTTCCCTACGCTGGTACGAGCCAGATCAGGTCCAAAGAGTTAGGAAAAATCATCGCTTTTCCCTCTCAGTCCGGACTATCCGGACACCCCTAGTTCAACAGTATTCATTTGTTCGAACACTTTCAGTTTACCTGACATTTATGCAATGTCAAGTTCTTCCTTGATTTGTAATGCAACTTTACCCTCTTTCAGGCGACTGGCAGCCTGCCATTTGCGCAAGGCACTGAAATCCGTACTTCTCTAGAATCGGCCTGCTCATCGGGCTGGCATCCACTGTGAGGAACCGGTAACCGTGTTCCCATGCTTTCTTTGCCCGTACGGAGAGCATCGATGTGTAACAGCCCTTTTTGCGATACTCGGGCAATGTCGAGCCGCCCCATAGACTCGCGAATGATGAGTTTTCCTCAAAGTACATCCACGAGGCGCTGATCAGCTTGTCCCCCTCATAAAGTCCATATAGGAAAAGCGAGTCGGGATCGTTCTGCTTATCTCGCCAGAGCCGGGTTCCCAGTTCATCATGCGTATCCGCCCATATGAAATCCATGAGTGAAATGATTTCGCAGATGCCCTTTTCGTCTGTTATTTCGGTTACCGTCAAGGGAGCATCTCCGGTCACGAGCGGATGGCTCTCTTCCACTTCCAAAACCATGAGCGCCTCAGGAGGTTCGCACTCAAACCCTTCCGTTTCAAGAAGCTCCTTCAAGTTGCCGGGCTTGTCATAGCTGTATACTTTCCACTCGAACCCGGAGCCTTGCCCGTTGAAATAGGCGAGTTCCTCCCGTATAACGCGGCTTGCGTTCTCTTCATTCACATCGGATGCGATGATGAACCCTCTCTCGCCGTGCTGTGAGACATGACGGATGACGTGCTCCGTCTCTTCCCGGATATAGCCTGGCGTCACTAGATGGCGCCGCAATTCATGATCATATAAATCCAGGATCTGTTGCCGATTCACGCGGATCCCTCCTTCTAAAAAAACTCATCCATCAGTTGATAATACCTCACTTTTGCCCAGTCAACATCAACATGCCCGTATCCATTCAGGAAGGATAGCACATTCTCGGTTTTCAAACGGCAGCATTTCGGGCCTTTTCATTCACATGACTCCGGGCCTTCGCATACCTTAGAAAGGCAATGACCATGGCCCAAGGGAGTGATGGAATCATCGAGAAGCATGACGTGGATTTCAAAGATCCGAATTTGCAGTATGCCTACGATTTGAGCAAGAGCCGGTTTTTCACGAAAAATGAACGCAATTATATAAATGTACTAAGCCAGGAGCAACTGAAGACGCTTGGCAATGTAGTTCTGTTAGATGTTTTTCTGGGCGGAGACAATGGCGTGGAGCCTCATTACCATTCAAACGCAGATGAATTGATTTACGGTATCACGGGTGAGACGGTCGTGTCGATGATCAATCCCAAGACAAATGAATTGATCAGCTACCGGATCGGCCCACAGCAAGCCGTGACAATTCCGCAAGGCTGGTGGCATTATTTTAATGCAAGTGGAGAGAACACGCACGTCCTCACCATCTATGACACAGCGAAACTGGATACGGTCTGGGGATCGGACATTTTACGAGTGACCCCGCCGCAAGTGTTCGCTAAGGCGTATTGCCTGGATGAACGGCTCGTCCAGCAAGCATTCGCGCCGATCAAGGACCGGGTCATCATCGCTCCTCCAGCAGGATGCAGGCAGCCGGGCGGAGGATTTCCCGTCCAGACCGGATCGCCCTATCACGGCTATTATCCATATTAGGCTGTAAAAAGCAAATCAGGCCCCGCTCGTATTGGTGCCTGGTTTGCTTTTATTGCATATGGAACTGTAGGACATCGATAATCCTCCATACTCTACGTTCCGCAAGGTTAATGATCGTGATCCATCTCCTGCTCCTTTAAGATGTTCAGCAACGTGAATTGATCAGTAGAGGACTCAGAACGACAGCCCTGGAGCGAATAGCTGAACAGCTGCTCTCCCTCCTCGCGTTCGAGCTCTGTGCAAGACAGTTTCTCTTTCGCCGGCTTGTCCCCACGTTCTTTATTGCCGGAACGGTCAATTTCAAGATGAAAAACGGAACCGTCAAACGTCACGTTATAGAGTGTCGGATTGCCCTCCGGCGTAAAATTCGAGATTCGGACGAAAGCCTGGCCCTCCTTTTCCACGTGCTCCAGAAATTTTTCGAAGTAGACGAAGTTGTAAACCGGTCCGTGCATATTGATGACATCCCCATTTTTCAGTGCCTTTTCACTGTCATATGTACAGGCGGCTAGCAGCAGGACACTCAGGAGTAGCGGCAAAAGTAATCGTTTGTCCATTCCATTCCCCTTTCGCACTGTCTCGTTTTGACTATATGCAAAAGACGGGCGGCATATCCCCAGGTGAAAAAAAGCCCCCTCAACGCGTGTCGAGGAGACTCTCTCGTTACTTTTTCATATGGTCGATGAACTCATGAAGTTTCTCTAATTCAAGCACGTGTTGATTGCAATCATCCGCGTCGCGGCAAATATAATTCCCTTTGGTCGTATAGGTGCCGGGAATCTCGCCTTTTTTCTTCGTCATGAACATGTATGACTCCGTCAGGCGATTGCAGACGGAGCATATCTGCTTCGTCTTCACCTCTTCGTACGTACCCGCAAGCCCTACTGTACCTTTCGGTGTCGGCACAATCATATACCGCTTCTTTGTACCGAGGTCATCATAACTTAAAAAAGTCATTCGCTGATAATTCAATTCAGTGGGCAGTTTCAGCTTCTTGACCTTTGGAAACAGCTTTTTCAGCTGCTGGTCCGATGGCTCTTTGAACGGAATGATGTATTTTTTTAATTCCACAAGGTACTGTTCAGCCGTTTCCTTGTCCTCGACGTTTCCAATGCCGCTAAGAATTTCTTTTTGCACATCTGTAGTTTCAGGCAGCAGATTCCCAATCTTTTCATTCGACAACGATTCGATTGCGCCGATGACATGCTGGTCACTCACTGTAGAGTGGCCGTTCACCAGTTGCAGCACTAGCCGCTTTATCACATTGAACTGGTCATTTCTCATAAATGGATCAACTTTCATTTCTGACAGCTCCTCTGTTTTATTTCAATCAAACAAAGTGCAAAGCCTAGAAATGCAAAAGTTGCATACAAGCGATTTACCGTTTCGTCCGCCCCATGCAAAGTATCGCCTTTCCCATAACAGGCTCTGCATGAGTGTTGTTTGAAGCTGGCAATGCCATTGTTCTTGCCATCTTCACATCACCTCCCGCTTCCTTTGTTCCTTATCATACTGCCATCCTTTTTGTATGACAAGCAGTTACTTTTTCTCCATACCCACACACTTCTTCCTGCACATATGTGGCGATGTCCAGGCCGCCTGCCGAAAAACCCGCATAAAAAAACAGCCGCCGGATTGGCAGGCTGTCCTAGCTTCACTACAGTAGTTCTCCTGAAAAAACATGATGGCCTGTGATTTTAGCGACGAGTGCCTCTCCATCTTTGACCCATTGCTCGTTGTAAATCGGGGCATCCGGGGCATCGGGGCTCTGGAATTGATTCAGCCCGACTGTCGTCAGGATCGGACTTTCGCCATCATCCAGGCCAATATTCAAGATATGCTTAATGATGAACGGATTCCGGAACTCAATCAATGCGTTGTCTTCGTCCAGCATGCCTTCGAGAACATCAAATGGAAGCCGGATGTAAATCGTTTCTTCGTCATTATCAAGCAAGATCCCGTCAAACATCCCTTGATCGAAATCCCAGCCGCCGCCTAGGACGATGCCATGCTCTCTTAGTACCGCTGCGGCATCTCCGTACAACGCCCGCCTTCCAGGCAAATCAGTTTTTAATTCAATCATCAATGTCCACCTTCATTTCTGTATATATTCCTATTCATTCTCGTATTGCCACTAGAATACCCTCGCTGCGGAACTTGCAAACTAGGAATGGGTTCGGGCCCTTGTTTAGAGCTCAAATGCCCTGTAACTTCCTTCATCATTGAAGTCATCCACGTCTATAATCTCGTCCGAGAACGCCTCCACGGCTTCGCGGCTGGTGCCGAGCAATAGTGACAGGACTTGAAAACCAAGCTCCTCTTTCTTTTCAAGAAACGCTTCCAGGAACACTTTGTCCACCTCATCTTCGCCATCCGTTACGAACACGACATCCGCGTCTTCAAATCCGCTGTCCTCGATAACGGAGAGTGCCTGTTCGAGTGCCGCCCCGAAATCCGTTCCGCCACCCAAATAGAGCCCCGCAAGTTCGATCAGATCGCTCGCTGCCATCAACCCTTTTTTATACGTCAGGCATTTGCTTTCCGTGGAAAAAAGAATGACACAGAGATCCCGATGCTGCCTCTTCGCGATAGAAAGAAGAGCGAGGACGAACCCTTTGGACTGGTTCTCGAGCTTCCGCATGCTTGTCGACTGGTCCAAGCAGAAGACAATGGGACCTTTTCCGAGATCGCTCCGCTTTTTTTGATCGAATTGCATTGTTTCCTTTTCCGCAAATCGCCGGAGAAACTCCGTTTTCAGGACAGGATGCTTATACATGCCGAGTTCGGAAGGCAGAAGCCGGTCAAGTTCATTCCCGAACGTGACGCCGCGCCGTTCCATCGCATCCGCATACTCCTCTTTCCGCTTGTCCCGCGCAATCCCTTTGAAACGCCCGGCCCATTCCGCTATATTCTGAAGGCGGATATCATGGGCGACTTGATCGGCGACGGCAAGCTGATCCCGGAGTGGAACCTTTTTCAAATCCGGAGCCCCTTTGCCGCTTTCCTGGCCGAGCAATGAAACGATATTGTTCTGTACTTGCAGTGTCTCGTCCATCGCTTCTTCCGCAGCTTCCGCAAATCCATCGCCGTCCCTCGTCAGCGCGAGCTGCAAGAGATTGTCCAGCTCGTCCAGCGTTTCGTCGGGTACATCCGCAAGCTCATCCACTGCATGTCCGCCAGGTTCTCCAGCTGGCAAAGTCTGTTCCGCAGCTTCCAGAAGTCTTGCAAACTCACCATCCCGCTCTTTTTGATCAGCCATCCAATCGCTCAATTTCTCGGCCACCAGCACAGTCGAAATAGTGGCGGACAGCTCGTTCAGCCTCGTATTCTCACGGTGCTCCCCGAATCTCTCATGGTTCATCCACGTTTCAAGTAATGTACGATTCACCTTCAGCGCTGGGTCATGATCCTCCACAATTTGTGGTTTCATCTTATAGAAAGAAGCCCACATATCCCCGAGCAAGGATTCCATCCAAGGAAAATCCGCTTCATCACGCACGCGCTGCAGTCCTTCCGACATCATGAACATCTCTTGAAACCGGCGCTTGTCATAAGCATCCGTATTGAGGACAGAACGCTGATCCCGTATGATTTTGCTCCTTCTCACGACAATCCCTCCTCACATGCGGAAAAAGACGCCATCCTGCCCGTCCGTATCCTTCCGGGCCGGTTCCTGCGCTGCATATCCTGAATCGATCCGGCTGTTCTCCACTTCCCGTATCATCGAATCAATACGCGCGTATAGACTGTCAGCTGCCGCTGCGCTCTCCGCGTGGGCTTCCGGCATTCCTGGAAGCGCCTGTTTCAGCTCATTCAGCTTCTTCAGCGCTTCCACACCCGCTTCCTGGGATGGATCGCGAACAGCCGCATCATAGATTTCCTCCGCCTCGGCCGATATAGAGGCGAGCGAATGGATGCCCCCTTGCTGCTGAGTATGCCGCGTAACCGCCGATTGCACGACATCTCTCTGGTCCGGCGCTTCCCAAAGCATATGCTGCAAGATTACAAGATCCTTCAGCTCGACAGAATCTCGGCCTTCCAGAAGCGCCTTCGCCTTTAAAACGCCAAGTGACTGCTTGAACCGGCGATCGGAAGGCTGGATCCCTTCATCTTGCAATTCAGAGCGGATACGGGCGAGCGCTTCCACCGCCTCATCCGGTACCGGAACGCGTTCCGTCAATTCCTGCAGCTCCTTCAGTTCATCCAAACTCATGGAAGGCCGCTCTTCCGCCTCCTCCCCTTCTTTCATCATCGCGAAGAAATTCGATTCATCTTCAATAAAATCAATCATGTAGCGAAGCAGGAAACGGTCATATAGGGCCTCCAGCCCCTCACCTTCCTCGGGGAATTCATTGGAAGCTCCGATGACCGACATGAGCGGGACCACATCAGGGGATCCGCCGTTATAAAAGAGCCGTTCGTTGACGAGTGTTAGCAAACTGTTCAAAATTGCCGAGTTCGCTTTGAAAATCTCATCCAAGAACGCGATATGCGCTTCCGGCATTTTGGTTTCCGTATTCCGCTGGTACACCCCCTCCTCCAGCTCCTTCAGCGACAGCGGACCGAACAATTCTTCAGGCGTGCTGAACGGCGTCAGCAGCCACTGGAAATAGGATGTGCCGCTGACGATTTCCGCAAGCTCCGTGGACAGCGCCGACTTTGCCGTCCCCGCCGGTCCAATCAGCAGCATATGCTGTTTTGCCAAGAGAGCGAGCAGCAGACCCTCGACTTCCTGTTCACGCTCATAAAACCGGGAATTCAGCACCCGCTCGATTTCTTTCAGTTTCTGTACACTCGGATTCATCATGTCTCCACCCCTCTGTCAGTTACGAGATTTGCATTGTGCTAATTTCTTACCCCACTTCCCGCATATTCACTCCCACGGGAGATTGGTGACAGTTACGTGGAGCGGCCCTTTATCAATGGCAAGGGTATTAGTAGAGAATGAACGACCATTTACTGCGGCAACGATCCAATTACGATGGGGAACGACAATTTGTAATGAACGCCTTATTTAGATGGATGAACGCCCATTCATTTAGCCAGGTGAACGCCCATTTAACGATGCCGAACGCCTATTTAGCATGATTGAACACCTATTTCCTCCCTGCACGCAAATCGAGTAGGCGCATGAATAAATTCATGCGCCTCTCACAGATCCGTACGTGCGGGTCATCGCATACGGCTCCTCCATGCTTATCCCCTCTGGGGATGCAGGTCCTGATAGATATCAAGCAGAAATACCAGACGTAGCTCCCGAAACTTTTCATTTGGGATTGCTACATGAACAGGTGTGGATAGGGAACTTCTCCATTTTGTCATTCTTAAATTAGGAAGTTCTCCTTTCCAATCCCTTCGCCTAAGCTCCTTATGGAGCTTTTTAATATTCCTCCAGCTTCTTAACTGTATCATTCGAAGTCTTCGCCGAATCCATGAATCCAGTTCCGAGAATAGTTTCTTACTGAAGCCGATGCCAAAGTATCTGCCCCAGCCCCTCACTATCGGATTTAGCCGATGTTTAATAAATTCCTCAAGGTCGACGGTCTGGTTTCTTTTAGTGACTTCCTTTACCTTCTTCTTGAATTTCAGAACGGCCTCGTTCGATGGAGTATGGTAATATCCCATCTTGAAAGTGTATCCAAGGAATGTAAAAGGTTCGCTGAGATTGTCTACAATCTTGGTTTTTGTCGGATGTACTACGAGACCCAAATCGCCTTCAAGAATTTTCGTGACGGATTTGAGTACTCTTTCCGCACCTTTTCTTGATTTACAACAGATTACAAAGTCATCTGCATATCGAGTAATTCGATGGTTTCGCTGTGTCATCACTTCAGCCAGCGGATGCAAATAGATGTTTGCCAGTAGCGGGCTGATAACTCCGCCTTGCGGACTGCCGCTGTTGCTCTGATAGTAAACCCCATCTTCCAGAACTCCCGATTGTAGAAACTGTTCGATTAAGGATAGTACACTCCCATCGACCATTTCCTCCCTTATCAATTCCATAAGTCTACCGTGAGGTATCGCGTCAAAATAGGTTTTGATATCCGCGTCAATCACATAGGTATACCCGTCCAATAAATCCTTTCGGATTTTCTCAATCGCCATATGGGCACTTCTTTCAGGACGAAAACCGTAGCTGCACGGAAGGAACTTCTTCTCAAAGATTGGCTCAAGTTTTCGCTTGACTGCCGCCTGTACAATCCTGTCTTGCACTGTAGGAATTCCAAGGGGACGTTGGGTTCCGTCCGCTTTTGGTATATAAACCCTTCTGACAGGTTTGGAACGATATGTTTTCTCACGCAAGGAGTTTTGAAGCATTCTTAAGTTATGCTCCAATTCGGTTTCATACTCCTTAATCGTGACGTTGTCCACCCCGTGGGCTCCTCTATTCTTCTTGACATCATAGAAGGATGCCTCTAGATTCGAATAAGCCCATACCTTGTCAAACAGGCTATACCATTTGGATTTCTTTGGAGACTTTCCACCTGCATGAAAGTCTTGCTTTCTTGTCGATTCTTTCATGTGTCCGTATCCTTCCTAATCCCTCTACTAACCGTATAGGGTTTCACTGGTTAGCGAATAAGACGAGTACTCCGCCCCCAAGCAACCTACTGACTTTTCGGTTCCGATTCTTTGGCTATCTGCCTCCTCGGCTTCTGCTTGGCACATGGAGAACCATCAAGCGCACTTACTCTTCTTACATGGACAGACGGGCTTCGCATCCACACAATGCCTTTTGGGTCACCATGGGTCTTATCAATATAATGATAAGTCACTTACCTTTGTGGCTTTTCGGATAAGTTTCTTTACTACTATCCCCTGCTCTGACTTCTCACTCTCCGTAAAGCCTCCCTTGTCCATTACGGGTTTGACAGGCTCTTACCACCGTAGGTGGAGAAAATGAGATCTCCTTGGGTCACGTCAATTCTCTTTCCCCCGAATCCAGTCCTCATAACTAATAGGATATAGCGTGGTTTTGGACATCCCCATGCTTTGCAAGGTCATCCTATCCTACCAGCCAACATGGTGTATGCCACCTGTTCCGGGTTTTGTCTTCTGGCCCTCCGCACGGACTCTCACGACTCCCGCACTGCCAGTCAACTATACATTTCCGCCACTGCGGTATGTTAGGGACTTTCACCCATTAGAGAAATGCGCTGCCAAGCGCACAAAGCCGGCAAACCCCTGAAGGGCTGCCGGCAGACGTATTCCTAACTTAAACTCGTTTCAATTCGATTTCTGTGATTTCATCCGCAATCGCCTTCGTCAATTCCTCCGCTGTTTTCGGTACGAATGATTTCAAAATCGTATTGATCATCGGGGCCATCATGCCTTTAGCGGTGATGTCGAGGTTCCCTTGCATCCGCGTTTGGCTGTCAGATATCGCTTCCGCTTTGAAATAACCGTTGCCCGCGAAATTTTCATTCAGCCCGGTCAAGTCGAACGTGACAAGGGACGGCTCTTGCCATTCCGTAATGTCAATCCGCAGTTTGACAAGCTTCTGCATGATGCCGATATCGCCTTTGAATTCCCATGTCGACTGTTTGTCGCTCAAGATTTCATGTGTGATATATCCCGGAACGAGTGGTGCCCATCTGTTCATGTCGCTGACGAATTCCCATACTCTTTCAATCGGTATATCAAGATCTATCGTATGTGTTCCACTAGGCATTGTGATACCTCCTTATGAAATGGCCATGTCCTTGAGTTCTGTGATTTTCCGTCCCTCTGTACTGCCCGCATGTTTTCCTGCCAAATAGCCGAATGTGAGTGCCGGTCCGATCGTGCCGCCCGCCCCCGGATAGGCGCCGCCGAGGACACCCATGGCGGCGTTTCCTGCGGCATATAAGCCTGGAATGACATTGCCGCGAAGGCTCATGACTTGTCCATGCTCGTTGATGCGCGGGCCGCCATTCGTACCTAGCGCACCCGGATAGACCGGCATCGCGTAGAATGGCCCTTTTTCAATCGCTCCGAGGATGGCTTGCGGTCCTGCGAAACCTGTCGTGAACTTCTCAAAATGCAGCGAGCCGCGGTTGAAGTCCGGATCGATCTGATTACGTGCGTTCTCATTGAACCGTTCCACGGTCGCTTCAAGCTGATCCGGATCAATATTGATCAATTCCGCGAGTTCGCGGATGCTGCCTGCCTGCGGGAGCCAGTCCGGCGCATCTTCGCCCGGCGCCATCGTGACGATCAGCGTACGGTCCTTGAGCTGCTGATCGAAAATCATCCAAGCGTTCGCCTGGTTCGGCAAGGATTGTGTGTTTTGATCATATGTGTAGAAGGATTTCGGCAAATCCATGTACGAAGATCCTTCATTGACGAAACGCTTGCCGTGCTGGTTGACCATAATTGTGTTCGCCATTGTCCGCGCCTGCGTATCGATCTGGTTATACACTTTGCCTTCGTATTCCATTGTTGGATCGACGAAAGCCGGCGACCACCAAGCTTCTCCCATATTCGCAAGAGCCGCCCCCGCCTCCATCGCCATAATGAGACCGTCTCCCTCGTTGTACGATGGGGATTGCGGGTGTGTGACTGCGCCTCTCAGGAATGCGCGCACGAGCTCCTTGTTCCACTCGAATCCGCCCGTTCCGATCATGACGCCTTTACGGGCACCGATGAGAAGATTTGTTCCGTCTTCCTGTTCCGCCCGGACGCCGATTACGGCACCATCCTCATTCATGACGAGTTCCTTGCCCGGCGTCTTCAGCCTTGTCTCAATTCCCCGGTCTAGCGCCGCCTTGAACAGTCCAGCAGCAAGAGCACGTCCCATTGTCGTAATGTTCTGCTCCATTCGGGTTGCGACGATATTGAAATCGATTTCCCCGGGATCAACCGCTCCGCCCTCTTCAAGTGTAAGCGGCGGGAAAATCGGGTTCCGGCGCACTTTATCAGCCCACTCACCAAGTTCATTCAGCGGAAACGGCTTCGGATCGAGTGAGCGCCCTTCCTGCTTACCCCCGGGCAGATCAGCGTAGTAATCCCCATAGCCGCGCGGAACTGCAAACCGCACAGGCGTATGCTCATACAAGTAATCGATCATTTTGGCGCTCTCCTCGATGAACACATCGATCAGTTCAGGATCGGGTTCATTGCCATGCGTCAGCTTCGTAATATATTTCTTGGCGTCTTCATGTGAATCCTCAAGACCAAGTTCTTTCATGTACCGGTTATTCGGAATCCATGGAATTCCGCCCGAGAACGCTGTTGTGCCGCCAATCTGGTCTGATTTTTCAAGGATAAGGACCTCGGCTCCCTGATCATGCGCCAGGATGGCCGATGTCAACGCTGCTCCGCCGCTTCCAAGAACCACTACATCCGTCTCCATGTCCCACTTCACTTCATTCTTCAAGATCATCCAAAACTACCCCCTTTTCTTATCGTAAGCGCTTGCAAAATAAATCGGCCTGCTACAGGATTGCTTGCAGCTCTTTATCGGCCAAGTGTTGTCATGTATAATTATAGAGAAGATAAAAGTTAAGACAATAATCATTTTTCGGATAAGTGTCGGATTCTCGTCACTTTCATTCTGAATGTCTACTTACAGCTTTCAAATCGACAGGGGGGCAGTGAATTGTCTACTAAAGTGGATCCGCGAATAATGCGGACGAGAAGGATGTTTCAAGAGGCGCTGGTAGATTTGATGGAAGAGAAGGATTACAAGAAGATCACCGTGATGGAGATTTCCGAACGGTCTACATTAAACCGGGCGACGTTCTATCTTCATTATTATGATAAGGACGAGCTTCTGGAGCAGATGCTGGATGAGGCGCTCGACAGTTTGCGGGCCAGCGCGCAGGTCAAGGAGATCGAGTTCAAATATGACAGCGAGAATCCCCATCCGATTTTCGTGCGTTTATTCAGCAAGATCATGGAACAGCCGCGATTCTACAAAGTGGTCCTCGTCCAGGAGAAAGTGCCGGACTTCACGGAAGCGGTCCGCCAGATCATCGAATCGCTCGTCAACCGAGGCTCGAAGTATATGATCGAGGACGGGACCGAATATGCTGTCCCGGTCGACATGTCCGTCGCTTATACGTCATCCGCCTATCTCGGTGTCCTCATCTGGTGGCTGAAGCATGATATGCCGCACACGCCTTCCTACATGGCGAAACAGCTGACGAGGATGTCGACAGTCGGCCCGTATGCGGTGAATCCTTATTTGTAAAGCAGTTAAAAAGCCGGTACGCACTTCAAGCGCGGCCGGCTTTCCGATGATTTATTGATTGTCTTTCCGTAATTTCTCCACTTCATCCACCGGCAAGTTGGTGAGTTCACTGACTTCTTCATCGCCCAGTCCTTTACGGATCAAATTCAAAGCTACCATCTTCAGGCCTTCTTCTCTGCCTTTTTCTCTGCCTTCTTCTCTTCCAAGCTCCATTCCTTCCTGCCTGCCTTCTGCAAGCCCCTCTTTCCGCGCAAGATATTTGGAATCCGCCAGCCTGTTCTGCTCATCGAGAATATATTTCAGCCGCGACTCATAAGCGTACCGGTCTTCTTCGGACCTGCTCAATTCCTGCCACACATCGAATGCAATCTGCAGTTCTTTATCGTTCATCGCAATCGCCTCCAGTTCGTTATAGATTTCGGCATAGACTTTTTCTTTCTTGCCGTCCACCATCCCAAGCAACAACAGCCAGCGTGCCATTACGTCATTCCATGGATCCAGCTTCTCCGCATGCCATTGCCGTATGAATTTCGGCATTTCAATGAAATGAATTTCCATCGTATCATCCATCAGGAATTTCTCATCCTTTTCAAGGAGCTGGAATATTGGATGAAATGAGGCGGTTTGCGGAAAAAGAGTGAAGTTGCAGATGTTGATTGTGATGGTCCGCGGCAACTGATGGTACCCTTCTCCCTCAAGCAGTCTTTCTGAAAAAATGCGTGACCAATAGTACAATGTCCGTTTCATCATATCGTATTGATTGGCCAGCTGGATCTCTATATTGATAAATTCATCGTCTTGCGTCTTTACTAGTATGTCAAGCCTGGATTGCTTGTCACCCGCATACCCTCCGCCAATTTCCTGCGGAAGGAACTCAACTTCCCTGATCGCCTGCCTGCCGGAGCGCTGTAATAGAGCATTTAAGAACACGACCGTAATGTCCTTGTTCTTCTCATTCCCGAATAACTGCTTGAATGCATAATCCACTTTCAGATCTACAAATTTCTCCAACGGAATCCTCCGGAGAGGTCTTTCCTTTTCATATATGATACTGTCTGCCGGCCTATTCGCCTCACTGACATACATCCAGCCACCCCCAGCCTTTTCATCACCATACGATAAAAACAGGAAGATGTAAATTGTTGTAAATACATATACAATCCGATAACGGGACAGAAAAACCCTTTTCACAACCAAATCGATATTCCTTACGGCGAAACAGGGGCAAATCGCTATTTTGGACTCCATGAAAAAATAGCCCGCCGCACCAGGAAATCTCCCGGCGTGATGAGCCATTACCTTATCTTTTATTCGCTTAACGTCAAAAGTGCAACACATTCCACATGCACCGTATGCGGGAACAGGTCGACGGGCTGTACAGTTTCGAGTGTATAGCCGAACGGCATCAGTTCTGCGATGTCTGTCGCAAACGTGTCGGGTTTGCAAGATACGTAGACGATCCGTTTCGGCTGTGCCCGGCCGATGCGCCGCATCACTTTGCCGCCCGCTCCGCAGCGAGGCGGATCGATGAGCAGCAGATCCGCAAAGCCCCAGCTTTCATGGATTTCGTCAATCCCTTTCCGTGCATCACGGGCAAGGAATGTCGTGTTATGCAAGTCATTATCTACGGCATTCCGTTTCGCCGATTCGATCGATGTCTCCACGATCTCAACGCCTGCGAGTTCCTTCACGCGAGCCGCAAACGGCAAGGAGAAGGTGCCGACGCCGCAGAACATATCGATCATCTTCTCGTCTTCGCGCGGCTTGCCCATTTCAAGCGCAAGGTCTACAAGTTTCTGCGCTTGGACAGGGTTCGTCTGGAAGAAAGTGTCGAACCAGAGCCGGTATCTGTAGCCGCCGAGCTCATCATAGATGAAGTCACGGCCGGCAAGTACAAACGTTTCCTCAGACTGCGTACGGTCTGCGAGATCCGTGTTCACGAGCCAAAGAAGGCTTTTGACATTCGGATAGTTCGAAGTGATTCTGGCAATCAAATCTTCCGCAGCCGCCGCAAGTTCACCTGACGGCGCTTCTGTCGCGAATAGTGCAAGCATCATTTCACCTGTCTCGAACGACTCCCGGACCATCAAATGGCGGAGCAATCCTTGGTGCGTGTCTTTATTGTAACCGGACAGCTGATGCTCTTTCGCCCACTTGCTCACTTCCATCGCAGCGCTGACCATGTTTTTCCCCGCGATCAGGCATGTCTCAAGAGGAATGATCTTCCGGAAGTTCCCCTGCTCATGCAGGCCTAGTTCCCCTTCCGCGGAGAAGGTGAACTCCATCTTATTGCGGTACTCCCACGGTTCGTCCATGCCGATCGTATCCCGGACAAGCGCGGGATCCATGCCGACACTCTCAAGCGCTTCCCGTACGTGATCCGTCTTATGCTTCAGCTGGCCTTCATACGACCAATGCTGCAAAGTGCATCCCCCGCAAAGCTCGAAATGCGGGCACGGCGCTTCCACTCGCTCGGGGCTTGCTTCAAGGATCACTTCCGGCAGTACTTTCCTATGTCGTTTGTCGGGCTGATCCACAACGACCTGTACCGTCTCTCCCGGCAGCGTCTGCGGAATCGTCAATTTCAGCTTCCGGGGATTGCTGCCCCTGTCACTCTCCATCCACTTGACGGCCTGCCCGTTTCCTTTATTGTCCAATCCATGGACGTTCGCGACCAATGTCTCTCCTGTTGTAACGGTCATCGATAGTGCCTCCTTCTACTTTCACTAACTTCTATCAAACGGCTTCTGCCTGTATCTTCATAAGGACGTACTGACCTATTATAGCGGAGTTTGGGCCCGTTCACCAGACTTGGAATGCAGCGAGTTGATATCCTCCTCGTTTAAACAGTTGGTCAATTGCACACTGCTAAACTTCCTTCCCCTACTATCCAGTGCTGCTCCGTTCCTGTGAATAGAGTAGAAGTTTCGAAACTTGAAGCCACTCCAGATATTTACTGCAAAAGTTATGTTTAAAACGAAAGACGCGCGTCTAGATAATAAATGAAAGGAGCTGTTTCCATGCCCGTACATATCAAACGTGCATACGACAAGAACGAGGCATCGGATGGAATGCGCATCCTCGTGGACCGGATCTGGCCGCGGGGCGTCAGCAAGGAGGACGCTGCACTAGATGAATGGCTGAAAGAGATCAGCCCAAGTACAGAGCTGCGTCAGTGGTTCGATCATGACCCGGACAAATTCGGCGAGTTCAAAAAGCAGTACAAAGAAGAACTTGCATGCAACCAGAGGAAAAAAGCGGCGCTAGAGCAATTGAAGGAATGGGCAAAGGAGCCCCACAAGGATATTACTCTCGTCTATGCAGCGAAAGATGAAACGCATAATCAGGCGGTTGTGCTGAAAGAGATACTGGATGATCTATGACAAAAAGCCATTTCCCGGCAAGTTCCGGGAAACGGCTTTTCGTGTTCAGCTTATGATGGAGCCACGCTAGTTGATTGGCGGATTGAATCTCCGCGGCCAGTCCGTCTTTTGAGCGGTTGGTTGACAGCTTACTAAGACTGGCCAAATCCTTCATTCCTCGATCATCCATCCTTGCTCACCGCGCGTCATGCTGAACACACGGTCTGCCACTCCTTCATGTCCGTACTGATACCGGACTTCGACCTGATCGTCCGAAGACGGGACCGCTTTCCGGTACGAGGCTTCGACAAACAATTCGCCGACCCGGCTGACGTTTGCGAATGCGGCTGTCTGCGGCAGGCGCTTTCCGCCGAATAGTGCATCATACAGACAGAGATCGAAAGTCTGCTCCGGCGGATACTCCCCTGCAAGGTCTCCCGCCAGATAATCCAGATAGATGGAATCTGTGCTTCCTTCCGCCGCAACGCCTGCCACTTGGCCGAGTATCTTATGGACTGGCGTGATGGTCGCCCCCTGTACTGTCCCATTAGCGGGGAAATGGTTGAGCAATAGATATTCCCGCGCATTCAGCACCTGGTCGTACCCGCCAGCAATCGTGACACCCTGCTTCTTATAGGACTCCATCAGATCAGACCGAAGCGGCCTCCCATTGATCTTCAGGTTCCCGTCTTCCAGGATCACCCGGTCTCCCGGCACAGCGATCACTTCGTAATACACATCGTCATACGTCGGCAGATGGCTCGTCGTGTCGGTCATTGTCCGCACGACATCGCCCGCCTGATAGACGACTCCGTCATAGACATTCGCTTTCCGTTCGATGACGGTATGAAGGAGGGATCCCGTGCTCTTTTTTGCAGTAAAGGCTTCCCTGTCGACATAATACAGGCCGTCCACTTGATCGAAATACGGCAAGTCCGCCAGCTCGTCGTATTTGATATCCGACAGCTGCTTCTTCTTTTGCAATGCCGAAATCTGCGCCAGGTCATCCAGCGGATCATACGGCGTGCCCGGCCCTTGATCCGCGGATAACTGGTTGAACGGATCAAAAGAAAAGAACAAAAGGACGGCGAGGGCAGGAAGTGCGGCTGAGATGATGGCCACTTTCCAAGATGGTCTTCTGGCTGGCGGCCGGTTAGTTTCGTACACACGCTGCCGGATCCTTTGTTCCTGGGCGGATGTATCGCCCATCATCTGATCCAGCTTTCGTTTAAAATCATTCATGGCCTGCCACCTCCTCTTCGTCAAAAAACTCTTTGAGCTGCTGTTTTGCCCGCCGCAGCCGGGTCTTCACCGTGTTTTCATTCAATTCAAGGAAACTTGCGATCTCCGCGATCGACTGTTCATCGTAGTAGTATAAAATCAGCGGTTCCCGGTACTTCAGCGGCAGTTGAAACAGATTCTTCTGGAGAGATGCCAGCTGCTCCTGCTCCAGCAAGACTTCTTCCGCATCCCTTTCTGCCGTGAACACGGCTCCAAACAGCACGTCCTTCTTCCGTTTCCATGAACGCAAATAGTCCTTTGCCCGGTTGGCGGTCATTTTCGTCAAATATGTCTTCATGGACGCTTCCCCCCGGAACTGCCCGCTTTTTTGGAAGAAAGTGACGAACACTTCCTGCACAATATCCTCGGCGCTCGACCAGTTCTTCACATATAGATAAGCGATCCGCACTAAATAGCGCGTATGCTCCGCCATGATTTCCTCCATGTCTCGCATATACAATACTCACTCTCTTCTCTGGCCTTGCCGCGTTTCCGGCTATCTGTTCCGGGTGGTATAGCACCGTACAGACGCCGGTTTCCCGGAAAAGTTTCATGTTGGCGCAAAAACTTTTCCGGCGGTTATGCCGGAAACGTGTCTGGCCTGTTTTTCATGCAAAAAGGACATTCTGCCGCTCACTGACAAGCGGCAGAATGCCTTGATTCTCCCATCATTCCTAGTGGCAGATCAGCACCAGCTGTGAACCTTCCATCATCTGGTGGCTGAAAACCCTAGTACTCAAATGCGTCAAGCATCGCACGCACTTCATCCGTCGATTCCGTATCCATCATCTGATGGCGGAGCTCGCTTGCCCCGCGGAACCCTTTGATGTAAATCTTGAAGAAGCGGCGCAGCGGCTTGAACGGCCGCGGCTCGAGCTCACTCGAATATTTATCGAACAGATCGAGGTGCAAGTGCAACAGATCGATCAGCTCCTCCGGCGTGTGCTCTTTCGCTTCCTTTTCAAATGCGAAAGGATTCTTGAAGATGCCCCGGCCGATCATGACGCCGTCGATGCCGTACTTCTCAGCGAGCTCCATCCCCTTAGCACGATCCGGGATATCCCCGTTGATCGTCAGCATCGTCTGCGGTGCAATCTCGTCCCGAAGTTTCTTGATCTCCGGAATCAATTCCCAGTGCGCATCGACGTTGCTCATCTCTTTGCGCGTCCGAAGATGGATCGACAAATTGGCGATATCCTGCTGCAGGACATGCGCCAGCCAGCCGCGCCACTCGTCCACTTCCGTATAGCCGAGCCGCGTTTTGACGCTGACCGGAAGGCCTCCCGCTTTCGCTGCCTGAATGATCGCAGCCGCCGTCTCCGGGTGGTTGATCAAACCGCTGCCGCGGCCTTTCGACGCCACATTCGGGACAGGGCAGCCCATATTGATGTCCACGCCTTTGAATCCCATCTCCGCCATGCCGATGCTCATATCCCGGAAATGCTCCGGCTTGTCCCCCCAAATATGCGCGACCATCGGCTGTTCATCCTCCGTGAACGTCAGGCGTCCGCGCACACTGAAGATACCTTCCGGGTGACAGAAACTTTCCGTATTTGTAAACTCCGTAAAAAACACATCCGGCCGCGCCGCTGCACTCACGACGTGGCGGAACACGACATCCGTGACATCTTCCATCGGTGCCAATATGAAAAACGGCTTCGGTAAATCAAGCCAAAAATTCTCTTTCATGTTTCGTTCCATTCCTCTCTTCCAGCCTGGCATTCAGGCAAGCCCAAATGCCCGTCCCTCCATTATACAAAAATCCCGCCTGCATGTTCCACTATCTTTGAACATTGCAGGCGGGATTTTTTGGAGGCCTGTGAGAAGCTTTCCGGTGAACTAAGCAATAACAGGCGTTTAGCGAGCAACGAAAGCCTGATAGGTAGCAATGAACAGCGGGATGCTCGCAATAGCGTCCCAATAGTAAGCAACAATGAGCATAACATACGCAACACATGGCCTAAAGTAAGCAGTCCCGTTGACAGGCGTGCCAGAAAATCAGATTCATCCCTTGCAAATTGAGTCGACGTGATAGCGGATCGTCTTTTTCACTCGATCACCCGGCAGCTGTTCAGGTGCAAGCAACGCATGGATGGCGATCCCGTCGATCAGCGCATATAACCGCTCGACCTCCAGCTCCAGATCGAGCCCGTCTTTCAGCAAACCGCTCATCTGCAAATACCCGACCACTTTCATCACGCCATCCCGCACGCCGTCTTCCGGGACCGGGAGCTCATCTTTCCGATGCTTCACGTGCGCGATGAACGCGAACCATACTTCCATTTCCGCCCGCGTCTCCTCAGTCAGCGGCACGATCTCTTGCAGCACCGAGAGCACCATTTCTTTCGGCGGCAATTCCTGGCGCGCCACGTTTTCTATCCGGGCAGTCGCCCTATTCTGCACAAGCGTCATCGCATAGACAAGCAGGTCATCCTGGGTCTTGAAATAATGGCGGAGCGCTCCGAGCGAGAGCCCTGCCTCTTCCGCGATATTCCGAACTGTCGCCCCTTCCATCCCTTTATCCAGGATGACCCGCCACATCGCCTCCGCGATCAATTGCTTGCGCTCTTCATGATGTACTTGTTTTGGCATATGATCATTGTAGAATATATCCATCTTTTTCACAATACACTTGTATTGTTTAAGGTCGGTATGATACGATGCAAACAACCAATACAACTGTATTAAATTAAGGAGAGATTTCATGAACTTCGTAGCATGGATGATCGTCGCATGTGAAATCGGCTTTTGGGTCGCCATTCTTGCCGGCCTGATCACGCGGTATGTCTTCAATCGAAAACGGCTCGGCTTTTTCTTCCTCGCCCTGACGCCCGTCATTGACGCAGCATTGCTGATCGTCACTGCATCCGATCTGCTTCGCGGAGCCGTCGCCACGCAAGCGCATGCCATTGCCGCCATCTACCTTGGCGTATCTATTGCGTTCGGAAAAAGCATGATCCGCTGGGCCGATGAACGTTTTCTGTATTACGTCAAAAAACAAGGGCCGAAACCACAGAAGAAAACGGGCTATGCCCATGCGCGCCATTCCATGAAAGGCACTTTGCAGCACGTCCTCGCCTTCCTCATCGGCGGCGCCTTCCTAGCAGCCATGGTGTATTTCATAAACGACGCTTCCAAAACTGAAGCGCTCAGCCAGATGTTAAAACTGTGGATGCTCATAGTAGGAATCGACTTTGTCATCTCCCTTTCGTACTTCATCTGGCCGCGGCCTGAGAAAGCCACCAGGTCTATGTGAACAAGACGCCTGCGCGAATCAGCACAGGCGTTTTTGTTTTTCTTTCAGGCAGGCCTGCGCAGCGCAAGAAAGCACGTGGACGCAACAAACTGGAGAAACAGTATAAGCAGGCCAGCAAACAGTGCAAGTGTACTCAGCAGCATGACCGCAAGTGCTTGAACTACGAAAAAACACCAGACTACAGAAAACCTTACAGCCTGGCGGTTCTTCTGACGAGGCAGCGGGCCAAGGCTGGCCTTCGCAAAAAGCCGTGGACCCTTCTCCTTACTTCGTCGTTATCTCTTCGGTACGGCCTGCATACCAGGAATGGAACCTGACCGCTTCAGGCAGCGGAACGTCGCGGAGTGTTTCATGCCGAACCGGTTTCGCCCGGTTGACGACACCGATTGTTGCCAAGCCTGACCATTGCTGAAGTTTAGACCTCTCCACGTATATTTCAATTATTTTATCCCGGCGCGTCAGGAACGTCGTTTTTCCAAGCGCCCCTTCACTTACTTGGATAAAACCTGCCGTAATCGAATACGTCGTGTTCAGGAAGCCCAATATGCGACTGCATATGATGGCAATCAATAACACGAGCGGTGCTGCCCACCATACGAACTGCCAGCCGAACGGCTCGGGACGGAAGTACACGGCCAGAGCCGTTACGATCAGCCAGAACCAATACGGCTTCAATAATCGGATGGCAAGTGCCTTCCGCGGAAGGCGCCTTGTCTGATGCTGCACTGCATAACCTGGAAGCATCTCTTCAATGATCGAATAGGCACGCGAGATGGGCAGGAAGGGATATAATGTGCTGATCTCTTTGTCATCCTCTCCTAAACTTCCCGCACTGATCAGCTTGACTTCCGCCAGACCCAGCAAGCGTTTCATGAATGACTGGGTGATTTCGATTGCCTGTACACGTGTTTTCCGGATAGAGAATGCCGTCTCATCGACCACGCCCTTGCGGATGGTGATCCGTTCGTCATCTGATGCGATCTCATACTTGCTATACTTGAAATACGTCCACACGAAACCGGCAATAATCGATATCGCCATCAGTACAGCGGCCAGTCCCGCGATCAGCCAGCCAGATGTCAGCAAGGAAAACAGCCATCCTTCCACCGCCTCTTCCAGATCGAACAGCTGGTCCAGCTTGGCGAACAGGGAAGCCCCCACCGCAATGAGCACTAAGAAGCTGAAGGATGTCAAGGAGGCTTTGATGATGTCCTTTCGTGTCGGCGTAAAGTGGATGACGCGCCGGCTCTCACCCGCGGCATTCCGCTCCTCTTCTTCCACCGCATTTCCTTGCGTACCGGCCCCCTTCTTCACAAGAGCCTCCAAGCGCTCTGCCTCCTGCTTCGTCACCGCCTTGAATTCCACATTTGAATTCAAGAGGCCTGCACCGGTTTCAAAAGTAACCGACGTCATCCGGAAGAACTTATGCAGAAACGTTGTGCGCCGCTGCACATTTTGCACTTTATCGAAATAAACCGTACGCTCCGTTTTATCGAACCAGCCTGATCTCAGATGAAACGCCTTGCCGTCCACTGCATAGCGGCTCGTCAGCCACTTGAACAGCAGGCTGACAAGCGTCAGGATGACGATTGTCCAAAACAATCTCCTTCCCCAGATGACGATGAATGACTGCGATTGGTAATTGATCACAAAAAGCATGAAAGCAAAAATGGCCATGCTCTTTCCAAATTCAAATAGATCAAAAACGAGTGTCAACGGATGATAACGCTTCATATTCATCCCTCATCCACCTCACGGATTTTGGCAAAATGGGCGATGTCGTTCCGCAAGTCGACTGCAACCTGCTTCGGCAATCCGACAATGCCATGACTGGATCCCATCGTCTCGATTGCGATTGAATACAAATTGAACTTTCGCAGGATCGGCCCCTGGTTCGTGGAGACGGCC
Source organism: Sporosarcina sp. GTC18466 (assembly GCF_055389225.1). Classification (NCBI taxonomy): domain Bacteria; kingdom Bacillati; phylum Bacillota; class Bacilli; order Caryophanales; family Caryophanaceae; genus Sporosarcina; species Sporosarcina sp. GTC18466. The sequence continues at coordinate 2,622,599 of NZ_AP044037.1, read as the reverse complement.
TGTATCTTCGTCATCGGCACCAATTCGTGCCGCTCATGAAAAGCACCGCTCTTCAATTGCAGAAAATCTTCACTGATTCCGTAACGTGTATGTTTATAGATGAATACCGGCCGCAATCCGATGCCCCAGATGGCCGACGCGATCAGGAGAACTGCACCGATCCAGACAACATAGTCAGACCAGCTCCCCCATGAAAAATGCCGGCTGATGAAATAGAACGCAGCTAGCAGAACCATTTCAATCGAGTGGCTGATGACGGACCTGAGACGCAGTACACTGAGGATCTCTTTCGCCAAACGGCTGGATGGCGCTTGAATATCCGTATACATGAAATTCCTCCTTCCCGTGTCTGTCTGTTCTTTACGATGCAGGCCATTAAAAGTTTCATAGGAAGCGAAAGGGGCTCCCATCCTCTTTCGCTTCACCTCCGGCCGATCAATCTGAACATATACACCGCGCCATACATGGCAAGCATGATCAGCAGGAATGCACCGATGAAGGTCATCCATCCCGCGAATCCGCTCGGCAATCCGCCGCCAGTCACGATGGAATACCCGGCATAGAGAAAACCGCCTGCCCCGGCAATCGCTTCCTCGACTTTATGATTTCTTTTCTCACTGTTTTCCATAAGACTCTTCCCCTTTCAACACTTCTTTCCGTTTCCCGGTCCGCACGTTCCCGTTCCATGAAAAGTTCGTTCCCATCCGGAGCAGCACTTCCACGGGTCCGCGCCGAAATTTCTTCAAATACAGGCTGCTTAACAGGCACTGCATCGCGAACAGGATAAGGCCGAACGCCATGGCGGGACCGATGCCCATCTTGCCGAACCAGCCGAGCCCGTAGCCATAGAACACCGTTGTGCACACGACCGTCTGCAGCAAATAGTTCGTCAAGGATAGCTTCCCTACGCTTTCAAAAGCACGGACGACCAGGGTATTGCCCCATGCCGCATAAACCCATGCGAATGCGCTCATATACCCGACGGCAAGCAACGATGCCCCCGTCCCGGCAAAAAAGTCCGTCCATGCTCCAAACCATTTATAATGGCCAGCCGCTTTCATCAGGCATCCAAGCGGCAGCAGTAGCGCCCACAACCGGTAGGCCGGAAGTTCCCGGCCAGGGTCTTTAAACATACTGATACGTGCTGCATACATGCCGAATAAGAATAACGGGGCGGTGACCAGTGGCGACAGCAGAACGAGAACAAACATGAAGAGCTCTGGCATGTCGCTGAACGGATCAGCATGATTGCGATGCTCTTTAATTTCCCAATACGTGCCGTTTGCATACACATGATTCGTTTGCTGTACATAGTCTGCCGGCACGTTGAAATCGTCCGAACCAGGATCTGCGACTCCGACACCGAGCAACGATATCGCAACCGTCAGTACATACAACAAAATCCCCCAGACGAGAATAGTCTTCGTTTTCCGATTCACAAAGAGCAATAGGAAGAAGCCCATCAACCCATAGAAAAATAAAATGTCCCCTTCCCATAAATAAATGCTGTGCGCAAGGCCGACCGCCCCGAGCAGGATGGACCGCCTGACGAAAAATCGCTTGACCGGCTTTCCTTTCGCACGTAGGCTGTCCGCCATTTTGATCATCGAGTAGCCGAATAAAAACGTGAAAATCGGCATGAAGCTGCCTTCGATGGCTATTTTGGTAACATCATAAAATCCTTTATCCAGACCGGTAAATACCGTTTCATCCTTGCCGAACATCCCATATTGGAAAATGAGCAGGTTGGCGAGAAGGATGCCGAATAAGCTCCATCCCCGCAACCCGTCCACTAATTGAACCCGCTTCTGATTCATTATCTTGTCTCCTCCCGACTTTCATCCTTGTGATAGAATCATAGTGACTGTACCGTTAGTATGCAGGTGGAATCTTACCTGCAAGACGATGAAACCTTATCGGAAGCTTAATTTTTGGAGGGATCGATGTGGAGGATGCAAGAATTCTCGTGGTGGACGATGAACAGGCAATCGGTGATATGGTAGACATCATACTGCGCAAAGAAGGGTTCCGCACAATCGATGGCTGTGCCACGTTCAAGGAAGCGGAGCAGTTTATTTCAACTAATTCGTATGATCTTTACATACTCGACATCATGCTGCCGGACGGCACGGGACTGGCACTTGCCGAAAATATCCGGAAACGGACCGATGCGCCGATCTTCTTTTTGACGGCGAAAGCATCCGAAGCCGATATACTGCGCGGTTTCATGCACGGCGCGGACGATTACATCACCAAGCCGTTCAACCCGCTGGAACTGGCGGCGCGCGTGAAAGTCCAGGTCGCCCGCTATTTGGCGGCAAAAGGGCATGCGAAACAGCATATCTATGATTTCGGTGACTTCCAGCTCGATGCGGACGGGGCGGCACTGACGGTCGCTGGGGAATCCGTCCCGCTCACCCAGAAGCAATTCCAGCTGCTGGAGCTGTTCTGCAGCCATCCGAATCAAGTGCTGTCGAAGGAGCAGCTGTATGAGCAGGTCTGGGGATACGAGAAGGTCGTCGACGGCAACTCGATTATGGTACATATCCGCAAGCTGCGGGAGAAGATCGAGAAGGACCCGAGCCGGCCCGAGCATCTGGTGACGGTGCGGGGAATCGGGTACAAGCTAAATGGGTAAGCGAAAACCGTCAATGAAACTGCCGAGGCGGATTACTTTGAGATTTATCGGGTACTTCCTCGCCTTTTATGGTGTATTATTCATCGGCACAGCCGTCATCTTCCTCGTGCTCGCCTTCCGCGTTCTGTCAGGATTTTATTACCACGACATACGGGTGCTGGAGCAGAGTGAAGTGGAAAGCGCGGTCGATATCGGCGAAGGGGTGGTCCGTTTCTCGGACGCTTTGCTGAATATCGCGGAACGAAGCGGCGGGATTGTCCAAGTGGTGGACCATTCTGGAAATGTCGTGGCGGATTCCGAGCCTGGGATTCTGCCGCATTCGTATACACCAGGTGAGTTGATCCGGATGGCCCGATCGAAAAAGATGCATACCTGGTCGCTTTCAGAGGACTATTCCCTCCTGTTCCAGGAATATACGGAGGCGGATCGGCTGCTTTATTCCCTAGAGCAGAGGCCGGGGTTCCCTAGCCTGTCACAAACGGACATCGATGCAGAGGCGGCTGTGTTGGAGCTGTACGCAGCGGACGGACAGCTGCTGGCATCGACTGGCGACTCCCCTAGCGCATCTCTTCAGATTGAGGATGCCCTTAAAGCCAGTGCCTCTGTGAATGAACGGCAGGAGTTGCTCGCGGCCACTCCTTTATCAGACGGGGAACTGGCAGTCGTCCGGATGCCGAATTCCCACTATCACGCATTCGAACCGCTCGATACGCAACTGATGCTTTCATTAGTGAAGTGGCTCGGCATCTACCATCTCGCGCTATTGCTCGTGACGTTGCTGTTTTCCCTATGGATCGGACGCCAATTCGGAAAACCCGTCTTTTACTTCCTGCGCTGGCTTGAGCATTTGTCGCGGAAGGTATACGACAGACCCGATGACCGGAACATCCGGCGCCGCAAAGACGGGCGTCTCAAGGGGAATTACAGAGTATACGAAGATGTGGATGCCTCCCTCTTACGACTCACCGAGAAACTGCAAGAGAATGAGCGGACGATCAGCCAAACCGAACAATTGCGCGAAGACTGGATCACCGGCTTGTCCCATGACCTGAAAACACCGCTCAGCACGATCTACGGCTATGCCGCCATGCTGGAGTCCGGGCATGAGTGGTCCGCCGATGAAATACGGGGATTTGCCTCGACCATGGTGGAAAAAGCTAGCTATATGGACGCCCTTATCAACGATTTGACGTACACGTACCAGCTCAAAAACGATGGCGTCCACTTGCAGAAAGAGAGAACAGGTTTTTATTTGTATCTGAAGGAGTACCTGAAACGGCGCGACTGGCCGAATCCATTGACACTTCATGCCGGCGCGGATGTAGTTGTTTCCATAGACCCGGCCCGTTTTGAACGTGTCCTCGACAATATGATCGGAAACGCCAGTAAGCACAATCCGCCTGGGACGCTCATCCATCTGGAAGTGGATGGCGGCGAGGATACGGTGACGCTAGTCATCCGGGACGAGGGCCGCGGCATCCCGCCCGAACAGCTCGACCACCTGTTCAATCGCTACTATCGCGGCACGAACACGACAACAGAAGATTCCGGTACGGGGCTCGGCTTGACGATTGCCAAGCAATTGATCGAAGCGCATGCAGGGCGCGTGGACGTCAGCTCTACGGCGGAAGGCACGACAATCCGCATTACGTTGCCGCGCGTATACTAAAAAACAACTACCCGTGTGCTGATAGATCAGCTGGGCAGTTTTTTTCTACGGCTGCAATTCATCGAACATCTTTCCAACTAATTCACGAGCATCCTTCCCAACACCCGCAAGCAGGGAAGAGCCTCTATGTGTCTGCCATGGCAGTCCAAGAAAGTATAATCCGGTAATGGGGCTTACTCCTCGGGTATGTATAAGTTCACATTGATGGGTCAGAACTCTCTCGATATCGATCCATTCATAATCGGGCGTAAAGCCGGTAGCCCAGACGATATTGTCCACTTTAATAGAGGACTGATCCGAAAAGTAGAGATACCGCCCTTCGGCATGTAAGGCTCGCGGCCTGACGTTCACACTTGCCTTCTTCACGGCGTCCTTCAATTCATAACCGAAAACAGGATCTCCTTTCCGCCTTATCATGCGGCCGATGAGCATCGTACAATCGTTGCGCCATCACAAACACCCTTTCATTCAAACATCCGTCTGAATGTATTGTATATAAGGATATTTGAATGATCTTCAGCAATGAATAAGACCATGTCTCGAAGTCATGGGAAAAACCGAAAAAAGGTGGACACTGTCAGTTGCACAGTATCCACCTTTTTAGGTTTTCTTTCTATTTAACCTTCATCTCCACATGTCCCTCAATATACGACGGATAGCCGTATAGCGGCAGCGTAATCGGATTCTTATAGCCGCCATCCTGCAGTTCCAATTCTATCTGACGGTCATTTTCATTGCCGGAGTAGGTTCCGCTGTTCATATGCAGCTCTTTTCCATCCGCATCGAACGCTACGGAAAACGGATCACGGTAATAGCCCTCTTCCGCTCTGAAATGAACTTTCAATCGGCGTTCCTCCGCAAGCAACAGGTTGAACCGCGCATCGCTTGGCTGCTTGAGGATCTTCCCTTTCTCCATATCGATCACGACGGATGCTTGCTCTTTCTCAAGCGCCATCAGCTTGTCGAATGCGAGCGTCAGATGATCGCTTTTCTTGAAGTAATTGCTCTGCAAGTAATAGATGGCCACATTTGGGTCATCCGTCCCTCTCCCGGATACGCCGTCTTTGATGGAGCTCCAGACATCCCCGTTCTCATCCATAAGACGCAGGTCTTCAAAGCCGAAGATTTCCATCGTGTTGTGCGGATCCACTTCCACTTCCACCGCCGTTTTCAAGGTACCGACCGTAACCGACCGGATACGGATTTTCTGCCCCTCGACAATCGCCGTTTCATTCAAGATGTATTGTTCTTTCTTGATCGGCTGTAAATCCAGCTTGAATGGGATACGGACGGTCGTGACCTCTTCTTCGCCTTTCCAATCAGTGACTTCGTATTCGATAAATGCCTCTTGCGGCAGACCGTCTTCAAACTCAAATTCCGCCACATTCGTGAGGATGTAGTCGCCACCGTCTGACCAGCTTGTTTGGGATGAACTATGGCGTGATAGCGGAATACCGTTCTCGTCCACCACTTGGATGCTAGGCATGCTGAGTTCCCTGGAGTTCCGGCCGGTCTTGACTTTCGAAAACACCACCATGCCCGCTTCGTCTGTAATTAACCCTTCAAGCGTCACCGACACCCCGTCCGCTTCCTCCGACGCGCCGACTGCCTGGTAGTGATCATTTTCGATCGCCAATTGAAGCCCTTTGTTGTCCTGGATCCTTTCAACAATGCCTGCCATGCCGGGAATGGACGCAATGGCGCTTGCAAAAGCAGGCGAGACGCGGATCGATGTCACAAATGCCAACATCAGGACAGCCGCAGCCATCACGGTCCACATGATACGCTTCTGGAATTTTTGTTTATTCCGCTGCCGTCGCTGTCTCGCCTGCTTCAGGCCGGCAGCAATCGCCCCCTCAATCCGTTCAGCTGGAATGTCCTGCTTTTCAATTTCCTTTTTCCAAGCTTGCAGCTCCTCATCATGCACGGCCTTCCACCCCTTTTCCGTCAAAATAGGCACGCAGCCGTTTCACCGCTTTGTACAGCCTGGTCTTCACGGTCCCTTCCGGTGTAGACGTCATATCCGCGATGTCCTTGATCTTCAAGTCATGCAAATACTTCATATGGATCAGCTCCCGGTCACTTTCAGAAAGCCTGCTAAGCGCCTCCTCCACTTCAAGATACGTAAAATCGTCACTGATTCCTTGCGCCTCCAGCATCGCTTCATCCTCCGTATACCGTTTGCGGTTTTTCAGCACATCCCGGCAGTAATTCATCATGATCCGGATGAGCCACGTCTTCGCGTATTCCGGCATGCGGAGTGTCCGGATCTTCTCATACGCCCGCACGGTCACTTCCTGCATCGCCTCGACAGCCAGGTCCTCGTTCTTCAAATAGGCAAGCGCCGTACGGTATAGCGCCTCCTGGTTGAGATGCATCAGTGCGAGAAATGCTTCCTCATCCCCTCGGACGGCGCGCTCCGCCAGTTCCTTTTCCATTCATCCACATCTCCCATTCCGCTTGCTTATTCATTAGACCCGCAGCGGCCGAAAAAGTTTTCCTGTTGTATGATTACTTTTCATTGAAAAAGTCTTTGAAACGATATCAACCTGCTATCAGTCTAACAAATGTCCGGACGAAAGGAGTTGTCCTATGAAGCATGCGAAATTGTTGAAGAAAGCCCAAGCAGGAAACGAAGAGGCTTTCCTGCGATTACTAGATCAAGAAAAAGATAAATTATACAGAATGGCTTTCACCTATGTAAAAAATCAAGCCGATGCACTCGATATTGTGCAAGAAACGGTGTGTAAAGCGTTTGCATCCATCGAAAGTGTGAAGGAAGCCGCCTTTTTCTCCACGTGGCTGATGAGGATTTTGATTAACAGTGCTCTGGATTTCATTAAAAAAAGCAGCAATATCGTACCGTTTGAGACGGAAGCAATGGAACGGATCGAAGCGTCGGTGTCCGCATCACAGGAAGACGCGCTCGATCTGCAGGAGGCAATCGGGCGGCTCGAGAATCGCTACAAGACCGTCATCCTATTGCGTTTCTACCAGGATCTCACCGTCCCGCAAATTGCGGAAGTGCTCGATTGTCCGGAAGGGACCGTGAAGACGCACTTGCACCGGGCAATCAACCAATTGAGAAATTCCTATAAGGGGGTTTGCAGCAATGAGTAAAAATAACGAAGATATCAAGCAGGCCATGGAGACGATTGATGTGCCCGCAAAGCAGCTGGATCAGGCCATCTTGGCAGGCATCAAACAGGCGAAAGCGGGCAGGAAACAGCTGCGCAAGCGCTTATATCCATATGTGGCTGCAGCAAGCGCCGCCCTATTTCTGATGGTAGGCTCGGCATTCGTCTCACCGGCCATGGCGCGGGTATTGTCGACTGTGCCGGTGCTCGATTCGGTTTTTGAATTCACAGGCGATATGGGACTCGTCATCGCGAGCAAGCGCGGACTGCAGCAAGGTGTCGGTCATACGTCCACGGATCAGGGAATCAGCTTGACCATCGAGGATGTCTATTATGACGGAACGCGGCTGTCCATCAGCTATCTGGAAGAGATGCACGGAAATCCTGGATTCATCGCTGAGGGAAAACATATGGACCATTTGGGCGAGCTGCAATTGTTCGCAGACGGCAAGGAAATCAATTTCAGCGACAGCAGATCCGTTCGACAGCTGTCTGATCACACATACGCGGGCGTCGTCAATATCTCGTCAATCGGTGAATTGCCCGATTCGTTCGAACTGAAAATGGGAATCAAGGAAATCGTGGACACATCCGGGTCTTGGGAGTTCACCATCCCTGTCGAAATGGCAAAGGAAGAGGTAAAGACGTTTGCTTCAGGTGAAACCGTAGTGTATAAAGACCAGGTGATCACCGTGAATGACGTGAAGATCGGCGCAGCAGGCACGAAACTGTCGCTGACCATCGAGTCACCGGAATTGAACACATTGCAAATGGTCGATGGACAATTGCTGCAGTTTAATCTGCTAGATGATCAAGGCCATGCACTTACGCTGCTTGACGCATTCGGCACAGGTGACATCAGATCAGGCGACGGTCCCTATAGCATGGAAATGGAATACCGGTATGAGCCGGTTGCGGAAGACATCAAGGAATTGACGGTCAGTCCGTTCCTAGTGCCTGTGGATACAGGCGCACCCGAGCAAGTGCGGACTCCCCTTGAGGCGGACCGGCTGCCGCTCGTAATCGACCAAGGAACGATGGGGTCCATCATCGTCAAGTCCCTGCGACACGAAGACGACAAGATGGTGCTGACATTTGAATCCGCGAGTGACTTTCCGTTCGACGGCCATTTCCAATACAACACCCTCTGGCTGGAAGACGCGGACGGCAACAACCTTACCGCTCAGGCAAAAGGCTATCCGGAGCGGATCCGACCGCATGTCTATGAGCAAGAATTCCAGGCGGCGGACGGCCCATTGACGCTGGTGACGTTTATGATGAATGAATTGAAGGTGCTGCAAGGCAGCGAAGTAGTTATACCGATTCACTAGAAGTGAAAAAACCGCATCCAGGATTGGCCACGGCCGATCGGGATGCGGTTTTCTCATAATGTTCATTCATCAAAATGCGATTTGGCTGACCCGCCATGTAAGGTAAAGTGTCAAGGGGACGTTGAACAGGATAGGAAGCACTTTTCTCAGCTTGATGCCAAAAGACGTAAGGATCGAGGAATACAAGAGAAAACTAACAATCAATACAGCGCCATGCAATAGAGGCACTCCGATACTATACACGATTTTCGAACCCATTTCGATATCACCTGGCGGATGATCCGAAGCTGTGAAACGCATGCCTGAAACAAACAATAGCAACACCCATTGAACGACATACGTAGAGGCTGTCGCCACCGCATAATAGAAAGCAGCCGCTATCCCTTTTTTCAATCCCACACATTCCTTTCGGTTACCGGTCTTCCACTTCCACCGTGTTGCCGTCACTGATCTCGAAAATCCACTTTCCCTCATCATAGTGGACGTCTTTAATGATATTGAAATTGAAATAGGCCAATGTTTCCTGCTCGATCACTTTTCTGACCGCCTCTGATTCAGTGAGCGTCGCGCCGTCCGGTTTATAATCGGGCAGGATCTCCACCTGTTTCGCTGTCCCGCTCGCCGGAGAAGTTTCAAAGATCGGCCCCTTCGTCTCCACTTTTACGCGCTGGCCCGCTGACAGCTGATCCGCTTCCGGAAACGTCAGGTTGATCGCCCCTTCCCCCCCGCCTGAGACGAAAATGTAGCCTTCTTTTACAGCCATGATGAAGGCACCCTCTTGAACCGGCTTGTCCGTTATAGGCGGTTCCGGCTGGATGACCGCTTTCCCGGCGCATCCGGCGAGTATCCCGAGCACGCCCAGGAGAACCAATAATCGTTTCATGCTGTCCCCCCTTTATGAAATCAGACGGTTTCCGCAGAGAAACGTTTCAACTGGTCGAGCAGGGTATAAGAAGAGTGGTATTCCTCTACTAGAAAGGAGGATTATTTGGACAATCAAAATAGGGTTGATCAGCAAATCAGGAGTCTGCTCAATATCGGGGCAGCCTTCCTTATGGGCTATCTGGACGCCTATGCTTTCCTTGAACTCTCGTTAGTGCGCAGACAGGCAATATGGTCTCGTACGGCATCAAGCTCGTCACAAAGGAGAATCTGGCAGGGGCGACGAACATCCTGTCATTCGCCGGCTTTGTGGCTGGCGCATTTGCGGGAGAATCCCTGCTCGCCCATCTCAAACGGACCGGCGTGAGACGCTACCGGGTCTTCCTGTATATCCAGTCGGCTATCCTCCTTGCCCTCGCCTCCCTGCAATCACAACTGCCCGTGACAGTCACCGTCCTGTTCCTTGGCATCGTCGCCGGCTTCACCTTGACCGCTTTTCGGAGATTATCGTCCCGGCCGGTCAATATCGGCATCATGACCGGCAATGCACGGATGGTCGTCCATTTCATCTACAGGACGATCCACCGGAAGGACGTGGATGCCCGCTCGAAACTGATGCAGCTTGCCGTCGTCCTGTCGACCTTCATCCTCGGCGTCTGTGCTAGCGCGGCGCTCATCGAATGGCGGCCGGCCGCCGTTTTGTGGATCGCCTTCCTGCTTGTCACCCTGCCGATTGCGGGGATGTACCGGAAGGATTTGTGAAGGAGCGGGAAGTAATGGACATTTGTTGAATGACGGCCGAACGTTTATAATGAAATGGAAAGGTTTAGAATTTTATTTTAATGAAAGAGGTATCAGACATGCCGACAATAGAGGATTTCTTGGAATTGGATATACGGATTGGCACCGTCGTGCAGGCGGAGCCTTTCCCCGAAGCGCGAAAACCGGCCATCAAATTGGAGATTGATTTCGGCGAACTGGGGATCAAAAAGTCCTCTGCCCAGATCACCAAAAGATACGAACCAGAGCAGCTGATCGGCAATCAAGTCGTCGCTGTCGTCAACTTCCCGCCTCGGCGCATCGCCGGCTTCAAGTCCGAAGTATTGGTGATTGGCGGTGTTCCTGGCGCGGATGATGTCGTGCTGCTGCGGCCGGACCAGCCGGTTGCGGACGGGACGCCGGTTGCATGACGCAGCCGGCAATACGGTGGACTTTATAGAAGGGGGCTGAATAGAAATAGAAATAGCCATTCACGATGGTGTGATACTCGGATACTCCGTCAACTTTTCAAGCCGAATCTTGACCATGGACATTGAAACGGCGGCGAAGGAAACTGCGACCGCGACTTTCGAAGAGTATCTTGCCCATGAATTCGATCATGTCATGGCTGGCAGTATTCTGTTTGATATTGAAGAAGTCGAAGCAAAGGCCTTGATCAGCCAGAACAGACAAGCCTTCGGAATCCATTCAACTTATTCATGGCCGATTCGGCATGACAATATCAGTGAACTGGAAAATTATCTGAACAGCCATGGGTATAAAAGCTATGAGATCTGTGCTTCATATGGATTGTCGGGTTATGTATTTGCTAAGGGATTGACGATCGGGAGAAGCTGAAAGAGTGCCGGCTCAAGTAATCTTTTTAGCGAGATGTTTACACGGCGCCTTTAATAAAACAAGCCAGGCAGTCATTGGCGACTGCCTGGCTATTTCATGCGTTTTTCAGCACTTATTCTTTATCGAACCACAGCAATTCCTGGTCTTCCTCATCGCCGTTGTAGTTGATCAAAATCTCCTCGCCGGCTTTGATGTCCGTGTAGGCGAAAAAGTCGAAGGTATGCTTGTCAAAACTGATCTCATACGTCGCGTTCGGCGTGTAGGAATGGTTGAACAGCATGCCATAGCCAAGGAGGATGGCGGTGTGATTAATGCCATATTCGAACGCGTAGTCAGCCAGCAGCGTCTTTTCGATATGTTCGTGCTGCTCGTTCGGATACGCGATGACGGGCGCTTCGTGGAGCAGCGTCCCCTTCTTGATGTCGCATGTTGCGAAGATGCCTCGGTTGAATTCGCCGTCACTCAGCGAAGATGTTTTTACTTCTATCATGTTCATTCACCTGCTCACTTGTACAATATACGTTCTAACTATATCATTAATCGGTTTCCCAAGTCCTTTTATACAACTATCTATTTTCTTTACATCCAGTTCATCAGGAACCGCAAGCGGCACCAACCCGGAAAGTAGGTGGTGCCGCCTTTTCAAATTCCATGATCTATTGGCTCCCCGCCACCGATTGTACATGCAGCTCGCGCACTTGTTCGGCAAGCTCCGGAACAGGGCCCGCCACGTCCGCCCCTGGGATGATTTCCTGGATAGGAAGCGTGCGTATGCCGAGCGGCGGCGCCCCGAGTTCCTCCATCCATTGCGCGAGCTGTTCGGACGAGCTCGCATACACAATGCGCCCGAGACCCGCGAGGCCATGCGCCGCGGAACACATCGGGCAATGCTCGCCGGATGTGTAGACAGTTGCGATCTTCCGCTCTTCCGGCGTCATGTTCTGCGCCGCCCACCTAGCAAGCGCGAACTCCGGATGCTGCGTCGGGTCCCCGCCGCCTACCCGGTTGCGGTCCTCCGCCAGCACCTCGCCGTTCGCCGACACGAGAACGGAACCGAACGGCTCGTCTCCATTATGGACCGCCTCTTTCGCCAGCTCCACGCAGCGCTTCAAGTGTTTTAAATCGGTTTCATTGATCATACGTAATCCCTCCTCACTTGTTCCTACCCCTACTGTAAAGCAGATATGCAATCGTGTAATCTATTTAGGTTGAATCGAATGTAACCCATTCACCTTCAGCTTTGTCTAACATGTAGAATGCCCTCCATGCCCTTCTCCTCCGTACCTTTTACATTTGTATTGCTACCTTTATGGCGTTCATTGCTTACTTGCGCATCATGGCTGCTTACTTCCAGCGCAGATTGCTTACTTCGGGCCCTTGATTGCTCACTTCAGGATGAGTATTGCGCACTAACAGGCTGTATTGCTTACTAACCCGTCACGCTCCCCGGCTCAGCCCCTTCACGATCTCCTCGTCTTCCGGAATCGGCTTGACCGGCATATCATCCAGCGCGTGCAGGTTGATGTGGCAGTAGCCGTTCGGGTTCTTCTCGAGATAATCCTGATGGTACTCCTCCGCGCGGTAGAAATTCTGCAGCGGCTCCGTTTCCGTCACAATCGCCTTCTTGTATTTCTGCTGCTCTTTTTCAACCGCCTTTGCAACGATGGCTGCGTCACTTTCTTCCGTGTAATAAATGCCTGTACGGTACTGCACGCCGATGTCGTTGCCCTGCTTGTTCTTGGATGTCGGATCAATAACGGTGAACATATTGCCGATCAGCTCTTCCAGCGACACGCGCTCCGGATCATAGGTGACTTCGACAGCCTCCACGAAATTCCGGTCCCCTTCGATCACTTCTTCATAGCTCGGATCTTCCCCTGTTCCGTTCGCATAGCCGGACACCGTTCCCGCGACGCCGTACACCCGGTCCAGAAACGCTTCGACACCCCAGAAACAGCCGCCTGCCATATAAATCTTCTTGAGCTCGCGATCTGTATAATCCAGGTGGCGGTTGATATTGCCTGCTTCTTCGCTCAGCACATAACTTCCTTCTTCCGGAACCGCAGCGGCTTGTTCCGGCTTCTCTTTCGCCTGGCAGCCTGCGAGCAAACAGAAGAACACCAGGACCCCTGCAAGCCATTTCACTTGCTGATGCATCCAGCCCACCTCCCGTCTTTTTCCTATTGTATACCCCATTATCAATCTACAAATAGTAGAACAGTCACCTTTTCACGGAACCCCTGTCCTTCCAGCCGACCTTCCGCTAAGATGAAATCAACGAGGAGTGAAGGCAATGGAACGCATCAAAGAAATACTGGGCATGGCAGCTGTCACGCTGCTGTTCAGCCTGTTCACATGGGCGCTAGTCTCGTCCTATCTCGAAGAATATGATTTGCGGTCAGCAAAGCCACAGACTGTGACCGTCAGTGAAAAGATCGGAGAAAAAGGGCTATTTACTCCTCCTGCCTACTATGTACGCGTGAGACTTCCGAGCGGCAATCTGCAAAGTGAGGCCAACCGGATTTCGAAAAAACAGATGCAGCAAGTGGAGCGGGGCGATACCATCGATGGCTATATGACAGGGCCATCGACTTTTTCGACGGTCCATGATATCGTCATAGACAGCTTTTTCTACCTTGTGGGCATTCTCGCTTTGGGATTTATTGCGTTCTGCTGTCTCATCGCAACCGTCTTCACGATTCTCGCCGCTTCCAATTGGGGGAAACAGCCGGCTGCAAAAAAGCGGAAAGAGAAACGGAGGAAAAGCAAACGGAAAGAGAAATCGAGGCGCGAGCAGGAAAATTCCGGCTGGCGGATCGCCGCCTCCGTGGTTCTCATCTTCCTGCTGGCGGCCGGCCGTTTTCTGATGAACCTTGTCCGGAAACTGGTGCCGTTCGGCAAAACAAAGACCGAGGCGCTGATCATGGAGGGGACTTCCCATTTTTCCTTTCGCCGATATGAAGATTCCTCCTACCAATTTTCACTCGCTTTTGTGGATGAAGACGGGAATTTGATCCAGGCGATCAAGGACGTCACGCGCCATACATACGCACAATACGGGATCGGCGACAGACTGCAGATCGCCTACGACAAGTCGAATCCCTACGATATCTTCGTGCCGGGCACATCCATTTGGGACCTCTTCCAGCTGGCGATCACGTGGCAAATGTTGCTCTACAGCTCCATCCTCGCCGTCAGCGTCTTTGTCTGCTGGGCGTTCTATGACAGCCGGCTGAAAGGGAAATGGCGAAAACCCAAGGAAACGTATAAGAAGTGACGTATCCGAAGTGGAGTATGCTCACCGGAGAATGCCGGGTTCCGGGTATCTTGAAGGCCGGCGAATTCCACAGCGACACGGACGTCAAACAGGAGAAGGTCAAAAATATCGTCATGATGATTGTCTATGGACTGTTTCCTTTCATTTATCTCGTCCAACGGAAATCGTCGGCAGCACCTTCTTTGCGGCCTGCGGCTGATGCGGATCAAGGAATAGAAGATACTCCATACGAACAAGAACAAGGACACCCATTCAGAGCCGATGGGTGTCCTTGTTTATTTACCTGCTCACTTCCGTATCTATTCACCTTTACATGTCCGAATTGACCGTAAAGACAGGTCGCGCAGAAACGCGGATGAGCCCATTCAGTTCTTCCACTTTGATTTCCATGCCCGTCGTATACCCCGTAATTGCATCACCCGGCTGGCCATCCCGCCAGTACACTTCGTTTTCAAAATCGACTTTCACTGTTCCGACTTTCTTCGGTGTGACACGAAACACATTCGTGCCGGGATCTCTAGTAATGTCCGCGATGTCGCCTGCGTTCTCCGTTAGAATCGTATGCTTTCCAATCTTTTGAGCCGCTTCCTTGTCATAGTAATCGTTCAATGAGAAAAGTGTTTTCGTGTCAAAGACAAGTGACTGCTGCTCTCTCAATGTTTTGATGTCATATTGGAATTGTGCTTCTTTCGGTTTTGTCGCCTCGATGGAAAAGCGGACTTCCTTGCCGTCCGCGAATTTTACTTGCGCGAGATAGCTGCCCAGCTGGTCGATCATCACACACACGCGCTGCGAGGTCAGCTCACACTTCTTCCACGGGGTGTTTTCGTTTACAGGTGTACCGTCTGTCGTTGTAAGTTTGACATGCTGTACCGTTTCATCAGCACTTACCTCCAGCGGCGCTTCCGTCGGCACCAGAGCTTCCGTCTTTTCCAGCGTCGCTGTCAACGTGCCATTCACTTTTTGGACATGTACCAGATACTTTTTCAACTCCCCTTCGTATGGATACGCCGCCTTGTGCACCGATATATTCAACATCCCGGTTCCTTCTTTCAGCAAAACGAGCTGCAATCTATCGGAGTAGTAACCCGTCTTGCCGTTCACTACAATCGGTTCATATACGTCCTCGCCTGTTCTCCACCTTACATTGTGGATTCGTTCCACCCCCAATTCATCCGCGTCCAGCGACACCATCGCGGGCTTCAGTTCCTCTGTCGCTTTCAGCAGTTTTGCAGCCTGCCCCCGCGTCACGGGCTGGTTGATGCCGAACCGGTCCGGCGTTGTCCCCGTCGTGATGCCGAGACGGTAGAGGATCATGATGTTCGGGCCATGTGACTGATGTTCGATGACATCCTTGAACGGATTTTTCATGTCATAGGAAGAATAGCGCGGCAAATCGAACGCTTTCACAAGAATCGAAGCCAACTGCCCGCGCGTGATCGGATCATTCGGCCCGTACCTTCCATCCTGATATCCGCCGATGATATTCGCTTCCGCAAGTGCGCCAATCGCTTTGTAGTAGCCATTATCGGTGGTCACGTCCTTGAATTGCGGATCTTTCACCTCCGACAAATCCAGACCCGTCATTTTTGCGATGATGGCCGCCGCCTGGCCGCGCGTAATCGGGTTCCCCGGCTTGAACGTGCCGTCCGGATATCCGCCGATCACATGCCGTGCAGCCAGCTCGTTTACCGCCTCCGCAAAATGCTTCGATGGCGGCACATCGGAAAACGGCTGCTCTTTCGCGAGGCCTGAGAGAGGCAGACTGCAGGCGAGCGCAAGTGCACCAAAGGCTGTTAGTAGTTTCTTCTTCATCAATAATCATCCCTTCCGCTGTCTATGTATGTATCCTGTTAGCACCGTACAGACGGCGGATTCCTGAAAAAGTTTCAAAGAGAATAAAAAAACCACAGATGAATTATTTATATTTCACGAGAATTAACAAGACATTTATATATAGCCAGCAAGCGCCAAACGGTTTCAAGTCATCCGTTATTTTGGTACATTCATAAGATGGGACATGTGCATGCAAAGCGCACAGGCGTCCTTTTTGTGTAAAGGATAGGTGAAACTGCATGATGGAACTCAACCAGATAACAACCTTATTTCTAGCGGCGGCCTTGTACTTGCTCGGCACCGCGCTTGTCAGCCGGATCGGAATTCTCGACAGGTTCCTTATCCCGGCGCCGGTCGTCGGCGGCTTGCTGTTTGCGATACTCGCGCTGATCCTGAAAACGACCGGCATTGTGGAAATTTCATTGGATACCTCGCTGCAATCCATATTCATGATCGCTTTCTTCACGACAGTCGGCCTTGGAGCCAGTTTCAAGCTCATCAAGCTTGGCGGTAAACTCCTGATCATCTATTTGCTGCTCTGCGGCGTAACCGTTTTCATGCAAAACGTCATCGGTGTCTCCCTCGCGAAACTGTTCCATATCGATCCGCTGCTTGGCGTTATGAGCGGTGCGGTGTCGATGAGCGGCGGGCACGGTGGTGCAGCTGCATACGGGCAGACGATCGAGGAGCTCGGCATCACGTCAGCTGTGACGATCGGGATGGCAGCAGCCACTCTCGGTTTGATCTGCGGCAGCCTGTCCGGCGGTCCGATCGCCCGGCATTTGATCGGTAAATATAACCTGAAGCCGAAAGAAGGCACGGTGGAAGAATATGTGGAACAGGATGAAAAGCCGATCAACCAGTACTCGTTCATGGTGCAAGTGACGATGATCACGCTGTCGATGGCAGGCGGAACCCTGCTCGGCGACCTGTTCACCGACGCGACCGGCTTTGTGCTGCCGGCATACATCGGTGCCATGTTCGTCGCAGTGATCATCCGTAACATCGTGGACCGGTTCTTGCCGGGCACTGTCAACATGAAGGAGATCAACCTGATCGGCGACGTATCGCTCGCGATCTTCCTGTCGATGGCTCTCATGAGCATCAAACTGTGGGAGCTGGCAGGTCTTGCGCTTCCGCTCATCGGCATCATCCTCATCCAGGTCGTCTTCATCGTCGGCTTCGCCGTGTTCATCATGTTCCGTGCGCTTGGCAAAGACTATGATGCGGCCGTCATGATCGCCGGCTTCCTCGGCCACGGCCTCGGCGCCACGCCGAACGCGATGGCGAATATGGGAGCGACTGTCAATAAATTCGGGCCGTCCCGCACCGCCTTCCTCGTCGTCCCGATCGTCGGTGCCTTCCTGATGGATGTCATCTTCAGCGCGCCGATCATCATCACGACCATCAATATGTTTGCGCCTTAATAAAACTGGAACAACCCATCCTCGTGCGGGATGGGTTGTTTTATTGACCAAGTGGTCCGGGCGAATCTTTTCTTTCTCTCAAAAAAAGAAGGCCCTTGCCACATTAGGCACGGCCTTCCTCTTTTCATCCCTCAATAGACAATCTTCATATTGCCCATCGGCCTTGCTTCGACTATGCCATGCTTCACGAAATAATTGGCGATCAGTTCTGTCATGTCCGTCTGGATGTCTTTAACGACCGGGCAATCGCGGAAGTAATCGAAGTTGCCTGCCCCGGTCGCCCGGTAATTGTTCATGACGACTTCGTACGTTGCATCCGGATCCAGCGGGCTGCCCTCGTAGAGCACACTCGTGACGCGGCTGCCTTCCGGCTTGCGGAGATCGACCGTATACTCGATGCCGCTCCATAGGTCGTAGTTGAATGGCGTGGCTTTCGGCTTCAGGAACGCATCAGATACGGCCGGAATTCCATCCTTCAACGTAAAATACGTCGCCGATTGTTCCAGTGCGCTGATGATGTACTCGCCCTTCACCTCAAGCACTTTCAAGGTGTTCGGGAAAATATAGTTCGTCACAATATCGCGCATCGTCACGTCCGGCTGGAACCCGCGGCACACGTCGTTGAAGATCGCCATGCAGGAGATGGCCGTGCCGCCGACTTCGTTCTGGACGCGGTTAATGAAGTCGACATAAGGGTGCCCGTGCAGCCTTGCTTCAAACGGACTTCTGATAATCATGTCCCCTTCAATCTTTCCGATGCTCTGATCGAGCCATTTCTCCGTCTCTGTATAGACCGGCGCGATCAACTCCTGGATCGTGTCGTTGAGCGGCGCGTCTTCCACGTAGATGAGGGATGGTTCGGCATTCACCAGCTTGTTATTTCCGTCTAGCTTCAACTCGATTTTTCCGACGCAGACGCCTTTCGTCCCCGGCTGGACAACCGCTTTGCCGAACAGATGCTGGGCGATTTCGCGGTGCTGGTGGCCTGTAATGACCGCGTCGACGCCTTCGATGTCTTTACAGATCTGGTATCCGACATTCTCTCCTGTCGTCTCAAGGGCCGTTCCTGTTTCCAGGTCGTTTTCGAACCCGCCGTGATACGCGATGATCATGACATCGATCTCATGATTGGCCCGGAGCCACTCCACTTCCCGTTTCGCTGCTACAAACGCGTCTTCGAACATCAGTCCCTCAATATGTTCCGGCGCTTCCCATACTGGTATGAATTGAGTCGTTACGCCAACAATAGCGATAACGGCGCCTGCAATTTCCTTCAGAATCCAAGGTTTCGTGTAGTACGATCCGTCCTCCCGTTTAATGTTCGCCGCCAGCCACGGATGATTGGATTGCTCCACCACTTGATTTAAAACCTTCAGGCCGAAGTTGAATTCATGGTTCCCGAATACCGCCAAATCGTAGTCCAGTGCATTCGCCGTCCGGATGACCGCATTCTCTTCTTCCTTCATGATGCTTTGCTCAAAATAGGTTAAAGGGCTTCCTTGGATGAAATCCCCATTTTCGATCAAAAGGACCGGATTCCGGTTCCGTTCCGCTTCAATGACAGTCGCCAGCTTTCCTAATCCGAGCGGCAGATCGCCCTCTCCGGAAAAATCAGTCGGCATGATATATCCATGGATATCGCTCGTCGCCAATACAGAAATCGTTTTCATAACGCACCTCGATACTTTTTTTCATAATATTTTAGTATTTTTAAAATACACTTTAACAAAATATTTACTTTGCAATTTTATCAATGTATTTTATACTAGTCTAGTGCAAATCACAGGAGGTATATCATATGAAGAAAATAGTTATGTTACTGCTCGTCCTTGTCATGGCCTTTTCACTTGCAGCATGCGGGTCGGATGACAAGCAATCCAGCAGCAATGGCGACGATAAGACAATTGACAAACTTTCCATCGCTTTTGTCCCATCTCGTGACCCTGAAGAAATCATCACTGCAACAGAGCCACTGAAAGAGATGTTAAAAGATCAACTTGCGGAGCAAGGATATGATGTGAACAAAGTCGACATCACAGTCGGAACGAACTATGAAGCTGTCGGTGAAGCCCTATCTGCTGGCACAACGGATATCGGTTTGATCCCCGGCGGTACGTATGTCCTCTATGATGACGGTGCGGAAGTCATTTTGACTGCGACTCGTGCCGGTTTGAGCCTCGACTCCGAAGACCCGGCTGAGTGGAATAAAAACAAGCCGACCGAGAAATCGGATCAGCAAACAAGCTCGTACCGCGCGCTTTTGATTGCGGGCCCTTCTGAAAAAGGCCGGGCGCTTGCTGACAAAGTGAACAACGGTGAAGAACTAACATTCGAAGACCTCGACAATGTAAGCTGGAATGTGATGTCCTCATCCTCTCCAGCAGGTTATATCTATCCAGCCCTATGGCTAGATGAAAACTACGGCAAGACAATCACGGATCTTTCCAAAGTCGTTCAGGCCGACTCGTACGGAAGTGCCTTTGCCCGCCTTGCTGCAGGCCAGACAGACGTACTTGTGACATATGCGGACGCACGGATCGATTTCGCGGATAAGTGGACTTCCGAATTCGGACGCTCGAGCGATATCTGGGCGGACACTGATGTGCTTGGCGTCATGCCTGCAATTTATAATGACACTGTCAGCGTGAGCAAAGAATCCGATATTATGACAGATGATCTGAAAGCGGCACTCCAGAAAGCATTCATCAACATCGGCAACAGCGAAGAAGGCAAAGAAGTCATCGCCATCTATAGCCATGACGGGTACCAGGAAGCAAAAGACTCCGACTATGACAACGAACGCAAAGCGCAAGAGCTCGTTCAGCAAATCGGTTCTAACTAAATACAAAGACATAAAGAGGGGAACATCTTGTGTGTTCCCTTTTTTTAAGCAAAGGTAGTGAAAACGGAATGATCAAGTTCGAGAACGTCCAAAAACAATACGACAATGGCTATGTCGCGTTAAACGATATCAACTTAACGATCGAACAAGGGGAGTATGTGGCGGTGATCGGGCTGTCGGGAGCCGGGAAATCCACCCTTTTGCGCTGCGTCAACCGGATGCACGACATCTCAAGCGGATCCCTTACGGTCAATGATGTCGAAGTGTCCACGCTGAGAGGCAGAGAAATCCGGAAATTGCGCCGGGGAATCGGGATGATCTTCCAATCATTCAACCTCGTGAATCGCATCTCCTCCCTCAAAAATGTCCTTGTCTCGTTTGTCCCCGATATGCCAGCATGGCGGAAGGTCCTTGGTTTGTATACAAAACAGCAAAAAATCGAGGCGCTCGAAGCACTCGACCGTGTGAATATTTTGGATAAAGCCTTCATCCGCGTCGACCAGCTTTCCGGCGGCCAGCAGCAGCGGGTCGCCCTCGCGCGGACGCTCGCCCAAAAACCGAGCATCATCCTCGCCGATGAACCTGTCGCGTCCCTTGACCCGATCACTGCGAAACAAGTCATGACCGACTTCCAGCGGATCAACAAGGACATGAACATGACCGTCATCATCAACATCCACCACGTCGATCTCGCGCTTGAGTATGCGACGCGGGTCGTCGGCATCCGGAGCGGTGAAATCGTCTACGACGGTCCGGCAAGCGAAGTGACGGACGAGATCCTGGATCATATCTACAACGGGAAGCTGGAAGAGGAGCTGAACGGCAAGTGAGCATCCTCAAAGCGAAATCCATCACCTTGCCGAACGGGAAAACGGTTTCTGTCAAGCGCTCGAAGGCTCCGATCGTCATCGTGCTCCTTCTTATCGCCTTTTACTATTCGGTTCAGATCACGGGTTTTGATCTGCAAGTGCTGACCAACCCGAGAAAGATCAAGAAGTTCTGGGATATCATTGCCGGCATGATCCCGCCGAACTGGGATTACCTGCACAAGCTCTGGCAGCCGCTTTTCGACACGATCAAGATGTCCCTGCTCGGCTCCGTGCTCGGTTCCGTGCTCGCACTGCCACTCGCCTATTATGCATCATCCAATATGATCAAGAACCAGGCGGTCGTCGCCGTGATGAAATTCATCCTGAGCATTCTGCGGACCTTGCCTACGCTGGTCGCGGCGCTGATTGCGACGTTCATCTTCGGAATCGGCACGATGGCGGGGACGGTCGCGATCTTCATCTTCACAGTCGCCTATGTCGGCAAGCTGCTGTATGAGCAGATCGAAAACGCTGACCTGAAAGCGTTCGAAGCGATGCAGTCGATGGGCCACTCGACCTTCTCGGCCTTCCGTTTCGCGGTCATGCCGCAGATCTTGCCGAACTACCTGTCAAACGCCATCTTCGCATTCGAAGGAAATGTGCGGTACGCCGCCATCCTCGGATACGTAGGCGCGGGCGGAATCGGACTATTGCTCAATGAAAGCCTCGGCTGGCGCAACTACGCGAACGTCGGCATGATCCTGCTGCTGCTCGCCGTCACCGTCTTCATCATTGAGACGATCAGTGAATACTTCAGAAAGAAATTATTATAAAGGTGGTCACAATGAATAGTATCGAGAAGCATTTATTGAATGAACCCAAACGCACTGTCCAACATGTGATCACCGCTGTTATCCTGCTAGTCTTTCTCATGTGGTCCCTATCCGCCGTCGACTTGTCGAACTTCAC
This sequence comes from Sporosarcina sp. GTC18466, assembly GCF_055389225.1. Classification (NCBI taxonomy): domain Bacteria; kingdom Bacillati; phylum Bacillota; class Bacilli; order Caryophanales; family Caryophanaceae; genus Sporosarcina; species Sporosarcina sp. GTC18466. Next base: position 2,600,165 of record NZ_AP044037.1, on the reverse strand, counting down.
AAGCAACGGTCTCGCCATCGCGAAAAACATCTTGCACGGAATCGTGACACCGAACACCGATCTATTGTTCACGTTCAATACGAACGGCGTGCCGTATCTCTTGCTTGAAACGATGGCGATCGCTTTTCTCGGAACGATTGTCGGCGCCATCCTTGCGATTCCGCTCGCATTCCTGTCGGCCTCGAATATCGTGCCGAAACCGGTCGCTTTCCTCATCCGCCTGTTCCTGATCTTCGTGCGGACGATTCCCGCGATCGTCTACGGCTTGATGTTCATCCGGGTGACGGGCCCTGGACCATTCGCCGGCGTGCTGACAATGGCGCTGACGTCCATCGGGATGCTGTCCAAGCTCTTCGTCGACATCATCGAGGATCTTGAGGTCAACATCCTCGAATCGCTCGAGTCCATCGGCTGCACGACGTTCGAGAAGATTCGCTACGGCATCATCCCTCAATTGTCCGCCATGTTCCTGTCGGTCGCCATCTACCGGTACGACATGAACCTGCGCGACGCAGCCATTCTCGGCCTGGTCGGCGCGGGCGGCATCGGGGCACCATTGATCTTCGCCATGAACGGCTACAAATGGTCCGAAGTCGGCTCCATCTTGATCGGCCTCATGGTCTTGATCCTGATCGTCGAATTCCTATCGAATAAAATCCGCAATAAAATTGTCCGCGGGTAATTAAAAAAGGAGAACAGCGTCTGTTGGGCGCTGTTCTCCTTTCCTATATCATTCATTGCCTGTGTTGCCATTGACCACGTTCATGCACCACGTGAAGTTTTCCCATGCGGAATACCAGCCGGTGAACAGTTCGCTTGAATCATCCCAGCGAACTTCGAATTTCTTCTGGCCGTCCATGATAACCAAGTATAATTCGAGGGCCGGATCATCCTTCGACACCGCCAGCTTCATACCGTTTTGAAGCTCTTCCTCCGTAAATTCCACATCGGACACCGATCTCAACTGCGCTTGTTCAAATACCGCTTTGTTAATGATTCTATAATTCATACATAGCCTCCACTATCATCCTTTTTCTTTATGTTTGCCCAATTGTCATCTGCAATCATCACTACAAAAGTTAATTTTAAAGCATTTGACGATGAAATCAAGAATGAATTTGTGGAAGGTGCCAGGTTCTTCGGGATTCGGGTGTGAATTTGCCGTGTGATGTGAAAGGGTACACGGCTTGGCAAGGACAGTCTCGAAAGATGCAATTCTCAGCATAAAATCGCCAGGCCAGGCCAGCAGAGCTTTACTCCTCTTCTAAAATCGTGCTATTCAGCAGATACTCCACCTCATACCCGGCGGCGAGCTGCCGGATGTAGTCCCAGAGCTGCATGGCGCCGGCTGCCCCCTCTTCAAATTCTTCGCACAGCCGCCGGTACTCCGTCTTTTCTGCCTCGGTCGCCCGTTTTTTGAAGTAGCCCCACATATGCTGGAACGCATTGATCACCGAACCTTTCGTCGGTTCCACGGCGGCCGCTTCGTCGATGAGCTCTTGTACACGCCGGATGGACGGGGCTTCTTTCATGGCTTGCCGGATTGTATTGTAATGCTGCTGGCTGTGGGCCATGACGCGGTATTTCTCCCGGCTCCACAACCGTTCCGCCTCTCGCTGGTCTGTCATCTGCATCACCTCACCTAAAAGACCGCCTCCTGTCAACAATGGCGGCCCTGTTGTCTTACGAAGAGCATCCGCTGCAGGAGCTGCATGAACTGCAAGAGCTGCAGCTGCTTCCGGAGTCGCCGCCCGAGGAAGGCGCGCCGTCCGTGCCGGCATGGAACGTGTTCACGTCTGTCGTTACGTCATTCCATTCTTTTTCGTGGCGGCCTGCATCGGCATAGCCGGAAATCGTGCCATCTGTGCCGGTCGGCTGATGCTGCTTTTTCAATTCTTCCGCCGGATCAAGGACGTGATACGCTGCGAGTCCGAAGATGACCGGCCCATACCAGTAGCCGTCCGCCTGCTGCACACGCTCCGTACGGCCTTGCCGGAATTGCGAACCCGCGAACGCCAGGAAATCTTCCAGGACGGAGACTGCCGGTGCTCCGCGCCTCTCTCTGCGATGTTCCGCCAAAACTCCGGCCGGATTCTCCATGAATTCACGCAGCCAGTTCGCATGCTCTTTCTTCTCCCCTAGGAATGTGCCCCATAATGCCGAATAGGCGCTGATCGGGAAGAAGGACAGATAGAGGATATCGAACCATGCCCGCTCCCGCGGAAGATGCCGCGGCGACTCGTGGGGATGGTGCTCGATCCGTTCGCCGATGAACCGGCTGCAAAACTCCTCATAGAGCTGCGGCTCCTCGAGGAAGCAGTGCCAGACCGTATCGATCTTCTTCGAGAACATCGGCAGCCCCTTCGAAAAACTCGCCAACAGCAGATATTTCTTCAGTTCATACCAGCTCTCGCGGATTTCGGACCTCGTCAGCTTGCGGTCCTTCTTCATCAGCCGTTCATTGACAGTCCTCTCGATTTCAATCGACCAGGCATCATTGAACTGCTTGAACAGCTGGCGCGTCTCCGGACCTGCCCAGGAAGGCGGCCTCAGCTTTTTTGAATAAAGTAGTTTCCGGTCTTTCACCTTGAAATAGACGCTCATGATAATACAGAACACCACGAAACAGATGATAGGCGGACTGATAGCGACGAGCTGTTCCCATAGCTCAGACGCCGCCTGCCCCGCCTTGTGAATGAAATCCAAACCCTCAGCCCCTTTTCGTGAGAATGTCCATCTATATCCTCACTCTACCGATACGTTCCATTATTTTCAATAGGCATTAATGACGCCAGGCAAGCTGTTACTCCAGTCATCCATCTGAAAAAAGTAAGGAATCCATGCTATAATAATAGACTATATCAATCATGCAACGGAGATGGAGACACCTATGAAACGGAAAGTCAGCCGCAACGGAAAAATAGTGATTGCAATCCTATTACTAGCAGCAATTGTATTTACAGTCGAGTCCTTGGCAGTCCAAGCGAAAAACGAAGCGAAAGCCGAAATCCACAGCATCACACTCGAACCCTTGTCCTTTACAATCACCCCTTACACAAAAGCCGAGAAATCGCCATTCTGGCAGGCAAAGGTGAAAGACGAGAGGGCCGCCAAAGAAACGGCACGAAAAGAAGCAGTCGCGAGGCAAAACGCAATCGACCGGGAACACCATGTCATCTATCTGACATTCGACGACGGCCCATCGAATGTGGCAGAGGAACTGCTGGATCTGTTGGACAGCTATCATATGAAAGCGACGTTCTTCATGTTAGGGCCGAACATGAAAGCCCATCCGCAATCCGTGATACGCATGCGTGATGCGGGACACGGTCTCGGACTCCACGGGATCACCCATGCGGCCGGGAAGATCTACAGCAATCCTGATGCTCCCGCAAGCGAGATGGCAGAGGATCAGAGCATCCTTGAGAACGTGACGGGCGTGCATTCCAATCTTATCCGCCTGCCGTACGGGAGCATCCCTTACCTGACCGAGGAGATGCGGGACAGGCTGGACGGACATGATTTCAAGATTTGGGACTGGAACATCGACAGCCGCGACTGGGAACTGCAGGACAGGCGCTATGTTGCATTGACAGAGCAGGCCATCGACCGATTCATGAGTGCGGGCATTTCGCCGGTCGTCCTGCTGCATGACAAGCCGCAGACGATCGAGTATCTGCCCGAGCTGCTCTCGTACATACAAAAGCATGGCTATCAGACCAAAGTGCTCACGAATGAGCAAGCGCCCGTGACATTCCCTTGCAACGGCCGGTGCCATTCCATCAACGGGTGACCCCTTTGCTTGAAGAGGGTTCACTTTCCAAAGCCTGTATCTACGTTTACAATGAAAGAAGTCCTATACATACGCATGGGAGGGATGGATATGAAGAAACGATTCGCTTACTTGCTGGGGGCTGTCTGCTTATCCGCCGGGCTTGCCGCCTGCAGCCAGGATGAAGAGACCTCAACAAAGCAGCCGGAACCTGAAACCGAAGTGGACACGGACAATCAAGCGTCAGTGGAGCAAGGGGAAAAGATCGCGAAAACCAGCTGCATCACGTGCCATGGCGCCGATCTGTCCGGGGACATGGGGCCGGATCTGCATAATCTCACGCTCTCCAAAGACGAGATCATCGAGGTTCTGAAAAAAGGGCGCAAAGCAATGCCGCCTGCTACTGCCGCTGGGCATGAAGAGGAAGTCGCTGCGTACTTATTGACGCTGAAATGACATATTGAAAAAAGGGTGCCTGAGAAGACCGCATGACGGTCCTCAGGCACCCTTTTCATATTAGTCTTCCGTCACTTCAAACATCATCCGCAAGGCAGGAATTCCAGTTCCCGGATGATCTGTGCGGTATGTCAGCTGCGGATTCAGATAGATGTCCGGCTGGATCTGCTGTCCTTTGTAGATGGACGGCACGATGTCGATCAGATGATAGCCGGGTTCCCCGGAAGCGACGAGCGGCAGCATGACAGTCCCTTGGTTATGGAAAGCGCACACATAGCCGATGCTCGCATTGTCATAGGTGATCGCCATGGCGTTGTCGAATTCCGTCCATCCCGAGCCTTGGATCTCGACCATGAACGGGGTTCCGACAGGCCCTGAAGATGGCGTGACGGATACGATGGATGGCAGGATCCGGAAGTAGGCCTGTCCGTATACGCTGTCCTTCGCTTTGACATCGATCAGATGCGGCAGGCCGCCGAGATCTTCAGGCACTTTGAACTCGTACGTAAATTCACCGTTATCATCCGTCTTCACCGCTTGGTCCCCGAGAGGAATGACTTTCTCGTCGTACCCTGCGGACGAAACCCGGTCGCCGGTCATCGTATGCCAGTCGAGGGTGATGTCTTCATTCGCCGGAAGGCCGCTGCCCGAAAGCACGATGTCCTCTCCGACGATGCCGCTTTCCTTATCAAGCGAAATGGTGACGCCGTCCTTATTCTCAAGGTCCGGCATCTTGATGCCGCCCGCTGCCGGCTCAGGTGCATCTTCCACGTACGCTAGCGGGACTTCCGGCTGGTCGTCCGTCACCGTGAACGTGAAATGCTGGGTGCTGATATAGTTGATGGATGAGTCGCTGCGGTTCATGTACGGCTTGCCCGAAGAACCACTTTCGATCGTGATCGTGTGGTCTCCTTTTTTGCCGGCCGCCCGGATGACCGCCGTTGCATCTCCGTTTGTGGAAATGCCCGTGATCATGCCTGAATACTTGTTGTCATAATTCAGGTGCCACAGGCTTCCGTACATCTTCCAGCTCAGCCCTTCACCTTTTACAATGATGTCAGAGCCGATCGGTCCCGAGTCGTTTTCCAGCGTGAACACGGTCTCGACGAAGAAGTTGGCTTTCGCGACCACCTTGTCGTCCTGATAGATGGATACATCATGGTCATCGCCGAATCCGCGGGGGATCGTGATCTTGCCTTCCCACTTACCGTCCGCATCCGCTTTGCCTTCCGCCAGCTCTTTGTCCGCCGGTTCATACGTGGAACCGATGAACGCATAGTTCTCTTCAATCGCAAAGCTGCCGGCCATATCCGACCAGACCACTTTCAGCGGCTCGCCAGGCGTCAGGGACTCGGCTGAGATCGTAACCTCGTCACCGATCCGCCCCTTCGCCTGATCCAGCTTCAACTTGCCGGTCAGCGCCACTTCTTTTTCTTTTTCCTTTTTCGCCCCCGTATCCGCGGCATCCGTTTTCCCGACAGCCGTGTCATCGGTCTTTGCAGAATCAGAGTCCGCAGAGCAAGCGCCCATGATTAGCACCAGCACCAACGCGAGCGATGTCAGTATTTTTTTCAAAATGATTACTTCCCTTCATCCTCTGCAGCTTTTTCCTTTTCGGCTTGATCCTTTTCGGCCTCATCCTTTGCCTTTTCCTGCTTCTCCTCTGCCTCCGCACCCGCAGCGGCCGCTGTCATATCTTTCTGGCCGGGCTCCACAATCGTCAATTTGGAGAGCGAGACGTCAAATGGCTTATACGTATAGTCTTTGCCGCCCACTTCTGCAACATATTCATAGTCGAGTGTGCCTGTCGGATAATCGTCCGGAATCGTCCATGCATAGGAGTACAGCAGCGTGCCTTCCTCGCCGTGCGGAATCAGTTCCATCTCGAACTCGTCGCCCGTCTGCAGCTTCACTTTGACGTTCGCGTCCTCGATCAGTTTCCCGGTATCCGCGTCGTTGACACTTGCCCGGAAGACGAGCCGGTCCCCTTGTTCAAACCGGCTGTTCACGACACAGACCGCGTCCTCGACAAGATGTGAATTGATGATGTCCCCATGGACGACAACGTGCTGCTCCTCTGTCTGCGCCGGTTGTTCCGTCTTGCCTGCATCATTGTTGTCCGCCTTATCCCCGTCATCCGAGCACCCTGCGAGCATGATGGCCGTCGCCAGCATACCCCCTGCAAGCAGCGACTTTGTTTTCGTTATTTCCATTCTGTTTCTCCTCCTTTTTCAGATTGACCTCCCTAGTTCTCTAGCAAAAGTCCTACTACCATTCTAGATTTCATCAACATTCGTGTCAAAAGTTGCGATTTTGACCCATGATTCGACATTCAGTTAATTCTAGATGTATCCTATCCAATACCTTCCACTGCCGCTGAATAAACCTCTTACTTTTTGGCAACAACTAGAAGAAACTGCTTCCCATATGGAAGGGGGACAACCGGTTGCAGGATCATCAAATCAAAAAGGATCTTTCCTTCACGGAGGACCTTCACTATAATCGCCAGCTCATCTATGACGCTTTTTCGTACCCGACCAACCAGTCGCTGAAGACGCGTGAACTGGCCACGCGGCACGGGAGCAAAAAAGGAATCGTTTTCTATCTGGAAGGGGCAGTCGATGCGACGACGATTGAAAACCACGTGATCAAGCCCTTTAAACAGCTGGCGGATGAGCCTGCGGGCGGAAACGCCGTGTCGATGCTCGCGGACAGTATCCTGCTGACGACAGCTGCCCGGCAGATCAACTCCCTTCAGGAAGCTGTTTCGGGTTTATTGAACGGAAATTCGTTGATCCTCCTGGACGGTGAGAAAGTTGCCATTACGACGGATACGGCCGGCTTTGAGAAACGCGCTGTCACTGAGCCGACCGTCGAGAACGTCGTCCGCGGACCGAAAGAGGCTTTCATCGAGTCCATGTCGGTCAATCAATCCTTGCTTCGCCGGCATATCAAGGACAGCCGGCTGCTTTGCGAATCGCTGACGGTAGGCGATGTATTCAAGAACGAGGTTTGCATGATGTATATCAAAGGCGTTGCAGCTGATGAGCTGATTCACGAGGTCAAGCAGAAAGTGCAGGATATCAAGACGGACGTCGTCCAGAACTTATCCATCCTTGAGCAATTCATTGAAAGCAGGACATATTCGCTCGTGCCTTCCACGTTAATGACGGAGCGGCCGGACCGCGCCACTTCTTTCCTGCTGGGCGGCCATATCATTCTGCTGATGGATAATTCGCCGTACGCGCTGGTCGTCCCGATCACGTTCTGGTCTTTGTTTCATACGGCAGAAGACCCCTATTTGCGATGGGCCAACGTGAATTTCACAAGACTCGTCAGCCTGCTCTCCATATTCATCGCCATCTTTCTTCCGGCCATTTATCTTGCGGTCAGTACGTTCCACGTCGAAATGCTGCCGCCTGATCTTTTATTCGCCATCGCGGCTACGCGGGAAATCGTGCCGATCCCTGTCTTATGGGAAATCATCCTGCTCGAGCTCACGTTCGAAATCTTGCGGGAGGCCGGCATCCGGATCCCCTCTGTAATCGGGCCGACCATCGGGATTGTCGGGGCCCTGATTCTAGGCCAGGCTGCGGTTCAGGCGAATGTTGTGAGCCCGATCATTGTCATCGTCGTGGCACTTACAGGCTTGTCTTCTTTTGTCATTCAAGATATGTCATTAAACTTCATGATCCGGATTTTGCGGTTCTTTTTCATTTTCGTCGCAAATTTCATGGGGTTTTTCGGCATCTTCCTTGCCGTCGCCTGCACGCTCGCCTATATGGTGTCCTTGAAGTCGTTCAATGTGCCGTTCTTATCGCCGGCCGCTCCCTATTTCCGTGCGCAGAAAGGCGTGCTATTCCGGCAGCCGGTCTGGAAACAGTCACTTCTTCCGTTTTTCTCAAGCAGCCGCTATGAGAAGAAGGTGGATTCTTCGAAAGTAGGGCACCGTGATGATTAAAACAAATAATGGCACGATCCGAAAGCGGGAATTTGCAGCCATTTTCGTCTTTCTGTATATGATCCAGTTGATGAACACGACACCCGATCTGCTCATCACACTTGGGAAAAACGCGGCGTGGATCATTCCTTTCGTCGCACTGTCGGTCATGCTGATCCCATTTCTCGTCTTGCTGCGTCTGTCTAAGAAACACGATGCCGGACTTGTGGAACTGGTCTTTTCAATTATGGGAAAGTGGACCGGCACATTCCTAGTGCTGGTTTTATTCCTCATCATCTTTAGTGCTTTGGTGTTCAACAGCCGCAATTACACGGACATTTTTAATACGATGTTCTATCCGAAGACGCCTGTCGCCTATATTTATGTGATGCTCATTGGCGCCTGTTTCTATATTGCGGTCCGCGGCTTGGAAACAATCGGACGGACCGCTTGGCTGCTTGGCCCGCTCTATGTACTCACGACATGCCTTTTGGTTTTCTTCATAACGGATGACCTGTCGTTTGAACGGATTTTCCCGATTGCGGGACCGGGATTCTTCACTCTCTTACTAGAAGGAGCAACCCATAGTTCCATCTATGGAGAAAGCATCTTGCTTCTGGCTTTCTACCCGTTCATCCGGACGTATAAGGATTTCCGGACCGGCGCACTTGCCGGCTGGGCCGTTTCGGCTGTCACCCTCTCTCTTTTCATGGCGATCTATATTGCCGTTTTCGACTATCCGGCAGCAGAAGATATCGCCTACCCGTTTCAGCAATTAACCCGGATGGCCACTCTCGGAACAATCGGCCATCTCGAATCTGTGTACCTGGCAATTTGGACGGTAGCTTCGGCCATCCATTTCTCAATCTACTTGTATCTATCCGCTTATTTCCTTTCAAAGATGCTGAAGCTGACAGAGTTTGAACCGCTGGTGTTGCCGCTCGCGGGACTTACCGTTCTAAGCGGGCTGATCTCCCCGAATATCTTTGTCGGCAATGCGCTCCGGGATCTGCTGATTCAAACAAGTTCCGTGATCCTGTTTCTGTTGCCGTTCGTTTTATGGGGCGTAGATCGCCTGAAAGGGGGCAAGAGGGCGGATGCGGACTAAATGGCTGATTGTTCTGCTTCCGTCTCTTTTCCTGCTCTGCGGCTGCTGGGATAAAGTGGAGCTGGAGGAACGGGGCTATGCCGTCGTACTCGGCCTGGACAAGAGTGAAGATGAGCATATGGTCGATGTCACGTTCCAGATTGAAAATCCGCAAGTCGGCTCAACGAAAGAGTCTGTCGCTCAAAGTGAGCCGCCGAGCGATATTCTGACGATCACGGCAACTGACATCATATCGGCGAAAGAACTGGCAAACAGCATTGTCTCCAGGGAAATCGACCTTTCCCAGCTGCAGACGATCATCATTGGCGAAGAATTAGCAAGAAGCGATTATTTCAACCATATCATCGCCTCTTCCGTCCGTGATCCGGAGATCCGGCGGAAGATGATGCTGATCGTCAGCAAAGAGAAGGCAAGCGAGTTCATCCACACCAACCATTCCGAACTGGAAACGCGGCCGCATAAATACTATTCCTTCATGCGGGACCGCTGGAAAGGGACCGGATTTGTACCTTTGTCCGACCTGAACCGTTATTTCCAGCGGACGGAAGATTCCCTGTTCCTCATTATCTATGCAACGACCGAAAAGGATCCTGAACTCCGGAAAACAACGGACGACTACAAAGCGGGCCAAGTCCCTCAAACATCCGGTGATCCCGCGCAAATAATCGGATCGGCCGTTTTTAAGAATGGAAAAATGGTTGGCGTCTTATCCGGGGAGGAAACCCGCCATGTTTTGTTATTGAGGAAGAAAAGCATTGCCAACCATTATGTCGACTCTTTCACCGATCCGACTGAAAGGGACATGAAGATTTCTGTCAGGCTGCTGAAACAAAAGAAGACGAGCGTGAAGGTGACTGTCGATCAGGAAAACCCAGAAGTCCGGGTCACTGTGCCGATCACTGTTCAGGTCTTGTCCACCCCGAGCCTGATCAATTACGCGAAAACCAAGGAAAAACAGCAGCTCATCATCAACGAGATCCAGCAGGAGCTGCATGAGAAGATCATGGAACTCGTCCAGAAGACACAAGAGGAATACGGAGCGGAACCTTTCGTCTGGTTCCAGCAGGCCCGCCGCGAATTCTGGACGATGGACGCTTTTGAGGAGTATGACTGGCAGGAAAAGTACAAGCAAGCGGACATCCACGTAGAACTCGATCTAACAATCGAAAGTTTCGGAAGCCAGCTGCAGCCGCCGAACGTACAACAGAAGGAGTGAGGGCATGCCGTTGCCTCTATGCGCGCTATTCCTGTATGTCGCCTATTATACAATCCGCTACGGCGGCAAGGTCTGGGGATCCGGCAAAAAGCCGGCGAGCCTGTCCATCTTTTTCATTGCGGCCTGCATCCTCGGCCTTACTGGCTGGCACTTGTTTTTTTCATAACATGCAGGAAGCCCTGCCCGCAAATTTGTCTAAACAAAAGAGGCGATACGGCCGTTTCCAGGACGTATCGCTTCTTTTCATTTTACAAATTCGTATCGATTTCTTCGGACGTACCCTCTTGCGTCTCAGGAAGAGGCCGAGGATGGCTCCGAACACGGCCCCACGCGAGGAGGTTGGTGAGCGCGGCGGTCAGTTGAAAATGACTTGAGAAGAAAATGATGACACCTCATTTCGATGATAAGTTTACGAATTACGTACTCCCCTATTTCGACATGAATTTATTTTCTCCTGCAAAACTATTCCCTCGCTCGTTTCGTTAAAGTAGTAGAAAGAAGGTGAGGACGCTGGGGACGGATGATTTTGATTGGATAGTCGATGAGTACGGGGAGCATTTGCTGAAGATGGCCTATTTCTATGTACGGAACCATGAAACGGCGAAGGATCTTGTGCAGGATGTGCTCCTGTCCTTCTACGAACAGACGAACTACACGGAGCAGGGAAAACTGCGGGCGTACTTGACGAAGATGACGGTCAACCGGTGCCGGGATCATTTGCGCAGCTGGTCGTTCCGCAACTTGCTATTCCGTCAAGACGATATAGAGGCAAGTCACGAGGCGCGCGACTCTCTCCTATTGAATGAAGAGCGGACGGAAATCGCCATGGCGGTCCTCAGGCTGCCGCTGAAATACAGGGAAATCATCCTGCTGTATTATTACGAGGAACTCAATATGCGGGAAATCGCCGGGTTCCTCGTCCTATCTGAAAACACGGTCAAGACACGGATGCGGAAAGCGCGGGAATTGCTGAAAGAACAGCTGCCCGCGCAAAACTGGGAGGTGCTCTCGAATGAATGAAGTGAAACGAAGCCTGGATGCGTTAGCCGGTGACATGAAGCTGCATCAGGAAGACTTGAAGCAGCGGCTGCTCGCGGGACCGCGCAAACCGAAGAGAAGGAGCCCTCTCCCCTTTGCAGCCGGCGCCATTGTCCTTGCCGCGGTGCTGTTCTTGTCCTTCGCGTTGCTGCGGGAGGAACCGGCCGGGCTGAGCAGCGCCTATGCCGTGGATGAAAACCTGTACGAACTGATCCTGCTGAATCATCAGGGGGAGTACGGGCAGCCGGAGTACAAAGCTTTACAGCAAATCTTACTCACGGATTCCCTCATCGATTTTGCTAAAGCAGCCGGCTACCAGGAGGATCTGCCCGCGATTGAGAAACAGTCCGCGCAGCAGGAACAGGAATATTACAGCGGATATGCAGACGGTGAACTGGAGAATGTACAAAAGACACAGCTCGAAAACTTCGGCTATACGTTCGAAGACTATTTCCAGCATCTCTACAAGTACACCCTACGGGATACCGCTGCCCGCGACTGGCTGGACGCCCACCCGCCGGAGACAATGGTGTCTCGCCGGGAAGTCATGGATGCGTTCATGCAGGAGCATGAGAGGGAGATCACGGCATTCATGGACAAGAAGCACATCACCGCGCCGCCGCATACTTCCGGTTTTCTTACCCTCGACGTATACGTGACGTCCACGGAAGATGGCCGGATCACCGGCGTTCCCGCACCCGCAGACGAAGCAGCCATCCGGCAGATGACGCTCGGGGAGCTGGAACCTATCGTGACCACTTTCATTTCAGGCACCGCACAAGAGGCTGAACCGTATACGTATATCCGAATCACCTACGATCCGCTGTCGTATCCGGTCAGCCGGGCCCAAGGGGAAGACCTGTTCATGGACGTGCCGGGTTGGGAGGAAGTGCAGGAGAATCCCGAATAAGAACAGCAAAAGAAGCAGCCCTCTTAGTGACGGTTCCGTCATCGGGAGGGCTGCTTTTCTCATGGGCATCCGTCTCGCGGAACGGCTATAATGGAGGTACCCATGCAGGAGGTCTATATCATGCACATACGTGAAATCAAAACGAAAGACAATGCGGCCATGGAACGGATCATCAAAGAATCGCTGGAATCGTACGGGCTGGATATCCCCGGGACGGCGTATTTCGACTCGCAGCTCGGGCATCTCGCCGAGTACTACGAAAATGAACCGAACGCAAAGTATTGGGTGTTGGTGGATGAAGCGGATAACGTCAGGGGAGGCGTAGGGATCGCCCGGTTCGGCTCTACGGATGGGGTTTGTGAACTGCAGAAACTGTACATTGAACCAGGGGCGCAAGGCAAGGGCCATTCGAAGAAGCTGATGGAGACGGCTATTGCTTTTGCCGGGAAGCATTACACGCACTGTTATTTGGAGACAATGGACAAACTGGCAACTGCGAATCACCTGTATGCCAAACTTGGTTTCCAGCGGTTCGAACGTCCGCTTGACGGGTCGGAACATTCGACGATGGATCGGTGGTATGTGAAGGAGCTAGAGCAGGAATAGGTGGAAAGTCACGCTAAAATGCCGATCAACTCAGCAAGTTGATCGGCATTTCACGTGTCTTCTTACATGTTAATCGCTGTCTATTCAGAAGTAGACAAACGCAAACAAATCCTTACATGATCTATCATCATTTCCCGCGAAAGTTGTCGGTATTTCCCGGGAAATGAAAAGATCCGTCGACTGCCTGAAGAACACTATGTTACATAGTCACCCGCCCAATCAGGTTCCATGCATCACTGTTGTTCAATTCATCAATGGTGACTTCGATGTCGCCTCCCAGATACACAATATCCCCTGTAACAGCAACGACCATTGCCTGCAGGACGGGGTCGCTGTCATTTTTTTGAAACACATCACCGATTTTAGGAGTATACGCCGGGTGTGTATGGACTTCCAGCTTCTTCAAAAGTTCATTTGCATCATGCTCGTTCGGCTCCGCCAAATCGATGATGGTTGCCCCTTCTTCCTGCCCCGGCACCATGACCCAATATTCGCTATGCTTGATGCCATTGGACTTGTTGCTGATCACGCCATTTGCTTCGATCGCCGAGACGGTTTCAATGGCGTGCAGGTGATGATGATCGAGCGAGTCGGGTTTCGGATTGATGATTAATATATAATCTCCTACTTTTGCCTTTTCCTCTTTATGTAGTGTATATCTCTTGTAATTGAACACGAAACTATCCAAATGCTTCGGCTTATATAACGTAATGTCTTTCGCCGTGACAAGCTCCTGCTCCAAGTCTTCCAGCCGAATCAGGTGCACTGACTTTTTAAAGAACGGTTTCACGGAGTACACTTTATGCAGCTTATTTTTGTAATACACAAATTGCCCTTTTCGGACGTTCAATAGATTCAAAACGATCCCACCCTTTTCAGTTTGTCTTGTCTGCCATCCTTCATAATACATGAATTATACTCTTCGCTGTATCTTGCGAACTGATGAATGCTGGCGGAATGGTTGCCGCTGTCCTAAATCACACCAGGCCCATCCCCTTCTCCTCACTCACCAACATGTCGGTCCTGGCCTTCGAATAAAAACCTGGCTTATTCTTTTCCTATCCTATTTTCACCTTGCCAAAACGGGAAAACATCATATCGATTCAAAAACTGATGATCAGGACAGTCCAAATATGTACACCCAGCCAAATTATCAACTATAAATGCCATCTCCCCTGAAGTCGAACCGTTAAATTGTTCAGGAGCAAGGCCCCTCGCGGCGACATGCCAAAACACCCGGTCCCACTTCCATTTTACTTGTTCAGCGGTTACCCATAATGATTGCCGAGACAGCGATGAAGTATTCGAAGACCGGGCATTGCTTGCGCTGGATGCCTGTGCAAAGTTGAATTCAATTAACTCGCTATAATGTAATCATCATAGAAGATGATTGGTTAAAAGGCACCTAGGTAACCCCTTACAAGAAGAGCGCCATGGAAAGACTGTCGTAATATTGTCCGCGTTGATATTGGTCTTTACGGAACACCCCTTCCCGCTCGAAACCAAGTTTTTCGTACAGCGCAATTGCACGCCCGTTGTCCGCACGCGTGACAAGGGTGATTTTCTTCGTGATGCCATTCCCTTTCGCCCAGTCAATCAACGCATTCATCAGCTGGCGGCCCAGTCCGTTGCCGCAATGCGAAAGGCGGATGGCAATGCCGAGGACACCCACATGCTTGAAGCGCGCTTTCGGGCTGGAATGAATGGTTCCGATCCCTATTATCCGTTCGCCCTCCATCATGAGGAGCGTACAGCTGCCGTTCGTGGCATCCATCCCTTCAAGCGAACGAACGACCTCTTCGGCCGTTTGCGGGTATTCCCCCTGTCCGAAAGACAAATAATCGGTTTCCCCGCCGACTTCATTGTAAAACTCGACAATCGCCGCCGCATCCTCAGGGCGGGCATGGCGGATTGCTGCATTTTCATAGCTGTTTGACATAAGCTGCTCCTTCTTTCCATCTTTTAGGCGTGGCCTGTGCAAAGTCGTGATTAATTTATTCCCTTCAATTATACAGATATAATGATGAAATAGGAATGTCCCATTAGTTTCTCGTTCAGGTACTCAAGGAACTACTGAAGCTGCTTCCACAAATCCGAAAAGGCCGTATTTTCCATTTTAAAATAGACTTCCATGGCACCATACATGATATAGCCGCCTTCCAGAAGACTTAGTCTGACTGTCGTGCCATCCTTCAGTTCTATCGTCAGTTCTTTGAATCCTTTCTCGTTCCGCAACTGGTCTACTGGATCTCCGCCGCGCTTGCGGAGGATCGGTTCCGTGCGGTCCAGTTCCTCCAAAAATGCATGCAGCACAGCTGTATCTGTTACGGGTTTGAAGTTCTCCACACTGTTGAACCAGTCATCAGACGTCCTCCAGTTGGCAGACGATACATTGCCCGTCATCTGCAATTTCCCGAACAGGTCCGCTCCGCTGCGGATTGTGATGCCATTCAGGTTTTCGTAGAATTCTGTCCGTACGCCCCCATCCCCTTCAGTATAGATCATAATCCGGAAATTTCGGTCGTACCCTTTTACTGAATAGACAGCTGCTCCGCTGCCGATCGTCGAAGCAAGTTCCTCCTCATATGCGTTCTTGCTGCTCCACTCGTCGATATTCCCTTTGGTCACGCCCAGCTTCTCATCAGCAAGATTTTTTGCAACTGCGGGTTCGATACGGCTGTTCGTCTCGGTATACACTTTTCCGTTATAGACAATCAATCCGATCATATCCATAGTCGACGTATCCCCCGTCGGCAGTTTAAGGGCCGGTATGGCGATCCCTTTTTTCAGTTCACCCATGTCCGATTCTCCCGCCAGAAGAAATGTCCCCAAGGAAAGCAGCAGAACCGCCGCAATACCGAGTCCCGCCAGATTGAACCGCTTCCGCCTGGCTCTCATCTCCCGGCCGGCTCGCGCAGCGCCGCGTCTGCTCCGTTCACTCAAATCTTCCGGCACCGCAATTTTCTCCATTTCCTCCTTCACCCTATTGTTCATGCTGCTCATCCCCTTTCCACTCGGCACGGAGTTTTTTTAATGCCCGATACAGGATCGTTTTAACGGTGCCCAAAGGCAAATCCAGAGTCTCACCGATTTCTTTAAACGTCAGCCCACTGTAGTATTTCAACATGACCACACTCTTTTGGCTCTCCTGCAAACGATTCATCAAATCATCTAACGTCACTTTCAGGTCAATGTCTTCTTCTATTGTTTCATCAGCGTGATTTTCTGCGTCAAAATGGAATTGCACCGTTTTTTGATTGGCCCGCAGCACATCGAGCGAACAATTGATGGCAATCCGCAGAAGCCACGTCTTGAAATAGGAGCCTTCCTTCAAGCCTTTCAAGTTTTTAAAGGCACGGTAGGCCGTCTCCTGCACCACATCCAGTGCATCATCCGAATTCTTCACATACAGAAAGGCCATCCGGTACACAGCTTCCTCATAGGGCTGGAACAATTCCAGAAATGCCTGTTCGTTCCCTTTTTGAGCTTTTTTCAATAGATCCGTCAAACAATCACCTCCAAAATGGCCGATTCATTGATTAGACGGCGCACAGGGAGATTTGGCTTCAATTTTCAAAGTAAAGAAGAGGACAAAAAAAGAGTCCCCGATCACTATCTTGATCAAGAACTCTTTTAATTGCAGACATCCGGCAGTTGATGATCCTAGCCGGTTGAAAGCCAAGGCACTACACGATAAACGCAAAGTACAGGATAAACAACAAACCAATTACATACATAATCGGATGAATCTCTTTATACCGCTTTTGCGCAAGCAGACAGAGCGGATACAGGATAAAACCAAAGGCGAGACCCATCGCCACGCTGGACGTGAGGGGCATCATGATGATCGTCAAGAAGGAGGGAATGACTATTTCCAGCCGGCTCCAGTCGATTTTCCTGATTTCCATTGCCATTAATCCGCCGACAATGATTAATGCCGGGGCTGTCACTTCGAGTGTAATGACCGATAAAACCGGTGAAAAGAACAAAGCGACCATAAAGCACGCCGCAATCACGACAGACGTGAAGCCTGTCCTCCCGCCGACTGCAATGCCCGCAGACGATTCAACGCTCGTCGCAGGCGTGGATGTCCCCAGTATCGCTCCGACTGCACTCGCGGTGGAATCAGCAAGCAAGGCTCTTCCGATATTCGGCACAGTGTTCCCTTTCATCATGCCCGCTTGGCTGGTCAGTGCGATTAACGCACCTGCCGTATCAAAAAAGGCGACCAGTAAAAACGTGAAGATCACTGCCAGCAATTCAGGCGTGAACACCTGATCTATATGGGAAAACACGACGCCGAATGTCGGTTCCAAGCTTGGTATGCTCCCCAGGATCTTGGAAGGCGTGTGTATGAGTCCAACGATCATTCCAACCACTGTGGTAATGATCATCCCGTAAAAAATTCCCCCATTAATCCCGCGCACCACCATCACGATCGTGATTACCAAGCCAAAAATGGCTAGCAGGGTCGTAGGCGATGTGACGTTACCAATCGATACGAATGTATCTGGATTGGCGATGATCAGCCCTCCATTTTTCAATCCGATGAAGGTAATAAAGAATCCGATCCCAGCAGCAATTGCATATTTCAAGTTCAATGGGATGATATTGATAATCTTCTCGCGGATTTTCAGCAAGCTTAACACCATGAAAATAATCCCTGCCACAAAGACACCCGTCAGCGCGACTTGCCACGGCACGCCCATCCCGATGCACACGGAAAAGGTGAAAAAAGAATTAAGCCCCATACTGGGCGCAATGCCGATCGGGAAATTCGCAAGCAGCCCAATCAGGAGTGTCCCGATAATCGCCGTCAGCGCGGTGGCCGTAAATACAGCTCCGCTGTCCATCCCGGCTTGGCTGAGGATCAATGGATTGACGACTAATATATACGCGACAGACAGGAAGGTCGTCACGCCTGCGAGTGTTTCCTGTTTATAGGAAGTATTCCGTTCCGTAAATTTAAAAAAATTCCTCATCATGCAGTCTCCTATGTGAATAAACGGCCCTCGTTTTCAGCCTAGTCCACGCTAGTATGCCCGATAATATAAAAAAACTTTGACCTCTGTCAGGACAAAGTTTTTCTACAAAAGGAATATAAAATTGAATCGATTTCACATTCCTTGTAGACAAGCCATTTATGGTAGCTGGTAGAAACTTTCAAGCCGTATTCTTGAAATTATACAAGGGATCTCTATTCATTTACAAAAACAATAGAGGAATTATAACAAATTCAAGGAGTCACGTCAATAGCGGGCGGTGCCTGCCATCATAGCTGTGCGATGCGGTCGCGGTCGCTTGCAGTCAGCTCAAAATCGAATAGATCCAGGCATTGCGCTTGGCGTTCTTTATTGTGAGACTTCGGAATGACGATCACATCTCGTTCAATTTGATACCGCAGGATAACTTGTGCGTATGTCTTTCCGTATTGCTCCCCGATGTCTTCCAGCACCCGCTTCGCTTGTTCATCAATGCCTCGCAATGGGGACCAGGCTACTGTGGCAATGCCTTTTTCCTTGTTATACGCAATTAATTCATCATTCCAATGTCCGGCTTGGGATTTGATTTGGTTGGCAGCCGGCGGAACCGTCCCTTTTTCAAGAAGCAGATCAAGATGTTCCTGTTCGAAGTTCGACACACCAATTAACCTAAAGACACCCCGGTTATAGTAGTCTTCTAAAATCGTCCAGGCTTCCACCATCTCAGCATGAGAATCCCATGGTTTGTGGATCAGGAACAGATCAATATAGTCCGTCTGCAACTTCTCCAAGCTCTTTTCAATCTCAGCATAGGCCCAGTCTGCACCATGGAAACCTTCAAACGTGTCCAGCTTCGTTGTGATAAAGAACTCTTCACGCGGCAGGCCGGATTTCTTGATTCCCTTTCCAACAACTTCCTCGTTCCTATACAATTGCGCACAGTCAAAATGACGGTAGCCGTTTTCGATGGCCCAGTCGACTTCTTGCGTGTCTCCCCGCAGGGCGCCTGTATATTGGTTCCCCTCTTTCCCATACGTATTCGTCCCGCTGCCGACGATCGGAATTTCAATGCCATTGTGTAGTGGTATAGACTTCAACATAATCCCTCCCTTTGATAGTTTCACCTTACCTTGCAGAAAGGGAGGAATCAATCTATCTGTTCAGCAAGGAGGGGTGCTCAGTAATTCAGGTCATACACTTGCGTCGCGGAAACACTTATCAGGCCATTCAGCTCCCGGACCGTTATTTCCATGCCTGTGATCATGCCCGATACCCCGTCCCCCACTTCGCCCCGGAAGTAGACGCCATTCTCAAATTCCACTTCGATTGTGCCGGGTTTTTTCGCCGTGACATGGAAGACATTCGTTCCGGGATCTCTTGTAATGTCGGCAACGTCTTGCGCGTGTTTCGACACGACAGTATGCTTGCCGATCCGCTGCACCATTTTCTTATCATAGTACCCATTCTGTTTGAACAGTTCTTCCGGATTGAATGTATACGACGGCCGCTCTCTCAGCACATCCATGTCATAATGGAAATACGCATGCTCCGGTTCTTTTGCCTGAATGGCATAGCGCACTTCTTTACCGCCCGCCAATTGGGCAATGGCAAGATAGCTGCCCGGCTTAGGAATCGATATGCACGTCTTTTGATCTTCTTTGCATGCCTGCGTGGCGGCATTGCCATCCAGCAACTTGCCATCTGTTGAATACAGGCTGACGTTCTTGATTTTCTCAGATCCGTACAACTCGAGCGGCGCCTCTGTCGGCAAGAGATCATTTGTCTCCTCAAGCGACAGCTGCAGTTCGCCATTCACTTTTTTGACATGTACATAATATTTCCGGTATACCTCTTCGTCCTGATTCACTGGCGATTCACCTTTATATCCGCTGACGTTCAGCGTAGCAGTTCCTTCTTTCAGCGGAATCAGCTGCAGCCGGTTCGGTCCCCAAGCCGCGGGGTTGCTGATTACCTCCTCATACACCTCCTGCTCCTCTTTCCAGATCGCTCCATACAGGCCGTCCATCCCAAACTCTTCTGCTGCAAATGTAGCCATCGCAGGTTTTTTCTCTTCTGCCGCCTTCATCATTTGTGCGGCCTGTCCTCTCGTCACAGGCTCATTCACGCCAAAACGGTTCGGTTCGACGCCGTCCGCGATCCCATACCGGTGCAGTATCAAAATACTGGCACTGTGTGACTGGTTGCCCGCCACGTCTCGATACGGATTTTTCATTCCGTAGAAATCATAGCGCGGCAAATCGAATGCCTTCACGAGAATGGATGCGAGCTGGCCCCGTTTCACCGGATCATTCGGCCCAAACCGCCCATCTTCATATCCGCCCATCACATTTGCCTCGGCGAGTGCGGCAATTGCCTTGTAAGATCCGTGCGATTTCCCAACATCTTTAAACTGCGGATCTTTCACTTGTGTCGTGTCCAGCCCTGTCAGTTTCACAATCATCGCAGCCGCCTGTCCTCGCGTCACCGGATTGCCGGGCTTAAACGTCCCATCCGGGTATCCGCCGATGATATGCCGGTCCGCCAGATCATTCACCGATTCTGCATACTGTTTACTCGCCGGCACATCGGAAAACACCTGCTCTCCCGCTGCACAGCCTGCCGCAGGGAAACTGCATGCCAGCACCAAAGCCCCGAGTACTCCCGTAATCTGTTTCTTCATGTGAATCTCCTCCTCATTTGCTGGCGTTCAACAGACAATTCAGCGTACAGACGGGGAAATCAGGAAAAAGTTTCAAGGAATTTGGAGTGATCAACGTCTTTCTAATGGTAGGTGAATAAAGTTCAGAAAAAACCGATTACTTTATTGACAAGTGCGAACATACGTTTTATGATAGGTATAACGGATTGAGGAGGTGTCAGTTTTGGCGGTAATGGTTCGAGAGGATGCAGAACAGTACGGATTACAAGTGTTAGAGCTTCGCAATGATGTGGTCTTCAAATCTTTTTTCACGGATGAACGGAATAATGGATTGCTTCTCCATTTCGTCAATTCAATTGTAGGCGGCAGCATTCGTTCCATCCAAGTGGTCGATCCTACGAACAAGCAGGAACACAGGACGGATAAGTATTCGGTTTTGGACTTGAAGGCAACGACAGGCAGCGGCGAATGGATCAATATAGAAGTGCAACTGCAAAATCATCCTGCCTTCAAAGAAAGGGTGTTGTATTACTGGGCAAAAACTTATACCTCACAGGCCAAGCACCGGAATCCATACACGCAATTGCAGAAGGTCATCCAAATCGTTATCACGGATTTTGAATTGTTGCCTTCACTCGGGATTCATAGTACATTCCAATTACAAGATATTTCTTCTGGCGAACTCTTCACGGATCACTTGGAAATCCACACACTGCAACTTGGAAAACAGGCAAACAAACCAGTAACCACCATGGACGACTTGGAAAAATGGCTGCTATTTTTTAAAGGGGATCAAAAAGCAAAGGAGGAAGCCGCTTTGGAAAGTACCGCTTTTGAACAGGCTTGGGAAGAAATCCGCAAGCTCAGCATGGATCCTGAAACCATCCATCTCGCTATCAGCCGAGAGAAAGCATTACGAGACCATATCAGCTTGATGCATGATGCGGAAACTCGTGGTTTGCAAATGGGAATCGAGAGAGGAATCGAGAAAGGAATCGAGAAAGGGATGGAGGAAGGCTCCAGGAAGGAAAAAATCGAGATTGTTCTAAAACTCCATGACGAGTCCTCTCCACTCCCATTCATCGCAAAAGTGACTGATTTATCCGTGGAAGAGGTCCAAGCGATTATTGAGAAGCGGGAAAATCGTGCGTAAGGGAAGGTAAACAGGAAGGAAGCCATCGTTCACGGGCTTCCTTCTTTTTCGTATATGCACTGCGCTTCAATCCATGCTCCTAGATGACAGAAGCTTCAAAAAGGAACAGAGACCAGGGCATTATCGGTTGCCCCGGTCTCTGTTTCAACATCACTGCCACTCATCGAATAAATACGGCTGCACCGTCACGCGCAAAACAAAGCCCAGCTGTTCGACACGGACGGAGATCCCTTCGAAATACACACCTTCGAAAAGATGCACACGGTCATCCGGAAACTTGACGATGAAACTGCCCTCTTCTTTTGCCTCTGCCCGGAAACGGTTCGTGCCTTTCTCCCGCGTCACGACAGCCATTTTCTCGGAACCTTCCGGGATCACATACGTGCCGAGGAGAGTCCCAGGTTTGACGGAATAATACTCATCCGTGTTCAAATCTACCAAATGGGTTTTCCGTTCCTGCAACGTCCGGGTCTTATAAAGGAAATGCGCTGTCCTTTCCGTCGCCTCGATGCCATACCTGACCTCTTCGCCGCCTTTGAATTGTACAGTCGCTATATATTGACCGGGTTGATCGATCGGAATACAGAGTTTGTCCTGCCCGTACACTTTGCAATGCCTGAAGCTCACCTGATCACGCACGCGTTCCCCTTCCATCTTCGCCAGGGAGATGTGTTCCACTTGTCTGATCTGCTCCAGCGACATGTCGAGCGTAGCATCCGCCGTGAAATGGTCGTCCGTCTCCTCGAGTGTCACGTCCCACTCGCCATCCGTCTTCTTGACATGTACATAATACTTCTTAAAATGGGTGTCATCCGGGAATACATCACTGCCTTCACCAAAGCTCAGCGTTCCCGTCCCTTCTTTCAGCGGGACGATCTGCAAACGGTCGCCCGTATAGCCGGCAGGCGTCTTACGCCCCGTCACCAAAGCAGCTTTGAAAATGTCCGGATTCTTCTCTCCATCATTGAACCACTCGATCCGGTCCCATCCAAACTCGCTTGCGTGCAGCGTCTTCATCTGCGGTTTCAGCTCCTCCGTCGCTTTCAGGAGCTTCGCCGCCTGCCCCCTCGTAATCAAAGCGTTCGGGCTGAATGTCGCCCGGGATGTACCCGTCGTAATGCCGAGGTGGTAGAGGATCAAGATGTTCGGGCTATGCGAAAAATACCGCTCGGTTCTCACGTCTGTGAACGGGTTCTCTAGGTCAGCATATCGCGGCAAATCGAACGCCTTCACGAGAATCGACGCCATCTGCCCCCGCGTAATCGGATTGTTCGGGCCATACCGTCCATCCTCATAGCCCCCGATGATCTCCTTTTCTGCAAGGGCCGCAATTGCCTGGTAGTACCCATTCTCCGGTGACACATCCTTGAATCCCGGATCCTTCACCTTTTCCGTATCCAGACCGATCATCTTCACAATGATCGCAGCCGCCTGTCCCCGCGTGATCGGATTCCCCGGCTTGAACGTGCCGTCCGGGTACCCGCCAATTATATTCCTCGCCGCCAGGCTCTCCACCGCTTCCGCAAAATGTTTCGTCTGCGGTACATCCGAAAATTGTGCGCCTTCCGCTGCCGCACCGGTTGCCGGCAAACTGGCCGAAAGCAATAAGGCAACTAGCAGCATCCATAGTTTCTTCACGTATATCCTTCCTCTCTATTGGCACATGTTTCCTGAAAGTATCGTATAGACGAGGGATTCCGGAAAAAGTTTCAGAGAAGATGAGAAAGAACTGATGAACTCGAATGGGACAAGCGACTCTGCCGAACGATTTGTGGGAAAACGAAGATCAGCCTTGATTGCCTAAAAAAGTGGATTCACCGTGGAATCGATAAAAACAAACGAGGAAATAAGCCGCAGCCAATCGACCGGCATTAGCTCGGCGTCACTTTAGCAAAACATATCATTCCGTAAAGAACGGAACAGGTGCATAGACAAGAACCACCATTAAACCAAACAAACTTAAAAGTCCGATTGTCTTATGCACCTCTTGCGAATCCTGGCTGCGGACTTTCTGGAAATCAATCGCCTTCCAGACCAGGCCGAACGTCAACGCGACAAGCAGCGGCAGGAGAAACTCATTCAGGGAAGACAGGCGTGCATTCATACATAAGACGAGCAGATATACAGTCAACCATGTCAGCGGCAGCCGTTTGGGCAACTCCATGACGTCACCTCTTTACCTTGATCTCTACTCTTGGCAAACCCTTTACCATCCTAGCCATCATATTGGACTCGGTCGACAAGCCTGTTGGCTGTCCAAATGCCAAGCAGCAAGGACGCGGCGATGACGGCAATGCTTAACGCCAAGATAAAGACGGAGTTCGGCGCAAAGCCGAGACTTCTCCATACGTAATCGATCAACAGATAGTACAAAACAGCGAATAGCGCAGACAGCAACAAACGAATGAATATATGTTTTCGGACCGCCACCTAAACCTCTCCTATCATTCTATTCTGAACCTTCTATAGAACCAATTATAAGGGAATGGATGGGATTTGCAATGGGACATCCGATTCTTCATGAAAAGAGCCGCTCCATGCCGGCATGGAACGGCTTTCATGTCGTGAGTAGGCAGGGGCTATCGATTCCGCACGTCGCGGATCTCATACGTCTCCTCGCCAATCACCACTTCATATGCCTTCTCTTTCTCATAATGCTTCTCCTGCCCCGCCCGGTTGCGGAAATTGAACGTTTCCCGCGTCAAGACGAGCGCATGGTCATCGTAGATGGTGATCCCTGTCACTACATTATCGAGGAATTCGAAATCCATCCCTTCGCCTGAGATTTCATCAAAGTAGTCCTCATACTCCCGGTACGCCTTGCTGCCCGCTTGCAGGTAAGGGGCGATCATGGAGAAATCCTCATAATACAACGCCCCTTCATAGACCGAGCGGAACGCCAGGATGAAATCTTCGAGCCACTCATCGTAGAAGTAGGCATCCCCTTCGTATTCTTCAGTAACGGGTGCCTGTGCAAGGTTGAAATCAATTAATTCACTACAATTTCATAATCATAAAAAATGAAGACCCTTTTCTAGAGGGATACTAATTTTCTAGCGGATTTTTATTTAAATTGATTAAATTAACATGAATGTTTTTTACACAGGCACCTTCACAACTACACAGGCACTTTAACAACTGCGCCGCCCCACTTCCACGTACTACTACTTCGCTCGAATCCCCCTAATCCTACTTTGCACTTCATTCGGATCATGCGACACGATAAACACCTTCGAAAACTGTTGATAGTACTGATCTTCATGGGCTTTCGGAGAGAGGATGATCAATTTCCGTTCCAGCTTTTCAGCGTATAGCCGGAAAACCGTGGATTTCCGGTTTTCGTCGAGTGCGCTGTCAAATTCATCTAGCACAATAAAGCCAGCCTGGTTCTCAAGGTTCTGGAGCAGTGCTAGCGCGAATAGCAGGGAACTGAGTGATTCTTCGCCGCCCGAGACGCCTCTTCCGACTCGTCCGCCTCTCGCCTTGACACTGACGTCCTCAAACTTGCCCCGGTGCCCCTCTTTCCGTACGTAGATGAAGAGCTTGAAGACAGGCCGGCCTTTCTTATCCGTGAGCTTTTCGTATTCGATTCGCCCCTGAAATTGAAATTCACCCATATACTCCTGGAAGAGCAGGTTGATTTTCGTCACTTGCATGTTGATGGCGGTTTCGAGACGCTGTTCGTTCTGGGTGGCGCGCTGTTCATTTTCGTCGAGCAGATTTTTGGCCGATTCCAGTTCGTCTTTTTTTCGCAAAACTTCACTTTCGAGTGTCCGGAAGTTCTCTACGGCATGCGGGTCAATATCCTTTTCATTGCGGGCTTGTTCGAAACCGACTTTCGCCTTGTTCAATCGGCTATTCCACTCATACATCGATATGCCTTGAGATGACTCCTTTAGCGCTTCCTCTACAACGTCAGGGATCAGTGTTCTGAGCGTCTCCAGTTCCTCTTCATAGGCCACCGCTTCCTGATGCATGCTCAGCCGTTCTTCCTTTTTGCCGCTGATCTGCTTTTCAATTTGTTCGATGTTCCGCTTGGCAGCCGTCAGACGGTCCTCCATCTCTGTTTTCGACCGGTTGTATTTCTGCAAAGACACAAACAGATCATCCAAAGTATTATTCAAAGCCACAATGGACCTCCGGGCGGCGTGCAATTCTTGGTTCTGCTTCTTGACGGACGTCTCGAGTGCTTGCAATAGCGCGATTCGTTCCGCCTGCTGGCCAAACCGGGCGAATACCGCGAGATAGCCTTCCAGCTCCTTGATCGCTGCGTCTTCACGCAACTGTATCTTCACGTGGGCATGTCTCTCGGCCTCAAGTTTCTCCTTGGACGCCATTAGATCTCGATACTCGGTGGAAAGGCTGTCGATTTGCTCCAACCGATATCGCTGGCTCGCTTCGTCAGATAAGAATGCTTCCGCCTCTTTCACTTTCTGCACATCGGCATTCCATACACGTAATGTACCCGTGTCCTGCGCGACTCGTGCTTGCAACTGCTCCACCTTTTCAGACAACCGGGAAATCAGTGCCTCCAGCGCCTTTCTTCTCTCTTCGATCGCCTTATCGCTGAGGATGAACGTATTCTGCTCTGCAGGGCCTCTCACCCCTTGCGAATCCCAAAGCAGCCCTTTCAGAATGCGCGGCTCTTCTTTCAGGAAAAACTGCTCCAGCCACCAGAGCACGCGCGATGCATGATTCTCTTCTTGCACCGTAAGCCCTTCCCGCATTTCAAGACCGTACGCAGGTAGACTGATGACAGAGCGATCCGGCACCACTTTTTCCAGCGACACATGATACAGATCGTTCAGCGGCACGCAAGAAGAGGCTTGATAGAAGATCGTATATTTCACGGCATCCAACAGCCGCTCTTTTTCAATCGGCAGATGATCGGCGAGCTTGATGAAGTGCCGGAGCGGGTATGCCGCAATCCCCTGCTTCTTCAAGTGGACGATCGCTTCGGTCTGCCTGCGAGACTGCACGCGATTCTCTTTGAGCAGTCCGTACTCCTCTTTCAGCTTCACGAGTTCTTTCTTTGCATCCGATACATCGTCTTTGTCTTTGTCGATCTTTGCTTCCAGCGTTCTCAAATCTGCCTGCAGCTGATGACTGGAACGATACCGGTCGATCCACTGCATCGCCTGAACTCGCTGCTTCTCCCATTGCGCTGCAGCCGCCTTCACAGTGGCATGCGTATTGCGGTTTTTCTCAATCGCTTCACCGATACTCTGAATCTGCTCTTTGATCGCCTGTTCCTCTTGCGATGACTGCTCCAAATTCCGTTCCGCTTCAGCCAGTTTCGCCTTCGTCTCCGTTTCTGTGTACGGAAGACGCGCATATTCCTCTTGCAGCTCACTCAATTCATTCCGCAAGCCTGCGAGTTCGTCTTCCGCCTTCCCAAGCCGCTCTTCTCTGGCGCCAAGCTGTTCTTCCTCCGCAGCCAGCATGTTCTGCTGCTCCTCCTGGTTCGATTTCACCGTACTCAGCCGCTCGTTCACCTGGGCCAGTTCTTCAGTATCCTGCTGCAACTTGTCCTGCTCCGTTTCCAGTTCCTGCTCTCTTGCTTCTATATATTCTTCTGCTTCTTTCACATTGCCAGCAAGCAAAGCCCTGAGCCCGTTCGCAGCTTGCGCATACATTTTTCCGTTTTCCAGCAGACGCATCCGGTTATTCTCGAAGCGGTCCTTTTTATCACGCCTAAAGGTCAAGTCCATTTCAAGAAGCTTCTGCTGGGTTGTCGCCATCTGGAACGCTTCTTGCGCTTCCTTTACGATATCCAAGGATACTTCCCAGTCTTTCTGGATGCGGTCGATCTTGTGCATCTCGCTAAAGATGCGGAATCGTTCTTCGGGCGCCATTACGGAGAATTGATTGACTTCCTGCTGGTACCAGATAAGGTAATACAAATCGGGATGGATCTTATATTTGAATTCAAGTTCCCGTTTATACGCCGTAAAATTATTCTTATTCACATCTCCAGACCGGAATGCTTGCCGGAGTTCCAATTCATCGATCGTCTCGCCGTCATATATCTCATACCGCAGCTTGATCAGTTCTTTCGGCGGCTGTTCGATGAGCAGGCGGAACTCGATGAAAAGGGGCGCATCCACGCGGGACGGCCCTTCATTCTTAAATAGAAGATGGATAGCCGCCCGCCATGTCTCGTCCTCCGCCAAGTTCTGCGATTTCAGCCCTTCAATGTCGACTTTCGCGGAACGCAGGACAGCCCCCATGCAGAAGGAGATCGTCGACTTGCCTGCCCCGTTCGGCCCCGTGATCAAGATATGTTCCTCCGCCTGATCCAGCATCATCTTCTCGTGGCCATAATCACGGATGCCCGTGAATTGCAATCGCCAAGGTATCAAGAGAAATCCTCCCCTTCAAATAGGTTATAACGGTTAAAGAACTTCATGACATCCTCTTTTGACAACTGGCTGGAATGGCTGAATTCGACCATCCGGCGTAAGAACGAATCGGAGAACATATGGACACCGATCGCCGTGACCTGGTAGGCTTCCTCCTGCCCCGTCACTTGGTGCTGCATGACGGCTCCGATTTTCTTGAGCGCATCGATTGCAAGCTGGATGCGCCTGCTGCCTTTCTTCACCTCGTGCCCGAACGCGTCCAGCAGCTGGGAGACCAATGTGTACTCATGTTTCAACACTTCCTGCTGATAAAACATGAACAGCAGAACAGCGAGCGCTTCCGCGGACAACGTCTGACGCGCAGACCGCGCTGGAACACGCAGCATCGCGACCACCTGATCCCGCTCCTCATCATAGATGAGCCGGTAATACCTGCCGACTGCCTGATTGACACGCGACAGGAACGAAAAGAAATAGCCATCATCCCCCGACGTATCAGCAAGCAGCCGTTCCACTTCCTTCCGGGACAAGCCGAAATTCGTTGCACGCACCGTCGCACTGGATGAAAAAAGGATCGACATGAATGCCATCTCTTCCCGGCTCGATAATACGCTGCGCAAGGAATGCAGACTGTTCAGTGACATATTATCGTTCATCTCTTCGCCGGATGCTGTATGTTCGGTCGTCATCTTCCATCCATCTCCATTCCTTCTCAAGTTCCGGTACGTCTTCGTCACGCGCAAGCTTCACTTTTTTATTCGCTTCCAGTGCCGCAACGCCTAGAAGCTGACGGATTGCATCTCCCCATGACTCGGAACCCGTCTCGATCACCGTCTCTTCAAGTCCCGCTTTTTCTTTCATTCTCAGATAGTCCTCAATCTTTTCCGTATCGATGGCCGCTTTCGTCATGAGCCAGCTTGCTTCGTCCATGACAGTCCCGATCGCCTGCGCGTCAATCAGCACTTCCTCGAATTCGACCTCTTCTTCATCCTCAATCTCAGCGACGACCGGTTCATAACTTTCAAGGAATTGAAGCCCTTCCTCGATGCCCGCCGGCGACAGAGGACTTGCGTACTTGACGGGCATCCACAATCCGTCCAGCTCTTCGCCTTCATACTGGCCCTGTTCCATGAAGCTGAGTAATTGATAGGCATTCGGGATTTCGGATTCAAGGGGCGGATTGAACATTTTCGTGATGAATACACGGACTTTTTCAGGTGAAATGGCGGTCATAAGAGGGGTTTTCTGCACATTCATGAATTGGAGATATTTATTGATCATCCCGATCGAAAGGCTCGTCCCTTCCGCAAGCGCCGCTGTTCCGCGCTGCACATGCCGGCTGAGGACCAGACTGTCTTCGATCGTGGCGAACTGTTTCAAACGGTCATGCAGCTTCTGATCGAGATCTTCCATGAGCGTATGGATGATCTCCAGCTGCGGCAGCGCATTCCGTTCTGCGAGAAGTTCAAGCTCCCGCTCTTTCAGCAAGTCAATCGCATCTTGCACATTCCGGATCATGCTGCCGATGATATTGCCGCCCGAGACGCCCTTGTCGTCGTACGCTTCACTGATTTCCGCGTCGCGCCTCGCCTGGAACAAGGAACGGCCGATGTCATCTTCCAGGTAATACGCGAGGGAATCATTCGCAAGACGGGTCAGCGCATGCATCATCCGTTTGCCGACACTCATCATCTTGATGTGGCCCGACTGCTTGCTGATCCAGTTATTCGCGGCTAACACATTGAGGATCTGGCCGACTCTCGCTTTCGTCGGCGGCTCGTTGTCGTTGAACTTGTTCAGATACCGGTAATACAACGTCTCTGCACTATCAATGGGATCCGCAAGCCCGTACGCTTCCTGATGGATCAATTCAATGATCCGCAAGAAACGGAGCATCTCAAGCGGCGAATCGAATATCGCTTCCCCCGAGAGATCCTTCATCACACCCGCCAGCGTAATGAGATCCCGCATGGCACGCGTCACTTCCGGCTGCTGATGATCCGCTCCGAAAATCGAAACTACCGATTGCACATCCTTCTCCATTCAGCGGGACCTCCTAACGTCATTTCCTGTTCTGTACTCTTGCCTTCCGACCATTTTTGATACGCATCCAAATCCGTGAACAGTTGGTCCGCCGTTCCAACAAACCGAACAGCTATCCCCTCTGCCAAATCCGCCAAATCCCTAGCGATGACCGTACCCGCAAAATCCGCATCGACCCAGACGATGACCAATTGAATGGTAGAGTTGCGGCAAATCTGCGTGATCAGTTTACGATGGGCACCCCTCACCTGCCCGTCCACGCCAAGGACAAGCGAAGACGTGTCCTCGAGGAATTCAACCTCTGTCGCCATCCTCGTCAAGACAGCGCGGTTCTCAACTAGCCACAAGATGTTGGCGGAAGTGGAG
Source organism: Sporosarcina sp. GTC18466 (assembly GCF_055389225.1). Taxonomy (NCBI): domain Bacteria; kingdom Bacillati; phylum Bacillota; class Bacilli; order Caryophanales; family Caryophanaceae; genus Sporosarcina; species Sporosarcina sp. GTC18466. The sequence goes on along the minus strand of NZ_AP044037.1, from coordinate 2,569,554 downwards.
TACTGGTCCAATGCAACCGCAAGATCCGTCGTCGCATGCACCGCGCCTACGCGATATGCCGAGAATTCCCCTTGCAAGTCTCCCGTGAAAAGAACCGGAACGATCGAACCCGTACTCACAATCCCGAGCTCCTGGACCGGTGCGCCGAGCCATTTTTCAAGACGCTGGATAAACACATCCCGGTTCGCATCGAACACCTTCGACCCGCCAATCCGCCGGTAATACGTCGCACCGATCTCCTTATATTCCATATGGTGTTGCCGCTGTTTCAACTGGAGGAACGCAATCAGAAAATGCATGAACTTCCGTACCCGTTCGGTTGGCCACGCTTCCTCGTCAACTGCCGCGAAAGCAAATTCATTCAGTTTTGCCAGAAACGATGAAGGCAGCTTGCCGGATGAAGCTTGAATTTCGTGCAGCAAGGTTTGCCGAAGCTCCTGATCCGCCGCAGCCGTCTCCTCTTTTCGCTGCAACTCAAATGCATACAAGCCCGGCCCCATCCGATACTGGATGGATGACGGCGTCTTTCCATCCGCCTTGAACCGGACCTCCTGGATCAGCCATCCTTTCCGTAACGCCTCACTCAGCAACGACTCCGAAATCGGCAGCGTGCTCCTGCGGGATTTCGGTTTCAAGCCCAGCTTGACGATCTCGTCAGGCGGCACGGCATCGTAGTCGACCGCCGCTTGCACATTTCCAAGCGTCCGGTATGTCCGGGCGGTCCATTTCTGGATGACCCATTCCTGGTTTCCAAGCGGCTCGACGGATTCTCCTGTTTTACAGACGAAGGTTTCTAGAAATGTTTGTGTAGTGATCATGACAGGCCTCCGGTTTGGTGTAGTATGGGTTGCGACTGGTGGTACTATTGATTGTAGTATACCATGGAATTCCATCAGACTAAATTTAGTGAAATAAAAAAGGAAACCCCGTTATAGGTTCCCTAATTTGTAGCCAGAAAATAGTTAGACGACTTTTGCTTTATCTTGAATCACACTATAATGGCGATCTTTGAAGTCATATTGAAAGTTACCGGCAAGTTAAAAAAGTGTGGCCAGCTGGTGAGTAGCAAAATTTACACAGTCAGCCAATACAAACGTTTATGCTTCCATCCTTTGCCCTTGCTAATCATTCTTTTACATATTACAGTATAAGTGTGCATAATTATTATTGATCATGGTTTGCATAGAAGACCTTGATTCAATATATACTGAAAAGCCCATTGTTTGCGTAGCAGACATTGGGCTTTTTATTTGCAGAAGGTCAGAGAGACGAGTACCTCAGAATATGATAGATTATAAGATGCAGCTACATATAGCGGATTGGGCGGTTGGCACTCCCTTGAGAGAGGGGGTGTTTACATGGTGACATACGACGCAATGAACATGTTATTCTAATTTGGAATATTTCTAGCGACAGTAGTAACAGCTGTTGTCGCATTAATTGCTCTATACACCAATAGAAAAAAGTAACCACCCTCCGCTAACGACCAAGTAAGCAGGGTGGTTACTTTTTAGTAAAACTCTCATATTACCTGGCCAACCGCACTTCAAGCGGATGTCAGCTGCTAGACTGGGTGTACCAAGCACCCGGTCTTTTTTAGTATATGCTTAGTTTACCACATTCATTCGATGTATACACTTTTTTTCTACCGGTGTATCTTAAATTAGTTCCACTCCTACCAGTACCGCCTGGTTATTAGTTGGCAACACATAAATAATCATTCTTTGACCCCTTCAACTCAAATAATCGTAACCGATTCAAGAAGAGCTGCAGTTTTTCGATCCTTAGCAATTCAATTATCAATGCAACTTGCTCTCTCTTTTTCCTGCTCGTATTATCTGGGTTTTCAAGAATGACTCTAACAATTCCAATCAAAATATCGGTAAGTTCCACTCCATCTCTTCGCCCTTTTTCCTATAACTGCATTCTTGAACATAAAAGGGCTCGCCACGATATAGAGCATGGATATTTAATTGCATCTTCATGTTCTCTGCAAGATGTAAGGATACATATTCATTTGCTTGTTCAATATATAAAGTAGATCTGATTGGACTTGAAGAATCATATCCTCGCAGTAATCCATACATGATCCTTTCAGGTAATTTTGTATACAACATATTCTCCATTACTTCATTTCCCTGTTTGTCCAGATCAAAAGTTCTAAACTTCCGTTCTTGAATAATTAGGTCTTGTCGGTAGTATCGAATGATATTAAGCTGTACGAATGGCGCAAGGGAAGATGCGATATCAAAGAGCAACAGTATGCCTTCCCTCTGCTTATAATCGCCTTTGTACTCGGACCAATGGTATCTGTAAGTTTCATTTAATTGATGTAAGGATTGGAGTTGTTTACTAAAGTAAACTCTACTCGGTAAAGACAAACCACCCATTAGTTGGACATTGTCAGTTTTCCTTTTACCGCTTTCATCAAAAAATATAGCTAGATCGTTGTAGTTTTCTATCCTATTATCCAATCTTTCAAATCCCCCTTGACATAAATACATAATTCAATCATAATTAGGGTACGTTTAATAAGGAATGTAGCTACTCGTGGCGCTTAGTTCACGCGTACCACATTCTACGTGAAGAACTGGCGGCGCTTAGTCCGCCCGTTCTTTTTTTGTTTATTCTTCCAACCATATTCAAAATGCCTCTTGTGTTTTGAGCAGCTTCCAGTATATGCTGTTGTCAATTGCTCATAAATATTTCCCCGATATATGCATACCTCATTCAGTCTCTTTCGACATGTAATAACTAATTCAATTGTGTTATATCTCTTCCAATATATCTCATACATTTGGGTGATATTTAGCTACCAATGATCTTTGCTTGTATTAAATTCATTAGAAGGCATGGGTAATGTATTTGTAGGAAGTAGTGAGTGGTGCCTGTTGCATGGTTGAAATCAGTTTATGATGAATGCCATCACTAAGAAGAATTCTCTATTTTAACTTATTTTTACTAACAATTGAAAGCTTCGTAGACAGGGACTTTACATTAACCGGAAGCATTAAAAGCAGCTTGCACAACGGTACTCTAATCTCACTCAGCAGGGTTTTTCCAAGCTCTTGACCCGCCGCGGCCTTCTCCTTTTTCTACTCTATCTTGAATTCATACAAGCCTGTCCCATCTCACACTAAATGGATAACGGTGTTTTTCCATCCGACTTGTACCGCACCTCCTAGAACAGCCATCCTTTTCATAATGCATCGATCAGCAACGAGTCCGAAATGGACAGCGTGCTTCTTCGCGACTTCGGTTTCAAGCCCAGCTTGACACCCCCTCCAAATCAGGTAAAACGTAGGGGCTGCAAGTCATGTCTAAGAACAATAGAAATTTTTACAATCTATCTTTTCCAACTATCTATTATTATGATAAAATAATCACTGTGCCCCTTGTCGGAAGGCAAGGAGGAATAGAATGATAAGTGTTCTAATCATCTTATATTCAGAGAACATTGGATAGGCTACACTTAGTTGGACAGAAAAATTAAGGTCTTGTAGAATACATCTAACAGAAACGGAGAGATCTACAATGACTGAAAAAAGACTGAGACGAACATATACGCAAGAGTTTAAAAAACAAATGGTTCAACTTTATGAAAATGGTAAATCGAGAGCAGATATTATACGTGAATACGATTTGACCGCATCAGCTTTCGATAAATGGGTGAAGCAGTCTACAACCACCGGCTCATTTAAGGAAAAAGATAACCGGACACCGGAAGAGAATGAGTTGCTTCAGCTCCGAAAAGAAAACCAGCAGCTACGGATGGAGAACGATATTTTAAAGCAAGCAGCGCTGATCATGGGACGAAAATAGATGTGATCCGCAATAACGCCCACCTCTATTCGGTATCAGCAATGTGCGACGTCCTCAATATTTCAAGAAGTACCTATTACGCCCGGATCCAGGCAGAAGCTCAAATGAAACTAGAAGAAGATGAACAAAAACTGGTGAAACTGATCCGTGAGATCTTCTTTACGAGCCGAAAGAACTTCGGTACTCGAAAGATTAAGGTTGAACTAAAAAAGAAAGGTCATATTGTCTCCAGAAGGCGGATTGGCCGGATCATGCACGAGGAAGGGCTTGTTTCAAATTACACGATCGCCCAATTCAAGCCGCATAAAAGCAAGTCTAATGAAGAAAAAGTGGAAAACGTTCTGAACCGGGAGTTTAACGGGCAAGAGGAACTGGCTGTCGTTGTCAGCGACCTTACCTACGTCCGGGTCGGCTACAGGTGGCATTATGTTTGTCTATTCACCGACCTTTTTAACCGGGAAATCATCGGCTATAGTGCCGGTCCACATAAGGATGCCCAGCTTGTCTATAAAGCCTTGTCACGTATTGATCGTCCGCTCAATTCCATTCAACTGTTCCACACCGACCGTGGGAGTGAATTTGACAATCAACTCATCAGCGAAGTGCTGGAAACATTCAACATCAAGCGATCGCTGAGTATGAAAGGATGCCCTTATGATAATGCGGTCGCTGAGGCAATGTTCAATGTGGTAAAGACGGAATTTATCAAGCAAATGCGTTTTGAAAGCCAGCAGCAATTGGATCTGGAACTTGATGATTATGTGAACTGGTACAACAATTTTCGCATACACGGCACCCTTGATTATCTGACGCCAACGGAATACCGTAAGGCGGCCATAGGGAGCTAAGCGGATATCGTGCAAGGGGCGTTGCGACTTTACAGTGAGGGGCAGGCATGATAGCCTTGGGGGCTTGGCCAGATACCTTTGAATCTGGCGTCCTGGCCGGAAAGTCATGCCTGCAGAGGCTCGCTGTCAAGTCGCAACATCAAATGGGCAAGGACCTTAAAACTTTTGTGCGGTTTAGTGTTGACAATCCAACATTCATTTTATTGGGAACTATATTATGTTTTCTAAATTAATAATCCAATATTACAAACAATAACCCCCTCAAACAAAGCTTTGGAGCTAGTATAGATGTATGGACACAAGTTAGTTAAGTCTCTATCCTAAACAATAGAGAGGACGTGTCCGGAATGAAACAAAAACGTTACAACCACGAATTCAAACAAACAATCGTCGAACTCTACAGAGCTGGCACGCCTGTGAGTGATCTCAACCGCGAATATGGTGTATCTGAAGTGACCATTTACAAATGGATCAAAGCGCACTCCCCAATTGAAAATGGAGACGGTTTGACACCCGCTGAAATTGCGGAGATCCAAAAGGAAAATCTACGCCTCAAGCAGGAGGTAGACATTCTAAAAAAGGCTATGACCATATTCGCGAAAAAGTGACCGACCAAGAGATTATCGACCATATCGAACAGGAGAAAGAAAACCACCCTGTTCAAGTTTTGTGTGACGTGCTAGACATGCCAAGAAGTACGTACTATCAATCATTCCATAAAGTGAAATCCTCGTATGAAACGGAAAACGAGGCGATTTTAGAACGCATAAAAATCATACATGCGGAGAGTAAAGGCCGCTATGGTGCGCCTAAAATTCATCAACTTCTCAAAAAGGAAGGCTTCGCTGTCAGCGTAAAGCGTGTCCAGCGCCTTATGAAAACAGAAGGAATCCGATCTGTCATCACGAAGAAATACCGTCCAGCTTCATCGGGCAGCCAAGTAGAAGAACGCGACAATGTATTAGAACAAGATTTTAAAACGACGACCATCAATGAAAAATGGGTAGCCGATATTACGTATATCCACACACTGAGAGACGGTTGGTGCTACCTGGCCTCTGTATTGGATTTACATACGAAGAAAATCGTAGGTTATTCTTTTTCTAAATCCATGACAACAGAACTCGTCTTACAAGCATTAGCCAACGCAATTGATGTCCAGCAGCCTGAAGAGGGACTTATCCTTCATACCGATTTAGGCAGCCAATATACGAGCGAAGACTTTCAAAAAGCAGTAAAAGCAGCGAAAATGGAACACTCTTTCAGTCGAAAAGGCTGTCCGTATGACAACGCCTGCATCGAGTCTTTTCATGCCACATTAAAGAAGGAAGAAATCTATCAAACCACTTATCTAGATTTTGAAGCAGCACGAATTGCCCTCTTCCAGTACATTGAATCCTGGTATAACCGGAAACGAATCCATGGGGCGATTGATTACTTGACGCCGCAGCAACTCGAGGATCAGTGCAGACAGGTAGCTGCTTGATCGTTAGATGTCATGAGGTCTTCGATTCAACCTACCTACACATTTTTCAGGAACGACATCCATGGACTGTACTTCCTGTATCCAGCGAAAGCTGTCAAGTGCGGGCTTTCACTTGACTGGTTTCGCTGGATACAGGACCATCCATGAATGGATGCCGTCTCTGACAACGACTTAACATTTTTGTGTCCAGGATATTGACATAGATCCACTTGTTAGGAAGTCTATCAAATTATACTAACTTCAAGGGTGCACCTAGTTCTGTGATAATTCATAGAACTAGGTGCAGGAATAAATAACAAAATAAAATAGAACATTTATTATTCCTCATTATTACGGTTTAAATCTAATCACAGTTTGTATTTAAATAGTCCTCGCAATGAATATGTTATTTCAATGTGAAATTCTCTAGCAACAGTAGTAAACGCTATTGGTGCATTAATTGCTCTATACACCAATAGAAAAAAGCAACCACCCTCCGCTCACGTCCAAGTAAGCAGGGTGGTTACTTTTAAGTAAAACTCTCATATTACCTGGCCAACCGCACTTCAAGCGGATGTCCGCTGCTAGACTGGGTGTACCTAGCACCCGGTCTTTTTTAGTATATGCTTTGTTTACCACATTCACTCGATGTATACACTTTTTTTACTGCTTACATCAACCGTCCATCCTAGATTGGAACCACTCCTACCGGCCCCTGCATCACACTCAAACTCCCACCAATCATCCGCGCCAGCATCTCCTCATCCAACCGCCACACAAAACTAATCGCCTGGTTCCCTTTATGTCTTACATACTCCGCCGTCCCGATAACGCAAACGGTCCGGTGTAGCCATCCTGTTGCCGGTACTAACGGACAAACAGCGCGATTGTCGTCCCGTTCTCCCGCTGGTGAATATAACGCTGACCCGTGGAACTCGTCACCAACGTGCGGTTCTGTGACTGGCAGTCGAACAAATGCGTCCCGATTGCGTAGTCGTCGTATTGCGTGGATGAGGAAAAGTACTGTCTATCTTTAGCATAAAGTCAATATTTTTTAATGTTTGAATTATAATGCATTAATTAAAGTATGCTTCCCAATAGATATTGCCCAACTCTTTTGCTCGTTTGCTTATATCCTTATCGCTAAAATTCGGATAATCTACACATAACTTAGAGACCATCACATATTTGCTCTCTCTATAAATTGGAAGCTTGTCCAAATAAGTAATTTCATTATTACTCTTTTGCTTAATAACATTTATCTTGTTGTTTTTATTGTTTTCCAAAACAGTCAGATTTCCAATATTTGTATATCCGGAAGATTCGTCGTATACATGTTCAATTGAATATTGATCATCATTGTATTCCCTATTCTCAAAAAAGTTTGCCACTTGTTTAACTGCGTAAGAAGCTGGAAAAGATTCCGCATCGCCTGGAGTTAACTTCTTTGTAAATCTCAATTCACTAAACGCTTGAATAAACTTATCTTTTGAAATCAAACCAAATAATTCTCCTTTTAAATTATTTATGGCTTTTTGCAAGTCCTCTCTATTCTTGGCTTTATGAACAATTTCTATGAAATTCCTATACGGTTTAGTAACTATATTGGAACGGATTTTCAAATTCGTTCCAAATGCTGCAAAGTGGAAGGTGCTTAACATCCTCAAGAAGTCATTCCTCTTCTTTCTTTGCAAAACTTTTTTACCGTCATTCCCCATTTTATGGTTCGCCATATAGAAGGCTAGAAGTGCCGGTCTAACTTGAACACCCTTAAACCTATTTATCGCTTCCAAATATTCATATTCAGGTTTTTGTTCCTGCCTTTTAAAGTGATTCAGGTCAGGTGATAAAATGCTCACGTAAAGATTTAAAGCAATTTCTATCTTCTTCACAAACTGTTCCAAACCTACTTGGTCTTCTGTTGCAAATCTATCTAGAAATTTTTTATATAAGTTTGTTCCCGTAGCTTGATCGAATGGAAATTCTGCTTTCCAAAAGTGCAAGAAAAATTCATCAAACGTTGTGTCAAGATTCATTACCCTTTTTCCGAACGCCGACCAAGTCATCGCTATCTCATCAATACCTGCGCCTGTTACGTTAATCTTGCTGAAAATTGAGTTCTTAATCAAATCTACTTGAGATAGTGGTTTACCTTTTGAGTTAATATTCTCAAAAATCTTATTCGCTTGGTCGCGTTCCGCTACAAAAACCTCAATAATTTGAGCCTTTAAGATTTGATCTCTCAGAGCCTTTAGAATCTTTATATAATGAGTTTCTTTAAATTTTTGCCCGAGTGAATCAGAAAGCTTTTTCAATAAGAACTCTTTATCCAATTGTTTTTTAAAAAAATCAAACGCCTTTTTAAGAAGTTCTTCTTCCTCAGTACTTGGTTCCACTTCCGAATTACTGGTGGCATAATCTTGAATTGTTTGAGTAAAATAAGGAAAACTTGAGGTGGTCTCAACTTTACGCTGTGGAACTCCGTCAATTTTTTTAATAAGGTATTCATTATGTATTGTATCTGCATAGTCCTTTGCAGATTGAATATCAGCATCACTATAAATATCTTTGTCTGTAATATTATACAACGTATTTCTGATTGCACTCAATAAAATAGTAATGGAGGTTATTCTTTGCTGGCCATCAACTACATCAACTAAATCGTCCTCCTTCTTACCAAGGAAGAGCATATTTCCTAAAAAATATTGGGAGTTAACATAGTCATCATGTTCCTCGCAATAACCGATTTGGGATATCATATCATTCAAAAACTCGTTATAATTAGACTGTTCCCAAGAGAAGTCTCTTTGAAATCTCGGTATTCTATACGTTCTTGTAGAGGTAAGTAACCCCTTAACATTATCACTAACCGCCTCGAAGTTCATTCAATTCACCTTTTCCTTTTTATATTCTCATACAATTCATTTTATCTAAAAGGGCTCTAAACACAATAACATTCCCCAAGTAGGTTTCATCATTAGTTGCGGTGACTCAGTTTCTTATAATATACATTAAACATCATTGAAGATCAAGTACACCTTCAATTAAAAAATCGTCTTCTTGTTTTATATACGTATTCCAAGGGAATCCCAAGAAAAAAGGATGATTACCATGGCCGACATAATGTCTAAAGAACAACGCAGTAAGACCATGAGTAAAATCAGAGCAAAATCAAAGCTGGAAGACATGTTCGCAAGCGCTTTGTGGAAAAGGGGTTTGCGCTTCCGGCGCAACGTCCGCTCCCTCAAGGGAACCCCTGACATTGCCATAAAAAAATACAAGCTTGTCATATTCGTCGATTCCTGCTTCTGGCATGTCTGTCCCGATCACTTCAAGCGGCCTAAAAGCAATGAGGAGTTTTGGGACAAGAAATTCAAACGGAATGTGGAACGTGATGCTGAGACAACTGAATACTACAAAGAAAAGGGCTGGCATGTGAAACGTGTATGGGAACATGAAATTAGAAATGACTTGGAGAAGGCAGTGGAGGATACCCTGGAGTTCATTTCGGCAATAAAAGGACATTAAATTACCTTTTTCGCAATTTAGATCTTGATCTTTCCGTCGAAATAGAGTATAATGTAGAAAATGGACCGAAAGGGTGTTCGAAAATGTCTGACAGCAACAAACTCACTGTTATTGAATTATTCGCTGGTGTCGGCGGTTTTCGCCGAGGATTGGAACAAGCCAATCCCCGCCTTTTCGACGTGGTCTGGGGTAATCAATGGGAACCATCACGGAAAGCCCAGGATGCCTTTGATTGTTATGCGAGGAACTTCGATAGTGGAATCCACAGCAATGCAGATATAGCAAGCGTACCCGACGAAACATTCCAAGAATTGGCGCCAGATATGGTCGTAGGCGGATTCCCGTGTCAAGACTATTCAGTTGCAAGGACACTTTCCGGAGAAAAAGGCATCCAAGGGAAAAAGGGAGTGCTTTTCTGGGAAATCAAACGGGTGATCGAGAACGGCTACCCTAAATACGTTCTTCTCGAGAATGTCGATAGATTACTCAAGTCTCCCGCTTCCCAACGTGGCCGGGATTTTGCGGTCATGCTCGCAACCTTCCGTGATTTGGGATACAGCGTGGAATGGAGAGTCATCAACGCGGCGGACTATGGCTTCGCACAAAGAAGGCGCAGGGTCTTCATCTTTGCTTATAAGAACGGAATCCCGTTCAGCGATGATCAGCGAGAATTGGATAATCAAGATATACTCTTCCATGATGGCTTCTTTGCAAAGGCGTTTCCTGTAGAGAATGAGCCGTATAAAGACAGAGCAGCCTCTGGAGTTCTTCCTGAGGATATAATTGATGTATCCGATAATTATTCTTTCTCGTTCCATACCGCAGGAATCATGAGGGATGGTCACTTCTACACTGCACATGTTGACCCGAAGCAACTAAGGCCGACGCCTTTACGTGATATCCTCCTTGATGAAAACATAGTGGATGAAAAGTATTATCTGTCACAAGAGGCTGAGGAGAAGTTCAAGTATCTCCGTGGTCCCAAAAAAATTGAGCGGACATCAGCTGATGGCCATAAGTATCAGTTTTCGGAGGGCGGAATGTCTCCAACAGATGAACTCGATAAACCGGGTCGTACGATGTTGACGAGCGAGGGTTCCATCAATAGAAGCACCCATATTGTCGAGGTCAACGGCAGGAAGCGTCTTTTGACTCCGATTGAATGCGAGCGGCTTAATGGGTTTCCTGACAATTGGACACAGGGCATGACAGACCGTATGCGTTATTTCTGCATGGGTAATGCACTGGTCGTGAATCTCATTGAGCTTATGGGTAAACGCATCGAGGAGATTGAGACTTCCTATTCGGAACCGACAGATATCCAAATGCATTTATCCATCTAGCCGATACTTTTGTATCGGCTTTTTCTTATGTATGGTAGTATATTGGTAACAACTGGGGAGGGATGGGACTTGATATATAAAAGCGAAGAAGAGTTGATGTATAAAGCCAGACAAGCTGAGGGCCAAACATTCGGGGAAATAGATAGAAGCGGACGCATTGAAAACGAGCGGGCTAAAGGCCAACTCGGACAGATTATTGAGGAAAGCTTCTTCGAGTACAAAATAAACTCTGACAGCGAGGCAGACTTCAAGGATTTGGATATCGAGTTGAAAGTCACCCCTCTGAAAAGAAATAAGAATGGCACCTTGTCCGCAAAGGAGCGACTGGTTCTCAATATCATAAATTATATGGAGGAAGTGGACAAGTCATTCCATGATTCGAGTTTCTGGAATAAGAACAGGCAATTATTAATGATGTTCTACGAATGGATGCCGGAAATCAGTCGGGCTGATTACCGTATCATTAAATCCTACCTCCACCGCTATCCTGCCGAAGACTTGGAAATTATCAAGCAGGACTGGATGCTGATAAACGATAAGATAAAAAACGGGTTGGCTCATGAACTATCAGAAGCTGATACGAACTATCTGGCCGCATGTACGAAAGGTGCAAACAAATCTTCCTTGAGGGCTCAGCCGCACAGTGCAATTCCGGCTATGCAACGCGCTTATTCCCTAAAACAGAGCTATATGACAGCGTTAATACGAAAAGTCATCTCCGAAGAGGACTTGACCCGCATTACCACCTCCTCCGAATTGCAGAACAAAAGTTTACTTCAAATTCTACAGGAGAAATTTGAGCCTTACGTCGGGAAATCTTTAAGTGACATCGCCAATGAAACAGGGATTACCACTGATTCTAAATCGAAAAACTTCCTTCAAATATTTGTAAGTAATCTCCTCGGAATTAAAGGAACTAGGCTCGATGATATAGACGAGTTTGCAAAAGCTAACATCCAATTGAAAACTGTTCGCTTGGAACCGAACGGTATCCCTCATGAACATATGTCTTTCCGCAATGTCCATTTCAATGAGTGGGTGGAGACACAATGGGATGAGAGCTGGTTGAAAGAGTACTTCGAAGAGACAAAACTTCTGTTTGTTGTATTTGAATATAGAGAGAAGAAGAAAAAGAATTGTCCGCGCGAACTGCACTTTAAGGGAATAGTCTTATGGAACATGCCAATAAGTGAGATAGAAGGACGTCTGCGAGATTTCTACGACAATGTCCAAACAACAATTCAGGACGGTATCGAGCTGACACCTGTCCAGCAGAAAAACAGGGTGATTGTCATGAACAACTTGCCAAAGCCTAAATCTAACGGACTTTGCCATATTCGCCCTAAAGGCAAAGATGGAAACGACAAAGTGGAATTACCGGATGGCAGGATGATCAGCAAACAGGCATTTTGGTTGGATAGGGAGTTTGTTGCTAGCGTCGTATCAGAGAGGTTAAATCATTAAGCTCTTTAAATTAACACTTTCTCGTTACAGTTCAGCTATCGACAACTTAGATTTATTGACGGTGCATAGCATATATATTACAATTCCAGTAACGATACAATAAACTTGAGCGAACTCTTTCCCCGCTACCATTTGCAGGGCTGGGGTGCTTTGTTATTCTATTAATCTTACTGCCCCCTTCTCCCCAAAATCCAGGTGGTCGGTCCATGGATTAATGGAATTATTAATTAGGATGAAAATAGCCCTTTAGAAAAATTCTTCACTCTTTGAACTGTTCTTTTGCTATAATGGATGCAACAGAACCCACCACGCCTCTTGACAATGCGGACCAAGGTGGGTCGTTTTTTGTGCCCCGCCGATAATACCTGTCCTTTTCATCAACAAAAAAAGAGTAACCTCCTTCTGATAACAGTTACATAGGAGATTCCTCTTTTTAGATATCGTAGTTTATTTGAGGGCCCTGCATTTATTTTTCTTTCAGTACTCCCCATACCCTTCTTTCTCATCCACCAAATACAACATCCTCTCCCACTCTTTCCGATACAACATAACCCTCTCCAACCGCTCTTCCAAATATCCTTGCAAAGCAGCATCCGTACAAAACACAAAGCACCCCTTCTGCCCGCGCGTCATCAGTGTTCGATACGTATTCCGGATAATCGGATCTGCTAATACATGGGCTTTTACCGGATCTTCCTTCGCAACTCCTTTGATGCCCCTCAAGGATTGGTCTGTCTTTGCCCGTTTGGTGAAGTCTGTAATGATTTGACCATCTTCGAATCGCATGTCATCACCAATGATGACGCCCACATAATCAAATTCCAATCCCTGAGCCGTGTGGATACAGCCTGCTTCCCTGACAGATGAATTTTCGATGGCCCAGGTGTTCTCAATGTTCCAGCTGATGCCGAAGTCGTGCTTTGGTATTGTTATGTCGAGATGGTTGACGTCTTGCCGATTTTTCTTTGGCCATTCCCAGCAATAGCCTGCCATTACGCGGGATTTGTTATTTTTCCCGTTCAGCCGTTCAATCTCTGCCAGCATTTCATTCGGATCATCATAGAGCCTGATGTCATAATCCATGCCAAGGTCGTTTTTGTTGGCCGTATTCCTGATTTGCAGCACATCGTCCAGCCATGCAATATAGCCGTCCGAGCCGTCGCAGCGGAATTGGGAGGTGAGCTCGCATGAAATGACTTCAGCCTTATATTCGTTGGCGTATTCTTTGATCATGTCGACGCTGCCGATATCGCTTAAGGTGACTTTTTGATGTTCATCTATGAAAAAGATGGTGAACTTCGAGCCTTTGATCAGCTCTTTCACCTGGTTTTCGCCTTTGTTCCGGAACATGCCGGATTTTTCGTTCAGCCTATGGGCTTCATCGACAATCAGTACATCGAATTCATTGTCGCCAGCTTCCGTAAAACTGCCTGATCCTTTGAAGAGGTTGTCGATATGGGATTTCTTAAAATCCCCTTTCAGCTTGGTGGAATAGATATGCCGGGGTGCCGAGTTCTTCGTCACATACATGGAGACAAGTCCTTGGTCAATGAGGTTGACCAGCAGATTAATCGCAAGGACCGACTTTCCGGTGCCCGGCCCCCCTTCCACAATCATGACATGCTTCTTATCCGTTTTAACTGCTTCCAGGGCAAGTTGAAGCGCTTCTTCATAAAACACTTTCTGCTCATCGATCATGATGAATTCTTTGTTCCCTTTAAGCATATTGTTCAGCGTATCCTGCAGCGATTTTGACGGACGGATCCGGCCATTTTCAATCTGATAGATGAGCTGGTTCCGATCGCCTTTGCGGATGTATTTCTTGATGAATGAGCGTAATTTCTGGATCTCCCCTTTCGTGAAGACAGGGGCTTTATCCAGATGATCCTGATAATGTTCGTCCGTCAATGGATCGTCTTCGGTTTTCCTGTAGTTATGTAAATAAGCACAGGGTTTTAGTTGGATCTCTTTCTCCTGAACATTTTCATTGAAATCCTCGATCAGCTCCGCATACGACCAAGCCTGATAGGAGGGGTGGGTCGTCTCCCTGACGGCGTTCCCAAGATACGTTCTGACAATCGCATCCCTCGTCGGGACTTTCTCGACTTCTTCCCATTGCTTCAGTTCAACGATGACGACATGATCCTGCTGGCCGTCATTCCCTGCAATCAAGAAATCGACGCGCTTGGATGTGTTAGGAATGTTGAACTCAATGGCCACTGCTGCGTCATTCGGTATCTCGTCGTCCTGCATGACATTGGACATTTTTTGCAATGAATTTTCCCATGAGCGAATTTCCGCTTTCGAGGTACGCCCAATCTTCTTCTGATATGAATTATAAAGGCGGTCAATGAGCAGTTCATTGACAACATCTCCGACGAATTGTTGCTTTGTGGATTCGTAGATGATCATAGGTACACACCTGCTTTGTAGTGGAGTTAGTAGACGAATAGATTATTTGATTTACGAAATATTCTTAGTTCCATTGTCTTGTATTTCCACTATATTCGCAAGGTCTTCTTACTTCACCTCCCCCAAATAACAAGGAAACACCACCACCCGCCTCTTCATCTCCCGAATCATCCGGTACACACCAGTCGCCTCACAATACAAGGAAACATCCATCTTGTGTGTAGCATCGATCACGCGCTGAGCAAGCACTCCATAGACCTTAAAGTGCTTCGCCCGGGCATCATCCTCTTTTCGCGCGAGGTAAAGAGCATGCCGCTTCTGCCCCATAGGGATGGTGTAGAGCCCCACAGTACACAGCTGCAGCAAGTTCTCATCCCGCCACCGGGTAATGACGGCGAAGTCCAGGTCGTTCGGCAGGCTGCTTGCCGCATCTTCAAGTCGCACGAGTCCTTCCTGTAGAGCGTAGTAGATCGCATGCGCGAGCAATGGCGCGTCGTAGTCGATGGCGTCCTCGAGTTGTTCTTTGATCGTCGGTTCACGCAATTCCGGTCACCTCGCCTGTGAATTTATTGTAATCTGCGATGGCTGTGCCGACGGGGCCGTTGCGGTTTTTGGAGACGATGAGTTCCAGTGTCCGGTCGTTTTCTTTCCGCAAGCCGTAGTAGGCGTCCCGGTAGAGGAAGATGATGACGTCGGCGTCTTCTTCGATGGAGCCGGATTCGCGCAGGTCGGACATGAGGGGGCGTTTGTCGCCTCTCTGTTCGACGGCGCGGCTGAGCTGGGCGAGTGTGATGACGGGGCAGTTGAATTCGCGCGCCATCGCTTTCAGGTCTTTTGTCATTTGGGAGACTTGCAGGTGCATGCTGCTGCTTTTCTCTTCCGAATGGATGAGGGTCAGGTAATCGACGAAGATGACGGGTTTCTTGCCTGGGTGCGCATGGATCATCTTGCGGACGTTCATGCGGATGTCCGCGATCGTCTGTTTGCTGCGGTCGAAGAAGTGCATGTTCGATTCCGCGAGGATGCCGACCGTGCGCGGCCATGCGGCTTTCTGTTTTTCATCGAACGACGTATAGGGATCGCGCATACGCAGTCTTGAAAAGCGCCCGGTTGACGCGAGCAGGCGATCCCGCAGGCTTTCCGCGGACATTTCCAGGGAGAAGATGAGCGGGAGCCGGTTGTTCCAGCCGGCGTGCTTCGCGATATGCAGCATGATGTCCGACTTCCCCATGCTCGGCCTTGCCGCGATGATGGTCAGTTCCCCGTCCTTCAGGCCATCCGTCATCTGGTCCAGCGTGCCGATTCCGGTCGTTGCGCCTTCCGTGATCTCCCTCTGGACGTACGGCGCCTCGTAAATGTCCGCGAGCAGGTCGGTCAGGGAGACATAATGGCTCGCGCGGTTGTCGTGGAGTGCTTCAAGCGCGCTCATGATGCGGTCGATCGGCCAGTTCTCCTGCACGGCAATGCTCAGGACGTTCCGCTTTTCCCGTTCGCGCCACGCATCGAGCATGACGGCGACATAGTCGTCAAACGCCGGGATGTTCGCGTAGTCCGATAAGTCCCGGACGTAGTTGGCGCCGCCGATGTCCCCTGGGTGGAAGCTCGTCAGCAAGGTGATGAAGTCGACTGTCTTTCCGCCAGCCCGCAGCTCCTTCATCGATTGGAAGATCATCCGGTGGACCGGATCCGCAAATTGATCGGCGGACAGGTTGGCATCCGTGATCAGATAGTTTTCCCTCATCATGGTGCCGAGCACCGCTTTTTCCGCCATCATAGCGCTTCTCCTCTCGTCAGGTCGAACTGGAATTCCTGGACCTGTTTCGCGTACGCGAAAGATCTTTGTATTATGTTCTTTTCATTCTTTTCATTCTTATAGTTCTTCTTAGTTGTTGCTGCTTTGTCATCGCTTTGTTCATCGGTTGTTAGGCTTGATGTTTGCGAGTGGCCGTTGTGCTGGTACATGGCCCAGTTGGCAATGGTGATGAGCCGGTTCTGCATTGTTGATTCGTTTGTTAGAAATCCGTATTTCTCAAAACGCTTGAGTGCCGTGCGGATTTGCTGGACGCTGATGTTTTTGCCGCATTTCTCCTTGAGCGATGCAAGTGATGTGATCATTTGGCCGGGCTTCACGGAGTACGCCCGGCCATTCCAATCCCACTCCCTCTCTTCGTGATTCGCCATGGACAGCAGCGTCAGGAGCACCACTTTCTGTTCCGGCGTCGAGCCTGTCCAAATCGGTTTCTCCCATAGCATGCGATGTGTTTTGAACCATCCCTTTTCCATTTACAACTCCACCTTTTCATTTATATGACCATACCTTTCATCTGTTATATAGAAAGTTAGGAGGGAAAAGGATACTCCCTTAAAATAATAAATATTTTCAGTTATTTAGAATGAAGACTTTTTCGTAATGAATGATGGTTGTTTCACGAAGGAAACAGCTGATCCGCGTTAGGGCAGCGGGTGCTGATTCGTAGAAATTTTATGGACTATTTTCATCAACCAAAAAAAAGAACCGCCCATTGTGCATGGACGATCCCTCTTCCCATTCAAATGAACCAAGCCCGACGTTTCGCAGGTGTTCTTCAAAACGCCCCCGCACCGCCCCCGCCGCTCGATCCGCTGCCGCCGCTTCCGCCAGAACTGCCGCCGGACCCCGAATACGACGTCTGCAGATGGGTGTAGCACGTGCGATGCGTATAATGAAACGCGGTCAGCAGTTCCGTCAGGCGGGCGGTCATCGGCGGCAACGAGGCAAGGTCTTCCGGCACGGTCTTCGCGTATTTGAGGAGCAGCGGGAAGAACAGGCCAAGGGAAATGGCATGTTCCATCCACTGATCCGCCAAGTGCCTGCCGCGGAAGTCGAACTCCCCTGACTTCACGTCTTTCTTGAACGCTTTGGCGCCTTTGAAATACGGGGCGGCTTTTCGTTTGATGTCCCGCAGCGGCAGCAGGAAGGCTGTGACGGCGAGCAGTGCGGAGGCGATCGCAAATACTGCGTACACCCCGTCCGTGTTATCCGCTACTCCTTCCATGCAAATAATTCCAAATACAAAATGGATCGGCAACGCAATCCTATAGTTTTGCTTGAACAGCAATGCGATAAACCCGGCGATCGAAAGAAGCAGCAGGAAACCTACGACCGACATGTCCCCGGTGAGCATCCAGAGATTCACACATGCAAAGGCGGTCCACAAAGGAACGCCGAGCCGCGTAAGAACCTTGCGCACGGGGTTCGGGGCGACATATGTCATCACTTCCGGGTCTGTCCGCACGAGTTTCTTCCACTCTTTGAAACGCTTCGTGAACTGTTTGGCCCGGCTGGAGTAGTCCGGACCGAGCCGCCAATTCTTTTCGCGCTGCTGCTTTGTGAGGAACGGGAATTGATCCAGCGAAAAGGCGAGGGATCCTTCCGCATCCTCTTCGAACAGCCAATCGACCAGGTCTTGTTCATACGGATGCAGCGAGCCCGGATCCGCTGTCAATTTGAACCGGAACGTGTACTCCGGGGCGTTGTCGTCACTTCTGTAGATGGCGCTAGACGGAACCTTCTCCATCGTGACCATCCCTTTTTGGCGAAGCCGCAGCAGCGCCGCGGAAATGGCGCCAGGTTCCACCTTCCCTTTGCGTTCGATGATCGTCAGAAGAAACGAATCGATCTCTTCCAGGTGATGCATCGGCGGTTTTGAAAGTAGCAGCCTGTGCAGGCGTCTTGGATACAAAACGGCGATGAGGAACAGGACGATGACAGCTCCCAGCACGGTGATGTTCAGTGCCGATACTGCCGGCAGGGCTTTCTCTCTTTTCCTCCTCCAGTCGGCATAGGCGGCTTCCTCCGCCGCAAACTGCGCTAACATCGGCTCATTTTCGGTGTAGGGAGCATCCTTCAAGAACGTTTCCGGGAATAAAAAGCGGATCTCCAGCTTGCTGTAGGCTTCCAATTCATCCGCCCTGTAGACGTATCCTTTGTGATCGGACTTTGTTAATTCACCTGTAAAGCTATGGAGATACGCCTTCCCGGCAAGTGTCGCATCCCGGTCTCCTGATAAGACGAGCCGAATGCGAACGTTGTGCAAGTCCGTCTCGTTCAGCTCGTCAAAGAAACGCCAATACAGCTGCCCGGTGTCCTGATACTTTTTGGCTGCTCCGCTGATCAAATACCGATAAAACACTTTCTTCCGTTCATCTTTGCTCGGCGTATGGATCTTGAACGTCACGTCCTCCCGCTCCACTTCCAGCGGCTCGAACGTGCTGTTGTCATACTGCGCAAGGTCAGTATTCATCGGTACTAGGTAGCCTTCGAAATACTGGACGCCCCCATGATTCTGCTTTCCGATCGTCCGCGTCGTCCCGTTGTAGACGCCCGAAAAGGTATATGTAAATAGTTCCTCGACGTACAGGTCCCCATTATCCAGCACATACGCATTGATATCGACCTGATTGATGGTAAATGATTTTGCGCTCGCAAGCGGCGCTGTCCCCATCATCAAAATCAGAAGCAGACAAAGTACGCCCATCACTTTCTTCATATTCACGCCTCCCCGCTCACCATTCTCTATCTCATACGGGTGACCAGGCATCATAGTTTCAATCATCCGCTGCTGAATGTGATAAACTAAGCAAAACAAATGCGAGGAGGACACACTCATGCAATATGTAAAGTCAAAAATGGAACAGCTCGTGAAGAACACACCCGAACTGTCTCAGCGGCTCAAGCAGATCATGAAAGAACATGAACTGGAGAAGGAATACGCATTGAAAGCCTTGTACCATGCCGAAGTGAAAGAAAGCGGCCGCTTCATGAAAAACTATCAGGAACTGTAGGAGGGCAGCCGTTACAAGTGGTATCCCATTTATTATCTGACATTTCTGTTGACTATTCAGAACGCCTGTTCTATACTGGTTGTAGAATATGTGGAGGTGGCCATGAAGGTTGCTGCTATAAGGGAAGATACTGAACGGTATGGAACGGAGTTATTCATTAAGAAAAGCGCCAAGTCCTAGTGCAAATTGAATCATACAGAACTTGGCGCCTTCTATTTATTTTTCCTACGTTATTTCCTGCGTTTGTTTCCGTCGCCGAACTGCTCTTCATACATGATCCTTGCGGTTTTCGGCGCCGCCCAGAACGTAGGCAATAGCAAGAGGGACACCGGAATCGCCGTCACGACGATAAACGATTGGATGGCATCGATTCCGCCTTCACTGATCATCAGCAGGACAATTGCTACGATCCCCATGATGACCGCCCAAAATACGCGCAGGCTCTTTGGCGGCACACTGCTTCCTGCAATCGCCACCGACACGGTATAGGCCATCGAGTCGGCAGTCGTCACGACGAACAATATGGTGACTAGCAGGAAAAGAGGAGCAATGAGTGAACTCAGCGGCAGCTGCTGGGTGATCGCCATCATCGCAGCCGGCATGCCGGATTCATTCAAAGCTTCCGAAATGACTCCCGGCTGTCCGAGTTCATAAAACATTCCCGTCCCGCCAACGACCGAGAACCAAAATGCCGTAACGACAGGTGCGGTGATCGAAACCGCCAGAATCAGCTCACGGATGGTGCGTCCGCGTGAAATCGTGGCGATAAAGATCGCCATCATCGGTCCATATCCGAGGAACCAGCCCCAGAAGAACACGGTCCAGGAGCCTAACCAGGCCCCATCTCCCCGGTATGTGCTCATCGGCAGGAATTCCCGGAGATACACCCCGCTTGCTTCTATGAACGTATTCAGGATAAAGCCGCCTGGTCCGATCAATAGAATCGCGACCATCAAGAGCAAGGTGATCCCGATGTTCAAGTTACTCAGGAACTCGATTCCTTTGCGCAACCCTGTAACGGCTGATATGGTGGCGATGACGACGACGGACACAATGATGATCACTTGTGTCAGTAAGTTATTGGGCAGCCCGAACAATGACTCCAGGCCATACGCCGCCTGTAAGCCGAGAAAACCGATCGGCCCGATTGTCCCTGCAGCGACTGCAATAATGGCAAACGCGTCAATGATGGTTCCCAGCACGCTTTTCCCGGTGATTTTGTCACCGAGCAGCGGATACAGCAACGTACGCGGTTTGAGCGGCATCCCTTTTTGGAAATGCGCATACATCAAAACAATCGTACCGAGCGTCCCCAGGATCGACCATGCGAGAAAGCCCCAATGCAGAAAGGATTGGGCAAATGCGGGAACGACGGCGCTCTTAGTGCCTGACACCACGCCGGAATTTGCAAAAATAGGCGGGCTGGAAAGAAAATGATACATCGGTTCTGCGGCTGCCCAAAATACGCCGCCGCCCGCAAGCAGCGTCGTCATGATCATGGAAATCCATTTGAAATAACTGATTTCCGCTTGATCGGCGGCTCCTAGACGGATCTTCCCGTATTTTGAGAAGCCCAGGAAAATCGCGATGAAAAATGTACCCAGTAATAGAATCTGCCAAAAACCGCCAAAATATTTCACTGCAAATGCAAATGACCGGTCGACCATCGCGGATACGAAATCTATATCGATAAACGATGCAATGACAAAAGCGACAAGCAAGCCGCCGCTGATGAGAAGTACGCGCCAGTCAATCTTCGTGTTGTATTCATTCAAAATGTAACCTCCAATTAAAGCATAACGTTGTTTCGTTCAAAATGATGATGCTGCGCGCCCTGCACCGCAACCAAGTTGCCGAAGAAGAATTTGTCCTCCGGCCTAAGATATTGTGCCCCATACACGTAATCGGGAAACCTTTCCTTCCTTTGTACGCACAATGTTACTTGCCCTCACTGCAGTTTCTCAGGCAAATAAAAAATCGATTCCCTAATGCTAGGAAATCGACTATCAACTTTATCTTATTCATATACACAACGCAAGTCATCCGCATGAATTTCCCGGAATGTTTTTTTTACTAATTTTCACTCGACTAATTATCGGGATTCGACATTTTTTTATCAAGATGCCATTGCCGTGTTTGCAAGATCGAACACATTCCTTCGCACAAAGCTCTCAGTGAATGAACGATTGCCTGTTATCACTTATGCAGCGGACGGACAAACTCCATATTTCGAATGTCCTCCATCAGTTGTTCAACATGTTCCACTCTCGTAGCCCAGCTTGTACAAAACCTTACAACGCTTTGCGTATCATCGACTGCTTCCCAATGGGAAAAAGAGTAGCTCTTGCTTAACTCGCGCAGCACATCATTCGGCAATATGGGGAACTGCTGATTTGTCTTGGAATCGTATCGCAAGGAAACCCCTTGTTCCACGAACGCGTGTCGAATCATCATCGCTAAATCCACGGCATGCCTCGATACTTCGTAGTACAGGCCGTCTTCAAACAACGTCTCGAACTGGATTCCTAACAATCTTCCTTTCGCTAACAATCCGCCTTTTTGTTTCATCATATATCGGAAGTCTTTTTGCAAGGATTCCTTTGTGATCACTACCGCTTCCCCGAACAATGCGCCGACCTTCGTGCCGCCGATATAGAATATATCGCAGAGCCTTGCGATGTCCCCGAGCGACAAATCATTGCCTTCTGCAGCTAATCCATACCCTAATCGTGCACCATCCATGAATAAGGGCAACCCGTATTTTCGGCATACCTTGCTCAGGTCTTCCAATTCCGATTTACTGTATGTCGTCCCGTTTTCGGTAGGGTGGGAAATGTACACCAGTCCCGGCTGCACCGTATGTTCATGCGAGGCATCGTTCCCATGCGCCTCGACTGCTTCCTGCACTTGTGCTGCTCTGATCTTCCCGTCATCACTCGGCAGCGTCAGCACTTTATGTCCAGTCGCTTCGATCGCTCCCGTTTCATGCGTCGCGATATGGCCCGTGTTTGCAGATAACACACCTTGATACGGACGCAAAATGGAAGAGATGATTGTCGTATTCGCTTGCGTGCCGCCGACGAGGAAATGCACATCCGCATGCTCATCTTCGCACGCTTTACGGATATACCCTCTAGCACGCTCGCAATAGTCATCTGTCCCATATCCAGGCGTCTGCTCATCATTGGTCTCCATCAGCCGTTTCAGGATTCGCGCGTGAGCACCCTCTAAATAATCACTTTCAAACCGTATCATCCCTATCATCCACCCTGTCAGTAGTCTCTTACCATCTATACGTAAGTATATCTTTTCGTGAAAAGTTTGCCCATTGAAAGTTATGAGACCGTCCGTTTTGACGTCCCCGTGCATATGTTTCAGTACTTCTACCGGTTCTATGATCGATATGATCAAAAGATTACAGCGCTTGCCATCATGACGTCTCCTCATCAAGAAAGCGCGCCAGCAGAGTTCCACTATGACTTCTTTGGCACCACGCTTCATTATGCGTATAATAACAGAAACGTCCATGCTTACACGACGGACGAGTTGCGCCGCTCCGATCAGCTGTTCAGCAAAATCGTGCTCGCGGCCAAGTACCTTCACGAAACGAATGGCCACGATAGACAGCGCTATGTATGTAAACGACGACTCATGCGGCTCATCGTACGCAATCATTCCTATTCACGGACGGCTGTGCAAGCCGCGTTCCATTTCATCGACTACTTGCTGCGATTGCCCGCGGAATTCGAACAAAAACTGGCACACACCATGTATCCTGTGCTTGGAAAGGAGAAGGAACTCATGCAGCTGTATAATAAGGACAATGCGTCCCCTACGATTGCGAATGCTTTTGAGAGAGAACGTTTGGAAGGTATGCTGGAAGGCGAGTTAAAAGGCAAGGCGGAAGGTAAAGCGGAGGGCATAGCAGAGGGCATAGCGGAGGGCAAAGCAGAAGAGCGCCGGGCAATTGCCCGGAACTTATTACTGCAGCAACTGCCTATAGAATTGATTTCTTCGGCGACTGGACTTTCTAAAGAGGAATTGGTCGAAATGCAGACAGAGTTGCAATGATTGGAATTCTGTTTAAAAAAGTAAACTGAACGAGGTGTCTTTACGAATAAAGACGCCTCTCTATTTATTGCCACATGCCGTAAATGAAAGCGGCCATCCATTCGATCCTTTCAAATCGAATGGATGGCACGCTCTCCTCATTCACTTGACCGGAATCTCAATCACCTTGCCAACCGGCTTCATATGATGCATCCCTTTAATCCGCAGTTTCTCCGGCTCCGCGCCTGCCGGGAACACCAAGGTCCGCTCTTTCACGATTGTACCGCCAGCCAGTTCCTTCTCGTCTTGCCGGATTGTCGTTTCCAGCTGGCTGCTTCCTCCCTTGCCTTCCAGTGTCACGCCGTCGAGCATGACATCCGGATCCGTGGCAATGGTGACCTCTACGCCCGTTTCCGTTTCCGCCACTTTTTTCACCCATAGCTCTTTCCCTGCGATCCGGAAGGCTTGCTCCCCGGACGGTTGAAGAGGGATGGTTTCATCGACTTTGGTGTAGCCGACGAATTCGTTGACCGCGATGGCTACGCTCTCGATCTCTTCCGGCAGCGCATCGAACTCCAATTCGAATTGCGCACCTTTGACCGACGTGTTCACTTGGCTGCCTGTCTGACTCAACGTGTTCCCATTGACTACCAATTGAATATGTTCAAACGGTAGTTGCACCCGGTCGAGATTTTCCACCTTCGCTGTTCCCTTGATCACTACGCTGCTCGGGGTGGCGGTAATGGACTTGAATTCGATTATCCCTTTGTCGACTTTCACTTTTTCCATCAGCTTCTTCTCGATTTGAGTTTTCATGGCCTGGTTAGGGTCGTACGGGAACGACATTGTGCCTGTTGCCGTCTGATCATCATCTGTCCACTTCGTCACTTCCAATGTCAGCTTCTTCGCAAACGGGCTGACGGGGTCGAAAAAGAGCTGGCCTTTGATTTCAGAGTGATCCTCGTCAAACGTCGAGAAGCCGCCGCCTTTATTGGAGTCCGTCCTAAACCCCGTGATCTTTCCAAATACGATATCCTCCATCTCCTCTACGCCCGAAAGCGTATAATACAGGATCAGCTGATTGGCGTCCGTCATGATGCCATCGACGGTCAAAATGGTTCCATCCTCCAGCCGCGTTTCTTTCTCGACCGCCTGCCCCATCCCTTTGTCATTCAGCTCAGCCAGCGTGCCGCCCATGATGTCATCGAAGCCCATAATCTTCTTTCCATAATAGGCGAGCCCGTTGTAATTGAACCCGATCAGGCAGGCCAGCAGGATGGCCGCTGCGGCAAATGGCCATTTGGGCTTCGGTTTCCGTTTGGCCGGAATGGCGTCCAGCGCATGCTGCAGCCGTTCTGCCAGGCTCGCTGGCGCCTTCACGGTCTCCAGCTGCCGCTTCTTCTCCTGCAATTGTTTTTCCATCTCATTCATGGGCTCCACCCCTGTACTGGTCTCGTATTCTCTTCAAGCCTTGAAAGACCCTCGACTTCACAGTTCCGACTGACACATTTGTCATGCCGGCGATCGTTTCATAATCCAGATCATGCAGATATTTCAACTCAATCGCTTCTTTCTGATGTTCATTCACCGACGCCAGCATCTTCTCGATGTCGGTGCGCTGCTGCCACTGTTCGATCGGGTCATGCCCTTCGTCCTGCGCGAGGTCCCATTCCTGGAGCAGGACTACTTTCTGCTGTTTCTTCAGCATCTGCTTGCATTTGTTCACGAGGATGGTCTTGCTCCAGCTATAGAACCCCTCTTCCTTTTTCAGCTGATGCATGTTCACATATAGGCTGACGATCATCTCTTCCATCGCATCCATGGCATCATGGGGGTTGCCCATATAGGACAGGGCGAGTCGGTAATAGTCATCCTGTTGCGCCATGATGAGCGCAAGCAGCGCTTTCTTGTCCCCTTTTTTCGCTTTTCTAACGGTCTGCACCACTCTCACGATCTCACCTCTCCCTTATAAGAGTCCGGATGCCGGCGGAAAGTTCATTTTTTGAGGAAAACATTTTTACACGATTCATTCACAGGTCTGCTGCCTGCTCGTACATCAACTAGCTGTTATGTATACATGCTTACAAACAGAGTGTCGCAAGCCGGCGGAAGTTTTGCGGTATGGTATAATATTTCATATAAGCGGCTATCAGCATGCTCTGTTCGCACGTGCCAGTATGCCTGATCAAGGGAGGGTGATTCCATGTGGAGTTTTCGTACGTTTCGAGACAAGCGGTATTGGATCCTACTCGCGGCAACTCTCGTCATTCTGGTCTTGTTTGTCATTTTCATCCCGGGCGACATCCTGGCAAAACCTTTTTTCGCGCCGGTCCTGTTGCTGATCTTGGCGGCGGGCTTCTGGTCGGTGTACCATACGTGGAAGTATTTCGGTGATAAAAGAGAGCGGAAACGTGCGGAGAATGGAGAAACCCGGTGACTCTGTAGAAAAGGAGAAAGGTAGGCACCTGTTTTATATCCTTTTCATTGTACAATCGTTTCGCTGGGCAGCTCCGCCTGTACGGTTACTACCGAAAAACACCCCGTAAGTGATCACTCGCCATCTGATCACCTACGGGGATTCGTAGTCTCCTATTTCAAATGCCACGCGCGCCATACGTTTATCCGGCATTCTTTTACAATAAATCAGGCTTTCTATTCGCCCATCAACCCGACAAACCCCCAGCTGCGGTCGACTATGAACGGCATACGGTCCTCCGCATGCAGCACGCTGTACACAGTCGTCCGTTCCCGGTCCCTCCCAAAATAAATGCCATATTGGTTGTTCTGCGGATGCCCGTACACATAGCACACGACCTTGCCGTCTTTCATGAACACCAGCTGGTTCATGTCTTCGCTCACCGTTACATCGATACGTGTCCATTTATACCCGACCGTTTCGTAAATCGCCTCTTTCGATGTGTACGGATCGAACGAATAGACCCAGTCCCATTCAAATGGTGTCACGTCCTGCAAGTAGACCTTCTCTGCCGAATCATCCAGCTGCAGGATACTCTTTTTGAACGCTTTTTCATTGCGTTGCCATGTTTTATCAAACAGCTCATACGCCACCAACCCCGCCAGCAGCACCACGACAGCCAGCAACACCTTCTTCTTCATCGTCAAGCAGGCATCCCCTCTTTCCCTTATCAAGAGGACGCGGCCTGAATACGGCTGGTTGCCGAATATTAAGATTATGTAAATGCCGCAAGCCGTATTGAAAAGAGTCAGTGTCTGCTATACGCTTGCCATAGTGAAACCTGTCTCGCAATGAGAAAATCAATTTCTGATAAGGAGATATAAATGAATCCATTACATAGAAAGACAAAAGCTTCCCGGCTATGGGAGATCTTCTTCGTTTCCACCCGTCTTGGACTGACATCATTCGGCGGTCCCACCGCCCATCTCGGGTATTTCCATGAAGAATATGTGCGCCGGCGCAAGTGGATGGATGAAAAGAGTTACGCGGATTTAGTTGCGCTGGCACAGTTCTTGCCGGGGCCGGCGAGCAGCCAGGTTGGCATCGGAATCGGCGTCATACGCGCCGGAATTCTGGGCGGCCTTATATCATTTCTCGGGTTCACCTTTCCATCCGTTTTAGTGCTGATCCTCTTCGCCTTGCTGCTCACTGGGTATGACGTGGCGGAGGCCGGGTGGATTCACGGCCTGAAAATTGTCGCGGTTGCTGTCGTGGCGCATGCGATTCTCGGGATGGCCAAGAATTTGACGCCTGACGTGAAACGAAAAATCATCGCCTTATTGGCGCTCGTTGGTACGCTCATCTGGCAGTCGGCGTATACGCAAATCATTGTCATTTTGGCGGCTGCCCTTCTTGGTTATCTTTTATTCTCCAATCAACAGGAAGAGACAGACAAGCAATCGGCATTCCCTGTGAAAAAACGCGTTTCCGTAATTTGCCTGACGGTATTTTTCAGTCTGCTCGTCCTGCTCCCCATCTTGAAGGAAATGACCGGCTCCTATTGGATCGCGCTATTCGACAGTTTCTACCGCTCGGGTTCCTTCGTCTTCGGAGGCGGCCATGTCGTTTTGCCGTTGCTCGAGCAGGAATTCGTCCCGGCTGGCTGGATCAGTGAAGAAGCCTTTCTCGCAGGGTACGGAGCCACGCAGGCTGTGCCCGGCCCCCTTTTCACGTTTGCCGCGTATCTAGGGGCGGTGATGAATGGCTGGCAAGGCGGATTGCTGGCGACCGCAGCCATCTTCTTGCCTGCGTTCCTTCTCATCCTTGGGGCACTTCCCCTTTGGGATATCCTTCGGAACAACCCGAAAATCCGCGGAGCAATCATGGGCGTCAATGCGGCCGTAATCGGGATATTGATTTCCGCCTTGTACACGCCCATCTGGACAAGTTCCATTTTGTCGCCGCTCGACTTCGCGTTGGCCGCTGTGTTATTCAGCATGCTCGCGTACTTGGAACTTCCCCCGTGGGTCGTTGTGCTTTCGGGAGCGGTTGGCGGAATGCTGCTTGCCGTAATATAACTGACGGAAAACTGGAAAGAGGTGCCCAACGTCTTCAGACATGTTGGGCACCTCTATTACTTATCTGCGCAAGGATCACACCGCCAACACGATATATAAACCGACAAGTGTGATGAATAAAATCGGAAGCGTCAGCACAATCCCCGTCTTGAAATACGTCCCCCACGAGATCTTCACACCTTTTTGCGACAGCACATGCAGCCAGACGAGCGTCGCCAAGGAGCCGATCGGCGTTATTTTCGGGCCGAGATCGGAACCGATGACATTCGCATAGATGAGCGCTTCGCGAATCTGTCCAGATGTCTCCGTCTCCGCGATTGCGAGCGCGTCGATCATGACGGTCGGCATATTGTTCATCACAGACGACAGGATCGCCGCGATGAAGCCCATGCCGACGGTCGCCGTGAACAGCCCTTTTTCCGCGGTCGCTTGGATGAGGCCGGCGAGTGAGCCCGTGAGCCATGCGTTGCCGAGCCCGTACACGACGACGTACATGCCGATCGAGAAGAACACGACATTCCAAGGGGCGCCTTTTACAACTGCCTTCGCCTGCACGACCGGGCTCGTTCTTGCCATCACAAGGAAAAAGATGGCGATTGCCCCTGCGACAAACGAAACGGGCACACGCAAGAAATCGCTCGCGAAATAGCCGATCAGCAACAACCCGAGCACATACCAGGACAGACGGAACATCCGCTCATCGCGGATCGCCGTCTTCGGCTCCTTCAATTTATCCGCCTCAAACGTGCGCGGGATGCTTTTTCTGAAGTACAGCAACAGAACCGTGATCGTCGCAAACAGCGAAAACAAATTCGGGACCATCATCCGCGCGGCATATTCCGCAAAACCGATCCCGAAGAAATCGGCAGAGACAATGTTCACCAAATTGCTGATCACCAGGGGCAGCGACGTCGTATCGGCGATGAAGCCGCTCGCCATGATGAACGGGAAAACCATCGCCTCTTTGAAATTCAAATGCCGCACCATCGCAAGCACGATCGGCGTCAGGATAAGCGCGGCGCCGTCATTGGCGAATAACGCGGACACTACTGCTCCGAGCAGGCTGACATAGACGAACATCCGGATTCCGCTTCCTCTTGCAAGCCGCGCCATATGCAAGGCGGCCCATTCGAACAGACCGATTTCATCCAGCACCAGTGAAATCAGGATGATCGCAACGAACGACAACGTCGCATTCCACGTAATCCCAACCACTTCCGCGACATCAGGCAGGCCGACCACGCCGGCAAGCAGCGCCACAAGCGCCCCTCCGCACGCAGACCAGCCGATATTCAGCCCCTTCGGCTGCCAGATCACGAGTATTAAGGTAAGTATAAAAATAAGTGTTGCCAGTATTGCAGTGCCCATCTCAATCCTCCACTATATGTAATACGCCCGTCAGCAGCAGCTGCCCGGCCCTCGTTTCCGGAAGATGCAGCAAAGCTCTTCCGACAATAAATGATTCACCGCTGTATCATGCAAATCATAGTAACTCCACGTGCCCTTCGCCTCTCTTACAATCAAACCGGCCTCCAGCAAAATCTTCAAATGGTAGGACAGCTTGGACTGAATCATCCCGACGGCTTCCGCCAGCTCCCCGACACTGGTCTGCCCCCTCTGGCACAGCACATACATGATTTCCAAGCGTTGCTGATCCGCCAGCGCCTTGAACTTCTTTTCATATTCCCGGAACTGCAACTGCAGGGTATCCACCGCCCGCACCCCCTTCATCAACTTTTTTTGATATATGCATTGTACGGGTTTGGCGCGGCCAGTGCAATCGATTGCTAACTTCACCCAAGTGATATGCCCGTCTTCCTTCCACATGGGCCTCCGCTTTTTATTATATTGAACAACTTACGAATCTTCACATCCTCGACCAAAGGTTTTGAGTAGGGACCCGTTCTATTTCGATTCGCTCCTAAGTAAATTAGAATAGGGCAAATGATAGATGCTGTGAATATCATCTCAATATTGTTTTGCATTTACTAATAATCGTCCGGAAAAGTTAGGAGGAAAAGAAGTAGATACGCGGGAGATGGTGCCTTATGCAGGCACGGGCGAAGGGGCTTCCCCTGACCCAAGCAGATTGTCAGGTGTCCGGAATACGTATATGAGACCTCGAATTGTCGCCTTTATCCCCGCCCATAACGAAGAGAAGTCCATTCGTGATTGTCTGGCCGGGCTGGGGGATCAACGGTTGCCGCCGGGCGTTGAGCTGGATGTCATTGTGATAGCGGATAATTGTACAGACCGGACTGAGGAATTTGCACTTCAGGCAGGCGTGGAATTCAATCTGGAACTTCGGGTGCTGAAGACTAGAAATAACAGGCAGCGGAAAGTCGGCGCCCTCAATGCGGCGTGGAAAAGCATTTACGGGGACCCTTTGGATTTATACGATAAGAAGCAGACGCTTTTTCAAGAGTATTATAGAAACTCGATCAAAGCCATTCTCGGGATGGACGCGGACAGCCGGCTGGCGCCTGGTGCCTTATCGGAGCTGTGGGACGGGTTGATGAGCGCCCGGAATATCGGCGGGGTCATGGCCAAGTACACGATGAGGATGCCTAAAAAGAAAAGTCTGATCTCCAAAGATGATCCGCATTATGAGGATAAAGTGGCAAGCGGCGAATACGGAAACGCCATGACCCGCTGGTGGACCCATCAGCAGAAGCAGGATATGGCCAGCTGGCTGCTGGATCTGCAATACAGCGGGGGGAGCACCTATGTACTGGGAGGGCAAGCCACCCTCTTCCGTCCGGAGACCCTGCAGGATGTCATTAATGAAAACAAGCTGGATGGGCCTTGGCAGGACGATAGTGATGTGGAGGATATGCTGCTGACCTGGCAGATCCAAAAAAAGTGGAAGACCCTGATCAGCCCGACCGCCCGGTGCTACGTGGACGCCATGAAATCCTATCATACCTTCCGGCAACAGCGGAATAAGTGGCAATCAGGCACAGTCGATCTCCTCACAAACCGGAATATCGGGGTCCGTTCCAAGCACCGGGGCAAGGTGTGGCGTTCCCAGCTCAAGACTCTCCTGAATCTGATCATCCGGCTGCTCTTCATCATCTTACTTGTGGTCAGCCTGGCGACGGACCAGTTCCAATGGTCCTGGTTCTGGATCACTCCCATTATCATCGCTTCCGTGCTCAATACCATCCTTGCCATAAAGACACCGATGTCACGACCCATCGACGTCTTCTTCGCAGCCATCTTAATAAGTCCGGAAATCTATTTATGGGTGAATTTGATCACCTTTGTGAATGTCTGGCTTGGTAAATTGTCCGCCAACAAAAAAGATGGGTGGGCCATCCAATATAGCGCGGAGCGAGGACAGACGAAGAGCAAGCTGGCACAGGGCATCTTGATCGTCTTGCTTTTCCTCACGCTGGCTGTCTATTTTTGCATCAATGAACGGGACTTCCTGACAAGCGAAGCGGTCCAAACTGCTGTATGGCCCTTTTTGGAAAAAGGTTGGACGGTATTGACCTATATCACTATTTTCGCAACGCTCAATATGGTCTATCAAATTTGGAGATTGCGCGGACGCCACAAAGCATGATGCAACTCCAGGAAAAGGGGTGTTAATTTCAAATGAGCATCAAAAAAGCGATCATCCCGGCTGCAGGCTTTGGTACACGGTTCTTGCCTGCCACAAAGGCGCAGCCAAAGGAAATGTTGCCGATCATCGATAAACCCACGATCCAATATATCGTGGAGGAGGCTGCCCTTTCCGGCATCGAGGATATCATCATTGTCACAGGCAAAGGGAAGCGTTCCATTGAGGACCATTTCGATGGAGCGCCCGAACTTGAAGCCAACCTGCTGGCGAAAGGGAAAATGGATTTATTGCACAAGGTCCGCTATCCCTCCCATCTGGCCAATATCCATTATGTTCGCCAAAAGGAACCACTCGGGCTGGGGCATGCCATTTGGTGTGCCCGGAGTTTTATCGGTGATGAACCATTCGCCGTCCTTCTGGGTGACGATATCGTCAGATCTACTGCGCCTTGCCTGGGCCAATTACTGGACGTTTACAAGCAAACGGGCGCATCCGTGATCGGCGTCCAGCAAGTGCCTCTTTCAGATACAAACCGCTATGGCATCATCCAGCCAAGCGGGCAGCAAGGCAGGACATATGAAGTCTCCGATTTGGTGGAAAAACCGGCCCCAGGCGATTCCCCTTCCAACTTAGCCATTGTCGGCCGATATGTTTTGACGCCCGCCATTTTTGATTATTTGAAGGAACAAAGAATTGGGGCTGGCGGGGAAATTCAATTGACAGACGCTTTGCAGCGATTCAATCAGCGCCATCCATTATTCGCATACGAATTTGAAGGAAAACGGTATGACGTGGGCGAAAAAACGGGATTCGTAAAGGCCACAATCGATTTTGCATTACTGGACCAAGATATCCGCGAACCCTTATTGGCATATCTGAATGAGGTCATTTCAACGGAACCGACTTTTTTGTAATGAAAAAAGGGGTTGTCCGAAAAGACGAAAATCGCCAGAACCGGCACGCTTTCCGCGGGCACGGCCCGAGCCAATTGGACAGCGCAGGGTCCAATTTGCCGTATTTCTGAGGTTTGTTCAGAAATTAAGGCATCCTCTCTGTGCTGCGAGCGCTCCGCTTTTGCTCGCAAAAGCCGTTCTACGTAACGGCTTTCGCTGCGGGGTCTCGGACTCGTGCTGTTCCCGCAGGACTTGAAAAACTCCCTGAAAAAGCATCGCACGAAGGAAATGCGAAGCATTTTCAAGGAGTCGACCGTTTCTGGCGATTTTCTACATCCTCATAAGAATCTTTTAAAAGGTCCTAATAATGATTTATGCTTTCTAGACAGCCCCTTTTTTCTATTCAATCCACCCCCTTGGCACTTTCCGCAAGAAGGTATCCAGGCTTCTCCAGCAGCTTAAACAGTTCTATCTTGTAGTTTTCCACTCCGGGTTGATCAAACGGGTTGACGCCGAATAAACACGCGCTCAATGCGCACGCTTTCTGAAAAAAGTAGACCAGGTACCCGAACGAGAACGCATCCATAGCCGGAATCTCTAAACCGATGATGGGCACTCCCCCTTCTCCATGCGCCCGAAATGCACCTTCACACGCTTTACGATTCACAAAATCCACGGACCTCCCCGTCAAGTAATTCAAGCCATCTATATTCTGATCATCCATCGGAATTAAAACCTCCCGTAGCGGCCGATCCACTTGAATGATAGTTTCGAATACATTCCGCTGGCCCTCTTGTATATACTGGCCAAACGAATGAAGGTCCGTCGAGAAAATGGAGGACGCCGGAAAAATGCCGCGCTGATTTTTCCCCTCGCTTTCCCCAAAAAGCTGTTTCCACCATTCTGCCAAGTACCGCATTCCCGGCTCATAGGACACCAGCATTTCAATCGACAACCCTTTTTGGAAAAGGATGTTCCGGACGACGGCGTATTGATACGCCGGGTTTCTTTCAAGCGCGGGGTCCGCCAGTTCGGTTTGCGCTTGCCGGGCGCCCTCTAGTATTTTGTGGATGTCAATGGAACCCACCGCCATTGGCAACAGACCTACCGGTGACAATACGGAATACCTGCCTCCAATATCGCCCGGTATGACGAAAGATTCGTACCCTTCCTTTTCAATCAATTGACGCAACGCGCCTCTGCTTTGATCCGTTGTCGCAAATATCCGTTTGCCCGCTTCCGCTTTCCCGTACCTTTCTTCCAGTATCGAACGGAATATCCGGAACGCGATGGCGGGTTCCATTGTCGTGCCAGACTTGGAGATGACAATGATCGAAAAGTCCTTTCCCTGCAAAAGATCCATGACGTGGCTGATATACGTAGAACTTAAATTGTGGCCTGCAAATATGAGTTGCGGCTGGCCCTTTTCAGCCGATGCCAGCAAGTTATAAAAACTATGATTCAACATGTCCATGGCAGCCCTCGCGCCGAGGTAGGATCCTCCGATGCCGATGATGAGAACGATGTCACTCATTTCCTGGATTCTTTCGGCGCATCGGGTGATGTGGGCAAGCTCCTCTTGGCCTATAGCGCCCGGTAATTCCACCCAGCCCACATGCTCTTCATATACACTGGATTTGCCATGGAACAGCTGATGCATAGACTCTACGGACTGCTTGAAAAAAGAGAGATTGTAATTGCCGAGGAAAGGGGTTGCACCAGAAAGATCAAGCTTGAGATATGTCATTTCGCCGCCTCCATTTTCTTTGCGATTGCTCCAGATGCCCTATGTACTCCCTTACTTTCAGCTTATGCTGCAACCTCCTGGTGCCATACATGAAATGTGGTACACCCGCTTCTCCCTATATTCAAAAAAGATGACCCTCGAATTGAGAGTCATCTCTTGGCGGTGCCCACTAGCGTTGCACAGCTTTAAATTTATGGTAAATAGATATAAAACTAGTATTCATCAATGCCTGAATAATGCAAAAAGAGAGCTCCTACTGTAAAATAATAACTGACGACTAAACCAGTTATATCCTACAGAAAGGAGACTCCCTATGGGAAGCATAGACCATAACTTAGTATTTCGTCAATACTTATCGTTGCTGCCAGCCAACAGTCTGGCATGCCCTCTGATGAACTACGATGCTAAGAAGTTAACAGACTTCGCATTGGTCAAAGCCCTCATATTAAGTACGATCTGTAAGTGGGAAAGCCATCGAGAAATCGAAGAAAATATCCGCGCTAACAAGTCCATACAACGAGAACTAGAATTGCAGTTAGTGGGCGGTGCCTGTGCATGACAAGATTCAAATCATTCACTACAACTGCATAGTAATAGAAAATGAATAGTATATTTTCCATGTTTCCCTGAATTCATCTCATTTTTATTAAAACTGTCTGAATTAACATGAATGTTTTTGACACAGGTACCCAAACAAACACAGGTACCCAAACAATCTCCAGCACCCCATCCTACTTCCAACGATCCTGCGACCAGGCCGAATTATAACGGTACAGCTTCGACGGCCGGTAGGCGCCAGTGCGGACCTCCTTGCCGGTATCCGTCACCATTTCTTCAACGTACCGGCGGAACTGCACTTTGTTCAGCTTCTTGCCAAGGATCACTTCATAGACTTGCTGAAGATCCGGCAGTGTGAATTCGTCTTCCATTAGATTAAAGGCGATGTTCGTGTAATTAATTTTCCCGCGGAGCCGCTCGAGCGAGTACAAGATGATTTCCGCATGGTCGAATGCAAGCCCCTGCTGCTCGATGATCCGCACAGTCGTCTGTGTACGGGTGCCGGTCGTTTCGGTCACGCGCTCCAGGCGTGCTGTCACTGAAATGTCCTCCGCCGTCAGCCGGAGTTCAATTTCCTCGATTCTGCGCGCAATAGGGCCATCCAGTTCCTCGCGCTCATCAAGCACTATATCCTGAACGGTGAACCACCGGGCTTCCTCCGCATCATCACCCGCCTGCAGCGGAGGCAACTTGCTTTGCTCGACTAGCGCAAGATAGCTGACGCTGACAATCCGCATGCGCGGATCCCGGTCCACCGCACTCCACGTGTACAGCTGTTCCGCATAGACGCCTTCCACGCCCGTCTCTTCTTTTAATTCCCGCTGGACCGCCGTATCGAGATCCTCCTCGATCCCCATGAAACCTCCCGCCAGTGCCCATGCTCCCTTGAAGGGGTGGCCGCCGCGCCGGATCATCAGGATCTGCAGCTCCTTCTCCGCCTTTTTCCGTTTGTCCGCAGGGTGCCCCGTCGCTACTGTAAAAATGACCATATCTGTCGTGATGGACGGCTTTTCATACCGGTCTTTCTCTGTTTTCCTGTAGAGTTCGATAAATTCCTGTTCGCTGAGATTCCGCAGTTCTTGTTCGTTCACGTACCCTTCCCCTTTCAAACGTTTCACTTAGTCACATCGTAAACCTAACCATGTGAGAATACAAGTTTCGCCTGAATGGGTGTCACAAGCAGCTCGTTTATCTCGAATGATGGAGCAGCTTCGCGATCTCCTCGATGGCCCGGTCCAGCCGTTGTTCATAGGAGCCGCTGATACTGACAACCGGAATGTTCCTTTCCTCGAACATCCGCTTCAGTATTTCATTCGTCTCCTTCCGCACGCCCGGATCGCTGAAGGTCCGATATCCGTCTGCCACCCACTCGACATCCGGTTCCAAATACAAGTACAAATCATACGCCTGCGAGCCGATCACCCCTTCGATGAACTCCAGCTCCCTTCCGAAATACATCTTCGCGTAATACTGGGAAACGACCGCCTCACTGTCAATGAACAACAGCTTGTTGGCTTTCTTCAGCTTCTGGTATTCCAAGTGTTTTTGCCCATAGACGATTTCCTGATAATGTTCTTCTGTCAGCAAGGTACTGCCGTCTCCGATCTCTTCGCTGACCGTCCTTCCGTATTCCTCCACATATTCCGTCCCGAACAATTGCGCCAAGTTCCGCGTGAGTGTCGACTTCCCGCAGGACTCTACGCCGACAATCGCAATCCGTTTCGTGAAATAAGGCTTCGCCGCCTCCGGGATCATTTCCCAGTTCGCAAACACGCCTTCATTCCGGATCTTCGTTGCGCTGATCGGGAAAATGGTCCGTGCTTCATCGATGACAATATGGCAGACCCCTTCCCCGTAAATTTGCGTGAACCATGCGCCATACGCCGGTTCCGAGCTGA
This sequence comes from Sporosarcina sp. GTC18466, assembly GCF_055389225.1. NCBI lineage: Bacteria > Bacillati > Bacillota > Bacilli > Caryophanales > Caryophanaceae > Sporosarcina > Sporosarcina sp. GTC18466. The sequence continues at coordinate 2,532,640 of NZ_AP044037.1, read as the reverse complement.
ATATATGCGTGATCTTCTCAGGAATTGCCTCAATCATCCGGCGCCCCCCTTCCAGCCACATATGGGTTTCATCCACATAAGGCGGGTCTTCCACCGCCAACACCTTCACATTTGGCATTCCTTTCACACTCGTCATGATCCACTGCTGGCGTCTCCGGAAATCGATATACGCAAGCCCCGCTTCCGCACATAGACGCCGGTCCCGCGCCTCATCATAACTGACGATGACATAAAGCGTATCCACCTGCGCCGCCGCTTTGGTGATCGCGTATAAATGCCCTTTATGGAACGGAATGAACTTCCCGCCGTAATGTCCGACTTTTTTCATGAGTGAGCGCCCCTTTCCGTTTTCTGCACTCTTGACAGTTTCACCCAGTTGACATAGCCATAGATGGAATTCACGAGGAACGCCGACCACATGATAACCATGTTCCAGTCATTGCCGCCCGCCTGCACAAGCGTCACCACCCATAGTGTGATCGTCAGCACATTCACGAGAATCCATATGACCCACTGCTCCGCGTACCGCCGCACCATGAGAATTTGCGCGATGACGGACAGGACGACCGCCATGCTGTCGATCCGCACTTGCTGCGCCGAAAGCAAGGTGAGCAGTTCCGCGTACACGAGGGCTCCGACTACGAAAGAGGCGACTACGGCCAGCCAGCCCTTTGCCGTCAGCCGTTTCACATAGACATCCTCTCCCCGCACAGATTCCTCTTTCGCCTTCGCATGCCGCATCCACAGCCAGATGCCGATGAACTGCGTCGGGAAATAAAACAGCCAATTCAGCATCGCTTCCCCGTACAGCCCATAGCCGAATGCAATATACCCGTACGTCGCCGTCTGGACAATCCCGAACACATAATTCGATACTTTCCCTTTCGCCACAAGCACAACGCAAAGCATCCCGGCAATCGAACTCACAAGCCCAAGCAGCGTATCCTCGAATGCAAAATACAAATAGACGGTAATCCCTGTAAACACGGTGATCCATATTTTTTCAAATACGGTCCATTGAGAAAAGAACCCCTTCAGCTTTCTGCTCATTCCGCTCACTTCCAATCTACTTAGTTTCAATTCAACACTAACTATAAACTTAGTATATAAATGAAACTATGTATTTGTCAATGAAAAACACAAATTCCCGTTACACTAGTTGCCGCTACGAAGGCATATCAAAAAACCAGACCCACAGCAGGCCTGGTTTCTGATGGCGGATACGCCTGCGGATTGCTGGGTGTACCCACACAATCCAGTTTCAAATGCTAGAATGTGCTCGTTGTGACGGTACCTGTGCAAGACAAGATTCAAATCATTCACTACAATTGCATAGAAATAGAAAATGAACATTGCCAATTCCATTTTTGATTAAATATATATTCAAATTGGCTGAATTGACATGAATGTTTTTGGCACAGGTACCCAAACAAGAACCGCAGAAAGATAGCTTTATAGATGAAAAACTGGATGAAACGTACTCGGATTTATTGTTCAAGACTAGAATTGAAGATGCGGAAGGCTATATCTATATTTTATTCGAACACAAAAGTTATCCTGATAAAGGAATCGCGTTTCAGCTGTTGCGCTATATGACAGACATTTGGAAAGCGTCAATGGATAATAATACAATCGATATGCCCGTTGTTCTTCCACTCGTTGTTTATCATGGGAAACCAAATTGGAATGTCCCAGAAAGTTTGGGTAGCAAAATAAGCAACTATGAATCACTCCCTTCTTCCATTAAAAAGTATGTGCCCGATTTTAATTACTTACTTTTTGATCTTTCCCGCTTCTCAAATGAAGAAATTAAAGGCATAGTGAAGACACGTATTGGCTTACTACTTTTGCGAGACATATTCACCTCAGATTCCGAAAAATTACTATGCTCCTTCCATCGTGCTATTCAATACTTGAATGATTTAGAAGACAGACAAACAGGAATAGAATACTTTTAAACGATGATTCGTTATATAGCAAGTGCAGCAAAAAGTTTAACGAAGAAAGACATGGAGAAACTGTTACAAGACGTAGAAACAAATTATCAGGAAGGAAGTGAAATTGCAATGACCTTAGCGGATATGTGGAGAGAAGAAGGACTGGAAAAAGGATTGGAAAAGGGGCTAGAAAAGGGGCTAGAAAAGGGACTTGAACAAGGCATTAGAGCAAGCTTGCTTGAGATGGCAGACCAAGGATTGATTTCGAGATTCAAGAAAGTCCCGCAAGATATTCGTGAAGGACTAAAAGATGTGGAGACCGCTGTCCTGAAAGCGATTGTTTTACGAATTATGAGCGAGGACAGTTTCGACAGCCTGGATGAAGTCCGGGAATACTTATAAAGTTGAAATTAGATTACAGACAGAAGCCAACCATACATTGGCCTGGTTGGCTTCTGTCTCTTTTCTATGCAATTATTGTGTAGGACCTACCTTACACCCGGCATCGGCACCACTAAATCCTCCCCTCCAGCAACCCGCTCGGTTCGCCCACGCTATACAGCTGCAGCGCGTGCATGGCCCTTGTGCAGGCCGTATAAAGAAGCCGGCGCACTTGCTCTGAATTGTAAACGTCCCTGGAAGCATTGTAGAGGATGACGGCATCGAACTCGATGCCTTTCGCCAAGTATGCCGGCACGACTACGACGCCCTGTTCGTATTCGAAGGAGCCGGTCTTCAGCAAGATCAGCCCGCTGACCATGGCAGACAAGGATTCATATGCATGTCTGCTCTCTTCGGCGGACTTACAGATGATGGCGATGCTTTGGTAACCGGCCTGTTTGTAGTCATCGATTTTGGAGACGATCTCCCCGTGCAGCTCTTCCTGATCCGCCACCCGCTTCAACTCAGGACGCACTCCATCCCGTTCAAACGGGACAATCTGGCTGGCGCCAGGAATGAGCGAACGCGTGAATTCGATGATCGGTTTTGTCGACCGGTAGCTTTTCGCCAGTTCAATCACGGTCGTCTCCTCCGGCCCGTACAATCCTTCGAGCATATCGAAATCGGTCGTCTGATCCGCATGCGCGAAAATGGCCTGGTTGAAATCCCCCAGCACGGTCATCCTCGCTGCCGGGAAAAGCCGCCGTAAAAATTCGAATTGGAACGGAGAATAATCCTGCGCCTCGTCGACGAAGACATGTTTGATTGTCCGGTTCGCCTGGAAACCTTTGATCAGTTCATTTAATAATAGAAACGGGGTGGCATCCTCATAGGCTAGCCGATTGTCTTCCAGCATATCCCGTGTCGCCTGACAGATGGCCTTCCATTCCTCCGGCGTTTCCCCATCCATCCACTGCTTGATGTGCAACGGGTCTTCGAAAAGCTGCCCATAGATCCCTTTCATGTCGATGAATTCGAACGCTTTGATCCTTTGCAAGAGCGGTTTCACTTTTCGCCTGACAATCAACCGCGCGAGGTCCTTTTGCTCCACCTCGTAGTCGGCCATCGCGGCTCCCTTCAGCCCGTGTTTCTTCGCCAATTGCCGGTGCGCCTTATGGTATTCCTCATCGCTCAGCAGCTCAATCCGATCCAGCACCCATTGCTCATTCCACTCTGCCTTCTGGAACTCTTTCACTTCCTTCAGCAGCCACTCCTTCAACTGCTCCAGGCGGTTATGAAAACGGAAATTCGTGTCTTGCGAATAAAACCTCTCTGCCATCTGGCTGGCAGACACAATCGTCTGTCCGCGGAAAACCAAATCGGTGAACCGCATGCCCGCTTGCTCAAGTGACACCCGGTACGACTCGATCGCCTCGAAAAACAGTGAAGACGCCTTGAACCGGATGCTTTCCGTCCGTACCCGGAGTGCAGGGGAATCCTCCGCTGTCAAAATGTACTCCAGCTGGTCATACGGATTTTCCACGTTGAACTCCTTGCTCAAGCGGTGATCCAAGTACTCCTGGAACGTGACTTGCTGCATATTCTCCTCGCCAAGCTCCGGCAGCACATTGGAAACATAGCTGTTGAATAACGTATTCGGGGAGAATAAAATGATCTGATCCGCCCGCAGACTTTCGCGGTATTTATAGAGCAAATAGGCGACCCGTTGCAAGGCTGCAGATGTCTTCCCGCTGCCCGCCGCCCCGTGGACAATAAGTAGTCTGCCGCCATCGTGGCGGATGATCCGGTTCTGATCCTGCTGGATGGTCGCGACAATGTTATTCATCTTCTTGTCCGCGCTTTCGCCTAACGCGAGCTGCAAAATCTCATCACCGATTGTCAGGCTCGTATCAAACATCGACTGGAGCGTGCCCTTTCGGATCAAGTACTGCCACTTCGTTTCCATGTTCCCGTGAACCATCCCGCCCGGCGTTTTATAGGAAGCTTCACCCGGCTCATAATCGTAATAGACACTTGAAATCGGTGCGCGCCAGTCGTAAATGAGGAAATTCTCCCCGTCCTGATCAGTCAGCGTGCCAATTCCGATGTAGACCTGCTCCGCAGCTTGTTCTCCTTCTTCCAGAAAATCAATCCGTCCGAAATACGGCACATCCTTCATACGCCGAAGTGTCGACAATCGTTTCGCGGCATTCTTATGAGTGCTTTGGCTGACAGACAAGGCTTGCGCCTCTTGCCTCAGTCCAATGATCGTTTCCAAATAATCGTCGAATGTATCGAGATTGACCTTCACTTCATCCCAAAAATGCTTGCGGATCCTGACCACTTCATCACGCTGACGCGCAGTGTCCCCTTCAAGTTTGCGAATTTGTTCTGCAATAACACGACCCACTTCATCCACCCGCTGCTGTTCAATCTGAAACGTCGACTTCACGGCAAACACCCCTTTTACAAAAATGAGTAAACCTGTTGACATGCAGATAGACGATGGTGTATACTTAAAATAGGGAAATTATAAGTATAAAAACATTTAATGTCTATCCTTACTATCGTACCATTCGATTGCCAGCGGGTCAATTGTGTGGGTACGTATTTTTTTATTTGCAATTAATGATTGATGATACAAAAAGGAGCCAACGCAGCATGACCGCGATGGCTCCTTTTTTTAGTTACTCGCCAATTGGCGTAAAGAATTCTCGTACTTTCTCTTCCGTCACATCACCTAGCTCCTCATAGACGCATGAGGGATTGCGATCTTTATCAACCACCACAGAACGGATGCCCTCGAAGAAATCCGCATGCCGCAAGAAGCGCTTCGCCAGGATCAAATCCGTGGTAAGGCACTCTGCCACGGATGTCCCCTCGCCCTTCTTCATCTGTTCAAGTGTCACTTTAAGAGACGATGGGGACACGGAACGCATGGTCTCCATGGTAGTCTTGGCAAAACGGGTCTCGCTTTCCCCGAGCGACGCGATGATCTCTTCCACCGTCTCAGAGGAAAAATGAAGGTCTATTTCAGGCTGCCATTCCGCCAGCACCCCGTTCGCAGGCGGCTCAGATGTAAACGCCGCAAGCAAGCTCTTCAGTCCCGACGCTTCTTCATCCAGGTCGCGCCAATCCGTCGTTTCAACAGCCGCCAAAAACGCAGGCAGCTCGCCGCTTTCCATGTACACATCCGCCGCATTTGCATATAAGACGTCCGCAGCCGTAATGGTCGCCGCGGTCAATGCAAGATAGCGGCCCGCCTTCCCAGGTGCCCGGTTCAAGAAATACGCGGCTCCGACATCGGGAAAGAAACCGATATTCATCTCAGGCATCGCCCATTTCGTCCGCTCCGTGATTGTGGCGGTACCTGTGCAAGACAAGATTCAAATCATTCACTACAATTGCATAGTAATAGAAAATGAACAGTACCACTTCCATATTTGATTGAATATATATTCAAATTGGCTAAATTAACATAAATGTTTTTGGCACAGGTACCCTAACTTCGCCTCTCTTCATCTCACCGTCGGGATAATCTCCTCGTTCTTCACTTCCACAATACAATTCTTCAGGACATTCTCCCTGCCGCCATGCCGGTCATACCAATCCTGCACCCGCACCACATGCGCCTCATCGCTTCGCACATTATCTTCAATCCGGATATACTCCTCGCGGCTGTCATATTCCCAGACCGCAAAAATCTCCGTCGTCTGTTCGTCATGCGGAAGCATCCATCTGCCCACAAGCCGCGCCCCATGCTTCAGCTGATTGGGCAGGTTGTTTTCGTTGAAATGGTTATTGAATGTGTCGACAAATTCATTTTTTACAATGTAGTATTTACGTCTGTAAAACAACTTTCCACCCCGTTATCGCTTTGTATTGTCTTTTTCCGAAAGTACAGAGATGATGCTATCCTGTTTTTTCTCTATTCTTTTATTGCTCTCGTATTTTTTTGTTGATTATGCAACCCCGCACTCATCATAATGAAGAGAAAAAGCACAGCACTATTTGCCAGAAAACCAATCACTTGATTACACTCCTTATACTGCAGATGGTCTATAACGAATTCCCGAGCCGCGCGTCCCTAGTCATACGAGCAAGCCGCTTCCGCAGAACCGATGTCAGCAGGCCAGCCCCAATAGATAATAGCGTATAAAAAATTACCCAAATGAGGAATGACGTGTTGAAAACAGTGAACATGGACACAACACAAGCGAGCAGCGTGACGACCGGCATGACAAACCACCTTTTGAAAAAGATCGTTCCAAGTATGGACGCGGCAATGACACCGATCGGCAACATGATTAAAACAAGTACGAATTCCATCTATTTCGCCCCTCATTCCATTACTAGGATGCAGTGATCACAAAACTGTCTAAGGCACACACTTCGCCTTGCGGCTCGTTCATGAGCGCATAATAACTGGTCAATAACGGTATCATGGCAGGCGCTGCCGCCTCCAGTTCGACCCGGATGCTGTTCGCGTAGCTCATTTCCCACTTTCCGTCAGGCAAGAATGAAGCATCCACCACTGCCTGTTTTTCGACGGTAAAGCCCGCTTCCTCTAGCAGCTGCCGAATTTGCACCTTATGGAACAGGTTTTGGACATTGCTGTCATTCTCCACAAATTGTGAGTAGAGGGCGATCAGGGAAACCGCGCAGAAGTGGCTGCGCTGCGCCATCTCGGTGAACGCGATATCCCATTCCGCGAAACAGATCCGCTTTGTCAGCCGGCGCAATTTTTGGAAGACGCCCAGCAGCTCCTTCGGGTCGTGAAAATACCAGGAGCAGTGGGATAATACTACGGCATCAAAGGGAACGTCCACTTCCACATCATGTAAATCGGTATCCAGGTGGAACGTGATCCGCTTTCCTAACGATGATTGCAAAATATGATCGGTCGCTTCGCCCAACGTGAAAGGCGCCCCGTACTCCCGGCTCGCTTTGTCGACAGCGACGATCTGTCCTTTTTCTCCCGTTGCATGGGCAAGCGCCATCGTCGTATCCCCTTGCCCGCAACCAATCTCAAGAATTCGCCCGCCCTTCGGAAGGTCAAATGCAGAAACGAGACGCAACCGGTGCTGCAGCTGAATCTGCTGGATCTCGTCGTGTTCAAATAACTGATGTTCCTTCAGGAAGGTAATGGTTTGCGCGTCCAATGGATAGTCCATACTCTCGTTCCTCCGTTTGTCCACTGAAATCGTGACGTTTTATCTCTCACTCGGAACCCATTTCCGTGCTGTCAGCTGAAGGACGAGCAGACTCACCCAGCTAACAAACGGAATGGCGATCACAAGAATATATTGCTTTCTCCCACTGCTGCCGAACAGGCGTGCTTCCGCATCCAAGAGATAGGATCCCCACGCGATGGCACCGAGAAAGAGCAGATTGATCAAACATGCGGATAGCATGGCAACCCTTTTGTTCCCAGTCGCCCTAAGCACCTGGCTGGAGACGAGTACGGAAAACAGCAGAGAGGCCACGATCATGATCGCATGACTCACTCATGCGACCCCTTGAATTTCTCCGGTTTCATCACATAACTCTCGACAATAAACCCGCAATCCGTACAGACGACAAATTCCACCGGCGAGCCGAAACTCGATTTATTGACCGTCGCCATGGCGGCATAGCCGCTCTGCTTGCCCCTTCCGAGTTCCCGGCTGCCGCATTTCGGACATTCCGTCGCTTTTTCCACTTGTTTCATGTAAATCCCTCCGTATGCAGGGACCGGCAGTTATTGACCTGCCAGCCGCATGCTTTTTTTGATCAACCGGATCTGGCCCCTGTGGCTCAGTTCGTCCTCCATCACATGGAACCATTTGAAATAATGATTGGCCGGTTCTCCGCCCCAAAAGGGAGACTGCTCGAACAGCCAGCTGTCCGGCAATGTACGGAACGTATCGACCGTCTTCCGGCGGGCATGCTCCAGCTGTTCGATATAATAGTCGATGGAGTGGCCGCGGATCTGCTCACGCGCCGCGGGACCCAGATCGAGAGCCGGATTCAGCTTTTCCAGGTCTTTTTCCGTAAAGCCCCTGTTCTCAAAGGTGTTGATTTGGTATGCCTCCTCGACAGACACCATATGGGCGAGCAGCATGCCGATCGAGTTCGCCTCGTCATGCATCAGATAATCGAGCTCGCTGACCGTCAAATCCTTCACCTCATCCAGTGTCGTCAACCGGGTATACACCATCATGGAGACCAATTTGCTGAACTCCAGGCTGAGGCCTTCTTTTTGATCGATAATAAATAGCCCTTCTGTTTCCAAGTCCATTCCTCCTCACGCGTCCCTGCTTGATACGAAAAAACCACAGAACCTCATGAAATCGCCTGTGGTTGCAATGTTTCCGAGCAGTGCGGCCATGTTCCGCACGTTTACATGTAGAATCCGTGGAGTGAGACGCACTGAATGCCTTTCAAAGGTGCTGTAATGACATTCACTGATTGCATTCTACTCACTCCTTTCCGTCACTTTAAAACTATCATATCATTCGAACAAATTACGGACAACCTTCTTTCTTGAAACGGTTGTTCTCGCCTCCGCCCGGTTTTCCCTCTATAATAAGTGGACAACTGACGAAACGGAAGTGATCACATGTGCACGACAGTCGGATTTTCATACACGGACGGCTATGTATTCGGACGGACGCTGGAGATGGGGATCAAGCTCGAAAACTCGCTGCTCTGCGTGCCAGCCGGGCATACAGGATTCATCCAGGCAGACGGAAACGCGTTTGACACAACGTACGCGGTGCTCGGCATGGCGTTCATGGAGATTGCAGCATTCGGCGACGGCATCAATGAAATGGGGCTGATGGCGTCGAACAATCTGCTGCCGGGCTATGCGTCATTCGCGGAAGAGCCGGCAGCAGGCAAGATCAATCTGACGCTTTCCCACGCCTTCAATTATTTGCTCAGCCGCTGCAAAGATGTGCAAGAGGTCAGAGAGGAAGCGGAGAAGATGAACATTCTCGCAAAGAACGAAGCCGGCGAGACGTCCGCAGACATGCACTTTTTCTTCATGGATGCAGCAGGGAACGGGCTGGTGCTCGAGCCGAAAGGCGGCCGGCTCCTGGCGTACGACAATCCGTACGGGGTGCTGACGAATGCACCTGAATTCCCATGGCATACGGCAAACCTGAAAAACTATCTGCATTTGCAGCCTGAAAATATCGAAAGCCGCGACTGGAACGGAACGCCCGTGACGAAATTCGGCGAAGGAAGCGGGCTCGTCGGACTGCCTGGCGACTTCACCCCGCCTTCCCGCTTCGTGCGCGCCGCCTTCTTCGTATCCTCGACCCCGCGGCAGCTCGATCGCACGAGTGCCATCTTGCAGGGCTTCCGTATCCTGTCCCAGTCGGATATCCCGACCGGCGCGGTCATTGATCCGAATGAAGGGAATAACGATGAAACGCTCTATACAGGTGTCATGGATACAGCGCGCCGCGCATATATCGTCAAATGCCATGACAATATCAATCTCCAAGTTTTCTCGCTGGATGATTATAAAGATGCAGAAGACATGCAGTTCATCCCGCTTCAGAGGAGCATGGAGCTGTAAAGTTGCCACACCGTCCATAAAGGAGTCCACCCATGACAACACAATTCACAAAAAAACAGGCCGTCCTGCTGCTGTTCACCATTTTCGCGGTGTCCGTCAACATGCGGCCCGCCATCTCATCCATCGGCCCGATGCTCGATACGATCCGGGATGATCTCGCCCTCTCAAACGCGCAAGTGAGCTTGCTGACTGCATTGCCGGTCCTCTGCATGGGCTTGTTCGCTTCCCTTGCTCCGTTCCTGAACCGGACCATCGGGCTCACCGGGTCGATGTATCTCATGCTGCTGATCATCGGCGGCATGACGCTGCTGCGCGGATTCACATCCTCCTATGCAGCCTTGCTCATTTCTGCAGTCTTCATCGGGATCGGCATCGCCGTCATCGGGCCGCTGCTGTCGTCGATGATCAAACAGTTCTTTCCGGACCGCGCGACAAGTGTCATCGGCATTTACACATTCGGCATGGGGGTCGGCGCGACGCTCGGAGCGGGGCTGACCGCGGTCTTTTTCAAACGGACCGGCTCGTATCCGTTTGCGCTGGGCATCTGGGCGGCGCTTGCGGTACTCGGGCTCGTCTTCTGCGCGCTTTCCTTGCGGGGCAATATCCGCTTGAAGCAGAAAAAAGCGGATTCCGCAGGCGGCGCTGCCGGGATCTCCCCGTGGAAGCAGAAAAAAGCGTGGCTGTTCCTCGTGTTCTTCGGCCTGCAGGCATCGAGCTTCTTCTGCGTCATCACATGGGTCGTGCCGATCGCGACAAGCAGCGGCATGTCGCTCGTTGCGGCAAGCGGAGTGCTCAGCCTGATGACGGGGATCCAGATCGTCCTGAACCTGATCTTCCCGATCGTCTATGAACGGATACCGAAGCGCCGGCTCTGGCTGCTGTTTTTCCTTACCATGGGCTTGATCTCGATCGCCTTGCTCTCGACTGGCAACTGGACACTTATGTGGGTCAGCGCGGTTTTCATGAGCATGCCGCTCGCGGGGCTCTTCCCGATCTCGCTTCTGTTCCCGCTGGACGCGACCGAAACGGCCGAAGATACGAACGCCTGGACCGCCATGATGCAGACAGGCGGCTATATCATAGCGAGTTTCGTTCCGCTCCTCATCGCGCTCGTCTACGACGCGACGGGCAACCATGCATACACGCTCGGAATCTTCGCTGCGCTGTTCATCGGCATGATCCGACTGACGTTTTTGGTCGGGGAACGGGAACAGCAGGTTGGTTGATTTGATTCACAGTAAAAAGCAATCGTCCATTATTCATCTGGATGATTGCTTTTTTTGATATACATATTATGTTATAGTACTCATCAACTAAGGGGGTATCAGAATGGGCTATTTCAAGTCGCCTGAAGACAAGTTAAACGTTACTAGAATAGTGCAGTTGCAACAGGCTGATGAAGCGGATGCTGCATTCATGAAAATCTTACAAGACGTGCTTCAAGAACATGACGCAGCCTTTAAAGGGTTAGCTGATCGTTGAGTCAAGAAGGGGATTGTACTATTGTGATTGCTGCCTGACATCCAATTCCCCCTCGACGTTTACCTCCATCAATCCGCCAGCTGCATCCCTTCCAGGCAGCCTTCCACTTCCTCAAACGAGATGTCCGGGTTCAGCAGCAGGACGCTGTATTTGTTGCCGTCTTCCTGCCAGTCCAGCGAACGGAAATCACCCATCTCCATCTTCATCCCTTTCTTCCCGTGTATCGTCACTTCCTCTTGCTTGCCAAGACCGCCGAAGCCGGTACTTTCTAATTCCGCTCCTGCCTTGAACACATCGATCGAGAAAGCCGGAATGCCCTCTTTCGTGTAGAGGAACGAGAATTCCTGACGTCCTTCATATCCATCCAGCACTGTAATGTCCGATAGCTTCACATCATCCTTCTCCTGCACCAGTAGAAATGAACCCAGCTCCTCCTTCGCATCTTCGAGAGTCGCTTTCCGAGGTGTATAGCTGTCCTCATCCATCACTTCGACGCTCGCCCCTTCGGGAATGTCGAGGACGAAGAGGTCTTCTTCAAGCGCTGGCTTATAGTCGATCTTCGTGTATTCCATCGTGCTCATCAGACCTCCGCTTTTATTGACCGACTTCAGGACCATCCATGTCTCCTTGTCGATCCAGAGTTCCAGGTTCCCGATAAGGGCTGTATCGTCTTTCGCTTTTGCGATGACGTGATACGTCTGCCGTCCTGCAACTTCCTCTTCACGGCCGGCCGACAATTCATGTGTATCCTTCACAAGGTTCAGCATCCGTTCCGCCTGTTCACGGGGCGACTGCCGGGCCAGGTCTGCCGCGTCCTCTTCATTGATTTCCATGATCATCGCCGTGTTGCTTGCCTCGTCATACATGGATATCTTCTTTCCGTCGTTCACGGCCGTTGTCGTTCCGCCGCTTTCCACCGTCATTTCAATCCGGTTCCGGCCATCGCCTGCCACCCATTCCTTCGCCTTCATCTCTTCTTCATCAGAACCGCTCTTCATCGTATTTTCACCATAATAGGAAAGCGGACCATCCGCCTCCTGCAATGCCGCGTTCACAACTTCCTGCGGAGATAGCCCATGCTCCCCTGCATTGCAGGCAGCAAGCCCCACTGCGAAAAACAGCAAGACGCCTACTCCTGTCACCGGTTTCAACCATTTCATCATTCATCGTCTCCTTTGTTTACAGGCAGCCAGCAAATGACCGCTGTCCCGCTTCCGTCCTGGGACACCATCCGCACCGTGCCGCCATGCTTTTCCACTATCTCTTTTGTAATGGCGAGGCCTAGGCCCGATCCCGACTTTGTCCTCGCCTTTTCAGCTTGGTACAGCGGATCGAACGCCTTTCGTATCGTTTCCTCCGAAACACCCGGCCCTTCATTTTGAACAATCAAATACACTCCGTCCTTGCGATCAAGCGCATGCTTCACGAAATCAAAACACCCCGCTGCCCACGCAGCCGCATTCACGGCAAATAGGCAAATGCCGCCGCCCCTTTCCGTATGACCGATCGCATTGTCCATCAAATTGTCAACCACCCGCACGAGCTGTTTCGCGTTCACCAAAACTTCGCCTTCCACGTCAACTGTCACGTGAAGGTTAATCTGCCGTTCCTCACAAAGCATTTCGTAGCCGCTCGTCAGCATGTCAAAGAATTCTTCGGCATCGACAAGGGTTCGTTCCATCTGATACGCAGCCGACTGGAGCAGCGTGTACGTCAGCAGGTCATCCAGCATCTGCCGCATATGATTCGCTTTCGCCACGATGACACTAGGGTATTCCTGCAACTTCTGCGAATCCGTAGTTTCCGCTTCCATCGCTTCAGCGTAGGCCCGGATGGACGTGAGCGGGGTCTTGAGATCATGCGAAATGCTCGCAATCATGAACTCCTTTTGACGCTGTTCGCTCGCCAGCGTTTCATTCGCCTTGGTCAATTCTTCGCGCATCGCTTCGAAATTGCCGGCTAACGCTCCGATTTCATCATTCTTCATTTGCAGTGGTTCGACCGTTTCCCCTTTTGCGAACGCCGCCATCTGACCGGACAGCTGGCGCAGCGGCCGGTTCAATTTACGGCCGACGAGCACAACGACAACCGCGTAAAGCGCTAGGAAGAACGCCCCGAACAAGCCGCCGATGAACCACGTACGCTTGCCGACACCCGCGACCCATTCCTCGCGGCTCCATTCAATCTCGTAAACACCTGCAATGCGTCCGTCGTCAAAGACAGGCTCTTTGTATGTGACCGTGCCGAACGTCTGCCTCATTTCATAGAAGCCTTCATAGAGCTGCTTTCGCGGGAGGAAAGCGATCGGATTCGGCTTGATAGGATTCGTGGAATGCACCATATAGCCATTTGACGCATACAACGTGATCGCGAGGCGGTTGGACGCGAGTCCGTCAACCGCTTCAAAATCTGCATCCGTCCGGTAAAAGCCTTTTTCAGAAAGTACTGCTTGGAGTTCATTCAACTCAACAAATGTCTCCATATACTCTGCGACGTTTCGCTCCTCATGGTACGAATTGATCCAGGCGAACAAGCCGTACGCTCCGAGCAGAGGCAGAAGCATGACAACCAGGTAGGAAAGCAGAAGCCACGTCCGGATCTTCACAATTTCTCACCGACAAACCGGTACCCTTTGCCCCACACCGTTTGGATGAAAAGCGGAGCCTTCACCGGATCCTGCAGTTTCTCGCGCAGCGATTTGATATGCACCGCCACCGAATTCGCACCTTCCATCTCCAGTTGCCCCCACACATGCTCATACAGTGTTGCTTTTGAAAAGATGAGGCCTTGATTGCGGGCGAGCACCTTCAACAGTTCGAATTCCTTCGGCGTCAATAAAACAGGTTCTTCGCCTAATGTCACTTGTTCCGCCAGCCAGTCGATGCACAAGCCATGCAGGAACATCTCGCGTTTCTCCGGTTGCGCCTCGCCGTGATACCGCCGCCACCTTCTTAGCTGCGATGCCACGCGCGCCTTCAATTCGGCCAGGCTGAACGGCTTCGCGAGATAATCATCGGCCCCCGTATCAAGCCCTTCCACCTTGTCCGCATCCTCTTTCCGCGCACTGATCATGATGACGGGCACATCCCCCGCAAGCCGCACATTTCGGCACAACGAAATCCCATCCATCTCCGGCAGCATCCAATCGACGAGGACCAAATCATACGTAGCCCGCTGGAAATCCTCCCATCCTTCCAGCCCTGTCGTCGCCCACGTCACCTCATAGCCCTCCTGCCGCAAGGTATCCCGCACAATCTGCGCGATATGCGCATCATCTTCCACGAGCAAAATCCGTTCCGCCATGACCATTCCTCCTGACTCTACTCTATCAAGGATCTTTCACGAGTTTCGAAAGTTAATAAAAGCTTTATCTTTTATCGTACCATTGTTTTTGGAGATGAAAAAAGACCTGCTAGGTGCAGGCCTTTCGAGAAATTCTTCAGCTCAATACCTTTTCAGCGGAATGGATCGCCTCGAGCTTCTCTTTCAGCTCCTGGACCGCCCGCAGCTCTTTCGAACGTTTCAGGAATGACTCTTTATCACGCGTCTCCAACGATCGGTCAATCTGGAACTGCAAATAATTGAGCTGCAGCGACACATCGTAATCGGACACGAGCTTCCCTTCGTTATAATAAGCCGTCAGCTTATCCCGTGCGATATAGAGGCGGATTTCATTGTTAATGGTGACGAGCCAATACCAGTCCTCCTCAAATAGAAAGCTTTCATGGTCAATGACTTGCAGCACATCCGCCTTGTCGATCGTCAATGTGGACGTATGTTTCTTATCCGGACAAAAGCAGACGACCTGATGATGAAACGTTTCCGTTGTGATAAAGTAATGGATCATTCCTACTCCTCCTCGCGTATCCTATCTCACTAGATGATAATGAGAATCATTTTCATTTACACCTAGTGTACTGGAAACCGTTCAGGTGCGTCAAGGATGTGTTGGCTGCTTTCGTAGATGGCGAGGAATGAACCGCTTGAAACCTCCGTTGCATCCAGCGGCTATCAAATTTTTGAGAAATGAAAAAAAGACCCGCTATCTGCAGGCCGGACATTCTCTTTTAACGTTTTCATTAGCTACATGGAATGGTGAAGTATACATTTTTCAAAATCAATTACAAACCGTCCAGTGGCTAGAATATCAAGTCCGATTAAACCATTAATACCCCATCCATGCAAATCACCAAAATCTAATTTAAAGTTATCTACTTGATAAGAACCAAGGGTAATACCATCCACTTGTTTACGGAACGAATACTCTTCGCCGCCAATTCCGTATGCGCTGACTAACTGGTCGCCGTTCTCAAAAAAGATGCCCAGCTCACTAACTGCATCAGACGAGAACAATGAGTGAGCTGCACCCGTATCAAAAACCAGCTTATCAATTACAGCCGTTCTTTCTTTATACACAACGCTCATTTCAACATGAAATAATGAATTTACTTGCTTCATGTTCATAAACGCATTCCTCTGAATCCAATAGGCGACCGCATTTGAATCTCAATTTCAGAAGAACCTGTCGGATAGACAAACGTGTCTCCTTTTGAATTCAAGAGCTCCCTTGTTGCTTGCTTTGGATCTGTAATGACGCTGATTAATGCTACATCGGTGATAATCTTTTTGTCTCCCTTCACTTTGAAATCAAGAACTTTCAGTTTGACATACTGATTGGGATACATGGTTCTGATTTCCTCCCATTTCACTCAAATTCACTCCTTTCATTCAAGATCCTCAAACAGTTGCTATATACTTGTAAGATAAGAATAAAACATACGTTCGTAAAATGCAACTAATATGCAAAAAATTTAGACAGTAAATCTTGTAAAATGCTCCCCTTCTACCCTTATGGTAGACTGATAATAAGCGGGCGGCTATCCGCCTTTCATTCACACAGAAGGAGTGGATTTACATGAACCAACAGCAATTCGACAAAGTGAAGAACGGCAAAGGATTTATCGCAGCGCTGGACCAAAGCGGCGGCAGCACGCCGAAAGCGCTGGCGGCCTATGGCATTTCCGAAGATTCATATGAAGGCGAGGACAAGATGTTCGACCTCGTCCATGAGATGCGGACGCGGATCATCACGTCCCCTGCATTCGATTCCGATTCCATCATCGGCGCCATCCTGTTCGAACAGACGATGGACCGCGAAATCGACGGTATGTACACAGCGGATTATCTCGCTGAAAAAAAGGGAATCGTTCCGTTTCTGAAAGTCGACAAGGGGCTCGCGGATGAGAAGAACGGCGTCCAGCTCATGAAACCGATCGGAGACCTCGATGAAACCCTGCGCCACGCAAACGAACGCCATATCTTCGGCACGAAGATGCGCTCCGTCATCAAAGAAGCGAACGAGGAAGGCATCCGGGACGTCGTCGACCAGCAATTCGACATCGGCAAACAGATCCTGGCGGCAGGCCTCGTGCCGATCATCGAGCCGGAAGTTGATATTCACAGCAAGGACAAAGAGAAGTGCGAGGACTTGCTGAAAGATGAAATCCTGAAGCATCTCGACGCGCTCAGCGAAGATCAGAACGTCATGCTCAAACTGACAATCCCGACCAAAGCGAACCAATACAAGGAATTGATCGACCATCCGCGCGTCGTCCGCGTCGTCGCCCTCTCCGGCGGCTATTCTACTGACGAAGCAAACCGGAAACTGAAAGAGAACGACGGCCTCATCGCCAGCTTCTCCCGCGCCCTCAGCCAGGACCTGCGCGCGGACCAGTCCGACGAGGATTTCAATGAAACATTGAAGGCCGCAGTGAAGTCGATCTACGAAGCTTCTATTTAACGCCGAAACCCCTCTCTAGCCAAATTTGGCAAGAGAGGGGTTTCTTTCGTTTCAAACACATCTAGACTGTTTGTCCATTCTCTCTGTGGCTAGCTTGAATATAGTACTAGTAAATGTACAGAAAGGAGGTATGAATTTGAATAGATATCATGCAATAAGTTATACTCCATGCCAAAGAACATACGACTGCTGCTCACACCATTATCTGGACTGTCACTATATTCCGGAGCCGACCGATACAGGGGCAATGATTCCATATGCATCAGGAACAACACTCGTCAATATGAACACAAACGCTGTCGGCGTCCCTGTCAATTATACGTTAGTCGCCTTCGGAAGTGCTTACGACAAAACTGGCCCTTTATTTAGCCCGATCGATGTTTCCAGCGGATTTGATGAGGCGTTTTCCGTGTCCCGACGAGGTCATATTTCAGCTATTGCTGCCTCCTACACTGAACCGAACGGTTTTAATTTGGGGACCCGGGTATTCATCGTGTCAGCTCGAATATACAAAGCAGCACCCGGAAGTACAAGGTTTTTCGAAACTGCTGCTTCCGTGGACTTGACCCCCTTAACCGGCAACATTCCCGCTGGCGCCACTTTCCATGGCGAAAACAGCAGCTTTGAGCCAGTTCCCGTGCAGCCAGGCGATCGCTTGCTGATGGTGTTTTTTGTTAGAGAAGTAGGAGCTATTCAATCTGGAAATCTTCGAGGAAGAGTCAGTGCAGGCATCACGATTAGATAATCACCAGGAAAGGTGCCAATTGAACAGCTTGGCGCCTTTCTGCTTCCAAGTGAAAAAACGGCTTTATTGCCAAGTCATCTTCCCATCCACATACGCCGCAAATTCCTCGAACGTCTTCTTCTCCGTCATCCCGAACCGGCATACATCATAATTGGACAACTCCATGTTTGCATAGCCTTCGACCGTCGTGAAGCCGATCAGCAATCCTGATTTCTTCGCTGCTTCTACAAACGCTTCCGTATAATGGCCGAAGGGATAAGCGACGGTGATGGCAGAAGGGACAGCCGCCTTGTTCTGCTGAAGATCCTCCCGGATGGCCTCCTCGGAAAGCGACAGCGCTACACCGGCATGGCTGCCGTCTTTCGTCTCTTCCAAGGTATGCAGTTCGTGCGTATGCGCCTCGTACTGGAACACATCCCGCATCTCCTTCATCTCTTCCCTCGTCAAAAATTGCAGCGGCCCCTCTCCGTTAAAGACCTGCTCGCCATTCGCGCGGTCCGTGCGGGACGAAATGATATGCTGAAGCGCCGTGAAGCCGTACTGTTTCAATAAAGGATAGGCGTATTCTTTCGATGACAATAAGCCATCGTCAAACGTCAGCAGCACCGCCCGGCTCGTCACGACAATCCGTCCTTCCAAATAATCGTAGAGCTCATCTGCCGTCAGCGCGGTGAATCCCTCATCCGCCAAATACTTCATCTGCAGCTCGAACGATTCCAGCGAAACGGTGCTGGCCGTTGTCGTCATCATCTCGCGGGGCAAAATATGATGGTAGACAAGAACTGGAAGCCCTTCATCCCGCACAACGGACGGCTTGTGGATATACCCCGGCCGTTCTCCGATCTTGATCACATACCAATCATCCGTCTCATGGACGACCGGATACCGGAAGCCTTCCGCAAGCTCCGCCACTGGATCGCTCTGCATATTCGCACGCTCAAACACCCTGGTCTTCTGCACCGTTTTCACAGCGGCCAGCCGCTCCGAATGGGTCGACACGGAGAGCTTCGATGCCGCAATCGTGCCATGGCCTTTTGGAATGAACGCCGCCATCTTTCCGAAACGGATCTCATAATACTGTTCATCCTCACCCGTCAATGCAACAGGCTGTCCCGCCTCAAGCATCCCGATCGGCACAAACCCCTCCGCCTTCATATAGATCGGCTGGCGCTCCTCCAGCGTCAGCACTTTTTCCACTTTCACCTTCCTTACAAACGGATCTCCCTGGATGAATTGCGCAAATGCCTTGCCTCCCCATCCCGTCATCGGCAGTCCAGCCGGCCCGCTCATCAGCACAAACACCGCGCATCCCATCAAAAGAACCATAACCGTCAGCCGTCTTCCTTTATATGTATCCCTCATGGTTTCCCCTCCACTGTCAACTAAGCAACCTACAGACGGAGGTTTCCTGAAAAAGTTTCAAACCATTTTCGTAGAATGAAAGACGCACATTCGCGGACCTTTTAAATGGTCAGGAGGCATTCATCGCGGAAGAAAGGAAGCATGCCAGCGGGACGACCCGCCGCGAACGCATTCGTTCTCGCAGGCGACAAGAGCCCGCCATCCTCATTGCTTACTTTTAGCAGCGGATTGCTCATTTCGCGGCTGTCGTTGCTTACTTCAGCCGGCCATTGCTTATTTAGGCCTTATCATTGCTCACTTTCAGCGCCGCGTTGCTCACTTTTATCATGCTATTGCTTACTTCCAGCGCCGCAATCCACGGAAAAACACCCGCACAGCCTTGGCCATGCGGGCGGGTGATACCGTTGTCTATTTCGATCAATACGGATCTGCTTCGTTGCTCTTGTCGACTGCATCTTCCACGGCATCGGACGCTTTCGGCGTGCCGAGGCCGAATTTCGTCTTGCCGGATTCGCGGCCCGGCAAGTATTCCTCGTCCGCCATTTTCTCGTTCTCCTGCATCTTCTGCTCGATGCCTTCCTTCACGCGCCGGCCGTAGTCTTCGTCGGCTTTCGTAAAGTGTTCGACCATCGCGTCCTGGATGCGCTTATCACAGACGGCGAGCGCTTCGGACAGGTTGTTGATCAACTCGTCGCGTTCCCAGTCCTCGAAGCTGCGGTACGTGTTGCCGGCCTGCCCGTAGTTGTTCGGCCGGTCAATCGGCGCGCTCATCGCCGCTGCGTTGAAGGTCGGGCGGTGCTGAGGCCGCTCTCCTTTCGGTGCTTCCTCGAGGCCGCCGATCATGGACGGTTCATAGTTGATATGCGGATTGCTGCCCGCTTCGTTCGGGTCACGGTGGTCCATCTGGCCGCGCATCTGGTTTGTGCGGACCTTTGTCTTCGGCGCGTTTGCCGGCAATTGCAGATAGTTCGATCCGATCCGATAGCGCTGCGTATCCGAATAGGAGAACGTCCGGCCCTGCAGCATCTTATCGTCCGAGAAGTCCATGCCATCGACGAGGACGCCCGTTCCGAATGCGGCCTGCTCGATCTCCGCGTGGAAGTCCACAGGATTCCGGTCAAGCACCATCCGTCCGACCGGCAGCCATGGGAACTTATCCTCCGGCCACAGTTTCGTGTCGTCAAGCGGATCGAAGTCGAGTTCCTCATGGTAGTCGTCCTCCATGATCTGGACGAACAGCTCCCACTCCGGATACTCGCCGCGCTCGATCGCTTCATACAGATCCTGCGTCGCATGCCCGACGTTCTTCGCCTGGATCTGGTCGGCCTCTTCCTGCGTCAAATTCCGGATGCCCTGCTTCGGCTCCCAGTGATACTTCACGAGCACCGCTTCGCCTTTATCATTCACCCATTTGTACGTGTTCACGCCCGAGCCCTGCATATGGCGGTACGTCGCCGGGATGCCCCATGGCGAGAACAGGAACGTGATCATATGCGTCGCTTCCGGCGAGCGCGACACGAAGTCGAACATCCGCTGCGGGTGCGGCACGTTCGAGGCCGGATCCGCCTTGAACGCATGGATCATATCCGGGAACTTCATCGCATCACGGATAAAAAAGATCTTGAGGTTATTGCCGACCAGATCCCAGTTGCCGTCTTCGGTATACATCTTCACCGCGAAACCGCGCGGGTCACGGGCAGTCTCCGGCGAATCCTTTGCGCCGCCGACCGTCGAGAAACGCACAAGCAGCGGCGTCCGCTTCCCTTCACCTTGGAACACTTTCGCCCGGGTATACTTCTCCACCGGCTCATCCCCGACTTTTCCGTATGTCTCAAAATAGCCATGCGCGCCGGCGCCGCGTGCGTGCACGATCCGCTCCGGAATCTCTTCGCGGTCGAAGTGCGAGATCTTCTCGATGAAATGATAGTTCTCAAGCGTCGCCGGGCCGCGGTCTCCGATCGTCCGGATGTTCTGATTGTCCGTCACCGGATGCCCTTGGCGCGTCGTCAATGTCTCGCGCTGCTCGTCCTGCCCCTTTTGCACATTCTTGTCCTTTTCATTCAAAGAAAATTCCCTCCCTGCAGTAGTCTATTGGTTGTCCGCCAATTCAAAATTGGCAGTCGTCAATATAAATAGCCTACCCTTATTCCCGCGCCGAAAAACAAAAATTGATATGTGGGATAACAGAACCTTCTGCATCAGTTCTTGATATTCTTCAGGTACACTAGAAACCAGGTGGTGAGATGTTTGAAAAAGATTTCGATTAAGATCGGCCTGCTGTTCTTCTGTCTGATTTTCACGATGGAAGTGTGCCTGTTCTTTCTGCTGCATCAAAAGATCACACAGACGCGGATCGACGAACAGCTCTCCGCTCTTGTGACACGCGGTAATAACCACCGTGATGTCCTGGAAACCTATTATAACGAAGAAACCATCCACCATATTGCACTGATGGAGGCTAAAACAGATACGATGGTCGTAATTATCGATAGCGGCGGGGAGGTGCTCATCTCTTCCAGAAAGCTGACAGATAACATCGAGCGCGTACTATCGTCCTCTCAAAAAATATCTCGTAACGGAGAAGTCATCGAAGATAATTGGAAATCCGGCTCTTTCATTGCCGCCGCCACGCCGTTTGATGCTGGCGATGAGACGGGGGTTGTCTATATGTTCCAGGACACCAAGCAATTGAAACATTTGATTGCGCAGCTGAACCGCCACTTCCTGATCGCCGGAATCACGACAGCCGCCATGACTGCCCTCATCATCTTATTACTCTCGCGGATTATCACCAGGCCGCTTATTAAAATGAAGGAAGCGACCAAAGAGTTAAGCCACGGGAACTTTTCCATCCAATTACGGAATTCAGGGCATGATGAACTGGGAGAACTTTCAGGATCCATCCAGTCCCTGGCGGATGAATTGATGCATGTAAAGAATGAACGGAGTGAATTTCTGGCAAGCATCTCGCATGAACTCCGCACCCCGTTAACCTATATCAAAGGATACGCCGAAATTGCCAAACGGGATAATCTTGGCGAGGCTGAGCGGATGGAATATTTGCAGATCATCACAGAAGAGACGGCGAAACTGACCCGGCTTGTGACGGAACTGATGCAGCTGGCCCAGTTAGACCGGAATACATTCTCCATCCAAAGAGAATGCTTTCGTCTTGCAGATTCGTTAGAAAGCATACAGCAGAAAGTGCTGCCCGCCTTCTCGCAGGAAAACAAGCGGCTGGAGCTGCACTGTCCCGCTGGCATCCGCATCGATGCTGATCCCGTCCGCTTCGAGCAAATGATCATAAATCTGCTGGAAAACGCCCGGATTTATTCGCCAGCAGGGACACTCACAGCCATCACAGCCCGGCAAACGGAAACGGCTGTTGAAATTTGTATCCAGGATGAAGGCAAAGGGATCCCAGGTGCGGATCTGCCTTATCTGTTCGAGCGATTCTACAGAGTCGACAAATCACGCTCCAGGGAGCTGGGCGGCGTCGGACTGGGCCTTTCCATCGTGCATGAACTGATTGAAGCACATCAGTGGGGCATCTCCGTCAGAAGCCGGCTTGGCGAAGGGACCGTCTTCACGATTACAACAGGACAGGGGGATGATTGACCATGACTACCGTATTAGTGGTGGATGATGAAGAACGGATGCGTAATTTGCTCACGTTAATGCTGATACCGGCCGGCTATAATTGTGTGCCTGCCGCTTCAGGCCATGAGGCGCTCCGTTTTTTGCAGGACGGCGGAACATGCGACCTGATCATATTGGATGTCATGATGCCCTATATGGACGGGTGGGAAACGTGCAGGCGGATCCGGGAATTTTCGGATCTCCCCATCATCATGCTGACGGCCCGCACGGACAAATCGGATATTGTTACCGGGCTTCGAAGCGGAGCGGATGATTATATTACCAAACCGTTTGACGAAGATGAACTGCTTGCCAGGATCGAGACGATTTTCAGGCGCTCCGGCAGGCCTCAAAGCAACGTCATCTCCTTCAAAGGACTGCTTTGGAACCCTGATTCCTTCTTGCTGACCTACTCGGGAAAACCCATCCAGATGACACCTAAGGAATTTTCACTCATCGGCCTTTTATTGCAGCAACAAAACCGGGTCTTTTCAAGGGAGCTGCTGCTTCACTCCATCTGGGGCCATGCGGCAGGCACCGAGGATCGGACGATCGACTCCCATATCCGGAATGTACGGGACAAACTCCGCTCTGCCGGTTTTCCGGTCGATGAGCATCTGCAGACCGTCTGGGGAATCGGCTACAAATGGAATGGCCAGGTATGGAATCATCATTCATAGGAAAACTACCGGCAAGCCCTCTTCGAAAGGGCTTGTCTTTTTCATTTGCAATCAAACTGTCAACTTCACTGCATCGTTTCTCGATAGTCGATTGGTATCCTGAAACAAACATCAGTAGATTGGAGAGAATACATTGACTCGAAATAGATGGATTGGAACTGCTCTCGTTCTGTTGCTCGCAGGCTGCTCACCGACAGGCGCCGAGCAGCCCCAGGAAGGACACGGCATGAACCACGGGAAGATGGGACATAGCGGAGGGCAGATGGAAGGGCAGATGAATCATCATACAGGACAGATGGTTGGTCATATGGATCACGACAATATCGCGCCGCTTCAAAACTCGGAAGGAACACAGGAACTTGCCATTCCGCCAATACTTCAAAAACAGGAGGACAAGGACTTTGATTATGAAGTCGTGGCAGAGGAAGGGACCGTGGAATTTTTCGATGGCCAGGCGACCGCGACATTCGGGTACAATGGAAACCTGCTAGGTCCGACCTTGAGACTGCAAGAGGGCGAAACCGTCAACGTGAAAGTGCGGAACGCGTTATCCGAACCGACCACATTCCACTGGCACGGACTCGAAATACCGGGTTCGGCTGACGGCGGGCCGCATCAGGAAATCAAGCCGGGTGAAAGTAAAATCGTCACCTTGCAGGCGAACCAGCCAGCCGCCACGCTCTGGTATCATCCGCATCCGCACAAAGCAACCGCCCGCCAAGTATTCAAAGGGCTTGCCGGCATGTTGTATATTGACCCAAGCGAAGAGTCCATGGGCCTCCCTGCTGACTATGGCGTCAATGACATACCGCTCATCTTCCAAGACCGGCTGTTCAATGCGGACCATCAACTCGCCTATGACCAGCTGATGAATAGCGACGGAACCATCGGGGATATCTCGCTCGTCAACGGGACACTGAATCCAAAGCTGACCGTGGCAAAACCGCTTATGCGTTTTCGGATTCTGAATGGTGCAAACGCCAGAAATTACACATTCTCACTCAGCAACGGGGCGAGCTTCACGCAAATCGCGTCAGACGGCGGCATGCTGAACAAACCGGCTGAAATGGATAAGCTGACCCTGTCCCCTTCCGAAAGGGCGGAAATTCTGATCGACTTTTCCAAGATGGGCGACGAGCCTGTCTCGATTGTCGACAGCCACGGAAGCGTTCTTCTGCCATTTGAGTTGAAGCTGCAAGACAAGGCGGCAAGCCATTCTGCACAGACCGGTTCCGGCACCCCGTTTGTAACGAATGAAGAGAAATCATTGCCTGTGACGAAAAACATCGAGCTGTTCGGCATGATGGAGCATGTGACGATCAACGGAAAGAAATTCGATCCCGGCCGGATTGATCTGACCCAGAAGAAAGGCGTTCCTGAAGTATGGGAAGTCCATAATAAGCCCGATATGATGGGCGGCATGATCCATCCGTTCCATATCCACGGCACGCAGTTCAAAGTGATATCACGTGACGGGAAAGAGACGCCTGTAAACGAGCAAGGCCTAAAAGACAGCGTCCTCATCGAACCCGGCGAACGGGTCAGGCTGCTCGTCGCATTCCCCGAAGAAGGCATCTATATGTATCATTGCCACATCCTTGAGCACGAAGACAATGGGATGATGGGACAGATTGAAGTGACAAGGTAATACAACATCCGGCGTGGCACTATGCACACGCCGGTTTTTTGTCATGGATTCTGCAAACTATCTGCATATATTACGGGAATACAGATAAAGAATAACTACGAGGAGGATGGAAATGAAAATGAAACCATACACACGCTTTGCGCTCATGATTCTTACGTCTACCATCATCATGTTCGCCTTCATGTATTTGAATACATACGAACTGGACCATGTATTTTTCAGTGAAACCAGAGCCTACATGTCACTCTTGATGGGTGCATCGATGACGGTCATCATGCTGCTCTTCATGCGTCATATGCTAAAGAACTGGAAGGCGAATATCGGTATCCTGGCAGGCGCTGTCGTTGTCTTCTGCCTCTCCCTTTTCCTCGTAAGAAGTCAGACGACTGTCGATGATGTATCCTATATGCGGGCGATGATCCCCCACCATTCCATTGCCATCTTGACGAGCGAACGCGCACAGATCAAGGATGAACGTGTCCGCAAACTGGCGGATGGCATCATTGAGACGCAGAAAAAGGAGATTGCGGAGATGAAGCGGCTGATCGAGGAGTTGAAGACGAAAGAATAAGCTGCATGCTTACTTACAAAGGCCGCCTTCCCGGGGGAAAGGCGGCTGTCACAGGCAGCACAATTTCTAAAGTATACGGAGATTGCTTACTTTCGCGTCATGATTGCTTACTCCGGCCGGCTGGTTGCGCACTTTCGCATGGCGATTGCTTACTTCACCGTGCTGGTTGCTTACTTTCGAAGAGCGATTGCTTATTTCAGCACAGCCATTGCTTACTTCCGCAGCCAGATTGCTGAATCCAGCCAGCTTGCAGACCAGCATCACTTCATATACTCATTCACCAATTCATAACAGCGCTCTTTCGTCAAATTCGCCTTGGTCGTGATATACTCGAGCGGTTTCATCGTGCCGCCCTCATACTTCGCGGATGCCTCATCCGCTTTCTGATCGCGCTCCGCAATCCAGGCGAGCTGCTCCTCTTTCAGCGCCGCAAATGCATCGGCATCGAGCTGCTTCTCAAGCGCTCCATAAATCCTGTTCAATTCCGTATCCCACTTTTCGAAACGCGCGGACGCCTGCTCTTCCATATCCACCGTCGTGGTGCCGGTATCTTCGAGACGATCCTCTTCTTCCATATCATTGAGCTTCTTGAGGTAGTCAGCCTTGCTCAACTCTTCCTCTGCATCCTCATTTCCTGAGACGGACGCATCTTCGTATTCATCATCCGCCGGCATTTCCGGTTTCTCATTTTTGCCATTTCCACACGCCGCCAGCATCAGGCCAAGCGACACGATCAGCAATAGAAGACTTTTTCTCATGATGCAGCACCTCTTCTTGTTGATTAATTGCAAAATCCCTTACACACGCAGCAAGCCGCGGAAACCGCGCGCTGCATAATAGGAATCCGCTCCATTATGATAGACAAACACCGTGTCATAGCGCCGGTCGCAGAAGAGGGCGCCGCCCAGCTCCCGGATCGCAGCAGGCGTCTCCACCCAGCTCGACGTTTTCCGGTCGAATTCCCCGAGCGTCTGCAACTGCCGATACTGCTCTTCTGTAAGCAGCTCGATGCCCATTTCTTCTGCCAAATCCATCGCGCTTGTCAAAGGCTTATTCTTCTTCCGCGCATCAAGCGCCTTCCGGTCATAGCACACACTCCTGCGGCCATCCGGACTTTCCGCCGAGCAGTCGCAGAACAGATAGGCACCCGTCTCCCTGCTGATGCCGATGACATCCGGCTCGCCGCCCGTCCGTTCCATCTCGCGAAGCGACCACAGCTTGGCCGGCTGCGTCTCCAGCTTATCCAGCACGCCTTTCCACTGGATGCCGGGATGCCGCTGCATATTCCCTTCAAACCGCTCCTTCAAAGTGGCGAGAAGCCCTTCGCGTTCCTCATGTCCCATCTCCATGACCTTCCTCCTTCAACTATCCTTTTTTCTGCTTCTACAATACCATACAACCTTCCAGCACCGCCCGGGTCAGCTGCAAATCCTTTCTGGAAATCAAAAAACTTCCCCTAAGCTGCATCCGCTTACGAGAAGTTTCTTGAGTTGATATGGAATGGCGCCGCGAACGACCGTTTATCAATTCCAACGCCTGTTTGTATCGGCTGAACGACCGTTTATCATTCCGAACGACCGTTTACATCGACTGAACGACCGTTTATCGTTTCGAACGACCGTTTACATCGGCTGAACGACCGTTTATCGTCTCGAACGCCCGTTTACATCGGCTGAACGACCGTTTATCATTCCGAACGCCCTTTTACATCGACTGAACGACCGTTTATCGTTTCGAACGCCCGTTTACTTCAACTGAACGACCGTTTATCAATTCCAACGCCCATTTACATCAACTGAACGCCTCTTTACAAACCACCCACGCCGGTCAGCTGCCCGCTCACCGCACTCAACTATACACACTCGCGCACGTTCCTGCCTGCGGCTCATAGAAACAATGTTTCTTATATTGTCCTGTAAACGGCTGCCCATACCATGTCGGCGGGCACGGCGCATATGGATTGAAATACCACAGAGCATATTTCGCGGGATGGACCCGCCAGTAGTCGAGGTTCTGTCTGGCCAAACGTTTCTCCGTTTCCCTCGCCCGCTGATAAAACAAGTTCCCTTTCTGCACTGCCTCGAACGAATAATTGTTTCCTTGCACTTGGAAGATCACGTCGTTGATCGTCCGGACATCCGCAAAATCCAAGCAATCCGCAAGCGCCCGGTTCACAATGACATTGCCGACATACAGCATGCCCTGCTTCCCTTCGCCTTCCGCCTCGGCCCGCATCATCCGTGCCATCAGGTCGACATCCGAATTCCGGTACTTCACTCTAGGCACTCTTCCACCTCCATCTATAGAATATGTGAGGTGCTGTAAAATGATGAATTGCGGGCTCCCATCACTTAATTGGAGGAAGCATTTTTAGCATCACCCAAAGTCTTCTTAGAAAATATGGAGATGACAACCCCAATGACTAACAAAATCAGCGCCATCATCACGATCGGCTTCGATGACCCGTTCGCTAACAACCAGCCGCCTGCCGTACTGCCGATCATAATCGAAAAGTTAAATGCAGACGATTGAAGAGAAGTCGCAACAGCCGTCCCTTTGGAAACTTGGTGCGTCACCGCCGTCTGGAACAGGCTCACTAACGCCCCAAACCCGATGCCCCAAAGGATAAAGGAAACGTGGTGCAAGAACGTCACGTCAACCCAGTAGAAGATGGCCATCGCAATTCCGGTAGAAGCCAGCATGGTAACACAGACGATTTGCAAGTGTTTGTCGATCAAATACCCAGCATATAGAACGGATAAAATCGACCCGACACCGAATAAGATCTGCGCTAAACTGATGCCTGGATAGTCAATCGTGCTGACTAGGTTTGTAATATACGTGTACACTCCATAGTTTGCCACAACCGCCAAAAGGGTCAGAAGAATGACCATTAAGACGCCTTTGTTCTTCAGCATTGTAAATGGCGAATTGGACTTTGAATGCTTTTCACCCGCTACATGGGGCAAAAAGATTTGGCATAAGATCGCCATGACGACAACAAAGGCACCCATCGTCATAAATTCAATGTGGAAACTGAAAGTGGTGCCGATCCACGTCATGACGGGCAAGCCGACACTCATCCCGACTGTCGTTCCTGCCATAATGACAGTAACCGCCTTTCCCCGTTCCTCTTTCGGCACCAAACTCATTCCATACGCGGATATCATCGGCCATAGCGTACCCGCACAGATCCCGCCTAAGATCCGGGCCGCCACAGCAAGCCAATAATTCGTAACGAAGCCCAAAGCGATATTAGCAACAGCGAAACCGGCTAATAAGATCATCAATAGCTTTTTGCGGTCCCACCCGACAGTTGCTGTAACGATCGGAAGCCCCAGCAAGGCACTGGCAATGGCATATTGCCCTACAAATCCCCCTGCTTTCGATTCGGAAATATCAAATCCCTTTGCCATCTCAGGCAACACACCCGAGGGCATTAACTCTGATAAGATTGCCATAAACGTAACGCCTGCCATTAAAATGAACAGCGGCCAGGAAAAGCCGTGTTTTTGTGTGTCTTCCATCCGTATAAGCCCTCCCTTTTATATATCATTTTCCGCGATGTTGTATGTATTATCCTTTTGCCATATATACTAAACTTCTTGATAAGAAAAGACCTCTGGCAGATAGAAACCAAGTATAAGCGGTAGCTGGCTGTCTACATGTTTAAACTCCGTTAAATCATGGTAGATGTAGAGGACGAGGAGGGTGAAAACATGAAGAAAAAATTTATCAATGCAACCATTTATAAACATGAAGGGGCCTCAGAAGTTCTAGTGGAAGACGGTAAATTTGCAGCCATCGGCAGTAACTTGGGGGATGCAGACGAAACCATTGATCTAGAGGGCCGGCTCGTGCTGCCGCCTTACGTGGATTCCCATTTACATCTGGATTATTATTTCACCGGCCAGGATGACAAAATCAAAAATACATCCGGTACGCTATTCGAAGCCATCGATCTATGGAATGACTATAAAAAAGGGACCACGAAAGAAGAAATGAAAGACCGCATCCGGCAAGCGGTGCACGATGTGGCTTCGTATGGAACCCAATATATCCGGGCGCAGACGGATTGCACCGATCCGAATCTGACCGGGATTAAAGCGGCGATCGAAGTACGTGATGAGCTGAAAGACAATATAACGATTCAGGTCGTCGCGTTCCCGCAAAACGGCATGTACTCCTATAAGGAAGAAGGCAAAACGGGCCGCGACTTAGTCGAAGAAGCCCTGCAATTAGGGGCGGACTGCGTGGGAGGCATCCCGCATAATGAGTGGAGCCGCGAAGATGGAAATGAATCCATCAAGGAAATCGTCCGTCTCGCCATTAAATACGATAAGCTGATTGACGTCCATTGCGATGAAACCGATGATGTTCAATCGAGATTCGTAGAATTGCTGAACGCGGAAATCATGCATCAGAACTATGGTAAATCAACAACGGCTTCTCATACATGCTCATTCGGTTCAGCAGATGACTCATATGCCTTCAGAATGATGGGGTTGTTCCGTAAATCGGGCATGAACTTTGTGGCGTGCCCGACCGAAAACCTCTTCTTGGAGGGCCGCCAGGACACATACCCGAAACGCCGCGGCTTGACGCGTGTCAAAGAGTTTGTGGACAATGACATCAATGTCGCATTTGGCCAAGATTCGATTGTAGACCTCTGGTATCCCGCAGGTTCCGGCAATCTGATGAATATCTTGGACAATGGGCTGCATGCAACCCAATTGATGCGCGAAGAAGACTTCCCGCGTAATTTCGACTTGATCACATACAATGGCGCAGAATTAATGCAACTAGAGGATGTCTATGGATTAGATGAAGGCAAACCGGCTAACTTTATCGTGCTAGACGCACCAAACGTCTTCGAAGCCCAGCGCCGGCGTGTCGATTGCTTAGCGTCTGTCCGCAATGGCGAGTATCTGTTCAATCGGAAGCCTCATGTATATGAAACAGAACTGGACATTGATCGGAAAACGAAATGAAATGAATCGAAAAGAGCTTTCCAATAGGTCCTTATAATAAAGCAGGTGGAGAAAAACGGATCGTTTTCCTCCACCTGCTTTTGATTTCCTATAGGCTCAGCATTCCTCAGTAGCGACCACAGATGAAATTTACGGACATCTGACAAAAGAAATAGAAAGAGGCCCCTCAAAAATTCAGTGAATTAATGAGAGACCTCTTTCTTAAAACGGTTTAACGAGCTAGCCCCTCGAGGTCATAAGCCACTCCAGGAATGAAGGCAAAGGACGCCTTCTTTCCTGGATCGTCTTATGCTGGTCGGGGCTGGACAGCCGCTTCCGCTTTTCGTTGGCCAGCTGCAGCGGCTAGCCCCTCGAGGTCATAAGCCACTCCAGGAATGAAGGCAAAGGACGCCTTCTTTCCTGGATCGTCTTATGCTGGTCGGGGCTGGACAGCCGCTTCCGCTTTTCGTTGTTACATCATGCCGCCCATGCCGCCCATGTCAGGCATAGCTGGAGCTTCTTCTGGGATATCTGCCACGACTGCCTCTGTTGTGAGGAACATTGCCGCTACAGATGCCGCGTTTTGTAGTGCGGAACGAGTTACTTTGGTAGGGTCCACGATACCCGCTTGGACCATGTTCACCCATTCGCCGTCTGCTGCGTTGAAGCCGGTGCCGACTTCTTCGCGCTTGAGGCGATCGACAACGATAGAGCCTTCAAGACCAGCGTTTGTTGCGATTTGACGTACTGGCTCTTCAAGTGCACGAAGGACGATCTTCACGCCAGTCGCTACGTCGCCTTCTACGCCGTCCAGCAAGCCTTCGACGTTTTTGTAGACGTTGACAAGTGCAGTACCGCCGCCGGATACGATGCCTTCTTCGACAGCTGCGCGTGTCGAGTTGAGGGCGTCTTCGATGCGGAGTTTGCGCTCTTTGAGTTCTGTTTCAGTTGCTGCACCGACTTTGATGACAGCTACGCCGCCTGCAAGTTTCGCAAGGCGCTCTTGCAACTTCTCTTTGTCGAACTCGGACGTTGTTTCTTCGAGTTGCGCACGGATTTGGCCGACGCGAGCTGTAATTGCGTCAGTTTCGCCAGTACCTTCGACGATTGTTGTGTTGTCTTTCGTGACGACGACTTTGCCAGCGCGTCCAAGCATGCTGATGTCAGCTGTTTTAAGATCAAGACCGAGGTCTTCCGTGATCACTTGGCCGCCAGTCAAAATTGCGATGTCTTCGAGCATTGCCTTACGGCGGTCGCCGAAGCCAGGTGCTTTGACTGCGACTGCGTTGAATGTGCCGCGAAGTTTATTCACAACAAGTGTCGCAAGCGCTTCGCCTTCCACGTCTTCTGCGATGAGAAGAAGCGGTTTGCCTTGCTGTACAACTTGCTCAAGGACAGGAAGGATTTCCTGGATGTTTGTAATCTTCTTATCTGTGATCAAGATGAATGGGTTGTCGAGGACAGCTTCCATCTTGTCCGTGTTTGTTGCCATGTACGCAGATGCATATCCGCGGTCGAATTGCATACCTTCTACAACGTCAAGCTCTGTTGTGAACCCTTTGGATTCTTCGATTGTGATGACGCCGTCGTTGCCGACACGCTCCATCGCTTCAGCGATCAATTCGCCGACTTCTTCGTCGCCGGACGAGATAGCTGCCACTTGTGCGATCTCTTGCTTGCTTTCGATTTCGTCAGAGATGCCTTTTAGGCTCTCAACTGCAGTCGTCACCGCTTTTTCGATTCCCTTGCGGATGCCGACAGGGTTTGCGCCAGCTGTTACGTTCTTCAATCCTTCGCGGATCATCGCTTGTGCTAGAACTGTCGCAGTCGTCGTACCATCACCAGCGATCTCGTTCGTCTTGGAAGCGACTTCCGCCACGAGTTTTGCACCCATGTTTTCAAACGGATCTTCCAGTTCGATTTCCTTCGCGATTGTCACACCGTCGTTAGTGATCAATGGAGAACCGAATTTCTTTTCAAGAACGACGTTGCGTCCTTTTGGTCCGAGTGTCACTTTTACAGCGTCAGCAAGTGTGTCAACGCCGCGAAGCATTGCGCTGCGTGCGTCTTCATTGAATTTCAATTGTTTAGCCATAGCATGTATTCCCTCCTGATTTTACTCGTCTTTCTGTATAAGAGCTTGCCAAACGGGATTATCCGATGACAGCCAAAATGTCGCTTTCACGCAAGATCAAATATTCGTTTCCTTCATACTTCACTTCAGTGCCTGCATATTTGGAGAAGATGATGTGGTCGCCTTCTTTTACTTCCAGATCAACGCGCTGGCCGTTTTCAAGAACGCGTCCAGTACCGACAGCGACTACTTTTCCTTCTTGCGGCTTCTCTTTTGCGGAATCGGGCAATACAATACCGCTTTGTGTCTTTTCTTCCGCTTCGATTAGTTCGATTACGATACGGTCACCTAATGGTTTCAACAAGTGAAACAACCTCCTCGACAAATTATCTTCTTTTTAGCACTCACTAAACTTGAGTGCTAACACATTTCTTATCATAATAAAGTTGCCCAACATTTGCAAGTAAAATACTCGCATTCTTTTCATTTGGCGAAACATCAATTGAAAAGATACAATGGAGGAAGTGGAAAGGACGGGAAACATGAAAAATTGGAAGATTTACATATGGATTGTAATCGTCTATCTCGTAATGCAATTCGGCAGCCTGCCGGTCAGCCAAGGTCTGATTCATTACTTTGATGGGCTTGGCCTTTCTGAAGCGGATGCCAAGTTTCAAGGTGTGGCCTGGGGGTTGTTCCTCTCCAATCTCATCGCCGCACCCATCATCATCTGGCTGACGACGCGCAATAAGAAATTCTGGGATATCTTTAAAGGGAAGAAACCGAAATCATCCGTGCTCGAAATCATCGGCTGGGGATTCCTCGGCTTCTTCATGGCAATGGCCGGCCAAATGATTGCCGGCATCATCGAGGTGGCGCTCGGCGTCACGGAAGGCTCGGAAAACACGGAAATGCTCAGCCTCATTGCGAAGCAGTCGCCGATCATCATCTTCAGCATCGTCTTCTTTGCACCGCTCTTTGAGGAAATCGTGTTTCGCCGTGTGCTGTTCGGCGGGATTTATACTAAAACGAATTTCTGGATCGCCGGAATCCTGAGTGCCGTCGTCTTCTCGCTCGTCCACGGCGAGCCGCAGCATCTGCTCATCTACCTGGCGCCGGGACTCGTCTTCGCGTTCATCTACACACAGACGCGCAGCATTTTCACATCGATGATTTCCCATTTTCTGATGAACAGCTTCGTCATGGTCCTGCAGCTGAACATGGAAAAAATCATCGAGTTCCAGGAGAAGCTGCAAAAGCTGTCGGAGCAGTATATTTCATTCCATTAAAAAACCTGCCCGCTCCTTTCTGAGGAAGCGGACAGGTTTTTCTCATATGCCTGACAGCATATTGAACATGATGACACCAATGATCATGAACAGGATCATGAAGAAGATGAAGAAAACGCCCATAAGAATGGCAAGCGTCCCAAAGCCGCGCCAAGCGGAGAATCGGTGCACAAGCCCAATCCCTTTACTCGCAATGACGATGCCATAGACGCCGATCCCGATCGTAATGAAGTTCACAACCATAAAGAGGATGAACGGCGTGAAAGAACCGTGCGCAAACGGATCTGGATTTCCCCCCGTCAGCGAAAACACGATGTAATTGAGCGGGCCGACCCAGATCAGCGGCAACGTGGCAGCAGGGACGATCCATAGCATTTCCGCAAATCGGCCGGTCCCCCCAAGCATCTTGCCGACCAGCGTATAGAGTCCCGCATTCACGACCCAGCCGATGAGCCCGCCGAGAAACGAGATGAAAAATGCGAGCAGCAGGGCCGTTCCTGCACCCATGTCGGAGATTTCCAGTATGTTCGGCACATTCACCGGTGCTGTCGCAGCCGCAGCAAGGAACCAGATCAGAAGTGTCAATCCGACCGAGCGTTTCGTAAGCAGATATTCAAGCGTCCACGTCGGCCGCATCCAAATTGTCAGTAACGGCATGTGTCTCCCCCTTCCATGCTTCTCCTATCATATGCCAATCCCGCTTCTGTTACAATTGTAAAAAGGGAAGGAGGCACCGCCATGAAACTCATCATCCTGTCCGATACACACGGCAAACCCTTGCCGCCCCGGCTGCTGGCGGAATGCGAGGATGCAGATCTCATCATCCATGCAGGCGACTGGGCGAAAACACGAGAAGCCTCATCCGCCTTGCGTGAACAGCTTGCGGCATACGCTGAAGTCATCGGCGTCGCGGGAAATATCGACGAAACCGGCAGCTTCCCCGCAAAACAGATTGTGCAAGCGGGCCGTTTCACGCTCGGCATCGTCCATGGACATGGTGACAAAGGAACGACTGAAAAGCGGGCCGTCGACGCATTTGCCAGCGAGGACGTCGACGCCATCATTTTTGGACATTCCCACATCCCCCTCATCAAATACACCGGCCGGACGCTGCTGCTCAATCCCGGCTCTCCCACCGACAAACGCCGCCTGCCCCATTTCTCGTTCATCATTTTGACGATTAAGGAAGAGATGCAAGTGGAGCTCGTATTGTTCTAAGAAGTGACGGCTCGTGAACTGGAGCGCAAGCCGATCAACTATCGTCGCTTCGACTGTTGAATCAGACTGCAGCACTGCCGCACGCTCAATGGCCACGCAGCAAAAGACCCCTCTGCCCAGGCATCAGCCGGGCGGCGGGGTCCTATTTTATTTCTCCAGATTGCCCATCACTTCATCGATCTGGCGCTGCTGCTCGGCTTTGATCTCGTCGAGCTGCCGCTGCCGCTCCATCTTGACGTATTTCCGGTGGCCAATCCGGCTGATGACGATGCTGATCTCATACAAGGCGAAGAGCGGCACAGTCACGAACAGATGCGACACGATGTCCGGCGGCGTGATGAACGCAGCGAGCACGAACAGGCCGAAGTAGGAATACTTCCGGACTTTCACAAGCACTTTCGGATCAAGTATGCCAAGCCTGGACAGGAACAGCATGACGATCGGCAGCTGGAAGACGATCCCGAACGGCAGGAGGATCTGGAATAAAAACGTGAAATACTCGTTGATGCCGTATGTCTGGGCGACGCCGAGATCCGACGACAGATTCGTCATGAACTGGATGAAATACGGCGTCAGCACGAAATACGAAAACGCGATGCCCCCGAGGAACAAAAGGAACGCGAACGGGATATAGCTCAGCGTCACCTTGCGTTCCGTCTCATGAAGCCCTGGCGAGATGAACGACCAGAACTGATACATGATGACCGGCGAGATGATGACAATCGCGATGAAGATGACCACTTTCAAATAGACGACAATCGGATCAGCGACGTTGAAGGCGTTGAAGGTCACGCCTGTCGCCTGATCTTGCAAAAACCGGATGAGCGGCTTCGCAAGGAAGAAGCTCCCGACCACGCCGATAACAAAGAAAACGACGATTACCATCAGCCGTTTTCGGATTTCATCTATATGCTCAATGACGGTTAAATTCTTATCTTTCATGGAATGGACATCCTAACTTATTGCACGTCTTTTTTCGGGTCTTCCACTTTCTTCACGTCATCGTCGTCGACAAGGCCTTTAGTGGCATGCTTGAATTCACGCAATGAAGAGCCGAATGCCTTACCGATTTCAGGCAATTTCTTCGGTCCAAAAATAAGCAATGCAATGACAGCGATAATAATCAAACTTCCGATTCCTGGCATCATTTTGGACACCTCCCTATTCTAAAGTCTATTTTACACGAAACGGCCCGGTTTTACTATTCCAGCCGTCCCTGGATTTGTGAATCTTTTACGTCATTTTTAATGAAATAAATGAGCGTCTGCAGTTCGACCGACAGATCGATCGTATGGACTCGCATCGTTTCCGGCACGGCCAGCCGGACAGGTGTGAAGTTCAGAATGCCTTTCACCCCGAGTTCCGCCAGCTCGTCCGTCACATCCTGTGCAGCGCGCGACGGCACCGTCAGAATCGCGAGCTCGATGCCGAGTTCGTTGATCTTCTCTGCCATGCGGCTAGGCGGATATACGGGAATCCCGTTCAATGTCTTGCCGTCCCGCGGCGCTTTCGTATCGAACGCGACAACGATCTTCGTATTGTGGTTCTTCTGGAAATTATATTTTAAGAAAGCAGTGCCGAGACTTCCGACGCCGATCAGCGCCACATCCGTCTCTTCATCCTGATCAAGGGCCTGCCTAAAAAAATTGACAAGATACGCTACATCATACCCATATCCTTTGCGGCCTAAAGCGCCGAAATATGAGAAATCACGGCGGATGGTCGCAGCATCTATTTTCATCGCCTCACTCAGCTCGCTCGACGATACCCGTTTCTTCCCCGCATTTGCGAAGTTTTGCAGAAAGCGGTAATAGAGCGGCAGCCGCTTCGACGTCGCTTGTGGGATTTTTGGTAGATCCTCAGCCATTTCTAACCTCCCGGACTTCCATTCTCGCAAAAATGGCGGCGTCCTGCGGAAGGAAGTGATCCGTCCACAATCCGGCAAGGAACAGACGCAGCCTATTCCATCCTACAGCAGTTGACAACCATTGTAAAGCCGACCGTTGCGCCTTTTCTCCCCTTCCATTACACTTAAGGAGAATAGAGGTGTTTCCATTGATCATATTACAAGTGAATGGGCTCACGAAGTCCTTTTCAGGCACGGATATATTAAATAATGTCAAACTCGAAGTCCAGCATCGCGACCGGGTGGCACTCGTCGGACGAAACGGTGCAGGCAAATCGACATTGCTGAAGATCATCGCAGGCGAGATGACAGCGGATACGGGCGACATCATCATCCCGAAAGGCACCCGCATCGGCTATCTCGAGCAGCATGCCGGAATTGATTCGGCAAATACGGTGTGGGATGAAATGATGACCGTCTACGAACCGCTCCGCAACCTGGAAACGCGCCTGCGCTCGCTTGAGCAGCAAATGGCGAATCCAGCCGTCTATGAAAACGCGTCGGAATACGAGCGCGTCACAAAGGAATATGATGCGCTGCAAGTGGAGTTCAAGGACGCAGGCGGCTACCAGTATGAATCCGACTGCCGCTCCGTGCTCCACGGCATGCGCTTTTATCCGGAAGACTATGAGAAACAGGTGAACCTGCTGTCGGGCGGCCAGAAGACGCGGCTCGCACTTGCGAAAATGCTCCTGAGCAAGCCCGATCTGCTGATCCTGGACGAGCCGACGAACCATCTCGACATCGAGACGCTGGGCTGGCTTGAGAAGTACCTCGTCTCCTATGAAGGCGCGATTCTGATTGTCTCCCATGACCGGTATTTCCTCGATCAGGTCGTGACGATCGTCTATGAAGTCTCACGCCGGAAAGTATCGAAGTACGTCGGCAACTATAGCGCTTATCTTGATGAGAAGGCGAAGAACTACGAGCGGGACCGTAAACTGTACGAGAAGGAACTGGATGAACGGGCGAAACTCGAGGATTTCATCCAGCGCAACATCGCCCGCGCGTCCACTTCAAAGATGGCGAAAAGCCGACGCAAGCAGCTGGAGCGGACCGAGTGGATGGATGCTCCGGAAGGCGGCGAGAAATCCGCGAGTTTCGCGTTCGACGTGGAGCGGCAGAGCGGCAACGATGTCCTTGCAGTGGACGACGTTTCGATCGGATACGGAGGCGAACCCGTCTCCGAGCATCTGACCATGCATGCGTACAAAGGCGATCGCATCGCCATCATCGGACCGAACGGAATCGGAAAGTCGACGCTGCTCAAGACAATTGTGAAACGGCAAGAGCCGATCGCCGGCAACATCCGGTACGGCACGAACGTCAAGCTCGGCTACTATGACCAGAATCAGGCGACCATCGTCGGCAATGGCACTGTGCTGGATGAAATCTGGGATGACTGGCCGCTGCTGAATGAAAAGGACATCCGCTCCCTGCTCGGCCGTTTCCTCTTCACGGGAGAAGACGTTGAAAAGCCAGTGCAGTCGCTGTCAGGCGGAGAAAAAGCACGGCTGTCCCTCGCGAAACTGATGCTTGAGAAAGCGAACACGCTCGTATTGGATGAGCCGACCAACCACTTGGATCTCGACAGCAAAGAAGTGCTCGAAAACGCGCTCGATGATTTCCCGGGCACTCTCCTGTTCGTTTCGCACGACCGGTACTTCATCAACCGTCTTGCCTCGAAAGTGATCGACCTGAGTGCGAACGGCGCGACGGAATATCTGGGCGACTATGATTACTTCATTGAGAAGAAGGCCGAACAGGAGGAACTGAAGGCGGAAGCTGCCCTCAGCAATCCGGCATCACTTCCTACGGGGAAAGCGCGGAACGAAAGCGACAAGGAGTTCAAGCGGCAGGAGAGACGCCTGCTGCGCGCCATAGACGAATACGAAAAGGAGATGGCGAAGCTGGACGAGGACATTGCCCGGCTGCAGGATGAGCTCCTGAATCCGTATTTCGCCGATGACCACGTGAAGCTCATGGAACTGCAAGCGGACATCGATGCACTTCAGGAAAAACACGATGCCGCCGCTGAAGCATGGCTGGCGGGCCAGGAAGAACTCGAAGCCCTCTACGCCTCCAACTGAAAAACCGCCATTTCGATGAAATTTGTCGAAATGGCGGTTTTCATTTTCCACAATCTTTTCCACATGACTATCCTTGATATTATCGGATATGAACAGAGTTACTCACATTATCCACAGTTCATCTGTTCATTGCCCACAAAGTTATCCAAAAGAGCAGGCGGAATTGTGTTTATATCCTGTACTTATGCACAACTTACCCACAAATGTGAACAAGTACGAACGTTCCCCCTTGACAAAGTTTTATACGCGTGTAAGAAAAAACTCGGAAATTGTCATATGCTGACAACCCCCGAGTCCTCATTCATTCCATGATACGAGCTCCATGCCCGGCCTGCCGTTCATCGCGAGACCGCTCCGCACGCCAGATTCAAACATTGCTGAACCCGCAGCCGCGATCATCGCTGCATTATCGGTGCAAAGCGCGATCGGCGGTACGTAAAACGGGATGCCTTCCTGCTCGAATGCCGCTTCCAGAGATGCCCGCAATCCTTTATTCGCTGCCACGCCGCCTGCTGCAATTACTTGCTTTACGCCATACTCCCGGGCTGCACGCACCGTTTTAGCCGTCAGCACCTCAATGACGCTCTCCTGGAAGCCGCGCGCAACATGCCCGGCGTCGACCGTTCCGCCCTTCTGCTCGATATTATGTTTGTAATTGATGACCGCCGATTTTAGACCGCTAAAGCTGAAGTCATAGGAATCCGCTTCTAGCCAGGCTCTCGGAAAATCGACCGCCCCGTCACTTTCAAGCGCCAGCTTGTCTATCCGCGGACCGCCCGGATACGGAAGACCCAGTACACGGGCGACCTTGTCATACGCTTCACCAGCTGCATCATCCCGTGTTTCGCCGATCAATTCAAACTGCCCATGTCCTTTCATCACAACAAGTTCCGTATGGCCGCCTGAGACAATCAGCGCAAGCAACGGGAACTCCATCGGCTGGATCAGCTGGTTCGCATAGACATGCCCTGCGATATGATGCACGCCGATCAGCGGCAGTCCATTCGCAAACGCGAACGCTTTCGCTGCGTTGATGCCGATCAATAGAGCGCCTACAAGGCCAGGCCCTTCTGTCACAGCGACAGCGTCCAGATCGTTCGGCTCAAGGCCCGCCTCCTCCAGCGCCTTCTCAATGACAAGCGTGATCTGCTCGACATGATGCCGTGATGCAATCTCGGGAACGACCCCGCCGAACCGCTGCTGGCTCTGGATTTGCGAAGCGACAACATTCGACACGATCTCATGCCCGTTT
Organism: Sporosarcina sp. GTC18466; assembly: GCF_055389225.1. Classification (NCBI taxonomy): domain Bacteria; kingdom Bacillati; phylum Bacillota; class Bacilli; order Caryophanales; family Caryophanaceae; genus Sporosarcina; species Sporosarcina sp. GTC18466. The sequence goes on along the minus strand of NZ_AP044037.1, from coordinate 2,492,029 downwards.
TTCACAACGGATGCTGCCGTCTCGTCACAGCTTGTTTCAATTCCAAGTATATAGATGTCTTTATTCATTCGAATTCCACCCACATGACGAGCGCATCTTCATGGTCGTCGGTATAGTAGTTTTTCCGGATGCCGCCGTCCTGGAAGCCAAGTTTCCGGTACAGATTCTGTGCCGCCTCGTTGCTGACACGCACTTCAAGCGTCATCAGCCGGACATCATTCGCCCGGCAGAGCTCGATCGACTTGCGCATCAGCCCTTCCCCGATGCCGAGCCCCCTATACTGTTGCAGGACCGCTACATTGGTGATATGGCACTCATCGAGCACAATCCACATGCCGCAATGGCCGATCACCTCGCCGTCCATTTCTGCCAGGATATAATGGGCATACGCGTTTCCAGTCATCTCATGCTCAAAAATCTCAGCCGTCCACGGCGTCGAGAACGCTTCCTCCTCAATCTTCACGACAGCAGGGATATCGGTCAGCGTCATCCGGCGATACAACACATCTACGTTAGTCGCCACCGTTCGCACCCCGCTTCTGTTCCTTCAGCCAATTCGCTTCCGCTTCCGCGATCCGGCGGTACTCCGGCACAAACGCATGGACATCCGCCTTCTCTTTTTCCGAAGCCAGATGGATCAGCACCGAAGCACGAGGCAGACGGAACGGGAACGGAGCGACAGCTGCATCTCCGCCAAAAATAGAACCGATTGCATCCTCATAAACCGCCACATCGATTCCGGTGAATAAAACAGCCTTGCCCAGAACGCGGACTTGCTGCGCGAAATCGTCGAACGCATAATGGCCATCCTTAATGACAGGAACAAGTTGACCGTCTTGCCATTCATACGCTCCTGCATATACATTGCCGCGCCGCGCATCGACGACCGGACAGATGAGACCAGTAAACGCAGGGATATTTCCCGCGATCACTTGAAGGCTGGACACGCCGACAAGCGGTTTTCCGAGCGTCCAGGCAAGCGTCTTTGCGATTGTCACACCGATCCGCACGCCTGTATAGGAGCCAGGACCTTCAGATACGGCAATCACATCCACATCAGCAGGAGCAAGTCCCGCTTTTTCGAATAGCTCCTCAATCGCCGGCATGGCCCGCAGCGAGTGGTTCAGCGCCAGTGCCGCATTCGTCTCCGCAAGCACAGAGCCGTCCTGCACAATCGCCACGGACAGCGGTGTATTGGCAGTATCAATCCCTAACCAGATCATAGTGAAATCGCCTCGCAAATCTTCTCAAAATGAGCCCCGGCCGGCTCAAACGTAAAACGTCTCTTATCGTCGCCAAGGTGCTCGATCGTTACTGCCAAGCGCTCCTCAGGCAAATGTGGCTCGATAAACTGCGCCCATTCCACAACAGACACCGCATCACCGAAAAACAGCTCCTCAAAACCGAGGTCCTCTTCACTATCCGCTAGCCGGTACACGTCCAAATGGTTGAACGGAAAATGGCTGCCTTCATATTGCTTCAATATAGTAAACGTAGGGCTGTTGACCGTCCGCTTTACCCCAAGCGCTTTCGCCAGCGCCTGAGTGAACGTCGTCTTGCCTGCACCAAGATCGCCTTCCAGCGTGATGACATCCGGCGGAGCCAAAAGCGATGCCAGCGTCTCTGCCAGCCGGATCGTCTCCGCCAGCCCCTGCACTTCAATTACTTTCATATCATTTGCAGTCCTTTCTACAAACATCCTCTTACAGTGTACCGAGGAATTACACCCGCACGCAAGAGAACCAATCCATTTGGCAATCTTCAAGAATGACCGTTCAGGAGGTCTGTCCGACCGTTTAGCCACTACGCGCGACCATTTACACGATGTAACGACCGATTAGCCATAGCGCACGACCGTTTATACGATGTAACGACCGATTAGCTTGGGCGTGCGATCGTTTACTCGATGTAACGACCGATTAGCCTGGGCGTGCGACCGTTTACTCGGTTTAACGACCGTTTAGCCACAGCGTGCGACCGTTTACGCGATATAACGACCGATTAGCTCGGGCGTGCGACCGTTTACTCGATGTAACGACCGATTAGCCATAGCGTGCGACCGTTTACTCGATGTAACGACCGATTAGCCTGGGTGTGCGACCGTTTATACGATGTAACGACCGATTAGCATGGGCGCGCGACCGTTTACTCGGTTTAACGACCATTTAGCCACAGCGCGCGACCGTTTACACGATGTAACGACCGATTAGCCATAGCGCGCGACCGTTTACACGATGTAACGACCGATTAGCCTGGGCGTGCGACCGTTTACGCGATGTAACGACCGATTAGCTCGGGCGTGCGACCGTTTACTCGGTTTAACGACCGTTTAGCCACAGCGTGCGACCGTTTGCGCTTGCCTGGACAGGTGACCGGTTAGGAAACTTATTCTCCTATCTAGTTTACAGTACGTGTAGATCTCTAAACGGATCGTTCTCAAAGCATATGCCAATCTGCCGGTCTTGTCAGTCACTGCGTCTCATAATACACCCTCATTGTGAGGTAGTTATTTTATATTAATATGTCTCTAATATACAAAAAACCGATTCAGGAGCGAACTCCAAAATCGGGTATGTGTTAGGTAAATGGCGGTCCCGACCGGGATCGAACCGGCGATCTCCTGCGTGACAGGCAGGCATGTTAACCGCTACACCACGGGACCATTCATATGTATGTTTTCGACAAAGGATTCTTGGCTCGTAAACTGCTGCTATATTGTAAGTGATCAATCCTAACCATTAAAGAGCTCTGTCGAAAAAAGCAGACTGCCTGGCAACGTCCTACTCTCACAGGGGGAAGCCCCCTACTACCATCGGCGCTGAAGAGCTTAACTTCCGTGTTCGGGATGGGAACGGGTGTGACCTCTTCGCCGTCATTACCAGACAGGTGAATGAATTGCTCATTCAAAACCGGATAGAAGTGACATTGTGTAACGTAATCAACTACTGTTGTAATTAAGGTTAAGTCCTCGATCGATTAGTATCCGTCAGCTGCACGTGTCGCCACGCTTCCACCCCGGACCTATCCACCTCATCATCTTTGAGGGATCTTACTTACAGAAGTAAAGGGAAATCTCATCTCGAGGGGGGCTTCATGCTTAGATGCTTTCAGCATTTATCCCGTCCACACATAGCTACCCAGCGATGCCCTTGGCAGAACAACTGGTACACCAGCGGTGTGTCCATCCCGGTCCTCTCGTACTAAGGACAGCTCCTCTCAAATTTCCTGCGCCCGCGACGGATAGGGACCGAACTGTCTCACGACGTTCTGAACCCAGCTCGCGTACCGCTTTAATGGGCGAACAGCCCAACCCTTGGGACCGACTACAGCCCCAGGATGCGATGAGCCGACATCGAGGTGCCAAACCTCCCCGTCGATGTGGACTCTTGGGGGAGATAAGCCTGTTATCCCCGGGGTAGCTTTTATCCGTTGAGCGATGGCCCTTCCATGCGGAACCACCGGATCACTAAGCCCGTCTTTCGACCCTGCTCGACTTGTAGGTCTCGCAGTCAAGCTCCCTTATGCCTTTGCACTCTGCGAATGATGTCCAACCATTCTGAGGGAACCTTTGGGCGCCTCCGTTACTCTTTAGGAGGCGACCGCCCCAGTCAAACTGCCCGCCTGACACTGTCTCCTGCCCGGATCACGGGCAAGGGTTAGAAGTCCAATACAGCCAGGGTAGTATCCCACGGGTGCCTCCACCGAAGCTGGCGCTCCGGCATCTTAGGCTCCTACCTATCCTGTACAGGCTGCACCGGAATTCAATATCAGGCTGCAGTAAAGCTCCACGGGGTCTTTCCGTCCTGTCGCGGGTAATGCGCATCTTCACGCATATTATAATTTCACCGAGTCTCTCGTTGAGACAGTGCCCAGATCGTTACGCCTTTCGTGCGGGTCGGAACTTACCCGACAAGGAATTTCGCTACCTTAGGACCGTTATAGTTACGGCCGCCGTTTACTGGGGCTTCAATTCGGAGCTTCGCTTGCGCTGACCCCTCCTCTTAACCTTCCAGCACCGGGCAGGCGTCAGCCCCTATACGTCACCTTACGGTTTTGCAGAGACCTGTGTTTTTGCTAAACAGTCGCCTGGGCCTATTCACTGCGGCTCTCTCGGGCTATTCACCCTACCAGAGCACCCCTTCTCCCGAAGTTACGGGGTCATTTTGCCGAGTTCCTTAACGAGAGTTCTCTCGATCACCTTAGGATTCTCTCCTCGCCTACCTGTGTCGGTTTGCGGTACGGGCACCTCCCGCCTCGCTAGAGGCTTTTCTTGGCAGTGTGAAATCAGGGACTCCGGGGATAATTCCCCTTGCCATCACAGCCCAGCGCATCTGGAATGGGATTTGCCTCATTCCACGCCTCACTGCTTGGACGCGCATGACCAACAGCGCGCTCACCCTATCCTACTGCGTCCCCCCATTGCTGATAACGGCGGGGAGGTGGTACAGGAATATCAACCTGTTGTCCATCGTCTACGCCTATCGGCCTCGACTTAGGTCCCGACTAACCCTGAGCGGACGAGCCTTCCTCAGGAAACCTTAGGCATTCGGTGGAAGGGATTCTCACCCTTCTTTCGCTACTCATACCGGCATTCTCACTTCCAAGCGCTCCACCAGTCCTTCCGGTCTGGCTTCGACGCCCTTGGAACGCTCTCCTACCACTGACACCATCGGTGTCAATCCGCAGTTTCGGTGATCCGTTTAGCCCCGGTACATTTTCGGCGCAGCGCCACTCGACCAGTGAGCTATTACGCACTCTTTAAATGGTGGCTGCTTCTAAGCCAACATCCTGGTTGTCTGGGCAGCGCCACATCCTTTTCCACTCAACGGATACTTGGGGACCTTAACTGGCGGTCTGGGCTGTTTCCCTCTCGACCACGGATCTTATCACCCGCAGTCTGACTCCCAAACAGAAGTCATCCGGCATTCGGAGTTTGTCTGAATTCGGTAACCCGGGATGGGCCCCTCGTCCAAACAGTGCTCTACCTCCGGGACTCTTACGTTTGAGGCTAGCCCTAAAGCTATTTCGGAGAGAACCAGCTATCTCCAGGTTCGATTGGAATTTCACCGCTACCCACACCTCATCCCCGCACTTTTCAACGTACGTGGGTTCGGGCCTCCAGTAAGTGTTACCTTACCTTCACCCTGGACATGGGTAGATCACCTGGTTTCGGGTCTACGACCCCATACTCATGCGCCCTATTCAGACTCGCTTTCGCTGCGGCTCCGCCTTCTCGGCTTAACCTCGCATGGAATCGTAACTCGCCGGTTCATTCTACAAAAGGCACGCCATCACCCATTAACGGGCTCTGACAACTTGTAGGCACACGGTTTCAGGTTCTCTTTCACTCCCCTTCCGGGGTGCTTTTCACCTTTCCCTCACGGTACTGGTTCACTATCGGTCACTAGGGAGTATTTAGCCTTGGGAGATGGTCCTCCCGGATTCCGACGGAATTTCACGTGTTCCGCCGTACTCAGGATCCACTCTGGAGGGGCTGGACTTTCGGCTACGGGGCTTTTACCCGCTCTGGCGGACCTTTCCAGGTCGCTTCGCCTAACCCAGCCCTTTGTAACTCCGTATAGAGTGTCCTACAACCCCAGGAAGCAAGCTTCCTGGTTTGGGCTCTTCCCGTTTCGCTCGCCGCTACTAAGGGAATCGATGTTTCTTTCTCTTCCTCCGGGTACTTAGATGTTTCAGTTCTCCGGGTGTGCCTCGCTCACGCTATGTATTCACGTGCAGCGTACTGCCCCATTACGGGCAGTGGGTTCCCCCATTCGGAAATCTTCGGTTCAAAGCTTACTTACAGCTCCCCGAAGCATATCGGTGTTAGTTCCGTCCTTCATCGGCTCCTAGTGCCAAGGCATCCGCCGTGCGCCCTTTCTAACTTAACCTTTTCGGCATCCTGCTAGAGGTGCCATGGTTTGAGTGGTGTATTTAGCGATAAATACAACCAGCTCGTTACAAAGTATTGCATGTTCAATCACAAAAGTGATCGACTCGGTTGATTACTTGTTACTTTCAATGTCGTTCTATCCAGTTTTCAATGAACAAGTCTGAAGATATTATTGTCCAGCTCCAAACACCAGCTCACGCGTCCGCTTCGGTCTTTCGGACGAAATGCAAGCATTTCACCTCAAGCCCTCCAGCTGCCGGTTGAGCTAACCGGTGTTTTCCGCTTTTCGATAAACCTTCAAAACTGAACGCAAAACGTCAACTTACAGATCGAAGATCTGTATTCCGTAATTATCCTTAGAAAGGAGGTGATCCAGCCGCACCTTCCGATACGGCTACCTTGTTACGACTTCACCCCAATCATCTGTCCCACCTTCGGCGGCTGGCTCCCGTAAGGGTTACCCCACCGACTTCGGGTGTTACAAACTCTCGTGGTGTGACGGGCGGTGTGTACAAGACCCGGGAACGTATTCACCGTGGCATGCTGATCCACGATTACTAGCGATTCCGGCTTCATGCAGGCGAGTTGCAGCCTGCAATCCGAACTGGGAACGGTTTTATGGGATTGGCTCCCCCTCGCGGGTTCGCAGCCCTTTGTACCGTCCATTGTAGCACGTGTGTAGCCCAGGTCATAAGGGGCATGATGATTTGACGTCATCCCCACCTTCCTCCGGTTTGTCACCGGCAGTCACCTTAGAGTGCCCAACTGAATGCTGGCAACTAAGATCAAGGGTTGCGCTCGTTGCGGGACTTAACCCAACATCTCACGACACGAGCTGACGACAACCATGCACCACCTGTCACCGCTGTCCCCGAAGGGAAAGGCATGTCTCCATGCCGGTCAGCGGGATGTCAAGACCTGGTAAGGTTCTTCGCGTTGCTTCGAATTAAACCACATGCTCCACCGCTTGTGCGGGTCCCCGTCAATTCCTTTGAGTTTCAGCCTTGCGGCCGTACTCCCCAGGCGGAGTGCTTAATGCGTTAGCTGCAGCACTAAGGGGCGGAAACCCCCTAACACTTAGCACTCATCGTTTACGGCGTGGACTACCAGGGTATCTAATCCTGTTTGCTCCCCACGCTTTCGCGCCTCAGCGTCAGTTACAGACCAGAAAGCCGCCTTCGCCACTGGTGTTCCTCCACATCTCTACGCATTTCACCGCTACACGTGGAATTCCGCTTTCCTCTTCTGCACTCAAGTCCCCCAGTTTCCAATGACCGTTCGCGGTTGAGCCGCGAGATTTCACATCAGACTTAAAGGACCGCCTGCGCGCGCTTTACGCCCAATAATTCCGGACAACGCTTGCCACCTACGTATTACCGCGGCTGCTGGCACGTAGTTAGCCGTGGCTTTCTGACGAGGTACCGTCAAGGTACGGGCAGTGACTCCCGTACGTGTTCTTCCCTCGCAACAGAACTTTACGACCCGAGAGCCTTCTTCGTTCACGCGGCGTTGCTCCATCAGACTTTCGTCCATTGTGGAAGATTCCCTACTGCTGCCTCCCGTAGGAGTCTGGGCCGTGTCTCAGTCCCAGTGTGGCCGATCACCCTCTCAGGTCGGCTACGCATCGTCGCCTTGGTAGGCCGTTACCCCACCAACTAGCTAATGCGCCGCGGGCCCATCCTGCAGTGACAGCCGAAACCGTCTTTCAGAGTTCCTCCATGCGGAGGAACTGATTATTCGGTATTAGCCCCGGTTTCCCGGAGTTATCCCCATCTGCAGGGCAGGTTGCCCACGTGTTACTCACCCGTCCGCCGCTAAATCAAGGGAGCAAGCTCCCTGTCATTCGCTCGACTTGCATGTATTAGGCACGCCGCCAGCGTTCGTCCTGAGCCAGGATCAAACTCTCCATAAATCTGGCGAGCGATACGCAGCGCATTGCGTTGTCGGCCGCGCTCGCTCAGTCGGTCACGTACTGATGTACGCTCCCTCCTTCGCTCGCTTGCCTCCTAGCACTGCACCACGTCTCGCACACCAGTCTGGCGGACCGATACACAGCGCATTGCGTTGTCGACTTCATTCGTTCAGTCGGTCACGTGCCAAAGCACGCTCCCTCCTTGACTCAATCGTCTCCTAGCACTGCACTACGTCTCGGCCGCCAGATGCCTCTCTTGTATAAGAAAGGTTGAAGAAATTCGAGTAGCTCGATTTCTTTGCTGGCATCTTAATGATGTCCATTGTTGTTCGTCCGCCGACGGAGTCGGCTTCTGAACTTTATGTTGACGTTTTGCTGTTCAGTTTTCAAGGTTCATGTTGAAGTTGCCTTTGCAGCAACTTTTCTAATATAACGCTTTGCAATCAGTTTGTCAAGCGTATATTTATAAAAAGTTTGGAGCGGGTGAAGGGAATCGAACCCTCATCACCAGCTTGGAAGGCTGGGGTTTTACCACTAAACTACACCCGCGTGATAAAAATGGCGCGCCCGGCAGAAGTCGAATCCACAACCTTCTGATCCGTAGTCAGACGCTCTATCCAATTGAGCTACGGGCGCGCGGTGTTATTAAAATAAAATTTGGTGCGGTAGAGAGGACTTGAACCTCCACGGGGTTAACCCCCACTAGGCCCTCAACCTAGCGCGTCTGCCATTCCGCCACTACCGCATTATTCTTTTCAAGAACAAGTTTTATTATACAACTTTCTATCCAAAAGTCAATAACTTTTTTCAAGAGAAGAAATGGTGAGCCATGCAGGATTCGAACCTGCGACCCTCTGATTAAAAGTCAGATGCTCTACCAACTGAGCTAATGGCTCGTGCATATGTTTTCCTTGTTTCCTCATCCAGGATCGTAACCAACCGGAGTTGTTGGCAATATCTTGTGTCCCAAATACCTTCAGCCTGTTAAGACTAGGGTTTTGTGCCCCAAATACCTTCAAGCTTTTCTGCAAGCGAGGCTTTGTGCTCCAAATACCTTCATCTTTTCTACAAGCGAGGCTTTGTGCTCCAAATACCTTGCGGTATTTCTCGCAAATCGTTCTAAACGCAACGCGTTTATAACGATTGGCTGGGGTAGCTGGATTCGAACCAACGAATGACGGAGTCAAAGTCCGTTGCCTTACCGCTTGGCTATACCCCAGTAGGATGTATCGCTTTGCATTTTAGCGCAACGAGTGTTAATTATAAAGCGTGTCAAACGCTTTGTCAAGGAAAAAGTGACCCCTACGGGATTCGAACCCGTGTTACCGCCGTGAAAGGGCGGTGTCTTAACCGCTTGACCAAGGGGCCGTGTTTCGTATTTCATTCATCTGTCCGGGTTGCTTTTCAGCAATTCCCCAACCGACTTTTCCTATTATAGAGACTCCTGTTTGATCCGTCAACACTTTTCCTCAACTTTTTTAAAAGAACTTCACGAAAGCAAGAAAGACCGCCATTACAGCGGTCTTTCCCCTTGCAAGCTATGCACGTACTCAATCAGACCCGCGCATTTGCCGCATCTATATTTCCGTACGTCCATCCTTCTTCTTCTGCTATACTCTGCGCCGCAGTCCTTGCATCTATATAGATGGATCGTCTTCGGGCGCCTTCTCGTTTCCTGAAGCGGTTTGCAGTATCTCGGTGAACCGGTTTGCTGTAATAACTGCCTGAAATCATGGTCTCCGTGCTTATAGCCTTTCCCTTCCTGGTGCAGATGGTAATGGCAGAGTTCGTGCTTAATGATTCCGGCCAGTTCTTCATTGCCGTATTTCTCGATCACTAGCGGATTAATTTCGATGGAGCCGTCTGAAAGCTTATAGCGGCCCCCGGTTGTCCGCAGTCTTCCGTTAAAAGCCGCTTGGTGCCGGAATGGTTTTCCGAAGACGTTCTGCGAAATGGCCTCTACGAGCATCTGCAATTCTTGTTGCGACATGAGGATACTCATTTCCCCGGCGGCAGCATTGTCAGTGAAATGCGTCCTTTCGCCTTGTCGACTCCTTCTACCCAGACAGTGACGATATCGCCTGATGCGACAACGTCGAGCGGATGTTTGACATATCCTTTCTTCAACTTGGAGATATGGACAAGCCCGTCTTCATGTACGCCGATATCAACGAACGCGCCAAAGTCGACGACATTCCGCACTGTTCCCTGCATTTCCATTCCTTCATGCAGATCATCCATATCAAGGACATCCGCTTTCAATAGCGGCTGCGGATAATCATCTCGAGGGTCGCGGTTCGGCCGCTGAAGTGTTTGGATGATATCACGGAGGGTCACTTCCCCTGCATTCAGCTTGCTTGCCAGGCTTTTGCAGTCAAGAGAGTCAAGCGCCTCCACTGCTTCCGGTTTGCCGAGCATCTTTTTGTCAATACCTGCTTCCTCCAGGACCTGTTCAGCAATCTCATAGCTCTCCGGATGGATGCCTGTTGCGTCGAACCTGTTTTTCGCATCCGGTATCCGGAGAAAGCCGATTGCCTGCTCATATGTTTTTGCTCCGAGACGCGGCACTTTCTTGAGCTGCGCACGCCCTGTGAAACGCCCCTCTTCTTCCCTGCGCTTCACGATATTTTCCGCCACCGTCTTAGACAACCCGGCGACATATTGCAATAAGGACGTCGACGCCGTATTGACATTGACGCCGACCCGGTTGACGGACGTTTCGACGACGAACGCCAATGACTCCGACAGTTTCTTCCGCGCCACATCATGCTGGTACTGGCCGACGCCGATTGATTCGGGATCGATTTTCACGAGTTCGGATAGCGGATCTTGCAGCCGGCGCGCGATGGAAACGGCACTCCGCTGTTCCACTTGCAGATCGGGAAACTCGCTCCTCGCCTGTTCGGAGGCGGAATAGACACTCGCCCCCGCCTCATTGACGATGACGTAAGGCACTGTGCCAGGCATCTCCTTAATGCAGTCCGCGATAAATTTTTCCGTCTCCCTTGATGCCGTTCCGTTGCCGATCGCAATCAGAGTTACCTGATATTTTGAGACGAGATCAAAAACGATCCGTTTCGATTCTTCTTTTTTCGGTTTTGGAGGATGCGGATACATGACAGAGATATCGAGCACCTTGCCCGTCTCATCAATGACCGCAAGCTTGCAGCCGGTTCGAAACGCAGGGTCGACTCCCAGGACGACATGGCCTTTCAGCGGCGGCTGCAGCAAAAGGCTTTTCAGGTTTTCCGAGAAGACATGGATCGCCTGCGCTTCTGCTTTCTCGGTCAGTTCCGTGCGGATTTCCCGTTCGACCGAAGGCGCGATCAATCGTTTGAACGAGTCCTCCGCAGCTTCCTTCACTTGAGCTGCTGCCGGAGAATGCGTCTTCTTAATATAGGCGCGTTCCATTTCACCGATGATGCGCTCCGCCGGAAACTCGACGCCTACACGAAGCACTTCCTCTTTCTCTCCGCGGTTCATGGCAAGTACACGGTGAGGCACAGTCTTTTTCAGCGGTTCTGCATAGTCATAGTACATGCTGTAAACCGCTTTTTCGTCTTCAGCCCCTTTTCGGATAACCGATTTCATCAATCCGTCCTGGCGCGTCAATTTGCGCACCTTATCCCGAAGCGATGCGTCATCCGCCATACGTTCGGCGATAATATCCCGTGCCCCTGCCAGTGCGTCCTCGATATTCTCCACATTTTTCTCCGGATTAATGAAAGGCTTTGCGAGTTCTTCCACTGGAGTCCCTGAAAAAGCAAGAAGGCGTTCTGCCAGCGGCTCAAGCCCGTTCTCGATCGCGACAGCGGCCCGCGTTCGCCGTTTCTGCTTGTACGGACGGTATAGATCCTCTACTCGCTGCAGCACAGCCGCCCCTTCGATTTCCTTCTTCAATTCCGCCGTTAGCTTGCCTTGTTCTTCAATCAGGCGCAGGACTTCTTCTTTCCGTTGCGTGAGGTTCTTTTCGTATTGGTATGCGTCTTCGATTGCCTTGATCTGCACTTCATCCAAGGAACCGGTCGCCTCTTTCCGATATCTCGCGATGAAAGGCACGGTGTTCCCGCCTTCCAGCAGTTCGATGACGTTCGCAGTTTGCCGCTCATTGATATTGGCGCGTTTCGCCGTCGCCTCGATGATTGTTGCCATATAACCTACCACCCTTTCTGCCATGCCTTTAGTGTACCAAATTGATTCGTCAAAGGACGCAAAAAAACCTGCTTCCTGTAGAAGCAGGCTAGTTGTCCATATGGAATCAGCAATCCGACCTGAGAAGACTGCCTGCGATAAATGTGGCATCATCCCCGCTCAGTGCTGTCTTTTCCACTTTTTTATACAGTTCGTAGGCATTGACGCTTTCCTGCATGGTCATCTTGGGACTTTTCATGGTGATCCCGTCGGAATGGAGAAAGAACAGATCCCCGTTTTGAAATTCATACTCCTGCGTTTTCAACGTTTGAGGACGTCCAGACAAATAGCCCATCACCGGAAGTGGATACAGCATTTTCTGGCCGTTATGCAAAATGTACAATCGGACATTGCCTACGCAACTATATTCGATCGTACACTTCATATAATCGACTTTCACAATCGCTACGGCCGCCCCCCGCTTTTGCACCATATGCTCGTTGCAGCGGTTCAGCAGCTCATCCAGCGACTCGTGATGATGTTCTGCAAGCACCCGGGGAATTACCTCGGCCGACTGGCGGGCAACAACGCCGTTGCCGAGCCCGTCCGCAATGGCACAGATGAAGTAGTCTTCTTCCGAATGGATGAAGTACACATCGCCTGATTCATTATTTCCATGCTTCGCCGAATTATAAATGTATGCTTCTACAAATTGGTTCTTAAACGTCTCCACTACGTAGCACCACCAGCTGACAATATTGCTTCTTGCAGTTTCTTGATCGCTTTCCGCTGCAGGCGGGATACATGCATTTGCGAAATGCCCAGTAGTTCACCCGCTTCTTTTTGACTGAGCTGTTCGATGTATGTATATTGGATAATCCGCTTTTCCCGCTCCGACAGGACGTTGAGTGCATTCGCCACAACCAAACGGTGATCCGTCTTCTCGAATCCATCGTCCTGCTCTCCAATAATATCGAACAATGTCACAGTGCCGCCTTCCGAATCAGCTTCGAGTGTATGGTCCATCGAAAGGGCCTGATAACTCCTGCCCATCTCCATCGCTTCCAGCACCAGCTCTTCATCGGTCTCAAGGTAATCCGCAATTTCGCTGACAAGCGGCGACCGTTGCAATTCGGTCGTCAGCACTTCGGCCGCAGCCTTGATCTTCGGACCCAGCTCTTTGATGCGCCGCGGCACATGCACTGCCCACGTCTTATCTCTAAGGAAGCGTTTGATCTCCCCGACGATTGTCGGAACCGCAAACGCTTCGAAGCTGCGCCCTAGATCCGGGTCGTATCTGCGAATGGCTCCGAGAAGACCCAGCATGCCCACTTGAACGATGTCTTCATGGTACGGCTTGCCGTTGGAATATTTACGGGCGATCGAGTGGACGAGACGTTCATAGTGCAATACCAGATTCGTCTGCGCCTCCTCATCTCCGCTGTCCTGGAAATCCCTGATCCACTGGAGCACTTTCTCTTTTGTATCCGGCTTATGAGTTGGCTGTTCGTTTGACATTGTCTTCGCCCCGCTCTCCGCCGAGATATTTGGTCATAAAGACCGTCACGCCCTCCTCATGGTGTAATTTAACTTCATCCATGAGCGTTTCCATCAGGTATAGGCCTAGTCCGCCTTCGCGGAGGAATTCGACTTCAGCTGTCTCGTCGTATGGTCCGATATGCTTCTTCGTCTCTTCGAAGTCGAAGCTCGTTCCGTGGTCTGCAATCATGATCTCAAAACGATCTTCATACAGCGCACAGCCGACGACAACCTCCCCTTCCTCTTCTTCCTGATACGCGTGCTGGACTGCGTTTGTGATCGCTTCACTCGAAGCAATCTTCAAATCTTCGATATCGTCATATGTAAATCCTTGACGGCTTGCAATTCCTGAGATCATCAACCGAGCGACACCGACATACTGCGCCTTGGCGGGAATTTTGATCTCTACATAATCATACTGTTGCATCATTGTCCCCACTTTCTTTCTTCTCGATGTCGATAATCTCACTCAAGCCCGTGATTTCAAACAGCCTGCTTAGACGGCGGTTCAGTCCGGTAATCTTGACATGCCCTCCGTTCGCTTTGACAGCCTTATAGAAACCGACAAAGACGCCGAGTCCCGTACTGTCCATATAGTCCACCTGCGAAAGGTCGAGTTCTGCGTGCAGATCCTGCACACCCTCGACTTCCGAAAGTTTTTCGCGGAGGACCGGTGCTGTAAAGGCATCGATTTCACCGATGATCTTAAAATATTGAATGCTATCCTGTTTCGACAATTGAACTTGTAAATTCACTTTTTTCACACCCCGAATCATAATTTCTACAACATCGTGTACTAACTGTTTAAGTACCCAATCTCGGTTAGGGCGAAACCTTTTCAGACGGTTTTTTTGAAAATGACGATTGTGAAATCATCGCTCAACTTGTATTCCTGCATGCCTGCAAGCTCATTATATACATGCTCCGCGATCTTTTGGGAGGATAAATCCTTCGCCTCGGCAAGCAGGCCTTGGATCGTGTCCATCTCAACAAACCCATCGTCGTTCCTCGACTCCGTGACGCCATCTGTCATCATGGCGACAAAATCCCCTTCTTCCAGAAGGACGGAATGCTCCTGATACCAAGTATCGACCTGGATGCCGAGCAGCAGGCCTTTCGCATCCAGCTCTGTGAAAGCACCTGTCCGGGCGCTGTAATGAAGAGCAGGCTCATGACCCGCAGACGCATAGGAGAAAAGAGAGGAACGCGCGTCGTATTTTCCATAGAACATGGAGATGAACATGGAATCACTCACGCTCTTCTCCACGATCCGGTTCAGGACATCCAGCACCGCAGCAGGGTGCGTATCCCCTTTCTGCAGTCCGTCCATCCCGAATTTGATCATGGACATGCAAAGAGCCGCCGGAATGCCTTTCCCCATGACGTCAGCGACAGCGACACTCGCTTCTTCCGGGCTTTCATTCAGGAAATAGATATAATCGCCATTCATCTGATGGGCCGGCTCTGTAATCCAGCCGATCTCCAGGCCGTTCACTTCAGGCACCTTCGTCTTCAGCAAGGTGGCCTGCACTTTCGTCGCAACGTCCATTTCCATCTGCAAGGTTTCCTGTTTACGGATAAGGCTCTGATGCTCACGGAGGGTGAATCCGTAATGGATCATCATCTCAATCAGAAAGTCGAACGCATCCCAAACTTCGTCGCGCAAGCCAGGAGCGATCTCATACAAAGAACTTTTATGGATGCTGATGACATCTTCCGGCGCAATTTCTCTCTCGATGAATTTCCTGCTGAATTGCTGTCCGACGTACAAATCTTCTTCACTCTTGCTCTCAAGATACTTCCTCAAAATTTCCTTATACTGCTCTCCGACTTCCCGCGGCATCGTTTATCCTCCTTCTACATCAGTGAAGCCATTTTGTCGCAGTGATCGTCGTTCCGACACCCGGTTCGGAAACAACTTTGAACTCGTCCATCAGCCTTTTGACGCCTGGCATCCCGGCTCCCAGACCACCCGATGTGGAAAACCCGTCTTCCATCACTTTCCGGAGATCCTGAATGCCCGGCCCTTCGTCAGATGCGATGATCTTTATGCCAAACAAGCCGTTTTCACTGATTCTCTCAATTTCGATTTTCCCTTTTCCGGCATACAAATAGATGTTCCTCGCCAACTCACTGATCGCTGTCGTGATTCGCGCCTGGTCCACGGTGCCGAAACCGGTCTGCTTTGCCTCGTTACGGCCCATTTGCCGTGCAGCAACAATATCCCATTCCGTGTATATCTCTACAGAAGACCGATAACTCATGGTCAGGCCTCCAATTCTTTGTAAAGTTTATCCAAGCCGTTTTCGAGATCAAGTGCCGTCATGACATTTTCCATCCGTATTCCAAGTTCGATCAATGTGATGGCGACTGCTGGCTGAATACCGGTAATCACTACTTTCGCACCCATCAGGCCTGTCATATTAATGACATCTCCAAGCACCTTCGCAATAAACGAATCGATGAAGTCGATAGGTGTCAGATCGATCACCACACCAAGAGCTGATGTTTCGTGCATCTTCGTAAGAAGGTCTTCTTGAAATTGAATAGCCGTCTGGTCATCGAGTTCCCATTGGATGGAAACAATGAGGACTTCGTTCAGCTTTAAAATCGGGATCCGCGTTTTCATTTCTTCGCCACCTCCACGATAGTCTTGTTTGTAAGCTCAAGTGCTGCCTGCATACCACGCTGCAATGTGCTCTTCGTTGTGAAATCGGTCAGGTTGATGCCAAGCGCGACAATCGTTTGGGCGATTTCAGGACGGATGCCGACTAACATGCATTTCGCTCCGACAAGGCGTACTGCATCAGCCGCCTGTATGATATGGTGTGCGACCATCGTATCGACGACAGGAACACCGGTGATATCAAGCAGGACGACCTCCGCCCGTTGGCTGACAACGCCTTCCAGCAGATTTTCCATGATCAGTTTTGCCCGTTCGGTGTCAATGGTCCCGACTAGCGGCATGACTGAAATTTTCTCGAACACCGGAATCAGGGACGCAGACAGTTCCTGCAAGGCGATCTTCTGCAGGCTGACCGTCCGTTCCCATTCATTGGCGTACGCTTCAATGATGCTCTCACGCAGCGGATTGATCCATCTTGTGAAAACGGGAACAAATTTGCGCATGTTGCTGTCGTTGATGATCTCTTTCTCCAGGAGCAGATCGAATACGACATCTGAAAAATTATCAATTGCCTTGTTGACGAATTTGATGGACCAGCCGAACCGTACAATCTTTTCCGTGAACTCATTGATCTTGTCGTTGTCGATCATGTCAGGATCCGTTGTGAGTTCCTCTACGATATTCGATGTCATGAGCTCTGCGAATTCGCGGCTCGTTTTGCTGACAAGATGCTCGGGCATGAAATGGAAGAATCGCTCTCCCTTTTCTTCCTTCATGCGGGTCGTCCACCGTTCTATGATCTCGTCCATATGTTCATTAATGCCTTCTACCATGAGTTTGTTCATGATGCTTCAAGTACCCTCCCCTAATAACTGAAAATATCATCGGTCGATGAGATAAAACATCCTACCTCCTATTGTAACGAAAAATGGCGGATGAAACATCTTTTTCGCAAATTATATATTGACAGCCCTCTGCTGACACACTAAATAAAACGGCATTACGGAAGAGAATGCCTCCGTAATGCCGTTTCGATATGTATACTAGAATTTGATCAACCCGAAGCTGACTTCAAGTGCTTCATCCACTTTTTCCATTAAAAGCTCATCCAAGTGGGTGATTTTGTCTGTGAGCCTTGACTTGTCGATTGTGCGGACCTGTTCGAGCAGGATGACCGAATCCCGCTCAAACCCGTATCTATCCGCATCGATTTCAACATGTGTCGGCAATTTTGCTTTTTGGATCTGCGCAGTGATCGCCGCAACGATCACCGTCGGACTGAACCGGTTGCCGATGTCATTCTGAATGACAAGAACCGGCCTTGTCCCGCCTTGTTCGGATCCGACAACAGGCGACAAGTCTGCAAAAAAGACGTCTCCACGTTTTATCGCCAAAATTTCATCCTCCGCTTACGAGACGTTCCATCACGTGCTGGGCCTCTAGCTCCGCATGCAAGCATTCCTTTGCGATTTTCAAGTTGATATGCGACATTTCGACATATCCCTTCATCATCACTTCCCGGATCAGTTCCGCGTCGTGATCGGTGACATATCGTTTTGTCGAAACGTAGACGAATTCTTCATGCTCCGCCCCTAGATGGACGTTCGTATGTTCATTTTCATGTAACGGCACGCCGACTTCTTTGATGATTTTGTTCTCACGCAATGCTAGCACCTCCGACAGACCCCGTTCCTTCGATCGATTCTACTCTACTTCATCTTACCATCGAAGTTCGACAATGAGAAGACATAAAAGGTAATTACCCGACAAGAATCTTCGACATCGGAAAGGAGTTTGTCGAAAATGGTTCGTTTATGGAATCAAATCAAATCATGCATTACAGCTCGTCATCATAACAGGCTTCAGCGGCACCAGTAACAGTAATACCCTAACTATACCCAATCAACGTGAATATATGCGCGGAAGCCGCGGTGAAAAGGAGACGGCAATTTCATAGGGGATCGTGCCGAGACGCTCCGCCCACTCTTCCATCTTGACCTCCTCGCCGCCTTGCGTGCCGATCAGGACGACCGGTTCACCCGCCGCATACTCCCGGTCAAGGCGGACCATGCATTGGTCCATGCAGATCGTTCCGACAATCGGCATCCTTCTGCCTCGGATCAAGACCTCCTGGCCGCGCAACCCGCGCCTCAGGCCGTCTGCGTAGCCGACCGGCAGCGTGCCGATCCACTCGTCCGTCTCCGTCACGTATGTTCCGCCATAACTCACGGGACTTCCGGCAGGCAACTTTTTTACATATGCGAGCTCCGTCTCCACCGTCATGGCTCGTTTCAGGCCGAACGGCAAGTTCCCGCCCGCGTGCGCGGAGGGAGGGATGCCGTATAAGCTGATGCCATACCGGACAGCATCCAGCGCATAGTCAGGATACAGCATGGCAGCGGCACTGCCTGCTGCATGGAGGAGAGGCGGCTTCTCGGGCAGCTTGCGCACAAGCCGCATGAACAGTTCATACTGCTCCGCAGTGTGCGACCGCTCCTCCTCATCGGCCCGGGCGAAATGGGTGAACATGCCGCAAAGGGACAGCTTCCTTTCGTTTGCGATCACCTGATAGATCGCAAGAAGCTCCTCCTCGCTGCGGACACCGATCCGGCCCATGCCCGTGTCGACTTTAATATGTACATGCAGATCAGGTGAATCTTCTCGCATCCTGGCAGACGCCTGCTCCAGCCAGTCCGCTTCAAAGACGGTAACCGTGATCTGCTCTTCTGCTGCCCGCGCGGCGAATGAAACAGGAGAAGACCCTAGCACTAGGATCTCTCCCTCTAACCCTTCTTCCCTCAGCCGGATCGCTTCATCCGGCGTCGCAACCGCACACATGGCGGCTCCGCCGTCAAATGCCGCCTGCGCAGTTTGAAGTGCGCCATGCCCATAACCATCGGCTTTCACGACGGCGATGACACCAGTGCCCTCCGGTAAAAAGTCTTTTAGTTCCTTTACATTCCCTGTGATTGCTGATAAATTGACAGTCGCCTTCGTCGGGCGGTAGTTTACGTCGCCGGCCATGAAATCCCTCCGTCCTCGCGTATACCACCATTATGTTCCTACCGCCCGCCCCCGGTCAACTTGTTATCATTTCACGCTGTCGCGTTTCATCGAGGAAGCGACCTCGATCAGCTCATCCTTCGTTAACGTGTTCGATGCAACGAAGAACGAGATGCCGTCCTGCTCCCAGCGGATCGATGTATCCGTCAATGCCGCCACCGTAAAGCCGAGATCGACAGGATCCCCCTCTGCTGATACCGGCACCAGCTGATTCTCCGGCGCGGATGCAGGCTCCTGGATGACGACAAACTCCCTGTCGCCGCCGCCGTAAGTCAAGAACAGGCGCGTGTTTTCCCCATCTCTCATGCTCTGCTCGTTCTGAAGCGTCGTATCGTCCCACTCGAGATCCGGGTAGAAGCTGCCTAGTCCTGTTTCATCGCTCTTCTCTTCATTCCCGTCCTCTTCACCGGCTTCCGGCTTCACTCCTGTGTCATCCATCTGAACGGCGAAATCGGATGGCTTCCGTTCCACGCCTAGAGCGATTTTATTGAACGTTATCCGGATCTTCTCTTCCATATTCGCATCCATCACCGACACATGCTTCGGCAGCAATGTTTTCTTATCAATATGGATCTGCTGCGTCGGCAGCACTTTCTTATGGTTGTTGCGTGTCACCGTCTCAAAAATATACGTCTTATCCTTCTCAGTCATTTTCGCGTTCTTGTCGGCTTTGATGTCATCCGACAAGGAACCGATCAAATATCCCATGCTGTTCTGCGTCGGCCAGTCGCTTTGGAATTTATACGTCTTGCCGAGCGAAGGCGTCACAACAAATACGCCGTCCGCATTTCTGATGATCATCTGGGACTCATTCGTCCCGCCTTGCGCCACATTCACTTTGTAGAAATCAGGTTTCGTATGCCAGACGGTCACATCGTACAGCCGCGGCTCCGCGCCTGTCTTGATTTCCATTGTCGCTTGTAGCTCATACCCTTTCGTGTCGTTCCATTTACCACTGAGTTTCTTCATGACATCTTCCTTCGATGGTGTACCACATGCAGCGAGAAGAACCATGACCATAACCAACAATACAGCAGCTATCCGGGTGCGCATTCAGTTCATCCTTTCTCATTTCGATCAGGTAGGTCATCTTATGAGGGTGGACGAACAATTATGCGAGCTTGGCTCCTTCAAATTAATTTTCCATTAGAACCACTTGCGCGGCAGCGACCGTTTCCGTATGCGTAATGGAGACAAACCCGCTTTCTGCCACGCCCTTGAAATAAAGGACCGGTTTTCCGGCCGCATCCGGCAAAACTTCGATATCAAGAAAGGCGCACCCTTCCCCGATTCCTGTTCCGCGTGCCTTGGCGAACGCCTCCTTCGCCGAGAAGCGGCCCGCCAGAAACTCGATCCGCCGTTTTTCCGAGAGCGACGAATAGATGGTAAGCTCCCTTTCCGTCAATATGCGTTCCCGAAAACGCGGCGATCGCATATCCGATTTCCGGATACGGTCGAGTTCCACGATATCAAGCCCGATTCCTGCAATCATACGGCCTCCCCCTTTCTTTTTAACCTATTCGAATTGTATAATGAATCCATAGAGGTGACGAAATGTTTATACGCAGAGAAAGCTTTTCCCAATATATACGGCTCTATCCCGTCGTATCCTTTCTGATTGCGCTGAATATCATCATTCATGTACTGACCGTGCTGCCATTCCTTGGCTACCGCGTCTATAATTTCGGAGTCGGCATCAACTATTTGATTTCTGAAGGGGAATGGTGGAGGCTCATCACACCGATGTTCCTGCACGCGGGGCTCATGCATTTGCTGTTCAATATGTTCTCGCTCTTCATCTTCGGGCCGGAACTCGAACGGGTGGCAGGGAAAGCGCGATTCCTGACCATCTATCTGCTGTCCGGCATCTTCGGCAATATCGCCGGCTTTTTCCTCGCAGGACCTGAGTTCGCCCAAGTCGGAGCGAGCGGCGCGATTTTCGGGATTCTCGGCGCATTCGGGGCACTCGTCCATTATACGAAGCGCGTGCTGCCTGAACTCCGCCAGATCGTTCTGCCGATCATCGTGATCAGCGTCGTCATGACGTTCCTTCAGCCGAACATCAATATCATCGGACATCTTGTCGGGCTCGGCGTCGGATTCCTGATCGGGCTCGGATACTTCCACCCGAAGCGGATTACGAGATGGCGCTAAGGCACTGCTTCTAGCAATGTAGAGTACGTCCTATAGGCAGTAAAGAGCGGAGGAACCTATCAGCGTTCCTCCGCTCTTTTATTCTACGTCAACAAGCGGATCTTCCTTCTCCGCAAGCGGCAGTCTCTTTTTTTCAAACCAATTGAACAGCTCTTCCGCTTCAGCCTCATCCATAAACGGAATCTGTCCGCGGTGCTCGCCTGCGCCGGATTTGGCACTCGCAATGACGGTGCCGACCTTCTTCCGTCTGTTGAAATAGCTCTGCTTCATTTCCATCACTTGGATTCTCCGCTTCAGCATGTAGGCCGTCTGCAGACTGACGACCCGGAAGCGCATCGTCAGCTGATTCGCATGCACTCTGTAGCGGACCGAGCGGTATTGCCACAGTCCGAACGCGATGACGAACGGAAGCACGAGGAATGACAGCAGCCCGAGCGGGAAGAAGAAGATTGAAACGGCTGTCAGGACAGGCACCATCCAGAACAGGTCAATCCGGTAGAAATACCGCTTGCTGCGAGGCGGAATCCTCTTCTCCGGCTCCGTAAAATCGTATTCCTCAAAGATTTGTCCGAGCAGCTCCTGCACTTTTTTCCTCCTGACGAGCGGGAACAGATTGATCTTCGCCCCGTCGCCAATGCCGCCTCCCGCGCTCTGGATACTGACGGACGCGAGTCCAAACGGCCGCCGCAGCGGACTCTCGATCAAGCTGATGCTTTGCACGCGCTTGAGCGGAACCGTCATCCGCTTCTTCTCGAGCAGGCCGCGCGTGATGATGATGTCATCACCGTCGAGCGCTACCGTGAATCCGAAATACGAGAAGAACGTCATGAAAACGGACAGGATCCAGACGATGAACAGCCCGACGAACGCAGCAAGCGCGACAATCAATGCTCCAAATTTGATGAACGCCGAAATCTCGTCGTACATCCACTCATATGGAATGAGATCGGAGAACTGGGAAAGGAACACGGCGGCACCGGACAAAATGACGCCCGCTCCGCCTGACGTCGTCGCCAGGATGAACAGATCCTTTGTCGACAGCCGGAAAATTGATACAGGCTCAGGCTGTGTCTCTTCCACTGCTTCCACTTCGACAGATCCCTCATGTGCGTGATCCGCCTTGCGTCCCCTTTTCGCCTCAGCAATCCGCTGCTCAATCCTTTTAGCAGCCTCCCTCGTGATCGCAGTCAGTTCCCCTTCCGCTTCTTTAGAGGTGGAGTTGCCCGCTGTTTCCACTTTCACTTTCACAAGCCCGAAAGGCCGGTGGAAGATGCCTTCCGTGTAATCCAGACTTTGAATCCTTTCGAACGGGATATAACGCTTCTTGCGGACAAACAGCCCCGACTCGATGCGCAGTTCATCGTCTTCAAACCAATACGTGAAGCGCAGCCATTTGATGATGCCGCTCAGCGACAGGAAGATGACCAGTACACCAAGGATGATGAACGACAGATAATCGAGCCACCATAGCCCCGTATTTCCCTCGCGCCTCGTATTGGCAAACAGCAAAACGACGAGCGGCAATGCGGCTTCCTTCACGGTCTTTATCGTCTCAATGACCGCTGTCACCCAGTGCAATTTATAACGTTCATCAGACATCATCTTCCGCCACCCTTGCCAGCACCGAAATCCGGCTGCGAAGCGCATCCGCCTCTTCCATCTCCAGCGCCGGAATCGAGTGGTTGGTCGCCGCAGTCGAAACCGTGATGACCGACAGCCCGTACTTCTTCAAGATCGGCCCCTGCGACGTATCGACATGCTGCACGCGCACCATCGGAATCAATGTCCGTTTGACAATGAACAAGCCATGCTGCAGCTCGATCTCCGTCTCACGCACCTCATACCGCCAGCGCATCCACCGCACCTTCGGAATCAGATAAATTGAGAAATACCCCTCCGCAATGACGACAGCAGCCGCCACAATATACAGCCAAGAAGCCCATTCCAAGAAATGCACCAGGACGCCAAATCCAATGGCGACCAGCAGCACTATGGCCGTCTGGATCATCCCATACAGCCTCCACACCTTCAGCCCTTTCACCGAAATCCGGTTCGCCGGTTGCGGTCTCATATACCTCCACCTCTTTCCATTCACTCTATGTATAGCATACCTTTCATCCTGTCAAATACAGAACCGCTCTCTTCTATACGATCCTCACCCGCTGAACGTTTCATTTCCAGCCAGAAAATGAATGATTTCTTTACGGACTAGCCGGCGAACAGCCGTTTAGCCGGAATGAACGCCTGTTTGCGAGATTAAACGACCGGTTAGCCAGCATCAACGACCGTTTACGCGATCGAACGCCCGTTTAGCCGGTACGAACGACCGTTTACGAGATTGAACGACCGTTTAGCCAGCATGTACGACCGTTTACGCGATCGAACGACCGTTTAGCCAGCATCAACGATCGTTTACGAGATTAAACGACCGTTTAGCCGGAATGAACGCCTGTTTGCGAGATTGAACGCCCATTTAGCCAGCTTGAACGACCGTTTAGCCAGCATCAACGACTGTTTACGAGATTGAACGACCGTTTAGCCAGCACCAACGACCGTTTACGAGATCGAACGCCTATTTCGCCGACAC
The DNA here is from genome assembly GCF_055389225.1 of Sporosarcina sp. GTC18466. NCBI lineage: Bacteria > Bacillati > Bacillota > Bacilli > Caryophanales > Caryophanaceae > Sporosarcina > Sporosarcina sp. GTC18466. The sequence goes on along the minus strand of NZ_AP044037.1, from coordinate 2,468,124 downwards.
CAACGCCCATTTACCAGATTGAACGCCTATTTCGCCGGCACCAACGCCCATTTACGAGATTGAACGCCTATTTCGCCGGCACCAGCGCCCATTTACCAGATTGAACGCCTATTTCGCCGACACCAACGCCCGTTCAGCCAATTCCGCCCACACAAAAAGCAGAGGATTTCTCCTCTGCTTCATGGTTGTTCTATAGATTACCGGTCGTTCCGGCCACGGGATGAGGAACGGCCAGAATCACGGCGTCCGCCGCCTTCGCGGCTGCCGCCACGGCGGTTGCTGCCGTAGCCTCGGCCTCCGCCATACGAACGGTTGCCGCCGCTGCGGCTTCCTTTGTATCCGCCGCGGTCACGGGAGCCCGTCTTGCGCATCGGCAATGGCTTCTCTTCTGTGATCTTGACTGGCGTATCATCCGGTTCTTTTGTAAGCGATCTGAGGGCAGCAGCGATAAGATCTACCGCTTCATACTTATCGAGCATTTCGGAAGCGAGCTGTTTGTAATCGCTCAATTCGTTCTTCTCGACAAGCTCTGCCAATTGTTCTACTGCGAACCGCTGCTGTCCGAGCAATGCTTCGTCGGATGTCGGCGGCTGAAGCGGCATCATGCGCTTCTTCGTTGTTTCTTCGACAATGCGCAGGTAGCCCATTTCACGTGGTGTGACGAATGTAACTGCGACACCGCTGCGTCCTGCGCGTCCTGTCCGGCCGATCCGGTGGACATAGCTTTCAGGGTCTTGCGGGATATCGAAGTTGTAGACATGTGTCACGCCGGAAATATCAAGTCCGCGTGCCGCTACGTCTGTTGCGACGAGGACATCGATCTTGTTTTCCTTGAACTGGCGAAGGACGCTCATCCGTTTCGCCTGTGTCAAGTCGCCGTGGATGCCTTCTGCAAGGTATCCGCGGATGCTGAGCGCATGAGCAAGCTCATCAACACGGCGCTTTGTACGGCCGAAGACGATCGCAAGCTCCGGCTGGTGAACGTTCAAGAGACGTGTCAACACGTCGAATTTCTCGCGTTCCTGTGATTTCACGAAGAACTGGTCGATGTTTTCGACTGTCATTTCTTTCGATTTGATCTTGACGACTTCCGGCTCTTTCATGAACGTTTCCGCAATTTTACGGATCGGTCCAGGCATTGTTGCCGAGAAGAGGAGCGTCTGGCGCTCAGACGGCACGTTCTCAAGGATCGTGTTGATGTCTTCGATGAAGCCCATGTTGAGCATTTCATCCGCTTCGTCAAGCACAAGCGTGCGGACGTTGCCGAGCTTGAGCGTCTTGCGGTTGATATGATCGAGAATACGTCCCGGTGTACCGACTACGATTTGCGGATTGTTGCGCAGCGCGCGGATCTGGCGTCCGATTTCCTGGCCGCCGTACACAGTCAAGACGCGTGCACGTTTGCCGAATCCGATCTTGTAGATCTCTTCGGACACTTGGATCGCAAGTTCACGGGTCGGCGCGATGACAAGCGCCTGGACGGATGGATCGTTCATATCGATCTTTTCAATGATCGGAATACCGAATGCAGCCGTCTTACCAGTACCTGTTTGTGCCTGGCCGATGACGTCGCGGCCTTCCATGCCAAATGTGATCGTACCTTCCTGGATTGGTGTTGCTTCTTCGAATCCCATGCGTTGCAATGCCTTCTGTGTGGATTCGCTAATGTTCAAGTCTGAAAATTTTGTCAAACTACTCATTCTCCTTTGTTTCTTCATTTAGCAATTGGTTACATTTGCAAATGAAAGCGCGGCAAATTCGAGCTTAAACGGTTATGGGAACGTTTCCGATGTGTTGGTTTTCTCTGGAGTGGGCGGAAGTCATGCACTTTATTCAATAATCAATAGAGGCAATCCGCTCTCTATGCTCGGTGTTCTGTACCCACCTGGACAAGAGGCATCCGCTCAAATATAAGTACTTCCTGTTTATCAGAGGTAATCGCTTAAAAGGAAAGCCCGGTCTTTGCCGAGCGGCCTGTATGGATGGAGGTTCATCCGTTTTCAGACCGTTTTATTCAAAAAAAAGTACTCTCCGCTCGGGAAGAGTCTCATGTAAATGTATCCATCACTCATTGTAGTGTAACACGCTCCCTCAGCGCCCGCAACGATTCCGCTTAAATTCAGAATACGCATTATTCGCCTTTCATAAACATCAAAACATCCGAAAACCACTTTTTCCGATCATCACTAAAGCAAATGTGATGTTTTCCATTTTCAGAAAAGAGAAGCCGTTTCTCCGCAGAGGCAATCCCTTCATAAATCTGCCTGCCGGCGGAAAAGTGGACAATCTCATCGCGTTTCCCTTGGACGATGATGGCTGGCGTCCTGACCAAGTTCAAATGCGGCAGCACCATCTTATGGAGCCGGATGAATTCGAACGTGGAACGGATGGGCGTGTGGGTCAATTTGTAATTGTACAGATGCCGGAACGTCGTCGTCTTGTAATGGCGCGTCACCGATTCCTTCGCGAGCGACAGAAGATCGCCCAGCAAAATGCGGGGACTGACGTATTTCACTGCGGCGCTCATCAGGACAAGGCGGTCGACTTCATAGCGCATGCAAAGATGCATCGCGATCAGCCCGCCCATCGAGAATCCCGCCACGATGACCCGGTCGACTTCTTTCCGGAGCTTCCGGAAAGCCGTTTCCGCCTCCATCATCCACGCTTCCGCGGAAATCCCCCGGAGATTCGGCGGGAAGCCATGCCCCGGAAGCGTCGGCACAACAATCCGCCAATCCGTCAATCCCCTTACATAGTCAATGAACGGCCTCACTTCGAACGGCCCGCCCGTGAAGCCATGCAGCACGAGCAAGCCGGTTTTCATCTTCCGTCTCCTGAGAGAGCCGTGATGATCCGCTCGAGCTTCATGCCCCTCGATCCCTTCAGAAGGATGATGGAGTCCGCATCGATCGACCGGCGAAGTTCCTCCGCAAGCGGCTCGATGTCCTCCTCTTCCCAGCAGAGCCGGACGGAAGGCGCGGACTGCGCAAGCTTGTCATGCAGCCATTTCATGCGCGGCCCATATAATAGAACCCCTTGCGCATTCACGGAGACTACCGCGTCCGCCAGCGCTTCATGGTACGCCTTCTCGTCATCGCCGAGTTCCAGCATGTCGCCGAGCACAAGCCATTTGTCCGGCCGCAGTTCCGTCTCCCGGATGAACCCAATCGCCGCGCGCATCGATGTCGGCGCCGCATTGTATGCGTCATTGATGAACAAAGCACCGCTCCCGTGCTGCACTGGCTGCATCCGCATATCCGTCAGGCGCACACGTCTCAGTGAATCCGCAATCTGCGCAGACGTCAAGCCAAGCTCATTGGCGATCAGGACGCTGACGAGAGCGTTTTTCACTTGATGCGCGCCGTATACCGGAATCGTGAAATGGCCGTCCACAATCCCCTCCGTCGTGAACAGGCTTCCTTCATCACCGGAAGTAATCGAAGTGATGTGCAAGTCCGCCTGCTGGGACATGCCGAAGGAGACCGTTTCCTTGCTGGTCGAAGCGACAAATGGGACGAGAAGCGGTTCATCGCCGTCGTAGAACAGCTTTCCGCCTTCCGCCATGCCGTCGATGATCTCGAATTTCGCCTTCGCGATCCCTTCACGGGAGCCGAGATCCTGCAGATGCGCTTCCCCGATATTCGTGATGACCGTATAACGCGGTTTCGCGAGGCGGGAGAGGAAAGAGATTTCCCCGAACCCGCTCATCCCCATCTCAAGGACGGCGACTTCGGTGTCCTCCTCAAGCGACAGAAGCGTGATCGGCAGTCCGAGTTCATTATTGAAGTTCCCTTCCGTCTTGCGCACGTTGAAATACGGGCTGAGCGTCCCTGCGATCAAGTCCTTCGTCGATGTCTTGCCGTTCGATCCCGTGACGCCGATCACCGTGCAGGAAAGTTCCTCCCGGTACGCCTCCGCCATGCGCTGCAGCGCTAGTTCGGAATCATAAATGAAGACGAGCGGCACATCCGCAGGAGGATTCGGCTCATCCGCGAGCCAAAGGGACGCGGCGGCCCCTTGCTCAATCGCCTGCAGGACGAATTTATGGCCATTCACCTGCTCCCCGCGGAACGGGATGAACAGATCCCCTTCTTTCGCAGTGCGGGAATCGATTGACACGCCTGTCACCATGACGCCGTCCATCTGCTGCCCGTCAGCGCCAAGCCAGCGGGCAACTTCATTCAACTGTTTCTTCATCATCTATCACGCTCAATCCATCGTATATTGTATTTGTTTCTTCTCTTCATGCCGGTCAATGGCAAGTTCCAGCAGCTTCTCGATCAAGTCGGGATACGTCAGGCCGGTGTTCTGCCACAGCAGCGGGAACATGCTTGTCGGCGTGAAGCCCGGCATCGTGTTCACTTCGTTGATCAGCACTTCATCATCCGCTGTGACAAAGAAATCCGCGCGGATGAGACCCGCGCAGTCGAGCACTTTGAACGCGCGGAGCGCCATATCTTCCATGCGGCTCTTGACGTCATCCGTCACTTGCGCCGGAATGACGAGCTCCGTATTGCCGTCTTTGTACTTCGCCTCGTAATCATAGAAAGAAGCGACCGGTTTGATTTCCCCCGGAACGGAACAAGCGGGACGGTCATTGCCAAGGACGGCGATCTCCACTTCGCGCGCCGTGACGCCCTGCTCTACGATGATCTTGCGGTCGAACCGCAAGGCAAAATCGATTGCTTGGATCAGGCTTTCGCGGTCCTCCGCTTTGCTGATGCCGACGCTCGACCCGAGATTCGCAGGCTTGACGAACATCGGCCAGATGAGCTCGCTCTCCATCTTCGCAAGCAGCCGGTCCCGGTCCTCTTTCCATTCGCTGCGGATGAAGTACACATAAGGCACCTGATGCAAGCCGGCATGCGCAAACAGCTGCTTCATGACGACTTTGTCCATGCCGGCGGACGAGGCGAGCACTCCGTTGCCTGCGTACGGGATGTTCATCACTTCGAACAGGCCTTGCACCGTGCCGTCCTCACCGTTCGTCCCGTGAAGGAGCGGAAGCACGACATCCACGTCCGCGGTGCCGATAAATTCAGCGATGCAGTCCGGCCGGTCGGTATTGCGGCCGATCCGCAACTCTTCAATTGAAGCAACCGGCTCCCGAAGAGCATCGCCGACCCGCCATTCCCCTTTATATGTGATGTACACCGGGATGATTTCATAAGCTTTGAAATCGACAGCATGTGTCACTGCACGAGCCGTGGATAAAGACACCTCATGTTCGGCAGATTTGCCTCCATATACTAAACCTAAACGCTTTTTCATCGAATCCCCCGCTCATTTGTTAAATTTCATTCTTACAGTTTACCACGAATCCAAAAGCCGATGAACTAAAAACAAAGCGTGCTGGAACTTCTGCAAACGGCCGGCCGTCAATAGAGTTACGGCGCGAAGTAGTTTATACTGGAATGAGTGAATTACAGAAAAGGTGAATGCTTTGAAACTTCCAGGAAGGCCCGCTGACCGTTTCGACTGGACACTCGCTTTCATCCTGATGCTGCTGTGCATCATCAGCGTGACGGTCATTTCCTCGGCCCAGACTTCCGGACAATATAATATTAATTTTGCTTTGCTTCAAATCAGATGGTATATCGTTGGTTTGACGATTGTCGGCATGACGATGATCCTCGACCCTGAACAATATAAGAAAATCGCGTGGCCGCTATACGGCATCGGCGTACTCGTGCTGCTGTTCCTCATGCTGGCGCCTGGCGGAGAAGGACAGATCGCGGAAATGCGCAAAGGGGCAAAGCGCTGGCTGACTCTCCCCGTCATCGGGCGCATCCAGCCGACCGAGTTCATCAAGACATTTTTCATACTCGGTCTCGCAAAACTCGTCAGCTCCCATCAGGAGAAGAATCTCGAAAAGACATTGAAAACCGATTTTGTGCTGCTTGGAAAAATGGCGGTCGTCCTTCTCGTGCCGCTCGCTTTCATCATGAAACAGCCGGATCTCGGAACGTCCCTCGTCTTCATCGCCATCACGGCGGCGATCGTCATTGCGGCCGGCGTCTCGTGGAAAATCCTGCTGCCGATCTTTTCCGTCGGCGCGACTCTCGGGACAGGACTGCTCTGGATGGCGCTGTACGCGCAGGACTTCCTCGAGGATCTCGGCTTTTCCCGCTATCAGTTCAAGCGTGTCTATTCCTGGCTTGATCCGTACTCCTACTCGTCGAACGAGGGCTATAACCTCATTAACGCGATGATGGCCATCGGGTCGGGGGAGCTGCGCGGCAAGGGCTACCAGGGCGGCGAAATATACATACCGGAGAACCACACCGATTTCATCTTCAGCGTCATCGGGGAGGAATATGGATTTATCGGCGCCTGCATCGTCATCACGCTGTTCTTCGTCCTTATTTATCATTTGACGAAAGTCGCGATCGGGCTGCGGGATCCGTTCAGTGTGTATGTATGCGTGGGCGTCATCGCGATGATTGCGTTCCATGTGTTCGAAAATATCGGGATGAATATCCAACTGCTCCCGATCACAGGCATTCCCCTGCCGTTCATCAGTTACGGAGGCAGTTCGCTGTTCAGCATGATGCTCGCCATCGGGCTTGTGTTCAGTATCCAGTTCCACCACCGAACGTATATGTTCGACTCCGATGACGACGACTATTGAGCGGCTGGTAAAAATTCAGTCGACCATTTTATACTGAATTCCTGTATAATAAAATCCTTGTCAGATTCCGTGTTTTATAATGAAAACCGGACGGCAAGACGCATTTGATTCCTACGATAAGGTGACTACTACCCATGAAAATAAAAGCAGACGCAAGGCCAGCCGACCGGTTCGACTGGACACTCGCCTTCATCCTGCTGCTGTTCGGCGTGATCAGCCTCATAGCGATCTCTTCCGCCCAGACGACAGGCCAGTATTCGATCAACTTCATCCCGTCGCAAATCCAGTGGTACGTGGTCGGCGCGGTCATCATCGCTGTCACCATGTACCTGGAACCCGAGCAGTATAAGAAAGCCGCTTGGATCATTTACGGGGGCGGCGTCCTGCTCCTCGCCCTATTATATGTACTGCCCGACAGCTGGGAACTCGTGGCACGGCGGAACAACGCAAAAAGCTGGTTCCACCTGCCAGGGATCGGAAGCATCCAGCCTGCCGAATTCATGAAGACATTCTTCATCATCGGACTCGCGCGGATGATTACGCAGCACCACGAGAAATACTTGGACAAGACGCTGCAAACGGACTTCTTGCTGCTCGGCAAGATTCTCGGCGTCCTGCTCCTCCCGTTCGTCTTCATCATGCTGCAGCCGGACCTCGGAACCGGACTCGTGTTCCTTGCGATCACAACCGCGCTGATCATCGTCGCAGGCATCTCGTGGCGCATCATCCTGCCGATCTTCGCAGGCGGCGCAACACTCGGGACCGCCATGCTCTGGATGGCGCTGTACGCACAGGATTTCCTCTTCAAGCTCGGCTTCAAGGAATACCAGTTCATGCGCATCTATACGTGGCTCGACCCTTATTCCTACGCCTCCGACGAAGGACGCCACCTGATTGTTTCATTGAACGCGATCGGCTCCGGCGAAATCTTCGGCAAAGGCTACCAGGGGCGCGAGGTATATGTGCCGGAGAGCCACACCGACTTCATCTTCAGCACCATCTCGGAAGACTGGGGATTCATCGGCGCCAGCCTCGTCATCTGTCTGTACTTCTTCCTGATCTACCATATGACGAAAATCACGCTGGAATTAAAAGATCCGTTCAGCACCTATCTATGCGCGGGCATCATCGCGATGATCACATTCCACGTGATCGAGAACATCGGCATGACGATCCAGCTCCTGCCGATCACCGGCATCCCGCTCCCGTTCATCAGCTACGGCGGAAGCTCCCTCATGGGCAACATGCTCGCGATCGGACTCGTGTTCAGCATGAAATTCCATCACCGCACCTACATGTTCAGCAAACATCATGACGATGACTGAAAACCGGCCGCGCGCCGGTTTTTTGTATGCGGGGGAGAAGATGACTGGCGGAAATTGCTTGCTTTGGCCTGGCTCACGGGTCCCCGGAGAGCTCCGGGGACCCCGGGGACGTCGGGACACATTGCCGCAGGAACATTGCTTACTTTTGAGCAGCCATTGCTTACTTTGACAGGACCGTTGCTCACTTCTTCAGTAGCCTTGCTCACTTCAGAGCTGCCATTGCTCACTTTGACCGGTGCGTTGCTTACTTTTGGCTACCCGTTGCTTATTCCGGTCCGCTCACTCTTGCCGCTGAGCCTATTGCTTCCTTAGGCGGGAACACTGCTTCCTTTAAATAGCCATTGCATCTTTCGGCCGGGGCATTGCTTACTTCGGAGCTGCCGGTGCTTCTTTCCCCGGCAGCATTGCTGACTTCGGAGCTGTCGTTGCTTCTTTCCGCGGCTGCATTGCTTACTTCGGAGCTGCCGTTGCTTCTTTCGGCCGGGGCATTGCTTACTTTAGAGCCGCCGTTGCTTCTTTCCACGGCTGCATTGCTGACTTCGGAGCTGCCGTTGCTTCTTTCGGCCGGGGCATTGCTTACTTTAGAGCCGCCGTTGCTTCTTTCCACGGCTGCATTGCTGACTTCGGAGCTGCCGTTGCTTCTTTCCGCGGCTGCATTGCTGACTTCGCCCCTGAAGAAATCAAAAAAGAGGCAGCCCTCCTCGATCAGGGCTGCCTCTTTGAATTCTTCGTTATTAAGACTGGATGTGCGGGTCATGTGCGGGTGGCGCGAGCGCTTTCAACATTTCCAGACGGGATTTCGTCACGGTTGCGGATACGCCTAGTTTCGCCAGATTAGTGATGATCTTTTTCAAGTCCACTTTCTCTTTAGCCATCTTTCCACCTCGACCTTTCTGTTCATAGTTATAAACGTTTTTGCCGTATGGAAGGTTTCATCGGTTGAATGAAAATTGTTCCATCTTATCTTTACTACCATCATACCACTCCTTGGTGATTTTAAATCTTTCAATTCTGTTACAATTTTATCTTTAATGTAAATCTCTCATACATCAGACCGATAATTAATTTCTTCCATTTGCGCAGGTGCGCCATTTCCTTTGTGTACAAGGTCGTGCCGAGAGTAGAATGGATGTATTGATATTGAGGAAAGCAGGTCTCTTATGAAAAAAGCAATACTTCTTTTAATGTCTGTTCAATTTTTTGTTTATCTCGGATTCGGGCTGATCATCCCGGTCCTTCCCGAAGTGGTCGTGCAGAAAGGGCTTTCGGAAGTGCATGTCGGCGGCCTGCTGACGGTCTACTCGCTCGCTTCGTTCTTCACGGCGCCATTCTGGGGTTCATTATCCGACCGGACGGGGCGCAAGAAGCTGATTCTTGTCGGTCTTGCCGGCTTCAGTCTCAGTTTCTTCCTGTTCGCGTTTTTCATTGACCATTTGGTGCTGCTGTATGTCTCCCGGATTGTCGGGGGGATTTTCTCAGGGGCTCTTTATACGGCAGTGACTGGGTTTGTCGGGGATATGACGACGGAGGAGAACCGGAATAAATATATGGGGCTGCTCGGCATGTCGATCGGTCTCGGGTTCATCTTCGGACCGGCGCTTGGCGGGGTGCTTGGCGACTTCGGCCTACACGTGCCGTTCCTCGCTTCTGGAATCCTGACGCTTCTGCTTCTGATCTATGCAAGTCTGATCCTGAAAGAACCGAAGCGCACCGGCGAAGCGAATAAGCGTGCGCTTCTTCCGAAAGGCGGTTCGATGCTTTGGCGGTACCGGATCCGCAATTTGTTCCTGCTGTCCTTCATGGTGACGCTCATCCTCGCAGGCGTCGAATCGACGTTCCAGCTGTTCCAGATTTCCCGGATCGATATTACACCGAAACAGGTCGGCTACCTCTTCATGGCAAGCGGATTTGTCGATGCGGCGATTCAGGGAGGTGTCGTCCGGAGAGTGAAAGACGGCAAGGAGACTTCCTGGATTCTGGCTGCGCAGTTCATCACCGCAATCGGACTCCTGCTCATTACGTTCACGTCGAATCTGTTCTGGGCAGGACTCGCCCTCAGTGTCTTCACGGCCGGAAATGCGCTCGCCCGGACGATCCTCGTATCGCTGACGTCGAAGGAATCGGGCGGCAAATATGGCACAGCGGCAGGCATGACATATTCGATGGACAATATGGGCCGCATCATCGGGCCGCTTCTGTTCACGTCGCTTTTCACGCAGATCAGCGGCGGGATCTATTACATCTCAGCTGCGCTCGCCCTTATTTCAATCATCTTTATCATCACGTTCAAAACTTCAAGCCAATCATTGCGTACCGCACCTGAAGGCGCCAAGTGAGAGAGACCGCCGGCATCATTGCCGAGCGGTCTTTCTCATTAGACCGGCATGCTCTCCGCCAGTCTATGCAAATGCTCGCGGACGAATCCGGCAATTTTTTCCTTCTTCACATGCGCGATTTCCTGCAATGAAACCCCTCCTGCCAAAAGATCGCCAACGAGGATCCACCCCGCGTAGTAGACTTCACGCTCAAGGCCCGTCGACCCGCTCCCGAAAATGAAACGGCTGACCGTCTCTCCCGAAGAATCCTCAAGGAACGGGAGGATGCCATGGATAATTTCCGCCTTCTTCGCGGATGCCTCGCGCAGCCAGCCGGGCCGGTGTTCCACATACGCTTCGACAGAATGGCCCGGTGCAATTTCAAGGCTCGCCCGCATCGCAACACCTTCCGCCAAAATCGATTCTGCGACGGAACGCTCCCATTCCATGCTGAGACCTGCAGCTGCCCCGTGGATGATATGGGCCATTTCATGCGCAAGGAAAATGTCGGCATCCCCCGCTTCGATAGACAGGCAAAGTGTCAGGCCCCCGTCCGCTGCCGGCGCGACAAACGCATTGCCTTCCAGTGCACCGACATAGTAGAGGACCGTAACCGAGATATCGCCTTCGTAGCCGAGCAGCTGTTTCATCTCACGGACCGATTGGCGGACCGCCTCTTCGTCAGGCGCAAAGCTGCGGATCCGTTCCATTGCGGCTTCATATCCGGTCCAGGCCTCCTCCAGCATCTCGCGCGCCAGTTCACGCCGGTTCTCGACTGGCGGCAGCGCGGCAAAATTATACTCCGCCTCCCATGCCTCAAATACTTTCTCCATATCTTCTTCCGTCCGGGCATTTTCATAAAAGGCTAGAAACTTCGGCACCAGATTCACAATCTTCACTTGATCCACCCTGCCCCACACTCCCTTTCCATTCGATATCCTTATTGTTCTGCAGCCATTTCCGCTTTCACGCTTCCCTTTTTATCGAGCTCAGGATGCGCTTTGCGCACGACAGATGGGCGCGCCATGACCAGCACTGTCAGGATCAGCAGCAGCCCGGAACCGATCAGGATCCACTCCGCCGGCACTGCATCGTACAAAAAGCCGAACAGGACCACTCCAAGCGGCATCAGCGCCATCGACATCGTTTCAAGGATCGCGAACACCCGCCCTTTGAAATCGTCGTCGATCGACTTCTGCATCATCACCATGATCGGCGTGTTGACGATCATCATGTTGACGCCGAACACGAATGTCACGGTCATGTAGAATGCGAAGAACATGTTGTACTGCATCGTCACAAGTAGCGGCAGCGGAATCATCATAAGCAGCAATCCGAAGACTAGAATGCCCCTTTTTGAGACAAGCAGCGGGTACTTAACCTCTTTGCGGATGGAGAAATAGATCGACATGAGCAACATGCCCACCGCAAGAGCCCCTTCCACAATTCCGAAATGCTGCGACGCCATCTTCAGCTTTTCAATGAGAATAAACGAGAAGCCGACTTGGAATGCGCCGAACAGGAAATTGATGACAAGCGATATCCAGATGATCGTCATCAGAACCGGCTGCAGCCGCAAATACGAAAGCCCCGCCTTCATATTTTGCATCATGGACTCTTTCGGTTCGCCCTCCACTTTCTCCTTCCGCTTCGCGAACAATTTGAAATTCATCGTCGACTCTAGAAGAACAGCCAATACGGATGCCGACATGTAGATGATAAGGAAGGTGTTCATCGAAACGGTTCCGTACAGGATTCCACCAACCGCCGGGCTTCCGATCGAGGCGAACGAAATCGACATCTGGTTCAGCGACATCGCCCGCTGGATCCGCGCTTCGTCAATGAGCCCCGTAATCGAGGAACTGAATGTCACCCCGGAAAATGTAGAGGCGATCGACAGTACGACAGTTGTTGTATAGAGCGCAGCGAGCGACAGGCCTTGCGTCAGGCTGAACGCCAGCAATCCGCCGAGCGCAAGCGTTGTGCCTGCCTGCGCCGAGATGACGATCGCCTTTCTCGAATACCGGTCAGCCGCATACCCCGCGAAAGGCGCCACAAGCGTCCGCGGCAAAATGCTGCAGATCAAATTGGTCGCGAAGCTCGTCGCAGAACCTGTCATCTGTAAAATATAGAAACTGACCGCAAACGCATAGACATTCGCCCCAAAAGCCGAAATCAGCTTGCTGATCGTGAACGTCCACATATGGTAGGTCGCCCTCTTAAGATTGCTTGCAGAATCCAAATTTCTCACTCCATTCAGTTTGTTTAATGTAATTAAACAAAGAATAGCATACTCCTCACTTCCCCTGCAAGCGGAAGTTTAATATAATTAAACCAAGAAGGAGGCGAGCCAAGTGAAACAAGTAGGCGAGCGGATCCGGGAATTACGGAAAGAACGCAAACTGACCCTTGAAGCGCTTGCGGGCGATCAGCTTTCCAAAGGGATGCTCAGTTTAATTGAGAATAATAAGGCGAACCCTTCGATGGAGAGCCTTTCCTATTTGGCGAAGCGGCTTGAGGTGGATATTGCAGAGCTGCTGGCGGAGGTAACTCCTGCAGAGCTTCGCCTGGTCCTCGAGGAAGCGGAGAAATTGTATAGCGTGCCCATTGAGATGGAAAACGGTGAAAACGAGCAGCTCATCACTATACTAGAGCCGTATATCACGAAATTGCCCGAGAGATATGAAGGTGCGCGATTGCTCGATCTATATGGACGGGCTCTGTTTCTGGCAGGCCAAGAAGGCTGGGAGGAAGCGATCGATAAGGCGTCCGCCATGTACGAGCGGTTGCACATTGTAACCAAATGGATCACTATCCGTCTTTTCCTTTCATTCACGAAGACGAAAGACCATTCATATGCAGAAGCGCTCCAAATGCTTCTGTCGGACCGCGAGTATCTAAGCCTGCATTATTCATACATCGAACCGATCTCGGAAATCAGCCTCGACTATTATGAGGCGATTTACCGGTTTGCTGTAGGCCAGTACGAGCAGGGAATCCAGGTCATGAACCACGCAATCGAATTTTCGAAAAGCCAGCAGATTTTCTACCGGGTGGACAGCCTGTATCGGCTGGCCGCCATCACTTCACTCATGAACGGCCAACAGGACGAGTATGAAAGTTATGTTGAAAAACTAGAGCTTTACAGCCAGTTTTCAGGTGATGAAGATCCACTCGGCTTCCTGAACTTCATCAAGCTCCATCACTTGACGACATACGAAAAAGATTACGACAAGGCGCAATCGATGATAGCGGAGTATAAAGTATTCATCCAACAGGACGGCTGGCCGAATGCCTATCTGTTTTTGGAAGAAGGAAAGGTATTGTATGGGCTCTGCAAGTATCAGGAGGCCCTGCATGCTTTTGAGATGGTTGAAATCCCTTCCTATCTCAACCATCCACTGGACTTATCACCCTTTTACAGCATGGAAGCCTATATGGCGAAGTGCTGCGCTGCACTTGGCGAATCAGAGCAGGCAGCCCATTATGCAAAAAAAGCGTACGAACAGATGGCTCTTATGCCGGATTCTCCATACAAGGAATTTGTTCTCCGGACGTACGATGAAATCATAGGAAACAATGAGTAAATGAAAAACATGGCAAGGTGCCCCCTTAGGCTCCTGCCATGTTTTTTCGTTTACTTATGATGCTTCGATCGACTGTGTACTCACTGTATCTTCATACATCTCTTTATCCAGTTCCCCGTTGACGCGGGCCGTCACGGTTCCTGCCGTCATTGCACCGCTGACGTTGAGCGCAGTGCGCCCCATATCGATCAAAGGTTCAACAGAGATGAGCAGTCCCGCGAGTGCGACCGGCAAGTTCAGTGCCGACAAGACGAGGATTGCTGCAAATGTAGCCCCTCCTCCGACGCCTGCGACGCCGAACGAGCTGATCGCGACGATTGCGACTAGCGTAAGCAGGAACATCGGCTCCAGCGGATTCTGCCCGACAGTCGGCGCGATCATGACCGCAAGCATCGCCGGGTAGATCCCTGCGCAGCCGTTCTGGCCGATCGACAAGCCGAAGGAACCTGCGAAGTTCGCGATGCCGTCCGGAACGCCGAGACGGTTCGTCTGTGTTTTGATCGTCAGCGGCAAGGTGCCTGCGCTGGACCTGGATGAAAACGCGAACAGCAGCGCCGCCCCTGTCTTTTTGACGTAGGTAACCGGATTTAAACCGGATACCGTCAAAATGAGCAGGTGGATGGCGAACATGACAAGCAATGCAACATACGATGCCAGCACGAATTTCCCAAGATTATAAATCGCTCCGAAGTCGCTCGTCGCGACCGTCTTCGTGATGATCGCGAGGATGCCGTATGGTGTCAGGCGCAAGACAATGCGCACGACATTCATGATCAAGGCATACAGCGCATCGATGCCGAGTTTCACGCGTCCCGCCGTCTCTTCATCACGTCCGCGCAGTGCGAGGTACGCAAAGCCAAGGAACGCGGCGAAGATGACGACTCCGATTGTCGATGTCGGACGGGCGCCCGTCAGATCCTGGAACGGATTTGCAGGCAGCAGGTCAAGGATCTGATCCGGCAATGCGCGCCCCGCCATTTCCTCAGAACGCGTCTCAAGCGCCGTTCCGCGGGATAATTCCGCTTCTCCTTGGACAATGTCAGTGGCATCCAGCTGAAATACAGACGCAGACGCAATGCCGATGACCGCAGCGACCGCAGTCGTACCGACCAGCATGGCGAGGATCATCGCAGCCGTCTTCCCGAAATTTTTTCCGACCGTCACTTTTGTGAAAGCGCCGATGATGGAAATGAACACAAGCGGCATGACGATCATTTGCAGCAGTTTTACATAACCGGTCCCGACGACAGAGAACCACGGAACCGTCTTCGCAAGGACTTCGGAATCCGCCCCGTATGTCAGGTGAAGCAGCAGGCCGTACGCGATTCCGAGACCGAGTCCTGTGAAGACACGCTTCGAAAACGAAACCTTCTTGCGGTGCATAGTATAAAGTACGAAGATGAGTGCCAGCATACCGGCAATATTCAATAATAACAGCGATGTATCCAAAGCCATTTCCTCCTATCAGTTTTATAGGAATTACTATAAGCATATTATTCCTATTAGTCAAGTAGGTATTAGGCGTTTTCTGTTTTTCTTTTCCTCTTGCCGTTTTCAGGTATACTGTAAATGGAGACAACCGCCTCATATCTTTTCGGTTTCAACAGATATATGTGCGCACACATAGAGAAATACCTCATACGAAAGGGGGACAGCAAATGGCTCAATATATCAGCATAACGGTAACGGCGATTTTAATCCTCAACATCTTCCTGGCGATCGCCCTGATCTTCCTCGAACGCCGTGATGCCACTTCCACTTGGGCGTGGATTCTCGTCCTGTTTTTCATTCCGTTCTTCGGGTTTTTCATCTATCTGCTGTTCGGCAGGCAGCTTCGGGAAAAGAAGCTGTTCAGATGGGAGGGAAGGCACCGGATTGGGATCGACAAACTGATCGATTATCAGATTGAAGCGATCGAGGATGGCTCGTTCGACTTCCGCCTCGATGATACCGCTCATTACCAGGACATGATTTATCTGCATTTACGAAATAACCACGCCGTCTTGACGCAGGATAACGACGTGCAAATTTTCAACGACGGTGCCGATAAATTCGAAGCGCTCATCGAGGACCTGGAAAATGCGAAGGATCACATCCACTTTCAATATTATATTGTGCGGCTTGATACACTCGGCCGGCGCATCCTGGATATTCTCATCCGGAAAGCGAAACAAGGGGTGAAGGTGCGGGTGCTGTTCGATGATATCGGCTCGCGCGGCCTGCATGTCCGCCACCTGAAGGAATTGACGGACGCAGGAGGCGAAGTCGCGGCATTCTTTCCAGCCGTCTTCCCGCTCATCAACCCCCGGCTGAATTACAGGAACCACCGGAAAATCGTTGTCGTCGACGGGCGCATCGGCTATATCGGCGGATTCAATGTCGGTGATGAATACCTCGGTCTGAACAAGAAATTCGGCTATTGGCGCGATACGCACCTCCGCATCGAAGGAAGCGCCGTCCATCCGCTCCAGACACGGTTCATCCTCGACTGGAACCAGGCATCCGAAAAACATAATATCGAATACGATGACCGGCTCTTCCCCGCAATCCCGCGAAAAGGCTCGGTCGGCATCCAGATTGTTTCGAGCGGACCGGATGCGGAATGGGAGCAGATTAAAGACGGCTACCTGAAAATGATCTTCCTCGCCAAAGAATATATTTATATCCAGACGCCGTACTTCATTCCCGATGTCAGTTTCCATGATGCTCTGCGGCTCGCGTGCCTGTCAGGCGTTGATGTGCGGATCATGATCCCGAACAAACCTGACCATATGTTCGTCTACTGGGCGACATATTCGAATGTCGGAAGCCTTCTGAAGGCCGGCGCAAAGGTCTATATTTATGAAAATGGATTTATCCATGCGAAACAGATTGTCGTCGATGATGAAGTGTCGACAGTCGGCACCGCAAATATCGACGTCCGAAGTTTCAAACTCAATTTTGAAATTAATGCATTCATCTATGACCGCGAGAAATCACACGAGCTTGCGGAACTGTTTGAGCAAGACATTCAGCTATGCACCGAGCTGACATACGAAATGTACGTCAACCGCTCAAGAGGCATCAAGATCAAGGAATCCGTATCCCGTCTGCTTTCGCCGATCTTATAAAAACAAGCATCCTGCCCTTGCCGGGCGGATGCTTGTTTTTTTTATTGATGGATCCCTAAGTATTCCTCAAGGGTGATGTTGCGCTCGTGAATGGCTGTCGCGACTTTCTCCCCGACATAGCGGTAATGCCAGGCCTCGTGCATATAACCTGTGACGCTTTCCTTGCCTTTCGGATAGCGCAGGATAAATCCGTAACGGTGAGCGTTTTCGGAGAGCCATTTTCCGGCTTCCGTGCCTCCGAAAGAAGAGGAAGCCCAGTGCTTCTCATGATTCACTTCCCCGATATCGAATGCAAGGCCGGTCTGGTGTTCGGAATAGCCGGGCTGAGCGCTATAGCGGTCGGCGGCATCTTTTCCATCCTTTTTGACGTACCGGTCATAGAGCGTCACCTGATAGTCGTACGAGCGGTAGGTGCTGAACGCAGTAAGATCAAAGCCTGATAGCTTCGCTTCTGCAGCCATTTTATCGAATGCCGCACGTGCTTCTTTGTTTTCCCCTGGCGCAAACGTACTTGGGAGCGGATATTTTTTATTTGCGACCAAAATGCCCTGAATATACGTCGGCTTGGCTGGCAATTGCTGCCCTTCGATATAGCCGTTATCCGTTTTTGTCCCCGGCTTCTTCGCAGGCGTTTCCGGTTTGTTGCCTGGCTTCTGTGGCTGGGCTGGCTTGGCTGGCTCTTTTACAGGTTCCTTTACAGGTTCTTTTGCAGGCTCCTTTACTGGCTCTTTAGCAGGTTCTTTGGCGGGATCTTTTTCATCAGGCGCAGTCTGTTCCGGTTCTTGCTTCACCGGTTCTTCCTTGCCTGTATCAGGATCTTCCAAAACCGGGTTTTCATCTGCCGGTTCATCTGTCGCAGCAGGCTCCTCTTCCTCCAGGCCCGGTTCCTCGGCTTCCGGCTCCTTAGCTGGCTCTTCCGCCGCCTCTTCCTTGCCAATACCGAACTGCTTTAAACTTTTATCGACGTCCCAGCCATTCAGGCCAATGAACACGACGATCGCCGTCATGACGACAGCAGCGATGGTCAAGATGATGGTCAGCGCTTTTCCCGACTTTCTATGGTGCTTCGCTTTTCGATTCATTCTATATTTGCCTTCCTTCTCTAGCGATAACTATGTAAAATCATAATGGAGCACTTCGGCCCTCTATCAGTCTACCATTATTTTGGGCTCACGTCTTTCCGCGGTCCGATTTTTTTATGCCATTTCTAATGAATGCGAGGGTTACTCTATGAATCAACGTTGGCTTTCCACAGGCTTTTTTGTGTTTTTCTTCACGTGGGGCGTCTTTCTTCCGTATTGGACAGGATGGCTTCACTCCGATAAAGGGATGAGTGTCGCTGCGGCGAGCGTCATCATGGGGGCCGGCATGGTCGCCCGTTCCTTCTCGACTCTGTTCCTGTTCCCTTTCTTGATGAGCCGCACTTCGTATTTGCACGTTCTTAGATGGACGACTGTCCTCTCGTTCCTGCTGGTTCTTCTCTACCTGCCGGATCTATCGTATACATCGCTCTTAATCGTCACAGTCTTTTTCAGCGCTGTATATCCTGTCATTTTGCCTGCTGTTGAAAGCAGCGCGTCCATCTTGATGCAGCAGGGCGGCATCCATTACGGAAAGAGCCGTTCGTACGGTTCGATCGGCTATACGATCGCTTTGCTTATCGTCGGCGCCGCGACAGCCATCTGGAGCAGCTCCGCCATCCTTTATCTGATGGTCATCGGGCTCTTCGGCATGATGCTGTTCTTCCTGCGGGGCGGTCCCGAGGTACTGGCCGCCTCTTCTGGGGGTGCCAGCAAAGCGAAGGGCACTGGCTTCCGGACACTTTTCGCTTCCCGCGGGTTTATCATCGTCATGCTGCTCGGCGTCCTGCTCCAGGGAGCCCATGCGTCCTACTACAATTTCGGTTTCATCTACCTGGAAGATCTGCAGGTGAACGGTTTTTACATCGGCGTCATCCTGAATATCGCCGTGCTGTTTGAAATCCTGTTTTTCACGACGGCAGACCGCTT
This sequence comes from Sporosarcina sp. GTC18466, assembly GCF_055389225.1. NCBI lineage: Bacteria > Bacillati > Bacillota > Bacilli > Caryophanales > Caryophanaceae > Sporosarcina > Sporosarcina sp. GTC18466. Next base: position 2,449,147 of record NZ_AP044037.1, on the reverse strand, counting down.
GCTGGCAAGCATGAAACCGTCGACCATGTTCCTCATTTCCGCGGCCGGCTCGACAGTCCGCTGGGTGCTGATCTATCTGTTTCCAGTCACCTCTGTCTTTATAGGGACCCAGGTGCTGCATGCCGTCTCATTCGGTTTCGCCCATTTCGCATTCATCCAATACATCACGAAGCGGTTGCCGCACTCCCAGATTGCCGCAGCGCAAGGCTTCTATGCCGCTATTGCAATGAGCCTGAGCACGGCTATCCTGACATTTCCCGCGGGCGCCCTTTATGATGTGTCGCCGGGAATAGCATTTCTCGGCATGACAGTCTGCACGGTTCCCGCTCTCCTCATCGCTTTCTTCAAGCGAGATTTGATTGACAGATAAACGCAACGTCAAAAAGGACGTTCTCCGCCGCAATCGGTTCCGGGAGAACGTCCTTTTCATTCACAAAACAATCATGATAAAAATGACGACAAACGCAGCTGCGAAGAAGATCGCGAGCCAGCGCATCCACTTCGATTCCCGCTCCAGCCCCTGCCTTTTGAAAGACACGGAACGCAGCAGATTCGTCATGGTGAACAAAGCCATCATTGATAAAATCGCAAAATCCAAATTCAGCTTTATGATAAAAAACAGCGCAGCGAGGGCTGCGAGGGCAATCCCCGCGCCAAGCGCCTTTTTGGCATCCATCACCAGCATTCCCTCCAAAAAAGGCTGGAGACGGATCTCCAGCCTTCCAACTATCATTTCTTTTCTTGAACGCCCGGCGTGATTTCCTTGTAATAGAACTTACGTCCGAGATATGTCTGGAACACAAGCAATGCCCCGCTGACTGCCCAGTAAAGCGGAAGTGCGGCCATCGCTTTGAAAGAGATGAACATGATCATGATCGGTGACATGTAGATGAACATCTTCATCTGCTGCTTCTGCTGCTCCGGCATCGTCCAGAGCGATACACGCGCCTGCGCAAAATACACAGCACCCGCAACGAACATCATGATCAGATCCGGCTTCCCGAGTGTAAACCAGAGGAACTGATGATCCTTCACTTCTGGCGGTGCGTAGAGAATGGCAAAATACAAGCCCATGATGATCGGCATTTGGATGATCAGCGGCAGACAGCCCAGGTTCAGCGGGTTGACGCCATGCTTTGAGTACAAGCCCATCATTTCCTGCTGCAACTTCATCTGCTCGTCCTTATCCTGCTTGTCACGTGCCACTTTGATCTTCTTCTGGATATCCTCCATCTCCGGACGGAGCGCATCCATCTTCACTTTCATCTCCTGCTGCGACTTGTAGTTCTTCAGCATGAGCGGCATGAGGATGAGGCGGACAGCGACCGTGATGAGAATGATCGCTAGACCATAGCTTCCACTAAACGTTTCGCCTAGCGTATGAAGCAGCCACTCCATCGGTCTCACGAAAATACTATAGAATGTACCCTCTTTATTCTGCACTCCTGAACAGCCGCTCAGGAAGACCGCAGCGGTCATTAAAATCGTGACCAATCCAATTCGTTTCTTCAATGATTTCACCCACTAATTCAAACTACTGAAAATTATACAGGAAACCCTCCCCCATTACCAATGTTTCCTCCCGTCCTTTCTGACCTTCTGGTGAACAGAAAGAGTGATCGACTCACCCGCCAGTTCACGCCCTCGCAGCGCCAATAAACAATTAGACTGAAAGCCATTCTCTTCACGCCGCTCCACCAAAAAACGCTTCCGCAGATCGGAAGCGTTTTAGCGTCATTATTTTACTTGCTTGTCTGATTTGCTCAGATCTGCCGATGGATGCTTAGGCAGGTCCTCATCTGTTTTCTTCTGGTCTTTGTCTTCATCCGCTTTCTCATCCATGCCAGTCAAATCAGCGGTCTGCTGTTTCCGGTAAAGGCCGTCCTCTTCGGAATCCTTCGATTTATCCTGGACTTCCTGGTTATAGTAGTGGACGCTTGTCTGCGATCCTTCACTCACCATTTTATTGTCTTGCAAGTCGTATGGATCGGAGTGGCCCGGTTTGACCGCATCCGACCGGTTTAATTTTTGTGATTCCACAAACGATTCGACTTTCGTTTTCATGTTGTTGAAAGCGACTGCCGCTTTATCCCTGTTTTCCTTTTTGCTGAAATACGCATATGCACCTGCTGCAAGGCCTGCAAGCAGCAATCCGTTCCCACGTTTACGTGCCATGCCAATCACTCCTTCACTTATAATCGAACTAGTATAGAATGAGTATACCCTATCCATGACAATTAAAAACTTCCAGTCCCCCCACCACCAGTTGAGCATGTAACTTTTAAAATAACTGAAAACTATATTTCATTATGGTTACAATCGTAGTCGCCGTGCCAAAAATTTGCTATGATAGCAGAAAGGATAGCTGAGGTGACAGAGACATGATTCGACCGATGACGGCCGGCGATATCGGCCATGTGCAGCGAATTGCGCGCGCGACTTGGAATGACACATATCAAGGCATTATTCCGGAAGAGATTCAAACTGATTTTCTGAAGCGTTCCTATTCGGACGCCATGCTTCTGAAGCGGATGGAGAAGACGGATGTCCTCATTGCCGAACAAGACGGTGTGCCGATCGGCTTCCTCAATTACACGAGGGAAGACGAAGACGGCGACTCGGAATTGACCGCGATGTACATACTTCCGGAATATCAGCAGGCGGGCTATGGCAAAAAATTGATGGAATACGCATTGTATTCATTGCGTCAGGCAAAACAACTCTTCGTCTATGTCGACGGACGGAATGAAAGCGGACGGGCCTTCTATGAAAAGCAGGGCTTCGAACTGCTTGATGTCTTTCATGAGTATTTTGAAGGATACCCGGTTGAAACTGCACAATACGTCTATACGATCAATGAACCTGTCCTCGTTTGAACGGATGCCCTTCCACTCGGGAGGGTCTTTTATATGGGAAAACGCCTTCCAGCCTGATTCGGCCGGAAGGCGTTTTTTTGCACATCCGTCAAAGCGGGCGCATCGAGTCGGAATCGCCTTCTGGATATGGCGCGTTTCCGTACTGCGTGTCTTGCAATGGCGGTTTTTTCGTGAAGCAAAGGATACCCGCGATGTAGAGCAGAATTGACGGCAAGGTAAGGATTCCTGCAAACAGGCCGGCAATGATGAATAGGATGCCCGCAAGCTTCGCGTTCTTATTGTTCCAGATGTTGACGATTCCGATGATGTTCAAGATGATGCTGATGATCATCGCGATGATGAGTAACCAGATGAAACCGCCCATCATATCGATGATGTTGAAAAACAGGTCCACGTCATCCATGCTGAGGGCCGGGTCTTCCAGCAGGGATGCCGTCATCTCCTCTTTGAATGCCGGGTCGTTCTTCAGCATGTTGAAGATGGCGACGCCCAAAAATCCGAATATGGTGCTGATCGCCGTCAAAACGACGGCTATGATGGATAATACCTTTTCCGCTGTGCGGTTCATGAGATGCACACCTTTCTTCTCTAAAAATTCGATATACCCATTATACGTGATAGGCGTCCTGAAGTTTCGTTTTCACTACATTCAGGAGGAACGTTTCATATTTTCAGAGCCGGGGTATATCAAGACTAGTAGAAATTTCACCTATGAAGGCGAAAGGAGAGCATGGAAATGGGGAGAAAACTATCATTTACTCAGACGGACATGCTTTACACCGTCGCGGGCGCATCTGTTTTGACCGGAATTGTTTATGTTGTCACTCTTGCATGGGGACTTTGATTTGGCACTCATATATATGAAAAAGGGCGATCCCATGATCAGGATCGCCTTTTTCTTATGCCTTGATATCGTCGTACTCTTTATACCGCTCAAACGCCGTGACGACATAGGAGCAGACCGCTTCCATTTTATATCCCTTTTCCCGGGCATATTCCGCAGCACGGTCGAGCAGCTGCTTCGCGACCCCTTGTCCGCGCAGATCTAGCGAGACGAATGTATGGTCCATCACCATGACATCCCCGAGCTGCGTCCATGTGATTTCCGCTTGTGTGCTTCCGTCTTTCTTCGATTGGAATGCAAAGGCATCCCCGCCAAGTTCGACAAATTCAAAATCCATGCCACTCACTCCTTATCGCGTTTCCGGGCAGTCATTCCGCCGTCCGGTCCATTCAGTGTACTGGCTTTCCAAAAGCATTGTCAAAGGATTCAAACGGCATCAGTTGAACCAGGATTTGATCGAATCAAACAGATCGGCGAAAAATTGCTTCACCTTTTCCCAGAAGCCCGGGTCGATTTCACCGATTTTATCTTTGATCTTCGCTGCCATATCGTTCAGCTGGTCGGACAGTTTGCTGAAATCGATGTCGAGGTTCCGGATCCGGTCCATCAAGTCGATCAGCAACTGACGGTCCGCATCGCTCAATTCGATCTTCAGGTTTTTCAGCTGTTCATTGACGATCTTTTCAACATCCTCTTTCGTGGCCGGCTTGTTCTCCGCGATCTCTTTCTTGATCTGCGTCAAAAGTTCTGCCACTTTGTCCTTGTCGATGCCATTGCCTGAGAACCGGGTCGCGAGGTTCAACTCATCGTTCGCGACATCCGTCCGTTCCGTATCCAGCGTTTCGCCCGATACTTCATATGCTTTGTAAATGCCGACAAGCGCGGAATGGCCTGTCACCGCTTTCGGCGACGCCACTTCGACGACCGCATCCTCGACACCCGCCGTCAGCATGGCAGTCGCGTACATATCCGCAGTCACCTGCGTGATGTTGTCAGGCGTGACGATGGAAATCTGCAGTCCCTTGCCCGCTTCTTTTCTTGTAATCTTGGCGGACGAATACATGCGCGCTTTCGGATCGCCGTCCTTGATATACTTGACGAGATCCGAGCCGTCGACGAGGATCTCCTCCACTTCCGCCTCCTGCTCGACGCCAAGACTCTTTTTCACGCTTTCTTTCTCCGTATCCGATAGATTCGCCCCATACACGACAATCGGCACACCGAGTTTCTCATCTATCGCCTTCTCCGCTTTTACAGTGGAACCTGCAAACACGCCAAACACCAGCAGAAATGCGGCTGTCATTGCCAATAATCGTTTCATAGATGGCACCCCCTCTTCATCTATCGATTAGTACGATTTGGAAATCAAAAAGGTTCCCCGCACTTATTTCAGTTGTGTCCAGCCGTCTTCCTGCTTGATCCGGCCTTCTTTCATCAGCTTGCCGAGCGCACGCTTGAAAGCCGCTTTGCTCATGCCGAACATCTCTTGGATTTCGTCAGGCGAAGACTTGTCGCCAAACGGCATCTTGCCGCCGACCTCCGACAGATAACCGAGGATCTGCTCGGCATCCGGCCCAAGCCTGTCCTGCTTCCTTGGCAATAAAGAGCCGTTCAGCGTTCCGTCGTCTCGCACGCCAATGATACGCACATCGACTTCTTCTCCAAGCCGAGGTTCGCGTTCCCGCTCGTCGCGGTGGACAAATATACGATACAGTTCGTCTTCGCTCAGCAGGAATGAGCCTACGGGGAGAAGACGGTAAGGGCGTGCCTGCACATTTTTGTTCATCAGTTCGGCAGGTGCCGATCCAATCAATTCCAGCACCCGTTCCTCTGTCGCCAGGCGGCCGAAAATATTGCCGCCCTGGTCGGTTCGGAGTGTCATGAACAACCGGTCATCGATCTGCGGCCAAAGTGATTTCAGCCGCGGAAGATCCGCCCGGTTCACGAGCACTTCGAACGATGAGCCGATATCGATGAAAGCCCCTTCCCGGTCGTCAAGCCGGATGACCCGGCCCCAGCCGAATGACTCGCATGTCACGCTCGGCAGATTGCCGGTTGCAGCAAGCTCCCCTCTCCGGTTGCGGTACAGGAAGACATCCACGCTGTCTCCTGCTGCCAATTCCGGATCCGCCTCCGATTTGTTCAGAAAAATTTCCGTATCGCCTCCGTCAAGCACCCACCGCGAGCCTTCTTCCCGTACGATGGTCATCGTCACTGTATACCCTGATTGCAATTGTTCCACATCAATCGTCCTTTCCATCATGCAGGCGGATGGCCGCGTGCATGTGATTGCAAGTGCGCCGCTATATCACACTTGCCGTTCTTTCAACTTCCTTACAAATTCCGTGTCTTCCTCCATCGCTTCCACAAGGTCCGTGATCCGGTCCATCGCATTCCAGCTCAGATGATGCTCGATCCCTTCGACGTCCGTGTAGATATGCTTCTCCTCCACCCCGATGATGCGCAGGAACTGCTCCAGCAGCGCATGCCGATGGACAAGTTTCTTTCCGAACTTCAATCCTTTTTCCGTCAGTTCGAGGCCCCGGTATCTCTCATAGACGAGATACCCTTCCTTATCGAGACGCTGCGCCATCTTCGTGACGGAAGACGGAAGCACCTCCAGGGCCTCAGCAACATCAGAGACGCGCGCTTCCCCTCTGGATTCGTATTGGAGATAAATCTGTTCAATGTAATCTTCCATGCTTGGTGTCGCCAATGTGTCACCCCTTCCTAGCCGCTCTGAATGGTTGCCCGCATCCCCTCCGGTTTACCGCTTCTTCAAAAGGGGTATTATTTTTGTACCACCAAATAAAGGAGTGAATGCAAAAATGGGCAAAATATTATGGTTCATCATCGTACTCGTACTAGCTTTTTGGCTCATCGGATTTGTCATGAAAATCGGCGGCGGCCTCATCCACTTATTGCTTGTTGTTGCCGGTATCCTATTCGTCATTCAACTATTGACAGGACGAAGGTCCATATAGCATGTAAAGGATGCCCTCATGCGGCATCCTTTTTCTATGCTGCCGGCAGAGTTGGATCCGCCTCATGCATCTTCTTCTATTTTCGCATAAATACACGTATTACGTAACTGTTTACCATCCGCTGATAAGGAATCGTTCCGCAGGACTCCTTCGAGCGGGTAGCCGGCCCTCTCCGCGACCGCCCGGCTCTTTTCGTTTTCCTCATCACACCGGATCTCCACCCGCTTCGCTCCAAGCTCCTCGAAGGCAAAGGACGTAATGCGCCGGGCAGCTTCCGTCATATAGCCTTTCCCCTCAAACTTCTCATCTAACCAGTAGCCGATCTCAAATTTCGGGATGGTCCAGTCGATGCGGTGCAGGCCAGAGGAGCCGATGAATTCGCCTGTCTCTTTCAAGAACAGGTGAAGCCGGAGATCTTCCCGTAGAATGAATGCAGCAATCGCTTTGCGTAAATTTTCTTCCGCCGCATGCAGATCATACTCCGGCGTCGCCCATGGCATCCATGCAGAAAGTGAAGCAAGGGAACGCTTCACGGCATTCCACACATCCAGCGCATCGCCCATCTCCGGCATCCTGATGAGCAGCCGCTCGGATTCGAAGACTTGCGGAAAGTTCGGGATTCCTTTCGGGCCGGCATTCTCCGCTCGGTCATCTTCCCATTCCACTGGCGTCGTCGTGCCTTCCAGAAAATCTTCCCGCGTCATTCCATATGTAACCGCATCATAATACGAGCCTTCTTTCGGAGAAAACCAAGCTTTCCGCAAATGGGCCTCTTTTACAAAACCAGCACGTTCAAACGTCTTCCGCATCGCCAGATTATCCTGGCGCGTGTGGCCTTCCAGCCGGATTTTCCCTTCCGGCATGCCAAAGACATATTCCGTCACAAGCCGGAGCGCGGCCGGTCCGTAGCCGAAGCCGCGGTACCGGTCCGCAATCCTGAGGTCGAACAACGGGATTTCATCCTGCAGATCATACAGTTTTACAATGCCGACAATATCCTCTTCGTTGTTCAGCACCCAAAATGTCTTTACTTCATCAGATTCATATCCGCCTTCTTCAATCGTCTTCTCGATCAAGTCCCGTTCCGGATGGGCATTTCCATGGAACGGCCACGTGTTTGTCGTCAAAAAATGGATGAGCTGCTCCTGTTCCTCCATCGTCCATTCTCGTAATTGCATTAGAATTCCCCCATTCATCACTTCTGGATGCGCATCAGCCGCAAGGAATTCAAGACAACGAGCAATGTAGCACCCATGTCAGCGAAGATGGCGATCCAAAGCGTCAACCATCCCGGGATGATCAACAGCAAAGCTACAATTTTTAATCCTAATGCAAACATAATATTTTCTTTGATGATACGCAATGTTTTTCGGCTTAATTTCATTGTATACGGCAGTTGATCCAAGTCGTCCGCCATAAGTGCGATATCGGCTGTTTCAAGAGCCGCGTCCGTGCCTGCACCGCCCATGGCAATTCCTACGGAGGAGGCGGCAAGCGCCGGTGCGTCATTGACGCCGTCGCCGACCATGGCGACCCGGCCGTACGTTTCTCCAAGTTCTTTAATTGCCATCAATTTCTCATCCGGCATCAGCCCCGCACGGACATCAGTCACCCCGATCTTTGCAGCAATGGCATTCGCCGTCGCTGCATGGTCACCCGTCAGCATGACCGTATGCCGGATGCCCGATGCCGCAAGCCCTTTCAGCACCGCTTCGCTTTCTTCCCGCACTGGATCCGCTACAGCGATCAGTCCGCTGTAATTGTCTCCTTCAGCAATCGCCATGACGGATTTCCCTTCATCCTGAAGCTGTTTTGCATGCAAAACCGCCTCCTGAGGCGTTTTCGCAATTTCTTCGATCCATGTAAGGCTTCCAATGGACACCTTGACGCCGTCCACTACGGCATATGCCCCTTTTCCTGTGACAGACTGGAAATCAGACGCCTCCGCATCGATGGTCTTCTTCGCGCGTGCATACGACACAATTGCATTCCCAAGCGGGTGCTGGGACATCGACTCCACTGCAGCGATGCGGCTGAGCAGCTGTCCGCAGCCGGCTTCATCCACCGCAACGAAATCCGTCACTTCAGGATACCCTTTCGTCAGCGTCCCTGTCTTATCGAAAGCGACCGCATCGATCCGGCCCATCTCCTCGAGATACACGCCGCCTTTGATCAGCACGCCGCGCCGAGCTGCATTGCCGATTGCCGTGACAATGGCGACAGGCGTCGAGACGACAAGTGCGCACGGACAACCGACGACCAGAACCGCAAGCCCCTGGTACACCCACTCATGCCACGCCCCTGTGAATAACGGAGGAATGACGGCGACGAGCAAGGCGACTCCAATGACAGCCGGGGTATAATATTTCGCGAATTTATCTACAAATTTCTGGGAAGGTGCTTTTTCTGCCTGGGCCTCTTCCACCAGATGGATGATTTTTGCGATTGTCGTATCGTTGACGAGCTTTGTAACCCGGATTTCGAGGGCACCTTCCTCATTCAGTGTCCCCGCAAACACCTCGTCCTCCGCTCTCTTCACCACAGGCACGGATTCCCCTGTGATATTCGCCTGGTTGACAGTCGATTGCCCGGACAGCACGATGCCGTCCATAGCGATCTTCTGTCCCGGTTTGACGAGTAGGACATCGCCGATCCCGATCTCTTCTGTGGCCAGTTCTACAAGTTTCCCGTCCCTCTTCACAAAGGCGGTCGGCGGCGCAATATCGACCAGCTGCTGGATCGACTGGCGCGCTTTATTCATCGAATACGCTTCAAGCGCTTCGCTCACAGCAAACAGGAAGACGACAACAGCCGCCTCTTGCCATTCTCCTATGATTGCTGCCCCGATGATCGCAATCGTCATGAGCGTCTTCATATCAAAGTCGAGGCGCACAAGATTCTTGATGCCTGTGATGAACATCCCTGTTCCGCCGACTACAATGGCAGCAGCATACAGCGCGGTGCCCGTCTGATCCATCCCATAGCCGTGCGAGACGATCAATCCTGCCAGCAGGAAGAGCAGCGACAGCCCTGTTACAATATTCTCCTTGCGCTTGAAGAAAGGCGTTTTCTTCTCGATCCGGCGTGCACCCGCCGGCATGACTTTGATGCCGTCGAATGCGCCGGCCGCCTCGAGTTCCGAAAGGCTGGCATCTCCCATAACGGAGAGTTTCGAAGCACCGAAGTTCACCTGGGCATCTTGCACTCGCGGCAGGTTCTTCACATTGTTCTCAAACTTCGCCGCACAGTTGGCGCAGCTCAAATTGATAAGTCGATATTCCGTCCTTTCGAACGCTTTTTCCATTTCATCACCCCTCAGCCGCGTGTTCATGCGAAATTCTCAGCAAATCGTATACATGATCATCCGCAAGCGAATAATAAACCATCTTCCCTTTACGCTCCGACTTCGCCAGCCCATGATCCCGCAAGTAGCGCAGATGATGCGAAGCCGTCGCATTCGACGAGCCGATCACCGCTGCCACGTCACAGACGCACATTTCCTTCTCCACGGTTAACGAATAGGCGATTTTCAGCCGCGTCTCATCTGCGAGCGCTTTAAAAATAAGTGCCATTCCAGCTATATCGGGCATCATGCGCCGGGCATTCTCCACAACATCATCGTGGACATTGATCACTTCGCACATATCCTGGTTCACTTTATATTCCCCCTTCATTCAAATGCTCATTTGATTATACCTATTGTATGCATTCGAATTCTCTTTTGCAAGGATAATCAAACCGGCATTTGAATATAAATTTCCGCTTCTGCAGAAGGGGAATTCATTTCCATACCGAACAAGAGTAAGGAGCAGTAGATCAGAAAGCGGGTGCAGAAGATGGAACATGGAAAATGGAATGCGATCACAGATGTCCCCGGCGTGAGAGTCGGGCATGTGACACTTGACGAAGACCGCGGAGATGCATGCATACGCACCGGCGTGACAGCGATCCTGCCACACGGCGGCAATCCCTTCGAACAGAAGGTGTCCGCGGGGCATTTTGTCCTGAACGGCTTCGGCAAAACAGCCGGCCTCCTTCAAATCGAGGAACTTGGCCTGATCGAATCACCGGTCATGCTGACAAATACGCTCAGCGTCGCCTCGGTGCTCGAGGGGACGCTGCGGCATATGCTTAAGGAGAATCCTGCCATCGGCGATACGGCAGGTACTGTCAATATCGTCGTAGGCGAATGCAATGACGGCTACTTGAACTCAATCAGGGAGTTGGCGGTGAAACCGGAGCACGCCGAAGAGGCGATCCGGATTGCAGAAGAGGGACCGGTCGCACAAGGAGCCGTCGGTGCCGGCAGAGGGATGGTCTGCTTCGGGGCAAAAGGAGGGATCGGCACGTCTTCCCGCGTCGTCACGCGCAGCGAGGAGCGCTATACGGTAGGCGTGCTGACACTGACAAACTTCGGCGATACCGAAGAATGCCTGATCGATGAGTGGCTCAGGAGGAACGGGAAAACGGCACCGGCTGCAGCACCGGAAAACGGCAATCATGAGGAAAAGCCGGACGGGTCAGTGATCATCGTAGTTGCAACGGATGCCCCGCTCGACAGCCGGCAATTGACCCGCCTCGCGCGACGGGCGGCAATCGGTCTCGGACGGACAGGAACAAATGTGCATAACGGCAGCGGTGATATCATCATCTCCTTTTCAAATGCCCAGCTGACAGAGCATAAGAGCGACAGCCCGGTCGAGCGGCGTATGCATATACGCGACGATCACCCGCTCATGAAAGACTTGTTCGTTGCAGCGATCGACGCGACGGAGGAGGCTGTCTTCCAGTCACTCCTCCATGCGGAGACAACGGATGGACGACTCGGACGCGTAGTAAAGGCCTGGCCGAAATAAAAAGAAGGAGGCGGATGATCAGTCCGCCTCCTTCTCTTCTTTTCCTTTATGGAGCACATCGTACAATTCGTCTTCAGTCGAGATGTCAGCGAGCTTTACCCGGGAGCGATACGCCGCCCGGATGATCAAGTGGCCTGCGACAGGTGCTGTCAGAAAGACGAAGACGATTCCGAGCAGCAGCCGCACACTGATGAAATTCTCTTTGGAGAGGAAGTAAATGAAAGCGCCCGACAGCGTCAGCAGCACCGCAAGCGTGGAACTTTTCGTGGCTGCATGCGACCGCGTATACACATCCGGCAGCCGAATCAGGCCGAAGACGCTGATGACGCTGGCGATTCCGCCTGTCAGGATCAGCAGTGCCCCGATATACTCACCGATTTCGTCTACGCTCAACGATGACCCCCCTCTCGATGGATTTTGAAAACGCGATAGTCCCGATGAACGAAAGGATCCCTAAAATGAGGATCGCTTCGAGATACGCCTTCGTATTCATGATGACGGAATAGGCGGCAATCGTCGCAATCAGGTTCACCCCGATGACATCAAGTGCAATGACCCGGTCCGGCATCGACGGTCCGAGAATGATCCGGATGACAGCGATGCCGATCGCGATGGCGAACAGGATGATCGAAACGGCCAATATGATAGTAATCATTCAGCGGGTCACCTCCTTGATCGCCTTCTCAAAATTCCGCAGCTGTTTAAGCAAACCTTCCCGTGATTTCTCGACATCCATTGCGTGGATGAACAGAACATTCCCTTCCGGAGACACTTCCATGACGACCGATCCCGGGGTCAAGGTGAGCAGCATCGACAGCATCGTCACTTCCACCTCGCTCCTCAGTTCGGTCTCGTATTTGAAGATTCCCGGCTCGATATCAAGTTTCGGGCTCAAGATCTGGCGAAGCACGATCGCGCTTGATAATGTCAATTCCCAGATGAAGATGTACAGCAGTTTGATGGATGCATACAGACGCCTCAAGTAAAACTGGTTGCCAAAGAAGCGGTGCATCACAAAGAGGATGGCGATCCCGACGATGAATCCGGTGAGAAATGTCGTGAACCGCAGTTCATCCTCATCCATTAGCGTCATCCACAGGAAGGCGATGAAAAGGTTCAATAATAATTGGGCAGGCATCTACTCGTCACCTCTTTCCGGGCGGCATGCAAGCGGCCGCCTGTTCATTCCGAAGGACCTTCATTTCCCGGCAGGACAGCATCAATATAAAGGCCGGGTTCCGATAGTGTTCTCGCCGCATCCTCTACATAAGGGGATATGAATTCCGCCCCGAGTCCGATTGCTGCCGTCAGCACTCCTAGAAGGACAATCGGCACAGCCATCCCTTTCGTCATCGGCATTTCATCCTCTTCACTCATGATCGTCTCCCCCCAGAAGCAGTTCATGAAGATGCGCAGCAGTGAATAGAGCACGAACAGGCTTGAGATGAACCCTGCCCCGAGCAGTACAAAAGCACCCGCTTCTATCGCCCCTTCTCCGATGAACACCTTGCCAATAAATCCGCTGAGAGGCGGGATGCCGACGAGTGACAGAATCGATACGAAAAAGAGCCAGCCAAGTACCGGATAGTTGCGGATCAACCCGCTCATCCGGCTGATGCGTGATGTCCCCGCCAGGTAGACCATCGTTCCGCCGGCCAAAAACAGCAGCGCTTTTGCGACCATGTCATGGATCAGATAATAAACAGCCCCCTGGAAAGCCATATCGGTAGACACCGCAAGCCCGATCATGATGAAACCGACAGAAATGACGACATTATAGGAGATGATCTTCTTCACATCATCGGTTGAAATCGCCCCGATGCTGCCCCCGATCATCGTCAGCAGCGCCATTAGGCCGATGAGCGTATGTGTCACATCCGGCTGATGATGAAAAATCAGCGTAAATACGCGGAACATCGCGTACATCCCGACTTTCGTCAGCAGGGCGCCGAACAGCGCTGCAACCGCGGTCCGCGGCACGCTGTAGGATCCCGGCAGCCAGAAGTAAAGCAGGAGCCCCGCCTTCAGGCTGAACACGAGCAGGAACACAAGACTGACGACTGTCAGCATCGGCCCTTGGCCCGCCTCCCCCACCCGCACGGCGATATGCGCCATGTTGAGTGTGCCGACCGTTCCGTATAAATAGGCGATCGCAAGTAAAAAGAACCACGAGGATAACACGTTGATCGCTATGTATTTGATCGATTCGGCCAGCTGGACTTTCCGGCCGCCGATCGCAATCAAGGCATATGAGGAAAGAAGCATGACCTCAAAGCAGACGAATAAATTGAAAATATCCCCCGTGAGGAAGGAACCATTCACGCCCGCGACAAGGAAAAAGATGAACGGGTAAAAGAATTTCGACTCCAACTCACGGCTCGTCGTCGCAAACGCATAGATCAGCAGGATTCCAGTAATGATCGAAGACGTCACCACAAGCAACAGCGCAAAAGAATCCGCGACGAATGAAATGCCATGCGGAGGCAGCCACCCGCCAAAATCAAGCCGCAGGATGCCGCCCTTCCTCACCCGTTCCAGCAAATAAGCGGAAATACCGGCCGTCAAGACGATGGATAGCAACGCCAGAAGCCGCTGCGCCCCCGGCCTGTTTGTAAGAAATACGAGAAGGATGGCAGTCAGAATCGGGGCGACCATCGGCAGGACAAGCAGATTATTCATCTTCATCCCCCCGCAGCATGCTGAAATCATCCGTTCCCGTTTCCTGATAGGTCCTATACGCCAGGACGAGCAGAAACGCGGTCACCGCAAAACTGATGACAATCGCAGTCAAAATGAGCGCTTGCGGCAAGGCATCCGTATAATTTCCCTCCGGCAATCCTTCCCCGATCAGCGGAACTCCGCCCCTTTTCAACCCGCCCATCGTCAATAACAGGAGATGGATCGCATGGGAAAGGATGGCCGACCCTAAGATGATGCGTATCATGTTCTTGGACAGCAATAAATAGACCGCCACCGCCACAAGCACACCGACAAGTAATGTAAGTAATGTTTCCATCGCTACACGTCCTCACTAATGCTTAAGATGATGGTCACGACGACCCCGACAACCGTCAGGGCCACTCCCGCCTCGAACACGATGACCGATGCGATTTCCGTGTCTCCGAATATCGGCAGATCTGCATGGCGCACGCCCTGTCCGAGGAAACTCGAACCGAACAGGACAGAGACAATCCCTGACCCAACCGCAAGCAGCACGCCGAATGCGGCCACTTTCTTGAAATCGAACGGAATCCCTTTATGGATCGTTTCGATATCGTTGACGAGGTACATGAGCACGAAAGCCGATGACAGGACAAGCCCGCCGATGAAGCCGCCCCCCGGCTCATGATGGCCGGACAGGAACAGTTCCACGCCGAACGTCAAGATGATGAAAACGACAATCTTCGAAACTGTTTTCAGAATGACATCATTGATCTCCAACGTCATTGCCCCCTTTCCGCCCTTTCAGCTTGATCAGCGTAAACACGCCGATCCCCGCAATGAACAGCACGACCACCTCGAGCATCGTATCGAATGCACGGAAGTCGCCGAGAATCGCATTGACGATATTCCGTCCGCCCGCCAAGTTGTAAGCATCCTCGAAAAATGAGGAGACCGAATCGAACAGCCGGTTGCCTTGCACAATGAGTGCCATGATTGTCACAACTGCGCCCGCTCCGGCTGCAATGAATATATTCGTGATCTTTTTCGACTTCTTCACATTCTCTTTCTTCCAGTCAGGCAGGAAGTAGAAACAGAGAAGGAACAGGACAGTCGTCACGGACTCGACGACAATCTGTGTAAGCGCGAGATCGGGTGCGCGCAGGAAGACGAAGAGGACGGCGATCGAATACCCGAGGACGCCGTTCAAGATGATGGCCGTCTTGCGCGATTTCGCGAAGAGGATGGCAACGCCCGCAAGGCCCATGACCGAGACGATGACGTACTCATTGACCGTCACGCTTGCCCCTCCCGAGAGATCGATCCGCGGGAAGCCGATCCATAGGATGCCGCCCCCGATCGTCAGGATGAAGAAGACGAAGATATACGTGAAATAATCCCGCAGATGCCCTGTCATATACCGGTTTGTCAGCAAGGTCGACATGCTCTCCATCTGTATTTGCGCCGTATTATAAAGGGAATCGAGATTCCAGCGGAGCGGTCCGAACGAATAGATGCGCCTCCATCTTTCCAGCAGCCTGTACAAGACAACGCCGAAGACAATCACGCCCGCCGTCAGAAGAAGCGGCATGTTGAATCCGTGCCAGGCCGCTATTTCTGGAACTAGCTGAGACTGGCCGCTGTACATTGGAAAGACTGCTTCCATCGCCGGCGACAACACATAAGTCCCAATAAGATTCGGGAAGAAGAAAATGCCGACGACAAAACAGGCAAGGATGAGCGGCGCAATATGCATGCCAAGCGGAGGCTCATGCGCTTCGCGGATCACGCGCTCCGTTTGCGGCTTTCCTAAGAATGTCCGGAAGACGATGATCATCGAATAGACGAATGTGAGTACACTTGCAATCCAGGCGACGACCGGAATGATCAAGGACAGGGACTGGTCTGACAGGAAGTCCTGCTGCCTGACGAGCAGCGTGGCCTCAAAGAACATCTCCTTGCTCAAAAATCCGTTGAACGGCGGCAAACCCGCCATCGAAAAGCTGCCGATGAGCGCAATCGTAAACGTCAGCGGCATGAACGACATCAGTCCGCCGAGGCGCCTAATATCACGTGTTCCAAGCTCATGGTCCACAATCCCGACGACCATGAACAAAGCACCTTTGAATGTCGAGTGGTTGATCAGATGGAAAAGGCCTGCAAATGCCGCCGCAGTGAACAGAAGAGCATCCGCCTGATCGATTTCCCGCAGGGCGGCAGAACTGATACCGAGCAGGCTCATGATCAGGCCCAGCTGGCTGACCGTCGAATAGGCAAGCAGCGCTTTCAGATCCGTCTGCCGAATGGCGTTGAATGACCCCCAGAACAAGGTGAAGAGACCGACGCAAGTCACGGTATAGAACCATCCCGGCTCTGCACCGAACACTGGCGTGAAACGGGCGACCAGATAAATTCCCGCCTTGACCATTGTCGCAGAATGCAAATATGCACTCACCGGCGTCGGAGCTTCCATCGCGTCCGGAAGCCATATATGGAACGGGAACTGCGCGGACTTCGTAAAGGCCCCAAGAAGCACAAGCACCATCGCCGCGATGAACAGCGGCTCCTCATGCAAGGATGCGGATGCGGCGATAATGTCCCGAAGGCTGAATGAACCTGTCAGAAAGTGGAGCATCAGGAAGCCAGCGAGCATTCCCACTCCGCCCGTCACCGTAATGAGCATGGACTTTTTCGCCCCGTAGCGGGACTGTTTCCGGTGGTACCAGAACGCAATCAGAAGGAACGAGGAAATGCTCGTCAGCTCCCAGAACACGTACAGCACCATCAGGTTATCCGAAAAGACGACGCCGAGCATCGCGCCCATGAACAGCAGCAGATAGACATAGAAACGCCCGAGCGCTTCACGTTCGGATAAATAGTATATGGAGTAAAGGATGACAAGACTTCCGACACCTGTAATCAGCAAGCCGAAAATCATACTGAGGCCATCCAGATATGTAGTGAAATTGATCCCCGCGGAATCAATCCAGCGGACAGTATATGTATAAGTGGCGCCCCGGGCAATCTGCGGCACGAGGTAGGCAAGCAAGCCAAACAGCACTGCAGGCACAAACAGCACGAACCATCCGATCCGCTTGCCTGGGAAGCGTTTATATAGAAACGGGACAAAAATTGCCATGAGGAAAGGGAGAAAAATCGCGAATAGAACAATCAAAATAAAGAGACCTCCATTTCACATTTTGGTCAGATTATAAGTTGCACGGATTAACTTGACTACTGGCAGCGCACGATGGATAATAGGGAGCCAAAGGGCATGATGCTTGAATTGCGCGTCCCTATCCGCTAGACTGGCTCCGGTCTGCTAGACTCGAGCGAAAAAATCATTTCAGAGGTGAATTCCGTCATGGTTAAAGTGAAAGGCCGTATGGATGAGAGCATTCTTGTCTGCGTGTATTACGGTCCAAACGGCGAACGGCTCATCCGGCGGGGGCATAAAATGGCAGCTATTATGGATTGTCCGATGTATATCCTGACAGTCGATCCGCTGCCGGTCGATGAGTTCGATGCAGAGAAATCACAATACATCAATGAGTGGCGTGAACTTGCCGAGGAACTGGATGTGGACTTCATTATCCGTGATAATGAAAAGCGCCCAACCGCAAAAGTGATCAAAGAAGTTGCCCATCAGCATAACATCACTCAAATTATCATCGGGCAGACAGCGCAAAGCCGGTGGGAGGAGATCACTAAAGGGTCGTTCCTCAACGTTCTTCTCCGCGAGATCACATTCGTCGATCTTCATGTCGTCTCAGTCGCCCGCTATATCAAGGATGAAACCGAAGGCCTGTTTGAAAAAGGGGTGCGCGCCTATCTAATAGAGGATGGCAGCGGCTACCGGGTCGTCTTCACCCTTTCAAAAGATGCAAGATTCGAAGGCATCTTCTTCAAAGAGACCGGCACCGATTTCAATAACGGCATCTTCAAGTTCATGCACAACAATCACATGTGCAAGGTGGAGATCATCGACGACTGCGTCGCCGATGCGTCCAAAATCAGCTGTAAAATCGAACTATGACATATGCTCAAACGGCGGACGGCCCTTAACGGGTCATCCGCCTGTTTTTGTTTCCATTTTACTGTTCTGTTTCTTCTCCGACAATTTTCACTTCAAGTTCCAGTTCCACGTCAAACTGATCCTTCACCGTCCGCTTCACCAGCTCGATCGTCTGGATGTAGTCTGTCGCCGTGGCGTTCTTCTTATTGACGATGAACCCGGCATGCTTCGTAGACACTTCCGCGCCGCCGAATCCCTTCCCTTGCAAGCCGCAGTCTTGGATCAATTTTCCTGCATAATAACCGGGCGGACGCTTGAAAACACTGCCCGCTGAAGGATACTCGAGCGGCTGCTTCGACTCCCGCTGGAATGTCAGGTCAGCCATTTTCGCGTCAATCGCTTCCTGATCGCCAGGCGTCAGTTCAAAATCTGCCGACAAAACGTAATAGCCTTCTTTCGCTATGATGCTTTTCCGGTAACCGAGCTCCAGTTCCTCTTTCGACAAATCGAAAATTTCCCCACTGCGGTCCATGACAGTACACTTGACGATGATGTCTTTGATCTCGCCGCCGTAGGCACCTGCGTTCATCGCCATTGCCCCGCCGACTGAGCCTGGTATGCCGCATGCAAATTCGAACCCCGTCAGGCCTGCAGCCCCTGCCTGTCTCGAGACGTCGATGATATGGGCCCCAGCTTCTGCATGTACGGACGTGCCTTCAATCCGGATTGCATCGAGTTTCGGCAGATGAAGGACGATCCCCCGCACGCCGCCATCCCGGACTACCATATTCGAGCCATTGCCGAGCAAGAGGAGCGGGACTCCGTTCTGAGCGGCATATTTGACGATTGTCTGCATTTCATCAACTGTCTCGGGTATGGCAAGCAGATCCGCCGCACCGCCCAGCTGCGTTTTCGTATACGTGTATAAAGGTTCATCGAGGCGCAGGGCACCCGTTGTCAATTCCTGACTCAGTTCCTCAAACCATGTATGCTTTGTCATCCAAACACATTCCTTTCCAGTAAGAGAGCTCTCGCCTTCGTTGATGGAGGCCATCATTTACGGAAGTGGTGGGGGCCCCCCCTGTTCCTTCAGAATTGGGGCTCCATCATATAAGTATGCTTGGAATCAGGATTTTTGACAAGAGATTGTTCTCCCTGCCCGCTTCTTCGCGTTCCACTTGTTACATTGAACAGCTGCCGCCTTCGCAAGAACCGCCTTCATCTTCACCGACCACCTTGAATGCCGGCAATCCCTCTTCCTCGGCCGCTTGCTTCAGCGCCTGTTCAAACACTTCTGCAGGCTGCGCACCTGAGATGGCGTACTTCCGGTTGATTACAAAAAACGGAACGCCTCTCACACCGAGCTGGCCCGCTTCTGCGATATCATCGCGTACATCCTGCGCAAACTCATCCGAATCAAGCATCCCGGCAGCACGATCCCGTGAAATGCCTGTTTCCTCAGCGATCCGGAGAAGGACATCCCGGTTGCCAAGCGCTTCACCGAGCGTGAAATGGCCTTTCAGGAGGCGCTCCGACATAGCCGCTCCCTTGCCTTCCTGCTCCGCCAGTTTCGCAAGGCGATGGGCATTGAACGTGTTGGCGACTTTCATGTCATCCGTGTTGAACGTCAGTCCCGCAGCCGCTGCCTGCTCCGCAATATTTGCCATCATGCCTTTCGCCTCTGCCTCGCTCACGCCGAATTTCGCTGCAAAGCCTTCCACTGATGGCTTTTCTGTATCCACAGGAGTGGTTGGATCCAGCTGATACGCTTTAAAAACAAGTTCCGTCCTCCCTGAAAATCCTGTTGACTTCAACGCATCCTCCAACTTCTTCTTGCCGATATAGCAAAACGGGCACACATAATCCGACCAAACTTCAATTTTCATATCCTCATCACCTTTCTACTTTCAATTTTAAATTTTATTCAAGATGGCAACAATGTATATGCTTACCTTATTTTATTTGCAAAGAGGAGATGGAAGTTGATGCTATTCAACTCACTATGGCTGGACACCGCCTACCCCCGTGAACATTATCCCGCGGTCACAGCCGATTTAAAATGCGACGTGTGCATCGTCGGCGGCGGTTTAAACGGTTTGGCGAATGCATACTTTCTGGCGAAGGAAGGCAAGAACGTCATTTTAGTAGAAAAGGAAATGATCCTGGAAGGCGCGACTGGCAACACAACTGGCAAATTGACCGTCCAGCACGATCTTGTCTATGCCGATCTTATAAAGCATTTTGGCCGTGAAGGTGCCAGAACTTATTATGAAGTGAACGACGAGTCGATCCGATTTGCCGCTTCCCTTTCGGAAGGTGATGAATTCCGCTTGGCCGATTCGATTTTATTCTCAAATACGGAACACGGTACGAAACAGCTGCAGGATGAAAAATGGGCGTACGATGAACTCGGGATACCGGGAGAGCTTGGCTGGAATTCGGAACTGCCGATCAAGATGGACGCCACACTGACCATCGCACATCAAGGCCAGCTGCATTCCGTCCGCTTCGGACAGCATCTCGCCGAGCTCGCTGTAAAAGCGGGAGCTAAAATCTATGAACATTCCGATGTCCGCTCGATGGATCTCAAAAAACGATTGCTATTCATGCAATCATCCCACGTCATCGAATTCAGCGAACTCGTCCTGTGCACCCATTATCCGATCGAAGCGCTGCGCGGCCTCCAGGTGATGAAATTAGTCGTCGACCGATCCTATCTCGTATCCGCAAAAGCCGATATGCCGCTCAAAGGGCAATACCTGTCCGTCGACCAGCCTAAGCGGTCCATCCGCACAGTCGCCATTGACGGACGAACGTATTTCCTGCTCGGCGGCGAAAGCCACAAGGCGGGCATGGAAAAGGACACGCAGCCGAGGTACGACAAACTTGCGCACGAACTGCGCTCAATCTATAACCTGGAAACCGTCACCAACGGCTGGTCTGCGCAAGATCCGTCAACCCCGGATCTCGTGCCATATGCAGGCCCGATCGATGCGAGCCTGCCGTATGTCTATATCAATACAGGCTTTCGGAAGTGGGGCATGTCCAATTCCCTCGCTGCGGCCCGGATTGTTTCCGATCATATCGTCGGACGCGAAAACAAAGCAGCCGCCCTGTATGCGCCAAGCCGCACAAATTTCGGATCCTTCATGGTACAGGCGCTCCGGACCACCGGACTCGTCATCAAAGAATTCGCGGGCGGCCACCTGACGCGCACCGATTCACCCATCTGCACGCATATGGGCTGCCGGACACGCTGGAACGCCGGCGACGAAACATGGGACTGCCCGTGCCACGGCTCACGTTTCCGGAAAGACGGCTCCGTCCTCGAAGGCCCCGCCACCCGCCCGTTAGACCTGCCGTGAGAATGCAGAGAGAGCGGCTGTTTAGCCGGCACAGCGATCCAGTTAACCCGAGGAACGATCCATTTAGCCGGCACAGCAATTCAATTAAAAGGCGGCCCCCAAATATGGGGACCGCCTGTTTTGCATTCAATCATTTAAGTGCTTCAGTAAGGATCGGAACAATCTGCTTCTTCCGGGATACGACGCCTTTCAATGTCGCGAGGTTGTTCTCGAGGCCGACATTGAACGCTTGCGTGCCGCGTTCAGCCGATGTGCCGAGCGCGAGGACAACGGAGTCGTTGTTCAGGATATCGGTCACGACGAAGAAGAAGAGGTCGAGCCCTTTCTCTTCGATAATGCTGTTGATCAACACTTCCAGCTCTTCCTGGCGGCTGAGGACGTCCGACAGATCGACCGCGTTCACCTGGGCGATTTCGACTTTCTTGTCGCCCATTGTGAATTCCTTCGCGTCGAGCGAAATCAATTCTTCGAGCGACTTGCCGCTGAGATCAGCGCCCGCTTTCAGCATGTCCAGCCCGTATACGGAAGCGTCCACGCCAGCAATCTCCGCAAGCTCGTCCGCCGCTTTTCGGTCTTCCGCCGTGAATGTCGGTGATTTGAATAGAAGGGAATCCGAAATGATGGCGGACAGCATAAGGCCCGCAATGTCTTTTGGCACTTCCACGCCGTTCTCCTTGAACAGTTTCAACAGGATAGTCGCCGTGCAGCCGACTGGCTCTGCCCGGTAGTAGAGCGGGTCGCTCGTTTCGAAGTTCGCGATCCGGTGATGGTCGATGACTTCGATAACTTGCACTTTGTCGAGATCATCAACGCTCTGCTGGCGCTCGTTATGATCCACCAAGATGACTTGCTGCGCTTCGTTCTCTGCTGTTTCAATCAATCTCGGCGCTTCGAAACCGAATTGCGCAAGTGCAAAAGCCGTTTCTCCTGAAATCGATCCAAGCCGCACTGCTTCTGCATCCATGCCGAGTTCCTTCTTTAAATATGCATATGTGATTGCCGATGCAATCGAATCGGTATCTGGATTTTTATGACCGAACACTAAAACTTTTCCCATGATGTCCCTCCTGCAATTGTTTCATATTGATCTGACGTTCTTTGCTTCCCTATTTTATCACAAGCGTCCGCCAAACAAAATCGCCGCCACTTCATCTTGGTCTACGACAAAGTCTGCGATGGTGTAGCGATCGAGCACCAAAAAATACGCCTGAAGCGCTTCGTTCAGCACACCTTTCAAATGGCATGCCGGCGACAGGATGCATCTGTTGGAATCCGGATTAAAGCATTCGACGAGATGGAAATCATCCTCCGTCTTGCGGACCAGCTGGCCGACGTTGATGTCTTCCGCCGGTACTTTCAAGCGGATGCCGCCGCCTCGTCCTCGGATCGATTCAACAAACCCCATCTTTCCAAGTTCATGGACGACTTTCGTCAAATGGTTTTTCGATATTTGAAATGCATCAGAAATCTCCTGGATCGTCGACAGCTCATCCTTCTCTTTCGCACCGAGGTAAATGAGCACCCGCAAAGAAAAATCTGTATACAATGTTAACCGCATAATGTCACCGCTCTTTCTCACACTATTATAGCGGCAACGGCTGGCCCGTGAAAGAAAAGTGTCCAGGGCGGACTATGTCAAATGCGTGAAAGAAATGTGTACAAATCTTTACATCCGTTTAAACATGTATTTTATATATAGCTTTTAGCGGAGAGTGGGTTTATAGTGGAATTATCAAATACAAGAAAGGTTGTGCAACGCAATGCTATCCCAAAACACAATCGATATCGTAAAATCCACAGTACCAGTTCTTGAACAACACGGAACAACAATTACAAAAACTTTTTATAAAAATATGTTCGCCGCTCACCCTGAACTGCTTAACATCTTCAACCATGCAAACCAGTCGAAAGGCCGTCAGCAGACAGCTCTTGCAAACACAGTCCTCGCTGCAGCGAAATATATCGACAACTTGGAAGCGATCGTTCCTGCGGTTGTCCAAATTGCACATAAACACAAATCACTTGGAATCCAGCCAGACCAGTATCCAATCGTCGGCTACCACCTTCTAGGCGCAATCAAAGAAGTGCTTGGCGATGCGGCAACGCCTGAGATCCTTGAAGCATGGGGAGAAGCGTACGGCGTAATTGCAGATGCTTTCATCGGCGTTGAAAAACAGATGTATGATGCTGCAGAAGAAGCGGAAGGCGGCTGGAAAACATTCAAAGAGTTCACTGTTGACGAGAAAGTGAAAGAAAGCGACGTCATCACTTCGTTCTATTTGAAGCCGGTGGACGGCAAGAAATTGCCTGATTACAAACCAGGCCAGTACATCACAATCCGTTTCCGCATCCCTGGCGAAGAACATATCTTGAACCGTCAATACAGCTTATCACAAGCTCCAGACGGCGAACGGTTCCGCCTCTCCATCAAACGTGAGGACGAATGCGTGCCAGGCGGAAAAGTATCCGTGTATCTCCATAATGAAATGAACGTCGGCGACAAGCTCGAAGTGAGCGTACCTGCCGGAGACTTCCATCTTGATACAGAAAGCGAAAATCCGGTCACATTGATCAGCGGCGGTGTCGGTCTCACACCGATGATGTCCATGTACGACTATATTGCGAAGAACACACCGGAGCGCAAAGTTGCCTTCCTGCACTCCGCACGGACTCGCAAGCACCAAGCGTTCGATGAAACATTGCGTAACATGAACAGCGAATTGCCGAATTCCACCTATGAAGTTCTTTACTCGGGAGAAGGCGATGGTTTCATTAACCGCGACTTCCTTGAGAAGCATGTGATCGACGGCAGCGACGTATACGTCTGCGGACCGACACCATTCATGCAGGCAATTGTATCCGCCCTTTATGAAATGGGCATCTCGCAAGACAAGATCCACTTTGAATTCTTCGGTCCAGCTGAAGAGCTTCAACTCGTAAAAGCATGATAAAAACGCGCTGTCCCTTCTGGGATGGCGCGTTTTCTGTTACCCCTCAACTAACCCATAATACCTCAAAAGCTTTCCGTCCACTTCAACAAGCAGAATTGGGCCTTCCTTTTCTTTCGTAGTGAATATTTTTGATCCGGCCGGCAGCTTATTGGCCATGCCGTCTTGGAACTTCGTGCTGCTGTCGTTGTGCGTGCTGATTTCTCCGACCTGCTCGCCTTTCGTCAAATCCAATTCTTCCACCCAGTCAATCCCAGTCGTATAGATGAGACCGTCGAATTGAAAGATATCGGCTTCCGGATTCTGTTTCAGCACGTCTGCAGCACTCGGATTGCCTGTCGAATGCAACTTCCAGCCACCGCCTGATGAAGCGGAACATCCTGACATGATCAACCCAATCAGCAGTAGGCCTGCCAGCAAGTGATACAGTTTCATATCCATCCCTCCTATAGAAGCAGACGGGCGGAGTTGGAAATGGTTACAAACCGGTCACCTGTGCAGGCGCTTGATTTTCGAAAAACGGAACGACGCAACAATCAGCGCAGCCACGAGGAACAGGCCGACGTAGCCGATGAATCTATATAAATGTGCGACCAGGTCCTTGAATCCGGCAAAACTCAAGATAAAACCGATAACCAGCGTGATGCTGATGAACAGGCGGAACTTCCCTGTCCCAATCTTGATGAACCGCGCGCCGAACGCATAGAACATGCTGACAGCCGTATTGAAAATCATGCCGTACAGGACGAATGCCATGAAGATGCCGAGTACAGGCGAAATCTCGTTTATGATCGCCAGCATCGGCAAATCGCTGTCTGCCACCGTTTCGACGCGGGCGAAGATTGCCAGATGGCTGAGCAGAATCAGGACACCCAGCCCCAGGCCGCCGACGAAGCCGCCCCATCCGGCAATCCGCTCATCCTTCTCCGCGCTTCCCATCACAATCGACATGGAAGCGCCGACCGCGATATTGAAGGAGACGTAATTGATGGCCGATATGATCCAGTTCGGCAAAGTCGTCTCCACGCCTTGTGCAATCGGGTTCAAGACCGCGAACGATGTATCCATCGTCATAAGCGCGTAGACGGATACGACGATTACTGCCAGGATAAGGAATGGCGTGATACTGCCGATGACAGCGACCACTTTGTCCACATTCAATAAAATCGTAAAAAAGACAAGCACGACCATCAGCACGCTTCCTATGTAAACCGGCAAGCCAAACTGCTGATTCAAATTGGCGCCCGCTCCAGCGAGCATCACCGTACCTACTCCGAATAACGTAAAAATGATTACGTAGTCTACAATAATTCCTAAATACCGTCCGCTAATTGTATAGATGACATCCTTGTACGACTCAGTTTGCATCCTGCTGCCGAGCCGGGTCAGCGTCATGCCAAGATAGGCGAACAGCGCAGCTGACAGAATCGCGCCTGCACAACCAAGAAGACCGAAACTCGTGAAATATTGCAGGATCTCCTGCCCTGACGCAAATCCTGCACCGACAATGATGCCGATAAAGGCGCTTCCCATTTTCAATACTCTTTTCATAAAACATCCCCCTTGGCATATGCCCAGTTTTAAATCTATCATGCAGGTACACTTGCTGCAATTACCACACGAAGACTGGGCACTTACCCCAATAAAAAAACCTGTACATGCCAGTCTATTGTCTGGCGTGCACAGGTTATGCCTTATGTTCACTTCTCGAGCAGTTTCTTCGATTCCCGGATGAACGCCGGAATGTCGTCTGGATTACGGCTTGTGACAAGCTGCTCGTGGCAGACGACCACTTCCTTGTCATGGAATTTCACGCCGGCGTTCTCAAGGTCGACTTTAATGGAAGTATAGCCTGTCGCGTCCCTGCCGTCTAGCGTCTTCGCTGTGATCAGAAGCTGCGGTCCGTGGCAGATGGCGAATACCGGCTTATCCTTGTCCATAAAACCTTTTGCGAACTGGACAAAACGATCATCGGCACGGAGCTGGTCCGGCGAGAAGCCTCCCGGGATGAACAGCGCGTCAAACTCATCAACGCTTACATCGTCGATGCCCTTGTCAATATCTACTTTCGCCTTGCCCTGCTTTCCTTCGACTTGCTTGCCCGCTTCCTTCTCGATCGTCACCACTTCATGTCCGGCTTCTTTAAATGCATCTGCCGGATCGGTATATTCCACATCCTCAAATAGGTCCGTCAATACTGTTGCAATCTTTGCCATTTGAACATCACTCCTTCAAATATGCTTTTTTTGCCTGCAGTTTCTTGATTTCCCTTCCCGAGCGCGTGCTAAACTCATGGACGATATTTCGAGACATACGGGTTCCCTTCCTCATAAAAACGCCATGGATAATGCATGGCTTCCCCCGTATTGCCAATGCCGACACGGGGCCCGCTCACCACTTTTTCCGCCCCAGGGCCTTTCGCGATGAATAGCGGCGGGGTTCCCCAGTACCCGCCGTAGGCTGCCATGGTGACCCCGATCGCCTTGGATAACTTTCCAGGGCCATTCGTCCAGTTCTCCGGCTTCATATGCGCCCCTCGGTTGTTCGCGATCATTTCAATGCCTTCGACTGGTTCGGCCCCCCGCAGCAAGACTGCATGCGGCGTCCCCTCCGGACCGCTTACGACATTCATGAGCGTATGGGTATGCATCTGGTATGTATAAATCAGCCCCGGCTCCCCGAACATCACTTCCGTCCGTTTCGTCCGCCGGTTGCCGAAGCTGTGCGCCGCCCGATCTTCCGGCCCATGGTACGCTTCCGTCTCGACGATCCTGACGACAATCCGTCCTTCCGGCAGCTCATGCACGATATACTGGCCGACGAGATTCCGTGCGAGTTCGAGTACCGGCGCTTCAAAAAACTCCTGTTCCACTGGTCGATACATCCGCTCGCCCCCCGATTTCAATTTGGTCCTTCCATTATCGGAAAAAGGTAGCGTATACTCAAGTAAAACGAAAGGCAGTGACCAGGATGAAGAAACTGACAGAGGACATTCGCATATTCACAGAGGAGCGCGGCTGGACAGGCAACCGGGATCCGAGAAACCTCGCAATCTCCATCTCGCTTGAAGCGAACGAACTGCTGGAGCATTTCCAGTGGAATCCTTCCGCCGAAAAAATCGCAGCGGAAAAGGAGAAAATTGCCGAAGAGGCGGCGGATGTGTTCATTTATCTGCTGCAGCTGGCGGATGTGCTGGACGTCGACCTGATGGAGACCGCACGCCAGAAGCTCCAGAAAAATAAAAAGCGTTTTCCAACACATACATAAAAACGGCAGAAGAGGTTCGCCTCCCTGCCGTTTTTCTAATTCATGAATAAAGCCCCTGACCTTCTGCAAACTCTCGGTACAGCGCATGTTCCTCGGCAAGTTCCTGATGCGTGCCGATGCCTGTAATCCGGCCCCCTTCGAGGAAGATGAGCTGGTCGGCATGAACGACCGTCGCCAGCCGGTGCGCAATGATCAGTGTTGTGCGGCCTTCCATAAGACGAGCAAGCGCTTCCTGCACATGCGTCTCTGAGCCGCTGTCGAGGTTCGATGTCGCTTCATCCAGCAGAAGGATATCCGGGTCGTGCAGAAGCGCCCTTGCAATTGCAATCCGCTGACGCTGCCCGCCTGACAGTTTCATACCACGCTCCCCGACGAGCGTATCAAAGCCATCTTCCAGCTCTTCAATGAAACCGAGAGCATTCGCCGCTTCTGCAGCCTTCCGGATCTCTTGGATGGACGGCCTCACTTCCAGGCCGTAGGCGATATTGTCGATAATCGTGCCGCTGAGCAGCGGACTTTCCTGCGATACGTAACCGATCCGTTTCCGCCATTCGGAAAGGGCAATGCTGCCGATCGGCATGGAACCAAGCCGGATGACGCCCTCTGTCGGCTGATAGAACCGTTCAATGAGCGAGAAGATGGTCGTCTTCCCGCCTCCGCTCGGACCGACAAACGCTGTCACCGTTCCTGGTGCTGCATCGAACGTAACGCCGTGCAGCACTTCCTTGCCGGATTCATACGCAAAAGATACATCTTCAAATTTGATCGCCGCATCTTCAGCGGCTTCTCTTCCCTCCGCCTGTTCACTGTCCATTTGCAATATTTGCTGGATCCGATCAGTCGCCCCGACCGCCTTCTGAAAGACGGTGAACACCTGGGCCATCTGTGCGAACGGCATGATGATTTGGAACATGAGGAAGATGATTGCGACGAGCGTTCCAGCTGATAAGGCGCCGCGTGAAACTTGCGCGCCCCCGTAGCCGAGGATGGCGACAAGGATTCCCATCATCACAAGTGTCATCACCGGTGAAATGATCGCCTGGATCTTTGCCTCTTTCAGTCCGAATGAAAAGAGCGTGCGGATGGCGGCTTGCCCTTTCTCCTGCTCGGACGACTCTGCCCGGTACGCCTTCACAAGACGT
Source organism: Sporosarcina sp. GTC18466 (assembly GCF_055389225.1). NCBI lineage: Bacteria > Bacillati > Bacillota > Bacilli > Caryophanales > Caryophanaceae > Sporosarcina > Sporosarcina sp. GTC18466. The sequence continues at coordinate 2,420,189 of NZ_AP044037.1, read as the reverse complement.
ATTTCACCGAGCACCCGTCCGAGATGGCCCGAGAATTTCGCCATCTCCCCTTGTGTCGCTTTTGCAATCTTATGCATGATCCGCCCGAGCGGCATAATAATCGCGAAGCTGACCGGCACGCTGATGAGCATGATCAGCGTCATCTTCCAGTCCAGCACAAGCAGGATCGCCACAGCTCCGATAATCGAGATGATGCCTGTGATGAAACCGACGAGATGATCGGATACAAGCGTCTTTAGAATCGTCGTGTCCTGCGTAATCCGGCTCATCGTCTCGCCGGTTTCATTGTCATCGTAATAGCCGACCGGCAATCTGAGCACCTTCGCCCAGAGCCGGCTGCGCAAGTCGGCGACAATCGTCTCGCCGATATAAGCAAGCAGATAATAGGATACGCCGCCAAGCACTGCCTGCACGATGAACACGGCCAGCAGGAATAACGCCGTCTGCCAGGTGAAAGTGGAGCCCGTCAACGAGTCGACGAGTTCCTTTGTGACGAGCGGCACTGCAAGACTCGCAATTGTCGAGAAAAGCGCTAAGATCAGCGCGGTCACAGTCCGCCCTTTCGGCCAGCTCAGCTGTTTCAGCAGCGCGATGAATTCCTTCATTGTCCCCTTTGTTTCTGTCTTTTCCATGCATTCACCTTGTCTCTTGTATTTTGTCCAGCCAATCCGCCGTCTCTCGCGGCGACGCGAGAATCACCACATTCGTCTTCATCCGTCCTAGCAGTTCCAGGACGCCCGGCCGTTTCTTCTTCGGGTACGTCCAAATGAACTTGATGAAATCCCAGTCCACTTTCTCGCGGCAACCTTTCGCCATATCGGGACGGGTCCTTCCCCTGTACATCCAGCGCCGCTTGAAGACGCGCGTCAGGCAAAGCCAATTCGGATAATCAAGGAACACGATCAGGTCGGCATATTGCGCACGCATTTCTATGGTTGAGTTGAAATTGCCATCCATGATCCATGCCGGCTTTTCGAGCTCCTTTTGCAGCTTCATGCGAAATTCCGGTTTCGGCGTCGGCACCCATCCTTCATTCCAAAAAAGGGCATCCAGATGAAGGAGCGGCAGATCGAGGCGCCTTGCCAGCTCCTTGGACAACACCGACTTGCCCGCCCCGCTGCTGCCGATGATGAGAATCCTCTGGCAGTTCATCCTATAACGTCTCCAGCAGCTTTCCGATCGCAAGCCAGTCCGCTTCAAGATCCGGCCGATGGGACGGCCTGTAAAAGACGGAAGCCGGATGGAATGTCGGGACGATTTTATGGGTCCTTTCCGTCCAGCCGAACGTCGTGCCTTCCAGACTTTCCAAGCAACGGACCGGCCCCTCGATGAGCTGGCCATGCAGTTCCGTCACCTTCGCCTCTTTGCCGAGCAGCCTTTGCAGACCGACATTCCCTAATGCCACAATCAGCTTCGGCTTGACGTTTGCCACTTCGTAGTCCAGAACTGGAGCGTGCGCGATGATCTCCTTTTGGGTCGGCGGCCGGTTGTATTTGCGTTCGATGACCGTACCGTCCCTTTCCCTCTTCGTCCCCCACTTATACGGACGGCTGCGCACCGTACTAGTTATGTACACATCCTCACGCGACAGGCCGATGGATGCGAGCGACTGCATCAGCTCCTTGCCGGCCCGTCCAATGAAGGGGATGCCATCCACGAGCTCAAATTCACCCGGTGCTTCGCCGATCAGCATCAGCTTCGGCTTCTCAGGGCCTTCTCCGTAGACGAACCCTTCAAGCGGGTATCCCTCAATCCGTTTTCTTCCCAGCTCCGCAAGCGTCTCCGGTATCCGGAACATCCGCACACTCCCTTTCAAGATCGTAGTATCGCAATGGTTTCATCCAGAAAGGGTTTGCCTTCCCCTTTCCTGATCATCTCTACCCCATGTTCAATGCGGTCATACCGGAATGGGCGATGACCGCATACAAATCCGGCACTAGCCGGCGTACCAATCCCGCCTCTATCATAGCCCGGATGAATGCAAGAAGCTTTTCTGAAAAATCCAAGCCTATCTTCTCACCTTTTTAAAATTACACGCTATCGCCTTTGTCTGCGCTGCAATCCGGTATACCGGGCCATCACATCACCAATCAAACCGGTCATCTCCCCCGATCCTGTGAGGAGCAAGGGCGCGCGCCACGCTGCCAGCAAAATTGCTGCCGGCTCCCCAGTCAAAACGGAAGAAGACGCCTTCCGAACTGCCCGCTGCGACGACATGCACAGTCGTCACGCCGTCAAAATTATCGATCGTCGTTGTCACCGATGCCCGGTTGTTCGATCGCATATAGAATTTCTCCATGATCAGGACATGCACTTCATGCTCGCCGGCTTTCCTTGAGTAACTGTCCACGAGAGTTCCGCTAATATTCCTTTGCAAGATCTCCTGCTGCACTAAGTCCCGCGCTTCAGCGGGCGGAATGTTCACTTGGAACGTGTCGATCGCCATCATGCATTCCCCCTTTATAGGAAATACGGATGAGCTTGTGTGAAGTTTCAAGCAAAGGCCAAAAAGACCCCAGCATTTTCACGCTGAGGTCTTTCTATTTATTCAGCCGCAAACTGGGTATCTTCCCGGTTCGCCGCGATGAATTCGAGCAAGTCCGCTTCCTTGTAGCTTAAAATATAGTGGACATCCCCGTAATAGGATTCAGAGTCATTTCTTGCGGGAGCTTCAATTGTGTCCGGATCGGCTGTACCAATCTCTTTTTGGACCCGTTCCAGTTCATCGTCACTTAGATCAGGAGCCACGGATTCGATAATGGTCTGGATGAGCTTATTCGTCTCTTCTTTCTTTTCGATGCTCTCAATCTCCAGTTTGACCGCCTTCACTTCTTCGCTGTCCGGCATTTCAAGCACACTTAGAAGAAGATCGGATTTCAGCTGGATTGTTGCCGTACGGACATTATTGCCTTCGAGGAATTCATAGTCTTCAATTTCATAAGAAAGGCCTTTTTTCTTCGCATTCTCATTAAATGCCTTCTCAAATTCATCCATTGTCATTCCAAGTGTCAGGTCATTGTCCACTTGGACGTTCTTGTCAGCATCCCCTTTGCTGTCAGTCCCTCCGGATGCTTCGTCTTTGCCTGTATCTGTCGTCCCGGTGTTGTTTGTGCCGTCTGCCGTTCCTTCTGAATTCGCATCATCCTTCTTATCGCCGCATGCTGCAAGACCTACCGCTAAAACGGCAATGAGAAGCAGGAACGAAAATCGTTTTGTCAAAACGCATCCCTCCTATATCATTCATTTCCAGATTATCTATCAATCTTTACCCGTTTCGCGCGTAATGAATCATATAAGCTGCCAGTCAGCGAAAGACAAAAAAAGGGGTCGTCCGAAAATACGAAAATCGCCAGAACCGGCACGCTTTCCGCGGGCACGGCCCGAGTCTCCTCGCTTTGCTGCGGGGTCTCGGACTCGTGCTGTTCCCGCAGGAGTCGGCCGTTTCTGGCGATTTTCTACATCCTCATAAGAATTTTTTAAAGGTCATAATAATGAAATTTATACTTTCTGGACAGCCCCTTCATTCCAATTCCGTCTGCTTTGTTTCTGTTCCCAGGAACACGACTGCCAAGACGCCGATCAAGATCGCCCCGCAGAAAATGCCGAAGACCAGGCTGAAGTCGTGTCCTGCCGCTAGAAGCCAGCCGACCAGCAGCGGGCCGAAGATGCCGCCGATCCGTCCGACCGCCGCGGCCATCCCGGATCCCGTGCCGCGCACGTTCGTCGGATATTGTTCGGGTGAATAGGCGTACAAGGCTCCCCACGCTCCAAGGTTGAAGAACGACAGAAGCGCGCCTGCTGTCAGAAGGAGCACAAGCGAATCCGCGTTGCCGAAGAAAAATGCGCTCGCTGCCGTGCCAAGCAGATAGACCGACAAGACAAATTTTCTGCCGAGACGCTCGATGAACCACGCAGCTGTGAAATAGCCAGGCAGCTGGGCGATGGTCATCAGGAGGACATAGCCGAAGCTCTTGATCATATCAAAGCCTTTCATCACCATGACACTCGGCAGCCATAGGAACATGCCATAGTAAGAGAACACTACTGTGAACCAGACGATCCACAGCATCAGCGTCCGTTTTGCGTACGGTTTCGACCAGATGGATCTCATTTTTGCAGTGACAGACTGTTTCGGTTCCCCTTCCGCCGTGAATTTCGGAGAATCCGGTAAATTCCGCCGCAGGTAAATGGCGTAGAACGCCGGCAATGCGGTCAGCAAAAGGGCTGCACGCCATCCGAAATGCGGAATGACAAAATACGCGAGCAGTGCTGAAATGATCCAGCCGACCGCCCAAAAGCTTTCCAGCAGTACAACGACGCGGCCGCGCTCCTTGCTGCTTACACTCTCTGAAACGAGTGTCGATGCGACGGGCAATTCACCGCCAAGCCCTGCACCCACAAGAAAGCGCAGCACGAGGAAAATGGCCAGCGCGGATGTAAGCGCGGACAGTCCACTTGCGACCGAGAATAGCACAAGCGTCATCATGAAGACCGACTTCCGGCCAATCCGGTCAGCGAGCAATCCGAACACAAAGGCGCCGACCGCCATCCCGATTGAGTTAACGCTTCCGATCCATCCCATCTGCGTGGGATTTAAATTCCATTCGACAGCTACAGCGGCTATGACAAATGATAATATGCCTACATCCATCGCGTCGAACATCCAGCCAGTTCCGGCAATGGCAAGCAGCCGGTTGCGGGAGATCCCTTGTTTAGTTTTCAACATTCCTGCCCCTTTATCCGTCTCATAGGTGTCTTTACACATGTAAGTATAAACTTTACACCTTTTAAGGACAAGGGGTTTTCCAAGTTTCCTGGAATGCAGAATATATCGTTTTTAGTCTGCCTGCATCCCGCGGTCAGCTGATTGCCAGTTCTCCATCCTGCATGCGGGCAAAAACGCCAAGCTGGTCATATTCGATCAACAGGCAATGGGTCCCAATCCACAATTCCGTCCCTGCATGCGCTTTGCCGATACTGATCGAACCGTTCACGCCTGTTTTCAGTACCGTTTTCGCGCCTGACTTTGAGCCTGCCTCCCGGATGGACAGTCTATGGTCTGCCAGCAGTTCACCGCCCCGGCATACGCCTTCCACCTCAATGTCTCTCCGTGCGGATACGGAGCAGTTGTACAGGCCTTTTCCATGCACATGAATTGTTCCATTGCAGGAAAGGACACTGCTGACCGCGTAAGGCAGTTCCAGGAAAGAATCCAGCCGTCCATCTTCCGCATGGCGGTCATGCATCAGTCTTGCCCTCTGGACGAGAGATGAAAAATCACTCGCATCCTGCACGCCTGATTTCGCCGTGTCAGACAGCACGTAGCGCAGACGATCCGCCAGCACTTCCCAGTCGTCTGACAGCCGCGGTACATTATCTTCCACCTTGCGGATGAATTCCTGCTTCATCCGCTGAAACGGAAGGAACTTCTCTTCCAGGATCCAATGGAACAGCCGGCTGAGTTCCGCGGCATCCACATCCCCGGGCGTGTGTTCCCGAGCATCCAGCACCTTCCAGACCTCCCGCTCGACATGTTCCAGATAATGTACGACCCCTTCCAATCTCAGCGATAAGTCATTCTCCAGCGCGTCGCGCACCCCTACATGAATCGTGGAGGAAAGGACATTCCCCTTGATGCGCACATGCCGTTCCGCCTCAATGATCGATTTTTGCACCGATCCGCCAATTGATACATCGCCGCCCGACTCGATATACAGGGAGGGCCCCGCATCGCCGCCGATGCGTACATTGCCGCATGTTCGGATCCCTTTCCTTTCACTCAAAGCCGGTCCGCTGATCTCGATGTCCTGGATTCCCTCATTTCTGTCCAAGGGCAAAACAGGCGAAGTCCGCCGGTACGCCTTTAGTTCCACGAGCCGGTCCGCCAAGTATGGCTCTGTAAGAAGCTCGATCTCCAGGTCCTTGCGTTTTTTCAAACCAAGTTCCCGGAGGGCCTGCCCGATCGCCTCTTCCAAAGTCGCCGCCTTTACAAACACTTCTTTCCCCATTCCGGAAATGCCCCCGTTCCGCTATTGTTCCTCCCATCGTAGCATAGCGAACCGAGCATCCGCGCCCGCCAAAGGCACCAAAAACCCGCCTGCTACAAGCAGGCGGGTGTGGATTGACATTATAGGCTGTCTTCGATTTCAGTGACCATTTCTTTCATGGATTTCAGACCGCCGCCGGAAAGATACCAGTATTCCGGATTCAAGTAGATGATTTTTCCGTCTTTATAAGCAGTCGTCTTCTTCACTAGATCGTTTTCAATGGAGTCTTTCGCGCTTGCTCCATTGCCGATTGCTGCATCACGGTCCACGACATACAGGATGTCAGGGTTCTGTTCCAGGATATATTCAAACGTGATATTCTGGCCGTGTGTAGATACTTCAATGCCTTCGTCAGACGGTTTCACGCCAAATACGTCATGAATGATTCCGAAACGGGACCCTGGACCATAGGCACTCACTTTACCTTCCGTACCAAGAACGATCAGCGCTTTTTTGTCCATGTTCGCTGTTTCGTCATTGATTTCCTTCACCTTGCTGTCAATATCAGCAAGTTCGGATTTCACTTCATCTTCCTTGCCGAAGATCTCACCGATCAACTCTGCATTCTTCTTAAAAGACTCCATATAATTATCAGCATCGACGCGCACGAAAACGGTCGGAGCGATTTTTGCAAACTCATCATAAGAATCCGCCTGTCTTCCGGAAATGAAGATGACATCCGGCTTCATGGCATGAAGCTTTTCAAAGTCCGGCTCTTTCAAGCCGCCAAGGTTTTCATACTTGCTGTCTTCGTATTTTGAAAGGTAGCCAGGCACGTTCATCTGTGGAAGTCCAGCCACTTCGATGCCTAGGTCATCCAGCGTATCAAGTGTACCAAAGTCGAATACTGCGACTTTCTCAGGGTTCTTCGGCACTACAGCTTCCCCGTACTCGTGTTTCACGGTTACAGTTTCCGCTTGTTCTTCACCCGCAGGCTTTTCCGCAGTTGTAGATGAGTTGGAAGAATTATCTTTACTGGACGAGCTATCGTCAGATTTGCTGCCGCATGCAGCAAGAACGATCATTAGCGCTGCAAGCAGCATCATGATTGAGAACTTTTTCATCGTAGTAATACCATCCTTTTTTATGAATTGAAATATACACAGATCCTGCAATTATTCATTTTCTGAATTGGGATATCCATATCATAGATATCCCGCAATGCTTCGGAATTGATGATCTCTTCGGTCAGCCCGTCTTTCACGACGCGTCCTTCTTTGAGCGCGACAATCCGGTCCGAATAGACAGAAGCGAAATTGATGTCATGCAAGACGATGACCACCGTTTTGCCGAGCTCATCAACAAGCCGGCGCAGGATTTTCATGATCTGCACGGAATGTTTCATATCCAGATTGTTCAGCGGCTCATCAAGCAGGATATAATCGGTATCCTGCGCGATGGTCATTGCAATGAATGCACGTTGTCGCTGGCCGCCCGACAATTCCTCCAGGTAGCTGTACTGCATGTCGAGCAGTCCCATGTAATCCATCGCCTGGTCCACAATCCGCACATCCTCAGCGTTCAGCCGGCCCCGTGAATGGGGGAAACGACCGAAGGAGACGAGTTCCCGGACCGTCAGCCGGACATTCATGAAATTGGATTGCTTCAAGATGGAGACGCGTTTCGAGAACTCATTGGACTTCATCTTTTTTGCATTGTCACTATCGACGAGAACTTCCCCGGTATCTGCATCCAGCAGCCGGCTCACCATTGAGAGAAGAGTCGATTTCCCCGCGCCGTTCGGACCGATGAAAGAAGTGATTTTTCCCCGATGAATATTGACATTCACCTTTTCAACGACCGCTTTCTTCCCATAAAACTTCGACAGTTCACGAACTTGGATCATGAGGATCGACTCTCCTTTAATAATAGATAGATGAAGTACACGCCGCCGACAAAGTTGATGATGACACTAAGTGTCGTCGAGAATGTGAAGACACGCTCAACGATCCATTGACCTCCGACCAGGGCGATGATGCTCAGAATCGAAGCACCCGCGATCAAGATGGAGTGCTTATAGGTTTTGAAGAACTGATATGATAGATTGGCGACAATCAGGCCAAAAAATGTAATCGGTCCGACGAGCGCCGTTGAAACGGCAATCAGGACTGCCGAAATGACCAGCATCAGCTTGACAATTTTGTCGTAGGAAACGCCAAGATTGACTGCCGTATCCCGGCCGAGGGACAAGACATCCAGTTCACTGAAATGCCTGGAACCGATTAAAAACAGGAGAACTAGAATCCCAAGCGACCACCAAACAAGTTCGCCGCTCACATTGTTGAAGCTGGCAAACATCTTATCCTGCACACGCAGGAATTCGTTCGGATCGATGAGCACCTGGAGAAACGTCGAAATGCTTCCAAAAAATGTGCCGCATATGATGCCGACAAGCAGCAGGAAATAGATCGGCCTGCTTCCCTTCCTGAAAAGGAACTGGTAGATCAGCAGTGCGAACACGACCATTGTCGCGACAGAAAGCACAAAGTTCACTTGCTTGTTCACGATGGTGATATGGTCAGAGCCCAGGAAAAAGATGACGACTGTCTGCAAGAGCAGGTATAGCGAGTCAAGGCCCATGATGCTCGGCGTCAAGATCCGGTTATGTGTGATTGTCTGGAAGATGACTGTCGAATACGCGATCGCCACCCCAGTCAATACCATCGCCAGCACTTTGATGCCGCGGCGCGGCAGCGCATAATCATAGCTGCCATTCAGGCCTTGGAATAAATACAATCCGGAGAATAACAAGGCAAGGCCCGCGAGAATCGCTAATTTCGTCGAGTTACGCATAGGCTCTCCTCCTAAACAGCATGTAAAGGAAGATTCCGCTGCCGATAACCCCGACCATCAGACTGATGGATATCTCATACGGGAAAATGATGACTCTGCCTAAAATATCACATATCAGAAGGAATATGGCCCCCAGCAGCGCTGTATGGGGCAGGGTGTTCTTCAGATTATCACCCTTGAAAATCGAGACGATGTTGGGAATGATCAAGCCGAGAAACGGTATCATCCCCACTGTCAGTACGACCGTCGTTGTGATCAAAGCCACAAGGATCAAGCCGATATTGACGATGCGCCTATATGCGAGTCCAAGGTTCTTCGAAAAATCCTCCCCCATGCCCGCTACCGTAAACCGGTTCGCATACATATATGTGATGATAAGCACCGGAATGCTTATGTATAACAGCTCGTAACGCCCTTTCATGATCATCGAAAAATCCCCTTGCAGCCATGCTGACATGTTCTGGATCACATTCGCCTTGTACGCAAAAAACGTAGTGATGGACGAAAGGATATTCCCGAACATAAGTCCGACAAGCGGTATGAAAATCGCGTCTTTGAACTTGATGCGGTCCAAAATTTGCATGAACAGCAGCGTGCCGGCAAGCGCAAATGCAAATGCGACAATCATTTTTTCCAGCATCGATGCATTGACAAACAGCAGCATCGATACGAGAATACCAAGTCTTGTGGCATCCAATGTACCTGCGGTCGTCGGTGAAACGAACTTATTCCGGCTAAGCTGCTGCATAATGAGGCCGGTGATGCTCATGCCTGCTCCGGCAAGCAAGATCGCAACAAGCCTAGGCAAACGGCTGATCAGGAAAATCTCTGTTTCTTCCGAACGGAAATCCAGCAGATCCATTGGTGTAATATGGCTTACCCCCACAAACAGTGACAGAAGTGAGAGCAAGATGAGTGCAATGATCAAGTAACGTTTTTTCATGAAAATCTCCGATACAGCGAATATTCGCCACTAAATGAGAAGCGTTCAGATGAAAACGGTTATCAGTTAGCTGCAAGTCTCATTATAGCAGGAAAGAACAGTGTGTCAACCGATAACTGAAAATGATTATCAGTTAGTCGCAAGATACATAAAGCCTTGCTTATTCAACCATTATTTATAGCACGCAAAAATGATTACAGCACAATTTATATGAAGGTTGCCTTTGAGAATTGATTGAGAATCGAAGGTGGCGGACCGCAAACAAATCATCTTACGTGGAAAGAGGCATGCGTATGAAAAATGAACCTCTTTTGAGAATGAGGGTTTATCCTGTGGTGTCCTGGGAATACTACTACCATCCCACCCCTTTCTTTTTATAAAAAAGCAGCACTGCCGGACTACTGCCGGCAGTGCTGTTTTGCATATGAGAGTCATTACTCTCCGGATTGCTGCTGTTGCATCAATTCCGCCAGGTCGACCGCATTGTCGATAACGTCTTGCGGAATTTCAACTTCCACTTCATTGATTTTGGAAATATCGGCGCTCACTTTTTGCTTTGTATGGACTTTCTCACCTTCAATAGCCATGTCCATATCCATGTCCATTGTGAATGACGTTGTGTAGTATGTCTCTTTATCAATGTAAATCTCCATCGTCATTTCATTCACCATCATGTCTTCCGTCGCCTGCATGCCTTCCATGCCGACTTGTTCTTCGACCATTTCTTTCAAGAGCTTGTCGAATTTTTCACCGGATGCTTTCAGTTTAAGGACATACGCGTCATTCGTCTGTTCGAATTGGAAGTCATCCACGTACTCCTGGAATAGCTTCAAATCGAGTGTTGCATCTGTCTCCGTTCCCAGTTCAGCAAGGATCTGCTCTGACATTTCTTCAGGGAATTTCAGCCATTCACCTGATTCCGGATCATTCATGTACACTTCCTTGTCAGTCATGTACATTTCCATGTCCATCTTGCCGATATCAGCCCCCATATCCATGCTCATGATCTGGTGGATGGCGACCGGCTCAATGACAGCATCCATCTTAATACCGATATTGCTGTTGACGGTTTCATCACCCGAGGAAATTTTTTGCTTGATCGTCATATCCGTATGCATGCTTTTTTGATCTTTGCTGACTTCCATCGCCTTTTCATAGACTTCCTGTGCAGTCATTTCACTGACATTCGATACCTCTGTCTTTTTTCCGGTATCAGGATCAGTCGTCTCTGCCGGCTTTGCTGTCGTGTTACACGCCGCCAGCCCAAATGCAAGGGCACCCGCTCCCAGAACCTTTAGCCACTTTTTCAAAATGAACGCATCCTTTCTTGCGAATTATTTTTCTCGCAGTCAATCATACGACATAATTCATCAATAGTTTCAGAATGCATGGAAATCACGACATTCGTAACAGCAGCAAGTTAGCCTTTCCAGGAACTTTGGCTCAAATTACCACAGATTGTATTGCATATGTTTACTTGGAGCCAGGACGGGCATACTCTTTATATCCCACCCCCTTTCTCTTATATATCGAAAAAGGCATCGCGCTCATATGGCGCGATGCCTTTTTCAATGACTGATGATGAATGGCTCAAGCCGTTCTTTGAGAGACCGATCCATCTCGACTGTGAGAACCGTTCCCTCTTCCTCGTATTCGGTATTGCGGACGCTCGCCTTATCGTTTAGCAGCGATACGAGATCGCCACGGTCGAATGGGATCCTTAACTTACATGTGATGTATTGCTCGAATATCTTCTTTTTGATCACACTGACAAGCTCGTCCAGGCCTTCTCCTTCTTTCGCTGAAATCCAAACACTGTCGCCTTGCACGAGCGGATACGGCACGCCTGCGAGGTCCGACTTATTGTATATGCGCAGCTGCGCAACATCCTTCACGCCGACCTCCTCCAATGTGCGATCCGTCACTTCCATCATGTAATCATGCTCCGGATTGGAGACATCCACAACATGGAGCAATAAATCCGCTTCACTCGCCTCTTCCAATGTCGAACGGAACGCCTTCACGAGGTGATGAGGGAGTTTTGATACAAAACCGACTGTATCTGTCAGGAGGAATTCCTTATGATCCGGCAGCTGCACCTTTCTGACCGATGTATCAAGTGTCGCGAACAGCATGTTCTCTTCATATACCTGCTTCGCCTGTTCGCCTTCCATCTCTTGCAGCAAACGATTGAGGAGCGTCGATTTGCCGGCGTTTGTATAACCGACAATCGAAACGACAGGGATGCCGCTCCTGCGCCGTTGTTTCCGCTGTGTTTCACGATGCGCGGTCACATGTTCCAGTTCCCTTCGCAATTTCGCAATCTGCTCCTCAATTTTCCGGCGGTCGAGCTCAAGTTTCGTCTCACCGGCCCCTTTGTTCTGGAAACCGCCGCCTGTTCCTCCTCCCTGCCTGCTCAGCGAGGCACGCAGACCGACAAGCCGCGGGAGCGTATATTGAAGCTGCGCAAGTTCGACTTGCATATGTGCTTCCCTTGTTTTTGCCCGCCGATCAAAAATATCGAGAATGAGCATCGTCCGGTCAATCACCTTCACTTCGAGCTCCTGCTCAAGATTCCGAATCTGGGAAGGTGTCAGCTCGTCATTGAAAATGACAAGATTTGCCCCCGTCTCCTCATACAGATGGCGGACTTCGGCGATTTTCCCCTTTCCGACATAATGCGTCGGGTTCCGGCGTTCGAGGTTCTGTGTCACACTCCCGACAACTGTCACGTCAATCGCTTCCGCCAGATTCTTCAGTTCTTCCATCTCATACTCAAAATGGTCATTCTCCTGTTCCTTAACGCCGACTAAAATTGCATATTCGACTAACAGCTCCATGCAGGTGGCCCCTTTCTTCGTATCAATCTTTAATTTCCCCTATAATGATGTCCATTAGCCGTTCCTTTTCCCCATCTATTTCACGGAATGTGAGGGCGACATCATCCAGCATGATTGAATGTCCATCCCCCACTTTCCTGGATAAAAGGACAGCCCACTCACCCGTCTCTTTCAGAGGATCGAGCACACCAAAAACACATTCTTCGACCCGCTGCCGCTCATTGCATTCGGTCAGCATTCCTGCCTTGCGGAGCTTCTCCATCCGGACAGATTCCGGTTCCTCCCATTCAATGAAAAACGGATAGGGCAACTCACTATTCACCGACTGGTCGATAAAGAGCATCTTCCACTTTTTCAATTCGCCTTCAGCAGTCAGCCGCTGTGCGCTTAAGACACCGGATGTCCGGAAGCCTTTGTTTTCCACTTCTTCCCGAAAGGCTTCAATCCCGTCAACAGAGAGGCAAAGTGTTCCCCAGCCATCTCCGTAATGTTCCAGGTCATGCTGCAGCAGATCGGGCAGTGGATGTGATGCCTTGCTGGCAACAGCCGCATCCTCGATAGAGAGCCACTCAATATAAGCATTCCGCACATACAGAAGCGCATTATGCGTGCCCCATTTTTCATGGCGGCCGCCGATGGCCGCATGTCTGCCGTCCTTTGATTCTGCTTCTGCCACTTCAGCAGGGCTTTTCCTTGTAAAATACACGACATGATCCAATTTCACGGCGAACATCTCCTTTTCATTACCATACCAAAAAAGCCGTCCCCGGATAAGGAGGACGGCCTGTGCTTAACGTTCCCGCTCTAGAAGCTCCAGTGCATCACTGAACTCGCGGTCGATCTCCTTATTCGGACGATATGTCATCAAGCTGACGATGACCGCAACGACAAGACAGATCGCGAACCCTGGAACAATTTCATACAGCGTATCGGATAACGCTTCAATACTGCCCCATACGCCAACCGTAATTGCGCCTGCCACCATGCCGCAGAGCGCTCCCATTGCCGTAATCTTACGCCAATATAGCGAAAGGATGATGATCGGGCCGAATGCGCCTCCGAAACCGGCCCACGCGAAGGAGACGAGCTTGAGGATCGATTCCTTGTTCGGCCATGCAAGCACCATGGCGATGAGCGAAACGACAAGCACTGCCATCCGGCCGAGGAATACATATTGTTTATCGGATGCTTCCGAATTGAAGACCGCCTTATATAAGTCCTCGATCAGCGCGGATGACGTGACGATGAGCTGAGAAGAAATCGTACTCATGACCGCAGCCAGCACTGCGGCCAGCATGATTCCTGCGATGAATGGATGGAATATGATCTGGCCAAGGGATATGAAGACCGTTTCAGGGTCAGCAAGCTCCATGTTTGTATTCTGATGATAATACGCCACACCAACAAGCGCTGTAGCAACCGCACCGACCAAGCTGAGAATCATCCAGCCGATTCCAATCCGGCGCGCGCTCTTTGTTTCCTTGACCGACTTAATGGCCATGAAGCGGACGATGATATGCGGCTGGCCGAAGTAGCCGAGCCCCCAAGCGACGGAAGAAATGACACCGAGTGCCGTCACCCCTTTTACGAGGCTGAGCAGATCGGGATTCACTTCCTTGATGGAGGTGACCGTCTCGCCGAAACCGCCTGTAATGAACACGCCGACGATCGGCACGAGAATGAGCGCCAGGAACATGATGAGCCCCTGCACAAAATCCGTATAGCTGACGGCAAGGAATCCGCCGAACAGTGTATAGGCGATGACGACTGCGGACACGATCAGCAATCCAGCATGGTAACTGAGTCCAAAGGAGCTTAAAAAGAACTTTCCGCCTGCGACCATTCCAGATGAAACATAAAAAGTGAAAAATACCAGGATGATAATTCCGGAAGCGATGCGCAATAGACGGGACTTGTCTTTCAGCCGGTTCTCCAAATAACTTGGAATGGTGATCGAGTCGTTCGAGACTTGCGTATACACCCGAAGACGCGGCGCGACGAGCAGCCAGTTTAGATATGCCCCGATCGTCAATCCGATCGCAATCCAAGCTTCCCCAAGCCCGCTGAGATATATGGCGCCTGGCAAGCCCATAAGAAGCCAGCCTGACATATCCGCAGCTCCAGCGCTGAGTGCCGTGACAGCCGGCCCGAGTGAGCGCCCGCCCAGCATATAGTCCGTCAGGTTGGACGTTCTCCTGAACGCATACCACCCGATGAAAAGCATGAGCGCCATGTAGAGGACAATAGCAACTAATTGATACACTTGCTCTGTGGACAAAATGATTCCCCCTTCCTTGATATCCTCATCATAGCATTGCTTCCCTAACAATTAAATAAGTTTTTAGTATATACTGTATACTGATCATTTCCCCTCTTTTCCGCTGTATTTCCCGGGAAATGTTTAGCATTCGACAAAGGGGGCATTGGAGTGACTCATGAAAAGTGGCTAATGATGGCAATCGGCATGGCAGTCGACAATGCGAGGGCAGGCGGCAGCCCATTTGCCGCCCTGGTAGTGAAAGACGGCATGCTGGTTAGCAGCGGAGTGAATTGCGATCATCTAGGATTAGATCCGTTCGCCCATGCAGAAATGATCGCTATGCGGGAGGCGTGCACTTTTCTACAAACGAAGGATTTATCGGACTGCATCTTATATGCAAGCGGTGAACCATGCCCCATGTGTCTTGGGGCGGCATACTGGGCAAACATCGGATCCATCTACTACGCTTGCAGCAAGCAGGAGGCATCACACGCGACCGGCTTTCCAGATCCTCTTTCCTGCTATTTCCCGGACCAGGCTTTACCCGGCAACGAACGGTTCGTCCCGCTTCATTACATCCGGACAGATAAATCGCTAGCACCTTTCGAGGAATGGGCCGATTGCGCTAAATAAAAGGTTTAACCCGTTTTTCGGCAGGGAATTCGAAGTCTAAGGAGGAGATATCCATGCCTTGGACAGAAAATGACTATCCTGCCGCATTTAAAAACTTGGACGAAGACGTTCGGGACAAAGCGATAGAAATCGCGGATGCGCTTTTAAAAGAAGACTATGAGGAAGGCCGCGCTATTGCAATCGCCATCGCACAAGCCCGTCGTTATGTACATGGAGACGAAGATCGTGACACTTACGAGGCGAAGATGGACAATGAGGATTGGGTGCTTCTTAAAAAAGGGGAAGATAAGCCGATTTTCAAAGAAAGTTCGAAAGAGGACCTGCTTGATAAGGCGAAACCTTACGTCACCGACCACGACGGCATGCTGGATATTTACCATGTGGACGGAACATTGCAAGATACCTTGTACAAATAGAAAAGACTGGCGATGCACGATCGCCAGTCCTTTTATCCTTCGCAGCGCCTTCTACGGCTGCCGGACTGCAGCTTCATCCGCCGCCATCTCGCGCAGTTTGAACTTCTGGATTTTGCCGGAAGCCGTCATCGGATACTCTTCCGTAAATAATACATATCGCGGTATCTTGTGATGCGAGATATTCCCGCGGCAAAATGATTTGATCGTCTCTTCATCGAGCGAGACGCCCTTTTTCGGGATGATCCAAGCCATTACCTCTTCACCGTATTTAGGATCAGGCACACCGACAACTTGGACATCCGAAACGCCAGGGTGCGTATAGAGGAACTCCTCGACTTCCCGCGGATAAATGTTCTCTCCGCCCCGGATGATGACGTCTTTGATGCGTCCGGTGATGTCGATATAGCCCTCTTCATCCATGACGGCAATATCGCCTGTATGGAGCCAGCCGTCCGGATCAATCGCCTCCCGCGTCGCTTCCTCGTTATTATAATAGCCTTTCATGACATGATAGCCTCTCGTGCATAGCTCGCCAGGCGTACCTGCCTGTACCTCTTCGCCCGTCACCGGATCCACAATTTTCACTTCGACATGCGGATGCGGCTTCCCGACAGTAGAGACCCTCTTTTCAATCGGATCATCGGTGCGTGTCTGCGTGATGACTGGCGACGACTCCGTCTGGCCATAGCAAATCGTAATCTCCCGCGCACCCATATCGTCAATGACCCGTTTCATGACTTCAATCGGACAAGTCGACCCTGCCATGATGCCTGTCCGAAGTGTTGACGTGTCATAATTTTTGAAGTCGGGGTGGTTAAGTTCCGCAATGAACATCGTCGGCACCCCATGAAGCGCCGTACAGCGCTCTTCCTGTACCGCAGCCAGCACTTTTTCCGGGTCAAATTGTTCCACTATGACCATAGTCGTTCCATGCGTCACGGCAGCGAGCGTTCCCAGCACACAGCCGAAGCAATGGAAAAACGGCACCGGAATGCACATCCTGTCATCTTCCGTCAGCTCCATGAAATCCCCGATCAGCTTGCCATTATTGACAACATTGTAATGCGTGAGCATGACCCCTTTAGGAAACCCGGTCGTCCCTGACGTATACTGGATATTGATCACATCATGCGGATCAAGGGATGCCAGTCTTTCTTCCAGAACTTCGTCTTCGACCCCCATAGCATGCGCCATGAATTCAGACCATTTATATATACCTGCTTCTTCCCGTTCTGTCATGAGTATGACGCGTTTGAGTTTCGGAAGCCGATCACTCTGGATCTTGCCGCCCCCTTTGCCGATTTCAGGACAGATGGAACGAATGATGTCTATATAGCTTGTCCCTTTGAATCCTTCATCTAAAATCAGCGTTGTCGCGTCTGATTGCTGTAGTAGATATTCAAGTTCCTTCGCCTGGTAATTCGTATTCACGGTGACCAGAACAGCACCCATCTTGCCTGTCGCAAACTGACTTAGCAGCCACTCTCTTTTGTTATCGGACCAAATGGCGACATGTTCGCCCTTCTCTATCCCCATGCCAATAAAAGCCTTTGCCAGTTCATCTGTTTCCGCGTCGAACTCTGCGTAATTCCGCCGGATGTCCAGTTCAGGATATACATATGCTTCCTGATCCGGATGCAGACTGGTCCGCTCCCTCACGATTTGTCCCACTGTTTTGTTTAATAACGACACTCGCCATTCTCCCTTCTCTAACTAGTATTCTCCCCTTCCTCTCATATTATCACAAAATTCGGAAGTTGTGACGAAAAACGTCTAGGCCTTCCTATTCAAAAAGCCATTCCGCATCATAGGCGGAATGGCATAAATTCACTCTACAGGATAAACACGCCCACGCTCATCTTTGTAGACGACGTGATGGCGTTCCAATTTGACCGGAGAGTCGAGGCCAGCTGCTGCGGCAATCCGGAACAGCCCTTCCCGCATCGTCAAAATATAATTGGTGACACGGAACTTTTTCTCTTCGACTACAAGCCCTTTCTGCAGCTTCGGGTCTGTCGTTGCCACCCCTGCAGGGCATTCGTTCGTGTGGCATCGCTGCGCCATGATACAGCCGACGGAGATCATGAATCCCCGGGCAACCTGGACAAGATCCGCACCGAGCGCAAGGGCGATCGCCGCTTTGTCAGGTGTTGTGATTTTACCCGATGCAATAATCTTCACACGGTCACGCACTTCGAATTTACGGAGTGCATTATCGAGCAGGACGAGAGAAGTGCGGATCGGGAGCCCGACACTGTCCGCTAAATCTTGATATGTCGCACCGGACCCGCCTTCCGCACCGTCGATTGAAATGAAGTCCGGCCCTTTCCCGGTCTCCTGCATGAATGAAGCAAGCTCTTCTGCATCTTCCTGACCGCCGATGACTATTTTGATGCCCACAGGCTTGCCGCCTTCTTCCCGCACTTTTTCAATGAAATCGAAAAGCGTCGGGAAATCGCTGAATTGCTGAAAACGGTTCGGACTGTTGATTGTCGTGTAAGGAGCGACATTCCGGATTTTCGCAATCTCCTCCGTCACTTTTTCCGCCTCGACGTGCCCGCCGCGCATCTTCGCACCTTGCGCCATTTTGATCTCAAACGCCTTGACTTGGGGCAATTCCGCCTTCTCCTTCAGACGCTCCCAACTAAATTCTCCATCTTCTGTCCGAAAGCCGAATAAACCCGAACCGATTTGGGCAATAATATGAGCATCCCCCGCAAGATGATACGGTGAGAGTCCCCCCTCTCCCGTATTCATCCATGCTTCTTTTGCCATCCCGATCCCTTTCGAGAGAGCGGTGATGGCATTTTGTCCTAATGCTCCGTAACTCATCGCTGACTGTCCGAGAAGACTTCTCACTCGGAATGGTTCCCTGCAATCCGGACCGATGACGATTGCATCCTCCTCCGGCAGCAGCCACGGCAAAGCCGGCACCTCTTCCCGGTGCTCATTCCTCGACAGGAGCCCTTCATCATCTATATGGTAACGCATCGTCGTCACCAGATTTTCATTATCCACGCGCATCTCCTCATTCTGCTTCGTGAACATCGCATTCCGTATATAATAGCCCGCTCCCTCAAAATCCCGTTTTGAACCAAACCCAATAATGCCGCTCAAGTATTTACCCGGCAGCACCATATGTAAGTATTCCGTTCGGCTGAAAGGCTTCCCTTCATTATCCCCTTCAAATAAGTACTGCCGCAGCTCGGGACCCGCTTTTTCGGTCGTATACCGGATCCTTCCGAGAATCGGATAGTTCCGCAGGATCGCATGCTGCTTCTGCCGCTTGTCATAAAAATAGATGAAGGCCGCTATCAAGAGCGGCACCACGATGATCGCAAGCACGATCAATGCTGTCGTCAATGAAATTCCGTCAAGCCAACTCATCAGACCCACCCCTTTTCTACTGATTATGGTACCCTATTACCTATACCCAACCTATTTGCATACTAACTCATATTTGGAGGGATTCCTTTGGTCATTGAACTGCTCACATCCCATGCATCTGTCCGGGCGTATAAAGATGTCCCGCTATCTATCGAAGAGATACACGATATCATCAGAGCCGGACAGCATGCTGCCAGCTCCCATTTCGTACAAGCGTACTCCGTCATTCTCGTAACCGATGCAAAGAAGCGCCAGCAGCTAGCCGAACTTTCGAAGAACAAGCGCCAGATCCTGTCGGCTGGAGCTGTGCTCGTTCTCTGCGCCGATTATTGCCGCCTTGAAAAAGCCGCTGCCCTGCACGGCAAAAAGATCGATTTCTCACACGCTGAAAATCTGCTCGTCGGTTCCATCGACGTGGCCCTCTTCGCACAAAATGTGGCCATCGCCGCCGAATCGAAAGGCTATGGCATCTGCTATATCGGAGGTGTCCGGAACGCACCTCAAGAAATCAGTGACCTGCTGAACCTTCCAAAAGGCGTAGCTCCGATGTTCGCCATGACGATCGGCGTGCCGGATGAAGCGAATGAAGTGAAGCCCCGGCTTCCGGTTGAAGCGGTACTGCATGAGAACAGCTACGACAGCGGGAAATATGACAGCCTCCTTCCATCGTATGACAGGCAGATGCGCGACTATTACACAAGCCGCGGATCCAACCAGAAAGATACCGATTGGAGCGAACAGATGGCTGACTTCCTGAGCGCACCGAAACGGACGTATATGAGGGAGTTTCTAGAGCAGCGCGGCTTTGAAATGAAGTAAGACTGCAAGAGTTTTAAATAGAAGGAGTCAATGGCAATGGATTTTGAACAACTGATAGATGCCTTAGCCTCACGAATGGAAGACGGCAAGCTCATCCGCGCTACGATCAGCCAGCCAAGGCTCAAGTCGGAAGGGCTGCAGAAAGTGAAACTGAAGCCGGTTGAGATCAAACAGGAGTTGCATATCCAGTTTGAATACCAGTATGAACGGATCTTGAAGCATGAAAATGTCAAGATGCCGGATCTATGGACCGCACTCCAAGATCTTTTGGAGCGGTTCCGTCAATTGCAGGCCGAATTCACGGATGAGAATGTGCACATCCAGCTCTCCAAAAAGTTCAAGGTCTCTTGGAAAGCTGAAAAAACGGCAGGCCAGAAGACCGCAGATCTGTCACATGACCGGAAGAAGAATTACCTGCTCGAAGAGAACGTCCCGTACCCCTTCCTCATCCGTCTTGGCGTCATGACGCCGGAAGGGAAAGTGAAGAAACAGAAGTACGACAAGTTCCGGCAGATCAACCGGTTTGTCGAATTTATCGATGATGCGTTGGATCATCTCCCGAAAGACCGTCCTGTCCGCATTTTGGACTTCGGTTCCGGAAAGTCGTATCTGACATTCGCACTCTATCATTATTTGCATATTGAAAAAGGGCTTGATATCCGCGTGACGGGACTGGACTTGAAAAAGGAGGTCATCGAAGAATGCAACCGCATTGCGGAAGACCTCGATTACAGCCATCTGGAATTCCTAGTCGGCGATATCAACGACTACAACGAAGAGTCCGCGGTCGACATGGTCGTCACGCTCCACGCGTGCGATACCGCGACTGACATGGCGCTTGCGAGAGCGGTGAAGTGGGGAGCGGAGGTCATCTTAAGCGTCCCTTGCTGCCAGCACGAACTGTTCTCACAGATCGAAGCTCCGGCGCTTGATGTCATGCTGCAGCACGGCCTGATCAAAGAAAGGTTCTCTGCCCTCGCAACCGACTCCCTGCGGGCAGAACTGCTCATGCTGGCCGGCTACGAAGCACAGCTTCTTGAATTCATCGATCTCGAGCATACCCCGAAGAACATCCTGATCCGTGCGTACCGGACCCGGCAGAAACCGGAGGAGGAAGCCATCCGTAAATACAGAGCGTTCCGGGATCTGCTGCACGCAAAGCCTTTCCTCGAGAAAGAGCTGGCGTCGCAAGGATTACTTTCATAACAAAAACAAGGGGCTGTCCAGATAGTATAAAATTTATTGCAAGGACTTGAAGAAATATTTTTCAAGAGGATATAGAAAATCGCCAGAAACGGCCGACTCCTTGAAAATGCTTCGCATTTTCTTCGTGCGATGCTTTTTCAGGGAGTTTTTCAAGTCCTGCGGGAACAGCACGAGTCTCAAGACCCCGCAGCAAAGCGAGGAGACTTGAGCCGTGCCCGCGGAAAGCGTGCCGGTTCTGGCGATTTTCGTCTTTGTGGACAACCCCTTGTTCATAATGATAAGAGGTCTGTTGCATTTCTCATGCTTCCGAGCTTCGCTGCGTCTTTCTCATAAGCGGCCCGGTAGGTGGCAAGACTGCTTTCTTTCACTTGCAAGAAAATATCCCAATCAATGATTTCATAAAAACGGTTAATCAATTCTGCATTCGCCCAGGCAGTCTCCTCAAAGCGAATATCAGTTTCGTGCTCTTCAATCAGCATTTCCATATACGGCAGGTCGCATGGCCGCTTCTCGGCAGCCGCCTGTTTCTTCACTCCGATAATTTCCACAGCGCGGTCGAGGGAGGCAAGCAGCGCGTCCCGGTCCATCGCATGGCCTAATTCATGAATGGTAAGCGTCCTGATATAAGTTTCGAGCGGAAGCGGCACAGACAATTCATCGCACGCCTTCTTAACACGTGCCGTGTCGATAATCACTTCATGACGAAGGAAATCATACATCATATTGACGCCGGTCCGTTCCCGTTTCACGGTGACTTCCATTTCAACTTGCTCGACAGTAGCTGTAACAATCGATAACATTTGCTCGACAGTGAGCGTATTCTTCATTCTCTTCCCTTACTTCCTTCTCTCTGATTTCATTCTATTAGTATCGCACAATAATTTTAAAAGTGAAGTGTTTTTTCATGAAGAAGTTGTGAACATTTATTCCTTTTTCCGTTCTATTTTCAATAAGTAGCAATAATCCTGCTCTGTCAGCGTGTCATACTGATTTTCCTCGCTAGATGAATAGTAGATCAATGTCCCATTGTCAGATCCGATCCAATACGCCAGGTAGACAGGCTCGTTTTCCAGCAATACTGTTTTTCCTTCCAGCAAAGAACGGACCGCCTGGCTTTCGGGAGAATGTTCAAGAAGGGTTTCAACACTTCCGGATTCCGTTTCATAAATGACTTCGGTCTGCCGTTTTCCTTCTTCATCACTTGAACTGACGCCAAAACCGATTTGCCGTTCTCCAGTGGTGGAATTGATCTTATGATAGCTTTCACCCATCTTCGTTCCGCGGTCATACTGCTCTTTAGTGATTACCAGGCTTTCCCCTTCCGGAATTTCTCCTTTCAGCTCAAACCCTGCCGCGTACCTGAGATCCTCCGCTTGTGCGAGTTTCCCTCCTTCCGGCACTTCTCCTGACTGAATTGTCAATTTTCCACCTTGAGAGCAGGCGGATAAAAACAGCAGCAGACTTACGATGACCCATAGCCCTCTCTTCACGTCATTCCACCTTATCAAGCTTCATTTCTCTAAAAACATAGCCATCCCTTTCTAGCACGCCGCTCCACCTGACGGGCACCCGCTGCCGAAAGATCGGCCCGTCTACGACAACTGTATGGAATTCTCCCGACTCGCCGCATGCATCGATGCCAAGCGCCTCCAGTTCATCCATCAGCTCTTCCGTAAACCTGCGTCCCAGGAACCGCGCGGGCATCATCTTCGTATTCACTACGATAATATATGCCTCGAACCCCTTATTTACGAACTCCTCCAGCAGGCTGCGGCGCGGCTCCATCCAGAGGGGGTGTACAGCCTGCATGCCGGCTTCTGCACACTTCTTCTGCACCCATTCCAGATGATCTTCAAGATCGATATCCCCGAAGACGCCTTGCGTGATCCCTGCCTCCACGCACTCTCTCATGGCGTCCAGGAATTGCGCCTCATATTCTGCCCAGTCCGCTTCCCTCGTCATCAGCGGCACGCCGAGACTCGCTGCCTGCGCTTCTACAATCTCCCGAGGTATAGCATGCGACTTCGAATATTCCCTCTCCGGCTCGAACATCGTCCAAAGCCTTGCCGGAACTCCGCCCGCCTCCAGCGCCCGTTCGTAGGCAAGCGCCGAATCCTTACCTCCGCTCCAGGAAGAGACGAAGAGCTGATTGGCCAATTCACGAACCATTGTTTCACTCCCTGTTCTCTAGAATAATGGATGTGAGCATTATAACATAGATTCACGTAATTGAAATCTGAATTTTTACTAATCAAGCGCTAGAAAACTATCTTCGGCAGCTGCCCGTCAAACTCTATGAGACGCAAACGCGCGGCGTTGTTACTAAAGAGAAGGTGACCTGATTGTCATGACAAAAAAGGAAATGTATCGGCAGGTGGAGGCGTTCATCTTAGAAAATCAGCAGGCTCACTATCGCCTTGCCTACAGCTATGTGAAAAATAAAGAGAACGCCTTGGATATCGTGCAAGAATCGATCTTGAAAGCGCTCCGTTCAGTCGACCGCCTGAAGGAGATCGAGTATATGAAAACGTGGTTCTACAGGATCCTTGTGAATACGGCAATTGATTTTATTAGGAAGAACGGCAGAGTATCCGTTACAGAGGATGCATTGCTGGAAGCCCATGCGCCCACTTCTAGGCTGCAAAGCAGTGACCTCGACTTAAGAGAAGCGGTCGATGCGCTTCCCCCTGTCTATAAAACAATCATCATCCTCCGCTTTTTCGAGGACTTGAAGATCGACGAGATCGCTGCCATCACTGGAGACAATGTCAATACGGTTAAAACAAGATTGTATGCGGCGCTGAAGAAACTGCGCGTGGAGATGGGAGAGGAGTATAGTATATGAGTAAATTTGATGGGTTGAAGAAGGAGCATGAAGAAGTAGAGATCCCCGAGGAACTTTCCGCACGAGTCAACGAGTCCCTCCGCGAAGCGAAGCGGCAACGGAAAAACCGTCCAGTTCTGCGGAATTTGCTGCTCAGCGCCGCAGCGGCTGCCGCCCTATTCGCCGGCAGTGTCAATCTGAGTCCGTCGCTTGCAGAAGCGATGGCGAAAGTGCCGGGACTCAGTTCAATCGTAGAAGTGCTGACCGTATATGAAGTATCCCTCAACGAGAAAACATACAACGCCGAAGTAAAAACGCCCGGCATTTCAGGGCTTGTCGATAAGAAACTTGAAACAGAGCTGAACACGAAGTATACGGCCGAGAACAAGGAACGGTATGCAGAGTTCCAAAAAGAGATTGAGGAACTCGAAAAAGCGGGCGGCGGCCATCTCGGCATGGATGCAGGCTATGAAGTGATGACGGATAACGACCGAATCCTCTCCATCATGCGGTATGAGGTGAATACGGCAGCTTCTTCGTCCACGGTGACTTCGTACGACACCATCGACAAAGTAGACAGTGTGCTGATCACTTTGCCGAGCCTGTTCAAAGACGACAGCTATGTCGACGCTATCAGCTCCTATATCAGTGGCGAAATGGATCGGCAGATGGCGGCTGACGAAAACATCATGTATTTCACTAAGGAAAGTGGAGGCGAAGAATTCCAGACCATCCAGGCGGATCAGCAATTCTATATCACAGACCAGGGCAAACTCGTCATTTCCTTTGATAAATATGAAGTCGCCCCCGGGTATATGGGCAATGTGACGTTTGAGATTCCGACTGATGTAGTGGAAAGATTTTTGGTGAGCGATACGTATATTCATTGACGGGAAAGCGATGCAGGTAGATGATGCCGCATCGCTTTTCGCTGTTGGTGAGGTAATCATCGCTCGGGAGATGAGTTATCACCGCGTAGAAGCCGTCCGGACGTAGTTTATCACCGTTCAGAGAGCATTTATCACCGCTTGGCCGTGAGTTATCACCGCTGAGACCGGATTTCACCCATTTCAGGCAATCAAAAAACCCGATGCTGCAGAAGCATCGGGATCAGTCGGGACGTCCGCCTATTGGAACGGCGGGATGGTTGTCCATCTTCAACTCTTCAATTGTCTTGCGTAGACGTTTCAAGTGGCATTTCTCATAAAGGCCGATCATTGGAAACCATTGGACAAGTGGAATATGGCCGAACCTTGGATGCTGGAATGATTTTTCCTCCAGCATAGTCTTGCAGCTTGAATCGTACACATCGAGCAAATAGATCCGTGAGTTGTGGAGCGCTTCTTTCATCTCGGCAATAGTATGATAGTGCTCGGTCGGGCATGTCTCAGCAGGAAGTCCGATGTTCGCCACACGGTTTCCCGCAAGCAAGAAGACTTTCTTCGATGCCCGGACACTGCTCGGATTCTTCAACTCTTTTGCGACTTTTGCCGCTATATATGTTTCCATCAACGCCAAGTGTTCCAATATCTGTTTCGGAGACCACCTATCCACTGAAGGCTTTTTATTAAATTGTTCATCTGTCAGGCCATCCAGTGCCTGAAAGATCTTTCTTCGGATTTTGATATTCCCTTCAAAAACCATTTTTCTCTCCCTCATTTTCTCATGAAATTGAGTGTGCGGACAGCTCGTAAAACGTAAACTATCCGATGCATTTTCACATCATACGCCGTTTATCCGGAAAAGGAAAGGCTTCCGCACGTATTCAGAAAAGTGGATTTCCAGGAAAGCCATGCAGTTTGGTCCGGGCGGATTTTCGCATTGTTTTTCTTGTCGAAAGACCGCGGTTTTTAGAAAGGATTGCTTACTTTTCGGGACATGTTGCTCGTCTTTGCATACTGATTGCTTATTTTACGTGCCTCATTGCTTATATATGATGACTGATTGCTTATTTTGTCTATCATGTTGCTTCGTTTCCCACGTTGATTGCTTACTTAGCAATAAAAAAGCCATATCCCCGAGAGGAAATGGCTCTTTCATCATGCAGGCATTGGCGTGTCAGTCGGTGTTGCGTAGTCGCCGTTGCCGTATGTGCTGTCGATGTACTCGCGAATTTCCTGCATCGACTTGCCTTCCTGCTTCATCTGCACGGAGAGTGCGGCGATCTCCAGGCAGACCATGCAGCGCGTGCCATGGTCATCCCAGACGACCGAACCGTCTTCGCGGATTTCGTCGAGGAAGCAGTTCAAGTTGCTGCCGTGGCCGGCGCTTTCGCCGCAACCGCAGTAGCATGGCATATACGCAAGGATGTCCGCGGCATTTGCCGCCACTTGATAGACGAGCCGCATGTCTTCCGGCTTGCCTTCCATAAAGGCAGGCAGCACATCAGCCGACTCCGTCACTTCCTGCAAATCGCCATTAGGCAGCCGGTGTGAATCGCCGACCGCCATATGGTCATGTGCTTCTGAAGCATTATCGGTTTTCCCGCTGCATGCGGAAAGTAACAGCATGAGGATGGCCGCAAACGGAATGAGTTTTTCCATTGAATGAACTCCTTTAGGTTTGTTGTCCTTCCATCATACCCAAAACCGGATGCCGACTGTCTTACAAATTTGTGGACATTCCGTGCAGGTTCCATGCACGAACGGCTCACCGTCCGATCATTTTGGATGGATCTACATATTCATCAAACTGCTCTTCCGTCAGCAAGCCGCTCTTCAGTGCCGCTTCCTTCAGCGTCGTGCCTTCCTTATGCGCCATTTTGGCGATCTTCGCTGCGTTTTCGTAGCCAATGTACGGATTGAGCGCCGTTACAAGCATCAATGAGTTTTTCACTTTCCGGTCAATCTCTTCACGGTTCGGCTCGATGCCGACTGCGCAATTGTCGTTGAAGCTGTGCATGCCGTCTGCTAGCAATTTCGCGGATTGCAGGAAGTTGTAGATGATGACCGGTTTGAAGACGTTGAGCTCGAAGTTCCCTTGGCTCGCCGCGAACCCGATTGTTGCGTCGTTCCCCATCACTTGCGAGACGACCATCGTGAGGGCTTCGCTTTGCGTCGGGTTCACTTTGCCCGGCATGATGGAGCTGCCCGGCTCGTTTTCAGGTATGGAGATTTCGCCGATGCCGGAACGCGGGCCGCTTGCGAGCCAGCGGACGTCATTCGCAATTTTCATCAAGTCCGCTGCAAGTGCCTTAAGTGCGCCATGCGTATAGACGACCTCATCATAGCTTGTGAGGGCGTGGAATTTATTCGAAGCTGATGTGAAGTCGATGCCGACCGATTTCGAAATCTCTTCCGCCACTTTCTCGCCGAATCCTTTTGGTGCGTTCAGGCCTGTACCGACAGCTGTTCCGCCGATGGCAAGTTCTTTCATGGACTGGACGCTGTCATGCAGCATCTTTTGTGTCTTCTCCAGCATGCGGTGCCAGCCGCTGATCTCCTGGCCGAGCGTCAGAGGCGTCGCATCTTGCAAATGCGTACGTCCGATTTTGATAATATCCATAAAGTCCTCGGATTTCTTATGAAGCGTCTCTTTCAAGACATCGATTGCAGGCAAAACATCTCGCTCTACTGCGATGACACCTGCGACATGTAGCGCTGTCGGGAATGTATCATTCGAGCTTTGTGATTTGTTGACATCATCATTCGGGTGCAGGCGCTCTTCTTCGCCCCACTCCTCCAGCAGCTGATTGCCGCGGTTTGCCAGCACTTCGTTCATGTTCATATTGGACTGCGTGCCGCTTCCGGTCTGCCAGACGACGAGCGGGAAATGGTCGTCCCATTTTCCTTCCAGCACTTCTTCCGCTGCTGCAACGATCGCCTTCATCTTCACCTCGGACAGGTTCCCGAACGAGTGGCTCGCGATAGCCGCCGACTTTTTCAAGTGGGCAAATGCGCGGATGACGCCGAGAGGGATCCGTTCGCCGCCGATCTTGAAATTCTGCTTGCTCCGCTGCGTTTGTGCTCCCCATAATTTATCCGCAGGTACTTTGATTTCTCCAAACGTGTCATGCTCAATACGATACTCCATGCTTCCTCCGCCTTTCGAATTGATAATGAAACATCTCCTTCTATCATGCACTTTTTCGGATGGGAAATAAAATGAAAAGACCCGGCAGCCCGCCGGACATGCGGAAAAAGCAAGACCCGTCGAGCAGGTCTTGCTACTACTTATTACAACTCTTGCCGCAGCGCCTGAATGACATCCAGCTTCGTCGCCTTCCGCGCAGGCCGCCAGCCGGAGACGAGGGCCACCGTGATGCTGATGGCACTTGCAATGAGGACAAGCTGCCATGGGATGATTGAGAAGGTCACATCAAGACTGCCGAAGTCCTCTTCCTGAAGCGCGGAGGAGACAATCATTGGCAGGATCCAATTTGCCAGATAGCTGATGCCGTATGAGAGAACAATCGCAATCAACGTACCAATAATGCCGATCCATGCGCTTTCCATGAGGAACAGACGCTGGATCAGTTTCGGGCTGGCGCCGATCGCTTTCATGACGCCGATTTCGCGCGTCCGCTCTGTCACTGCCATCGTCATCGTATTAAAAATGCCGATGGACGCAATCAGGATAGCGACCGTGCCGACGAAAACGAGTCCGGCTTTGAAGGCCAGGAAGAACACATCGAGTTTTTCAAGCTGATCAGCGATCGAGTAGGTGGAATACCCTTCATTTTTGAGTGCTTTGCTGAGAGTCGTCACGTTTTCCAGCTTGTCCGCATACACATTGACGTTGCCGTACAGCAGCTCGCTGTTTTCATCTTCAATATGGGACTTGAAGATGTCATCCAATTGCGGGATGACACTGGCGTCCGCATAGAAGTTGATATCCTGCAGCCAATCCTTCGCGGGCTCTTTGGCGATGCCGACAATCGTGAATCCGGTCGTCTCTGGGAACAACTCGCTGCCTTCGTCAAACAGTCCCATCTGGTATGTGAGCTGCTCGCCGATCAGCGTTCCGGAATATGCCGCTTCCTCATCTTCCGAATAGAGGGCGGAGGCAAAATCACTGCCGACTACGACTTCCTTGTCATTCTCCGGCAGCCGTCCTTCCTTCAGCGCGAAACCGACTTTTCCTTCCTCTTTGAAATCGGTCACAATCAGGTTAGCACCGCTTACGTAGTCACCAAGCATTGTCTGCTGATTCAGGCCGACCTGCTGACGGTAGACGACTGCCTTCACATGCTCCCGTTTCTTCAATTGATCGACGACCGATTGGTTCATGTCCTCTGCATAGACTTCGATTTGATTCACAAGACGGTTATCTAAAATTTCCTTCCGCATCGTATCATGGATGCCGAACCCGACGGATGCGAGGACGATCAGGAATGCCGTTCCCATGGTCGCCGCAAGCACCGTCATGAAGACGCGCAGTTTGTTTTTCCTGATATGCTGCCGAACGAAATCGAGCTGGTCCTTAAAGCGCATGGCGGACACCCCCTTCAAGCAGTTCACCATCGTGCATGCGATATATCCGGTGTGCGGTTTCCGCCACCGTATCATCATGCGTGATGATGACGAAGGTGATGCCCCGCGTGCGGTTGAGCGACTGGATGAGAAGCAGGACGTCCTGCTCGGTCTCCGAATCGAGGCTTCCCGTCGGTTCATCCGCAAAAATGATCGGCGGATCCGTGATGAGCGCCCTCGCAATGCTCACCCGCTGCTGCTGACCGCCTGACAGCTCGTTCGGATAGTGGTTCGACACATCACTGAGCCCGACGCTTTTCATCAGTTCCTTCACTTTCGCCTGGCGGGTCCGCTTATCCAGCCCTTCGAGTTTCAGCGGCAGCTCGATATTTTCAAAAGCCGTCAGCCCGGGCATCAGCTGGAAATTTTGAAAGATGAATCCGTAGTGACCCAGGCGGAATTTCGCACTCTCCCCTTCTGTGAAGGACGTTGTTATGGTGCCCCTAACGCGGATTGTCCCTCTCTCCGGTTTCAGGAATCCCGCCAATAAATGCAGCAGTGTCGATTTTCCCGAACCGCTCCTTCCGACGATGGAGACGATTTCCCCTTCCTTGATATCGAGTGTGATTCCTTTGAGCACAGGCACCTCTTTCTCCTTGCCCTTCTTGCCAATCTTGAATGAGTGATATAGTTCTCTTACTTCTATCATCTGCCTACCTCCGTATTGTCGATAGAACCAAGTGTACGGCGAAAATCTTAAGAGGGTGTGCAGAAGAATATGAAGAATTTCTTAAGGACCGAAATAACGCCTGCCCGCCACTCCGGTAACGGAATATGGCAGGCAGGCGTCTGTTTTAGGTGTAATACAGATTTTCCGTCGGGTAGACCGGATCGTTGGTAATATCGATTCCGAGCTTCTTGAACGTCTGCTCGTTTTCCCTGTTCAAGATGACGGTGGAATGGGCCTGTGTATCTTGAAGGTTCGGCAGCTGTTTATAGGCCAGCTCGGAAGTCGGGTTGGTGACTGCGCTGATGGCGAGGGCGATCAGCACTTCATTGGCACTCAGTGTCGGCACTTTGCTGTTGAGATCGTCCGTCTTCAGGCGCTGGATCGTCTGAAGGATCATCGGAGACAGGAGTTTGATCTCGTCGGTAATATTGGCAAGCGATTTGAGGCCATTCAGGATAGCGGCAGCGGACGCATCCATCAATGTCGTCGTCCGGCCTGTGATCATCTCGCCGTTTGGCAGTTCGATTGCGATCACAGCCTGCAGGTTCGTGCTGTCGAGCCTGTTCTGGACTGCTTCTGCGTACTTGCGGGCCGGCAATACGGGCGCACGGTCTTCTTTCCGCAAGTCGGTCTCCTCAAGGATCACTTGCATATGACGGACGCTGTCTTCGTCGGCAAGCCCTTTTTTATAATCATTTTCGACAACGAAGCTGCGCCGGATGATCTCCTGTTTTGCAGCTTCCTGGACGATGGCGTCATCCGTGATGCCGGTTTTCAGCCGGTTGACACCCATGTCTGTCGGCGACTTGTAGACGGATTCTTTTCCGGTGATGCGTTCGATGATCCGCTTGATGACAGGGAAGGTCTCCATGTCGCGGTTATAATTGACGGCTACTTTCCCATACGCCTCGTAATGGTAATTGTCGATCATATTGACATCCTTAAGGTCGATGGTCGCCGCTTCATAAGCGATGTTGACCGGATGTTTGAGCGGCAGGTTCCATACAGGGAATGTCTCAAACTTTGCATACCCTGCTTTATTGCCAAGTTTGTTCTCATGGTACATCTGGTTCAGGCAGGTCGCGAGTTTGCCGCTTGCAGGCCCCGGTGCTGTCACAACGACAATCGGCTTCGTCGTCGGAATATACGGGTTGGACGCGAACCCTTCTTCGCCGACTACTGCCTCCACGTTCGTCGGGTACCCTTTGATTTCATGGTGCGTGTATACATTGATGCCGTTTCTTTCGAGTTTCGTCATGAACACCTTTGCGGAAGGCTGTCCCTGGTAGCGTGTAAGAAGCACGCTGTTGACAGAGATGCCATAAGCGCGGTATTCGTCGATGAGCCGAAGGACGTCTTGGTCATAGGTGATCCCATAGTCTTCGCGTACCTTATTCCGCTCGATGTCTCCCGCGTACACACAAATAATGATTTCCGCATTATCTTTCAAAGTGTTCAACAATTTGATCTTGGCATCTTCATCAAAACCGGGCAATACTCGTTTGGCATGTTTATCCCCGATTAATTTACCGCCAAATTCCAAATATAGTTTATCGTATTGCCGCACCCGTTCCAGGATATAGGCAGATTGCTCTTGCAAATACTTTTCCGAATCAAATCCAGCTTCTCTCATTTGAACTCCGCCTACTTTCTATGCTTCAAGCTTTTCCTCAAAACAGAAGTCGCAAACGCTTTGAGATCTCGAAAATTTCATCAACCACCATTATAAGCTTTTTGTAGAAATAGACAAAGGAAAAATGATATCCGCAGCGCCGCATCGGCTTCTTGCCTGAATTCCTATCGTTTACAACCGGAAAACCTCCAAGCCGTTTTAGCTTGGAGGTTCATTGAATCTTATTCGTCAGCTCCGACTGGCTGCGGTTCTTTGGCAGGCTGCTTCGGAGTGCTCTTCTCCTCTGGCCAGCTGATGGCAGGCCGGTTGTTTTTCCCGACATAGCTTTCCATCATTTCTTTCACATCAATGCCGGAAGAAGCCTTGAGCGTCTCTTGCAGGCTGGACATGAGATTCGTCGCGTAAGACGTAACTTTGTTGGCGCCTCCGCCTTCGCCGCTGCCTGTATCGACAACTGTGATTTTCTCGATGTTGCCGAGCGGGCTCGCGACTTCCTTCGCGTATTCTGGAAGCATCTTGACGATCATGTCGAGGACAGCTGCCTGGCCATATTGTTCGAAGGCTTCCGCGATTTTGCGTTTCGCCTCTGCTTCTGCGAGACCTTTCAGGCGGATGACATCCGCTTCGGATTCACCCTGCGCACGCTGGGAATCCGCTTTTGCCAGACCATCGAGACGGATTTTTTCCGCGTCTGCGGCTGCACGGGCTTCGATGCGGTATTTTTCGGCATCGGCTTCTGCGAGCTGGCGTGATTTGTCCGCAGCTGCGTTCTGCTCGATGGAGTAGCGGTCCGCATCCGCTTTCTTTTTCACTTCGGAGTCATATTGCTTCTCGCGGCGCAGGATTTCCTTCTCTTCGAGTTCGATCTGCTTCTGACGCTCGATGATGCGGATCTGCATCTCCTGCTCTGTCACTTCCTGTTTCGAACGGGCTGTTTCAAGCTCATACGCCTGGTCGGCACGCGCTCTTGCGATATCCTGCTCACGGCGGAATTCAGCAACTTTCAACTGATTCTCTTTCTCCGCTTCCGCAATCTCTGTTGCGCGTTCAAGCTCGGCCCGCTGCGCGTCCTTATCAGCTTCCGCACGTTTAATCCGTGTTTCTTTCTCCGCTTCGGCTGTTGCGATGTCAGCGTCACGTCTCACTTGTGCAATCCGTGGCTTACCAAGTGAATCAAGGTATCCGTTCTTGTCGCGGACGTCCTTGATCGTAAAGGAGACGATGACAAGACCCATCTTCGCAAGGTCCTGGGAAGCGACACGCTGCACTTCCTGAGAAAACTTATCACGGTTCTTATAAATCTCTTCAACCGTCATGGAACCAAGGATGGAACGAAGATGCCCCTCGAGCACTTCCTTCGCTTCATTTTCACGATCTGCTTTCGACTTGCCGAGAAACTGTTCCGCGGCTGTCGCGATCTCCGAGATGGAGCCGCCGATTTTGATGATTGCTGTTCCGTCTGCCATGACCGGAACACCTTGCTCCGTGTATACTTCGGGCGTTGTCACTTCAAGTTTGCTGGAAAGCAAGCTAAGCGGTTCCGACTGCTGGAACACCGGGAACACGAATGTACCGCCGCCCCGGATGATTTTGATTTTATTGCCCGAGTCATCCGTATGGACATTTTTCGTGCCGAGATAGCTGCCTGTCACAATCAGCGCTTCGTCCGGCCCGACTGTCTTGTATTTAGAGACGTACACAAGAATGATCGCCAGCAGGATAAAAGCCACAATCCCGACTACAATAAGAATATTGATCATAATGAATCCCCCTTTATTTATTATGGAACGGACAACCGGCTGGCGGCCCGATTACCAACCCTTCACTTGAAGCGGAACGGTTCGTATTCTTTAACGATGAACGTACCGTCCTTGACTTCGATAATAAGAACTTCTTTGCCGTATTCAATTGGGATATTTTCATAGCCCGCTGCTCGTTTGGAGATGATCCCGTTCACTGATTCAATGACAATTTCGCCGAAGCCGTCCGCAGGAACCGGGACAATGACTTTCCCTACCCTGCCTGCCAGCGACTCGTCGGTGTATGACATTGAAACCTCAGCGGATTTCAGCGGCAGCAAGACGAAGAAATACAATAAGAAATCAAGCAATGCAGCACCGGCGAGTGATAAGAAAAGGATTAGCCCGTGATTCCAGTCCGAAACCAATTCAAGGATATATCCAATTGCGGCAGTGAAAGTGATGAATGCAAGGATGACAGCTGGATCCAGCAGTGGGCTTCCCTCGCCGATCCCTTCGGTAATGTCGCTGAAGAAAAGATATAAGACCGTGGAAAGACCAGCGATGATCAGTACCGTCAAATACACATGCACAATCGGCATCCCGAGCACTTCCATTTCCGCCACCTCCATTCCATATGATATCAGCCACCTGTTCAGCAAGCTCGGTCGCTACAATACTATATACGGACCACATTCCGGGTAAGTTTCAATTATTAAAAACTTTTTACAGCAAGCCGTTCACAAAAAAGCCTTTGGCGAATTATGCACTCCAATCAAAAAATGTATAGTTTCATGTCGAAATTTGCTATGATAGGAACAAACACTTACGCCATGCGTACTGTTTCCTTGCGCAAAGATTTGCGCAGTCCTGACGTAAAATTTTTCCGGAAACGGATGGAGGCAAATTATGTTTAGTCCACGAAAAACCGATCCATTCTTCGATGCATTGCTGACAGTTGCAAAAAATGTACAAGAAGCGATGCACTACGCCCATGATTTCAAAGTAACGTCCGTCGCAGATTTGAAGGAAGTGAGCGTCCGGCTGAAACAATATGAGACTGAGGGCGATGATCTGATCCATGACCTCATCTCCAGGCTGAACACCTCTTTCATGACTCCGATTGAACGGGAAGATATATTGCAACTCGCCATTAAAATGGACGATATTTTGGACGGCATCGAACACTTCGTTGCAAACCTTGAAATGTTCTCCCTTATTGAGATCGATGAGTATATCCAAAAGTTCATGGAGAACATCGTTAGCAGTTCCGATGAAATTGTCAAAGCGATGGAGCTTCTCGCACGCAAAAAATTGGTGGCCATGCGTGACCATGCCGTGCAGATCAAAGAGTATGAACGGATCTGTGATGAAGTGCTGCGCACATCAATCAAACAGCTTTTCATCCGGGAGAAGGATCCGATCCGCATCATCCAGTTCAAGGATATGTATGAGCTGCTGGAGGATATCGCAGACCACTGCCAGGATGTCGCGAACACAATCGAAACAATTATCATGCGTAACGCATAAGGGGCAAGAAGCAGATGGATACAGTTTTAATTCTCACATTGCTCATCGTCTTTTTTGCACTTGCCTTCGACTTTATCAACGGATTCCACGACACGGCGAACGCCATCGCGACTTCCGTTTCCACCCGGGCTTTGAAGCCTCGGGTCGCCATTCTTATGGCAGCTTCCATGAACTTCCTTGGCGCGCTGACATTCACAGGCGTTGCGAAGACGATATCAAAAGACATCGTGGACCCGTTTATATTGGAAAAGGGGTCCCTCGTCATTTTAGCGGCTCTAATTTCTGCGATCATTTGGAATTTGCTGACGTGGTATTTCGGGATACCTTCCAGTTCATCACACGCCCTGATCGGTTCCATTGCGGGTGCGGCGATCGCTTCAGCAGGTTTCGGAGTACTCAACTACAGCGGGTTCATTAAAATCTTGGAAGCCCTGATCCTTTCCCCATTCATCGCAATCGCGGTCGGATTTATCGTCATGTCGATTTTCAAAGTCGTTTTGAAGAACCGGAATCTCTTCAAGGCGAATAAAAGGATCCGTTACCTGCAAATCGGCACAGCGGCTATCCAATCGTTCACACACGGGACGAACGATGCCCAGAAAGCGATGGGAATCATCACGATGGCGTTGCTCGCTGGCGGTTTGCAGACCGGAAGCGACGATATCCAGATGTGGGTTCGTATTGCGGCAGCGACAGCGATGGGTCTCGGCACGTCGATCGGCGGTTATAAGATCATCAAGACGGTCGGCGGCAAAATCATGAAAATCCGCCCAGTGAACGGGGCTGCAGCTGATCTGAGCTCTGCGATGATCATTTTCGGCGCTACTCTCATCCATTTGCCTGTCAGTACGACGCATGTCATTTCATCCGCTATCATGGGTGTCGGATCGGCGCAGCGTGTAAAAGGCGTCAAATGGGGAGTCGCGAAGAAAATTGTCCTGACATGGATCATTACGATGCCTATTTCAGCGACTGTCGCTGCCATCGTCTACAAAGTGCTGAATCTTTTCTTCTGACGGCAGCGGCCTGATTCAGGCGTTTCTTACTCGCGAGAAGGTTTCGAAAAAGAATTAAATCTTTTTCCTTGCATTGTCAAAAGAGCTCTGTTATGATAAAGAAGAATTATTTTTGTTCGGCGTGACGGCTTGACCGCTTCAAGACTTGAGCAAGGATAGTAACACAATGTGTGGATACCACACAAGGAGGAAACAAAAATGGAACATGGTAAAGTAAAATGGTTTAACGCAGAAAAAGGTTATGGCTTCATCGAACGTGAAGATGGCGACGATGTATTCGTACACTTCTCCGCTATCCAAGGCGACGGCTTCAAAACTCTTGAAGAAGGCCAAGACGTGACTTTCGAAATCGAACAAGGTCAACGTGGACTTCAAGCTACTAACGTTTCGAAAAACTAATTTCGAACTTTCAAAACCGTTCTCTTCGGAGGGCGGTTTTTTTATTGCCATTAAATCCGCAAGCAGCCACTCCTCGTCCGGGACTTTGCCTGACAATTCCGTTACAATGGAAACAATTGCATCTAGATAGGAGGAGTTCTCAAATGCGGGGACTGGCACGTTTTGTGGCGTATTCTTATAAATATATTTTGGCCGCTTGGGTGGCTCTCATCATCGTCATGGGTGTTTTTGCAGTCCGCCTGCCAGGCCTTCTGGCGGGTGACGGATTCCGGATGGATGCCGAGCACGAGAACGTGATGGAGATCGCTTCCCACACATTCGATCTGCCGGCAGAGACCATGTTTGTCGTATTCGATCATGTATCCGACGACGAGATCGAGTCGAGCTTGGCGGATATCGGCGATCTGGGCATCGTATCCGACATCGTTTCCCCGCTCGAGGAGGAATCACAGTATACGGAGAACGTCTCCTATGCGCTGCTGCATTTTGATGAAACGGAAAAGGACATGTCCCCCGCGGTGACGGACATCCGGGATGCGATCGCCGGCCGCGACGGGATCACGCTGACCGGGCAGTCCGCCATCACGAAAGACATCAATACGGCGAGCCAGAAAGATCTGATGAAAGCGGAAGCGATCGGTCTGCCGATTGCGATTATCGTCCTGCTGCTAGCCTTCGGATCTGTCACCGCTTCCCTCATCCCTCTTGCCGTGGGAATCGGCACGGTTGTGACAGCATTTGGTATTCTCTCTCTCATCGGCGGCCAGGTGGACCTGTCCATTTTCGTCTTGAACATCGTCCCGATGCTCGGGCTTGCTCTTAGCATCGATTTTTCTCTCCTGTTCATAAGCCGCTACAGGGAAGAACGACAGAAGGGGTCAGTCAGGGAAGCCGTCATGACGACAATCCGCACTGCAGGACGGTCTGTCATCTTTTCCGCGGTCTGTGTGTTCATCGGTCTCGGTGCTTTGCTTTTCATCCACGTCGAGATATTCCAAAACATTGCGCTGGGCGGCATGATCATTGTCGGTATGGCTGTGCTGACTTCCATAACATTGTTGCCGGCGATTCTTCTAGCACTTGGCGACCGCATCAATAAAGGCCGTATTCTGAAAGTAAAAGAGAATGGATCCGATCGCTGGCGAGCTTTTGCTGCAGGCGTCATCAAGAAGCCGATTCTCATTACGATCACCGCCTTCCTGCTGCTTGGCATCGCCATCATTCCGGTGAAAAACATGGATTTGACAATACCTCAGATTGATTCATTGCCGACTTCGTATGACACGCGGTCCGCCTTTGAGCTGATGGAAGACACATTTGGGCTCGGGGACGAAACGTCTGTCTATGTCGTTGCAGAGCGCTCAGGCGGCTGGCTAAGCGAGGACGGGCTGTCGGAAATGAAGACTCTTGAGACGGACCTTGCCGAAGATCCGCTCGTCCAGTCGGTGGCGACCATCTATAGTGCGACCGGCGTAGAGACTCCGGCAGAATGGGAACAGGCGATGCAAGTGCCTGACATGGAAGCCCGTCTGAAACCGGCTGCCGACTCGTTTATCAAAGGGGACAAGCTTCTCGTGCCGGTGACATTGTCTGCAGGCGGATCGACAGACGAGGCGCAGGATTGGGTGCGGGACTGGTCAGATCGCAAGACGGACTGGAACTTGCTGCTCGGCGGCCAGCCGAAATTCAATCAGGAGATCTTCGATGAGATTGCGGACAATATCGGAAAAGTGCTTGCACTCATCCTGATTTCGACATTTGTCATTCTGATGATTGCATTCCGGTCGATCCTGATTCCGCTCAAAGCGATTGTCATGAATATCGTCGGCTTATCTGCGACTTTCGGGATTCTCGTCTATATATTCCAGTACGGCCATTTCGGCCTGCACCCGGGCACGATTGCCTTGATCATCCCAGTCATCGTCTTCAGCCTTGTGTTCGGTCTCAGCATGGACTATGAAGTATTCCTGATCTCGCGCATGCAGGAGGAATATGCGAATACGTTCGACAATGACCGGTCAACCGTTGAAGGGCTTGCCACTACAAGCAAGATTATCACGTCTGCCGCCTTGATCATGATTGTCCTTACTGGAGCATTCGCCTTCACAGACGTCATGCCTGTCAAGCAGATCGGAGTCGGCATTGCAATCGCAGTCGCCATAGACGCCACCATCATCCGTCTCTTGCTTGTTCCAAGTCTGATGAAATTGTTCGGCAAATGGAACTGGTGGCTGCCGTTCAGGAAAGGTCCATACAAAGCCGGGAATTGGCATTAATCCAAGACTCATAACCAGGCCCTCTGCTTCAGAGGCCTGGTTTTTGTTTCGCGCATAAAAAAACACCTGAAAGTAACTCAATCAGGTGTAAGTCGTCTCAATATAGTCCGTTCCCAGGTAAGATATGCACAACAGGCTCAGCTGGTGCCAGTGCATTCTCCTCATCTTTTTTGAACTGGGCCGTCATGGCAAAATAGATCAGCGCGACGACAATGAGTATGAAGATGATCAGGCCGATCACAAGAGTCTTCCCTTTCATTTATCGCCCGCCTCCTTGCCGCTTGAATTGCTCACCTTTCAAATAATCGGCAGCTTCTCCGTAATCCCCGAAGCTGTCCTCAAGGTTATAGCCATGATAGACATTGAAGACGCCTTCCTCTTCAAGCAGCGTAAGTTCCGCGCCGTCGCGGTTCACCCATACTTCCTCGATCTCCTCTTCAGCCTCCTCTTCCTCTTCGGTAGAGAGCGCTTGGATTGCATCGCGGATAATCGTCTTGAGTTCCTCCTCAGTCGCTTCGCGGATGTTGACGAGTCCGCGGTCGTCGGGCTCATACCCCGCAATTCCTTCGACATAGACGAATCCATTGCCATTCGGGTGAAGATGCTGAACGACGACCGTCTTATCATACAGGCTGTCCTCATAGTGGTAATTCAGGCGTTTCAGCGAAACTTCCTTACGTGTCAATTCGGGAAACGATTCAATGATGTTCTGTTTTTCTTCGAATGAGAGCATTCTTTTTTGCCACGCTTTCTTTTCTTGTTTGCTCCAGTATATCATCATTCAACTTGCGCTGTTAAGCACTGGCCATTCCTACCTTGTCTTCCATTCGATGAAGATGACAAGTAAAATGACGACTGCGAACGCCAATATATAAAACCAGCTGGGCACAAGACTGATTCCGCTGAACATAATGAGACTGCCTCCCTTTCGTCGAACTGCTGTCCCTTTAGTATACAAGGTTCTGTCGATTTTCACATGAAATTACTGGCATGCAGTGGATTAGACTGTATTTGCCTGGCGAAAAACGGATACAATGGAGAGGAAGGAGGCGATATTGGAATGAAGCGGCTTGTATTCTTCATCTTCCTGCTAGTTGCACTTTACGCGGCAAAACCGTTATGGGAGGCGCCCGTTTCCAAATATGTGGACCTTTCATTTTTAGATCCGATCGACGAGAAAATTGATTCCACTATTAATAAAGATCGCCTGGAAGGAACGGTTGAAACGTTCCGTGAAAAAGTCGGAGAGGCGATCGATTTCATATCCGCCAAATCAGCCAATATGGAAGCCGCTGTGCCGAAACGAGTTCCGAAACCGGCGCTCGGCAAGCCGGTCCACTCGCCTATTTCAATCCATAATATTGAAATCGGGGCGAGCAAAGAGGATGTGGCGGCTGAACTTGGTGAACCGAAGACCCAGTCGATGAATGAATACGGAACTGACTGGTTCACGTATCATGAAGACTATCAGAACTTCACGATGGTTGCCTATGACACGAACGGAAAGGTCGGTGCCCTCTATACGAATGATGACCTGATCGCTTCGAGCGACGGCATCGCGTACGGAACGCCGAAAGCGGATGTACGTGAAGCACTCGGTACCCCTCTTACCGAGATGCGCAAAGGACTGAACATCTATGTTTTGCAAAAGGATGAAGGCATGGACGTCTTCAAGACGGGGAATGTGTATACGTTCGTCTTCTATGATCTGCACGAGGGGACGAAGGTCACTGCCCTGCTGCTCGTCTCCGCAGATTTGGAGCGGCGCAAGTCCGATCTGTATGCGGAAGCGAATTCTGCGCTCCGTCTCGGGTTCGAGCAGCAGCTGTTCGACCTGACGAATGCGGCCCGTGTCCGGCACGGCCGATCGATTTTGAAGTGGAATGATGAAGTGGCGGAAACAGCCCGTAATCATAGCATCGATATGGCGGACAATGATTATTTCAGCCATGACAATCTGAAAGGCCAGTCTCCGTTCGATCGGATGAAAGTCGACCATATTCCATTCAGGCGGGCCGGCGAAAATCTTGCTTATGGTCAGTCCAGCAGTATTTTTGCCCATGAGGGTCTGATGAATTCCAAAGGGCATAGGGAGAATATCTTGATTCGCGACTATAGCCATCTCGGCATCGGGGTCGCCTTTAACGAAGAATCCACCCCTTACTTCACAGAAAACTTCTTTTCCCAATGAAAAACCGCTGGCCGGAGTATTTTCCGGCCAGCGGTTTTCTACACTATTTTGCAGCTGTTGTGAATGCTGCACAGGCGATCCGTTTTCCGGAGTTTCCTGCCGGATCCGTCTTATAATCGTCTGCCGATTCATGGATGACGAGTGCGCTGCCGTCCGCATCCAGTAATGAATGTTTCTGGCCCGGCTTCAATGTCAAATCCGCCGTCGTCACTTGCGCTTCGACTTTTCCGTCTTCCTTCACTTCAATGTTCGGCAGATCGCCAAGATGAAAGCCTTTTGGATTATCGAATCCATGTTCTTTGCCTTCCGGATTGAAATGTCCGCCAGCCGATTCGAACCCAGGCGGCGTACATACACCGGTCTCATGGATATGAACGCCATGCATACCTGCTGGCACTTCGGATGCTTCGATCAGGATGGTGACTCCTTTGGAATCTTCGCTGAGTGATACTTTGCCGATTTCTTTCCCATCTGTGTTCAGCAGCGGGGCTGATACGGATTCAACTTTCTCACCGCTCACCGGCAAGGCTTTCTTCGACTTGCCGCATCCCGACAGGGCGAATATGAGCGTCGCTGCAACAAATAGGGTCAATATTCTTTTCAATGCTTCTGCGCCTCCTTCCATCTTCTCCCGCCAAGGCTTTCCTAGCTGAAGGCGCTTTATGTGTGGAAATTAATTGAAAGCAAAAAATCGCCGCTCCGGCAATGCCGATATGCAGCGATTTCTCTTTTATGCTAATACAAGCCTTTCAAGTTCAAGTGGTTCGATATAGGTTTCCTTCTGATAGACCCGCATATTGCCTCCTGAGATCTCGTCTATGAGCATGATCTGCCCTTCCTCGGATTTCCCGAATTCCAGTTTGATATCGTACAGATCAAGTCCTTTTTCGGCGAGGATCCCTTTCACTTCAGTCGCAATCCGCTTTGTCAGATCTTCAAGAACCGCATACTTATCCGCTGGCAGGATGCCAAGCTGAGCAAGCGCGTCCTTGTTGATCGGCGGATCATTCCGCTCATCGTCCTTGATGGTCACTTCCACAAACGCATCAAGCGGCTGGCCTTCTTCGCAGTAGGCGCCATAGCGACGGAGAAAACTGCCGACTGCACGGAATCGGCAAATGACCTCGAGCCCTTTTCCAAATACGGCGGCAGGCTTGACAGTCATGCTGGCAGCCTCCAAGTCTGCAGAGATGTAATGGGTCGGAATGTGTTTTTCAGCCAGTTTCTCAAAGAAGAATTGTGTCATCCGAAGTCCTGACTTTCCCGCTCCCTCAATTGTTAAGCCGACTGTGTTGGCACCCGGGTCAAATACGCCGTCTTCGCCCGTTACGTCGTCTTTGAATTTCAAAAGTATCGTACCATCTTCAAGATTGTATACATCTTTCGTCTTTCCCTTATAACTTAGCTGCATCCTTAGACCCCTCTCTATCCGTTAAATAGTGCTGTTTCTAGTATAGAGTATTTTTACCGAATAAAAAAGATGTTGCGCACAATTTCGTACGTCTTTTTTTATTGTTTTCACCTGTATCGTTCTATTTTTATCCCCCAAATCGCTTTAGAAAATGAACATTCAAGCAAAGTCGGTTTGAATTCATTTCTAGAAGACGAATAGGAATACAAATCTTCACCACTTGTCTTGCACCCTATTTTTGGTGTATAATAACTCGATTATTTGATTCATAACAGTGCATAAAGCGCTTGATAGTATAGGGAAAGCGAGTGGTATGGATGGGCCGTAAATGGAACAACATCAAAGACAAGAAGGCGTCAAAAGATGCGAACACGAGCCGGATTTATGCTAAATTCGGTCGTGAACTATATGTGGCAGCGAAGCAGGGCGAACCTGATCCTGAATTGAACCAGACACTTCGGATGGTCGTAGAGCGTGCGAAAACGTATAAT
Source organism: Sporosarcina sp. GTC18466 (assembly GCF_055389225.1). Classification (NCBI taxonomy): domain Bacteria; kingdom Bacillati; phylum Bacillota; class Bacilli; order Caryophanales; family Caryophanaceae; genus Sporosarcina; species Sporosarcina sp. GTC18466. The sequence goes on along the minus strand of NZ_AP044037.1, from coordinate 2,377,194 downwards.
GTCCCCCGTTCCATCATCGACCGCGCCATTGAAAAGGCGAAAGGCGGAGCAGAAGAGAACTACGATGAACTCCGTTATGAAGGCTTTGGACCAAGCGGCTCAATGGTCATCGTCGATGCATTGACAAACAACGTCAACCGGACCGCTTCGGAAGTCCGCGCCGCATTTGGCAAGAACGGCGGAAACATGGGTGTCAGCGGCTCTGTCGCTTATATGTTTGACGCGACTGCAGTGTTTGCCATCGAAGGGAAAACGGCTGATGACGTGCTTGAACTATTGATGGAAGCGGACGTCGAAGTCCGTGATATTCTGGAAGAGGAAGACACAGTCGTCGTCTACGCGGAACCTGATCAGTTCCATGCTGTACAAGAAGCATTCAAGGAAGCAGGGATTACAGAGTTCTCCGTCGCTGAATTGACAATGCTTGCCCAAAATGATGTGGAACTTGATGCAGACGCACAAGCTCAATTTGAGAAGATGATAGACGCACTGGAAGACTTGGAAGATGTCCAGCAAGTGTATCACAATGTTGATCTGAATGATTAATGGCTTTGCCGTCAGGGAACTTTTTCCCTGGCGGTTTTCTATGTATAAGGAAGATCAAGCGGGATCATAACCATGAATCATCTCAACACGCTTGAAATCTTCCTGACGATGATGTCTTCCGCCTGCAATGCATCCGGTATTTGCCGCGCAAATTCCAGGGCGGTCTTTCCGTCTCCATGGATGCAGACGGTATCTGCTTTGATCGGAACGTTGGTGCCGTCCACAGCGGCAACGGTTCCTTCCTTCACCATCCTGACAATTTGCCGGACCGCCTCAGCAGGGTCAGTGATCAATGCATTCGGTTCACGTCTCGACGTTAACGAACCGTCTGCTTGGTATGTACGGTCTGAAAATACTTCGCTTGCCGTCTTAAGGCCGATCCGTTCTCCCGCTTTCACCAGTTCACTGCCTGCCAGCCCAAACAGGATCAGATCGCCATCCACCCGGTACACCGCTTCTGCAATGGCTGCGGCAAGTTCCGCATCCTTTGCCGCCATATTATACAGCGCCCCGTGGGGCTTCACATGCTCGATCGAACCGCCCTCCGCTTTGACAAAGCCGGACAGCGCCCCGATCTGATAGATGACCATATCGCGAGCTTCTTCCGGGGAAATCGACATCTCCCTACGGCCAAATCCAGCCAGATCCGGCAGGCCCGGATGAGCTCCGATGCCGACTCCTTTATCGAGTGCCATCCGCACTGTCTCCCGCATCGTCCGGGGATCGCCCGCATGAAAACCGCATGCGATATTAGCCGATGTGATCGTCTCTAAAATGCCCGCATCATTGCCTAATGAATAAGCGCCAAACCCTTCTCCCATATCGCAGTTCAAATCGACCGTGAATGTCAAAACGTCTTCCTCCTATCGAAGTTTGATTGTAATTCCTGTCCTAAGTTCCTGCAAAAACCGCTCTCTGCGCAAGTACAGCTCCTGTGCATGCTGAAGCGTGATTTCCCTGAAACGCAACATGTTGCCGGGACGCGACTGTGCAACCAGTGTCAAATCAACAGATGCGACTTGTCCAATTTTCGGATAGCCCCCCGTCGTCTGCCTGTCTGCCATGAGGATGATCGGATTCCCGTCCGCCGGCACTTGAATGGATCCTGAAGAAACCGCTTCAGATATCAGTTCGCCAGGCTCACGAAGGTCAAGCCGGCTGCCGGATAGCCGATATCCCATCCGGTCGGACTGGGAACTGACTGTGAACGGCTCCTCCGCAAAACGACGATGGCTCTCCTGTGTAAACAAATCGAATTGACGTCCCCTTACGACCCGCACGTTGTAGGAGTCCGCAAACTGCGGAGTCATATGGCTCGTCAGCATCCAATCGGCCAGCTGCATGCCGCATGACTCGCACTTGATCAACTCAAATAACCGTTCTGCATTATCTGTTCTGCTTTTTAGCGGAAGACGGTCCCCCGCTTGCAGAGACCTTCCTTCATAGCCGCCGATTCCGGCTTTTAAATAAGTGGAGCGGCTTCCCATGACGACGGGGATATCAAATCCGCCCGCAACGGCCAGGTACATCCGGCATCCTTCCACAGCAGGGCCTGTCCGCAGTTCAGCGCCTTTTTCAATGAATAGCGGCTTCCATAAGGGAATCGGCTCCCCATTGATATTCGGGGACAAGTTTCCTCCGCATAATGCGATGACTGCATCCTCTTCGAACCGGAGCTTCGGGCCGACCAGTGTCATTTCAAGCGTCGCTTCCATTTCTTCATTGCCGACCAGCAGATTGGCTGCTCGATGCGAAAAGACATCCATCGCACCGCTCGTCACGACACCGAACTTCTGGAAACCCGACCTGCCGAGGTCTTGGATCGTATCACTGAGACCTGCCTTTATGACTGTTATCATCCTTCTTCACCCCGCAGCCTGTCATATTCGGCCCGGGATATAGGGGTAAACCGGATGAGATCGCCCGCTTTCAACAGACTCGGCGGATTTTGACCTGGCAGAAATAAGTCCACAGGTGTTCTGCCGATCAGCTGCCAGCCTCCCGGAGTCTCAATCGGGTATACTCCGGTTTGCATGCCGGCGATGCCGACGGTCCGTTCCGGAATGGCCAGCCTCGGAGTCTTCCGTCTCGGAGCGACAATTTGTTCAGACATGCCTCCGATGAATGGAAAACCTGGAGCAAAACCGATCATATGGACTTTATATTCACCTGAAGAATGGATGGAAATCACCTCATCGGCCGTGAGTCCGTTGACACGCGCAACATATTCCAAATCAGGTCCCTCTTCCCCTCCATAAAGAACAGGAATCTCCACGATATTCCCTGTCGCCGAATTTCCCAGCTTGACACCACGCAACAAATCATGAATGCGCTTACAGACATCTTCATAGGGCGTGCCATTCAATTGATCCGGCCGGTAAAATACGGTTACTGTCGTATAGGCCGGAACATATTCAACCATCCATGGAGGAGATTCTCGCTCGAGCCGTTCTCCTACTGCCAGGACTTTCCGCTGCGCATCGTCCCCGATTTCCTCTGATACTTCGATGACGACCGCCTGATCACCTAAAGGAGATAATGAATACTCCATCGGCCCACCTCTTTCGACAAAATTCGACGATATGGATTCCATTGTACTATGTAGTTAAAAAATTTCAATATATGAGTCAATTTCATAATTGCTCTTTTTAAAAATGCAAAGACTTTCCCAATCGGAATTTTGCATTTCAAAAAACAGAAATCATGCGAGTTTTTGCTGTTGTAACGATGCGTTAATCCGATCAGCTGCCAGCTTTGATGCGTTATAGATTAAAACAATGGCGTCAAAATGGACTTTCGTCCGTTTTCCAGTTCTATATCGTACATTGTTGAGCTGATAGAATTCTTTCAGATAGGCATTGACGCGTTCGACCGCAGTTCGGCGGGCGAAGACTTTCTTCCAGGCCATTGATCCACGGGCTGGCACCGTGTACTTGCGAAGATCTGTTGCACTTTTGACCTTATATACTTTTTGACATTGTCCTTGGTTGGCGAGCGGACAGTCTTTACACTCGAGAGGTTGCGTGTATTTTAGGGTCCCGTACTTCGGGTCATAGCTATCATAGCGATATGAATGCTCTCTGAAACAAGTTGGCGCAAAGTGCTCATCATAGCCGATCATTTCACGCTCGTTCCGTTTATTATAAGCAATGTTTGACTGATGGCCCATCCGATGGATTTGTTGATAAATTGGTTCAAAATCATAACCCGCATCCATGGAGTGATATTGAATTGTCGACAGCTGGAACTGCGATAAGCCTTTCAATAGCGGAATGGCCGCCTTACCGTCATTCAAATTGCCGGATGACAGGATAGACTGCAGGATATATTGACTGGTCGCGCCCACAGCTAAGTGGCCTTTGTAGCCAAACCAAAAGACATTTTTCCCTTCGCTGTTCTTTTTAATGCCCCATTTAGGGGCTTGAGGTATTTCTGTGCGTAACTTGTGAAGAGGCGCATCAAGCTGAGCTTCAATCTTCTTTTCATAAAGAGACAAATTCGCTTCCTCTTCGGCCTTGTCTGCCAACCATTGCTCGCGCTCTTCTTTCTTTTTTCGTCCCCGTTTTTTGGGCGTTTTCTTGGCATCTGCCTCCTTCGGAGGCGCCTGGTCCCGAGCTTCAAAGTGAGTGGCGTCAATCGCAATTGTTTCATCGGCGATAAATCCTTCACAGATGGCTGTCTCGATGACCGTCTGTTGCACTTTCTCCAAAACATCGGATTCACTTAGTTTCGCGAGAAGTCGGCTGTAGGATGCTTCGGAAGGCACCGAATCCGAAACCTTGAAACCGCAGTCCAGTTTAAATGACAAATCCCGTTTCAGCCGTTTGACTAAGTCGGCAATCGTAGGAATTCGTTCAACGTACCGAATAAAGAAGCTGACAAGCATAGCTCCATAATTCAGCTCTACAGGCGCACCAAGACTGGATTTCTTATTGATCGCAAAGAAGATTGCATCTAGATCGAGCGCACTTATAATCTCTTGATATTGTTGGGTAGGTTCCATGTCGTATAATTCTTGGATGCCAAATAGGCTTTGTTGTCGTATAATGGTCAAAGGGAGTACCTCCAGTCTTTTGGGATGTTTTAGTCGACTACCATTATACAAGACTTGGGGAGGTACTTCTTTTTTGATGTCTTGAAACCCTTGATAGATAAGGGCTCGGAATTATGAAATTCACTCATATGAATGAAAATAGTTGTGATAGGAATTAAAAAACACCCAAGGCTTTAACCTTGGGTGCCGCTTATCTAAAATGCGCCCGATCCGCCGCCGCTTCCGCTGCTGGATGAAGTGGACGAAGTCGAGGAGGCGGCATTCACAGAGGAGACCTGTTCACCGGCATGCGTGAAAGAGGACGTCATCACGTATGGATTCGGATAGAACGCCGCGAAACTTCCTGCTCCGCGGTGACGTTCTGCTGTTTCCTCTGCCTCTCGGAAGAATTGATTGCCTGCTGCAGAAAGATCCTTGTCGCCAGTACCTATTCCGAACAGATACGACCGAATCTTATCATTTTGCGGGAGTGTTCTCCACCTGTCGAAATCAAAGTTCTCCAGGTACCGGTTCCATTCATTCAAGAGCATATGCCCTTCCACGCTGTAAGGCTTGTAAAATGCCGCCGTTGCCCCTGCCAGAAAGACAAGGATCAGGTTTGCGAACAGCAGGATGAGCAAATCAAATCCGATCGACAAGGCAAACAAGACGGCAAAACCCAAGGCCGTCAGCCAGAACACGGTTCTGATTCCGCCGCGCTTCGCGTACATCCCTGACTGGTCCACCTCTTCCTTCACATGTGCAAGCCACTGCTGCTTTTCGGTGTCATACTTATTGACATTCTCCTCTTTTTCCAGGAACTCTTTTAATTGTCCTGCCGTGAAAGTCCTATCCGCACCGACCGTCTCGAACAGCAGGCTGATCAAAGCCCGTTCGTGCGCCGTCTCAGCATGACGGTTGAGAAGTTCGAATGAATCCTCTCCCGTCTGCTTGATATACCCCTTGCGGACAAGATCGAGAAGTGCCGCCGTCATCACTTCCGGTTCAGCGGCGCTTCCCGTTTTCAGCAATACTGTCGCAGGGATGCTCAATGTTTCCGCAGGCATTTCCGATTTCGCGCCTGCCAGCTGGTTCATCGCGTAATCATACCGTGATTTCCTTAGCAGCACAGCCCGGACAGCTGCAAAAAGATATACGGCCAGCAAAGCAGCCATGACGCCGATGATCACATTGCCGGCAGTCTCCCTGCGCTCCTCGGCATCCAGGAAATCCTGGCGGTCTGCAGCCAGGATTGCAAGAGCTGACCCTTCATGGACTGCCCCGCCTGAGAAGAGCTCCCTAGGATACACAACCCGGACATCCGCAGACGTCTCTGCCGGTACGCTGCCGAGAGTGAAGGTGACCCCTTCCCTCGTACGGGACGTTTCCTTTCCGTACGCAGCTCCGTATCCCAGCACATCCAGCGGCTCTGCGCTTGCCGGAGGGCTGACGTCAATCCGCATATTTCCATATTCCGATTCATTGTTCTTATCGAAAAAAGCCCAATAAAATTGACCGCCGTCGTTAAACAGATCTACACCATTTGAAATCGAGTAATGGATTTCAAGATTTACGGTATCGTCTTTCCCTTTCCGGTAGATCTTAAAGAGATCCTTCTTTTGTTCAACTTCCAGCCGCTTTCCGTTTTCAACAGCCATGAATCCCTTGATTGATGTCCCTTCGCGCGGGATGATTGTCCGGGTCACGCCATTGAATTTACCGTCAAAAACATACGTATATCGCTCCGTGATCTGTACATCGCCATTTTCCTGCATGATGGCATGAATCTGTCCCTGCGGTATTTCATAGTCTACAGCGAGCGCTTCACGCGGTACGAAGAAAAGCAACATTACGATCATCAGTAGAAGCTGAGTCCATTTCACAGTCATCACCTCTTTGTTCCTTTACGAAGAATTGCCGGTCAAAGTTTCACTTCATTTCCAAGGGACTAGACAAGCTGGTACATTTCTATCAATTTGAACTTTTCAGTGAGTAATAAAACAATGGCTTGCTAACCTATAGTACAATGAAGAAAATCGAAAGGATGTGTACATATGAAGAAATTCGGCAAACGGGCATTCCTCGCTGTCACCATGGCTGCTGTTGTCATCGCACCAGCCGCTTACCAGGCACCCCAATTGGCAGCCGCATCGACATCCACGACCATTCCATCCGCAGAAGCCACTCTTGCCCAGCAAATCGATACCATCTTGAAAGACCCGAAACTTGAGGGAGGCATCACGGGCGTAACCGTCCGCAATGCCAAAAGCGGAGACATCGTCTACTCCCATATGGGCGATATCAGGCTGCGGCCAGCATCGAATATGAAACTGCTTACCGGCACATCAGCAATGGCTGTTCTGGGACCGGACTACAGATTCTCGACAGAAGTCCTGACAGACGGTGAAGTGCGGGGGAATCAGTTGAAAGGGAACCTCTACTTGAAAGGGAAAGGCGATCCGACCTTGCTGAAAGAGGATCTTGAAGACTTCGCCAAGCAGTTGAAAGCGCAAGGCATCACAAAGATTCACGGTGATTTGATTGCGGATGACAGCTGGTATGACAATATCCGGTACTCACAGGATTTGAACTGGTCGGATGAGCATAATTACGTCGGCGCGCAAGTTTCTGCATTGAATTTATCGCCAAATGACGATTATGACGCAGGCACTGTCATCGTTGAAGTGAAGCCGGGCACAAAGGCCGGAGATCCTTCGATTGTGACTGTATCTCCTGCAAACGATTATGTGGAGATCGTGAACAATGTGAAGACAGTCGCTAAAGACGGGACAAAATCGGTCTCTATCGAACGTGAACATGGCACCAATAGAATCTTCGTCGAAGGGGTCATTCCTCTAGAAGGAACGAGTTCCCGTTCATGGACAGCAGTTTGGGAGCCGACCGGCCTTGTACTGGATGTATTCAAGAAAGCCCTTGCAGAGCAAGGCATCCGTATGATCGGCAATAGCCGGACAACAATTGGTGCTGCTCCGGAAGATGCCAAGACACTGACCACCCATTACTCCATGCCGCTTTCGGAGCTGTATGTGCCTTTCATGAAACTGAGCAATAACGGGCACGCCGAAACGCTTGTGAAGGAAATGGGCAGAGCCGCAAAAGAGGACGGCAGCTGGGATGCCGGGCTTGCGGTCATGGAAGAGACGTTGAAAGACCTAGGAGTCAATACCGGCACAATCGTCTTGCGTGACGGCTCCGGCATGTCCCATAAGAACCTGGTCTCACCTGACGAGCTCTCCTCCTTGCTTTACAGCATCCAGGATGAAGACTGGTTCCCTGCATTCGAAGCATCCCTTCCTGTCGCAGGCAATGAGGATCGCATGGTCGGCGGCACACTTCGAAATCGTATGAAGGAAGGCCTTTCTGCAAATAATGTCAAAGCGAAAACCGGTTCCATTACTGGAGTTTCAACACTGACCGGCTATGTGAGAGCAAATGACGGAACGCCTTTAGTCTTCTCCGTGATGATCAATAACTATATCCATGGCCCTGTTACGCCGATTGAAGACGCAATTGCAAATGTACTGACAAAATATAAATTTTAATGAAGCCGAAAAAAACAGCATTTCCGCCTGTTAATCAGGAGGGATGCTGTTTTGTTTATCGAATAAAACATTGATGCGGCGATGCTTTAAAGTTCTGCACTGTCGCTCATTTCAAATACATCAAATACGTCTTTCTGAATGATCAATGACATGATTTTGCCGTTTTTCCGGAAGTAGTGCACATTTCCGACGCGTTTCTCCTCTACTTCCTCCCAGCCCCACTTCTCGATCTCCGCGAGGTATTCAGGCGGCGGCGTCCCGTTCCAGTCACCAATATTCTTCAGTTTGTATTTGGCGGATTTCGCAATTTGTGCGTTGCAATCCTCCGGCTTCACTTCATAGGCGTTTTTCGGAACAGGAAACCCTTCATTGATCACAGCCATCCGGTATCCGTCATCGTCCGTAAATTCATAGGAACAGCCTGTCATGACGAGTACTGTCAATAGGACTGCTGCCAGTCGACGTTTCATGTCGCTGCACCTCTCGCATGTTTGTTACTCTCAGCTTACGTCCAATCCATGCGATTGTCACCCGACAGATTTGTGACTGTTTTGACAGCCTGCCAACTGGAACTTTACATCCATCATCCTTCTACCCGAAGTCCCACAATCTGGTCGACAAACGCCTTCTTCGCTTCCGCATATTCCCTTTCGTTATTAGGATACAATTGGACGAGATCCATCTTCAATGCCTCATATTCACGGGCTACTTCTGGATGCTCATTGAGGAAGTCCCGGAAGAAAGTATGGGCCTGCCACCAGTCACCGCCATGCTCCACGACATGGTAGACATGGGTCTTTGTCAAGTCGTTCAAATCGGAAAACTTTGCGTAGACGACTTTCCCTTCCACTTCGGCTTTCAAGCGGTAAATATCCGCGTCCTTTAGCGCATGCCGGTCAAACTTCTCAGCATCCGCCAGCTGTCTCACGCCAATGAGCACATCGATCATCGGCTTTGCTGCGATTCCCTCAATTGCTGTGCTGCCGATGTGCTGAATTTCGATTACATGTTCGCCGATCAGCGTCTCAAGCAGCTTCTTCTCCTTTTTAAACAACGCCTTCCATTGCTCCTGGTAGGGCGCCAGCTCAACGACATCCTTATTCAATCCCAACATGCTCTGCTTCCCCTTTCTGTACCACTGCCCCGCAGATGAAATCGACAATTTCTTCAACTGTCCTTCTATCTGTATCGACCCGCATTTCAAAGCATTCATCCCGGAAGCCATCCAGGCACTTATCCGTCTGTGCGAAACACCAATTCCCCGGTTCCTCTCCGCGGGCAAGCAATCTTTTATGGATAGTCTCCTTCTCCGCCATCAAACAGAAGTGATAGGTCTTGTCAATTGTTGAAAAGCCTTCGTGGACGATTTGAAAATACTCCTGATTATAGATAGTCATCGGTACAATCAGATCCCGCTGATATGTCCGTTTCAGTTGAGCCGCCACTTCGACGACAAGCGTTCTCCACATCGCAAAATCCTGAAAATCCCCTGTCCGTTCTTCCGGAAGTTTCATATCTTCAGGAATCATCTCCCGCAGCAAGAAGCCGACCATTTCAGGATCAAATATGAAAGCGTCCGGCATCCGGCTGTGCAATGCGTTTGCTACGGTCGTCTTCCCTGCACCGAACGCTCCGTTGATCATAATGATCATACTCATTCCCCCTTATATGTCAAAAACGGTTCATACATTGTAATGGCATGATTCTCCGTGACGAATTCATCCGCCAATAAGTTCCCATCCATATCATACACATGGCGGAAAATCGTATTATGCCTGACGTATCCACCCCAAATTTCATATGTGAATTCGTGATTTTTTTCATATACTTCATATGTTCTCATCTGCGGCTCAACCGACCGCCATTCCCCAACCAGATGCGTATCTGTCAAATAGATGACAAGCTGGTACGCATGCGGCGTTTCATTCTTAATCTGTAAATCCAAATAGTTATAGGCGCAAGTCGCCCCGCTCCCGAACGGCTGGCTCCTGCCCGAATCGGGAAATACATCATAGCTGTGCCGGTATCTCTCCGTGACAGTCAGCGGTGTATGCAAGGTGATCCAATAGATCAGATTGGACAGCTGGCAGAGACCGCCTCCCGTGCCGACCGTCACCTTTCCATAATGCAGGATCATGCCGTCCACATAGCCTTTTCGTTTTGTCGTATTGCCGATCAGCTTCCAATACGAGAACGTTTCACCCGGATTCACAGTGACGCCGTGCAGACGCCCTATGGCCAGTTTCAGGTTGGTGATCTTATTGTATTGCAGCTGCATCTCCACATCTTTCAACTTTCGCAGCAGAGGTGTCCGGTGCCGTTTGATCAAGTACGGCAACTCTTCTCCCGTCCGTAATTTTGCATATCGCTTTCCATCCCATGCCCACTCACCGTATCGCTTCAGCCTGTACGCCTTTTTCCCCAGATAAATGCGCAGCTTGCTTCGCTTTACCGGTTTCAATGAAACCAAACCTTCACCCCCATCCGGATACATATTCCATATAGCGCATGGAAATCCCTTCTTCTGTTAAAAATAAAAAAAGAAGTGCCCGCAGGAGACACTTCCCTCTACATTTAATCCGCATACTGGAGGCTTACAATCAGATCCCCTGCAGACGAATGTTCCGTACTGACCATCTGTGAGGTGGTATCGGAATACAAATCCACGCCCTCATACCCCTCCAGCACATGATTGAAATACACCTCATCCACTTTCGTGAAGCGGATGGAACGCAGTTTGCCGAGCTTCGTAAACTCGAATTCAATTTCATCGCCATACGTGATTGTATACCCGTCGTTCTTCTCATAGTCCACTTTATAGTCTTCCCCGAAATAGCGGATCACTTTCTCCTCTGAATCACCGAGTGTCAAGCCGTGCAAATAGAAGACGCCGCCCGCTTCCGAAAGGATCGGCTGGGAATGATTCAGGCCGATCTCCATGGAATGCCCTGGCATTTCCGGCTTCAGAATAAAGCCCGGGTTTTCAGCAAAATTGGGATCAATCACATAAAGCCCGATGCTCATTTTCCCGTCGCCCGTATCTGTCATCTTCAAGATTCGCGGTGATTCCGGTGCATAGATGAACCGCATGGAATCGTTCGCATCGAATTTAATGCCGCCATACTCTCTGTATAGCTGTTCACCGTACGACAAATCGACGTTTGAGAAAAAGAGTCCTTCCACCGTCTCCTGATACAAAAACACACGGAGACCGTCTTCATATACCATTCCGGTATCCGCACCCGTACCCTGCAATTCCTCATCCAGGGTATAGTCATCGCCCAGCCGCTCAATCACGTCATCCAGCGAATCGCCAACTGTCAGGCCCATCAAGTAGAAGACACCCTGCTCCACAGTCAGTTCGGGCCGCGTCATATCATCCGCTGCTTCTGGCGGCAATTCCTCAACGGTTGGCACAGCAGGTCCCGTATCCCCCGGCTGCGCAGGCGGCTGCCCAACACCCTCTCCCGGCTCGCCGGTCACTTCTGAAATTGGTTCCGGATGATCAAGTGTCACTTTCAGAACAAACCCGACGGAACAAGCGAGTATGATTCCCGTCATGACGGCATATTTCCACTTTCCCCCTGAAGCCCTCGCACCTTGCGCTACTGATTCTGTCACATTCCGCATGACACGTTCTTTGCTGTCCTTCAGATCCTTCAATTCCGGCGGCAGAAACTTATTCATCGAGCAACACCTCCCATTCAATTCCCCGCAGCTGCTTTTTGATCAATTCCCGTCCTCTCACAAGCCTTGTCTTCACGGTGCTCTCCGGGACGGACAGCAATTGTGCGATCTCTGCGACACGCATTTCATTGAAATAAAAATGGATAAGCACTTCCCGCTGTTTGAGCGGCAGCGCCAGAATGGCCTTTCCGATCAGCTCCTGTTCGTCCTCTCGCACCAGTCCGTCCACATGCCGCATTCCCATCTGCGGCGAGAAACGGTCCCGGAACTGGAGCTTCCGGTATGACCAGCTCTTCAAATAATCCTTGCATTGGTTGACCGTCATCCGTGCTAAATACGCCTTCAATTCCCCTCTTTCCTCATAGCTGTCTTGGCGGTGATGGAACTTGATGAATACATCTTGTACGATATCTTCCGATGCATGGAGATCCCTCACATACCCATAAGCGATCCGGAGCAAGTACTCTGTGTACCGTTCCATCACGTCCTGAAGTTCAAAGCGGTTCAAATGTGCTGCCACTCCTTTCCCTACTTAGAAAACGACGCTCGATTGCCGGGGGTTTGGATTTCAATGAAATAATTTCGGTCCAGCAGTTTTCTTCCCATGTAATTGACCTCTCCTTTCCTGCAACTGACCGGTCGAAATGCGCGGGTCACCGAAAATCGGTTTTCGGACTCGGTTTGCGGAGATATAGTAGCAGTACAAAGACAAGACAACGCGGAGGGATGGCAAATGGAAATTGTACGTGTCGAGGGACTTCGGAAATCTTATGGGGCGAAAGAGGTGCTGAAGGGCATCGATTTTCAGGCAAAAGCAGGAGACATCATTGGGGTGATCGGCAAAAATGGTGCAGGCAAATCGACATTCCTGGAGATCCTGCTGACGCTACGTCCATATGAACAGGGAAACGTCCGGTTGTTCGGACAAGAAATTCGGGAATCGTCGGACCGGCAGCTGGCGCAGATCCGGCAGAACGCCTCGGCCGTACTGCAGACGACTCAATTCTATAAGACTTTGAAAGTCGTCGAATTGCTCAAGCTATTTAAAGCATACTACAAGTCTCCGCTGGACGTGGAACAGATCATGGCGGACTTCAAACTGGAGCCGCATCGCAAGACATTTTTCGACAAACTATCAGGCGGGTGGAAGCAGATCGTCAGTCTCGCCATCGCCTTTCTGTCGGAACCGAAACTGCTGATCCTCGATGAGCCGACAACAGGACTCGACCCGCATATGCGGAATATGCTATGGACTTATATCGCCAGCTATAACAAGCGGACGGGCGGAACGGTCATTCTCACGACACACAACATGGATGAGGTGCAGCTGTATTGTGACCGCGTCATGCTGCTGAATGACGGTGTTGCGGAAGTGTTTGACACGACAAAAAGCATCCTCGCTTCCGGTTTCGCTTCTATCCATGATTTCTATATTACACAAGTAGCTATATAAAGGAGGACTCCCCATGCTTGCCACTCAATTGAAATATGATTTGCTCATGTTTTCACGGGAACTGTTTTACGTCGTATTCACGCTTATTGTGCCGCCTGCCACATATCTGTTCATGGGATCACTATTCGGTGATTCGACATATGCGGGCAACTTAAATTACGCGCAGAGCTATACGCCATCCTTCATCCTGCTTATCACGTTCGGCGTCGTATTCTTCGCCTTCGGATTCGATCAGGTGACACACCGGACGACAGGCGTTGAAAAACGGATTGCCCTCGCCCCCGTGCCGAAACGCGTGCTGCTCACATCTGCAATCTTGAAATCAATTCTGCTCACAAGCTTCGGCTATCTGCTCATCTCTGTCATCGGTCTGCTCGTTTATGGCCTGACGTTCAGATTTGCCGATGTGATTGTCTCGTTCCTATTATTCATGGGACTGAACGCCGTGCTGCTCCTGCTGTCTTCTGCCGTCTTCTCGTTTTTCAAGACGCTGAACAGTGCCTTGGTGTTCGCGATTGTCGCCTTTCAGATCGTCTTGATCACTGGTGGATTCGCGATTCCTGTCAGCATGATGCCGAACTTTGTCCAGCTCATTGCGAACGCCAACCCGCTGTATCATATGAATCAATTGTTCATTGCCGCCTGGAACGGGCAACTTGAGTTCAGCAGCACCACTGCACTGTCTGCCGTCTATATTATTGCGCTTCTATTGCTTTCGGCTATAGTCATCCGCTTCCAAAATCGACGCCAACATTTCATGTAAGTCATGGTACGATGGAAAGAAGAGTTTTCCTTTGGAGGTGATTTTCATGAAAGTGACACTGGATATCGACAGTGACCATACTGAAACGAAAGTGACAATCCACTGCGATGAAGTGGATGATTCGATAAAAGAGATCCTTGATTTTTTGAAAGGGAAGAAGACTGAGTTTCTTGTCGGCCGTGATGGTGATATGCAGCATATTTTAAAACCGGATCATATCCATTACTTTCACACGGAGAGCGAAGGCGTCGTCGCCGTGACAAGCGAAGGCTCATTCGCGCTCCGCGAAAAGTTATATGAGCTGGAGGAACTGCTGCCCAGCACCAAATTCATCCGGCTGTCCAAGTCCGTCATCGCCAACCTGCATGAAATGAGCCGGTTTGAAGCTTCCTTTAACGGCACCTTATGCGTGTATTTCAAATCCGGCGCTAAAGAATATGTCTCCCGGACCTATGTAAACTCCATCAAGGAAGCCTTGAAAATGAACAGGAGGAAGAACGGATGAAGACATTTGTAACAAGAAGCATCATCGGCATTTTCTTCGGCTCGTTCCTTGCGCTTATGATCATTTTTGCTGTTATTTATTTTGGTGAAAATGAAGTGCTTGACTCAGCCATCCTGGTGAAGAACTCGCTCGGCTCCATATTTTGTGGATGGTTTTTCACTGTCACTCCTTTGTTATTCGAAAACGAGAAATTGACATTGCCTGTGCAGACGGCCCTGCATTTTCTGAGTGTCACCATTCTATATTTCATCATCGCGTTCATAATCGGCTGGGTACCGTTCACAGCACAAAGTTTCTTTGGGACACTTGCTGTGTTCGTATTCGTGTATATCATTCTTTGGTTTGCGTTCTATCAATATTTCAGAAGCCAAGCGAGGAAGTTGAACCGTGAATTGAATGAGCTGTCTTGATAAGGGGGAAGTTTTATGAAACTGTATTCCATCAAGCTGTTGCTAGAGTCGATTGTCGAGCCCTTGCCAGATCTTGTGCCAGGCGATGCCTATGGAAAAACGTTCGAGGAAACGATCGTCCTGCTCCGGACGGCGAGCCGAGAGTCGATTGAAGAGAAGATCCGCACCCATTTTGTCGATGACACGTATGAGAATGCCCTCGGCGGCATGACGACTTGGCGCTTTGTCACGATACTGGATGTATATGAGTTGGTGGACGAGCTCGAAGGGGACTTGGACTTCAAGGAAGTGTACAGCCGTTACTTGCCGTTTGATAGGATGATGACTGCCGGCGAAGTCATCGCCCTGTACTCGCTCGATAAATAAACCACAGAAAAACTGCCCCCGGAAATTGTTTCTTCCCAGGGGCAGTTTTATTGGTCTTATTTCAATTTCTGCAGGACAACCACCTTCAAATAATTGAATTCCGGAAACTCCCGTGTGGCCCGGAAATCTTTTGGCAAATGGAATTCCTGGAGGATCTTGTACGGCATGCCTGCGTCTTTGAAGCCTTTATCAATGAACGTCTTGAACTTCTTCATGCCGAAGCTCGCGTTGTTCGTCGAAGCGATGATGACGCCTTTTTTTGCTGTGATGGCAATTGCGTCCTGCAGCAATGCCGGATAGTCTTTTGCGGTACTAAACGTATGCTTCTTTGAGCGCGCAAAACTTGGCGGATCAAGGACGACAAGATCGAACTTCAATTCGTGACGCTTTGCATAGCGGAAGTAGTCGAACACATCCATCACTTTGATGTCCTGTTGTTCGTAGTCGATTCCGTTAACGCTGAACTGTTCGATCGTCTTCGGCAAGCTGCGCTTTGCAAGATCGACGCTTGTCGTCTTTTGCGCCCCGCCGAGAGCCGCGGCAACAGAGAACGCTCCTGTGTAAGAGAACGTATTCAGCACAGTCTTCCCTTCTGCATACGTATCACGTATCGCTTTGCGGACATCCCGCTGATCGAGGAAGACGCCTGTCATCGCTCCATCGTTCAAGTCGACAGCAAAGTTCATGCCGTTTTCTTTGACGATGATCGGGAAGTCTCCCGGCTCGCCTTTCACGAAATCATCTTGCTCGACGTACTGCCCTTTCGCGTCAAACCGCTTCTTCTCGTAGACGGCCTTGTAATCCGCAATCTTGTCGAGCACGCCATACACATGGTGTTTCATCGAATATATGCCCTCGCTGTACCAGCTGACGACATAATAGCCATCATAGTAATCGATCGAGAGGCCGCCGATGCCGTCCCCTTCTCCGTTGAAAAGGCGGAAAGCGGTCGTTTCGCTATCTTCAAAGAATGTTTCGCGGCGTGCGAAAGCGGCTGTCATCTTCGCTTCAAAGAAGTCGAAGTCGATCGCTTCCTCCTGTTTCCGTGTCAGCACCCAGCCGATTCCTTTGTTTTGATTGCCATAATAGCCTGTCCCCGCATAGTTGCCGTACTTATCGGCAAGCCGCAGCAGGGTGCCTTCCTCCTTCAGCATGTCCGGATTCAGGACATTCTCTTTCGAGAGCAAGGGGTATCCTTTTTTCACTAGCTGCACACCTTCAGCATTCAGTTGCAAATCGATTGTTTTCGTCATCGTGTCATCCTTTGTTTGTCATTTCCTTCATTATCGCATGGTTCCCCGGAATTTGCGAAAAGAACATAATAAAAAGCCTCTCCCTAACGAGAAGCTTTCACACAAGCAGCCGGAACGCAAGACTTTTCAATAGGCCTGGCCGTATTTCCGGTTCCTCTTTCCACCCTCGGCTGCTCTTTAAATACCCGCGCAGATCTCCCTCATATAGAAGCTCCAGCTTCGGCAAATCAAGCAAATGATGCGGCATCGTCAAGCAGGGCGACGTCGCAAGTGAACGGCAGCCGCTGTCATGCAGCACGGTCGCAATGAACTGTGAGCAGAAAAATGCACGTTCCCGCTTGATCTCCCGGTTCAGCGCGACACCGAACAAGCCGATGAAGTTATATTTATAATCCGATTGATTCCTTTCAAATGTACCGATCATCTCCCGGATCTGCCGATACGTCCGCCGCGGCACTACATAGCGATACACGGCGCAATTCGATTGGCGGAATACCCCTTCCGCGGCATTCTCCCTGACAAAGCCGCCGCTGAACGGATTAGATGGCTGTTTCCGTCCGAAACTGTACATCTCCGTCAGCTGTTCATCGAAGGCGATCGATGCATGATTCAGCTCTTTTCTCGTATACATTCCGATGGCTTTGGACAAAAGCGTCCCCGTATCCGTCAAAACGATATATATCGTGACCCCCATCATTCCAACCCCTGCCTCTTCAATCTCTGGCTCAAGTATGAACGTTTCCATTCCTCCCGTGAACCGTCCCGCGTCTCAACCTATCTACGCCTCAAGACGTATTCACGCCTCCCGTTTCCTACTTAATTATACGTTTTAAACAAGTGGAAGTTTCGGAAATTCGAACTATTTCGATTCACGAAATGGATTAGGCTGGAAACGGCGGGCTTCGTGGCTGGAGGAGTGCTTCGATTAGCGGAATCGGTTTTATTCTGTTGAGCGACCAATTAGCGGGTGAAGTGATTTGTTTAGCGGTGAGAACGATCCATTTAGCTGGCGAATCGATCCGATTAGCTCGGGGAGCGATCCATTTAGAGCGAGAACCGACCGATTAGACGATGAGAGTCACCGAGAGCTATATTGAACGTATGTTTCGCATGGGATGCACGCCCATTTACGAATCTGTAGCCTGTTTAGCGTTGACGAACGCCTATTTACGAGTCCGAACGCCTATTTTGCACCGGTCAACGCCCATTTACGAGTCCGAACGCCTATTTTGCACCGGCCAACGCCTATTTACGAGTCTGAACGCCTATTTTGCACTGGCCAACGCCCATTTACGAGTCCGAACGCCTATTTTGCACCGGCCAACGCCTATTTACGAGTCCGAACGCCTATTTTGCACCGGCCAACGCCCATTTACGAGTCCGAACGCCTATTTTGCACCGGCCAACGCCTATTTTGCACCGGCCAACGCCTATTTTGCACCGGCCAACGCCCATTTACGAGTCCGAACGCCTATTTTGCAACGATCAACGCCCATTTAATCCCCTACATAAAACAGGCCCAACACCAACCACTTCCGGTGTTAAGCCTGTTTCCTTTACATTATCGCCGCGACGCATAAATGTGCATGGCATCCCGCATGAAAGCGGCGAGCCCTTCGCCGAATTGGTCGATATTGCGGGTGAATCGCTCATCAGCTACGTACATATCACCAAGACTTGCAAATGCGTCGGGGGAGTAGCGGCCGATCCGGTTCAGGAAGGCATACCACTCGCCGATCGCTTGCTGGGCTTCGGCAGACCCTGCATCGCCATTCCGCAGTTCGGCGAGCTTCCGGTATATTCGGTTCATGTCGTCTTCTTCCGTCTTTCCAAATGAAGCGACCGATTGATTCGCCTGGTCGACTGCCGCATCTCCCCAGCGGTCCCGCGCCTCCTGTTCGTACGGATTGGTGCTGAAATCAAACCCTTTGAACTTCTCTTCGTTCGTCATCTCAATCTCTCCTTTTTCTGCCCGCAGCGATTGATCCAATGTGTTGATCATCGCGTCCAGCCGCCGCCGCTTTTCCATCAGCATGCTGCGCTGCAGCGTGAATGCTTCCAGCCGGTCGAAGGCGGGGCTTGCGAGCAGTTCTTTTATCTTCTTCAAAGGAAAGCCGAGTTCGCGGAAGAAGAGGATCTGTTGAAGTGTCGCCACATTGCTGTCGGAATACAGACGGTACCCCGCTTCCGTCACTTCGTCCGGCACTAAAAGCCCGATTTCATCATAATGATGCAATGTGCGGACACTGACACCAGACAGCTTTGCTACTTCTTTTACTCTCATCGCGATCGCCTCCCCTCTTCTTAGACAATAAAGTATAACGTAACGTGAGAGTCAACAGATGAATGACAAATAATTTCAGTTTGCCGGATTTGCAGCATACCACTCCAAAAACGTTTCTTTTTCAATGATGTTCAAGATGCAACTTTCCTTGTACTGTGACTTCATCTTTCAATCGGCACCCACACTTCCGTTTCATACGGCTTTGCCGGATCGGGATGGATGTATCGCTCAAAGCCATAGCTGTCCCGCATGTCGACATCAGGCGTTTGCATGAGCGTGTCGAACATGGCGGGAATCATTTGATTGCCGCCTTCTACCCGCCCGATGATGAAGCGGCCGCCGGGTACAGTGAGTGACGTAAAGCCGGGCAAGTCAGCTGCCTGTTCGTTTGCAATTCCGGCAATGTATTGAAATTCGCCCTCCAGCACTTTTACGGTTACACCGAACGCGACTTCTTCCTGTATTCCTCGATCATGAAGGGCGGCATTCAATGTATCCCACAATGCCGGTATCTCTTCAGCCGATCCTTTCATTTCCAATCCATAAATCGTGAACCCTTCGATAGTGTCAATCCGCTTTTCCATAGGAGCGCCTCCTTTTCTCCACTATACGGCAGTACGGACACTACTTTCAATTTATTTTGCAAGTACGGAACTTTCGATATACTGATACGTATAGCTACTAAAGGAGGAATTGGCATGCTTCAAACAACAACAAACACATTGGATGGGAAGAAGATAGTGACGTATCACGGTATTGTCTCGGGAGAGGCGATCATGGGGGCGAATATTGTGAGGGATCTGTTTGCGTCTGTGACAGATATCGTCGGCGGAAGAAGTGCCGCCTATGAGGATAAGCTTGCGGAAGGGCGGCAGATTGCCCTTCGCGAAATGGAGGAACGGGCGAAGCGGCTTGGGGCGAATGCGGTCATCGGCGTGGACCTCGACTTTGAGACCGTGCGTGAAGGCATGATGATGTGCATTGCGACCGGCACAGCTGTGACGTATACGGAATAAAAAAATAAGATAAGCAGCGCGTGCCGCTGCTTATCTTTTTTGGGAGGTGTCGATATTGAAACTCTTTGTGGTCGGTCTGCTGCTGCTCCCCGTTACATTTATGCTCATCCTTGCTTACCTAAGCGGCCCGCAAATGCGAAGGATCATGTTTGGCTGTTCGCTCCTCGTGTTAAGCGTCACCATTTTCATCGGGTCATGGCTGACTTACTATGATCAATTCATCCGGCCCAGAACCGGCGTGCTCGGCAGCTATGTGCCAATGCCTTTTTGGGAAGAGATGCAAAGCTCCATTGTCACGGCCATGCTCGCTTTTCTTCAAGGCATTGTATTTATCATAATCGGAATCAGGCAAAACCGTGCCAAAAAGGATTTTTCCCATTAACCAACCGGCCTTCTAATCCGCCCTTTCGTCAAAAATGCCAGTTTGGTTTCCGACAGGATGATCGCTGCGAGGATCAGGACAGCTCCGATTCCCATGCGGTACGTCAAGATTTCACCGAGCAGCAGGATGGAAAACACCATGCCCCACAGCGATTCCGTCGACAGGATGATAGCCGCCTTTGTTTCCGATATGAATTTCTGAGCGACGGTTTGTAATAAAAATGCGAGGGTCGTTGAGAATATGCCTAGATATAATAGCGATGTAAGTGCTTCAGGCTGCATGTTGAAAGCCATTTCCCCTTTCAGCAGGACCGCAACGAAGCCAATGACAGCGGCTACTGCCATTTGAACGATGGTCAGCTGAATGGCATCTTCGTTTTTCACAAAACGCGATGTGTAAAAAATATGGAATGCGAACGCGATGGCGCAGCAAAACGAAAGGACATCTCCGATATTGACTGTCCCTGCAAACTCCAGGGACAGCGCGGCGACTCCTGCCATGGCAAGGAAAGCGCCTCCTACTTCGAACAGATCCAATTTTCTTCTATAGATCAACAGCCCAATGAAAGGAACGACTACAACGTTCACTGCTGTCAGGAACGCATTCTTTGAAGGCGTCGTATATTGCAGGCCGACTGTCTGCAGCACAAAAGCAATATAGAGAAAACAACCTAAAATGGCACCTTTCCATAAGACACTTCTTGATATCGTTTTTAATTTCCGGTAAAACACAATGCCTAGCAACACCGCCCCAATCAGAAAACGACCCGCCAGTATTTGATAGGGTGAATAGGATTCAAGCGCGACAGCACTTCCTACAAAGCCGCTTCCCCAGATGATTGCGGTCAGCATCAGCCCGATTTCCCCGTAATATCGTCTCAACTTAATCTCCACCGTTCTTCAAAAATATAGGTTCTCCCTATTATAGCGGAAACATGCGGCCGTCAGATGCATTGTTTTTCATTCCCGGGAAAACCTATGACCATTGAGTACATGTATGGTGAAAGGAGGTCAATCCCATTGAAAAAACCATGGATCATCCTGCTCCTCGTCCTTATGCTGTTTCAGGCACGGATCCCTACCATGCAGGCAGCTGAACCGCCCACGTTCCAAGATGCCCTGCTCGCGATCCTCGAACCGCATATTTCAAAGGCGATTATCGGGCATTACGGTTATTTGAAGTCATATGCGCTGCAGGAAGCAGATATCCTTTCCATCTCACAAGAACAAAAAGACGTCTTTGACTTTAATGTGACGATCATGGTGAAAACGTTCAAAGGTGCGAAAAATCCGCCGTATGGCAAAGAGACGCTGAAGTTCCGCATTCAGCCGTCGGATGTCCAGCTGCTCGAGTTCACGCATGAAGGTGACGAAGAGGAGAAGAAGGTGGAGCAGTTTTACAAAGAGGCAATCCAGGATCTCATTCGTTCGTTTCACTTGAATGTGCTGACATATGATAAACAGACATTCCAGCAAGTGCAGTACAAAGCGGAAGCTGACAATGCGTACAACTCTCTCCAGTCCATATTGGATGAAGTCGTCACAAAGGAATTGAATCCATACATCCAGCCGCCGTATAAGAACGTCATCTTGCCTGTCACCTATCTGAAAGGATCGGAAGGGTTCGTCCTCTTCAAAAAGACAGACGGAACAAACCGCATGCTCGTTCTAAAGCAGGAAAACGGGCTATGGAAAGTGATCGGCGAGAAAACCGAGGAAGGAAAAAAGATGGAAGCAGATCTCCTGTGGTATATGTAATGAAAAGCGGCTTCCACATGGAAAGCCGCTTTCGCTGTTTAGTTTGGTGCGCCTGACCAGCCTGATACATCGTCTTCAAGCGGGATCTGTGCCCGTTTCGCCCGGATGGCCGCCGCAAAGAACAAGACCACGAGGAAGAACGAAATGACGCCTGCCACGATGGTTCCGACTCTTTCCAGCATGATCACGAGCAGATCCAGCACACCTACGCCTCCACTTTCTGAAAATTCTAGTATATGACCAGTATACGATAACTCCCTTTCTTTATAAATCTCTATTTCTGCAAATAAAAAAAGGATCTCTGCCCATCATTCAGGCAGAGACCTTTAGAATCCGTTCGAGTCTCGGACGGTTATATCGCTGGATGATGATGAACGGGAGATTGAAGAGGACGGCATAGGCTACATTCAGATGTGCAGCCCATGCCGGATTAAACAGGTAGAAGAGGAAGGCGGGAAGGATGGACAGCCAGTGGGTCAATTCGGCGCGCATGGATTCCACTCGAAACTGGGACAGCGATTCGCGGCCAGTTCCATGCAGTCTTTTTTTGTTGTACCCTGTCTTGATAAATAGAGTGCCATCCGGAACATGCCCTTTCCAGGATTTCACGCGGAAAATAGTTTGCCACAGCCACCCTTCCCGCTCCCATTTATAAATCCTGAAAAGCCGGCCATATTTGTTGAACCATTGAAGCGGGATCCGGTTGGCAGCTGCAGAAACAGTAATATGGATCACAGCCCATAGGAACGCGTCCAGCCCGAACAGCCATGGCAGCGACAGCTCAGTCAATTGGAATTCTCCCCTTCCATTCATTCCACATGGACATCCCTTCCTCGCCAGCTGACTCTCTTGCGAACGCGGCGCAGATACGCCGAGTAGGAAAAGACGGCGGTGAACAGCAATAACTGGATTGGATAAAACAAAAATGCCCATACAGAAAAGTTGCCGATCCGCCGGGAAAATAGAGCGAACTGGAGGGCATACGAGCCGTATAGGAAGAGAGCGGCAGCAATCCACGGCTGCGGCATTGTAATCAATGCAGCTAGGAGAAATGCCGCAATCGACAAGCCGCCGGCCAGCCAGGTATTAACGAGAAGCATGACAGCCGGAGCCGTGAAGCTCGCGCCTGTCGCAAAGCTTTTCGTCAGGCTTTCCAGCATCTGCCGGGGGCCTTCCGCATACATGCTCAGCGATACATTACCTTTCCCGCTATAGCAGCGGACGGGAAGTTCCGCAGCCAGAAAGCGCTGGCCCAGTGCCAGATCGTCCATCACATGGCCCCTCACGGCCGCATGCCCTCCCGCCATCTTGTAATCATCACGGCTGCATAAAAGGCATGGGCCAAATGAACCCGCAGGCAAAAATCGTCCCTTCCAAGCTGTAAACACGTTCATTCCTACGACAGCAATAAGCGGGAATATGGCGGCGATCTGTTCATGCCATCCAGCCGTGCGATGATACGGCTGGAGCGATAGGATGCCCCTGCCGCCAAACGCTTCATAGCTTTTTATGTAGTGGAGCAGACTATTGGCTTCCTCAAAATAAGTATCCGCATCCATGAAAAGCAGCAGGTCCCCGCGGGCTGTCCTTGCTCCGGCAGCACAAGCGGCCGACTTGCCGATCCATCCTTCCTCCGGCGTGTCCCGCCGGATAACAGAAGCGCCAAAAGAATATGCGATGCCTGCCGTATCATCCGTTGATTCATCATCTACTACAATCATTTCAAATTCGATGCCTTGCTGCCAGTTCAATGATTCCAGCAGCGGTATGATCCGCTTCTCTTCGTTGCGGGCAGGAATGATGACAGAGACCAGGCGGTTGCCGGAAGGCATGACGGATGTTCCGGGCAATCGCGGAAACCTGAAAAACATCAAAGCGCCCGCAAGTATTCCGGCCGTACCGATCATAGCTGCAACGATTCCAGCAATCATCATCATTTCCGCCCCCTCTTCCGCTTACCGCGACTCATGCCGATCTCTTTTTACAATCATATCGCATAACTGCTGGCCGCTCAGCGTCACCATCGGCATGCCGCCGCCCGGATTGACAGTCCCCCCCGCAAAATAGAGATTATTGTATTTCTCGCTCTGCTTCTTGTTCTTGAACCCTTTGTTCTTCTTTTTATCCGACAAGGTCCCATAAATAGAACCGCGGTGCGATCCATATGTCCGCTCGATATCATGCGGCGTCCAGACATCCCGCGTCACAATGTGCGAGCGCAATCCTTTCAGCCCCATGCGCTCCAGCTTCACGAGTACCCGCTCTTCGAACTCCTCATACTGTTTCTGGGTGAACGGATTATCTTGAATATGCGGGATATGCGGCAGGATCTTCAGGTTCTCATGCCCCGGCGGCGCCTGCTCGGGATCGGTCTTATTCGTATTCACCAGATAGATCGTCGGGTCATCCGGCAATTCATGCTGATGAAAGACTTTATCCATCTGCTCTTTCAGGTTCTCGGAGAAGAAGAAATTATGATGGTTCAGCTGCGGGTAGACTGTATCGACGCCAAGATGCAACACAAGGCCCGAGCTGGAAGGCTCGAACTTTTTTGCAAGTTTCTCCGTATAGGAACTCTCTTCGCCGAGCAGTTTCTCGTATGTCGGGATGACTTCCATATTGGAGACATAGTAATCCGCGCTATGCTCCGTGCCGTCCGAAAGCACGACGCCCGTGATGCTGCCATCTTCCTTCAGCAACCGCTCAGCGCCGTTCCCTGTATGTATGTCTACGCCCGCTTCTTCCGCTAATTTCGCAAGTCCTTCCGCCAGTTTATGCATGCCCCCGGGAATGTACCAGCATCCTTGCGCATGCTGCATATAGATCATCATGTTCAAGACAGCTGGCGCGTCATAAGGGGAGGAGCCGACGTATTTGATGAAGTAGGAGAGCATATCTCGCAGATGAGGCTCACGTACCCTTTTTGCGATCGCCTCATACATCGTCGAACCAAGGTCAAAGCCTTTGAGCGCTTTGAACAGGCCATGGTGTTTGATCACCTCGGATGTCGTCTCGAGCCCTTCAGCGAAATACCCTTCTTCCGTCAGATCATACAGCCCTTTCGCATATGAAAGGAATTCACCATAGTCGTCGATATCCTCTTTTGTCAGGAAGGGGTTCATATCCTTCATCAGCTCCAGGTCGCCATACAGATCGAGAATAGTGCCATCCGGGAAAAAGGACCGCCATTCCCTCTCCAGCCTTTCCACTTTTACGTAGTCTGACATGGTTCGGCCGCTTCCCGCGAATAGCCGCTCGAAAATATGCGGCATCGTCAAAATGGATGGACCGAGGTCAAAGCCGAAACCGTCCTGCTCAAGGCGGTTCAGTTTCCCGCCAAGATGGCTATTCTGTTCATACAGCGATACGCCATACCCCTGCTGAGCGAGTGATATGGCGGCGGATAAGCCGCCGAGTCCGCCTCCGATTACGATCACTGTTTTCCTTGTTGCTTCCATGCCCATTTCCCCGCCTTCACACGGCTGTCTCAGCCAGAATCTGAATCATCTCATGAGTCGTCACAAAATTCCTCGTACGCAGGCAGTCATGCCCATTCCGCCTGACACTGGCAAGGATCGCCCGGTATATGAGTGCAGAGGATAAGACAGCAAACCGGCTATCCGCATCGAACAGATGGATATGTCCGCTGAATTCGTCGTAGAGATCCTCCGCCCTGCCGGCCATCCGCTCCCAGATGTCGATTAATCCATCCGTCACGTCCAGACTAGCAATATGTGCATCCGTATAGGAAGTCCGCTGCATCTCCTCTTTTGGAAGGTAGATTCGCCCCTTCTCCTGAAAATCCTCGCCTACGTCGCGCAAGATGTTCGTGATCTGCATGGCGATGCCAAGTTTGACCGCGATATCTGTCAAATCTTCCTCCGCTTCTCTTGCGATGATCGGAAGCAGCATGCGCCCGACTGAACCCGCTACGTAAAAACTATACTTCTCGACCGCTTCCATTGTTTCCGGCTGGCTAAAATGGATATCCATCAGCTGTCCTGTCAATTGATCATAAAACGGCTGGATGTCCATGTCATATCGCGAAAAGACGTCCCGCATCGCTCTCCATAACGGATGGTCGTCGTCTTCTTGTGCAGCAAAGCGGTTCAATGATGCGACAAGCGCATTTAAGTCCATCGTTTTTTGCTCGATCGTTTCATTTTCATCTACACAATCATCTGCAATCCTGCAGAACGCATAAATCACATATACGGCTTTCGCCTTTTCTCTCGGAAGTGTGGAAAAAGCGTGATAGAAACTGTTGGAGTATCTCTTGATAATGTCTTCACAGTAGGCATAATCGGCAGCGAGGGTCGATTGTTCGTTCAGTATCATGGGAATCCCCTTTCATCTTGCCTGTTGTAAGCGGCCGTCATCGAGGAGCAGCTCTTCGGTCGCAATTTTTGCCGATAATAGAACAATCGGTACGCCGGCTCCTGGATGTGTGCTGCTCCCGGTGAAATACAAATTCTCACAATGGGTCGCCTTGCTTTGCGGCCGCATGTGATTGCTCTGCGAAAGGCTTGGCTGGAGTCCGAAGCAGGCTCCATTATAGGCGTTGAACCGTTCCTTGAAATCTTCCGGGGTCATATATGTTTCAGAGACGATTTCACTTTCGATATTCTCGAAGCCTTCCACTGTCTTCAGCTGATTCAGCACATAGCTCCGGTAGTGCTTGATCGTGCTATCATCCCATGCGTACTTCGAACATGAAAGGTCCGAAACGGGCACAAGTATGTATAAGCCGTCTTTGCCTTCAGGCGCAAGAGATGGGTCAAGTTTTGAACCGATATATACGTAGAACGATGCCGTTTCCAGGCGATCCCCAGCGAATATGCCGTCCAGATTCCGTTTCAAGTCGTCATTGAAGATAAAATTATGGGCATTCGGAATCTCGTCGTATTTGCGGTCCATCCCCAGATACATAAGGAAACAGGAACACGAATACTTCATGCTGTCGATTTTCTGGTCAGTGTATTTCCCTTTCGCTTTCACGTCTTTCACCAAATGTTTCATCGCGTATGGGAAATCCGCATTGCACATTACGTAGTCGGATGCATGAAACTCGCCGTCCGTCCGGATGCCCGTCGCTTTTCCGCCTGAAACGACGATCTCCTCAACAGCCGAATTGTAGATTACCGTGCCGCCGAGCTCCTTGAACAGCCGTTCCATCGACTCTGCCATCGTGTACATGCCGCCTTTGATGAACCAGACACCATACAGAAATTCGATCATCGGAATCATCGTATATAAGGAAGGGCCGCTATAAGGGGAGACACCGATATACAACGTCTGGAAACTGATCATCTGTTTCAGCCGTTCGTTTTTAATATATTTGCTGATAAAAGAATCAGCATTGCCGAATGTCTTCAGCCGAAGTCCCTGGCGGATCATCGCCGTGTTGTAGAAATCCCTCTTCCTGCGGAACGGCCGCTGGAGGAAATGCTCCTTCGCCACAAGATACCGTTTGTGGATCTCCTGCAGGTAATTCAGGAAGCCTTGTGCGTCTGCATCACTTTCCATTTCAAATGTCTTCATGAGCTCTGTGAGGTCGGAAGAGATCTGTACATGGTCTTCTGGCTGTGCGCCAAAAAACACGCTGTACATCGGATCCAAGCGTTCCATCGGTATATAGTCATCCGGATTACGTCCGCAAAATTCGAAAACTTCACGATACAATTCGGGCATCATGACAATCGTCGGTCCGAGGTCGAACGTATAGCCATCCTTTTCAATCCGGTGCATCTTCCCGCCGGCCCTTCCTTCTTTTTCATGCAGCTCAACATCATAGCCCGCATATTGAAGACGGATCGCACTTGCAAGTCCTGCGACTCCGGCTCCAATCACGATCACTTTCTTCTTCATTCCGTTTCCCTCGCTCGCCTTGTATAATGTTTGTACAGATAGACAGATGGATAAATTACTATGTATCTTGTATTATACGCAATACCCTATGAAAATAAAGCAAAACCTTATACAACTGTTATACAAACGCTGAACTCTCTTCAAAAAGAAAACTCTGGCGCGTTATCATGCCAGAGTTTCCAATCAATCTATTTTATTTGGAACGATAAATGTAACCCCATTCCTTTTCGCTCTCCCCAAGTAAACAGCGAGCTTTTGCAGCATGGCGGCAGGTGCTTCATCATCCGCCCCCGGGTTGGTGCCGTCGTCATGCAGCAGCAAGATCGATCCATCTTCAGGCGTATCGAGAAGCCCGGGCAGCAGCCGGGTTTCACAGCTCTCGACTTT
Organism: Sporosarcina sp. GTC18466; assembly: GCF_055389225.1. Taxonomy (NCBI): domain Bacteria; kingdom Bacillati; phylum Bacillota; class Bacilli; order Caryophanales; family Caryophanaceae; genus Sporosarcina; species Sporosarcina sp. GTC18466. The sequence goes on along the minus strand of NZ_AP044037.1, from coordinate 2,348,921 downwards.
CCAGTCTTTGAAATGCTTTGACCACAGGATGATGCGATAGCCATGTTTGCGTGCAAGGGGCAAAGAGCTGGCATTCAAAAAACCCCAAGGCGGCCGATACAGGACAGGACGTTCGCCTGTAATTGCCTGGATGATCTTTTCCGTTTCCACAAGCTGCTCTTCCAATCGCCAAGGCGTCAGCAGCCAGCTGGACGTATGCTGCAGATGGTGGATACCGATCTGATGCCCTTCCTTGTGCATCCTCTTGATAAGATCAGGGTTCTTTCTCGCATGCTCACCGACAACAAAAAAGGTCGCAGGAATGCTGTAGTCCTTCAGCAGATCCAGCAATTGACCTGTATATACAGGATTCGGCCCGTCATCAAAGGTCAATGCAATCCCTTTGTGGGGCAATTTCTTAACGATGCGCATCCCCGTCAAACGGATGGCAGCTGTCGCCAATACTGTATAGCAAAGGGGAATGAAAAGCAGTATCGACACCCATAAAAACATAGTCCGTTTCTTCATGTAAGCACCTCGCCCATCAGCATTTGTTCTCCATCTTAGAAGATATACCCGAAACAACCGGGCGTGACGCCATACAAAAAGGAAGCACCCTTTGCAGGCGCTTCCCAGTTTTCATTATTTCACTTGAAGATGATCCGCTTTCGGATTGTCTTTGTCCGCCCGCTTCAATTCTGTCATCTTGTACGCATCCAGCAGCACATCAAGCTGCTTTTGGTCGAGCACCTCGTAGTTTAGACAGAGGTCTCTGATCGGCACTCCAGTGCTGAAGGATTCCCGTGCGATCTTGGAAGACATCTCGTAGCCGATATACGGGCTGAGTGCCGTAATTGTACCAATGCTCTTTTCGACATATTCACGCATCTTTTCTACATTCGCGGTAATGCCGCTGATGCAGTATTCCCGGAACACTGTGATGCCGTTTTTCATGATAGACAGGGATTGCAGCAAGTTATAGACAAGCACCGGCTCCATGACATTCAGTTCGAATTGCCCTGCCTCGGACGCGAGACTGATTGTGTGGTCGTTGCCGATCACCTGGAATGCAATTTGGTTCATCACTTCGGCCATGACCGGGTTCACTTTCCCTGGCATAATTGAGGATCCCGGCTGTCTTGCAGGCAAGTTGATCTCAGCAAGACCTGCACGCGGCCCTGAAGCCATCAGGCGGAGGTCGTTCGCCATCTTCGATAGGTTGATCATTGAAATTTTCATCGCCGAGGATAACTCTGTGTACACATCGGTATTCTGCGTCGCGTCGATCAAGTTGTCCGCTGAATACAGCGGCAGGCCGCTAATTTCACGCAGCTGCTTTACAACGTTATCAATGTACTCGACATCCGCATTTAGGCCGGTGCCAATTGCTGTGGCGCCCATATTGACCGCGGAAAGGGGTTCGCGGGTCCTGGCAATCCGCTGAACGTCCCGCTCAATGACACTGCGGTATGCACTGAATTCCTGGCCAAGGCGGACCGGAACAGCGTCCTGCAGATGGGTTCTTCCCATCTTGACGATGCCATCGAATTCCTTTTCCTTTTTCTTCAGTTCATCCACCAATTGTTCCATCGCTTCTACCAGCTCATTGACAAGCCGGTGCGCTGCAATTTTAATCGCTGTCGGGAATGCATCATTTGTCGATTGCGACATGTTAACATGGTTATTCGGGCTGACGATGCTGTAATCGCCCTTTGGATGCCCCATGATTTCAAGCGCACGGTTCGCGATGACTTCGTTCGCATTCATGTTGAATGAAGTGCCTGCCCCGCCCTGGATCGGATCGACGATGAATTGGTCCACTAGTTCCCCTGCAATGATTTCATCTGTTGCCTGGACAATCGCCATGACGACATCCTTGGAAAGACCATGGATAAAGTGATTGGAAATGGCTGCTGCCTTCTTGACGATCCCGATGGAGCGAATCAATTCGGGGTGCATCCGCTCTTTCGTGATTGGGAAGTTCTCCGTCGCCCGTAAAGTTTGGATTCCGTAATACACATTTTCCGGGATTTCCTTCTCTCCTAGAAAATCATGCTCGATTCGTCCTGCTGCTGCCTTCATGTATCTGTTCCTTTCTGCCAGCTGCCTTAGAGTGGCATATAATATATTTCATTCTGTCACGAAAATGTTTTACTACCACAAGTATTATACACCATTTGGAAGGTCCGGCCGCATCTTTCTGCTTATTTCTCCATAATTCATATCTTGAGCGCATTCAAAGAAAATACCCGCCCGAAAAACGATTACACTTCGTTTCCGCAGCAGGCATTATATATGGTTCTCATTCGTTTTTTTGTTATGTAACCAGCATCTCACTTAAAGAAAACGCCCTAAAATCTCCTGTACGGTGCCGCCCTTTGCCCGATAGACATTCTCGCCTGCCCAAAGCGACATATATTCCCGACGTCCTTGCTTGGCCGCTTCGCTCCTGATCCGCTTCGTCAAATCATTCTGATACGGGTACGGCGCAGCCGGCATGCCCTCCATCCGATCGATGAATTCGTTGCGGATGCCGCGCGCCATTTTCCCGGAGAACGCTTTAGTCAATACCGTCGAATCTTGTCCAGCCTCAAGCACAGCATTTTTATAGACGGGATGCGCTCCGCTTTCATCAGCCGCAAGGAGTGCCGTTCCGATCTGCACGGCTTCCGCGCCGAGCGCCAGCACTTCCTGCATGCCCTCTTTATCCGCAATTCCACCTGCAGCGATCAGGGGAATCGAGACAGCTGGTTTCGCTTCCGCGATCAGTTCCCGGACAGGAAGCAATCCGGTTCCCAGGAACGATCCCCGGTGGCCCCCCGCTTCGCGTCCTTGGAGCACGACGGCATCCATGCCCGCATGTTCGGCGTAGACGGCCTCTTCTACAGAAGTCGCCGTTCCGATCAGATAGACGCCAGCATTTTTCAGGCGCCCAGCATCCTCTTCATCCGGCACCCCGAATGTGAAGGAGCAGACAGGCACACGCTCTTCAATGACCACTTTGAGCTGCTGTTCGTATGACGGCTGTGAGATGGGCGCTTTCCAGAAAGGCATGCCAAGCTTCTCTCCGATCGGCTGCAGTGCAAGATAAGCGGTACGCAGGCATTCCTGGTCCGCCTCGTTCTCTTCGGGAACGAACAGATTGACGGCAAACGGTGCAGCCGTCCGTTCTTTCACGTCTCGTATAAAAGCCCGCGTGTCTTCCGCAGATAAGTAACCCGCCCCGATCGAACCAAGCGCTCCCCACCTGGAAGCGGCTGCGACGAAGTCCGGCGTGGTCACTCCCGCCATAGGTGCTTGAATGATCGGGTGCTGAAGGTGCAGCAGTTGAAAACTCATTCTACCATTCCCCTTTCCTGATGCCGGAGGAAATAGGCCAGCAACAAAGGCAGCAGCGGCAACAAGGCAAGCAGACGGAAAGCATTATTTGCGCCGAAGAAATAATAGGACATCGGCAAAAACAGGACAGCGCTGAAGACCAATGCTGCCGGCTGCCGCGTAAAGAGACCAAAGAAGAACAGCAGTATCGAAAGGATCAAAGCCGCTTGCACCAATACACTGATCAATTTGATTACCTCCTAAGTACGTCTATCTATCCAGTATATCGAAAGTTGATAGAAAATTGAATTATACCGTGCCATGCTTGTCGGAGGGATGCTCGCCAGATTGCTTCGGACGTTCGGATAGAAAAGCGCTGCAGGAAACGGGAGATCGTTTCCTGCAGCGCTGCGCAGTATCTTCTATCAGGATCCGCTCCTGCGCCACTCGTTACTGCGCTTCCATCGGCAGCTCAGTCGCAAGGAATTCCGGAAGCTGATTCTGGCGTTTGTCGAGCATAATCTGTTCTGGTTGGATGCCCTCTTCCGTCAGCAACGCGATGTTCTGCACAAGGAATTCATCACTTCCGACAATATAGAAAAGGCCTTCTTTGTCTGCCGCCAGCTGTTTCACCTCTTCGTAAAACTCTTGACGGTTATCGACAAACCGCGTGGTGAACTTCTTTTCCGGAACTGCTGTAAACACATTCGGGAACAGGTAGTCTTTTGTCGAGTCGATGTTCAATGAATGCACTTTATTCACATCGTCCTGCCGCTCCAGATACTCGAGGATGAGCGGCCTGAATGTTGCCAGGCCTACCCCTGCGGACAGCAGATACACATTTTTCCCTTCGCGTTTCAATGGCACATTGGAGTGCGTTTTAAAAATCGCAACTTCATCGCCGATCTTATGATTGCGCAAAAACGCTTTGAATTCCGAGCATTGTTCTTTAATGCGCGTAGTGATTCCGATCATATTTTCATTCGGCAAAGTAGAGATCGACATGTGGCGCACAAGGCCCCTATTCGGTTTTTCACCTTCATTGAATCCTTTTAAGCCAAGGTGTGTATGAGAGCCCTCTTCCCATGTGAATTCCCCCGGTACATCCAGCATGTAGGTTTTCACCTCAGGCGTCTCATCTATGATGTTATTGATCTTCGTCCAGTAAATTTGCATGCATATATCTCCCCTTACCCTGTTTTTCGAATCTCTACTGTCTATCATACAATAATTGATAACGATTCTCAATTAAAAAGGGGGTTATTTCAGATAGTTTATTCAAATACCGGCATGCATGGGGTCATTGCAAGATGTCACATACTCTTCCGACCTGGCCATCCGCCAGCCGCACTTTGATGCCGTGGGGGTGGAAGCTGGAGTTTGTCAGCAGGTCTTTGACAATCCCTTCCGTTTTTTCTCCTGTCCTTTGATCTTTCTTCAGAATTACATTCACGCGCAAACCTGGTTTAACATCGCTTCGGTTTCTTCCATCCATTCGAATCCGCCTCTCCATTTCTTATCGTACGCACAGTTTACCATACGATTCCCTCATCATGCTCCTATGAGACAGATCAGCCAGCAGGTTATCGCCATAAACTTGTCATATATCGCTCTAGCCCTTATATTCCCATACTTTAGAGCGATACCTTGAAGCGAACCATGATCACTCTATTTGACTAGTAGTAGTAGACCCCCTAAACTACATATATTAGTTGAGGGGGTCTACTAGTTTGAAAGAAAAGTTGAGAGAAGCGATTGAATTGTTCGAGGACATATTGATTTACGGATCAGAGCATGTCGTGAAATCGGTTCATGTGGATGTGTGGAAAGAATATTCCCCTGAGCAGATCCAAGTATTGAAGATCTTGCAGGCACATGGCCCACTGACCGGCGGCAAGCTCGCCGAAATTCAAGGTGTGCACAAGAGCGCCATCTCCACTCGTCTTAAGAAGCTCGAGGACAAAGGATTGGTGATATCAGCGAAAAATCCGAATGATCAGCGGGCGAAGGTGATGCATTTGACGGACACTGGAGCAGAAGTGCTAAAACAGTCAGATGAAGCCGTCTATCTTGGCGTTGAAAAGTTGTTTGATGGCCATATCGAAGAACAGGAGATCGATACGTTCATCGAGACATTCAAGAAACTGAAGGAAATCTTGCAAATGAAAGGGATGTACTTATGAAACACGTTCTCAAGTTCAAATGGCCAATTTTTATTGGCCTATTGGTGATTACGATCGGTCTGTTCCTGCTGGCACCCGATCTCGCAAAGCAAGCCGAGGAGGCAGGTTCGTTCCAGCTGCCTGATACAGCCGCTTCAGAAAAGGCCGCAGCAATCCTGGATCAAGCAGGCGCTTCTGAAGATACCATTTCCCTCGTTTATGCGCTTGATGCGCCTGTTACGGATGCGCTTCGCAAAGACGTGAAGGAAGCCGTAAAGAAGATCGAAGCGCTCGGCAGTCCGGTGAAAGATGTGTTGAACCCTTTCGAAAATGAGGATTTGGAAGAGCAGCTCGTCTCTGAGGATAAAAAAACGATCCTTGTCCCGGTGACGGTGGAAGGCAGCCAGGAAGAAATCATTAAACTTGCGGACACGATCCACGAGGACATCATACCGACAGACGAGACAGTCTATTTGACGGGTGAAGCGATTATAAACAACGACGTCAACTTAAGCGCACAGGAAGGGTTGAAAAAAACAGAATTGATCACGGTCATTCTGATTTTCGCACTCCTGCTCATCGTTTTCCGATCCATCGTGACGCCGTTCGTCCCGCTGATCGCGGTTGGGATCTCCTATCTTCTCAGCCAATCGCTCGTCGCGTTTTTCATTGATTGGTTCGGTTTCCCGGTATCGAACTATACACAGATCTTCCTTGTCGCGATTCTTTTCGGCCTTGGGACGGATTACTGCATCCTGCTCTTAAGCCGGTATAAAGAGGAACTGCTTGCCGGCCATGAAGTAGTGGAATCGATTCTCAACACATATAAGACGGCAGGCCGCACATTGTTCATCAGTGCATCCGCTGTATTCATCGGTTTTGCTGCAATCGGTTTCGCAGATTTCCCTATTTTCAAGTCGGCTGTTGCCGTTGCGGTCGGGATCGCTGTACTGCTTGTCGTACTATACACCGTCGTCCCGCTGTTCATGGTGTTATTGAAAGATAAGTTATTCTGGCCGTCCAAAGGGGCTGCCTCCCATAAAGACAGCAAGCTGTGGGTTAACTTCAGCAAACTATCCGTCATGCGTCCGCTTCTTTCGATGCTGGTGGTCGGTGTGATTACAATTCCCATCCTTTTGACGTATGACAACGATCTTTCATTCAATACGGTTGATGAAATCGACTCGAGCAAAGAGTCTGTAAAAGGACTTAACCGTATCTCAGACAGTTTCGGTGAGGGGGATTCCCTTCCCGTTCAGGTCATCTTGAAAAAAGATAAGAACATCGTCAATGAACGTGATGTCACCTATCTCGAATCGATGAGCAAAGACCTCGAGAAAGTGGAGGGGGTCAAGTCGGTACGGACCATTACACGCCCGACCGGAGAAATGCTGGAAGACTTGTATGTCGACCATCAGATCGCTCTTATGTCGGATGGCCTCCGTGATGCCATTGACGGACTTGGGCAAGTGCAGGACGGACTCGGTAAGGTACAAGGCGGTTTAAATGATATTACTGGCCAGCTGCCACAAGGCACAGAGGCGGCTGCAGGCGGTGCTGGATTGCGCCAAGCAGCTTCCGGCCTCAGCCAGATCAATGACCAGCTTTCGCAAATTGCAGGCGGCCTGTCTCAAGGCATGCCGGCAACACAAGCGGCAGGCGGTTTGCAGGCACTCAGCGGCGAGCTGAAGAAAGTGAGCGGCAGCCTCTATGGCGCTGCAGACCAGCTTGACGGATCCACTGGCCAGATCGGAGCGCTGGCAGGCGGGCTCAAGGAGCTTGCGGGCGGCGTGAAGGCGTCGAATGACGGTCTCACTGAAATCCACGACGGCCTGACGGAGCTTTCGGATATGCTGAGCGACATGGGCGACTCAAAGAGCGTCCGCGACACCGGGCTCTACATTCCGAAAGGGACGCTAGACAATGAAGATTTCCAGCAAGTACTAGACCGGTACACGATTGACAATCAGACCGGCATCATGATGGAGGTCATCTTGGAGCAAGACCCGTATTCACGCGAAGCAATCGATATCGTCCATGATATCGAAGACACAGTAGACCGTTCTGTGATCGGAACTCCTTTCGCGGATGCGGATATCGCATTCAGCGGAATCTCTGTCATGAATGCGGACTTGAACGATATTTCGTCTAAAGATTTCACGCGGACAGTGACCATCATGCTTGCAGGCCTGTTCGTTGTGCTGTTCATCCTGTTCCGTTCCGCCATCATGCCTGCCTACATGATCGGATCACTGCTCTTGACGTATTATACATCCGTCTCCATCACAGAGCTGATCTTCGTGAACGGACTTGGCTATGACGGCATCAGCTGGGCCGTGCCTTTCTTCGGCTTTATCATGCTGATTGCACTGGGCGTCGACTATTCGATCTTCCTGCTCGACCGCTTCCGCGAAGAGAGCATCAATGGAAAAAACGTGCGCGATGCCCTCGTCACGTCCATGGCGAAGATGGGAACGGTCATCATCACTGCGGCTATCATCCTTGCAGGCACATTCGGAGCGATGATGCCGTCCGGCGTACTCAGCCTTGTGCAGATTGCGACCATTGTCATCACCGGTCTTCTTCTGTACGGACTGATCATCCTTCCGCTTCTGATCCCTGCTATTACGGTATCATTCGGACGCGGCGTCTGGTGGCCATACCGAGGATAAATTAAAAAGGAACGGCAGGCCGTCAATCGGGCACTGCCGTTCCTTTTTTTCCTGCTCGCAAAAATCCCAGCAAACTTCCCATAACAGCGAGAGCCATGCCGAAAGGATTGAGCGAGAGCAGTCCTGCCATCAGCAGCAGGACGCTCCATTTCTTTTGTTGGGGTGTCTTATAAATGCCGATGCCAAGCAAGATCATGGCAGCCGCTATCAGGCATCCGAACGCCATAAGGAACGGGGCCGCCTCTCCTGAAAATGCAGACATCCATACGGCATTCATCTGCGTGAAAAGGGAGGTCTTCTCTGCTTCGGAACGGACAAGTTCCAGCTGCACATCCAGTGTAGCGAGACCAGCGAGAAAAGCCAGAGCGGAGGGGACCGAGGCCAGTCTTCCAATCACTTTCCTAGAGTCTCTCCCCGGTACATGATTTCGCCGGCTACAACAGTCATCATGACGTTCGCCGATGGAATTTCTTCCGTCCCTATATGAAGCAGATCACGGTCAAGAATTGTGAAATCTGCGTCAAAGCCGGGTGCAAGCTGGCCTCGCGACTCCTCTTTGCCAATGGTTGCCGCACTCCCCGTTGTGAAGAGAGAGACCGCTTCAAACGGCGTCAGGCTCTCCTTCATAAGATAGCCGTCCCCTTTCGCTCCTGTCTTTTTCCGTGCGATTGCCGCATAGATGCCAAGCAGCGGGTCGACTTCTTCTACGGGCGCGTCCGATCCCCCGCCGCAAATGAATCCCTCTTCCAGAAGGCGCTTCCACGCATACGCCCAATCAAGCCGGCGCTCGCCAAGACGCTCCATCGCCCAAGGGAAGTCAGAAGAGACGAATACCGGCTGGATATCAAGGACAACCGGAAGCTTCTTCATCCGTTCCACCAGATCATCACGCAGCACATTTACATGGATCAGCCTGTCTTTCTTCCCGGCAGGAGCCGGATATTTCTCGATGGCGTCAAGCGCCTTTTCCACCGCAGCATCTCCGATTAGATGCATAGCTACCGCTTCTCCGTAGCGGCGGGCGAGTTCGACATGTTCATCGATTTCCTCATCGGTCAGTACGGCCGTGCCCGACGTTTCAGGGGCATCCGCATAGGGCTCGCTGAGCAGAGCAGTCCTTGCACCAAGTGCACCGTCTACGAAGAATTTCATCTCCCCGCCATGGATCCAAGGCTCGTCATACGTCGCCCCGTCCTCCATCAGCTGCTTGAAGACCGTCGACCGGCGCAATAGATGCGCCCTGAACTTTTTCTTATCTTCTCCAATGACATTTTTGAACGCATTGAGCGGGTTTGTATAGTCACCGTAGTAACCAAGATCATCCGTCACGCACCCCGTCAGGCCGAGGGAAAGGAGATCCCGGACGGATGCCTCAAGCGCTTTTGTCAGCGACTCTTCCGTCGGCTCCGGGATAAGCTGCAGCAGCCGATCCATCGGTCCTTCTTTCAAGTAGCCCGTCGGCTCTCCATCAGCGTCGCGCTCGATGACGCCATCGGCAGGATCAGGTGTATCCTTCGTAATGCCCGCGAGCTTTAGCGCCTTCGAATTGGCGAGCGCCGCATGCCGGCATGTCCGCTTGAGGATCATCGGTGAATCGGTCACTTTATCCAGCTCTTGGCGCGTCAATATCCGTCGGTCCTCAAAATTATTTTCGTTCCAACCTTCCCCGATGAACCATTCATCTTCTGGAAGATCCGGGTACGCGGAATGCAGCATCTCAAGCATTTCATCGGCGGAAGCAGCTTTTGACAGATCAAGGCTGAGCAGCTTCTGTCCATGCCCGATGATATGCATATGATTATCAATGAAACCCGGATATAGAATCGCTCCTCTAAGGTCGACCTCATTGTCCGCCTGCCCTTTCAAATCGGCATAGGAGCCGGATGCAATGATTTTTCCATTCTCTGTCAGGAGTGCCTCTACAGTCTCGCCTTCTGTTTTCATCGTATAGAGTGTTCCATTATGCCAAATCGTCTTCATGCCATATCCCCCTCTTCTCCCCTTATTCTAAACTTTCAAGCAACCCCCGGCAATCTTTTTCATTGGGTGCTATACTGGAAGAAAACATACACAAGGAGGAACCATGATGCGATTGACTGTATACTTGGCAGGCGAAATCCACACATCTTGGCGGGAGGAAGTAAAACAGAAAGTGGCGGCACTTGCCCTGCCGATCGATTTCGTAGGCCCGATGGAAGACCATGACCGCTCCGATAACATCGGAGAGGAAATCCTAGGCAAGCAGCCGGACGCCGTGTTCAAAGATTCCGCCGCTTCCAGCTTCAACAACTTGCGCACAGAGATTCTGCTCCAGAAATCCGACCTCGTCATCGCCCTGTTCGGCGAGCAGTACAAACAATGGAATACCGCGATGGATGCAAGCAGTGCGATTGCACTCGGCAAGCCGCTTGTTCTCATTCGTCCTGAAAAGCTGCATCATCCTTTGAAGGAACTGTCACGCAAAGCGCATGCGACCGTGGAAACAGTGGACCAGGCAGTGAAGGCGCTGCATTATATTTTTGAATGATCATTTACAAGACCTTTACATCCGCTTTATACGAGCTTAACAACCGTTCTGTATACTGGGCTGCAAACCTCAATACATAGGAGGACGCCCATATGGTCATGAAAGAACGGTTGAAGGAAACGCAGTTCAGCGTCGTGAGTAACGAAGGCTGGAGGAAGCCGATTTACGAAACGAGCGGGTTGAATCTCTGGTATGGCACATCGCACGCTTTGAAGAATATCGGGCTCTCGATCAATGAAAAAGAAGTGACCGCCATCATCGGACCGTCCGGATGCGGAAAATCGACCTATCTGAAGACGTTGAACCGGATGGTCGAGATGGTTCCGGATGTGACAATTTCCGGAAATGTCACATTCAGGGGAAATAATATCCTCGGGAATTCGATGCCGGTGGAATGGCTGCGTGCGAAAGTCGGAATGGTGTTCCAGAAGCCGAACCCTTTTCCGAAATCCATCTATGAAAATGTGGCATTCGGTCCGAAAGTCCATGGCATCAAGAATAAGGCGATGCTCGATCTGATCGTGGAAGACAGTCTGAAAAAAGCTGCCTTGTGGGATGAAGTAAAGGATCGCCTCCATAAGAATGCATACGGACTCTCCGGCGGCCAGCAGCAGCGGCTCTGCATTGCCCGCTGTCTTGCCGTCGATCCTGAAGTGATCTTGATGGATGAACCGACATCCGCCCTTGATCCGGTTTCGACGCACAAAATCGAAGAATTGATCCAGTCCATTAAAAACGATGTGACGATTGCCATTGTCACCCACAATATGCAGCAAGCCGCCCGTATCTCCGATCGCACCGCATTTTTCCTGAACGGTGAAATCATCGAAGCCGACACGACACAAACCATCTTCAACCGCCCAGCCGACAAGCTGACCGAAGACTATGTAAACGGCCGGTTCGGCTGAACAGAACAATCACCCGCTCACCCGGGTGATTGTTTTTTATTTGAAATTACCCCACTCTTTACAAAACCTTTACACCCTCCCCATATGGGCTTAACAAAGGGTCTCTATACTAGCAATTGAAGATAGGGTTTATAACCAAAGGGAGGACAATTGGAATGAAACACGGCAAATTGCTTCTATGTGTGATGTTTGGATTGGTCGCAATCTTCATGGCGGCTTGCAGCATGGAGAAGAAAGAAGAAAGCGGAACAGCGGCAGCAACGACAGATGGAACCCAAGCCCGTGAAAAACTGGATGGGCATGTCGCCATCGACGGCTCCGGCACCGTCTACCCGCTGATGGCCCGTATCGCAGAAGAATATATGACAACTGAGCAAGAAGGGGTATCGGTGGAAGTGAGCCGCGCGGGAACAAGTGCTGGCTTTAAAAAGTTCCTCGCAGAGAACGGGACCGACTTCAATGACGCGTCCCGGCAGATGAAAGACGAAGAAGCAGCCGAAGCTGAGAAACTCGGAATTGAAACAAAAGAATTGAAGGTTGCGCTGGACGGTCTGACATTTGTCATCAACAAAGATAATGACTGGGCTGCTGAAATGACGCCTGAGCAATTGATCAGCATTTTCCTTGATGGCAGCGACGTGGAAAAATGGTCGGACATCGACCCCGGCTGGCCAGATGAGAAGATCAACGCCATGGGGCCGAACGAAAATCACGGCACGTATGAATTTTTCTATGAAAAAGTGCTGGATAAACAAGACATGAAACATGATATCAATCTTCAGCAGGAATACTCGACGCTCGTGAAACTGGTCTCTGAAGATAAGAATGGCATCGCCTTCTTCGGCTTCGGCTACTATGCAAGCAATAAGGACAAATTGAATGCCGTCAGCGTCGACTTTGGAAACGGCCCAGTGGAACCCGGCCTCGATACCATCGCGGAAGATGGGGCCTATCAAGAGTTTACACGACCGGTGTTCACGTACTTGAACGTAAACAATGCGAAAGATAAACCGCAAGTGCTCGATTACGCCATCTATGTCCTGGACCACATTGCCGAATTCGCAGGGGAAACAGGATTTGCGCCGGTGCCTGAGGCCGAGTCCGAAAAAGCGATCGAATATCTGGAAAGCTTACGCCGGTAATTCAAGTGGAGATGGGAGCTGACGGCTCTCATCTCCTTTCACTTCATGAGGAGGTTGAGGTACATATGCTGCATTCACCATACCACGGGCCGGACGCCCCCAGCGTAAGGAACATGATCGAGGAAAACCGGCAAAAAGCGGGTTTGGGCACATACGCGGAGAGAGCGGTCCCTGTTTTCCTGTTTCTGGCGGCGTCCGTCTCGGTTCTGACGACAATCGGCATCGTCTTCACACTGCTGTTTGAGACAGTTGAATTTTTCAGGCGGGTGCCGATCGCCGGATTTTTCACCGGAACCATACTCAAACCGCTCAGCCAGGATCCCGAGTTCGGCGTGTTGCCGATTCTCGCGGGCACGCTTGTCTCAACTGTGATCGCCTTGCTCGTTGCGGCCCCGCTCGGTCTGATGGCCGCCATCTATTTGAGCGAGTATGCATCTGTCCGGGTGCGCAAAGTGCTGAAGCCGGCTCTCGAACTGCTCGCCGGGATACCGACAATTGTCTATGGATTTTTCGCTTTTACAGTCGTCACCCCATTACTGAAAACGTTCATCCCTTCCTTGGAATCAACCAATATCCTAAGCCCCGGCATCGTCATGGGCATCATGATCATCCCGATGATCGCATCCCTGTCTGAAGACGCGATGAGCTCGGTGCCGGCGAGCATGCGGGAAGGGGCTCTCGGACTCGGAGCAACGAAACTGGAGATGACGCGTAAAGTGATCATTCCAGCTGCACTATCCGGCATCATGGCCTCCTTTGTGCTCGGCATATCGAGGGCGATCGGCGAAACTATGATCGTCACCATTGCGAGCGGCAGTTCGAAAAACTTCACGTTTGATGTCACCCAGTCCATGCAGACGATGACCGCGTATATCGTCGAAGTGACCGGTGGCGACGCTGCAGCCGGCTCGACTGTCTATTACAGCTTGTACGCGGTCGCGATGACGCTGTTCGTCTTTACGTTAGTGATGAATCTGCTGGCGCGCATAATATCCCGGAAGTTCAAGGAGGCGTATTAAGATGCAATTCAGCAACCGGAGCATGAAAATCCGCGTCAGTATGGACCGCGCTGGAAAGTGGATGTTCTCATTGGCGGCTTTCTTCGGCATCGCCATTCTAGGTGTCCTGCTGCTCGAAGTCTTGACGCAAGGCATCAAGTTCATCAACCTCCCGTTTTTGACCGGAAAGCTATCGACCCAGCCAGAACGCGCAGGCATCATGGGGGCGATCCTCGGCACGCTCTGGCTCATGGCAGTCGTCGCGCCAGTAACGATGGTCCTGGGCGTCAGTACAGCCGTTTTCCTGGAGCAGTATGCCGGAAACAGCCGGCTTGTCGGCTGGATCCAGACGAATATCGCCAATCTTGCCGGCGTGCCATCCATCGTATACGGGATTCTGGGCCTCACCGTTTTCGTCCGGCTGCTTGGCTTCGGCAATGTCATACTCGCAGGCGGGCTGACGATGTCCCTGTTGATCTTGCCGATTGTCATTGTCGCGAGCCAGGAGGCCATCCGGGCGGTTCCCGGCCAGCTCGGCGAAGCGTCCTATGGGCTCGGGGCGACCAAATGGCAGACGATCCAGCGCATTATCCTGCCTGCCGCCCTGCCCGGCATCATGACAGGAGCGATCCTCTCCTTGTCGCGCGCCATCGGGGAAACAGCGCCGCTCGTCGTCATCGGCATTCCGGCACTTCTGATCCCGTTTCCCGGCAGTCTCCTCGACAGGTTCACCGTCCTGCCGATGCAGATCTATTATTGGACACTCGATTCGGCACTCGTTGCGGAATATGCCAATCTCGCTGCCGCGACAATCCTGGTCCTGCTGCTTCTTCTGTTCCTGCTGAACTTCTCAGCAATCCTGATCCGCAATCGCATGAAAGTGTATTGATTGAGTCCATAGAAAAACGGCTGCCATGAGTCGATGGCAGCCGTTTTTTATCCTTTATTGAACATCCGAGCAGCCAAGTTGCGGATCCGTTCGAGGATTTCTTCCGGCAGGAAAGGCTTCGTGATATAATCGTCCGCCCCGAACCAAAGGGCCGCTTTCATGTCGGATTCTTTCGTCCGGGCGGTCATCATGGACACGACCACATTGCTCAGTTCGCCGTCCTTTTTGATGCGGCCAAGCACCTCGAGGCCGTCCATGCCCGGCATGATGCCGTCGAGCAGGATGATATAGCTTTTATCCGGGCTGTACCAGTCCGCCGCCAGGAAGGATGGGCCGTCCGCAAAAGTGCGTACGGTCAGCTCGATATCATCCTGCTTCAGCTCCGATAATGTATCATGCAGGATCGTGCGGATCAGCCGGTCATCATCGACAATGATGACTTCGAGCTGCCTCCGCCTGGACTGGCCTTCATTGAATATGACTGTCCGGTTCCGTCCCGTCCGCTTCGCTTCGTAAAGTGCCTGGTCTGCACCAGCTAGAATGCCTTCTGCTCCTTCCCCTGCATACGCTGCTGCGCCCGCCGAAAAGGTGATCGAAAAGGTGGTACTGCCGGCGCGGAATGGGATCGTCTGCAAATGCTCCCGGAGCTTGCCGATCATCTTGGCGGCTTCTTCGGCACAAGCTTCGGGCATGATGATGGCGAACTCTTCCCCTCCATACCGATACACTGTATCCTTCTCACGTTTTTCTGAAACAAGCAATCTTCCGAACGTCTGGAGCACATCGTCGCCCACAGGATGGCCATACACATCATTCACTCGCTTGAAATGATCGAGATCGAGCAGCACAAGCGTAAAGGGGGTGTTCTTTTCTTTATACTGCTCGGCAGCATGCTCCAGCGCCTCATCAAAGTTCCGGCGGTTCCCGGCTCCCGTCAGGCCGTCTTTGATGGTCAGCTGTTCGATGATCTTCCGTCTCTCATTCCGGTTAACGAGAAATGGGAGGAAGACCCCGATATCGATCGGCTTGGGGAACAGGTCCTGCCCGCCGAGACGATACGTTTGCAGCCAATTGTCACGCGCAGTCGTCTTGCTCATCATTAAGATGGAGACGTTTTTGGAGAGCGCCGTCTCCCCAATCCTTTGCAGAACGTCAAACCCCGACATATCGGGCAGCTCCGTCTCCATCAGGATGAAAGATGGCCGCATCGAGTAGAACTGTTCGATTCCCCGCTTGCCGTCCAGCGCTACGATAACTTGTGCGCCCGCCATCTCTAGCGTCTCTTTCATATCAGAGATGAAGTTCATGTCATCATCGATTAATAAAATGAACGTGTCTTTCAGTTTCCCTGTGTTCTCATTCCTTCCGTCTGCCGGCTCAAAGCTGCGGTTGAGCAGAAGCTGCTTGAAGTTCGACAAGATGGAGCTAGGGATTTTGGTCTCATGGTCAGGAGAAATTGCGTGAAGTTGTTTTGTGGCAAATTCGAAGAGGCTTTCCATTCCTGCGGCTTCCGCCATACTGCTGATGGACTGAAGGAACGAATATAACTCCTTTTCCGTAACGGACTTGGCTTCCCCCCAGCTCTCGAACACAGTTTCCATACGGTTTCTTATGATTTTCCTAGCCTTGTTGGCAGTCATGTTGTCACTCCAATAAAAAATCCATTCGCTTGGCATTCGAAAACGCCGGGATGACTATCTATAGCCATCCCAGCGTCCTCTTTTTTACTCTGCGCCCATTTCCGTACGTACTACATCAGCGATTCTTTCAGCATACTGCTTGCATGCATCCTGATCCGGCGCTTCCACCATAACGCGGACGAGCGGCTCAGTACCCGAAGGACGTACGAGAACGCGGCCATTTCCAGCCATTTCGGACTCCACGTCCTGGATTGCCTTCTTCACTGTATCATTCGCGGCAACCGCATTTTTATCTGTCACCTTTACGTTGATCAGCTCTTGCGGATAAACGGTCATCTCACCAGCCAATTCCGACAGCTTGCGCCCTGTCCGCTTCATGACATAGACAAGCTGCAGGGCTGTCAGCAAGCCGTCGCCTGTCGTGTTATAGTCGAGCATGACAATATGGCCTGATTGCTCCCCGCCAAGATTGTAACCGCCCTTTTTCATCTCTTCGACGACATACCGGTCACCGACAGCTGTTTTGATGCTCTTCATATCATGACGTTCAAGAGCCTTATAGAAGCCCAGATTGCTCATGATCGTCGATACGATCGTATCGTCTTTCAAACGGCCTTTCGCCTGCAGATGCCGTCCGAGGATGAACATGATCTGATCTCCATTGACAATGCGGCCGAGCTCGTCAACCGCAATCAGGCGGTCTCCGTCACCGTCGAACGCAAGGCCGACATCAGCACCCTTCTCCGTGACCAGGCTGCTGAGACCTTCCGGATGCGTCGAGCCGACGCCGTCATTGATGTTCAAACCGTTCGGGGAAGCGCCCATCGTCGAGAGATCGGCGTCGAGATCTGCAAACAGATGGGTCGCGAGTGAAGACGTCGCTCCATTTGCACAATCCAATGCGACATGGATATCTGTGAAATCTTCATCCACCGTCTGCTTCAAGTACTGGATGTACTTATGGCTTCCCTCAAAATAATCGGTCACTGTACCGACATCCGCTCCGACCGGCCGCGGCAGATCATCCTGTTCCTGATCAAGCAGCTTTTCGATCTCCTCTTCCTGCTCATCTGTCAGCTTGAAACCGTCAGATCCGAAAAACTTGATGCCGTTATCGGCTACCGGGTTATGCGAAGCTGAAATCATGACGCCTGCCTGGGCATTCATCGCTCTTGTCAAATACGCGACGCCTGGCGTGCTGATGACGCCAAGGCGCATCACTTCAATGCCGTTTGACAATAGGCCTGCAATCAATGCACTTTCAAGCATCTGCCCTGAAATGCGGGTGTCCCTGCCAATCAGAACTTGTGATTTCTCAGTTCTGTTCTTGGTCAGCACGTAGCCGCCAATCCGGCCTAATTTAAACGCAAGTTCCGGTGTCAGTTCCTTATTCGCGATTCCTCGTACACCATCAGTCCCGAAATACTTTGTCATATCGATTCTCCCTTTCAACCTATACATTCACTCTTATCATGCAAGAACGATATCGAGCACAACTTCTTCATCCGATAGTTTCCAAGCGACGTGTTCAGGCACGTCGACATGGACAGGGAAGGTCTCTTTTCCCTCCGACTCCACTTTTGAAAGATCGACCGATACATGGAGATCTGATGCTTTCAGTGAGTCGATCACCTCTTTATCGGCGGTCACCGTCAGATTGACGAGCCCGTCCGCAGGTTTGCTGAATGTGCTTTTAAATGTCTGGTTCAAACCTTTTATCTCAATGGGGATGTTCGGAAAACTCTTCGTCACTTCCACTTTGACGACTGGAGCCTTGTCCTGTTCCTTGTCCTTGTCTTTATCCTCGTCACCCTCCTGTTCAGGATTCATAGATACGTCAGGAGGTGTTTCAATATCTTCTTCCTTCTTGGTGATCTCTATCTTCACTTTCACTTTGTCATCAGACAAGGAGGTCACGCCTTTTGGTTTAGGCAGATTCACTTCAATGGTCCCTGAGTCATGAATACCCGTGATATCTACTTGTACCCCCAATTCTTTAATTGAATCCAAAACGGCACGAGGTCCGAATAGTCTGACGGACTTCAAGTCGCCTGTAATGGAGTCAATCGTGACATCCTGCGCGGGAATGCCCCGTTGCTTCAGCACGATCGGCACTTCCTTGTTATTCTCTTCCACCTGCACCTTGAGATTGACCTCTTCAGGCACAATTGTGACATTCAGTTTGTTCAGATCGCGGTCCAGGACGCGGACACGGACTCTCTGTTCAAATGATTTGTCGATGCCATTGTCCTTGCTGGCTGACGCTTTGACAAAGCCGATGGAATCGATGACGCTTTTCGCACCTGTCACTTCGATGGTGGAAGGTTCCACTTCCATTTTGACGACATTGAAACCGTCAGCGAGAAGGCGCTCGTTAAATTCCGGATCCACCGGCAGTGCTTTAGTAATCTTCTCTTCGATGTTGACATCCACCGTTGCAGGATCCAGTTTGACATGCAATTTATCTGATAAGTTTTCAGTTCGAATTTCCACTGTATGCTGGCCAGTCGGTAAATTTCGAAGATCGACTTTCAGCGTGAAGTCCTTCATCAATTTCGTCGATTGCACGATATTGGCCGGTCCGTCAATTGTCATGTTAACCGTTTCCGGTACACCGGTAACAACTAGATTTTCGTTGTCATAGTAGACTTCCACAGGGATATCCCGCATGAACTCAACTGTGTCCCCAATTGAATTCTTGGAATTGTTGTCTTCTTCACCGCGGACGGAAATGAAAAGGATGATGGCGAGAGCCAGAGCCGTAAAGCGAAGAAACCATGGCCGGTCCAGTAAATTATCCATTGTTCCGTTTCCCCCATTTCCAGAAAGGAGTTGCCGCCTGTGTATCTTCCGCGCCAAACCAGTTTTGCCGCAGCTTCGTCTCGAATTGTTCCATCGTCAGGTTCCGGTTAATGTCCCCATTCGCTGTAATACTTACAGCTCCCGTTTCCTCCGACACGACAATGGTGATCGCATCCGTTACTTCACTGAGGCCAATCGCCGCACGGTGCCGGGTGCCGAGTTCCTTCGAGATGAACGGGTTCTCGGAGAGCGGCAAATAACAGGCTGCGGCCGCAATCCGGTTTTTCTGGATGATGACAGCGCCATCATGCAGCGGCGTATTCGGAATGAAAATATTGATCAGCAATTCAGATGTAACATTGGAGTTCATCGGAATCCCCGTCTCAATGTATTCACTCAGCCCGGTCTCCCGTTCAATGGAGATCAATGCGCCGATCCGCCGCTTCGCCATATAGCTGACCGATTTGCTGAACGCCTCGATCAGGCGGTCACGCTCCTCCTCCTCTTGCATCGCCGTTCGCGCAAACAGCCGGCCTCTGCCCAGCTGCTCAAGTGCACGCCTGAGTTCCGGCTGGAAGAGAATGATGACTGCAAGGAATCCAAACCGGACAACCTGCTCCATCATCCACTTCAACGTCTCGAAACCAAGAAACTCAGTTAGGATCCGGACAATGAGGATAACGAAAATCCCTTTAAGCAACTGGACTGCCTTCGTCCCTTTAATGATGGTGATCAACTTATAAAAGACGAACCAAACAAGAAGCACATCCACAATATTCTTTAATATTTCAAGCGGGCTGGAACTTGCTAACGATTCCCAAATCGGCATGTGCTTCCCCTACCTTTAATCCCATTTCTTATTTTCAGTATATCATACAGGCGGACGTACCGCTCTTACAGGACGATGACAACCGACTGAAAGGTTGCAATGAACGTCATATAAGAAAAAACGAGCGGCAACAAGCGCTTAGCTGTCTCCGTCGTTTTAATCTTCCTTGTCGTTCTTCTTTTTATCCGAAGACGAGAACAGCTCGCCCGCGGTCGATTTAATCTTATACCATAGCCAGTCAAAGACTTTGTCGATCTCTTCACTCTTACCCGTGACAATGGCAGTGGAAGCCATATACTTAGATCCGTTGATGACGGTGACGTTTCCGTCGACTTCCCCTTCGATCCGCAGATTTCCATTTTTAACGACAATATTGCCCTCCACGGTCTCTCCGGCAGGGACAACGACCGTCTCGCCGTCAATCACAAGTCCGGCTTGCTTTGTTACAGAAAACTGATCATTGTTCGGATAGCTCGAGAACAGAGCAGCGCTCATCAGAATAACAAACATCGCAGCGGCCGCAAGCATCGGATGCCTCCTTAAAAATCGCTGGACGCCCGCTTGTGATTTCTCTTTCGGAAGACGATCCATGACGCCTTGCACAAATCCATCCGGCGCTTTGACCGGTTCCGCCTGTTTGATGAAGAAAAGGGAGGATTCCACTTTCTCCAGCTCTTCCATCATTTTTCTGCAATCTTCACAAGAAGCCAGATGCTCCTTCAAAACGCGCTCCTCTTCCCGGCTCGCCTCTCCGTCTAAATACGCGTGCATATAAGGGATGATTGACTCCTGGCACGAATTCATCCTAACTTCCCTCCTACATAGTACCCATCTGTTTCCGAAGTGCTTCCCTCCCGCGATGTACGCGGGTCTTTACGGTCCCAAGCGGCAATTCTAAAATATCACTAATCTCCTGCAGCGGCAGTTCTTCCAGATAACGTAAGATAATGACGGTCCGATACTTATCAGGCAGCCGGCCAATCTCATATTGGACGCGGTCGCGTGTTTCCATCCTCTCCACTTCTTCTTCCGGCAAATCACCGGTCGCCGCTATTTGCGAATACATATTGAGACCTTCCGTACCGGGCACTTCCGCATCCAGGTAATAATCCGGCTTCTTCTTCCGGATCCGGTCGATGCAAAGGTTCGTGGCAATCCTGTAAAGCCATGTTGAAAACTTGCGTTTCTGATCATAGGTGTGAATGTTGACATAGGCGCGTACAAACGCTTCCTGGGCGATATCTTCGGCTTCCTGGCGATTGCTCAGCATACGGTAGCACACTTGGAACAACTTGTGCTGATACATCGTCACAATCTCTCCGAACGCTTCCTGATTGCCTTTCAACACTTCTTTTATTCGTTTATTGACCAATTCATCCAATTATGTTCATCCCCCGCTCCATGCGGTTGTACCCTCTATACGAATGAAGGGACCAACAGGTTTCATTTTTTATAATTTGTTTTTTACTTACCGTACAATTGTATGCACTTTATAGTTTACCAAATTGCAAGGTTTTTTTCCGCCTAAAATGAAAACAAATTTGCATGCTGCCGGTGGAACGACGGATCGATTCATTTTGCATTCGGAGCGATCCATTTGGACGGCGAAGCGATCGATTAGCCGGAGATGTGATCCATTTAGACGGCGGAGCGATCGATTAGCCCGAGATGTGATCTATTTAGCCGACAGAGCGATCGATTAGCCGGAGTTGTGATCCATTTAGACGGCGGAACGACCGATTAGCCGGAGATACGATCCATTTAGACGGCGGAGCGATCGATTAGCTCGAGATGTGATCTATTTAGCTGGCGGAACGACCGATTAGCCGGAGATGTGATCCATTTAGACGGCTTATTGATCTGATTAGAGCTTCAGACCCGGCATTTATTAGTAGCGGACGCCTATTTATCCCTCTGAAGCAAGACCAGTCCATAAAAAAGCCTCTCCACTCAAAATGGAAAGGCATGTCCTTCTATCAAATTAATTTTTCTCCAAACAGTGAGCCCATCAATGCGACGGCGACTTCTGCGGTTTTGTTCTTTTCGTCGAGGATTGGATTCACTTCGACAAATTCAGCGGAGGTGATCATTCCGGAATCCTCCAGCATTTCCATGGCGAGATGGCTTTCCCGGTAGCTGATGCCGCCCGGAACCGGCGTCCCGACACCCGGCGTGTAGATCGGGTCTAGTCCGTCCAGGTCAAGGGATAGATGGACTCCGTCGACTTTTCTGGATTTCAAGTAGTCGATCGCCTGCTCCATCACCGTTGTCATGCCGTATCTGTCGATTTCATGCATGGTGAAAACTTTCACGCCAAGCTCACGGATCAAGTCCCTTTCGCCCGGGTCCACGGAACGCGCGCCGATGATGACGATGTTTTCCGGCTTCACTTTCTGTCCTTCCCGGTGCAGATTAATGAGCCTTTCGTGGCCGATGCCCATGTTGACGGCAAGCGGCATGCCATGGATGTTGCCGGATGGCGATGTTTCTGCCGTATTCATATCGGCGTGCGCATCATACCAGATGACGCCTAGGTTTTCGTATGCGTCCGCGAGACCCGCCAGTGTGCCGATCGCAATGCTGTGGTCTCCGCCGAACACTAGCGGGAAGTTTCCTTGTTTCACGACATTGCTGACCCGTGAGGCAAGCTCCGAAGTCGCCGAGATCACTTCATCCAAATTTTTCAGCCGCTCATCGGATGGCTCTTTCCGCTCCACAGCGCTGACCGGAACGTCTCCTTCATCTTTTACAGTATGGCCGATTGCTTCAAGTCTTCCTACCGCGTTCGCATAACGCATGGCGCTCGGCCCCATATCGACGCCGCGCCGGCTTTGCCCTAGATCGAGCGGGAGACCGACAATTGATATATTTAATTTCTTCATAATAAACGCCCCTTTCTTCCTCTCCATTGTAATTTCTCAATACAAATGGCTCAACTCGACATTTTCAGGAATATTTATTCATGTAATGGGACTTTGTTTAGCATCATCATGGACACACATTGATCGGCGGGTAATGGCTTACTATAGAAATAGCCTTGTCCTTCCTGGCATCCGAGATTCAGAAGAAGCTTCGCCTGCTCTTCGGTTTCAATACCTTCCGCGATGACAGCAAGGCCTGCCGTCTCTGCAATCGTGATAATCGCTTTTACAATGGCCCGGCTGTTATTGCTGACGAGAATGTCCCGGACAAATGACATATCGATTTTCAGCGTATCTGCAGGCAGTTCCTTAATATAGCTAAAATTGCTGTAGCCCGTGCCAAAATCATCAATAGCAACGGTTATGCCTAAATCGCGTATCATCTGCAAGGTTCCCCGCATGTCATCCGTGTCGGCAAATGAGCTTTCTGTCAATTCGATCTCCAGAAGGACGGGATCCATGCCGGTGTCTTCGATGATCCTCTCGATCATCGATACCACACCCGGCTCTTCCAGCTGGACGGTCGACATGTTGATGCCCATCCGGATGGGCGGATACCCCTCATCCTCCCATTTGCGCGCCTGCTTGCACGCTTCTCTGAAGATCCACTCCCCTAGTGGCACAATCAGGCGGGTCTCTTCAGCAAGCGGAATAAACTTATCTGGACGGATCCGGCCGAGTTCAGGATGATCCCAGCGGACAAGCGCCTCCACGCCCATCATATCGCCGCGCGCCAAATTCATCTTCGGCTGATATTCCAGCGTAAAGTATTCTTGCTGGACGCTCTTCCGTAATTCACTCTCCAATAGGATGCGTTCTATCGTCTTCTGTTCTGTCTCGGGTTGATAAATCTTATAGCCGCTTCCCCCCTGCGCCTTCACAAAATGGAGCGCCTTTTCCGCATTTTTAATGAGCCCAGAAATGGTGTCCCCATGTTCCGGATAGAGGGCAATTCCATAGCTTGTCGAGATGGAATAGGTACCGCCATCAACAACCAGCGGGCGCTCGAGCTCCTCTTTTATTGCCTGAATGGCTGTTTCTGGCGCTTTCTCTCCG
The DNA here is from genome assembly GCF_055389225.1 of Sporosarcina sp. GTC18466. Lineage (NCBI taxonomy): Bacteria > Bacillati > Bacillota > Bacilli > Caryophanales > Caryophanaceae > Sporosarcina > Sporosarcina sp. GTC18466. The sequence goes on along the minus strand of NZ_AP044037.1, from coordinate 2,325,078 downwards.
GCAACCTCGGAAAATGTAAAAACAAATTCATCCCCCGAGTTTCTGCCAATCAGATCACCCGGCGGCAGAAGATCCCGCAGTTTGGCGGCCAGCGTCATGAGCAGCCGGTCTCCGACTTCGTGCCCGAAAGATTCATTGACATACCGCAGGCGGTCAATATTTAAATAGACGAGGCAAAATCGATTCCCCATCCGTCTCGCCTCCTCCGTTTTCTGGAGAAGTCTCGTCCGGAACGCCCCGCGGTTCAAAAGGGACGTCAGCTGGTCAATGTGCTCGAGGCTGTCAATCAGCTCTTCCGTCCGTTTCCGCTCTGTGACATCCCGGATGACCACAACTGTCTGGCGAAAATATCTTCCCGGTTCCTGAATCAAGTTGAATGTCATTTCAAGAAAACGTTTTTCTGTTCCCTCTGTGCGGACTTGGCAGCCAAGTCCCGTCGCTCCGGCCTGAATCGATTCCAGCGTTCGCCGGATTGTCTCTTGATCGTCCGGATGAACGAGTGATAGCAATGTATCTTCCCCTGCCGATAGGGATCGGCCAATCATCTTTGTATGAGAGGGAGAGATATAATGAAATCCCCCGGTCGCATCCACAACAGAAATCATATCGGACGCATTCTCCGTGATAATCCGATATAGCTCCGCATTATCCATGACTTTTTGTTCCATCCGCTTCCGCTCTGTCACATCATATCGGATTGATATGTATTGATATGGCGCCCCTCCGTCCTCTCTCACAAAAGGCACGATTTTGGTATCGACCCAGTAGAAAGAGCCATCCTTCGCCCGATTTCGGATTTCTCCGCGCCATGGCATTCCGCTTCGGATGGTCGACCACATATCCTCGAAGAACGATTTCGAATGATATCCTGAATTGATAAGCCGGTGGGTTGTGCCAATCAGCTCTTCTCTTGTATACTGGGAAATTTCACAGAACGCCTCGTTCACATATGTGATCATGCCTGCCTTGTCCGTGATTGCGACGATTGCCGACTGATCCAAAGCAACCGCAATATCGCCAAGCCGTTCTGCCGCTTCTCCTAACCGCCCGTCCTTTAAACGGGCGTGCAATTCCTTCATATAGACGCCCATATTTGACCTCTTCCTTTTGAAACCTATAAGACTGTTATCTAGCATAATAAGCAGTAGACTTTAATACCTACACTATACTACAGAACAACAACTTTCGCTTTAGAACCATGATGAAAAAATGAAAAGATGTGACGATTTTATAACTTGCGTCACGAGGTGATCAAAAACAGAAAAACCCTCTCCAGAAGGAAAGGGTTTTTCAGTATGTATAAATGAATAAATGTAAAATGGCTGGGGTAGCTGGATTCGAACCAACGAATGACGGAGTCAAAGTCCGTTGCCTTACCGCTTGGCTATACCCCAATGATTACTTCCTTACTATGGCATACAATCCACAGTATTATACATGGAAACCGTAAAATGGTGACCCCTACGGGATTCGAACCCGTGTTACCGCCGTGAAAGGGCGGTGTCTTAACCGCTTGACCAAGGGGCCATATAATGGTGGTGGGGGACGGATTCGAACCGCCGAACCCGGAGGGAGCGGATTTACAGTCCGCCGCGTTTAGCCACTTCGCTACCCCACCAGTTTACTATTATGATTGTTTCTCGCCTATCTCAATTTTAAGGATAATATCAGACTATGGAGCTTCCAGCCGGGCTCGAACCGGCGACCTCTTCCTTACCATGGAAGCACTCTACCTGCTGAGCTATGGAAGCAGATACTGCGTAGAAAGGATGTCCCTTCCGTAAACACAAGACTTATTGTAAGGGGGTCATTGTAAAATGTCAACCGTATTTTTTCAATCAAGTTCGGGCAATAAAAAACCACTTCAGCAGTGGATGCCTTAGACAAAAAAATGGCTCCGCAGGTAGGACTCGAACCTACGACCGATCGGTTAACAGCCGATTGCTCTACCACTGAGCTACTGCGGAATTGCATTATGTATTCCTGCAACACATAGTATACCATATTCTGCAGGTTTGACAACCGTTTTTTCAAGTTGTCCCTGACGACTTTTTTATACTAACATGCCAATTCATATTGGTCAAGCCTATCTCATAAAGTAACAGTAGAAAATTTGTCCTTCCGTTTAACAAGGCTTTTACGCCGCTGTTCATTCTCCAACCGAAAAACGACTATAGCATATCGAAGGAGTTCTGTATGGATAAAAAGTGGATCTTCATCATTATTTGTACACTCGCCATCTTTCTCGTCTTTCCAAACTTTCCAAGCAAACACTCGGTCATCTCTGTCTTTAAGCTGACAGAAGAGCCTGACCATATTATCGTCCGCGGGGCTTCCGGCTCGGCCCTAACGGTCAACATCTCGTTTGGCGATCAGGATGTGGAAGAATGGATCGGCGCCTTACAAGCCCCGTATCCGCTGCTCTTCCTGGATATGGACTGGGTGGACCGGTTCCCGGAGACATTGGAATTGATCCAGAAAAAAAATATCCCCGTTGGTCTGCTCGGACACGCGGGAGCGGACTATCATCAAAATACAGATCTCCTCCTTGAGCAATTGGAGCGCTATGAACAGCATTTCGGCGTGAAACCTCTTTGGTTCCGCACCCTAGATGAGAGTTTTCCGCTGCCGCTCCGGTCAGCCCTGTGGGAAGCGGAAGTGAACGCGCTTGGTTCTTCCGCCGTGTATGCGGGCGGTGAAATTCCGCCAGTCATGGACGGTGAGATCCTGTCCGTTCCATTGCACCGGGAAGACCGCATCAAATTCGGCGATCTGAAGAAGCTGATGGACAGCCGTAAATTCCGTTCGCTGGAGGATGTTCTGTTCAACTTGTCCGTGAAAGTCAGGAAAATCCCAAAATAAAACGTGCCAGCACGCAGCCGGCACGTTTTATTTTGCTTTTGCCATCTTTCTGGCCTTCCTTCGTTCGTCCAGCCGGGCCTTATCCTCATCGGATTGCCGGTTGTATTTCGGCAATGCAAGAAGCTGGAAGGCATTGACGGCGAGAAGCGGGAACAATAGGATTGTCACCCAAGAATCGATATTGCCTGAGCGCACCATCAGCGCCGGAAGCCATTCAAGCGTCGTGATGACGATCATGAAGAACAGCGCCGAGATGAGCGCATACTTTTTCGTCCATTTCGCTTTATAATAGGCGGTCACTGCTGCAGTTGCGAGCAGTGCGAACAATAGGACGAGATACAGCATCGTCCGTCCTGTGTCTCCTGCGGTCAGCCGGAACCTGAAGAACACGAGGTCAAACAGGACAACCACGATCAGCAGCAGCTGCACCCAGTTCCACAGCGTCAGCGACCGGAACATGTTGACGCCGAACTGATGGACTGTCAAATAGGCGAAAAAGCCCATCTGCGCGACGACACTCATGGTGAATCCTAAGAACACCATCCATAATAGAGCACCTATAAATTCAAGGTATTCCCCGTTGGCCGCATATTGTGAAAAGAATTCCCAGCGGACAATCAATCCGACAATACCGGTGATAAGGCCGCCGATCCACATTGCATTCAGGAAGAATTTAACCCAATTTCGTATTGTCACAACATCGTTCCCCTTTTCAATTACTTTTATTAGTGTATCAACGTTTCGGCCAAAAATCTATTTCGTTGTACACGTGATGCATATTACGTATCAGTTTGTGAACAATAAATGAAAAGAAGACGAAGGGATTTTGATATCCATGAGAAAGAAGTGGATGGCAGCGGCCGCTTTTTGCGTAATTTTATTAGGCGGTTGTACGCAACAGCAGGCGCATAGCCCGAACTATGACGAAATGAAAAAAATGATGACCGATGCACTGCAGACGGATGATGGAAAAAAAGCGCTCCGGAAGACGCTGTCCGATCCTGACTTCCGTGAATTGATCGTTCTGGAACATCCTGAAGTGAAGAAGTCCATTTCCGATACATTGCTATCCAAAGAAGGCCAGGAATTCTGGAAACAGGCATTTGAAGATCCGAAATTCACGGAAAATCTTGCAAAGAGCATAAAAAAACAGCAATCGGATATCATGGGCGAACTGATGAATGATTCTTCCTTCCAAAAACAGATGACCGATTTTTTTAGCCAGGCGGATATGCAAAAGCAGCTTGGCACTATTTTGAAGTCCGCAGACATGAAGAAAGAGATGGAGAAATCGATCGAGGATTCCATTAATAACCCGCTGATGCAGGCAAAGTGGCAGGAACTGATTTTGAAGGCGGGCCAAGTGTCACCGACGAAAGAGGATAAAGGCGGAGATTCCGGCGGCGGGCAAGGCGGCGGAGGTGGAGACAGTGGCGGTGGCGGCGGTAAGTAATGAAAAGACGGGCAGCGTTTCCCCTAGGGAGACACTGCCCGTTCTGTCAGTCATTCGTCTTTTCAATGATAGTCCCTGCGATTTGTGAATAGATGTTACCGATCGGATGATCAGCTGCATAAACGGAAGGGGCAAAATCCGCCTCGTCCCAGTCGGGCTGTCCGAGCGGAATCTGGCCGAGCACTTCAGTGCGCAGCTCTTCAGCAAGCTTGTTTCCGCCTCCTGAACCGAAGACATACTCTTTCTCGCCGGATACTTTCGACTCAAACCACGCCATGTTTTCGATGACGCCGAGAATCTCATGTTCCGTCTGAAGGGCCATAGCGCCTGCGCGTGCTGCGACGAACGCTGCAGTCGGATGCGGCGTCGTTACGACGACTTCCTTCGTCGCCGGAATCATCTGATGGATATCGAGCGCCACGTCACCGGTGCCTGGCGGCAAATCCAGTATCAGATAGTCAAGAGGCCCCCACTCCACGTCGCGGAAGAACTGGTCGAGCACTTTCCCGAGCATGGGACCGCGCCAAACGACTGGTGCATTATCTTCTACGAAGAAGCCCATAGAGATGACCTTCACGCCGTACCGGTCGACCGGAATGATCCGGTCTCCGCGGACAACCGGCAGATCCGTAATCCCCATCATATCCGGAATGCTGAATCCATAAATATCTGCATCGATCAGACCGACTTTCTTGCCGAGTCTCGCGAGCGCGACAGCAAGGTTGACGGAAACCGTCGACTTGCCGACGCCCCCTTTTCCTGATGCGATCGAGATGAATGTCACATCATTGAGCGGTGACAGCAAATCCTGCGTCTCCGCCTCTGTTGCAGTTCCCCTGAAAGACTCCAACTTATCAGGAGGAAGCTCTTCAAAACGGATGCCGACTGTCTTTGCGCCAGCCGCCTTAAGCACTTCCACGACTTTCATCTGCAAACTCATTTGTTCTGCCGTGTTAATCTTCGCAATTGCCAATTTCACGCTCACATGCTCTTTTTCCGGCTTGATGGAAACATTCACAATGCCGCCGGTTTCAGCTAATGATCTATGTAGGAACGGATCTTGCAATGCGCCGACGACTTCACGGACTACTTCTTCATTTATCACAATAGACACTCCTTAGCGGAAATTTTTCTGTCTCCAGTATACCATAGTGTCTATTGTGTCTTGCTCCTATCTGCTTTTATTCCTGTTCCGCTTCAGGGCCTGCTTCTTCATAGTAATCCATGATGCCTTTCAAAATGGAGTCAGCCACCTTGCCCTGATAGGCCGGATCGACGAGCAGGGCACGTTCTTCCGGATTTGAGATGAATCCTGTCTCCACCAGCACTGATGGCATCGGCACCTTCTTCAATAAATAGACGCCCTTGATCGCCATTGCCTCTCGGTCCGTGTTCTTCAGGCCATCACGGAAAGAGGATTGGATGGATTTCGCGAGCAGCTCTCCGCCCGGATGCCCTTCCGGATGGAAGAATACTTGAGCTCCCCGCCACTTTGTCTCAGGGATGGCATTCACATGGACACTGACGAACAGATCCGGCTCTTCCTCGATGGCGATCTGTTCCCGCAGCTTCAAGTCGGCGAATTTCCGCTCACGGGTCGTGCCGAACTTTTCAGAAGGTGCATGTTCCGCAAGTGCATCTCCGTCCTTCTCTCTCGTCATGACAACAATGGCCCCGTGCTTTTCGAGCCGCTTCCGCACCTCATGCGAAATGCTGAGCGTAATATGCTGCTCGATCACATCGCCGACCGAAGCGCCCCCATCCATCCCGCCATGCCCGGGATCAAGAACCACCTTCACACCTGCCAGTTTCTCAGGCATTAAAAACCCGCGATCCGACGACGACGCTTTCACCCCATACCAGACAACGCCCAACGAACATACAATCAATAATCCGGCCACTAGCCACCGCTTCATCCTGACACCGCCTTTTTCCACACTATACGCGGCAGCCGTGTGGGATATGCCTGGCTTGTTTTTGCTTGACCGCACGGGAAGGAAACGGGCGCCCGGGCGGCGGAATTGGGCGATCATTCCGATAAACAGGCGTCCGGGCGGTGTAAACGGGCGTTCATTACGATAAATGGGCGTCCGGGCGGTGTAAACGGGCGTTCATTACGATAAATGGGCGTCCGGGCGGTGTAAACGGGCGTTCATTCCGATAAACAGGCGGCCGGGCGGTGTAAACGGGCGTTCATTACGATAAATGGGCGTCCGGGCGGCGTAAACGGGCGTTCATTACGATAAATGGGCGTCCGGGCGGTGTAAACGGGCGTTCATTACGATAAATGGGCGTCCGGGCGGAGTAAACGGGCGTTCATTCCGGTAAACAGGCGCTCAGGCGGCGGATTCAGGCGTTCATTCCGGTAAACAGGCGTCCGGGCGGTGTAAACGGGCGTTCATCCCGGTAAATAGGCGCTCGGGCAGCGGATTCGGGCACAAAGAAAAGGCTGCCTCGTCATCCGACGGGGCAGCCTCCTCTTGCCTATTCAATTATTCAACCGGCCCTTGCCATTCCAGCATGCCGCCAGCCATATTGGTTACGTCATAGCCCTTTTCATCCAAGAACTCCGAAGCACGGCCGCTTCTGCCGCCTGAACGGCAGATCATATAGTAATGGGTGTCTTTGTCCAGCTCTGCCATACGTTCAGGAAGCTCTCCCAGCGGGATATGGATTGCGCCGGGAATCATGCCGCCAGCAACCTCTTCATCTTCCCGCACATCCACGAGATGCAGGTTCTCCCCGTTTTCCAGTTTCGATTGCAGTTCTGTTGTTGTGATCTCCTTCATCTACAATAGCCTCCTGTATTCCGTACTGTACGTTCCATCATATAAAGTTGCCCGAGCAGCGTCCATTAATCTGCCTTTTTATGGCTGCTGGCCGGCCGCCGCCCTTTGGGGTGCACCTTGCCGCCTTGTCCTGAAGTTTCGCCGGAACCGCAGGCCTACATACAAGGAAATGCAGACAGCTGTAATCGCCTCGGACGCAGGGAATACCCACCAGATGCCGGCAGGGCCGAACCAGACAGGGAAGCAGATGAGGATGGGGATGAATAGCACAAGGCTCCTTAGTAGGACGACAGTCAGTGCGAGTCCTACCTTTTCGACGGATTGGAAAAACTCCGCGAACACCATATTGACTGCAAGGAACACATAGCCGAGAGCAAAAATGGCGAATCCTTTGATGGCTATCGCTTCAATGCGCGGTTCTTCATCACCGAACAGCAAGATCAGCTTGTCCGGGAAAAAGACGGCCGCCGCAGTGGTCAGCAGTCCAAACCCGATGCCTGTCAAAAGGCCGATCTTCAGCAGTTGCAGCAGCCGGTCCCCGAGACGTGCCCCATGATGGTAGCTGGCGAGCGGCTGCAGCGCCATGCCGATGCCGAGGAATCCGGTCAGCAGGACGGCATGGATGTAGTTGACCATTGCGTAAGCCGTTACACCGTCCGTTCCCATGTAATGCAGGAACGATATATTGAACAGGATGATGATGACAGCTAGCGAACCTTCGACGAGAAAGCTGGGAAGGCCGATTGTGAAAATATCCCGCAGCGTCTGTCTCCGGTAAAATGATTTTGCGAATCGGATGGTCGATGACTTCCGGAAGAAATGAAGGCAGAGGACCAGCATTCCGACGACAGTCGAGAGGGCGGTGGCAAATGCACAGCCGAGGACTCCATAATCCAGGATGAAAATGAACACATAGTTGAGCAGGATGTTCAGGACTGCTGTCGTCATCAGCCCCGCCATCGAGAGTGCCGGATTTCCGTCATTCCTCACAAAGATGCTCAGCATATTCTCCACCGCGAAAAATAAGCCGAATGACAGGATGACCTGCAAATAGTCCTTCACGTATGGATAGGTCACCTCGTCAGCTCCGAACAGGAACGCGACACTCCGCAAGTTGGGCAAGAGGAGGGCAATGATGGCGCAGACGATAAGCAAGATTGACACGAACGACAAAGTGAAAATCCGGTTTGCCTTCGCCCGGTCCCCTTCACCTTGCGCAATGGAAAAGAGGGTCGCACCGCCTGTCCCGATCCAAAGCGAGATGGACAGCAGAACCGAAAAGATCGGTACTGCGATATTGATGCCTGCAAGAGCGGCTGTTCCGACGCCATGACTGACAAAAATACCGTCAAACAAGATGTTGACTGACATGAGGAGGAGACCCGCCATTGCCGGAAATAGATAGGAGAAGAATAACGGGCGGACTGGCCTCGTCTCAATCGCGTGATTCATGGCCGGCCGCCTCCCTTTTCATAAGCAGTTCAGTTTGCCAGACCCATTCCCCGGTCCATCTGAAACCTGCTTTTCTATATAAATGGATAGCCCGGTCATTTTTTTCTGCAACACTCAAATACATATCGCTTGCCGGGTGTTCCGTTTGAAACTTTTCTAAAATTTTCATGAAGAAGTGACGGCCCATGCCCTTTCCCTGGAACCGCCGGTCGATCAAGTAGTGATCGAGCCATACCTGCCCTTCAAAAAGGCCGTACATGGCAAAGCCCGCAGGCTCCCCGTCGATATACAGCCCCAGCGGAATGAGCCGCCTTTCTCGTCTTGCCTCCTCCAGACACTCTCTGACCGTATCGATGAAGCCTTTCTGCTCCGTCCCTACTTGGAGTGAAAGCATGCCGCTCGCCCGGTCTTTTGTTATTGCCTGAATTTCTGTTCTCATGATGTCAAAACCTTTCTCTTTTTGTACCTGCCCCTTCACTCTATGGTATATAGTAACTATATAGTCAAGAGGAGAGAACCAGAAATGAGCGATAAGCATACCAGCCATTTTACAACAGGCGAATTTGCGAGACTATGTAAAGTGAATAAGCAGACGCTGATTTATTACGATAAGATCGGCCTCTTGTCCCCTGTTTTTAAAGACGCCAATGGATACAGATATTATTCCATCAACCAGTATGAATACTTCAGCGTCATTGAACTTCTAAAAGACATAGGAATGCCATTGAAAGAAATCCAGCAGTTCTTACAGCAAAAGTCTCCAGAACGTTTCTTATCCATGATGAAAGAGAAAAAGAAGGAAATCGAAGTGAAAAAGAAGCAGATTGAATTGCTGGATCAAATCGTATCGACAAAAATTGACATGATGGAAGAAGCACTCCATACGGATTTCAGTGCAATCACGGTAGAACAGTTCCATGAAACCAGCTTGTATTTAAGCCGGAAGATCGAGAATGTGCCGGATGAGGAATTTGTCGAAGCAGTCTCTGACTTCATCGACGACCTGTACCAGAAAGACCTGGACACCGGGTTCCCGATTGGCGGCATGACGAAGCGGGAACATGTGCTTGTGCAGGATTACACAAATTACAGCTATCTCTACATGGAGCAGCCCCGGCCGGAAAGCGGCCATACCTATTTCAAGGCGATGCCCGGCAACTTCCTTGTCGGGTACCATGTAGGAAACGACTTGACCCTGCCAAGGACCTATGACCGCCTGTTTGCGGAAATGGAGCGTCTCGGCCTCACACTCGGCGAATATGTATTTGAAGAGTACGTGCTGGATGCGGTCGTGGCGGACAATCCTGAAGAATATGTCACGAAAATCATGATACAGCTGAAGGATTGAACACTGTTCAAGCTTAAAACCCCTTCCCGGACTGCCGGGAAAGGGCTGATCTCTATTCAGGTACGGTCCCAGAACCTCATCTGTCTGACCGCTTCTGTAAATTCCTTGCCGAAGTCACGGCTATTTTCATCAAACAGCACACCGGCCATATTATTATCCGGGGACGATACGACATAGGAACGGCCGGTTGGTGCAACGGCAATCGGCTTGAAGTGCTCGTAGGCGACGACATAGTATTTCCTTATATCGGCACTCGTCTTTGCGCTGACCGGCTCATTTCCACCGACAATATACAGAGCATCGAGAAGATACGGGCTCGTTGTCAAATATGTCTTATCCACTTTGAGCTCCGTCCCGTCCGCGCCTCTTACCGTCCCGAGTTTTTCACTGACAATCACGATGAATACGCCGCTCTGCTGCAAAGTATTCAGGACATTCATCACTTCCGCGGTATTGAATCCATTACTGATCAGGACTCCGACCTTCATGGAATATGCATACTTCGGCGTACTGTACTGGCTGAGGGACGGGTAGCTTGTGGAGACCGGAACGTTGGTGCCTTCCGGACGGTTCACACCGACATTATCCGCTACGATGTCCGCCATCCCTTTATCGACATTGACCAATATATTAACGCAATTCTGCCTCACCATGGCGCTGTTGACGCTTCCGATCTGATAGCTCAGGGCCTCGATCATATGCTGCCTTTCAATATCCGTAAGACTGTTCCAGAAGATCCGGGGCTGCGTATAGTAATCATCAAACTTCTTGGGACGCTGGCGGGTGAAATGTCCTTCCACTTTCGTCGGCGTATGCTCATAGCCGCCTTCTTCAACCGGCGTTGTATACGGAGTATTATCTTCCAATGCATTTAGATGGTAACTCGTTTCATCCACATCGATCCGGTACCGCATGAAACCTTTCCGCTGGTTATTATGAAACGGACAGATCGGGCGGTTGATCGGCAGGTCTTGAAAGTTTTTGCTGCCGAGGCGATGGTATTGTGCCGCCTGGTATGCTAGCAGCCTGCCTTGAAGAACCGGGTCATTTGTAAAGTCAATTCCTGGCACAACGTTACCAGGATTGAACGCCGCCTGCTCGATTTCCGCAAATTCATTATCCACGTTCCGATTGAGAGTCATCTTGCCGATGAATTGGACGGGAATCAACTCTTCCGGCCAGAACTTTGTCGAATCCAAGATGTCAAAATCGAATTTGAACTCATCTTCTTTTTCGATCAATTGAACGCCCAGTTCAAATTCAGGATACGCCCCCATGTCAATCGCTTCCCGGAGATCCCGCCGATGGTAGTCCGGGTCGATCCCTCCGATTTTCTGTGCTTCATCTTGCAAAATGGAATGTGAGCCAAGGACCGGCTTCCATACAAAACGGACAAATGTGGCTTTCCCTTCTTCATTGACAAACTGATATGTGTTCACCGACCAGGATTCCATCATCCGATAGCTTCTGAGGATTCCGCGGTCAGACATGACCCAAAGCGTCATATGGAGCGCTTCCGGATTTGTCGAAACATAGTCCCAGAACGTATCATGCGCCCCTGCCGCCTGTGGCATGCCCGTGCGCGGCTCAGGCTGATAGGCATGGATGATATCAGGGAACTTCATCGCATCCTGATTGATCAATACGGGAAAGGAGATCAATGTCAAATCATAATTTCCTTCCTCCGTATAAAACTTGACGCCCAGACACCGAAGATCGCGCGCCGTATCTTTGGAACCCCTGCTGCCCTGCACCGTTGAAAAACGGACGAATAAGGGCGTCTTTTTTCCTGCTTCCGACAAGAATCCCGCTTTCGTAAGCTGCCTCATCGATTCGTAGCATTCAAACTCACCATGCGCCCCGTATCCTCTTGCATGCACTTTGCGTTCCGGTATTTCCTCATGCACGAACGCCGTGATCTTTTCAAAGTATTGATAGTCCTGCATCAGGCCGGGTCCGCGTTCCCCGGCCGTCAGAATCCGTTCATCATCCGCAATTTTTCTCGACTGATTGGTCGTCAGCGGTTTTCCGGCATTCAGGACACGGAATTCATCCAGCTGTTCTTGCTTGCTTGGATTTCCGATTCCTTGTTTGTTCGTGAAGTATGAGTTATCCAATGAATCACCTATCCTTTGATCGCTATTTCGCATCCGTCCTAGTCTATGCGGCATTTGCCCAAAACGTTCATCCACAGGCCAGAGTCAGAAAAGCCGCAGTCCCGGTCGTCAGGCTGCGGCTACATTTTATTCTTTTTCAGAGGATCGCCATTCGACAGGAAGTGCGAGCCGGATGCCGGTTCAGCTGGCGGATTCATGACAGCGAGGTAGTTTGCCGTTTTCTCCTCAATATAGGCGGCTCTTTGTTTCGCTTCCTCTAGTTGTGCAATTGCGGCTTCTTTCTGTTTTTTCATGATTTCATAACGGGCAGGGATGGTGGAGTCCCCCTGCTGGCATAAGTCTATATAGGCTTTGATCTCTCCGATCGGCATGCCGCAATGGCGCAGATGCTTCACGCAGAGCAGCCAGCTGACCGCCGCCTCGTCAAACAGCCGATTATTATTCCCGTCTCGCGTGAGGTTCGGCACGAGCTGCTTATCCGTGTAATAACGGACCGTGTGCTCTGTCATCTCCAGAAGCGCAGCCACTTCTTTAACGGTCCGCATAGCCTGTCCTTTCATGGCTGCCCGAACGTCCATGTGTAGTAATGGCCCGATTGGACCATCCGCCTGACTGTATGCAAGCGGCGCTTCTCATATTCAGCCAGCGCCTTTATGGCCGATTCTCCTCGGATTCCTCCGGCTGCGCATTCTCCAAGGATGACCGCGTCTTGCAGCGACTCATTGAACCCGCTTGCCGTAACCGGGGCGGGCACATGGGCGGCGTCCCCCACAATGGCGATTCTGCCATCCGCCAGGATTTCAGGAACATATTCTTTTATCGGGATTCCGACGAGGGTGCGTGTCTCAATGCCGTGTATGGCAGCTGAGCGCCAAGGTTCCGGCCATCTGTCCGCCTTCCGCCGAAGCTCCCGCAAGGTCCCTTCCGGAATATCTTGTCCGCGAAGCGAGTGGCGGACGACATTCCCTTCCACGCAGCCAAGCTTCCGGAGCATTTCGCTCTGGGTATTGTCATACCACGTACAGCCGATCCGGCGTTTGCCGGAATTGCCCTCAGGGTCCCGCACCTCGATGACGGAACCGAACTTGAAACCATTCGAACTTCCGAACATATCAACCGTCTGGCCGCCGCTGCGCAGGCGCAGGTGTTTCGGGAGATCCTCCTCCTCCATGGAGGCGAGCCAGCCCATATATCCCGCATATGTCGCGTCAGGCTTATGAGGTGCGATATGCGCACGCACTTGGCTGCTGTGCCCATCTGCTCCAATCAACAGATCCGCCCGGATTGTCTCCCCCTGATCGGTGATCGCGTAGGCATGCTCACTGTCCTGGCCTATCCGCTCGATCCGGGTATTGTACCTGAGCTCGATGAATGGGTTCCGTTTTGCCTCGTTTCGCAGATTGTACTCGATCGAAGACCAGAGCTGAACGGAGCTCTTTCCGCCCGACACTAGCTGTTTGAGCAATCTCTCCGTCTTTGTCTGGCCGAAAGTGCCTCCGTCCACACGCAGCCCGGAGCCCCCTTCCCGTTCTTCACCGACCTTCTCAAGCAGACAGACCCGCACGCCTTCTTCAGCAAGCGCAATTCCCGCCATCAATCCGGCCAGCGAAGCACCGACAATGATGGCATTTCCTTTGACACCGGCCGCCGTATTTCCATTTTGCATAACGGTCCCTCCTTGATAGGAAAGTATATCACCTTCGAGTAACTCGAAGTCAAAGGAAATGCGATACGGGGGGGCTGCGGCTGATTCGTCACTGGAACAGCTAAACCCCTTTCCATGGTGCCGAAAGGGGCTTACGCTTCAAATCAGGTCCTGTTCCAGAAGCGGTGCTGTCCGATTGCCTCGACAAATACATCTCCGAATCCTGAATGATCCTCATCAAATAGAACGCCAGCCATATTATTTTCTTCTGACATGACAATATACGGCCGGCCGGTTGACGCGACGCCGATCGGTTTATAGTGCTCATATGCCACGATGAAATATTTCCTGATGTCGTCTCGGGCTTTCCGGCTGGCAGCGGATCCGTCACCACCAACAATATACAGGGCGTCAAGCAAGTATGGACTTGACGTCAAGTAGGTTTCCTCCACTTGCAGTGACGTGCCCCCTGCCCCGGTGACCGTACCCAGCCTCTCACTGACTATGACGACAAATACGCCATTTTGCCGCAAGGTGTTCAAGGTAGTAATCACTTCGCTATCCGGGAAGCCGTTCCCGATCAATACGCCGACCTTTTGCGTATATGCGTATTTTGGTGTACTTGCCTGGCTCAAAGATGGATAGCTCGTCGAAATCGGCAGATTGGTTCCATTCGGCCGCTGTACTCCGATATTATCCGCCACGATATAGGCCAGCTCCTGATCGACTTTGACGAGGAGATCGACATTCTGCTGGCGAACCGATTCACTTTTCACTTTTCCAAGCTGGTAGCTGAACGCTTCGATTGTATGCTGTTTTTCCACAGGTGTGAGGCTATTCCAGAAAATCCTCGGCTGGGAGAAGAAGTCGTTAAATGACTCACTGCGCCCCCGAATCACATGCCCTTCCACCTTCTTCGGATAATGTACGTAGCCCCCTTCTTCCGGAGGAGTCGTGTACGGTGTATTATCCGCCAGCGAGTTGTTATGATAATTCACTTGGTCGACATCAATCCGCATTCTCATAGCGCCCCGCCGCAGATTGTTATGGAAAGGGCAGATCGGACGGTTCACCGGCAATTCCAAGTAGTTGGGACTGCCTAATCGATGCTGCTGGGTATCACGGTACGCAAGCAGCCTTCCCTGCAGGACGGGATCGTTTGAAAAGCCGATGCCAGGTACCACGTTTGCAGGATTGAACGCGACTTGTTCCAATTCGGCGAAATAATTATCCACATTCCGATTCAGCGTCATCTTGCCGATCATTTGAACGGGAATCAGCTCTTCCGGCCAGAACTTGGCGGGATCGAGTATGTCAAAATCATATTTGAATTCATCTTCCAGCGGAATCAACTGAACACCCAGCTCATACTCTGGATAAGCCCCGTGATTGATCGCCTCACGTAAATCCCTTCGATGGTAGTCAGGATCGAGTCCCCCGATTTTCAGCGCTTCATCTTGGAGCAAGGAATGCGCACCGAGGACAGGCTTCCAGACGTATCTGACAAATGTCGCGGTGCCCTCTGCATTGACAAAGAGATAGGTATTGATCGACCAGGATTCCATCGTCCGGTAATTTTTGATAATGCCGCGGTCGGACATGATCCACGTCACCATATGGAGTGACTCCGGATTGCTCGCGACAAAATCCCAGAACCTGTCATGCGCGCCGGTCGCTGTCGGAATGCCGTCGTCCTGTTTGTTTTGATAAGCATGCATGGAATCCGGGAATTTCATGGGATCCTGGATGATGAGTACAGGCATTGCAATGGTCGTCAGGTCGTAATTCCCTTCTTCTGTGTAAAGCTTCACTCCCAGGCAACGTAAATCACGTGCTGTATCATAGGAGCCTTTCGGGCCTTGCACAGTGGAAAAACGGCAGATCAAAGGTGTCTTTTTGTCGGCCTCCTGCAGAAATCCTGCCTCAGTGACATGTGCCATCGACTGGTAACATTCAAACTCACCATATGCCCCGTATCCCCTCGCATGAACGACGCGTTCCGGTATTTCCTCATGATTAAAGTGGGACATCTTTTCAAGGAACCAATAATCCTCATGGAGAGAAGGGCCCCGTACGCCAGCCTTCAGCGTCTCCGAGTCGTTTGAGATCTTTCTCCCTTCTTGTGTTGTCATGGGATTCCCTGTATCCCGTACCCGGAACTGATCCAATTGACGTTGTTTGCTGTTTTCTCCGGCTCCCTGACTCTTCGAATAGTCCAATTCATCACCCATCCTTTTCGTAAGCTGATGAAACCCGAATGCATTATATATGCAGCGGCTGGGAAAATCATGTTTATGACTTGAAGGACACAAAAAAACGCCATCCGCAAAAAACGGATGGCGCTAAGATCATCAGCCGCCAGCGACTGCTGTTTCGTCGCTCTTCTTGTTCCGGCTCTCTTCTTTGATGAACATCGATGCGATCAATGCAATCACAAGAAGGACTCCTGCGAAGTAGAAACCTGTGTTCAAGCTGCCTGTGACGTCTGTCAAGAAACCAGTGATGTACGGTGCCAAGATGGAACCACACATACCGATGAAGTTATACACACCAAATGATGTGGAATATGCGTTTTTCGGTGCGTTGTCTGCGACAACCGCAACCAATACTGGGTTTGTACTGATCTTACCGAAGATACCGTAACCGATCAATGCCGCGTAAAGGACATACATGTTATCGAATGCCACGATGGATACGAGCGAGATCAGCGATAGCGGAATCATGATGAGCAACACTGGACGGCTCTTACCGAGACGGTCCGCGACCCAGCTGAAGAAAATCGAGCCTGGTATCGCTGCCCATGGCACAAGGGAAGATACAGTCGCAACCGCGCTTCCTTCAATACCGCGAGCGTTGTGCAAGTAGTACGGCATCCATGTAACAACTACGAAGAAACCGTAGATGACACAGAAAATGGTGATGTATGACATGACCAAGTTCCGATTTTTGAAAAGGACGCTCATTTTCAGCTTGTCCTGTTTATCAAGAACTGCGTTGACTTCTTTGCCTTTTGGTTTTTCTTTAATGAGCCACCACATAAGCAAACCGATAAGCACAACAGGAATCGCAACGATGTAGAACGGCGCTCTCCAGCTCATACCTGCTTCAATTGTGTAAGTCGAAAGGAAGTAACCTCCGGAAAGACCGAACGCCATCCCGCTGTTGATGATTGCGGAACCGACTGTCAAGTGCTTTGTCGGAATAGCTTCAGACGACAAGCCGTACTGTGGTCCATAGTAGAAACCTTGGAACACACCGACAAGCAGCCACATAAAGACGAACAGGAAGAATGAAGGCATTAAACCTGTAATCGCCGCAAAAATACCAAATAGAATGATACCGGGCACTAATACTTTTTTCTTACCAATTTTATCACCAAGCATACCGGACGGAATGTTAAGCCCTGCATACCCGATGAAGAAGATACTGCTGATCATACCGAGCTGGCCGGCAGATAAGCTGAATTCGTTCTGGATATCATCCATGACGGGGTTCAGGATGGCACGTGTTCCATAAATGGCGACCCATCCTAAGAAGAATACGATAACGGCTTTGACCCAATACGGGATCAGCTCTTTCTTCTGGCCATTATCATGCACTTGATTAGCCATGATAGTTCCTCCTATTTTTTTCTATGATGGTTTCTTCAGGAAAATGATCATTTGCCTTACACTCGTATCATACGCCAGGATGCATTGCAGACGAATAAAATCAAGTGGAACGACATTGCGAAAACATTAAAATCCTGTCGAAATTCCTGAAGATGGTTTGCCTAAAGGGGCAGCGTTTCAGACTAGGCTGATGTGCAGGAAGAATCAGCTTTCTGGCGAGCTGGCTTCTTTCTTCTTCGCCACGCTTTTCAGCATATAACCAAGACCCGGATACGTTATGATATACTCTTCCGGCTCTTTTAACCGTTCCTTTATTTTACGGCGGATCCTTGCAATTCCTACGCGAAGATATTCCACGTCATCCCTATACTGGGGGCCCCACACTTCGGACAGCAAGGTTTCATGCTGCACGACCTTGTCGAGGTTGATGGCGAGGATCTCGAGCAGCAGGAATTCGGTCTGCGTGAACTTCAATTCCTCGCCGTCAATCCACACCCGCTTGCTGCCCACATCCATTTCTAGAGAACCTGTCTCGATGATAGAGGAGACGCTGACAGCATGTTCAAGCAGAGAAGGCTGACTTCTTCGCAAGACCGCGTTGACGCGTGCGAACAGCTCATCAAGTGAAAAGGGCTTCGTCAAATAGTCGTCCGCCCCGAGATTCAATCCATTCACTTTGTCTTTCGGATTGCTTCGGGCCGTCAAAATGATGATCGGGATATGGGAGAATTTCCGCAGTTCCTTCAGAACATAAAATCCGTCCTTGCCCGGCATCATGATATCCAGCAGGATCAGATCAGGTGAAATCAGGTCATACTTCTCCAGCAATTCCTCACCGGATGAAGCGGTGACGACATCGTACCCGACTGACCGCAGATTCGCAGAGATGAAACGAAGGATTTTAGCTTCATCATCCACGACGCATATTTTCTGTTTCATCCCTACGCCCCCTGTCGTAACGGAAAGTAAAGTGTGAATGTGCTGCCTTGGCCAGGTTTGCTGTCGGCCACGATCTTCCCTTCATGCGCTTCCATGATCCCCTCACAGATCGACAGGCCAAGACCTGTCCCCCCTGAGCGGCGTGTCGCCGTCACATCAACCTGATAGAAACGGTTGAAGATTTTCTGCAGATGTTCTTTTGAGATGCCGATGCCGTTATCGGATACAGCCATCGTCAAGTAATCATCCCTCTTCTCAAGCGTAATGTCGATCCGCTTCACCGGCTGGTCATTATAGCGCAGCGCATTGGTGATTAGATTGACAAGCACTTGCTGCACCCGGGTCTTATCGGCATAGAAGAATAAGGTGTCTTCCGCTTTGTTATGGAACCGGATGAGGGCATCCTCTTTCAAGACGCGCGGGATCAGTTCGATCGACTTTTCGATCACGTGGTCGGCGCGGATCATATTCCGTTCAATATACATGGAACCAGATTCGATCTTTGAGATGTCCATCCAGTCGTCGACCAGCTGCTGGATGCGCTCGATATCCTCATGCACCCCTTCCAGCAGCTCTCTCTGAAATTCAGGTTCCCACTCGACGTTGTCCCGCAACAGCGTCTCGACACTGCCCCGGATATTCGTGATCGGCGTCTTGAATTCATGGGACGTCAGGGATATCAAATTATTCTTGAGTGTATCGATTTCCTCTTCTTTGGTGATATCTCGGATGAGCAGGCCTTCCCCGATTTTTTTCTCATCAAACAAGACGGAAAATTTATGGAGCATATAGAAATCCGTATCTCCGGATTTTGATTTGCATTCAAGCTTCAGTTCATGGTCTTCCCCGTTGAAATAGGAAGTCAGCTCCCCTTCCGTAATTTCGAACAGGCTGGCGATCCGCTGCAGGACATCTGACAGCCTCTTGAGCGGTATATCCGTCCGGTCGCCGTCAATTACGTTCAGGAAGGATTCGTTGACGTAATTGACTTCATACTCGTTATTCAGCAGCATGATCCCTTCCGACATGCTCTCAAGGACTGCGTCGAGTTCAGCGTGTTTATTGCGATATCGTTCAAATAGAAGTTTGTTCTGCATCATAATGGCAAGTGATCTTGAAAACGTCTGCAGGAACGACAGATCTTTCGGTTCAATCGTCTGGCCTTCCAATAAATCGATGATCAAATAGCCATTGGGCAACTCGCTTAGGATGATCGGTTCTATGTGCTGGTTGGAACCTTGGATATACGTTTCCAAGTATTGCTCCAGGCTGACATTGGCATAGATCTCCTCACGCGTCACAGCCAGCTCCCGGAACCAGATATGAATGGAGAACGGGATGGCCGGATTCATCTTCCGCAGGCACACCTGGATGAAATGCGGCAGATCCATATCGGATGATACCGGAGTGATCAGTTTATTGACGGCTGACAGTTCCGCATTGCGTGATTCTAAATTCGCCGTCCGTTCACGAACACGCGCTTCCAGCTGCGTATTCAGTGCAATGAGTTCGTCACGGTTCTCCTCAATTTCAAACAGCATTTCATTGAAATGGGAAAGGAGATCTGTCATCTCCTGCGGGCCTTCAATCTGCTCTGAGATTTGCACAGGCTGATTGGATTTGTAGCTTGCTGAGTATCGTTTTATGGTATCGAGCAAGTTTCGGATTGTCCGCTCCAGCCGCGCACTCAAAAAGAGGCTTGCCAGAACAACTAATAGAGCAGTCAGCGGGATGAACCATAAGATGGTGATGACCGCATCCTTCAATGGTTTCATGATGAGTGTCGAGGGATTGGCAATCCACAGCGTCCAGCCCAAAGTCGGTATCCTCGTGTAGGTGAGGAATTCCTTCTCTTTGCCTGCATCTTTGAACTCAAGTGTTTGGACAAGATCGTCCTTCTTTTGGTTGATGGCCTTTACAATGGTAGTATCGGTCATGTTGACCATTTCTGTTTTTGCGTCGACGTCAGGATGCATGATGACATTATTGTCCTGGTCGAGCAAAACAGCGTACTTCGCTTCCCCGGATACACGCGATAAAACATATTTTTCAAGTGCATTCACGTCGATGGCGCCAAGGATATAGCCCGCCATCTGGTCGTCACTGTCCAGTATCGGAGACACAATCGCCACTAGAATGGTATCGGTTCCGCCTCTTCCATGGAATGCAGGTGAAATGACCTGACGCTTTTTCTCGAGCAGTTCCTTATAATACGAGCGGTCGCTGAAGTCGATATGTTCCCTGCTTGCACCATCCGTGTAAACAGGCGGGTAGAACACAAGTGATTCTCCACGGGTATTCCCTACATACAGGTTTACAAACCCGGGATAATGCTGCTTGATGTCCCGCATGACTTCTTCAATCTTATTCATATCACCTGATTCGAGCAGAGGGGCGATCATGGAAGATACCGTGTCAATGACACGGCCATGCTGTTCCATATAACCCTCAATATTATCCTCCAGGAACTCGGTGACTTTGATTTGGCTTTCCTGATTATCTTTAATTAAGGAGGAGAGCTGAAAGAACTGAAAAATCCCAAGTGAGATGATTGTCGTCAGTCCGATTGCTAAAAACGAATAGCTCAGTTCTTTTCGAAATGAACGGGATTGTTTCTTTCTCATTCAGTCCCTCCTCCCCTGTTTACTTCTTCTTACTTTGTAATTTGAGTACCCGCTTTGCCTTCAACGGCAAGATCCGCTTGAGCGAGGGAGCAGATGATTGCGCGGCCGCCGCGCTCTGCGAACTTCATCGCCGCTTCAACTTTAGGCCCCATGCTGCCTGCGGAGAATTGGCCTTCGTCTGCGTACTTTTTCGCCTCATCCAATTTGATGATGCCAAGCGCTTTTTGATCTGGCTTGCCGTAGTTGACATAGACGTTATCAACATCTGTCAAGATCATAAGGACATCTGCATCTGCTTCTTCCGCAAGACGGAACGCACTGCGGTCTTTATCGATAACTGCTGCAATCCCTTTCAGGCTGCCGTCTTTTTCGCGTACAACCGGAATGCCGCCGCCGCCTGAAGCGATGACGATTACGCCATTATCCGTAAGGCTTTTGATTGTTTTCGAATTCAAGATCGATTTTGGTTCTGGGGACGCCACAACACGGCGGAAACCACGGCCTGCGTCTTCTTTCACGACCCAGCCCTTCTCTTCAGCAAGTTTGTTTGCTTCCTCTTCTGTATAGAACACTCCGATCGGTTTGGACGGATCTTCAAATGCAGGATCCTCAGGGTCCACCTCAGTTTGTGTGAGCAGGCAGACGACTTCACGGTCAAGATCAAGCTTCGTCAATTCGTTTTTCAACGTCTGTTCCATCATGTAACCGATGAACCCTTGGGATTCCGCGCTGCACACATCAAGCGGAAGAGCAGGGACAACGTCTTTCGCTTCTTCATTCTGGCGAAGGATATTGCCGACTTGCGGTCCGTTGCCGTGCGTAACGATCACAGTGTGGCCGTTCTTCGCAATTTTGGAGATGATTTCTGTGCTGAGTCTTACGTTTTCATACTGATTTTCAAATGTTGCTTCCTGTTTCGGTTGAAGGATGGCGTTTCCTCCAAGTGCGATCAATACTTTTTCTGACATTCCAAATTCCTCCTATGCATTAGTAAGCCTAGTAACATGCCGAAGATCGTATCGATTCCGGAGCTATGTCCCATATCGAGCAGTTCTTCGATCAGCGGCCTGAGTGTATTCATATCCGTCTTCCCGGTCAGTTCCGAAGCCGGTTTGACCACAGTCGAGCTGAAATTACCACGAAGGGCGTATAACAGATATTCACGGCCGACATCCGTCGTCAGCCGTTCATCGGCGACCAGGCGCTGCAGCACATTGAATGCCGTATCCGTCAGCAGTCCGACCGCTTGGTGGATCGCCAGGATACCGACCAGATGGTCATCCCCCGACGGCGTCAACCCTTGTCCGCGGCCGATATAAGTGCGTAATGCCTGCTCAATCTGTTGTTCTTCTTCGGTTAAAAGGATGCCCAGCAAATCCTTTACGCGGTCGTCGGTATTCATCGACATGAGGAAATACTCAATATCGACATCGAGCCCCGTTTTCTTTCCTTCTTCCAGCAGTATGGCGATAAGCAGCGCCAAATTGTGCTTGGTTTCCTCTGCTCCCAGCTCGCGATGCGGCAATTCCCAGTGGAAGGGAACAGCCTCAGTGAGCGAGACTATGATCGGCGCATCCTGAAATTGAATCTGCTGTAATTCGCTGCACCATAAGACAGGGGCACCCTGCTCGGCAAACGCCACAATCGGCTGCAACATCTCTGCATGAATGTGGATTCCAAACGGCAGCTGTCCGTTTTTTTCCGTGCCAATAAAAAATAGGCGGCCGCCCGCCTCAACGTTCACGCCGTTCTGGAAAACGCTGTGCACGCGGCCTTCTTTATGGTCAGAAAGCAGCAGAGGAATACGTTGTTCGTATTCCTTTGCCGGTACTATCTTTTTATTTTGCAACTTGCCATTCCTCAAATCAAGCCGAGTTTTACGGCATATGCCTCAAGAGCTTTTTCGAAGCATTCTTTAGGAGCACGGACTGTACCTGCTCCAACTTGGCCCATTCCCGCTTTTTTGTGCGCGATCCCTGTGTTGATAACTGGCTCAATGCCTGTTTCAACGACTTTACGTGCATCAATTCCGAGGCAAGCGCCTTGGAAGTCCCAAGTCGGGATTGTGAAGTTGCTGTTTTGAGATACGCAGATTTCAGCCATTTCATTGCTTGTTGCAAGAGCATCATCAAAGCCGCCAGCTCCGACAAAACGGGTAACGCCTGGCGCTGCGATCATTGCCATACCGCCGACACCAAATGTTTCAGTGATTGCACTGTCACCGATATCCGGGTTCGCATCTTCTTGGGAGTAACCTGTGAAGAAGAGACCTTGCGGTGTGTTAACAGGCGCTGTGAACCACTCATCGCCCATTCCGGAAATGCGGATACCGAAATCTTTACCGTTCCGGCACATTGCTGTAACGACTGTTCCGTGTTCAATCGTACGGGCAGCGTCCATGACAGCCTTACCAGTCGCCATTGCGATGTTCAAGAAGAACTGGTCTGTATCTGCAAGGAATTGGATTACATCTTTGCGGTCTTTCTCGTCCATATCCACTTGCACGATGTATGGGCTGATTTCCTTAAGGAAAATTAGGGATGCCGCAATATTACGTTGGTGGAACTCATCACCCATTGTGATTGCCTTAGCAATCATAACGTTCAAGTTCAAACCGTCATCTGTCAGTTTAAGCGCTTTTGCGATAGTTGGTCCGAGTATATTTTGCATCCACTTCAAGCGGTCGATAACTTCTTGGGAGTTCGCACCGAAACGAAGAACCTTACCGATCCCTTCGTTCATGATGCAGTATGCTTCGTTGCCGTCTGTACGGTTTTCAACTACGAATACAGGCATGTTGGCAGATGTAATTCCGCCCATTGGACCAACCGCGTTCACGTGGTGACAAGGGATGAACTTCACTTCTCCTGCTGCAAGCTGTTTTTCCGCTTCTTCCGGTGTTGACGCCCAGCCTTCGTAGATGGACGCACCGATGCAAGATCCTTGCATTGGGCCAGTCATGTCTTCCCACTTGATCGGCGGGCCGGCATGGAGCAATACTTTGCCTTCGTTCAATTCTTTGATTTTGTCTTTTGCAGGTACCACGTCTACTAAAAATGGCGCTGAACCGGTGATTTTGTCGATAACCGCTTTGTTTGCTTCATCCATTGAATTGTAGTTCATAGTCGCTTCCACCTCATCCTTTTTTATATAAAGATTTCTCGGCTTCCGTTCCGGCGCACGCATTCCGCGGGCATGGCTTGAGCCTCCTCGTCCGCTTCGCTACCTGCGGGGTCTCAAGGCTCATGCTATTCCCGCCGGAGTCGGCGCCTGCACTTCAGCTCAACTATATGTGTAAAAACCATGGAGAAGGTCCAGTTCGCCAGGAAGCCAGACCTTCTGTTGTTATGGGGTACCCTTATTTCAACAGGCTAAGGATTTTCGCCATGCGGGCGTTGCCGCCTGCGACTGGGCGCCAGTCGTATTGAACGAATGGTGTGCCTGTGTCAGCAAGGGCATCCGTGAACCCTTTCAAGCCAACGTTGATCACGCGAGGGCGCTCGGAAACAAGGTTTGCGATCTCATCGGAGACGGAAAGATCGAAGTCTTTGCTTGGCTTGTCATTTTCGACATGCTCTTTTTGATTGTCTTCCACATGCAGGCCGACAATGTTAAGAGCCGTGCGGACCGCTTCGTTATTTGTTTCTTTCACGATGATTCCAGCTTGTTTCAATTCTTTCACATGGCCGTCGTAGCTTTGCGGATCATTTTTCGTACCGCAGACTGTCGCAACGACATGCAATGTGCGTCCTGCTTCTTTCGCAGTTGCCACCGCTTTGTTGATGGAAGGAAGCAATGCGCCTGCCATGTTCTCATGGGAACCATAGCCAAGGACGAAGTCGAGAAGGATGACGGCTGTGGATGGATCTGCACCTGCTTCTTCGATGAACTTCGCGCGTGTTTCAGGGTCGATCATCGGGTGCGGCTTGCCTTGTGTATATTTGTCGTCTCCCAGGTCAACCACTTCATGGCCTTCGTGCTTGAGCACGTAGCCTTCTTCGTTTTTGATATGTGTGCCAAGTCCAAGGGCGTCAGAGATCAGGATAGCCGCTTCAGAAGCAAGTGTTCCACCTGAATAGAGGCCTTTGAATGTATGCTGGCCTTCTGCAAGTTCCGCATTTTCGACTGTGAAGTCTCCGGAATTGTAGTCAGGCTTCACTTTGTTGCCTCTTGCAAGGTCGACTGCGATATGCGCAGTTTCCGCAAGTGTATATGCCTGGTACACGTTGCCGACGTATTGTTCCGGCTTTTCACCAAGGAACACTGCAACAACCGGCTTGGAAAGGCTTTGCAGCAATTCCATTACCTCGTTGCGGACATGCTCTGCAGGCGGCTTCGAAACGATTGTGATAATTTCTGTCTGGCTGTGGTTTTCGAGTGCACGGATTCCGTCCATCATGGTAATTGCGCCAATCGGATCTTTCAGGTCGCGTCCGCCTGTTCCGATCGCGTGGCTAACACCTTCGCCTAGACGGTCAATGATTGTGGACACTTCTTGGATACCTGTTCCAGATGCACCGACGATACCGATTCGTCCTTTATTGACAACGTTTGCGAATGCGAATGGCACGCCATCCAAAATTCCTGTTCCGCAGTCGGGACCCATGACAAGCAATCCTTTTTCATGCGCTTTTTGCTTCAGGCGAAGTTCGTCTTCAATAGAAACGTTATCACTGAACAAGAATACGTGAAGGCCGCGGTCGAGCGCCTTTTCCGCTTCGTCAGCCGCATATTGCCCAGGCACTGAGATCATTGCGATGTTGGCGCCTGGAAGCGCGTCAGCTGCCTTATCCCATGTACGGACTGTTTCAAAACTCTGTTTTTTATTGCTGATCGACTGGTCTTTTAGGTATTGGTCGACTTTTTCAAGCACTTCATCCATGATGCTGGCATCGTCTGTGTCGACGACAATCGCCATGTCATTGGATTCAGCAGCTTCCAGTTCCGGTGTATGCAGCCCTGCCGTTTTGAAAATGTCTTTATTAGCCGGGGTCGCCATCATGATTTGCACTTTGTTGAGACCTTCCATCGTTGAAACCGAGTTGGTAAGCAACATGAGGTTGATGGAGTCTTGATACGAGTTCTTCTTTATAATCGTTTGAAGCACAAAAATCACTCCTATACTTTTTTAAAAACAGCACACTATACTTGTGATTCCCTAAAATCACTAATTAATGCAATTTCAAGCGCTGTTTTATCATCAAAATCATTGTACAGAAGTTTTCATTACAGACGAATAAAATCCCGTAGACTCACATTACAAAAACATAAAAGTTTGACGGTTTTCCTGTCTTCATGCCGAATCGTAGTATATGATAAATAGAAAAATATTGAAGATGGATGATATGAAATCTGCTGTTTCTAAAGATGTGGAAACAGTACAATTGGAGAGGAGAAATGATTTATGGGAGAGATATTTGCATATCGGGAGACAGACGGCTGTACTATTGAAGGGATTCTGCATCGGACCGATTCCAAGAATGCACCCCTGCTCGTTTACATCCACGGCGGGGGACTGATCTGGGGCTCGAAGGAAGATATGAACAGCGAGCAGATCAGGCGTTATACAGAAGCCGGATTCCATGTGTTCTCCGTCGATTACCGGCTTGCACCGGAGTCCAAGCTGCCGGCCATCCGGGATGATCTCGAGACGCTTTTCCGGTGGATCCGCGAAGAGGCGCCTGCCCTGTTCGATTTTGATCCAGGCAAAGTGGCGGCTGTAGGCAATTCCGCAGGCGGCTACCTTTCTCTGCTGGCAGGCACGTGCGAGCATCAGCCGGCTGCCATTGTCTCGTTCTACGGATACGGGCAGGTGACTGGGGACTGGTATAAAAAGCCGAGTCCGTATTTTACAGCCATGCCCGCAGTCCCGAAAGCACTGGCAGATCAGCTCGTCAAACCGACTCCGATTTCCGCTGCTCCTATTCAGAGCCGCTATGCCATTTACTTATACTGCAGGCAGACAGGCGCATGGCTCGACTATGTGGCGGGCGATTCCCTTGCTGGCGATGCCGCAGCCTTGCAGCAATACGCTCCGCTCGAACTGGCGGACAATTCCTATCCGGACACGCTTCTGATTCATGGTGATGCGGATGATGATGTACCGTATGAGGAATCCGCTGCTATGAAAGAGAAGCTGGATTCACTCGGCGTGTATAGCGAGCTGATGACAATCCGCGGGGGAAAGCATAATTTTGACGCAAATATGGAAGATCCAGATGCAGTGCGGGCGGTCGAGAGGACGATCGCGTTCCTGAAAGACCGTTTTTCCATGAATTGAAACGAACCTGCTGAAGAGGAGTGGCTTACATGAAAGTGACCTATGAAGAATTAAAGGATTTAATGGCAGGAAAACTTGCAGCTGCGGGGCTTGCTCCCATTCATGCGGAAACAGTCGCAGACGTCCTGGCACATGCAGATGCCCGCGGAATCCATTCACACGGCGCAATGCGTGTGGAATACTACGCTGAACGGATTGCAAAAGGCGGCATCACGGTAAAACCTGATTTCACCTTCACAAAGAATGGCCCGGGAGCCGCTGTGCTGGACGCAGATAACGGAGCGGGCCATGTGGCTGCCAAAGAGGCGATGGAAAAGGCGATCGGCATGGCACGGGAAAACGGGACCGCGGTTGTCGGCATACGGCGCATGAGCCATAGCGGGGCGCTCTCCTATTATGCCCAGCAGGCGGCAGAGGCCGGGATGGTCGCCATCTCGATGTGCCAGTCCGATCCGATGGTCGTGCCGTTCGGGGGTGCGGAACCTTACTTCGGCACGAACCCGATTGCTTTCGGCGCGCCTGGCAGCCATGATGATAAGATCATCATCGACATGGCGACAAGCATCCAGGCATGGGGCAAAATTCTGCATGCCCGTTCAAAACACGAATCGATTCCGGACACATGGGCGGTCGACAAGGACGGTGGCCAGACAACAGATCCTTTCAAAGTCAACGCGCTGCTGCCGATTGCCGGCCCGAAAGGTTACGGGCTCATGATGATGATCGACATCTTATCTGGCGTGCTCCTCGGCCTTCCGTTCGGCAAACATGTCTCCTCCATGTATCATGATTTGACAAAAGGGCGCGAACTCGGCCAGCTCCATATCGTCATCGATCCAGGCGCCTTCACGAATAAGGACCTGTTCCGCGAAAATATCTCCATGATGATGAAAGAATTGAACGAAGTGAAACCGGCGCCAGGTTTTGACCAAGTGCTGTATCCCGGACAGGACGCGTTTCTGAAAGAGAAGGATACAATGGAAAACGGCATAGAAATTGTCGATGAGATCCTTGATTACTTGCGGAGTGACGTCATCCATAACAATCAATATGACAACAAGGATCCATTTGCCAAATAAACATAAGAAGCGCGACCAGGAGAACCTTTTCCGGCCGCGCTTCTATTAATTTGATGGAACGGTAATCGCCTGCTGAAGCATAGAAGCCCGCAGGACCTTGGCGCCTTCCATCAGCTGTTCCATGGAGGTATACTCTTTTGGATTATGGCTGAGACCCTCTTTCGAAGGCACGAAAATCATGGCTGTCGGACAGAGGGAAGCCATATTCATAGCATCATGTCCCGCTCCGCTCGGCATTTCCATCCAAGCAACTCCTAGCTGCTCACAGATGTCTTTCAATTCACCGACAAGGCCGGCATCCATTTGGACCGGCTGCTCGCTCGAAATCTCCTCCATCCAGGCGTCAAGCCCCCTGACGCTTCTTACCTCTTCAACCGACTTTTCGAGCGCCGCCACGACGCGCCGGCGTGATGCGTCGTTCGTCCCCCGGATGTCGACGTCAAGCTCGGCAAGCCCCGGGACTACATTCATTGCGCCAGGTTGTATTGAAAAGACGCCCACCGTTCCGACCGTTCCATAATCCAGTTCTTCGATGGCAGCGCGTTCCACTGCCAGCGCAATTTCCGCTCCGCCGAGCAGAGCATCCCGCCTGTAATCCATCGGCGTTGTGCCTGAATGATCAGCTGTCCCGTCAATATGCACATGATAACGGACAGGCGCAGCAATAGCAGAGACGACGCCAACTGCAAGTCCCCGCTTTTCTAGAACCGGTCCTTGCTCGATATGCAGTTCCACAAATGCCTTGATTTCATCCCGGAACCGCTTGGCCAGATGGACTTCTTCCAAATCTAGCCCATTCTCCTCGAATGCCTGCATGAGCGTACTGCCGTTTTTATCTGTCAGCGATCGTGTATATGCAGGATCCAAGCGGCCTGCCATCGCTTTGCTGCCAAGCGTCGAGGCACCAAAACGGGAGGATTCCTCGCAAGCGAAAATGATGACTTCCAGCGGATGCTCGGTCACAATGTCTTCATCTTGCAGCGAGCGCATGATCTCAAGCGCCACGAGTACGCCTGCTGTCCCGTCGAACTCACCTGCTGCGTATACAGAATCGATATGGGACCCCGTGGCGACAACCGGCAAGTCCGGGTTGGCCCCTTCCCGGCGCGCGATGACATTGCCCGCATAATCCGTGCGGACCGTGAGACCCGCCTGCTTGAATTGACTGATCATATAGTCGCGGGCCTCCCGCTCCGTTTTTGTATAGGCGAGCCGGTTGATGCCCTCCCCTTTATCCGAAAACCTGGCAAGCTCTTCAAATGATTGACGCAGCCGATCCTCTCTCATTGCATTTCCCCCTTGCCTGCTGGCAGTTTCAGCTAGTGATTTGTTGTATAAAGTATCGCAAGTTCATTAGGGAAAATCAAATTGATTTTTGTTTTAGGCAGTTCCTTTGCTCAAAGGTAATGAAAAACCCCTTTCCATTTGCCGGAAAGAGGTTATAGAACATCTTACTGTATGAATAGACCAGCTATCTTTTCATCCTCTGTGAAAGACACTGTAAACACACGGTTTTCTTTGCTGTATTCAGCGACGAGCACCGTGACGTAGACACCGTCCTTCTCCTCTACCGAAGCTTTGCCGATTTTCTCAAAGTCGCCGGATTGTTCGATCACCGGTCCCAGCTCACCCATCTGTTCCTCCGGCAGCCCGGCTTTCATCTCATCGTTGAACATGGCATGGACTTCGCCATACTCCCCCTGGTTCAGGAGATCCACCACTCTTTCAGCTTTGCCGATGTACATTTCTTTCGTCTCATCATCGACATTTGAGCCGCATGCGGACAGGGCGGTGATGAGGAGGAAGCCGATTAGGATTCCCGCCATTTTCTTCATACGAACACTTCCTTTCTTTTAAGACGCAGGCCATAGAAGAATACGGCCGCCGCCGTTGCCGCCACCATGCCTTCGATGACGGCCAGTACATATTCTTTCGGAACGAAGTGCGGGACAATTCCAATCATCGCATCCACCATCCCATGTATAAGGATGGCAGCAAACAGATAAACGAATTTCCGCCGCAAGACTCCCTGCATGACGAGTAACGACAGTCCGATATGAAGCGCTATGGCGAACAGTCTTTCCATGCTGCCAAGCACAAAGCCAAGCGTATTGCTGCCATGCAGATCAGGAGAGCCTGTGACTAGCAACATGGCCGCCGGAACGCCTAAAACCAGCAACGCCTCAATCCCTCCATGGCCTGCCCCGAAGAGGAAGCCCGCCGCCCAGTTCCGCCTCCGCTTCATCCAAAATCGCATAATGACATATCGTGCGGTCTCTTCAAACACCCCTGCGCTCAACCCTACAAGAAGAGCAAAGAGGATCGGGTGCACTGCACTGAAAAAGGCATAGGACGTACTATGGGCACCCAGGTATGTCATCAGCGGAATGCGAAGCAGCGGCTGAGATATGCAGAATGCCAGTACGCCGCAGACAAATGGCCAGAAACGCTTCGTCCATGCTGCATATACTGCGAATCCTGCTGGAATCCCTATCCCGGCAGCTATTGCGATTGTGATTCCCGCCATCCGCACTCACTCCTTTACAAGCAGTGTACGACAGACAGTCCGGAAACAAAATGGCCGCATCCTAAACGGTCATCACTTCATCATAACCGGTCATTTTTTTTAATCTTGATAGTCTGGGTGAAATACGGATACTCGAATGCCGTTTCAAGCATAGCGTTGTCAGACTGATCGATCAGCCGTTTCAGCGACTGCAGCCCGACGCCGCGTTTGGGACCTTTAGACGAAAAAGGAGCCTCATAGAGCCGATTCACTTGTATGGATCTTTCACTGCAGCTGTTGCGCACGACAAACCAGAGATGCCCCTCTGTTTCAAAGAGCGCCAGTTGAACTGTCTTCTTTTTGCTTCGTACGGCCTCCTCGATTGCATTATCAAGCAGGATGGAGATCATGCGGATGAAGCGGATCGGAGGAATGGGGATTGTCTTGATCACTTCCGGGATATCGACTTCCACGTGCAGCTTTTCTTGCTGGGCCGTCATCACCTTCACACTCAGCACACTTTTCACTTCTGCATTTTCCACTCTTGCCAGTTTGACAATATCCATCTCCTGATGGTTGATAAGCGTGGATGTCGGCGCGATCACTTCCCGGTAAACCTGTTCAATCTGTCCCATATTCTTATTTCGAACGCCCTCCTCAAGGGACAGCAGAATGTTGCTGTAATCATGCCGGAAACCTGCAAGCTCGGCGTGCAGCTCCTCTAGCTTCTCCACATATTGGAGCAGCTCCAGATCCGACCGCTGCCGTTCACGCTGGATGGCACGATCCTTTGAAAGCTGGAAGCCGATCATCATGACCAGAAGCAAGACGAGGAAAAGGACATAGGAGGCAATATAGCTCGCCATGCCATACGACTGGTTCAGCGACGCCAGCAGTCTACTTGCTGGCATTGTCATTACAAACTGCAGAACCATGCCGATGCACAATAGAACGTATGTAATAGGATAAATAGGGCGCTCTGTGAGAAACAATGAAATGATTCGTAAGTGCCTGCGGATCAACACCAATCCGCCAAGCAGTAGAGCGGCCGTAATGCAGTGAATGACACTGCCTGTCCATAAATACAGATTCAGCGGAGATTGCATGAACAGCCAGAAACCGGCTTCCAGAAGAGCACTCCGAAGAAATGTAATCCCGACAATGCTCACCAGCGCGAAATAGATAATTTTTGTTGCCGGCAGACCCTTTTTCATGAATCCGATACTTAGCAGAAACAGGAGCAGCAGCAGACCATTGGTTTCCGGGTAGCCCGTCGCAGTGACAACAATGCCGAGCAGCAAAGTCAGCACAATACCTAGCAGGATGATCATAATGCGGGAGAACCGTTCATACCCGATCAGTCCGATATAGAAAAAGATATGCGCGATACCGATCAGCACAACAGCGATCGCATCATAAATGTACATTCGGCTTTTTCCCCTTCAACGCTTCCCTTACTTGGCGGGTCATCCGCCGGGAAACCGGAATACGGCTTTCGTCTTCCATGACCAGTTCACGTTCTTTTGCATGGAAGGAGGCAATCCGCTCACTATTCACGACATATGACTGATGACAGCGGAGCAGCCGGCGGTCGAGCAGCTCCACTTCCTTCAATGTCCCATAAAAATGCACCACACGGTTTGCAGCAATCAAGGCCAGCCGATGCGGGCCGTCCGTCATGATATACTCCACTTCCCGGAACGGCAGGCGCACTGTCGCCTGTTCTGTATCGATGATGAAATCGTCACTGGGCTGTCCGCTTTCATTCCTTCTCTTGTAATGCAAAAGGCACTGTTCCAGCTGCAAAAACTGTTCTTCATAGGGCAGGCCTTTGTCGATAAAAGTGAACGCTGACACCATATAGCTGTAAGAGATCGGAGCGAGTTCAAAATGGGTCGTTACGAACACGATGATGCCTTGGTCATCCAACTGCCTGATTTTCCGAGCCGTCTCCAGCCCTTTCCGGCCATCCCCTTTTATTTCGATATCCAGAAAATATATGGGTACACGGGACGCGTGCAGAAGCCGCTCCACAATCCGCTCCTCTTTCGAAGTCACCTCGATGAAGTCATATGACACATCTTGCTCATCACAAATTTCTAAAATGAGCCGCCGCATGCGTTCCGCCTGGATGATATCGTCTTCCAAAATAAAGATGCTCACGGGGTCCCCGTCCTTCCCTCGCCTTCTCTTCTTCGACCTTTGCTCTATCGTACCAACTTATGGAGCAGCATGACAGAGGCAAGCCGGAACATATAAAAACCCCTCCCCGAACAAAGCGGGAAGGGGTTGTATGACGAAACGATTAACGCTTCGAGAACTGTGGTGCACGACGAGCGGATTTGAGACCGTATTTCTTACGCTCTTTCATACGAGCGTCACGAGTCAACAAACCTGCTGCTTTAAGAGCCGGACGGAAGTCAGGATCTACGTTAAGTAGAGCACGAGCTACGCCGTGGCGGATTGCGCCAGCTTGACCAGTGAAACCGCCGCCGTGGACGTTTACGTGGATGTCATAGCTGCCAAGAGTTTGAGTAGCAACGAGTGGTTGCTTGATCACTTCGCGAAGTGTTTCGAATGGTACGTAGTCTTCTACGTCACGGTTGTTGACGGTGATTTTGCCTTCGCCAGGAACGAGACGTACACGAGCTACTGAGCTTTTACGACGGCCAGTGCCGATATATTGTACTTGTGCCAAAGGTGGTTCCTCCTCTTAATTACCCACGAAGCTCGTAAGCTTCTGGTTTTTGTGCCGCATGCGGATGTTCTGCACCTGCATAGACGTGAAGTTTCTTGAACATTTGACGACCTAGAGGGCCTTTTGGAAGCATCCCTTTGATCGCAAGTTCCAACATTTTTGTTGGGTAGTTTGTACGCATCTCAAGAGCTGTACGGGACTTGATGCCGCCTGGGTGGTTCGAGTGGCGGTAGTAGATTTTATCATGCAATTTATTGCCTGTAAGTTCGATTTTTTCAGCGTTGATCAAGATCACGTGATCGCCAGTGTCAACGTTCGGTGTGAACGTCGGTTTGTGTTTGCCGCGAAGAATGGAAGCCACTTCGGATGCAAGGCGTCCGAGAGTTTTGCCTTCAGCGTCGACAACGAGCCATTTGCGCTCGACTTCGTGACCTTTCGCCATGAATGTTGTACGCATGTATTGTTCCTCCTAAAAATGTCAAAATTGTTCCGTTTTCTCTATCCCTAAACACAAATAAACTTTCCGGGGCTTATTGTGGGGTTATTGAAATACCATCTATCATCTTATATCGTTTGCCACTTTAAGTCAAGCGTTTTTGTGAAAACGCCAGGAAAAGTTGCTTAATCCCCATAAGTCACTTCCATCAGGTATAAACCGTGAGCCGGCGCGGTTTTCCCCGCCTTTTTCCGATCCTTTGCCTCCAGGATCCCTTCGATGTCCTGAGGCTCATTCCAGCCAATTCCGACAGCAAGAAGCATCCCTGCAATTGCGCGCACCATGTTATATAAGAATCCGTCGCCTTCTATGAGCAGGATGAGGTGCTCGCCCTGTTTCTCCAGCGTCAATTTACGGACGGTGCGCACTTTGCTTGCAGTCGCCGTCTTTGAGGAACAAAAGCTGGTGAAGTCATGAGTCCCCAGAAAGTACTGCGCACCTTCCTGCATCCGTTCAATGTCTGGCTGCCATCTTCCCAGATGGACCGAATAGTTGCGTTCGAACGGGCTCTGCACCTCGCTCAAAGACCATTTGAACATATATGTCTTGCCGGTTGCCGAATAGCGGGCATGAAATTCGCTGTCCACATATTCCGCCGCCTCGCACCTGATGTCTTTCGGAAAATAGACATTAAGCGCCATCTTCCACTTTTCCAGCGGAAGAGTAAGAGGCGTGTCAAAATGGATCACTTGTCCGAAGGCATGGACGCCAGAATCTGTCCGGCCGCTCGCGACGGAGAAGATCGAAGGATCCTTATGGAGTTTCCTAAGGCCTTTGTCGATTTCCGACTGGACGGTGCGCAGTTTCGGCTGGAATTGATACCCTGCGAAGTTCGTTCCGTCATAGGAAATGGTTGCTTTGATTCGTTGCATCTCGTCCCTCCTAATTCCTGAGCAGCAGAAGTGCCGTGAAGAGAATGGCAAAGATGAGGATCACCAGCGTATCGCGCCAATCCCATTTCAGCTGGCGGTAGCGCGTGCGACCTTCCCCTCCCCGGTATCCGCGGACTTCCATTGCAATCGCAAGGTCCTCCGCCCGCTTGAACGCGCTCACGAACAGCGGAACGAGCAGCGGGATGACCGCTTTGATGCGTTCCCGTATCGACCCTGTTGTCAGATCGGAACCCCTTGCCAGCTGCGCCTTCATGATCTTATCCGTTTCATCCATGAGCGTCGGTATGAAACGAAGCGAAATCGACATCATCAGGGCGAGTTCATGAACAGGGAGCTTGAGCCGCTTCAGCGGATTCAGCAATGTCTCCATTCCGTCTGTAATCGAAATCGGCGACGTGGTGAGCGTCAGGATTGTGGTGATCAGAACGAGTACAAGGAAACGGACGGAGATGTAGATCCCTTGCCTGAGGCCTTCCTCATAAATCTTGATGAATTTCCATTCGAATAGCACTGGCCCTTCCTTTGTGAAGATGAAGTGCATCAGCAATGTGAACGCCACCAGAATCAGAATCGGCTTCAGGCCATTGAACAGGAAATACGGCCGGATTCTCGCCGTAGCGATGACAAGCAGTGTGAAAAGGATCAAGACTGCATAGGATGCCGTATTATTCGCCAGAAAGACTGCGAAAATGAACAGGAAGACAAAGATCAGCTTGGAACGGGGATCCAGCTTATGAACAAACGAATGGCCGGGAATATACCTGCCAAAAATCATCTTTTCAAGCATCGGATCTGCCACCCGCTTCCCGCAGCACTTTCGCCATTCCGGCAGCCAGTTCCTCTTCTGTCATCGACAGCTTGTCGAGCGCCTTGCCGGACAGCTTCTCGAATTGCCGCTGAAAACTGACAGCCCGCGGCACCCCGAGACGGAAGCCTGAGAGCTTATCGTTTTGTGCAAAGATGTCTTCTGGCGTTCCAGACATGACTGTAGTGCCGTCATGCATGACAATGACCTGATCGGAGTAACGCGCAGCATCCTCCATGCTGTGCGTGACAAGGATGGTCGTCAGCCCTTGTTCCTCATGCAGACGCCTGAACAGCTCCATGATTTCCTTGCGCCCCCTCGGATCAAGCCCTGCTGTCGGCTCGTCCAATATAAGAACGGATGGATTGAATGCCAGTACGCCTGCGATGGCAACACGCCGCATCTGGCCCCCCGAGAGATCGAACGGCGACTTTTGAGCGACATCAGCAGGCAAGCCAAGCAGCTCGATCAATTCGTGTGTCCGGCTTCTCGCCGCCTCTTCAGAAATACCGAAATTCAGCGGACCGAACATGATATCCTTTTCGACGGTCTCTTCGAAGAGCTGGTGTTCCGGAAACTGAAAGACGATTCCGACAGATTTGCGGACGTCTTTCAGCGCCTTCCCCTTCGTCTCTGCCGTGATGGTCGTCTGCCCCACGGTCACAGAGCCCTCAGAAGGCTTCAGGAGACCGTTCAGATGAAGGAGGAGTGTCGATTTGCCGGAACCCGTATGGCCGATGATAGAGGTGAAGGAACCGGAAGGGATGGAGAGATCGACATGCTGGAGCGCGCGCTTTTCAAATGGTGTATTTCTTGCATATAAATAGCCTACTTGTTGAAGTACGATGTCCATATATCATTCACCAACTCTTCCTCTGTCATCGGAAGATCCCCTTTCAATTCGATGCCTTCCTTTCTCAGCAGCCGAGAAAGCCTGAGAGCGAACGGCAAGTCAAGCCCGATTTCTTCCAGCTCCTCGCCCCGTTCGAATATTTGTGCCGGCGTCCCTTTCGCAATCATGCGTCCTTTGTTCATGACAATGACTCGATCTGCAAGAAGGACTTCTTCCAAGTCATGTGTAATCGACAGGACGGTGAGCCCCGTCCTCTTTTTCAGTTCCTGGACGACAGTGATCACTTCATCCCGTCCTTGCGGATCAAGCATGGACGTCGCCTCGTCTAAAATCAGGAGTTCCGGGCTGAGCGCCAAAGCGCCTGCAATAGCGACACGCTGCTTCTGTCCCCCCGATAAATGATGAGGTTCCTGATCAAGAAAAGCGTCCATCTTCACAAGCTGGAGAGCTTCGTGGACACGGGGCACCATCTCTTCGAAAGGAATGCCTTTATTCTCAAGCGCGAATGCAACATCATCTTGCACAGTGGACCCGACAAACTGATTGTCCGGATTTTGGAACACTATTCCCATCCGCGAACGGATATCCCAGAGATTTTCTTCATTGAGTGGCTCGAGGAAGAGATTTACATGTCCTTCTTCCGGGAATAGAAGGCCGATCATCAGCTTGGCGAGTGTCGATTTGCCGGAACCGTTATGACCGACAATCGCAATCCATTCGCCCTCTTGGACAGTGAAAGATACATCGTCCACTGCTTTTTTCTTCCCGTCTTCCCCTTCATAGAAAAAAGTGACATGCTCCATAGAAAGAATTTCTTTCATGCCCACTACCCCCAGCCATATGTATTGTGAGCGGTTATTGAAAATAAAAAAAGCGCGCACCTCATCCGAAGAAATGCGCTCTTATCTATACTGATGCCGGGTGCTCAATCCGGATCAGCGGATGAGGTACGTAGAGCTAGACCGAAAGGATTCCTAAGAGGACTCCAGGCGATCGTAACACTCAGCTTTTCATATTGTCGTATAAATCCTTATAGAAGAAGGGTTTCCGGCCTCTCAGCCGAAAACACCCTCCGCATGATCCATTACACCAATTCGATAACTACGACTGGTGCACCGTCACCACGGCGTGGACCCATCTTCATGATACGTGTGTAACCGCCTTGGCGATCTGCATAACGAGGTGCAACCGTATCAAACAATTTTTGCAATGCGAATGTCTTTTGCTCCTTGCCTTCTTCGTCTTCAGTGACAATCACTTCACGACGGATGAATTCAGCAGCTTGACGACGTGCATGCAAGTCACCGCGCTTACCAAGCGTGATCATTTTTTCGACGACAGAACGCAATTCTTTTGCGCGTGCTTCTGTTGTTTGGATCCGCTCATGGATAATGAGGTCTGTTGCAAGGTCGCGAAGCATCGCTTTACGTTGTGAACTTGTACGTCCAAGTTTTCTGTATGCCATAGAAGTTTCCCTCCCTCAATTTGTTTCTTAATCTTCAGAGCGTAACCCGAGGTTCAACTCATCCAATTTCGCCTTCACTTCTTCAAGTGATTTCCGGCCTAGGTTTCGTACTTTCATCATTTCGTCCTCACTCTTGTTTGCGAGTTCTAGGACAGTATTGATGCCTGCACGCTTCAAGCAGTTATAGGAACGGACGGAAAGATCAAGCTCTTCGATAGTCATCTCAAGCACTTTCTCTTTCTGATCTTCTTCCTTCTCTACCATAATCTCTGCAGATTGTGCTTCGTTGGTCAGGCCTACGAAGATATTCAGATGCTCCGTCAGTATTTTAGCTCCGAGCGAAACAGCTTCTTTCGGACCGATGCTGCCATCTGTCCACACATCGAACGACAACTTATCAAAGTTGGTGCTCTGTCCAACCCGAGTATTTTCGACTTGGAAGTTGACGCGTGAAACTGGAGTGTAAATAGAGTCGACCGGAATCACACCAATCGCAAGATCCTCACGTTTGTTTTGATCAGAAGGCGCATAACCACGTCCACGGATCGCATACATACGCATGCGGAGATGTCCGTTCTTACCGAGCGTAGCAATATGAAGATCAGGGTTCAGCACTTCAACATCGCTGTCATGTGTAATGTCAGCAGCCGTTACGACCCCTTCCCCTTTTACATCGATTTCGATGACTTTTTCATCATCAGAATAGATTTTGAGGGCAAGCTTCTTCACATTCAATATAATTGTTGCGACGTCTTCGACGACCCCTTCAATTGTAGAGAATTCATGAAGAACACCGTCGATCTGGATAGAAGTGACCGCAGCTCCTGGCAATGAGGAAAGAAGTACGCGTCGCAAGGAGTTCCCTAACGTATTTCCATATCCACGCTCCAACGGTTCGATAATAAACTTACCGAACTTGGAATCTTCGCTGATCATTACTGTTTCAATCTTCGGTTTCTCAATCTCGATCATTCATTTACCCTCCTTCAAAACGTCTAGTATATAGGCCGTTCTTTAATAAAATTGATTCGTATAGATAGCAGTTAGCAATCACACAATTCAGCTTTGCCAAAAATTGTGCTTCGTAATCAATTGAAGAACAGACCTTTATACACGACGGCGTTTTGGCGGACGGCAACCGTTGTGAGGTACTGGAGTTACGTCACGGATGGCAGTTACTTCAAGACCTGCAGCCTGCAATGAACGGATTGCCGCTTCACGGCCAGCGCCTGGTCCTTTAACAGTAACTTCAAGTGATTTGAGGCCATGTTCCATAGATGCTTTCGCAGCTGTTTCAGCAGCCATTTGAGCAGCGAATGGAGTCGATTTACGGGAACCTCTAAAGCCTAGTGCACCAGCGCTTGACCAAGAAAGTGCATTCCCGTGGCTATCAGTGATCGTTACGATTGTATTGTTGAACGTCGACCGGATATGTGCAATCCCAGTTTCAATATTCTTTTTAACACGACGTTTACGAGTTTGTTGTTTACGTGCCATGAGTAGAAAACCCTCCCTTACTTATTATTTCTTCTTGTTCGCTACTGTCCGCTTAGGACCTTTACGAGTACGTGCGTTGTTTTTCGTGTTTTGTCCGCGTACAGGCAAACCACGGCGGTGACGGATTCCACGGAAGCTGCCGATCTCCATCAAACGCTTGATGTTAAGGGAAGTTTCACGGCGAAGATCCCCTTCAACTCTCAATCCGTCGATTTGTTCACGGATTTTATCAAGTTCCGCATCAGTAAGATCACGGACGCGTGTATCTTCAGAAATTCCAGCGTTCGCCAAGATTTTCTGTGCAGTTGTTTTTCCGATTCCGAAAATGTATGTCAATGAAATGACAACGCGCTTATCGCGCGGTACGTCTACACCAGCAATACGTGCCATAAAAGTGTTGCACCTCCCTTTGAATTAGCCTTGTCTTTGTTTATGTTTCGGATTTTCGCAGATTACCATTACACGGCCCCGTCTGCGGATGACTTTGCATTTTTCGCAGATCGGTTTTACAGATGGCCTTACTTTCATCTTACCCAACCTCCTTCAATATTCCGGAGTTGCAAAAGTTTTATTTAAAACGGTACGTGATACGACCGCGTGTCAAGTCGTAAGGCGAAAGTTCCAAAGTCACTTTGTCGCCTGGTAGGATACGGATGAAGTGCATGCGGATCTTGCCTGAAACATGGGCAAGAATCGTATGGCCATTCTCCAGCTCCACTTTGAACATCGCGTT
Organism: Sporosarcina sp. GTC18466; assembly: GCF_055389225.1. Taxonomy (NCBI): domain Bacteria; kingdom Bacillati; phylum Bacillota; class Bacilli; order Caryophanales; family Caryophanaceae; genus Sporosarcina; species Sporosarcina sp. GTC18466. The sequence continues at coordinate 2,284,933 of NZ_AP044037.1, read as the reverse complement.
CGGCAACGTTTCGACTACGGTTCCTTCGACTTCAATTACATCGTCCTTCGCCATCAATCCTGTCTCCCTTCTATATCAATAAAGGTCCTAACCTAGCGGCAACAGTCGCTTTCAAAGCTCCTTCAACATATGTCCGGATTGCATGAGTGATGTTCGAAAGACGCCTGTCATATTTCGTTTCCCGTAAGCCAGTCCCCGATTATTGGTCTGGAATATCGTATCGGAATAGACACGACCGACAGGACCGCCGCGAGAGTACCCTGAATTCGGTAGCAGTCCTTTTCGCCAAATAACATTATAACCATTAATATGGATGAATGCATTTGAAACGTTCTGGCAGCGAATCACAATCGGGTTCTTGCGAGTTCCTAAGCCGGGCACCAGTTGCTTTTGCAGCTCAATAAATGTGCTTTCCGTACAGCAAGCAGCCGTGGCATCATGTTCACGTTTGTGCCCGGAAAGGATCACTGTGCGCTTTCGCTAAGGATTGCGTCCAAGTCTTTGAAAACTTCATCGATATGCTGTTCGCCATCGATATTGGTCAGCACGCCTTTCGCATCGTAAAATGCGAGAAGTGGTGCAGTTTGGTTCATATTTACTTCCAGACGGTTCGTAACAGTTTCCGGATTGTCATCCGCTCGCTGATAAAGTTCCCCGCCATCCTTGTCACAGACACCTTCCACTTTTGGAGGGTTGAACTGCAAATGATAGGATGTACCGCATACTTTGCAAATTCTGCGACCGGTCAAACGTGCGATCAGTTCTTCTTTTTCCACTTGGATGTTGAGGACATGCTCAATTTTCCGGTCCATATCAGCAAGCAAAGCATCGAGTGCTTCCGCTTGAGTGACGGTACGCGGGAAACCATCCAGCAAGAATCCCTTGTCGCAGTCCGGTTTGCTAAGCCGTTCACGGACGATGCCGATTGTCACTTCATCAGGGACAAGAGCACCTTGATCCATAAACGATTTCGCTTTGACTCCAAGTTCCGTGCCTTCGCTAATAGCAGCTCGGAACATATCGCCTGTAGAAATATGAGGGATTTCGTACTTTTCGACAATTTTGTCGGCCTGTGTCCCTTTGCCGGCCCCAGGCAGACCCATTAATACGATATTCATACGTCTTGCCCTCCATCTATCACGGACAAACTGACTATCAAAAGTTGTTCGTGTCTTATTTCATAAAGCCTTTATAATGCCGCTTCACAAGCTGCGATTCAAGTTGTTTCATCGTTTCAAGGGCAACCCCGACGACGATGAGCAAGCTCGTACCGCCAATCTGCGCCGACTGTGGAAGGTTAGCGAGATTGATGAAGAAGATCGGCATGACTGCAACGACGGCAAGGAAGATCGAGCCGACGAAAGTCAGTCTGTATAACGTGCTCGTCAAATACTTTTGTGTGTTCTGGCCAGGCCGGATACCAGGAATATAAGCGCCCTGCTTTTTCAAGTTGTCCGCCATATTCTCAGGATTGACCTGAATGAACGCATAGAAGTATGTGAATGCGATGATCAATGCCACGTAAAGGACCATTCCGACCGGATGCGTGTAATTGAGATACGTCATAATGAACTTCGTCATCGCGTTTTCACCGAAGAAACCGGCTAATTGCTGTGGTGTGATGAAGAACGCTACGGCGAAGATGACCGGGATAACCCCAGCCGCGTTCAATTTAAGCGGCAAATGTGTCTGCTGTCCGCTAGTAGTCTGCTGACGGCCTGTAACACGTTTTGCATATTGGATCGGAATTTTACGTAGCGCTTCTTGCACATAGACTACGCCTGCGATAATCGCCACAATGACGATCAGCAAGAGAGCCATGGTAGCAATCCGGATGAACAGCAAATCCCCAGCATCTTGAATCTGAGTTGCATACAACTGATTCACTGCGTTCGGGATACCCGCTACGATACCGGCGAAGATGATAATCGAGATACCATTGCCGACACCTTTCGCGGTGATCTGCTCACCGAGCCAGAGCAAGAAGGAAGTTCCTGCAGTCAACACGATCGCGATAACGACATACGTCGCTATCCCTTCGTCTTTGATCAAAGTGCCGCCGAACATCTGGTTGAAACCGAATGACATGGCGATCGCCTGGATGAAAGCAAGGATGACTGTAAAGTATCGAGTGAACTGGGCAAGCTTCCGTCTTCCGACATCCCCTTGTTTCGACCACTCTGTAAATTTCGGGACGACATCCATCTGCAATAGCTGCACAATGATGGAAGCGGTGATGTAAGGCATGATCCCCATCGCAAAGATGGAGAACTTGGAGAGCGCTCCACCACCGAAGACGTTTAGAAACCCGATAAATTGGTTATCAGTTTGCTGCAGTGCTGTTGCGTCAACGTTCGGCACCGGGATGAATGCTCCCAGCCGGAAAACGATGAGCACAAGTAGAGTGAAAATGATTTTAGACCTGATATCTCTAACGCGCATAAAGTTGGAGATTGTCTGAAACATTATACCACCTCGGCTTGCCCGCCCGCTTTCTCGATCGCTTCTTTTGCTGAAGCAGAGAATTTATGAGCTTTGACAGTGATCTTTTTCTCAAGAGTCCCATTACCAAGAATCTTAATTCCGGATTTTTCGTTGCTCACAATTCCTGTTTCGATCAGCAATTCAGGCGTTACTTCTGTGCCATCTTCGAAACGGTTAAGCGTCTCAAGATTGACAACTGCGTATTCCTTGCGGTTGATGTTAGTGAAACCGCGCTTCGGAAGACGTTGGAAAAGTGGAAGCTGTCCACCCTCAAATCCAAGACGAACACCGCCGCCGGAACGAGCCTTTTGACCTTTGTGACCTTTACCGGAAGTTTTGCCGGTACCGGAACCGATACCACGGCCAATACGTTTGCGGTTTCTGCGTGCACCTTCGGCTGGCTTCAATTCGTGTAATTTCATCTTTCGGCACCTCCTTATTCAAGAATGTTGATTAAATTTCTTTTACTGTGACCAAGTGGCTGACTTTTGTGATCATGCCGCGGATTGCGACATTATCTGCATGTTCAACTGTTTGGTGCATTTTACGCAAGCCCAATGCTTCGACTGTTTTACGTTGTGCCGGTTTTGCACCGATCACACTTTTCGTAAGGGTGATTTCAAGTTTGTTTGCCATTGTAATTTCCCCCCTCAACCTAACAGTTCTTCTACGGATTTGCCGCGCAACTTCGCAACGTCCTCAGCGCGCTTCAGGCTCTTAAGACCTTCAATTGTAGCACGCACCATATTGATTGGTGTGTTAGAACCGAGTGATTTTGAAAGGATATCCGTGATGCCTGCTAGTTCAAGCACGGCACGGACAGGGCCTCCAGCGATAACTCCTGTACCAGGCGCTGCTGGTTTTACAAGGATTTGTCCTGCTCCGAAACGTCCGAGAACCTCGTGTGGTGTCGTTCCACCAACCATCGGCACTTCGATCAAGTTCTTCTTCGCATCTTCGATCGCTTTGCGGATCGCATCTGGAACCTCTTGTGCTTTACCAGTTCCGAAACCGACACGGCCGTTTTTGTCACCGACTACGACAAGTGCTGTAAAACGGAAACGGCGTCCACCTTTAACCACTTTCGCTACGCGGTTAATCGTAACTACACGTTCTTCGAATTCACTTTTAATCTGTTCATTACGACGCATGAAATCTGTCCCTCCTTCTTAATTAAAATTCAAGTCCATTTTCACGTGCTGCGTCTGCAAGAGCCTTCACACGGCCATGGAATAAGTATCCGCCACGGTCAAACACGATTGACTTGACGTTTTTCTCTGTAGCGCGTTTTGCGATCATCTCGCCGACTTTCGCAGCCGCTTCAACGTTCGACTTCGAATCCAAGTTGAATTCTTTGTCCATTGTGGAAGCACTTGCGATTGTCACGCCGCTCATATCGTCGATCAATTGTGCATAGATATGCTTGTTGGAACGGAATACGTTCAAACGTGGACGCTCAGCAGATCCGCTGATTTTCGTACGCACGCGTGCATGACGCTTTCTGCGGACAGCGTTCTTATCTTGTTTTGTGATCATCGTGGTCACTCCTTCCGAATGCCTTTAAGCGGCATTATTTACCTGTTTTACCTTCTTTGCGGCGGATTTGCTCGCCTTCATACTTGATACCTTTGCCTTTGTACGGCTCTGGCGGACGTACTTGACGGATGTTAGAAGCAAGTGCTCCTACACGTTCCTTGTTGATGCCGCGAACGATGACTTTCGTGTTCGCTGGAACTTCAACTTCTACGCCTTCTTCAGGTGTGAACTCAACAGGGTGTGAGTATCCAACGTTAAGTACGAGTTTCTTGCCTTGCAGCTGTGCACGGTAACCGACACCGACAAGTTCAAGAGCACGTTCGAAACCTTGGGAAACACCAACAACCATGTTGTTCAATAGTGAACGAGTTGTTCCGTGGATGGAACGGTGTTCTTTTGAATCGGATGGGCGAGTCAAAGTGATGACATTGCCTTCCTGCTCGATTTTTATGTCTTTGTTAAACGAGTTTGTAAGTTCGCCTTTCGGGCCTTTTACTGTAACGTGGTTGTCATCAGTGATTGTGACAGTCACGTTTTCAGGCACCTCGATCGGCTTTTTGCCAATACGGGACATTCTGTTGCACCTCCATTCGATTGCTATTGATTACCAAACGTACGCTACGACTTCGCCGCCCACTTGCTTCGCACGAGCTTCTTTGTCTGTAAGAAGACCTTGTGATGTGGAGACGAGTGCGATTCCAAGACCGTTCAACACTTTAGGCACTTCGTTCGTCTTTGCGTAAACGCGGAGACCCGGTTTCGAAATACGTTTTAGGCCAGTGATGACACGCTCGTTGTTCTGTCCATATTTAAGGAAAATGCGGATGATGCCTTGTTTGCTGTCTTCGACGTACTCGACGTCACGGACAAAACCTTCACGCTTCAAGATTTCAGCGATTTCTTTTTTCATGTTTGAAGCAGGTACCTCAAGCTTCTCGTGACGAACCATGTTCGCGTTACGGATGCGTGTAAGCATATCTGCAATCGGATCACTCATAGTCATTCCATTAACCTCCTTCCCAAAATAGGGGATTACCAGCTAGCTTTTTTGACGCCAGGAATTTGTCCCTTGTACGCAAGTTCACGGAAACAAATACGGCAAAGTTTAAATTTGCGATATACGGAATGCGGACGGCCACAGCGTTCACAACGTGTATATTCTTGAACCTTGAACTTCGGTGTACGTTTCTGTTTAGCGATCATTGATTTCTTAGCCACGTTTTCGCCTCCCTCTACTTTACTTCTGGAACGGCATACCGAACTGTGTCAACAACTCGCGCGCTTCTTCGTCGGAGTTTGCAGTCGTAACGATGACGATATCCATTCCACGTACTTTTGATACTTTATCAAAGTCGATCTCAGGGAAAATCAACTGTTCTTTCACGCCAAGTGTGTAGTTGCCGCGTCCGTCGAATGCTTTCTTGGAAACACCACGGAAGTCACGTACACGTGGAAGCGAGATTGAAATCAGCTTATCGAGGAATTCATACATACGCTCACCGCGAAGAGTAACTTTCGCTCCAATCGGCATGCCTTCACGAAGACGGAAACCAGCGATTGATTTCTTAGCCTTTGTGACAACCGGCTTTTGTCCGGAGATGATTGTAAGATCTTCAACAGCAGCATCAAGTGCTTTTGAGTTTTGAACAGCATCGCCGACACCCATGTTGATGACAATCTTTTCTACTTTCGGTACTTGCATAACTGACTTGTATTCAAACTTGCCCATAAGAGCAGGTGTGATTTCTTTTGTATATTTATCTTTTAGACGGCTCATTCGAAAGAACCTCCCTTCTTCAAGAGATTAGTTTTTTAGTTCTTTTTTGCTTACGACATCGATCACTTCGCCGGATTTCTTAGCAATACGAGACTTGATGCGGTATGTTTTGCCGCTTTCTGTCTTCTCTTCGTATTTGTATCCAACGCGAGTAGGTTCTCCTGTTTTCGGGTCGACAAGCATGACGTTGGAGACATGGATTGCAGCCTCCTTGCTTACGATACCGCCTTGAGGGTTCTCTTGGTTCGGCTTCGTATGCTTTTTGATGATGTTCACGCCTTCAACAAGAACTCGTTCTTTGTTTGGAAGCACTGAGAGGATGACGCCAGTTTTGCCTTTGTCTTTCCCAGTGATTACTTTTACTTTATCGCCTTTTTTAACGTGCATTTGAGTGCACCTCCTTGATTGGCACTGTCATGTGATTAAAGAACTTCTGGAGCAAGTGAAATGATCTTCATGAAGTTGTTGTCGCGAAGTTCGCGGGCAACTGGTCCGAAAATACGAGTTCCACGTGGGCTCTTGTCATCACGGATGATAACGCATGCGTTTTCGTCGAATGTGATGTAAGATCCATCCTTACGGCGCATGCCGCTTTTTGTGCGGACAATAACAGCTTTGACAACGTCGCCTTTCTTGACAACGCCGCCTGGTGTTGCCTTCTTAACTGTAACAACGACGATGTCGCCAATGTTTGCAGTCTTCCGGCCTGTTCCACCAAGGACTTTAATCGTTAGCACTTCACGTGCACCCGAGTTGTCCGCAACTTTCATACGAGTTTCCTGTTGAATCATTGAAGTACCCTCCTCTCGGATTTAGATATCCGAACAGTGTTAGATAATGACAGCTTTTTCGACGACTTCGAGAAGACGGAAACGCTTTGTTGCCGATAGTGGGCGAGTTTCCATGATACGGACGATATCTCCGATTTTCGCTTCATTCATTTCGTCATGAGCTTTGAATTTTTTAGAGTACTTTACACGTTTGCCGTATAAAGAATGCTTTTTGTGTGTCTCTACGAGTACAGTGATCGTTTTATCCATCTTGTCGGATACGACACGGCCTGTGTATACTTTGCGCTGGTTACGCTCAGTCATGGCTGCAACCTCCTTCATCAGTTATTTGCACTGATTTCTCTTTGACGTATTACCGTTTTCATGCGCGCAATCGATTTACGAACTTCACGGATGCGTGCAGTGTTTTCTAATTGTCCTGTCGCTAATTGGAAGCGAAGGTTGAAAAGCTCTTCTTTCAGTGATTTCACTTTTTGCTCGATCTCTGCAGTTGTCAAGTCACGGATTTCATTAGCTTTCATTAGACTCACCACCAATTTCTTCACGTTTAACAAACTTGCTCTTTACAGGCAGTTTGTGAGATGCGAGTCGAAGCGCTTCACGTGCTACTTCTTCAGACACACCTGCAATTTCAAACATTACGCGGCCTGGCTTCACTACTGCAACCCAGCCTTCTACAGCACCCTTACCGGAACCCATCCGGACTTCAAGAGGCTTCTTTGTATATGATTTATGCGGGAAAATATTGATCCATACTTTACCGCCACGCTTCATGTAACGTGTCATTGCAATACGGGCAGATTCAATTTGACGGTTTGTGATCCAGCCGGATTCAGTTGCTTGGATACCGAATTCACCGAATTGGACAGTTGCGCCGCCTTTTGTCTTACCGCGCATCTTGCCGCGGAATACACGACGGTGTTTAACGCGTTTAGGCATTAACATATTAGTTGCCTCCTTCCTCAGAGTTCTTCTTCACTGGAAGGACTTCTCCCCGGTAGATCCATACTTTAACGCCGAGTTTGCCGTATGTTGTATCAGCTTCTGCATGAGCATAGTCGATATCGGCACGGAGTGTATGAAGAGGAACAGTTCCTTCGCTGTAGTGTTCCGCACGAGCGATGTCAGCACCGCCGAGACGTCCGGATACTTGTGTTTTGATACCTTTAGCGCCTGCACGGATAGTCCGTTGGATCGCTTGTTTTTGAGCACGACGGAAAGATACACGGCCTTCCAATTGACGTGCGATTGATTCTGCAACTAGTTTTGCATCAAGGTCTGCACGCTTGATCTCAACGATGTTGATGTGTACGCGCTTGCCTGTCATTTCGTTCAATTGCTTACGAAGTGCTTCGACTTCAGAACCGCCTTTACCAATCACCATACCTGGCTTCGCAGTGTGAATAGTGATGTTGACGCGTTTTGCAGCACGCTCGATTTCCACTTTGGAAAGCGATGCATCCTTTAGACGCTTTTCGATGTATTCACGGATTTTCAAGTCCTCGTGCAAAAGATTCGCATAGTCTTTTTCTGCGTACCATTTGGAATCCCAGTCACGAATGATGCCAACCCGCAATCCATTAGGATGTACTTTTTGACCCACGAATTATCCCTCCTTCTTTTCAGATACCACTACAGTGATGTGGCTAGTACGTTTATTGATCGCACTTGCACGGCCTTGTGCACGTGGACGGAAACGTTTCATAGTTGGACCTTCATCTACGAAAACTTCGCTCACGATGAGGTTTTCAATGTCCATCTCATAGTTGTGTTCAGCGTTAGCGATCGCTGACTTCAGTACTTTTTCCACGACTGGAGATGCCGCTTTAGGCGTCAGACGCAGAATCGCGACAGCTTCACCGATTTTCTTGCCCCGGATAAGATCAACGACCAAACGGACTTTGCGAGGAGCAATACGGACTGTGCGAGCAGTAGCTTTTGCTTGTTGCATAGGAATTACCTCCTCTCAAATTAGCGTTTAGTTTTCTTATCGTCGGCACCATGGCCTTTGTATGTGCGAGTTGGAACGAATTCGCCCAATTTATGACCAACCATGTCCTCAGTCACGTAGACAGGCACGTGTTTGCGTCCGTCATAAACTGCAATTGTCAAACCGATGAAAGACGGGAAGATTGTAGATCGGCGAGACCAAGTTTTGATAACCTGTTTCTTTTGTGCATCCTTTTGTGCGTCAACCTTCTTTAAAAGATGATCGTCTGCAAAAGGTCCTTTTTTCAAGCTGCGGCCCATGTGGAAACCTCCCTCCGTGATTGTACTACGGTCCGTTCATAGAACCGCAGTGCGATCACATTATTTTTTACGACGACGAACGATGAGTTTGTCGGATTTGTTGTTTTTCTTACGTGTCTTATAACCAAGAGCTGGCTTGCCCCAAGGTGTAACTGGGCTTGGACGGCCGATTGGTGTACGTCCTTCACCACCACCATGCGGGTGATCGTTCGGGTTCATGACAGATCCGCGTACAGTCGGGCGCTTGCCTAACCAGCGTGAACGACCTGCTTTACCGATGTTGATCAATTCGTGCTGTTCGTTTCCGACTTGACCGATTGTTGCGCGGCAAGTGGATAGAACCATGCGGACTTCACCGGATTGCAAGCGGATGATAACGTACTTGCCTTCACGGCCTAGAAGCTGTGCAGAAGTTCCAGCAGAACGGACCAATTGGCCGCCTTTGCCTGGCTTCAATTCGATGTTGTGGATTGTAGAACCCATCGGAATGTTTTCAAGTGGAAGAGCGTTACCTACGCGGATATCCGCTTCCGGTCCAGACATGATAGTCATGCCCACTTCAAGACCTTTAGGTGCAAGAATGTAGCGTTTTTCTCCGTCTACATAGTTGATCAATGCGATGTTCGCAGAACGGTTTGGATCGTATTCGATCGTAGCAACGCGTCCTGGAATGCCATCTTTCCGGCGTTGGAAGTCGATGACACGGTATTGGCGCTTGTGGCCTCCACCTTGGTGACGAACAGTCATCCTACCTTGGTTGTTACGGCCGCCTTTGCGTTTAAGCGGTGTAAGCAATGATTTTTCCGGCTTGTCTGTAGTGATTGCAGAGAAGTCCGAGCTAGTCATGTTACGACGTCCGTTGGAGGTAGGTTTGTATTTCTTAATCGCCATTGGTGTTCCCTCCTTCGTTTAGTTGCGTTAAATTACATTTCAAATAGTTCGATGTCTTTGGAGTCTGCTGTTAGCGTGACAATCGCTTTGCGGCGCTTGTTTGTGTAACCAGCATGCTTGCCCATACGCTTGAACTTACCTTTGTAGTTCTGCACGTTGACTTTTTCCACTTTCACGCCGAAGATTTCTTCGATCGCTTGTTTCACGTGAGTTTTGTTCGCACGTGTATCAACTTCGAAAGTGTATTTTTTTAATTCCATTTGTTCAGAAGTACGCTCGGTAATGACCGGACGCTTCAACACATCACGTGCTTCCATTAACCAAGCACCTCCTCGATTTTTTCGATGGCACCTTTTGTGATGACAAGCTTGTCGTGTCCAACAAGGTCAAGTACGTTGATGCCGTTTGCTGTAACGACGCTTACTCCTGGGATGTTACGAGCAGACAATGCTACTGTTTCATCTAGATCAGCTGTTACAAACAATGCTTTCTTGTTGATTGAAAGGTTTTCAAGCACTTTTACGAATTCCTTCGTTTTTGGTGCATCGAAAGCTAGGCCTTCCAATACGATGATCTCTTCTTCGCGGACTTTCGTGGAAAGCGCAGAACGAAGAGCCAAGCGGCGGACTTTCTTAGGAAGCTTGTAGCTGTAGCTTCTTGGGTTTGGTCCGAATACAATACCGCCTCCACGCCATTGTGGCGAACGGATTGAACCTTGGCGCGCACGGCCAGTTCCTTTTTGTCTCCATGGCTTACGGCCACCGCCAGCCACTTCAGCACGAGTTTTTACTTTGTGGTTCCCTTGGCGCAAAGAAGCACGCTGTTGAACCAATGCTTCAAATAGGACAGCTTGGTTCGGCTCGATTCCAAAGATGGATTCGTTCAATTCGATATCGCCGACTGAAGCGCCTGTTTGATTTAGTACGGATACTTTAGGCATTCTGATTTCCTCCTTCCTTCAGTGATTAGTTCCCTTTGATAGCCGCTTTAACTTGAACAAGTGATTTGCGAGCTCCTGGAACGTTACCTTTAACTAGCAACAAGTTACGCTCAGCGTCAACTCGTACGATTTCAAGGTTTTGGATCGTGATTGTTTTGCCGCCAGTACGTCCTGGCAACTTCATGCCTTTGAATACACGCTGTCCGTCAACCGCACCTAGTGAACCTGGTGCACGGTGGAAACGGGAACCGTGGCTCATTGGCCCGCGGGAGTGTCCGTGGCGCTTGATAACACCTTGGAAACCTTTCCCTTTAGATACTCCTGTAATATCGACGATGTCGCCTTCAGCGAATGCGTCAACTTTGACTTCCTGACCAACTTCATACCCAGCCACATCTCCGCGGAATTCGCGAATGAAGCGCTTAGGAGCCGTTTGAGCTTTCGCGACGTGTCCTTTTTCAGGTTTGTTCGCAAGCTTTTCACGTTTGTCTTCGAATCCGAGCTGGATTGCTTCGTAGCCGTCCGTTTCAGCTGTCTTCTTTTGAAGAACAACGTTTGGAGCAGCCTCAATCACAGTCACTGGGATCAAGTCGCCGTTTTCAGCAAAGATTTGCGTCATACCGACTTTTCTTCCTAAGATTCCTTTGGTCATTTGTCACACCTCCTGATTGTTTGATTTTTATTTTCAAGAATTACAATTTGATTTCGATGTCAACGCCTGAAGGCAAGTCGAGCTTCATCAATGCATCGACAGTTTGTGGTGTCGGATTGACGATATCGATCAAACGCTTATGCGTACGCATTTCGAATTGTTCGCGCGAATCTTTGTACTTATGTACCGCACGAAGGATCGTGTAGACAGAACGCTCGGTTGGAAGCGGAATCGGACCTGACACGCTAGCACCTGAACGCTTTGCAGTTTCAACGATCTTTTCAGCTGACTGATCAAGGATTCTGTGATCATATGCTTTCAAACGGATACGGATCTTTTGTTTTGCCATTATTTTCCCTCCTTTTCGCCTATTTTCTAGACAGTTCTCCACGGAAATTTCCCACACGCGCGCCATGGCAAAGCGGCCGGGCGTGTCGGCAACCTCCCGCTTCATCGCAGTCAAAGACCAACATTCAACATTATACATAAGGATATAGGTTTCTGCAAGTCTTTTACGGAAAAAAGTTTTTCTCCGGCCTTGATTATTATATATGCGCACGGCATTTTAATCAAGTCCTATCCATAGATATGGGAATATGTTTTTTGTGGCGTTATATATGTTGTGGTTGTGTGGTTATGTCTGATATAGAAGAGTGCCTGCCTGGCAAGCGGATGATGCTGTGCATTTAGGCGTGTGGGACTGTCGTAAGGGATCCGCAATGGTGATTGACAGGTTTGTGCGGGTTGATATAGAGTGGGCAATTGAACGTTTGGCCTGTTAAACGAGTTTTCTCTATTTAATTGTAATCGGCTGTCCTGACGCTGGCGATACGGACGGTCCCTGGCTTTGGCAGCCTGGAGCATATAGATGGGTAGACGGACATTGCTTGTGCAACTCCTGCGGGGCTTTCTAATAGTAGGTGTTCACCATGTCTAACGGATGTTCATCTTCAGTAAACAGTCGTACTGGCAGCTAAACGAATCGTTCCGCTGGCTAATCGGTCGTTGCGGCAGCTAAACGGATCACTCGGATGCTTATTCGATCGCTCCGGCTGATAAACGGATCACTCCGCTGACTAATCGGTCGGTCTGGCGGCTAAACAGATCACTCCGCTGGCTAATCGGTCGTTGCGGCTGATAAACGGATCACTCCGCTGACTAATCGGTCGGTCTGGCGGCTAAACCGATCGTTCCGCTGCCTAATCGGTCGTTCTGGCGGCTAAAAGGATCACTCCACTGCCTAATCGGTCGATCCGTCGGCTAAACCGATCACTCCACTGCCTAATCGGTCGGTCCGCCGGCTAAATAGATCACTCCGCTGGCTAATCGGTCGTTGCGGCAGCTAAACGGATCACTCGGATGCTTATTCGATCGCTCCGGCTGATAAATGGATCACTCCGCTGGCTAATCGGTCGGTCCGCCGGCTAAATAGATCACTCCGCTGGCTAATCGGTCGTTGCGGCAGCTAAACGGATCACTCGGATGCTTATTCGATCGCTCCGGCTGATAAACGAATCACTCCGCTGACTAATCAATCGTTCCATCGGCTAAACAGATCGCTCTAGCAGCTAAACGAATCGGTCCGCTGGCTAATCGGTCGTTCTGGCGGCTAAACGGATCACTCCGCTGACTAATCAATCGTTCCATCGGCTAAACCGATCACTCTAGCAGCTAAACGAATCGGTCCGCTGCCTAATCGGTCGGTCTGGCGGCTAAACGGATCACTCCGCTGCCTAATCGGTCGGTCCGTCGGCTAAATAGATCACTCCGCTGACTAATCGGTCGTTCCTCCAGCTAAACAGATCACTCCACTGGCTAATCGGTCGTTCCATCGGCTAAACCGATCGCTCCAGCAGCTAAACAGATCACTCCGCTGGCTAATCGGTCGTTGCGGCCGACAAACCGATCGTTCCGCTGGCTAATCGGTCGGTCCTCCAGCTAAACAGATCAGGCCGGCTGCCTAAACTATCGGTCTGCCGTTTAACCGGACAGCTCTTAGTCTCCCTATTTATTATCCATATATATGTATTCATAGAAAATGAAAAATCCCGGCCTCGTCAGGTCGGGATTTTCATGATTGCAATCAGGTAGTACTAATTACTTTTCGATTGTAGCAACAACGCCAGCGCCTACTGTACGTCCACCTTCACGGATTGAGAACTTAGTTCCTTCTTCAATCGCGATTGGAGAGATCAATTCTACAGTCATTTCAACGTTGTCTCCAGGCATTACCATCTCAACGCCTTCTGGAAGTGTGATGATTCCAGTTACGTCAGTTGTACGGAAGTAGAACTGTGGACGGTAGTTCGAGAAGAATGGAGTGTGACGTCCGCCTTCTTCTTTTGAAAGAACGTATACTTCAGACTTGAATTTAGTGTGTGGAGTGATCGAACCTGGCTTTGCAAGAACTTGTCCACGCTCGATGTCTTCACGTGCTACACCACGAAGAAGTGCACCGATGTTGTCTCCAGCTTCTGCATAGTCAAGAAGCTTACGGAACATTTCTACACCTGTTACAGTTGTAGATTTTGGTTCTTCAGTCAAACCGATGATTTCAACTACGTCACCGACTTTAACTTGTCCACGCTCAACACGGCCAGTTGCAACTGTACCACGACCAGTGATCGAGAATACGTCCTCGACAGGCATCATGAACGGCTTGTCAGTGTCACGTGGTGGTGTTGGGATGTACTCATCGACTGCAGCCATAAGCTCAACGATTTTCTCTTCCCATGCTTCGTCGCCTTCAAGAGCTTTCAAAGCAGAACCTTTGATAACTGGTAGGTCATCGCCAGGGAATTCGTATTCAGAAAGAAGATCACGGATCTCCATTTCTACTAGTTCAAGAAGTTCTTCGTCGTCTACCATGTCACATTTGTTCATGAATACAACAAGGTAAGGAACACCTACTTGACGAGAAAGAAGGATGTGCTCACGAGTTTGTGGCATTGGGCCGTCAGCAGCAGATACTACTAGGATACCGCCGTCCATTTGAGCCGCACCAGTGATCATGTTCTTAACGTAGTCAGCGTGTCCTGGGCAGTCAACGTGTGCATAGTGACGCTTTTCAGTTTCATATTCGATGTGGGATGTGTTGATTGTGATTCCACGCTCTTTTTCTTCTGGAGCGTTATCAACGTCAGCGTAAGATTTCGCTTCTCCACCCATTTTTTTCGAAAGAACTGTTGCGATCGCAGCAGTCAAAGTTGTTTTACCATGGTCAACGTGACCGATTGTACCAATGTTAGCATGCTCCTTGGAGCGGTCGAATTTTTCTTTAGCCATTTTGGAGTTCCTCCCTTAAATGTAAGTGAATTTTTTATATAAGCATAGGTGCTGGAGGGGGCCCCCTCCAACTACCCATATCTTACAAGTAATTTACTGTAGAAACAAGGTTCAATTCAATTATTGACCTTTATTTTTTTTGATGACTTCTTCAGAGATGGATTTCGGTACATCTTCATAGTGATCGAACACCATGGAGAATACACCGCGGCCTTGCGTGTTCGAACGAAGCGATGTCGCATAGCCGAACATTTCTGCAAGTGGAACCATCGCGCGGACAACTTGTGCATTACCGCGAGCTTCCATACCTTCAACGCGGCCACGGCGTGACGTGATGTCACCCATGATGTCGCCCATGTACTCTTCAGGAATGATGACTTCTACTTTCATCATAGGCTCAAGAAGGACAGGGTTACATTTTGCTGCTGCGTTTTTAAGTGCCATCGAAGCGGCGATCTTGAACGCCATTTCGTTGGAGTCGACGTCGTGGTATGAACCGTCGAAGAGGCGTGCTTTCACGTCGATCAATGGATAGCCCGCAAGGACACCATTGTTTAGTGAGTCACGAAGACCTGCTTCAACCGACGGAATGTATTCACGAGGAACTACACCGCCGACGATGCCGTTAACGAATTCAAAGCCTTTGCCTTCTTCGTTTGGAGCGAACTCGATCCAAACGTGACCGTATTGACCACGACCACCGGATTGGCGGACGAACTTACCTTCGACTTCCGCAGCGCTGCGGAATGTCTCACGATAGGATACCTGTGGTGCACCTACGTTTGCTTCTACTTTGAACTCACGCTTCAAGCGGTCAACAATGATGTCAAGGTGAAGTTCACCCATACCAGCGATGATGACTTCGCCTGTTTCTTGGTCAGTGTGCGCACGGAATGTAGGGTCTTCTTCTTGCAATTTCGCAAGGGCAGTACCCATTTTGTCCTGGTCGCCTTTTGTTTTCGGTTCGATTGCAACCGAGATAACCGGCTCAGGGAATTCCATAGACTCAAGAATGATTGGCGCTTTTTCATCGCAAAGTGTATCACCAGTTGTTGTGTCTTTCAAACCAACCGCTGCTGCGATTTCACCAGCATGGACTTCGCTGATCTCTTCACGGCTGTTCGCGTGCATCTGCAGGATACGTCCTACACGCTCACGCTTGCCTTTTGTAGAGTTCTGTACGTAAGAACCAGACTGGAGAACACCTGAATACACACGGAAGAATGTAAGTTTACCGACGTAAGGGTCAGTCATTACTTTGAACGCTAGTGCCGAGAATGGCTCTTCGTCACTTGCATGGCGCTCTTCTTCTTCTTCTGTATCAGGGTTGATACCGTTCATGGAAGCGATATCTGTCGGTGCAGGCAAGTAGTCGACGACAGCGTCAAGAACTAGCTGGACACCTTTGTTTTTGAAAGCAGTACCGCAAACGACTGGATAGAATTCTACCGCTAGTGTCGCTTTACGGATTGCTGTTTTGATTTCTTCAACAGTGAGCTCTTCACCGCCAAGGTATTTTTCCATGAGATCTTCATCGAAATCTACGATAGCTTCGATAAGCTTTTCACGGTATTCCTCTGCATCAGCGCGGAATTCCTCAGGGATATCCTCAACAGTTGTGTCAGTTCCAAGGTCATTACCGTACATTGTCGCCTTCATTTCTACAAGGTCGATGATGCCGCGGAAATTGTCCTCAGCGCCGATTGGCAACTGGATCGGGTGTGCATTCGCTTGAAGACGGTCATGAAGGGTTTTTACGGAATAAAGGAAGTCCGCACCTGTCTTGTCCATCTTGTTGACGAATACAATACGTGGTACGCCATATGTTGTCGCTTGGCGCCATACTGTTTCGGTTTGTGGTTCTACGCCTGATTGAGCGTCAAGAACTGTTACCGCACCATCAAGTACACGAAGGGAACGTTCAACTTCAACTGTGAAGTCTACGTGTCCAGGAGTATCGATGATGTTGACACGGTGGCCTTTCCATGCTGCTGTTGTCGCAGCAGATGTGATCGTGATACCACGCTCTTGCTCCTGCTCCATCCAGTCCATTTGAGAAGCACCTTCGTGCGTTTCTCCGATTTTGTGGATTTTACCAGTATAGAAAAGGATCCGTTCCGTTGTCGTCGTTTTACCGGCATCGATGTGAGCCATGATACCAATGTTACGAGTATTCTCTAAGGAGAACTCCCTAGCCATATTGTCTATCTCCTTCCACTCTGGATTGTGGTGTCAGAAACCGTCGGATCTTACCAGCGATAGTGAGCGAATGCTTTGTTCGCTTCAGCCATCTTGTGCATTTCTTCACGACGTTTCACAGAAGCACCTGTGTTGTTGGAAGCGTCCAGGATTTCGTTCGCAAGACGTTCTTCCATTGTCTTCTCTCCGCGTGTACGGGAGTAGTTCACTAGGTAACGAAGGCCAAGAGTCGTACGGCGCTCAGGGCGTACTTCTACTGGTACTTGATAGTTCGCGCCACCTACGCGGCGTGCACGTACTTCAAGAACTGGCATTACGTTGTTAAGTGCAGCTTCGAATACTTCTAGAGGGTCGTTTCCAGACCGTTCCTTGATGAGTTCGAACGCACCATATAGGATTTTTTGAGATGTACCTTTTTTACCGTCAACCATCATTTTGTTGATGAGACGAGTGACAAGCTTCGAGTTATAAATTGGATCCGGCAATACGTCGCGTTTCGCAACAGGACCTTTACGAGGCATGTTGTGTTCCTCCTTTCAGAATGATCGATTCTCTATAATCAGCTTTTCTTTTCTTTTGGCTTTTTCGCACCGTATTGGGAACGGCTTTGCATACGGCCAGTAACACCAGCAGTATCAAGCGCACCACGGACGATATGGTAACGGACACCCGGTAAGTCTTTTACACGTCCGCCGCGGATCAACACGACGCTGTGCTCTTGAAGGTTGTGGCCTTCACCTGGGATATACGCGTTCACTTCGAGAGTGTTTGTCAAGCGGACACGAGCATATTTACGAAGGGCCGAGTTCGGCTTCTTCGGTGTCATCGTGCCGACACGCGTGCACACACCTCGTTTTTGTGGCGAATTGACGTTTGTCATCGACTTTTTGAAGCTGTTGTAGCTTTTTCCGAGAGCCGGTGATTTAGATCCGGAAACTTTCGATTTACGTGGTTTGCGGACCAATTGGTTAATTGTAGGCATCGGATATTTCCTCCTTTCATTACTCTTTTTTAAGACCACACATCCAGGTGGTTCATTTTTAAGGTAAAAACAAAGTCTTCGCGCACAAGAGCGCAAAAACTAATAACGAGCAATCGCAACCGCAGCAGTTCCAACTTCGATTCCGCATGATTCGCCGAGCATCTCTTTCGACTCGACATATATGATAGGAATGTCATGAATTTCAGCTTCCCGGATGACCGGTGTGGTGAGTTTCACATCGGCGTCGGATGCAATGATGATTTCCATCGCTGCCCCTGCCCTGATCGCTTTCACTGTTTGCTTTATACCGATGATTGTTTTCTTTGCCTGCTTGACTTTATCGTAAGACATATACATATCCTCCAAAGTACCAGACATTCAACTATCAACCTTTTGTATATTACCACCTGCAACGAGAACTGTCAACAACTTTCCCGCTAAAAGCAGAAAAAATGGATGCCTTGATAGGAACCGGCCATCCAGCCGGCTCCCTCTCGGCAATCCTCTTGCTATTATGGTGAACCAGGCGGCAGTTTCCTTATTCTACAGAAACTTTTTCGCCCGCTTCGTCTGTTTTACCTTCCTGTTCCATTTCGATATGGCGGTAGCGCTGCATGCCCGTACCTGCAGGAACAAGTTTACCGATGATGACATTCTCCTTGAGGCCGAGAAGCTCATCCGTCTTCCCTTTGATTGCTGCATCTGTAAGGACACGTGTTGTCTCCTGGAATGATGCGGCGGACAAGAATGATTCTGTCTCAAGGGAAGCTTTTGTAATACCGAGGATCACAGGGCGTGCGGTAGCCGGCACTTTGCCGCCCTTCAGCACGACTGCGTTCGCTTCGAAGAATTGATGGATATCAAGAAGCGATCCAGGCAGCAAGTCCGTATCTCCCGCTTCGATGACTCGCACCTTGCGCAGCATCTGGCGGACCATGACTTCCACGTGCTTATCGCCGATCTCAACACCTTGCATCCGGTATACTTTCTGCACTTCTTTCAGCAAGTATTCCTGGACAGTCGCTACATCTTTCACGACAATCAATTCTTTCGGATCGATGGAACCTTCCGTGATGCTTCCCCCGCGTCCGATCCGGTCGCCGATGTCCACTTTCAGGCGGGCATTGTACGGAGCCAGATATTTGCGTGTCTCAACATCACCCTGGACAGTGACTTCCTTCTGCCCTTCACGGATTTCATCGATTTCAACGACTTCCCCGTCGATTTCTGAGATGACGGCTTGACCTTTCGGATTCCTCGCCTCAAAAATCTCCTGGATACGCGGAAGACCTGATGTAATATCGTCTCCTGCTACACCGCCTGTATGGAATGTACGCATCGTCAGCTGGGTTCCCGGTTCTCCGATCGATTGGGCGGCGATAATACCGACCGCTTCACCGACTTCGACCGTTTCACCTGTTGCCAGGTTGATGCCGTAGCACTTCTTACAAACGCCGTGTTTCGTGTTACATGTGAATGCAGAACGGATTGTGACTTTCTCAATACCCGCATCGATTACCAAGCGAGCAAGATCAGCCGTGATCAATTCGTCTCTCTCCACGATGACTTCATTCGTCTCCGGATGACGGATCGTCTTCTTCGCATGACGTCCTTCAATCCGCTCTTCAAGTGTCTCGATGACTTCCGTACCTTCCATGAGTGCCGAGATTTCAAGGCCTCTGTCAGTTCCACAGTCGTCTTCGCGGACGATGACATCTTGCGCTACGTCTACAAGACGGCGTGTCAAGTAACCGGAGTCGGCTGTCTTCAGCGCCGTATCCGCAAGTCCTTTACGCGCACCGTGAGTCGAGATGAAGTACTCGAGGACTGTCAGACCCTCACGGAACGAGGACTTGATCGGAAGTTCGATGATGCGTCCTGCCGGGTTCGCCATGAGTCCGCGCATTCCCGCAAGCTGCGTGAAGTTGGATGCGTTACCCCGGGCGCCCGAGTCGCTCATCATGTAGATCGGGTTCGTATTTTCAAGGGATCCCATCAATCGGTCCTGGATCTCATCTTTCGCATGGCTCCAGTACGAAATGACACGGTCATAACGTTCTTCTTCCGTAATAAGACCCCGGCGGAATTGCTGGGTCACCTTATCCACTTTGCTTTGTGCGTCTTGCAGGATCTCTTCCTTGTTCGGAAGGACGACGATATCCGAGATACCGACCGTAATACCTGCGCGAGTCGAGTATTTGAATCCGAGATTCTTCATGCGGTCTAGCATTTTCGATGTCTCGGTAATATGGAATCTCTTGAAGATCTCGGCGATGATGTTTCCGAGGAACTTCTTGATAAACGGCTTGACCAGTTCTGTCTGTTCGAAGTATTCCTTGACGTTTTCAGTGCCGTCGAGGAAGTATTTATCCGGTGTTTCCTCTTGCAAGTTATGGCTTGTCGGCTCATTGATGAACGGGAACGATTCCGGCAGGATTTCATTGAAAATCAGCTTGCCGACTGTCGTGAGGAGCAATTTGTTGTTCTGCTCTTCCGTGAAGGTAGGATTCTGCAATGTGCCCGCTTTGATCGCGACCCTTGTATGGAGATGGACATGCCCTGTCTGATAAGCGATGAGTGCCTCTTCCATGCTGCTGAAGATCGTTCCTTCGCCCGGCGCGCCTTTCCTTTCAAGCGTCAAGTAATAGTTGCCGAGAACCATATCCTGTGATGGTGTAACGACCGGTTTTCCATCTTTCGGATTCAAGATGTTCTGCGCTGCGAGCATGAGAAGACGGGCTTCTGCCTGCGCTTCAGCTGAAAGCGGTACGTGGACCGCCATCTGGTCACCGTCGAAGTCGGCGTTATATGCCGTACAGACGAGCGGGTGAAGCTGAATGGCGCGGCCTTCAACAAGCATCGGCTCAAATGCCTGGATACCGAGGCGGTGAAGAGTAGGGGCGCGGTTCAGCAAGACTGGATGTTCCTTGATGACCTCTTCCAGTACATCCCACACTTCGGAATGAAGGCGCTCGATTTTGCGTTTCGCACTCTTGATGTTATGGGCGAGTCCGCGTTCAACAAGCTCTTTCATGACAAACGGCTTGAATAGCTCAATCGCCATTTCTTTCGGCAATCCGCACTGGTACATCTTCAAGTTCGGACCGACGACGATAACGGAACGGCCTGAGTAGTCAACACGTTTACCGAGCAAGTTCTGACGGAAACGGCCCTGCTTCCCTTTCAGCATATGGGAGAGGGATTTCAAAGGACGGTTACCCGGTCCTGTTACTGGGCGTCCGCGGCGTCCGTTATCAACGAGCGCATCGACTGCTTCCTGAAGCATCCGTTTTTCGTTCTGAACGATGATGCCAGGAGCTCCAAGGTCCAGCAGACGCTTAAGCCGGTTGTTACGGTTGATGACGCGGCGGTACAGGTCATTCAAGTCGGAAGTCGCAAATCGTCCTCCGTCGAGCTGTACCATCGGACGCAATTCAGGCGGGATGACAGGAAGCACTTCAAGCACCATCCACTCTGGGCGGTTGCCTGAATTACGGAAAGCTTCCACAACTTCAAGACGGCGGATCGCACGTGTGCGTCGCTGTCCTTGAACCGTCTTCAATTCTTCTTTCAGCATTTCTGTCTCTTTGTCGAGATCGATCGCACGCAAGAGCTGTTCGATCGCTTCCGCACCCATAAGAGCCTGGAACTTGCTGCCGTATTTTTCACGGTACAGTCTGTATTCCTTTTCGGAAAGCAGTTGCTTGCGCTCAAGCGGTGTATCAGCAGGATCGACGACAACGTAGGACGCGAAATAAATGATTTCTTCCAGCGCACGCGGTGTCATGTCGAGGATGAGTCCCATACGGCTCGGAATCCCTTTGAAATACCAGATATGCGTAACAGGAGCAGCCAGCTCGATATGGCCCATCCGTTCCCGGCGCACTTTTTGGCGCGTCACTTCAACTCCGCATCGATCACAGACAACGCCTTTATACCGGACGCGCTTGTATTTGCCGCAATGGCACTCCCAGTCCTTCGTAGGTCCGAAAATCCGCTCGCAGAACAAGCCATCCTTCTCCGGCTTCAATGTACGGTAGTTGATTGTTTCCGGCTTCTTCACTTCTCCGTAGGACCAGGAACGGATCTTATCAGGTGAAGCGAGACCGATTTTCATATACTCAAAATTATTAACATCTATCAAGGAGCCTACCTCCCTTTAGTCTTATCTCCGCGATGGTTCCATTATCAGCGGCTTGCACAAAGGCCCCCTGCCGAAAATCCATGAAGGCAGGTCCAGGCCTCTGTTCCAAGCTCTTTTGATCAGACAGGCTGATCTTCTGTCATGAGATTCAATGCATCAGTCGGCTGCATATCGTCCTCTTCGTCGAGATCCCTCATTTCAATCTCTTCAAATTCGTCCGTCAGCATTTTGACATCGAGTCCGAGGCTCTGCAATTCCTTGATCAATACTTTGAATGATTCAGGAACGCCAGGCTGCGGCACACTTTGTCCTTTGACGATCGCTTCGTATGTTTTTACACGGCCCACGACGTCATCAGATTTCACAGTCAAGATCTCTTGCAATGTATAGGCGGCTCCGTATGCTTCAAGCGCCCATACTTCCATCTCTCCGAAACGCTGTCCGCCGAACTGGGCTTTTCCGCCGAGCGGCTGCTGCGTGACGAGGGAGTATGGTCCCGTAGAACGGGCGTGGAGTTTGTCGTCGACCATGTGGGCGAGTTTGATCATGTACATGACGCCGACGGATACCCGGTTATCGAACGGCTCGCCTGAGCGGCCATCGTAAAGAACGGTTTTTCCGTCACGGTTCATACCTGACTCTTCCATCGTATCCCACACATCTTCTTCGTTCGCTCCGTCAAATACCGGTGAAGCCATATGGACACCGAGATTGCGCGCTGCCATGCCGAGGTGCAGTTCAAGCACCTGTCCGATATTCATACGGGAAGGTACGCCCAGCGGATTCAACATGACATCGATCGGTGTGCCGTCCGGCAAATATGGCATATCAGCTTCAGGCAAGATGCGGGAGATGACCCCTTTGTTACCGTGGCGTCCCGCCATTTTGTCACCGACTGAGATCTTACGTTTTTGGACGATGTATGCACGCACTAGCTGGTTCACGCCCGGCGGCAATTCGTCTCCGTCTTCACGGTTGAACACTTTCACGTCAAGTACGATACCGCCCGCACCGTGAGGCACACGGAGGGATGTATCACGGACTTCACGCGCCTTTTCGCCGAAGATCGCATGCAAGAGGCGCTCTTCCGCCGTCAATTCAGTAACCCCTTTTGGCGTCACTTTACCGACAAGGATGTCACCGTCGCGCACTTCGGCACCGACACGGATGATTCCGCGGTCGTCCAGGTTGCGAAGGGCATCTTCCCCGACGTTCGGAATATCACGCGTGATCTCTTCAGGCCCAAGCTTCGTATCACGGGCTTCAGATTCGTATTCCTCGATATGGATGGACGTGAACACGTCATCCTTCACGAGGCGCTCACTCATGATGATGGCATCCTCGTAGTTATAGCCGTCCCATGTCATGAAGCCGACGAGGACGTTCCGGCCAAGGGCAAGTTCGCCTTGTTCCATCGACGGTCCGTCAGCTAGGATGTCACGCGGTTTAACACGGTCTCCCACTTTGACAATCGGACGCTGGTTATAGCAAGTTCCTTGGTTGGAACGGATGAAATTCTCCAGACGGTACACAGTAAGGTCACCCTTCACCTCTTTACCGTCAATTGTTTCAATGCGGCGCAC
Organism: Sporosarcina sp. GTC18466; assembly: GCF_055389225.1. Classification (NCBI taxonomy): domain Bacteria; kingdom Bacillati; phylum Bacillota; class Bacilli; order Caryophanales; family Caryophanaceae; genus Sporosarcina; species Sporosarcina sp. GTC18466. The sequence goes on along the minus strand of NZ_AP044037.1, from coordinate 2,261,419 downwards.
CCGCACTTCTTTCGCTTCGACATGTTCCACGATGCCGTCGAACTTCGCGAGTACCGCGGCACCTGAGTCACGGGCTGATACGTGCTCCATCCCAGTGCCTACAAAAGGCGCCTCCGGATTGAGCAGAGGCACAGCCTGCCGCTGCATGTTCGCACCCATGAGGGCACGGTTCGAGTCATCGTTCTCAAGGAACGGAATACAAGCTGTCGCAGCCGACACGACCTGTTTCGGGGAAACGTCCATGTAGTCGATCTGCTCACGTTTGAAGACCGTGTTGTCACCTTGGAAACGGCCGACAACTTCTTCATTCGTGTACGTGCCGTCTTCGTTGAGCGGCGCGTTCGCTTGTGCGACTACATAGTTATCCTCGATATCTGCAGTCAGATAGTCGATATGTTCTGTGACGCGGTGTGTTTCAGGATCCACTCTCCGGTATGGAGTTTCGATGAAACCGAACTTGTTGACGCGCGCGAAAGTCGACAGCGAGTTGATCAACCCGATGTTCGGGCCTTCCGGCGTCTCGATCGGACACATACGGCCATAGTGGGAATAGTGGACGTCCCGGACTTCCATGCCCGCACGCTCACGCGTCAAACCACCAGGTCCGAGAGCGGACAGACGGCGCTTGTGCGTCAATTCGGCAAGCGGGTTCGTCTGGTCCATGAACTGCGAAAGCTGGGAGCTTCCGAAGAACTCCTTGATCGATGCGATCACAGGCCGGATATTGATCAGTTGCTGCGGTACGAGCGATTGAGTGTCGTTGATGGACATACGCTCTTTCACCACACGTTCCATCCGGGAAAGACCGATGCGGAACTGGTTCTGAAGCAATTCACCGACCGAACGCAGACGACGGTTTCCGAGGTGGTCGATATCATCCGTGTTTCCGACGCCGTGCAGCAAGTTGAAGAAATAGCTGATGGATGCGACGATATCAGCTGGTGTGACATGCTTTACCGATTCATCGATCTCTGCGTTTGAAATTACGTTGATGACTTGCTTGTCTTCGCTTTTCGGGGCATAGATCTTGATCGTCTGGATCGTAATGTCATCTTCCAGCACACCGCCGACGTGGGAAATCTCTTCAACGCCGATGCCTTTGCTTAGGTGCGGCAATAACCGGTCAAGCGTACGGCGGTCGATCAGCTGGTCTTTCTCCAGAAGGATTTCTCCTGTTTCCGGATCGACAAGAGTCTCTGCAACTGTCTGGTTGAACAGGCGGTTCTGAAGATGAAGCTTTTTGTTCATCTTGTAACGTCCTACGTTCGCAAGGTCATACCGTTTCGCATCAAAGAAACGGGAGAACAGAAGGCTCTTGGCGCTTTCGACTGTCGGCGGTTCACCCGGACGCAGACGTTCATAAATCTCTAGAAGCGCCTTTTCCGAGTTTTCGGTGTTGTCTTTTTCAAGTGTGTTTCGCAGGTATTCGTTATCACCAAGCAGGTCGATGATTTCCTGATCGGTTGAGAAGCCTAGCGCACGCAGCAGAACAGTGACCGGCAATTTACGGGTCCGGTCGATCCGTACGTGAACGACATCCTTAGCATCCGTCTCATATTCAAGCCATGCACCGCGATTCGGGATGACGGTAGCCGAAAATCCGCGCTTTCCGTTCTTGTCCGTCTTATCGCTGTAATAAACGCTAGGCGACCGGACGAGCTGGGATACGATGACCCGTTCCGCACCGTTGATGATGAACGTTCCGTTTTCCGTCATGAGCGGGAAATCACCCATGAAAACGTCCTGTTCTTTCACTTCTTCTGTTTCTTTGTTGTGCAAGCGGACTTTGACGCGGAGCGGTGCCGCATACGTCACGTCGCGCTCTTTCGATTCATCGACAGGGTATTTCGGCTCGCCGAGTTGATAATCGACGAATTCCAACGAAAGATTCCCTGTGAAGTCCTGGATCGGAGAAATGTCGTGGAACATTTCGCGCAATCCTTCCTCCAAGAACCATTCATAAGAAGCCGTCTGAATCTCAATCAGATTCGGCAGCTCAAGAACTTCGTTGATCCGCGCGAAACTTCTGCGCTGACGGTGTTGACCATACTGAACTAAATGACCTGTCAACTCTTTCACCCCTCAAACAATATTAGTTCTTTGCGAAATCATAAAAATGGTGTATGATATCGAAAAAACAAAAAGAAAACGAGTTCCGGCAAGACCTCATTTTCGGTTTCACAATCTTTTATCCATTGCCAGTATGCCTATCTTTGCCACTGCTTATGCAAAAGGGCACACGACCGCATTATAATAATTTATGCATTTTTTAATGCTACCACAACTGGGCAGTCAGGTCAACCTTTTTTTGACTTGAGAATGAAGTATCCCCGGCTTTTCGCTGCTGTCTCCACATTGCCGAACAAGCTTTCAAGCTTTGCCATCGTAGAAGGCGCACCTTGCTTCTTCTGAATGACCACCCATAACTCTCCGCCATCCGCAAGCTTCTCATACGCCCCTTCGTAAATTCTGAACACCGTCTCTTTTCCCGCCCGGATAGGGGGATTTGTCAAAACTGCGGCAAACTGTTCCGCCGATACGCCCGCAAGTGCGTCACTCTGGTAAATCTCCGTATTTCCTATCCCATTCGAGACGCTGTTTGCCTTTGCTAACCCTAGCGCTCTTTCATTCACATCCACCATATGGACGCTCCGATCTGGAAAAGATGCGGCGATTGACAATCCGATCGGGCCATACCCGCATCCGACATCAAGAAGATCTCCCGGGACCTCAGGCAACGCAAAGGACTCCGCAAGCAGACGTGAACCGAAATCCAATTCCCCTTTGCTGAATACGCCAGCATCCGTCTTGAACCGCAGGGATTTTCCGCGAATCTCCGTTTTCCACTCTTTCGGGTCACTTTTAGCACTAGGAGTCTTTGAGTAGTAATGCTCCGACATACACATCCTCCTGAACTGTTTAATCCATTCCTTTACGCACGCAGATATAAAAAAACGAAGAAAAGCCCGTCCAAAGACGAGCTTTTCCCCCGTATTCAAATTACTTAAGTTCTACGCCAGCGCCAACTTCTTCAAGTTTCGCTTTCATTTCTTCAGCTTCTTCTTTAGAAACGCCTTCTTTAACTGCTTTAGGAGCGTTGTCAACTAGTTCTTTTGCTTCTTTCAAGCCAAGACCAGTGATTTCGCGGACAGCTTTGATGACTTTGATTTTCTCTCCGCCAGCAGAAGCAAGAATTACGTCGAATTCTGTTTGCTCAGCAGCAGCTTCACCAGCGCCAGCGCCGCCTACCATTGCTACAGGAGCAGCAGCAGTTACGCCAAATTCTTCTTCGATTGCTTTAACAAGGTCGTTAAGCTCAAGAACTGTCATTTCTTTAATTGCGTCAAGGATTTGTTCTTTAGTCATTATAGGTTCCTCCTAAATTTGTTTTAATGGGCGGGTCACCCCGTCAGCCTTTGATCAGGCTGATCTCTTGCAATTATGCGCCTTGCTCTTCTTTTTGCTCGGCAACAGCTTTTGTTGCAAGCGCGAAGTTGCGCATTGGTGCTTGAAGTACGCTGAGTAGCATGGAAAGCAAGCCTTCGCGGGATGGAAGTTCCGCTAGTGCCTTCACGTCTTCTACAGACGCTACATTGCCTTCGATGATACCTGCTTTGATTTCAAGGGCTTCGTTTTTCTTTGCGAAGTCGTTGAGGATTTTAGCAGGAGCCACGACGTCTTCAGTCGAGAATGCGATCGCATTCGGTCCTGTCAAGTGTTCGTTCAATCCTTCAAAACCAGCAACTTCAGCAGCACGGCGAGCCATCGTGTTCTTGTACACTTTGAAATCGATGCCTGCTTCACGAAGCTGTTTACGAAGTTCAGTCACTTGGCTGACGTTCAGACCGCGATAGTCGACAACGACAACCGATGCAGCTGATTTCAATTTACCTGAAATCTCATCTACAACCGCTTGTTTCGCTTCTAATACTTTGCTCATCTTGACACCTCCTAATGAAATTGGGGAGTCATTTATACCATACGAAAAGCCCTCGGTCCATGCGAGCATAGACACGAGGGCAGAAAAGTCGTCATCTTTAAAGAAAGAGCGTCTTGTCCTCGGCAGGATCATTAAGCGCTAAGGCCCCTGCTGTCTACGGTACAAATGATATATTTCACACAAACGATATCTTACACGAAGATTCTTCGCTTGTCAATAATTATTTGATCACAACTGAAGAAGGATCGATTTTCACTGCAGGTCCCATAGTAGTCGTCACGTTGACGGACTTCATGTACGTTCCTTTTGCAGCTGCAGGCTTCGCTTTTTGGATTGTTTCGAATACAGTCGTGAAGTTCTGTTCCAACTTCTCGTTGTCAAACGAAGCTTTTCCGATTGGCGCATGGATGATACCAGCTTTGTCAGCACGGTATTCCACTTTACCAGCTTTGATCTCTTGAACAGCTTTAGTGACGTCAAATGTCACAGTTCCTGTTTTAGGGTTTGGCATAAGACCTTTTGGTCCGAGTACACGGCCGATCTTACCGACTTCACCCATCATGTCAGGAGTCGCTACGATTACATCGAATTCGAACCAGCCCTGCTGGATCTTGTTGATGTAGTCAGTGTCGCCGACAAAGTCAGCGCCAGCAGCTTCCGCTTCCTTCGCTTTTTCGCCTTTTGCGAATACGAGGACGCGTTGTGTTTTACCAGTACCGTTCGGTAGCACGACTGCCCCGCGGATTTGCTGGTCGTTCTTACGAGTGTCGATTCCTAGGCGGAATGCAACTTCAACTGTCGCGTCAAAATTGACCGTGCTTGTCTTTTTCGCAAGTTCGATCGCTTCTTTGTAGTCGTATGTTGTTGTACGGTCTACAAGTTTTGCAGCTTCAGTGAACTTTTTACCTCTTTTAGCCATTTGTATTTCCTCCTCATTGTGGTTTTAACGGATTGAACCTCCCACGAATAAGGGTTGCGTGTTCATATGAACAAGCGCAACCCCCACTTACAAAACCAGTCGCTATCCGGGATCAGTCTTCGATCGTGATTCCCATACTGCGAGCAGTACCTTCAACCATTGCCATCGCCGCTTCAACAGATGCTGCGTTTAGATCTTGCATTTTCTGTTCTGCGATATCGCGAACCTGGTCGCGCTTCACAGTTGCAACTTTTTTCTTGTTCGGCTCACCAGAACCTTTTTGAACTTTCGCTGCAACCTTCAGCAAGACTGCTGCTGGCGGAGTTTTTGTAATAAACGTAAATGAACGGTCTTCAAATACAGTTATTTCAACAGGGATGATCAAACCTGCCTGATCTGCTGTACGTGCGTTGAAGTCCTTACAGAATCCCATGATGTTGACACCTGCTTGACCTAGCGCCGGTCCAACTGGCGGAGCCGGGTTGGCTTTACCTGCAGGGATTTGCAATTTAACAACTTTCGTCACTTTTTTAGCCACGAGACACACCTCCTTAAGTCCGTGATGTGGTAATTGGGTTGCCCCTCCCACTCAATATGTGCCTGCCGGCTTTTCGCCGGTAGAATTGGTTAATCCGTTCAGACTATCGAAATGTAGTCTGACCTTTGAAATGATACCACTTCCATGTGCGATTTGCAAGTATCTGGCTAAAATATAAAGAAGTTTTTTCGCTTCCCGCGTCATAGGCGGATTTTAGCGCAAATGAAGCCCGTCACTCAAAGGCTTATTGCATTTTCTCCACTTGGTCGTAGTCGAGTTCCATGATCGTCTCGCGCCCGAACATGTCGACGGACACTTTCACTTTGCCTTTGTCGGTATCGATCTCTTCGACTTTTCCTTGGAAATGCGCGAACGGCCCTTCGAGGACTTCGATCATTTCTCCAATCGCAAAGTCGACTTCCGTCTTGCGCTCCTTCATGCCCATCTGGCGCAATATGAAATCCACTTCTTCAGGAAGAAGCGGTGTCGGTTTAGCCCCTCCGCCCGAAGAGCCGATGAATCCCGTGACTCCAGGCGTGTTCCGCACAACATACCACGAATCATCTGTCATGACCAGTTCCACAAGCACATAGCCCGGGAATGTCTTCTTCATCACAGTCCGCTTCTTGCCGTCTTTAAAGTCAGTCTCCTGTTCTTCAGGGATGACGACACGGAAGATCTTATCTTGCATACCCATTGTCTCTACACGTTTTTCCAGATTGGCTTTGACTTTGTTTTCATAGCCGGAATACGTGTGGACGACATACCAATTTTTCTCCATCTCCATAACGAGGACTGAGTGTCCGTCCCTCCTTTTTTTAATCAAATGAAAAAACCCGTTCCTTCAAGCAGACGGGATATTTTCAACGAGATATTCATACTGCCTTATTATAGCGCAAAATACCATTCCATCACTTCTGAAATGCCCAGATCGACCAGACCGAAATATACTGCCATGAATACGACAGTCACGATGACTACGATCGTGTAGCGTGTCAGCTGCTTGCGTTTCGGCCAGCTTACTTTTCTCATTTCCGAGACAACGTCTTTAAAAAATCCGGTTATATTCCCCATCGCAACGTAACCCTCCGAACTAAAATTGCTTCACAAAAAGAGATTTCAAACGGTTTGTTTATGTGTTGTATGTGCATTGCAATGCTTGCAATATTTCTTCACTGTCAATCGCTTGGCCGGATCATGTGCCCCTTTCGGAACGGAATAATTCCGCGTACCGCACTGCTCACAGCTTAAGACTAATTTTTTTGACATCTTACCACCTGATATTCTTTTGTTCATGCCTTGCTAAAGAGTACCATTTGCCATTCCCTTTGTCAACATGATGGAAAAACATTTACAGGGTGGTTCACCATGGATCACCGCATTCCTGCAGGCTGCATATGCCGCTCCAGTTTACGCTTGATGCGCTGGAGGGCGTTGTCGACCGACTTCACCTGGCGGTTCAATTCATCCGATATTTCCTGGTATGTCTGCCCTTCCAGATAAAGCGAGAGCACTTGTTTCTCAAGACCGCTCAGCACCTTGTTGATCTCCTCTTCCATCAGGAAGTGATCCTCTTTGTGGATGATCAAGTCTTCGGGATCGTCCAGCGTGGACCCGGCAATCACATCGAGCAGCGTCCTGTTTTGTTCCTCGTCATAGACGGGCTTGTCCAAGGAGACCGATGTGTTGAGCGGGATATGCTTTTGCCGCGTGGCAGTTTTGATCGCCGTGATGATTTGCCTTGTGATGCATAGTTCCGCAAACGCCTTGAATGAGCTTAACCTATCGCCCTTGAAATCCCTGATCGCTTTGTAGAGACCGATCATCCCTTCCTGGACAATATCTTCACGATCTCCCCCCATCATGAAATAAGAGCGTGCTTTCATTCTTACAAAAGACTGGTATTTTGTAATTAAATAATCAAGCGCATCTGTCCCGCCAGCCCGGATCAGCTCTACAATCTCTTCATCGGTGCGACTGTTGTAATCCATTTCCCTATCTTGAACACACATTTGTGCCAACATTGCCCCCACCCCCGATTCGTCGTTGCCGTTTCACCCAGTATAGCGTATGGAAAATTTTTGCGTCAACCGTTCATTTCATCCCCCGACGCCATTTTTCAAATATTTCCGCCACCTCATCGGTCAGCTGAATCTTGGAAAACGGGCGCTGCTCCTGGATTTCCTTCACCTGGGAAGCAATCTTTTTATCGATTTCATTCATCTCAATTTCTAGTTCCCGTGCAGACTTCCGAAGGGCCCCTTGTGCGAAAATGACCCACTGTTCGGTACGGTCCGATGTCGCGACATGGATTTGCACGCGCCGGCCGCTCAGCTCGGCGACCAGCTTTTCAATCCGCTCGTCGGCGGTTTCGTTCTCACGCGTAAAAATGACTTCGATCTTGAATTTCCGCTTTTTCTTTTCGATGCCGGGTACAAGATGCGCATCGAACAGGACGATGACTTTCCAGCCAGTATGGGCCTGGTACTCTGCCATCCGCTCAATCAGGCGGTCACGCGCATCCGCCAGCCGCTCATTTTTCAGCTGTTGCAGTTCCGGCCAGGCACCTATGATGTTGTATCCGTCGACGAGCAGTATGTCCCTCTTCATGGCTCGTCATCTACGGGCGCCGGTTCCGGAGCACTTCATACATGAGCAGGGAAGCGGCGACAGATGCATTGAGCGACGTGACATGTCCAACCATCGGAAGCGAATAGAGGAAATCGCATTTATCACGCAAGATCCGCGACATCCCTTTCCCTTCGCTGCCGATGATGACCGCTAGCGGCAGCGTCGCATCCATCTTGCGATAGTCGACTTTCGCTGCAGCGTCTGTTCCGGCGATCCAGACACCAGCCTTCTTCAATTCTTCGACAGTTTGCGACAGATTGTTCACCCGTACGACAGGGACATGCTCGATGGCGCCGGTCGAAGCTTTTGCCACCACCCCGGTAAGTCCGACAGACCGGCGTTTGGGTATGATGATGCCATGGACGCCCGTCGCATCCGCAGTCCGGAGGATCGATCCAAGATTATGAGGGTCTTCCAGTTCATCCAGCACGAGGATGAATGGATCTTCCCCTCGCGATTTGGCAAGTGCGAATACATCATCCAGCTCCGCGTAGCTGTACGCAGCGACAGAGGCGACGATTCCTTGATGGTTGACGTCCAGCATGGTGTCCAGTTTTTTCTTCGGTACTTCTTGCACGACGATTCCGCCCTGTTTCGCCAAAGAGAGGATTTCCCCGATGCTCTTTTTATTAAGCCCTTCCGCGATCCAAATCTTGTTCAATTCCCTGCCGGAGCGCAGTGCTTCCGCGACAGGGTTCTTACCTCCGATCATTTCCGTCTCTTGCATCGTCATTTCGCCTCCTCCTTCGGTTGCTCCACAATTTCGATCGTCTTCGCGATGAATTCCCTGACGCGGTCGTGCCGGCCGAGCAAGTACAGATAGCCGATGACCGCTTCAAAACCAGAGCTATAATTATAGGTGATCACATCCGTGTTTTTCGGTACTGATCCCGACTTCGCATTCCTTCCCCTTCGCAGGACCGCCTCTTCCTCTTCGGACAGGAACCCTGATTGCTGCATCGTTTTAACGGCCGCGGCCTGCGCCTTCGCTGATACATACTTGGTCGCTTCCCGGTGAAGCGTATTCGGTTTGACCCGGCCCGAGCGGAGCAGGCGTTCACGTATCGCCTGCTCGTAAACCGCGTCGCCCATATAGGCGAGGGCCAGGGCATTCAGTTGTTTAACGTCGATATTCCGTAATTCAGCCAAGGCGCGTCACCCTCTCTTCCAGCGTGTGCCTTGCGCTGTGTCCTCAAGGATGATGCCTTTTGCTTTCAAGTCGTCACGTATTTCATCCGCCCTTGCAAAATCCCTGTTCCGTCTCGCTTCCAGCCGCTCCTCGATCAGCGCCTCGATATCACTGCCCGCAAGTTCCTCTTCGTCTTGGAAAGGGATGCCCAGAACGCCCATCAGCGCGTCGAACGTCTCAAGGAACCGCGTCAAGACACTCGCTTCCGTATTTTTTTCTCGCAAATAGATATTCGCAAGGCTGACAAGCTCAAAGATTGCCGCCATGCCATTTGCAGTATTGAAATCATCATCCATCGCCGTCTCAAATGCGGTCCGCTGCTCATCGATCTTGTGGAACCAGATATCCTCCTGATCGCCAAGCCCAGCGGAAGCGGCCAAGCGGTGCTGTACATTCCGGTACGCTGTCCGGATCCGCTCCAGAGCATTCGCAGCGCTTTCCACGAGCGCCTGCGAGAAATTGATCGGATGCCGGTAATGGACAGACAGCATGAAGAAGCGGAGCACCTGCGGATCGATCTGCTTGCGGATATCGTTGACAAGAATGAAGTTTCCGAGCGATTTCGACATTTTTTCATTATCGATATTGATATACCCATTGTGCATCCAGTAGCGGGCAAATGGCTCCCCTGTCATCGCTTCCGATTGGGCGATCTCATTTTCATGATGGGGGAAGGTCAGGTCCTGGCCTCCCGCATGGATGTCGATCGTATCGCCGAGATGCTCCCGCGCCATCACAGAGCATTCGATATGCCAGCCAGGACGGCCAGGGCCCCACGGACTGCTCCAAGAGATCTCGCCTTCTTTCGCCGCTTTCCAAAGCGCGAAATCCAGTGCATCCTCTTTGATGTCGCTCTGTTCAATCCGCGCGCCGACTTTCAGTTCATCGACCGATTGGTGCGACAGGCCGCCGTAGCTGTCGAATTTCCGCGTGCGGTAATACACATCACCGCCCGATTCATACGCATAGCCTTTGTCGATCAGCACTTCGATGAACGCAATAATGTCATCGATATGTTCCGTCACCCGCGGGTGGACATCCGCCTTCGCGCAGCCAAGGGCACCGACATCTTCAAAATACGCATTGATGAAACGGTCGGTCAGTTCACCCACTTCTTCTCCCAGCTCATTCGCTGTCTTGATGATTTTGTCATCGACATCCGTGAAATTCGAGACATACGTCACATCATAGCCCCGGTATTCCAGATAGCGCCTTACAGTATCGAATACGATGACCGGGCGGGCGTTCCCGATATGGATGTAGTTGTAGACGGTCGGTCCGCATACATACATTTTCACTTTCCCTTCCTCCATCGGAATGAAAGGCTCTTTCTTGCGGGACAATGTATTAAAGATTTGAATGGTCATAACGATCCCCTTCCTTTCTCTCCAGCTCAGCAAGCCGCAGTTTCAATTGGTTGATCTCCTCTTGCAAAGAATTGCATACATCACCTACCGGATCCGGCAACTTATGATGATCCAGCTTTTGCTTCACTCGCACACCGTTTGAGATGACGACTTTTCCGGGTATGCCGACGACCGTGGAATTATCAGGCACGTCTTTCAGGACGACAGACCCGGCCCCGACTTTACTGTTGTCGCCGATCAGGATGTTACCTAGCACCTTGGCGCCAGACGCGACAAGGACATTGTTGCCGAGCGTCGGATGGCGCTTGCCTTTCTCCTTGCCCGTTCCCCCAAGTGTGACGCCTTGATACAACGTCACATCGTCACCGATTTCACATGTTTCCCCGATCACGATGCCCATGCCGTGGTCGATGAAAAGACGGCGGCCAATCTGTGCGCCAGGATGTATTTCAATGCCCGTAAAGAACCGGCTGATCTGCGAGACGGCCCGGGCCAGGAACAGCATATTCCTCTTATATAATGCGTGAGCGATGCGGTGCGCCCATATTGCATGAAGTCCCGAATATGTCAGCACTACTTCCGCCGCGCTGCGGGCTGCCGGGTCCTGATCGAAGATGCACCGGATATCCTCCTTCATCCTCTTGAACATCGTATTTACTCCTCCTTATGCGCAAGGCGCATGTGTATACGAAAGAATCCCGCTTTAGTATGTCGTCCTTGCTAGGACAAATAAAAAATGCGCCCCTGCCTATAAATAGACAGAGACGCATTGAATGCGCGGTTCCACTCCGCTTGAAAGACGGCACTGACCGCCTTTCCGCTTATCGCCAAGTAACGCTGGCGAGACGTCCGGCCTACTGAAACTGCTTCGGCACGGCACTCAGAGGTGCATTTCCTTAGTGCAGCGGCCTGGGTCACTTTCAGCCGGTGATGACCCTCTCTGTCAGGCTTGCGCTATGTACTTCTCCTCATCCACGCTTTTTTCGTTCATTCTATCGTACGTCAATTGTACACGGACTAATCGGAAAGTCAATCGTGATGTCTGATGGTCCGGTCACATCAAGCGGGCAACACGCTCAAGCGCCTTCTCCTTGCCGATGAGCGCAATTGAATCAGGAAGCTCAGGACCATGCATCTGCCCTGTGACTGCAATCCGGACCGGCATAAAGAGATTCTTGCCCTTATGCCCCGTTTCCTTCTGCACGGCCTTGATGGCTGCTTTGATGGAGTCTGCGTCAAACGAGTCGAGCTCCTCCAATTGCTTATGGAAAGAGGCCATCACTTCAGGCACTTGTTCCCCGCTGAGCACTTCTTTTGATGGTTCATCATATTCGATGTCATCCGTGAAGAACTGGGCGGTCAATTCAACGATTTCCGCTCCGTAGCTGAGCTGTGCCTGGTATAAGGCAATCAGGTCATGGACCCAGTTGCGCTGTTCGTCTGTCATGTCTTCCGGCACGCGTCCCGCTGCTGCGAGATGCGGCAAGGTGAGCTCAATCACTTGGTCCAGGCTCAGTTTTTTGATGTATTGGTTGTTCATCCATGTGAGTTTCTGTTTGTCGAACATCGAAGGTGATTTCGAAAGCCTGCTTTCATCGAAACGTTCGACCAGTTCGTCATGCGTGAAGATCTCCTCTTCCCCGCCCGGCGACCAGCCGAGCAATGCGAAGAAGTTGAACATCGCATCCGGCAAATAGCCGAGCTCCTTGTACTGGGAGATGAACTGGATGATCGATTCATCGCGTTTTGAGAGCTTTTTCCGGTCTTCATTCACGATGAGCGTCATATGGCCGAACCTTGGATAGTCCCAGCCGAACACATCATAGACCATGAGCTGTTTCGGCGTGTTCGTCAAATGCTCCTCCCCGCGGAATACGTGGGAAATGTCCATGAGATGGTCATCAATCACGACCGCAAAGTTGTAAGTAGGGATGCCGTTCGTTTTCACAAGCACCCAATCTCCGACATCCTTCGACTCGAAAGCCACTTTTCCGCGAACCATATCGTCCACTTCGTATGTCACATTTTCAGGGACTTTCATGCGGATGGTGTACGGCATGCCAGCCGCTTCTTTTTCCGCCACTTCGCTAGCGGTAAGGTTGCGGCATGTTCCCGCGTACATCGGTGCTGCAATTCCGGCTTCTTTCTGTTTCTCACGCTCCGCATCCAGCTCTTCCGGCGTACAGAAACATTTGTATGCATGTCCTTCATCGAGCATACGCTGTGCATGCTCTTTGTACGTATCCAATCGTTCCGTCTGGCGGTACGGAGCATACGGGCCACCAATATCGACGGATTCGTCATGATGGATGCCGAGCCATTTCAGGTTATCCAGCTGAGACAGTTCTCCCGCTTCGATATTCCGCTCTGTATCTGTGTCTTCGATTCTGATGACAAATTTACCACCATGATGCCGGGCAAACAAATAGTTGAATAAAGCCGTCCGCGCTCCGCCAATATGCAAATGGCCGGTCGGACTTGGCGCGTAACGTACGCGTACTTCTTTTGACATAATGAAACCTCCATCCCGTTCGTTCATATCCATTGATCCATAAAATAGTTTATCACCCGCAGGCTTTTCGCGAAAGGTTCATTCTTTCACAAGCAGGATGGTCGCCATGGAAGCGATCCCTTCTTCCCTGCCGGTAAAACCTAGTTTTTCAGTCGTCGTCGCTTTGACATTCACCTGGGAGACATCCGCTTTGAGCAGCTCCGCGACCCTTTCACGGATCGTATCGATATGGGGTGCCATCTTCGGCCGCTGCGCGATGATTGTGCAGTCGATATTCCCTAGGCGATATCCCCTTTCCTCGACAAGCGCCCAGATCTTTTCCAGAAGCACTGCCGAATCGGCGTCTTTGAATGCCGCATCCGTATCCGGGAAATGCTTGCCGATGTCGCCTTCTCCGATTGCGCCGAGTGCGGCGTCTGTGATCGTATGCAAAAGGACGTCAGCATCCGAGTGGCCGGTGAGCCCCCGATCATGCGGAATGGTCACGCCGCCGATAATAAGCGGCCTTCCTTCTTCAAACTGATGTACGTCAAATCCTTGTCCCACTCGAATCATCATTATCCTCCTAAGTCAACCGTGCAAGGAAGACCTCGCCGATTGCCAGGTCTTCCTGCGTCGTCATTTTCAAATTATCATATGTGCTCTCCACAATACGCACAGGGTGTCCGAACCTCTCCACGAGCATCGATTCGTCAGTCCCGATGAACCCTTCCGCTTCCGCCCGGTCCGAGGCCTCTTTTAGCACTTCATACCGGAATGCCTGCGGCGTCTGGATTATCCAGAGGGATTCCCTGTCGACAGTACTTTGGACGATGCCCTCTTGCACGACTTTCATCGTATCCTTCGCTTTCACGCCCGCGACAGCAGCTCCATGTTCTTCCGCCGTCCGGGCCAGTTCATGGACGACTTCCTTGTGCACAAATGGACGCGCTGCATCATGGACAAGGACGACACCGCCGCCTGTATGTGCCGCAATGCATGCAGCGACGCTCTGCTGCCGCTCAGCCCCGCCTTCCACAATTTTTGCCGCTTTCGTGATGGAAAACGTCTTGATCATATCCATGATTTTCTGTCGTTCATCACCGCGCACAGCCAAGATGATGGCATCGCATGCCGGGTCCTTTTCAAACAGTTCGAGCGTCCGGATCAGAATCGGCTTGCCGCCAAGCTCTAAGAACAGCTTGTTATGGCCTGCCCCCATCCGTTTTCCGCTGCCCGCTGCCGGTAACATTACAGTATACGCCACTAACTTCCCCATCTTTCCATTTTACGTCCATTCATATCATGCTTTCCTTGCTTCGGCTTTGCGAAGATCATCCGGCCTGCAGACGTTTGAAGCACACTCGTCACGACGACATTGATCGTGCTGCCGATATGCGACTTCCCTTCCTCGATGACAATCATCGTGCCGTCATCCAGATATGCGAGACCCTGATTGGCTTCCTTGCCGTCTTTGATGACAGCGACCTGCAGTTCTTCACCCGGAATGACCACGGGTTTGACAGCATTGGCCAGGTCGTTGATGTTCAGAACTGAGACGCCATGCAAATCAGCCACTTTGTTCAAGTTGAAATCATTCGTGACAACAAGGCCTCCCCTGCTTTTCGCCAGTCTGACCAGTTTCAAGTCCACTTCCGGCACATCTGCGAAGTCTTCATCCGTAATGAAGATCTCCGGTCCTTCTTCCGTCTGGAGCCTTTTCAGAATATCAAGTCCCCGGCGGCCTTTCGTGCGTTTCAGCGAGTCCGCCGAATCCGCGATATGCTGAAGCTCGGTAAGGACGAACTGCGGCACGACGAGAAGCCCTTCCAAAAAACCGGTAGCGGCAATATCGGCGATCCTGCCGTCGATGATGACGCTCGTATCGAGAATCTTATCTCCGCATACTCGCGCCTCGGCTTCCTCCCCCTCTTTCTTTTTCGGGGTGCTGTTCTTCATCGCGAACATCGCGCTGATGAATTCCTCCCGTTTTTTAAAGCCGACCTGGAAACCGAGATAGCCAAGAAGGATGGAGAGCAAGATAGGAATAATGGAAGTGATGACAGGAATTTCGACGCTTCCAAGACCGAAGCTTACGAGAAACGCGACGATCAATCCAACGATCAGACCAAGCGTTCCAAACAGCAGATCGAATATCGGCGCTTTCAGGAGCCGGTCCTCCATCCATTTGATGAAGTTCACAATCGGTTCAGTTAGGAAAACGCCAACGATCGTGAGCAATATGGCTCCAATCACAGCTTCGGTGTACGGATTCTCAATCCATGGCTTGGAAGTAAATGAAAACAAGGTGAATAAATGCGGTAAGAACAAAACGCCAAGAGTGCCGCCGATGAGAAGGAACCCGATACGTACGACCCATTTCAACATTCGAACACCTCCTTTGATTAGTATTAACTATACATGTATTTTTCCATTTTCGCTTCAATGGCCCTTTACCGTACTACTGACTAGAAAACCTGTATTGAGGTTCCCCCCGGGGAAAGGGAGATGCGAGGCTGAAGGGCCCCGCACATCAGCTTCCGCCAAACGCCTCCTGCATCGCCTCTCGTATTGTTTCGACGCCAATGACTTTGATACCTTCCGGGTATTCCCACCCTCCCATATTGGAGGCAGGAATGATCGCCCGTTCAAACCCAAGTTTGGCGGCTTCAGACACACGCTGTTCGATACGGGAGACCCGTCGCACTTCGCCAGTCAGCCCGACTTCGCCGATGAAACAGTCGGTGGCGCCTGCAGCAGCGTCGCGGAAACTCGACACGATGCTCATCAGCACAGCGAGATCAATCGCAGGCTCATCCAGCTTTACGCCGCCCGCAACTTTGATGTACGCATCTTGCGCTTGCAAAAGCATACCCAGCCGTTTCTCCAGGACAGCCATCAAAAGGGATACCCGGTTCTGGTCAATGCCTGTCGCCATCCGTTTTGGATAATTGAAGCTGGACGGCGTTACGAGCGCCTGGATTTCAACAAGGATCGGCCGCGTACCTTCCATTGAAGCGACGACTGTCGAGCCTGCCCCGCCCTGTGACCGTTCCCTGAGGAAGAGTTCGGACGGATTGAGCACTTCCTTCAGGCCGGACTGCAACATTTCGAAAATCGCAATCTCGTTCGTGGATCCAAACCGGTTTTTTACACTCCGGAGGATCCTGTACGTATGATGGCGCTCCCCTTCAAAATAGAGGACTGTATCCACCATATGCTCAAGAAGCCGCGGACCTGCAATCTGGCCGTCTTTTGTCACGTGTCCGACGAGGAAGATCGCAATGTTCTGCGTCTTTGCGATGCGCATGAGTTCCGCTGTACATTCCCGCACCTGGGAAACGCTGCCCGGCGCCGACGTCACTTCCGGGTGGTGGATCGTCTGGATGGAGTCCGCAATGACGAGCTGCGGCTTCACCTCTTCGATCGCCTCATGGATCTTCCCAAGATCGGTTTCCGCATAGATATACAACTCATCCGATTTCACGCCGAGCCGCTCTGCGCGCAGTTTCGTCTGCCTGATCGACTCCTCGCCTGAAATATACAATACCCGCAGGCCTCTGTTTGCAAGCAGGGAAGATACTTGCAAAAGTAACGTCGACTTCCCGATACCCGGGTCTCCGCCGACCAGTACGAGCGATCCGGGAACGACCCCGCCTCCGAGCACGCGGTTCAATTCACCCAGATCCGTATCAATCCTCGGTTCCTGCATCGTTTCGATCTTATTGATCGGCACCGCTTTGCTCTGGACGCGATCCGAGTGCTGGAACGCCCCCCGCGGGCCTTTTTGGACAAACTCCACTTCCTCATCCATCGTATTCCATTCACCGCAGCCAGGGCATCTGCCCATCCACTTCGGCGATTCGTATCCGCACGACTTGCACATGAACTTCGTCTTTTTCTTAGCCATTCCAACCCCCCATATATAGACGAAAAGACAGCCGCTCCCCACCACGCTTCAACGGGCAGAAGGGCCATCCTTTTGATTCTCTTTATTATAACATGGCCGCGGGCATAGCTACACCCGCGGCACTTTCCTTATTCCTTGAGGGCAGGTTCCTTCTCCGTCTTCACGACGAATTCCCCATCTTCCACGTCAACAGTAACCATGCCTCCGGTCAATACTTTGCCTTTCAGCAATTCCTCAGAGAGTTTATCTTCGACATGTTTCTGTAGGGCCCTGCGAAGCGGACGCGCGCCGTAATCAGGATCATACCCTTCTTCAGCGATTTTCTCCTTCGCCGCGTCTGTCAGGACAAGCTCGATATCCTGTTCCGCAAGACGCTTCTTCAATTCGTTTGCCATGAGGGTAACAATCTCTTTCAAATGCTCTTTTTCAAGAGAGTGGAAGACGATCATTTCATCGACACGGTTCAAGAATTCAGGGCGGAACGCCTTCTTCAATTCTTCCAGCATTTTCGCCTTCATGTCTTCGTAATCGCGCTCGCCGTCCTGCAAGTTGAAACCGACATAGCGGTTCTTCTTGAGTGTTTCTGCCCCGACGTTCGAAGTCATGATGATGACCGTATTGCGGAAGTCGACAGTACGTCCTTTCGAATCGGTCAATCGGCCATCTTCCAGCACTTGCAGAAGGATGTTGAATACATCAGGGTGCGCTTTCTCAATCTCATCCAGCAAGACGACCGAATATGGCTTGCGCCGCACCTTCTCGGTCAATTGGCCGCCCTCGTCATATCCGACATAGCCTGGAGGAGATCCGACGAGACGGGATGTCGCGTGTTTCTCCATATACTCCGACATATCGATGCGGATCATCGCATCTTCGTCGCCGAACATCGCATCCGCAAGCGCACGGGCGAGTTCCGTCTTACCGACGCCGGTAGGACCGAGGAAGATGAAGGAACCGATCGGACGCTTCGGATCTTTGAGTCCTGCGCGGGCGCGCCGGATCGCACGCGAAATGGCTGTGACCGCCTCGGCTTGGCCGATGACCCGCTCATGGAGCGCTTCTTCCATATTAAGAAGTTTCGCAGTTTCCGTCTCCGCGATTTTCGCAACCGGAACACCGGTCCACATTGCGACGACTTCAGCAATGTCATTGACCGTCACTTCAGACTCCTTCTGTCCTTGCTTCTCTTTCCATTCGGCCTTCGTCTTTTCAAGTTCTTCTTTCATCTTCTGTTCCTTATCCCGGAAAGAAGCCGCCTTTTCGAATTCCTGGCTTTGCACCGCTGCGTTCTTTTCGTGGCGCACAGATTCCAGCTTCGCTTCAAGCTCTTTCAAGTTAGGAGGCGTCGTGTAGGAACGGAGGCGCACCTTAGAACCCGCCTCATCGATCAGATCGATCGCCTTGTCAGGAAGGAAACGGTCCGAGATATAGCGGTCGGACATTTTCGCTGCCGCCTCGATCGCCTCATCCGTAATTTTCACCCGGTGATGCGCTTCATAGCGATCTCGCAAACCATGGATGATCTGAATCGATTCCTCGACAGTCGGCTCATCCACCTGGATCGGCTGGAACCGGCGCTCAAGCGCGGCATCCTTCTCGATATATTTCCGGTATTCATCCAGAGTCGTCGCCCCGATGCACTGAAGCTCTCCGCGGGCAAGCGACGGCTTCAGAATATTAGAGGCGTCAATTGCACCTTCAGCGCCCCCTGCACCGATCAGCGTATGCAGCTCATCGATGAACAGGATGATATTGCCCGCCTGGCGGATCTCTTCCATCACTTTCTTCATGCGGTCCTCGAATTCACCGCGATATTTCGTTCCCGCGACGACGGTACCCATGTCAAGTGTCATAACCCGTTTGTCGCGCAGGATCTCAGGCACTTCGTTATTGACGATCTGCTGGGCAAGCCCTTCCGCGATTGCCGTCTTACCGACGCCTGGTTCCCCGATCAGGACAGGGTTGTTTTTTGTTCTGCGAGCAAGCACCTCGATGACGCGGGTAATCTCCTTGCTGCGTCCGATCACCGGATCGAGAGACCCTTCCCGCGCGATTTCAGTCAAGTCGCGTGCAAGTCCGTCTAGCGTTGGCGTCGAGGCCGAGGATGCAGTGCCTTGGCTGCTGACGCTCGTGTCGTTGCTGCCAAGCAGTTGGAGCACTTGCTGGCGCGCCCGGTTCAAGCTGACGCCCGCATTGTTAAGGACGCGCGCCGCAACGCCTTCCCCTTCACGGATGAGGGCAAGCAAGATATGTTCCGTGCCGATATACGAGTGGCCGAGTTTCCGTGATTCATCCACGGAAAGCTCAATCACTTTCTTGGCGCGAGGCGTGTAGTGGACGATCGGGCCCACTTCCTTCGTGCCGGTGCCGACAAGGCTTTCCACTCCCTTTTCAATCGTTTCAAAGCTGACATCGATCGCTTCAAGCGCTTTTGCGGCAATGCCGCCGCCTTCTCTGATGAGGCCGAGTAAAATATGTTCAGTGCCGATGGATTCGTGTTTCATACGGATTGCTTCTTCTTGTGCAAGCTGCAGAACTTTCTGCGCCCGTTGTGTAAGACGGTTGTTGAACATCATATCCATTCCACTCCTTTATCGTGTTTCATAAAAACTCTCCGGCAAAGGGAGAGGGAACTCTTTTTTTAAACAAAACTTATAAGACATGCATATGAAGGAAAAACCCGCCCTCATTCCTATACGGAAGATATAGGCGTTTTTCCATTTCGTAAAAGATGTCCTTTGTTTGACTTTGACTATCTTTGACTTAATTATACTAAACGGCATTTGCCTGTGCAAAGAAGATGCTCATTCCCCGCTGCTATCAGCTTGATCCTGGCAATCCGGCGCAAGGCGTTCGCGGAACATTTTCGCCCGGAAGACATCCCGTTCTTCTGCCGAAAGCTCGGATCCCGCAAAATGCTGAAGGAAGCCAGGCTGCATGAAGACCATCAGCTCATTCAGAATCGTCATGTCAAGGTCTTCGATGAGACCAAGGTCGATGCCGAGACGGACATCCGACAGGCATCTTGCCGCTTCTTCGGAGGGAAGGATCCGGGCAAACGAGATCACCCCGAGGGAACGGAACAGCTTATTTTCGACGGCCAGTTTCGATTTGGCGAGAAGCAGCTCACGCGATCTCCTCTCGTGGGCTATGATCCGCATCGTGATATTTTTCAGCTCCGACAGGATTTCTTTCTCTGTCTTTCCGAGCGTCGCCTGATTCGAGACTTGATAAATGTTGCCGAGCGCTTCGCTTCCTTCGCCGTAACTGCCGCGGACGACAAATCCGAGACGCGAGATCGCCGGGACAATCCTGTTAATCTGCTTCGTCATTGTCAGAGCCGGCAAGTGCATCATGACGGACGCACGCATGCCAGTGCCCGTATTGGATGGACAGCTTGTCAAATAGCCGAATTCCTCATCAAATGCGTACGGCAGTTTCTTTTCCAGATCATCATCGACCTCATTCGCCATTTCGTATGCCGTGTCAATCTGAAGACCCGGATAAATGCACTGGATCCTCACATGATCTTCCTCATTCACCATGATGCTCACTTTCTCATCATCAGACAGGATGACTGCCCCCTGGCGCTTAGGATCGGTCAATTGCGGACTGATCAGATGCTTCTCGACGAGCACCTGCCGATCCAGCACAGGTAAATCAGACATCTTCATATAGGAATACCCATTTTTTTCTGAATTAAGCAAGCTATCCGCTACTTGCCTATCAACTTCTTTCGCATCTTCGTCTGTAGCGGCGATCGGGAACCGATGCCCCCGAAGGTTGCGAGCAAGTCTGACCCTTGTCGACATGACGATATCCGAATGCTCACCATGGGAAGTCATCCAGCCTGTCACCGCATTTTTCATGAACTTATCGATCGACATTGCCTGAGCCTCCTCCTTCCGCCAGCATCCGTTTCAGCTCATTCGCTTCATCACGCAGAGCAGCGGCTTCCTCGAATCGTTCCTCAGCGATCGCATCCTGCATCTTTCTGCGAATTTCTTCCACACGCTTTTTGAGGGCGTACTGCTCATTGAAGGAAACGGGAACTTTCCCTTTATGGACCGAGTGCCCATTGTGAAGTTTGACAAACAGTCTAGGAAGCCGTTCCCGGAATGTTTCATAACAGGTCGGGCATCCAAATTTGCCGACATCAAGAAATTTCCGGAACGTCAGGCCGCACTCTGGGCATTTCGGCCCTTCAGGGAATGATTCTCTTGCCTGCTGCACTTGCATGGCTTCTGTTCCGCTCAGCCAATTTGATAGAAATTGCTGGATCGATAATGGCTCCTCACCCGATCCATAGTGGGACATCTGCGATTGGAATGCACATCTCTCGCACAGATGGCGTTCCGTCGCCCCGTGCATCGTCTCTTGTGTGAAGATGACAGAAGCCGGTCTTTCATTGCAGATTTCACATAACATATAGGCCACCTCAAATTCGTAAGTTTCACTAGTCGTCCTGTTGTTCGTACAGAAGCGTCAAGAGCATCGCCCGTAATATGCGGGCCCTGATATGATCGCGTTCAGGAATCGGGTAATGGAGTGTCGTCCTGTCAACAGCGGCCAGGATGATTTTCGCTTCGCGCTCAGAGACCGCTTCTTCTTGCAGCAATCTGTATATGACATCTTCAGCCATTGTATAGGTGGCGCCCTCACGGATTCCCTCTACGATATGTTCGATCAATTCTTTATGCGAATTGGTCTGCACCCTGTAGATTCGGATATATCCGCCCCCTCCCCGTTTCGATTCAACCGCATAGCCGCGTTCCAGTGTGAAACGGGTATTAATGACATAATTGATCTGCGAGGGAACGCATTGGAACTTCTCCGCGATTTCACTCCGCTTGATCTCAATGACGCCGTTATCTCCCTTTTCGATAATCATTTTTAAATACCCTTCAATTATGTCCGAAATGTTCCGCATGTTTTTCACTCCTTCCCTTTCGAAGTGTGAATGTCAATTGACTTTGACTATCTTTGACTTTATATTACATGATTCCATTTGATTTTCGCAATGAATTTGCCTACTATCCGGAAAAATGTTTGCATATGGTGAGAACGGGTATACAGTAAGCTGAGGATTTTTTTCTGACCTCTTTTTTCCTCTTATTTAGGGTCCTTCCCCCAAAGCATTGACACCTATGCTATACACACGACTGGCCCCTCTTTAAACAAAAAGCTCCAGGTACATAGCGACTGTGGAGGAGATTTACCAACATGAACTGGTACAAGAAGCTGAGTGAGTACTTCCCGATTGAAGAAATGAAGTCAAAAGAACATATGGACGCGCTGCTGAAAGATAAGAAGAATGTCTATATAAAAGAAGAAGGACCTCATCACGTTCTAATGTATGTTGAGATGGAATCTTTCATTTTCATTGATTACCTTTTTGTCTCCGCCGAATCACGCGGCGCAGGACTGGGAAAGAAGTTGCTGATGTCATTGAAAAAGAAAGGGAAGCCGATCATCCTCGAAGTGGAACCGGTTGATTATGAGGATACCGATACGATGAAGCGCCTGCGTTTTTACGCAAGGGAACATTTCCACCACGCTTCCCGCATCGGATATCGCCGCCGTTCAATCGCGACAGGCGAGCACAATGACCTCGAGATCCTGTATTGGTCCCCGAAAGATGCGGATGAGAAAAGTGTTTACGAAGCGATGAAACAGACGTACGAAGATATCCATACGTACAAGGATGAAGCATTTTACGGAGAACCATACGACCCTTCAGATAAAGTGTTCAACTTTTTGACGGACGGGAAGGAGAACATCTTGGAACCATACCGGGTATGACGAAAAAGCACGCGCGGCGAGAAGCCGGCTGCGTGCTTTTTGGTTGGCAGGAATTATTCAAGAAATACTGGCAGCCTCTTTTTGAAGTGGAAGCAGGTCGACTTCGAAACCGAGGTCTTTGAGCATTTGAAGATCGTTGTCACCTTCCTGGCCCGCTGTCGTCAAATAATCACCGACAAAGATGGAATTCGCAGGATATAGGCCAAGCGGCTGGAGCGAGCGCAGGTTCACTTCCCGTCCGCCCGAAATCCGGATCTCCTTGGATGGATTGATGAACCGGAAAAGGCTGAGCACTTTCAAGCAGTAAAGGGGTGTCAGCTCATCCGTGCCTTCGAGCGGCGTGCCGTCGACCGCATGCAGGAAGTTGACCGGTATGGAGTCCGCGTCCAGCACGCGGAGGCTGCGTGCCATATCGATGACGTCCTCTCTCGTTTCACGCATGCCGATGATGACTCCCGAACAAGGCGAGATGCCTGCGGTCTTTGCAGATTCAACCGTACTAACACGGTCCTCATACGTGTGAGAAGTCGTAATGCTGCTATGGTGGGCGGCAGATGTGTTGAGGTTATGATTGTACCGGTCGACGCCCGCTTCTTTGAGACGTTCCGCCTGGCCCGGCTTCAAGATGCCGAGACATGCGCAAACCGTCATTTGAGGATGCTTCTCTTTGATCTCCTTAACGGATTCAACGACGATATCGAGTTCCCGGTTCACCGGCCCCCTGCCGCTTGCGACGATGCAATATGTTCCCGCGCTAGCAGCTGCAGCCCGTTCCGCTCCCGCGACAATCTCTTCCTGTTTCATCATCGCATACTTCTCGATGGGTGCTTTTGAGACGATCGATTGTGCGCAATATCCGCAGTTTTCCGGACAAAGGCCGGATTTTGTATTAATGATCATGTTGAGTTTTACTTTATTGCCAAAGTAATGTTTCCGAATCTTATAAGCAGCGTGGAGAAGAGGAAGCAGATCCTCATCCGGCGACTCCAATATGGACAGCGCCTCCGCGCCGGTCAACTCATGTCCTTGCAATACACGATCAGCGAGTGCTTCATAATTCATCGCAGCGCCCTCTTGATCTTGAGCACTTTAGACATCCTGTAGCCAAAGATTCCAGCCAGTATGGCCAGGAGGAAATCTTTCGGCAGCGGAGGCACCATCCAGGCCCATGCAATCTTGTACGTAAATACCGGGGGTGCAGCAGCCCATAACTTATAGGCATAATACATCCAGTTCGTGCCGATCAGGTAGTTGATGACCGTCCCCAAAATCGCAGCTGCAATATAGGATTTCAAGCTGCTGTTCTTCTCAACAATCTTCCCTACTATATAGGCGACGATAATGAAGGAAACGACAAACCCGAATGTCGGACTGAGGAGCTGGCCAAACCCACCCGAGAATTTCGCAAATACAGGTGCACCCGCCAGGCCGACAGCCATATAGACCGTCATGGCAACCGCCCCAAGCCGGCTGCCGAGCAGCAATCCCGCAAGAACGGCGAAGAATGTCTGCAAGGTGATCGGCACCCCGCCGACCACTAAAAACGGCACGAACGATGTAATATTGGCACCGATCATCATGAGTGAAGCGAACATGGCGCAATACACCAGGCTCAGCGCACTCATACTCCCCTTTTGCTTTACTGTAGCAGTCGTCATACAAATAACCCCATTTCCATTTCCAAATATGTATTCCATTTTTAGAATATAAGATTACGAGGTATTGTGTCAACCTTATTTTATTTTAGGTTAACACAAATGAAAGGCTGTTGGCGTTGGCTGGAGGAAGGCCTGGCAGGTTATTTGGGATTCGGGCGCATGGCATGGCTAAACGGGCGTTCCTGGGCGGAATCGGGCGTTCGACATGGCTAAATGGGCGTTCATGGACGGATTCGGGCGTTCGACATGGCTAAATGGGCGTTCCTGGGCCGAATCGGGCGTTCGACATGGCTAAACGGGCGTTCCTGGACGGATTCGGGCGTTCGACATGGCTAAATGGGCGGTCCTGGGCCGAATCGGGCGTTCGACATGGCTAAACGGGCGTTCCTGGGCCGAATCGGGCGTTCGACATGGCTAAACGGGCGTTCCTGGGCCGAATCAGGCGTTCGGCATGGCTAAACGGGCGGTCCTGGGCCGAATCAGGCGTTCGACATGGCTAAACGGGCGTTCCTGGGCCGAATCAGGCGTTCGACATGGCTAAACGGGCGTTCACGAGCATAATTGGGGGCACGCACTCATGCCCACTATAAAAAGACGCACTAGCGGAAAGCCAGTGCGCCACTTCTTCTATTTTTTTCGTTCCTCGCTTTTCGGAAAGAGGAAATAAGCGAGGATCCCGCTGAGCAGGCCCGCCCCTAGCACGATCCAGAGACGGTGCTCCTTTGGGACTTCCTGAAAGTTATTGCCGAGCATGAACCAGGCGATCCATCCTACGATGATCGCGATCGGAACCGAGTATTTGAATATTCGCAAGCCGTTCACCTTCCATGTTTGTCCTACCGCAAGTGTATCATATCCGCCCTTTTGTGCAAACGAGGGTTGACGCCATGGGGAATCCACGTTATGATGTGTTAAATATTTCGAAAAACCTAATAATGATTCTTATCAAGAGAAGCCGAGGGACTGGCCCGATGACGCTTCAGCAACCAGCCATACGTGGTCAGGTGCTAATTCCAGCGGGCAAGCTGTCCGGCAGATGAGAAGGAGCGTTCATTCCACGCATGTAAAAGCCTTCTTTTTTCAATGAAGGCTTTTTTTATTTTTCCAACCTTCTCACTGCCGCCGGCTGATATAACATGAAAGGGTGCGATGGGATGAAGTTGCTAGAAAAATTGAAGACGAATATATTGACGGCTGACGGAGCGATGGGGACCCTCCTCTATTCCAACGGCATTGATTTTTGTTATGAAGAACTGAATGTGACAAAGCCGGAGACGATCGCCAAGATCCATTCCGATTATATTGCGGCGGGTGCAGATATCATCCAGACAAATACATATAGCGCAAACCGCCATAAGCTCGCCCGCTATGGCCTTGAAGATCAGGTGAAAGCATTCAACGAAGCGGCCGTCCAGATCGCCAAAGAAGCGGCCGCGCCAGGCGGGCAGTACGTACTCGGCACGATCGGCGGGCTGCGTGGCGTCCGGCGCAGCGACCTGTCAATAGAAGATGTGCTCCGTATCGTCAGGGAGCAGGCAGACCCCCTCCTTTCCGGACAACCGGATGGCCTGTTGCTTGAGACGTATTATGATTTTAATGAGTTATCCGCTGTTGTAAAGGAGTTGCGCGGATTGACAGACCTGCCGATCATCGCCCAAGTATCCATGGAAGAGCCCGGCGTGCTGCAGCAAGGGTTGCAGCTGAATGACGCGCTCCATGAACTGGAAGCGATCGGGGCGGATGTCGTCGGTGTCAACTGCCGCCTCGGCCCTTATCATACGATCCAGGCGTTCGAGACGGTCACATTGCCGGAGCGCGCTTTCCTGTCCGCTGCGCCGAATGCGAGTCTGCTTGACGTGGAAGACGGACGGATCGTCTATGTGTCGGAGACGGATTATTTCGGGCGGGCCGCTGTCCTGTTGCGGAATGAAGGCGTCCGGCTCATCGGCGGCTGTTGCGGCACGACGCCGAATCATATCGCTGCCGCCAAGAAACATCTGGCTGGTCTTGCGCCGGTCACAAAGAAGACCGCGAGACCGAAGAAGCCGATCATCATCCGGGAAGCGGAGCCTGCGAGCCATGAACCGCTTCACGAGAAGGCGAAAACCAAGCGGACGGTGATTGTCGAGCTGGATACACCTCGCCACCTGGAGACAGCCCCCTATATCGAAGGAGCGAAACAGCTGTATGCTGCAGGAGTCGACGCCGTCACAATGGCGGACAATTCCCTCGCTTCCCCGCGGATCAGCAACATGGCGATGGGGTCGATCTTGAAACTCGAGAACGACATCCGGCCGCTCGTCCATATCACGTGCCGCGACCATAACCTGATCGGCCTGCAATCGCATCTCATGGGACTGGATGCGCTCGGCATCCACGATATCCTTGCGGTGACAGGGGACCCGACTAAAGTCGGCGATTTCCCGGGTGCGACAAGCGTCTATGATGTATCGAGCATGGAGCTGCTGCAGCTGATCAAACAATTGAATGAAGGGATTTCCTTCTCGGGGAAACCGCTCCGCAAGAAAGCGAACTTCTCAGTAGCAGCTGCTTTCAACCCGAATGTCCGGGTGCTGGATCGTGCCGTGAAGCGGCTCGAGAAGAAAATCGAGTGCGGCGCTGATTATTTCATCACGCAGCCTGTCTATACAAAGGAAAAAATCATTGAGATCCACGAAGCGACAAAACATCTGGAGACACCGATCTTCCTCGGCATCATGCCGCTGACGAATATCCGCAATGCCGAATTCTTGCACCACGAAGTGCCGGGCATCAAGCTGTCAGATGATGTACTGGAGAGGATGCGAGCTTGCGGCGAAGACCGTCAGAAGGCGACAGCTGAGGGTATTGCGATAGCGAAGGAACTGATCGATACGGCGGCAAGCCTGTTCAACGGCATCTATATCATCACGCCGTTTCTCCGCTATGATATGTCACTAGAATTGATAGATCATATAAACGAACTTGATGCACAGAAGGAGAGGGGTTTGGTCCATGCCGAAACATCTTATTGAACAACAACTGGAGAAGCGCATCCTGATTCTTGACGGAGCGATGGGGACGATGCTGCAAGCCGAAAACCTGTCCGCGGAGGATTTTGGCGGAGAGGACTATGAAGGCTGCAATGAATACCTGAATATCCTGCGGCCCGACATCTTGAAAAAGATCCATTCGGAGTATCTTGAAGCAGGCGCTGACATCATCAGCACAAATACATTCGGCGGCACTCCGCTTGTCCTGAACGAATTCGGCCTTGGGGAGCATGCCCACGCCATCAATAAAAAAGCGGTCGAGCTCGCGAAAGAGTGCGCAGCAGAATTCTCAACGCCTGAGCGTCCCCGCTTCGTGGCCGGTGCAATCGGACCTACGACGAAGACATTGTCTGTCACAGGCGGCATCACATTCGACGCACTCTCGGAAGACTTTTATGTGCAGGCGAAAGCGCTCATCGAAGGGGGCGCTGACCTCCTGCTCATGGAGACGAGCCAGGATATGCTGAATGTCAAAGCAGGGACAATCGGCATCCGGCGGGCCTTCGAAGAGACGGGCATCGAACTGCCTGTCATGATCTCCGGAACAATTGAACCGATGGGCACCACCCTTGCCGGCCAGAGCATCGAAGCATTCTATGTCTCCATCGAGCACATCAATCCCCTTTCGGTCGGCCTTAATTGTGCGACAGGCCCGGAATTCATGACCGATCATCTGCGCTCGCTTTCGGACCTCGCGACAAGCTATGTCACCTGCTATCCGAATGCCGGCCTGCCGGATGAGGAAGGGCATTACCATGAATCACCCGAATCCCTGTCACAGAAGCTGAAAGGATTCGCAGAAAGAGGCTGGCTGAACATGATCGGCGGATGCTGCGGCACGACCCCCGCCCATATCCGCGCCATCCGGAAAGCGGTCGGCGGCCTCCCTCCCCGCCCGAAACCGGAGGAAGGCCATCCGCATGTCGTATCCGGCATCGAACCGCTCGTCTACGACCCATCCATGCGGCCGCTATTGATCGGGGAACGGACCAATGTCATCGGTTCCCGGAAATTCAAGCGGCTCATCGTTGAGGAGAAGTTCGAGGAGGCTGCGGAGATCGCCCGCGCCCAGGTGAAAGGCGGCGCGCATGTGCTGGATATCTGTCTCGCCAATCCCGACCGCGATGAACTGGATGATATGAAGCGGTTCATGGAAGAGGTCGTCAAGAAAGTGAAGGTCCCTCTTGTCATTGATTCGACAGATGAAAAAGTGATTGAAGAGGCGCTGAAATACTCGCAAGGAAAAGCGATCATCAACTCCATCAATCTGGAGGACGGCGAGGAGCGTTTCGACGCGGTGCTCCCTCTTGTGAAGAAGTTCGGGGCAGCTGTCGTCGTCGGCACGATCGACGAAACCGGGATGGCTGTGACGCGGGAACGCAAACTTGAAATCGCTCAGCGGTCCTATGACCTGCTTGTAAACAAATGGGGACTTGCACCGGAAGATATCATATTCGACCCGCTTGTCTTCCCTGTTGGAACTGGCGACGAGCAGTATATCGGGTCGGCAGTCGAGACGATTGAAGGGATCCGGCTGATCAAGGAGAAGATGCCTCGGTCACTGGCGACACTCGGCGTCAGCAACGTGTCGTTCGGATTGCCGCCGGTCGGGCGCGAAGTGCTGAATGCCGTCTATCTTTACCACTGTGTGCAGGCTGGCCTCGATTATGCCATCGTGAACACCGAGAAGCTGGAGCGGTATGCCTCGATTCCTGAAAATGAAATCAAGCTCGCGAATGACCTGCTCTTTAAGACGACGGATCAGACGCTCGCCGACTTCACTGATTTCTACCGGGACAAGAAGAAAGAGAAGACTGAAGACGATATACCGAAAACCGTACCCGAGCGGCTCGCTTATTATGTTGTCGAGGGGACGAAGGAAGGGCTCATTCCGGATCTGGAAGAGGCTCTGAAAATGTATGACACGCCGCTCGATATCATTAACGGGCCGCTCATGGAAGGCATGGCCGAAGTCGGCAGGCTGTTCAACGACAACCAGCTTATCGTGGCGGAAGTGCTGCAGAGCGCCGAGGTCATGAAGGCGTCCGTCTCCTTCCTTGAGCAGTTCATGGAGAAAAAAGAGGATGACTCTGGAAAAGGGAAGATCATCCTTGCGACAGTGAAAGGCGATGTGCATGACATCGGCAAGAACCTCGTAGATATCATCCTGAGCAACAACGGTTTCAAAGTGATTGATATCGGCATCAAGGTGACGCCCGCAACATTGATTGAAACGATCCGGAAAGAAAAGCCGGATATCGTAGGCCTCTCCGGATTGCTCGTGAAAAGCGCTCAGCAAATGGTGCTCACCGCCCAAGATTTCAAATCGGCTGGCATTGACATACCTGTCATGGTCGGCGGTGCTGCGCTCACCCGCAGATTCACGGAGACGAAAATTGCGCCTGAATATGGAGGCCCTGTCTTATTTGCGAAAGATGCCATGCAAGGTCTAGACCTCGCGAACCGCCTGCAAGGAGGCGGGAAGGAAGAGCTGCTGAGCGAGCTCATCGAAAAACAGGAGAAGCGCGCCCAGGCGGAAGCGATTCGCGGATCGCGCGACACTGCAGTCGCCGTTCTTGAAAAACCGGTTAAAACAGTCCGCGAAGATGTGCCGGTCTTTACGCCGCAGGATTTGCGAAGGCGGGTGCTGAAAGACTATTCGGTCTCCCACCTGTATCCGTATGTCAACATGCGGACATTGATCGGCCATCACCTCGGGCTCCGGGGGTACTCCGACAAGCTGCTCGCTGAAGGGGATCCGCGTGCTTGCGAACTACATGAACTGGTCACGGGTTTCCTGGAATCGGGGAACCTTGGGGCTTCCGGCATGTATCAATTCTTCCCGGCCCAATCGGACGGCGATGACGTCATCATCTATGACCCGTCGGATGCCAGCACGGAGATCGAGCGATTCACGTTCCCGCGGCAGGAAAAGGCGCCGTTCCTCTGTCTCGCCGATTATCTGAAGCCGGTCAGCAGCGGCATCATGGATTATGTCGGTTTCATGCAGGTGACTGCGGGACACGGGGTACGGGACTATGCGAACCAACTGAAGGCAGAGGGAAAATTCCTTGAAAGCCATGCCTTTCAGGCGACGGCGCTGGAACTTGCGGAAGGGTTTGCGGAGCGAGTCCATCAGGAAATGCGTGATCAATGGGGATTCCCGGACGCGACCGACTTCACGATGCGCGAACGGTTTGCGGCAAAATACCAGGGGCAGCGTTTCTCGTTCGGCTATCCGGCATGCCCAAACCTCGAAGACCAGACGAAACTATTCAGCCTGATCAAACCTGAAGACATCGGCGTCCATCTCACAGAGGAATTCATGATGGAGCCAGAAGCTTCCGTCTCGGCGATCGTCTTCGCCCACCCGGACGCCAGATACTTTAACGTGGAATAAGGGATTCAGATACGTCAAAAAGGCGAAGGGCCCATTCCCTTCGCCTTTTCTTCGTCCATATTTCAAGAGCATTTAAAAGAACCGGCGTCTCCTGCCGAATCCCTGGCCAGGCCCTGGACCAAATCCTGGACCGCCGAATCCTGGACCGAATCCTGGATATGCGGTCGTCGTGCCTCCTGGTACTGTTGTATTTGTCTCTGTGTAATAATGGCGTGGCACTTCCACCGTATGCTGACGATTCACATTAACAATCGGATGGATGTACGGCACTTCCTGAGGGACGAATGTGTCATGGTAGCGGTATTGCGTCGGGCAGACGACTGGCTGGACCTGATTATTCATGCATCCTCCATATTGCATCATCATGCTCACCTCCTATCACTATTACATGCCGGAATAGGAAGGACAACCGGGCGAGCATCTATGGGTGCACAATGATTTAATCGGTTCCCGGGTCGCTTCTGCGCAGTGAGTGATAGACATGCAGCGCCCGTTCCCTCGCTTTGGCATGATCCACGAGCCGAGCAGGATACGTTTCTCCTAGCTGCACGCCCGCCTGCTGCAGGACTGCACCGGGAGCTTTCCACGGCTCATGTATATACAGATCAGGAAGTCCGGCCAGTTCAGGCAGCCATTGCCGGATGTAAGCGCCTGCCGGATCGAATTTTTTGCTTTGCGTCACAGGATTGAAGATCCGGAAATAGGGAGCTGCGTCAAATCCCGTCCCGGCTGCCCATTGCCAGCCCATCGCATTGTTTGCCGCATCGAAGTCCACAAGCATCCGCTCGAACCATGCGGCCCCCTCTGTCCAGGATATCAGCAGATCCTTTACGAGGAACGAGGCCGCGATGAGGCGCGCCCGATTATGGATGAACCCGGTATGCTCGAGCTGCCGCATGCCCGCGTCCACAAGAGGGTAGCCGGTCTTGCCTTGCTGCCAGCTTTCCAGGTGCCCAGGCGTATCAAGCCAGGGAAACGCCTGGAAACGCGGCTGCATGACGGTTTTGAGCATACCCGGAAACCAGTAGAGCGAGTAATGGGCAAACTCACGCCATACAAGCTGTCGCAAGAATGCATGGACGGAGGAACTGTCAGCAGGACTCTCCTCAGCTGCTGACCGTGCGGAATGCCAAAGGGCCCGCACACTCAGGTCGCCTGACGCAATATAGGGTGACAGCTCGGAAGCGGAAGACTCGACGGGCGCCAGGAAGTCACGCTTACTGCCGTATCTGTACAGATTCCGCTCCATGAAGTGTTCCCAGCGGCGGATGCCTTCATCCTCGCCTGGCTCCCATGCCTCTTCCAGCAGCCCCATTCCAGCTTTTCCGGGACAGAGTCCGAGCTCTTCCGGCTGCAGAGACGACATCTTTCGGTGAATCCCCTGCAGCGAGGCAGGCGCTGGATAAGGTGCTGAAACCGTCTCCTCCAGCCCCCGTTTCCAATAAGCCGTAAACACCTTGTACGGCTCGCCTTTCTTCGTCAGAATCACATGCGGTTCAAACAGCATGCTGCCCGGGAACGAACATGCCTCAAGCCCGGCCGCCGCCAGAAGGTCCGCGGTCTCTTCGTCACGCAGCCGCACAGCAGGTTCGTCACTTTCATTGAAATAGACCGCATCCGCTCCGGTCTCTCTGGCAATCGATGCGAGCACTTCGACGCTTCTGCCTTTTCGGACCACCAGCTGAATGCCTTTGCCTTCAAGGGTCCGCTCAAAGCCTTGAAGCGACTTGCCGAGCCACCAATTCGACCTTGCCCGTCCTTTGCATTCCTTTTCGTCATCCGGCGTCCAGATGAACACCGGGATGACCGCACCCCGCGCACAAGCTTCAGCGAGTGCTGGATGATCATGCAGCCGCAGGTCACGGCGGAACCAAACAATCGTCGTCATGGCATCCTCCTATCCGGATGGTGTCATTCCTGTCGCAAGACACCGTCCGTCATCTTATATACGTGGTCACAATAGGTTGTCAGCCTCGTATCATGCGTCACAACCAATGTCGTCGTATTCTTCTTTTTCGTCTCGTCTTTCAGCAGCTCCATCACTTCGTACGCACGGTCCGAGTCGAGGGAAGCGGTCGGCTCATCCGCCAGAAGTACGGACGGATTGGAGTATAACGCTTTGGCGATGGCCACCCGCTGGCGCTCGCCGCCCGACAGATCGGATGGATATTTCTTCAGCAATTCCCCGATCCCGAGCTCGTCATACAGTTTCGCCAGCTCCGCTTTTTCCATGTTCCCCTTCTTTACTTGGTCCAGCAGTTTCATCTGCTGGCTGACCGTCAGGAAAGGGATCAGATTCGAAGCCTGCAGAATGAAGCCGATCTCCTGCAGCCGGACGCCCGATAAGTCTTTCTCGGACATACCGGAAATTGTTTTGCCATTGACGATCACCTCTCCGGATGACGGGGTCAACAGCCCGCCGGCAATGGTCAGGAACGTGCTTTTCCCTGAACCGGAAGGCCCGATGATCGCAATCATTTCCCCTCTGGATGCCTTGAAATCCGTCTCCTTCAACGCCTCGACTTCCGTCCTTCCCTTGCCGAACGTCTTTCGCACATTCCGTAATTCAAGCACTGTCATCACTTTAACCCCCAATCGCTTTCAGCGGATCAATGCGGACAATCGTCCAGACAGAGAAGACCGCTCCTGCTATCGCCACAATGACGAGCACCGCCCCGTAAAGCAACAAGGTCGGTATGGCGAATGAAACCGGCACAGCCGCCGGAAGGAAGGAACCGGTCACAAGGGCGAGCACGAATCCCGCCAGCACGCCTGCAAACGCGAGCAGGAATGTCTGGGCGATGACCGATCTTGCCAGATACAGATTCGAGATCCCTTCCGCTTTCATGATGCCGAACATGCTGATCTTCTGCACCGTCAGCACATATAGGAAAATCGCCACGATGACAGACGAGATGATGAACAGAAAATAGATCATGAACTTCAATGTAAGATTCTGCTCCGAGTAGCCCGGCAGCTTTTTGATAAAGGTCTCAGACGGTATCACTTCCAGTGAATCATCACCCGTCACCTGATCAAGCGCTCCCGATTTAATGACAACTGCATTGATCTGATTGGCTCCGGACCCAGCCGCCTCTCCGTATTTCACCTTGTTAAATGTGTCTTGATCCATATAGAGGACAGGCGCCGCATTGAAGCGCGCTTGTTTTGTAAAGCCCGTGATCGTCAGCACCTCATCGGACGAAGAGATATTCAATTGGTCGCCAATTGAAAAACCCTCGTCTTTCAGCGATTCACCTGCAATCACTTCGCCCTCGTGCTGGAAGGCATCTCCTTCCGATACGTCCGGCATGAGGAATTCATCCGGACGGATGCCGAACAGCGAGACATTCTTTTTATCCTTGCCATTCCCCGCGATGGCGCTCAGCTGGCTGAGCACCGCGGTTTCATCCGCCTGGATGCCGTCTGCCGCCCCGATATCCATCGAAGACTGATAAAGGCTTTTATCCGCCTCTTCCGTCAAGATGACTGCGTCCGCCTTCCATTTATCGACCGCTTCCCGGTTCATCGCCTGCAGCCCCGAGGCGAGTCCGGACAGGAAGAATACCAGATAGGCGACCAGGAACAGAACCCCTGTGATGAGGATGAAACGCAGCTTGTTTTTCCTGATTTCATTCCATGCCAGAAACATATAGATCCCCCTTCTTATAAGTCGACCGCGGCACGGTGCAGATCATCCGCGGTGGCAGACACCCTTTTCGTGCCCTCGCCAATTTCAGTGAAGACATGCACGAGTGCATCGACATCAGATTCCACGTGGCCGATGTGCGAGGAATTCTCCTCGATCGCCTCAAGGATCTTATCGAACTTCAATTTGGATTCCTCTGATTTGGCAAGCCCTGACCGGACCCCTTCACCGACGTCCGAAATCGCCATGACTGCCTGTTCCGCCAGGTCGGTCGATGTGTGGATCAGCCCTGTGATCTCTTCCACTGACCGTTTCGACTGCTCTGCGAGATTCCGCACTTCCTGCGCGACGACTGAAAAACCTTTGCCGGCGTCGCCCGCTCTCGCCGCTTCAATGGACGCGTTGAGGGCCAGGAGATTCGTCTGCTCTGCGATCTGCTTGACGAGACGGATGATCGCAAAGATTTCATCGGACGAACGCTTCAAATCATCCGTGATCCCGCCAACACGCTGCGTGCCCTCTCCGATCAGCCCCATCTGTTCATTGAGCTCCTCCACTTTCCGTCTGCCCAGCCCTGCAAAGCGGCTGATGGCGTCCATACCTTCCACACTTGCGTGGATCCTGCTATGGATTTCCTGTATATTGCCTTCCGCCTGTTCGGCTAAGGCATTCGTTTCAACTGTCAGGTCTGCAAGACTTTCGCTGATAGAGGAAATCTTCCCTTTCAACTCCCCTTTCACACGCTCATACTGCTCCTCGCGTATCTTCACATTCTGTTTTTCATACTCTTCCAGGACGATCTGCATTTCAAGGTTGATCAACTTGCCAATTGTTTTGGCAGCCAGTTCCTTTTCGTCCGCCGACTTCAGGTGGGCGGCGATCAGACGGAGAAGAGTCTCTTCAATCTGTTTGAAGACACCGATATACCATTTCGGCTCAACGCCCATTTGGAAATGGATCCTCGCCAATTTCTCTTTCTTGCGGATTGCATCCCCGTCAAGGACCCCGTCAAACATTCCGGCAATATAGTCGCCGACCACTTTCTTCAGGTACTCCACCTTGGTCCTCTCTTCGATCAATCGGCGCAGTGACGGAACCGCTAAGACATGGTCATAGAAAACTGTCACCACTTCATCAATGCCCGCTTCCACGAATGTCCCGTATGTCTGTAATCTATGTAAGTCTGCCTGTCCGAAACCGATCATCTGCAGTTGTCCCTGCAAATCTGGATATCCAGGCAAATCGATCGTCAACGCCTGGTCATTATGTCCCACGTCCATGTTCTGGACCGCCATTCCGCTCTGTTTCCGAAACAATCCTAGCACCACTGTATTCGCCCCATTCCCTAGTCATTGTTACCTAATTATCGCGGAAGGTTGTCCTGTTTGTCAAATGTTTGTACAACGTAATCGGCTTTTTCTTCCTGTACAGCTGCCAGAAGAAGGCCCACAGCCAGCCCGTATACTAGATGGCAGCCCGTCCAAATGGCGATCGAAGGGATGCTGGAAAGGGGCGGCGTCCTGTCCGACAGGGCGGTGACCGGGTAAAGGCATCCGGCGATTATCACATTCACGACCATGCAGAATAACAACGCATGCCTGATCTTAAAATGCCGTATGGCGGCATATAGGCAAAAACAGAGAAGCACGGAGACGATCAGATGGAAAGATACTTCCACGCCCTCTGAGAATTGGAACTCTTTGAGAACAGGGATGTAATCAACATTCAGCAGCAGCGTGTAGACCCTGTGCCCTGTCAACACCTCCGCCGCTTTCAGCACTCCCGCCAGCAGCAGCCCGGAAAACAGGCCGGCAGCGAGGATTCGTAGGCCTTTCATCCAACCAACTCCCCCATTGTTTAGTAGGAGCATATCACAAAGGTTATACAACGAGCATTGTACAGGCCTGCAAATTGTTTTATACTTATAGATAAAATGAGAGGGGAGAGTGTGCGTCCATGTCGCATGGCATCTATACAATCAAACAGGCAGCTGACGCCACGGGACTCTCCAGGCAAGTGATACGGAAATGGGAAGAGCGGTACAGCCTTGTCGCCCCCAAGCGGCTGGACAACGGATACCGGATCTACAGCGAGGCCGATCTGCAGCTTCTGCGGCAAGTGAAGACGCTGTCAGAGCAGGGATTCACTATCCGGCAGGCCGCGGAACTTGCGAAGCAGAAGATAGGAACCCCTCTGCCTGTCAATCGTCCAGATTTTGCGGCCCGCAGCCAAGGGAATGAACAGATGATCGGCAAACTTCTGCTTGCCGGCACGAATTGTGATGAGCTTGAACTGTCGGTCCAGCTGCAAAATGCTTATCTGCTGCTAGGTTTGGAACCGTTTCTTGAGACGGTCATCATCCCCTTCCTGAAAGAAGTCGGAAGGCGCTGGGAAACCGGGGAATGGAACGAATACCAGGAGTCCGTCTCCAGCATTGTTGTGCGTGATTTCCTCGTACAGATCCGCCGGAGCCATACATTCCGGGAAGAAGCGCCGATGCTGCTCGCTGCCTGCCTGCCGGAAGAACGCCATGAACTGCCGCTGCACATCGTATCGCTGCAAAGTATCATGAGAGGGTACAAGACTGTGCTTGTCGGTGCGTCTCCCGCGCCGGGCGCCATCCAGTCGCTCGTCAAACGGCTGCGGCCTGACAAAGTTCTGCTATCCGCCACGACCACGATGCCATTTGAAAAAGATCCTGGCCTTCTTCAGGAGCTGGATGAATTTGCTGCAGCAGAACCGGACATCGACTTTTACATTGGCGGAGCTGGAGCTGAGCTCTATACTCCCCTGCACCCTGCAGTCCATATTACGATGACAAACCGTCTGGAGGATGTGCTGTAAAGAGACTCATACAAAAACGTGCAGACGCAACGCCCGTCTGCACGTTTTTCTGTTCCGGCCAGCCTACTGATACGCCGGCGGCAATTCCTGTTCCTCAAATCCGTCTTGCTCCGGCCGTCTGATTGAGGGACCTCCCCCAGTATAATGTACAGGGGCGCCCTCTCCGACCATGTCCAAAGAAGCCATGTAATCCAAATCCTGCCGCAGCTCCATCTCTGCCCGATCAACCGGCATCCATTCCACGCCAGCATCCTCCTTTTCAGTACTCCATGGCAAAAAGGGACTGAACAACGATTTTCTTACTTGTCTTTAACCTGAAGGTGGGACGAGTAAACTACTATATTCCCTACTTTCCAAGTGTATTCATAGTTCAGTAAGGGAATTGAGAGAGTCCATTCCGTTTCAGGCAGCCCGGTTTCGGCTATAGTAAAAGAAAGGGTACATAAGGAGGTAAGATGGATATGAAACGGATTGTCCTCTTTGACGGCGAATGTAATTTCTGCAACTCCAGCGTCCAATTCATCATCAAGCGCGACCCTGCGAACCACTTCCTGTTCTCTTCTTTACAAAGTGAAACAGGAGAAAAATATAGGAAAGAGTACGATATTCCTGACGACGTCGACAGCATCGTCCTCATTGAGAACGGAAAGGCCTATACGAAATCTTCAGCAGCCCTTCGCATCGCGAAAAAGCTGGACGGCCTCTGGCATCTGCTCTTCCTATTTATACTCGTTCCACGGCAGATTCGTGACGGCGTCTATGATTTCATTGCCAGGAACCGTTATAAATGGTTCGGCAAACAGGAAGAGGCCTGCATGCTGCCGTCGCCCGAACAGCGTAAAAAGTTCATTTGACTGCGATCATACGACAACGTGGTTTCCAAAGACAGAAATCACCAGAGACGGCAAGCTTTACGCAAGCACAGCCAGTTCCTGGTGATTTTTTAATTTACTTACACAGCATTCATCTGTCCGCCCATCTTTGAAAACAGAATCTGGACATGACAGGACTGGCATGTTTATGTCCCAGCAATTTCTTGAAGCTGCTCATTCTCCTCTTTCGTGAAAGCCCGCGACCTTGTCAGGAACCGCTTTCCTTCCACCCCTTCCAGGGAAAACATGCCGCCCCGGCCATCCACCACATCGATGATCAGCTGGGTATGCTTCCAATAGTCGAACTGATTCTTATGCATATAGAACGGAACTCCGCCGATTTCCCCGAGCCGGACGTCCTGATCACCGATGATCAGATCGCCGTCCGGGTAGCACATCGGGGAAGAGCCGTCGCAGCAGCCCCCTGATTGGTGAAACATGAGGGGGCCGTGCTTTGTCTTCAGCGATTCAATGAGCTCAAGCGCAGCGTCCGTTGCGAGTACGCGCTCTGGCATTCATCCATCTCCTTTCTTCCGTGAATAAGGATCAGAAGAAGCCCTGCTTCTCTTCACTGTAGCTGACGAGCATGTTCTTTGTCTGCTGATAGTGGGACAGCATCTGCAAGTGGTTCTCACGCCCGATTCCGGAAGCTTTGTAGCCTCCGAACGCTGCGTGTGCTGGATACGCATGGTAGCAGTTCGTCCAGACGCGGCCCGCCTCGATGCCGCGGCCGAACCGGTATGCCGTGTTCATGTCGCGCGTCCAGACGCCTGCACCAAGTCCATACAATGTATCGTTAGCGATTTCCAGCGCCTCTTCCTTCGTTTTGAACGTCGTGACAGATACGACCGGCCCGAAGATCTCTTCTTGGAAGATACGCATCTTATTATTGCCCTTAAAGACGGTCGGCTTGATATAGTAGCCGTCCTTCAGCTCGCCGTCCAGTTCGT
The DNA here is from genome assembly GCF_055389225.1 of Sporosarcina sp. GTC18466. Lineage (NCBI taxonomy): Bacteria > Bacillati > Bacillota > Bacilli > Caryophanales > Caryophanaceae > Sporosarcina > Sporosarcina sp. GTC18466. The sequence goes on along the minus strand of NZ_AP044037.1, from coordinate 2,222,227 downwards.
TGCGCTCGCCTCCCGTGAGACATTCCGCGCCTTCCTGTTTGCCGATGTCGAGGTAGGAAAGGATTTTTTCCATCTGCTCTGTCGACGCCTGCGCACCCATCATGACTGTCGGATCGAGCGGATTACCTGTCTTGATGGCTTTTACGCGTTCAATGGCGCGTTCCATGAATTTATCATAAATCGATTCCTGGATGAGTGCGCGGGAAGGGCATGTACAAACTTCACCCTGATTCAGCGCAAACATGACAAACCCTTCGACCGCCTTATCAAGGAACGAATCATCTTCCGCCATGACATCCTCAAAGAAGATATTCGGCGACTTGCCGCCAAGCTCAAGCGTCACAGGGATCAAGTTCTGGGACGCGTATTGCATGATCAGGCGGCCCGTCGTCGTCTCACCAGTGAACGCGACCTTGCCGATGCGCGGGCTTTGAGCGAGCGGCTTGCCCGCTTCCAGGCCGAAGCCATTGACGATATTGACGACACCTGCAGGCAGCAGATCCTCGATCAGCTCCATGAGCACCAGGATGGACGCCGGCGTCTGCTCCGCAGGCTTCAAGACGACGCAGTTCCCTGCTGCAAGCGCAGGCGCCAGCTTCCAGACCGCCATGAGGAGTGGGAAGTTCCACGGAATGATCTGGCCCACAACGCCGATCGGCTCATGGAAATGGTAGGCGACCGTATTGTTGTCGATCTGGCTGACGCCGCCCTCCTGCGCGCGGATCGCCGATGCGAAATAACGGAAATGATCGATCGCGAGGGGCAGATCGGCATTCAGCGTCTCACGCACCGCTTTTCCGTTCTCCCATGTCTCCGCGACTGCCAGCATTTCAAGATTCTCTTCCATTCGGTCCGCGATTTTCAGCAGGATGTTCGCACGCTCTGTGACGGATGTCTTCCCCCAGGCATCCTTCGCCGCATACGCCGCGTCAAGTGCCAGTTCAATATCTTCTGCCGTCGAACGCGCCACTTGCGTGAACACTTTTCCTGTCACAGGCGTCGGATTGTCGAAATACTGCCCTTTCGCAGGAGCTGTCCACTTGCCGCCGATATAGTTATCGTACCGCTCCTTGAAGTTCACCTTCGCCCCTTCCGTGTTCGGAAACGCATATACGTGATTCTCTACTGCTTGTACCATGATTGAATTCCTCCCTTTCCCTTTTGAATTGCTATTGTAAAGTGCTCTTTGCACACAACGCCACCTTATGTCTGCAGTACTCCCCTTATTCTGACTGTAATCGCTTACATTTCACAACTTCATTCTATCTGACTATATAAATAGTTTCAAGTTTTTTAGTTGTTCAGTTTTCTAATCGTTTTCTCTCTCACTTACATTAACCATTTGTTCATTCTCCGGTAATAATTTGTTCATAATTTGCTTTTACAATGAAGACAACAACATACACAAAGGAGACATGCAATATGGGATTTGCAAAAAAATTTGTTTCAACGATCGGGGCAGGCGTCGTCGGTTCGGCTTTGACACTTGGGGTTGTGGCAAATACGGATCTGCTGCAGCAAGATGCTAGTGCGCAGACATCAAATGTGCTCTCTTCATCCCAAAGCGGGCAAAGCGCCTCCAATATCCTTCAGACATCCGCTTCAACACCGCTCTCTCTTTCGGATATGGTCGAATCGGCTTCTAAAGGGATCGTCGGGATCACCAACTTTCAATCAGCGGGCAACCGGTTCGCAGGACAGTCTGAAACTCGCGAGTACGGCACGGGTTCCGGGGTCGTCTTCAAAAAGGACGAGGCTTCCGCCTATATCGTGACAAACAACCACGTCATCGAAGGGGCTTCCAAGCTTGAGGTCACGATGGCGGACGGTCAGAAAGCGGATGCGGAGCTTGTCGGAAGCGATGCGCTCACAGATCTCGCTGTCATCAAGATCGACAAAAAGTATGCGGACACAGTGCTTGAATTCGGCAACTCCGATCAAGTGCGGGCAGGAGATTCCGTTGTCGCAATCGGCAATCCGCTCGGCCTTGACTTTTCAGGGACGGTAACGCAAGGGATCATCAGCTCGCCTGCCCGTTCCATTGACGTGAAAACCTCTGCGGGCACCTGGAAAATGGATGTTATCCAGACGGATGCAGCCATCAACCCCGGCAATAGCGGCGGCGGTTTATTCAACGCAGAAGGCCAGGTCATCGGCATCAACAGCTTGAAAATTGCGGAAAGCGGGGTGGAGGGACTCGGCTTTGCGATCCCAAGCAATGATGTCCTCCCTCTCGTGGATCAGATCATGAAGTCAGGAAAGATTGAACGCCCGTATATGGGAGTCGGTCTTGCTGATCTCGCAAACGTGCCGTATATGTATGTTCAGAACTTGCCGGAAGAAGTGAAAGGCGGCGTCATGGTGACAAGCGTCGATCCGAACTCAGCTGCAGCGAAAGCCGGCATGAAGGAACAAGACGTCATCACCGCAATCAACGGCAAGGAGATCACAAACTCGATGGATCTCCGGAAAGTGCTGTATTCAGACTTGAAGATTGGCGATAAGGCGACCTTGACCATATACCGCGACAACCAGAAGCAGAATGTCGAACTGACTCTGACAAGCAACTCGGACATGAAATAACAGACTGGGAACACCTCTATCGAAGAAGCGGTAGAGGTGTTTACGCGTCTAACTTCCGGTATACTTTTCCTAACACGATCGCAGGGAGGACTAGGCCATGAAAATCCTCGTCATCGAAGACAATGAAAGCGTGTCGGCCATGATCGGCCTGTTTTTTGAGAAAGAGAAGATCGAAGGGGCGTTTGAGATGGACGGCCTTGCGGGGTATGAACGGGCAAAGGCGGAGCCGTGGGACTGCCTGATCATCGACTGGATGCTGCCCGGTATGGACGGCGTGTCGATCTGCCGGAAGCTCCGGCAAGAGAAGGTCGATGTGCCGATCATCATGCTGACCGCGAAGGACAGCGAATCCGACCAGGTCCTCGGCCTTGAGATGGGAGCGGACGACTACGTGACTAAACCGTTCAGCCCGCTTGCGCTCATGGCCCGCATTCGGGCAGTGACGCGCAGATACAGCGGCCGGCAGGAGGAAGCGGAGGATACGGAATGGATTACGACGAGACATTTCCGGTTGAATCCGGCAACGCGGGAAGTATTGCTGGACGGCAATCCCGTGCCGAATCTGACGCCGAAAGAATTCGAACTGCTTCAGTTTTTCATCCAGCATCCGAGACAGGTTTTTTCGCGGGAGCAGCTGCTCGACCGGGTATGGGGCTATGACTTTTACGGAGACGACCGGACCGTTGACGTGCATATCAAGCGGCTCCGCTCCAAAGTACAGACAGAGGGACAGCCCTTTTTCCATACAGTGTGGGGCGTAGGCTACAGATTTGATGAGACGGAAGGCGCCGGCGGATGAGAATCAAATACTTCTACCAGCAGCTCGCAAGCCATCTCGGCGTCATTGTCATCGCCTTCATCATCCTCAGCCTGCTGTTCGCGAGTTTCGCCCGCAATTTTGTTTATGAAAATAAAACCGAAGAGCTGATGTCTTACGGCTCTTCCATCCTTGCAGACCTTGAGACAGGCAGCAACTCACGGTTGGTGCTTCAGTCATACGGACATGTGCTCGGCGGCCGAGATATCCAGTACAGCCTGTTCGATGAGAACTCGAAGATCATCTATTCCACCGGACTGAAGACGCCGCTGATTGAACTGGACGATGCGGAGTGGCGGGAGCTGCAAAACGGCAAGGCGATCACTGTGAAGCAGGAATATAAGCGTTTCAACCAAGCCGTCACTTTCGCCCTCCTTCCGTATTTCCATGAGGGACGGTTCGGAGGCGGCGTCTTGCTTACCTCGCCGCTGAAGGGATCGCGCGAGCTCATTTCCGAACTGAACAGCTACGTCCTGTACGCCATGGGACTTGCGCTTCTCGCTTCCCTTCTGCTCAGCGGCCTGCTGTCACGGCTGCACGGCAGGCGCATCAAACGGCTGCGGGACGCGACCGCCGCCGTATCTGAAGGTGATTACTCCGTGCGAATTCCTGCACCAGGGACTGACGAAATCGGAGAACTCGCAGGCGACTTCAACAGCATGGTCGCAAAACTTGGTGCATCTATGGATGAGATCGAATCGCTCGAAAATCGAAGGCGGCAATTTATGGCTGACGTTTCGCATGAATTACGGACGCCGCTCACAACAATCCGCGGCATCCTCGACGGCCTGCGAAGCGACATGATCTCGGAATCGGAGAAGGAGCGAGCACTCGGGCTCGCCAGCAGCGAAACGATGCGCCTGATCCGGCTTGTGAATGAAAACCTGGACTACGAAAAAATCCGCTCCAATCAAGTGACGTTATGGAAGCAGGATATCGATCTTCGTGAATTGCTTGAAATCATCAGCGAGCAGCTGGAAGATGCCGCTGAGGAGCGCGGCGACCGGATTGTTGTTAAAGTAGACGACCCCGTGCGGGTATGGGCTGATTATGACCGGCTCACCCAGGTGTTGATCAATATCACAAAGAACAGCATCCAGTTCACGGAAAATGGCACGGTATGGCTGCGTGGAAAGGTAGAGGGCAGCATGACGCTCATCGAAATCGAAGATACCGGCATCGGCATGGATCCGGGCGAAGTCGAGAAGATCTGGAACCGTTTCTACAAAGCGATCGACTCGCGCACGACAAACCCGTACGGCGAATTCGGGCTCGGCCTGTCAATCGTCAAACAGCTCGTCCAGCTCCACGGCGGCTCCATCTCCGTGGAAAGCGAGAAGGGACGCGGCACGTTATTCCGAATTCAGCTGCAAAGCCAGCCGAAAGAACAGGCGGCCCGGGAAGAGTAATCTTCCAGGCCGCCTGTTTTGTGTTGGGTGCTGAGGGGTGAACGCCCGTTTACGACTAATGAACGCCCATTTATGTGCCTCGAACGCCCATTTAGACATTTAAACGCCCATTTATGTGCCTCGAACGCCTATTTAGATAGTTGAACGACCATTTATGCGCTTCGAACACCCATTTAGACATTCAAACGACCGTCGACCGCCAACTCCTCGAGTAGAGGACTACTGTGTTTGTCATGTTAATTCTCTCCCTATGAAAAGTGGTTTGCATACCAACCGGCGGCGGCCGCTGCCTCCGACATGGTCAGTGCGTGGCCCGACTGCTCCCAGTGAACGGCTGTTTCTGCTCCTGCTTCACTCAGCAGCATCGCGAGTTCCTCTGTCTCTTCCGGGGGACAGAGGGGGTCGTCCGTTCCGGCGGTTATGAACACCTGCGTGCCTTGTAATCCAGGCAGCTCGATCCCTCTTCTTGGCACCATGGGATGGTGAAGGATGGCACCGCGTAATGTGCCAGCAAAGTGGAATAGCAGACTCGCAGCGATGTTCGCTCCGTTTGAATAGCCGACCGCCACGATATTATTCCGGTCAAAACCATATTCCGATGCTGCTTCGTCCAGGAACGCATGCAGTTCCCCAGTCCGGCAGATGAGATCCTCTTCATCGAAAATCCCTTCAGCAAGCCTTCGAAAGAAGCGGGGCATCCCGTTCTCCAGCACATTTCCCCGAACGCCCAGGACAGACGCCTCTGGATCAATCCGCCCGGCAAGCGGCAGCAGATCCTTTTCATTGCCGCCGGTTCCATGGAGCAGCAGCAAGACAGGCCGATTGGCCCCGCCTTTCTTAAATACGTGATTCATCGCTAATCCATTGCCCCCTCGATTCTATTGTCTTGAATTCGAGATAAATGTACAGGAAGAAGAACTCCTTGTCAAAAGGGACGTCTTGCACGAAAAAAAAACACCCTGGCAACCGCCGGCCAGGGCATCATCCGTTATTCAAAATTGCTGCACCGCCAATAATTATAGGCGATGATGTCCGACATGAAGGCGAGTCCGGCGCTCTCTGTCTGCAGGACAGGCTGCCAGACGCCCTCTTCCCCGCGCGACAGGTAAATCTCATGATCCGGGGCTTGGTCAAAATACCCCGACAGATCGAATGTACCATGCCGGCGCAACACCGCTTTCACTTCATAGTCAATATTAGGAGCCGTCGTGAGCGGGTTTCCGACGGAATGATCGATCAGGAATCCAGCCTCCTCCTTGCCATGATCCAGCCGTTTAAATTGGATGCCGTCCGCGGATGCCGTCTGCTTCTCCCGAAAATTCTTCATGTAACTATAAGCGATAGATGGCCCTACTTCTTTCGTGAAGGTCATCGGCGCCCGATCGAGATCATAAGCCAGCTCCACATCGACCCGCGTCCTGAAACTGTCACCCTCCGGATCAAATCCACGGTTATCCCCTGTGAAGTAATGGTTCGGAGACAGCAGATTCGGGTTCATGACCCACTCATCACGCAAAAAGGCCGTGTATCGGAACTTCCATCGATCCACTTTCTTGAGTTCATGCTCACGCTGATCCACCGGCAGCAGCAACTCATTCGGAGCACCAATCCACTTGATGATGGTGAACGTCTCCGTAGAGGCCTTCCGCTGAGCGGTCGGCGTCAGCACATCATAGACATTCGACATCACGGACTTGATGATGTTCAGCTTTTCATCCGACTCGGCAAGCGGCCTTTTGGCACGAATCGCGTAGGCGTACGGTTTGTCCGTTTGAATATCGCGGTCAATGTACCGGTTCGATTTCACTGTTCCGACAAGCTCACCATTGCGGAATACCTCATATTCTTCAATATCCCGGATGCGCTCCCATGACAATGCGATCTGGGTCTTCGCCACAATTGTCGTCATGACGAGCGTCTCCAGCACATTATCCGCATTCTTTTCCGGAGAGAACGCCGACGTCTGCATGGCGATGACATCTGTTACACCATTGTTCACCGTCCGCTCAATCGTATAATGATACAGCTTCCCCTTCTGCAAATCCCCATCCGTAAACTCCGGCACCGTGCCTTCGTATAACTGTTCTCCATCGCGGTACACATAATAATAGCCTCCGACATCATTCCAAGCGAACGAGATCAGATCCTGCTGATGCGTCACCCGCTTTATCTCAAAATCCAAGTGATCCGCCTCCTTCCAAATTGAAGAAAGCCGCCCGTTCCATTGCGCACTTCCATTCATTACATACTTGCCCGACTTTAGGGGGAATAAAACAGTGACGGCATGGCGGGCAGGCGAATAGGAAGGGGTCATCCCTTTACAGTTCCCTCAGTTCGCGGCTGACGTTGCGAAAGGCATGATCGAGTTCCGCGTATTTCGGATCGGCCGGGGTGATGGTGCTTAGCTCCCCTAAGATGGCTTGCAGCCGTGTCTCCAGTACAAGCCGATCCTGGGCAGGCCGCATATTTATGGCCGGCAGTTCTTCCTGATCATCCAAAGTGCCCAACACTTTCCGGACAGTCCCCTTGTCAAACAGCAGCAGTCCTTTCGATAGCTTGCTGACGAAAAAGCGGTCATGGGACGCAATGAGAAGCGTGCCCGGAAATGTGGCGAGCGTGCTTTCGAGCTGCTCCCGCGACGGCAGGTCAAGATGGTTGGTCGGTTCGTCAAGGAGCAACAGATCCTTCCCTTCCAGAATGAACTGCATGAGCTTGATCTTCACCCGCTCGCCTTGGCTCAGCTGGCCGATCGGCAAATTCCAGTGCCGGCTGTCGAGGCCGAGACCTGCCAGCAGGGTGCGCACATGGCCCTGGTCCGCAAACGTCATGGGGTTGAAGAATGCTGCCACGGCCTTATCGCCGGGCAGATCGTCCGTCGTCTGGCTCATATACCCAATGGACAGCCCGGGCGAAAGCCAAATGTCGCCCTCTCCTGACTCTTCACCGAGCAGCATTTTGAACAATGTCGATTTCCCGCATCCGTTCGGGCCGCTCAGTGCCAATCGTTCCCCCGCTTGTACAGTGAGCGAAACGTCCTTGAACAGGATCCTGCCGCCGTATGATTTGCCGGTCTTCTGCAGCTCCAGAATACGGTTCCCCCTTTTCTTCGCGCCCTCCACGTCAAACGATACTGTGATATCTTCAGCAGGTTTCTCAATCCGGTTCTTTGCCAGTTCCGCCTCCAGCCGTTTTCGTTTGGAGCGGATCTGTACATCCTTTTTCTTCGCTTTCATCCGGAAATACTCTTTCGCCCCGCCCTTTTTCGTCGATTCCCGGTGTGCTTTTGCCGACCACTCGGAGAGTTGTGCAATCTGATCTTCCACCATGGCGATTTTCCGTTGCTGCTTGTCATATTGGTGTCTCTGCACGTCGCGTGCATGCGCCCGTTTCGCCCGGTAGTCCGTGTAATTGCCAGTGTACACCGTGAGCTTTCCATCCTCGAGCGCAAACACATGATCCGCCACCTGGTCAATGAAGTGCCGGTCATGCGAGACGATGATGAACGTCGCTTCCTTTTCTTTGATGACCCGGATCAACTCTTTTAGACCGCCTTCGTCCAGATGGTTGGTCGGTTCATCCAGCATGTACAGCTCGCTTTGCTCCGACAGCGCATCGGACAGCCGCAGCTTCATGCGTTCGCCGCCGCTCGCCCCCTTGTAATCATCCCGGCCTGCCACATTCCATCGTGAACGATGCAGCCCGGTTTCGGCTGTGCCGCGAAGTGCCGCGTCTTCATCCACCTGTTTGAAATAAGTAATGGACGGACGTTTCCCGATCCAGTGCAGCGAGCCTTCCGTCTGCTTCCGCACGCCTGCCATGATTTCCAGCAACGTCGTCTTGCCCGTCCCATTCGCCCCGACCAGTGCGATGCATGAGCCCAGCGGAATTTCAGCCGTCACTCCTTGAAAGATCGCTGTATCTGCTATCGAATAGCCAATTGATTGTAAATGACCTAGTAACATATCCATTCCTCCATTTAAGAGGACACAAAAAAGCCCTCCGTTAAAATAGAACGGAAGGATTGTTGCCCGCAAATATCCATGTCATCCGGCGCACGCGAAATAAAACCATAGGAAAAAGAACCCTAGTGGGACAGAGCGGTGCCGCTGCGTGAAAGTGATGACGATAAATGGACAGACTAATCCTGTTTTCCGTTCGAATCAAACATATTCATGCCGTTTCGGAAAATAAGATTAGTTAATCATCGTCCACCCGTCATCCCTTTCATCAAATATTGCTTCTACCCTACCAGATCACCGGCAGGCATGTCAATATTCTGAAATAGATCAAGCACCTGCATCCGCAGCATCATTTCCCCATACCCGCTGGATCCGCGACTCACCATCTGTCTGCACCACTTCATAAACATCCGGATTTGTGAGCGCTTGCCACTCCTGGAATCCGATCCGCTCATCGAAACAGCGCAGCAGCAGCGTCATCAGATTTCCATGCGTCACGAGAACAACACGGGAGCCGTCAGGCAGTTCATCCACCACATCGCAGACGCGTGCTGATGCTTCATTGGATGATTCGCCCCCCTCGTATTTCAAGTTCATATCGAGGAACGTATCTTCCAATTTCAATAACCAATCCTTGAATTCATGGCTGCTGAGGGTCCGTTCCGCCAGCCGGCTGTCCTCTTCGTAATGGAACCCAGCCTTCTCCGCGATCGGCGCCGCCGTCATGCGTGCGCGCAAATAAGGGCTTGTGATGATGCGATCGATGTCCTTATCCTCAAAAAAAGCCGCCAGCTCATTCGCCTGAAGCACGCCTTCCGCCGTCAGATCGGCATGAGGCGACTGCCCCTCCGCTTCACAATGACGCACGATGTAAATTGTTTTATCCATATCGGTAGCCTCCTTATTGTCTGTTTCCCCTCTCCGGTTTTCCAGAAAACATTCTGCCTTACGCTAATAAAATACCCATCCTGGCAGACAATATGGCGAAAGGAGGCGCATTTCATTGGATCAAAACAAGAACTATACGGTTGCCGGCACGAATATCAATGAAGTCAAGAGGCAGAATGCAGATTCGGGTTTGACGTACAATGAAGTGAAAGCGCTGATCGCAAAGACAGGCGGCAAGGGGAGCGCGCAGTACAGCGACACCGATCCCGAACAAGTGAAGCGCGACATACGCGGGGAACGCTAAAAAACGCCGGGCCTCCTATTTGGAAGCCTGGCGTTTTTCAGGAAAATGCTCACCGAGGAACTGATTGAGCTTTTTCTTATATTGATCACCCGCAAGCGCAAACGCTTCGCCGTGATTCGCATTCGGCACAAGAAGGATATCCTTCTCGCTCGCCGTCTCTTTGTATAGCTCTTCCGCATTCTCCGTCGGAACGAATGTATCGCTCATCCCGTGAATATAGAGGATCGGCACGCGGGTCCGCTTCACTTCGTTCAAGGCATTCGCTTCGCGAAGCGAGTAGCCGGCGCGCATTTTCGTTACGACGCTTGTGCCGTCGAGCAACGGGAATGCCGGCAAGTGAAACATCCGGTCCATCTGGTAGGAAAATAGCTGGTACACCGACTGATACGGACTGTCCGCGATAATCGTCTCCACCTGACGCGGCAGGTCCTTCTCGCCGCTCGCCATGAGTACGGTCGCCGCTCCCATTGATAATCCATGATACGCGACTTCCGTGTCAGCCCCAAACTTCGCGACTAGCATATTCGTCCAGTCAATCAAATCGAGACGGTCCGGCCAGCCGAAGCCATAATAATCGCCTTCGCTCGATCCGTGCCCCCGTGCATCCGGCATGAAAATGTTATAACCCAAATCGTTATGGTAATACTGCCCGAACAGGCCCATCTGTTTCGCATGGCCGAGATAGCCGTGCGTCAAAATCACCAATTTATTTGTCGGCTTCGCCGCAGGCAAGTAGTATCCGGTCAGATCCAGCCCATCACGCGACTTCAAATGCATGGTTTCGAATTTCTGGTTTCTCACCCATTGCTTCCAGTCGCCATTTAAATAAAGTTCCAGCGTCTCTTCCTTCACTTCGAGATCCGCATTACCTTCCAAAAACTCTTTCGGCCCTCTCTTGATGGCCAAGTCATAGAAAAAGAAACTGCCCGCGACTTGAACGACGCAAAATACCGTGACAATTAGAATCAACACCTTTTTCCAATTGAACCGTATGGTACTCAATCCCCTTCACTCTCTCTATGGCAGTCTCGCTACCTACCATTAATATACAGGATTTCGGGTGGAAAAACAGCTGATTTTCGAAAATACACGAATTTGCCATAGGTCCCACGTATAGCTTTTCATTCCTAACGAACAATACGAAAAAGGAGTTGAATATATGCAATACATTTGGCAAACGGTACTTATCTTCATTATCGGCACTGCTCTGCTTCGGATTGGTGGGCGGAAATCGATTTCGCAGATGACAGTTCCCCAGACGATCATCATGATTGCAATCGGCACGTTGCTCATTCAGCCGGTCACCGGACATGGGCTTTGGCCAACCTTTGGCTATGCCGCCATCCTGACGCTCTGTCTCATTGCAGCTGAATGGATAAGCATTAAGATGGATAAAGCCGAAACCCTTATCTCTGGAAAAAGCAAACCCGTCATTATAAACAGTAAGCTACAAATCGAAACGATGCGCCACTTACGGCTCACTGTCGACCAGCTTGAATCCAGAATGCGCCAAAAAGGCATCTCTTCCATAGAGGATGTCCAGTACGCGACACTGGAATCGAACGGCCAGCTCGGATACATGTTAAGGCCAGAGAAACAGCCTGTCACAAAGGAAGATCTCGACCGCCTGATCACGATGATCCAAAACGGCCAGCTGGCGGCACCGCCTCCCTCCAGCACGGACAATATCTTTTCGGAAACAAATACCAAGCAGCCCACAAAAGACGAATCCGATTTCCTGCAATGAACAACCAGGCGCGTACATTCAGCCGCCTGGTCGTTCCTTCTTGTTCATTTTTTCAATTCATCCATCCACTTCGACTTCCAGGCCTCAACTGCTTCATCGATTTCCTTCATCGCCTGCTCTGCTTCCTCACTCTTTTGATCCTTCAACTCACGGAAGGCGGTATCCCGCAGTTCACCCATCCGTTTCGCTAGCTCAATCACTTCATCCGCCACTTCATCGCTAATAAGTTTTTCGTTTCGCAAATGATAGGCTGCGTCAGATATACGAGCCGTTTCTCGTGTTGAAAGATTGGATAGCGGATCATAGATTGCGATCAAATCTTCCTTCTGATGGACCAGTTCGTGCAGCTTGACGCCCTGCTGGCTGAGGACCTGCATCATGCTCGGCTGCCATTTTTTGATGAACACCCCGTCGATCTGCTCTTTGTTCTGGACAGTCGTATATGTCCCGCCGCCCGCTTCTGCGATTTTCTTCAATTCTCTCTGCCCTTCATCATCTACATCAAAGCCAATGATATTAAGCTTCGCCTCAATATTCCCTGTACCGAGACGCTTCGCCGCTTGGATGGGGTCTTGGTCGCACGTTTCAATCCCGTCACTGACGACGTATACGATATTGCGGTATCCTTCCTTGTAGGGAGCCAGATAATCTCCTGCCTGATCCATCGCACCGGCGAGCGGAGTCCAGCCGCTTGCACCGAATGACTCCATTGCCTGATGGAAGGACTCACTGTCATAGGCGCTTAGCGGGTACAATTCCTCGATGGCGGCGCAGGATAAAGCCTTGTCTGTATTTGTCCCTGCCCCTTTATGGCCGTAAGCGAAAAGCGCGACATGCACTTCGTCATCCAGCCCGCTTGTGAATGTCTCAACCGCTTCCTTCGCGAGCTGCATTTTCGGTGTGCCGTCGATCTCCGCCTTCATGCTGCCGCTCGCATCCATGAGCACCACAACATTCGTCCGAGTCTCCTTCGCCTGCTCAATCTCATCCTTTCCGTCCGGCAGTTCCGGCATGACATACCCATGTTCATACGAAGCCAGCTCCTGATAAAGCGGCTTGTACTGTCCGGAGCCGAGCTGATAAACGAGATAATCGTAAATATCGTCCGCACTCATTCCTTCATGGCCAGCCATGTATCTCTCCGCTTCCTGTCTCGCAATGTCGCGGAAGTCATCCTCGTAGAAGCGGTGGTAGCTGACCCAGTTGACAGACCGCGCTGCCTCAACGGCCGGGTCCATATGGGTCCCCACCAATACTCCTGCGGGCTGTGCTATCATTTCTTCTACGGTCCTGGCAGCTTTCGGTATCTGATTCCCTCCTGCCGGTTCATCAGCTGCGGCCGCCTCTTCGGGGGCCTCCTCCGCCAATCCTGCCTCTGTCTCATCCGAGCATGCGGCAAGCGGCAGAACAGCGATGATCAGCAGCAGCCAGAAATGCCATATCTGTTTCATCAGTTCCCCTCCTTCTCAATACCTTCCTCACTTACGCTGGCAAGATCACAAAAGTTTCTGATGAAAAATTCCCTTTTCTGAAAATAGGCAATAAGTCAGCTTGCCTTCAAGCACAAAAGCGGCACCCTCTGATAAACCTGTGAGATGATGGACAGGATAGGCAAGATATCGAAAATGGGAGGTTGCAGAATGCCAAAAAACTTGCAAGACCGCGTTGAGCTGCATAACGGCGTTGAAATGCCATGGCTCGGACTCGGCGTATTCAAAGTCCAGGAAGGTCCCGAAGTGGTGGAAGCAGTGAAAACTGCAATTAAAAACGGATACCGCAGCATCGATACGGCGGCTGTCTACAAAAACGAAGAAGGCGTCGGACAGGCGATCCGGGAAGCGATCGAGGAAAATGGATTGACGCGCGAAGACTTGTTCATCACATCAAAAGTTTGGAATAGCGACCAAGGGTTCAAGCAGACATTCGAGGCGTATGAAACAAGCCTGCAGAAACTCGGCCTTGACTACTTGGATCTGTATCTCATCCACTGGCCGGTCAAAGGAAAGTACAAAGACACTTGGCGTGCGCTGGAATCTCTCTATCAGGACGAAAAAGTCCGGGCAATCGGCGTCAGCAACTTCAAAGTGCATCACCTCGAAGATTTGCTGCGCGATGCGAATGTGGTGCCGATGGTCAATCAGGTCGAGTACCATCCACAATTAACACAGCAGGAAGTCAAAGATTTCTGCAAGGAACGCAACATCCGGCTGGAGGCTTGGTCGCCGCTTGCGCAAGGCCAGCTGCTGGACCATCCGGTGCTGTCCGAAATCGCGGCCGCCCACGGCAAGTCTGTCGCACAAGTGATCATCCGCTGGGACTTGCAGAACGGCGTCGTGACCATTCCAAAGTCCATCAACGAAAACCGCATCATCGAGAATGCGGACGTGTTCGATTTCGAACTGTCGCCTGAAGAGATGCAGCGGATCGACGCGCTGAATGAAGACAAACGCATCGGCCCGGATCCGGACCATATCGATTTTTAAGCGAAAACAGGCACCTGAGCAGGTGCCTGTTTTCTTGCATGTTACCGTGGATGGATTGCTTCGTTTGGAGTGCGTGTTGCTTCGTTCGGCGGCCGCGTTGCTTCGTTTTCAGCCATGATTGCTCCGATTGGCGGCCGGGTTGCTTCGTTTAGTGAGGTGATTGCTTCATTTGCAGTCTGGATTGCTTACTTCTAGCACGGTGCTGCCCTATTCGCGGGACGACCCGGCGATACGGGCCGCTCTTCCTTCGCGCTGCATGCACTTGACCATCCATTTTCTCCGATTGCTTCATGACAGCCACACTTTTGCAATAGAAATTACCTCGAACGAGATCGGCATTGCTTCGTTTGGCGTGCGTGTTGCTTCGTTCGGCGGCCGGGTTGCTTCGTTTTCAGCCATGATTGCTCCGATTGGCTGCCAGGTTGCTTCGTTTAGTGAGGTGATTGCTTTATTTGCAGCCTGGATTGCTTACTTCGATGATTGCTTCATTTGCGCTGCAAGGACCAACCCTCTACGCATGTCCGAATTTTGGAAAATGGCTGTCCTATTCTGCCCTTACTGATGATATGATGAAATAAAGGGGGAATCGGGATGAATCGGAAAATTGGAATCGCTGCTGGGGCGGTCGTCGGTATTTTGCTGATTGCGCTGCTGGTGGCGGGAAATTATTTTTATAATCAAGGCGTCAAGCGCGGGACGGAAGTAGAACTTCACCGGGAAGCCGCGGCCGTGAATGCGGCGGCGAGCGAAGGTGACCAGAAGCTGCTGCAGGAATCGAAGGATTGGTACGACGCGCAGAACCGAGAAACAATCGAAATGACTTCATATGATGGACTGAAGCTGAAGGCGCAGTTCATTCCTAATGAAACTCCGGCCGGCAAAGCTGTCATCTTGGCGCACGGCTTCCGAAACACGGGCGACGACATGGGCAAGCTGGCAAAGTTATATGCCGATATGGGCTATGAT
Source organism: Sporosarcina sp. GTC18466 (assembly GCF_055389225.1). Taxonomy (NCBI): domain Bacteria; kingdom Bacillati; phylum Bacillota; class Bacilli; order Caryophanales; family Caryophanaceae; genus Sporosarcina; species Sporosarcina sp. GTC18466. Next base: position 2,207,071 of record NZ_AP044037.1, on the reverse strand, counting down.
GTGCTGTTGCCGGATGCACGGGGTCACGGGAAGAGTGAAGGCGATTATATCGGGTATGGCTGGCACGACCGCCTTGACTATAAGGATTGGATCCAGCATCTGATAGACGAGCACCAGGCAAAGCAGATTGTGCTCCACGGTAATTCGATGGGGGCGGCGACGGTGCTGATGACGAGCGGCGAAGAGTTGCCGCCTGAGGTGAAGGCGATTGTAGCGGATAGCGCATACAGCACCGTTAAGACAGAGCTTGCGCATCAGCTGAAGTCCATCTACAATCTGCCGGCATTCCCGCTGCTGGAAGTGACAAGCATCGTGTCGAAAGTGCGCGCTGGCTACACGTTCACGGAAGCGTCAGCGCTTGAACAGGTGAAGAAGAATAAATTGCCATTACTCATCATCCACGGCAATTCGGATGATCTTGTGCCGACGTCGATGGCAAATGAGCTGTACGAGGCGGCAGGCGGTGAGAAAGAGCTATGGATCGTGCCGGATGCGGGCCATACTAAAGCCTATGACAACATCACCGAAGAATACGGAGCAAAAATACAAGAATTCATCCACCGCACTGTAGGTGAATAGACAGACGAAAGCCGCAGACCTCAAGGGCCTGCGGCTGTTTTCGTCATTTCTGCGGCTTGTTGTTGCCGTTATCGTTTTTCGCTGCGTTATCCGCGCGCTTAAAATCCTTGGCATAGAGAACTTCCTGTGCATCCTTCAGTCCGTTGTTCTTGTCTGTCAGCGTTTCGTGCGGCTGTTTGTTCTCCTTCATGGAAACACTCCCTTTCGTAAAGTCTCTCCTTCTTGTTGTTCCCCGAATGGCGCTGCCCTAATCGTATTTCCTCAAATCAATGGAACAGGCCCGACTCCTTCGATTTCTCGAGCGTCTGCTGCGTCTTCCGGTTGATGAAATCTTTGAACAGAATTCCAGCCAGGAACACGACGACCGCTGTCACAACCAAGAAAAGGAGATCGGCTCTCACCCGTTGCCAGACGATGCCGCCGACCGCTTCGCGCATCAGGTCGATGGCGTACGTGAACGGCAGGCCAGGATTGATCGCCTGGAAAAACTTCGGCAGCAGCATGACCGGGTATGTTCCTCCGGATCCTGCAATCTGCAAGACGAGCATGACGATCGCCATTGCCTTGCCGATGTTGCCGAATAGCGAGACGAACGTGTAGACGATCGTCATGAATACGAGACTGATGAACAGCCCGAACAGGACAAACATGGCCGGGTTGTTCACCTCCACTTTCAGGATGAACAGGTCGCCGAGCGTGACAATCAGCGTCTGTGCAAGACCGATGGAAGCGAATGTCAGGAACTTCCCGACATAGATCTCCTTCGGCGTCGCCTGCAGTGCATGCGGTTCCGTCGCAAGCAGGGAGATGAGCAGGAGGCATCCGACCCACGTCGACAGCACCGTGTAAAACGGCGTCATGCCAGTACCGTAGTTTTTGATTGGGAATAGCTTGTTTTCGTTAAGTACGATCGGCTCTTCGAAGAACCCACGCTCCGCTTCCGGATTGTTGCGGAGCAGTGCGATGATCTGGTTGATATCGGTTTCACCCTGTACGGCGCGGATACGGTCTGCCAGCACCTGTATCTTTTCAGCGATGACCGGATATTTGGCAAGTGCACTGTCAATCGATGTCTGCCCATCTGCGAGATGTGCCGATGTGCTGGTTACAATCCGTTCCGCTTCCGGCAGCGCTGTTTGGATTTCGGTCAGAGTCGTGCGGCCTTTCTGCAAGGTGCCTTTCGCGCGTTTCACCTCTGCCCGGATGGTCGGCTCAATCGTTTCGCTGTAATCCCGGGCGAATCGGTCGAGCTTGACGGATACATTTCCGGAGATGTCCTGGATGTCCGCAATCGCATCCTCAAGCTGCTGCTGCCTGCCCTTGAGCAGGTCACTGAGCGAGCGGGCGTTGCGCTGCGCTTCTTCCATCAGCCGCTTCAAGTCCGCGGTACGCTCAATCGCCGCTTGCACGCGCTCAGCCCGCGCCGGATCTGCCGGAGGCCCCTCGCTCTCCGCGGCGTCTTGATCCACGAACCCTTTCAGCCAGACAAGATCCTCCTGGACGGCGCCGACTTTCCCGATGGCATCTGTCATTTTGGCGTCTACCTGTGTTTTCGCATTATCCAGTTCTGTGAAATCAATCTGGACGGAGCCCGCCCTCTTGAAAAAGTCATTCACTTCTTTTGAGATACGCTGTGCGGTCTCGAGGTCTTTGCGGATCGAAGGCGCCATCTCATCCAGCCGCGCTTCCGCCGTGTTTAGATAACCGAGTGTCCGGTCGATCGTCCCGAGTCCTTCTGAAACCGTCTGTCTTGCGCCAGGCAAGGCGAGCTGCGCTTTCCGCACCAGCTGACGCGCCTCTTTTGCGTCCCCTCTCGTTCCGACAAGCGTGCTATATATGCCCGGAAGCTTCTCCTCTATTTCAAAGACATAGTCCTCGAACCGCTCGATGTCCGGCAGGTCCTTTTCGATCTCGATGCCAAGCTTGTTGAATTGATCAAAGATAACTTCATTCACCGTCCCGACAAACTCACTGCTGACATTCTGGACGATGACGCTCGCCCCTTTTTCCGTGATCTTCGGCGCGATGGAATTCAGTTTTTCATTCACATAGTAATCAATTTCGGATTTCTGCGGATTGCCGGAGACAACCGTCGCAAGACGCTCCGAGAAGTCCTCCGGGATGATCAGCACTGCAAAGTAATCACCGTACTCGATCCCTTCCATCGCGGTTTCCCGCGTGGTGAAATGCCAGTCCATCGACCGGTTGCCCTTCAGCGTATCGACCAGTTTGCCGCCGACGTTGATGTCTTCGTCACGGACCTCGGCCCCTTTATCTTCATTGACAATGGCGACTGGCAGCTGATCCGTGTTCGCATATGGATCCCAGGACGCAAAAATATTCAGCCATGCGTAAAGGGACGGCAGGAAAATCAGGCCGCCGATGATGACCGCGGCCACCCAGTTGCGGCCGAGGCTCTTCAAATCGTGTATGTAGATGGACCAGCTGTTCCGCATGACGAGGACCCTCCAGACATCGTGCTTTCAGGCAGAGTATACCCTTGAATGATGCCGGTAAATCGTGGACGGGCGAAAATCCGGGTACTGCCCGGCCCGGCCCGGACATACACTTCCATATCCAGATTCGTAAGGAGGAACTGCGGTTATGCCGATCCTTACCACTATCTTCATCGCTTCCTTCATGACACTCGCCGGCGCACTTCCCGTCGTGTTCATCAGGCAGATGTCTCATAAACGGAAGGACATGCTGCTCGCGTTCACGGCCGGCGTCATGGTCGCCGCCTCTACCTATAGCCTGATCCCAGCAGCCCTGCATATTTCCAGTTTGTCCATCCTATGCGCCGGGGTTTTATCGGGAGCCGCCGTCCTGCTGCTGCTCGAAATGTGCCTGCCGCATACCGATTTTCATTCTTCATCTGACCAGGTGACGTCAGGAGCGTTCCTGCTATTCATTACCATGGTGCTGCATAATCTGCCGGAAGGCCTGTCGGTCGGCGTCAGCTTTGCAAGCGGCGTTGCAGACCTAGGCCCTCTCGTCGCGATTGCCATCGGCATGCAAAATATCCCGGAAGGATTCCTGCTCGCCCTCTTCCTTGTAGCCCAAGGTGCAAGCCGCCTGAGAGCGATCTATTACGCGACAATCGCCGCGTTAATGGAGTATCTTGCTGCACTCGCAGGACTGATCTTTGGCGAACAGATTGCCGGTATCGTTCCGTACGGCCTTGCCTTTGCAGCCGGTGCGATGCTGTTCATCGTCTATAAGGAATTGATACCGGAAAGCCACGGAGACGGCCACGCCCGGTCGGCGACAATCACTTTCCTTCTGGGCCTTCTTGCGATGATCATGCTGACAAGTTACTTGGAATGAAGAAAGAACCGGCAGCCGCTCGCGGACGCCGGTTCTTCTTATGCGTTCTTCTCCTGCTGTTTCTTCACTTCGTCGTGCGCTTCTTTCTTTATGTCGTCCACCTGTTCTTCCGCTCTTTTGGCCGCTTTGTCTGCGACGGATGCGGCATCGTTCCGGTTCTCTTCTGCGTTGCCAGAATAACTTTTCGTCAACGTTCATCACTCCTCATCCGTTTCCTATAGCATTCCCGTTTTCTCTGTATTAAAACTTCTTGACAGGCTGCCGTGTCTCTTCAGAAGCAAATGCGCAAGCCGATATATGATGTATCACTGAAGCGAGGTGCCGTCATGGCTGATTTTCATATGATGCATGCGCATCATCATAACCCTTATCTTGTTGTCTTATCCTACCTCATTGCCACTATTTCCGCCTATGCGTCAATCGATCTCGCGACCATCGTCCGCTCCATGATCCAGCTCGGGCATAACTTGAATCTGCAAGTGCTCGTCGAAGGCGTCGAAGAGGAAGCAGAAGTCGACTGGCTGCAGCAGGCTGGCTGCGACCTGATCCAGGGCTACTATTTCTCCAGGCCAGAGAAACCGGAACAATTGCGGCCGATGCTGCAGAAAGTATGTGTATAGGATACAGAACGAATCCCCGGACGGGCAAAATCCGTTCGGGATTTTTCCCGTACAGCCCGCCGGATTGCACCGCCTGTTCGCGGCATGCTACAGTGGGGAGGATAACGAAAGGACGGTACAACGAATGGATAAACGACTGCAGACAATCGCGGATCAGGCAGCCGCGGACTTCGGGCTGGATGCCTATGTGCTCGGGCGCTATTCCACGCACAAGCATGCAAATGAACTCGGCGCGGCTGACTATATTTTCACGATGGAATGGTTTCCGAGAGACGCGGAACTGCCGGACGAAGAAGATCTCAACCCAGACGGCACGGCGGTCATCGATTATATACTCGGCAACGGGCGTTATAAAAGTGTAATTTTCACGATGGATAAGACGTTGGCCACCCGGCGCTTCTTCAAAGACAGGACGGTCACGGAAGCGGCCGCTTTTGTCGAGCGGCAGACAGGCCTCCGGTACATGGAACACTTCTTCGCGGAGGAAGGGCATACCGGCGGTTTCCGGTTTGAAGCGCGGATCGAAGGTTTCCGCCTCTCACCAGGCTTCACGGTGGATTTAGAGTATGACGAGGATGGCAGACTGCTCACCTACGTGACATTCGGCGAATTGCCGGATCTCAGCCTCTTCCGGCCAGAACCGTTCAATTTAACACTTGAGGAAATTGAACCTGCCGTACGGGCGCAGCTGAAGCTGATCCATCTTCCTGACGAAGTGAACAAAACGATTCTTCCTGTCTATGCAGTGGATGAAATATATATAACCGCAGACGGCAAGACGTTCATCCCCTACTTCCCGGAAGAAAGGACAGATAAGCAAATCGGCCAGCTGCTGGAATGGTCGGAACCGCTGAACGGCCAGATCGAACGCCAGCCTGTCTTCGGACATCAGGAAGTCCCCGCAGAACAAGCGGCCGGGCAGCCGGAAGAAACCCCATTTGACTGGAATGACATCGATACCGGCTGCTGCATCCAGCTTGTCACCGATGCGCTTCGGATAGAATACCCGGAATCGAGCGGCATCTGGCAGCTGGATTCGTTGCGCTACGAACACTCGATGATCCTCGCCCGCTGCAGTAAAGCAGCCGCAGACAGCGGAATCATCAGCCCGAAAATCGTCGTCTTCATCGATCCGGACAATATGAAAGTGATCAACCTGGTCAACAACGAAATGATCCACCAAGAAATGTTCGCAGACTACGCGCCATCACCTGGACCTGTCGTCAGTCATGCCGACGCATTTGAAAAAATGCTCCCTTCCATCACCATGGAGCCAACCTATGTCTACGACGTCCACTCGAAAGCCTATATATTATGTGGATTGATCGACTCCGACCAGGCAGTGGACGCGGTAACCGGAGACGTGCTGTCGCTTTCGGAATTATGATGTTCGGCGAGCGAGCGGTTAAGGCGAAGCGACCGTTTACGCGGCGGAACGATCCGTTTAGCTTCGCGAGCGACCGTTTAGCCGGCAGAACGATCCATTTATCCCGTCGGGCGATCTGTTTATACAGAAGAACAATCCGTTTAGCCGGCGATACAGAACCAAAACGCCTCAAAAAAGCGACCGCCTAACGGTCGCTTTTTTCGTTATGTGCCGCAGTAGGTCCGGTATGGAACTCCAGAACTGGACGGCATCGTATAGGCGATCTGCTCTTCATTGTACGCGTATGGATCGGTCAGCACGTCGAGCAAACGGTCCAGCACTGTGAAGTCGCCGCGCTGGACTGCAGCTTCGAGCGCTTCTTCGACTCGGTGGTTGCGCGGGATGATGGCGGGATTGCTGCGACGCATAAGAGAGGCGCTTTCGTCCCCGGATGCGGCCTGCCGGCTGCGGCGGGCGGTCCAGTTTGAATGCCATTTCTTAAAGACGGGCGTTTCGCTCATGGCGAGTTCGTGCTCGGTTCCTTGGGTCAGCGCCCGGAACGTGTTGGTAAAGTCCGCACCTTGCTTTTCCATCATTGAAAGCAGGCCATCGATGAGGCCGGTGTCGTCTTCCTCTTCGCCAAGGAGACCGAGCTTTCGCCGCATGCCGTCCAGCCAGTTATCACGGAACAGTCCGCCGAACCTGGACAGCCGCTCTTCCGCAATGGCGATCGCCTTTTCCTGCTCCTCGTCAAATAGCGGCAGCAATGTCTCTGCAAACCGCGCCAAATTCCAATTGGCGATGCCGGGTTGATTGCCGTAGGCGTATCTGCCTTGTCTATCAATCGAGCTGAAGACCGTCCTTGGATCGTACATATCCATGAACGCGCATGGCCCATAGTCGATCGTCTCGCCGCTGATCGTCATATTGTCTGTATTCATGACACCGTGGATGAAACCGACCAGCTGCCATTTCGCAATCAAAGACGCCTGGCGTTCGAGGACGCCATCGAAAAATGCGATATATGGGTTTTCCGTTTCTCGCGCTTTCGGGTTATGCCGGTCAATCGCATAGTCCGCGAGAGCCTTGACGTCACCGGTCACTTGACGGGCAGCTGCGTACTGGAATGTGCCGACGCGCAAGTGGCTCGCTGCCACCCGTGTAAGAATCGCGCCTTCCAGCACATCTTCCCGGTATACAGGATCGCCTGTCTTTACTACAGCGAGACTGCGCGTCGTCGGGATGCCAAGTGCATGCATCGCTTCACTGATGATATATTCGCGCAGCATCGGCCCGAGCGCAGCCCGTCCATCGCCGCCGCGTGAAAATGGCGTCCTGCCAGATCCCTTCAGCTGGACATCAAGCCGTCTGCCGCTGGGGGTGATCTGTTCGCCAAGCAGCACTGCACGCCCATCCCCGAGCATCGTGAAATGGCCGAACTGATGTCCCGCATATGCCTGGGCGATCGGCCGGCTATTTTCCGGCATCTCATTCCCTGCGAGCACTTCCAGGCCTTCCGCGGCAAGCTGATCCGGATCAAATCCGAGCTCCGCGGCAAGCGGCCGATTCAATTTGACAAGCTCCGGCGAGGGAGAGCGCTCCGGATGCGTATCGGCGTAAAAGGCGTCTGGCAGCTGCGTATAACTGTTTTCCAAATGCCACCCTGTTGTATGCTTATTTTCCATCATGCCGCCCCTTTCAACTTCCTTTTCTATATTGTATACCCGATTATCCTCACTCACATGAATGGCGATTCCTCCTTAGGTTGAATGAAAAGCGTTATTCCATCCCACATAATTGCGAAATCCATGGGAATCATACGGATGCATGTCATTTCAACTGAACAGGAGGGACCTATTATGGTGAAAATCGCAGTCGAGCAGCCATACGAAGACGTGATGGCGGCACTTCAGGCAAAAGGATTCGAAGCGAACATGTTCAATTCGGACGACCATGTGACGGGGTATGACATCGGGATTGTCCGTGCGATTAATGAGGGGAATCCACAAGAGTTCGACTTCCCCGTAATCTCCATGCGAGGCATGTCGATCGAGGATGCAGTCAAAGCAGTTGAGGAAAAGGCGAATCTTCTGCATTAATCTTTTGCAGGCACCGGGGCATCTCTTGCCGCCTCGGTGCTTTTCTTCGTACAAAAGATATGTTCTATTCCGCCAAAAGGCCCGCTCCCCTCTCCCCTGAAAGGTTTATTTCCCGCAAATCATGAACACATTCCCCTCCTCTTCCGTAGAAGATGAAAACTACGATGAGGAGGTACACACATATGAATAAAGCGATTATGCCGCTAGCCGCGCTTCTCTTTCTCTTATCGGCATGCGCAGGGCAGCCCGCTGAACCAGACACATCTTGACGCAGTGACCTAGAGGCTCTCGGACCTAGGACTGAGCTCAATTTCATGCATTCGGCCGGTCATTTCCTTGAGAAATTCGCTTATGATAGAGTCAAAGGATAAAAGGAGCGAAAGCGTATGCAAAAGGTGTTAACGGCAGCCCTCATCGCAGGATTTCTCGTTGTTTTCGGGATTTGGGGGTATAATCGTTTTTTCACGAATGGAACATCAGGGGATGTAGTAATTGAGCAGGACCATGCGAAAAGCCTGAAAGTCGATATCGATTTCGGGTATGGAGACCTCTTCATCACAGGCGGTTCGGATGAGTGGATGACCGGCTCCATCAACACGAATAGCAAGAGGCTGCAGCCTGTCGTGTCGTACAAGAACAAGAAGTCTACCGGCATAATAGCTATCACGCAAAAGTCCGCCTTCCTGTCAGGATTCCGGAAGATACACAATGATTGGGATCTGCAGTTGACCAATCAAGTGCCGATTGACCTTGAGATCGACATGGGGGTTTCCGACTCGCATATCGATCTGTCAGACATCCGTCTCAGCAGCCTCTCCATTGACGCAGGCGTCAGCGATGCGACGATCGATCTGAGTGGCGAGTGGCACGATAGCTTCAAGGCGGACATCGATCTCGGCGTCGGGGATGCGACGATCCTTTTGCCAAAGGAGACTGGTGTACGGCTGACCGTCTCAAAAGGAATCGGCTCCCTTGGCGCAAAAGATTTCATTTCGGAAGGCAAAGGCGTCTATGTGAACGAGGCTTATAAGAACGCCGACGTAGTCATTGACATGAAAATTGACCTAGGCGTCGGAGATCTCGTCATCGATCTTGTCGAATAAACTGCCCCTTCTTTCCTGAAGACATGGGGAAGAAGGGGTTTTTGCGTCGAGTAATTCGGCCAAAGCCCTCTTTTTTTGATTACAACACAATCATTTAGGCTATATAGAAAGAAGGTGGATTTTTAACAATGGAAAGGGGACATGATAATGACAATTACATATACATTCGATCGATCAAAGCTGACTGAGGAGAATGTAGGAAGGCTGTTCCAATCTGTCGAGTGGGAGTCGGCGGACTATCCCGAAGACCTTTTTGCAGCCATCATGAATTCGCATTCGGTCGCGACCGCTTGGGATGGCGACCAGCTGATCGGACTTGCGAATGCCCTCTCCGATGACGCAATGGCTGTGTATTTCCATTATGTACTGACAGATCCCGCATACCAGGGCAGCGGCATCGGAAAAGAGATCATGCGCATGATGCTTGGAAAGTATGAGGATATGCATACGAAAGTCCTCGTCTCCTACCCGGAAGCGGTCGGCTTCTATGAAACGATTGGATTCGAACCGGAACAGAAGAGCGTCCCTATGTATGTGTTCTCCCGCTGATGACAAAGGAAAAAGGAAGTGTACGAACGGATGAGATACGATTGCGCCATTATCGGCGGCGGCCCGGCCGGTCTTAACGCCGCGCTTGTTTTAGGCCGTGCAAGACGGAATGTGGCATTGATTGATAACGACCAGGCACGGAACCGGCCGACGCGGGAAGCTCACGGATTCATCACCCGGGACGGAATCTCCCCGAAAGAGTTCCGTAAAATCGCCCATGCGGAAATTGACCGCTACCCGAGCGTGGAATATATGAAAACGACCGTCCAGTCGCTTGAGCGAATTTCGGACACCCATTACGAGCTGACGACAGCGGACGGGCAGACGATCCATGCGATCAAAATCTTGCTGGCAACAGGACTGAAGGATGAGCTGCCGAACATCCCTGACATCGAACGCTTCTACGGTACCAGCCTGTTCAGCTGCCCTTATTGCGACGGCTGGGAATTGCGCGACCGGCCGCTAGCCGTGATTGCGGATAAGAACGTGTTCAAGCTGGCGAAAGAGGTATTTTCCTGGAGCCGGGACCTAGCTGTCTTTACAAATGGCGAAGGGCGGCTGGAGCTGGAGGAACGCAATAAACTCCTCGCCAAAGGGATCCGCGTCTATGAAGATATCGTTGCTGGCCTCGAAGGCGAAAACGGCCAGCTGCGCAGCGTCCGCCTGGAGGACGGCACGCTAATCGACCGCACCGGCGGCTTCGTGACACCCCTTTGGAGTCATGCCACGCCATTCGCGGAGCAGCTTGGATGCGAATGCAACGAATACGGCGGCATAGAGACCGACGAATACGGCCGCACGAATGTCTGGAACGTCTACGCGGCAGGCGACGCCGCCCATATCGTCCCCTCGCAGCTCGTCATCGCGGCAGGCGCGGGCAGTGCCGCCGCCATCGGCATCAATGGTGATCTGACAAATGAATACTTTGATACGATGTAATGTAAAATCAGCCCGCCTGCGCATGCAAGCGGGCCGATGTCAATTATCGGTCCAGCAGGCGCCGCCTCCGCTCGATGGCGGCAGACCGCTCGCGCTCCTGTCGCAAGCCCTCCTTCCGCAGCACACCGTTCATCCGCGGATCTTGGGCGGCCATCTCTTGCCATCCCGACGGTCCTGTAGCCTTTCGCGCACGCTGGATTTCATCCTCAAAAAACAACATGTCCGAACCCTCCCTCCCCGTGTATTTTAACTCGACATTTCCCCTACACTCTAGCGTACGCGGCTTCTCCCGCGGGACAAGGGATACTTGCACAGCTGCAGGACGAAATATAAAAAGAGCCGTCTTCCGCCAGACGGCTCCCTGCCATTTCCCTTTATACAAATGACTCCATCCAAATGGTCACTGCAATGCCTAACACGATTCCCACGATAATCGTCGCGCCAAAGAGAAAAACCTGTTTCAATGAACTCCTCCCCCTATTTATCCAGTACTAAACTGTATTAGGGGAGACGGAGGATTATACTTCGCAATCCGGATATGCACTTCAGTTACATATAAAAGACCCCATGCAGCAACCAAATGCCGAATGGGGTAACACGCAAATTCAATTATATAGCGGACATGCCCTCAAGCAATGCCTTCGCATCCGCATTCAAATAATGGTGGATATCCTCCCGCGCAAACAGCGACGGATTCTCTGCAAGCGACAATTGCAAGCCCCGCAAATTGAACGTTGAAGCGTACGTATTGATATGCTGGATCTGATTCATCTCCTGCCGGTTCAGCGGCTGAATGCCCGTATCCGCCATCGCAGCCAGCACCTCGACCAACTCGCGGATCTGCCGGGTCAACAAATGAGGATGCTGCTGCAGCTCCGCCATATGCTCCTCCGCCAAACGCCTCGCCGCCACCAGATCCGACGAAGCTACACACTTCTCAATGGCATGCACCAATTTTTTAATATGCATCCATACCCCTCCTGAACGCTCCCATATGGAATGGATAGTCTCCCTACCATAAAGATACCAGCTATGACAGATGACGGGAAGGGACTTTTGGTGCGTTTATGGCAGGCATCAGGAACGGACTCATGAATCCCCCGGAAAACGCCCTTCGGTGATTTTCCGGCCCAATGCAAACCATACATAACTGCCAGCTGCCAGGCCAAGGATGACGGCCATCACAAAGACTGTCTTGCTGAAAAATGCATTCGGCACCTGATGCGCGAGCCAATTACCTCCATAATAGATCAGAATAAAAGCAACCAGCACTGCCAATAGATAAGCCCCGATCAAGGCCAGCCGTCTTGGCACCGTCAGCCGCAAAAACTCGTCTTTCTGCTGATAGGCAAAAAAACCGAAAATAATAAGTGAAATGAGGATAGACATCGGAATGGAACACCTCCCAGTATCTAGTACGAGCCAGTCAGGTTCGAAGATTCAATAGAAACTTCGATTTTTGGGCATAATCCTTCTGATTGCGTGCATCCTACACGCAACCGATTAAGGAGGACTGACGATGAAACGAGAACAGATGCCAGAAGAGACGCCGCTGGCCAAGTTGACTGATGTACAGCTCGAAGCACTCGGCGCGATGGAAAAGGAACTGGGCGTGACCCTCATAGCGTATGAGAATGAAGATGATGGAAAGACAAATATTTTTGAAGGATGAGGACTGCCGGGCAGTCCTTTTTTAATGGGAAGAGAGCTGATTACAGTACAGTCGGATAAATGGACGGGGGCTGCGATTCAACTGGCTCAGCAGGCTTTCATCATGACACGGGATGCCGATCACCCATAAAAGCCCACCAAAAAAGCCGCCCCCGCAAGGGCAGCTTTTCTCTCGTTTTAATCCCGCACAAGCGGCATACTGCAGCAACGGAAGGAGCCTCCAGATTTAATGATCTCAGAGAGGTCGATCTCGATGACTTCGAAGCCTTCCCGGCGCATTGCTTCGTTTACTTTCGGATTTTGCGGCAAGCTAAACAGTTTGCCGTCTCCGATGGAAAGCACATTCGTCCCCATCGTGAACTGCTCGTCCGCCTCCACTTCAATCAGTTTAAAGGTAGCTGCGAGTTCATCGACCGTCTTCTGATCGAATGCCGGCGGGAAAATGAGCGCGACGCCGGGTGCCAGGATATTGAAAACGCAGTCGAGATGCAGATAGCTCTCGTCAAACGGGAGCGGTTTGACAGTCCGTCCTGGCAGCGCGGCCTCCAGTTTTGAAGCGGCCGCTTCGCATGTCCGGCTGCTGATCCCGACGTAGACGGTGTCGCGGTCGATAATGACGTCGCCGCCTTCCACTTCGCTCGTTGCAGCGCGGTAAGGAATGCCCTGTTTTTCAAGCCACTCGATCAGCGTCTTTTCCTCACCTTTACGGATATCTTCCGCCATTTCCGCCACAAAAACGGTGTCGCCGATTGTAAAACCGATATCACGCGTAAAGACCTGCTCAGGCAGCTCCTCGGACGGTGAAAGTTTGATGACGTTGACGCCGTTCTCCACTAACGCTTTCTCAAATGCATTATGCTGCAACATCGCTACGTTTGTATCTATATTTTCATCAATATATTCTTTCTGCACCTCATTGATGGCATCCTCGATCGCCATATGTTTCGGCGGACAAAGAATAACCTTTTTGAGAGTTCCATATTCCGTATTACAAGTAGTCATGGTTGGTTCTTCTGCTGTTTTCACTGTACAGATGCCTCCAAGTCGAGTTGTCATTTCTACTATTCCCTGTTACCAGGAAAATGAAACATCACTCGCCGTCGAGGTCTGCCCTGCAATTTCGGTCTGACATGATTGGACTATACTCCGTCATCGTCTCTTGAAGCGGTTGCAACAATTCTCCCGGCACACCATCCATCCCTCCGCTTGGGATTTTCCTGATCACAAGCTCATCCTCTTTCAGGATGGCCAGCACCTCTTCCCCGGCCTGAAGCTTCAAATGCGCTAGAACTTTTCCGGTTATGGTGACCGCAAATCCTTCTTCCGATTCGATGATCCTTTCGTACGTATAGGACGGCTTACCGCCATTCCATTGATCCTCCATCCAAATCCCTCCCGCCTCCATTTTCCCCAAATTACGATGAGATGATACGGCCTTCGAGCACTAACAGCCGGCCCTTCATCTCAAGACCTCCGCGAAAGCCTGTCAGCTTTCCATCCTTTCCGATGACACGGTGGCAGGGGACAGCCAGAAGCACCGGATTCGCCCCGATCGCCGCGCCGACTGCCCGCACTGCGGAAGGCCGTTTGACCGCTTCCGCAATATCGGCATAGCATGCTGTCTCGCCGTACGAAATGTCTTGAAGCGCACGCCAGACGTCAAGCTGAAATTCGGTCCCCTTCAAGTCGACAGGAAATGTAAACGTCTCCCGCCTGCCGTCCAAATAAGAGATGACTTCCTCCATCTCTGCTGAAAGCTGTTCCTCATCTTGCCTGACAGAGGCATCCGGCAGCCGTTTTTGGCACCATTTGTTGAAATCCCCGTCCGCAGTATCCAAGTAACAAACACCATGTTTCGTTTTAGCGATCATAAACGGCCAGCCCTTGTGCTCGCCTCGCGCCCAGATGATTTCATCCAAATCGTCCACTCCCCTTTCAATACTCTTATTATACCGACTGGCGTGAGGCTATGGTACAACTATAGGAAAGGGAGGGTAGCCGCATGGAAAAATTTCATATTCATGTGCCGGATGAATTCAGTTTTCAGCAGAACATCCGCTACTTGGCGGAGGCCGGGAATGAATGTATGTACGAAGTGAAGGATTCCCGTGTCCGCCGGGCAATTAGACTAGAAGGAGAGGAACCTGCTGTCTTCGAAGTGGAGGAGAATATGGACGGAGGCTTGCTCGTTACCGTGTTTAGCGAGCTGACAAACGAGGGTCGATTAAAAATCAAACGGTTCATCACTGACTGGTTTGACCTAGAAACCGACTTACAGCCATTCTATGAAATGGCGGAAAATGACCGGTATTTGAAACGGGCGGTCACAGAGTTTTACGGCTTGCGGAATATGGGCATTCCTGATCTGTTCGAGGCCGTTTGCTGGGGGATTATCGGCCAGCAGATCAACTTGGCATTCGCCTTCACGTTGAAAAGGCGGTTTGTAGAGGCTTATGGGGAATCTGTCGAAGCTGAGGGCACATCATATTGGCTATTTCCCGAGCCACACGTTATTGCCCGTCTCACTGTCGAAGATCTGATGGCCCTGCAGATGACAAGACGCAAGAGCGAGTACCTCATCCATGTCGCCGATCTGATTGCAAGCAGGGACCTGACAAAAGAAAAGCTGCTTGCCGCAAAAGACTTCAAGGATGCGGAACGAATGCTGACGCGTATACGGGGCATAGGGCCATGGACCGCTAATTACGTCCTTATGCGCTGCCTCAGATTCCAGTCCGCTCTCCCGCTTGCAGATGTCGGCCTTCTCAACGCCATCAAATTTCTTGATAATCTTGAAGAAAAGCCGACCCGGGAAGCCGTACTCGAGATTTTCGCTCTTTGGGGAGGATGGGAAGCATATGCTACGTTCTATCTTTGGCGATTCCTCTACTAAGATTAACCTATATTCGACTTTAACACCGTTATTTCCCGACTTATTGCAATGAAATATTTATTCCCAAACTTCTATCAAGAACCAGAAACCTTGATATGACAAGGCTTTATGAAAATACTTTCCCGGGAAATATGTCGATTTCCCGGGAAATAAAGAGTATTTCCTCACCGGGCAAGCTGATCTTTTCCGATGCCATAGTAGATATCCATCTCCTCTTCAGGCACCATTCCGCCGCCCGTTCCCCATACAAGATGCGTAGCAGTAACCGACTTTGCGTCTTTCACATTCTCAGAAATCATTCTTAACGGACCTGTCATTCCGGCTAGGGCTGATGGTTCCAGGCGGATATTCTCTGAATCCGCAAGCATGGCGAGCGAGCGGAACAGTCTGTTGTCTGAAACGGTGAAACAACCTGCAAGCAGGGGGTCCATCACCTTTCCGACAAATCCTGATGGCCTGCCGACCGCGAGTCCGTCAGCCGCCGTCTGATTATCCAGCCCGATATCCTCGACTGAAATATCCGCATGCAGCCGAGTACACATTCCAAGCAGCATGGCGGGCGAGTGGGTCGGTTCCGCGAAAAAACAATGGACATGATCGCCAAACACGAGTTTCAGCCCGAACGCCACGCCGCCAGGACCGCCTCCGACGCCGCATGGCAAATAGACGAAAAGCGGATGGTCCTGATCGACCCGGATTCCCTGCTTTTTGAACTGCCCGGCAAGCCTCTCACCTGCGACTGCGTAGCCGAGAAAAAGATCCTTGGAGTTCTCGTCATCAATGAAATGACAGAGCGGGTTCTCTTCCGCCTGTCTGCGGCCTTCTTCGACCGCCTTGCTATAGTCATCCGCATATTCGACAACCAGTACGCCCTTCTCCCGAAGGAGCTCCTTCTTCCACTCTTTTGCATCTGCTGACATGTGGACGGTCACATTGAAGCCGAGTTTCGCACTCATGATCCCGATGCTAAGTCCAAGATTCCCTGTCGATCCGACAGCAATCTTATGCTTCGCAAACAAATTCCGCAGCTCCGGCTCGTCGAATTTCTCATAACTGTCGCCGCTGCTCAGCAATCCATGTTCAAGTGCAAGCGTTTCGGCATGCTTCAACACTTCATAGATGCCGCCCCGCGCTTTGATTGATCCTGAAATGGGCAGTGCATTATCCTCTTTCAGCCATACTTGGCCTGGAATCGACATGCCGCCGAACTGCTCCAGCGCTTTCTGCATCTGAGGGATTCTCGTAAGCGGCGATTCGATCAGTCCGCCTGCGTCCCGTGTTTCCGGAAAAACCCGTGCGATATAGGGAGCGAACCTGCGAAGCCTTCCTGCCGCGTCCTGGACATCAGCTGCCGTGATGCCGGACTGCCGGATTCCCATTGCAGCACTTTGTACATTTGGGTTCAGCCAAAGCAGTTCCTCCTTTGCCGCCAGCTGTTGCACGAGCGGCATATCCTGCCATCGTTCCATGCGAGTCCCCCCTTACTATTCCCTACAGTATAGCACGCGAAAAGGCGCTCCGCTTTTCATTGGCGAAGCGCATAGGCATCCAGCAATTCCCGGGTCACATCAAACCGCGTTGGCCCCGAGCTGCCATCATCCTTTCCGGCCCCCATGACGATGGTGATGATGCGTTTTCCGCCGTAAATTCCTGTACTCGCGAAACAGGAGCCGGCCTTCTCGGTATAGCCTGTCTTGAGACCATCCATCCCGCTTACCGCATCAGGCATTCCAGGCAGCATGGCATTCGTACTCCACCGGCGCACCCCCTCTTCTGTCGTGAAATCCGTCATCTTCGTAAATTCAAGAACTTCCGGATGGTGCTCCAGCAGCTTTTGGGCAAGCGCCGCGACATCCCGGGCGGATGCAATGTTGGTCCGCTCTTCATCCAGTCCCGTTGCATTGATGAAACGGGCACTGGCAAGGCCAAGCTCGTCCGCCTTCTCGTTCATCGCCTCTACAAATCCCTCTTCGGAACTTGCCGTCATCCCGGCAAGCGCGATGGCTGCGTCGTTTGCGGAGATGACCGTCATGGCTGTAAACAGCTCATGCACCGTATAGGCATGCCCTTTCTCAAGGCCGAGCGCCGCCATTCCAGGCTGCGCCATTTTACGGATCTCTTCATCACCCGGCTGATAGACATCATGCCAGTCAAGATCACCCGCCTTTATGGCGTCCAGCACAAGATACTGTGTCATCAATTTTGACATGCTGGCGATCGGCAGAGGCTCCTGGCCATTTTCTTCGTATAAGATCTGGTTCGTATCCGCATCCATCACGATTGCCGCTTTCACGTTCTCCGCATCGTCTCCGGTCAGCGCCGATCCTTTCATCCATCCGGCGACAGCCAGCGCAGCGACCAGCAGCAGAGCACCTAGTTTCTTCATCCTACCGCCCCCAAGTTTTGGTTATCACTATCTTCCCACTGAAACATGAAGAATTATGCATCGGCTTTCTGAAGAATTTCTGAAGATAGGCGTACAGGCATCGGCACACACCGCAATGACACGCCTTGAATATAGTGAAAATAACGATAAGTCCGCCAAGCAGTCCGCTTTGGCGGATGGCCGGGGCTGGTCTCCTGGTCTACCAAGGGAGCGTGATGCATATTCCATTGTATAAGGATATTCTTCTAGTCCGATTGTGAAAGGAAGAAGATGCTGTACGAACGGGCAGCCTTGCCTCTGTGCGTATGCCGCATGGACCTCAGGCTGCAGGATGGATCGCAATCTCCCGGGTGGGGCAATGGGCCGAAACGGTTCGGGGAGGGGTTCCTACGGCCGAAAAGACGTTCAATTCGGCAGGTTCATTGCCAGCTCGGTTTTTTGGAATGACGTGAGACTGAAAAGTGGAGTGACTGCGGGGCAGGTTGAGCGGTGGTAACTGGCGCCGGATTTGTAGCCAGGCGGTGATAAACTTGCTTCAGCCGGTGATAAAGTACATCTAGCCGGTGATAAACTGGCTCTACCCGGTGATAAACTTGCTCCAGCCGGTGATAAAGTACTTCTACTCGGTGATAAACTGGCTCTACCCGGTGATAAACTCCTGCTACCCGGTGATCACGCACCAAGCGGGCCAATACACTTCTGCTATTTCCTACATACGCATCAAAAAAGCTGCCGGATATGCCGCCTGGCAGCTTTTCGCATTTTATAACTTGGTCCGCACATCCCACAATTCCGGGAAGAAGCGGTGGTCGAGCACTTGCTTCAGATAGCTGACGCCCGAGGAACCGCCTGTGCCGGACTTGAAACCGATGATCCGCTCGACGGTTTTCATATGGCGAAAGCGCCATTGCTGGTGGCTGTCTTCGATGTCGACGAGCTTCTCCGCAAGCTGATACAGATCCCAGTAGGTATCGACATCACGGTAGACCGTGAGCCAGGCGGCCGCAACTGTCGGATCGCCCTCATAGGTCACGGAGTAGTCACGCTTGAGCAGCTCCGGGTTGATCGCAAAACCTGCACGGCTGAGTGCGCGTATGGCGACGTCGTAAATGCCAGGTGCATGGTAGGCGGCCGTCATTTCACGGGCAAGCTCCGGATCCTTCTCATAGATCTTGAGGATATGCGGCTGTTTGTAGCCGAGCGCGAACTCGATCAGCCTGTTCTGGTACGACTGGAAGCCGGACGCACGGCCGAGGCTCTCTCGAAACTCCATGTATTCCGCAGGGGTCATCGTCGCGAGGACATCCCATGCCTGGATGATCTGCGCTTGGACACGCGACACGCGGGCAAGCATTTTGAACGCTTCCGGCAGTTCCCCTTTTTCAATCAGCGCAATCGCCGTATTCAACTCATGCAGAATGAGTTTCATCCACAATTCGCTCACCTGATGGATGATGATGAACAGCATTTCGTCATGATGGCCGGACAAACGCTCCTGACTCGCAAGCACCTGATCCAGGCGCAAGTACTCGCCGTATGTCATATTGTCTTTGAAGTCGGTATGGATCCCCTTTTCCGTCATCCGTGCCACTTCCTTACAACGGCGCGCACAGGACTTCCGTCTGCGTCCTGCAGCGGGAGCGGGAGCGCAATCAGTTCATAATCTCCCGGCTCCACTTCGTCCAGCACGATATTTTCAAGAATCAGCACACCATTCTCATGAAGCGAGTGATGCGCGTCGAGCGACTTGCTCTTCTCCGGATCGACGGAAGGCGCGTCGACCCCGACCAGCTTCACGCCCCGCCCTTTCAAGAAAGGTCCGATATCCGCCCGCAGCACCATATAATCTGCAGGGAACTTACCTGTATTGCGTCCTTTTTCGCTCTTCAATAAAATGCGCGTGGCACCGCCGAAGTCGAAGGCCTCCAGATCCGCACGGCCGACGCTTGCAAGACCCGATACATCGATAACACGCGCTCGGCCGATATACGTATCGACGGGCAGCTCATGCACCTTCTTGCCGTCATTGTCATAGTGGAAGGGCGCGTCGATATGCGTGCCCATATGCGTGCTCGTTACCAGCCTGCCAATGTTGGCAGAACCAGTGTCCTCTTTCTTAAAAGCGACTTCGTACTGGAATGGCGTGTCGCCCGGCCACTCTGCAATACCGTTATAGAGCGGCTGCGAAATATCAATCCATCCTCCCGTCATGCGACAACCCCCCTCTTGTTTTCGAATTGCTCATAGCGTTTCTCTTCCATGATCGTTTTCAAGATCTGGACGGTATGCCAAACGTCTTCAAACGAATTGTAAAGGGCGACCGGCGCAAGACGGATGCCGCTCGGTGCGCGGAAATCCGGGATGACGCCGTCTTTTTTCAGCGCTTTGCAGATGCGTGCCGCTTCCGCATGCTCCAGCAAAATATGGCCGCCGCGGGAATCGTCAACCGGGTTGCCAATCGTAAAACCTAGCCCTGCTAGCTCCGCCTCGGCCAATTCCAGCATGAAGCCGGTTAGGTGCAGCGACTTCTCCCGTACTGCCTTGATGCCCGCTTCTTCAAAGTACTCGAGCGAACCGAGCAGCGGGGCCAGACTGAGGACATGCGGCGTGCCGATCTGGAGTGCACCTGCCTGCTGCGCCGGCGTCATTACATGCTCCATGTCAAATTGCGCTCCCTTGTCTGACCCGAACCAACCGGCTAGACCCGGAACGACAGGCAGATGCTTTTCGTGGATGAATAGCCCGCCGACAGATCCCGGACCTGCGTTCAAATGCTTATACGTACACCAGAACGCAAAATCGGCGCCCCAGTCATGCAATTCATGCGGAACAGAACCGATGGAGTGGCAGAGATCAAAACCGATCGGAATGCCGCGCTCGTTCGCCGCTTTTGACAGGCGTGCCATATCGAGAACCTGACCGCTCCGGTACAGCACCCCGGGCAGCACGATCAGCGCCACCTCATCCGTCATCGCTTCAATAAGATCATCTTCACTGAGCATTCTACCGTCACGGCTTTTTGAGCGGATCAAGTGCTCATCCGGGTCGTACCCCTTCAGCTGAAGCTGGCTTTGCAGCGCATAGATATCTGACGGAAAGTTGAGTTCATCCGCCAGTATCTTCGTGCGTGTGCCAGACGGCTTGTAGAACGTCGCCGCCAGCTGATGCAGATTGCCTGTCGTGGAACCGGTTGCAATCACCTCATGCGCTGATCCCCCGACGAGCGGCGCCATCTTACCGCCTGCCTGCTCGGACAGGTAGTACCATGGGTGCCCGCCTTCCGTCCAGCCGTCAATGCCGAGCGTCTTCCACGATTCCAAAAGCTCCTGCAGCGTACGCTCTGCACGTTTCGAAAGGAGGCCCAGCGAATTGCCATCCATATAAATTGCGTTCTTCACTTTATAAAATTCTTCACGATATATGGCAAGCGCATCCTCCTGATCCAACTGCCGAGCACGTGCCAATGTCGTATCTCCCATGCCAATTCCCCCTTTTGTCATCTTACGAAAATGATAGCATAGAATATGGCCGAAAATCCTTGCACTACAGGCATATAACCTAAAAAACCCCGCATCAACAGGCGATGCGGATCATTTATGCCAGCCTTTCTCTTTGAAACGGGCAATCGCTTCGATTCGGTTGCCGGCTCCTAGCTTATCAAGGATGGTGGAAATATAATTGCGGACCGTACCTGGGGTGAGATACAGTTCGCCGGCAATCTCTTTTGTCGTTTTGCCATCCGCAACAAGACTGAGGACCTGGCTTTCACGTTCGGTCAGCGGATTTTCGGTTTCGTCGCTGCCGCCGTATGCAATGTCGACCAGTTCAGGCGCGTAGATGCGGCGCCCGTCCATGATGGCGTGAATGGAGGCGACCAGTTCCTCGATCGGGCTGTCTTTCAGCAGATAGCCGCGTACGCCTGCTTTTCGGGCCCGTTCAAAATAGCCGGCACGCGCGAAGGTCGTGAGGATGATGATTTTCACCCCGCTCACCTGCAACGCCTCGGCTGCATCGAGTCCCGTCTTCACCGGCATTTCGATGTCCATGATGCAGATGTCCGGCCGCTGTTCATTCACCATCTGAATCGCCTCTTCGCCGTTTCGGGCCATGCCGACGACTTCCATATCGTCCTCCATGTTGAGCAGCGAACCGAGCGCCCCCAGCATCATACCCTGATCTTCCGCAATGACAATCCGGATCATGCCGACCCCTCCTTTCCTTGATGTGTGATGACGAACGGTACACGCATCGTAAGCGTCGTCCCTTGATCGGTTTCAACCGTGAGACTGCCATTGATGAACTCGAGGCGCTCTGCGATGCCGCGCAGCCCGCTTCCTTCAAGGCCCGTCTTCTTCAGTCCTATCCCGTTGTCACATACGCTCACTATGAACTCATTCGGCCCCTTCTCAAAATGCACTTCGCATCGTGTCGCGCCGCTATGTTTTACGACGTTCGTGACCGCTTCCTTAAGGCACATGCTCACCACATTTTCCACATGGCCCGGCAAGCCCGTCGATTCGGCCTCCCCTTCGATGACCGTTTCCATCTCTGCCGCACGGAGAATTTCCCTCACCCGGATCACTTCATCCTGGAGTTTAGTCGCCCGAATGCCCGCGACAAGCTCACGCACTTCCTTCAGCGCGATGCTCGCGGTGTTGCGGATATCGCTCAATTCCTGCTCGGCGGCTGCCGGGTCACGCGAAATGAGCCGACGCGCCAGATCACTTTTCAACCCGATCATCGATAGCTTCTGGCCAAGGGTATCATGCAGGTCTCGGGCGATCCGTTCCCGCTCCTCGAGAAGGACGAGCTCCGAAATCCGTTCCTTCGCATCTTCCAGCTGCCCTTCAAGGTTCTCCCGTTTATTGCGGTAATACAAATTGAATGGAAGCAGGATGACCCCGATCACTGTGATAATGACAAAGTGGAGCTGCGTCAAGAAAAGGTGGATATCGATGAAGAACCCCGACAGGATGGAACTGATCGTAAAGAAGATATGCAGTCCATACATGATGAAAAAGCCCGTCGATCTCCGGATGTTGCCGATGAAGAATGCCGTGAAAATCGACAAGTACACATATCCGAACAAAAGCGTCATGACAATATTGATGGCGATTTCAAAACTGAGCCACATATACACGAGGCCGCTCTTTGATTTAAATGAAAAGAAATACGACAGGAAAAACAGCAATAGCAGAGCGATGCCGACGAGGATGCTGATCAGATTGGAGGAACGGAAAATGAAAAAGAACGGCAGCAAGCAAAAGATGATCCATGCATATATGCTGAGCCACGGATTCCGCGGAAAAATACTATACCATTTTTGCATACTGTCACCTTCCCTTGCCAAAGCGGCCGCCCCCCCTGTCGGGTGGCAGCCGCTGATTATTCTATGATCACTTACTGTCCAGGCTGGTACGCTTCCGTTTCAAATCGAGCGATACAGCCGGCATTTTCATCTGCCGTCTTACTTCCTTGAACGTCACGAATGTTTTATGTTCCGGATCGTACAGCTTATAGCGGAGCGATTCGAGACTCGTACGGATCGTAATAGTCGTTGCCTGGTGGAGTGGAGGCGTCGAATCATGCGCAAGCTCCAAGTTATAGTTTGGCACTCGCGGTGCCAAGTGATGGACGTGGTGGAAGCCGATATTGCCTGTCGCCCATTGAAGCACTTTCGGCAGTTTGTAGTACGAGCTTCCTTCAACTGCAGCCTTCACATAGTCCCATTCCGATTCTTCCTCGAAATAGGAATCCTCGAACGTATGCTGGATGTAGAACAGCCAGATGCCGAGCGCAGCAGCGACAAACATGATCGAGCCCTGCACGATGAGGAACGACTGCCAGCCGACGAGCCAGATAAGCAGTCCATAAACGACGACTAGAATGACATTCGTCAAATATGTGTTCATTCGCTCTTTACGTCTCGCATCTTTGCGGTTAAAACGGCTGGAAATCAGCACTAGATAGAGCGGTCCGAGCCCGAACATGACGAACGGATTCCGGTAGAAACGGTATGCGAGGCGCGTCCATTTAGAAGCTGCCTTGTATTCGTCGATGGTGAGCACCCAGATATCGCCGACGCCGCGCTTGTCGAGGTTTGAACTCGAGGCATGATGGATTGCATGCTCACGCTTCCACTTTTCATACGGGAACAGCGTCAGGACACCAGTGATGGTTCCTACGACATCATTTGCTTTTTTATTCTTGAAAAACGAACCGTGTGTGCAATCATGGAAGATGATGAATGTGCGCACGACGAATCCGGCTGCGACAATTGCAAGCGCGAACGTGAGCCAGATGGAGACAGAAAGACTTTGATAGGCCAAAAACCATAACACCAGAACTGGCGGCACTGTATTGATCAGTTGGACGACACTCTTTTTCATATCCGATTTTGCATATGGCGCAACAGCCTTATGCAACTGCTTCGTTTTCTCTTTACTCATGGAAACGTTCCTCCCCTTCGGAAGATGTTGTTGTTACCATAGTAAAGCGTTTTCAGAAAATGCAGTAGACATAAATGTCATGACTTTTCATATGACAAGTATCACTTTTTGTGAAAACGTTCACAATCTATTTCAGCATGCCGCCATCCACTTCCAGCACTGTCCCATTCACGAAATCCGACTTATCGGAAGCCAGGAACAGATAGGCATTGGCCACGTCTTCCGGCTTGCCGAGCCGCGTAAACGGCGTCAGCATGTGAATCTGCTGCATCACCTTATCTGGAATCGTCTCAATCATATCGGTTTCGATGAACCCCGGGGCGACTGCATTCACATTGATTCCCTTCGGTCCATACTCCTTCGCCCATGTACGCGTCATGCCGATCACGCCTGCCTTTGAAGCTGCATAATTCGTCTGCCCGATATTCCCGCCGGTCCCCGCGATGGACGACGTATTGATGATTTTCCCTTTACCCTGCGCAAGCATCGCCGGCAGGAATGCCTGCGTGCAATTGAATACGCCGGTCAAGTTTACGTCTAGCACCCGCTGGAAATCGGCAGCCGTCATCTTTACAAGCAATGCATCCTTCGTGATGCCAGCATTGTTTACAAGGATGTCCACCTTGCCGAAATGCGACATCACGCGCTGCGCAGCCTCCTTTGCTGAGGCTTCGTCTGCAACATCCGTTTTAAAAAACTCGACTTCGATGCCTTCCGCATGCAAGGCCGCCGCTGTCTTCTCTCCAGCCGCCTCGTCGAAATCCAAAATCGCAACCTGCGCACCCTTCTTGCCAAACAAATGCGCCGCCACCGCCCCAATTCCATTCGCTCCGCCTGTAATGACTGCCGTTTTTCCCTCTAGCCGCACTCGATAGCCCCCTACTACTTTTTTTGATTATTCTCATCCTACCATAGAGACCGGCTGGCAGGAAGCGGAAGCTTGGCGGCAGGGGATTGCTTCATTCGGCAGGCAGGTTGCTTCTTTCTGCTTGCTGGTTGCTTCGATTGGCAAGCGGATTGCTTTATTGGGCGGGAGGGTTGCTTCTTTTGGCGTGGGGATTGCTTCGTTTTGTACATCGATTGCTTACTTTGCAAAGTCAGCCTTGATTTTTGGCCATGCGAGTTGCCAGGCGGGCGGCGCGAGAACTAACAGCTATTCACCTTTCCCCGGTGCGCTGCATGCTTTGGCACCACGGACAGCCCTTATCCGCGCTTACTCCCTGATGGAAATCAACACAGCATCTGTAAATTGCATTTGTTTCTCTGTTCGCATATAATAAGAACAAACGTTCCTGACGAAAGAGGGATCCAGATGCGAAATGAACTGCTTAAACTATGCGAACGCCAGTCTCTGGCTGAGATGATCTATATGCGGGCGGACGGGAAATTGTCCAAACGCAAGGTGCATATCCTTGCAGTCGGCCAAGATTCATTTCAAGCCTATTGCCATCTGCGGCACGAGAGACGGCTGTTCAAGATGGACCGGGTGCTGTCCATCCAGCGAGTGATCAGCAAACCGCTGCGTGCGGTTTAACGCCGGCGGTACATCCAGCTGGCCACTGCATTTCCTGCAAACATTCCAAACATGATAATGAGCACAGCTCCTATTCAAACGAACGGCGGATCAGGGCATTCAGAAGAAAGGAGGCGGCAATTCCGATCAGGGTGCCGGCGTATGCCTCTTTTCTCATAACCAGTCTTCTCCATTCTCCGGCTCGTGGCGATACTGCCCGAGGTCGATTTTGCCATCCATGCCGAACTGCACACCTTCCGCTTCCAGCAACTCCCTTTGCAAATAGCCTTTTTCCTCACGTTCCGCAGGGGTCGAGATGCCCCCTTGCGCATTGATGACCCGGTGCCAAGGAAGTTCATATTTGCTGCTCATCGAATGCAGTACGCGCACGACTTGGCGGGCGCCGCGCGGATTGCCGCTGCAAGCCGCAACCTGGCCGTATGTCATGACTCTGCCTGCCGGAATGCCAGATATGACCTGCACAGCCCGTTCTGTAAATGGATTCATGCCACAATCTCCTTTCAATAAATGAAACCAATCATTTCCTGTATCGTATACTACCTATCTGAAAGATTTCAAGGAGGCGGCAGGATGATCACATTTTTCAAGAAACGCAGTGCAATCGGCTATCTGATAAAAATTGCATCTATAGTAGTGATGGGCTGGGGTGTGTTGCAAGCCATATTCTTTTTAGTCGTGGCATCTCAAACCGGCGCGTATATGTACGATGAGTTTGGCGGGATGATGGGACAGCAGTTCGAGCTGACCGGGACAGCATTGTTCGGTTTCATCGGCATCATTGCGACACATGCCCTTTACGGCTTGCTGATCATGGGATTCGGCGAAGTGATCGATCTGCTGCAGGATATTTACTTCCAGATGAACCCTGATGCGAAAAAAAGATGGGAACAAGAGCAGGAGCTGCGGAAGGAAAAGAAAGGATACGTCACTGAAAACGGCGAGATTCCGTTATACGTCGAGAAGGAGATCAAGGATTTCTATCTGGGGAAAGAGGAAACGGCCGAATCGATTTTCAACACAAGCGACCGGGATGTCTATCGGGTCCTTGTAAACGGGCGGACAGAATACGTCGAACTGGGCGGTTTCCAGCCGCGTGTGCTATCTGACGAGGAAGCCAACAAGTATGAATGAAAAAATCGTCCCTCATAGCGGGGACGATTTTAACCGTTTAGCCTGTCGATCGCGGTATTGGTCATAGACAGTGATGGAAACGATCAGCCAGAATGCGCTTGCCGCCATGCCGCCTAGCACGTCGCTTGGGTAGTGGGCGCCGAGATAGATGCGGCTGATGCCGATCATGACGAACATGAACACCGCAAGCAGTGCAAGGACTACCCTACCCGCATTCGACCGGGCGTGCCGCCATAAGATATAGGCGAGGATCACATACAAGCTGAATGCCATCATCGTGTGGCCGCTCGGAAAACTGTAGCCGCTCACTTCCGTCAGGCGATGGAAGGTCGGGCGGTCACGCCGGAAGATATACTTCAGCACCTGGTTCAGCACCCCTGTGCCGACCATGGCAGCCGCAAAAAGATACGCATTCGGGCGTTCTTTGCGGATAAAATAAAGAATAAGGAAAATAGCGGCCATCAGAAGCAGGACGACAGATGTTGAACCGATGAAAGTGAATGTCTTCATGATAGGCGTAAGCCACGATGCTTCCCACCCTTGCACCGTGTCAATGACGGATTTGTCAAAACCATCGATGGATGCCTTGCTGATGCCGCGCGCTATGTATGCAAAAATGCCGCCGAACACCAGGCAAAACAGAAAAGCGATCGTCAGCCGATTCGCAAGAA
Source organism: Sporosarcina sp. GTC18466 (assembly GCF_055389225.1). Lineage (NCBI taxonomy): Bacteria > Bacillati > Bacillota > Bacilli > Caryophanales > Caryophanaceae > Sporosarcina > Sporosarcina sp. GTC18466. The sequence continues at coordinate 2,179,754 of NZ_AP044037.1, read as the reverse complement.
TTTTCATTTCTCAAATCACCTCTTCCCCACTATAAAGGAGACGCGGGCAAAATGGAAAGGTTCGCACGCCGAATGTTTGGAAATCCGGGGAAAACGGGGAATAGAATAGTATCAGGAAAAAAAGAAGGAGAGGATTTGCATGGCCATGAAGGAAATCAAGTCTTCCGATGAGTGGGAAGATATTTGCGAGCAGTCTAAAAACGGGGCGGTGTTCGTGCTGAAGCATAGCTCCACGTGTCCGGTCAGCGCGGCGGGCTTCCGTGCATTTGATGAGTATGATACGAAGCTTCCGAAGTATTATGTCACCGTCCAAACACATCGCAACATCTCAAACGACATTGAACTGAGTACAGGTGTTGCTCATGAAACGCCGCAACTGCTGCTGCTTGTCGACGGAAAAGCCGTTTGGAACGCCAGCCACTACGTCATCATGCAATCAAAAATCCGCTCAGCAGAAGAGACCTACGCATAAGAGGGAAAAGACACTCGCCGGCCGGGTGTCTTTTTGTGTCATGCTCGTCGCGATTGCGAGGGTTCCCTTCCTCCACACTTCCGCCACAACTCCTTCCCTGCCTTACGTTGCCACCTTTCGCGGCTGATGGTACAATAGTCAGTAGGATATCGATATAAGGGAGTGAAGCAATAATGTGGTTCCTGATCATCTTGGGCATTTTGTTCGCATTTATCTTGGGCGGCACACTTTTCGGTTTGGTGCGGACGTTCGGCAATCATAAATAAGTTTGGCAAACACCGTTTAGGATCGTGCAACGGTGTTTTTTTATTTCCCATGAAAAAAACCGCTCCTCCGGATGGAAGAACGGCTTGTCCACTTTCTTATAGCGGCGGCATGACATCAGGCGGATGCAGGTTTTCGTTGCCTTTTGCAAGTGACGACATGTCGTCATTCACTTCAAGCGCTGCATCTGCATGGCCAGGCCCGATATACGCCAGCAGGATAGCTGCAAATAGTGTGGCAATCAGTTTTTGTTTCATTCCATCGTCTCTCCTTTCTGATAAAAATATTGTGTGTAGGAATCCGCTTTTGCGAAATTACCATTCATGCGGTAATACTCGGCCAATCGCCAAGCAAATCGTCTTGCTTCCCCTATATAACCATGTTCTTTGAAGAAAGGGAATGCAATTTGTTCACAATAGTCAATTAGTTCTTGTTGGGAAAATTTCACCTTTCGAAAGTAGGTGAGCTGGATGTTCAAGTATGGGTCATTTTTCCTTTCTGCCCACACTTCGAGCTCCTCGATCAGATGATCCGTCCGCATGTCTTCCTCTGCCGCTGTCTGCAGCATATGGATCAGAACCGAAACATAGAGCGGGTTGTCTGGTGAAAGCAGCGTCTTGAGTTCTTCCAGCAGCAGATAGGCCGACTTATGGTGCCCCCGCCGGTTCTGCAGCATGGAATAGTTATAGAGCACGCCTTCATACAACGACGACTCTTCCATAAGGCGCGCGTTGCGCAGAAGCGTCTTGAAATAGTCTTCCGCCTGCAGAAAAAGGTCCCGATTTGCAAAATTCACCGCCTGCAGCATCTGTGCATGCATGAGGCGCACGTAGTTGCTGTCCTTCTGATAATGATAGATGGCGAGTTCCGCATAATAAGAGGATTTGCCGTATTCCGTCTTCCGTTGCAGCATCCATGCGTTCAAGTAATAGAATTCCCCTTCGAACAGATGCGGGACGCGCACCTGGCTGCTCTCGATGCGATCTGCGATTTCAGCAGCCTTCTTCTCGTTCTGCATGGAGGCGTAGTAAATAAAATAAAACACTTTTGCGACGCCCCGTTCGTATTCGTCGAACGTCTGCTCAAGCCGGTCCAGGATCCCCATCTGCTGCGTTGCCCGCTGGTGATCTTGTTTGAACAGATAAAACCGGAGCTTATATAGTTCATAGCGGTTGATCAGATCGGTCGACTGGAGATAGTCCCGCTTGCGCTGCAGTTCATCGTAAAGCCTTTCCATCGATTTCAGGTCATAATACACTGAATAGGTGATGAATTTCTCGAGTTTCACCCGGCATTCTTCGTAGGCATCCTGTTCCTGATCCCACTTGACATTCATACGGGCGAATAGTTCATCGAGCGTTTCCGGATGCGGGACATACTTGTTCGCTTCAATTTTGCTCAGGTGAGAGATCGAGCAGATCCCCTCGCATAATTCCGCTTGCGTCAAATTATTTTTCATCCGGTGATATTTCAAGATGGAACCTGCATTCATTCAGCCACACCCCCACTTTTCTATCAACCTATCACAAAGTCTCGCAAATGGACATGAGAAAACAGTCCCAGGGGAGAGAGGGACTGTTTTCATAAACTATAACCAACTACATTTTTACTTTATCAAATAAATCTCCGTTCCGTAATTGGGAAAACTGAAACCCGTTACGCTTTCACATCACGCTGCGTGAATACCGTGTAGCTGATCACGAGGAACAGGACGATATACGCCGCCAGCACCGCAAGCGAGAACGGAAGCGAGATGCCTTCGACCAGCTGATAGCCTGTCTCATACTGCGTGAGATCCATGTGGGTGAACAGAATATATTTTGCGATCTCGTATCTCGCGAGCAGCACCGTCACCGTCGATCCCATGAAATAGATGAACAGCGACAGGCCGATCGCGAGCGAACTGGAACGGAATACGCTGCCGACCATGAACGCGAATGCCGATGTGACGAAGACGCTTCCGAACGACAGGAGCAGCATATAGGCGCTCCGGCCGAACACAGACCCCTGGACGACTTCCTTGCCATTATAGACGAGATACTGGCCATCCCCTGATTTGAAGAGGATGAAGGCGAACAGGACAAGCACCGCATAGCCGATGAGCATCAGCAGTATGCCGAACAGGTTGACTGTGATGAATTTCGACGTCAGGATCTTCCACCTGCGTACCGGTCGCGTCAGCAGCATTTTGATCGTCCCTTGGGAAAACTCGGATGCCACAATGCCCGCCGCCACAATTACCGCTAGCAGCACGACCAGCCCTGAAATGCTGGATGGATCCATAATGATCGCTTCCCGGCTGTACTGGTCAAGTGGCTGTATATCATTCGCCAGGCGGTATTCCAGGACTTTCGCCTCTGCTTCCGCGTCTTTCCGTTCGCCTTTGTCAAGCGACTGATCTTCCAGCTGCCCCTTCAAGACAGCGAGCTTCGCCTCCGACTCCGCTTGCCAATCCGCTTGCGGCATACCCGTCACTTCGACGGACGCATTGCCGGCCGACTGTTCATAGCTGGATTGCTGTGTATCGATCCATTTCGTCAGCAGCATCATGCCTGACATCAGGGCGACCAGCAGCACCACCATGACCCATGTACCTTTCTTTGCCCACAGTTTCATCCATTCATTCTGCAGCAGTTTCAGCAATCTGGCCACCTCCCGTCATCTCAAGGAATTCGTCCTCCAGTGTCTTGCGGTGCGGCTGCATGGCATAGACGTCTAGGCCAGCTGCAACGAGCGACCGGAGGAGCTCCGGAACTTGCTCCTGCTTCGCTTGGATGATGAAGCCGTTCCCACTTGGTTCGGCGGCGATTTCCCGCTCAGCGAGCAGCCGGAGCGCTTTTTCAGCAGGCGCAGCTTCCACATAGTAATAGGAGCCTTTCGTCTCCGCCATCTCCCGGATATCGATCAGCTTCCCGTTCTGGATGACCGCAATCCGGTCGCACATGAGCTCAATTTCCGACAGCATATGGCTGGAGACGAATATGGACACGCCTTCCGTCTCCGCGATTTTTCGCAGATACATCCGGAACTCCCGGATGCCTGCCGGGTCAAGACCGTTCGTCGGTTCATCGAGGATCAGGAATTTCGGCCGGTGGAGCAGCGCTTGCGCAAGGCCGAGCCGCTGCCGCATGCCGAGTGAATAGGTTCCGACCTTTTCATGGATGCGGTTCTGCATGCCGACTTGATGGACGACCTCGTCGATCCGCTCCTTCGTCACGCCCTTCTGCATCCGTGCGAAATGCACAAGGTTCTTATATCCAGACATGAATTTGTACAGCTCCGGGTTCTCTACAATGACCCCCACTTTCGAGAGTGCCCCTTCAAAATCCTCATGCAATGACACACCATCGATAATCACTTCCCCGCTCGTCGGCTTCATCAGCCCTACCATCATCCGGATCGTCGTCGTCTTCCCCGCCCCGTTCGGCCCAAGGAATCCAGTGATCTGGCCTGGGTACAGCGACAGATCCAAGTGATCGATCAGTTTCTTGCCGCCAATCGTCTTTGACAGCTGTTTCAGTTCCACTATCGGTTTCATGTCTCCCGCTCCCTTCATTTAAATAAAGACACCATCCAGCTTGTCGCATCCATGCCATAGTCGCTACGAATCGTATCAACCTCTTCATGCGCGATGATCCGGCCACCGCGGAATACGATAATCTCATCCAGCAGCGGCTCGATCTCCTTGATTTCATGTGTCGACAGCAAGACCGTCTGCCTCTCGGGATCCGTGAACCGGATGAGCCCTTTTGCAATATCGTCCCGCACCATCGGATCCAGCCCAGAAAATGGTTCGTCCAGCAGATAATAATCCGCTTCCCTTCCAAGGGTCGCCGCTATTTTCACCCGCCCCCGGTTCCCCTTCGACAGGCTTTTGATCCGCGCATCGAGAGGCACATTCAGAAACTGCGCAATCTCCTTCGCTTTGATCAAATCGAAATCCTGGAATTGCGACGCGTAAAAGTCGAACAGCTGGCTCACTTTGAAATACGTATAAAAGTCGTCCGTATCCGACATGTAGGCCAGATGTGCCGCGATGTTCCGCGTGATCGGTTCCTGGTTGTACATCGCGCTTCCCCCATCGGTCGTCAGAAGACCCGCGATGACTTTCAGCAACGTCGTCTTCCCGCTGCCGTTCTCGCCGACCAGCCCGATCATCCTCCCTTTCGGCAGTGATAGGCTCACGCTGTCCAATGCCCGCTTGCCCCCATATTTCTTCACGACATCATGCAGCTCAATCATTTCCGTCACCCCTTTTCTCCAAGACCTGTATGATCTCCCTCGGCGTAAAGCCGAACGCCTCGATATTCTGCAGGAAGGAAGCGACAAGCTGTTCTTTCATCTCATCACGCAAACCTGCAATCCTCTCTTCATTCTCCGTCACGAACGATCCCTGCCCCCTTCTCGTCTCCGTGATTTCCCTTTGCTCCAGCTCCTTGTACACCCGCTGCATCGTATTCGCATTGACGCCTGCTTCCATCGCGTACTCCCTGACGGATGGTAATTTTTCGCCCGGCGCAAGACTGCCGCGGATGATGTCTCCGGTAATCCGGTCAATGAGCTGCTGGTAAATCGGCCGGTCTGGTGCAAATTCTATGCTCATCGCCCGTACCTCACTTTCTTATCGAGCAGGAATACCCCCGCAGCATATCCAATTACGATCAGCAGACCTGCAAGCAGCAGGCTGCCCCCTGTCAGCATCGCCTTTGAAGGTGCCAGCACATTAAAGACGAGATGCCGGAACTCCATATAGGCGACCTCTCCGCTTGCCGGATTGCCGATCAACACCGGACCCGCTTCGCGCACTGCCTGCAGAACGCCGCTGAAGTTGACATAGGACCACCCCACAATGAGCAGGAGCAGAAAGCCGATCGTCACCGCATAACCCGCAAAACGGGAAGCGGTACGGCTCGCGACAAGCCGGTAGAAGGCCCAAACGACAAAACTGGCCATCATGACGAACAGCGCGCTGAGCAGTGTCATGATGATAGCACCGGTCCCAAGCCGGAGTGCAGTCGAAATAGCCACTTTCTCCTCCCCAGGTGCCATGTAATAGACGATTCCGGTCAGAATCCCGAGTGCGACAAGTGAAATGAGCACCCCCGTCGCTGCCATAACCGCCTTCGCTCCAGTCAGCCGGGCCAGCGATTCCTTTGAATGCAGCCAGAGATCCGGGTGGATGAATTCCTGGTTGATGCTCGAAAGGAACACGACTACCCCGAAGAAAAGGTGAAGCATGAACCAGAAATCGACCATATCCGCGATTTCCGAACCTGCGTCCAGCCTTGGATTTTTCAAGACCGGCGCATACACAGTGGCCGCTATCGCCAGATATACGACAAGGAACGTGATATACGTCCACCGCGATTGCATCCATTCTTTACACAACAACCCTTTAAACGCCCGCATCCTTATCGCCTCACTTTCTGTTCAAGCAAGTAACAGCTGAGCAGGAAGAGAAATACCGCGAACGCCACATACACAAGCAGCTCGCCCGCATACATCTCGGTCGCAGTGTACGCGAAATATCCACCACCGACATCGATCTGGGGATTTTTGAACCGCAACAGATTAAACCGGCCCACCCGGATGAACGAATCGTAAAAATTGCTCGACGTAATCACTGTGTACATCCAATTACTTAGGAAGAACAACAGCAGCGTAATGACCATGGAAAACCCTTTGAACAAAGGTTTGATCAGCTGATCCACCACCATAAAGAAAAAGCCGATGATCATGACAAGAAGCGAACCTGCAAAAATGGCTGCCGTGAACAGACTGCCGAAGAACAGTACCTCGTCAAACGGAAGGAACGGCTCAGGCGATACAACGTACCAAAATGCCACTGAACCGACCGCAAGCAACAGCGCAATGACACCACCCAGCATACTGATCACCATCTTGACACTAATCAGCTGCTGTATAGAAGCCGTCGTATGCAGCCATAAGTCCGGCCGCTTCAGACTGCGGTAGAACAAAATAAGGAAGAAGAAGAGCGGCACGAAGATGCAGGCGCCGGCCCACATGAAAGCAAGCAGCGACGCGATCTCAAACACCGGAAACTCATCTCCCGTCAGAAACCGGTTTACGCCGAACGGAAACAGCAACATCGCAATCACAGCCAGCACACACGCCGCAACCACCTGCCCACGAACCTGTATCCACTCCCTCCACATCAACCCATTCCACTGCTTGATCATAATGAACTCCCCTTTTGTATCAGTGTGTTAGTTGTATAGTACACTTTGTTTAGAGGGATGTAAAGGTGAAAGGTGAGAAGAGGTGGTAATTATTGTTTGGGGTTCCTTGATTAACACCGTTTGAAAGTGGGTTATCACCGGCTGACGGCGCGTTATCACCGGGAAATAACGAGTTATCACCGGGAAATACGGGTTTATCACCGGGTAGCACAAATTTATCACCGCCTAGCGACAATTCTTGACGGTTATCACCGGGAAATAGAGGTTTATTACCGGGAAATAACGGTTTATCACCGGGTAGCACGAATTTATCACCGCCTAGCGACAATTCTCGACGGTTATCACCGGCTGACAGCGCGTTATCACCGGGAAATAATGAGTTATCACCGGGAAATAACGGTTTATCACCGGGTAGCACAAATTTATCACCGCCTAGCGACATTTCTCGACGGTTATCACCGTTCGAGAGGATACATCTCCACTAAAAAACGCCGCGTCCTCACGATTCGAGGATGCGGCGCTCTTCTTCGTCGAGCCGTTTCAGTTCTTCCTGGCCCTCGTCCTTCTTCCGCGCGAGTTGCGCCTGCACGCCATGGACGTCCTTCAGAACGGCAGTCAACTGCTGCATGGCTTCTGTAATGCGCGAGTGGACGACTAGATCCGAGAAGAAATTATCGAACACGATGTCCGTGAACGTAAAGAAGTCGTTGCGGTTCACTTGGAATGATTCCGACGCGACGTTCTGCACGTCCATCAACTCCGTCTTATAGAGCCGGAGCGCCCGCTGCGCCTGGTGCACGAGGTCATCGGAGCTGTTCATCTCGGAGTATTTCAAAGCGCTGACGAGGAGTCCTCCGCCCAGGAACGTGTCCCACATCGACAGTCCCTCTGCGTTGCCGAGTTTATCAAGCGCCAGGTCGAGCGCTTTGACCGCAAGCCGGCCCGCTTCGATCGCTTCGTCAATCTCCCGCAGCATGGAGCGGATATGCACCCGGTCATCCGCGATTTTGCGGAGCGTCCGGTCCGAGTCCGAATCGTTCATGCGGATCCACGCCTCTTTCTCCAGGAGAAAATCCGCCCAATCGTCTTCGATGAACGACAACTCAGGCCGGGCTGCCTGCTTGCGAAGTTCCGCCGTTTCCACCTCGACGTCGGCCACCATCTTCTCGGCCTCGTTGTATGCAAGTTCCGCTTCCGCCGCCTCCTGGATCTCCCTTTCCATCTGAGCGTCCCACTTACCTGACCATTCTTTTAATTTATTCATAAAGGAAAACGAGCCGAGCTTCACGACATCCTGCTGCTCTTTTGTCAGCTGCCGCTTCAGCCGGTCGCGCTCCCTCTTCGCTTCCTCCAACTGCGCCTCAGCCCCATCCAGCCGCCGTTTCACCCGTTTGAACTCATTCCGACGTGCCGTCAGTTCCATCTGCCGCTCCCGCATTCCTTCCCTCATCACGTTCACCTCTTTTCTTATCTACGTGGAAATGAAGTGGAAAGTTTCATCCCGTCCATTAAAAAAACCAGCCGCACGATATGGGCTGGTTCAAGTACTTGTTAGTGTCGCAGATCACGCCGCGCATTCCGGTGTTCGCGCCGGGCAGGACCGGTATCGAACAGCCGCTTCTCGGCAATCGTTTCCGGATAGACGGGCTGGACGAGGGTCGGCCGGTTCTGCTCATCCATGGCAACAAACGTCAGGAATGATTCCGTCGTGAGTTTCCGGCTGCCGGTAAGCAGATCGACAGAGTGGACCTGAACGAAGATTTCCATCGATGTGCGGCCAGTAGAGCTGACGACGGCCTCCAGTTCGAGGACATCGCCGACATATGCGGAGGAGACAAAGTCGACGGAATCGATCGAAGCAGTGACAACGGCAGCGTTAGCATGTTTCATCGCTGTGATTGCAGCAATCTCATCAATGTAAGCGAGGACCTTTCCGCCAAAAATAGATTGAAGGTGATTGATATCAGGCGGGAGGACGAGCTTTGTCTGGATCGTCCGTGAGTCGCTCATGGGTCTTCCATCTATCATGTCATTCTTCCTTTCCATAATGAATTTCCTCATTCATCATAGCCCTTTTCCAGCCAGGCCGCAAAAAAGCCGCACAGTGACATACGTCACCATGCAGCCTCTCCTTCTTATACACTCGCCATCGGAAGAGCACCCGGTATGGCGTCTTTGCGCTTCATGACGTCTTCATCATAGAGATGGCACGCGACGAAATGATTGGTGTCTTTCTCAATCCACTTCGGTTTCAATTCGGCACATGCCGGCATGGCATATGGACAGCGCGTGCGGAATACACAGCCGGATGGGGGATCGATCGGGCTCGGCAATTCGCCGCGCAGGATGATCCGTTCGCGCGATTCCTCGATGTCCGGATCCGGAATGGGAATTGCGGACAGAAGCGCCTGCGTATACGGATGGAGCGGCTTTTCGTACAGTTGCTCGCTCGTCGTCAACTCGACCATATGCCCGAGATACATGACGGCGATCCGGCTCGAGATATACTTGACCATCGAAAGATCATGGGCGATGAATAAATACGTCAGCCCCTTTTCCCGCTGCAGCCGTTGCAGCAGCTTAACGACTTGCGCCTGTACGCTCACGTCAAGCGCAGAGATCGGCTCGTCTGCAATGATGAATTCCGGGTCGAGCGCAAGTGCACGCGCGATGCCGATCCGCTGGCGCTGTCCGCCAGAAAACTCATGAGGATAGCGGTTCGCATGGTCCCGGTTCAATCCCACGTCTTCCAGCAATTCATTCACCCGCTCGCGCAGTTCCGCTTTCGTCTTATACATGCCATGCACTTCCAGCGGTTCCGCAATAATCTCATATACCGTCGACCGCGGATTGAGCGAGGCGTATGGATCTTGGAAAATCATCTGCATTTTCTTCAGGAAACTGAAACGTTCCCGATCGGTCATCGAGTGGACATCCCGCCCTTCGAACAGCACATCACCGCCGGTTTTATTGTACAGCCCGAGGATTGTCCTTCCTGCCGTCGACTTGCCGCACCCCGACTCGCCGACGAGGCCGAATGTCTCGCCTTTGTATATATCGAAACTGATGCCGTCGACCGCCTTCAGCGTCTGGCCGCGGCCGACATCGAAATGGCGCTTCAAATCTTGCACCGATAAGATGACTTCCTGTTTCATAAAGAACCCCCTTCTTCCGTCCCGTACCGCCGAACGCCGCATAATTCCTTCTCCAGTTTCGAGCCGGCCAGCTTCAGCAGCTCTATGGATTGTCCTGTCGAAGGAGAGTGCAGCATGAGTCCGTCTCCGTAATAAAACCCGACGTGACGCACATTTCCGGTTCCTTCATCATTCGCAAAAAACAACAGATCACCCGGTTTCCACTGCGACTCGTCTTCCTTGTCGACTTCAAGTCCATGTCTCGCCTGATCGCTCGCATCCCGCGGAATGAAATGGCCGCAAGCCTTCATCATGTTGTACGTGAATCCTGAACAGTCATAGCCATACGGGGACATCCCGCCCCAGAAATAAGGCAAATCAAGATACTGCAGCCCGTCCTCCACCGCCTCCGCTGCACACCGCTTATTGAAGTGATGCACAGAGGAAGCCCGGTCGACATCTGTTTGGCGGATTAATTTCGTACCGTCCGGTGTGGAGACGGTAAAGAATCCATCTGCTTCGTCCGTCAAGGGAAGGATCGTATTGAAAGGGACAAGAAGGAACGGCGTCCTGTCTTCATTCCAAAGCACCGCTTTCCCGCTTGCCACCCGGATGAACCCGCCAGCTTCCTCGAGGGGCTCCGACTCTTCCAGTTGCGCGAGCGGAACCCACCCCGGATAACCCCGCTCATCCTTTTTCGATGGCTGCCATACCGCAATCACTTTCGCCCAATCGTCCTTCGTTTCTTCCACGATCACCGGCTCCCCATACAGCAGTTGCGTTTGAACACGGTTGCCGTCACAAAGGTCGAGCCGCTCCGCATGCGGCAATTTTTCCAGCCATTCATTCAAACGGACAGGCCTCGTGATGCCAGGCGTGTCGATGTCCCGCGCAGACTCCGGTGATGTCCAAACCGTTGCGACCGGCACTGCGCATACATGCATATTTACTGTCTTTTCCATTACGACCGCTCCCCTTTCCACATGATGTCCATCCCGGCAGGATCGAGCCCAAGCCCCGTTCCTTCGGTGAACCGGATTGTCTTGCCCTCATAGATGATGCCGCCAGCCACGATATCCTCCGCCAGCATAAGCGGCGCATCAAAATCAAACCGTGTGATATTCGGCTGGCTCGCGGCGAAATGTGCTGCCGCCGTAATGCCTAGCTTTGTCTCGATCATGCTGCCGACCATGCATGGAACGCCGAACGACTCCGCGAGGCTATTGATTTTCAGCGCCTCATGGATCCCGCCCGACTTCATTAGCTTGATGTTAATCAAATCGGCTGCCTGGCTCCGAAGAACACGCAGCGCATCGTCAGGCGAAAATACACTCTCGTCTGCCATGATCGGTGTCAGCGTATGATCCGTCACATATTTCAGCCCCTCGATATCATGGGCCGCAACCGGCTGCTCGATCAGCTCGATGGCAAGACCCGCGTCCTCCATCTGGCCGATTGCGTATACCGCTTCCTTCGGTGTCCAGCCCTGATTTGCATCGAGCCGGATTTTTGCGCCGGTCCCGATCCGTTCCCGGATGGCGCGAATCCGATTGATATCTTCCTCGATCTCCCCGATGCCGACTTTCACTTTCAGGACATCGAAGCCATCTGCGATATAACGTGCCGCGTCATCCACCATTTCAGCGGGACTATTCACGCTCACCGTAAAGTCCGTCTCCACCTGTTTCCGGTAGCCTCCGAACAATTCATAGAGCGGCAGACGCGCAAGCTGTCCAAGCAGATCATGCAGCGCCATATCGACTGCGGCTTTCGCACTCGTATTGCGCGCAAGCGAGCGCTTCAGCAGGCGGAACAGCTCCTCCCGGTTACGCAAATCCTTGCCGAGCAGAAGGGGTGCGATCACCTCTTCCACGGCGTATGTAATGCTGCCGATTGAATCGCCTGTGATGACATGGGTCGGCGGCGCTTCACCGTACCCGCTCTTCCCGCAGTCTGTTGTCACTTTCACATAGACGGAATAGGCAGTTGTCACTGTCCGCAGTGCTGTCTTGAATGGCTTCGTAAGCGGTACGGCGACTTGCTTCGTTTCAATTGATTGGATCTTCATTCCCTAGCCCCCCAGCTATGTGTCACTCGCGTCATTCCACGCCCGGCAGAACGGTCAATGTCTTACGGTCTCCGTCCAGCCGCGCTTGTACCCCAAGCGGAATTGCGAAATGCGGTTCGCAATGGCCGATCTTGAATCCTTTGACTGCAGGCTTTCCTGTCACGCCCAAGTACTGGTCGAACACGTCATCCATCGAAAGAGAAGGTTTTTCCTTCCGAGGCACTGCATCCGAGAAATCGCCGATTACGAAGCCCGCCGCGTCACTGAGTTTTCCTGCCATGCGCAGCTGGTTCAGCAACCCGTCGACCCGGTATGGTTCCTCTCCGACATCTTCGATGAACAGCAATTTCCCCTTTGTATCGATTTCAAATTTCGTCCCGATCGTATTCGCCAGAAGCGACAGATTCCCTCCGACCAGTTCGCCTTCCGCGAGCCCGCCGGTTAGGGCGGCCAGCGGGGAAATCTCCTCTGTATAATGCAGTTCCATCGGCTCGAACAGCTGCCGGAACATTTTCGCAGATAGGTCGTGGAACGTATCCTTGCCGACGCAGGACGCCAGCATCGGTCCATGGAATGTTACTAGATTCGCATACTGGCCGATTGCCGCATGGAGAAACGTGATATCACTGAAGCCCCAAAATACTTTTGGATTCTCCTCCAGCAACGGGAAATCCAAGCGGTCTGTGTACCGGGCTGAGCCGTAACCGCCTCCTGCACAAATGATCCCTTTTACTTCAGGGTCTTTGAACATCGTTTCAAGATCCGCGAGCCGGTCATCATCCGTGCCTGCCAAATAGCCGTTCACGTCTTTCACATGCTTGCCGAACTTCACGTTCAGTCCAAGCTGCTCCAAAAAAGCAAGCGACCGCTGCAAGGATTCCTGGTCCGGCGGGCTTGATGGAGCCACAATGCCGACCGTATCCCCCCGTTGAAGCCTCTTTGGCCTTGTTCTCATTCCTCCAGCTCCTTCCGTTATGATGAAATACTGATTGCTTCTACTTTGAAATTTATAGGCAAGTGCATATATTTCCCGGGAAACGACACAATGAATTGCTATCATTCCTTCAAATAGATAAAGTCGCGGCGCCAAGACGGACACCGCGACGATCAATCAGTTTTTATCCGCAGTCTTTAGGTCAAGGTAACCGACCGGGTGGCGGAGAATACCGGTGACGCCCGGTTTTTCAAGTGTTGTCTGGTTGTAGAAGTATAGTGGGAAGACAGGCATTTCTTCCATCAGAAGGCGGTCGGCATCCTGCAAGAGTTCCCAGCGTTTCGTTTCGTCAGTTTCGTTTTTGATGTCCGCGATCAATTTATCGTATTCTTCGTTCGACCATGTCGTACGGTTCATCGAAGAGCCAGTGATGAAGCTCTCAAGCGCGTTCACCGGGTCTGCATAGTCATAAAGGAAAGACGAGCGGGACATCTGATATTTGAATTCCTTCTGATCGGAGAGGAATACACCGCTCTCCACGTTTTGCAGTTCTGCATCAACTCCCAGCACTTCCTTGAACTTCGATTGAAGTGCAATCGCAATGTTTTGATGTGACTCACTTGTGTTATACGTGAGTGTCACTTTTGGAAGCTCCGTATATCCTTCCTCTTTCATGCCTTCTTCAAGAAGCTGCTTCGCTTTTTCCGGATCGTAAGAAACGATATCGCCTACCGTATCCCGGAACTCCTTGCCATCCGGGCCGATGAAGCCATAGGACACGAATCCGTGTGCCGGTTTTTCACCGTTCTTTGTAACATATTCAACAATCTCTTCCTGATCGACAGAGTATGCGAATGCTTGACGGATCTTTTTGTTCTGGAACGGCTCCATCGATGTGTTGAAACGATAGAAATAGAGGCCCGCCTGGTCATCGATGCGAAGCTCATCGCTGTCCTTCAACTGGTCTGCCAGTTCAGAAGGGACATCCGACACATCCAGCTCGCCGGATTGGTACATCTGATATGCCGTATTGGAGTCGTTGACCATCGCCCAGTGGACTTTATCCAGCTTTACGCTGCCAGCATCCCAGTAATTCTCGTTCTTTTCGAATTCAAAGCTCACGTCGTGATCCCATTTCGTCAATTTGAACGGTCCGTTGCCAACAAACGTATCAGCATTTGTATGCCACTTCGGATCGGCTGACGCGACCTTTTCGTTGATCGGGAAGAAGCTTGGATTTGTGATGATGTTCAGGAATGCTTCGTTCGGCGTCGTCAAGTTGACGACGAATGTCTTATCATCTTCCGCTTTGATGGCGATATCATCAGCCGAACCTTCACCGTTGTTGTAGTCTTCCGCCCCTTCGATGAAATACGCAAGGAACGCGGCAGGTGAAGCTGTCTCCGGATCCAGCATATGTTTCCAGGCGAATACAAAGTCCCCAGCTGTCACTGGATCACCGTTCGACCATTTCGCGTCGTCACGGATTGTGAATGTGTATGTCAGTCCGTCATCAGATACATCGATCTTCTCAGCAGTCGCCTCAACCGCGCGGTGATCTTCATCCAGGCGCGTCAAGCCTTCCATGATATTGTTCAGAGCGCTCCAGGAAACCGCGTTGAACCCGACAGACGGGTCGAACGACGTCGGCTCTTCCCCGTTGTTCATATAAAGGATTTTGTCACCGCCGGATGCTTCCTCCTTTTTGCCCTCATCCGTATTCTCACTCTTCGTCCCTTCATCTTTCCCCGTGTCAGCAGGTTCTTTACCAGCTTCCTTGTTTGCGGTACAAGCCGCAAGCACCAGAGCCAGCATCATCGCCGTCAGTAACACCAACCACTTTTTCATCCAATGACTCCCCCTTTGTTTGATCGTTCTATAGAAGCACTTCAGTGCAGAGCACCCGTTGCAAGCTCCCCATAAACTCGTTTCGCCCGTTCATCCTGCAGCCAGCAATCCACCTGATGCGTCTCTGACTTTGCTGTCGTGCCCGGGTATACCCGTTCGCAAACTTCCATTGCGAATGGACAGCGGGCTGTGAAAGGACAGCCGACAGGCGGCGCGAACAGATCTGGCGGCGACCCCTCGATCGGCTGCAGTTCCTCCTCTTTCAAGTCGAGGCGCGGGACAGACGCGAGCAGACCCTGCGTATACGGATGCTGCGGCGTGTAAAACACTTCCCGTTTGTCCCCGATTTCGATCACCTTTCCCGCATACATGACCGCGATGCGATCGGCGATTTTCGCGACGACGCCCAGATCATGGGTGATCAGGATGATGGAGACACCGGTGCGTTCCTGGATCTCTTCGAACAGTTCGAGGATCTGCGCCTGGATGGTCACATCTAGCGCAGTCGTCGGTTCATCCGCAATCAGCAGCTCTGGCTCACAGATGAGCGCAATCGCGATAACGATCCGCTGACGCATGCCTCCTGAAAACTGATGCGGGTATTGCTTGAGCCGTTCTTCCGGATTCGGAATTCCAACAATTTCAAGCAGCTCGATCGCTTTCTTCCGTGCCTCTTCCTTGCTCACCTTCTGATGCGTGCGCAGCCCTTCTGTCAGCTGCTCACCGATTTTGAGCGTCGGGTTGAGAGCGGTCATCGGATCCTGGAAAATCATCGAGATGTCCACCCCTTGCACATTCCGCATCTCGCCCTTGCTCATCTTCGTCAGGTCTTTTCCTTTAAACAGGATTTTCCCGTTTTTAATCCGTCCTGGCGGCTGGGGGATGAGTCCCATGATTGTGTTCGCCGTGACGCTCTTGCCGCATCCCGACTCTCCGACCACCGCGAGCGTCTCCCCTTTATACAGATCGAACGAGACGCCGCGCAAGGCTTGTACTTCCCCGCCAAATGTCTTGAATGCGACATGCAGGTCTTCGATCGAAAGCACTTTCTCCGAGTAATCCGGCTTGCGTCTCCTCTTTTTACTTGTTTGCTGACCGGTATCCGTTGCAGGTCTGTCAAGCGACGCATCTTCACGCCGTTCCCTCATCATTTCTTTCGCGTTCGCAAGTTGTTGTTCATTCATACCAGTCACCTCCTCAGTTTCGGATCAAGCGCATCTTGCATACCGTCTCCGAGGACGTTAAATGCAAACATGGTCATAGAGATGAAAAACGCAGGGAAGAATAATCTCCACCAATGGCCCGAGAGGATGACGGGCAATGCGTCGTTCGCCATGACTCCCCAGCTCGCGAACGGCGCTGAAATGCCGAGTCCGAGGAAACTGAGGAACGCTTCTGCAAAGATTGCGCTTGGAACCGTGAGTGTCATCTGTACAATAATGGGCCCCATCGTATTCGGCAGCAGATTGCGACGGATGATCCGCGGCGTTCCGGCTCCGAATGATTTGGATGCCGTTACGAATTCATAGTTTTTGATCTGGAGCACTTGCCCCCTCACGATGCGGGCCATGCCGACCCAGCCGGTGATGGTGAGTGCGACAATGATCGTCGTCAGGCTCGATCCCATGATGACCATGAGCAGAATGACGACGAGCAAGTGCGGCAGGCCGTAGAGCACTTCAATGACGCGCATCATCGCGGAATCCGTGCGTCCGCCCTTATACCCGCTGATCCCTCCATAGATGATGCCGATGAAGAAGTCGATCAATGCAGCCATGACGCCGACGAACAAGGAAACCCTTGCGCCATACCAGGTACGGGTGAAGACGTCCCATCCTTTGTCATCCGTACCAAACCAGTGCGTAGAGGACGGCGGCAAGTTCTGGTTCTTGTATTGTGTCGTCGTAATATCATGCGGTGACAAGATCGGTGCAAATATGGCGAATAGGGCAAGGACCACTAGGAAGATGAGTCCGCTCATCGCGAGCTTGTTCTGCCGCAACCTGCGCCAGGCGTCCTTCCAGTAGGAGAGCGACGGCCGGACGACCGCTTCCGCTTTCTCCCTGTCTTTCTCAAGCGGCTTGAACCAATCGTCCTGCACTTGCGGCGGCTGATGGCTTACCATTACGCCTCACCTTCCTTCCGGTGCAATTTGATACGCGGGTCGAGGAACCCGTAGACGATGTCGACGAGGAACAGCATGAACACCAGGAAGGAACTGTAGAAGACCGTCGACCCCATGATGACCGGGTAATCCCGGTTGTTGATGCTTTCCACGAAATATTTCCCCATGCCTGGAATGGCAAAGATCCGTTCGATGACGAATGTCCCTGTCAGGATTCCTGCGAGCATCGTCCCCATGATTGTCACGACCGGCATCAGCGCATTGCGGAGCGCATGGCGGAATACGATTCGAAATGGCGACAGTCCCTTTGCCCGCGCCATCTTCATGTAATCCTGCGTCAGCACCTCCAGCATGCTGGAACGTGTCAGCCGGGCGATGATGGCAGTCGGCCCCGTCGCAAGCGCAATCACCGGTAAGATCATATGCTTCGGGCTGCTCCACGTAGCGGGCGGAAGTATCTGCCAATTGACCGCTAGCTGCTGGATCAGCAAGGTCGCCAGCACGAAGTTCGGGACCGAGATCCCGATGACTGCAAAGGCCATGGCGGAATAATCGATAATGCCGTTATGCCGCAGCGCCGCAAAGGTTCCGAGCGTGATGCCCGACAGAACCGCGACCAGAATGGTCACCATCCCGAGCTCGAAGGAGATCGGGAACCCTCTCGCCAGCAGCGTATTCACCGATTCATTCGGCTTTTTGATGGATGGCCCAAAATCGAATGTCACGATTGACTTCAAATACTGCAAATACTGGATGTGCACTGGTTGATCCAATTTATAAAACTTCTCCAAGTTTGCCTGGATGGTCGGATTGGACGTACGTTCCTCATCGAATGGCGACCCTGGAATCGCATGCATTAAGAAAAAGGTCAAAGTGGCGATGATCAGGATGGTCACAATCATCATGAAAAAACGTTTGATAATATACGTTGCCATGCGCTTCCCCCCTTAACAGAACTTCGTTTGCATGGCCAGTTCCACCATGACCAGCATCGCTCGGTAGGCCTCCAAAATATCGGCTGCCTCAAATTTCACGATTGTCGTGCCCGGCTCGATGACGCATCCCGGCATCAGTGCGGCCCATTCCGCCTGCCCGTAGTTCGTAAACTCAATTTTAAGCACCGGTTGCTTAGGAGGCAGTAGAGGCTGGATGGAAGCCCGCTTCGCAATCGCTTCTTCCGTCTTCTCCTCAATTAACACCCTTGCCTTTACCGGATGCAGCGTCTTCACAGCGGAGCGGCTGATCGACTCCTTGACCGCAGCGGTCACCACTCCCGGAATGAGCGCTTCCGCTTCCCGGCAGGCGCAGTCATCTCCAGCTACGAGTATGACGGGTACGCCAAAATGGCCTGCCACGTATGCGTTAAATCCGAGCTCGCCTATTTCCACATCATTTATGTACATATTCTGCACGCCAAAAATCATGGAATGGCTCATCACACCCGGCTGCCCGGCCCTGGCGTGATACCCTGCAAATACTGCTCCGGCAAACGTCTCATCCAGCCCTTGCACCATCGAAAGCGTTTTCAAATCCCCTGTAATCAGGTCTGCCTCCGGATGCAATTCCTCGACGAGCAGATTGTTCATCTTCGAATGGCTGTCATTGACGAGGACTTCAGTCGCCCCATTACCGACCGCGGCCCGCACAATCGCATTTGCCTCCTCCGTCATGATCCGCCGTGCACGCTCGTAATTATGCCGGCTGGAATCGACGAATGTATAATCCGGCAGCCCCGTGATCCCTTCCATGTCAATCGATACATATAGTTTCACTATGTCTACCCCCCAGATGCCTAAAACTCTATAAATCAATCAAAACGATTAGTAGGTAATTTCAATCCTATCAAATATTTTAGATTATTTCAATGTCAATTTAAGCGAAATGTTCTGAGTAAATCAAAAAGCCATAGACAAGCGGATGGCTTGTCCATGGCTTATGTAAAGATTAGGGTCTGCCCTGGCAGTAACCCTGCTGATTGCATTTTGGCTTTTTCACACCATCAATCGGCATCTGCTCGATCGGCTTAGCCTGAGCAAGTGGTGAGAATGCGAACATCATGACAGCCGCACTGGATAACAAGAATGCTTTTTTCTTTTTCATTATCTAGCCTCCTTCTATTGATAGTTTAAAGAATACTATAACGAACGTATAAAAGTAACTAACTTTCAGTCTATTTTGTCTAGTCATTATTGACTGTTTAATAACAGAAATAGTATAGGAAAAAACCGCCATCCGGAAACGAATCCGGAAGACGGTTTTTGTAAATGCACAGCGATTACTCGCTTACACCCATTTCATAAAGCCATAGATCAGTAGATGGGTCGATTGAGTAGTTAACAACGCGCTTGTTAACAGCCATTAGGTAGTAACGGTAAACAGTTGGTGCTTGTGGTACTTCTTCAACTGTCAGCTCTTGCCATTGCTTGTAGATATCTTTACGCCATTCAGTATCGAATGCCTTCTCAGAGTTACCTTGTTTCAACAACTCATCATTCTTGTCATCAACCCAGCGAGAATAGTTGAATGATGCAGTTCTTCCGAATAGGCCAGATGGATCTGGGTCAGAACCAGTTCCGAATGCAGCTTGGAAGATATCCACTTTCGGATCGTCTTTCTTGATCATGTCATAGAACGAGTTGAATTCGTGTAGACGGCCATCAACAAGTTCAACTTTCAAACCGACTTCTTCCCAGTTTTGGATGTAGAACTTAGCGATTGGCTCAGCAACATCTCCACCGGACATGGAAGCAAAGTTGATAACTAGTTTCTCACCATTTGGATCTTCACGGAATCCATCGCCATCGACATCTTTATAACCCGCATTCTCAAGAAGTTCTTTAGCTTTCTCTGGGTCATATGTTGGTGTTTCAATAGATGAATCATGGAATGTAGCAAAGAACGGAATTAGCAAAGTTGTAGCTGGGAAACGAAGACCGTGGTAAAGTTCTTTACCGATTGTTTCGTTGTCCATTGCGTACCACATAGCTTTACGTAGATCTTTGTTAGCCATCTTAGCATCTGGATTTGGAATGACTTCGCCTTTTTCAGCATCCCACTTACCAAGTTTGAAGCCGATGTACGTATATGCATTGTCGATGTCAGCTAGCAATTCGATATTGTCGATTTCTTTCGCTTGCAAGTACTTATCAGTTGGGATGTCAGCTAGGTCAACATCGCCTTTTTTCAATGCTTCAAGGATAGATGCAGTGTTAACAACTTTTAGAACTAGAGATTTTAGAGCTGGCTCGCCTCTCCAGTAGTCGTCGAAACGCTCATAAAGAACAGATTCACCTGGTACGATTTTCGTAACTTTGTAAGGTCCGAAACCGAGAGGCTCTTTACGGATCTTATCAGAAGATGTAAGTTCGTCCATTGTAAGTTCACCAGCAACTACGTCTCCAACATAGTGTCTTGGAACTGGAGCTGTCCAAATTCCAGAAAGGACAGATGGAGTAGCTTCAGTGTAAGTGATCGAGATTGTCTTCTCGTCTTCAGATACTTCGATACCAGAGATTTCTTTAGTTTTACCTTCATGGTATTCAGGCATACCTACTACGTTTTCAATCATGAAATCGTAACGAGCGCCTTCATAGTCAGGGTGTCCAAGCAATTCGTATGCGTAAAGAAGGTCGCTCGCCTTAACAGGCTCGCCATCTTGCCACTTTACGCCGTCTTTGATTGTAAGTGTAATTGTCTTATTATCATCAGAAAGCTCGTAAGTTGCAGCACCGTCGTTAGTGATCAGGTAGTCTCCGTCAACTGCCAAGAGACTCTCGTCGAAATACTTGATGACTTCATAGTCTGGAGCACCAGTGTAGAATACACGGTTAAACGTTCCTTCAAATGGTGTATCAGAAACCAAAGCAACTGTCATTTCGCCATCTTTCATTGGCTCAGCTGTGTTCGATACTTCGAATGGGAAGTCAAGTTCAGTACCCTTGTCCCCTGCTTCTTCACCGTCTTTTTCGTCGTCTTCTTTCTTAGTTTCCGTGCCTTTGTTTCCATCGTCTGCTGGCTTCTTATCGCCAGTTTCTTCTTTGTCCTTACCAGTACATGCAGCGAGGAATACGCTGAGTACAAGCAAGAGACTTGCAAGGAGCAAGAACTGCTTCTTTGCCATTTTATTACCTCCCCTTTTTTGTTAGGCTAATCTTTGCCTTGCGTCGGATGCGCGTTTAACCGCTTGGCCGACATAATTTATACACAACATCATTACTAGTATCAGTAATGCTGCAGGTAACCAAACCCACCACTTGTTCATGACAACATCCGGATTGTTCGCGAATGAAATCAATGTTCCGAGAGACGGAGTGCCGATCGGCAATCCGAAACCGAGATAAGTGAGACCTGTCTCGATGCCGATATTTCCAGCAAGAGAAAGTGTCATGTTAACGATGACGAGGGAACTCAAGTTAGGGAACATCTCAAACAGCATGATCTTCCAGCTTGGCGTGCCCAGTGTCCTGGAAGCATTGATATAATCGAGCTCCCGTTCTTGCAGTGCCCGTGATCGGATCAGACGCGCTTTACCGAACCACTGGAACGCACTGACGATCAGGATAAACATGAAAATTGTATAGTTCGGAATGATAGTGACTACAACGATGATAACCATAAGGGATGGCAGAACCATTAGGAATTCCAAAATCCTCATCATGATATTATCGACGAATCCACCATAAAAACCGGAGATCAAACCATATCCAAGGCCGAACAGGCCTGCAATAAGCGTTACACATAACCCGATTGTAAAGGAGTTCCGGGTTCCTAGCAGAAGCTGGCCGAATACATCTCGGCCTCCGTCATCGGTACCAAGCCAATTTTCTGCCGAAGGCGGCTTCCACGTCTTCAAGAAGTTCATCTTATCTAACGCCACTTGGTCAATGAATAAAGGCGATAGATATGCTGCCCCGATGATGATGATAAGCAGGATCAACGATCCGAAGGCCATTTTATCATGCAGGATTTCTCGCCATACTGTTTTCATAAAAGAAGGATTGTTTTCCTTCTCTTTTGCAATCAATTGTTTTTCGTCTAGGATGACTGTATCTTTCATAATTTTCCCCTCCTCTTCTACGTCATTCAATCCGAATCCGCGGGTCTACAATACTCAGGATGATGTCCGAAAGCATTGTTCCGACAATTACAGCAGTTCCTGTGATCATAATCAGCGCTGTAACGACTGGGAAGTCACGCGTTCCCATTGATTGGATGAATAGGTAGCCGAGTCCTGGGTAACTGAAGATCGTTTCAATAAAGACTGAGCCGCCCACTAGCATCGTAATTTCCAGGCCTAGAAATGCTGCAATCGGCAACAGGGAATTACGTAGAATATGGCGGGTGTACACTTTACCTTCCGGCACACCTTTCGACCGGGCTGTCTTCACATAATCTTTTAATTTCTGATCGATGATGTCATTCCGCAAATACTGGATAGTACTGAACGTTGCTAGCAGTGATCCGGAGAGTACGGGAAGAACCAAGTGTTTCGCCCGACTTACGAAATACTCCCATGTGCCCACTTTCAGTTTGATGTCAACACTGTTTCCGTATGGAAGCCAATCCAGGACAAATGCGAAGAGGAACATCATAAGCAATGCGAAAACGAACGTTGGTGTCGCAAATGCGAAGTAGTTGTACGTAACAATCGTTTTATCTGCCCATGAATCTGTCCAGCGTCCCGCAATAATGCCGAGTGGTATGGCGATGATATAGGTAACGATTAGTGTAAAGAACGATAGGATGATTGTATTGGATATTTTATCCGCCAAGATGTTTGTCACTTTTTGCTGGTGCACATATGATTTGCCCAAATCGCCCTGTATCGCATTTCCGATCCACCGCCCATATTGCTGGTACCATGGATCGTTCAGCCCCATTCTATCTCGCAGGTCTTCTATATGCTCTTGGGAAACGTTTGGATTCGATTCGAAAGCGCCTGTCAACGCATCTCCCGGCATCGCTTTGGCGAGCAAGAAGACAAGTAGACTGAGAAGGAATAGCTGCGGGATCATGAGCAATGTTCTACGCAAGATAAATTTCAACATTCACATCATCCCCCTTACTGCATGGCTACGGAATGCGAATCTGAAATTCTTTTCAAATCGTACACCCGTCCATCTTTATCGAAATAGTTGTTGTATTCTGTTTGGTATTCTTGGTTGATCGATTGCCGCAGATGCATCTTCTCGAAACGCTTTTCCGGATCCATTTCAGGGATTGCTGCAATCAAGCGCTTCGTATACATATGTTTCGGATCATTATAGATGTCTTTAGCTGTCCCTTCTTCAACAAAACGGCCGCGGTACATGATGCCGATCCGGTCACACATATGCTGGATGATGCCAAGGTCATGCGAGATGAACAAATATGTCAGGTTAAACTCATCCTGGATCTCTTGCATGAAGTTCAGTACTTGCGCCTGTACGGATACATCCAATGCTGATACTGGCTCGTCCGCAATGATCAGTTTCGGATTCAGCGCGAGTGCTCGTGCGATGCCGATCCGCTGACGCTGTCCGCCTGAGAACTGGTGCGGGTATTTGTAGATCGATTCCGGTGACAAGCCGACCCGTGCGACCAGCTCCTGCACTTTCAGCAGCTCTTCCTTCGGAGAAAGGCGCTCAAAGTTCCGCAGCGGTTCTGCGATGATATTCAATACGTTTTTCCTTGAGTTCAGCGAGGAATACGGATCTTGGAAAATCATCTGGATGTCTTTCGTATATTTACGGCGTTCCATCCGTCCCATTTGAGCAAGATCCTTGCCTTCGAACAGCACTTCTCCGCTTGTCACATGGTTAAGGCCGATGATTGCACGCCCTGATGTTGTTTTTCCGCAGCCTGATTCACCGACCAGACCGTATGTCTCGCCGGGCTGCAGTTCAAAGCTGATGCCGTCAACTGCTCTTACGTGATCGACGACTGTACGGAAAAAACCTCCGCGGATCGGGTAGTGGATTTTCAGGTCATTTACTTTCAGTAGCGACATATTCTCTCTCTCCTACTCTGTCCTCCGGGAAATAGAACGTCTTGTAACAAGAGCAACGGACAAAATGGTTTGGCTCGGCCTCATGCATCCCTGGGTGAGCCTCATGGTCCTCCTCAGGAATCCATTCGATCCGCGGTGCAAAACGACAGCCTTCCCGGTCAAGATTTTGAAGCGATGGTACAATTCCGTCAATTACGTGCAACTTCTCTTTCTCTTCCATGTTGGAAGGAATCGAGTTGAGAAGTGATCGTGTATATGGATGAAGCGGATTCTCAAACAAGTTCTTAACATCCGCAATTTCAACAACTTCACCTGCATACATGACGACGACGCGGTCCGCCATCTCAGCAACGACCCCAAGATCGTGCGTGATAAGGATGATGCCTGTCTTCATCTGGTTTTGCAGTTCTTTCATAAGGTCCATGATCTGCGCCTGGATGGTCACGTCGAGCGCGGTTGTCGGCTCGTCCGCCAGCAGGAGTACCGGGTCACAAGAAAGTGCTATCGCGATGACGACACGCTGTCTCATCCCTCCGGACAGTTCATGTGGGTATTGACTGTAGACACGCTGTTCGTTCTTGATACCGACCCTGCGCAGCAGCTCCATCGTCTTATTCTTCTTTTCGGCTGCCGATAGCTTCAGGTGGTAATCCATCGGCTCTTCGATCTGCCTGCCGATCGTAGCAAGAGGATTTAGCGCGGTCATCGGATCCTGGAATATCATGGCAATATCCTTGCCTCTAATTTTATTCAGTCTGGAAACCGGCAATTCTAGCAGATTTTCATTCTTAAAGTTGATTTGCCCTTCCATCTTCGTGTTCTTCAAGTTATGCAAACCCATGATGGAGTTTGCCAGGGCGCTCTTGCCGCAACCCGATTCCCCTACGATGGCTACGACTTCGTTCTCGTGGACTGTTAAGGAAACTCCGTCAACCGCTGCATAAAAATCGCCCTTTATTTTAAACGATGTACGGAGATCGTTAATTTCCAAGACCGGGTTCTTCAAGATACTTCCTCCTTACTATAATGACACGTGTTCGAATAACTAATTTTCAGATTAAAGTTATTGGACTTAATATACTACACAAAACTTGTCCTGACAATACTATTTTTTTAGAATATCAAAGCTTTATGACGATTCAATTGTTACAAACACATTACAAACGTTGATTTGTAAGCGTTTTCCACTGTTTTCACCTTTTAAATTTTTTTGCATCTTTTTCGCGTTTAATGCAGATTTGGACGCAAAAAAAGACTTCACTGTTGTATTACAATGAAGTCTTTCCTCTCTCCTTATTAGGTGGCGGCACTTTAATCTAGGCGATAAAAGGTTCGTCTGATTTCAGGTTTCTGCCATCTTAAAGCTATTCTCAAAACATCTTTTTGCTCATGAATTACCGGATGAAGCGGCAGCTGACGATGCGGCGACTGCAGCAACTGTCGCTGCCATGACCGCCTGTTGCGCCTGTATGACCAGTTCGATCGAGGCGGCAAGACTGAAATGCATATCTTCCGCCTGCTCCGTCATCTGGTGCATGATATAGCCTGCCGCCAGCGTTAGTGCCATTTCCTTGCTTCCCCTGAACAGCTTCATCGTCTCGAAACGGTGTGCAAGGTAGATGATCTCCTGCACTTTGTCCTCCTGGACGCCGAACACAACGAGAAAGCCGATCATCGGATAATGGACCGGTTTCGCCTTGGTCTCACGTTTCAGCTGATCGAACAAGCGGACCGCATTGCTGACCTGCTCCGCGTTGTAGCCGGCTTCGATATAGGTCATCACTTGAGAAAGCCATTGCAGTTCGTTGCCCGACCGGAAGCCTTCTTTCCGGAAAGCATCGTAGTACGCTTTCATCTGTTCCGCGTGGTATGCGGCCTCTTCGCCCTTTTTTCCAAGGAGCATGGCATAGGCGTAGTCGTCATCTGAAGTAAGAAGAAAATGCTGTTTCTTCATAGCATCATATAGCGCCTTTGCCTGCTTTGCCTCCGCTTCGTACATGGCGGGATCATCGGTCATGAGGAGGGCGGCCAGGTAGGAGTGGATGGTATTGCGGAAGCCCGCTTGCCGGAGTATTTTCTGCTTCGCGAATAGCCGCTCCGACGCCTCGTCGATCGATGTGTCCGCTCCCGTTAGGAACGCAGCCATCATTGGCAGCAAATTGCCCCGAAGCGGTGAGAATAGGCCGCTCTTTTCCTTGAGTGCACTCACCGCCCGGTTGAATAAAGCCGCGTCAAATTCCCTGTCCGACGTCACATAATACGACGTGACCGTCAGGACAACCCGTTTATCGACGCTCCAACCGGCAAGCGATTTCACTTTCGAGTATGTTGTTTCCACTTCCTGCATGACCATATCCGTCCACATACCGCATCTCCCCTTTCCAATAAGTACGTTTGAACGGACAAAAATGTTTCAAGTTTTTCAGTGAACTTGGTTTTTTGCTGCCCCTATCAATTCAGAGATGACGGTTTTATCGCCAATCTGAAGAGCCTCGACGATTTTACTTCCGACAATGACGCCGTCTGCATGCCTGCAGAACTCTGTAACATGCGACGGGTTTGAAATACCGAATCCCGCAAGGACCGGTACCGGGCTCGCCTGCCCGAGCAGGTTGAAGTGATTCGCAAGCTCTTCGGCCGGCATGTCTCTCGTTCCGGTAATGCCATTCACCGTCACGGCGTACAGGAACCCGGATGCCCGGCCTGCAATTTCACGTATGCGTGCCTCTCCGCTGGTAAGCGAGACGAGCGGAATGAGCGCTATTCCGGTTTCTTCAAGCACCTCCTCCAGCAAGCCGCTCTCCTCAAGAGGCAAGTCGGGGACGATCAGCCCGCTGATGCCGCTCGATACGCATGCGGCTGCAAATTCACTTACGCCGTAAGCGAGGATGGGATTCAAATAGGTCATGATGATGAGCGGCACCTGAACGTCATCCTGGAATCGGCGCAGTTCATCCAGCACGTTCCGCATCGTGACCCCTTCCGAGAGTGCCCGCTGGCCCGCCTGCTGGATCGCCTCACCGTCTGCCACAGGATCGGAGAACGGGATGCCGAGCTCAATTGCAGTCGCCCCTGCCTCCTGCAGAAATAGGATTTGCGTGCGCATCATGGAGAGCCCCCCATCGCCTGCCATCATATAGGGGATGAACGCCTTGCCTCCTCGTTCCAGTTCTGACCGGATTGCCTTCTCGACTGCCATCATATCCGTTTTCCTCCCATCGCTTCGCGTACTGAATGCATATCCTTGTCCCCTCGGCCGGACAAGCAGACGACGATGATCTCATCTCGCGCCATGCTTCCCGCTAGTTTCGCCGCATAGTAAACGGCATGGGCACTTTCAAGGGCCGGGATGATCCCTTCCGTCTTGGCGAGCAGCGACAGCCCTTCCAGCGCCTCGCCGTCCGTCACGGAGCTGTACGACGCCCTTCCGGTTTCATGCAGATGGCAATGCTCAGGCCCTGTCGCCGGGTAATCAAGCCCTGCTGAAATCGAGTGCGCTTCTTGGATCAGCCCATCCCCGTCCTGCAGAATGTACATAAAGGCGCCATGCAAGACACCTTCCTTCCCGCCTGCGATGGCAGCCGCGTGCTTACCGGAAGAGATTCCGCTTCCGGCCGCTTCCACGCCATGAAGGGCTACACCTTGGTCGCCAATGAACGGATGGAACATGCCAATTGCATTGCTCCCCCCTCCGATGCAGGCAACCACCACGTCCGGCAGCCGACCTTCCTTGCCGAGGATCTGCCGCCTCGTTTCAAGCCCGATGACACGCTGGAAATCACGGACGATCTGCGGAAACGGATGCGGACCGAGCGCCGAGCCGAGTATATAGTGGGTGTCCTCTACATGCGCCACCCAGTACCTGAGCGCTTCATTCACCGCATCCTTCAGCGTGCCCGCACCTTTGTCGACCGGCACCACTTCCGCTCCAAGCAGCTCCATGCGGAAGACATTCAGCTCCTGCCTGCGCACATCCTCCGTGCCCATGAACACGCTGCATTCGAGGCCCAGCAATGCACAGGCCGTAGCCGTTGCCACGCCATGCTGTCCCGCCCCCGTCTCCGCGACGATTTTCCGCTTGCCCATCCGGACGGCAAGAAGCGCCTGCCCGAGCGCATTGTTGATCTTATGGGCGCCGGTATGGTTCAAGTCCTCCCGTTTCAAATAAATCTTTGCGCCGCCGACCGTCTCCGTCAGCCGCTCCGCGAAATAAAGGGGTGTCTCCCTGCCGACAAAATCACGCAAATAGCCATCCAGCTCCGCCTGGAAATGTGGATCCCGGCACGCCGCGTCATATGCCGCTTCCAGCTCCTTCAGCGGTGTCATAAGCGTCTCCGGCACAAATTGCCCGCCGAACCGTCCGTATCTTCCTCTCTTTTGCTCCTCGATTATCTCTACCATCACTCATCTCTCCTCTTCTTTTGCTCTTCTGATAAATTCCCGGATCAGCGTCTCATCTTTACGCCCATCCTTTTCGACCCCGCTTGATACGTCGACCATTGCAGGCCGGAATAGGCGGATTGCCTCTTGTACGTTTCCTTCATGAAGCCCTCCTGCCAGGATGAGACGGCTGCTTGGCACATTCCCCTTGCCAAGCGACCAGTCGAATGTTTGGCCGGTTCCGCCACCCGGAGCATCCAGCAGGAAGTAATCTGCATCCAGACCGTCCGCTATCCCGTTCAATTCTTCACCCGTTTTAACTGATACCGCTTTAATAGAAGGAAGTCCGATTTTTCTGATCTCTTCTTTTGTTTCTTTTCCATGGAATTGGATAAAATCAAGAGGTACTTCTCTGTAAGCCCGCTCGATATCCTCCCAATCCGCGTTGACGAACACACCGATTTTCAAGACGCCTGGCGGGATTTTCGCAGCCAGCAAAGCGGCCTGCTCGATGGATACACGGCGGCGACTTGGCGCGAACACGAAACCGATCGCATCCGCCCCTGCCTCGATTGCCGCGTTGACATGTGAAAGTTCCATCAACCCGCAGATTTTCACTTTTGTCATGAAGTGACACCATCCCTCTTCACTTGCAGAGCCCGGATGGCATCCTTCACGGAACCGCTCCGCATCAAAGATTCACCGACCAGAACAGCGCCCGCTCCACTGTTTGCCGCACGGATTGCGTCAGTCTCAGAGGCGATACCGCTCTCGCTGATCAAGACACGGCCTTCGGTGAATGGAAAGCCCGCCGCGATCTCCTCCGTCTTGGCGAGGTCCACCTGAAATGTCCGTAAGTCACGATTATTCACGCCGATCAGCTGCGCGCCGGCAGAGATGGCTCTCGCAAGTTCTTCTAGGTCATGCACTTCAACAAGCACCTCCAGGCCGTTCTCTTCTGCATACTGCTGCAGACGGCGGAGTGACGCCTGGTCAAGAGCCGCCACGATCAGCAGAATCACAGATGCCCCTGCCCGCTTCGCTGCGTCAATCTGCACTTCATCGATGATAAAATCCTTGCAGAGCAGAGGGACGCTTGTCTCGCGCGCAACAGCCGCAAGATCATCGAACGAGCCTTTGAAAAAGGCATGGTCGGTAAGCACCGAGATGCAGGCCGCTCCTGCTGCTGTGTATAATTGAGCCTGCCTGACCGGATCAACGTCTTCGTTGATGATGCCTTTTGAAGGGGATGCGCGCTTGATCTCCGCGATGACCTGCAGACGGTCCGCTTGCCTGATCGAGTCGATGACAGACGGCCGGGATTTCTCAGGAGCAGCCGCGGCGGATGGCTTTGACTTCAAGTTTTCCACTTCCAGCCGCTTTGCTTGAAGGATCTTTTCAAGGATTGTCATTATGCAAGCACCTCCTTTTGAAGCGTCCGGCTGAAGTGTGCGGCGGATTCAAGTTTGTGCGCCGCCCCTCCGGAGAGGATGCTTTCCATCGCACGTGCCACTCCTTCCCGGATTGTATCAACTTCTCCACAGGCGAACAGGGCGAGCCCTGCATTCAGCACGACTGTATCAAATTTCGGACCACGCTCGCCCCGGAGGACGCTGCGGACGGCTTCCGCATTCTCGCTCGCGTCGCCTCCTTTAATTGCGCTGAGCGGCGCCTCCGATAACCCCAACTCTCTTGCCGTCAGCGTGAACGGAATCAGATCGCCTTTATCCAGCAGGACAAATGAATTTGCCCCAGCCAGTGACGCTTCATCCATACCGCCCGGACCACTCACGACGAGCGCCCGCTCCCGTCCGAGCATATGCAGCACGGATGCGTACTCCATAAGGAAATCAGGCCGGTTGATGCCCGTGAACTGCGCATGGAGCGGCGCTGGATTCGTCAGTGGTCCGACCAAGTTGAAAATGGTCGGCGCTTTGATAGCGCGGCGCACTTCGCCAATCCGCTTCATATACGGATGGAAAACGGGCGCGAACAGAAAGGCGAGCCCTTCTTCGGCAAGCATCCGCTCCGCTGCGGCAGGCGTGGCAGGGGCCTCGATGCCTAGCGCCTCCAGCACATCATGGCTTCCGGCTCGGCTCGAAATTTTGCGGTTGCCGTGTTTCGCGACTTTCACCCCGGCGCCTGCCAGCACAAAAGCAGCAGTTGTGGAGATATTGAAACTCCCCGCGCCGTCGCCCCCCGTGCCGCAATTGTCCATATAGCGGCCGGGCGGTGCCTCAAGCGGCATAGCCAGCTTCCGCATTACCTGCGCAAGCGCCGCCACTTCTGTAGCCGTCTCTCCCTTCTTGGCAAGCCCTAGAAGGAATGCGGCGGTAGCTGCTGGCTCAGCGTCTATCGCCAGCATCGCAGCTGACGCCTGCTTCATTTCCTCATATTCCAGATGGCGTCCTCTTTCCACTTTTTCGATAAACTGTCTCATTGCTCATCTCTCCTCTGCTCATCTTTTACTTGCTGGTCCTCGTCTCAATTGGGCGATTGCTTACAAAAGCCGACTTGTTGCTTCGTTTGGCCAGACGATTGCTTCGTTCGACAGGCTGATTGCTTACTTCAACCACTTGATTGCTTAATTTGAAAGCCGCGTTGCTTCGTTTCGCCGGATATTGCTTACTTCTGCATGGCTTCGCTTTCGGGCCGGCCGGCTTCTCCGGCTGGCCGGCGATTGCTTACTAAAGCGGGCTTGTTGCTTCTTTTGGCCGGACGATTGCTTCGTTTGGCGGGGTGATTGCTTACTTCAACCATTTAATTGCTTACTTTACATGCCGGATTGCTTCGTTTGGCCGGATATTGCTTACTTCGGCACGAGATCAGGCGCCCCCCAAGGCGAAGTGATTCGTTATAGCGGATAATCGGGCGTTCATTCTGATAAATTGGTGTCCCTGGGTGCTAAATAGGCGTTCAGTTGGCTAATTGGGCGTTCGCGGGCGCTATTTAGTTGCTAAATGAATCGCTCTGCCGATTAATCGGATCGTTCAGTTAGCTAAATGAATCACTCTGCCGTTTAAACGGATCGTTTGGTCAGCTAAATGAATCGCTCTGCCAAGTAAACGGATCATTCAGCATGCTAAATGAATTGTTCTGCCGGCTAAATGGATCATTCCTCCGTCAAACCGTCTCCCTCCCGCCGAGCAGCAGGGACCGTGCCTTGTTCTCCGTCTCTTTGTATTCCAGCGCAGGGATGGAGTCCGCGACGATGCCGGCGCCTGCCTGGACGACTGCCTTTCCACCCTTCACAAGCATCGTGCGGATGGCGAGGGCGAAGTCGATGTTGCCATTCAGCCCGATATAGCCGATTGCGCCGCCGTACAGGCCGCGCGGGGAGGGTTCGAGATCCGCAATCACTTCCATTGCCACCCGTTTCGGCGAGCCGGTTACGGTTCCGGCCGGCATCGTGCCTCTCAGCGCGTCGAGCGGATGAACGCCACTCGCCAGCCGGCCTTCCACTTCCGATACGAGATGCATGACATGTTCGTACCGGACGGTTTCCATATCCGCTGTCACGCACACCGATTCAGGCATGCAGATTCCGGCCATTTCCCTCTTGCTGAGCTTAACGAGCATCCGGTGCTCCGCCAGCTCTTTCGGATCGTGCCGTAATTCAGCCTCAAGCGCCTGATCCTCCGCTTCGTCATGCCCCCGCCGCCTTGTGCCGGCAATCGGATTCGTCACGACTAGGCCATCCGTTACGCGGACAAGGCTCTCGGGAGACGATCCGACCACGGCGTGATCATCGAACTCCATGTAGTACAGATAGGGCGACGGGTTCCGCTTGCGCAGCCGGCGGTAAAGCTCGAATGGATCGCCTTCCATGTCTGCTGTCAGCCGGCGGGACAAAACGATCTGCTCTGCCGCCCCTTCGGCAATGAACTGCTGAGCCTCGCGCACCCGCTCTTCGAATTCCTGCTTCGTCTGATCACTAGTGAATCCGGATAGCTCTGCTCCGGCCTCCATCTCCGCCGGTCCATTCAGAATCTGCTCCGCGAGCGCCTCCAGATCAGGCGCTTCCCTGGCTTCTACGCTGATATCGGCATGAAGGAGAGTCACATCATTTGCCAGATGGTCGAACACGATCACCGTGTCATACAAATGGAAATATAAATCCGGCAGGCCGGCATCTTCACCGCCAACGCCTGTTGCCCCGTAGCTGAAATAACCGACCGCCCCGCCCATGAATGGAAACTCACCCGTTTCTTCCATGCGGGGCAGCAGGCGCTTCATCAACGAAAACAGCTCCCCCGCATGTTCATACCGTTCTCCCGTCTGATAGACATATTCCTCCAGTTTCCCGGCAGTACCGCGGAACCGCTTGACCGGGTTCACGCCAATGAATGAATATCGTCCCGAACCCGCATGTTGCGCTGAACTTTCCAGCAGAAAGCGGTGCTTGCCGCGCAATCGCCTGAAGATCAAAACAGGTGTCAAAGAATCCCCTTCCAGCCGTTTCATCGTCACTCTCGTTCTCGTCTGTTCCATCTCTCATCTCTCCTCATCTCGTTTTGGCCAATAAAAAAATCCTCTGCAAACGGACAGAAAAATCCGTTTGCAGAGGACGAGACATGAAGTTCCCGCGTTGCCACCTCAAATTGAAGCCTTTCCCGGCTTCCGCTTGGCGCGCCTACCCGGCGCATCCCGTAACGTGGGAAAGACGTCCGCCCTGTTATCAAGGCAGCTCTCGTAAGTCCATTCACATCCGGCGCGGATCAGTTTCCACCATCCACTGACTCTCTGCACGCGCGGCCTGGATGCTACTCCTCTCACTCTTCAATTTCTCGGCTATGCTCTTCTCGTCTCAGCTCTTCTGCTCTCTGGGCGGCCCCGCTCCCGGCGCCTCTACCCTTATCCGAACAAAAAAGTTGACTCTACTTTACTATCATTTCGATCTAGTGTCAACCTTTCGACTAGATTGATTTCCGTCTTACCGGTGATCCTTTTGCTTCCATCAGATGAACACGATACAATAAAGAAAACAACTTCCGAAATCAGGTGACTTTCGATGCGTATCAATAAATTCCTAAGCGAGGCGGGCATTGTATCCCGCCGGGGCGCGGATAAATGGGTCGAGGACGGCCGCGTCACGATCAATGGCAAGCAAGCTGAACTCGGCAGCCAGGTCGAAGCGGGCGATGACGTCCGTGTCGACGGCAAACCGGTACAGGCCGAAGAGCAGCTCGTCTATCTTATGCTGAACAAACCGGTCGGTATTACGAGTACGACGGAGCGGCATATCAAAGGGAATGTCGTCGATTTCGTCAACCACCCGCTCCGCATCTTCCATATCGGGCGGCTCGATAAGGACTCCGACGGCCTGCTGCTGCTCACGAATGACGGGGATATCGTCAATGAAATCCTGCGCGAGGAGCATGGTCACGAGAAAGAGTATATCGTCACCGTCGACCGTCCCATCACCAAGGAGTTCATTCAGAAAATGGAATCGGGCGTTGACATCCTCGATACGACGACAAAGCCGTGCAAAGTGAAACAGCTCGGTCCGCGCAAGTTCAATATTACGCTCACGCAGGGGCTCAACCGCCAGATCCGCCGCATGTGTTCAGCGCTCGGCTACAATGTCCGCCGCTTGCAGCGCACGCGCATCATGAACCTCCACCTCGGCAGCCTGCCGATTGGCAAATGGCGCGACCTAACGGAGCAGGAACGAAAGGAACTGTTCCGTCTCCTTGATTACAGCCCGAAGCGATGACCAGTTGTATCGGCTTTTGCCGACTTTCAAAAGGAGACGTCCGCAAGCTGCAGGCGTCTCCTTTTCTTTCTTCAAACTCCTCTCACCACTGCTGCACGCTCCCTTCTCTTCCGCTGCCCTGCCCCTATGGCAAGCGAAGCGCCACCGACCAAAAGCAGTGCCGCGCCGAGGAGCAATGCACAGCCGAGGTATATACCGACCGCTGGATTATTCAGCAGTGTCAGAATCTCTCCGTCCACAATCTTCGGCACGTTCAAATACAGGAACGGCGAATAATGAGCGAAGTCATCCAGTTTTAAGCTGAGTATATAGCCTCCCGCACTGACGATCGCCGTCAGCGCATAGACGACGAGCGGCTGGCGCGCAACCAGGCCGATCACGTTGGCAAGTGCGATCAGGAATAGGGTGACGCACGTATAGAGCAGCAATGCTTTCAAGACATATTCACCGAGGGGCATGAGTGTATAGGCGCCTTCGAATGCGCGCAACCCGGTGAAATCAAAGGATTGTTTTTCGTAATTGCTATGAAAGCGGAGTACAGGGTAGGCCCAGTCGCCGAATCGATTGAATACGGTGCCGATCAGCACGACAAACAGGAACACCGCAAATGCGCTGCTGACCGCGACCACCGATGCATGGATGGTCTTCCCAAGGAATAGGGAACGCCTTTTGATCGGCAATGTTTCCAGCAGATGAAGCGTCGGCCGCTTTCCCCGCTCCCCGGCGAAACCTGCACCGACAAGGAACAGAAGCAGAAGAAGCGGGATGAAATACAGCTGATCACGAAACACCATATAGAGCGAAAAAAGTCCGCTATGATCCGCTTTCCGGTTCGCCTGTTCCCTCCATCGCTTCGCATCTTTTTCACCAGGTTCATACTGGTCATGAAAGCTTGGGTTGTACGTGCCTGCAAATACAGGTTTGATATTGTGCTCTTTCATCCATTCCAGTTGCGAGATGGCTGTCTCGTAGCC
Organism: Sporosarcina sp. GTC18466; assembly: GCF_055389225.1. Lineage (NCBI taxonomy): Bacteria > Bacillati > Bacillota > Bacilli > Caryophanales > Caryophanaceae > Sporosarcina > Sporosarcina sp. GTC18466. The sequence continues at coordinate 2,144,651 of NZ_AP044037.1, read as the reverse complement.
AAAGAAGGTATCTGATAGGGGAAAACCACCTTTCTTCGCCTCCGCCATCATGTCATGACTCCGCTGCGTTTCGAACAGCTGGTAGTCATACAGTGGTGCCCAATCACCCTGGCTATAGGCAGCGGCCGCTTCCTCGGCTAAGACCGCCTTTTCCTTTTGCTCCTCTATCAGCCCGTTGAAATAGTCGATATTATGACCGTATATGGACTCGCCGTCCTCCCCATTCCGGTTCGCCTCTTCGATTGAAGCCTCCGTGTCCGCGATCCACTCTTCGTAACCGGGGATTATTTCATCATTGATAGATTTTGGCTCGGCCGCGATTCTGCCGATCACATCGCGTTCTTTCTCCTTCACCTGCTCCGTCAGGAAAATGTAGCCCGCGACAGTTGCGACTGCAAGTACGATCAGCGCATGGCCAAGAAGCCCTCTGCGCCTCGACTTGCGCCATTCGAACGCACCTGCCGAGAGTGCCGGGAGAAGCTGATGAGGCCGCCCTTTCCGGAATGGCTTCCGTTCTTCCGCCGACTTGAACAGCCCCCTCGCCCTTTCCGGGAGAAGAATGGCGGCAGTGAGGAACAATGTGCTCCAGACGATAGCAGATAGTGCATACTGCCAAACCGGGAATGCCGGGTATTCCGCTAGAAAGCGATCTCCGCGGAATAGTTCAAACGGATTCCACGGCACCTGCAGCAGGCTTGCCGATTCCGTCCCCACGACCCCGAGCAACAGCAGGAAGCCGGTCAGCATGATAGCGGAAAACGAGGTCCGAAGCTGCGTACTGATGGCAAGCAGAAATGCGGACAGGAAAGCCGCCGCAGAGAGGAACAGCAGAGCGAACCTCCCGGAAAACTGCCAGGCGGGAACCAATGTGAACAGATTATCCGTCTCTAGGAAGACCGGGTAGTTCCAGTCATTGAACGTATCCCCGAGCAGTGAAGGAACAGCAAGGCCAGCCGTAAAGACGAGCACAATATATAGGCCAGCGATCCATAGAAGGCCGGCATATTTTGATAACAGGAAAGACTTCCTGAGAATAGGCTGCGTCCGCACGGACAGAACTGTCTGCTGCTCTTTCTCGCTCGTGTAAGCGCTGCCGAACAGAAGCAGCAACAGCAGAAGTCCTGCCGGTCCGAGCAGAATGGCTGAGACTTCATTCAGCAGCAGGAAAGGTGATATGGGCTTTGTCACTTTCGCGTAAGGCAATTCATGCTCGATCAGATAGGCATTCTTCGCAATCGCCTTGTCACGCTCCGTTCCTTGCAGCGCATCAAAGACGCCCCCTGCCTCCTCAAAGTGTTCTAAATTCTCCAGGAAATTCTTCTCATGGCCAGGAATTTCCCCCCAGCGCTGTTCATAAATCGCGCCTTTCCAATGAAAGATTGCATTCGCCATATTATTCAAGCTGTCAAACTGGATCTTCTGTTCATCGGTCAACTTGTCTTCCCGGTCGAGCGGGCGCAATTGGGCATACAATTGGTCGGTCTTCAGAACGGTCATCAGCAGTGCATCTTCCGCCTCTTTCACCATCCGCCCCTGCTCTTGCTTATTCTCATAGAAGAACCATCCCGTGCCAAGGAGTGCAACAACGAGCAGCCAGATCAGCTTTTTCTGACGCCAGATCTTCTTCAGCTCAAACTTCAACAAGCTCATGGGCCTTCGTCTCTTCCGCAAAGATTTTCCGGTACCGCTCCTCGGAACCGAACACTTTCTTGTCTACATCTTCCACCAAGATCCCCTCTCGGCTGAAAAGACGCAATATACGCTCCAGTGCGGCGTCCACCTGATAGACCTGCAGCTTCCCGCCGCTTGTTTCAAACGGGATGCCCGCAGCCTTTAGGATCCGTTCCGCTTTCTCCAGCCGGTCAACAGTCATCTGATACTGGACCCTCTCAAATGCGGACATGTCCTCCTGGATCAGATGCCCTTTCTTCAAGAATAGAATGGACGACGTCACCCGGTCGATCTCCGCCAGGTTATGCGAGGACAGCAGAATCGTCGTCCCTTCCTCACGCAGGGCAAGCAGCAATTCGCGCACTTTGATCGCGCTCGTCGGGTCGAGCCCGTTCAGCGGTTCGTCCAAGATGAGCAGTTTCGGCTTGTTGACAATCGCCATCGCGAGCAGCAAATGCTGTTTCATCCCGAGCGAGTAGTTCTTCACTTTTTTATGCATATACCGCGTAATTCCGATGCGGTCGGCCGCGGAGAGCAGCTGTTTCTTGGAAAGTCCCTGCACGTCGCAGATGAACTGCAAGTGATCATACCCGGTCAGATATTCATACAGCACCGTGTTGTCCTGCATGAACGAGATCTCCCGGAACATATTTGGATCCTTGTTGCTTTTGCCTAGAACCGTCACGTTCCCCTTATCCGCCGGTAGCAGATTCGTAATGATGTTCAGCAGCGTCGACTTCCCTGACCCGTTGGGCCCCACCAGCGCAATGATCTGCGGCTCCTTCAGTTCAATGGTGACCCCCTTCAGCACCTGCTCCCTGCCGTACGACTTGTAGATGTCTTTTACAGATAAAATCATATCCATCCCCCTGTCAATTGACTTATAGGCATCGTACCATATTTCACCAACCAAGTGATCCAAAGTTCCGATTATTTTATTCAATTAAATAAAGTCATGGCAACATAGACGACTCCCGTCACCGTTATCCCGCTCATGACGGTCGAGAAAAGGACTGTTTGGGCAGCCAGGTCCGGACAGACATCATACTCGAGGGCCAGCGAAGAGCTGTTCCGCGAGGTTGGGAAAGAGCTGGCGATAAGCAGCGATTGGGCGACGACCCCGTCCAGCCGGAACAGGTAAATGAGTGCAAGGGAAACGGCCGGCCCGAGGAGGAGTCTGCCGATAGTACCGATGACAATGGTGCGGTTCACGATCGTCTTCAGTTCAATTTGCGCGAGTTGTGCACCCAGCAGAATTAGTGCAATTGCCAGAAACGCGTCGGACAGATGGCTGATGGGCGCAAAGAGGAACTGCGGAATTGGGACACCTAAGAAGTTCAGCAGCCCGCCGAGCAGCATCGCGTGGATGATCGGCATGCGCATCAGTGATTTGATGATCTCCCAGCCTGATTTGGTGGCTGAGATGAGATTATAAAGACCGTATGTATATGTCAACACGTTCTGAAACACCATCACGATGATCTGGATGGAAATGCCGAGCGGGCTTGCCTGGAAGAGCAGCTGGCTGACTGGAATCCCGTAGTTCCCCGAATTGATGAGGGTCATGCCATTTTTGAAAACTGCCGCCTCCCCTCTGTCAAGCCCGAGCAGTTTGCTGAGCAATGTGGTGACGATGATGAGGCACAGGCTGAATGCCAGCAAGTACCCGAGGATCTCAAGCAACACGCGCCCATTAATCTCCGTCTTATAGAGATTGATGAATACGGCGGCCGGCATGAGACAGTAGGTGATCAAATTCGAAATCGCCCGCAGATTGAATGCGAATTTCCGCTGTAACCCTGCGCCGATAACAACTAGGATCAGAATTGGAACAATTATATTGATAAAAATGCTTCCTATGAACATGAATGCCTCCCCCTGATAAAAAACGCCTATCTGATGTAATCCTATGATTATACTACACGGCAAGGGAGGAGTTAGGTAAACCATCGGATGCGAAAGCGAGAAACTGAATTTCGTTATGTGCAATAGCCAATGACGAGTCGGCTCATGTGTATCGGAACATAAATAAGCAGCCTCCCCTTTCACAATGGAAGCTGCTGCCTGGAACCTATTATGAATTCAATCCATAGAACTCCTTATACTTCTCCTCCAGTGCCACAGAGCTCTGCTGGACGGCCTGGATTTTCGCCCCGCTCTTGATCAACTGCTCCAAATACAATTCCACCTCAACTGAAGGATCGGTCAGCAGTCCGCTAGCGTATGTCTGGTAAGGCAACTGGCTGCCTGTCATCAGCTGGTCCACTGTCTGCCCTTCCTTTAGCTGGATGTCGATTTGATAAGGTGCTTTGTCCTCCACGCCAATTCCGGTCTTAACCAATTCGCCATCTTTGATGAACCAGATGGTCTTCGTTATATCTTCTAAAATATCCAGGTTATGCGTTGAGACGAGAATGCCGATCCCTTCCGCCCGCAAATCATGGATCAATTGCTTCAGCTCGATGATGCTCGTTGGATCAAGTCCGTTAAACGGCTCATCCATCAAAATGACAAGCGGCTTGGTCAAAATGGACAAGGCGATCAGCAAATGCTGCCGCATCCCATAAGAATAGGATTTGACGGGATCATTTACATAGGAGCGGATGCCGATGCTGTCAACCACCTCTTCAATCGCCTCTTTGCCGAGTCCGTACACATTTGCCACGAACGCCAAATGATCGTATCCCGTCAAGTGCATATACAAATAGTTGTCACTCGGCAGGAATGAGACATATTTGAAAAACTCCGGCGTCTGATTCGAGACCCCCTGCACGGTTACCGTCCCTTCATCCACCTCTTCCAGCGCAAGGATGGAACGCATGAGCGTCGACTTCCCCGCGCCGTTCGGTCCGACAAGCCCGATGACTTCCCCTGCGCCCAGCTCGAACGTGACTGTTTGCAGGACAGGTCTTTTTCCATACCGTTTCGTCAGCTTCTCCACCTGTAACATTAGACATCACGACACCTTTCCCTTTTTTGAGATCAATCCCGCCAAGAAAAGCACAACTCCCGCAGTGAACAGTACGAGACACCCCATCCACACATTGACGAGGGCCGACTCCGTAATAATCGATTTCCAGCCATCCACGACCTGCCATGTATCAAAATACAAAAACGGATTCAGCATCATCATATCAGCAGCTGGATAATAGCTGGCTGCTAGATATCCCACCGCTGTGATGATGAGCGTAGTGACGATGACCACATACTGGTTCCCCGCCCATCTGCCGATCAGGCTGAACAGGCTATTTAAAAAGAAAATCTGCGCCAGAATAAGGGCTATACACTTCAGGACCATCCATAGCAGACTGTCAAAGAAGAAATAGACGTTGTCGACAGGCGAAAAAAATTGACCTTTGCCATTTCCATTCTCCGCAACCGCATACGTCGGGATCGGATAATCCGCTTCCCCAAGCCCCCCTAGCGTCCAGCTGACCACGAAGGTGACCGCGCCACTGAACAGGAAAAGCAAACATGCTGCTATCAGGTTGTATGCCCACTTGCTGACATAGACCGATCGGAGACGGAGCGGCTTCGTCACGAGGAAATAGAGAGTTCGTGCCGGCCGTTGCTCCTCCGCCAAGCTTGCCCATGTCACGAAGAGGAATACGCCCAGCACAAGCCACGCAACATTCCTATTCATGTAGGAAAAGGCGGTGAATAGTGCGCTTTTCCCATATTTTTCATTCCCCTCTTGCAATCTCTCCAGCAATCGCTGGTGTTCATAGCTGAATGCCTTTCGGGGATCATCAAAACGGGTAGCCCATAAGTCGCCGATCGGCCATGGATGAATCCCTCTTTCCCGCAAGAGGTTGAGCTGTTCTTCGGAAGCCATAACGGTCATATCCCAAAGACGGGGCTCCAACTCCTTGTAAGAAGTGAACGAGTTTAAGGATTTCATCGTTTCTCTATACAGATCCAGAAAGGCCGGGGAACCCGCCTCTTTCTTCAAGTCATCCAAGACGGAGATGCTCTGCTTTGCGTCTTCCACCCATTCGGTATACGGATTCTCATAAGTCGGATATTCCACTTCATGCTCTTCCTGTAATAATTCGTTTGTAACTTGTATGGAAAGAAAATGATTCTGTGTTTCTTCAATGGCGCGTACCATGTTCTTCTCAACGTTCTGATATTGCTGGTTCACAAATATGGACGTTCCGATACTGATACCAAGCAGCAAGAGCACTGTCAACAGAAGTCTGCTTTCACGCCTTTTCTTCAAATGCTCGAACCAGAAAATCTTCCATTTCCGTTTGGGCTCATATGTTTTATGGGCTTCCCTTCTTCCCTTCTGCTGAAAAATCGTCCATTTTGAATGGAAGATCGGATAGGAGATTATCACAAAAACAAGCAATAGCAGCAGCATGCCCGCCAAATAAGCGACGAACCGGTTGGATGTCAGGAGTTCAGTCTCATAGCCTGTGACTAGATGGATTGGATTCCCCATCGAGAAACCGGATTGATCGGCGACCACATACAGCGCCAGAAGCGGTACGGTAAGGAAGCCCGCCAGAACTCCTAGCGAGACACGCTGCTTACATAGCCAGGACGCCACGAGAAGAAGCAGGGAAACGAACAACCCCCAGCCGAGTGGCACGAAGAGCAGCCACTTCCATATGGGTACCATCCTGGTCTCCCCGCCCGAAACGACTTCCATAGGATAGAAAACTGTGTCCATCTGCCCTGTGACAAGCGGCGGCAAAAACGCCAAAATGACCGAAAACAAAAGATAGCCGGCCATAAACAGCCAAAACGAAATGACGTAGCCCGTATAGATCGCCGGATTGGCCAGCGAGTTCAGTTTGAGTAAGTCGAATATCCGGTTCTGCCGGTCGCTTGTATATCTATAGCTGAAAATGAGGAGATAGAGCAGGGCGGTCAGCGGATTGAATAACAGATGCAACAACTGCTTGGTAAATAACGCCGTTTGATACGGGGTCTCCTGTTCGGTGAAAGACAGTCGATGAGCAGCTAAGTCTTCCGCCTTCCTTTTCTCAACCTCCAATTGCTCTTCGTTGTGATAGTCAACAACTCGGTATGCTTTATATAGTTCATATTCCTCTATATAGGCGAGAATATCAGGTGCTATGTACAGATCGTTATCAGCAATCTTTTGAGAAATGACTTTGACGTAGTCCTCTTGAATCAGTAAACTTTCCAGTGCTGCCTCTTGGTTTTCCGGCAGTCCTACATGTCGTTTCTTATTCAGCGTTTTTCCGATTAAGGTGTCCAAAAAGTCTTTCCTATCATCAAATATCTCTTTCAGTTCTGTTTGAACAGAGTCTGTTGATTGATAGTTGATCGTCCACAGCGAAACGGAAAAAAGGATAATTGCGAGCGGTAAGTAAAATGTATATCTACTTTTTAAAATACCTTTTATTATGAACTGTACGGTCTTCCCCATGGAACTCCCCCCTATACTGCAAGCCAGATGCCAGCAGAGGCATGCACAAAACACTAGAAATCGAATACATCAGTATGTCCGTTGTATTCGATTTCCAGTTTATTATTGATCATCCGTCGACAACATTATCTAACGACAAACAGGAGACACTTCATTCATCAGGGTTTAGAACATTTGGCATATGTGGGCCCGCTATTAAATATCCAGTGAATGCCACTGTCCTCCCATCCCTGTCAGCAGCCCCTCTGTTATAAAGTAATCCTGAATACGTCTTACCATTTATAACTTTAGTAACCCACATGGTTGGATTGTTTGTTGCAGCCACAACTTCCCGTACAAAAATTTGATCAGTAGCCTGTGTTACTTCTTGAGGTTGAAGCGCTTCAGACGCATGTGCATTTGAAACTTGCCCTATGAAGCCAATGCTCATAGCAGCGACCGCACTCAATGTAAGGTATTTAAACTTCTTCATTTGGTGCTCCTCCCTTTTCATCCTTCCTCATCTATCGATTCGGAATATGTCAATTCGAAGGACATCGGCCGATAGTTCTTACAATTCAATCATTCCATGCCATTTAACTAATGTCCACCTTTGTTTTTTACACAAATAGAAATGAAAAAGGATTGATTTTCGCATGTTTATAATCGTTACTTACATGAATCTCTTTGCTTTATCCCTCTTGAATCAAGGTTTCCGAAGATAGGCCTGGTAGATCCTCTTCTTCCCCCCCAACCGGGCTATCATTTTTTTCTGCAAAAAAGAACAAAACAAGGAGCAGAATTAGTAACCATCGTTTCATATTCAATATCTCCCTTCCTCCATCGACAGTTTCAAATAGTGGACCGCCTTTTTATACTTACGATTTTCAGCATAGAAGTTTCCAAGTCGCTCTGCATACTCTCTCCACTCGGGGTAATTGCCCCTCCTCTTAAATACGGAGAGAGCCTGTAAAAGAGCTTGTTCCGTCGCTGAATCGTCTCGCGTACAGACGGCTTCGAAGATGGTAAAGTGCGTTTCATAGTACTCCTGCTTTTTGGCAGTCAGTTTTGGCAATAAAGATTTTCCTTTAGTTAACCAGAAGACGACCTTGTCATATTGTTTGTTCTTTTCATACTCTTGAACGAGGGCCAAAATTGAATACATGCTCTCTAATGGCATTTTTTTAAGTTCAAATGCTTTGTTAAAATGTGCGATAGCCTGTTCAGTCTTTTCCATCCGTGAATAGACGCTTCCAATATTTTGATAGAGAATGCCAAGCAAAGAAGTGATCCCGTTATGCATGCAAATCTGTTCCGCCAGCTTAAACTTGTCCAGCGCCTTACATAGTCGGCCGCTGTTTTTATAGGCGACTCCACTGATAATATGGCTCTCGGCAACACGCTGCACTGCTATGATTGATTGGAAATAAGTGAGGGCCTCGCTCAGCTGCTCAAGCGCTTCAAATCCATCATCATTTCTCATCAGGATAACCGCTCGGATGTAAGCGAAGTCCGCACGCTCTCGCGGTTCCAGAGACAATTGCTCCATCATACCAGCCGCTTCCTCAAGAGCTGCCAAACAGTTTTTCATGTCCCCGTTTTCGTAGAACGCCATCCCCATCATCTGTTCCACCCGGAAGGCTTGCAGGGGAGTCAAGTTCCCCTCAATCGCCTTATACACAGTCAACTCATGTAAGAGCTTCTTCGTGTCTTTCGTAACAAACCGCAGCCGGAGCACGAGCAATTCGAGGTCAACTTTGGCCTGCCATCCATAGTCCGCAGCCGCGAGACGTTCTCTAATCAGCGCACTTAGTTGAACTGCTGCCTGTTGATCGCGGAAATGAATCGCATGCCATAATTGGGCCTCCAGCTCCATATACTCATCTGCTGTAATCGGTTCTTCATTAGTTGGCAAAGCGATGCCCAGCCACTTCACCAATTGCAATATCACTTCTTCACTCGGCTTTCCGATACTATTCTCAAATCGACTTAAGTGAGCAGGCGAACAAATATTGTCTGTAAGCGCTTCCAATTTCATTTCATGTCGCAGACGTTCTTGTTTAATTCGAACACCGAGCATCATATCAATCCCCCCAGTTGATAGTTACCATATTCCAACACAGATAGTGACAAGTAGGCAGCATACTGGAAAATGAAAAAGAACGATATACCGAAATGAAGAAGGAGACCAAGACGCATAGAGCACATTAAGAAAATTTCTGCAACAAAATTTACATCATATGGACATAAGAAAAGCAGCCTCCCAATTACAAAGGAAGCTGCTTTTTCTTTCACACATTCACCATCTCTAAAAACTGGCGTGCGCGTTCGTTTGTTGTATAGTTGAAGAAGGTGTCCGGGTCTTCGTCTACGATGATGCGCCCTTTGTCGAGCATGATGACACGGCTTGCGACTTCTTTGGCGAATTTCATCTCGTGGGTGACGACGACCATTGTCATGCCTTCGTTCGCAAGGTCCTGCATGACTTGCAGCACTTCGCCAACGAGTTCCGGATCGAGCGCGGATGTCGGTTCGTCGAACAACAGTGCTTTCGGTTCCATGGCAAGCGCTCTAGCGATGGCGACCCGCTGCTTCTGGCCGCCTGACAGCTTGTTCGGGTAGACGTCCGCCTTATCGGACAGACCTACTTTTTCAAGCAGCTCACGCGCGAGCTGTTCCGCTTTCGCCTTGTCCATCTTTTTCACGATTATCGGTGCTTCGATGATGTTCTCCAGCACCGTCTTATGCGGAAACAGGTTGAAGTGCTGGAACACCATGCCGACTTCCGCCCGGACGTCCGGCAAGTTGTCCTTTTTCCGGTCGACGGGATGGCCGTCGATGATGATGCTGCCTTTCTGCGCTTTTTCGAGGAAGTTCAGGCAGCGGAGCAACGTACTTTTCCCGGAGCCACTGACGCCGACAAGGACGACAACTTCACCTGGCGCGACGTCGAGGCTGATGCCTTTCAGCACTTCCAGCTTGCCGAATGATTTATGGAGATCTTTTGTTTTGATCATAGCTGTTTCCTCCTCACACTCTGTCCACGTTAAGTTTGTTCTCATACAGCCGGAGCAGTCCTGTGAAGATGAGGACGAGGACGAGATAGTAGAGTCCGACTACCATGAATGTCTCAAACGGCATGAACGAGGATGCCGCTTCACGGTTCGCGAGCCCAAACAGTTCGGTGACACCGATTACGTATACAAGAGACGAGTCTTTCAGTGTAATGATGAATTGGTTGCCAAGCGGCGGAATCGCAATACGTAACGCTTGCGGGAAGATGATGCGGCGCATGGTCTGCGCGCGGTTCATCCCAAGTGCAAGGCTCGCTTCTCTTTGCCCGCGGTCGACACCTTGGATGGCTCCCCGGAATATTTCCGCGATGTAGGCCCCGTTATGGATGCCGAGCGCAATTGCGCCAGCCCAGAAGTTGGATAATACAATGATGGATGTAATTCCGTAGTAGAGGAACATGATCTGAACGATCAGCGGTGTCCCCCTAATGACAGCGATATAGACACCTGCTATCGAGCTAAGTATTTTCGAATTCGAAATCCGCATGAGTGCGAAAACAATCCCGAGCACAGTCCCGATGACGAGGGCGATCGCTGTGATTTCGAGCGTGACGAGGGCTGCTTTCAAGAAGCCCTCGTACGTCCGCATGAATACTTCGTATAAAGTCACGAATATGTTATCTTCCACTGGTCACTCCCTCTTTCCGTCCATGGTCTATTATTCAAGCAGTTCCGCATCGTCGAGATCGATCTCAAGCAAGTTGCGGTCGAACCACTTTTGTGAGATTTCATCGTATGTGCCGTCGTCGATGATCTCTTTCAATGCTTTGTCGAGTTCATCACGAAGCTTTTCATTGTCCTTCCTAACGGCGATGGACGGCTGCTCGACCCAAAGCGGAGTGCCGACTTCTTTGATGGCGAATCCATTGTCTTTCGCTTCAAAACCGACGATGTCCGACGTGACGACAGCGTCCAGTCTTCCTGCGACCGTCAAGTCTTTCAAGGCGACAACGTCACTGCTGTAGTATTGGATATCGTCTGAAAGTGTCTTCGCCGGCTCTTCGTATGTGGATTGTGCAACAACGCCGATCTTCTTGCCTTTCAGATCATCGGGGGATGTGATATCGTTGTTATCCGCGGATACCCAGATCATCCCGCCCGAATAATAGTACGGCTCTGTGAAAGCGGCCTGCTCTGCACGCTTTTTCGTATACGCCATCGAGCCGATGATTGCGTCATATTTTTTTGCGACAAGTCCCTGCAAAATCGTTTCGAACGGGTTGGTCACCGGATTCGGCTCAAGGCCCATCTTCTCAGCGATCGCTTTCCCGATTTCCACGTCAAACCCTGTAAGTTCTCCATTCTCTTCAAAGTTAAAAGGTTTATAAAGTCCGCTTGCTGCATATGTCAGCTTTCCTTTGTTTACAAGCTCATACCCTTCATCTGTCGTGGTAGCACTACCCTTGCCATCCTTGTCATCGTCTTTCTTCCCGCATGCCGCGAGGACGAGCGTCAGTGCTGCAAGTACGACGATCCACTGTTTCCATTTTCCCATTTGAACCTCTCCCTTTTTAATTCCGACATAGAATGCCGTTTTTTAGGTCACTAACTCACTTTCCCTACTATCTTTTCGATAAACATGTTTTTTTAGTTGTTTCCGATTGTTTGATTGAGGGAAGTAGTCTCGATAGGATGCTATACGTGTGAATAGGAATCGAGGTGGAGAGGATGACAATTAAAGGAAACCAGGAAGAGGTGCTGCGGGCGCTCATCCAGCTGCTGCGGGAAGGGAAGATTGAAACTGCCAAAAAGGCGATCGACGAAATGCCGCCTCATGATATGGCGGCCCACTACCGCGGTCTGCCGAAGAAGCGCCGCCCTTTATACCTGGAGATCTTGTCAACCGATCAATTGGTCATGTTGCTCCGGTATTTAACGAAGAATGAGCAGCTGGCCGTCCTTCGTTTCATCGGGCCGAAGCGGGCGCACGAACTGCTTGATAAGATGAAGAGCGAAGACTTGTCCTACTTGCTGTCAGACCTCCCCGACAAAGATGTCGAGCGTATCATCGCTGAGATGAGGCAGGAGGAGAAGCGGGAGATCCGCAAAATGATGAAGTACCCGAAACGGTCTGCGGGGCGCATCATGACGAGCCGCTATGTCTGGGTGCACAAATCCTATTCAGTAGCAGACGCGATCTCCAAGCTGAAGGCGTATCGGGAATACGCCCACTATCTGAATTACATCTATATTATCAATGATGAGAAGCAGCTCGTCGGTGTTCTGTCCTATCGCGACTTGCTGCTCGCGCTGCCTGACGAGTGCGTGGAGGATATCATGACAAAGGATGTTGTTCGCGTGAACGAGGACACCCAGCAAAGTGATGTGGCCAAAATGATCGGCCGCTACGATTTCGTTTCGGTGCCTGTCGTCAATGACGAGAACATCCTCGTCGGCATCATCACCGCGGATGACGTTCTCGATATCGTCGTACGGGAAGCGAATGAGGATATCGAGATGCTGTTCGCTTCCGGGAAGGAGATCGATTTCGAGACGCCCCCCGTGACCGCCGCCCGCCGCAGGTTGCCGTGGCTTATTCTGCTTTTATTCATCGGATTGGTCTCCGGAAGCATTATATCGAAGTTCGAAGAGACGCTCGAGGCCGTTGTGGCGCTCGCCTTCTTCATGCCGATGATCGCGGGGATGACCGGGAACACAGGGACGCAATCCCTCGCGGTCGTCGTACGGGGACTTGCATCCGGCGACGTCAATTTTAAACAAGGACTGAAACTCATCTTCAGGGAACTCATCGTAGGTGTCATTCTCGGGGTCGTCTGCGGGGCGGTCATCGCCGTCATCGCTTATTTCTGGCAGGGCAGCATGACGCTCGGTCTCGTAGTCGGTTCGTCGCTCGTCGCGACACTGATCATCGGGACCTTCGCAGGTACTGTCATACCGCTGATCCTCAATAAATTCAAAGTCGACCCTGCTGTCGCTTCAGGGCCTTTGATCACCACGATCAATGACATCCTTTCGCTGCTGATCTACTTCGGCATCGCGACGATGTTCATCTCAAGACTGATGTGAACCATGCTAAGAACCGGCCGCCCTGCTTGGGACGGCCGGTTTCGTCTTGCTTATACCGTTTCTGAAATTGCTGGCCGCATCGTGCCGTGCTCCCGAAGGTTCGCGTGCCAGGAGAGGGCCTTTTCGAGGGCATGCGGCGTGTGGCCGCCCCGCTCCAGCGCTTCATTGTAATAGGACCATAATTCCTGGCGATAGGACGGGTGCGCGCAATGTTCGATGATCCGGCCGGCGCGCTCCCGCGGCGCGAGCCCCCGCAAATCGGCATACCCCTGCTCCGTGACGAGGACATCGACGTCATGCTCGGTATGATCGACATGAGAAGCGAACGGGACGACACTTGAGATATCTCCGCCTTTCGCAATCGATTTTGTGACAAAAATGGCAAGCCGCGCGTTGCGTGCAAAATCTCCTGAACCCCCGATGCCGTTCATCATATTCGTGCCCGTCACATGGGTGGAGTTGACATTCCCGTAAATATCAAACTCTAGCGCCGTGTTAATGGAGATCAGACCGAGACGGCGGATGATTTCAGGGTGGTTCGAAATTTCCTGCGGCCGCATGACCAGCTTGTCTTTGTAGCGTTCCATTTTCGAGAACACTTGGTCCATTTTCTCCTGGGACAGCGTGATTGAGGCGCAGGAGGCGAAACGCACCTTCCCTGCGTCGATCAAGTCGAATACCGCATCCTGCAGCACTTCCGAATAGACTTCCAAATCCTTAAACTCAGAATCAAGCAGCCCATGCAGCACCGCATTCGCCTGTGATCCGATCCCCGACTGAAGCGGTGCAAGGGAGTTTGTCAGGCGGCCTGCCGCCACTTCCTTCCTCAAAAAATCGAGCAAGTATCCAGCCATCACTTTCGTTTCCGCATCGGGCTGGTCGATCGTTGACGGTGAATCCGGCTGATGGGTGATGACAATGCCGCGGATTTTCTCCACATCCACCGGAATGCCGGCCGTACCGATCCGATCATCTGGCCGGGTAAGAGGAATCGGTCCGCGCTCCCCTTGCTTGCCTGGATCGTACAGATCATGCAAGCCTTCAAGCGCCGCCGAATGCGCCGTGTTGATCTCCACTATGATCGCCTGGGCGTGCTGCGCGAAGGAGTAAGAATTGCCGACAGACGTGGATGGGATGATCATGCCGTCTTCCGTAATTGCAACCGCTTCCAAAATCGCGACATTGACACGGTCAATCACGTCTGCACGGATCCACTCCGCCGTATGCGAGAGATGATGATCGCAGAACAGGATATTGCCTGCATTGATTTCATTGCGCATCGCCCGCTCTGCTTGGAACGGCAAACGCTTCTTCACAATGCCCGCTTCCGCAAATAACTTGTCGATATCAGACCCGAGAGAGGCCCCTGTATACACATTCACCTTGAACGATTCTGTCTCCGCCCGTTTCACAAGCGCCATTGGAACCGCTTTCGCATCACCCGCTCGTGTAAAGCCGCTCATGCCAAGCGTCATTCCATCCTCGATCCACGAAGCCGCCTCTTCCGGCGACACGATTTTCTCTCTGAGGGATTCAATCCGAATCCGATCTGCATGCTGATTCATCTAGTCTTCCCCTTTTCATGACTTTTCGATATACATAGTATTATCGTACCCCACTTGCCATAGTGCAGAGCGAATCTCGCATAAGCAACGGAATTATGGGGCGAGAGAGGAAAAGAGCAGGATAAGCCAGCATGCGTCGGCAGATGGCGTGCAAAGGAAGCAATTGTGGTGCTATTCGAAGCAACACAGCCCGATGAATGCGCAATCGCGTATGTCACAGAAGCAACTAAGGCCGTTTCTGAAGCAATGCGGCCAAGTTCCGAAGCAATCGAGGCTGTATTCAAAGCAACAGCCATCAAAAAAGCCCCTTGCACGAAGGGACTCGTTTGATAATTTATTCAAAACCCAAGCATTTTCCGGAAGTGGCTGGAATAGGATTGGCTGACGGGAACCTTTGCGCCATTCGTCATGGCAAGGACGAACGTGGAGTGGGTATCCGGGTAGATTTCTTTGATATGGTGGACATTGACGATGAACGAACGGTGGCAGCGGACGAATTGATCGTGCGGCAAGGTGTATTCGAATTGCTGCAAGGAATTGCGGTGCGTGCCCGTGAACTGAGCGCCGACGACGTATGTTCTGCGGTCTGACACTTCGATGTATTCCACGTCTTTGAATGGGACCGGCACCCAGCCGTCCTGTGTTTTGACCGTAACAACAGACTTTCCCTCTGTAAAAGCTGGATGGATGGCTATGACACAGCCGGCCACTTGCCCACCCGTATGATAGGGAACCGCCATGCCGTGATACGGGACGCCAAATACGTCACGGTGAATAAACTCGGACACTTTCTGATCGCTGTGAATTGCTTTATACGCAATCGTCCCCTCTTTGACGCAGTCCCCTGGTCGGATTTTCAGGTCAACACGTTTACTGGGGCGGTAGTAGAGGTATTTCTTAGTATTAGACACGACTAATGAGATTTCATCCGAGAATAGTTCGCCGATTACATCCAGCAATTCCTTCAGGCTTAACGCTTCCATTTTCAAGCTCCTTTTTGCTTCATTTACTAGAATTAGTATAATAGCGCTTGCTAAAGTTTCAAGCGTTCCATTATAATATAGTTTAATCAATATTTTGATAAGACAGAACAAAGGGGGATTTCCATGCACATCCGAGATTTGACACTAGAGCGGCTAGCGGTCGCAACTCTAGGAATTGACGAGACCGTAAAAAATGCACTGATGAAGATCAAAGAAACTGGCTATCGCTGCATCCCGGTCGTGGACAAGGACGACAATTACAAAGGGATGATCTATAAAGTTGATGTCATCGAGCACCTGTACGAAAACGGGGACGGCGATTCCAGCATTAAACCGCTCCTCAAACATCAGGATGTCTTCATCGCGGAGGATGAATCCTTCCTGGATGCGCTTTTGCAAATCAAAGCGCTTCCTTTCATCAGCGTTGTGAAAAACGGCAAACTTCAAGGCATTTTGACACACAACAAAGTGGAAAGCGTCTTTGAGGATGCATTCGGCCTCAAAACCGGAGGCATCAACATCACTGTAGCCTCCACGGAAGCGAAAGGCATGCTGAACCGCCTGACGAAGGCTTTGAAAGACGATAATATCGAAGGGCTTCTGACTCTGGATAATGGCTCGGCTCTTGCCCGTCGCGTCGTTCTCACTTTGGAAGATACCAGGACGGACGAAGAGATTGCAAAACTTCGGGAGAAATTGGAGAAGAACGGTTTCCGCATCCTGCAAGTTTCGCGTTTGACAAAAACATTTTAATCTCACCCCCTTGGCGCTGAACTTGCCGCCAAGGGGGTCTTTTTTCTGTTAGCAGAATAAATTCGTAAAACCTTTGTCTTGTTTTCTGATGAATCGGAGTAGCAAGCCAGATCTTTAACTGCTATAATTGGTGAGAACGTACCGTGAAAAAAGTCATGTTATATTCATCAATTAATTGGTATTCATATATACATTTCTACCATCTCTAAGAATTTGGAAAGGAAACGGGCCATGATCCTTGAAGAACTAAAAAAACATAACTCCATCTATCTGCTCGTCAACGAGAAATTTTGTGTATCCATCATCGATCGAAATGGCGTCCTTTTGCATGTGAACGAAAACTTTTGCAAGCTCTCTAAATACCAGGCCGATGAATTGCTTGGCCAAGAGTACGGTATCGTCAACCCTGTCTATGACAGAGTATCCTTCCTCGAAGAACTTGAGAGGAATCTGGAACATCATCACTATTGGCATAAGAAAATCCGTAGTGTTGCAAAAGACGGGGCTGTGTACTGGGTGGATGCAACCATCGCCCCCATTCGTAGTGATGATGGGTCGGTTTCAGGGTTTATTTCCATCGACTCTGATATTACCGCTTCCGAAATTACGACCTTGAATTACACAGAAACACTGAACGATCTGCAAAATGTAAAAAATGCCCTTGATCATTCATCCGTCGTCGCCATCACGGACAGTAAAGGCGTCATCACCTATGTGAATGAAAAGTTTTGCGAACTATCCCAGTATACACCCGCTGAATTGATTGGCAATACACATCGTGTCATCAATTCAGGATACCACGATAATGCCTTTTTCAAGGAAATGTGGGAGACCATCCAGAATGGTGCCATTTGGCAAGGCGATATCCGGAACCGTGCGAAGGACGGCTCTTTTTACTGGGTTGCTACCACGGTTGTTCCGTTTCTAAAAGAAAACGGAAAACCTGTCCAGTTCATTTCCATCCGGCATGATATTACAACCCGCAAAGAAGCAGAGCACTCCCTGGAAATCGCCCTGCGCAATGATTTTCGGCAGACGGTGAAGAACTTGCAGAATGGGATATTCAAATTCCGTTCGGGCGAGGGCGGACGTGTCCTTTACACGTTAATTGAAGGGAAAATCGTGGAGAAACTTGGGTTGACTGTTGAATTGATGAACAGAAAATTATATAAGACGGACTACACTGAAAAGCAATGGAGTCTTCTGTCCGCTAAATGCCAGGAGGCGCTGACCGGAAGTACGGTGCAATTTGAACTCCATTATGCCTCCCGTACATTTCTTGTGTATCTGTCGCCTATTTTTGAAAATGGCACAGTCCTCGAAGTGGTCGGGACTGCCACGGACATCAGCGACCGCATCAAAGCCGAAAAAGCAATTGAGCGGATGGCCTATTACGATACTTTAACCGGGCTAGCGAACCGGGTGCTGCTCAAAGAGACGCTCGCGGAGTGGATGGAGCAGAATAACGCAAGGTTTGCCTTGCTGTTCATGGACCTGGATCGATTCAAATCGATCAACGATTCCCTAGGCCATCAATTTGGAGACAGCTTGCTGGAGGCTGTCGCATCGAGGCTCTCCTCGTCCATCGGCAAGCACGATTTCGCGGCACGTCTTGGCGGAGATGAATTTGTGGTATTGCTGCAATCGGCTGATCGACAGCAGGTGGAAACGGCAGCCCGCAAGATCGTCGAGGATCTGTCTGAGCCGTACATTATCAATCAGCATGAAATCTTCATCACCCCAAGCATCGGGATCACTCTTTTCCCGGAAGACGGATCAGATTACAGCACCTTGCTGCGAAATGCCGATTCGGCCATGTATGTCGCAAAGGAATCCGGCAAGGGAACATTCGAATTCTTTACGAAGCAGCTGCAGGACGAAATGGTCGAGCAGACCATGATTGAGATGGAAATGCGCCACGCAATCCAGCGCCGCCAGCTGTCCCTTGTCTACCAGCCGCAATATGACCTGGCAGGCGGCGGCATGAAAGGGATGGAGGCTCTGCTCCGCTGGCATCATCCGATCCACGGCTATATTTCTCCCGCCTATCTCATTCCGATTGCAGAAGACACGGGGCTCATCATGCAGATCGGCGAATGGGTGCTGCGGACCGCATGCCAGCAAGCGAAGGAATGGCAGGACGAAGGACTTCTTCCCGTTCGGGTGAGCGTCAACGTCTCCATCCGTCAGTTTCACAGGCCGACTTTCGTCCAGGAAGTGCGGGACATACTGGAGCAGACGGGACTTAAAGCAGAATATCTGAACCTCGAAATAACAGAAAGCATGATGGCGGATGTCCTCCATTGCAAGCCTGTCTTGGAAGAACTCAGGGAGCTCGGCGTCCATGTAAGCGTAGACGACTTTGGCACCGGCTACTCATCACTCCTGTATTTGAGCAAATACCCGCTCACCCATCTGAAAATCGACCAGGCTTTCATCAAGGATCTTAACGCCAGCAATACGATGATCGTCAAAGCAATCATCGACCTCGCGAAAAATCTTCAGCTGGATGTTGTGGCGGAAGGCGTAGAAACAGCAGAGCAGGCAGAATTTCTGAAACAGCTGGAATGCGACGAAGCCCAAGGCTATCTGTATTCACGCCCATTGCCGAAAGACGAATTCGCCCAGCTGCTCCGCAGCGAACAGACCTTATTGGAGATCAAATGAATTGTAGCCGATCCCGTTTGCCTATTAGGCGGCGGGATTTTTTGTTGTTTGGAAGAGATTGCTTACTTTTGGCAGGCCATTGCTTACTTCGCTCGCTGCATTGCTCACTTCCACTGGGCCATTGCTCACTTCACCTGCTTCATTGCTCACTTTCGCCAGGCGATTGCTTACTTTGCGTGATAGATTGCTTACTTTCGCGGGCGGGGCCTGCTCGCCATATCCGCGGGGATCACCACCTGCCAGCAGCTCGTCCCGGCGCGCTGCATGCACTTGACCATTTAAAAAGGTATGCTGCCGGGTCGCTATTCAGCCTCATTGCTCACTTTTGCCCGGCCGATGCTTTCTTTAGAAGGTGCATTGCTCACTTCCGCCAGGCGATTGCTTACTTTGCGTGATAGATTGCTTACTTTCGCGGGCGGGGCCTGCTCGCCATATCCGCGGGGATCACCACCTGCCAGCAGCCCGTCCCGGCGCGCTGCATGCACTTGACCATTTAAAGGGGTATGCAACCATGTCGCTATTCAGCCTCATTGCTTACTTTTGCCCGGCCGATGCTTTCTTTAGAAGGTGCATTGCTCACTTCCGCCAGGCGATTGCTTACTTTGCGTGATAGATTGCTTACTTTCGCGGGCGGGGCCTGCTCGCCATATCCGCGGGGATCACCACCTGCCAGCAGCCCGTCCCGGCGCGCTGCATGCACTTGACCATTTAAAGGGGTATGCAACCATGTCGCTATTCAGCCTCATTGCTTACTTTTGCCCGGCCGATGCTTACTTTAGTAGGTACATTGCTCACTTCTGCCCAGCCATTGCTCACTTCGCCTGACTCATTGCTCACTTTCGCCAGGCGATTGCTCGCTTTGCTTGCCCTATTGCTTACTGACGCGAAAACGCTCCGCCGAACCCGGCCCCCGATGCGGTATACTAGAAGAAAGTGATAACAATGAGGTGGCTTTGATGCATAAAACGATAGGAATTCTAGCTCACGTAGACGCGGGGAAGACGACTTTTTCAGAGCAGCTGCTGTACCATACGAACAGCATCCGGACGCGGGGGCGGGTGGATCATCAGGATGCATTTCTGGATAACCATGCTATCGAGCGCAGCCGGGGCATCACGATTTTCGCCGAACAGGGGCATTTTGAGTATAATGGTTCATCCTACACGATCATCGACACGCCCGGTCACGTCGATTTCTCGCCCGAGATGGAGCGTGCTATCCAGGTGATGGATGTCGCCATCATCCTAGTCAGTGCAGCAGATGGCGTGGAAGGTCATACGGAGACGGTCTGGCAGCTGTTGCGGAAGCACCGGGTGCCCACTTTTTTCTTTGTGAATAAAACCGACCGGGACAGCGCGGATGTGCCCGCCGTCTTACAAGAAATGCGGGCAGCGTTCTCCAGCAGCCTGATTGATGTCTCCTCCCTGGCTGGCGGCGGCTTCAGCGAGGAATTGATCGAACAGATTGCAGAGCGTGATGAAGGATTGCTTGAGAAGTACCTGGCAGGTGAATTTGATGAGAGGGCTTGGATGGAGGCATGTAAACGGATGATCAAAGATGCAGAGGTCTTTCCGTACAGCACGGGTTCGGCATTAAAAGATGTGGGCGTGCTGGATTTTCTGAAAGCGTTCGACCAGCTGACCGAAACCGATTATTCTTCCGGCGGAGAACTGTCGGCACGTGTCTACAAAATCCGGCATGATAAAAACGGCAGCCGGGTGACATTCTTGAAGCTGCTTTCGGGGACGATATGCGTGCGGGATGAGGTGCTGGTCAGCTCCAAGCTTGAAAAAGTGACCCAGCTTCGGAGGTACAACGGAAGCAAGTACACCCCGGTCGACAAGGCGGTTGCCGGCGAGCTGATCGGTGTAACCGGGCTGGCGGAAGCTGCAGCGGGTGACGGGATCGGCGCCCTGTCTCAAAAAGCCTCTTACGAACTGGTCCCGGCTCTCCAGTCCAGTGTCCGCTTTGATCCGTCGATTCCGCTGAAAGACATGCTGCATGCCTTCCGCACTCTGGATGCCGAGGATCCATCCCTGCAAGTCATCTGGGATGAGACTGTCCAGGAACTGCATGTCCATGTGATGGGCGTCATCCAGCTGGAAGTACTGCAGCAAGTGGTGTTCGAGCGATTCGGCTATAAGGTCGAGTTCGGCAAGCCCGCTATTCTTTACAAGGAGACAATTGCCGCTCCAGTAAACGGCTATGGCCATTTCGAACCGCTCAAGCATTATGCGGAAGTCCATTTGCGGATCGAGCCTGCGGAGCGGGGTTCGGGCATTTCATTCGCAAACGAGTGCCATACGAACGATCTGTCCACGGGGAATCAAAACCTGGTCCGCCATCATCTATTCGAGCAGGACCATCACGGGTTATTGACCGGCTCCCCGATCACCGATGTGCACATCACCTTGCTCACCGGCAGAGGCCATAACGAACATACGTCGGGCGGCGATTTCCGGGAAGCGACATTCCGCGCTCTCCGGCAGGGCCTCGAAAAAGCGGAGAATGTCCTGCTGGAACCGTATTATGATGTGAAGATCAAAGTCAGCACGGACCATATCGGGCGTGTCCTCTCCGATATCCAGCAGGCGCATGGCAAGTTCGAAGCGCCTGAAACGGCTGGCGATCTGGCAGTCGTAACCGCTCGCGTTCCCGTATCGACGTTCATGGACTACAGCACCCTGTTCGCATCTTTCACAGGCGGTAAAGGGGCGCTGTCGATGCGGTTCGGAGGATACGATGCCTGCCATAATTCCGAGGAAGTCATCGAGCGCATCGGCTACGACAAAGATGCCGATCCGGATTATTCGTCGACGTCCATCTTCTGTGCCAAAGGAAAAGGTTATGCAGTTCCATGGGACGAGGCGGAAGACGCGATGCATTTGTTATAAGGAGGGCTTTTCCGGATGGACATCCAGCCGGTAGATGACAAAGCGTTCGTTCTCATCTTGCTCGCTGAGACCTGCGACTGGCACTTCCATGAGCCGCCCGAATGGAGTGCTGGTCTCTAAGAAGTGCAGGTATTCAACGGTCGGATAATACAGGATGACATCCATCTGCCTAGGATGATCGGAAAATGATCCGAGAAGACGGCTGATGACGTTTATGAAAATTTCGATTGAAAACGGATTAAAAAAATAGAAACGGCTGTCCACCGGTTCCACCTCATATGTTTCGGCAAGCTGCCGCTCGAACCGGAGCGATCCGCCTCTCTTCCGCCTGTTCTTCCTCTGGTACTGCATCCAATTCGC
Source organism: Sporosarcina sp. GTC18466 (assembly GCF_055389225.1). Classification (NCBI taxonomy): domain Bacteria; kingdom Bacillati; phylum Bacillota; class Bacilli; order Caryophanales; family Caryophanaceae; genus Sporosarcina; species Sporosarcina sp. GTC18466. Next base: position 2,122,274 of record NZ_AP044037.1, on the reverse strand, counting down.
CATGGCGTCCTCGTACAGGCGGGCATTCATCTCAATGCCGGTCACAGGCACGCCGAACCGGTCATGGACGTAGAAGGAGACTCGGCCTTTGCCGCATCCGTAATCGACAAACCCGTCTGTCCGTCCCATATCATATGCAGAAAACAGATCACCCAGCGCTTCATAAGGCGTCGCCTCATACCGGTTGTAATGCGGTGACTGGCTAAGCAATTCCAGCGTGCCCTCTGTCCGGATGCGCAGCCTGTCATCCATTTCTCTCGCCTTCATGGCCCCACCTCTTTCTCCTTTTAGTGTACTCCAGCTGACAGAAAAAAGATGCCGGAAAGATGAACTCTTCCCGGCATCCTTTGTTATTCTATTACAGGACCTCTTCCAAGAAATCAAGGAAATCTTGGCGGTTCATATAGCCCATGAATGTTTTGACGACTTCTCCATTTTTGAAGAGATATAGTGAAGGAAAACCTGAAATATCATATTTCACTTGGACTGGGTTCGATTTAGCTTCGTAATCTTCAAACGTAATCCAGTGCTTAACAAACTTGACCTTATCAGACAAGTCTTCCGCTACATCCTCAAGAACAGGTTCGAATGCCTGGCAAGGGCCGCATTCATCCGTATAGAAATCTACAAACACCGGCAATTCGCATTCTAGTACTTCCTTTTGAAACTCATCCGCTGTAATTGATTTTACGTGAGACATTGTAATTCCTCCTACTCATTTTGTTTGTACCATTCTTACAATTCAATAACATTACTCTACCGGAGATTCAAGACTCCTTCAAGAGACTGCGCCTATGACATCCTTTTTCATGTTCATTCTGTCGCTTTTATTCAGCATGAACTTACAAATTTCCACGTGGAACATTAGACAAATTTCGCAAACAAGGAGCGTCCCACTTGGACAACACAATCAGCGAGGTGAAAGCCCCAAGCAGCAGCGGCGCCATTTTCCGCTCGCCCGCCTTCAGCAGATGAAGTCCGGTTCCATAAATTGCATAAAATGCAAAGGCAGGTACATGCTCCCTTATACTCATGTCAAAATCGGTTCCGCTCCCTGCCATTTCGGAGAAAACACGCAATAGAACGACAACAGCCCCCGTCACGATTCCTGCCTGAATCAGTGACCGGGGCGGCTTGATAAGGATATAGAGGAAGAACGCGATGCTGCCAAGGCCGAAGCGGAACAGCTCGCCACTAAATGGCAGAACCTTGATTTCGCTTGCGAACGCTGTCAGTAGAGCGAGGGCGAGCAATGGGATGAAAGATTGACTTGGTTGGCGTTTGCTTTTCATGCGTGTCTCCCGTCCTTCTCCTTACTTGATTCTTTCAGGCTCCATTGCAGGCTTCCCTTTTTTCATCGTCATCAGGAAGAAAGCGACGAACATGACAAGGACAACGCCCGCGACTGATAAATACATGCCGCTGTAGCCAGTGTACCTCACAAGCTGGCCGAGGACATATGGACCGAACCCGAAGCCGCTATCGAGGAAAATATAGAATGTCGATGTAGCGACGCCAATTCGCTCAATGGAAACGCCTTGCAGTGCGATTGCTTGGGCGCATGACTGGAAATTCCCGAAGCCAAGACCAATGATCGCTCCGGCGAGCAGGAGAACAAAGCCGCTGGATGCGTTACTCAAAATGAAAAGGCCTGCCGCAAACAGCAGAAGCGCCGGCAAGACGACAAATTTTGCCCCTTTAAGATCCAGTAGTTTCCCAGAAAACGGACGGGACACCATGACAATCAGCGCATAGACAAGGAAAAAAAAGCTGGCAGCCTGTACGACGTTCAACTGTTTCGCATAGAACGACAGGAATGAAAGGACTCCTGAGTAAGACAATGCGACGAACAAGGTGATGATGGAAATCGGCAGCGCCTTTTTCTCAATCAGTTTGGAGCCGCCTGTCTTTACCTCTGCCTGATGCGATGGGGCAGGTGCCGGAGAAGTATCCCGTACGAAGAAGAACATCGCAAGGTTTGCAATACTAAGGATTAAGCAAAGAGCGAACAGCATCGTGAACGGATAATGCTGGCTCATGAAAATACCGAAGAACGGACCGATTGCCGTTGCAAGGATCGTACTCATGCTGAAATAACCGATCCCTTCCCCTCTTCTCGCGGGTGGAATGATGTGAGCAATCATCGTCCCGGTCGCGGTCGAGGCATACCCGAGGCCGATCCCGTGGATGAGCCGGTTTGCAAGCAAGAGCGGCATTGAGACAGCGCCGAAGTAAAGACCGGCACCGACCGCGAAAATCAAGAGCCCGAGCAGCAGCATCTTCTTCGCTCCTATTTTCTCCAAGATCTTCCCGGCGGAGAAACGGGCAATCAATGTGCCAATGATGAAAATTCCCGAAACGAGTCCGCCAGTCCCTTCAGAAACCCCGTAATGATCGACCGCATACGGCGCCATAGTGACGAGCAATAAATACATGACCAGCATCAAGAAGAAGTTGATAATCGATATGATGACAAAATCTTTTGTCCATAAGCTTTGTTTTTTCGCTTCCATCATTTCACTCTTTCTGTTTGTAGATTTTTATATATTTGTTCCAGAACGGACGTTGTAATTGCGATCTCCTTTTCGGAAATTCCCGCAAGCAATCCTTCATATAGCGTGGAAAGCTTTTCTTTGATCTCCCGGCACTGCGCCATTCCGGTATCCGAAAGATAGATCCACTTCTCGCGTTTGTCTTCTCCGGGCTTCACCTCGATGAGTCCAAGCTCGTCCAGCCGCTGAAGCACCTTTGTCACACTCGGCTTCTCCACCTGCTGCCGCGTGGCGATCTCGGCAGGTGTCATTGCCTTTTCCGCAAGAAGCAACTTCAGGATGGCCCATTGGGCATTAAATAACCGATAGTCGGCCAGCACATTGTTTATTTCCGCAACAAGCGGACGATAGACATTCGAATATTGCCCAAACAGATCTAAGGGTTCCATATGAGAAGACCCTCCTTTAAAATGATTAGTTAACCTAATTAACATTAAATCATATTTTCATGATATTGTCCAGAGATGCATTCGATTTCTCGTCAATTTTATGAATGAAAAGTTCAGTCGTTCCATAACGCACTAATACTGCCTTCCGGGCATATAGTAGATGCAGCCGCGTCAAATCCTGGCCGGCTGATCTCGCAAAGGGGGCTGCCGACCTACATAGTATTTAGGTAAACCAACGATGGACGACTGAACAATCTTTCCTGATCGGGTCGGATGAAAAGATTGCAAGGTCGCATTTTTTTAGCTGAATGTTGCGCAAAGGAAAGAATTGATTAATTTTCTATCAGGGGGAATGGATTTGAGGATAAAGAGAATCCGATTGGCGGCGGCAGGCCTTCTATGCTCCATGTTATTGCTTGGAGCTTGCTCAAAGACAACGGCTAGTGATGAAGATGACGGAAAGATTCATATTGTGACCACCATCGCCCAGATCGCCGAACCGATTTCATTCATCGGGGGCGAACATGTAGCTGTTGAAAGTTTGATGGGGCCGGGTGTCGATCCGCATCTATACAAAGCGACGCAAGGCGATATTAAGAAACTGGAAGGCAGCGACATTGTCTTTTACAGCGGGCTGAACTTGGAAGGGAATATGACAGAGGCGTTCAAAAAAATTGGAAGCAAGAAGCCGGTCCGCGGAATTTCCGAAGCAATCCCTGAAGGAATACTGCTCCATGATGTAAATGGCGCGATTGATCCGCATGTCTGGTTCGATATTGATTTGTGGAAGATTTCACTTGAAGCCGCGACGGAGGAATTGAAGAAATTCGATCCTGCGAATGCAGATGAATTCGAAACAAACAAGGAAACGTATTTTGCAAAATTGGATGAGTTGATTGCAGAGTCGAAAGAGAAGCTTTCCGAAATCCCAACGGAGAAACGGGTCCTCGTAACTGCCCATGACGCATTCGGCTATTTCGGACGCGCGTATGACATCGAAGTTGTCGGCCTCCAGGGGTTGAGCACAGAAGACGAAATCGGCATTTCGGACATAGACGATACAATCGGCATCCTTCTTGACTATAAGATTCCCGCGGTCTTTGTGGAAAGCAGTATCAATCAGAATTCCATCAAAGCCGTCATTGAAGGAGCCGGCAAGAAAGGGCTCGACGTAAAACTCGGCGGGGAGCTGTATTCGGACGCCATGGGAGATGCCGGAACCGAGGAAGGCACGTATATCGGCATGTACAAACATAACGTCAATACCATCCATAAGGCTTTGTTAGGGGAGGGGAACTGAATGTCCGTCTTGAAAGTGGAGGATCTGTCTGCGTCTTACCGTAAAAACAAAGTGCTCCATGATGTGAATTTCGATGTAGCCCCCGGGTCCCTCACAGGTATCGTAGGACCGAATGGCGCTGGCAAGTCCACTTTGCTGAAAGTCATGCTGGAGTTGCATCCTTCCCTATCCGGAAACGTTTCCTTTTTCGAATCCAGCTTGGCGAAAACAAAGACGCGCGTAGGCTATGTACCGCAACGGGGCTCTGTCGACTGGGATTTTCCGACGAATGCCCTCGATGTCGTCTTAATGGGCCTGTATGGCAAAATCGGCTGGTTCAAGTGGCCGTCCAAGCGGGATAAGGAGTTGGCGATGGAGTCCCTTTCGCAAATGGGGATGGCCGATTATGCCGACCGGCAGATCAGCCAGCTATCAGGCGGTCAGCAGCAGCGCGTCTTCCTGGCCCGCGCGCTCGTCCAGAATGCGGATCTGTACTTCATGGATGAACCGCTCGTCGGTGTCGATGCAGCGACTGAGACCGCGATCATGAATACGCTGAAACGGTTAAAGGCGGACGGGAAGACGGTCATGGTCATTCATCACGACCTGCTGACCGTAGAAGACTATTTTGATCATGTCATGCTGCTGAACCGGACGATCGTAGAATACGGAAAGACGGCCGACATCTTTACGAAGGAGAACGTCCAAAGAACATACGGCGGATCCCTTCGCTGGATGAAGGAGGCGTAACGATGCTCGATACCATTCTATCGCCTAACGCCCAGTGGGTCCTGTTCAGCACACTGATCCTCGGCATGGCAGCCGGCATGGTCGGATGCCTGGCTTATTGGAAGCGTCAAAGCCTGATGAGTGACGCCCTGTCTCACGCAGCGTTGCCTGGCGTGGTCATCGCTTTTTCCCTTCTTGGCTACAAAAACCTGCCCTTCATGATCTTTGGCGCTGCCATCAGTGCATTGGTCGGCGCATGGATGATCACCTGGATCCGCTCCTCGACCCGGGTGAAGGATGATGCCGCGATGGGCATCATCCTTTCCGTCTTCTTCGGCTTCGGGATCATGCTGCTCACCGTTGTCAGCAGAAAAGGCGGCGGAAATCAGGCGGGACTTGATAATTTCATCTTCGGCCAGGCGGCATCCATGGTCCGTACCGATGTCTTCACGATGATGGCGGTCGCCATTGTCATTATTGCCGTTGTCATTGTCGGCTTTAAGGAATGGAAGCTGTTCTTGTTTGATCCGGATTTCGGGAAAGGGCTCGGCCTCTCGACGCGCCTGATGGATGCAGCATATTTGTCCATGCTTGTCCTTGTCATTGTCATCGGCATTCAGGCGGTCGGCGTCATTCTGATGGCCGCCCTGCTGATCATACCTGCCGTCAGTGCCCATTATTGGACACACTCGTTCAAGCAGATGCTCATCTTGTCGGCCCTTTTCGGCGGCGGTTCCGGCATGGCGGGCACGTTGATCAGTACAATCGGGAAAGGGTGGCCGACGGGGCCGTTCATCGTGATTGCGTCCGCTGTCATCTTTCTCATTTCCATGTTCATCGGCTCACAGCGCGGCCTTTTAATCCGTGCCTGGCAGCTTCGTGTGCAGCGCAAACAACATGAACTTGAAAGCCGCACGCTTCAAGACTGCTCCGCCAAGGAGGGGAAATAAATGAGTTACGAAGGCTGGATCCTGCTGACCGCCTCTTTGGTCGGCCTGTCCTGCGGCATCATGGGAACCTTCCTGATCTTGCGGCGGATGGCCATGATGGCTGATGCCATCAGTCATACGGTGCTGCTCGGAATTGTCACCGCCTACCTGATCACCCGCGAACTGAGCGGATGGCATATGCTGCTTGGCGCAATCATCGCCGGTTTACTGACAGCGATCCTCGTCCAATGGCTGCACTCGTTAGGTGTTCAGCAAGATGCTTCGATCGGAGTCGTATTCACTACATTGTTCGCTATCGGCGTCATCTTGATTGCGACGAAAACAGGGAATGTCCACTTGGATGTCCAGCATGCGCTGATGGGTGAAATTACGTTCGTGCCTTGGCATACGATGGACGTTCCGATTATCGGTGAGATTCCTCAGGCGACGTTCATTCTCATGCTCGTCCTCCTCGTGGTGCTGACTGTCATCTTGGCCTTTTACAAAGAGTGGAAGATCACGACATTCGATGCAGCCCTGGCCGTAAGTCTCGGCATTCCGGTCATGTTCCTGCATTATGTGTTCATGACAATGGTGTCCATCACGACGGTCGCTTCCTTTGACGCGGTCGGCGCCATCATGGTTGTCGCCATGCTGATCACACCTGCCGCATCCGCCTATTTATGGACCGACAAGCTATCGGTCATGCTTATGCTGAGTGCATTGTTTGGTGTCATTTCTGCAATCGGCGGGTATTACATCGCTTCGTGGATCGATACGTCGATTTCCGGATCGATGGCCTTTGCCACGGGAATCCTCTTCCTGTTCAGCTTCCTCTGCTCGCCGAAACATGGCTATGTCTCACGGTTCGTCAAGCCTGTCACGCTGGCAAAATAATAGAAAGAGCTGCTCCGTTCAGGCGGGCAGCTCTTTCCCATTACACAAGCAATTCCAGTATATCCTCTTCGGTCAGGGTCGACAGTGCCATCTGTTTGTCGCCCACCACTTCGTCAATCAAAGCCCGCTTCCGCTCCTGCAGCTCATACATCTTCTCTTCGATTGTGCCGCGTGCAAGCAGTTTGATCACTTGGACCGTGTTCTCCTGGCCGATGCGGTGTGCCCGGTCTGCCGCCTGTTCCTCGACCGCGGGATTCCACCAGAGGTCGTACAGGATCACCGTGTCCGCCCCTGTCAGATTGAGACCCGTCCCGCCCGCTTTCAGAGAAATCAAGAACAGGTCGCGTTCGCCTCGGTTGAATCTTCCACATAGTTCGAGACGTTCCTCGGATGGCGTCTCGCCGTCGAGGTAAAAATACGGGATGCCCTGCGCTGCTAATTCCTGCCCGATCAATCCGAGCATTCTCGTGAACTGCGAAAAGATCAGCACTCGACGTCCCGACTGCTGTGCTTCCAGGAGCAATTCCTTCAGCTGTTCGAACTTTGAGGAGGTGCCTTGATACCCGTCCACGAACAAAGCCGGATGGCAGCAGATCTGCCGGAGACGTGTCAGCCCGGCCAGAATCCGAATTTTGTTCTTTCGGATCGTATCCTTGTCGAGATGCTTCAGCGTATCGTGACGCAGCTTTGCGAGGTATGCCGCATAGAACTTTTTCTGCTCTGGCAACAGCTCTGACGTATCAATCGTCTCCATTTTTTCCGGCAATTCACTCGCGACATCTTCTTTCATCCGCCGCAGCAGGAAGGGCCTGATGCGTTTCGCGACAGTTTTGCGGTCCAGTTCGCTGAATTCGCGGAGGCCGCCGAACAGTTCCGGCAAGATCACATGAAACAGCGACCATACTTCCTCAAGCGAATTCTCGATCGGCGTTCCGGTGAGCGCAAAGCGGTGATCCGCCTGGATGCGCTTCACGGTCCGTGCTGTTTGCGTAAACGGGTTTTTAAATGCTTGTGCTTCATCGAAGAAGACGGTGTGGAATAAAACCTTTCCGGCCTGTTCGATATCCCGGCGAAGCAGCGGGTACGAGGTGATGAGGACATCCGTCTCCTCGGACCTCTTCCACGCGTCTATCCGCTTCTTCCGCTCCCCGTCCGCAACGTGCGCCCGGATGGACGGGGCAAACTTCGCAAATTCCTGTTTCCAGTTATACGTCAAGGAGGAAGGACAGACGATCAGCACGGGCTGCTTCTTCTCGCGGATCCGAGGCAGTTCGGACAGGATATATGTGATGCTCTGTGCGGTTTTGCCGAGCCCCATGTCGTCCGCCAAAATGCCGCCCACGCCGAGCGATGCCAGCAGTTTCATCCAGCGGAAGCCATCTTTCTGGTACTCCCGCAAGATCCCATCCAGCTCACCCGGAACAGGGAAATCCACGCGGGACGGGGACTTTAGCTGCTCGAGGAAACGGCTCGCCGACTCCTCCAGCGTGAACGGCTCGTCGTTGCCTGAGTTGAGCAGCCGGATGCCTTGCGCAAACGGCAGCGACAGCCCCTTTTCGAGGTCCTCGAGACTCTCCGGCAGTTCATCCATCAATTGCCGGAGCCGTTCCAGTTCTTTTGATTCCAATGAAAACAGGGTGCCGTCCCGCAGCCGGTAATACTTGCGCTTCTCTTCCAAAGCCGCGAGGATCTGCTTGATCTCTTTGCCTGGGATGCCGTCCATCTCGAATTTGAAGTCCAGCCAGTTCGTCCGCTCCTCGAAATGCTTCACGCGGATGCGCGGTTTCGTGCTTCCTTTGAAGATCCGGATCCGGATGGCGGTCGTCGCATACACGCGGACAAGCTGTTGTAGTTTTGGCAGGAGATGATACAGGAATTCGTACTCAAGCTCCTCATTGTGAAGGAAGTACCCTTCGTCTGTCGTGGCAAATTGTGCTTCTTCCATGAGTGCGAGGATTGCCTCCTCCTTCTCGCGATCCCGCCAGACGACCGAGTGTCTCGGCAGTTCCCGGTTCACGAGCGGATTGATCGTCAGCTGGCCGTAGACGAATTCAAGGCTCGCGAGCAGGCGATTGTTCAGCCGGTCGAGATAGAGTTTTGCTTCGAGCGGCGACTGGGCGAACCGTTTTGTTACAGAGCCATCGACCTCGACGGTACCGATCTTCCGAAGGCCGGGCACTACCTTTTCAAGGAAAAACCCTACCTCTGCGTCCGGAATAGCAATATGCCGTGCGTTTGCAGTTTTCAACATGGCGGCGAGATCAGCGAGACGCTTGATGTCCTCTGTTTCCAGTAGAAAGACATCTCCGCCACGCACCGCCGTACGGTACGGAGGCAAAATGGTCAGCGTTTCGATGCCGTCGACATGCAGAAGATGCCCATTTTCCGCTGTTTGTGTGAAACGGTAGGTAACCGGCAACGTCTCCGATTTGAATACAAGCGGATGGTCGTTCAATTTTGCATCAGACAAATCGTGAAGCAGCGGCAATAGGGAGTGCCAGGTGTGCACCGGAATGGTCAGCCGGGAATCAAGGCCATAGCCCGCTAGTGAACGGTCATCCTTTACCGCAGCCAGCTGGCGGAGCACCGCGTCCACTCCGCCGCTGAAGCATTCTTCTGCAGGATTGAAATGCGCATTTGCCTCGCCGTCCGAAAGGCTTTTAAGAAACGCGCGGATGTCCCGCACTTCTTCATTATCCACCTGCATCCGAATGTCCAGATGAGGGGGACCGCCAAACTGGTTGGTGCCTAGCAGGAAGCGTACGGGCACCTCTCGCCGATCTTCGAAATGGCGCTGGTGGCCCGGCGGCCGTACAGCAGGCTGATTGAACAGATTGAACAGCCCGGCAGACAGGCCGTGTTGATCTGACAGGGCCAGCAGAATAGCGGCTACATGCTGGCATTTGTATTTGAAGGAAGGGCCGAGCGTGGGACAGCTGCATGCGGCATGGCTGACCTCGCTGTCCTTCAGATCGATATGGACCAAGAACCGCTCCGCTCCTGCAACTACGCCTTCATAGCGGCCGCCGCCCTGATCGGAGAGCGTAACTTTGCCCGCCTGCACATACGCCTTCCCTTTCCTAAGCGCCACGACTCCGCATAGATCCGCCACCGTCTTCTCCGTAATCGCCGGCATCCCTTCACCCCCTTGATGATGTTTCCTTCATTATATAGGATACGAAGCAGTGTTTCGAACACCAGTGCTTACCTGACTTGCACTTCATAGCCGGATACTTTTCTGTTCTCCGTAAAAAGAGGAGGGAATCAACCCTCCTCCTCGGCCGCTGCTTCCCCAGCCACCCGTTCCCGGTCCGGCCCTTCAGCAGGTTTCCTGAAAACAACTTTCCATGTACCTATATTCGCAATGAGCAACACCGCGAGATAGCCGTAGACGCCATATTGCCACTGCAGGACAATCGCATGGAGGCCGACGAAGCCGAGCGTGATGAGGCTGATGAAGAACACTTTCATGCTGCCGCCGTCCTGGGAAAATTCAAAGCTCCGGGAGAACGGGAATCTGCCCGGTTCCGTCCAGTGGAAGACGAGGACGCTTTGCAATAAGCCTGCTGCAAATACTGCAAGTAGATGAGGCAGGATGGACAGAGAGAAAATCAATGTGAAGATAATGGACAGCACCGCAAATATCGGCGTGTAAATCGTAGCAAGCATGGCTTTCAGTGAACCGCGATTCACCAGCTGCGGCTCGCGGATCGGGGCTGCCTCGAACAGCCAGCTTCCCTTGTAATTGCCTGAATACCGTAGCATGTTAATGACTGTCGGCATGAGGAAATTACACATATAGATGAACAGGAACATATTCCCCGTCCCGATGTCCGCAAGGCTCCGTTCCCTGAGTTCCATGACGATGAACAGGAACGGAAAGACAAGCGCCATCCCAAGGACAGGATACGTCTTCAGTTTGAATTCCCTCTCCCGCCGCATCATTTGCGTGGCAAACCGGAAGTAAACCCGTTCCTCTTTCGTCCGGCATGTCAGCTTTGCCAGCAGCACAGTCACCCGGTGCGCTTTCGGCTTTTTCATCCGGGCGACGCTGGTCAGTTTATCCAGGCTTGCTTCAAATTGCGGGATCAGCCGGATGTAAATGACGATTGCGATGAGCGGGATGACGGCGGCCAAAGCGGCGCCCGTGATGATTCCGGGGTTTGCCGCTGACCCCAGCAGCGCCTCGAATGTCGCACCGAACCAGAGCGGCGGCAGCAGCAGATGCCACCAGCTGAACGTATAGACGATGTCCAGATTGACAAATTCAAAAGAGCGCGCGACAACTTGATACCCGATGATCGTTCCGACAGACAGAAGGATCTGCACGTAGTTGATCAAATCCTTCAGCTTCTCGCCGTCAAAGAACCGGAGGACAACGAGATAGAGAAGGGACGTCAGCACGACGATGAACGCAATTGTCAGCAGAATATCGGCGAGGAAAATCAGCGTGAACAACATCCCTTTTGCAAACAGCCCGACAATGACCGGAATGATGAGAAGGGCTCCGGCGACGTAGAACATATAGATGAGGATATGCATCAGCTTCGCTGCATTCGCCGTCCGGCTGTTGATCGGCTTCGCCCCGAGAATCGTCTTGTCCCGTACATCCAGGAGGACGGAGGAAAAGTCCGCGATCATTGTCGTCGCCAGGATGAACATGATGATGCCGAATGAGATGCCCATCTGGAACATGAATTGATCCCCGAGAAACAGGAACGGAATGATGATCACTCCATATAAGGCATAGATCCAAAGGGATTTCAGGAACTGATTGCCTTCCTTTTTCTTAGCCGCGTCATTGAAAACGGTCGGCACCCGCCTCGCATCCATCAGCAATTTGACCCGGAGAATCGCTTCCATGGCGGAATAGTCGACGCCGAATTTCGTGAATAGCCCCCTGAACCGGGAGATGAACCGCAGTGTCGCATTCGTTTCACGCATCCGCTTCCACATCCTCTACGATGGACACAAGACGCGCCGCACGCTCCTCGTGATCCGTGAAGCCGGTCAATTGATTGAAAATGCCCGAAAGCGTCCCCTGCTGGCTCAATTGCTGAAGTTCCTCGAACGACCCATCCGCGACGATTTCGCCCTTCACGAGAAGGACGATGCGGTTGCTGATCTTCTCGACGACATCCATGATGTGCGACGAATAGAAGATCGTCTTCCCCTGCGCCGCAAGCTGGGCGAGCATCTCCCGGATGATCATCATGCTGTTCGCATCCAGCCCGCTAAGCGGTTCATCCAGGAAAAGAAGGTCCGGATCATGCAACAGGCTCGATGTGATCAGGACCTTCTGCCGCATCCCCTTCGAGAACGACGAAATGCGTGCATGCATGACGTCCTGCAGGTCGAATTCCTTTAATAGAAGTTCCGCCTTCCGCTCCGCCTGCTTGCGCGCCATTCCATACAATTCACCGCTGAACGTCAAATATTCCATCGCCGTCAGATTTTCATAGAGTTCCGCAAGCTCCGGCACATAGCCGATCCTGCGTTTATAGGAAGGATCGCCTGAAGCGATGTCCTGGCCGAACAGCTCCACCGTCCCTGTATAGTCACGGATCAGGCCGAGCATGATCTTCACCGTCGTACTCTTCCCCGCTCCGTTCGGTCCGATATATCCAATGATCTGCCCGCGGCCGACGTCTAGATTGATATCATGCAGTACGCGCTTCGGTCCGTACTGCATCGACAGATTCCGTAAAGTCAGTATCGTTTCCATGGAAACACCCCTTTAAAAGTCTCTTTCTTATACGAATGAAATTGGAAATGGTTCCCTGAGTATTTGATGAGAATCTTCTTCGGAAACTCTCATTTCCCTCACAGAACTCTCTAAAACTAGCGAGGTATTATAAGACCATACCAAAAACAAGGGAGACGATTTACATGAAAAAACTACTTACTACAACACTCAGCGCAGCACTACTATCAGCAGGAGGTTTCAGCGCAGTCAACGTGCTCCACACAGACAACGTCGATGCCGCGGCAGTCAGCTATGAGGCAGCACCCTCTCATTCCCACTATCAATTGCAAGTGGCGGGCGAATCATTAACACAGCTTCCTGAATATGCAACAGTCGAAAGCCATGTTGACGTAGCCGGATTGCAAGCGAAAATCACAGAGGACTCCGCGTTCAAACGCGTCATCCTTTTCAAGGAAATGAACGGACAAGCCAAATACAAATCCATCTTCTCCAAGAAATCAAACGTACTGGAAGTCGTTGATCTTCGCGGCGGACAAATCTTCCGCGGCACTATCGGCACTGAAACAGCAGCGCCTGCTCCGGAAGCGAAACCGGACGTGAAACCTGTACAGCCAGGCAGCGACGTGAGCGCACTTCCTGAATACGCAATGATCACTTCAAAAGCCGACGTAGCTGGCCTTAACGCATTCGTCGCAGAAGATAACGTCAGCAAGCGCGTGGTCGTCTTCAAAGACCAGAACGGCCGTGAGCAATACAAAACCTACTTCATGAAACGCGACAACACATTGAAGATCATCAGCACAACAGGCGGCGGCCAAGTCTACTACGGCCCGGCAGCTCAACCTGCAGCAGTTCCAGCCGCAACTGTGACTGCACCTGCAAAACAAGTGGCTCCAGTACAGCAGGCAGCACCGGTTCAAACACAAGCGAAAGCACCTGCAGCAAGTGCAGTGAGCGCATTGCCTGAATACGCGACACTTGCATCCGTCGTGGATGTAACCGGCTATACAGCACAAGTGGCAAATGATAACCGGAACAGCCGTACCATCCTATTGAAAAATGCAAACGGCAGCGTTGCGTATAAATCCATCTATGTGAAACGCACTAACATGCTGAAAGTCATCAACACACGCGGCGGCCAAATCTTCTACGGCGCAGCGAAATAAGAGAGTTTGTGAGGAAGCCCCGCGGCCGTGCGGGGCTTTTTTACGTGGATCATAACGCCTTTTTGCCGTTATCACCGGGTAGAGTCGATTTATCACCGGGTACCGGCGTTTTATCACCGGCTAGAACGACTTTATCACCGGGTAGGAACAGTTTATCACCGGCTACAGCGAATTTATCACCGCCTGGCTACAATTTCCCTCTGTCGAAAATCTGCCGGTCAGCTGCTGTTTCATTTTGGGGAGGCGGGGTACTTAGAAGATATGTAATTGATTGTCTCTGTAGCTCTGTAACTCTTATGCAAGGAGGTGTGAATATGGCTGATCACGACAAGCGGAAGCAAGATGAGTATTTCGAGGATCGCGCCGGCACGGACGACGCGCGGTTCCATGTCGTCCCGCACGACGAGGACGGCTGGGCGGTGAAGAAGGAAGGCTATGATGATCCGGAATATACATCAGGTTCGCAGGATGAAGCCATCGACAAAGCGAAGGAACTGGCGGAAAACGCCGGAACGATGGTATATATTCACGGAGATGACGGCAAGATCGAGAAACAAGTGGATTACGGAAAAGAATCATAACAACAGCCCGGGGAGCCTCTGCCCCGGGCTGTTGTTTGCTGATGAAGCTGGGCCCCCCTTCCCACGCCAGTTGATTTTGGGTCGTGCCAGTTTCGGCGGCTTGCGCCAATTAAACCGGGAACGCACCATTTACATGGCTTGTACGCCAATTTAATCCGGCCGACGCCAGCTTCGGCGGCTCGTACGCCAGTTCAACCGTGACCGTGCCAGTTTCCACGACGCTCACTCCAGTTATATCCGTTCGCCGCCACGTCAGGCGGTTTGCACGCCACTTACTTCCGCCCTGCGCCATTCCACCCGCCTTTGCCAAATGAAACACCAAAAAACCGGATCACCATTTTCGGCGATCCGGCCTTCTTCTTCAGTTCATCAACCTCTGCCGTTTACTGCAAGTATCGGCGGGCGCCTGCGTAGTTGGTCTTGTAAATGCCGGCGTTGATGGAGATGATTTCGACCTTCTTCGATGAGTTCGGCGCGTGGATCATCTTGCCGTCGCCGATGTACATGGAGACGTGGTAGACTTTCCCTTTGCCGCCATTGTAGGCGAAGAACATGAGATCGCCGGGCTGCAGGTCGCTCCGTTTCACTGCCTTGCCGGCTGTCGCTTGGACGAAGGAGTCGCGCGGAATGATGATGCCGTGGTTCCGGTAGACTGCATACATGAGACCTGAGCAGTCATAGCCGTAGGACGAGACACCCGCCCATAGGTAGCGAAGGCCCAGGAATTGCTTGGCGCTGTCGACGATGTCTTTCTGCGTCGGTTTTGGTACGCTGGCGTATGTGTCGTAGACCTTCATATCTTTCGCACGGATGTACTTTTCACCATCCGTCTTCGTTTGGACTTTCACCCAATCGCCCTGCTGTTCAACGACTGACAGGATGGTCGAGTAGCTGACATCCATGAATGCATACTTTGCGTGGAGCTTCGGTTCATTGTACATCGTCGCGACTTTCGCTTCGACGATGCCTACTTCGCAGGATTCAAAGTTTGGGTAGTATTCTTTGACATGGGTTTTCGGCACCCATCCCTGATACCCCTTCGGATGGCCGGTTTTTGCCTGGCTGGTCACTGCAATCAGCAGCCAGTCGCCCTGTTCTTTCAATATTTCCACCCGGTCGCCGTAGAGCGCCTGGGTGTCGGTGCGGCCGACGAGCCATTGCCGCTGCCCCGTTGTCAGGTCCTTCGACCATTTCGCCATGTCCGGTTTTGCCTGGATGGAGATCCGGTCGAGCGGACGCGTCTGTCCCGGTTTGTTCCAGACGTTGGTCACCGGTACGCTGATGGCATATTGCTTTGTGTTATCCGGCTTGAAGCAGGCCGCGTACACCGGCTTCATGTCTGGGTTCAGGATTCTCGCAAGGAATACGGAGAAATGCGCTTTTGTCAGGCTGCCGGATGGCCGGAATGTATTGTCTTCGAATCCTCTTGTCACCCCGTTAACGTAGAGCGTCTGGATGGAAGGGGCTGCCCAGTAGGAAGCGGGTACATCCCGGAACTGGTAGGATGTGGTCCCCTCGAGGTCAAATGCCTTCACGAGGATGGCAGCCATCTGGCCCCGCGTCAATTGACCGGACGGGTTGAATTCCCTTGCTTTGTTGCCGCCCATGATGCCCGCCGCAACAATCGCTTTGATCACGGCATACCCGTCTTCTTCCGGATTCACGTCAATGAATGAAACATCCGGTACATCCTCTGTCGGCAGCTGCAGCGCCTTTACGATCATTTCAGACGCCTCCAGCCGTGTGATGGCCGTTTCTGCTCCGAATGATGCATCCGGATTAGCAGAAAGAATGCCTTGGCTGATCAGGTAATTGATCTCGGCATGAGCCGGGTGTTTGTCATGCACGTCCTTGAAAAGCGATGCTGCCGATGCCTGAATGGTAGCGGCGAATAGACAGACGATAACTGCTGCCGCATAAGTAAGTTTCTTACGCATAAAAGCCTCCCTCAGATATGTACTGTTTCCACAATCATACAATAGCATGGAAGAAATAGATACATAATTTTCTATCAAGGGAGGCGGATTTTATTTACTTAATAAATACTGTTTTTGCGGTAGCATCCCAGCTAATTGCCTTGCCGGCAGCCATCTGTACGAGCTCCATCGGCACCATTGTCTGCCCATTGATCAGTTTGGGAGCAGCTTCGAGCGTCGCTGCCTTGCCATGGATCACCGCTTTTTTTGAACCAATTGTAATCTTTACATCCGGACTCGTCATCGTAATGACGTTTCCTTTCTTCTGAAGCTTCATGCCAGGGCTCACTTCTTCGAATACCGCGCGGATCGGGATGAACACCACTCCGTCCTGGACGACGGGTGCTTGCGGCACGGCCAGCCACTTGCCGCCTGCCATGACCATCGTCTCGCCGAGATCAGGGAGCAGGGCTTCAAATGTAATTCCTTCTCCAAACAGCTCTTTCCGTTTATCGGAGATCGCCTGCAGCGTCGTGTTCCGTTGTTCGAGGATGCCATTGATGGATGTTGATTTTTGCGAAAGGATCTTGGCGCTAGTGTCTGCAGCGGTCGCGTCGATGTCCTTTTTCGCCTTCGAGATGATGGCTTGCAGCGCCTTGCCTTCGCGCTTTTGCGACTTGCTCCACTCGGCAAGCGCCTGCTTTTGCGTCAATTTCCCCTGCCGGTACTTCGCCATTGTGCTGCCAAGCGAACCCGGGCTGCTTTCACTGCGCAGTTTCGCCATCGGGCTGCCCAGACTGTTCGGGTTCACGCCCGCCCGGTATTTGCTCATCGAGCTGCCGAGTGAGACTTCATTCACCGCTGCCTTGTAGCCCGCCATCGGACTGCCAAGCGACACTTCGTTAATGGCCGTCTTGTAGTTGGTCATATGGCTGCCAAGTGAACTTGGGTTAATACTTTGGGCGTATTTCTGCATCGGACTGCCAAGCGACTTCGCATTGATCTCGCTCTTATAACTGCGAATGCTGGATGAATTCCCGTATTGGGCTTCCAGCCTCGCCGCGTCTTCCTGCAGCTGGCGGGTCAGTTGATCCAGATCAGCCGCCGTCTGTTTCACGAATCGGTCATGCGACACCTTTTCACGGTCGCGGTATTTTTCGTAAGCACCGGTCGTTTTCTCGCGATACGCTTCATACCCCTTCGCGGACTGCTTCTCATACGCCTCATATTCCTTTTTCACCTGGTTCAGGATTTTCTGGCTCGCTGCGTGTGCCTCGCCTGCGGCTCCAGCTGCCAGAACGAACACCATCAGTAAGCTGAGCAGCATATGGACTCGTTTCATTCTCCGAATCTTCCTCCTTCTATAACAGTTTAGTTCTAACTGTAATATAAGCAGGTAAATTTAGGTAGAGGAAGGAAGCACCAATTGGAATCATATGGATTTAGTCATATGATGCTGGAACCCATTCTTCTTTTAGCAATGAATACATGTACAAATCATCGAACTTCCCGCCTGTCATCTCATACTTCCGCAGCAGTCCTTCTTCCTGAAAACCGATTTTCGTCAGCAGCTTTCTTGAGGAAATATTGCCTGGTTCCACTAATCCCTGGATGCGCATCAGCCCCATCTCGCCAAATCCATGGGGAAGGATTGCGGAAACAGCTTCCGTCATGATGCCGCCATGCCAGAATTCGTGCGACAGTTCATACCCGATATCAGCCCGTTGATGGCGGTCTGACCGATCAAAGAACCCGCAGCTGCCGATGATGCGGCCGGGCTCCTCTTTCCGGGCGATGCCCCAGCGGATGCCTGTGCCGCCTGCAAAAATCGATTTATACCATCCAATTTCTTCGATCACTTCCGCCACATCAGCAAATGGCGCCATTCCATAGTATTTCATGACCTCTTCATCTGAAAGATAGTGCAGCATGGCAGGTGCATCACTGATGCTCACCTGCCGCAGGATGAGCCGCTCTGTTTCCAACTGGGGAAATTCCATAGACATGCCCCTTTTACGCTTTCTTCACAAATTCCGTCTTCAGCTGCATGGCGCCGAAGCCGTCAATCTTGCAGTCGATGTCGTGATCGCCGTCGACGAGCTTGATGTTCTTCACTTTTGTTCCGATCTTGACGACGGATGAACTACCTTTCACCTTAAGATCCTTGATCACCGTCACTGTATCGCCGTCCTGGAGGACATTTCCGTTGGCATCACGGAAGACCTTTTCTTCGGCCGCCTCTTTTGCGTCCCCCGGCATCCACTCATGGGCGCATTCCGGACAGACAAGCTGATTCCCGTCTTCATATGTATACTCTGATTTGCATTCTGGACAATTTGGCAATACCGCCATTTCCCATCACTCCTATGTTTTGTCTATGCATCCATCGTATCATGTGCAGATGGAAGGGTCTATGGCGGATTGGCAGGGATGTCGATTGCTTACTTATGGCGGTGGATTGCTGACTTTCGGCGCGGTGTTGCTTCGTTTCGATGCCTGATTGCTTGCTTTGAATGGCGTGTTGCTGACTTTCCATGCTTCATTGCTTGCTTCCGCTGTTTATTGCTTACTTCGGCTTGCCGCGTGGTTCTAGCTGGCCCATTGCTTACTTATGATCGCTGATTGCTTACTTCCGGCGCGGGGTTGCTTCGTTTCGATGCTTGATTGCTTCCTTTGACTGGCTTGTTGCTGACTTTCCATGCTTCATTGCTTGCTTCCGCCGTTTATTGCTTACTTTGACCGGCCGCGTAATTCCGGCTGGCCCGTTGCTTACTTATGGCGGCTGATTGCTTACTTCCGGCGCGGGGTTGCTTCGTTTCGATGCTTGATTGCTTGTTTTAAATGGCGTGTTGCTGACTTTTCATGCTTCATTGCTTGTTTCCGCCGTTTATTGCTTACTTCGGCCAGCCGCGGGGTTCCGGCTGGCCCATTGCTTACTTCTGACGGCTGATTGCTTACTTCCGGCGCGGGGTTGCTTCGTTTCGATGCCTGGTTGCTTGTTTTGAATGGCGTGTTGCTGACTTTTCGTGCTTCATTGCTTGCTTCCGCTGTTTATTGCTTACTTTGGCCAGCCGCGTGGTTCCGGCTGGCCCATTGCTTACTTCTGACGGCTGATTGCTGACTTCCGGCGCGGGGTTGCTTCGTTTCGATGCTTGATTGCTTACTTTGACTGGCGTGTTGCTGACTTTCCGTGCTTCATTGCTTGCTTCCGCGATTTATTGCTCATTTCTGCCAGCCGCGTGGTTCCGGCTGGCAGATGGCTGATTTCCTCTATCCACGCGATTCGCCTTTATATTTCCTGACGATTCCCGCCTATTTTCCGTACAAAAACGGTTGACTTGCAGATGAATGTACGGTAAAGTACAAAAGTACGAACATTACTCATTAAACGATAAATAATATTCGCCTTTAGGAGTGTTATCTATGGATACAGTATTTGATTATGAAGATATTCAATTGATTCCTAATAAATGTGTGGTGTCGAGCCGTTCGGAGTGTGATACGACGGTGAAAATGGGCAAGCATACGTTCGCTTTGCCGGTCGTGCCTGCCAATATGCAGACGATCATCGATGAGAAGATTGCGATTGAGCTTGCGGAGAATGGCTATTTCTATATCATGCACCGGTTTAATCCGGAAACACGCGTGGCGTTCATTAAGGATATGCATGCGCGCGGGTTGATTGCGTCCATCAGCGTGGGCGTGAAAGAAGAAGAATATGGATTTGTCGAGCAACTGGCGGCGGATGGATTGGTTCCCGATTACATCACGATTGACATTGCGCATGGCCATTCCAATAACGTCATCAAGATGATCCAGCATATTAAGAAGCATTTGCCAGAGTCGTTTGTCATCGCAGGCAATGTCGGCACGCCGGAAGCGGTCCGCGAACTGGAAAACGCTGGAGCAGACGCGACAAAAGTCGGCATCGGGCCGGGCAAGGTATGCATCACGAAAATCAAAACCGGTTTCGGTACAGGCGGCTGGCAGCTTGCGGCTGTGCGTTTGTGCGCGAAAGCGGCAACGAAGCCGATCATTGCGGACGGCGGGATCCGTACGCATGGCGACATCGCAAAATCGGTGCGTTTCGGTGCTACCATGGTCATGATCGGATCTCTTTTCGCAGGCCATGAGGAATCTCCGGGCCAGACGATCGAGATTGACGGCAAGACGTACAAGGAATATTTCGGTTCGGCTTCTGAATTCCAAAAGGGCGAGCGCAAGAACGTTGAAGGCAAGAAGATGCATGTGGAATATAAAGGGAAGCTACAGGACACTCTTACGGAGATGAAGCAGGATCTCCAGTCTTCCATTTCGTATGCAGGCGGCACAACGCTTGACGCCATCCGCACGGTGGATTATGTAGTCGTGAAAAACTCTATCTTCAATGGAGATAAAGTCTATTGATTAAAAAAGGCGAAGGACGCGCAGCATGCGCTCCTTCGCCTTTTCTTACCCGGCCGGCTGTCCCTCATAGACGACGACCCGGTTTCTTCCTGTTTCTTTCGCTTGATACAGGCATTGATCTGCGAGTTCCATCAACTCGGCCGGATGATCGGAATGCACCGGATATGCCGCGACTCCGGCGGACACCGTGACGATTTCCCCGCACGGGCTCACCGTCGATTCCATACTTTTACGCAGACGTTCCGCGACGCTCCTTGCCCCTTCCTCGCTTGTCTCCGGCAGCAGGATGACGAACTCTTCGCCGCCGTATCTGCAGCAGCGATCTTGTTCGCGCGTCACACTTTTCATCTGCTTGGCAAGGAACTTCAGCACATCGTCGCCCTTCGCGTGGCCGTATGTGTCATTCACCCGCTTGAATTTATCGATATCAAGGATGATCAAGGCGTATGGCGTCCCCTGATCCGTCCACTTTTTCATGTATTCATCCATCGACCGCCGGTTCCACAGCCTGGTCAGCGGATCGGTCGTTGACTGGTGGATGAAGAAATTCACACGGTCCTGGAAGTAGTTCAAGCTGTAGGAGAGTGCCTTTTTCAGCTGGCTTGCCTCATAATACCAGGCATTGATCCCTTTGATCTTCTCTTCCTCGTAATTCTCTGTGCTCGTCTCTGTATAGACCGCCATTTTTTGGAGCGGCAGTGCAATCTGCCTGGCGAGCAGCAAAATGAACAGAATGGAAAAGATGAAAATCGGAAGCGCCATCCAGATCATCCGCTTCGTCATCGAGATCGTCGGAGCGACGGCGGCTTGCTTTTCCTTCTGCGACACGACGCCCCAGTCCGCAACGGGGATGGTGGCGTATCCTGCGAGCATCGTGACCCCTTTCGTATTGACGACTTCCTCAGCGCCGCTATTTCCAGCCATCAGCTGCTGCACAACCGGATTTGCGGACACATCATCATTCACCCGTTTCGGATCCTGATGATAGATGACACGCCCTTCCCGGTCGACGACATACACATACGAGCCGTCTTCATTGAAATGCTCACCCAGCACTTCTTGCAGGATGTTCGTTTCCTTCAAATAAATCGTGCCGCCGACAATTCCGAGGTACGCCCCGTCCTCCCGGAAGATCGGTTGGGAGATGAAGATGATCAGGCGGCCCGTCAGGCTGTAGTACGGCTGGGAGATGAACGGTTTTTTGATCTCCAGCGCCTGCTTCCCCCCTTCACTCGTCAGCTTATGGCCGACGAGCTCCAATGTTTGCGGGGATGTCGCTAGGATCCGGCCCTCTTTGCTCGCAATAATGACCGAATTGAAGGTATGCGTCTGGAATTTCAGGCGATCCGCTTCTTCGGTCAGTATCGCTTCATTGCCGCTTTCCTCTATTTCATGTGACAGCGCCCGCGCGCTCACTTCCAATTGCTGTAATGTCATGGACAGGTAGGTCTCCGTGACATTGGAAAGTTTCTTTGCGTAGGCACGGTTCGTGTCCAGTGTGTTTTCAATCAATGATTCCTGGCTCACCCGGTAGCCGGATGTAATGCTTCCGAGCAGCGTAAGAACAACGGAGAGTAATGCTACTCCCATAATCAAATATTTCAACGACAGCCTCATGGCTTGACGATATCCCCTTCAGCTTTAAATTTGCATATCCAATCTACTATACCACTATTTCCCTGTCGATACAGTACTTTTCTCCAATAAAGATAGAAATCCCTTCCCTTTTCTTAAGGGAAAGGATCTTTGTGCTTACTTTGTAGTAATTTCAACTTTCATATCCAACCCACTCATTGTAAAGAACGTATTCAGATTCCGTTCCAGCGCTGATCTCAAGTCTTCCGCCAATTCGTCCGGAATCACTTTCTGGTAGATCATCTCCACGCCGCAGAAGCAATCTTCCACCGGATTGAGCGCGGTCCCTTCGCCGCCTTCCCCTTTACTTCCGACAAGCAGGGCGCTTCTCATGGCTGCGATTTGGAGGACGGCCGCATTTACAATCTTCTGCGTCCGTTCATCAAGTCCGTTTTCATCGTAAACTTTCACTAGTACCCTTTGTTTCAACTGCATAACCCCTTTCCAGACAAGTATATAACAATATTCAAAAAAGACAATACAACTTGTTGACGGATAGGTGCACGCCTGTTTAGGGTATAGGAAAACTAGCAAACTGGCGGGAGGAACGATTATGCTCAAACAAAAGTGGAGACAATCCAAACGGTATCAGGAAATTTTGAATGCCTTCCTGAAAAACGGATTCAGTCATATATTATTCAGGCTCGGCATTACGAATGAAAACGCCCGGGCTGCCGACACACGTGAAGAGATGAACCTTGCGGATATTGGCGTGAAGCTGCGGAAGACACTGCAGGATCTCGGCCCGACGTTCATCAAACTGGGACAGATTGCGAGCACGCGGCATGATCTCGTGCCAGCTGAGATTGCGGCTGAACTTGCAAAACTGCAAGACGATGTGCCGCCGTTCCCCTCAAAGCAGGCGCGCGAAATCATCGAACAGGAACTCGGCGGCCCGATTGTGGAATTGTTCGTGGAATTTGAAGATGAGCCGCTTGCCGCCGCCTCCATCGGCCAGGTGCACGTGGCGACTCTTCCGAGCGGCGAGCGGGTAGCGGTGAAAGTGCAGCGGCCTGATATCCAGCCGATTGTCGAGACGGATCTGTCCATCTTGGAGGATGTCGCCCGTTTTCTGGACGGCTCGATGGATTGGGCGGAGCGGTACCATCTGCAGGACATGATCGAAGAGTTCTCCAGGACGATGCGTGATGAACTGGATTACCGGATTGAGGGCCGTAATGGCGAGCGGATTGCCAAGCAGTTGAGCAGCCGCAAACATATCCGGATCCCTGCCGTCTTCTGGGATTACACAACGGATATCGTCCTGACGACGGAACTCCTGGAAGGCATCAAGTCGAATGATGTGAGAAAGCTCGAAGCGGAAGGATATGATCCCGCTTTGATCGCTGAGCGCATCATCGATTCGATATTCTACCAGGTGCTGGAGATGGGCTTTTTCCACGGCGATCCGCACCCCGGCAATATCAGTGTGCTGCCGGGAAACACAATCGTCTTTATGGATTTCGGCATGGTCGGAAGGCTTGACGATGACTTGAAATACCATTTTGCCTCGTTAGTGCTCCATATGCGGAAAGGCGATACCGCCGGGATGATCGATACGCTTCTAGAGATGGGCATCATCCCAGATGAAGTGGATATGCGCTCGTTCAAACGCGATCTTGATCTGCTGCAGACGAAGTATTATGAAGTGCCGCTGAATGATATTCATCTGGGCACCGTGTTCATGGACCTCTATGATGTCGCTTACCGTCATCAGATTCAGATACCGAATGACATCACCATCCTCGGCAAGACGGTGATTACGCTGGAAGGGCTCATCACGGCGCTCGACTCTGACTTCAACATCATGAAAGCGGTCGAGCCGTTCGGCCGTAAGCTTGTGCTGGAGCGGTACAACCCGGCGAAGCTGATGAGGAATAGCGCGAAGCAGTGGGTGGAGAACATCGAGATCCTCACCCATCTGCCGGAGGATTTGAAGGCGATCACCAATACGATCAAAAAAGGCAAGTTGCGGCTCGACATTGATTTCAAGCAGACGAACGTGGCGTTGCGCCGTCTTGATCAGATCAGTAACAGGCTCTCCTTCAGTATCATCCTTTTGTCATTCAGCATCCTGATGGTTGGTTTAATTATCGGTTCTGCCATCGTAGGCGGCCATACGGCACTCTGGCGTCTGCCCGTCATCGAGATTGGCTCTATTATCGCCGGACTCATGTTCATCTTCCTGCTCTTCCGGATTTTCCGTTCAGGGCGGATGTAACGTTTTATCTGTGCGGCCGTATCCCCCTGTCTGACAGGCAGATACGGTCTTTTTTACTGGACTATGTTTCATTATTCTGGGATAGGGAACTGATGGTTATCAAGTCAGCTAGGGGGAACTGATTATGGAAAGTACTGAACCGCCACGAAGGAAGAAGCTGGAGAGGACCCTGAAGCCGTCCTGGGTATTCGCGATTGCGCTTGGCTCATCTGTCGGATGGGGGGCGTTCATCCTGCCGGGTGACTGGATCCGCGAGTCGGGCCCGCTCGGAGCGATGATCGGACTGCTGATCGGCGCCGCTCTCATGATGGTGATCGCGTCAAGTTATGGTGTGATGATTAAGAAATTCCCTGTTTCCGGGGGAGGATTCACATATGCATTCATTGCCGCAGGGAAGCTATGGGCTTTCATATGCGGATGGTTTTTATCACTCGGCTACATGTCGATTGTAGCGCTGAATGCGTCTGCATTCACACTGCTGTTGAAATTTTTAGCGCCGGGCTTCATGAAGCAAGGATACCTCTATTCCATTGCAGGATGGGATGTCTATTTGCCGGAAGTCATTATTGCAAGCGCTCTCATTTTATTGTTCGCTTTCATCAACTCGACTGGAACTAGCGTATCGGGAAGGATGCAGTTCTATTTCAGTGTTCTGCTGATCGGCGGAGTCGTCCTTCTCGGCGCATTCACTTACGGCGTCGCTGACCAGCCGCTTCAGAACATGCTGCCTCTATTTAGCGGCAAACAGTCGATGCTGACGTCCATTCTTGTCATTGTCGCGATTGCACCTTGGGCTTATGTCGGATTTGACAATGTGCCGCAAGCAGCGGAAGAATTCAAATTCTCGCCGCGGAAAGCGACCGTGCTCATCGTCGCGTCACTGTTCACTTCGTTCTTGATCTATGCGGTCATGATCGGGCTCACCGCTTGGACATTTCCGGGATCAGGCGGCGGTGGCGAAAGCAATCTATGGCTCACAGGCGACGTCGTCTATTCGTCACTCGGCATGATCGGACTCGTCGTCATGGCCATCGCCATCATGATGGGCATCTTCACCGGCCTGAACGGATTCTATATGTCATCCAGCCGTTTGCTGTTCTCGATGTCGCGGGCCCGGGCGCTTCCGAATTTCTTCCGGAAAGTGTCTCCAAAACACCAGACTCCGGTGTGGGGCATCTGGTTTGTCGCACTGATTACGCTGCCGATGCCCTGGTTCGGCCGGCAAGCGTTGTCGTGGATAGTTGACATGTCCTCGACAGGCGTCTCGATCGCCTACCTGTTCACATGCATCGCAGCGTATAAAGTGCTCGCATGGAAAAAGGAGGCCGCCGGGCGGGAAATTGCTCCGTTGAAAAAGACGTTTGCTTTGATTGGAATTGTCGCGAGCTCTTCATTCCTCGCGCTTCTGCTCATCCCGAATTCACCGGCCGCATTGTCGACGCCGTCCTACTTGCTGTTGCTTGCCTGGGCAGTGACCGGATCGGTATTTTACCTCGCGATGCGTAAACAATACAACAGCCTGACGCAAGAGGAGACCGAATACCACTTGCTTGGAAAGTCGATCGAGTCGGAAGTGCTGGATGCGGATGAGACAGAGCCTTCCATTGACGGATTATCGATGAATAAAGGATAATTTGAGGACCATGCAGCCTGCTGCGTGGTTCTTCCGCTTTGCCGGCAGGAGTGCTTGGCGCGTTCGACGGCAAGGATGGGATGATCACGTGTAAATTTGGGATGTTCAGCAGCATGCTTGCTATGTTAACGGGAATCATAGGGACTTTCGAGTGGTGGCTTGAGATGTTCAAGCCCCGGCATGCGACATTTGCGGCCACTTCTCCGAATCACAACCACTCCCGCCGCCGTGTTGCATGCCCTGTGCAAATTAACGTTTTTTCAAATTCACATGTATATCCCTCACAAAACCAGTCCATGATAGGAGTACACCATTCCGAAATAGCTCAGCGGTAGAGCAATCGGCTGTTAACCGATAGGCCGTAGGTTCGAATCCTACTTTCGGAGTACACCAGGCTGTTCCGGTTGCCGATAGGCTGCCGGGATGGCCTTTTTATTTTCACGTAGGGAGGATATTCATGTGACTTCGACTGTTTCTGTTTTCGCGCTTGGCGGCATCCAGGAGATCGGCAAAAATATGTATGTGCTGGAGTGCGGCGAGGATTTGTATGTCATTGATTGCGGCGGGAAGTTTCCGAATGAAGAACTGCCGGGCGTCGATCTGATCATCCAGGATATTTCATATTTACTCGAGCGCAAAGATCACGTGCAGGCGCTCATCGTAACGCACGGCCATGAAGACCATATCGGCGGCATCCCTTATTTCCTGAAGCGGCTGAATGTGCCGGTCTACGCAACGCGGCTGACCCTTGGCTTGATCGAATTGAAGCTGAAAGAACATGGGCTGCTGCGCAGTTCGCAGCTCGTGCAGGTGGACCACGATACAGAAATCCGGCTCGGCGAGGTCGACTTGTCGTTCTTCCGGGTGAACCACAGCATCCCGGATTGTATCGGCGTGGCGTTTGATACGCCGCAGGGATTGATTGTGCATACAGGCGATTTCAAATTCGATCTGACGCCGATCCACGGGGAATTCGCAGACTTCCATAAGCTCTCGGACCTCGGCAAAAAAGGCGTCCTGCTTCTCTTATCCGAGAGCACAAACGCCGA
Organism: Sporosarcina sp. GTC18466; assembly: GCF_055389225.1. Classification (NCBI taxonomy): domain Bacteria; kingdom Bacillati; phylum Bacillota; class Bacilli; order Caryophanales; family Caryophanaceae; genus Sporosarcina; species Sporosarcina sp. GTC18466. Next base: position 2,095,184 of record NZ_AP044037.1, on the reverse strand, counting down.
GCGGCCGGGAATTTCCGAATCCGAGCGTGCGGTCGGCGAGCGGATTGCGGAGGAGTTCCATAAAGCGGAAGGGCGGATTTTCATTTCAACCTTCGCGTCAAATGTCCACCGGGTGCAGCAGATCATTGACGCAGCCTATATGACGAACCGCAAAGTCGCCCTGCTCGGCCGCAGCATGGTGAACGTGGCCACGGTCTCCGAGGAGCTCGGCTATTTGGACATACCGGAAGACCTTCTGATCGATATAAAAGAAGTAGACCGGATGATCCCCGAGCAGGTCGCTGTCATTTGTACTGGCAGCCAAGGGGAGCCGATGGCGGCGCTGTCCCGTCTGTCGAGCTCCTCGTACCGCGACGTCTCCATCAACCCCGGCGACACGATCATCTTCTCGTCGAGCCCGATTCCGGGGAATGAAAAAAGCGTCTCCCGGATCGTCGACAATTTCTACCGGCTCGGCGCGCACGTCGTCTACGGATCGACCGGCATGCATGTGTCGGGCCACGCCTATCAGGAAGAACTGAAACTCATGCTGACGCTCTTGAAACCGACATACTTCATGCCGATCCACGGGGAGTACCGGATGCTTGAAAAACACCGGGAACTTGCAGAGTCGGTCGGTGTCCTGCATGAGAACATCTTCATCGTTTCTAACGGAGATGTGGTGGAGATCAAAGATGGGACGGCACGTCTCGGCGGATCGGTCGATGCCGGCAATGTCTTCGTCGACGGACTCGGCATCGGGGACGTCGGAAAAATCGTACTACGCGACCGCAAAGTCCTGTCAGAAGAAGGAATGCTCGTCATCGTCGTATCCATTAATAAGAGGGACGGCCAGCTCATCACCGATCCGGCCACCCTGTCCCGCGGATTCGTTTACGAGCGTGACGCCGACAAGTTATATGAAGAAGTCAACCAGCTCGTAAAAGACATACTCCAAGACGGACAGCCCGCGAGCCGCCGCCGCCGGAATGATGTCAAACACGAAATTCGGATCGCGGTCGAGAAGCTCCTGTTCGCACGGACAAAGCGCCGGCCGATGATCTTGCCATTTTTGATTGAGATTTAAGCTTTGGGCCCCGGGATCCCTATCCCCGAGGGCCTTTTCATTTCCGTTCGATCAACCCCACAAATTTGCCCGATGCTGGCGATAAGGGTACACTTTTCAACGAACAGATGCCAATGCTTCTTGGCGGTATTTCCTCTTCTAGCTGCACTTCCTGCAAAATCCCTCGATCCAGGTAATCTTCCGTGAATTCCCTTGTGACGCAGGCGATACCCATGTTGACTCGTGCGAACTCGACGAGAAGGTCGTGAGAGCCGAGTTCGAATTCAGGTTCGATGGACACGCCTTTTTCGCGCAAGAAGGCTTCGACGTATTTCCGTGAATTGGAGTTGCGCTCGAGGAAGATGAGCGGCAGCTTCGCGAGTTCTGCAAAATCAATCGTCCGTGCTAGCAGTTTCCGATACTTCTCCCCGTAGACGAATGTATCGTGGATATCAAAGAACGGTCTGATGGTGAGAGACGGATCCTCAATTGGCAAATTGCAGATGCCGAGATCCACTTCGCCTGACTTCAAGTACGCGATGAGCTCCTCGGTCGTCCCGTTGACGATTTTCAGTTTGATATTCGGGTACCGGTTACGGAACGTTTCGAGTTCAGGCAAAATGACGTGCTTTGATATTGTGTCACCGACTCCAATACGCAGCTGGCCGGTCGTCAGATTTTTAAATTCGGCCATTTTTTCTTCGCCCATTTCGATTAGATTGATGGCAGAATTGACATACTCAAGCAGAAGGCTCCCTTCCGTTGTCGGTGTCACCCCTTTTGGCGTGCGGGTAAACAGCCTCGTCTCCAGTTCCCGTTCCAGCTGCATGATGGACTGGCTGACGGCCGGCTGCGTCATATAAAGGGACTTCGCTGCTTTCGAGAAGCTTTCATTCCTGCAGACAGAGCTAAAAATCCGGTACAGATCCAATTTACTCACCATATAACCACTCCTTATACCCATTATTACATATATTAATTTTACTTATAGCAGGAAGGCAAGGTATAGTACAAGTAGAGTGAAAATCAAACATGCGTAAGGAGCGATATACGTGGAACGAGTTGTAGGTACTGTTGTTAGAGGTCTTCGTTGCCCGATCATCAATAAAGGGGACAATATCGAGGAAATCGTCGTAGATAGCGTCATCAAAGCGTCGGAAGTTGAGGGCTTTTCCATCAATGACCGGGATATCGTTACCGTAACAGAATCCATCGTGGCACGCGCGCAAGGAAATTACGCAACTGTCGATCATATCGCCAAAGACATCGAGTCGAAATTTGCGGACGAAACAATTGGCGTCATCTTCCCGATTTTGAGCCGGAACCGGTTCGCCATCTGCCTTCGCGGTATCGCAAAAGGCGCAGCGAAGAAAATCGTACTGATGCTCAGCTATCCGTCTGACGAAGTCGGCAACCACTTGGTCGATATCGACACACTTGACGAAAAAGGCATCAACCCATGGACGGACGTGCTGACAGAAGCGGAATTCCGCGAGCACTTCGGCTACAACAAACATACATTCACAGGCGTCGATTACATCGACTACTATAAATCGATCGTTGAAGAATACGGCGTGGAATGTGAAGTCATCTTCTCCAACCACGCGAAGACGATCCTTGATTATACAAAAAATGTGCTGACATGCGACATCCATTCCCGTTTCCGCACGAAGCGGATTCTGAAAGCAAACGGCGGCGAGAAAATCTACAGTCTTGACAACATCTTGAGCGAATCCATCGACGGCAGTGGCTACAACGAAGCATACGGCCTGCTCGGCTCGAACAAAGCGACAGAAGATAGCGTCAAACTGTTCCCGCGTAATTCTCAGCCTGTCGTCGACACGATCCAGTCGATCCTGAAAGAGAAGACCGGCAAAATGGTTGAAGTGATGATTTACGGCGACGGTGCGTTCAAAGACCCTGTCGGCAAGATTTGGGAGCTCGCGGATCCCGTCGTCTCCCCGGCTTTCACAGCTGGCCTCGAAGGCACGCCGAATGAAATCAAACTGAAATACTTGGCAGACAACGACTTTGCAGGACTTCGCGGCGAAGAAGCGAAAAAGGCGATCGCCGAGTACATTCAAAACAAAGAATCCGACCTCGTCGGCTCCATGGCGGCACAAGGCACAACCCCGCGTAAACTGACTGACCTGATCGGTTCCCTTTCCGACTTGACGTCCGGAAGCGGCGACAAAGGAACGCCGATCGTCTTCATCCAAGGATATTTCGACAACTATACGAAATAAGAAATAGCCTGCGACCGCTTAGGTGGCAGGCTTTTCGTTATCTATGTGCGTCCGATTTCAGCAACCCATACACGTCATGATCCACATACCGATCATACAGCCACTCCGCCTCGCGGATGCGGCCTTCCTTTGTGAAACCGAGGCGCTCGGGGATGGCTCGGCTCTTGCTGTTTTCGGCTGCTGCCCGGATCTCAATCCGGTTCAGCCCCAGTTCGCTAAAGCAATAATTGATGACTGCCTCACAAGATTTCGTCATTAGCCCTTTCCCGACGAATCCGTCGCCCAGCCAATAACCGATCGACGTGGATCGATATGACCAATTGATCCCATGCAGTCCGATGACGCCTGCCAGCTCACCTTTATACCAGATGCCCGCTTGGAAGCCGTTGTTTGCGCTAAACTGCTTCATCGTCCCTTCGATGAATTTCTTCGAATCCTCGACAGTTTGGGTGAAATCAATCCATGGAAGCCATTCACGCAGACTGCTCCGCGATCCGTCCGTTAGTGCAAATAGCTCTTCCGCATGACGGATTTCGAGCAGCCGCAACTCCATTTCTTCGGTAACTTGGTATGTAAACATATGAACACCACCTATTGATCTATCCGATAGATCCCTTTCTTATCTCGAAATACACAGCCATTCTTTTTGAAGATCGCGATCATGGGCACATTCGCTTCGTCCGTGCTTCCGACGTATGTCACGGCATCCATCTGGATAGAGCAGCACATTATGAAATTCAAGATTGCCTCAACGCATCCAACACTTTCTGCGCCTCATAGCCGACTTCGAAGTCATAGATTTCTGCGTGCTCTCCTCGTACCGCTTTCACAAGCTCATTGATTAGCGATGGAGTGTTTGTACCGTCTGCTGCTATCACTTCAAGCGTCTCGCCAGTCATTCCGCCTCGCAGCGTTCCCCAGTTTTCCAGCGCCAGGACGCCAGCCGTGCCATAAGCCGTGAAGCCGATATGCTCGTTTCCTGCAATGCCGCTCATGCCTTCAATTAAGACAGGAGTGCCATCCGCTAGCTTGGCGGTCGCGATGATACCCGTCTCGCATTTTGTAGAATCCGTCGGCAGTTCAAGCCGGGATTCGATCTGCGAGATGCCGCCGAACAGTTTTAGCGCCTGCTGGATGAAGTGGACGCCGACTTCGAGCACGAAACCGCCTTGCTCGCGGCTCGCAATCCAATCATTCTGCTGCCAAGTGCGCGGCCACTCCGGAAAGCGCATCGACAGTTCCAGCCGGCGCAAGTTCCCGACGTAACCGCCTCGGATCAATTCAGCGAACTTCGCACCCGCGGCTCCGTAGTTGAGCGGGAAATTCATCGCATGCACGACGCCAGCAACACGCGCCGCTTCCAGCATCTCGCCGGCTTCCTCCACCGAATTTGCCAGCGGTTTTTCGCACAGCACATGCTTCTTCGCGTGCAGCGCATCCATGACAATTGCGTGATGGAATTTCGGCGGCACCGCCACGTAGACAAACTCTACATTCCCCTCATTCAGCAACTGCTTGTGGTCTTTGTAGGCGGCAGCTCCTTCAATCGACTTTGCCGTCTCCTCAGCGAGCTTCTGCTGACGGTCGCAAACCGCCGAAATGGTCACGTCCGGATGTTCCTCGAATTGTTTGATCAGGCGCTGGCCGATTGCGCCAAGCCCGATGATGCCAATATGTATCATGAAAATTCCCCCTTTTTTCTAATCGTACAGGAGACAGCCGCGAGCCGCCACGTTTTCTTTCCCGGGAAATTCTTAATCCGAATCTTTCGGGTCTCTCTTCTCGTATAAGAAGATAGAAAACAAGACTTCAGGAGGGGTTCTTATGTATAAACGTCCGAAATTGGACATTCCAAAAACGCTGCTCGAAAAGGGGCTGGATGCAATCGGTCTGCTCGTCGTCGCGGCTTGGCTCGTTTATCTTATCTATGCCTGGGGCCAGCTTCCAGATCAGGTGCCGGGCCATTTCGATGCGGCCGGGCAAGTCGATAGATGGGGATTGAAATGGGAACTGATCATCCTGCCGATCGTCGCGCTGCTTATGGCTAGCATGATGACTTTCCTTGAAAAGCACCCGGAATGGCATAATTACATGAACCTGACCGAAGACAATATCGAGTACCAATACAAGAACTCACGGCTGCTGCTGAATGTGATGAAAAACGAGATCATCATCTTCTTCGCCTATATCAGCTACCGCTCCATCCAAATGGCGCTGGGCCAAGCGACCTCGCTCGGAATCGCATTCCTGCCCATTTTCTTGATCGCCATTTTCGGTACAATTATCATCTTTTTGGTCCGGTCTCTGCGGAAGAAATAGAAGTTTTCCCGAGCAACGGAGCTGCCCTGCTAGTTGTGGCCTTATATATCATGACTATGATATAATGGTGATAAAAGAGAGGTGCTCACTATGCCATATATCAGACCGGTTTCCGACTTACGAAATAACTTTGCAGAAATCTCACAAGTTGTCCATGAAACAGGCGAACCCGTTTTTCTTACAAAAAACGGTCATGGCAATATGGTTGTCATGAGTATTGAGACATACGAAAAATATGAAAAAGAGCGGGAGATCTACTTAAAATTGAGGGAAGCTGAACTGCAGGCAGCAGATATAAATGAGCGGGTTTCCCATACCGATGTCATGAAACAGCTCCGAATGACAGTGGCTGAGAAAACAAGCAACTATGACATATGAGATTTTCTATTTGCCTCTTGCTCTGGATGACTTACAAAAAATTAGTTTATACATTGCCGAAAAGGATAATCGAGATCGAGCAGAATTGTTAATTGACACGTTGGACGATACAATTTCAGCACTTGCCACCTTCCCTTATATGGGTAAAGTATATGAGCTTCCTTATCCTCTGCAAAATGAATACAGAGTTATTACTGTGAAAAAATACACGGTCTATTATACGGTATGTGAAATGCAAAAATCTGTTGAAATCTACAGAGTCCTTCATTCACGCCAACATACCATTTTAGAATAAATAGGCGGAGAATCGTTTAAATCGATCCTCCGCCTTCCCCTTATTCCACGCCGATCTTCACCGCATCCACATACTCCTTCGCCTCAAGCAGCGAATAGCCGAACTCTTCCCTTGCCGCTTTGATCGCCTGCACTTCTTTGCCTTGGCGGATCAAGCCGACAATCTTGTCAGGCACAGGCACCTCGACCTGCGCTTGTTTCATCAGTTGTGTGATCATGATCTCCTGGCGCCGCACCCGCTGCTCCAGAAATACCAGTTTCGAGTACAGCATCAGTCCGCTGGCGATGACCACGGCGACAATCAGTAATGTCTCCACTCCTCCTGCCCCTTTCTCTCCTTATTTCCATTCCTTCAGGTTGACATGATCCGGCGTCCCGTCTTTTCCGATGATGAACTGCAGATCGAAATCACCCAGGTGGTAGCGGATGTTCGTCTCGCCTGTCGCTTCAATGGTGTGAGTATCTGCCGGTTCGCCAAGCTGCTCATGCAAGTCTTTTTCCGTAATGCCTCCCAGGTTCGTCTGGCGCTCTACAGTAGTTCCAAAATAGCGCGCCTCTTTTATGACGCCCTTGTCATCATAAGCAAATGCGATGGACGGATTGCCCATCGAGCCATGGTACTTGTCAAAGCCGCCGCTCTTCTCTTCAGGCTTGCCTATTGTATCGTATACTTCTTCACGCGACGTCTTGCCGACGTAGAAGCCCTGATCAGGCGCATAGACTTTCCCTTCCTTTGCGTCTTTCACGAGGCCCTTCAACGTATCCAGTGCCATCTGTTTCTGCTCATCCGCTACAGACTCCTCAGAGGATTGACTGTCGTTTTTATCTGTAGACGCTGGCGGTTTTTCGGTCTCATTCTTTTCCGAGTCCGCCCCTCCGCTGTCATTCGCACCGGAATTCGCTTCTCCTGCAGGTACCGTCACTGGCTGATTGTCCTTCTCATCCGTTGTATCTGTTTTGTCAGCCGTATTCGTGCAGCCGGCGGCCAGGAAGGAGACTGTTGCGAGTGTCATCATCCATTTCATCGTTTTCATAAGCTCTGCTCCTTCCCTTTCTATTCGTTTATTTCATTCTTTTATATTTCCCTGAATCCATAAACGCAAACGAAAAAACGGCCTCCGAAGAGACCGTTTGATTCCTCCTAGTTATTGCTGCTCTGCCGGCTTGCCCTGATGCTTCTGGAATTCCTTCCGCATCTTATCTTCCGCAGAAACGAGCGGAATGGCGCGAAGGAAGATTGCAAATACTACAGCGATCACCATGATGATACCTCCGGCGAGGAACGTCGTCGTCAACGCATCGGCGAAGACACCTTTGATGGCAGTGACCATCTGCTCCGCGATCGGCTGGATATCTGCTGGGAGCGCGTTTTGCACCTGTTCAAGCTTTGGCTGGTCAAGTAAGAGTTCGGGGTTCATCAGCTGCCCAAGCTGCTGCGCCTGCTCTGGCGGAAGTTGCTGGGACGCGGTCATGCCGCCTCCTGCAAACATGTCTTTCATCTTTGTCGCCATCCGTGAACTCATGACCGCCCCGAGGATACCGATCCCCATTGTGTTACCGAGCGACCGGAACAACTGGGAGGATGCGGACGCTACGCCTAGCTGCTTCATGCTGACGGCGTTCTGCACAGTGAGGGAGAAGACCGGCATGCTGGCGCCGAGTCCGACCCCGACAATACATAGGTAACTGATCATCACGTAGATCGGTGTATCGATCGTGATGAAATGCATCAGGAAGATCCCGAGGGCCGTGATGCTGAGACCCATGATCGCGAGCCCTTTGTACTTCCCTGATTTCGTCATATACGCACCTGCAAAAGTCGTGGCAAACACCATGACGATCGACATCGGCATCATAATATAGCCCGAGCCGCTTGGAGAGATCCCTTTGACTCCTTGAATGAAGAACGGCGTATAGATCATGACGCCCATCATGCCCATGCCGAGCAAAAAGCCCGCGATGTTCGAGACGGTGACGATGTCGTTCTTAAATAAGGACAGCGGCAAGACTGGGGTCTTCACTTTCGTCTCGGTGATCATGAAAGCGATCAGCGCGACGATCGTCAGGCCGAACAGGCCGAGAATCTGCCAGGAACCCCATGCATACTTGCCGGCCCCTTCGCCTGCAAAGCTGAAGGCCATCAAGAGAGAAACAATTGTGACTGTGAGGAAGAAGGATCCGAAATAGTCGATCGTTTCCCCTTCTCTTCTCGGCACTTTCGGAAACAGCTTGAAGATCATTCCGAAGGCTACGAATCCGAGCGGGAGGAAGATCCAGAACACCCAGTGCCAGTCAAGATGGTCGACGATGAAACCGCCCATAAGCGGTCCGAGCACGCTCGATATTCCGAAAATCCCGCTCATTGCGCCCGTCCATTTCGCCCGTTCCCTCGGGAGATACAAGTCACCGACAGCCGTGAAGGCGTTCGACATGATCATCCCTCCGCCAATTCCGGTAATGCCGCGGAAAATGATCAGCTGGAAGATGTTCTGCGAAAAACCGGACAGGAACGATCCCACCATGAAAAAGGCGATCCCTGCTAGCAAAAATGGCTTCCGTCCGTAAATGTCCGAGAGCTTCCCGACCAGTATTGTCGAGACCGCCATCGTCAATAGGTAGATCGTGATAACCCATGTGTAGTAATCCATGCCGCCCAGTTTCGCAATGATCCGCGGCATGGCGACGCCGATGATCGTCTGGTTGATGGCCGAGAAGAACATCGCCGCCATGATGGCGAACATGATGGTCACTTTCTGTTTAGATGTTAAGTCATTCATTCGTTTCGTTCCCCCCTGATTTGGTCAATCCTGTCTGACGCCTGTTCGAAAATGGTGATCATGTTCGTAAGCTCCACCTCCGACAGATGGCCGAAAACCGTGCTCATCGTCTTTCGTCCTTCCAGGCGAAGCTGTTTCATCGTTTCCCGCCCTTTCTCCGTCAATTCCAAATAGACGACACGGCGGTCGCTTTCATCCCGTTTCCGTTCGACATAGCCTTGCTCGATCAATTTATCGGAGGCGATCGTCACTGCACCGCCCGTCAGCCGGAGTGCATCAGCAAGGCGGGTCATTCGTGTCGGCCCGTTCTTTTCAAGCATGAAAATGAGATAGGACTGGGACCCCGGAAAATGTTCTTCAAATATTTGTCGCCATAAATACCCCATATTACGTGTCACGTTCCAGAAGAGCTCTTCAAACCGTGGAAATGAATCGTTCCTTTCCATCTATTTGTTCACCTCGCGTATAATTTACACTTTAAATACTTTAATGATTAAAGCAATTACTAGTATACGAACTTGGAGTCTTCCTGTCAATGGGTTTGATTATGATTAAAAAAGTCGTTTTAGGGTAGATGATAAGTTATGTTTTCAGAATGAAATGAAGGGTGGAAACTGGTATGTTCGGTCTTTCGGATCTCATGTCGCTCATTTTGTCCGCCTTCATCATCCTGCCGGTTGTCGTTTTTTTGCGGGAGTCCGGCTATTTGCTGGCGAGCTGGCTGTTCGGCGTGAAGAATCCGCGGCTGACCATCGGCTCTGGACCCCGCCTGGTAAAATTCGGAATGATCGATATCCGCCGGCATTACCATCTGTATAGCTGGTTCTCCTATGACGGCATCAGGCGTAAAAGCAAGCTTGCCTACATATGCATTTATGCAGGACCGATTCTGGTCAACCTGACGCTCGGGTTATTCTTGAATTTCCTGCTGGCCAACGGGTATCTGGATGATTTCAAGTCATTTTGGGACCGTTTTTTGTTTTATGAGTTCTATTACGTCCTGTTTGATATCGTGCCGATGTACACGGTGAACCGCATGCCGAACAACGGGATGATCATCTATGAAATGATAAGGTACGGCAAACGGGTTGATTATAATGATGAACCGTTCCTGCCTTCGACGACGGAAGTCGAGAAGGAATACGAGGAGACGATGGAAGAGATTGAAGAGATGGTGGAGGAAAGGGATGCGGAGAATCACAAATGAATGCCTTCGCCCCCTTCTGTGAATACTACGGCAGAAGGAGGGAGCAGCATGGAAGAAATCACGTATACCGAAGCAGTCCTGCAGGAATACAAAGCAGGGATGGGCGATTTTGCTGAGAAGGCGCCAGATATCGCCAGCACATTCCACAAGTTCACGGAAGCCTGTTTCGAGGAGGGTGCGCTTACTGCCAAGCAGAAACAGCTGACAGCGCTCGCCATCAGTGTGTATGCGCGCAACGAGCATTGCATTGTGTACCATACGAAAGGGTGCATGGATGCGAATGCAAGTGAAGCGGAAATGATGGAAGCGATCGGGGTTGCAGCAGCGCTTGGCGGGGGTTCCGCGATGAGCCATGGCGTCACAGTCATGCAGGATGCATTGACAGACCTGCGCGGCCCGTTGCAATAAGACAGACAAACAGCCACCCGGTTACAGGTGGCTGTTTCCCTTATAGATCGGTATTGTCCTTCTCACGTTCTTCCCGCTCTTTACGGAAATCCGGTTCCTCCCCGAATTCAGTTCCATAATTCGGGTTCGTGAACCTGCGCCTGTCCGTGACGGTATCCTCATCTTCGTTGGGCTTGAATAAAAGACCAAGACAGATCAGGCCGCTGATGCCGACGAGTCCATACACCACTCGAGACAAAAAGGCATCCTGTCCACCAAATAATGTAGCTACGAGGTCAAACTGGAAAAAGCCGATTAATCCCCAGTTCAATGCACCGATTATAACGAGGGCAAGCGCAATCCGAGATAATATACTCAATCCGAACACCTCCTCAAGGTAATATCGAGCCTTTGCAGACACGATTCCTATTTAGTTTTCGCAGGACGGCCTTTTTCATACGCCTACACAATTTTCATGCGCTGCGATATAGTAAAGACAGGTGATCACATGAACATACAATGGTATACGGATAATGAAAATGTAACTTCTGGCATGACAATGATCGATAGGACGCTAGCCGAGCAAGGGAATATGGCGCTGCATGCCTGCAGTGATCCGGGCGCGGTGCTCGCAAATCGGCAGGCGCTGGCGGACCTCCTGCATGTAGAACCGAGCCGCTTCGTCTATTCGGATCAAACGCATAGCGATCATTTTTACAAAGTGACGAAGACGGATGCAGGACGCGGTTCGGGTTCAAAAGAGGATGCCATTCAGGATATGGACGCTCTGTACACGTATGAGCGCGGCATCGTTCTCTGCGCGTTCACCGCCGATTGCGTCCCCGTGCTGTTCCACCATCCGGAAAGCGGCGTCATCGGCGTCATCCATTCGGGCTGGCAAGGGACCGTGAAGGAAATCACGTTCAAGCTCTTCCGCCATCTGGCTGACACGGAAGGCTGTGAGTTGAAAGGGATGCAGGTACAGATCGGACCAGCGCTCAGCCAAGAGAAATTCGAAGTCGATGCGGACGTCTACAAGAAATTCAAACAGCTCGGCTACGCAGACGACTATATGTATTTCAAGGAAAAGACCGGCAAATACCATATCGACAACCAGCTGACCGTCAAGGCCCAATGCGAGCGCGCCGGCATTCCGGCAGCTCAGATTGCGCTCGACCGGACATGCACCTTCAAAGACCCGGCCGGCTTTTCCTACCGGCAGAACCGCTCCTGCGGCAGACATATGGCTTTTATTATGCGGAAATAAACCAGCGCTCCTCTTGCGGGAGCGCTGGTTTTTGGCTGTGGGCCGGCTTTTTGCAAGGCGAACGCCTGTTTACAGAAGATGAACGCCTATTTCGCGAGAGCGAACGCCCGTTTACGTGGGCTGAGCGCCTATTTAGCGAGGACGTACGCCTGTTTACGCGGCTGAGCGCCTATTTAGCAAGATGAACGCCCGTTTACACGGCTGAACGCCTATTTAGCAAGATGAACGCCCGTTTACGTGGGATGAACGCCTATTTAGCGGGGGTGAACGCCCGTTTACGTGGGCTGTGCGCCTATTTAGCGAGGGTGAACGCCTGTTTACGCGGCTGAGCGTCTATTTAGCAAGATGAACGCCCGTTTACACGGCTAAACGCCTATTTCGCATAATCCCCGCCTGCCCGTTGTTCGCGGGCGGACATCCTTAGCCCGCCACTCTCCTGGACGCGATGCATGCTTTTGACTATTTAATCCCCTGGCTCTAAGCCCAACACCCATAATGCCCCACGCCAGCATTACGTAAAATACTCAATCTTCGCCTGCGGAAAATACTGCGCCGCATAGCCAAACAGCGCTTCCTTCAGCATGTCTTCTTCGTCTTTCGGATAAATATACTTCCCAATGCCGTACTTGCCCCATTTATAGCGGCGTTTGTCCTCATCGAGCTCCAGCTTTGTCTTCGGATAATTTTTCTCGATCACTTTCTTAGCGGGCTTGGTGAAACGGTGCTGGATGAACTCAAACGTGATATCATCCCGTGCGTCCATCGGCAGTTCCGCGTCCAGCCGTTCGAATAAATGCCGGTAGCCCTCTTCCCAGCCGTCGTGCACATAAATCGGCGCGACGATGAAGCCGAGCGGATAGCCAGCGCGCGCCACTTTCCCCGCCGCCTCGATCCGTTTATCGAGCGGAGAGGTGCCAGGCTCGAAGTTTTTGATGACATAGTCCGCATTCACGCTAAAGCGGAACCGGGTATGGCCGTTATGCTCAGCATCCAGCAGATGATCGACGAAATGGAACTTCGTGACGAAACGCAGCCGGCCCAGCTCAGTCTGTCCGAAATGGTTGATCGCCTTTTTCAATGAATGGGTCAGGTGATCAAGGCCCACAATATCGGATGTACAGGCGGCCTCGAAACGGGTGATTTCAGGGGCGCGTTCTTCGATATACTTGTCCGCCGCCTCGAAGATCTCTTCGACGTTCACATACGTCCGGATATACGGCTTGCTGCCCATCGTCGTCTGCAAATAGCAGTAATGGCAATGGCCCATGCAGCCCGTCGCAAGCGGGATTGCATATTCCGCGGACGGTTTCGACGTATCGAATTTTAATGTTTTCCGGATGCCGACAACGAGCGTCGATTTCGCGATTCTGTACTTTTGCGCATCCGTCTCGCCCGGCAGGTTTCGCACTTGGTTATGGGACGTCGTGAAACGGATTTCCGTCCCCAGCTTCTCAAATTTCTCCTTCAGTTCCTGCCCCAGCGGATATTCAAGCGCATTCGGCTCAAAATACACTAGCTGCGGCATAAAGGGTTTATTCATACAAACGCCCTCCTCTCCTGTAGCGTGCTTAAACAGGAGGTTTTTATGCCCGCAAATCTCTCCTCCCGCTATGCTATACTACATAAAAGTCAGCGGCTCTTTGGAAGGGGATGGAAATGAAAAAGAATGTTGGTCTTGGCTTGCTCTTTCTAGGCAATCTGGGGGCTATGGGTGTTTTCTATGCAATCGTTTGGTCGTTCTTCGCTTTATCAGGCATGGCAGGTAATCATGAGATAGGTAGTACAGCTTATTTATTACTAGGAGCAGCAGGAATTCTTACTATTGTACTGTGGGTCGCTTTCTACTTCGCTGCTGCGCGGACAAGTAAAGGCTGGCTCATTTTCTTCCTTGTGTGGCTGGTCCTCTTGATGCCGGTTTGCTTTGCCTTTCCTATTTTACTGCTCCTCCCATGCCTTTATTTGACAGGCGTCATTATGCTGTGGAATGCGACGATACCTGTCATCACGACAGAAAAAGGAGGCAAGCTTGTCTTCCTGCTTGCGTTTATTCCGACCCTCTATGTAACTGTCATGCTTGCATATGAACTCGTCATCTACGTATTTGACATCGTCATGCTTATCCCTGTCACACTCGTTATCCTTAGCTGGATCGCCGTATGGAAAGTCAGCCAAAATCCCGCATCAGCGTGGGGATACTATTTCGCAATCCCTTTCCTGCTCGCCTTATGGGGACTGCTGAATTCGTTCCGAACACTTGGCATACATATGTTTGCAGGGGCATCCATGATTCCCTATATCGTTTCACTAGCCCTGCAAGTCATTGGGTATGGGCTGGTTGTATACCTCATATGGAAACGACCGAAAGCGTAAAAAAGGTATTCCCTTTTTCGCGCTTTTTTCTTTGAGAATAAAATCGATTTGATCCGATGTATAGAGTGTAAAGGCCTTTACACAAGAAAGGGTTATGTCTATGCGAATACACGAAGATAACTTCATCCGGCATTTCAAGCGGGGCAAGGAAGAGGCGCTCGTTTATGTCATCGATCTGTATGCGGGGCTGGTGAAAGCGGTCATCTTCAATGCGCTCCGTTCCTATGACGATCCCCACATCATCGAGGAATGCGTGAATGACACATTCCTGGGTGCCTACGAGAACGCGAAGCAATTCAAAGGGGATGCCGAGGATTTCCGGAAATGGATCTGCACGATCGCCAAGTTCAAAGCGGTCGATAAGCAGCGGATGATGGCCAAATTGCCGATTGCGACTGAACTGGATGGCATGGAAAGGGAATCACAATCTGCGGAAGATGAATATCTCCTGCAGGCATCGCATGATGAACTGCTGCGCATGATGGCCAGTTTGCCGGATATCGACCGTGATATTTTTACGATGAAATACTTTTTGAATATGAGGAACAACGAGATTGCGGAGAGGCTCGGATTGACGAAAGCAGCCGTCGATAACCGGCTATACCGCGGAAAAAAGAGGATGCAGGAAATCCGATTAGGAGGGATCCCGACATGAAGAAATTGTACAAGCAATTGAATGAATTGAAACTTGAACCCGAGGTGGAACCGATGGACGTGAGTGACATAGAGAAGGCACGGATCAGGCGGGCCATCATGCAGCAGAAGAAGAAAAAGCAGATGCCGCGAGTCATTGGTGCAGCTGCCGCATTCCTTCTGGCCGCCGGAATAGCAACAGGTGCTGCCTTTCCGGCATACGCCGCAAAACTGCCGTTAGTCGGCAATTTGTTTGGCCTATTCCAAGAGGATGCAAGCTTTGTTTTCAACGATTTCGAGGCACATACGACGGATATCGGTGCGACCCAGGAAAGCAACGGCATCCGGATCACGGTCGAGAATGCTGTGTATGATGGAGAAAACATCACCATCGCCTATACTATGGAAAGTGACACGGATCTCGGAGACCGGCCCGTACTCGACGGCCTGCTAGATGTTCCTGAATTCGGGGATGCCTACCAGGACTACGGGTTTTCCAAGAAATTCATGACGGAAAAAATCAGCGAAACGGAATACGCAGGATTGCTCGTTTACCAGCTGATCCAAGGCCCGAAACCGGAAGAGCTTACTGTCACGTGGAACGGCGACACAGTTCTTAACTTAGCCCAAACTGCCAATGCACACAAAGGAGACTGGTCATTCACGTTTCCTGTCAAACGGCTGGACGGCAAAACAGTGGACTTTACATCCAGTGGCCTGACTGCAGCGGATAACGGCATTGCACTTACACTGGAAAAGTCCGTTGAAACACCGGTTTCCAGGACACTTTATCTGGCGGAAACCGTCGACATTCCGGAAGTGACCCATGGTGAAACCGACTGGCGCGGAGTACTGCTCACGTACGAAGTATCCGATAATCTCGGAAACCACTATAACACCATCCACTACCAGGACGTCGGCCACAGTTCTGATTTTGACGGACGCGGAGTTACCGGCAAGCCGCGGATCATGCTGCCGCATATCGACGACGAAGCAACATCCCTCATCGTCACGCCAATTGTCAATGTCTATGAGAAATCTGCTGTCGACGGTGACTTTGCCGATCTAGAATTGGCGGAGGAGCCTTATGCGATAGAGTCGATTGAGGTTCCCTTGAAGAAATGACAAACCCGGCGAGGAGATTCATCCTCGCCTTTTTTATTGCCCACACCACAATCTGACCACTAAAGATTCTTCTGAATTGACACTTTTGAAAAGGCCACCTGTTTGATATTCTGATAATACGAAACCAATCAGAAAGGGCTGTTGCGCCATGAAAGCAACAACTACACCAACGCAGCACGCGAACACGCGCGTCCTTGACCTTATATTGACAGCGATGATGATCGCGCTTGTTTTCGTCGCGACTTTGCTGCTCAACATACGCCTTCCTCTCGCGGTGAACGGCGGCGGTTTGATCCACCTGGGTTCAGCCATGCTGTTCATCATCGCCATCCTGTTCGGGCCGAAGAAAGGTGCGATGGCGGGTGCGTTCGGAATGGGCTTGTTCGACCTCGTCTCCGGCTTCGCGATCTGGGCGCCGATCTCCTTCCTTGCGCGCGGTCTGCAAGGATACATCGTCGGTAAAATCGCCTGGTCGAAAGGCAGGAACGGCAACAGCCTTGTGTGGAATGCCATTGCTGTCCTTATTTCCATCCCTCCAATGGTCGCAGGATACTATATATGGGAAGTGATCCTGTTCCATAACTGGCGGATTCCGCTTGCATCCATTCCGGGAGATTTGATCCAAAGTGCGGTCGGCCTGCTCGTCGCCTTGCCTGTGTGCGTTGTTTTGAAAAAGATTCCGTTGTTCAATAAATGAGGAGAAGCCGGTCTTGCACATATGTGCGGACCGGTTTTTTGCTGTTCATTCGAAGTTAATGTCTGTAAGTATGGTAGAGTAGACGAATAGAGAATATGGCTTTGAAGAGTAGTCGATTTACTTAGAAAGGAGTGAGGCTTTTGAAAATGGATGCACCCAAAATCACAGAGCACTTGGAAGCACGTCATTTTACAGATATTCTTCATTCGGAAGATCCTGAGCTAGAAGATAGCCTGATTGTTGGCTCAGTGTTTACCGATGAACGATTAGAACGCACAAGGCTCTATAATTCCGTTCTGAAAAACTGTAACTTCATGAATACCGATTTCGGAAGGCTCGATGCGACGGATGTGCGGTTTGAGAACTGCGATTTCTCGAATGCCGATTTGCGTAATTCCTCACTCAGCCGCGTGGAGTTTATCAACTGCAAGCTGCTCGGGAGCAAGCTGACAGAATCGTACTTGGGGAACACGAGATTTACAGGATCCATTCTGAATTTGACGGCCTTTGGTAACTCGAAGCTGGAAAAAGTTATTTTTGAAGAGACATCCCTGGAGAATGCGGACTTCTTTGATTGTACATTTAAAAAGGTGGAGTTTGTTTCATGTAACCTCAATGATGCCAATTTCGAGGAAACGTCCTTGAAGGATATTGATCTGAGCTCCTCTCGTTTCGATACTTTGCTCGTTTCGCTAGAAAACTTGAGAGGTTGCAAAGTGTCGAGCACACAAGCCATTCAGTTCGCATCATTGCTTGGTTTGCAGGTTGTGGATTAATCGGAAAAACGCCTGTCTGCTACCAGATAGGCGTTCCTTTGGCGTTGTTTGCGAGTATAGCTATTCCTCTTCCCTTTTTCCAAAGAGGCCTATATAAACAGGAAACAATACACCCATTGCGGTGATAAGCAAACCAATATTCAGATGTCCGTTCTTGTATTGATTTACTAGCATATAAATTGCACCTATCTCCCAGGCAACCATTGAAAAGAATAAAACTTTACCTTTAAGACTCATCTTATTCCCACCTATCGGCATCCTTCCTTCATTCACCAACCTTGCCAATCCCCACATACCCCGTCTTCTCAATCAACTCCTGCCCTTCATCAGACAGGATCCAGTCAATAAACGGCTTGACGTTCGGGTTGTTCGTGCCCGCTGTAATCGCGTACAGCTCACGGGTGATCGGGTAGTCGCCTGAGCGGATGGCGTCGACAGTCGGTTCGGTGCCGTCCACTGCGAGCAGCCGGACGTTGTGGTTGCCGATCATCGACTGCGAATAAAACCGGAATGTGTAGCCGATAGCGCCGCTGTAATTCCGGTAATCCGCAACGGAGGTGATGATGCCGCTCATCAGATCCGCCACACTTTCGCTCGGCGCTTCCATGATCGGGACGTCGCCCATGAAGTCCTCAAGCGCAGTCTGGCTGCCGCTGTCTGCAGGGCGCTGGAACGCTTGGATGTCTTTTCGTTTACCGCCGACTTCTTTCCAGTTCGTCACGTCTCCCGTGTAAATGGCACGCAGCTCCTCTTGCGTAAGGCTCTTTACAGGGTTGGATTGATTGACAAAAAAGACGAATGCCTCTTTGCCGATCGGCGTCAGGACAAGTTCCTTGCCCGCCCTCATCGCACGCCCTTTCTGCGCCTCGGATGGTCCGAGTGCGAAGATGATATCGACCTCCCCGTTTAACAGGCTCTCATACGCCTGGCCGGTCCGGTTCGACATGACCTCGCTATGGTACGGGTCATATTCCTTTCTGGGATAGACCGCCTGTGCGAATGCTGCATATACCGGATAAAGCGCTGTTGCGCCGTCAATTTTCGGGAGATCTCCTTTGATCTGGAGGGAAGCCGGATGGTCGAGTGTTGCTGCTTTTGTCCCCTTAGCGTAGGGGGCATACTGATACAATTCCACTTCGGACGTCTGCAAGACCGGCTTCGTCAATTTATATAGACCGGGCGCTGCAACCAGGAAACTGATAGCGACAATCGCAAAGGGAATGCCGTAAAACAAAGACCGCCGCTTCACATCAAATACTGCCAAACTGACAATGGTGATGAAACCTATTACGACGCCGATGAACACAGGAAGCCATTCCCAATATCCATTTAACAGCAGTATAATGCCGCCGGGCACCGCAAAAAACAGGACAAGCAGCGTGAATCCCGCAATCGAAGCGATTTTTCCAAGTATCCGCATCCTCTTCCCTCCTCCTAGTTCTTCCATTATACCAGGATGGGGATCAAAGGGAGCAATAAGGATGGGAATTGAAGCAATGATTCGTTTTTAAGAAGCAACAAGGCCGATGATGGAAGCAAGACGGTTATGAAACGAAGCAAGGGGAGCTGACTTGTTCGCAATGCACCGCCGATTCGGCGCTTGCATGGAAAAAGCGGCGTACATAGGCACGCCGCCGCTCCATCTAGTTTCATCAATATACCGCTAGACTTGCCGCCGTCTCTTCTGACTCCGTCAAGCCAATCGCAAATGCCGCCACAATCGGGAGATGATCTGAACTCTCCGTCTTCAGGACAGCCGCTTGCTGTGCAATCATGCTGGCATCCGTGAAAATATAATCGATCCGGATTGGACGCAAATTTACGTTTGATGGAACGGACGGAAACGATCCAGCATCATCCATCTCAAGCTCAGCGAACGAATCACGGTATTCTGCACATAACGAGATTATTTCCGGATGGTCCGGCTGCATATTGAAGTCCCCCATGATCACGGAAGGGAATGCTGTACTGCCGGCAATCTGGCGCAGCTGCCTCATGTTTTCACGCAGCACCGACTCGCCCAGCGGCATATGCGTGTTGAAGACGCTGAGGTATGTGCTGCCGAGATCGATTGTCGTCTCGAGAACCCCGCGCGGCTCCGGATCGTCGATATCAATCCCTTCATTGTCATACAGATGATTCACGGCGAATTTGATCGGGAACCGGCTGAGGACCGCATTGCCATACTCCCGGTCCGGCCCTTCCTCCGAGCGTTCCACCAGATTCGCGCCGTAGCTGTACTCCATGCCAAGCTGCTCTGCCAGCAGAGCCGTCTGGTCTAAAAAGCTGCTCCGGCTTGAAAAATGACGGTCGACCTCCTGCAAGCCGATTATATCCGCTCCCGATCCGCGGATGACCTCGGCAATCCGCACAAGATCCACTTTCCCGTCCATTCCGCATCCATGTGCCATGTTAAACGACATGACCGTAATTCCGGAAGGCGCGATGCGTTCCGTGCTGTCCATTCCATTCTCTCCTTTGTGGACCTGTCTTTTTGGTCGTCCACTCTGCAAAAACCAATATTAACCGATTGTAAGGCTCCTGTTAAAGTTTGTAAAGACCATCAGTAAAAATTCACGAAATGTCCATGAACCCTTCTTTATGTTTACAGCTTCACATATCGGGTATTGATGAAAGTATGAAAAATAAAGGTAGGTGAGTCATATGAAAAAACAATGGAACTTTATCTTCGACAACAAGCTGATCACTGTGTTCGCGCGTGATAAGAAACGTGCAGAACATAAAGCGCGCCGCATCTTCGAAGATCTAAAAAAAGAAGCAGTCTAAAAAACACCGGCCCGGCGGATGGCTGGTGTTTTTGTTTGCGTTTTTCCCTTCCTAATATGTAGTATAATAACAGCAATCGCCAAAGAAGGAAGGGATGGTTTTGGACAAACCGCTTTATACGTTTGATGACATGCTCAGGTATTTCGAGCGTAAAAAAATTACATATTCTTGTTCCAAACAAGAAGTTATAAATTTTTTATCTAAAAACAATTACTTCTATAAGCTAATTTCCTACCGTAAAAATTTTCAGAAGAACCAAAAGGGTGAATACATTAATCTCTCATTTGAAATTCTTTGTGATCTTTCATCACTGGATATGCACTTGAGATATCTGATTATGAAAATGTCACTCGACATCGAACACCGTATTAAAACTGTAATTTTAGCAGAAGTCACTAAGCGGAAAAATGAAGATGGTTATTCTGTAATTGACTCTTTCATAGCTATCTCAGTCGATCCTACAAAGACAAAAAGACAAATACTAGGGCATGCTAAATACTCTGATTATACTTCTTCTCTCTATCATAAATACAAGGAGCATCCCCCCATTTGGGTTGCCTTTGAAACAATGTCTTTTGGAACATTGGTCGACTTTATTAACTTTTACATAAAAAGAAATCCCACCACTGCCTATGCCTACTTGTATAATAACCTTTTCCCCATTAAAAATTTGCGCAATACTGCTGCTCATAGCCTGTCATTATTAAATGACATGGTAACAGAACATGATAGCTTTGCTAACAATATATTAGTAACAAGCTATGTCTATGAGAAGGTCTCCCCAAGAACAGCTAAAAAGAAATTAAACAATTTTAGGATATACGACCTGACCATGTTACTTATCATTTACGAAAGACTTATGCCTGAAGGCAGGACAAAGTCAGAAAGAAAAAGAGAGATTTATCATTTTCTACTTAGAGCTAAACGCCACTCTCACTTATACGAAAAACACAATTATATAACTTCTGTTTATTCATTTTTCGTCAAGCTCATCGTTTGAAATTAATTTCTTGCATCCCCACCGGCCTTCTGCATATAATGAGTTACATGAAAAAATCCTAACGGGTTTGTAAAAGCCGATCTCAATTGAGATCGGCTTTAGTTTTTTTGGGGATGCTCAGCCGATTGCTCGGGATGTTCAGGCATTAGCTTGGGATGTTCACCCTCCTGCTTGCTGCATTTCGCGGGGGCTCGTCTGATTCCACAGTCTTGCCCTAATCGCCAATGCTATTAGCAAATCAGCTCTTGACTTAGGCTTTTGGTGTATTGAGTTGAAACGTTGTCACACCGGTTTTCAATGTCCGCCTCGTTCTATTGCTCAGTTAACACGCACTATTGCTTATTTTGCATGTATCCTTGCTTTCATCCGAAACATTGTTGCTTACATATCCGGCTCCATTGCTCACTTTGCCCCTGTCCTTGCTGCCAATTCGCACTCGATTGCTTACTTCCCGCGCCGACCGCCTCGTTTCAATCCCTCACTCCACGAGCTCTTCCGGCACAATATTGAACCCATCGATAATCGCGTCTTCTTCGACTTCGATTAAAATGCAACGCTGTCCGCGGACAGTGACTTGATGGACGTACCGCAAGTCTTGCGGGCTGACCGAGATGTTGGCGACTTTCGTTTCGATCTTGATCGATTTCGATGTGTACTTCGGTACGATATGCTGCGGTTTCATCTCATATGATTCGTCGTCGATGATGCGCTGGAACGCCATACTGACCTGCTCGGCATCGACGTCTGCCACGCCGCTTTTCTGAAGGACGCGCACCATTTCATCTGAGCCGAGTGCCGGGATCTCCCCGTCCATTTCGTCGTCCTCGTCCACTTCGATCATGCGCTGCAGCTCATCATAGACGTTCGCGAGCGTTTTCGTATTGACGCGGCCGCCTGTTACTTCCTTCACGACTTCCTCGAACACGGCGCGATCTTCCTGCGCGGTCATGATCTCTTCGCCGCCGAGCACGTTCTCTATGAAGTCGAAGTCCGGTTTGTTCGCTTTGCCCGCCGCATACAAAATATGGTTGACGTCTGCCGCGTTATCGGTGAAGCACGGGAACAGGAAGCCGCCGACCGGCTTTGCCAGGTTGATGATCGGATCGGTCATGAAGTTCGATTTGTATTCCTTTCCTTGGAAATCAAACACGAGCGACCGCTTCGGCTGCTCAGTCGGGTTCATGCTGCAGAGGATGAAAGGCGTTGTGTACACCTGGTCGCGGATGCTCTCTTCGGTCTCGTCCTCTTCCCGCTTTGTCGGCTTGTAATACTCCCCGCGGATGAACGTCACGACGAGGTCCTTCTCGTACTGCGTATCCTGCACCATCTTCCGTGCGATGATCAGCATGTTCTCCCGCCATTCTTCCACATCCTCCGTCATAAGCCCTTCATACAGAAGACGCTGCGAATGCTCCATCTGATCGGTATTAGGCCTTGCGAATTTCACTTCGAACAGCTTTTCGCCAAGCCGCCCGCTGAGCACTTTCTTGAAATTTGCGAGGAACAATTCCTGTTGCTCCTGCTCCACCAGCGGAAACGCCTCGCCGATTTCGTGATAAATTTCATCGCTTTCCTGCCTGATGTATACATTGTAAATCTCGCGGATCACGAGCAGATCTGATCCGACTTTAAAATGCTTCCGTATATCTGCCACATCTTTTTTATTCATATCTATCCACTCCCCGAAAGATTAATCCCATGAAAAAAGGAGTGCCTCTGTTCGGCACTCCTCCAGTATACCAGTTAGGCGCGGATCGCTTCCACGCAATCGTCGCATGACGGGGTGTTCAAAATCTTCTTCTTCAATTCCCGGTTGCGCTCCGCAAATACTTCATTATGGGATGATACCATCGCCATTTTGTTAGCTTGCGGTTCAATGTACAGCTTGGCGCTGTTGACGGCGTTCGCCGCATCTTGGAAGGCGCCGGCGATCAGCCATAGCTTCCCTTCATGGTTCAGGATATCGCCTGCCGCGAATAGGCCGGGCACTGTCGATCTGCTCATCGCGTCGCCCGCCACGTAGAAATCATCAATCATTTTGATGTTGAGGTCGCTGTTTTGCAGAAGCTCGGAATCCCGGTCATATCCATGGCTGATAATTACCTCGTCTACGTCCATGCTATAAATATCACCGGTTTCCTGATGGGTAAGTTCCACTTGCCGGATGAATTCGTGGTTCTCGCACGCCGTGAGTTTGGTGATGCTCGTTTGCGGGAGGCAAACGGCATGGCTGTTCATCAGCTGTGTCACTTGCGCTTCATGGCCGCTCATGGCATCTTTCCGGTACGTCAGATAGACCTTCTTCGCAATCGGCACTAGTTCGTTCGCCCAGTCGATTGCCGTATTGCCGCCGCCCGATATGATGACTGTCTTGTCTTTGAACCGTTTCAAGGACTGGACGGTATAATGGATATTTGAAACTTCAAACCGTTCTGCACCGTCAATCTGAAGCTTCTTCGGCTTTAAGATTCCGCCGCCGACCGCTACAATCACTGTCCTAGAAAGGTGCTTCCGGCCTGAAGCTGCAGTAAGCTCAAAATGGCCATCTTCATTTTTTGAGATGGATACGATCTTCTCATTCAAGACCAGTTCAGGGGTAAACGTCATCGCCTGTTTGATCAGCTGCTGCATAAGTTGTTCGCCGGGGATTGGTGTTTGTCCGCCCACATCCCAGATCATTTTTTCGGGATACACTTGAATCTTCCCGCCAAGTTTCGGCTGGAATTCAATCAGCTTTGTTTTCATCTCACGCAGTCCGCTGTAAAACGTGGAATAAAGACCGGCCGGCCCTCCTCCAATTACGGTGACATCGAATAGTTCCATCATTTATAGGTTGCCTCCCATTGATACCGATTCTCATTATCAACAGCATAACTGATTTTCATTCACTTTGCAAAGCGACACTTCTGTGAAAAATGCATGTGACCACTTGTTACATCGCGTTTAACCGCAATTTTTTGATTGACATGAGACCCTGGCCGTTTTATAGTTTGTTATGGGAAAAATATTGAGAATGATTATCAGTTCCATTTATTCACAATCATTTGGAGGTGGGAATCCATGGTACGGCTCGTCACAGAGGACGTCAGCATTGGCTATGGCGAAGAACCGATCGTTAAAAATCTCAGTGTCACGATACCAGATAAGCAGATTACCACCATTATCGGTTCGAATGGTTGCGGGAAATCCACCTTATTAAAGGCGATTACGCGGATCATTTCACACCAAGCTGGATCGGTCATGCTGGACGGAAAGGACATTTCCAAGGAGAACACGAAGACACTGGCTAAAAAGATGGCCATTCTTCCGCAGACACCGGAAAGCGCAAGCGGCCTTACGGTGGGCGAACTTGTCTCCTATGGTCGCTTCCCTTACCAGAACAGCTTCGGCCGTCTGACAAAGCGGGATTACGAAGTCATTGACTGGGCGCTTGAAGTGACCGGTACGGGCGAATATAAGTTCCGTCACGTCGACTCATTGTCGGGCGGTCAGCGGCAGCGCGTCTGGATTGCGATGGCGCTTGCGCAAGAGACGGAAATCATTTTCCTCGATGAACCGACTACGTATCTCGATATGGCGCATCAGCTGGAAGTGCTGGAACTGCTGCAGAAGTTGAACCGGGAACAGGAGCGGACGATTGTCATGGTCCTCCATGATTTGAACCAGGCCGCCCGTTTCGCAGACAATATTATCGCGCTTAAAAATGGAGAAATCGTCAAAGCAGGACCTTGCGAGGACGTCATCACAAAGGATGTTTTGCGGCAAGTCTTCCAGATCGACGCGGTCATCGGCCGTGATCCAAGGACGGATAAGCCGATGTGCATCACCTATAACCTACTCAAAGGAGAAAAGAACTTATGAAAAAACTGCTCATTCCGTTTATCCTGCTGCTCGTGTTGGTCATCAGCGCTTGCGGCAAGGACGATAAAACAACGACAAACGAAGATACAGCCGCTCCGGAAGAATCGGAAGCTGCTACATTCACATACGAATCCGAAACTGGCCCAATTGAAGTGCCATCACATCCGAAACGTGTTGTCATGCTTTCCGGCTTCACTGGCAACGTCCTTCAGCTTGGCGTCCCGGTTGTAGGCGCGGATGTATGGTCTGTGACGAATCCGACATTTGAAAAAGAGATGCAAGGCGTAGAGGAAGTATCCGACGAGGATCTAGAAAAGATCATTGAACTGGATCCGGATTTGATCATCGGCTTGTCCAACATCAAGAATCTTGATAAACTACAGGAAATCGCTCCGACTGTCACGTATACATGGGGCAAACTGGATTATCTCGCACAGCATGTTGAAATCGGCAAGCTTTTAAACAAAGAAGAAGAAGCACAAGCTTGGGTGGATGACTTCACGAAACGGGTTGAAGAAGCTGGCGACGAAATCCGCGCGAAAATTGGCGAGGATGCAACCGTGTCGGTTTTAGAAACGTACGGCAAAGAAGTTTACGTATTCGGTGATAACTGGGCACGAGGCACGGAAATCCTCTATCAGGGCATGAATCTTAAAATGCCTGAAAAGGTAAAGGAAATGGCGCTTGAATCAGGCTACTTCGCGCTATCTTCCGAAGTCATCCCTGAATATGCCGGCGATTATATCATCTTGAGCAAATACTCGGATGCCGACGTCTCCTTCCAGGAAACAGAGGCCTATAAAAACATTCCAGCTGTAAAAAATGGACATGTGTTTGAGATGAAGGGCGAAGGCGCTTCCTTCTCCGATCCAGTTACACTGGAAAAACAGCTTCAATTCTTCAAGGATTCATTCCTCGGGAAATAAACGAATGGCAGCAAGGGCTCTGGTCGGTTTCCACGGGCCCTTGCTGTTTAATTTATACATAAAATTCCACTTAGAAAAGATGAGGCACGATGGATAAACATACACGGAGACCGATTCCGTTTTCAATTAAAATACTCGCCGGCCTCGTCGTCTTCTTCGCCATGTTCTGTGTGTCCCTGGCGTTCGGAGCGGCGGATGTCTCGATCCGTGATGTCTGGATGGCTCTTACTTCATCCTCTTCAAACGACCAGATTTCCATCATCCGTGAGATCCGCCTTCCCCGAGAAGTCGCCGCACTCTTTGTCGGAGCGGCGCTCGCCGTGTCAGGCGCCATCATGCAGGGCATGACCCGTAACCCGCTTGCCGATCCCGGCCTGCTCGGGCTGACGGCAGGGGCGAATGCAGCTCTTGCCATTACGATCGCTTTCATCCCGGCCGCCAATTACTTCACAACCATGATCGCCTGCTTTATCGGTGCTGCGGCAGGGGCCATTTTGGTGTTTGGCATTGGCGCTATGAAACGAGGGGGCTTCTCCCCGATTCGCATTGTCCTTGCAGGAGCAGCGATCTCTGCCTTCCTCTATGCGATTGCTGAAGGCATAGGCATCTATTTCAAGATTTCGAAAGACGTTTCCATGTGGACAGCGGGCGGGACGATTGGCACGACTTGGGGCCAGCTCCGCATCATTGTGCCCTTCATCATCGTTGGTATGATCATCGCCTTTTTTCTCTCCCGGCAATTGACCGTATTAAGCTTGAGCGAGGAAGTGGCTGTCGGGCTCGGCCAGAAGACCGGACGGACAAAAGCGATCCTATTCGGCGTGATCATTATTCTTGCAGGTGCTGCCGTCTCGCTCGTCGGCAATATGGCTTTCATCGGGCTGATGATTCCGCATATCGTCCGCGTCTTTGTCGGGACGGATTATCGGTTCATCCTGCCGATGTCCGCGATTGTCGGTGCTACGTTCATGCTTGCTGCGGATACGATCGGACGGACGATCAATGCACCCTATGAGACACCGGTCGTCGCGATTGTCGCTGTCGCCGGCTTGCCGTTCTTTCTTGCCATTGTCCGGAAAGGGGGCAAAGCGTTCTCATGATCCATCCTTCATTGCGGAAAAAACAGCGGCTGATCCTAGCAGCCCTGACAGCGCTGATTTTGCTGACCATCCTAATCGGGCTTGGGCTCGGCCGCTCGTCGGTATCGTTTGACCGGCTGCTGCCGATCTTGCTTGGACAAGGCACCTTCAAAGAGAACTTCGTGCTTTTCTCCATCCGGATGCCGCGCGTGCTGATCACCTTGATGGCCGGCATGGCTCTTGCCCTATCCGGTGCCATCCTGCAGGGGATCACTCGCAACGACCTGGCAGATCCCGGGATCATCGGCATCAACTCGGGAGCAGGCGTCGCCATTGCGGTGTTTTTCCTGTTCTTCCCGATTGACGCGGGCACATTCGTTTACATGATCCCGGTCGTCGCCTTTATTGGGGCGGGACTGACCGCGCTCCTGATTTATTTGTTTTCCTATAAACGGAATACAGGCGTGCAGCCGGTGCAGCTCGTCCTGACCGGGGTCGGTTTTTCACTCGCCCTGTCCGGTCTTATGATTGTCCTTATTTCATCTGCTGAACGGACAAAAGTTGACTTTATCGTTAAATGGATTGCCGGGAACATCTGGGGCACCGACTGGCCGTTCATCTGGGCGCTGCTTCCTTGGCTTATCGTCCTGATCCCCTTCACGCTCTATAAAGCGAATCGGCTGAACCTGCTGGCGCTCAGCGAACCCGTTGCAATCGGCATCGGTGTTTCCATCAGTAAAGAACGGATCATCCTGCTTGCGACCGCCGTCGCACTTGCAGCATCCGCCGTCGCTGTCACGGGAGGGATCAGCTTTGTCGGCCTGATGGCGCCTCATATCGCCAAAGCGATGATCGGCCCGCGCAACCAGCTATTCCTTCCGATCGCCATCCTGACTGGCGGCTGGCTCCTCTTGTTCGCCGACACCATCGGCCACAATATCCTGGAACCTAGCGGCCTGCCCGCCGGCATTATGGTTTCCTTGATCGGCGCGCCGTATTTCTTGTATTTATTGTTGAAAAAATGAAAGAGCTGCCATCCAGGTGATGGCAGCTTTTTTGGTTTGGATCGGTATCTGAGCTAAATGGATCGGTCCGCCGGCTAAACGGGTCACTCCCTCTGCTAAACGGATCGGTCCGCCGGCTAAACGGGTCACTCCATCCGCTAAATGGATCACTCCGCCAGCTAATCGGGTCACTCCCTTTGCTAAATGGATCACTACGCCGGCTAATCGGGTCACTCCCTTTGCTAAATGGATCACTACGCCGGCTAATCGGGTCACTCCCTCTGCTAAACGGATCACTCCGCCAGCTAATCGAGCGCTCCCTCTGCTAAATGGATCACTACGCCGGCTAATCGAGCGCTCCCTCTGCTAATCGGGTCACTCCCTCCGCTAAATGGATCGTTCCACCAGCTAAACGGGTCACTCCATCCGCTAAATGAATCGGTCCGCCGGCTAAACAGGTCTCTCCCTCTCCTAAATGGGTCGTTCCGCCAGCTAATCGGGCGCTCCCTCTGCTAAACGGATCGGTCCAACCGCTGCTCCCTCTTATTCAAATGGCAGGTCGAGCTGCCAGGAGATGCCGTAGCGGTCGTTGATCCAGCCGAAACGCCGGCTGAAGCCATAGTCGCCGACCGGCATGAGCGCCTGTCCGCCTTCCAGCAGGGCGCTGTATATCCGGTCCAGCTCCTCTTCCGTCTCACAGATCAGATAGATCGAGAAGGACGGCGTAAAATCGAAGGCGTGCTTCACATGGCTGTCGATGCACATGAATTCTTGGCCTTTCAGGGAGAACACGGCTTGCATGACAGTCCCGTCGTCGCCCGGTCCCTCTGCGCTATACCGGCTGATGCGCTCGATCCCCGAATCCTCGATCAGGCTTGTGTAAAATGTCATCGCTTCTTCAGCGTTCCCCTCTTGGAACATGAGAAATGGAATGGCTTGTTTCATGGACTTGGCTCCTTTGTATTTTAATTTCCATACAAGTATAGTACAGTTATTGAATAGTAAGCCGCTGATTATACATTATATATTATATATAAAGTGAATGACTAGATTCATAGGAGGCTGTCAATGGGAACTTACTTACTGTTGAAAGATCATGTATACAACTTTATTGTGGAACAGATCAATAACGGAACATTAATTGCTGGCAGCAAGGTGAATGAAAATGCGATTTCAGAGAGTCTGAAGGTGAGCCGGACGCCAGTGCGGGAGGCGCTGATCCAGCTAGCTTCTGACGGCCTGCTGGAGAATGTGCCGCGCAAAGGGTTTGTCATCAAAAAATTGACGAAGGAGGAGGCCGTCGAGACGTTCCAGATCATCGGGCTGCTGGACGGGCAAGCGGCCGTTTTAGCTGCTCCTCTTTTGACTGAAAAGCATCTGCAAGAGATGGATTTTTATATTCAAAGCATCGATCTCGCCATCAACACAGGTAATTTCGCCATGTACCACAAGATGCAGGAGGCGTTTCACCAGGTCTATCTTTCTCTTTGTCCGAATCATAGTCTCGTGACATTGCTGCTCCAGCTGGAACGAAAATTTTTGAAGAATATGGATGGGTTAGGGGATTTGGAGTATACAAAACAACGGCTAACCGAGACGAATCATGAACATAGAAAAATGATGGACTTGTTCCGGAGCCTTGATACTGCTGAACTGGAGCGCTACTTACGGGACGTCCACTGGAATCCCGAAAAGGCATCGATCATTCCTTTATAAAGACTGCAAAAATTCTGTTCTTCCTGAACAGAATTTTTTTATTGCAGTCGTCTAAAAATATAATGTACAATATACATTATACAATTTACTGATAGTCAATAAATACTGTCTAGTTACATATACAAGGAGATGCTTATTGATGAAAGAGCAGAATTATGAACTGGTTACTGCGTTGCGCCATGAACTGCATCGCCATCCTGAGCTTTCGAACGAAGAAACATGGACAAAGAAGCGTCTTATGGAATTTTTGAAAACGCATACAACGAATCTTGACATCGTCGACAGGGGGAACTGGTTCTATGCCGCCTACCGCGCTGGTGAAGGAAAACGGAATATCGCATTCCGGGCAGATTTCGATGCGCTGCCGATGGACGAGGTGATCGATGTACCATGGGCATCCGAATTCCCAGGCCGTGCTCACAAATGCGGACATGACGGCCATTCCTCGACGCTCGCAGGGTTCGCTCTTGAAATCGATCAGGACGGCGCGGAGCACAATGTGTTCTTCCTGTTCCAGCCAGCGGAAGAGACCGGCGACGGAGCCATCCAGTGCGTCGATCTTATCGATGATGAGAAGATTGATGAGATTTACGCCTACCACAACATGAGCGGCATCCCCTATCAGACGGTCGCCATCAAAGACGGCGTCAGCCTCTGTGCATCCAAAGGCATGTCCATTTATCTGGAGGGACTTCCCGCTCACGCGAGCCAGCCTGAACACGGGATCAATCCGTCTTTCGCCATCGCCTCGATCATCCAGGAGATACCGAGGTTCGTATCACCCGAGGAGAATGAGGGACTCGTCCTCTGCACCATCGTACAGATCGATGCAGGCGAGAAGGCGTTCGGCCTGGCCGCGTCCAAAGGCCTCCTCCGCATGACGATCCGTGCCCTGCATGAGGAGGAGCTGGATCGCCTGCAGACCAATCTGGAAAATCTCTCAAAGCAGCAAGCGGAGCATTACGGCCTGTCCGTCCGCTTTGAATACAATGACGAATTTCCCGAAACCGCCAATTCAAATGAATGCGCAGACAAGGTGCGCAGAAGTGCGGAAGAGGGCGGTCTCAAACTCATGGAACTGGAAGAAGCGTTCCGCGGATCCGAAGACTTCGGCCACTTTACAAAGCGGACAAAAGGCGCCTATTGCTTCATCGGGAACGGGGAGGATTATCCGAATGTCCACACGAGTGAGTATGATTTCCGTGATGAATTGATCAAAACCGGTGTGACGCTCTTCAAAGGGCTGCTCCTACAATAGAGATAATGGGAATGGGAGGAAATTACATGTCGAAGAAAGAGAAACGGAAGGGGTTCAACTTTCCCCATGTATATATCATGTTCCTGCTTGTCATGCTGCTCGTCGTCGTGCTCTCTTGGGTTGTGCCAAGCGGACAATATGAGCGCACGGTCGACCCAGAAACAGGCATCACGAATGTGAATACAGATGTGTTTGAGTATATCGATGCCAAAGATCCAATCGGTTTCATGGACTTCTTTACGGCACTGCACAAAGGGGTCGTCCAGTCTGGTGACATCATTGTCATGCTGCTGTTCGCAAGCGGTGCACTGTTCATACTTGAAAAGTCGGGCGCGATTGCGGCGGGGATCCATAAGCTGCTGCGCGTCGCTGCCGGAAAAGAGAAACTGATCATCGCTTCATTGCTCACTCTGTTTGCGATCATGGGAACTATCGGTTTCGGCGAAGGCGGCATTCCGTTCATCCCGCTAGCAATGGCAGTGGTCATGGGGCTTGGCTATGACCGCATCACCGCATTCGCTACGTCGACAGTCGGCCTTGCCATCGGCTTTACGGCAGGCGCTGTCAACTTTTATACAACAGGCGTCAGCCAATCGATCGTCGGTTTGCCAATTTACTCCGGACTCGGTTTTCGGATTATTTCGTTAGTCATTTTCATCCTCATTTCCATGGTGTATATTTTGCGCTACGCCAATAAAACCAAAGCGGATCCAGCGAAGAGCATTGTGTTCGAGGAATACCGCGTGCAGCTAGAAAACTCAAAGACAGCCGATTACGAAGAAGAGGACTTCACCTTATCAAGAAAGATTGCCCTTCTTGGACTTGTCGGTGTGCTTGTCGGCAGTGCATACGGCGCCATCAAACTCGGATGGGGCATGCCCGAACTGTCGGCGGTCTATGCGATTTATGCTATATTTCTCGTCATCATCCTGCGCCTTAAGCCGAGTGAAGCAGCAGAGACCTTCGGGGCCGGGGCAGCAAGACTATTGCCAACAGGTCTTGCGATCGGATTTGCACGCTCTGTCATGATTTTGATGGACCAGGCAAAAATCATCGATACGGCCGTCCATTCCTTGTCGGGCATGCTGAGTCATACGGGTTCGATCGTGACGCTTCTGATCCTGTTCCTGGTTGTCATCTTCTTCAATTTCTTCGTCGTTTCGGGAAGCGGAAAGGCGATGATCCTCATGCCGATCATGGGGCCGCTCGGGAAAATCCTCGGCATCAACCAGCAAGTGATGGTCGTCGTGTATCAGTTCGGCGACGGTTTCACGAACTACCTGTGGCCGACATCAGGCGGTCTGATGGCTGCGCTCGGCATGTCGAATGTGAACTATGCGGACTGGGTGAAATTCTCACTGAAACTGTTCTTGCTGCTTCACTTTGCTGCATTCATCCTGATCGTCATTGCGAATTATATGGGTCTGGGTCCTGCGTAATCCCTTGAGGAGAAGGTCTACAATTAGAAAAGGAGATGTCGGAATGGTTAACTTTTTTGAGGAAGCGAAGTCGTATGAGGAGCAGATCATCAAGGATCGCCGTTATCTTCATCAACATCCGGAAATCGGTTTTGATTTGCCGAATACCCAGGAATACATCCAGCAGCGCCTTCAGGAGATGGGCATTGAAAGCAAGCCATGCGGATCGGTTCCTCCTGAGGTGAGTGAAAAGTATGCACGGGCCGGCTTTGCGGCGCAGACCCGCTGTACAGGCCTACTCGCTACCATCGGACAAGGAGCCCCCTGCATCCTGCTGCGTGCTGATATGGACGCTCTCCCAATCCAGGAGGAAGTACAGTCCGAGTTCAAATCACAGAATGAAGGCTTGATGCATGCGTGCGGCCATGATTCACATGTCGCCATGCTGCTTGGCGCAGCGCAGCTTCTGAAAAATCACGAAGCCGACCTGAAAGGGACGGTCAAGCTGTTCTTCCAGCCGGGTGAAGAATGGGGATATGGATCCAAGCTGATGATCGACGACGGTGCCCTGCAAAATCCGAAAGTCGACGCGGCATTCGGGATCCATATCATGCCCGATCAGGAGGCCGGTACTTTGTCCGTTACGAAAGGCACCCTTTCGCAGGCGATGGATACGTATATCGTCGATATCAAGGGGTACGGCGGGCACAGCTCCCAGCCGCATAAGACGATTGATGCGAACATGATCATGAACCAGCTGTACACCAGCCTGAACTTTCTCATGACCCGGGAAGCCGATCCAAGCCAGAGTGTCACGTTCTCTGTCGGATCCATGAGCGGGGGGACTGTGACGAATGTCATTCCGGACAAATCGGTGCTGAGCGGCAATATGCGAAGTTACGACCAGAAGACACGCGACCACTTGTGCGAACGGATCCCTGAAATGATCGACCATGTTGTAAAAGCATGGCGGGGCGAGTATAAGACAACCGAATTCCATACACCGACGACGTATAACGATCCCGCGTTCATCGACTCCATCTTCCCTTCCCTAGAGAAGGTAATGGGCCAGGAGAACATGGTGGATCTCGGCGTCCTGAGCGGTTCTGAGGACTTCTCCTATATCTCCCAAGAAGTCCCCTCCGCTTTCGTCATACTGGGCACGGGTAAAGAAGGTGAAGCGCCTGTCCATAATCCCAACATGCACCAGAATGAGGACATCTTTAAGTATGGCGCGGCACTGCACGCCAATGTGGCGATGAGCTGGCTGCAACAGCAATCGAAATGAACAGGATAGACCGGCTTCCTAGCATACAGGAAGCCGGTCTACTTTTTGTCATTCTCTCCCACTTGCCATGCTATACTGGCTACAAGACAGACATGAAGGAGGCATCACCTGTGAAAGCGATTGTAAAAAGAAGCGGAGATCCTGCAGACCTGGCCTTTGAGGACGTGGCCATACCACGTATCGGGGAAGACGAACTGCTCGTCCGCGTGAAAGCGATCGGCGTCGGCATCCATGATTCCTACTTCCTGCCACAGCGGATGAATTTCCCCTTTCCGATCGGCATTGAAGCGGCAGGCATCGTAGAAGAGACGGGCCGACTTGTGACGGATTATTCCCCTGGAGACAGGGTCGCATTGATCAGCATGATACAGGAGAAGGGCGGCACATGGGCAGAGTATGCTGCTGTTTCCTATGGCTCCTTGATCGTCCGGGTGCCGGGCGGTATGGATTTCGTGGAAGCCGCGGCCATTCCCGTTGCCGGCAATACAGTCCTCCGCGCATTTACGGCACTGCACCTGGCGCCTGGAAGTTCTGTATTCATCGCCGGCGCATCCGGTGCAATCGGCACCTTTGCCATCCAGCTTGCGAAGCAGCGCGGCTGGCATGTCGCCGGGTCCGCTTCCCTTAAAAACCATGATTACCTGAAATCGCTCGGCGCTGATGTGGCTGTCGACTACCGGGATCCAGCTTGGCCCCAGCATGTCCTTGACTGGATGCCCGGAGGAGTGGATGCAGCCATCGCCATCCAGCCGGCAACGAGTGAACCGAGCATGTCCGTCGTGCGAAACGGAGGCACCGTCATCACGATATCGGGCGACCGCTTTCAGCCCGTCCGCGGCATTCAGGCTGGCTTCGTCCCCCACGACGCGGATGTCCGCCGTGAACTGGAACAATTGATGGAAGATATTGCGGCTGGGCGCATCAAACTTGTGATCGAACAGGTCTACCCTTTTGCAAAAGGACTGGATGCCCTTGCGAAAACGCAGACGCGCCATGCGCGCGGCAAGCTAGTGCTGAAAGTCGACTAGGATCAATCCACCATCACGGAAAGGAATGAACTACCGATGACCATACCGATTTTCAGGATTTTTGATGTCAGCAAAGCATTGGAGTTTTATGTGGACTTCCTCGGTTTCCGTGTCGATTGGCAACATCGTTTCGAAGAGGGGCTGCCGCTTTATATGCAGCTTTCCATGCAGGATACCGTGATCCATCTGTCCGAACATTACGGAGATGCAGCGCCGGGAAGTGCCGTCCGCATCCCTCTTTCGAATCTCCATTCCTATCAGGAAAAATTGGCAGATAAACAATATGCCTACTGCCGGCCCGGCATCGAAAGGGCTCCATGGGGAACGGATGAAATGATGGTGCATGACCCATTTTCCAACCGTTTGACATTTTTCGAAGAACGTCAGCGAGAATCGAATGCAGTATAAACAGGAACAGGCAGGCAGAGGCGGCAGATCTGTCTGCCTTTTCTTTCGGCACCCGAATTGAAATCATTTACAAGAGGACGTATGTCATGTAGACTAGTAGAAAAGTAGGGAGGTTTCATATGTTTTGTGATGTTTGTATGCCCAAGCCCCTAGAATTTCAAATTCGTTTTGATAGCGAAGAAAACTTGAAGCATCTGTCTTCCATTTGCAGATACTTGGACGAAATCCATATGCTGATCGATTCGGAAGCAGACCAGATACTCGTCAAGGAAGAAGCGATGAAAGGCCTTCTGGACTACATCAATCAACATATGGATCCTGACTATCTTCATTTCCGCACGGACACTAAGGAATGGAGACCCATCAATGTTGCGGCAGATTTATTGGAAGCGCAGTGGATTGATCAGATCATCGACGAAGGCAGCGTCCAATTCCACGCACAGCCGATTGT
Organism: Sporosarcina sp. GTC18466; assembly: GCF_055389225.1. Lineage (NCBI taxonomy): Bacteria > Bacillati > Bacillota > Bacilli > Caryophanales > Caryophanaceae > Sporosarcina > Sporosarcina sp. GTC18466. Next base: position 2,059,439 of record NZ_AP044037.1, on the reverse strand, counting down.
CGACCGCGACAGGAACGTCTATGCCTATGAAATGCTGGCGCGTTTTCCTGCAGGCGACGGATCGCTGTTATCACCGTTCAATGTCTTCGAGACGGCAAAAGTGCGCAACCGCATGTATGCCCTTGACCGCGTCTGCCGGATCAATGCGGTCAAACAGGCGCCCCTGCTCGATTCGAAAGTTTTTATCAACTTCATCCCGACGTCCATTTACTCACCGGAACATTGCCTGCGGACCACCGTCCAGCTGGCCCATGATCTTGGCATCGACCCTTCCCGCTTTGTATTCGAAGTGGTGGAGACCGAGCAAGTGAAGGACATGGCGCACCTGAAGAGGATCCTGGACTATTACCGCAAGCAAGGATTCGAATACGCGCTGGATGATGTAGGCGCCGGCTTTAACACTGTTGATATGATCAAAGACCTGCAGCCATACTACACGAAATTGGACAGGCACTTTATCCAGGACATCCACTTGGATGAAGAGAAACAGGAAGTCGCGAAGAAAGTGCTCGCTTCCACGCTTGCCGTCGGCGGCACGCCGCTTGCAGAAGGCATCGAGGAGGAAGCTGAGTTTCTCTGGCTGCGTGATGCTGGCTTCAAACTGTTCCAAGGCTATCTGTTCGGAAAGCCCGCTCCGATTGAGCCGCAGCAAATTATGAATACGTAAAAAAAGACAGGGCAGTGCCGACATGATGGCACCTGCCCTTTTCAAGGTCTGCACATGATGAGCTCCCCATTGATATCCCGTTCATCGATGAAATGAAATCCGAGCTTCTCGTAGAGATGGACCGCTCCTTCATTTTCGCGATATACGCTAAGATACAAAGGCTGCTCGCCATACTCTTCGATTGCCCTCTCCATAAGCGCCTCCATGAACAACGTGCCATATCCCTTCCCTTGGTATTTTTCATCAATCAACAGCCGGTCGATCCACAACCGTCCCTGGCGCCCCTCCCCTTCAAAGAAACCATACATCGCAAATCCTACAGGCGTTTCATCGATATAAAGTCCGACCGGTTGATATTCTTTCCACTTGACCGCGTCCTCCAGGCACTCCAGTGGGGATTCGATAAATCCTTTCTGCGAGCCCGCTACTTCCAGCTTTAAGATCTCTTCATAATTCGTTTTGGTCACTTTCTGTATAGTCGCTTCCATCTTCACTCTTCCTTTTCACTTTATATTCATAAGACGCCCACCGCGGGGATATCGTTTCATGTGATGGGCCGCGGAACGATCCGTCTGTTCAAGCTGAGGATTAAATGCTGCTAATGAGCGAATAGATGCAGAAAGTTTAGGACTTTTTCTGCCGTTTTGCCCTCACTCTACTTATCGTTTGTTGGCAAACCCTGCGTTGGCCACTACACTAATGGGAGGAGGGAAACCGAATAATGAAGACAAATTCAATTGGACATTTGCTTGCCTCTCTGCGTAAAGAGAATGGCTGGACGCAAAAAGAGATGGCCGGCATGCTGAATGTTTCGGATCGTACTATTTCAAAATGGGAACGGAATGCAGGATTGCCCGATATTTCGCTGCTTCCGGAGATTGCTGCCCTGCTGCATGTCGATATGGCTCAGCTTTTACATGGTGACCTCCAAATCAATGAATCAGTAGGTGGAAATATGAAGAATACAAAGTTCTATGCATGCCCGTCTTGCCAGAATCTTCTTCTGGCAACAGCGGCATCGGATATTACATGCTGCGGCAGGAAACTTGATGCACTGGAAGCCAAAAAAGCGGATGACGTCCATAACGTAACCATCACGGAAGCCGACGGGGAGTGGCATATCACCAGCAGCCATCCGATGACAAAGGAACATCATATCTCTTTCATCGCTGTCGTAGCCGGTGATCAGATTCAGTGGATTAAACAGTATCCCGAATGGGCTGTATCCGCGAGGATCCCTAAGAAGAAGCATGTGCGCCTGCTATGGCTGGACACGAAGGACGGCCTGTTTTACCAGCTGATCCGCTGAAATCCGAAGAACGCCAAAGAAGCGGAATCAGGCATGATGGTCGCTCCGCTAGTTTTACATGACTATGAAGTGCTGCCTTCTCCCTAAGAATCATCCCTTTTTCAATCATCCGAAACTTAATCTCCTTTCGCACGTATAAAAAAGAAAAGTATACGATGGAGGGATTCAAATGGCTAAGGATGAAAAGAAACGCTTTGAAACCGTATATATGCAAGGGGCGCTGAGCTTTGTGAAAATATTGGTGGATCAGGAGACCGGCGTTCATTATCTATTCACTCAAGAAGGGTACGCGGGCGGCTTAACTCCGCTTCTCGATGAGAACGGCAATGTTGTGATCAAGCGGTAACGTCAAAGACGCCAGCTTTCCGTTAAGGAAGGCCTTTCTCATAGCGGACATTTCCTCTTACTACACATATCCTACCTGCTTTACGGGTACTGTACTTGTGATGCAAATTCACAGATAGGAGTGGTAGATGTATGTCCGAAGCATTATTCACATCCAGCGCAACCGCCAAGGGAGGACGCGAAGGGCATGTGCAGTCATCCGACGGAGTTGTCGATTTCGACATGGCCATGCCCGGCACCCCACGCGCCAAGGAACTTTCGAATTCGACGAACCCCGAGCAGCTGTTTGCAGCCGGCTATGCGTCATGCTTTGACGGTGCCTTGCAGCGGATGGCACAGAAGGAACACGTAAAGTTCACCTCGGAAGTGACCGCAAATGTCAGCCTGATGAAGGATGAATCAGACCAGGGCTTCAAGCTGGCGGTCAAATTGCAGGTGAAAGGTACAGATATTGAAAAGGATCAGCTGGAAGACCTCGTCCATAAAGCACATGATTTCTGTCCGTACTCTAAAGCGACCCGCGGCAATATCGACGTTACACTTGAAGTGCTGTAACGTAAAAAAGCTCCTGCCATGACAGGAGCTTTTTTATTAATCGATTCAACTATCCATCGGTTCAGCGCCCTGCATCGCCGGCTGCTCCAGCCCGGCTCTCAGGGCATTCTCTTCCGTATCCATCAACGAGAACCCTTGCGTTACAGGACTCCAGCAGCTCTCACTGTATTCCTCCCATTCAACCCATCTATAGATTGCGATTGAGAACAATCCGTCAATTCTATGCTGAATCTCGAGCTTGTACTCTCCGCAGCTGGATTGGATGGTACGAACCACTTCATGCAACAAGATCCACCCCTACTCCGTCTCTTCTTTCGCCTTGCCGCCCGCAATCGACAGGCCAGTGACGCCGATCAGCATGACGAGCGCGCCCATGAGCTGCCACTTGCCGAGGACGCTGCCGAACCAGACGACCGAAATGATCATCGCTGTCAGCGGCTCAAAACTCGAGAGAAGACTCGTCTCGACCGGCGAGATGTATTTCATGCTGCCGAGGAACAGCAGGAAGGCGACCGTTCCAATAATGATGACGAGACCCAGCACGACAGCGATTTTCCAGTCGCCCAGGCTGAGGATGCCCGGTTTGATGCTCGGGATGCTTGTGAAAAACAAAGCGATGCCGCCTATGAGCATCCCCCAGCCGACGACGAGAAGGACGCCCCATTCCGCCATCAGCCGGGCGGGATACAATGTATAGAAGGAGAATGCGAACCCGACCGCAATGCCCCAGCCGACAGCGGCCGCCGTCAGGGCAAAACCGGATAGCGTCCCGTTGGTGAGAAGGAAAAAGAGTCCGACCATCGTCACGATCATGCCGATCACCTGCGCTGCTGGCGGCATCATTTTCTGGCGCAAGGAGACAAACAGGATAATATAGATCGGCGCCAGGAACTGAAAGAGCGTTGCAATGACTGCGTTGCTCGAATGGATGGCTCCGACAAAAGTGTACTGGACGCCCAGCATGCCGAAAATCCCGAAAATCACCATCTGGCGCAGCCATACCTTATGGCGCAGCGGCCTGAAGATGTTTTTGCCCCTCATCCTCAGGAACAAGAGTACAAAGAAGCCGGCCAGCATAAGACGGACTGTCAGCATGAAGGAGATGGACAGATCGCTGGTCGCCAGCAGCCACTCCATCATTGGACCAGTCGCTCCCCACATCATCGCTCCGGAGACGATCATTGCAATGCCTTTCAGGCGATTCATAGGCTTCCACCACCATTTCCAGATTTATAGTTGTTTGTTTTGATGACTGACTGCATGAAAAAAGCCGACCAAATGTCAGCTGCGTCATGTCCTGTATATAGTATACGATAAACCGGCCATGAATCGAAATGGCATTTTTAGTCTCGCTGCCATCCTCTTACGTTTGCAAATGAAAGGTTGACAGTCTCCCGAATTAGCCCTAGACTACAATTGATAATGATTTTCAATTAGAATGTATTTCCTACTTACCGAATTAAGTTAGGAGAACAATCATGATAGAACTACAAGAACTCACTGTCCGTTACGGAAAGAAGGAGATCATCCAGGCACTGGACCTTCTGTTCCCCCACCAGGCAATTACATCCATCATCGGTCCGAACGGTTGCGGAAAATCCACATTGCTCAAGGCGATGGCCCGTATTCTCGAGCCTGCTGAAGGGGCTGTCATGATTGACGGGTCCGATCTGCGGGACCTTGCAACGAAGGATATTGCAAAAAAGATCGCGATGCTGCCGCAATCCGCTGCGGCCCCGAGCGGTTTAACCGTCGTACAGCTTGTCTCTTACGGCCGTTTCCCCCATCAGCATAAGTTCGCTTCGCTCAATCAGACCTGGCTCGTTTTGCAAAGGCCGTCATGCAGTCCGTCCTGATTCCTGCAGAGCTGCAGGAAAAGATGCTTACACCTGCCCTTCTCGACGGTGTGAAACTGCCTTGCGGGTACGGGGTCTTCATTGACGAGGGCCCGCTTGGCATCAACTATTCGCATGGCGGCGGATGGCCGGGCTATCATGCCCATCTGTCCTTCTATCCCGAGCAGGAACTGACACTGGTCATCTTTAGCAACGTGGAACCGCTGGACTATGCACAGCACTTGCCGTTATCTGAGATGGTGAGGCAGATCGAGCAGCTGTTGGAGGAAGGCTGTCCTAAACCGGCACAGGATCATCGTCTCATAGGAAGGAGCATTCCCCGGGGAACTCATCGTATGCACTTCGATGTGTTTCCCCGGGGATTTCCTCTATGTGCGGGTTGTCTTAAGCTGCCTGCCAAGCCGTCTCCTGCCTGCGATGAAACCGGCTGAGAATACCAGCAGCATGAGGATATAGGCACCCGTCATGATCGCTGTTCCGTTATGCAAGAAGGGCAGCAGCCTGGAAGCCCCATAGACGAACGGCAGCATATAGTGCTGGGAAAGTCCCGCCAATTCAATGTTTCGAACCGCGCCATCCAACAGAACAAATTGCCAGATGAACAAAATAAAAGAAACGAGCCATACAGAATTGCCGAGCAGGAATCCTTTCCAGGCATCTGCGTCCCATCCAGCAAATAGATACCCGGCAAAACACCAGAACAAGGCCATCACCAGCTGGGCAAGCAAGGGATAAAGCGGCAGCAGCATGCTGTTTGCCATAAACCCATAAACCAAAGGTACCAGCAACAGCATACAATACATCCAATTATTCTTCACACCATCCCTCCTTCCGTTCTCTCTCCGCGTTCTTCTTTATCAATGAGTATAGCAACCAGGACAGACGTTTGAAATATCTATCAGGCAACTCGGCTAAAGTAGTCCATTGGTTCTGGTTTATACTATCTAATCCCGGGAACTATAAAGGGGTATATCTGACCAAAAAGTCATTCTATTAGAAAGAGTACAAGCTTTTGTTTGTTATTTCCTCCTGAACAAAATATATTTAAAGGACGGTTATCCTATTGAGACATGTAAGAACGCAAGTATTGAATGAATCTGCTGTCGTTTCGGCATTTGAAAAACATCTGGCGATGGTGGAATTCGACCTTGACCGTAAAGTCGTCTGGGCCAATCAGCCATTTTGCGATGTGCTCGGCTACAGGGTGGATGAAATCATTGGCATGCGGCATGAGCGTTTCTGCAAACCCGAGTTTGTCCAGTCCGCTGCGTACGACGAGCATTGGTCGTCTCTGCAGAATGGCAAAAGCAAGCAGGCAAAAATCCTTCGCATCGATAAATACAGGCAGGAACTTTGGCTGGAAGCGACGTATATGCCCATCCTGGACGAGGCGGGGAGCGTCATGGCCGTCTTGAAAATCGCCACCAATATCACGCAGCAGGAAAACCATACACTCCGCACCATCCAGGATTTGAAGCAGGTGCCGGAGCGGATGCTCGATTTGGTCACGGCGAATTCATCCGAAAAGATCCTTGCCGTCTCGTCGCTGACGCAGCATGTTCAGGAAATCCAAGAGCGGACCAGATCTATGAAAAGCATCTCCATGCAGACAAATGTCCTCGCTTTGAACGCATCTATTGAAGCGGTTCGCGCAGGCACGTACGGCAATGGCTTCAAGGTGGTCGCCGATGAAGTCCGGAAACTCGCGCTGATCGTCGACCAAGCCGTCGCCTTCATCGACAAATCGGTCCAGCATATCGAGAGCGATGCCGGCAATGTGACGAGCATCACTGACCAATTGAACGTAGGCATCATGGACGCAAAAGCGGATTTCCAAACCACACTGGGTGCCATTGAACGAACCCTGGAACTGGCGTAGAAGGTGACAGAACAAAAAAAGAGGTGTACATATGCAATCAAAATATTTCAAGGGGCTGAATGAAGAGGAACGGAAGTCCTTGATCAGCGCGGCCATCAACCGGGCAGGTGTCGGCGTCATCGTGACGGACCCCTCCCAAGAAGATAATCCGATCATCTATGTGAATGACGGGTTTGAGCAGCTGACCGGATACACGGCAAGCGAAATCGTCGGACTGAATTGCCGCTTTCTGCAGCAGGGCCAAACAAGCAAAGCCGATCGCCTGAAGATCAAGCAGGCGATCGATGAGGAACGGTTCATCAACCTGCCATTGAAGAATTTCAAGAAAGATGGAACTCCGTTCTGGAATGACCTCAATATCTATCCGGTGTATATCGATGAATTGGACAGGAAATACTTCATCGGCATCCAGCGGGATATTACGGAACAGGTGGAGGCATCCCGCCTTATCCACAAGCAGAATGATCTGATCGAACGCCTGTCACTTCCGATCATCCCGATTTCCAAAAAGACGGCCATCCTGCCGCTGATCGGTGAATTCGACGCTGTCCGTCAGAAACAGCTGCTCATGGAAGTCAGTGAATATGCCGCCTCCAAAGGAAAAGACTATATGATCATTGATCTGTCAGGCGTCGGCAGGTTCACGAGTGATTTATTCTCAACCGTCCAAGCGTTATCCGCCATGCTCGCTCTGATGGGCTGCGAGCTTGTCCTGACAGGCCTTACGCCGGAACTCGTCATGGGCAGCAAACAAGAATTCCTCGCACTCACCGACTTCCCGTCATTCGCGACTGTCGAGCAGGCGATCCGCTTCACAAGCCGGTAAGTGCCACCCCTTCATCGACCAACCGTTCATAGGTTGGTCCCTCGCGCAAACGAGCGCTTTCCTCTTTTTACAATAGTATGCGTGCCTGCTGGCTATATGTTGCAAGAACAGGCGCGAGTGTCTAATGCTTTCCAGCTAACGTCCCTACCTCCACCGCAAACATCGCAAACATTTCTCAATACATCTCAAGCTCATCTCCAAACATCCCTACTCCCGACCGGAATATCGCAAGCTTTCCACTCACCAAACGATGCCACCATAGAAAAACCCTTCACCAAGAAATGTGAAGGGTCCGCAGCTATTCTTATTTATAAAACACCTTTTCTACATTGTATTTCGCTTTTTGCTCGTTGATGATATATGTTTCGTAAATCTCGCGGTGGACAGGGTCTTCCACTTCACATACGACAATCTTCGAGATTTCGTCCCGGTGGTTTTTAACGGGTGAGACCGTGTCTTCATAGTGTTTCTTAATCCGCGGGCGCAGCTTCCGTGCCTTTCCTACGAATAACAATTCTTGCTCTTTGTTATAGAACATGAAGATGCCGCCTTTATCACGGGGGATCAAATGAAAGTCCGGAAAGCCATATGTGCTTGCCGCTTCCTGGCTGTCCCGCTTTGTCACGGTGACGGATGTATCTGGCATAGTGATAGTGATCAATGGTGTTCCTCCTTTTGGATACGTTTCATTGTATCATATCACGGCTACGGCAAAAAAAAATTTATGCGCTCGTACAAATTGCAATTTACGTCTTTACAAACAGTATGATACAATATATTGAATTTAATTCCAGAAGGATGTGGGAACCCTACAGATAGGCCGTTATGATAAATAACCTACTTATTTCAAGCTGCATTTGTTTTGAAAACTAAACAATCCAAGAGGTGTTTACAGTGATAACGGAATTGAAAGAGCAAACGATTTTCCATCATGTAGGTACAAAAATCATCACAGACCGGGAGATTGACATTGTCGCCAAGTATGCAGAGCCGCTAGTCGTCGTGCTCGGAAATGTGCTGAGCGACGAGGAATGCGACGAGCTGATCCGTCTGTCAAAAGACAAGATGCAGCGCTCCAAAATTGGCACAACGCGGGAAGTCAACGATCTTCGGACAAGCAGCGGCACATTCATCGAAGAAAGTGAAAATGCCATTGTCGCCCGCGTGGAGAACAGAGTTTCCGCTGTGATGAACATCCCCATCGAACATGCCGAAGGGCTTCAGATTTTGCAATATACACCAGGCCAGCAGTACAAAGCGCATCATGATTTCTTCTCCTCGAAAAAAGTGGCCAATAACCGGATCAGCACGCTCGTCATGTATCTGAACGACGTGGAAGAGGGCGGCGAAACGTTCTTCCCGCACTTGAACTTGTCCGTCTCTCCGCGAAAAGGGATGGCCGTGTACTTCGAGTATTTCTATAATGACCAAGCGCTGAACGATTTGACCTTGCATGGCGGCGCGCCTGTCATCACGGGTGAAAAATGGGTCGCAACGCAATGGATGCGCAAGCAAAAAGTGCGCTAAGCTTACTATTCTTACTCTCTCTGTCTGATGAGTATTCTAATTATTGTATAAGTTTAAAGGCTAGCCGAGGATAATCCTGGGCTAGCCTCTTTATTGTAAAGCCACTCAAAAGACCCCCGCTTCCTCGCAGGGGTCCTCTCCTTACTTCTGGTCTTTCGCGGAATCCGATATCTCGCGAAGCTGCTGTCGCATTTCGTGAAGCTGATCCTGGTTCTGCTGGACAATGTCCATATGTTCGCCCTGCTCCACGGCGTTCGCAAATGCGTTTTCCGCACGCATGATGGAGTGGAATGCATGCTCCATCGCGATCTCCTCAGGATGTGACATCGCCTGCTTTACAGACCGGTCCGCCTTTTCAACGGAGTTGCTGAGGAATGATACGGGATGCTCTTTCTTCCAGCTGGGCTTCTGATCTTTCGCCATTACGCTCTCCTCCTGCCTCTAAAAGGTCTTGCATCAGTAGTCTGAGGAATTGGCTTGGAAGTATACAGGCAGCGGCCGTTCATCCTTCGATGATGGCGCGCGCCGCATGGTAGCCGCTCAGCGCGGAAGAGAGGGTGCCGGGTCCCGAAAAAGATTGTTCACCGGCGATATAGAAGTACCGTAACTAATGTAAGTGCAGTTTTTATACTGCACTCACATATAAATCTAAGGACGCTTCAACTTCCGTCGCAACCAGATCAATAAAATCCTTATAATTCTTTGTTGTATGTGCTTTATCTAAAGCATTATAATACGATAAATGATTCTCTACTCGAATAATAATTGGCGGATAGCCAGATTTCATTAACTCTAAGTTTAATAACAATCTCGATGTACGGCCGTTCCCATTAATGAATGGATGAATGCCTACAAAAATAGCATGCAGCATTGCACCTCGAATAATTGGATGTAAATTCTGTGCTTCCCCGTCGTACCAACTCATTAAAGCGTCCATTTGCTCCTGAATTTTAATTGGTGGCGGAGGCGTATGGACAGCTCCTGAAATAAATACTTGCTGATCACGGTATACGCCTGCATAGACATCATCAATTCCCTTTAACACTAAACGATGCAGGTTTTTAATCTGCCATTCTGAAAATGGCTCTTCTTTTCGAACAATGTCTTCAACATAACCTATCGCATCACGGTGGTTAATAACCTCCAAATGTTCGCGTATGGTCTTCCCGCCAACTGTAATACCCTCTAAAACAACCTTTGTTTCATTGATTGTCAGTGAATTACCTTCAATGGCATTAGAGTTATATGTCCATTCTAAAAATAGTTTTTCTCGCAGACTTTGCACTGTGTATTTGGGTAATGGACGTTTGGCATCTAGCTGTGCTTTTTTAGCGTCGATTTGTTCAGCCAAATGATCACTTCCTTCACACGTTTATCTTATACTGATTATAACAAATGCAATTCGTACTAACTGTAAGATCAACTAGGGGGATGACTCAATGATTGCTCTCAATTATGGGAAATACCAAGCACCTGCTAAATTAATTCAAATAATCGAATTACAGGAAGCTCTAAATAATGAAGGATTGTTACCATATGGGGATTTGCTTGGTTACTATTTTTCATTGGAAGGGCTAGATTCTCGTTACCTAAATACACCTTTAGATGTTATTTCCTTTGCCAGGACAGGAGTAGATGGTGTACATTTTGGGTTTTTAACTGATTTTGGACAAGTACATGACTTAGAGACAGCTTATATCGTGCGTGTCTCTCCAATGGATTTTGATAACCCCGTAAAAATAGTGGCTAAAAGTCTTCAGGATTTTTTAAAAATCATTTTTTATTCTCCAGGCGTGGCGGATCATATTGATATTAATCAAAATATGCAAACAATCTAAAAGTCTCTAATCGAGTCTACTATCCTTATCGAAACTGAAAAATGCAAGAATCCAGTAAAAGAACTTTTTAAAGAAGTAGTACAACCCGAACCTTTACAGTCTTTAACCAGTTACTTACAAAGCGTAAAAAAAGATCGTATGAAGGAAATTATTCTAAATACGGGAGACAATATAGGTATTGTCAATAAACATTTGAATAACGATAAAAACAACAACCTCCACATATTCAAATTCACCGGAAATGAAATTAACATAACAGATGTAAGAACGTTCTTCCATCACTCTACCTATGAGGAAAAATTAGCATTTTTACGTGATGGTCAATCTAAAGGTCTCTTTTTTGATAATCAAAAATTGAAATCCTTTCTCAAAGAACAGCTGCCTTTATTGGGTTTAAACGACGAAGCTGAGAGGATTTCTTATCCTTAAATCTCAACAGCAATAAAAAGAACCCTCTAAAACCTTGTTACACCGACGTTTAAGAGGGTTCTTGTTAAAAACTGCACTCACTTATGGTACGGTTCACCCCGCATAATCCGAAACCCCCGGTACACCTGCTCCAATAAAATCAGCTTCATCAGCTGATGCGGAAACGTCATCTTTGAGAACGACAGCCATTCATCCGCCCGCTTGAGCACGTCGCCGTGGAGACCGAGGGAGCCGCCGATCACGAAGACGACTTTGCTGCGGCCGTAGGTCATGAGGGATTCGAGATCTGCTGCCAGGTCTTCGCTTGTTTTCATCTTCCCTTCGATGGCGAGGGCGATTACATAGGCATCCGCCGCCACTTTTGCGAGGATGCGCTCTGCCTCCTTCTTCTTGACGATCTCCATGTCGGCCTCACTCAGAGATTCGGGCGCTTTTTCATCCGCTACTTCCACCAGGTTGACTTTCGCATAGGCGCCAAGCCGTTTGGCATATTCGTCGATGCCGAGCTTCAAGTATTTTTCTTTTAGTTTCCCTACTGACACAATTGTAATATTCACAGGTTTTCCACCCTTTTTAAAAAGATATCAACAGAACTTATGCACATATCCACAGAAGTTATCTACATCTTGTGTCCGATTATCCGTTCGCCACAAGATAGGAAGCGGTTGTGTCACAGTAATCGCATTTTGTGGATAAGTTTTCGCCTTCCTCAAGTTTCTCCATTACAGGAAAGGTTTCTTCCTCTGCGACAAAGATGTCAAGTGCCTGATTTATATGGGTTTCACAGCTATATATTTTCATGTGATCCATCCTTTCGTCTCTTTCATTTTTACACAATGTTATGCACAAAATCAAAAAATTGTCCACATTGTTGGCAAACGGGCATGAAAAAGGGCAGGATCCGCGGATATTCCGCTATCCTGCCCTTGTGTGGATAAGTATTGTTACATGGTTTGTTATCTGTGTAACATTAGAAGGTGTTGCCGTTCTTCAGTTCCATATCGATATCCACCGTCTTGCCGTCCCGGACGACTTTCATCGTCATCTTGTCGCCCACTTTCTTATCATTATACAGATGTTTGCGCAGGTCGACCATATCCTCGATCTTTTTGCCGTCCATTTCGATAATGACATCGTACTTCTCGACGCCCGCTTCCTGTGCAGGCGTATTGCGGTACACTTCCGTCACAACGACGCCTTCCTTCACATCACTTGGCAAGTTCAGCACAGAGCGCTGCTGCTGGGATGGAATATCGCTCAAGTTCATGAGGCTGACTCCCATCGTCGGCCGGTTCACATTGCCGGTCGTCTGGAGGCTTTCAATTGTCGGCATGGCGATATTGATCGGTATCGAAAGTCCGATCCCTTCCACAGTCGCCTCGGTGATCTTCATGGAGTTGATGCCGACCAGCTGTCCGGCGAGATTGATGAGTGCGCCGCCCGAGTTGCCGGGATTGATGGCCGCGTCGGTCTGCAGGACATCCGCTTGCCAGTCGATCGTGCCGTCGTTATTGATATCCACCGGGATGGACCGGTCTTTCCCGGAGACGACTCCTACTGTGACGGAGCCGGCGAAGCCGAGGCCTAGCGGGTTGCCGATTGCGATGACCGTCTCGCCACGTTTTAGGGCGTCTGAATCGCCGAATTCGATGACTGTGTCGATATGCTTCGCATCGACCTCAACGACGGCTAGATCCGTCCAGATGTCGCTGCCGACGAGCTTGCCTGGAATCTTTGTCCCGTCTGCAAGGGTGACGTCCAGCTCCTGTGCGCCTTCCACGACGTGGTGGTTCGTGACGATGTACGCCTTGTCGCCTTCCTTCTGATAGACGACTCCTGAGCCGACGCCCGTTTCGCGCGTAGTCGCCGTGGAACTCCAGAAATCGCGGACCGTCTGCAAGTTCGTGATGCCGACTACTGCGTCTCCGACCTCATCGACAATCTCCGTGATATCCGTATCGACCGATACCGAGACCCGCTCGCTGCTCAGGTTTTCTTCCCCTGCCTGGTGGTTCTCAAGCAGCGGGGTTTTGACTTCCTTTTCAGGCATCATATAGATCAATAGCCAGACGAGAAGACCGCCGACAATAGCACCGAACAAAGCCGGCAAAAAACCGCCTCGTCGCTTGGGCGGCCTGCTGCTGCTGCGGATCGGCTCTTCCCGTCTCTCTTCCCGCAGCGGCTGTTCCTCTTCCGGAGGTCTTTGATTGAAATCATCCAATGTCCTCTTCCTCCCTTTCCACAGTTACACTTACTTTACCCTGAATTGGCCGGATTAAAAACGGCGGCCCTATAGAAAAAAGGCATCCCGGTGCGCAGGATGCCTTTCCGTCTTGCTTATACGAGCACAAGCTCAGTCGCCTGCTCCGCGTCCGTGTCAAACAGATGGACATACTCGCCTGTCCGCACCCCGCAGGATTCCAGCGTCTGTGACACACTCATGCGTGCGAGGTCCTTCATGTTATTGTCTTTGCTGAGATGCGATAAGTAGATCCTGGTCTCTTTCTCCTCGACCACTTCGCTCATCGCGACGGCCGCGTCCTCATTAGATACGTGGCCGACATCACTCAAAATCCGCCGCTTGACCGACCATGGATAACGGCCCATCTGCAGCATGCCGACGTCATGGTTGCTTTCGAAGACGAAGACATCCGATCCGCCGATATGCCCTTTCATCCGGTCGCTGACGTAACCCGTGTCCGTGATGAGCGCGAGCTTCCGTCCTGCTTCATGGAAAATGTAGAACATCGGATCGGCCGCATCATGTGATACTGCGAAGGATTGCACGTCGAGTGTTCCAAACGACTGCACGCTTTCCATGTCGAAATGGAACCGCTGCTCCGCCGGGATTTCACCGACAAGACCGTCCATTGCATCCCATGTCTTGCGGTTCGCGTAGATCGGCATGCCGTGCCTGCGCGCAAGCACGCCGATCCCTTTGATATGATCGCTGTGCTCATGCGTGACGAAGATGCCGTTTACCTGCTTCATCGAGCGGCCGATCGATTCCAGCTGCTGTTCCATCCGCTTCGCGCTAAGTCCTGCATCCACGAGAAATGAGTATCCGTCTGTTTCGATATATATGGAATTGCCCGTGCTTCCGCTTGCGAGCACACTAAATTGCATGACAAAAATCTCCTTACTCTTCTTCTGCTTCATCCTCTTCCGGGTCCATATGGAATTCTACTACTTTGCCTTCGATTGCGTTGATAAAGTAATCTTCCGTGTCCCCGTCCTTTAATTCTACATGAATATTCCATGTCGGGGCAAATACTTGAGTATCCGTCAGCTGGACGAGAGTCGAGTAGCCGAGCGTAATGCTTTTCACTTTCGAATCCGGCTTCAGATAGGTTCTAGTCACGAGGGAACCGACCGCTTCAAACGGAGTCAACAGTTCCTTTTCTTCCGTTCCGGAAAAGTCCCTCAGCATCTTTTGGGTATAATACGTGATCTCCCCGTCTTCATCCCAGTGGACTACAAGCATCGCATTCTGGCTGTAATAGATCGGTTCGTCGCCCGCTTGCTGGAAGAAGAACGCCACTCGTTCTTCCTCATCCACTTTCCATAGGACATATTCCTTGCCTGCGTACACATACGTCTCCAAGAACTCCGTGAACTGCTCTTTTTTCAAAGGATCACTGAGGACGACCGGCTTCTTCAGCTTCGACTGGATCTTTGTGTTGTCTTCCGTCAGAACGATCGTCTGGTCTTTCAGCTCTTCTAATTGCTCTTTCGTAAAGGAGACGAATTTCGCGGAGATATAGCCCGCATGCGTCTTTGCGTTTTGCGGCGGCATAAATGATATATTGTCGGCCTTAAGCAAGTCTTCGACGGACGTCTGCCCGATGAGCGGTACATTCAGCGCTTCTGTCCTCTGGTCTACATACATGGAATACAGGAAGATGTTCAAGATGGAGAAGACGACGATAAAGATCGTCTTCGTCTTATTCCAATCCAATCGCTTCACCCCCATACTGTTCAGGCGTGTAGTGCAGCCACTTGCCATTGATGCGGTAATACCAGGCAGGCTCCAGGACGTATATATCCGCCTCCCGCTTCATGTAATAGCCCGGCGTGATATCTTCGATTTTGCTGAAGTCATGGGAATCCGACTGCAGCAGGACTTCCGCCACTTCCTTGCCGGAAGGCAGCGTCATGTCTTTTTCAGTGAACGGGGATTCGAGCATATAATAGGGCCGGTCGTACCGGTATATGTCGTCTTCGCCGAACATCTCCATGATCTCCGTCATATCGGATGTGTCACTGTAAACCGGCAGGCCGCTGACAAACAGCTGGAACCGGATCAGCCTGGAGTGGGGCTGCATCATGCTGTACCGGTAGGAATCCGTCCAGCCGCTATGCCCGTTAATGGAATCCAGGACGTCCCTGAACAGCTCGGACGGCACAGCCGGCTCTTTGCTTTGGACAGCCGTATCCACGTATTTCAAAAGTTTACGGTCGGTATCGACAGCCATCTGGGCATGATTATCGCCATATTCTTCACGGTTCGTGCCGACCTGGCTTCGGCGGACCGCGCTCGGTTCATTGAATAGGGCATTTTTGAATTTCTGAGGGCTGACTTCCTGCTGGACGAATGATTTCTCCCGGATGACGAGAGGATCACTAGGCACCGCAACATACTGCGCATCCGTATCGCCCATCTCCTCATACGCAGGCAATTCTTTGCTGTTGATCACAATCGTGCTGTATGACTGGGATGTGTTATCTGACTGGACGATCCCTTCATACTGCACGCCAGTCATCTGGTTGATGAAACTGACGAGAAACGACATGTTCTCCGGATTCCAAGACACGACAAGCCGGTCAAACATCAATTCCTCTATATTCTCAGCGTCGATATTCAAAAGTGCATCATAGACGGGCAGCGGCACGCCGCCGTTAAAGTAGAAGGTGAGCCGGTTCGGTTGCCGCAAGAAAGCGGTCAGTGTTTCACCGGTCATGTCGCCTGACTTTTTCGCCAGGCCCGTCACCTTCCACTTGGACATGCGCTTCAGGACCGGGGACATGTCCTTCTCATCTGTCGTCCCTTTCAGTTCATCTCCATAGTTGACCACCATCTTGTACGGTTTCACGAGATTAGCGATGGTCAGCTTATCCTTGATGGACACGTCAACAGTCGAGACCTGCTCGATCGTCTTATAATTCGGCGTGTAGGTCCAAATGGAAAAAGTGAACGCGATGCTGAGGAGGACGAGCAGCAGGAGGATGACAGACTTGATCGGTTCGATATACTTCACTCCCACTCACCTTCCTCTTGTTGATGGTAAGGCAGAGTGAAGAAGATGGTCGTCCCTTGTCCTTCCTCGCTTTCCGCCCAAATGGTGCCGCCGTGCGCACCGATCATTTCCTTCGCGATCGCAAGACCGAGACCGGTGCCGCCAAGTGCACGCGAGCGCGCCCGGTCTGCCCGGTAGAACCGCTCAAAGATGCGAGTGACATTCTCTTTTGAGATGCCCATTCCGTCATCGGAGATCATCACTTTAATATAGTCGCCCGACATTGTCACCCCGAATCGCACATCCCCGCCGTCCGGAGAATACTTCAGCGCGTTCGAAATGATGTTGTCGATGACCTGCGTCAATTTATCCGTATCAATTTCCACAAACAGATCCTCCCGCGGAAGAAGCCGTTTGAAATGAACGTTCTGCGACTTGGAGAACTCAAACCGTTCGATGATCGAACTGAAGAAGTGGTTGAATTCCACCCATTCGGTGTTGAGTTCATATTCCTTGCTGTCCATACGGGACAACTTCAACAGATCATTGACCAGGCGGATCATCCGCTCCGTCTCCGTCTGAGTGACGCGCAGGAACTTCGGCGCAATGTCTTCATTCTGCCAAGCCCCCTCCGACAGAGCATCCAGATAACTTCGCATGGTCGTCAAAGGCGTACGGAGCTCATGAGAGACGTTCGAAACGAATTCACGCCGTTCCATATCAATCTTCTCCTGCTCGGTGTTGTCATGCAGAACGACGATCAGGCCGTTCACGAACCCTGTCTCCCGTTGCGTCACCGAAAAAGTCGCCCGCAGGATATACGGTTTTTCCTCCGTGCTGAAATCAAGAGGGATCGACTCCTTCAGCTGGATCAGGTCTTCGAATGTGAAGTCCTGCTCGAGGCCAAGGACACTTATGATCGGCCTGCTGAGAACGAGGTCACGGCTTGTCCGCAGCATGAGAAGCGCCGAGTCGTTAATGAGACTGATGCGGCCTTTGCGGTCTGTCGAGATGACGCCATCCGTCATATTCTCAAGGACAGATGCCAGTTTCCGCTGCTCTCCCTCCGTCGTGGACTGTGATTCCTGCAGCTGGTTCGTCAAATGGTTGAAGGCAATCGCCAGCTGGCCCATCTCGTCGTTTCCGTAGACATGGACCTTCCGCGAGAAGTTGCCCTGCGCCATCGCCTGCGCTTGCCTGCGCATGTCCGAAATCGGCTTCGTGAATGTCTGTGCGATGAAGATGCCGATAATGACAGTGATCGTAAGGGAAACCGCCACCCCGCCCGCGAGAATCTGGTTGATCTCATCGATCTGTTTAAAAACCTTTTCAATATTCGCCTGAACATACAGCGTTCCAAGTAGCCCATCACTGTTGCTATCCATAATGGGTTTCAGCTGGATCAACACCCGGTTTCCCGTCTTCGGATCGAGGTTGATCGGATCATAGAGGGACTCCGACGTAATGGCACGCCGTACTGCGTCCTCCTTCAGTGTCTGTCCGACTAGCACCCGGTTCTCATAGACGGACGTGGCAAGAATTCGGAACTTCGTATCAATGACCCGGATCTCGTTGATGTCCTCCGATGAAAATCCCGACAGTACAGACTGAAGGCTGGCTTCCAATGTCTGATCATCTTCGGATCGTTCTTTCAGCATCTCCTCACGCACGCTGTATTCAATCAGGTTCATCCGGTCGACAATCGACGTCGTGAAATTCGTCTTGAGTGTCTGTTCCAATTCCCGCGCAAAATACAGTCCGATGATCTGCATGGCGATTAAAATCAGCATGATGTAGATCAAGACGACTTTCACGTGGATGGAACGGAAAAACCCTACTTTTTGCATCATTTACTCCTGTTCAGGATCACGCAGGTAATAGCCGACCCCGCGCCGCGTCACGATCCAAGAAGGATGGCTCGGCGTGTCCTCGATTTTTTCGCGCAGCCTGCGGATGGTGACGTCGACCGTGCGGACATCACCATAATAGTCATAACCCCATACGGTCTGCAGCAAGTGTTCACGCGTCATCACCTGGCCGATATGTTTAGCTAGATAATGCAGCAGTTCGAATTCCCGGTGCGTCAGCTCAATCGTCTCGCCGCGCTTCTGGACGATATAGGCGTCCGGCAAGATGACAAGGCTTCCGACAGCAATGTCGTTCGATGCCTCCTCCTGCTCCTCCGCCAGCGTCTTCGAATGCCTGCGCAAGTTCGCTTTCACGCGGGCTATGAGCTCACGCGTCCCGAACGGTTTTGTTACATAGTCATCCGCGCCAAGCTCGAGACCGAGCACTTTATCAATCTCCGAGTCTTTTGCTGTCAGCATGATGATCGGAAAATCATATTTCTTCCTTACTTCCCGGCACACTTCCATGCCGTCGCGCTTCGGCAGCATGATATCCAGCAGCATGATATCCGGCTTGAACTCCTCCACTTTCTCCAGGGCCTCTTCCCCGTCGTACGCGCAATGGACGGTGAATCCTTCCTTTTTGAGATTGAACTCGATTATATCCGCAATCGGTTTTTCATCATCTACAACCAAAATTGTCTTGTCCTGCATATCCACTACCCTTTCTCGCGCAAGGCGATCTGATTCGTCTCTTATGTTCAAACGTATTGTTGTAGTTACAAATAAACAGCTGATACAAGCATCTTGCAGAAGCCATTTCAATCAAGGGCAAAGCTTTCTTGCAGCCGCCTCTATACCATTCACTCTATCATTATTGCCGGTTCTTCGCACGTTCTACTTATTGACAGTTCTTCTAAGCAGCGTTATGCTCCTCTTCTTATT
The DNA here is from genome assembly GCF_055389225.1 of Sporosarcina sp. GTC18466. NCBI lineage: Bacteria > Bacillati > Bacillota > Bacilli > Caryophanales > Caryophanaceae > Sporosarcina > Sporosarcina sp. GTC18466. Next base: position 2,040,179 of record NZ_AP044037.1, on the reverse strand, counting down.
TCCCGGGGAATATTCCGGCAAACTTCGGGGAAATACGACATCGCCTGTCGTTTGATAGGAAAAGGGCGGACACGTCATCTGTGTCCGCCCTTAGATGTTCCTATTCTTATTTTAACACAGATAACGGATTGATGTTTGAGCCGTTCTTGAAGACCTCAAAATGGAGATGCGGCCCTGTAGAGCGTCCTGTGGAGCCCATGACACCTATTTTGCTTCCTTGCGGGACAACCTGTCCGACTTTGACATCGATCTTGGAAAGATGCGCATAGAGCGTCTTGTATCCGTTATTATGCTCGATCACAATCCGGTTCCCATACGTGCTGTGATAGCCGACATCTGTCACAACGCCGTTATCTGCCGCAAGGATGGAAGGTGAGGAAGGCCGTGCGATATCGATGCCTTCATGTACGCGTCCCCATCTGTAGCCCCGTTGGCTGGATACATAACCGCCGTTGATCGGCCAGATGAATTCGCCTGTTCCCCGTGAAGGGATCACTTTCGTGCCGACAACCGTGATCTCGTCAACCGGTTCCGTAAGGATATGCTCCTCTGTAATTGAGGATCCGACCACTTGTCCGTCCTGTTTGCGGATCAGCCTTGTGACCGACTTCTTGCCGTCAGCGCCTTTTTGCTTCACATGGGTTTCACCCTTGAAAGCTGAGGGATCCTCTTCGCGCACTTTTTTGAACGCGACGTCTTCCAGCCGCTTCGCTTCATAATGGACTTCAACAGTCACATATGGCTCAAGAGCCGTCACATTCAGCAAGTCCCCGATTTGAAGCAATGTATCTTCCGTGACAGACGGATTAAGCTTCAGCAGATCTGCCGTCGTCATGTCGTGCGCTGACGCAATGGAGCCAAGAACATCGCCTTCCTGCACGGCATATGTCTTCTCTTCGAGCGTTCCTTTATTGAGCAGCTTCAACGCCTTGTCCGCACTTAAGATCTCAGCTGGTTTCGCCTTCCCCTGAACCGGCTGGAGATCCGCGCTTAAGATGATCTCCTGTATGCGTGTTTCATCAGCCTGCAAAGGGGGTATGGAATCTAAGGCAGAGCGGGCTTCGAAGTCTGCCAGCTTCTCTTCGCTGACGGACTGCAGCTTCAGGCGGCGAACCACCTCATCGTAGACCTCTTCGTTTCGCACATAGAATGCGATATTGCCGTCTATTTGCATGCCGACCGCTTCAGCTTCAACAGTAAGTAACTGATCAAGCTGGTCAAGGGCAGCCTGTTCATCCATCTCGGCAGAGAACACTTTCTCTGAAACGATGGACAGATCAGTGCCGATCACTAGCGGGAAGTTCTCGTACTCTTTCTTTGCCTCTTTAATCTTTTCTTCTTTTAGATGATCGAGCTTTTCCGTATCCTCAATCATGCCGACGTAGTTGCCGTCCGCGTAGATATGATAGACCGTATGTAAATTGCCGCCTTCGGAATCCGCAGCAATAACAGGTGATTGGATAATACTTGCCAGCAGCCCGAACAGCAGCACTACCGCAAATGCTTTCCTCATCAATGTGTTTCGTGGAAGATCATTGCCTTCCATTTTTTTGTGCCCCGTGACATGTTTCATCGAAAAGACTCCTTCCGTCAATTACCGGAATTCGATCTCACTTTGAACGAATCCTCTATTTTCACACCACTTCACTGTAACATATCTCCACTCACTCTTGTTAGTTTGCAAGCCGTTGTAATGTTTTTGTATTATTGCAGCCAATTTTTCTTAGGTAATAGGAAATATTAGGTACATACATAGGAAGACATAAAAGCAGCGGAGGATGCCTTTTGGCCCTCCGCTGCTTTTATGAGAACGCTGGGGCCGCCTGATGCTGGCTCCAGTCGATATTCAGGAATTTATTGTACTCTTTTGCGAAAGCGAGCGTCACTGTACCGGTCGGGCCGTTCCGCTGCTTTGCAATGATGATCTCGATCATGTTCTGGTTTTCCGTCTCTTTATCATAATAATCTTCCCGGTAGAGGAAGGAGACGATATCGGCATCCTGCTCGATACTTCCTGATTCACGCAAGTCGGACATCATCGGCCGCTTATCCTGCCGCTGCTCGACGCCACGGGACAGCTGGGAGAGCGCGATGACGGGGATCTTCAGCTCACGGGCGAGCCCTTTGAGCGACCGGGAGATCTCGGATACTTCCTGCTGCCGGTTTTCACCTGACCGTCCGCTGCCCATGATGAGCTGCAAGTAGTCGATCATGATCATGCCAAGCCCCTGCTCCTGCTGCAAGCGCCGGCATTTGGAGCGGATCTCGTTAATACGGATCCCCGGTGAGTCATCGATGAAGATACCAGCATTTGAAAGGCTGCCCATCGCCATCGTCAGTTTCCGCCAATCCTCCGCTTCGAGGTTTCCGGTCCGGAGCACTTGTGCATCGATGTTCCCTTCTGCGCACAGCATCCGCATGACGAGCTGCTCCGCCCCCATCTCGAGGCTGAATATGGCCACATTGACGCCGGACTTGGTCGCGACGTTTTGTGCGACGTTCAGTGCAAAAGCGGTCTTACCGACGGACGGACGGGCCGCGACGATGATGAGATCGTTTGGCTGGAAGCCGGCTGTCATCTTATCAAGATCGCGGAACCCTGTCGATACGCCCGTCACTTCACCTTTACGCGTATGGAGCAGTTCGATATTGTCATATGTTTCAACGAGTACATCTTTGATATGTTTGAAGTCCCCCGAATTTTTCCGGTTGGACACTTCCATCATTTTCTTCTCTGCTTCCGCAAGGACGGTCTCTACTTCGTCCTCCCGCGAGAAGCCGTCTTCCACGATTGTCGTGGCGACATGGATCAGCCTGCGGAGCAGTGCCTTCTCCTCGACGATTTTCGCATAATACACGATGTTCGCAGAAGTCGGCACCGCGTTCGCGATTTCCGTCAGATACGAAATGCCGCCGACGTCTTCCAGTTCCTTCTTCGCCGACAGCTCTTCCGTGACAGTGACAACGTCGATCGCTTGTCCTTTGTCACTGAGCGTCAGCATGGTCAAAAAGATCTTCTGGTGAGCGGTACGGTAGAAATCATCCGGCAGCAAAATCTCAGATGCGGTGATCAACGCCTGTGGATCCAGGAAAATCGCACCGATGACTGACTGCTCCGCTTCATTGTTATGGGGAGGCACACGTTCGATCATCCGATCCATTGTACGTGCCCTCTCCTTACTCTTCTGTCACGTGGACTTTAAGCGTCGCTGTCACTTCAGGATGCAATTTGATAGGCACGTTCGTATAGCCGAGCGCACGGATTGCATCCGGCAGTTCCATTTTGCGTTTGTCCACTTTCAGTTTCTCTTTTTTCTCGAGCGCATCCGCGATCTGCTTGGACGTGATGGAGCCGAACAAGCGGCCGCCCTCACCGGATTTTGCTTTAAGTTCAACGGTGATATTGTCGATCCGTTCTTTCAGATCTTTTGCGGCAGCAAGTTCCGCTGCCGCGTCTTTTTCCGCGCGTTTCTGCTGTCCGGCCAGCTGGCTCATCGCTGCCGGCGTCGCTTCTACAGCAAGTTTGTTTTTCAACAGGAAGTTCTGTGCGTATCCTACGGAGACTTCTTTGACATCACCTTTTTTGCCTTTGCCTTTGACGTCTTTCAAAAAGATTACTTTCATTCTGGATTTCCCCTTTCCACTATCTTCTCTATCGCCTGCCTAAGCAGCTGTTCCGCCTCTTCGATGGTTTCCACATCGAGCTGGCAGGCGGCGTTTGTCAGATGTCCTCCGCCCCCCAGTTCTTCCATGATGAGCTGGACATTCACTTCTCCTAACGATCTTGCGCTGATGCCGATACGGCCATCCGCCCGGGAGGCGATGACGAATGAGGCTACAACATCCTTCATCGTCAGCAGGATATCTGCAGTTTGTGCAATCAGGACGGAGCCATAAGTCAGGCCGTCCTCTCCTTTTGCAATGGCAATGCCTTCCCTTGACAGGTCAACCGTCTCGATAAGTTTCGCCCGCTGGATATACGTATCGATGTCTTCCTTCAGCAGCCGCTGAACGAGCACCGTATCCGCCCCGTTAGTCCGCAGGTAGGAAGCCGCCTCGAACGTCCGGGATCCTGTGCGCAGCGTAAAGCTCTTCGTATCGACTACAATGCCCGCAAGCATCGCTGTCGCTTCCAGCATCGTCAGTTTTTCATTCTTTGGCTGGTATTCAATCAGCTCTGTCACCAGTTCCGCGGTCGAGGACGCATACGGTTCCATATAGACGAGTGTCGTATTGTTGATGAACTCCTCGCCTCTTCGGTGATGGTCGATCACCACGATCTTTTCCGCCTTCTGCACGACCCGTTCATCAATCACCAAGCTCGGTTTGTGTGTATCGACCACCACGACAAGCGAGCGGTCCGTCATCATCGAGAGGGCTTCTTCCGGCTCGATGAAATGATTATACAACTCCCCGTCCTGCCCGATCTCCGACATCAGCCGCGTGACACTGCCGTCAAGTTCTTCCGGCTTATAGACGACATAGCCCTCAATATTGTTCATGCGCGCCATCTTCCGGACGCCGATCGATGCGCCGATCGCATCCATATCCGGCATCTTATGGCCCATGACAAACACTTTGTCGCTCCCTTGAATCAAATCTCGGAGTGCATGGGAGATGACGCGAGCCCGTACCCGGGTCCGTTTCTCTACAGGATTTGTCTTGCCTCCGTAGAACTTCAGCTTGCCGTCAGCCCGCTTGATCGCGACCTGGTCGCCTCCGCGGCCAAGGACGAGGTCAAGGCTCGACTGGGCCAGCTCGCCAAGCTCGGGCAAGGAGGCGGAGCCAGTTCCGACGCCGATGCTGAGCGTCATTCCCGTGCTTTGCTTCGCCGTCCTCTCCCTGATGTCATCCAGGATGGAGAACTTCGTCTTCTCAAGACCGGCGAGAGCCGCTTCATTGAAAACGGCCAGGAACCGGTCGGAGGCGACCCGTTTTACGAAGATGCCGTTCTCATTCGCCCAGTTGTTGATGATGGAGGTGACAAGAGAGTTCAGCTGACTCCTTGTCTGGTCATCCATCGTCTGGGCCAGTTCATCGTAATTGTCGACTAGCAGGATGCCAAGCACCGTACGATCCTCGTAATACAGCGTCTCCATTTCAATCTGTCCTGTCACATCAAACAGATAAAGGAGCTTTTCCTCCGCTTTGAAGACGACGTCATAAGAAGCATCATCGAGATGGATGATTCCGTTTTCCGCCGTTTCATTCGTAATGATTGGATGGAACTCATCTGACAGATCAATGACATGTTCGCCAACCAATGCATCTTGCTTGAATATCTTCATGGCATACGGGTTTGCCCACTCGATCGTCTGCTTATCATTAAGCAAGATGATGCCGATCGGCAATTCGAGCAGTGCTTCCTCTCCGACCTTCTTCATCCTGTAGGACAGCGACTCGATATGCTTCTCGGTCTCGAGATACGTCTGATCTTCCAACTTCCAAGCCGCAGCGAGCGCCACGAGCGTCAAGGCCGTAAACATGAGGCCGATCCAGAAATTGTAGAGGAACAGGAAGACAGCTGCCGTCACCCCAAGAAGAGAGAGGGCAGCGAGCGGATAGCGGATTGCCCGTTTCCTGAAAAAAGAATTCATTGTCTCATCCCCCTTATCTCGTCTTGTCTTTGTCAATCCACGTCCGAACTTGCGTCGCACTATCAAAGATGCCAAGCAAGACGGTCATCGGAAATAGGAAGAAACCGACGAGGGTGACAAGTGCCGTCACGATTTTTGGCGACTGTACCTTGTGCATGAAATAAAGGATCAGAGCAATCCCCTGCAAAAAGAACAGGAACCTCAGCACAATTGTCGCGTTGATATATAGTACGTACATTCCTGAACTTTCGTCAATGTTCCCTAAAAGTGAATAGAGAAGAAAGATGCCATAGACGAATACGATAATGACCGGCAGCTTCATGTCGCGAAGCGGACCGAATTTCGGCACGTCGTTCCCAAGCTTCCGAAGAACAGGGAAATTCAGCACGACGAGCAGATAGGCGAATACGAATGATCCGCCGATGAAAAACATCGGAATCGCCGCCCGGTATAATGCAAATGCCGATAAGATCAATTCCTTGTAGTTCGCAGCCAGGGATTCACTCGCAGGCGCCGCATCAAGCAGGGCTCGCTGCATCTCATCGAATTGCAAAAGCAGCTGATCGACGAAATTGATCTGGAAGAAGTAGACCGCTGCCAGGTAAACGAGCATCCCAAGTACAATGAGAAAAATGCCCGTCCCCATAAAGACGTATAGTTTGGTCTTCCCCCGGACAATCATTTCCCCCATCAATAGCCCGACAGCTGCAAACAGCAGCGCATATGGCACAAGGTATATCCCTCCGACGAGCAATGACAGCAGCACGCCTGCCACCGCCACTAGGATGGATGCCCCAAGGTCGTAGCGGAGTGTGTACAGGATGATTGGAATCGGCAAAAAGAAGAAGGTCACGAGCCCGATCAGCGGAATGTACGCCGTTACAGCAAGAAGCGCGGCGAAGATCGCAATCATCACAGCTCCATATGTCAGTTTCCTTGCATTGTCTTGCATCTCTAACTCCTCCGGTTCCGTCCCTTCCGGATTGGCTCCGGTGAAATCGGTTCTAACGAACTTATAGCTATACCGATTGTATCATGAGTACAGCCGATTCTCCAAAGGCCGGCAAGCTTGCAGTCATTTAAAAGATGGCAAAAGACCGCCTTTTGCACCCGGTTCCCCGGTTCCATAAGGCGGTCCATTGTTAGTTGAGCTATATTATCTTTCTTCCGCTACGAATGGAAGAAGTGCCATGATACGTGAACGCTTGATAGCAGTCGTAAGTTTACGCTGGTACTTCGCGCTTGTACCTGTCACACGACGAGGCAAGATCTTTCCGCGTTCAGAGATGAACTTTTTCAAAAGATCTGTGTCTTTATAGTCGATATGTGTGATGTTGTTTGAAGTGAAATAGCAGACTTTCCGGCGTCTGCGGCCTCCACGGCGTGGTGCCATATCGCTTTCCCTCCTTTTCATTGCGCACTGTTATGATCAGAACGGCAGGTCGTCGTCCGATACTTCGATCGGGCCGCCGCCTGGCGAGAACGGATCGTCGTCAGTGCGTGTATAGTTGTTTTGGTTGTATGACTGGTACTGCTGTTGTTGGTTCGGCTGCTGATTCTGATAATAAGGCTGATCGTTCTGTGGTGCGCCATACCCAGCTCCGGACCTCTCCGTATTCGCGCTCGCATTTCGCGGTTCAAGGAACTGCACGCTGTCCGCCACGACTTCCGTCATGAAGACACGCTTGCCGTCTTGTCCATCGAAACTGCTTGTCTGAATCCGGCCATCCACTCCGGCAAGACTTCCCTTACGCAGGAAGTTCGCGATGTTCTCGGCCTGTTTCCGCCAAGCAACGCAGTTGATGAAGTCGGCTTCCCGCTCCCCCTGCTGGTTCGTGAACTGCCGATTCACAGCTAGTGTGAAACGGACGACCGCTATACCGCTTTGTGTATACTTGAGCTCAGGATCTTTTGTCAGCCGGCCAACTAAAACGACACGGTTAATCATCAGAATGCAACCTCCCTCATTAGTCAAGCCTCTTTTGCAAGAGCGCTACATTGTAAGTTTGGATCAGTTGTCAAGACGAACAGCCATATGACGGATAATGTCTTCATTGATGTTCGCAAGACGGTTGAATTCGTTGATCGCTTCGGTACCTGCGTTCGCTGTTACGAGCTGGTAGTACCCTTCGCGGTGGTCTTCGATTTCATAAGCAAGACGGCGCTTGCCCCATTCTTTCGACTCGATGATTTCTGCTCCGTTTGAAGTGAGGATTCCGTCGAAACGCTCGATTAGAGCTTTTTTCGCGTCATCTTCCACTGTTGGACGGATGATGTACATGATTTCATACTTTCTCATCGTTCTGTCACCTCCTTATGGACTTTGGCCCCTTGGCTTTGCAAAGGGCAAGGAGTAAGTAACTTTTGATTACTCACATCATCATATTCTATCATGGCTTGTTCTTTTTTTCAACTGTAAACATAGACATTCCATAATAGCCTGCGATCAGGCGTCCCTTTTCTCCTATCTGCTATACTCGGATGAAGAGGTGATGAGATTGAACACGGAGCGGATGCCGGATCATGTGATTGAACTGGATATGAAAAAGGTCGGGAAGTCGGGGCTTGTCTGGTCCGTCGTCAGCCTAGTGCTGCTGATTGCGGTCCAGTTCACTCTGCGTCTGCTGCTGGATCGAACTGGCGCAATCCATCTATCCATATGGGGGGTTGTCCTGTTCATCGCTGGCTACGCGGTGCTGATCGTCCTGCATGAGTTCTTCCATCTGTTCGGGTTCTGGCTGTTCGGGAAGGTGCCGTGGCGGCGGATGGTGGTCGGGGTGAATCTGAAGATGGGAATCGCCTATGCAACGACAGACCAGCCGATGACGAACCGGGCAATCCGCAAGGCGCTGTTGCTTCCTTTTTGGATGACAGGCATTGTCCCTGCCCTTTGCGGTTTGTATTATGACAGCCATCTGCTGCTGTTGCTGGCAGCATTCTTAATCGGCGGAGCAGCCGGCGATTTTGCGATGTATAAAGACCTGAAAAAGTTGCCGAATGACTGGCTTGTCAAAGATGATCCGCAAAGTCCTACACTCTACTTATATAAACCGGAACGCCTGCCGGCAGGCGACGAGTAAAAAAGCGCAAAGGGAGTGTGATGTTCACTCCCCTTGCGCTTCCTTTTTTATACGTTAAACCGGAACAGCATGACATCGCCGTCCTGGACGATGTATTCCTTGCCTTCCAGGCGCACTTTTCCTGCTTCTTTCGCAGCTGCCATGGAGCCTGCCGCGACGAGGTCGTCGTACGATACGGTCTCTGCACGGATGAAGCCGCGCTCGAAATCTGTATGGATGACGCCCGCACATTGCGGCGCTTTCATCCCTTTCCGGAATGTCCACGCGCGCACTTCCTGGACGCCTGCCGTGAAGTATGTAGCGAGACCCAGCAAGTGATACGCTGCTTTGATCAGCTGGTCAAGACCGGATTCTTTGATGCCCAGCTCTTCAAGGAACATGGCTTTCTCTTCGTCATCGAGTTCCGCCATCTCTTCCTCGATTTTCGCGCAAACGACGATGACTTCCGCATTGTCCTCTTTCGCAAAATCGCGGACCGCTTTGACATACTCATTGTTATCCGCATCGGCGATTTCGTCTTCAGAGACATTTGCTACGTACAGCATCGGTTTGATTGTCAGTAAATGCATGCCTTTGATGACCTGGTATTCTTCCGGCGTGAGTTCAACCGACCGTGCCGGCTTTTCATTCTCGAACGCCTCTTTCAGCTTCAAAAGGATCGGTTCTTCCGCCATCGCTTCCTTGTCTTTCTGCTTCGCCATCTTTGACACACGGACAAGACGCTTGTCCACGCTTTCCATGTCAGCGAGGATCAATTCCAGGTTGATGATGCCAATATCATCGATCGGATCCACTTTTCCTGATACGTGCGTAATGTTCTCATCTGCAAAACAACGGACGACCTGGCAGATTGCATCCACTTCGCGAATATGGGAAAGGAATTTGTTCCCAAGTCCTTCCCCTTTGCTTGCGCCTTCAACGATTCCCGCAATATCCGTGAATTCAAAAGCGGTCGGCACCGTCTTCTTTGGCGTCACCATCTCCGTCAGCTTTTGCAAGCGCTCATCCGGCACTTCTACGATACCGACATTCGGGTCGATCGTACAGAACGGGTAGTTTGCAGCTTCCGCACCCGCCTTTGTTATTGCGTTGAACAGCGTCGATTTCCCGACGTTTGGCAAACCGACGATTCCAGCTGTCAATGCCATACTTTCCACAACCTTTCTTCTATCTACACGATGATTCATCGTATTATTCATAGCCAACTCTTCCATTATAGGAACTGGAGCTGGTTCTGTCTATTTTCTCTTCAATTTTCTGCCTTCGTTATCACTTTCTTCATCTTCTTGGCAAATTCATTGCGCGGCAGCATGACGCTATGTCCGCAGCCTTCACATTTGATCCGGATGTCCGCTCCCATCCGGATGATTTTCCAGGCATTTGTGCCGCATGGGTGCTGTTTCTTCATCTCTACGACATCATTCAATCCATATTGTTTCTCCTGCATCCCTGCTCAATCCTTTCGATTCTGGTTCTCTCATCCATTCAGCGACTTGGTGATGAGTTCCGGATACTGGATGTCAATGCCTTTGTCGCTTACACATTTTTTAATGCCGACACTCATTTTCCGGGCGACGTCAAATTGCATCATCGGCTTGGTTTCCGCTATGATTCGCTCGACGATCGCCTCATCCGTGAAGCTCTGCGGACCAACGAGCTTTGGCATGGCTACCATGCTGTCATCCTCTTTCTCCATGTCTGCAAGGCATTCCCGGATGTACGTTTCGACCTTGTCCACCCCTGCCTCGAACGGAATGGTCACGTCAATGATCGCAAGGGAGTTCTTCACGGAATAGTTCACAACCTGGCTGATGGAACCATTCGGCAATATATTCAACTCTCCCGTGAATGCTTTAATCTTTGTCGTGCGCAAGCCGATCTCGTCGACAACGCCTTCTGCACTCCCGATTTTCACATAATCTCCGACAGAGAATTGATCCTCGAAGATGATGAAGAATCCTGTGATGACATCCTTCACGAGGTTCTGCGCGCCAAAACCGACGGCCAGCCCAAGAACACCGGCACCCGCCAGCACTCCTTTCAGGTCAATGAAAAATTCAGAAAGGATGGCGATGATCGCAGAGAAATACACGACATATGCAAGTGCATTCTCCAGCAGTTTTAAGAGCGTCTCCTCCCGCCTGCTGTCTTTGCGCAGCCGTTTGAACTTGATCTTAAATAGCCTGCGGATCATCACCTTTCCGACACGTACAGCGATGACAGCCAGCAGTATGATGAATAGTACCTTTAAGACATGTCCCCCTATTGAAATCCATAGATCCTCATCCATAAAGTAATCTTGCAGCTTACTTGCCGCTTTTGCTTGCTCCTCAAACTCTTCTTTCAATCGTAGTGGCCCCCTTCCTTTGTATAAAACGCAAGACTTCCGCGTATACTGCCTACAATATCATTTCATGAGAAATTTGAAGAGTATACTGATTTTCCGGTGCCTTAAGTACCGATAGGGAGGAAGTTTACCAATGACAACAGCGTTATCTTCTGCTTTTGATTACCGAATCCATTACAAAGAAACGGGCATCGTCTGGAAGTTGAGCACCTTTTTTCTGAATCATATTCCTTTCGATGAGAAATCCCTCGTCTTTTATTGTATTGGAACGGACCGCTCAACTGGTGATGCGCTCGGGCCATTGACAGGTTCACACTTAAGTGAGTCGCTGCTATTCCCTTTTCCTGTCGTTGGCACACTCGAAAACCCTCTGCACGCATTAAATCTTGAGAAAAATATCGAAAAGACGTTTGCCGATATGCAAGATCCATATATCGTCGCGATTGACGCTTGCTTAGGCAAAAGCGATGCGATTGGCCATCTCCTGTTCCAGGAAGGTCCCTTGCATCCGGGCAAAGCAGTTGGCAAGGATCTTCCACCTGTCGGCAATGTGTCCATTAAAGGGGTCGTCAATGTTGCCGGCTTCATGGAGCAGGCAGTCCTGCAAAGCACACGGCTCCATCTTTCATTTGAAATGAGCCGAGTGATTGCCCGTGCGCTCCAGCTTGCCTATGGCAGACACTCAATGTAAGAAATACATGATGGTCACGATAATACCGACAATCGCTATTCCCGGTATGAAATTGGCGACTCTCATTTTCGTCACACCGATGAGATTCAGGCCAATTCCGACAATCATGAGACCTCCTGTCGCTGTCATTTCAGCGATGAACGAATCCATCACTGCATCTGGTACGAAAAGGCTGATTTGCGTCGCTAGCAGAGCGATCAGTCCTTGGTAAAGAAAGACGGGAACGGCAGAAACCGCTACCCCGATTCCAAGTGTTGAGCTGAGGATTACAGCAGTGAATCCATCGATGATCCCCTTCATGATCAATACGTCATGATCGTTCCGCAGGCCGCTGTCAATCGCGCCAATGATCGCCATGGATCCGACGACAAAAATGAGAGTGGCCGTCACAAAGCCTTGAGATATGCTTTGCCCTTCCTTTTTGGAGGGCATTTTTTTCTCCAGCCACTTTCCAAGCTGATTGATTTTCCCATCGAGGTCCATCCATTCACCAATGACCGCCCCAAGTACAATACTTGCGATGACAATGAGGATTTGCTTGCTTTCAAAAGACATCTGGATGCCAATTGCGATGACGGCTAGGCCGATGCCATACATGACTGTCTCTTTCATTCGTTCTGGGATGTTGTTTAAAAATCTACCGATGAAGGCGCCAAGAAGTATAAGCAGCGCATCGACAATCGTGCCAAATAAAATCATAAATACCCTTCTTCCATCTGCATGGGGGACAAAGATGACTTTGTCCCTTTCTAAAAAGAATACCTATTTTGCAGTATGCGCAAAATAGGTATGGACTTAATCATTCAGTAATTCAAGTATTCTCTCCAAATCCTCTTCTGTGAAAAACTCGATCTCAATTTTACCTTTGTTTTTCGTTTTCTTAATAGAGACATTCGTGCCGAAATACTCGCGCAAGTTAGTTTCCTGTTCTTTTAAGAAGATGTCATCTTTCTTTTCCTTCTTTGTTTCACGTGGAACATCTTCATTTAACTTTTGTACTAATTTTTCGAGTTGCCGGACATTCAACCCTTCTTTCATTGTCCGTTCGGCAACTGGTGTGATCTGTTCTTTTTTCCGAAGACCGAGAAGTGTCCGGCCATGCCCCATGGAAAGCTTCCCTTCCGTGATTAATGACCTGATCTTGTCAGGCAGAGTCAGGAGGCGAATATGATTCGCGATATGAGGCCTGCTCTTTCCAAGCCTGAACGCAAGCTGTTCCTGGGTCAGATGGAGATTGTCCATAAGTTTCTGGTATGCTTCCGCTTCCTCGATTGGCGTCAAATCTTCTCGCTGCAAGTTCTCCAGGATGGCCATTTCCATGGATTCCTGGTCGCTCAGATTACGGACAACCGCCGGAATTTCCAAGAGACCTGCAAGCTGAGCTGCCCGGAAACGTCTTTCTCCGACAACGATTTCAAAAGTGGAACCCACTTTCCGCACGATGATCGGCTGCAGTACACCATGTTCCTTAATGGAGTCGCTCAATTCCTGTATTGCACTCTCGTCAAACAATTTCCTTGGCTGAAATGGGTTGACCTTAATGCTTTTCAAGCGGATATGTTCAATCTTTTCCGCACCAGCCAGCGATTCATCCGGGAATAAGGCATTTAACCCTTTACCAAGTCCTTTAGCCATTATGCACCACTTCCTTTGCAAGCTCTAAATACACTTCCGCCCCTCGTGACCGGGAATCGTAGATGATAATCGGTTCTCCATGGCTCGGCGCTTCACTAAGCCTGACATTCCGCGGAATGATTGTGCCGTACACTTTATCCTGGAAGTACTTCTTCACTTCTTCAATGACTTGAATGCCTAAATTTGTCCTTGCATCAAACATCGTCAATAGCACACCATCGATCGCCAAGTTCTCATTCAGATGCTTTTGCACAAGACGGATGGTGCTTAGTAATTGGCTAAGCCCTTCCAATGCGTAATACTCACACTGAACCGGAATGATGATCGAATCGGCAGCTGTCAGCGCATTGATCGTCAAGAGTCCAAGCGATGGCGGACAATCAATGATAATGTAGTCATACCAATCCTTCGCCTCTTGTATCGAATGCTTCATCCGCACTTCCCTTGAAATGGTCGAGACCAATTCAATTTCTGCACCAGCCAGCGAAATCGTTGCCGGGATGACATCGAGGTTCTCCACTTTTGTATGATGTATGACGTCTTTGATGTTCACATCATCAATCAACATATCATAAATGCATTGATGGACATCCCCTTTATTGACCCCTACCCCACTCGTCGCATTGCCCTGCGGATCAGTATCAATCAAAAGAACTTTTTTGCCGATGTGAGCAAGGCAGGCACTTAAGTTTACGGAAGTGGTAGTCTTGCCGACGCCTCCCTTTTGATTGGCGATCGCTATTATTTTCCCCACGCTTGCACCTGCTTTCCTACTTTCTCCTGTTGCTGTATTGAGAACATAAAAATGACAGCATCATGCATGTCAAATACCATAAATTCATAGGTAACTATCCATCCTGTTTCTTATCTAGTGTATCAAAAAATAGGTTCCAAAGGGTAACAGTTCGCGCAAAAAAACTCCTGCTTCATCCGAGCAAGAGCCTTTCGCAGTGTGAAGGACGCCTATTTACTTTTCGGAATCTTGACGGTGATCGTATAAAAGTCTTCTGAATCCTCTTCTTCTGTCTTTACATTGATACCGCTTTTTGAAACAAGGGACAGAGATTGCCTGATTGTATTGACGGCGATCCGGACGTCTTTACTGATTGCTTTGCGTCTCGGTGCCGGTTTCTTCTTTTCCTTTGTCTCCTCTTGCGGGTTTATTATTTGCTGGATCCGTTCCTCTAGCTGCTTCACGTTTAATTGCTGGTCGAGAACCTCCTGGAACACTTGCATTTGCAGTTCCTTGTCTTTTAAAGGAATGAGTGCCCGTGCATGACGCTCAGACAGTTCCTTCGAAAGGATTTTCTGCTTGATCTCATCCGGCAATTTAAGCAGGCGCAGTTTATTGGCAATGGTCGACTGGCCTTTCCCTAACCGCTGAGCCAATGCTTCCTGTGTTAAGGAATGAAGTTCCAATAACTTATCATAGGCATACGCTTCCTCGATTGCTGTCAGCTCTTCACGCTGCAAGTTTTCAATCAAAGCAATTGATGCTGTCTCTTTATCATCTAAGTTTCTGACGATAGCCGGTACTTCAATCCACCCCAGCTTTTTCATCGCACGGAAACGCCGCTCACCCGCTATAATTTCATAGCCGCCTTCTGCCGCTTTCCGAATGACGATCGGCTGGATTACCCCATGTGTATGGATTGTCCTAGCCAGTTCTTCGATTTTTTCTTCAGAAAAAATAGTCCGCGGCTGATACTTGTTCGGGCGGATCTCATCTATTTTCACTTGTTCCACTTTCTCTTGTGGAATGTCTTCGCTCTCTTGGAGAATCTGCTCTTTCTCTGTACCCCCAAAGAAACGAGAGAACGTGTTTTTCATCCTGGCACCACCTTTTTACGCAAGCTCAGTGAAATGAATCGTTCCTCTATTATAGTTCGACACTATTATTATATATCCTCTTTACTGGTTATGAAAGAGTAGATTCGTCCGGTTGTCAATGTGTTCCACTTTCTGATGTTCCACGTGAAACAATTTACTGAATAGGTGTTTTATTAGGAACCCCTGGTTTTCGAGGATATTTCTTTGGTGTCTTTTTGACCTTGTTAAAGACAAAGATGTTTCTTTCGCTTTCTTCAATCGGTAACATAAAATCGAACTGATCGACTAACTTCGCCCCCAGCACATCGACCGCCTTTTTTGCATCCTTCATTTCTTCCTCTGCTGCTGCCCCTTTCATCGCAAGAAAAAGACCGCCTTCTTTGACGAGCGGAATGCACAGCTCGGAAAGGACCGACAATCTGGCAACAGCACGCGCGGTTACGATGTCGAATGTTTCACGGTATGCAGGGGCTTGTCCGAATTCCTCTGCCCTTGCGTGTATGAACCGGACATCCGTCAGTTTCAGAGCTGAAGCGAGCTCATGAAGAAAGGTAATTCTCTTTTGTAAGGAATCAACAATTGTGACAGATAACTCCGGGAAACAGATTTTTAGCGGGATGCTTGGGAAACCTGCCCCTGCCCCCACATCACAAAGAGTATGCTTTCCAGTCAAGTTGACGTGGAATGCTGCCGTAATAGAGTCATAGAAATGTTTCAAGTAGACGGATGGTGCATCGGTGATCGCCGTCAAGTTCATTTTCTCATTCCATTCAACGAGCAGTGTAAAGTATGTCTCGAACTGTTCCATCTGCTCCTGGCTCAGTTCGATTCCCTGTTCTTTAAGTGCTTCAAAAAATTGTTCCTGGTTCACAATGATCCTCCTCAGGTTGTCTGTTTTTCTATATTGTAAAAAAACTGGTGCGGTGTTGAATCCGCACCAGTTTTAGTAATTAGCCTGATATCTTTGCGATTTTACCTTGTTCGATATAGACAAGCAGGATGGAGATGTCGGCGGGGTTGACCCCGGAGATCCGGGATGCTTGCGCAATGGAAAGCGGCCGGACTTCAGTCAAGTTGGTCATCGCTTCTTTGGCAAGACCAGATATCGCGAAGTAATCGATATGGTCCGGAATCCGTTTATTCTCCATTTTCTTCATACGTTCCACTTGCTGCATCGACTTTTGGATATACCCTTCGTATTTGATGAAGATCTCCGCCTGTTCGGCGACATCTTCCGGAAGATCTATCGTTGCCGGCACGATTTGGGCAATGTCGCTGTACTTCATTTCAGGACGCTTCAGCAGATCAGCCGCTTTCATCGGCTCTTTCAATTCTGAGCCTCCTGCCGCGCGGATTACTTCCTGAACTTCTTCTGAAGGTTTGATGGTCACGCTTCTGAGTCGCTCGATTTCCTCGTCAATCAGTTGCTTTTTGACAAGGAACTTCTCATGGCGTTCCTCACTGATCATGCCCAGCTGATAACCGATCTCCGTCAGGCGCAGGTCGGCATTGTCATGGCGAAGCAAGAGACGGTATTCCGCGCGCGATGTGAGGAGACGATATGGTTCACTCGTTCCTTTTGTTACAAGATCATCGATCAGGACACCGATATACGCGTCTGAACGGCTCAAGACAACTTCCTCTTTGCCAAGCGCACGGCGCGCTGCGTTGATGCCTGCCATGATGCCTTGTGCTGCCGCCTCTTCATAGCCTGATGTGCCGTTGATCTGGCCTGCTGTGTAAAGGTTTTTGATTTTCTTTGTTTCAAGTGTCGGCCAAAGCTGCGTCGGTACGATTGCATCATATTCGATGGCGTAGCCCGCGCGCAGCATTTCCGCTTTCTCAAGGCCCGGCACACTCTCGATCAATTTCCGCTGTACGTGTTCCGGCAGGCTCGTTGAAAGTCCTTGGACATAATATTCCTTTGTGTTTCTTCCTTCCGGCTCGAGGAAGATCTGGTGACGTGATTTATCCGCAAAGCGCACGATTTTGTCTTCGATGGATGGGCAATAGCGCGGCCCTTTCCCTTGGATCATCCCTGAATACATCGGGGACAGATGCAAATTCTCGTTGATGATTTCATGCGTCACAGGCGTTGTATACGTGAGCCAGCACGGGAGCTGATCCAGGATGAAGTCGGTTGTTTCATAACTGAAAGCCCTTGGCTCCTCATCACCCGGCTGGATTTCCGTCTTGCTGTAGTCGATTGTCTTGCCGTTCACGCGAGGCGGGGTTCCTGTTTTGAATCGGACCGTCTCGAGCCCTAGTTCCCTGAGGTTATCCGCAAGGCCGATGGAAGGCATCTGATTATTCGGGCCGCTTGAGTATTTCAAGTCGCCGATGATGACCTCTCCGCGAAGGAATGTGCCTGTCGTCACGATGACTGTCTTCGCACGGTATACGGCGCCGACTTGCGTGATGACGCCTTTCACTTCATCGTCTTCTACAAGGAGTTTTTCGACAACCCCTTGATGGAGCGACAGGTTGTCCTGCTCTTCCAGTGTATTCTTCATCTCTTGCTGATAGAGCACTTTATCGGCTTGCGCGCGAAGTGCCCGGACAGCGGGCCCTTTTCCGGTATTCAGCATGCGCATCTGGATATGCGTCTTATCAATCACTTTCGCCATAGCGCCGCCGAGTGCGTCAATTTCCCGGACGACAATCCCTTTTGCGGGACCGCCGAGCGACGGATTGCACGGCATGAAAGCGATCATATCTAAATTCATCGTCAGTACTAATGTCGATGCTCCCATCTTCGCAGAGGCCATCGCGGCTTCAACTCCCGCATGCCCTGCTCCGATGACTATAGTATCGAACGTGCCTGCATCATAAGTCGGCATGTTCGTTCATCCTTCCTATTAGTTAGATTTCACTTGTATGTTATTTTCCTAAGCAGAATTGCGAGAAGAGCTGGTTAATCAGACTGTCCTGCACCGTGTCACCAACGATTTCGCCGAGGATCTCCCACGTCCGGGTGATATCGATCTGAATCATATCGACAGGCACACGGGCTTCCGCCGCCGAAATTGCGTCTTTCACCGTGGCATGCGCCTTCTCAAGCAAGGCGATATGCCTCGCGTTTGATACGTATGTCAGGTCTCCTGCTTCAAGCGAGCCTTCAAAGAAGAGCGTTGAAATGGCCTCTTCCAGCTCATCCACCCCTTTTTCCTGGAGCAGTGAGGTCTCAACCATCTTGGCTTTTGGCGCAAGCTGCCTGATGCGCTCCCGGTCAAGCAGCGCAGGCAGATCCGTCTTGTTCATGACGATGATGCGGTCCATGCCGTCTGTCGCTTCGAAAAGCCGTTCATCTTCCTCGGTGAGCGGTTCCGAACTATTCAGCACAAGTAGAATGAGATCCGCTTCCTTGAGTACTTGGCGTGAGCGTTCCACACCGATCCGTTCGACGATGTCCTCGGTCTCCCGGATCCCAGCCGTATCAACAAGCCGCAGCGGCACTCCCCGCACGTTGACATACTCCTCGATGATATCACGCGTTGTGCCGGCGATGTCAGTGACAATCGCTTTGTTTTCCTGCACAAGACTGTTGAGCAGCGATGATTTCCCGACATTCGGGCGGCCGATGATAACCGTCGATAAGCCTTCCCTCAAAATTTTTCCTTGCGAAGAGGTGCGCAGCAACATTTCAATCTCATCCGCTACCCAGGAACATCTTTCGAGCATAAGCGGAATCGTCATCTCTTCCACGTCGTCATACTCGGGATAGTCAATATTCACTTCGACCTGGGCCAGTGTCTCGATCAATGCCTGCCGCAAATCGCCGATCAATCTGGAAAGCTTCCCTTCCATCTGGCCAAGCGCGACATTCATCGCACGGTCCGTTTTTGCGCGGATCAGATCCATGACGGCTTCTGCCTGGGACAGGTCGATCCGGCCGTTCAGGAAGGCTCTTTTTGAGAACTCTCCGGGTTCAGCCAGGCGCGCCCCTTCCCTCAGGATGAGTCCCAGCACGCGTTTGACCGCTACGAGCCCGCCGTGGCAGTTCACTTCCACGACATCTTCCCGCGTGAATGTCTTAGGCGCCCTCATGATGGAGACCATTACTTCCTCGATGATCTCCTCCGTTTTCGGGTCGATCAGATGGCCGTAATGGATTGTATGTGATGGTTCGTCCTTCAGCTGTTTACCTGAAGGCGACCTGAAAATTCGATTTGCCACTTCGATAGCGTCGTCCCCACTGAGCCGGACGATGGCGATTGCCCCTTCACCCATCGGTGTGGAAATCGCAGCAATTGTATCTGTAAGCATTTCTTCATCCCTCCGACTTCGTTATACACATGTGGATAACCGTTTGGACATGACTATCTAACGTAATATATTATCATAAAACGATCGTTTCTCCTAGTATACACAATGAAAAGTTGTGGATATTGTTTGCCTGCCCATCCAACCCGCAAGCACATCGGAATGAGGAACACATTCCTGGTGGTATACTGATTTTGCAATCATCTTTTTCTGCATGAGCTGCTTGCTTTTCAAGCATCCATTCTTGTATGTTTATACAATCCAAGGGGTTGGTTTCATGACGGTCATTCTAATGATGTTGCTTCTCGGAGCAATTTTAGGTTTTATCGGGGCAGGCGGAGCGGGGTTCATCATCGCGATCCTGACGCTTCTCTTTAAAGTGCCTATCCATGTGGCGGTCGCCACTTCTCTGACAGCGATGGCTTTCACCACACTTTCCGGCGCTCTCAGCCATTACCGTGAAGGGAATATTGCCGTCCGGTCTGGCCTGCTAGTCGGCGGGTTCGGGGCGATCGGCGCCTTTATCGGCTCACAGCTCGCCGTGTTCATCCCCGAGCAGGAACTTCATTATTTTACAGGCGGCATGCTCCTGTTCTCAGCCGCACTCCTCGTGTTCCGTCTTTTTTTCCTGAAGCAGGAGAAAGAGGCGCCGGCCTTACAAAGCCGCAATGCCTATATTGCGAAAACCGCTTTGCTCGGTATTGTCACCGGACTGCTGTCAGGCGCTTTTGGCATCGGATCCACACCATTCATCCAGCTGGGGCTGCTCGTATTCCTCGGACTGAACCTGCGCCAATCGGTCGGTACGACGATGCTGGTGATCGTGCCGATTGCAATTGGGGGCGGCATCGGATATATGACGGGCGGGCTTCTCGACGGCAAGCTGCTGCTTCAAGTCCTCATCGGTACGATGATCGGCGCCTATATCGGCGCCAAATTCACGAGCATCGTTCCGAAACCTGTTCTCAAAACAGCCATGATTGCGGTTCCCATCATCAGCGGACTGCTGCTCATGTTCTGACAGCTGAATAAGAAGCAAAAAGCCTGCAGGAGCGCCTGCAGGCTTTTGTTATCTCTACTATTACCGTACCGGTTCGATGACCAGGTAGCGGTTCGGGTCCGTGCCTTCCGAATAGGTTTCGATATCGAACCGGTTCGACAGCGCGTTATGGATCACTTTACGTTCATGTGACGGCATGGGTTCGAGCTGGACTTTGCGGCCTGTCCGGATAGCCTGATCCGCCATCCGGTCAGCAAGCTGCTCGAGTGACTGCTCGCGGCGTTTGCGGTAGTCACCGACATCAAGCCGGATCACCTTGAAGTTATTTGCATATTTATTCAGCACGAGCTGGCATAGCTGCTGCAATGCGTTCAAAGTCTGGCCTCTCTTGCCGATCAAGAATGCCGCCTTGCTGCTTTCAAGCTGGAGCGAAATGTACTTGCCGTCAGTTTCGTACTGGACATCCAGATCATCGATGCCCATGCCGGCCGCGATATCCATCAAATAACGGATAGTCTCTTTGATGGCCGCCTCATCCGATACTCCCTTGCTGTCCAGCTCTTCCACCGTTTCTTCCGCTTGGACCCTGGCAACAGGTTCTGCTTGTTTCGCGGGCACTTCTGCTTCCTTGAGAACAGATGCTGCCGGCTGCACGATCTCTTCTGCAGGTCGTGCTTCTTCCTTCAGCTCTTCTTCTACAAGTGTGTCTGCAGCTTTTTCTACTGCCGGTTCCGCCGGCTTTTTGACAGTGACCAGAACTTCCGCGTCTTTCGCGCCGAACCCAAGGAATCCTTTCTTCCCCGGATCGATGATTTCCACTTCTACCTCATCCCGGCGTACGCCGAGTTCCCGCAAAGCCGCATCTACTGCGAGTTCCGCAGTCGCTCCCTTGCGCGTCAGCTTTTTCATTTCCGTTTCCCTCCCACTTTTACAGGTGCCACTTCTTTTTTCTTGAATGGTTTGTAAATGAAGATGTTCTGGATAATTGAAATGACGTTACCGATCACCCAATAAAGAGCGAGGGCTGCCGGCAAAACAGAACCGATAAACATGATCATGAAAGGCATGATGTACATCATCACTTTCATCTGCGGGTTGTCCATCGCAGGTCCCGTCCGGAGTACAACAAACTGCATGAGTCCCGCCAGAATCGCTAAAGGAATGCTTGGCGTACCGAGTTCGAACCAAAGGAATTTCCCGAGCACGATTTCAGGTGTCGCATTCATTCTGCTGATGGCATGATATAACCCGATGATGATCGGCATCTGGATGATGACCGGCATGCATCCTGCTGCCGGGTTGATCTTCTCTTCGGACATGACCCGCTGCATCTCTTCCCGGTATTTCTGCTGCGTGACCGCATCTTTCGATTTGTACTTCTCTTTCAGGCCGGCCAGTTTCGGCTGGACCTCCTGCATCCGCTTCGAGCTTTGCGCCTGTTTGATCATCAGCGGCAGCAAGATCAGACGGATAATGATCGTCACGGCGATGATGCCGAGCCCGTAAGAGCCAAGCAGCTCCTGGAACGTCTCGATCAGCGACACGATCGGCCAGACGATATACCGGTTCCAGAACCCTTCACTCGTCGAGTAGATCGGCTGCTTGAACTCCGAACATCCCGCCATGAATACTGACAAAGCCGTCAGCATAAGTAATAAAGCGGCTTTCTTTTTCAAATCGACTCCCCCAAATCTATTCTTCTCTATAGTGGTTTCAGTTTATCATGAACCGGATTGCCGTTCTACTTCTTACTAAGTACTTTGGCGATCCGGAGAACATGCTGAAGGCTTTTCTTCGTTTCATGAAAATCAAGTGCGGCCGCCTGGTGTCTGGCGATGATGATATAGTCCATGTCCTGTTTCAGCTCGTCTTGAATCTCTAAAAATGCCTGCCGGATATATCGTTTGATTTGATTGCGCTTGACAGCGTTACCGATTTTTTTCCCGACCGACAGGCCGATCCGGAACTCGCTTTGTCCCTCTTTCTTCATTACATAGACGACAAATTGCCGGTTCGCAAACGATTTGCCGCGCTTAAACACCTTCTGGAATTCTTCATTCTTTTTAATGCGTTGATATTTGTTCAATTGGTTCACCTGCTTTTCAAATGGTCCGTCTCCCCCACTTATCATGCTCCTTGCAGGGGGCCGACCATTCAGTTTTCGATTAAAACCTTCATCCATATCAGCTTGCTGCCTTAACTGCATTTAGATAGCCCCGTTTTTAACGTGAAAAAAAAGACCACTGCATGCAGTGGTCTTAAGCTGAAAGTACTTTTCTTCCTTTGCGGCGACGTGCAGCAAGAACTCTACGTCCGTTCTTCGAGCTCATCCGCGCACGGAAACCGTGGACTTTACTACGTTTACGTTTATTTGGTTGGTACGTTCTTTTCATTATAAAGACACCTCCTGCATTATCCCTCACTCTACGTGACAGTCTTGAACAGTATAAAGGGCTTGACAGATAAAGTCAACCACTTTTCGGAGATCCGCCAGAACGATACATCCATCCCCTCGATCTTCATCCGCTAGAGTACTCCGATTGTTATCCACATACCCGCCCCATCACCTTCAGGACAAGTTGTGCAAAACAAAAATCGTGATTTTTTTTATTCACAGCACTTATCGACAAATTTTTCACATATAAAAGGCTGTGGATAAAAGAGGAATCCACAGCTGCCCGGACTGTTCATAACTTATGTAAAGCCTTGTCATATGGTTGATTACTTGATACAATGAAAAAGATTTTGTTGTTAACAGTATAAATTCACAATCCGGTTATCCACAATTGTTAATATGTTGTGGATAATTTTTTCAACACTTTTGGATTTTTGTTATCCACAAGTGTGAAATCCGTGTATAATACATAGTTCCGAGTCAATTTCTACGAAAAGGAGGCGCAAGATTGGACCAGCTAGAGAATTTATGGAATGAAGTTTTGTCGAAAATAGAAGGAAAGATTTCGAGGCCAAGTTACGAAACATGGCTCAAATCTACAAAACTCATGTCCTACGGGGAAGAGAATGTGACGATCGCCGTTCCGAATTCATTTGCGAAAGATTGGCTGGAGACGCACTATGTCCACTTGATCACAGGAATTCTGTCTGAGTTGACCGGAGAAGACCGGATCATCCAGTTTGTCGTTCCTAAAGAGATGGAAGAAGCTGATTTCCAAGTGCCCAAATCGGTCGTGAAACAGCAGGAGAAAGTGCAGACACCTTCAGCATCCGTCATGCTGAATCCTAAATATACATTTGATACATTCGTTATCGGATCGGGCAACCGGTTCGCCCATGCCGCCTCTCTTGCCGTCGCTGAGGCACCGGCAAAATCATATAATCCGCTGTTCATCTACGGGGGCGTCGGTCTAGGGAAGACGCACCTTATGCATGCAATCGGCCATTATATTCTAGAACAAAATCCGGAAGCAAAGGTCGTCTACCTGTCGTCGGAGAAATTTACGAATGAATTCATCAACTCGATCATGAACAACAAAGCCGGTGATTTCCGGAATCAATACCGCAATGTAGACGTGCTTTTGATTGATGATATTCAGTTCATCGCAGGAAAAGAACAGACGCAGGAGGAGTTTTTCCATACCTTCAATACGCTGCACGAAGAATCCAAGCAGATCATCATCTCTAGCGACCGTCCGCCAAAGGAGATCCCGACGCTTGAGGACCGTCTGCGATCGAGGTTTGAATGGGGCCTGATCACTGATATCGCTCCGCCCGATCTTGAAACAAGGATCGCCATTTTGCAGAAGAAAGCGAAAGCGGATGGACTGGTCGATATTTCGAATGAAGTGATGCTGTACATAGCGAACCAGATCGATACGAACATCCGTGAGCTCGAAGGAGCATTGATCCGCGTGGTCGCCTACTCATCGCTCGTCAATATGGACATTACAACAGATCTTGCTGCGGAAGCGTTGAAAGATATCATTCCGAATTCACGGCCCCGCACGGTCACCATCCTCGATATCCAGAAGACGGTGGGAGATCATTACAACATCAAATTAGAGGACTTTTCTGCGAAGAAACGGACGAGGGCGATTGCCTTTCCGCGACAGATTGCGATGTATCTGGCACGTGAACTCACGGACTCCTCTCTGCCGAAAATCGGAAGCGAATTTGGCGGCCGAGATCATTCGACTGTCATCCATGCCCATGAGAAAATCACGAAACAGCTGAAGGACGACGATGCGCTGCAACAAGATATCCAGGAATTGCGCAGCTTGCTCGGCCGTGGATAAGTGTGGATAATTTTTTTTGTTCTTCGCAGCTTTGCGCACACATTATGCACATGTGAATATCTTTTTCTTCGGGACTTCAGCCCGGTTATTCACATATTCACAGCCCCTATTACTATTATTACTGTTTTAAGTACTTACTAATTCTTATATAAGCGAGGGATCGAGATGAAATTCGAGATTATGAGGGATCGGCTGCTCGACGGTCTGAGCGATGTCATGAAAGCGATCAGCCAGAAAGTCACCAATCCGATCCTGACTGGGATCAAAATCGATGTGGACGAAAAAGGATTGAAGATGACCGGCAGTGATTCCGATATAACCATCACCACATTCATTCCGGTGGAAGAGGATGGAGAGCAGATCATCCGGATCGCTGACACCGGCTCGATTATCCTGCAGGCGAAGTTTTTCAGTGAGATTGTCCGTAAACTGCCGACGAACGATGTGACGATTGAGGTGGAAGACGGACACCAGACGAAGATCCATTCCGGCAAATCGGAATTCCATCTCATCGGTTCTAATCCGGACGAATATCCGCTTCTTCCAACCGTGAAAGACAACCAGCGTTTCTCGCTGCCTGCCGATCTGCTGAAATCGATCATCCGGGAAACTGTATTCGCTGTTTCCCAGCAGGAGACGAGGCCTATCTTGACGGGAGTCCACTGGATTGCGGAAGAAGACCGTCTCGTCTGTGTAGCAACTGACAGCCACCGTCTTGCAAGAAGGATCATCCAGCCTGAACAGATGCCCGGCAGCGGGTTCAGTGTTGTCATTCCAGGAAAGAGCTTGCAAGAACTCAATAAAATCTTGCCTGATCAGTCAGAAGCGGTGGAAATCGTCATCGCTGAGCAGCAAGTTTTATTCAAGATGAAAGACGTCCTGTTCTATTCACGCCTGCTGGAAGGAAACTATCCGGACACTTCCCGCCTCATCCCGTCGGAACAGAAAACGACGGTCACTGTGAACGGCAAGTCGCTGCTGCAGGCGATTGACCGCGCATCTTTGCTCGCCCGTGAAGAGCGGAACAACATTGTCCGTTTTTCAGCTGATGAAGGGAAACTGCTTGAGATCTCCTCGAACTCGCCGGAGATCGGAAAAGTCGAGGAGACGGTGGAAGCCGTTGACGTAAAGGGAGAAGACCTGAAAATCTCATTCAGCGCGAAGTACATGATGGACGCCCTGAAAGCGATCGACGGCCAGGATATCCTGATCCACTTCACCGGCGCCATGCGTCCATTCGTCCTGAAATCATCCGATAGTGACGATATTCTTCAGCTCATCTTGCCAGTACGCACATTTTGATCAAGTAAAAGGGTAGTCGGTAGCGACTATCCTTTTCTTATTGCGCAAAGTTAGGTAAAATGGGAAGACAGACTACTATGCGAAGGATTGAATAAATGAATGGATCTCCTGGAAATCGAGACGGAATTCGTTACACTTGGCCAATTATTGAAAATGACGAATGCTATCAGTTCAGGCGGGATGGCAAAATGGTTTTTGGCAGAAAATGCTGTTTTTGTGAATGGAGAGGAAGAACGGCGGAGAGGGCGGAAACTGCATGATGGCGATCTGGTGAATATTCCCGGAATCGGCCGTTTCAAAATAGCTTGTTCGCAAGATGGAAAGCCAGATGTACATTGAGCATCTCAAGCTGACCAATTACCGAAACTATTCCTCTCTGGATCTTTCCTTCTCGCCGAAAATCAATGTGTTCATCGGCGAGAACGCACAAGGCAAAACGAATGTCATGGAGGCGATCTACGTCCTGTCGATGGCAAAATCCCACAGGACATCAAACGATCGTGAATTGATACGCTGGGAGCAGGATTATGGTAAAATAGAAGGGGACATCATCCGGAAGTACGGTCGTCTTCCGCTTGAATTGACGATTTCGAAAAAAGGCAAGAAAGCGAGAGTCAACCACTTGGAACAGAATCGCTTGAGCCACTATATCGGACAGCTCAATGTCGTCATGTTCGCCCCGGAAGACCTGAACCTCGTAAAAGGGAGCCCTCAGATTAGAAGGCGATTCCTCGACATGGAGATCGGTCAGATATCTCCTGTCTATCTTCATGACTTGCTGACGTTCCAAAAGATTTTAAAACAACGAAACGCCATATTGAAGGATCACCGCGGAAAGCTCGATATTCAGGATGCGATGTTCGATATCTATACGGAACAGTATGTGAAGGCTGCTGTCTCCATCATCCAAAAGCGGTATTACTTCATGGACCTGCTTCAGAAATGGGCGGAACCGATCCACTTTGGGATCTCACGGGGCCTTGAACAATTAAAAGTTTCATATGGAACATTAAAAGAACTCGATTCTGGGCAGACTGCAGAAGAAATGGAAAATATACTCAGCCGGAAACTCCATGAAGCGAAACGGCGGGAGCTGGAACGCGGCATCACACTTGTCGGCCCGCACCGCGATGATCTTCATTTCTTCGTCAACGGCTATGATATACAGACATATGGTTCGCAGGGACAGCAGCGGACAACAGCACTCTCCCTGAAACTAGCGGAAATAGAACTTGTCAAACAGGAGGTCGGGGAAACACCGGTACTCCTGCTAGATGACGTCCTCTCAGAATTGGACGATTACCGCCAATCCCATCTTCTCGGCACGATGCAAGGTAATGTGCAGACATTCGTAACGACGACGAACATTGCCGGGATCGACCATGAGACGCTGCAGCATGCCGACCTGTTTGAAGTATCGGCGGGACATGTGCAGAAAAAGGATTGATCGACAGGCACGCCCATCGAGGCAGTTCAACCGTCAGTCAAATGACGGATGTTCGGAAAGGAAAGGTGAACATATTGGCAATGGAAGAGAAAGACATGCAGACAGCGTATGATGCGAATCAGATCCAGGTGCTTGAAGGCCTTGAAGCGGTCCGCAAGCGTCCCGGCATGTACATCGGGACGACAAGTGCACGCGGCCTCCACCACCTGGTATGGGAAATCGTCGACAACAGTATCGACGAAGCGCTCGCAGGCTACTGCGATCACATAGAAGTGACAATTGAGAAAGACAACTGGATCCGCGTGGATGACAACGGACGGGGCATCCCGGTCGGCATCCAAGAATCGACAGGCAGACCTGCTGTTGAAGTCATCATGACCGTCCTGCACGCCGGAGGTAAATTCGGCGGAGGAGGCTACAAGGTGTCAGGCGGTCTCCACGGCGTTGGTGCGTCAGTCGTCAACGCTTTATCGGAACGGACGGAGGTCTATGTCCGCCGAGACGGCAAAGTGTATTTCCTCGCATTCGAACGGGGAGTGCCGATCGGTGACCTGCAGGTGATCGGGGAGACGGATGAGACAGGAACACGCACACGCTTCAAGGCGGATCCGGAAATTTTCAAAGAGACGACAGTCTATGACTACGATACGCTCGCGCACCGTCTCCGTGAGCTCGCGTATCTGAACCGCGGCCTCCGCATCACGATCACAGACGAACGCGAAGACGAGAAGCGCATCGACACGTTCCACTATGAAGGCGGCATCAAGTCATACGTGGAACATATCAACGAAGGCAAAGAACCGATCCATGAGGAGCCGATTTTTATCGAAGCCGAGAGAGACGGCATCTCGATTGAAATCGCCATGCAATATAACAGCGGCTATGCGGAAAATATCCTTTCCTTCGCAAACAACATCAATACGTATGAAGGCGGGACGCATGAATCAGGCTTCAAGACGGCCCTCACAAGGGTCATCAACGATTATGCACGCAAGAACGGCATGCTGAAAGATTCTGATCCGAACCTGTCCGGCGACGATGTCCGGGAAGGGTTGACGGCGATCATTTCCGTCAAGCACCCGGATCCGCAGTTCGAAGGGCAGACAAAGACGAAACTCGGGAACTCGGAAGTGAGCACGATTACGAATGCACTGTTTTCCGAGCACTTCCAGCGTTTCATGCTGGAGAACCCGCCGACAGCGCGCACTATTGTCGATAAAAGCCTGATGGCGGCCCGCGCGCGTGTCGCTGCAAAGAACGCACGTGAACTGACCCGCAGGAAATCAGCGCTTGAAGTGTCAAGCCTACCTGGGAAACTCTCGGACTGCTCTTCGAGAGACCCGCAGATCAGTGAATTATATATCGTTGAGGGAGACTCGGCTGGCGGATCCGCGAAAAGCGGACGCGATCGTCACTTCCAGGCGATCCTGCCGCTGCGCGGTAAGATTCTCAACGTAGAGAAGGCGCGGCTTGACCGGATTCTCAGCAATGCGGAGATCCGCATGATGATCACGGCTCTCGGTACAGGCATCGGGAAAGATTTTGACCTGTCGAAGGCCCGGTACCACAAAATTGTCATCATGACGGATGCCGACGTTGACGGCGCCCATATCCGGACGCTTCTGCTCACATTCTTCTTCCGCTTCATGCGGCCATTGATCGAGGCAGGCTATGTGTATATCGCACAGCCGCCGCTCTACCGCGTCAAGCAAGGGAAGCATGAGGAATACTGCTTCGATGAAGAGGAGTTGCAGGAAATCCTCGGGCGGCTGCCTGAAATTCCAAAGCCGGTCATCACCCGTTACAAAGGGTTAGGCGAGATGGATGCGACGCAGCTCTGGGAGACGACGATGGATCCCGAACACCGCACATTGCTTCAAGTCCACCTGGAAGACGCAGCAGATGCTGACCAGACATTTGAACAGCTGATGGGCGATGATGTAGAGCCGAGACGAAAGTTCATCGAAGAAAATGCGATCTATGTAAAGAATTTGGATACTTGATTTGTACGGATGCTTGCCTTTCATTGACAGCATCTGAGCTGAAAGGAGCTTGACAGAATGGCTGACATGCCGAACCGTGGTGTCCAAGGAATCAATATCAGTACGGAGATGCGGACGTCGTTTCTCGACTATGCGATGAGCGTCATCGTATCCCGTGCATTGCCGGATGTGCGCGACGGTCTCAAGCCGGTGCACCGGCGAATCTTATATGCAATGCAGGATCTTGGAAATACAGCAGATAAACCACATAAGAAATCAGCGCGGATTGTCGGCGACGTCATCGGTAAGTACCATCCGCATGGCGACAGCGCCGTCTATGACACAATGGTGCGTATGGCGCAGGACTTCAACTACCGCTATATGCTTGTCGACGGACACGGAAACTTCGGGTCGGTCGACGGCGACGCAGCGGCAGCGATGCGTTATACGGAATCTCGGATGTCCCGCATCGCGATGGAACTGCTGCGTGATATCAACAAAGACACGATTGACTACCAGCCGAACTATGACGGCCAGGAAAAAGAGCCGATCGTGCTGCCGAGCCGCTTCCCGAATCTCCTTGTAAATGGGACGTCCGGGATTGCAGTCGGCATGGCGACAAATATCCCGCCGCATCATCTTGGGGAGACGATCGACGCTGTGCTGGCAGTCGCGGATAATAGCGCAATTACGACCGAGGAATTGATGGAGATCATTCCGGGGCCGGATTTCCCGACAGGCGGGATCATCCTTGGCCGCAGCGGCATCAGAAGGGCCTATGAAACAGGCAGAGGGTCCCTTGTCATCCGCGGCAAGGTGGAGATCGAGCAGCAGGCGAACGGCAAAGAGACGATCATCGTCACTGAATTGCCGTACCAGGTGAACAAGGCGCGTCTTGTCGAGAAAATCGCGGAGCTCGTACGTGATAAGCGGATCGAAGGCATTACGCATCTCGCGGATGAATCGGACCGTACCGGCATGCGCATCGTCATCGAAGTGCGCAAGGATGCGAATGCCAACGTCCTGCTGAATAATTTATATAAGCATACGGCGCTGCAGTCGAGCTTTGGCATCAATATGCTGGCGCTCGTCGATGGACAGCCGAAGATCCTTGCCCTGAAAGAGATCTTGCATTATTACCTTGAGCACCAGAAAGACGTCATCCGCAGACGGACCCAGTATGATCTGAAGAAGGCGGAAGACCGTGCTCATATCCTGGAAGGCCTCCGGATTGCGCTCGATCATATCGACGAGATCATCGCACTGATCCGCGCGTCGAAGACGACTGAGGAAGCGAAAAACGGTTTGATGGAACGTTTCGACCTGTCTGAACGGCAATCTCAGGCGATATTGGATATGCGCCTCCAGCGTCTTACAGGACTCGAGCGGGACAAGATCGAATCTGAATATCAGGAGCTTCTCCAGCTGATCGCGGAACTGCGTGCGATTCTTGCGGATGAACAGAAGCTATTGGATATCATCAAGGAAGAGCTGCTGGAAGTGAAGCAGCGTTTCGCCGATGACCGCCGAACCGAAATCACGATGGGCGGCCTCGATATGCTGGAAGACGAGGATCTTATCCCTGTCGAGAATTCCGTCCTGACCCTTACGCATAACGGCTATATCAAGCGCCTCCCTGCAAGCACGTACCGCAGCCAGAAACGCGGCGGCCGCGGCATCCAGGGCATGGGCACTAACGACGATGACTTCGTCGAGCACTTACTGTACACATCCACCCATGACACGATCCTGTTCTTCACGAGCCGCGGTCGCGTGTACCGGAAGAAAGGGTATGAAATTCCAGAATACAGCAGGACGGCGAAAGGATTGCCGATCATCAATCTCCTGGACTTCGACAAGAACGAGAAGGTCACGGCGATGATTGCAATCGATAAGTTCGAGGATGACAAATATCTATTCTTTGCAACATGCCAAGGCATCGTGAAGAGGACTGTCGTATCGGATTTCGCGAACATCCGATCAAATGGCCTGATCGCCTTGACCCTCCGCGGAGATGATGAGCTGATCAGTGTACGGATGACAAGCGGAGACCAGTCCATCGCGATTGGGACGCGCGGGGGCATGCTGATTAAGTTCCATGAGCAGGATATCCGTCCAATGGGCCGTGTCGCAAGCGGTGTGCGGGGAATCCGTCTCCGGGAAGGCGACATCGCAGTCGGCATGGATACGGTCAAGGAAGGCGATGAAATCCTTGTCGTCACCGAAAAAGGCTTCGGAAAACGGACGCCTGAATCTGAATACCGCTATCAGTCACGCGGCGGCTATGGCCTAAAGACGCTGAACGTCACGGATCGCAATGGACAGCTTGTCGCGATGAAAACTGTTAATGGGACCGAGGATCTCATGCTGATCACGATCCATGGCATCCTGATCCGGATGGACATTGAGGACATCTCTTCAATCGGACGAAGCACGCAAGGGGTCCGTCTGATCCGCCTCGGCGAAGATGAACTGGTCGCCACAGTAGCGAAAGTCGAAAAGGAAGAGCTGGAGGAAGCGCTGGAAGATGAGGCAGAGCTTCCGCTTGAAGAACCTCTGATGGACACGGAGCCCGAAGAGGACCTATAAGTAGATAAAAACGAGTTGCCGACCAATTTTTTTAAGGTCGGCAACTTTTTTCGTATGGTTTTTACAAAATAATGAAGTATACTAGTCTATAAGAACAGCAGAGATCAGGAGGGGCTGACGCAAATGGAGCTGTATCGAAATACGAGTGAATTGCGACCTGGCATTTTACTGAAAGAAGACGTATATTCCAAGACGAAATATCCCATTATCCGAAAAGAGACAGAACTGTCGCCCGAACATATATATGCGCTCCGGGCGTTC
The DNA here is from genome assembly GCF_055389225.1 of Sporosarcina sp. GTC18466. Classification (NCBI taxonomy): domain Bacteria; kingdom Bacillati; phylum Bacillota; class Bacilli; order Caryophanales; family Caryophanaceae; genus Sporosarcina; species Sporosarcina sp. GTC18466. The sequence goes on along the minus strand of NZ_AP044037.1, from coordinate 2,007,902 downwards.
GGCGTCACCCGTGTGAAAGTGGAGGAGCGGGTAACACCGAATAAGATGGAGCTTGATGAAATGGAAGCAGGCGCACCAGCTGCCGACTACCTTAAAGAGCTTCCGGTGAGCCGGGAGGATTTAAGGAAGAAGTATACCGAAGCCGTGAGAAACTATAAAAAAGAATTTAACGGATGGCGTGCGGGTGCAAAGGTGGACATCGCCAAAGTGCGGACGGCAATCTTACCAGTCATCGAATCGTTCATGGACCAGAAAGGGATGCTTGCCTATCTGAATGAACTGTCCGATCCTAAAGAATATATTTACCACCATTCCATCGCAGTCGGTATTCTGTCCGCAGCCATCAGCAAGCAGATCGGCTTGGCAGGCGGCGATGCACTGCAGCTTGGTCTTGCAGGCGTACTGGCGGATTGCGGAATGGCCAAGATCGACTCCAAAATTATCGAGAAGTCCGCCTATCTGACCCGGGAAGAATACAACGAGGTAAAAAAGCATACGCTTCTCGGCTTCCAAATGCTCCAGAGCACGCCATTGCTACGCAAAGAGATGAAGCTTGCCATCGCCCAGCATCATGAACGCTTAGACGGCAGCGGCTACCCGCAGGGCCACAAATCCGAAAGCATCTCCCTCTACTCGCAGATCCTGGCGGTAGCGGATGTGTTCCATGCGATGAGCTCCGAGCGGATCTACCGGGCCAAGCAGTCGCCGTTCAAGGTGCTCGAAATGATCAAGGAAGAGGAATTCGGCAAATTTAACCTGACTGTAGTGCAAGGACTCGAAACGCTGATCTGCGACTTCACCATCGGAACAAGAGTGAAGCTATCGGACGGGGAAATCGGCGAAGTCATGTTCCTTCACCGGGACGCCTCGCTGCGCCCGCTCATCCGCAGACGTTCTGACGGCGCCACAGTAGATCTTGCCGCAAACCGAAGCATCGCTATCGAAAAAGTACTAGATTAAACAAACAGCCAGCCGTCCACTATACTTATTGAGGACGGCTTTCATATTGAATACAGGAGATGTCCAGCACATCCACCTGAAATCCAATTAGAAAAAAACATTGCATTCCTGAGTCTAGGCTGGTATAGTAAATAACGTTGCATTTCACATAAGGAACAACGAACTTCACATTCTTGAAAAAGAAAAAGAAAAAAGTTGTTGACGCGAGATGAACAGAGTGGTAAGATATAAGAGTTGCTGATGAAACAAACGGCAATGACATGAACCTTGAAAACTGAACAGCAAAACGTCAACATAAAGTTCCGAAGCCGACCCCGTCGGCGGACGAACAACAATGGACATCATAAAGATGCCAGCAAAGAAATCGAGCTACTCGAATTTCTTCAACCTTTCTTCTATAAGAGAGGCATCTGGCGTACGAGACGTGGTGGAGTGCTAGGAAGCGAAGGAGCAAGGGAGGGAACGTACACCAGTACGTGACCGACCGCGCGACTGAAGCTGACAACGCAATCCGCCGCGTATCGCGCGCCAGATTTATGGAGAGTTTGATCCTGGCTCAGGACGAACGCTGGCGGCGTGCCTAATACATGCAAGTCGAGCGAATGACAGGGAGCTTGCTCCCTTGATTTAGCGGCGGACGGGTGAGTAACACGTGGGCAACCTGCCCTGCAGATGGGGATAACTCCGGGAAACCGGGGCTAATACCGAATAATCAGTTCCTCCGCATGGAGGAACTCTGAAAGACGGTTTCGGCTGTCACTGCAGGATGGGCCCGCGGCGCATTAGCTAGTTGGTGGGGTAACGGCCTACCAAGGCGACGATGCGTAGCCGACCTGAGAGGGTGATCGGCCACACTGGGACTGAGACACGGCCCAGACTCCTACGGGAGGCAGCAGTAGGGAATCTTCCACAATGGACGAAAGTCTGATGGAGCAACGCCGCGTGAACGAAGAAGGCTCTCGGGTCGTAAAGTTCTGTTGCGAGGGAAGAACACGTACGGGAGTCACTGCCCGTACCTTGACGGTACCTCGTCAGAAAGCCACGGCTAACTACGTGCCAGCAGCCGCGGTAATACGTAGGTGGCAAGCGTTGTCCGGAATTATTGGGCGTAAAGCGCGCGCAGGCGGTCCTTTAAGTCTGATGTGAAATCTCGCGGCTCAACCGCGAACGGTCATTGGAAACTGGGGGACTTGAGTGCAGAAGAGGAAAGCGGAATTCCACGTGTAGCGGTGAAATGCGTAGAGATGTGGAGGAACACCAGTGGCGAAGGCGGCTTTCTGGTCTGTAACTGACGCTGAGGCGCGAAAGCGTGGGGAGCAAACAGGATTAGATACCCTGGTAGTCCACGCCGTAAACGATGAGTGCTAAGTGTTAGGGGGTTTCCGCCCCTTAGTGCTGCAGCTAACGCATTAAGCACTCCGCCTGGGGAGTACGGCCGCAAGGCTGAAACTCAAAGGAATTGACGGGGACCCGCACAAGCGGTGGAGCATGTGGTTTAATTCGAAGCAACGCGAAGAACCTTACCAGGTCTTGACATCCCGCTGACCGGCATGGAGACATGCCTTTCCCTTCGGGGACAGCGGTGACAGGTGGTGCATGGTTGTCGTCAGCTCGTGTCGTGAGATGTTGGGTTAAGTCCCGCAACGAGCGCAACCCTTGATCTTAGTTGCCAGCATTCAGTTGGGCACTCTAAGGTGACTGCCGGTGACAAACCGGAGGAAGGTGGGGATGACGTCAAATCATCATGCCCCTTATGACCTGGGCTACACACGTGCTACAATGGACGGTACAAAGGGCTGCGAACCCGCGAGGGGGAGCCAATCCCATAAAACCGTTCCCAGTTCGGATTGCAGGCTGCAACTCGCCTGCATGAAGCCGGAATCGCTAGTAATCGTGGATCAGCATGCCACGGTGAATACGTTCCCGGGTCTTGTACACACCGCCCGTCACACCACGAGAGTTTGTAACACCCGAAGTCGGTGGGGTAACCCTTACGGGAGCCAGCCGCCGAAGGTGGGACAGATGATTGGGGTGAAGTCGTAACAAGGTAGCCGTATCGGAAGGTGCGGCTGGATCACCTCCTTTCTAAGGATAATTACGGAATATGGATCTTCGATCCATACGTTGACGTTTTGCGTTCAGTTTTGAGGGATCATGTTAAAATGATACTTCAAAAGGGGCCTATAGCTCAGCTGGTTAGAGCGCACGCCTGATAAGCGTGAGGTCGGTGGTTCGAGTCCACTTAGGCCCACCATATATACCCTTTGGGGCCTTAGCTCAGATGGGAGAGCGCCTGCCTTGCACGCAGGAGGTCAGCGGTTCGATCCCGCTAGGCTCCACCAAATCTTGTTCATTGAAAACTGGATAGAACGACATTGATAAAGAAAAGCTGAAGCAGCCGTTTAGGCGCGACAGGCACAAGACGAATCTGCGGAACGGCGATTTTGCCGTGTAGCTGAGTTGGCTTGTGACCCGAGCGACTGGCAGCTGAAGCTAGACAAGTAATCAACCGAGTCGATCACGTAGTGATTGAACATGCAATACTTTGTAACGATGATTGATCTGCTGATCGCTCAGCACCAATCATCAACCAGTGGCTTCCTTACCGGAAAGCCGAAAAGGTTAAGTTAGAAAGGGCGCACGGCGGATGCCTTGGCACTAGGAGCCGATGAAGGACGGAACTAACACCGATATGCTTCGGGGAGCTGTAAGTAAGCTTTGAGCCGAAGATTTCCGAATGGGGGAACCCACTGCCCGTAATGGGGCAGTACGCTGCACGTGAATACATAGCGTGAGCGAGGCACACCCGGAGAACTGAAACATCTAAGTACCCGGAGGAAGAGAAAGAAACATCGATTCCCTTAGTAGCGGCGAGCGAAACGGGAAGAGCCCAAACCAGGAAGCTTGCTTCCTGGGGTTGTAGGACACTCTATACGGAGTTACAAAGGGCTGGGTTAGGCGAAGCGACCTGGAAAGGTCCGCCAGAGCGGGTAAAAGCCCCGTAGCCGAAAGTCCAGCCCCTCCAGAGTGGATCCTGAGTACGGCGGAACACGTGAAATTCCGTCGGAATCCGGGAGGACCATCTCCCAAGGCTAAATACTCCCTAGTGACCGATAGTGAACCAGTACCGTGAGGGAAAGGTGAAAAGCACCCCGGAAGGGGAGTGAAAGAGAACCTGAAACCGTGTGCCTACAAGTTGTCAGAGCCCGTTAATGGGTGATGGCGTGCCTTTTGTAGAATGAACCGGCGAGTTACGATTCCATGCGAGGTTAAGCCGAGAAGGCGGAGCCGCAGCGAAAGCGAGTCTGAATAGGGCGCATGAGTATGGGGTCGTAGACCCGAAACCAGGTGATCTACCCATGTCCAGGGTGAAGGTAAGGTAACACTTACTGGAGGCCCGAACCCACGTACGTTGAAAAGTGCGGGGATGAGGTGTGGGTAGCGGTGAAATTCCAATCGAACCTGGAGATAGCTGGTTCTCTCCGAAATAGCTTTAGGGCTAGCCTCAAACGTAAGAGTCCCGGAGGTAGAGCACTGTTTGGACGAGGGGCCCATCCCGGGTTACCGAATTCAGACAAACTCCGAATGCCGGATGACTTCTGTTTGGGAGTCAGACTGCGGGTGATAAGATCCGTGGTCGAGAGGGAAACAGCCCAGACCGCCAGTTAAGGTCCCCAAGTATCCGTTGAGTGGAAAAGGATGTGGCGCTGCCCAGACAACCAGGATGTTGGCTTAGAAGCAGCCACCATTTAAAGAGTGCGTAATAGCTCACTGGTCGAGTGGCGCTGCGCCGAAAATGTACCGGGGCTAAACGGATCACCGAAACTGCGGATTGACACCATTGGTGTCAGTGGTAGGAGAGCGTTCCAAGGGCGTCGAAGCCAGACCGGAAGGACTGGTGGAGCGCTTGGAAGTGAGAATGCCGGTATGAGTAGCGAAAGAAGGGTGAGAATCCCTTCCACCGAATGCCTAAGGTTTCCTGAGGAAGGCTCGTCCGCTCAGGGTTAGTCGGGACCTAAGTCGAGGCCGATAGGCGTAGACGATGGACAACAGGTTGATATTCCTGTACCACCTCCCCGCCGTTATCAGCAATGGGGGGACGCAGTAGGATAGGGTGAGCGCGCTGTTGGTCATGCGCGTCCAAGCAGTGAGGCGTGGAATGAGGCAAATCCCATTCCAGATGCGCTGGGCTGTGATGGCAAGGGGAATTGTCCCCGGAGTCCCTGATTTCACACTGCCAAGAAAAGCCTCTAGCGAGGCGGGAGGTGCCCGTACCGCAAACCGACACAGGTAGGCGAGGAGAGAATCCTAAGGTGATCGAGAGAACTCTCGTTAAGGAACTCGGCAAAATGACCCCGTAACTTCGGGAGAAGGGGTGCTCTGGTAGGGTGAATAGCCCGAGAGAGCCGCAGTGAATAGGCCCAGGCGACTGTTTAGCAAAAACACAGGTCTCTGCAAAACCGTAAGGTGACGTATAGGGGCTGACGCCTGCCCGGTGCTGGAAGGTTAAGAGGAGGGGTCAGCGCAAGCGAAGCTCCGAATTGAAGCCCCAGTAAACGGCGGCCGTAACTATAACGGTCCTAAGGTAGCGAAATTCCTTGTCGGGTAAGTTCCGACCCGCACGAAAGGCGTAACGATCTGGGCACTGTCTCAACGAGAGACTCGGTGAAATTATAATATGCGTGAAGATGCGCATTACCCGCGACAGGACGGAAAGACCCCGTGGAGCTTTACTGCAGCCTGATATTGAATTCCGGTGCAGCCTGTACAGGATAGGTAGGAGCCTAAGATGCCGGAGCGCCAGCTTCGGTGGAGGCACCCGTGGGATACTACCCTGGCTGTATTGGACTTCTAACCCTTGCCCGTGATCCGGGCAGGAGACAGTGTCAGGCGGGCAGTTTGACTGGGGCGGTCGCCTCCTAAAGAGTAACGGAGGCGCCCAAAGGTTCCCTCAGAATGGTTGGACATCATTCGCAGAGTGCAAAGGCATAAGGGAGCTTGACTGCGAGACCTACAAGTCGAGCAGGGTCGAAAGACGGGCTTAGTGATCCGGTGGTTCCGCATGGAAGGGCCATCGCTCAACGGATAAAAGCTACCCCGGGGATAACAGGCTTATCTCCCCCAAGAGTCCACATCGACGGGGAGGTTTGGCACCTCGATGTCGGCTCATCGCATCCTGGGGCTGTAGTCGGTCCCAAGGGTTGGGCTGTTCGCCCATTAAAGCGGTACGCGAGCTGGGTTCAGAACGTCGTGAGACAGTTCGGTCCCTATCCGTCGCGGGCGCAGGAAATTTGAGAGGAGCTGTCCTTAGTACGAGAGGACCGGGATGGACACACCGCTGGTGTACCAGTTGTTCTGCCAAGGGCATCGCTGGGTAGCTATGTGTGGACGGGATAAATGCTGAAAGCATCTAAGCATGAAGCCCCCCTCGAGATGAGATTTCCCTTTACTTCTGTAAGTAAGATCTCTCAAAGATGATGAGGTGGATAGGTCCGGGGTGGAAGCGTGGCGACACGTGCAGCTGACGGATACTAATCGATCGAGGACTTGACCTTAATTACAACAGTAGTTGATTACGCTTTCCAATGTCACTTCTATCCGGTTTTGAATGAGCAATTCATTCACCTGTCTGGTAATGACGGCGAAGAGGTCACACCCGTTCCCATCCCGAACACGGAAGTTAAGCTCTTCAGCGCCGATGGTAGTAGGGGGCTTCCCCCTGTGAGAGTAGGACGTTGCCAGGCAAACATGCCATCCCCCGAGTGGGGATGGTTTTTTTGTGTTTTACAGGTTATAATTAATTAGAATCACCATCCTATGACTGTCTCGTTATCCAAGTATCTCGGCAAATATGAATAGCACGGACGGGAAAAGGCATATACAGGTCTTTGAGGAGGAAACGTTGTTCCAGTAAACGGCTGGGGGTACATGGGTGTGTGCATTAAACCAAATCAACTGGCCCAGGCGCCCTCGAAACTGGCACTGCCTACAACCAATTGACACTTCACCCGCCACATTAGCCCGCCATCCTTCCTCTTAAAGTGGTTCATCGAATTATAGGAATACTTTTACTTATATATACAGTCTTGACAGTACTTCACGGACACTGATACCCTTTTAATAATATTCACAGACCAATACCATTTAGGAGGCGTGCCGAAATGTGGGAAACGAAATTTACGCGTGAAGGACTGACGTTTGACGATGTGCTGCTGATTCCAGGAGCATCTGAAGTATTGCCGAAAGATGTGTCTCTATCGGTGCAATTGACGGAAAAGATTACGCTCAACATCCCGATCATCAGTGCGGGAATGGATACGGTCACTGAAGCGAAGATGGCGATCGCCATGTCTCGCCAAGGAGGCCTTGGAATCATTCATAAGAACATGAGCATCGAAGAGCAGGCGGAGCAGGTAGTCACAGTGAAACGGTCGGAAAATGGAGTAATCACGAATCCGTTCTTCCTCACGCCGGAGCATCAAGTGTATGACGCCGAGCATTTGATGGGCAAGTACCGCATTTCAGGTGTTCCGATTGTCAATTCGATGGATGACCGGAAGCTGGTCGGTATTCTGACGAACCGGGATCTGCGGTTCATCCAGGATTATTCGATGATCATCAAGGACGTCATGACGAAAGAAGATCTAGTGACAGCGCCTGTCGGCACGACACTCGAAGACGCGGAGAAGATTTTGCAGAAATACAAGATCGAGAAATTGCCGATTGTTGACGAGGACGGCACGTTGACAGGGTTGATCACCATTAAAGACATCGAGAAAGTGATCGAATTCCCGAACGCAGCGAAAGACCAGCATGGCCGCCTTCTTGTTGGCGCGGCGGTCGGTGTTACGTCAGATACGATGACGCGAGTGCAGAAGCTCGTCGAGGCGGAAGTGGATGTCATTGTTCTTGATACGGCGCATGGCCATTCGAAAGGCGTTCTCGATATGGTGCGGCAGATTCGTGAAGCCTATCCGGATCTTGATATCATTGCCGGCAATGTGGCGACGGCTGAAGGGACGGCGGCTCTTTACGAAGCGGGTGCTGATGTGGTAAAGGTAGGCATCGGTCCTGGTTCGATTTGTACAACCCGTGTTGTGGCGGGCGTCGGTGTTCCTCAAATTACGGCTGTGTATGATTGTGCATCAGAAGCGAGAAAGCATGGAAAGACGATCATCGCGGATGGCGGCATCAAGTATTCCGGCGATATCGTGAAAGCCCTTGCGTCCGGCGGGCATGTGGTCATGCTGGGCAGTCTGCTTGCAGGGACGACGGAAAGCCCGGGCGAGACGGAGATCTTCCAAGGCCGCCGATTCAAAGTGTATCGAGGCATGGGATCGGTCGCTTCCATGGAGAAGGGTTCAAAAGACCGCTATTTCCAAGACGAAGCGAAAAAGCTTGTACCTGAAGGAATAGAAGGCCGCCTTCCATACAAAGGGCCGCTCACGGATACGATCCATCAGCTGGTGGGAGGCATCCGTGCGGGCATGGGCTACTGCGGAACTAAGGATCTGCAGGCACTTCGCGAGGAAGCGCAGTTTGTCCGGATGACAGGTGCGGGGCTCCGTGAAAGCCATCCGCATGATGTGCAAATTACAAAAGAGGCACCGAACTATTCATTATAAAAATATATGCTCCTTGTATCCATGTAAGGAACTTTTGCACCTTTCCAGCGTCCCAATACAGGGCGGAAAGGTGCTTTTATTTGGCTGCCATTTCTCGCAAGTCGACCTCCATCTCATGGCCGGGTTGTGTTAAAATATATTATAGGAAATAGTAATGACGGAGGTAACAGTGTGAAAAAGGAAATGAGAAAATGGGTGGCAGTGCTGCTCATGCCGTTGCTTGTGCTTATGTCGATTGGATCGACAACGGCGAAAGCTGATTCGACACTTGGCATTCATGTCGACAGCGCGATTTTGATTGATGCGGAAACGGGTAAAATATTATACGAAGAAAATGCGGATACTCCGCTAGGCATTGCAAGTATGTCGAAGATGATGACAGAATATCTTCTGTTCGAGGCGATTCAGGAAGGGAAGATCAGCTGGGACCAGGAATATCGGGTCAACGACTATACATACGCGATTTCCCAGGACCGCCGTCTGAGCAATGTGCCGCTCCGAAAAGACGGTACATATACGATCCGGGAATTGTATGAGGCGCTTGCCATCTATTCTGCGAACGCGGCAACGATCGCCATTGCGGAGACCATCGCAGGGACCGAGAAGGAATTTCTGAAGATGATGGATGCAAAGGCCAAAGAGCTTGGCCTGACAGACTATAAATTTGTAAACTCGACAGGGCTGAACAATTCAGACCTGCAGGGCATGCAGCCGGAAGGGACAGGGCCGAATGATGAGAACGTCATGCCGGCGAAGTCGGTGGCACTCCTTGCCTACCGCCTGATCCATGATTATCCGGAAGTGCTGGAGACAACGAAAATCAGCAAAAAGACATTCCGGGAAGGGACGTCGGATAAAATCGATATGGCCAATTGGAACTTCATGCTTCCTGGCCTCCTATATGAATATGAAGGCGTAGATGGCTTGAAGACGGGAACGACGGACTTCGCGGGCCATTGCTTCACTGGTACAGCGACAAGGGATGATAAGCGGCTTATCGCTGTCGTCATGAAAGCGGTCGATGCCAAAGGGGTCGGGTCATATAAAGCCCGCTTTGATGCGACACGCGCGCTGTTCGAATACGGATTCAACCAGTTTTCCGCCCAGGAGATTGTACCTGCCGGTTACAAGTTTGATACACAAAAGACTGTCGATGTGAATAAAGGCAAGGACAAGACGGTCGCCGTTGAAGTGAAAGAACCGATCCGCATGATGGTGAAGACGAATGAAAAGGATCAGTACATGCCAAAGCTCGTACTGGACGACAAGGCATTCAAAGGCGGCAAGCTGGAGGCACCTGTCAAGAAGGGCACGGTTGTCGGTCATGTGGAAGTCGTGAAGAATGAAGGGACCGACTACGGATATGTCGATGCAAAAAATGCAGGTGTCGACGTAGTGACAGCAGCCCCTGTCGAGAAGGCAGGCTGGTTCTCCCTCATGCTAAGCGCAATCGGCAATTTCTTCGTCACCATCTGGGAAGGTGCGACTGGATTTGTGAAAGGGTTGTTCGATTAATTGAAAAAGACGATGGATCAGAAAGATGATCCATCGTCTTTTTCTATGCTCCATGCCCTCATCAGCCGTCCCACCGCCTCCTGGATATCCTCTTCCCGCATGCCGCCGAAGCCGAGCAGAAAGGAAGGGACCGGTTCTTTGGAAATCTTCCGGTACTCGTTAAGACCGTATATCCGGATTCCAGCCGCCTTTGCGATCTGGACAAGTTCATTCTCATCCCGCCCCGGCTGCAGCCTGATGTTGATATGCATGCCGGCTTCATCTCCCGAATAGGAGACGGAGCCCGCATACTCGGCCAGTGCGGCCGTTAGTACGCCCAACTTCCGCTTGTACAGCTTCCGCATCCGGTTCAAGTGGCGGGAGAAATGGCCGTCCTCCATGAAACGCGCAAGAATATGCTGGTCAAAACGCGGCACAGTGGACGAGTAGTGGATGAAGGCATCGGTATAGGTCCCGAGCAGGACGGGCGGCAAAACCATGTAGGCGATCCGCATGGACGGCATGAGCGATTTCGAGAACGTGCTCAAGTAGATGACACTCCCCGACTTGTCCATCCCTTGCAAGGAAGGGATCGGCCGTCCCGCATACCTGAATTCACTGTCATAGTCGTCTTCGATGATGAAATGGCCTTCCGTTGCCGCTGCCCAGTTCAATAGGGCCGTCCGGCGTGATGCTGACAGCACGGTGCCGGTCGGGAATTGGTGGGATGGGGTGACATAGGCGATGGTTGCGCCCGATTGCTGAAGTGCCGCTACATCCATCCCTTCCTCATCGACCGGAATGGGAATCGCTTCCCGGCTGTTATGGTAAAAGACGTGGTGCGTGAGCGGATAGCCGGGGTCCTCGATTGCATACGCCGCCTCTTTCCCCAGGATCCGGATGAGCAGCGGCATCAGCTGTTCAGTTCCTGACCCGACGATGATCTGCTCGGGAACGCACTCCACCCCTCTTGAATGGTAGAGGTAGCGGGCGATCTCCCGCCGCAGTTCATAATCTCCGTGCGGATGGCCGAGAGACAGCAGATGCTTCGACGACTCATCGAGCAGCTCCTTCGCGTATTTCCGCCATTGATTGAACGGGAATGAATCAGGATCGATCTTGCCTGGCGAGAAATCGAACCGGTATGCGGCCTCCCGCATTTCCGCCTCAGGTTCAAGGGACGCCGGCTCTACATAGGACAGCTCCTCCACCGCCTGGACGAAGTATCCTTTTCGCGGTTTTGTTGTAATATAGCCCTCTGCAACTAGCTGCGCATACGCAAGTTCCACTGTCGTCTGGCTGACACCCAGAAACTCCTCTAGTTTCCGCTTGGACGGAAGCTTTGTGCCGACTTTCAGCTTCCCTCCGGTAATATCCTCCCGTATTTGCCCGTAAATCTGCTCATACAGCGGCACTTGGCTTGTCTTATCCAGTTGCACCAAAAGCATTTCCATCTCTCTTCACCTCGTCTGACCCCTTCAAGAATTCATATACTGGTCATTTCATTATGGTCAATAACTAGTATACTAGAAAAAAAGCGAATAGGGGGAAATGAAGATGGATTTCAAGTATGGCGGCGTCATCATGGACGTCATTAATGCAGAGCAGGCAAAAGTGGCGGAGGCGGCAGGTGCAGTGGCAGTCATGGCACTTGAACGTGTACCTTCTGATATTAGGGCGGCAGGCGGAGTGGCGCGGATGGCAGATCCCCGTATTGTGGAAGAGGTGCAGAAAGCCGTTTCGATCCCTGTTATGGCGAAAGTGCGGATTGGACATATTTCTGAAGCTCGTGTTCTTGAAGCGATGGGGGTCGACTATATCGATGAAAGTGAAGTGCTGACTCCTGCCGATGAGGAATTCCATCTATTGAAAAGCGATTATAAAGTGCCTTTTGTCTGCGGTGCTCGTGATCTTGGCGAAGCGGCGCGTCGTCTTGGTGAAGGTGCGAGGATGCTCCGGACGAAGGGAGAGCCGGGGACAGGCAATATCGTGGAAGCAGTCCGTCACCTGCGCAAAGTGAATGCGCAAGTGAATCAGATCATCCACATGAATCCGGATGAATTGATGGTAGCGGCAAGAGACTTGGCAGCGCCGTACGAGATTTTGCTTGCGATCCGTGAGGCGGGTCGTCTTCCGGTGACGAACTATGCGGCAGGCGGCGTTGCGACACCTGCTGACGCGGCACTCATGATGGAACTCGGTGCGGACGGCGTCTTCGTCGGTTCGGGCATCTTCAAATCAGATAATCCAGAACGATTCGCACGGGCGATTGTCCTCGCGACGGAGGATTTCCAGAACTACGATCTGATCGGTGACCTGTCGAAAGATATCGGCACGCCGATGAAAGGGATTGAAATCGGGAAGCTTGCGGAAAGTGAATTGATGGCAGTGCGCGGCGTCTGAACGGCATTCGATAAACCAGGGCGGAGATCTACCGTCTTGGTTTTTTGAACTCTTCCTGTTTTGCTGACCGTATAAAAGACAGAGGGAAGGAGGAGTACCTCATCCTGGCGTCACGTTCATCACGTTTGTCCCTGTCGGTATGGCCACGTTTATTTTTTGGTGCAATACGCCAAAAAGAAGGCAATTTCCATGCCGACTCAAGCGATCATCGCATTCATCCCTTGGGTTTCCTCTTGGGCTCGTGACATTCCTGGCGCCGCGTGAGATGATGATGTCCGGAAACCGACGAGGAGCCGATGTTTTCAGAGGACGCCATCTCTTACTAAAATAGGCGGTGCTGTGGGTGCTATACTAGTGACATGGATCCTGATTGCAAGCATCATTCAGGCAATACGATAGATAAGGGGATGTCTTTTTGGTGGAAATGCTGAAGGTGTTTGATGAAGAGTACCGGTATGTATGCAATGAAACACGGGACAATATCCATAAGGAAGGCCTCTGGCATGAAACGTTCCATTGCTGGCTCGTGGATCAGGAGCATGTGTATGTCCAGAAACGCAGTGTTGTCAAAAAAGACTTTCCAAGTATGTTCGACATTACAGCAGCGGGACATCTCATGGCGGATGAAGAAATGATGGACGGCATCCGGGAAGTGGAAGAGGAACTTGGCATACAGGTCGACCTGCCAAAAATCAGTTCAAAAGGATTCATTCGCGATTCCATCCATCTTCCATATTTTACAGACAATGAATTTGCGAATGTCTTTCTGTATCAATCCGCATGGCAGCCGGACGACTTTACACTGCAGGCGGAAGAGGTGGAGAGCATCCACGCCATACGAACCGAAGAACTGATCGCTTTATTCAGGGGAGAAGCCACAGATATTTCTTGCAGGGATGTGAAGATGGGCCGGATCACTGCGGTGAAGCTGTCTGACTTTGTTCCACATGAAACAGGTTACTTTGCGTTCATAGCAGACATATTGGAAGAGGGAACCGGATGACCCTTGCCAAAAGGATTCGCTTGTAGTACAGTAAGTGTACATTTAGTCCATATCGAAAGACGATGATGGGAAGCAGTAGCAAACCAGTCTTTTCAAGAGAGCCGGCGGGTGGTGCGAGCCGGTAAAGACAGTTGCGAATCCGTCCCTGAGGAGCACGGCTGAACGCCAGTAAGCTGTGCCGGTCACGGAACCGTTATTTCCGAGAGTGGATCGGCATGTTGCCGGTCAATTTGGGTGGCAACGCGGGTAGTTCTCGTCCCTTTTATAGGGGATGGAGGGCTTTTTTTATTGCCTGAAACCCATCATCGTCAACGAAAAAAGAGGAGGAACCATAATGCTGGATATTAAATTGCTCCGCGCGAATTTCGATGAAGTGAAGGAGAAGCTTTCGAAGCGCGGCGAGGATCTCAATGATCTCGACTTGTTCGTCGGCCTGGATGAAAAACGCCGGGAGCTGATTGCGAAAGTGGAAGTGCTGAAGGCGGAGCGGAATGAAGTTTCGCAAAAAGTTGCGGAGATGAAACGCAACAAGGAGAACGCGGATGATGTGATAGCCCGCATGCGCGAGGTTGGCGACGAGATCAAGAAGCTGGATGAGGAGCTTCATCAGGTGGAAGAGGATTTGAACTATGTGCTGATGCGCATACCGAACATTCCGCATGAGAGCGTGCCCGTCGGAGAAAGCGAAGACGACAACGTGGAAGTCCGTACATGGGGCGAGATTCCTGAATTCGGATTCGAAGCAAAGCCGCACTGGGAAATCGGAACGGATCTTGGCCTGCTTGACTTTGAAAGAGCGGCAAAAGTGACGGGCAGCCGCTTTGTCTTCTATAAAGGGCTCGGGGCACGCCTTGAACGGGCATTGATCAGCTTCATGCTGGACCTTCATGCGGACGAGCATGGCTACCAGGAGATGCTGCCGCCGTATCTGGTCAACCGTACCAGCCTGACAGGAACAGGTCAGCTTCCGAAGTTCGAAGAGGACGCATTCCTCATCGAGAAGGAAGATTACTTCCTGATCCCGACATCTGAAGTGCCGGTGACAAATTATTACCGCGACGAAATCCTCGACGGAGCGGACCTGCCGATCGCCTATACGGCGTACAGCACGAATTTCCGCTCCGAGGCAGGATCTGCAGGACGCGATACACGCGGCCTCATCCGCCAGCACCAGTTCAATAAAGTGGAGCTTGTGCGTTTCGTGAAGCCGGAGGAATCGTATGAGGAGCTTGAGAAATTGACGGGGCATGCGGAGAAAGTACTCCAGCTGCTTGGCTTGCCGTACCGCGTGTTGAAGATGTGCACAGCGGATCTCGGTTTCACGGCTGCGAAGAAATACGACATTGAAGTATGGATTCCGACGCAGGGGATGTACCGCGAGATATCGTCTTGCTCGAATTTCGAAGACTTCCAGGCGCGCCGGGCATCGATCCGTTTCCGCCGCGAGCAGGGAGCGAAGCCTGAATTCGTCCATACATTGAATGGCAGCGGACTTGCGGTCGGCCGGACGGTTGCTGCGCTTCTCGAGAATTATCAGCAAGAGGACGGTTCTGTCATCGTACCGGAAGTGCTTCGCCCGTACATGGGCGGCGTCGACGTCATCAAGTGATGCAAAAAGCCATGCGGAGGTCAATCGGCCTCCCGCATGGCTTTTTTCTGCGCTTTCTTTTTCTCCCGGAGCCCCCGGAAGAACGCTGTGAGCATCTCCCCGCATTCATTGCCGAGAACACCTTCCGTGACGAGACATTCGTGGTTGAACCGGCTGTCGTTCAGCAGCTGGTATAGCGTATGGACGCAGCCCCCTTTCGGATCGCGTGCCCCGTAGACAACCCTCGGGATCCTCGACTGCAGAATGGCACCGGCGCACATCGGGCATGGCTCAAGCGTGACATAGAGAACCGTGTCTTCAAGCCGCCAATAGCCGACTTCCCGGCAGGCGTCCTGGATGGCGGATAACTCCGCATGGGTGACGGCATTTTGCGATGTCTCCCTGAGGTTATGGGCGCTCGCAATCACCTCGCCGTTTTTCACGATGACGCAGCCGATCGGCACTTCGCCGAGTGCTTCCGCTTTCCGTGCTTCCTCGATTGCAAGCAGCATATATTGTTCATCCATAAAAGATTGGTCCATAGTGATCGCTCCTTCTTTCCAGTGTATCATTCCTTTCAAATTGCTGTCAGCGTCTATGTTTCATTATGCTCGTGTGGTAAAATGGAGAGCAGCAAACGAAAAGTGAAGGAGAACTTTGCCCATGTCAGTTCCATTCATCACGGTGGAAGGGCCGATCGGGATCGGCAAGACGACGTTATCTAATGCAATCGCGGATACATACCACTTCCATCAGCTCAGCGAGATTGTCAGCGAAAATCCGTTTTTGGATAAATTTTATGAGAATATCGAGGAATGGAGTTTCCAGACGGAAATGTTCTTCCTCTGCAACCGATATAAACAGCTAAGCGACATCCAGACCCATTTCCTCGACAAGCAGCTGCCTGTTGTTGCGGATTACCATATCTTCAAGAATCTCATCTTTGCGCGGCGTACACTGCCGGCGAAGGAATATGCGAAATATGAAGAGATCTATTCGATCCTGACGCGGGACATGCCAATGCCGAATGTCATCATCTATCTCAATGCATCACTTGAGACATTGATGAAACGGATTGCACTGCGCGGCCGGGAATTCGAGAAGCATATCGAGCCTGCATATCTGGCGCGCCTGTCAGCGGATTACGAAATATTCATCACTGATTTCGAAGAGGCTCATCCGGAAATTCCGGTGCTGCGATTCAACGGGGATGAAATGGATTTCGTCAGCAATGAGGCAGACCTCAAGGCCATATTGAAACAAGTCGATGAGACGATACAAAAAGGAGCAGTACGATGAATTTACAAGAACGATACGGGATTCCGAAGAACGCGGTCATCACGATCGCCGGTACGGTAGGCGTCGGCAAATCGACGATGACACATGCACTTGCAAATGCTCTCGGTTTCCGGACATCCCTCGAGAACGTCGATGATAACCCTTATTTGGATAAATTCTATGATGATTTCTCGAAATGGAGCTTCCATCTTCAAATTTATTTCCTGGCAGAGCGCTTCAAAGAACAGAAACGCATCTTTGAATATGGCGGCGGCTTCATCCAGGACCGCTCGATCTATGAAGACACGGGTATCTTTGCAAAGATGCACAAGGACGAGGGGACGATGGATCCGGTCGACTTCGAGACGTATACGAAACTGTTCGAAGCGATGGTCATGACGCCGTATTTCCCGCATCCAGACCTGCTCATCTATCTTGACGGCCCGTTCGATACCATCCTCTCCCGCATTCAAGAACGCGGAAGGGATATGGAGCAGCAGACACCAGTCACTTACTGGGAAGAGCTCTACCACCGCTACCAGCAATGGATCGGATCATTCAATTCATGCCCGGTGCTGCGGATTGACATTACAGACTACGATTTAGTGAACCGGCCCGAAGAAGTCGAGTCGATCGTGGAGCGGATCGGTCATATGCTGAACTTGTCGGCACTCCTTAAGAAATAAAACGAAAAACGCGGATGGCACAAGCCAATCCGCGTTTTTTCATATATGGACTTCCGATTTCACGAAAAATTCCTTGTACAGCTCCTTCAGAATCTTATCCTCGTCGTTTTTCTTCACGCCGAACACGAGACTGACCTCGGACGATCCTTGGTTGATCATCTCGATATTGGTGCCTGTCCGCGCAATCGCCATGGCGGCGCGAGCGGCAAGCCCAGTCGTGTACTGCATGCCCTCTCCCACGAGGACGACCATCGAGTAGTCGTGTTCCACTATTACAGCGTCTGGCTCCAGGTCGCGATGGATCCGTGCGACGATGCGTTCCTCTTTCTCTTTCGATAAATAACAGCTCCGGATGATGATGGACAGGTTATCGATGCCGGACGGCGTATGTTCATATGAGATGTCTTCTTCTTCAAAGATCTGGAGCAGCTTGCGGCCGAATCCGATCTCCAGGTTCATCAGGTATTTATCAACGTAGATTGTCGTGAATCCGCTGTCCGCCGCAATGCCGATCACTTGCTGTTCGTCATAGGAGCGCTCTTTGACGACGGATGTGCCGGGTGCTTGCGGATTATTCGTGTTTTTAATGGCGACCGGGATCGACTTTCGGAATGCCGGAATGAGTGCCTCGTCGTGGAAGACGGAGAATCCGGCATATGCCAGTTCCCGCATTTCCCGGTACGTCATCGTTTCGATCGGCACTGGATTTTCAATAACCGTCGGATTGGCTGCAAAAACGGAGTCCACGTCCGTGAAGTTTTCATACAGCTCCGCTTCCACCGCAGACGCCACGATGGATCCTGTAATATCAGAGCCGCCGCGGTTGAAGGTGCGGAGTGTCCCGTCTTTTGTAAAGCCGAAGAATCCTGGGAATACGATGAGTGACTCCTCATCGCGCAGGCTGGAGAGAAGTTCATCCGTTTCCGGCAGCGCCCGCACTTGGCGTGGGCGGTCAGTGACCAGAAGCCCTGCATCTTTCGGGTTCACGTATTTCGCATCGTAGCCGAGCAGGCGGAAATAGGCGGCGATCATCTTCGCATTATTATCCTCGCCTGCAGCTTTCATCTGATCCATGAACACCGCAGCGTCACTCCGGTCAGCAAGCAGCCGCGTCCGGATATCCTCGTCTATCATTTCCATAACAGAAAGGGGCAGGCCGAGTTCACCTGCAATATCCCGGAACCGGTCGACGACCCGCAGCAGCTTGAATTCCGTCTCTGCCCCTTCAAGCGCCGCTTCTCCGAGCTGGATGAGCAGGTCGGTCACTTTCGTATCATTTGCATCACGCTTCCCGGGCGCAGAGACGACGACAATCCGCCGGCTTGCATCCGAAGCGACAATATCTACCACTTTACGAATCTGTTCGGCTGATGCAACAGATGTGCCGCCGAATTTACATACTTTCATAGTCATCAAATCCTTCATTTAAAAAATGGGCAATTGCATGATATATTGAACTTTAACATAAACGGGGTTGTTATTGAAGTTATATTTCTCTATAATGTCCCTATGGAAAATACGTTTGTGTTTTTATAGTGCACACGAATAGGGGTTTTGATGATGAAGAGTGAGATCAACATAGGACTGCTCGGTTTTGGCGTTGTCGGAAGCGGGGTCGCGAAAATTCTTCATGCGCATCGCGACAATTTAAGCCATAAGCTGGGCGTTCCGGTCAAAATAAAAAAAGTCCTTGTAAAAGATGCAAATAAAAAGAGGGACACTGACCTGGATCATGACGTCTTCACGACGGAGCTGGCTGAGGTCATCGATGATCCTGCAATCGATCTGATTGTCGAAGTGATGGGCGGGACGACAGAGGCGAAAGATGCAATCGAATGCTCGCTGCGGGCAGGCAAAGGAGTCGTCACCGCAAATAAGGATGTCATCGCGCAATACGGCTTTGAGTTGCTGCGACTTGCGGATGAGCATAAATGCGATCTGTTCTACGAAGCGAGTGTCGGAGGCGGCATCCCGCTCATCCGGACGCTGGAAGAAGGACTTGCGTCAGACCGGATCCATAAAATTGCGGGCATCGTGAACGGAACGACGAATTTCATCCTCACCAAAATGAAACTTGAACAGAAGACATATGAAGAAGCCCTCCGGGAGGCGATGGAGCTCGGTTTCGCGGAAGCCGACCCGTCAGCGGATGTGGACGGAATCGACGCGGCGCGCAAAATGGTCATCCTTGCGTCGCTTGCCTTCTCGACGGAAGTTCGGCTAGACGACGTGCTAGTCCGCGGCCTGTCCGCCATCCAAAAGGGTGACGTGGAACTAGCAGACCAGTTCGGCTATACGATTAAACTCGCCGGAACCGCGAAGAAGGACGGCGACCTGTTTGAAGTGGCGGTCGAACCCGTTTTCATCCCGAATGAACATCCGCTCGCTTCCGTCAATAACGAGTTCAACGCCGTATACGTGCATGGCGATGCGGTTGGCGAGACGATGTTCTATGGGCCGGGGGCAGGTTCCCTCCCGACGGCGACATCCGTGACAGGCGATATCATCGCCGCCTGCCGGAACTTGCTGCTCGGGGTGAACGGCAAACGGCAGCATGCGCCGCAGTTTGAAAGCATACGGAAGCAGGACAGCGAGATTTTCGGACGCTATTTCCACCGGCTGGCTGTTAAAGACGAAGTTGGCGTGCTGACGAAACTGTCCGCCGTCTACAGCAGCCACGGGGCAAGCCTCGCAACCGTCGTCCAGCGTGCCGCGAAAGGGACGGAAGGCGTCAATCTGATCATGATGACACATGAAATCTCCCGCAGGCAGCATCTCGATATCATGGAAGAACTGAAAAATACACCCGAAGTGCTGGAGGTCTTGAGCTACTATCGGGTCGAGGGGGAAGAACGATGAGACGATGGAATGGATTGATCGAGGAATATAAAGAATGGCTGCCCGTTACGGACAAGACGCCAGATCTTACACTGCAGGAAGGGAATACGCCGCTGATCCACCTGGCAAACCTTTCGAAGGAATGGGGAGTGGATCTGTATGTCAAGACGGAAGGGACGAATCCGACAGGCTCCTTCAAGGACCGCGGCATGGTGATGGCGGTCGCCAAGGCAAAAGAAGAAGGGAAGACGGCGCTCATCTGTGCATCCACCGGCAATACTTCCGCATCCGCTGCCGCTTACGGCGCAAGGGCGGGCATGCGGACAATCGTCGTCATCCCGGAAGGCCGGATCGCTCTCGGGAAGCTTGCCCAGGCGAAGATGTACGGAGCTGAAATCCTTGCGATCGAAGGGAATTTCGACGAAGCGCTGCGCATGGTCCGGAAAGCCGGCGAGGGTAAGATCGCCCTCGTCAACTCGGTGAATCCGCATCGACTGGAA
Organism: Sporosarcina sp. GTC18466; assembly: GCF_055389225.1. NCBI lineage: Bacteria > Bacillati > Bacillota > Bacilli > Caryophanales > Caryophanaceae > Sporosarcina > Sporosarcina sp. GTC18466. The sequence continues at coordinate 1,987,527 of NZ_AP044037.1, read as the reverse complement.
GGCCAGAAGACAATTGCGTTTGAGACGATCGAGCAACTCGGCAAGGTACCGGACATCTTCGCGCTGCCGGTCGGAAATGCGGGGAATATTTCGGCCGCCTGGAAAGGGTTCAAGGAGTATGACGAAAAGAAAGGATCCGGCGTGCCGAAACTGTTGGGCGTACAGGCGGACGGGGCGGCGCCGATCGTCTATGGCCGTGTATTCAAAGAACCGGAAACCGTTGCAACCGCTATCCGAATCGGCAATCCGGCGAGCTGGCATCTCGCAACTGCGGCACTGCAGGAAAGCGGCGGGGCCATCCTGTCCGCTACAGATCAGGAAATACTGGAAGCATACCAGCTGCTCGCGAGGACGGACGGCATTTTTGCAGAACCTGCCTCCTGCGCGACGATCGCTGGTATTAAAAAACGGCTGGATGCTGGGGAGATCGAGAAGGGATCGACTATCGTCGGTGTGCTGACCGGTAATGGACTGAAGGATCCGGAAACGGCCATCCGCGTGAATGAGGGGCAGCCGTTCATGACAATGGAAGAGTTCGAATCGTTCCTCGGCAGTCTGAAAGAAGGAGCGAAGTGATGACGGCGCCCTTGTTCACGGCTTTAGTGCCAGCGACGACGGCGAATCTCGGGCCTGGCTACGACAGCATCGGGATGGCGCTTGCACTTTATATGACAGTGGAGGTGCGCGAGGCGGATGAGTGGAGCGTCGTGTACAGGGAGGAGGAATACAGCGGCCTCCCGGCGGACCGATCCAACCTCATCGTGCAGACGATTCTCGCAGTCGCAGGACAATTCGGCAGGGAAGCGAGCCCGCTGTCCCTCACCGTTTCTTCCCCCATTCCGCTCGGCAAAGGACTCGGCAGCAGTGCGACCGCCATCGCGGCAGGAATAGAGATCGCAGACCGCTGCTACGGTCTGAACCTCTCCGACATGGAGAAAGTGAGGATCGGCAGCACACTAGAAGGGCATGCCGACAATGTGGCGGCGGCACTGCTCGGAGGCGTGACAGTCGCCTATTCCGCATCTTCCGGAGAGCTGGAGCTGATCCGCCTCCCGGCTCCCCGGATCGGCGTCGTCCTGCTCATCCCGCCGAACGCATTGAAGACAGAGGAATCGCGGGGACTGCTTCCAGCTGAAGTGCCCCATAAGGTTGCAGCAGAATCCAGCGGGGCGGGGAACCTCCTAGTCGCTGCGATAGGGGCAGGCAATTGGGAAATCGCCGGCCGGATGATGGAGAAAGACCAATTCCACGTGCCTTACCGAAAACAATTGCTTCCCGAGTTCGATGCAATCCGGAACTTCTGCCGGGAGCATGGCGCGTTCGGCGTGACGATCAGCGGGGCGGGGCCATCCCTTTTTATCGCTGTAAGGGAAGGGGACCAGACCCGGATGGCAAAGCGGCTAGAACAAGAATTCCCGTTTTACCGCAGCATTGCGGCAACACCTTCCGAAGCCGGATGCGAAAGTAAAAAAGATGCCCGCTCCAGCCATGGCTGAGGGGCATCTATCTGACGGAAGGCATAAAAAAAATCCATTACATAGAATGTAACAGACTTTATCTCCAACCTATGCGCTTTTTTAAAATAAATGGCGGAGGAAGAGGGATTCGAACCCCCGCGGGCTTTAACACCCCTGTCGGTTTTCAAGACCGATCCCTTCAGCCGGACTTGGGTATTCCTCCGTTTCAGACAGGGAACATCATATCATGGATTACAATCGGCGTCAACATATTTAATTTTAGCAGCAGAGATATGCAGGGCAGGACGGAAAAAAGCTAGTTCAGGGTGTTTCCGGAAAAGCCTCGCCAGGATCAATTCAGTTTTCCATTTGATTTATATCTATAAAAAAGGTATACTAATACATGCCGTGCTAGGTGGGGAGGTAGCGGTGCCCTGTAACTTGCAACCCGCTCTAGCAAGACTGAATCCCTTGCCGAGGCTGTCCGTATTGTAAGGTCTGCCTCTTGCACGTAGCGTTGACGCCCTGGTCCTGCGCAATGGGGACCCATGAACCATGTCAGGTCCGGAAGGAAGCAGCATTAAGTGGAATTTTCCATGTGCCGCGGGGTCGCCTAGGCTGAGCTGTCGACAGGAGTAACGCTTATGTGCGGCAGTCAGAGCAAGGTGCACGGCAATAACTTTGTATGTTACAACCCGTCCGCATTCAGCGGGCGGGTTTTTTGTGTGTCTGTCTTCGGGCGATTGCACCTGAAGACAGGACCGGTTTATGTTATAATTGAAGTAGTATCCATTACGTTCGGAAAGGAGTGAAACCGTTGGCGTATCAGGCGTTTTACCGTGTTTACAGGCCGCAATCCTTCGCGGAGATGTCCGGCCAGCACCATGTGAAGCAGACGCTTCAAAATGCATTGCTTCATCAGAAGACGACGCACGCATACTTGTTTTCCGGGCCTCGGGGGACAGGTAAGACGAGTGCAGCGAAAGTGTTTGCGAAAGCGCTCAACTGCGAAAGGGGACCTGCGAAGGAACCATGCAATGAATGTGCCACATGCCGCAGCATAACGGAAGGCTCGAACACGGATGTCATCGAGTTTGACGCAGCATCCAATTCACGCGTCGAGGAAATGCGCGACATCATTGAAAAAGTCCGCTTTGCTCCGGCGAATGCCCGCTTCAAAGTGTATATTATCGATGAAGTGCATATGCTCTCGAATTCCGCCTTCAACGCCCTCCTGAAAACGCTTGAAGAACCGCCTCCTCATGCGGTGTTCATTCTCGCAACGACGGAACCGCATAAACTGCCGCTCACCATCATCTCAAGATGCCAGCGTTTCGACTTTAAACCGATTACATCCGCAGAGATCGTCTCGCGCATGAAAGACGTGCTTGCAGATACGGGAATCGAGGCAGAGGAGTCTGCGCTTAAAGTGATTGCCCAGGCAGCTTCCGGCGGGATGCGGGATGCGCTCAGCATGCTGGACCAGGCCGCATCCTTCAGCGGAGAGCAGATCACGGCGGATGGGGCGCTTCTCGTCACGGGAGCTGTCGGAGAGAATGTCTTCTATGAATTAGCGGAATCACTCCTTTCCAAGGAAGCAGGGGCGGCATTGTCGCTGCTCGACCAGCTGATTGCGGAGGGGAAGGATGTTTCAAGGCTGGCGGAGGATCTGATCACCTTCTTCCGGGATCTGCTGCTGCTTCGCTCAGCGCCAGGGCTCGGCGAACTGCTGGAACTGATTCCTGCGGAAGAGCGTTTCATCTCGCTCGCAAATGCATTCGAGATGGAGACCCTCTATTCCTATATCGATATCCTGTCGAAAACACAGCAGGAGATGCGCTTTTCCAACCATGCGAAAGTGTATGTGGAAGCCGCACTGCTTCGGATGATCCATCTGGAAGCGCCGCAGCAGGCAGCCAGTGCCCCGGGGCAAACAGACCCGGCGCTCGGGAACAAAGTGGCGGAGCTTATGCGGACGGTAGCGGACCTTCAGCAGAAACTGGCGTCCGGCGTCCCTCTTGCAGATGCGGGTGGCGGAGCACCTGCGCCAAAACGGAACCCATCCAAGACAGTACAGTCTATTAAGGTGCCAACCGGGAAAATCCATGATATCCTTTCCAAGGCCACACGGGAAGATATCACAACAATACGCGAAGAGTGGGCCCGCATGATGCAAGCCCTCCAAAAATCGCATGCCGCTTTGCTCGAGGAGACAGAACCCGTAGCGGCATCCGGGGACGCGTTTGTGTTAAAATTCAAATATGAGATTCATTGCCGGATGGCGTCAGAGAATGACTCCCTCCGATCTGGCCTTTCTGATGCCCTTTTATCTAGAACCGGGAAGACATATGATGTCATCTATATCCCGGAAGAGGCATGGCTGAAGGTGCGTGAGGACTTCATCAGGGCGAACGGGCGGAAACAGCAGTCCGATTCATCAGGTGAAGAGACCCCTTCCTTCATGAAAGAAGTGGAACAGCAGCTGGAGGATCCGATTGTAGCGGAGGCAGAGAAACGGTTCGGCAAAGAGTTCATAACTATTCATGATGATTAATTATAAGAGGAGGAACTTGATATGCGCGGCATGGGAAATATGCAAGGCATGATGAAACAGATGCAGAAGATGCAGAAGAAGATGGCGGAAGCACAGGAGGAGCTTGGCGACAAGCGTATGGAAGGAACAGCTGGAGGCGGCATGGTGAAGGTCATCGTCTCGGGGCATAAAGAAGTGCTTGAAGTGGAAATCGATCCATCCGTTGTTGATCCGGAAGATGTGGAAATGCTGCAGGACTTGATCGTGATTGCTACAAATGAAGCGATGGCGAAAGCGGAAGAACTAACGAACTCCACGATGGGGCAATTCACGAAAGGATTGAACCTTCCTGGCATGTTCTAGGAGGAAGATACATGCATTATCCAGAACCGATATCGAAACTGATTGATAGTTTTATGAAATTGCCAGGCATCGGCCCGAAAACCGCGGGCCGGCTGGCGTTTTTTGTATTAGGAATGAAAGAAGACACCGTCCTTGATTTTGCGAAAGCGTTGGTCGATGCGAAACGGAATCTGCGGTTCTGCTCCGTCTGCGGGCATATCACCGATATCGATCCGTGCCATATTTGCCAGGACCAGTCGCGGGACCGCTCGATGATCTGCGTCGTGCAAGACCCGAAAGATGTGATCGCCATGGAAAAGATGCGTGATTATAACGGCCTTTATCATGTTCTGCATGGCGCCATCTCACCTATGGACGGCATCGGCCCGGAAGATATCAATGTCCCTTCGCTGCTGAATCGGCTGCAGGATGAAGAGGTGCAAGAATTGATCCTCGCAACGAATCCTACAATAGAAGGGGAAGCGACGGCGATGTATATATCACGCCTCGTCAAACCATCCGGCATTACAACAACACGGATCGCCCATGGACTTCCTGTCGGTGGCGACCTGGAATATGCGGACGAAGTGACATTATCGAAAGCGCTGGAAGGAAGACGGCAACTGTAAGGGGAGAGCGAGATGTTCGGACGGAAACGGAAACTGAAAACCGAATTCGATGACAAGCTCCGCAATCTTATGCTGGACACGAAGCATGAGTGGGAGCAGGCAAAGGAAATCGAAAAATACTTGAATGATTATGATATAGAAGTGATTACACGGAGGAAGATAGCAGAAAGCAAGCACTTCTGCTTATTCCGGGAAGCGAAGGCCCGCCGTTTAGGGGTGGATTGATATCTGAGCACGGGGACGCATACAATGGACCATCCATCCGAAAGGAGCGTTTCCGTGAAAATCATCCCCATACTGGCAGTTGGCGCACTACTGCTCGTCCTGTTGATGCTCAATAAGAAACAAATCAAGCGCATATTTGAAAAAGCATCGATCTTTTGGGTGCGTCTTGCATTCGCGTTCCTTGGCCTGTTTCTATTAAACATCGCCGGCGGGTTTGTCGGGATCTATTTCCCTGTCAATATTGCAAGCGGGCTTCTGCTTGCGATTCTCGGCATCCCAGGACTCGCCGCCATCTGTGCGTTTGCCCTTTTTCTCTAAGAGGCAGAGAAAGCTGTTAGACGAATAGTATTCGGGCAAGACCTTCCCTCCTTGATCACAAGGCGGTGAAGGTCTTTTACTTGGACAGAGCCGGGAAAGGCAAAGAACACAAGCATCCGGACGACTTTTAAAAGTTATTTTCAAAAAGGTATTGCGCCTTGGTAGCTAAGGTGTTATTATAGATAACGTTCCGCTTGAGACATTCGAAACAAACAACTGAAAATAACCTTCGAAAAGAAAGTTGAAGAAAGTTGTTGACAACGAATGAACAGAGTGGTAAGATAATAAAGTTGCTGCTAAAACAAACGGCAACGACATGAACCTTGAAAACTGAACAGCAAAACGTCAACATAAAGTTCCGAAGCCGACCCCGTCGGCGGACGAACAACAACAATGGACATCATAAAGATGCCAGCAAAGAAATCGAGCTGCTCGAATTTCTTCAACCTTTCTTCTATAAGAGAGGCTCTGGCGATCGAGACGTAGTGCAGTGCTAGGAGACGATTGAGTGAAGAAGGGAGCGTGCTTTGGCACGTGACCGACTGAACGAATGAAGTCGACAACGCAATGCGCTGCGGATCGGTCCGCCAGACTGGTGTGCGAGACGTGGTGGAGTGCTAGGAAACGAAGGAGCAAGGGAGGGAACGTACACCAGTACGTGACCGACCACGCGACTGAAGCTGACAACGCAATCCGCCGCGTATCGCGCGCCAGATTCATGGAGAGTTTGATCCTGGCTCAGGACGAACGCTGGCGGCGTGCCTAATACATGCAAGTCGAGCGAATGACAGGGAGCTTGCTCCCTTGATTTAGCGGCGGACGGGTGAGTAACACGTGGGCAACCTGCCCTGCAGATGGGGATAACTCCGGGAAACCGGGGCTAATACCGAATAATCAGTTCCTCCGCATGGAGGAACTCTGAAAGACGGTTTCGGCTGTCACTGCAGGATGGGCCCGCGGCGCATTAGCTAGTTGGTGGGGTAACGGCCTACCAAGGCGACGATGCGTAGCCGACCTGAGAGGGTGATCGGCCACACTGGGACTGAGACACGGCCCAGACTCCTACGGGAGGCAGCAGTAGGGAATCTTCCACAATGGACGAAAGTCTGATGGAGCAACGCCGCGTGAACGAAGAAGGCTCTCGGGTCGTAAAGTTCTGTTGCGAGGGAAGAACACGTACGGGAGTCACTGCCCGTACCTTGACGGTACCTCGTCAGAAAGCCACGGCTAACTACGTGCCAGCAGCCGCGGTAATACGTAGGTGGCAAGCGTTGTCCGGAATTATTGGGCGTAAAGCGCGCGCAGGCGGTCCTTTAAGTCTGATGTGAAATCTCGCGGCTCAACCGCGAACGGTCATTGGAAACTGGGGGACTTGAGTGCAGAAGAGGAAAGCGGAATTCCACGTGTAGCGGTGAAATGCGTAGAGATGTGGAGGAACACCAGTGGCGAAGGCGGCTTTCTGGTCTGTAACTGACGCTGAGGCGCGAAAGCGTGGGGAGCAAACAGGATTAGATACCCTGGTAGTCCACGCCGTAAACGATGAGTGCTAAGTGTTAGGGGGTTTCCGCCCCTTAGTGCTGCAGCTAACGCATTAAGCACTCCGCCTGGGGAGTACGGCCGCAAGGCTGAAACTCAAAGGAATTGACGGGGACCCGCACAAGCGGTGGAGCATGTGGTTTAATTCGAAGCAACGCGAAGAACCTTACCAGGTCTTGACATCCCGCTGACCGGCATGGAGACATGCCTTTCCCTTCGGGGACAGCGGTGACAGGTGGTGCATGGTTGTCGTCAGCTCGTGTCGTGAGATGTTGGGTTAAGTCCCGCAACGAGCGCAACCCTTGATCTTAGTTGCCAGCATTCAGTTGGGCACTCTAAGGTGACTGCCGGTGACAAACCGGAGGAAGGTGGGGATGACGTCAAATCATCATGCCCCTTATGACCTGGGCTACACACGTGCTACAATGGACGGTACAAAGGGCTGCGAACCCGCGAGGGGGAGCCAATCCCATAAAACCGTTCCCAGTTCGGATTGCAGGCTGCAACTCGCCTGCATGAAGCCGGAATCGCTAGTAATCGTGGATCAGCATGCCACGGTGAATACGTTCCCGGGTCTTGTACACACCGCCCGTCACACCACGAGAGTTTGTAACACCCGAAGTCGGTGGGGTAACCCTTACGGGAGCCAGCCGCCGAAGGTGGGACAGATGATTGGGGTGAAGTCGTAACAAGGTAGCCGTATCGGAAGGTGCGGCTGGATCACCTCCTTTCTAAGGATAATTACGGAGTGCAGATCTTGGATCTGTAAGTTGACGTTTTGCGTTCAGTTTTGAAGGTTTATCGAAAAGCAGAAAACACCGGTTAGCTTTACCGCGAGCTGGCGTTTCGAGCCGGACAATATAATCTTCAATTTGTTCATTGAAAACTGGATAGAACGACATTGAAAGTAACAAGTAATCAACCGAGTCGATCACTTTTGTGATTGAACATGCAATGCTTTGTAACGAGCTGGCCGTATTTATTGCTAAATACACCACTCAAACCATGGCACCTCTAGCAGGATGCCGAAAAGGTTAAGTTAGAAAGGGCGCACGGCGGATGCCTTGGCACTAGGAGCCGATGAAGGACGGAACTAACACCGATATGCTTCGGGGAGCTGTAAGTAAGCTTTGAGCCGAAGATTTCCGAATGGGGGAACCCACTGCCCGTAATGGGGCAGTACGCTGCACGTGAATACATAGCGTGAGCGAGGCACACCCGGAGAACTGAAACATCTAAGTACCCGGAGGAAGAGAAAGAAACATCGATTCCCTTAGTAGCGGCGAGCGAAACGGGAAGAGCCCAAACCAGGAAGCTTGCTTCCTGGGGTTGTAGGACACTCTATACGGAGTTACAAAGGGCTGGGTTAGGCGAAGCGACCTGGAAAGGTCCGCCAGAGCGGGTAAAAGCCCCGTAGCCGAAAGTCCAGCCCCTCCAGAGTGGATCCTGAGTACGGCGGAACACGTGAAATTCCGTCGGAATCCGGGAGGACCATCTCCCAAGGCTAAATACTCCCTAGTGACCGATAGTGAACCAGTACCGTGAGGGAAAGGTGAAAAGCACCCCGGAAGGGGAGTGAAAGAGAACCTGAAACCGTGTGCCTACAAGTTGTCAGAGCCCGTTAATGGGTGATGGCGTGCCTTTTGTAGAATGAACCGGCGAGTTACGATTCCATGCGAGGTTAAGCCGAGAAGGCGGAGCCGCAGCGAAAGCGAGTCTGAATAGGGCGCATGAGTATGGGGTCGTAGACCCGAAACCAGGTGATCTACCCATGTCCAGGGTGAAGGTAAGGTAACACTTACTGGAGGCCCGAACCCACGTACGTTGAAAAGTGCGGGGATGAGGTGTGGGTAGCGGTGAAATTCCAATCGAACCTGGAGATAGCTGGTTCTCTCCGAAATAGCTTTAGGGCTAGCCTCAAACGTAAGAGTCCCGGAGGTAGAGCACTGTTTGGACGAGGGGCCCATCCCGGGTTACCGAATTCAGACAAACTCCGAATGCCGGATGACTTCTGTTTGGGAGTCAGACTGCGGGTGATAAGATCCGTGGTCGAGAGGGAAACAGCCCAGACCGCCAGTTAAGGTCCCCAAGTATCCGTTGAGTGGAAAAGGATGTGGCGCTGCCCAGACAACCAGGATGTTGGCTTAGAAGCAGCCACCATTTAAAGAGTGCGTAATAGCTCACTGGTCGAGTGGCGCTGCGCCGAAAATGTACCGGGGCTAAACGGATCACCGAAACTGCGGATTGACACCGATGGTGTCAGTGGTAGGAGAGCGTTCCAAGGGCGTCGAAGCCAGACCGGAAGGACTGGTGGAGCGCTTGGAAGTGAGAATGCCGGTATGAGTAGCGAAAGAAGGGTGAGAATCCCTTCCACCGAATGCCTAAGGTTTCCTGAGGAAGGCTCGTCCGCTCAGGGTTAGTCGGGACCTAAGTCGAGGCCGATAGGCGTAGACGATGGACAACAGGTTGATATTCCTGTACCACCTCCCCGCCGTTATCAGCAATGGGGGGACGCAGTAGGATAGGGTGAGCGCGCTGTTGGTCATGCGCGTCCAAGCAGTGAGGCGTGGAATGAGGCAAATCCCATTCCAGATGCGCTGGGCTGTGATGGCAAGGGGAATTGTCCCCGGAGTCCCTGATTTCACACTGCCAAGAAAAGCCTCTAGCGAGGCGGGAGGTGCCCGTACCGCAAACCGACACAGGTAGGCGAGGAGAGAATCCTAAGGTGATCGAGAGAACTCTCGTTAAGGAACTCGGCAAAATGACCCCGTAACTTCGGGAGAAGGGGTGCTCTGGTAGGGTGAATAGCCCGAGAGAGCCGCAGTGAATAGGCCCAGGCGACTGTTTAGCAAAAACACAGGTCTCTGCAAAACCGTAAGGTGACGTATAGGGGCTGACGCCTGCCCGGTGCTGGAAGGTTAAGAGGAGGGGTCAGCGCAAGCGAAGCTCCGAATTGAAGCCCCAGTAAACGGCGGCCGTAACTATAA
>NZ_AP044037.1:0-1975000 GCF_055389225.1 Sporosarcina sp. GTC18466 | reverse complement strand
TGGTGCATGGTTGTCGTCAGCTCGTGTCGTGAGATGTTGGGTTAAGTCCCGCAACGAGCGCAACCCTTGATCTTAGTTGCCAGCATTCAGTTGGGCACTCTAAGGTGACTGCCGGTGACAAACCGGAGGAAGGTGGGGATGACGTCAAATCATCATGCCCCTTATGACCTGGGCTACACACGTGCTACAATGGACGGTACAAAGGGCTGCGAACCCGCGAGGGGGAGCCAATCCCATAAAACCGTTCCCAGTTCGGATTGCAGGCTGCAACTCGCCTGCATGAAGCCGGAATCGCTAGTAATCGTGGATCAGCATGCCACGGTGAATACGTTCCCGGGTCTTGTACACACCGCCCGTCACACCACGAGAGTTTGTAACACCCGAAGTCGGTGGGGTAACCCTTACGGGAGCCAGCCGCCGAAGGTGGGACAGATGATTGGGGTGAAGTCGTAACAAGGTAGCCGTATCGGAAGGTGCGGCTGGATCACCTCCTTTCTAAGGAATATTACGGAATACGAATTTTGGATTCGTAAGTTGACGTTTTGCGTTCAGTTTTGAAGGTTTATCGAAAAGCAGAAAACACCGGTTAGCTTTACCGCAAGCTGGCGTTTCGAGCTGGACAATATAATCTTCAATTTGTTCATTGAAAACTGGATAGAACGACATTGAAAGTAACAAGTAATCAACCGAGTCGATCACTTTTGTGATTGAACATGCAATACTTTGTAACGATGACTGATCTGCTGATCGCTCAGCACTAGTCATCAACCAATGGCTTCCTTATGGAAAGCCGAAAAGGTTAAGTTAGAAAGGGCGCACGGCGGATGCCTTGGCACTAGGAGCCGATGAAGGACGGAACTAACACCGATATGCTTCGGGGAGCTGTAAGTAAGCTTTGAGCCGAAGATTTCCGAATGGGGGAACCCACTGCCCGTAATGGGGCAGTACGCTGCACGTGAATACATAGCGTGAGCGAGGCACACCCGGAGAACTGAAACATCTAAGTACCCGGAGGAAGAGAAAGAAACATCGATTCCCTTAGTAGCGGCGAGCGAAACGGGAAGAGCCCAAACCAGGAAGCTTGCTTCCTGGGGTTGTAGGACACTCTATACGGAGTTACAAAGGGCTGGGTTAGGCGAAGCGACCTGGAAAGGTCCGCCAGAGCGGGTAAAAGCCCCGTAGCCGAAAGTCCAGCCCCTCCAGAGTGGATCCTGAGTACGGCGGAACACGTGAAATTTCGTCGGAATCCGGGAGGACCATCTCCCAAGGCTAAATACTCCCTAGTGACCGATAGTGAACCAGTACCGTGAGGGAAAGGTGAAAAGCACCCCGGAAGGGGAGTGAAAGAGAACCTGAAACCGTGTGCCTACAAGTTGTCAGAGCCCGTTAATGGGTGATGGCGTGCCTTTTGTAGAATGAACCGGCGAGTTACGATTCCATGCGAGGTTAAGCCGAGAAGGCGGAGCCGCAGCGAAAGCGAGTCTGAATAGGGCGCATGAGTATGGGGTCGTAGACCCGAAACCAGGTGATCTACCCATGTCCAGGGTGAAGGTAAGGTAACACTTACTGGAGGCCCGAACCCACGTACGTTGAAAAGTGCGGGGATGAGGTGTGGGTAGCGGTGAAATTCCAATCGAACCTGGAGATAGCTGGTTCTCTCCGAAATAGCTTTAGGGCTAGCCTCAAACGTAAGAGTCCCGGAGGTAGAGCACTGTTTGGACGAGGGGCCCATCCCGGGTTACCGAATTCAGACAAACTCCGAATGCCGGATGACTTCTGTTTGGGAGTCAGACTGCGGGTGATAAGATCCGTGGTCGAGAGGGAAACAGCCCAGACCGCCAGTTAAGGTCCCCAAGTATCCGTTGAGTGGAAAAGGATGTGGCGCTGCCCAGACAACCAGGATGTTGGCTTAGAAGCAGCCACCATTTAAAGAGTGCGTAATAGCTCACTGGTCGAGTGGCGCTGCGCCGAAAATGTACCGGGGCTAAACGGATCACCGAAACTGCGGATTGACACCGATGGTGTCAGTGGTAGGAGAGCGTTCCAAGGGCGTCGAAGCCAGACCGAAAGGACTGGTGGAGCGCTTGGAAGTGAGAATGCCGGTATGAGTAGCGAAAGAAGGGTGAGAATCCCTTCCACCGAATGCCTAAGGTTTCCTGAGGAAGGCTCGTCCGCTCAGGGTTAGTCGGGACCTAAGTCGAGGCCGATAGGCGTAGACGATGGACAACAGGTTGATATTCCTGTACCACCTCCCCGCCGTTATCAGCAATGGGGGGACGCAGTAGGATAGGGTGAGCGCGCTGTTGGTCATGCGCGTCCAAGCAGTGAGGCGTGGAATGAGGCAAATCCCATTCCAGATGCGCTGGGCTGTGATGGCAAGGGGAATTGTCCCCGGAGTCCCTGATTTCACACTGCCAAGAAAAGCCTCTAGCGAGGCGGGAGGTGCCCGTACCGCAAACCGACACAGGTAGGCGAGGAGAGAATCCTAAGGTGATCGAGAGAACTCTCGTTAAGGAACTCGGCAAAATGACCCCGTAACTTCGGGAGAAGGGGTGCTCTGGTAGGGTGAATAGCCCGAGAGAGCCGCAGTGAATAGGCCCAGGCGACTGTTTAGCAAAAACACAGGTCTCTGCAAAACCGTAAGGTGACGTATAGGGGCTGACGCCTGCCCGGTGCTGGAAGGTTAAGAGGAGGGGTCAGCGCAAGCGAAGCTCCGAATTGAAGCCCCAGTAAACGGCGGCCGTAACTATAACGGTCCTAAGGTAGCGAAATTCCTTGTCGGGTAAGTTCCGACCCGCACGAAAGGCGTAACGATCTGGGCACTGTCTCAACGAGAGACTCGGTGAAATTATAATATGCGTGAAGATGCGCATTACCCGCGACAGGACGGAAAGACCCCGTGGAGCTTTACTGCAGCCTGATATTGAATTCCGGTGCAGCCTGTACAGGATAGGTAGGAGCCTAAGATGCCGGAGCGCCAGCTTCGGTGGAGGCACCCGTGGGATACTACCCTGGCTGTATTGGACTTCTAACCCTTGCCCGTGATCCGGGCAGGAGACAGTGTCAGGCGGGCAGTTTGACTGGGGCGGTCGCCTCCTAAAGAGTAACGGAGGCGCCCAAAGGTTCCCTCAGAATGGTTGGACATCATTCGCAGAGTGCAAAGGCATAAGGGAGCTTGACTGCGAGACCTACAAGTCGAGCAGGGTCGAAAGACGGGCTTAGTGATCCGGTGGTTCCGCATGGAAGGGCCATCGCTCAACGGATAAAAGCTACCCCGGGGATAACAGGCTTATCTCCCCCAAGAGTCCACATCGACGGGGAGGTTTGGCACCTCGATGTCGGCTCATCGCATCCTGGGGCTGTAGTCGGTCCCAAGGGTTGGGCTGTTCGCCCATTAAAGCGGTACGCGAGCTGGGTTCAGAACGTCGTGAGACAGTTCGGTCCCTATCCGTCGCGGGCGCAGGAAATTTGAGAGGAGCTGTCCTTAGTACGAGAGGACCGGGATGGACACACCGCTGGTGTACCAGTTGTTCTGCCAAGGGCATCGCTGGGTAGCTATGTGTGGACGGGATAAATGCTGAAAGCATCTAAGCATGAAGCCCCCCTCGAGATGAGATTTCCCTTTACTTCTGTAAGTAAGATCCCTCAAAGATGATGAGGTGGATAGGTCCGGGGTGGAAGCGTGGCGACACGTGCAGCTGACGGATACTAATCGATCGAGGACTTAACCTTAATTACAACAGTAGTTGATTACGCTTTTCAATGTCACTTCTATCCGGTTTTGAATGAGCAATTCATTCACTTGTCTGGTAATGACGGCGAAGAGGTCACACCCGTTCCCATCCCGAACACGGAAGTTAAGCTCTTCAGCGCCGATGGTAGTAGGGGGATTCCCCCTGTGAGAGTAGGACGTTGCCAGGCAAATGCCATCCCCAAGCGAGGGGATGGTTTTTTTGTGTCTTTTTTAATGGTGGTATTAAATACAAGTCAAAAACTTGAAAAACGCATAACGAGCACGGATCAATGCTAATTTTATTTGTACTAATTAAACAATCGTTCCCCGGTCCAAACGGATCGTTCTGCCGGCTAAACGGATCACTCCGCCGGCTAATCAGTCGTTTCCCGAGCAAAACGAATCGTACCGCCAGCTAATCGATCGTTCCCTCATCTAAACGGATTGTTCGGGCGATTAAACAGTAGCTTCCCGGTCAAAACGGATCACTCCGCCGGCTAAACGGTCGTTCCCCGAGTAAAACGGATCACTCCGCCGGCTAAACGGTCGCTCCCCGCAGCAGGCATCCCCAAAACTCACCGCTTGTACCTTCAACTTTCCCGTAAGAGACCGTGGTTCATTTCACACCATCACGTTCTTCCCGTATAATAGATGGAAAGAAAGTGTGGTTACGTGGATGAACGAGCAAAGACGGCCTGTGGTACAGGCGCTGGATGAATTTACGAAAAAGCGGCCGATCTCTTTTCATGTTCCGGGCCATAAGAATGGGCAGATCTCGTCATTGCCCGCTGAGATGCGTCAGGCGCTGTCCTATGACGTTACGGAACTCGATGGGCTGGATGATCTGCATGAACCGGCCGGCATCATACAGGAGGCGGAGATGCTCTTGGCAGAGGTGTATGGGTCAGATCGCAGTTTCTTTCTGGTGAACGGGTCGACGGTCGGGAATCTGGCGATGCTGTATGCGGCATGCCAGCCGGGAGAAACGGTGATTGTGCAGCGGAATGCACACAAGTCGGTGTTTCATGCACTGGAGTTGCGAGGTGCATCACCTGTATTCGTCTCTCCCGAGTGGAATCCGCGGACACGGACGCCGGGCGCTGTCAGCCTGGCAAGCATCCAGCAGGCGCTAGAGGAGTATCCGGAGGCGGCGGCTGTTGTGCTGACGTATCCGACCTATTACGGCGTAACGGGAGAAGGGCTTCAGGAGATTATAACAACTTGCCACGCAGCTGGCCTTCCTGTGCTGGTCGATGAGGCGCACGGCGCTCATTTTGCGGCCGCCTCCATCTTTCCCCAGTCGGCTCTTGAGGCAGGGGCTGATGTAGTGGTACAGTCTGCGCATAAAACGCTGCCCGCCATGACGATGTCGTCTTTTCTACATATCCGATCTTCCTTGCTTGATCCTTCCGAAGTGGCCCGTTATTTACGCATGCTCCAGTCGAGCAGTCCGTCTTATGTATTGATGGCTTCGCTTGATGATGCCCGTTCGTATGTCGCTTCTTATACAGAGGAAGACGCCTGGGAGCTGCAGAAGAAGGTCAATGAGTTTGTGTCGAGCCTTGCCTTGATACCGGGAGCAGAGCTTATAGCGGCGGATGATCCTTTGAAGCTGCTGCTTCGCCTGAAGGGCCATTCGGGGTATGCGGTCCAGGAGGCGCTTGCCGAAGCGGGGATTTATACGGAACTTGCCGACCCGGAGCAGACTTTACTCGTTCTTCCTCTGCTGAAGGCCGGGATGGCGTATCCTTTTGCCGAGGCGGCTGAACGCATCCGTAACGCGGTTGCCGTTCTCGGTGAAGGCAAGCTAGAGGAAGTGAACAAAGTCCCCGATGTTGGCGACGGGATTAGTACACTCGCGTACCCAATGCAGGAGCTGGCTAGTAAAAGGAGCGAGTGGCGAGATTTGCATGAGGCAGCAGGTATGGTGGCCGCAGCCTCCATAGTGCCTTATCCGCCGGGCATTCCGGTGATCCTTGGCGGAGAACGGGTGACGGAGCGCCATATCGGAGCAGTGAAGCGGTATTTGGAGTCGGGTGCAAAATTTCAAGGTGCTATCCGCATTGATGGACCAGCCATCCGGGTAGTGATCGACTGATGGAGGAGTAGCATGTTAGATAAAGGGGTATTTATAACATTTGAAGGACCTGAAGGAGCAGGAAAAACAACAGTCCTTCGCGAAATAGGTAAGAGATGCGAGCGGCTTGGCGTCGACTTTGTCATGACGAGGGAACCAGGCGGGGTCATGATTGCGGAAAAGATCCGCGATATCATCCTCGATAATACCCATGGCGCCATGGACAGCCGGACGGAGGCACTTTTATACGCCGCCGCGCGAAGGCAGCATCTGGCGGAAATCGTGCTTCCTGCGATTGCGGCCCGAAAACTGGTCCTCTGCGACCGCTTCATTGACAGTTCGCTTGCTTACCAGGGGTACGCCCGCGGTCTCGGCATGGACGAGGTCATGTCAATCAATGAATTTGCGATCGACGGCACAATGCCGGAAAAAACCATCTTCTTCGATCTTTCCCCGGAGGAAGGGCTTCAGCGGATTGCGCGGGCGTCCAGCCGGGAAAAGAATCGCCTGGATCAGGAGAGCATTCAGTTCCATGAAGATGTCTACGAGGGCTATCAGCAGCTCATTGATCGGTATCCGGATCGGATTGTGACCGTGGATGCATCAAAATCAGTTGAAGAAGTGTCAGAAATTGTTTGGAATATTATAAGTTCTCAATTCATTTTTAATAAGAGCTCATGATATAATAGAAAAAAGAGGCATGTTTGCTTCTAGAATCAAGTGAAAAGGAGAGATGGGTGTGAAACTGATAGTAGCGGTGGTTCAAGACCAAGACAGTAACCGTTTGTCCGCGGCATTGACGAAAAATGACTTTCGGGCAACCAAATTAGCAAGTACGGGTGGCTTTCTGCGATCCGGGAACACGACATTCCTGATCGGGACAGACGATACACTGATCCCAAAAGCGCTCGAACTCATCCGGGAAAATTGCCGTTCGCGCGATCAGATGGTCGCTCCTGTTTCTCCGATGGGCGGCAATGCGGATTCCTATATCCCGTATCCGGTCGAAGTGGAAGTGGGCGGCGCTACGGTATTCGTGCTGCCGATCGAGCAGTTCCATCATTTCTAAGAAGAAATAGTAGGATTTCAGGCCGATGGGCATTATAATGAAGTCACACCCATTCTGAAATTGAGGTGAACTTCTTCATGAAAGTAAATGGAGATTACCGTGCTGGACTGGATAAGGTGAGGAACGAGCAGTCACGGGCTCCGCAGACGGGCAACCGGTTCGGCCAGCTCGTCGCGACACAGCAGGAACGGATGCATGGTGAACAGATCACAAGGCTTCTTGGAGACATCTCATCAGCAGGCGACCGTCTTGCCCGTTCACGGAACTTGCGCGATATGGCAAAGTTCAAGATGCTGATCAAACGATTCTTGAAAGAGGCTGTCGAATCAGGACTGGATGTCAAGCAGTCCCATACGTGGAATCAATACGGCGAAGGGCGACGATTGAAGATCGTCCAGACGATTGACTATAAATTAGTTGAACTTGCTGAAGCATTATTGGATGAGGAGCATACGTCTGTCGAACTGCTCGGCAAGATCGGCGAGATCAAAGGCCTACTCATCAACCTATATATGTGACCCCGTGTTTTGTGCTGAATAAAACACGGGTTTTTTTGCAATACGGAAAGGGGGACTGGCCTGTGGGTACATCCATAGAAGTACGGCAAAAACCGGTAATCGAGCGATTGCAGGCCTCGTTCCGAAATCATAGGATCGGCCATGCCTATCTGTTTGACGGTCAGCGCGGCACCGGAAAAGAAGAGGTCGCGCGCCACTTTTCAAAGCTTCTTCTATGTGAAGCACCGGAAAACAGCGTTCCATGTGGAACATGTCATGCCTGCAAGCGCATCGAAGCGGGCACCCATCCGAATGTTTCGATCATCCGGCCAGACGGCCAAGACATCAAAAAAGACCAAATGTCTTCGTTGATCATGCGAATGACCAAAAAGGGTTTTGAGCCCGGTCGCACCATTTATATTATAGACCGGGCAGATAAGATGAATGTTGCCGCAGCCAATACGCTCTTGAAGTTCTTGGAGGAGCCGGACGGAGAAGTGACAGCGATCTTATTGACCGATTCCTATTCATCCATCCTGCCGACCATCCAATCGCGATGCCAGCGGATTTCACTCATGCCCCCGTCCCGCGAGGACCTGATCGGCCAGCTGGCAGAGGAAGGCATCCATGCGGCAATGGCGGCAACAGTGGCTTCGCTTACCGCAGATCCAGTGGAGGCCCGCATGCTCGCGGAAGATGATCGATTTGCGCAGATCCGAAAAACAGTGGTAAAATTGATGGAAGCATCAGATCGCGATTTGAACGAGGCGCTTTTATTCATCCAGACAGACTGGTCTGCTGCCATGAAGGAAAAAGATGACACAGAACGCGGATTGGACTTGCTTCTCTATGCCTACCGTGATATTGTTGCGTTGAAAGCCGGCATGGCATCGGAATTGACGTTTCCGGATCAGCGCACTTTCTTCGACAGCCTTTCGATGAGGATGACATACAGTCAGCTGTCAGCGATGATGGAAGCCGTTCTAGAAGCGAAAAAGAAGCTGCACGGCAATATGAACCGTACTCTTCTGATGGAACAGCTGGTGCTCAAATTGCAGGAGGGATTACTGCTTGTATAAAATAGTAGGAGTCCGCTTTAAACGAGCGGGTAAAATATATTATTTCGATCCGATGGGCTTTGACTTGGGAATTGACGATTATGTCATCGTTGAGACGGCACGCGGCGTCGAATACGGGAAAGTTGTCAGCGGAGTACAAGATGTCAGTGAGAACGACGTCGTCCTGCCGCTTAAGAAGATCATCAGGGTTGCGCAGCCTGAAGATATTGAGAAAGTACAGGAAAACCGTGAAGAGGCGGAAAATGCATTTGGGATCTGCCTCGAAAAGATTCAGGAGCATCGTCTCGATATGAAGCTCGTTGACGTTGAATATACATTTGACCGCAATAAGATCGTATTCTATTTCACGGCGGAAGGGCGTGTGGACTTCCGTAACTTGGTGAAGGATCTGGCGTCCATCTTCCGGACACGCATCGAGCTGCGCCAAATCGGCGTCCGTGATGAAGCGAAGATGCTGGGAGGAATCGGTCCATGCGGCAGGATGCTATGCTGCTCGACGTTTTTGGGTGATTTTGAGCCGGTCTCTATCAAAATGGCAAAAGACCAGAACCTTTCATTGAATCCTTCTAAGATTTCAGGCTTGTGCGGACGGTTAATGTGCTGCTTGAAATATGAGAATGATGAATATGAGGAAGCGAAGGCGATCATGCCGGATATCGGGGAGCAGATCATGACGCCGGATGGACCGGGTAAAGTTGTCGGGCTGAATCTTCTGGAACGCGTATTGCAAGTGAATTTGCCGGAGCGCGAGCAAGTGCTTGAATATGCGTGGGAAGAGCTGCAAGGCAAAAAGGATTCAATTCCCCAATTGATGAAATGATGAGGTGGTCAAGTTGAAAGAAGGGAATTTCCTCGATAGAGTGATGGAATTTGAGCAGCAGCTCGAATCCATGCAAGAGCAATTCCGGGAACTGATAGGTTTTGTGGCAAAAATGACAGAAGAAAACCATTCACTTCAACTCGAAAACCACCACTTGCGCAAGCGGCTCGAGGAGCTGGATGGTCCCGCGCAGTCGCCTAAGGCAGCCAAGCGGCCAAAAAAGGCGGCCAAGGTTGATATCGGCGAGGGCGTCGATAACCTGGCACGGCTTTACAATGAAGGCTATCATGTATGCAATGTCCATTACGGCAGCAGCCGTAAAGGAGAGGACTGCCTGTTCTGCCTCTCCTTCTTAAGCAAACAAAATGCATAAGAAGAGCCGATCCTATGGAATCTGTAGGCATCGGCTCTTTTTTCTTGAAGAGGTGTAGGTAGTGGAACCGAATTTACAAGGTGATGAACGGCTTGATTATTTACTGGCAGAGAAGTTGCGGATCATTCAGAGTCCCTCTGTCTTCTGCTTTTCACTCGATGCCGTGCTGCTCGCAAAATTTGCCTATGTCCCGATCCGATCGGGCAATATTGTTGATCTATGTACGGGAAACGGGGCGATTCCGCTCTTCTTGAGCGCCCGGACGAACGCAGACATTATCGGCGTGGAGCTGCAAGAGCGGCTCGCAGATATGGCTTCCCGGAGCATTGAGTACAATGGGCTTGGCGGCCGGATACGCATTCTCCAGGGGGATGTGAACGGAATCGCGAAGGAACTCGGTTACGAGAAATACGACACGATTACGTGCAATCCGCCCTACTTTCCGGCAATTGAAGCGAGTGAGAAGAATATACGGGAGCATATTGCCATCGCCCGCCATGAAATCCGCCTGACGCTCGAACAGGCCGTGAAGTCGGCGAGCCAGCTTGCGAAACAAGGCGGCAAAGTGGCGTTCGTCCACCGGCCGGGTCGGCTTCTTGATATTATTGCCGCCATGCGGGCGAACCGGCTGGAGCCCAAGCGGATCCGCTTCGTCTATCCGAAAGAGGGGAAAGAGGCGAACACGCTGCTGATTGAAGGGATCAAGGACGGAAAGCCCGACCTGAAAATACTCCCGCCGCTATATGTGTATGGCGAAGACGGGGAGTATACAGACGAAGTGAGGGAGATGCTATATGGAACAGACAGGTGATCATCTGTTCTATGTCCTTGAATGCAGCGACGGCTCGTTTTATGCAGGATATACGAACGATCTCGAGCAGCGGGTAAAGACCCATAACGAAGGCAAAGGCGCAAAATATACGCGTCCGCGCCGCCCGGTACGCTGCATCCATTTCGAGACGTTCGACACGAAACGGGCGGCGATGCAGGCGGAATACCGGTTCAAGCAGCTGAGCCGTACGGCCAAGGAACGGTACATCGGGAAAGGGGAGAGATTATGAAATCGCAGAAGAGCGCAGAGAGCGGGCAGCCAGGCAAGCTCTACCTCGTCGGCACGCCGATCGGAAATCTGGAAGATATGTCCTACCGGGCGATCCGCATCATGCAGGAAGCCGACATGATTGCGGCGGAAGATACGCGCAATACGATCAAACTATGCAATCATTTTGAGATCAGCACCCCGTTAATGAGCTATCATGAACATAATGTGCAGGCGGGCGGCAGCAAGATCCTTGCCTTGCTGGCAGAAGGGAAGACAGTGGCCCTCGTCAGCGATGCCGGCATGCCCTGCATTTCGGATCCCGGATCGGATATTGCAGAAAAGGCGATTGGGGAAGGATTCGATGTCGTGCCGATCCCCGGTCCGAACGCGGCAATCAGTGCACTCGTCGCTTCAGGGATTACGCCCCAGCCCTTCTTCTTCTTCGGCTTTCTGTCGCGCCAGAAAAAAGAGAGAGAGGCACAACTGGCCGATCTTGCACTTCGTCAGGAGACGATTATCTTGTATGAAGCCCCCCATCGCTTGAAGGAGACGCTGAAGCATCTGGAAAAGAGCTTTGGCGGAGGCCGCCGGATCACGCTTGCGCGGGAATTGACGAAGCGATATGAAGAATTCCTCCGCGGCACACTTGCAGAAGCGGTCCAGTGGGCGGACGAACATGAAATCCGCGGTGAGTTCTGCCTCGTCCTACAAGGAAGCGACGGAACCGAAGTAGCAGCCGAAGCACCTTGGTGGGAACCTCTAGAAATTACCGAGCACGTGGAAGAAGTGATGAAGAGGGAAGGGATCTCTTCGAAAGACGCCATCCGTACTGTCGCCAAAGCGAGAGGGCTCAGCCGGCGGGATGTCTACAAGGAGTATCATCAGGAAGAACAATTATAAACACGCAAAGGGCTGTCGAAGAAACTCAGTTGCCACTGGGTTTCTGGACAGCCCTTTGTTTATTGTTATGCGCCAATCAGTTCATCTTGTCCTGGATCTCTTGGATTAATTGCTTAGCGCCATCTTTGCTAAGGATCAGCTTTCCGTCGATTAGGCGCATATTGTCGTCAGACACTTCTCCTGTGATGGAGCAAGTCATGTTTGGCATGTATTTTTTCAAGATGATTTTGTCATCATCCACGTAGATTTCCAAAGCGTCTTTCTGTGCGATTCCGAGTGTACGGCGAAGCTCGATCGGAATGACCACGCGGCCAAGTTCGTCAACTTTCCGTACGATGCCTGTAGATTTCATAAATAAAATTCCTCCCAAGTGATTAGGTTTTCGACAAAATCCGACACGATTCTCTTGTCTACATATCATGATACCAAGGCTTCCAATTAACGTCAATAAAACTTTTATAAAACTGTGGACAAAATGCTAGGATTATGTAAGTGCTTGAAGAACAAAGCAGGAAAGCTATGATAAAGTTATAGTCGACGATAGAAAAGTGCAATGCCAATAGTTAGAAGGTTACATGAAAATGTGATGGAATGGAAATAGTTTGCTTGCATCATCTTTTTTTCATGAGGTGTTCATGGCGCAATTACTGAATTTCCGATAAGATGGACAGTATAGATTGGAACAAATGGAGGAATCAGAGTGGCTGAAGAAAAGAAAACATTTTATATCACTACGCCTATTTATTACCCCAGCGGGAAATTCCATATTGGAACGGCATATACTACGATCGCTTCGGATGCAATGGCACGCTACAAGCGCCTTCGCGGGTATGATGTGTACTTTCTGACCGGAATGGATGAACATGGCCAGAAGATCCAAGAAAAAGCCGAAGAGGCGGGCATGGCGCCGCAGAAATATGTAGACGAGATCGCTGAAACAGCCAAAAATCTGTGGAAGCTGATGGACATCTCCTATGATGATCTAATCCGCACGACAGAGAAGCGGCATACGGAAGCGGTCGAAAAGATTTTCCAAAAGTTCCTCGACAACGGAGACATTTACAAAGGGGAATACGAAGGCTGGAAATGTGTGCCGTGTGAATCGTATTTCACGGAGTCCCAGCTGGCAGAAGGGAATTGCCCGGACTGCAACCGCCCAGTGGAGCGCGTGAAAGAGGAATCGTACTTCTTTAATATGAAGAAATACGCTGATCGTCTTTTACAATATTACGAAGAGAACCCAACATTCATCGAACCGAAATCACGCAAGAACGAAATGATCAACAACTTCATCAAACCGGGTCTTGAGGATCTTTCCGTATCCCGTATGTCCTTCGACTGGGGCATCAAGGTGCCGGGAGATCCGAAGCATGTCATCTATGTGTGGGTCGATGCGCTGACAAATTATATCACCGCACTCGGCTACGGATCTGATGATGATTCCCTTTTCCGCAAATATTGGCCGGCGGATGTACAAGTCGTCGGAAAGGATATTGTCCGGTTCCATACGATCTACTGGCCAATCTTCCTGATGGCGCTTGACTTGCCATTGCCAAAGAAAGTGTTCGCCCATGGGTTCATCATGATGAAGGATGGCAAAATGTCGAAATCGAAAGGGAATGTCGTATATCCCGAGATGCTGGTGGAGCGTTTTGGACTGGATGCTACGCGCTATTTCCTTCTTCGTGAACTGCCATTCGGCCAGGACGGCACATTCTCGCCTGAATCATTTGTGGAGCGGACAAACTATGACCTGGCAAATGACCTTGGCAACTTGCTGAACCGTACGATTTCCATGATCAATAAATACTTCGGCGGTGTCATCCCGACAGAAGGGCTTGAAGATACCGGGTATGATGATCAATTGAAGGAGTTCATCAAAACAACCGTCACAAAATACGAAAACGCCATGGAGAAGATGCAGTTCAGTGTCGTCTTGTCAGACCTATGGGCACTAGTGTCCCGTACGAATAAATACATCGATGAAACGGCGCCTTGGGTGCTTGCGAAAGATGAGGCGGACCACGGTAAACTGGCATCCGCGATGAATCACTTGGCGGTTTCGCTTCATCATATCGCAGTTCTCCTCCAGCCATTCATGACACAGGCGCCGACAAAGATCCAACAGCAGCTCGGCCTTCCTGAAGAGCTGTTAAAGTGGGAGACATTAGGTGAATTCGAGGTAATTACAAGCGGAACGAAAGTCACAGAAAAAGGCGTTCCGATCTTCCCGCGACTTGATCCGGAAGTTGAAATCGTCTATATCCGCGATCAGATGAAACTGACTGCGCCAAAAGAGAGTGCAGTGGAGGAAGAAGAGGAAGAGAAGACCCCGGAAATTACAATTGATGATTTCATGAAGGTCGATCTCCGTGTTGCGACCGTTACAGCATGTGAGCGGGTGCCAAAAGCGGACAAGCTGCTCAAACTACAACTGGATCTCGGATATGAAAAGCGCCAGGTCGTCTCCGGCATTGCGGAACATTACGAGCCGGATGCGCTTGTTGGCGAAAAGGTGATCGTAGTGGCAAATTTGAAGCCTGTGAAGCTTCGCGGCGAATTGTCGCAAGGCATGATCCTTGCCGGAAAATCAGACGGTATCCTGAAACTTGCGACAGTCGATGCATCGCTTGAAAACGGTGCCCAGGTCAAATAACTCTGCTTTTGCCAAGCTGGAGTCCTATCCTGGCAGCCGATCCTTAATCTTACGTGTTTATTTACTATTAAAATGTATCATTACAGGAAGACGGCGAAGCGTGGCGGCGCCGTCTTCTTATTGTTAATCCTGTGTAATGGCTCTGTAACAAATGTTACAGGCCCTTGCACTAAAATGAATCTATTGTGAGGCGATTACGAATGTTCATAGATACACACGTCCATTTAAATGCGGACCAATATGACGAAGATCTGCAGGAAGTCATCGATCGGGCGCTTGAGGCGGACGTCAAACGGATGGTTGTCGTCGGTTTTGACCGGAAGACTATTGAGCGGGCGATGGAGCTGACAGAGAATTATCCGTTCATCTTCGCTGTGATCGGCTGGCATCCGGTCGATGCGATCGATTGCACAGAAGAGGACTTACAGTGGATCGAATCGCTTGCTGCCCATCCGAAAGTTGTCGGGATTGGTGAGACCGGGCTCGATTATCACTGGGACAAGTCGCCGAAAGATATCCAGCAGGAGCTGTTCCGCAAGCAGATTGCACTTGCAAAAAAAGTGAGATTGCCGATTATCATCCATAACAGGGATGCGACAGGGGATGTCGTGCGGATCCTAAAAGAGGAAAACGCTGCAGAAATAGGCGGGATCATGCATTGCTATAGCGGCAGCGTGGAGACTGCCAGGGAATGCATCGAGATGAACTTCATGATTTCCCTTGGCGGTCCGGTGACATTCAAAAACGCGAAGATGCCGAAGGAAGTGGCAGCAGAAATCCCGCTGGATCATCTGCTGATCGAGACGGACGCCCCCTATCTCGCACCGCATCCATACAGGGGAAAACGGAATGAGCCATCCCTTGTGCCGCTTGTCGCTGAGGAGATCGCCAGGTTGAAGGAAATTCCGCTTGAAGAGGTAGCGAAACGGACGACTGTGAATGCCATGCGGATTTTTCATATGGAAAACTAAGTTATTCAATAGACCGGCCGGAGGGGTAGAGCGGCTGCGCTCTCCCTCCATTCCGCCGTCACGCAAGCTTCGTAACCGGAAGATGCGGTTTGTGGCGGCCGTTTACATAGATTGCGTACCCCTTGACACGCTATTTTAGAACCTTTATAATTTGCCGAGTGATGAAGGAGGAGTTTTTTCATGCAAAAAATTACCATGAAAAATCTGTTCTTTAGGTCATTGAGGAGTCAACAATTAGTGGCGGTCCTTGCAGTCGCCCTACTTGTGACAGTTGTTTCACTTGCCCTTTATGAAGGGTCGAAAAAGCCGGTTACACTCGATGTGAACGGTGAACAGACAGAGATAAAAACGCGTGCACATACAGTCGGCCATCTTCTATCCGAACAGGAAATCGATGTGGCTCAGCAAGATCTTGTAATACCCTCAGTGAATACACCGATCGAAAAAGGTATGACGATCCGGTGGGAACAGGCAAAGAAAGTTGCAATTATCGATGGGAAAGAGACAACAGCCCATTGGACAACAGAACAGGATGTCGACGCTATCTTGAAGGAAGCGGGCATTGAACTTGGTGAATTTGACATTGCGAGCCCGAAGGTGGAGACAAAATCGCCTGCGGAAGGCCAAATCATCATTGAACGAGCTTTTCCAGTAACTTTGAACGAC
The DNA here is from genome assembly GCF_055389225.1 of Sporosarcina sp. GTC18466. Classification (NCBI taxonomy): domain Bacteria; kingdom Bacillati; phylum Bacillota; class Bacilli; order Caryophanales; family Caryophanaceae; genus Sporosarcina; species Sporosarcina sp. GTC18466. Next base: position 1,959,117 of record NZ_AP044037.1, on the reverse strand, counting down.
GGCGGGAAAGAGAAGCAGGTATGGTCAACTTCGACTACGGTCGCTGACTTTTTAAAGAGAGAGAACATTCATTTGAATGAGCAGGACAGACTCAATCGGAAAGCGGATGGCTACGTAAAGCCGGGTTCCATTGTGGAAGTCATACGGGTGGAAAAGGTCACCGATGTAGTGGAAGAACCAACGAACTTTGCAGTTATCACGAAAAAAGACGCCAAATTGCTGAAGGGCCGTGAAAAAGTGGTCCACCCAGGCAAGAAGGGGAAAGTGGAACGGAAGTTTGAAATCGTCAAGGAAAATGGAAAAGAAGTATCCCGCAAGATGATCGCTGAAAAAGTGATCAATAGGCCTGAAGATAAAGTTGTTGCTGTTGGAACGCGCGTTGCCGTGGCAAGTGCAAATGTAGGCAAAAGCCCCCGTGTAACCGTGTCCCGTGATAATTCAGCTTCGTCAGGCAAGGAGTTTTACGTCACTGCCACCGCCTATACGGCAAAATGCAATGGCTGTACGGGAACGACCGCAACAGGCATTAACCTGAATGCGAATCCGAATCTGAAAGTCGTCGCTGTTGATCCGCGTGTCATTCCGCTCGGCTCCAAGCTATGGGTTGAGGGTTATGGTTATGCAGTCGCTGGTGATACAGGCGGAGCCATCAAAGGCAAACGAATTGATTTGCATGTCCCGACAAAGTCGGAGGCCTATAATTACGGCCGCCGGAAAGTGAAAGTAAAAGTGATTGATTAACCAATCAACCTGTTATTTTTCATTTTGATTTGCCTATAAAAAAACTGTAAATATCCACCCCGCAGGATAGTCTCCACTTCTTGCGGGTTTTTTTAGTGGACGAACGACCATCCTCTTCCTGTACAGATGGGGCGTGAGACGGTAAGATGAGGGGAAAACTGGACTAGGAAAGAGGATATCCGTGAATATTAAAGAAATCATCGTCGTAGAAGGCAAATCCGACACGATCGCCATCCGCCGGGCAACAGGTGCGGATACGATCGAGACGAACGGCTCAGCGGTCAGCAGCAGCACAATCCGGCAGATCCGTCTGGCCCAGGAGACGAGAGGCGTCATTGTCTTCACCGATCCCGATTATCCCGGCAGGCGGATCCGCGCCATTATTGAAGAACAAGTGCCCGGCGTGAAACATGCCTTTTTGGATAAACGCAAAACCATTGCAAAGAACGGAAAGAAGTTAGGCATTGAGCATGCAGCTGATGAGGATATCCGGCAGGCTTTATCAATGGTCCATACAACTGGAGATATGGCTGCCGAGGAGATTCCGATGCCGTTCCTCTATGAAGCGAAACTGGTCGGCCATCCTGACGCAAAATGGCGGCGGGACCGCTTATCGGAAAAGCTGCATATTGGACAAGTGAACGGCAAAGGGCTTAAAAAGAGGCTGGAGATGTTCCGCATCGGGATGGATGAACTGCTTGAAGCGATTGCGGAGCTGGAGGAGGAAGAAAAATGAAAGATATCGCAACACCGACCCGTACGAAAGAAATACTTGAGAAATACGGGTTTTCATTCAAAAAGAGCTTGGGGCAGAATTTCCTGATCGATTCGAACGTACTGCGAAATATCGTAGCGGCAGCTGATCTGACGGACCGGACCGGCGTCATTGAAGTCGGACCCGGCATCGGTGCATTGACGGAGCAGATCGCACGGGAAGCGGGAAAAGTGGTCGCTTTTGAAATTGATCAGCGTCTTCTGCCGGTTCTGGAAGATACATTGTCCCCCTATCCGAATGTCGAAGTGATCCACCAAGATGTCCTGGATGCGGATTTGCGGGCAGTCATCAGCGACCGTTTCAGTGAGATGGAGGAGACGGCGGTCGTAGCCAATCTTCCATATTACGTCACGACTCCGATCATCATGAAATTCCTGCTTGGTAAAACGCCGGTGCAGCGGATGGTCGTCATGATGCAGAAGGAAGTGGCAGACCGCATTACCGCAAAGCCAGGGACGAAAGCGTACGGCTCCCTGTCAATCGCTATCCAGTATTATATGGATGCAGACATTGCCCTGATCGTGCCGAAGACGGTATTCATGCCCCAGCCGAATGTCGATTCCGCCGTCATCCGCCTGACAAGGAAAGAGAAGCCGCCGGTAGAAGTCATTGATGAGGACTTCCTGTTTGAGGTGTCGAAGGGGTCATTTGCACAAAGACGGAAGACGATCTTGAACAACCTCCAGTCTTCCCTGCCAGGCGGCAAGGAAAGAAAAGAGGAGATCCTGATCGCTTTCCAAGAGGCGGAAATCGATCCTGGGCGCCGCGGGGAAACGCTGACGATTGAAGAGTTCGGCCGTTTATCAAATGCGCTCTATCCGTTTTTCCACTCATCTGACAAGTGACAAAAATGGTACAAGAATTCGATGCGAATTGTCGAAAACGATGAAAAAACAATTGACAAAAGTAAACAACTGCTGATAAAATTTTAGTTTTAATTGACGGAACTTTTTTAAAGTGTTATGCTTATACTAGTGAGGTGTAAGCGAATGCCGAAAACATTAGCAGACATTAAGAAGTCGTTGGATGCTCATCTAGGGAAACGTTTGCAAGTACGCGCAAACGGTGGCCGCAAGAAGACAATCGAGCGGGCCGGCACCCTGCGTGAGACGTATCGTGCAGTTTTTGTTGTGGAACTGGACCAGGACGAGAATTCTTTTGAGCGGGTTTCTTACAGCTACGCGGATATTTTGACGGAAGCAGTCGAAATAACAGTCCTTGATGGCGGCGATGAGACAATTTTCGTCGTCAAGTAACATGCAGTCATTTCTTCATCATTTTTCAACCCATTCAGTGCATCCCTCCATTTTGTGAGGGATGCTGCTGGGATGGCGTTATGCAGTTTTTAGGAAACTGCAGGTTCGACATATATTGATAGAAACACCTGTCCTGCCAGGGAAGATCCGGCGGACAGGTGTTTTTTATGCATTTTCGCCCATACTACGCCTGTCAGCCGCAAAGGAGGAAAACCGAATGGCCAGAAAAGGTGTAATGTCTGAGAACTTGAAGATCGAGATCGCGAAAGAACTTGGATTTTACGACGTTGTCCAGCGGGAAGGTTGGGGAGGAATCAAAGCTCGTGACGCCGGAAATATGGTGAAGCGGGCCATTGAGATCGCGGAACAGGGGTTAGCCCAAAAGAAATAACCACTGCCTGAACCACTTTCAACTCATGATACGGCTGACGGAGCAGGGCTGCCAAGGTGAATTTCACCCCACGGCAGCCCTGTTTTCATTTCACCCGGTATCTGGGAGCTGCAAGCATATTTGATTCACGCAAAGAGGCCCGCCTATGGTAAAATGGGAAACAATGACTAGCTGAAACGGAGGGGGACCCGTATGATTTACGAAAAAGCCCCGGCAAAAATCAATTTGACGCTTGACGTGCTCCATAAACGGCCGGATGGATACCATGAGGTCGAGATGGTAATGACAACAGTCGACCTGGCAGACCGGGTCTGGCTGAGACCGACAGCTGACGGAAAAATCACCATCAAGGCATCCGAGCGATTTGTGCCGAATGACCGGAAAAATCTTGCCTACCAAGCCGCTGATCTGCTGCGGAAGGAATACGGCATACATAAAGGCGTGGAAATTACGTTGGATAAGAACATTCCTGTCGCAGCAGGCCTTGCGGGAGGGAGTTCCGATGCCGCAGCGGCCTTGCGGGGCCTGAACCGTCTGTGGAATCTCGGCATCGGGGTGGATGAACTTGCAAGACTCGGATCGCGCATCGGATCGGACGTCTCGTTCTGCGTGTATGGAGGGACGGCGCTCGCGACGGGGCGCGGTGAAAAGATCCAACACCTTCCTGCGCCGCCGAACTGCTGGGTGATCCTCGCCAAGCCGGCTATTTCCGTATCCACCGCGGATATTTACCGGAACCTTGATCCGGAGAAGGTGCATCATCCTGACACTGGGAATATGATGGAGGCGCTGCGTACAGGCGATTACAATCTTCTTTGCGAAAGCATGGGCAATGTACTGGAGCCGGTAACGATGAAGCTGTATCCGCAGGTCGTCACACTCAAACGGAAGATGGAGCAATTCGGAGCGGATGCCGTCCTCATGAGCGGCAGCGGGCCGACCGTCTTCGGAATCGTGCGCCAGGAATCGAGAGTGTCCCGCATTTACAACGGGTTAAAAGGGTTTTGCCATGAGGTGCACGCCGTCCGCATGATCGGAGAACGGTTCCCTCTTGAATGAAACCGGACAATTATGATACTGTACTACTAAACATTCGGATGTAGGGGTGTTCTTATTGAAATGGAAACGAAGCGAGCGGTTGGTCGACATGACACGCCATTTATTGGACAACCCCCATTCGCTCATTCCGCTTACACACTTCTCGGAGAAGTATGGCGCAGCCAAATCCTCGATCAGCGAGGACCTTGTCATTGTGAAGGAGACCTTTGAGGAAAACGGCACCGGCCGGTTGATGACCGTGTCCGGAGCGGCTGGCGGCGTCAAGTACATCCCGAAAGTCTCGGAGGCGGAAGTGCGAGACGTGATGGCGCAGTTAATGGAAACACTCAGCCGGTCGGATCGCCTTTTGCCCGGCGGATACTTGTATATGACCGACTTTCTCGGAAATCCGCGCCTGATGGACCGGATCGGCAAAGTGTTCGCCTCCGCGTTCGCGGATATGCAGATCGATGTCATCATGACAGTGGCGACAAAAGGCATTTCCATCGCACATGCGATCGCACGCCACTTGAATGTGCCGGTCGTCGTCGTCCGGCGCGACAGCAAAGTGACAGAGGGCTCGACCGTCAGCATCAATTACGTCTCCGGATCTGCACGCCGCATCCAGACGATGGTGCTTTCAAAAAGGAGCATGCAGAGCGGACAACGTGTCCTTATCACCGATGACTTCATGAAAGCGGGCGGAACGATGGCGGGGATGAAGAACCTGCTGGAGGAATTCGGCTGTGAACTTGCAGGCATCGCTGTGCTTGTTGAAGCGGAGCACACGGAGGAAGTACTCGTCCAAGACTACCTGTCCCTGATCAAACTTCACGCCGTGAATGAAAGGGACCGGACCATTGAATTGCAGGAAGGCAACTATTTTACGAAAGGCGGAACTTTATTATGAATTACATAGCGACTGAAAAAGCGCCACAAGCAATCGGACCATACGCACAAGCTGTGAAAGCGAACGGATTTGTCTACACATCCGGCCAGCTGCCGATGAAAGCGGACGGCACACTGTTAGAAGGGTCCATTGAGGAACAAACACACCAAGTCTTCGAAAATTTGAAAGCGGTTCTTGAAGAAGCGGGCACAGGCCTCGACCAAGTAGTCAAAGCGACTGTCTTTGTAAAAGACATGAACGACTTCGCTGCACTCAACGGCGTCTATGCGGAACACTTTGGCTCCCATACGCCGGCACGCTCGACAGTCGAAGTCGCACGTCTTCCAAAAGACGCGTCCGTCGAAATTGAAGTCATCGCCTTGGCAAACTAAATAATTTGAGAGGAGGACACCTAGTCTTCCTCTCTTTTTTTGTCTGGTTTGGCAACTGGCAGTGATTCAATGGGGTGGAACGCCGCTTAAGGGATCCGTGCGCCAGTTGAAAAATTTCAACGCCACTTAAAGAAACCTCCACACAACAAATAGCCCCGCCATCCGATCACCACCATCTCTATTGTATTTATCATAATGCTTAAAATATTTAGGTTGAAAAGAAGGAGTTCGGGAGCTTTTGTAGAATAAGGAAGGGGAGAACATGGCAATCTAAAAAAGGGAGTGGGAAAAGAATGGAAGTTACAGATGTGAGATTGCGTAAAGTAGAGACGGAAGGAAGGATGCGTGCAATCGCATCAATTACGCTCGACAATGAGTTTGTCGTGCATGATATCCGGGTGATCGAGGGGAATGACGGGCTGTTTGTGGCAATGCCAAGCAAACGCACGCCAGAAGGGGAGTTCCGCGATGTCGCACATCCGATCAATTCGGGTGCCCGTACAAAAATCCAGGATGCCGTCCTAGGGGCGTACCAGGAAGCGGACGAAGGGGCCGTCCTCGAAGAAGCGGGTGTGTAAGCAGCGGCAGCCGCAAGCGCTGTCCAAGGAAGTTCCAATCATCCAGATTTATTGGCAGTTCATCAAGAGACCGGCATCCAGGCTGCGGGTCTCTTTTTCTTGATTATCAGGAAACAGACGGCCCATCCTCCACGAAAAAACAAGCAAGTAATAGTAAAAGATTTAAAAGCCGTTGTCAAGGGGGGATAGTTGAAAAAAAGACGGCTTTCATATATAGTCAATAATGAAATTATGGATGGAGGCCAGCACATGACGAATACATATGCCATCGTCCTTGCTGCAGGACAAGGTACACGGATGAAATCCGATCTATATAAAGTGATGCATCCCGTTTGCGGGAAGCCAATGGTGAAGCATGTCATCGATCATATCCGCCAGCTTGGGGCAGGCAAGATCGTGACGATTGTCGGGCACGGCGCGGAAGCTGTCGAGGAATTGCTCGGCGCAGAAAGCGAGTATGCATTCCAGAAGGAGCAGCTTGGCACTGCGCATGCCGTCAAACAGGCTGCGGGAATTCTGGGTGATCTCAGCGGTACTACGCTTGTTGTCTGCGGGGACACGCCGCTCATCAAGCCGGAAACAATGGAGGCCCTGCTTGCCCATCATGAAGAGACGGGTGCAAAGGCGACCATTCTGACGGCCTTCGCAGAAAATCCTTCAGGCTACGGCCGGATCATCCGGGATGAGGAAGGCAATGTCATCCGCAATGTGGAGCATAAGGATGCTTCGAAAGAGGAACAGGCCGTCAAGGAGATCAACACCGGCACTTACTGTTTCGACAACGAGGCGCTGTTCCGCGCGCTTGAGATGGTGAAGAACGACAATGCGCAAGGGGAGTACTACTTGCCGGACGTCCTCTCCATCCTTCGTGAAGAGAATGAGATCATCTCCGCTTACATGACGGATGACTTCAGCGAAACGATCGGCGTCAACGACCGGGTCGCCCTTTCCGAAGCGGAGTCGGTCATGCGCCGACGGATCGCAGAAAAACACATGCGGGGCGGCGTGACGATCATCAATCCCGAACAAACGCACATCAGCGCGGATGCTGAAATCGGGCGCGATACAGTGCTTCAGCCTGGCGTTATGATTGAAGGCCGTTCAGTTATCGGCGAGAAATGCAACATCGGTCCGAACAGCCATATTGTGAACAGTTCGATCGGCGACGGCACGGCCGTCCATTCATCCGTTGTCAAAGACAGCAAGATCGGGGCACATGCGGCTGTGGGGCCATTCGCTCATATCCGTCCGGAATCCGACCTCAGCGACCATGTGAAAATCGGAAACTTTGTGGAAGTGAAGAAGTCATCGCTCGGCAACGGGACGAAAGTGTCCCATCTCAGTTATATCGGGGACGCGGACATCGGTTCACGCGTCAATGTCGGCTGCGGTTCGATCACCGTCAACTATGACGGCAAGAATAAGCACCTGACAAAAATCGAGGATGACGCATTTATCGGCTGCAATACGAATTTGGTGGCGCCAGTAACAGTCGGCAAAGGCTCCTTTGTCGCTGCCGGATCGACGATTACAAAAAATGTACCAGAATCTTCACTTGCAATCGCGCGCTCCCGGCAGGAGAATAAAGAAGGATATGCTTCAAAACTTAAACTTAACTAATCAGGGGGACATGATGGCTAACCATTATCCGAACGATAAACTGAAACTATTTTCGCTGAATTCCAATCAATCACTCGCACAGCAAGTGGCAGAAGAGATCGGCTGCGCACTCGGGAAATGTTCCGTCAAGCGCTTCAGTGACGGCGAGATCCAGATCAATATCGAAGAGAGCATCCGCGGCTGCGACGTATTCATCATCCAGTCGACGTCCTATCCGGTCAATGATAATCTCATGGAACTTCTGATCATGATCGACGCCCTTATGCGCGCATCTGCACGCAGCATCAATGTCGTCATGCCGTATTACGGCTATGCACGGCAGGACCGCAAAGCACGTTCCCGCGAGCCGATCACAGCGAAGCTTGTCGCGAACCTATTGGAAAAAGCGGGAGCGGACCGTGTCATCGGACTTGACCTGCATGCACCGCAGATCCAAGGATTCTTCGATATCCCGATCGACCACCTCGTCGCAGAGCCGATCCTGACAGAATACTTCAAGAGCAAAGGCCTTGAAGGGGATGACCTCGTCATCGTCTCGCCGGATCATGGCGGCGTCACGCGTGCCCGTAAGATGGCGGATCGCATGAAAGCGCCGATCGCAATCATCGACAAGCGCCGTCCGCGTCCGAATGTCGCAGAAGTGATGAATATTGTAGGAAATGTGGATGGCAAAACTGCGATCTTAATCGATGACATCATCGACACGGCTGGAACCATTACAATCGCTGCCAACGCAATCATCGAAAACGGGGCGAAAGAAGTGTATGCATGCTGTACACATCCAGTCCTTTCAGGTCCAGCAATCGAACGGATCGACAACTCGCAGATCAAGGAACTCGTCATCACGAATTCCATCGAATTGCCGGAATCCAAACAGTCCCCTAAAATCAAACAGCTGTCCATTGCAAAACTGATCGGAGATGCGATCGTTCGCGTATTCGAGAAGAAATCGGTCAGCACCTTGTTTGAATAAATTTAACCACATAAGTAGAGATTGAGGAGAGCACGATTGTTTAATGTCGTCTGAAGTTGGGTATTTCAATAGTTAGAAAACTTTTTTTTAGGAAAGGTGACTACGCATATGAGTACAGCAATCCAGTCGAAATTACGTCAGGTTAAACCGAAATCAACACTTACGAAATTGAAAGAGGAAGGCTATCTTCCATCCGTCGTATACGGATATGAAACAGAATCCACGCCGATTGCGGTAAACGAGCGCGAGCTGCTCAGCAAGCTGCGGGACGTTGGACGCAATGGGGTCTTGAAATTGAATGTCGACGGCAAAGAGTTGAATGTCGTCCTTGAGGATTACCAGGCGGATGTGCTGAACGGCCATCTATTCCATGCCGATTTCCTAGCCATCAACATGACGGAGGAGCTGGAAGTGGCTGTGCCGGTCAACCTTACTGGCGACGCACCGGGCGAGAAGGAAGGCGGCGTCTTGCAGCAGCCTGTCTGGGAGGTACGCATCAAGGTGAAGCCATCCGATATTCCGGAAACGTTCGATGTAGATGTTTCCGAAATGCAGATCGGTGACACGCTCACGATTGCAGATGTCCGAAGCAAGTCCAAATTTGAGATCCTCAGCGATGATGAAGAGACACTTGTTGTCATTACGGCTCCACGTTCAGAGACTGAGGAAACTGACAATGAAGACAATGAAGGCGGTACAGAAGCACCCGTCGAAGAAGAGAACAAGACAGAATGAGCTGGCTGAGCGCACGGATCTCCCGTGCGCTCAGTTTGTACATGTACCGTTTTTGATCAGATAGGGGAAAGATGCAATGAAGATGATGATTGGCCTCGGCAATCCGGGGAAGCAATATGAGAAGACTCGCCATAATGTCGGATTCTTCGTCATTGATGAACTGGCGAAACGGCTGGACGCACCGCCGATGCAGGCAAAGTTCAATGGAGCGTTTACTGTCGTCCATACACCGAACGGAAAAGTGATCCTTGTAAAGCCGCTCACCTATATGAACCTGTCCGGCGAATGTGTGCGTCCGCTGATGGATTACTATGAGGTGGAACCGGAGGATATCGTCGTGCTCTATGATGACCTCGATCTCGCGCCAGGCACGCTGCGGCTCAGGCAAAAAGGGAGCGCAGGGGGCCATAACGGCATGAAATCACTCATCGCGCACCTCGGGACGCAAAACTTCAACCGGGTCCGCATCGGCATTGGCCGTCCTGAAGGCGGCATGAAAGTGCCTGATTATGTGCTGGCGCCATTCAGCAAAGACGAGGAGCCGCTTATCAGGGACATGGTGCAGAAAAGTGCGGATGCCTGTGAATCATGGCTGTCGCGCCCGTTCCTTGAAGTGATGAACGACTATAATGGCGGATAACGAATAATCACCCGCCGCTTCGCCTATACTTTGTTAAAAAGGGGCGGACGGCATGACGGTAAAATACACATGCAGACATTGCAATACGGAGATTGGAAGCATCCCCGCAGAGTCGGTGAGGGACTTGATCCTCAGCCTGCAGACCGAGGACGAGCAGCAGGAAGAGCGGTTTGTCCACGTGGCGGAAGACGGCACAACGACCGTCCGCTGTATCTGCGAGCATTGCGAGGAATCGCTTCGGAAGTATCCCGACTACCATACCTTGAAAAAATGGATTCAGTGAAAAGCTGCTTTGGCGCTGCGTGCGCTGAAGCTTTTTCCGCTTTGCAAGTGTCCTCTTTCCACTTGCAAAGCGAATGCCGTCAACCATAACGGCGGTTGCGGGTAACAGCACTGCGTTTGGAGCAGTCCTTGCTTTGATTTCAAATTGCCATCACACGGTCAATGCCAGTAAAACATGTTTCGGTACAAACACATACGTGGAAAGAGAGTATGTATCTACCGCGTTCAGAAAGGACCTATACCATTGGAAACACTACTCAATGCTTTCATACAAGAAAATGAGATTCGAACCATTTTAGAAGACTTGGCAGGCGGACAGGACCGTCAGCTGATCACGGGGCTTTCCGGCGGGGCAAAACCCGTCTTTTTCCATGCACTTGAAGAGACGGCCGGGCAGCCAATCCTGATCGTCGTGCCGAATATGCTGCAAGCGCAGCGGACATATGATGATCTGATGAAATTGACAGCGGACCCATCACTCGTCCACCTGTATCCGGCGGAAGAGCTGATTGCCGCCGAATTTTCGGTATCCAGCTATGAAATGCGGGCGCTGCGGATCGACGCGCTCGATCATATGGCGCGCACGGGCAAGGGTGTCTATATCACACCCCTCGCTGGACTCAAGAAACTGCTGCCATCCAAAGCCAGATGGCTGGACTCGATATTGACAATATCGGAAGGCGAGGATGTCGACGTGGAAGCGATCCTGACGTCCCTCGTCACAATGGGGTATGCGCGCCAGGATATGGTGACCGCGCCGGGCGAATTCGCACTTCGCGGAGGAATCCTGGATATCTATCCGCTTACGGAAGAGGAGCCGTTCCGGATCGAGCTATTCGATACGAATGTCGATTCCATCCGGACATTTTCCGCAGACGATCAGCGTTCGACAGGGAAGCGGGAGTCGGTGACCATATTACCGGCCGCAGAACATGTCTGGACGCGCATCGACCTGATGGAGATCGCGTCACGGCTTGAAGAAGAGCTCGCAAAAAGCCTTCAGAAGATCAAAGACGAGAGCGCGAAAGAGGCCCTCACGCTAAATATACAAGCGGACATCGGCATGATGCGTGACGGCATCGTTCCGGATGGCATGCTGAAGTACGCGTCGCTGGCAGAAGAGGCACCTGCGTTTCTTGGAGACTATTTCCCGGAAACCGGAATCGTCCTGTTTGATGAAATCGGCCGTATCCATGAAGTCGCCTCCACCCTGGAGCGCGAGGAAAAGGAATGGTTCATGGACCTGCTGGCGGACGGCAAGATTGTTCATGGCGCGTCACTTTCCTATTCCTATGAGCAGATCCAGGCAATGCTGAAACAGAGACGCGCGTACTTATCGTTGTTTACGCGGTCGGTACCGGGTCTGACATTGAAGAAGACGGTCGCCTTTTCTTGCAAGCCGATGCAGGAATTCCATGGCCAGATGAACGCGCTAAAGCACGAGATGGAGCGCTGGCAGCAAGGGAAGTTCACGGTCCTCATCACGGCGGACGGTCCCGAGCGGATGAAACAGGTGCAGGGGATCCTGCAAGATTATGAGATTGACAGCAAGCTTGGCGGTGAGTTGACGGAAGGCGGCATCTCGATCATCGACGGCGACCTGTCGGCGGGATTCGAATTGCCGCTCCAGCGTCTCGCTGTCATCACAGACGCCGAGCTCTTCAAAGGGAAGCAGCGCAAGAAGAAGAGCCGCACGCAGAAGAAGATGACGAACGCCGAGCGCATCAAGAGCTACTCGGAGATCAAACCGGGCGATTACATCGTCCACGTCAACCACGGAATCGGGAAGTACTATGGCGTTGTGACACTCGAAGTCGGCGGCGTCCATAAAGATTACCTCGATATCCGTTACCGCGCAGAAGACAAACTGTATGTGCCTGCCGATCAGATCGATTTGATCCAGAAATACGTGGCGTCCGCTGAAAAGGAGCCAAAGCTTCATAAGCTCGGCGGTCCGGAATGGAACCGAACGAAAACGAAAGTCTCTTCCGCAGTCAAGGACATCGCGGACGACCTCATTAAGCTGTATGCAAAGCGGGAAGCGGAGAAAGGGTTCGCATTCTCGGAGGACGATGACATGCAACGTGCATTCGAGAATGCATTCCCGTATGAGGAAACGGACGACCAAGTACGTTCAATTATCGAAGTGAAGGCTGACATGGAAAAGGAACGACCGATGGACCGCCTCCTTTGCGGCGATGTCGGGTACGGCAAGACGGAAGTTGCCATCCGTGCGGCGTTCAAGGCAGTATCGGACGGCAAGCAAGTCGCATTCCTTGTTCCGACGACCATCCTCGCGCAGCAGCATTACGAGACAATGAAAGAACGGTTTGCAGGCTTCCCTGTGGAAGTATCGCTGCTGAACCGGTTCCGCTCAAAGAAACAGCAGACAGAAACATTGAAAGGCTTGCAGGCAGGCACGGTGGATATCGTCGTCGGCACGCATCGCCTCTTGTCCAAGGACGTCGTCTACAAAGACCTCGGCCTGTTGATCGTCGATGAGGAACAGCGCTTCGGCGTCACCCATAAAGAGAAGATCAAACAGCTGAAGTCGAATGTCGATGTATTGACGCTGACCGCGACGCCAATTCCGCGGACGCTCCATATGTCGATGCTCGGCGTGCGAGATCTCTCTGTTATCGAAACGCCGCCTGCGAACCGGTTCCCTGTGCAGACATATGTCATGGAACATAACCTAGCGCTCGTCAAAGAAGCGGTGGAACGTGAACTCGGACGGGGCGGACAGGTATTTTATCTCTATAACCGCGTTGAGGATATCACGGAACGCGTCGAGGAGATCAAACAGCTCGTGCCGGAAGCCCGCGTCGCCTTCGCTCACGGCCGGATGACCGAATCCACGCTCGAATCGGTTATTGTGAGCTTCCTGGAAGGGGAATACGATGTCCTCGTCACGACGACGATCATTGAGACGGGCATCGACATTCCGAACGCGAACACGCTCATCGTCCATGACGCCGACCGCATGGGCCTCTCCCAGCTCTATCAGCTCAGGGGGCGCGTCGGACGGTCCAACCGTGTCGCTTATGGCTATTTCCTGTACCAGCGCGACAAAGTGCTGACAGAAGTGGCAGAGAACCGGCTGCAGGCCATCAAAGAATTCACGGAGCTGGGATCGGGCTTCAAAATCGCGATGCGCGACTTGTCCATCCGCGGAGCGGGGAACCTGCTCGGCGCCCAGCAGCACGGGTTCATTGATTCGGTCGGATTCGATCTTTATTCGCAGATGCTCCAGGAAGCGATCGAGGAAAAACGGACCGGCAAATCGAAAGCGGATGAGCCTGATGTCGAGATCTCCTTGCCGATCAACGCCTACTTGCCGGATTCATATATCCGCGATGGGTTCCAGAAGATCCAGATGTACAAACGGGTAAAGGCAATCGAAAACGAGCAGGACTACAACGAACTGTTCGACGAGATGACCGACCGGTTCGGCGATTTGCCGCTCGAAGCGGAGCTTCTGCTGCGCGTCGGCCGCATCAAGGCATGGGCGAAAAAGGCAGGCGTCGAAACGATCAAAAAACCGCAAGGCGTCATCGAAATCCGTCTTTCGAAAGACGGGACAGAACGGACGGACGGCTCGAAAATTGTGGCGGACACGATGAAATACGGCCGCGCCGTCGGATTCGGCATGGAAGAGGGGAAACTGCTCATCACGATCGACGAACGGCATGCGGGAAAGACGACCGAATTCGATGTGCTTGAGAATGTGATCCAGCTGCTTGGCGCAGCCAGCCGAGAAAAAACGGAAAGTGAAGCCGGATAACGGCGTAATTGCATAAAATGTCCATGCATGATGCATACTAGACCCGAACGGAAGACGGTTTTCAATTTTGGGAAAGTGAGGCATCATGCATGAAAGCAACAGGTATCGTGCGCAGAATCGATGATTTGGGACGGGTGGTCATCCCGAAGGAAATCAGAAGGACATTGCGCATCCGCGAAGGCGACCCGCTCGAAATCTTCACCGACCGGGACGGGGAAGTCATTCTCAAAAAGTATTCCCCGATTTCGGAACTCGGACAGTTCGCCAAAGAATACGCGGAAACGTTATACGAGACACTTGGAACTCCCACGCTCATCAGCGACCGGGACGAAATGATCGCCGTGTCCGGACTCTCGAAGAAAGATTATCTGAACCGCCAGCTCTCACCGGACGTCGAAGAAGTGCTCTCAGGCCGCACTATGGTTATGGAGAAACTCGAGAAGTCCGTCGAATGGGTGCCCGGCCAAGTGGAACAGGCCAAATCATACTGCATCATGCCGATCGTCGCAGGCGGCGACACCATCGGCGCAGTCTACCTCCTGTCCAAAGTGCACTTCCTCGGCGACACCGAGCAAAAAGCCGCCGAAACCGCTGCGCATTTTTTGGCGAAGCAGATGGAACAATGAATGGAAAAACAGCCTGCCCTCACCGGGAACTACCGGTGGGCAGGCTGTTTTAATGGGTAGGAACTTGATATTCAAGATGAAGACACCTTAACACAATGGCTATCTGCAAAATTCTTTAAATGAACAAGCACATCGGCCGGCTGAAAAAGAGAGACACGAATGGGCATTTCATGCTGCAGCCGGATGGTCGCACCTTGTTGGCTCCAGCTAATTCTTTTGATCCGAATGGACGAAATGTTTGCCGGCAAGACGGTCCGCTCATAAATGGGAAGATGAAAAAGAGCAACTTGGTAGGTTATTTTATCTTGGTGAAGCACAAGTTCATACGTGACAAACAACGTTAGAAGGCAACAAATACTCAGCAGAAGCAACAGACACGATAAAAGAATCGGCCCTTTTGTAGTTATGTTGAGAATGGTTAGAACCCCGCATATTGCAAGATAAAATGATAATTGAGATCTTTGGGTGGTCGCTGTATATTTCATGGTACCTCCTGAATTACGGTTTATTGCGGCGGCATACGAGATCACCTTTCACGCGATAGAACGAAAAAGTTCAGAATAAACGTTGCGGTCGCTTATTTCCGATGGGATTCCAAATAGGCGACCACCTCATCCGACCCAAGCCTGTCAAGCTTCGTATTAACGGCATGAGCAAACAATAAAACTCTGTCGTATACAGGGATAAATTCAACATGCAACTCAAAATCAGTCGGTCTGATAATATCGTAGCTCTTTTGATCATCTACATAGTATGCGACGAGAATATGCGAATCAATTTGAAGAATATCGGTAGGTTGTGCAAAAGCGATAGTGGCCCACTCATTTACAGAAGTCGTTTCACGAACAGAACTAGTTCTATTATATTGCATGCCATGTTTATTTTGCCGTGAGAAAATCAAGCCAATCTTATCAGGGTCTGCGAGTAGAAAGAGCGTTCCCGATTTGCCAGGAAGTATTAAATACTCTTCCTCGATTAGAATATCCTCTTTAGAAAACCCTTCCTCATTCAACACATACGAGATGTTGAAAAATCTATAATATAAAATAGCCATCACAAGAGCAATTAGCAGGACGCCAAAACCATATAACCACTTTTTCATATGCGATCCCTCTGTTCTGAAAAAGAATTGGGCAAGAGGACTGAACCCTGTGCTTGTTGTAAGTGAATTCCTATTGTACTTACTATCTAATATAGTTGATTGCAAAGTCAAGACTTTCCATTAACTAATTTCAATATATTGCAACAAGTCAATTAAGTATTGTGCTAAAATTGCGAGATAATAGCTAATCGAGAAGAGGGAATGACGATATCTAGTGGAGAGAAAATACAATTTGTGGTCATTCATTTTATGTGTGGTATTAGTAGTGCTCTCACTACAAGCGTTATATGCGGCTTATAACGGAACTTGGCAAGTGGCACCACCCGCTTTGACATTATGGTTGCTCGCAATTATTGCCTTCATTACAGGTATTGTTGGTTTTACAGACAAAAGCAGCAGGCGAGCGAGATGGAGAAGCTGGCTGACGGTGCTAATCGTAATCCCCCTTTCGGCAATTTTTCTAGTTGGCGCAGCAGTTAATACATTTGCGAGAGAGCACATTGAAACGGTACAATCCCCTGACTCCAAAAATATTATCGATTTTTACACAGTAAACGGTGGAGCGGCTACCTCCATCAGTGTAGCAGGTATTCTAAATGGTCCCCTCTGGTTTAAAAGAGGATTTATTACGAAAATCGTATGCACAAGGCGGATGTGGAGTGGGAAGATAACCACATTGTTATAATAAACAATCACACTTTGAATTTGGATAAAGGTGAAAGGTTTTCGGATTAAAATTTTACTTGCAAGTTTAAACGCTTGGGAGTTACCTGACCTGAACTCCAATTTTCTGTATACTATATCTATGGAAACTGGAAATCAAAACCCTACATTATTCTAAGCACACTTTGCGTTTGAAGGGATGGGTGAATTTATGCTTCAGGAAGATTTGATCAATCAACTAGTTGGCAAGATGATCGAGAAGTTGAATCCTTCGTTTATCCTCTTGTTCGGCTCTCAAGCCAAGGGCGTTGCGCATGAAAAGAGTGATATCGATCTTGCCTACTTTAGCGATATCGAACTGTCATCTTATGAACGCTTCCTATTTGCATCAGAACTTGCGGAACTAGCGGGTTGTGAAGTGGATCTTGTGGATAGTAAGCAGGTGGATACCATTTTTACAATGCAAATCTTTGAGCAGGGCATCCCCATTTATATACAGGATCAAGATGAGCTCACACGTCAGACAATGAGGGCCTACAGCATGTATGCTGAGTTTAGTGAACGCCGTGCCCCATTTGTCAACGCAATTTTCGAGAGGGGAAGTGTGTACGGAGATGAATGATGTCCTACTCAATAAAGCGGCAGTGATTGAGCGGTGTCTACAACGGATTTCCGATGTATATGACGATCGTGCTGAGAATCTTGAAGATTATACGAAACAAGACAGTATTATTTTGAATATCCAACGTGCCTGTGAAGCGAGTATAGACATTGCTATGTATATAGTGAGCGAGCGAAAGTTGGGTATACCCAAATCCAGCCGCGACGCGTTCAGGTATTTGGATGAAGCAGATATTATTCCCGAGAAAACCGCAAAGTCTTTGAAAAACATGGTCGGTTTCCGGAATATTGCTGTTCATGATTATCAGGCATTGGATCTGAGTATATTAGAAGCCATCCTAGACAATCATATTAAAGATTTTAAGGAATTTACAAAGACAGTGCTGCAGTTAGATAAGTAAATAAAGATGGGAAACTAAGTATCAAAATGAACAAAGGGCTGCTCCGGAACAACCGGTGCAACCCTTTTTATATAGCAACTTCTATTCTTTTACACGAATCAACCCTTTAATCAAAGGGGATGGTCTGTCGTTGTATGCCGCGGTCAATGTTCCACTGGATGTTTCCTAACTTAAGCAACGCAAGCCCTGCCTTCTCTTGCGTCCTTGCGGCCCTGTAGCCGCGCCAGTGTGAATAAGTATCCTCAAAAACAGTTTGCAGAATGCCATTAGTGCTAAAAGTCACTACTGTGTTAACTGATTGATTGTACCATACATCGGTCCTAAAGTCAACTTGTCGTCATTGTACGTTTTATGACAAGCTGCAATCATGGCCTGAACTGCTATAATAAAAGCATTCATATAACGAAAGAGGCTTTGTAATGGCAAGTACGGATTGGAATATGAAGACGTTCGCGAAAGGCGCGTCGATTTTGGCGATCTCCGCGATTGTCGTCAAGCTGCTGGCCGCGGTATACCGGGTTCCGTATCAGAACCTGGTCGGGGACAAGGGCTTTTATATCTATCAGCAAGTGTATCCGTTCATCGGCATTTTCATCGTCTGGACGTCGTCGGGATTTGCGGTTGCGGTTTCGAAGCTGCTCGCGGGAAGTGCTCGCGGCGAGGAGAAGGCGATCATGCGGACGGCTTTTTTCTATTTGGCATGCGTTTCTATCCTGTTTTTCGTCATCCTCATGGGCGGGGCACGGGTGATTGCGGGCGCCATGGGGGATTCGGACCTTGCGGGGCTGCTGCGCGCAGGTGCTCCGATCGTGCTGCTCATGCCGATGCTGGCGACGCTGAAAGGTGCATTCCAATCAAGCGGGAACATGCTGCCCGTCGCGGTTTCGAATGTCGGGGAGCAAGTGGTGCGCGTTGCGGTGATCTTGCTTGGCACGTGGCTCGTCATCCGCTCGGGCGGTTCGTTATACCGGGCGGGCGAGATGGCGATGTGGGGTGCTGTTATCGGGCAGGCGGCAGGCGTCGTCGTCCTGGCGCTTTATTTCCGGAAAAAATGGAAGGGCGAGCTGCGGACAATCCGTGTCTGGTCCGTCTTAAAAGAACTGACCGTTATCAGCATTAGTGTGAGTGCCAGCTCCCTCATCCTGCTTCTGTTCCAGCTCGTCGACTCATTCACCGTACTGAATATGCTGACCGCGGACGGGGTGGATGCCGAACTGGCGATGGAGCGGAAAGGTGTCTACGACCGTGGACAGCCGCTCGTGCAGATGGGAATCCTCATTGCATCGACCCTCTCGCTCGCAGTCGTGCCACTGATTGCGCATCATGCATCCAAAAAAGAGGGACGGGGCGCTGAGCCGTTCATCAGCCTGACATTCCGTACGGCGTTTTTATTCGGGACCGCAGCAGCATGCGGCCTTGCGCTCGTACTGCCGTTTGTGAATGAAATGCTATTTGAGACGCGCGATGGATCGATTGCAATCATCATTTTTGTCTTGCAGGTGTTCTGGCTTTCGCTCGTGTTGCCGATGACGGCGATTTTGCAGGGGGCAGGAAAAGTGAAAACCCCGACGCTGATTCTCTTAGCGGGAGTCCTAGTGAAGCTCATCGCCAATTGGCTGCTTGTACCGTTGCTGGATATTACAGGCGCCTCAATTGCGGGCAATATCGGCTTTGCGCTTATGACAGCTGCGTTAGTGATCTATTTTAAGCGCGTCTTTCCAGCAAGGCTTGCTCCCGGCAGCTTTTATAAATGGACTTTTATAGCGACGCTTTCCATGGTGATTCTCGTGCCGGCGTGGTCGCTTCTAGCGGACGGCTTTCTGTTTGACGGCCTGCCGTCCAGGATAGCGTCCGCATGCACGGCACTCACTTCTGTTATGATAGGGGCAGGCACTTTTCTATTGATCACAATGAAAAGCCGCGTGCTCGCGGAGAAAGAATGGTACGTGCTGCCATTCGGAAAACGGCTTGCGCGCATACAAATGAGACTAACGACGAGAAGGTGAAATGATGCACCCGATTACGATTATCGGCCTTGGGGCAGGTGACCTCGATCAGCTGTCCCTCGGTTCGTACCGGAGGATCAAACAGGCCGGACGCTTGATCGCAAGGACCGACCAGCACCCGGTTGTGGATCAATTGCGCGAAGAAGGCATCGCAATCGACAGCTTTGATTCTGTTTACGAAGCGAACGATTCGTTTGAGAATGTCTATGAAGAGATTGTGGAACGGCTGGCTGGCATGGCGGAGCAGGCGCCGGTCATGTATGCAGTTCCCGGCCATCCGCTTATTGCAGAACGCACGGTTCAGTTATTGATTGAAAGGGAGCGTGCGGGGCTTGTAGAGCTTGAATTGGTGGGCGGCAACAGCTTCCTCGATCCCGTGTTCTCTGCGCTGCGCATTGATCCGATCGAAGGGTTCCAGCTGCTGGATGCGACGGATTTTGCGCGGGATGATGTGAACATGGCGCAGCACGTGCTCATCGGGCAAGTGTATGATGCGTTCGTCGCGTCTGATGTCAAATTGACGCTTATGGAGAAATATGCAGATGATCATCCTGTGACAATCGTGACAGCGGCGGGATCCGCGGACGAACAACTCCGCACTGTGCCCCTGTTTGAACTGGACCGGGAGGCGGAGATCGATAACTTGACGACGGTTTACGTACCGCCAGTCGTGGAGCAGGAAGGCAGGCTCAAAGAGTGGGCATCTTTCCGGTCCATCATCGCGGCACTTCGCGGACCGGATGGCTGCCCGTGGGATCGCGAGCAGACGCATGAGTCGCTCAAACGGTATTTGATCGAGGAAGCGCATGAGCTGATCCAGGCGATTGACGAGGAAGACGACGAAGGCATCATCGAAGAGCTCGGCGATGTGCTCTTGCAAGTGTTCCTGCATGCGCAGATCGGCGAAGACGATGGGTACTTCTCCATGGAAGACATCCTCCAGTCCATCGGCGAGAAGATGATCCGCCGCCATCCGCATGTGTTCGGTGAAGTAAGTGTCGAGGATTCCGCCGAAGTGCTCGCGAACTGGCAGGATATCAAGCAGGCCGAAAAGCCGAAGAAAGAGTCCCAGCTCGACGGACAGGAACGATTCGCATCGTCGCTTCTGACGTCCTTTAATTACCAGAAGGCAGCGGCGAAAGTCGGCTTTGACTGGCCGGATATCGAAGGGGCGTTCGAAAAGTTCATTGAGGAATGGGAAGAGTTCCAGGTGGAAGTCAGAGAAGGCTCGAAAGACGCGCAGCTGGATGAACTCGGCGATGTGCTGTTCACGATTGTGAATGTCGCACGCTTCCTCAAACTGTCGCCGGAAGAAGCAATGGTGCACGCGAACCAAAAATTCAAGAAACGCTTTTCATTCGTCGAAAAGAGTGTGCTCGAGGGGCGAGGCTCGTTCCTCGATTACACGCTCGATGAACTCGAAGCGTTTTGGCAGCAAGCGAAGGGAAAGGGAGAGGGACATGAGACTTGATAAGTTTTTGAAAGTATCGCGATTGATCAAACGGAGAACGCTCGCAAAACAGGTGGCTGACCAAGGACGTATTACGATCAACGGCAAGGTGGCGAAGGCTTCTTCCGATGTAAAGGAAGGGGAGGAGCTCGCCATCCGCTTCGGCCAGAAAATCGTCACCGCGACAGTCGACCAGCTGAAGGAGTCGACGAAGAAGGAAGACGCCGCGTCCATGTATACCATTTTGAAGGAAGAGAAGCTGGACAAGGTCGAGCCGGAATTTGTGGATGATGAAGAGTAAGCGAAGAAACATGACAGGATCATTTCTGTCATGTTTTTTTCATGCCCGCATAGAATGGCAGTGAACGTACAAGCCAAGGAGGAATACTATGCAAATTCAAACGGACAGCCCAACCTACGCCATCCCTTCCGGCGACCATGTCGTCACAATGCGCAACCGCAAGCGGATGGACATCACATCTGTTAAAACGATCGACCGGTTCGACCAAGAAGAATTCATCGTACGGACATCGCAAGGCATGCTGCAGATCCGGGGCGAAGAGCTCCGCATCGTCCATCTTGACGTCGATAAGGGCCTGCTCACGCTGGAAGGCACGATCGGCACACTGCAATACGACGAAGAAGAAACAGGTTCACGCAACTTCCTCCATAAATTGTTTGGATGAGCCTTTCTGTTCAGTTTCTAAGCCTGCTTGCCATGATCGGAACCGGCGTCCTTGCCGGGGCCTGGATGGATATGATCGGAACCGGCATTTCGCATACTGGGAAGACGTCATGGATCCGGAGGCGTGCCATCTTCCTGGAAGCGATATGCTGGCTTGCGATCGGCGCCGGTTCGTTCTATGTGCTGTTCCTCGTCCGCGACGGGGCGTGGCGGATGTACGATCCGGTAGCGCAAGTGAGCGGCCTGCTGCTATATGCTGCACTGCTGCATAAGCCTTTCCGATTCGCTGGCAGGCTGATCATCCTCCTTGTCATCCGGCCGATCTGGTTTGTCATGCGCCTGCTCTTTTTCATTCTTCAATTCGTCTATCGCATCATCGTCCGCATCGCTATGCTGCTGGCCGCCCCCTTTGTCTACCTCTATCATCTCATTGCGAATAAACTCTTCAAAAATAGTTCGGAATGATATATACTGGGTAGACAATGGAAGAGACCGGTAAGTGATGAGAGGAAGTGGGGACATGGAGCAAAGGAAGACGAAAGCCACCGTTGCATCGATTGAAACTGAATATGTCCGCTCGTTGCGCAAAAAAGAGGACTGGCGGAAGAAGCAGAAAAGGCGTTTAAGGCAGAAGCTAGCTATATACGCCGTGATATTCGCGTTGGTTCTCGGAGGTATGACCAAGATGTACATCGGCCAGCAAAAGACGCTTGCGAAAAAAGAGCAGGAAAAAGTGGAGATGCTTTCGAAACTCGAGGATGTCCAGGAGGAGACCGAGGCACTGAAACAGCAGCTCGTCCTGCTCGACGACGATGAGTACATCGCCAAGTTGGCACGGAAACATTATTTCTTGTCCGAAGAGAATGAAATCATTTTCTCTGTTCCTGAAAAAAACAAGAAAAAGGACAAAAAAGAAGCGGGAAAAGAGTAGTCTTATTGACACTCTTTTTTTGTTGGCTATAATGAGAGTAAGGCTTCCTGCGGGATGCCGCTTAAATTCTAAGGAGGAGCAATTTTTTTATGTCAATTGAAGTAGGCAGCAAGTTACAGGGGAAAGTTACAGGGATCACAAACTTCGGAGCATTCGTAGAGCTGCCGAACGGTTCAACTGGTCTGGTCCATATTAGTGAAGTCGCGGACAACTACGTAAAGGACATCAACGACCATTTAAAAGTGGGCGACATGGTTGAAGTAAAAGTGATGAACGTCGGTACAGACGGCAAAATCGGGTTATCGATCCGCAAGGCGAAGCCTGAATCTGAACGTCCTCAACGCCCTCATCGTCCACGCCAGGGCGGTGGCCGCTCTCACCAGGCGGAGCGTCCAGAGAACTTTGAGCAGAAAATGGCAAAGTTCATGAAAGACAGCGAAGAACGCTTGTCAACATTGAAACGTGCAACAGAGTCAAAGCGTGGCGGCCGTGGCGCAAGAAGAGGGTAACTTGCTGGCTGATTCAATTTAATACATGCGGTAGCAATCCCATGTCAGGAGTCCATTCCTGGCGTGGGATTGCTTTTTATGTTGCAAGGCATGCTGACATGCGTCCCGGCTGCTGCACTTGGCGCTTCAGCCTGGACGAACGATTGGTTTGTCCAGTTTCCGGCCAAATGACAGATTGACCGGTAAGTTGCAGACAGAAACGCCCGTTTAGCGAGGCTGAACGCCTGTTTAATGATGTGAACGCCTGTTTAGCGAGGCTGAACGCCTATTTAAAGATGTGAACGCCCGTTTAGCGAGGCTGAGCGCCTATTTAATGATGTGAACGCCCGTTTAGGGGATCGAGCGCCTATTTAATGACGTGAACGCCCGTTTAGCGAGGCTGAACGCCTATTTAATGATGTGAACGCCTGTTTAGCGGGTCGAGCGCCTATTTAATGATGTGAGCGCCTGTTTAGCGAGGCTGAACGCCTATTTAAAGATGTGAACGCCCGTTTAGCGAGGCTGAACGCCTATTTAATGACGTGAACGCCTGTTTAGGGGGGGCGAGCACCTATTTAAAGATGTGAACGCCTGTTTAGCGGAATCGAGCGCCTATATAATGACATGAACATTCGCGTAGCTAGTCGACCAATCGGTTTTCTGTGACGCACCAGATTAGAAGATCAATCGGTCGGCCGGTAAGCACAAGAGGCTTACCAAGCGAACCGCTCGTTTAACAGGTAGAGCAGCCGACTATCTAATCGTTTAGCGCGCTAACCAAACACCAGACTAAGTCCAAACAACAAAAAAGACCAGCCTCGACAAAAGAGGCTGGTCTTTTACATGGATAGCGGCGGAGGGGGTCGAACCCACGACCTTACGGGTATGAACCGTACGCTCTAGCCAGCTGAGCTACGCCGCCATGATGTGTTCGGATTTGAACAACAATCAACATATTACATGCGTTTGTGATACATGTCAACTGGTCCTCGGAAAAAAGATGAGAAATGGTCCGTTTCCCGTCGAAAGATTTTTCAAAATACGTGCCAGGAACAGACAAATTATCTCGCTTGTCCCCGGTATACTCGGTGTAAAGAAAACATAGGGGGAAATCGAGATGAAGATGACTGGTATTTTGGAAAGGCCCATTACGCAGCAGATTCGCCACGCAGCGGAGGCTGTCAGGAAACGCCGGCTGTACATGATGACGGCGCTCACGTTTCTGATCGGTTCATTTTTCTTGTCACAAGCGGTCTTGTTCGACTCAGCCGTCCCGTTCTTTTTGCCGGTCTGGGCACTTGCGCAGCTCCGCTTTCGCAAGCATCTGATCTGGGTGTTCGTGGGCGGAATGACGGGCAGTGCGTTCCTGGGACTCGGACAGGCGGTCATCCATTTACTCGCGTTGCTGCTCTTCAATATGGTGATCCGGCACCCGTTGATGCGGAAATCGGTGCCGCTGACGGTAGCCGGCTGTATCATCATTGTCCAGGTGATCTGGCAATTCATGATGCATGCCGGCAACCCGCCTCTCATCGTTCAGCTGTCAATCGGATTCGAGGCGATCCTTGCATTGTTCATGACGCTATTCCTCTTCATTTCCTTCCCTCACGCGGATCGGTTCCTGTTCGGAAAATGGACACCCGAGCGGCTTGGCGCCGTCTGTATAGTCGGGACGATGGCGACGACAGGCATGGGCGGCGTCATGGTCGGGCCTGTCTCCGTGTCGGGCGTCCTGCTGCATTTGGCGATCCTTCTCGCCGCACTCGCAGGAGGGCTGCCATTCGCGACGACCATCGCAATGATGATTGCTGCCATATCAGGGCTCGCGGAACTGTCCTTCAGCGGCATGATGGCTGTATACGGGATGACCGGCTTTTTCGCCGGCGCCTTTAGACGGCTCGGCAAACTTGGCATCGCGACAGGGGCGCTGGCGGTATCGGTATTTTTCCTACTATATGATTTGACCCTGCCGCTTGATGCTTCCCATTTCTATACCATTGCCGCCGCTACGCTGTTATTCCTTTTTATTCCATCCAAAAAGGTGGAACCGCTAAGGACAATCTTCGCTCCGGAGCAGCATGATCTGTCCGTGAAACGCCAGCAATGGCTGACGGACCGGATGAATGAGCAGCTGGCTGACTTCAGGCAATTTGCGGACTTCATGTCCACGCTTGTCAGCGACCGGTTTGCACCTGATCAGCAGGAGCAGCCGGCTGAAGAAAATGAAATACCGTCCATTTGCCAATCTTGTTTCCGCTATTCGAAATGCTGGGCGGGTAATGATGAAAGCATGGCGCGCCTTTTATACGAATGGGATACGACCTACTCGGCGACGAAGAAAGCAGCGCGTCACCGGGTGGAGGACCGTATTAAGCAGAAATGCGTCCGTTCCAGCGGACTTCTGTCAGAGCTCGAGGAACAATCATCCGGCAAGCTACTAATGGGCCAGCTTCAGCACGGCCGGAAGATGCTGGCGCTCCAGCTGCGCGATATGAGCAGCCACCTCGAGAAGATCATGAATGATATCAAAGAGGATATAGCGGTGAATAAACAGGCGGAGGAGGAGCTTGCGAAACGGTTTGAACAGCAAAGCATCGAATACTACCAGATCGATGTGCTGTCAGAAGTGAGGGGGGCATGCCAGATCGTCTGCTCGCTGCCTGAAAAACGATCAGAGTTCGAAACGGATACGACCGTGGCGGAGCGGATGATTGTCCCCATCTTGGAAGAGATGTACGGAGAACCGTTCAAAGTGGCGAAGTCCTCTGTCCATGAGCACCCATTCCCGCATATCCAGCTTTCATTCAGTTCAGCTGTGCGATTCTCGCTCGAATATGGGGTGGTTGCTACGGCAGGCATGGGCACCTTCCATGCAGGGGACGCCTATGAGGTATTCCCTATCCACGATGGGCTGACTGCTGTTTTGCTGTCTGACGGAATGGGGCAGGATATGAATGCGTACCGGGAAAGCCGGAAAGTGATCCGCCTCATGCGGGAATGCCTGGACCGGAAGATGGATCCCGAGACGGCGATGCACACGCTGCATTATATGATGTCCTTGAACGGGCTGGATGACATGTATGCGACGCTTGATCTTGCCCTCTTAGATCTCCAGGACGGCAAGCTATGGTCATGGAAAGCAGGTTCGATGAGCACCTACATCAAACGTGGATCGGAATTCATCCGGCTCGACAGCAAATCGGTCCCTGTCGGCTTCCTTCCTTCATTCTCAGTCGAAGCAAAAAGCGAGGAACTGAAAGCGGGCGATATCATCGTTATGCTGACGGATGGCGTATTCCATCCGAATGTGCCGCTCGACAAGCAAGAGCAGGCACTGTACCGGACACTCAGCATGTATGAACATGTAAGCGGGGAGGCGATGTCTGATAAGATCATGTCGGAGATGGAACGGAAATTCGGAAAGGTGGCGGATGACAGGACGGTGCTGGTGATGAAAATCGACCATGTATTGCCAAAGTGGGTGACCATCAAGCCGAATGATCGAATTATTTCCCGGGAAAAGGTGGTAGTATAAAGGGGAGGTTACTTGATCTGAGGTGTTACGATGAATTCATTTGAGAAGAAAATCATGACATATATAGAGGAGCAGTCGATGATCGAGAGAGGGGACCGGGTGCTTGCCGCTTGCTCAGGAGGTGTCGATTCCGTCGCCCTCCTGCTCTTTCTTACGGCTCATAAAGAAATGTTAGGGATTGAGGTGGGAGCGGTTCACGTCGATCATATGCTCAGAGGGGAGGAATCACAGGAAGACGGAAGGTTCGTCAAGATGATCAGTGATGCGCTTGGTGTACCGTTTCATGGCGGTGAAGTTCCTGTGCCGGACATCATCAGGCAGCAGGGCGGCAATGTCCAGGATGTATGCAGGAAAGGGAGGTACGCATTTTTTGGCGAGGTGATGGATCGCTGCGGATATACGAAACTTGCCGTCGCTCACCATGCAGAGGATCAGCTGGAGACGGTTCTGCTGCAGATCGCGAAAGGGAGTCCGCCGCTCGGCATGCCTGCCATGCGGGATTTTGGAAACGGCCTGCTGATCCGTCCTCTCCTTCCCGCGGTGAAGGAGGAGCTGCGGGACTGTGTACAGGAAAGCGGGACGAAGTGGCGGGAAGATCCGAGCAATGCAAGCAGCAAATATACGAGGAACCGGCTTAGGCATCAGGCGGTCCCGCCCCTTCTCGGAATCAATCCGAAGGCCGCAGTGCAATCTGTACACATGACAGAGAGACTGCGCGAGGATTCCGCCTTGCTCGATTCTTTGGCGAGTGAGGCGTTTGCGGCGTCTGTCGGCTTCACGGAAAAAGGCTTTCCGGAAGTGCGTGCAGACCAGTTCAAATCAATGCACCCTGCTTTACAAAGGAGGCTCATTCAACTACTATTAAATCATATGTACGATGGGGAAAATATACCTGTGGACTATAGCGCAGCCCTGCTGGAGAGTCTCCGCAGACATCTTTGTGCAAGCGATGGAAATGCAGATCTGCATTTGCCGGCCGGCGTGATTTGCCGGCGGCATTATGGAAGGTCGGTCTTCATGCAGAAAGAGACAGAGAAGAGGCAGCCGCTCCAGGTGACACTGGTGAAAAACGGGTGGACGGCCTGGAATGGCTGGCGATTTTACTGGGGAGACGCTGCGCAGCCGCCTTCCGATATACCGCAGCGTGTGGAAGTGAAATATTTCACATTGGACGATCCGTCACTGCCGCTGTCTGTGCGGACGCGGAGAGACGGGGATCGGCTCCGCCTTTCGGGAATGGAGAAGCCCAAGCGGCTGTCGCGGCTGTTCATTGATGAGAAGATCGAAAAAGGACTGCGGGACAAGACGCCTGTCATCATGACGGCGGGCGGGGACGTGTGCGCAGTTCCCGGCATCCGGTACGGCGCGTTGTTTTCGGATGATGCAAACAGGGGAAAGTATATATTCATCGCATCCCGTGCTTGATGCAGCCGGGTTTGTAGAAAGAGGAGGACTTTCGATGCTACAGAAAGATATCGAAGAAATACTGATCACAGAAGAACAGCTCCAGGAGAAAATCGCTGAACTCGGGAAGGATTTGACGGAGGAATATAAGGACAAATTCCCTCTCGCCATCGGAGTCCTCAAAGGCGCATTGCCTTTCATGAGCGATTTGATCAAACGGATCGATGCATACATAGAGATCGATTTCATGGATGTATCCAGTTACGGAAATGCCACGGTTTCTTCCGGTGAAGTGAAAATCGTCAAGGACTTGAACACTAGCGTCGAAGGCCGCGATGTCCTGATCATCGAGGATATCATCGACAGCGGGAAAACACTCAACTATCTTGTGGACCTTTTCAAATACCGCAAAGCGAAGTCCATTAAGATCGTCACATTGCTCGACAAGCCGACTGGGCGAAAAGTGGACCTGCACGCCGATCATGTCGGATTCATCGTACCGGATGCATTTGTCGTCGGATACGGACTGGACTATGCAGAAAAATACCGGAATCTCCCGTATATCGGAGTCCTGAAAAAGGAAATCTATTCATTCTGAGAGCTTTCCGATAAGTCCTCTCGAAGGACAGCGGAGAGCTTTTTTCCATAAGTCGTTTTCATTGTAGATGGGTTCCTATCTGTGTTAAGATTTACAATAGTTTTCTGTTGAAGAAATGAGGAGGCTTGGGATGAATCGAATACTTCGATACTTTCTATTATACGGTTTGATTTTCCTCGCGATCATGGGGATTTTCAGTTCGTTAAATAATCCGAATCCTAAGATGGAAGAGATTCGAACCGACGAATTTTATAGTCACTTGGAAAAAGGCGACATTAAGTCGATGACCCTCCAGCCTGTGAACGGCGTCCTGAATGTCGAAGGTGTCATTAACGGCTACGAGGAAGGCAAGAAATTCACGACTAACATTCTGTACAGCGACCAGACGGTGATGGAACAGATCGTCGCAGAAGGCCGGGCGAGCAATCCTGAGTTGGTCGTCAAACAGGCTCCTGAAACGAGCGCATGGGTATCCTTCTTCACAGGTCTCGTGCCGTTCATCATCATCATCATCCTGTTCTTCTTCTTGCTGAACCAGGCGCAGGGCGGCGGTGGCGGCCGCGTCATGAATTTCGGCAAGAGCAAGGCGAAGCTTCATACGGATGAGCGCAAGAAAGTCCGCTTCTCGGACGTCGCTGGTGCGGATGAAGAGAAGGCGGAGCTGGAGGAAGTCGTTGATTTCCTGAAAGACGCACGCAAGTTCTCCGAGCTCGGTGCGCGTATTCCGAAAGGCATCTTGCTTGTCGGCCCTCCGGGAACAGGTAAGACGCTCCTCGCGCGTGCAGTCGCGGGAGAAGCCGGCGTGCCATTCTTCTCGATTTCGGGTTCCGACTTCGTTGAGATGTTCGTCGGTGTCGGGGCATCCCGTGTCCGTGACTTGTTTGAGAACGCAAAGAAGAACGCGCCATGTATCATCTTCATCGATGAGATTGACGCGGTCGGCCGTCAGCGGGGCGCAGGCCTTGGCGGCGGACATGACGAGCGTGAACAGACATTGAACCAGTTGCTCGTTGAGATGGATGGTTTTGACGGCAATGAAGGCATCATCATCGTAGCTGCAACGAACCGTCCGGACATCCTGGACCCGGCACTTCTCCGTCCTGGCCGTTTCGACCGCCAGATCACAGTTGGCCGTCCGGATGTCAAAGGCCGTGAAGCTGTCCTTAAAGTGCATGCGCGCAACAAGCCGCTTGACGATTCCGTCAACATGAAGGCTCTCGCGCAGCGGACGCCAGGCTTCTCGGGCGCAGACCTTGAGAACTTGCTGAACGAGGCGGCACTTGTCGCAGCTCGCCGCAAGAAAGCGAAAATCGACATGGCGGACATCGACGAGGCGACAGACCGCGTCATTGCGGGTCCTGCCAAAACGAGCCGCGTCATCTCCGAGAAGGAGAAGAACATCGTGGCCTTCCACGAGGCGGGTCACGTGGTCGTCGGCCTCATGCTGGATGATGCAGAGATTGTCCACAAAGTGACAATCGTTCCGCGCGGCCAGGCAGGCGGCTATGCCGTCATGCTGCCAAAAGAAGACCGGTACTTCATGACGAAGCCGGAGCTTCTTGACAAGATCGCCGGATTGCTCGGTGGACGTGTTTCGGAAGAGATCGTCCTTGGCGAAGTCTCGACCGGTGCGCACAATGACTTCCAGCGTGCGACAGGCATCGCCCGCTCGATGGTCACCGAGTACGGCATGAGCGACAAACTCGGTCCAATGCAGTTCGGCCAGTCGCAAGGAGGTCAGGTCTTCCTAGGCCGCGACTTCAACTCCGAACAGAATTACTCCGAATCGATCGCCTACGAGATCGACCAGGAAATGCAGCGGATCATTAAAGAGCAATACGAACGCACCAGACAGATCTTGACGGAGAACCGTGGACTGCTTGACCTGATCGCGACGACACTCCTTGAAGTGGAAACACTCGACGCCGAGCAGATCAACCACTTGAAAGACCACGGCACATTGCCGGAACGCCCGTACGAGACAAACGGCAGCGCATCCGACTCCCCGGATGTCAATCCGGATACGACAGGTGCACCGTACGATCCATCCGTCGCGGACCTTCCGAAAGAAGAAGCACCAGAGCGACCGCTCCCTTCCATCGACGAGGAGCGCAGAGATTGATCATACAGAATGCAGACAACGCCATATGAGCGTTGTCTGTTTTATTTGTTTCTACAGAATTGGCTGATCTGAGAGAGTAAAGGAGTGGCTGGGAGATGAAGCAACGGGCGATGTAAGCAATCAAGCGGCGAAACGAAGCAACGCGGCCGTTGAAGTGAGCAATGAGCAGGCAGTAGTAAGCAACGCGGCTGCCGAAGTAAGCAATCCGCCGCCAAACGAAGCAACCTGGCCGTAAAAGTAAGCAAAGCAGGCAGCCTGGAGCAGCGCGCGGCCAAGTAAGCAATCAGGCGGCGAAAGGAAGCAACGCAGCCGGTTAAGTGAGCAATGTACAGGCAGTAGTAAGCAAAGAGGCTGCCAAAGTAAGCAATCAGCGGCCAAACGAAGCAACCTGACCGTAAAAGTAAGCAAAGCCGGCAGCCTGAAGCAGCGCGCGGCCAAGTAAGCAATCAGGCGGCGAAAATAAGCAACGCGGCTGGTAGAGTGAGCAATGAGAGGGCCTAAGTAAGCAACGAGGCTGCACAAGTAAGCAATCCGCCGCCAAACGAAGCAACCGGGCCGTAAAAGTAAGCAAAGCCGGCAGCCTGGAGCAACGGGGCGGGCGAAGTAAGCAACAAGGCCGCCGAAGTAAGCAATCCGCCGCCAAACGAAGCAACCGGGCCGTAAAAGTAAGCAAAGCCGGCAGCCCGAAGCAGCGCGCGGCCAAGTGAGCAATCAGGCGGCGAAACGAAGCAACGCGGCCGGTGAAGTGAGCAATGAGCAGGCGAAAGTAAGCAAAGAGGCTGCCAAAGTAAGCAATCCGCCGCCAAACGAAGCAACCTGGCCGTAAAAGTAAGCAACGCCGGCAGCCTGGAGCAACGAGGCGGGCGAAGTAAGCAATAAGGCGGTGAAATGAAGCAACGCGGCCGTTGAAGTGAGCAATGAGCAGGCGAAAGTAAGCAACGAGGCTGCGGAAATAAGCAATCGGCCGCCAAACGAAGCAACCGGGCCGTAAAAGTAAGCAACGCCGGCAGCCTGTAATGAGGCAGAACGAAACATGCAATAGACCGGCATCTCCCTCCACCCGCCAGTCCGGCCGACTCTGTACGAATCAGTGTGTGTCCACGCGGGAGGTATGGTATGATGTTTTGGAAAACTCGATGTTAGTGAGGAAATGACTATGATTTTAGTGCTTGATACAGGCAATACGAATATTGTGCTTGGCGTTTACGAAGAGGGCCGGCTGCTGCATCATTGGCGCATGGAGACGTACCGCCATAAAACCGAGGACGAGTATGCAATGTCGGTGAAGTCGCTGTTTTCCCATGTGGGTCTAGAGTTCAGCGATATTTCAGGTATCATCATCTCATCCGTGGTGCCGCCGGTCATGTTCCCGCTGGAGCAGATGTGCCGGAAGTATTTCGGCATGCGGCCGCTCATTGTGGGACCTGGCGTAAAGACGGGGCTGAATATTAAATATGAGAATCCGCGCGAAGTGGGGGCGGACCGGATTGTGAATGCAGTCGCCGCAATCCATGAATATGGATCCCCGCTGATCATTGTAGATTTCGGCACGGCGACGACGTTCTGTTATGTGAATGAACGCAGTGAATATATGGGCGGCGCCATTGCACCGGGCATGGGGATTTCCATGGAAGCGCTGTTCGACCGCGCGTCCAAGTTGCCGCGGGTGGAGCTGGTGCGTCCGGAGCATGTGATCGGGAAAAATACGGTGGCTGCCATGCAGGCGGGCATCATTTATGGATACGTGGGACAAGTGGAAGGTATTGTGGGCAGGATGAAGGCGCAGAGTAAGGTGGAGCCAACCGTCATTGCGACGGGGGGATTGGCGGATCTGATTGCGAGCGAGACGGATGTGATTGATGTCGTCGACAGCTTTTTGACGCTGAAAGGCCTGCATTTGATTTATGAACGAAACGTATGAGAAGGAGTTGCGAGAGATGAGTGATTATTTGATCCGTGCGCTGGCGTTTGACGGAACGATCCGCGCATATGCGGTGCGCACGACTGAAACGGCAGGAGAAGCGCAGCGGCGTCATTATACGTGGCCGACTGCGACAGCTGCGCTTGGCCGTACGATGACAGCTGCGGTCATGATGGGAGCCATGCTGAAGGGCGAGGAGAAGCTGACCGTCAAGATCGAGGGGAATGGCCCGATCGGCCCGATTGTCGCTGACGCCAATGCCAAAGGGGAAGTACGCGGTTATGCGACTCACCCGCAGACGCATTTTGATTTGAATGAAAAAGGGAAACTCGACGTCCGTCGTGCAGTCGGAACGGAAGGCATGCTGACGGTCGTGAAGGATATCGGCTTGCGCGATTATTTCACTGGCCAGGTGCCGCTTGTATCCGGAGAAATCGCCGAGGATTTCACGAATTACTTCGCGGTGTCAGAGCAGGTTCCGTCGGCTGTCGGTCTTGGCGTGCTCGTGAATCCGGACAATACCGTGAAGGCGGCAGGCGGATTCATCATCCAGGTGATGCCGGGTGCGACCGAAGAGACGATCACAGAGCTGGAGAAACGGATTTCGACGGTGGAACCGATTTCGAAGCTGATCGCCCGCGGGCTGACGCCGGAAGAGATTCTTGCTGAAGTGCTTGGCGCCGGCAATGTCGAAGTGATCGATAAGATGCCGGTCAGTTTCACCTGCACTTGTTCGCGGGAACGCTTCGGCAATGCCATCGTCGGACTGGGCGAAAAGGAAATCCGCGATATGATTGAGGAAGACGGCGGCGCAGAAGCGGAGTGTCATTTCTGCCTGGAGAAGTACCAGTATTCGAAAGAGGATCTGGAAGGTTTCATCGATGAGATACGGAACCGATCGTAACAGCCAACAGGAGCAGGGCAGGCAGCGGCGCAGGCTGAAGACAAAGCCGCTGCTTGTGCTGATCGCCATTTTGGCCTTCACGAATATCTTGTGGTTCATCGGCTGGCTGATGCCTGATAAGAAACCGATCGCCGACCTGGAAGAGGTGGCGTCTGTCGACGGCAAGCCGATCACTCGCGAGGAATGGCTGGATGCGATGGAGAAGCGGGTCGGACGGGATGTCCTTCTCGACCTCGTCAACGACAGGGTGATGGAAGCAGCCGCGAAGAAATACGGTATTGAGGCGACGGATGCGGAAGTTGATCTGGAACTGGCTCTGCTGACGTCAGTGGATGGCACGTCACACTCTGGTCTTGATGCGGAATCAACCCGGCAGAAAATCCGATCGACTCTTTTTCTAGAGAAGGTGCTGACGAATGATGTCGTCATTTCTGACCAGGCCGCGGAAGCCTACTATGAAGAAAACGCAGCGCTCTTCAACGTCCTGACGGCTTACCGCACCGCAGCCATCTATCTTCCTACCAAAAAAGAAGCAGAAGAGACAGTGAAGGAACTGTCGAAGGGCTCCGATTTCGGTGCACTGGCCAAAGAACGTTCGACGGACCTGTCGTCGGCGAGTCTCGGGGGCGATCTGGGCTATCTGAACGAAGCCTCTGAAACAGCGGACCGGGCGATCATTGAGGCGATCCCTGGTTTGAAGAAAGGGGCGGGTGAAAAAGTGGTCCATCTGTCCGATGGTACATATGCAGCGATCCGGGTCAGCGAAATTATCGATGGCCGTTCCTTCTCATATGAGCAAGTGAAGGATCATATCAAGCGGGAAATCGCGCTTGAGCAATTATCCCAATCTGTCACGCCTGAAGCATTTTGGAAGGAATTCAATGCGAAATGGTTTTATGGCGAATGAATAAAGGTCCCGTCTGCGTGAGTTGCAGGCGGGTTTTTCGCATGGGCAGGAGTACAAAGACGTTTTCGGGGAACACCACTTACAGGAACTAGCATGAATCGTTTGACAAGGGGAACCTTGTGCGGGTAGAATTAATACTATAAAACATATTAACTTAGTTGGTATTAGGAGGATGAACGATGAGCAGAGTCGGAAATTCAGTAGCAGACCTAGTCGGCCGGACGCCTCTTGTCCGGTTGAATAAATTGGCAGATCCGGAAGGCGCGGAGATTTATCTGAAACTGGAATATTTCAATCCGGGTTCCAGCGTCAAAGACCGGATTGCGCTTGCGATGATTGAAGCGGCGGAGAAGAAGGGCGATTTGAAAGAAGGCAGTACCATCATTGAACCGACAAGCGGCAACACGGGAATCGGCCTTGCTATGATCGCTGCCGCGAAAGGCTATAAATCCGTCCTTGTCATGCCTGATACGATGAGCCTCGAACGCCGGAACCTTCTTCGTGCATACGGGGCGGATCTTGTGCTGACGCCGGGTGCGGAGGGCATGAAAGGCGCCATCGCGAAATCGGAGGAACTTGCTGAGAAAAACGGCTGGTTCATGCCGCAGCAGTTCAACAACGAAGCAAACCCGGAAGTGCATCGCCTGACGACGGGACCTGAAATCGCCGATGCGCTTGACCGCGTGGATGCATTCATTTCAGGTGTCGGCACGGGAGGTACGATCACAGGTGTCGGTGAAGTGTTGAAAGAAAAATTCCCTGAGGTCCGGATCATTGCTGTTGAGCCGACGGATTCGCCGGTCCTTTCGGGCGGACAGCCGGGACCTCATAAGATTCAAGGTATCGGAGCGGGCTTCGTTCCGGAAGTGCTGGATACGAAAATTTACGATGAGATCATCCAGGTGACGAACGATGAGGCGTATGAAACAGCGAGACGCGCAGCCCGTGAAGAGGGAATCCTCGGTGGCGTCTCCTCAGGTGCCGCCATCTATGCCGCCATCCAGGTCGCGAAGAAGCTCGGTAAAGGCAAGAAAGTCGTCGCCATCCTGCCGTCGAACGGCGAACGCTACCTAAGCACGCCTTTGTACAATTTTGAAGAGAATGAATGAAGAGGAGAGGGCTGCCGGAGCAGTCCTCTCTTTTTTGCGGAGCGGGCGGTGTGATCTATCACCGCTTCGAGAGAGTTTATCACCGTTCAGGCAGGCTTTATCACCGCTCGGCAGCCGTTTATCACCGTTCAGGCAGGCTTTATCACCGCTCGGCAGCTGTTTATCACCATTCAGCCACACATTATCACCCCGCCCCTGTATTTGACACTGGCATGCAGGCGCTCTCGCGCGGTAAGATGGGGGTAATACTGGAGTCGAAGGAGATTGGGAGAATGGGGCGGCAATGCAAGTTTGTGAAGGCCAGGATGACGAAGGATGAGTTTTTTTATGCATACCAAGAGCTTGCGTGCGGAGCGGATCGGCATATTCTGCTGGAAAGCGGGCGTGACGGCAGGCTTTGCATCGCGGGGATCAACCCGCTGCTTACCATGCAGGCACCTGTAGGCGGGCCGCTAGAAATCATATACGCGGATGGCCGCTCGGAGACTGCCAAAGGAGAGCCTCTTCAGGAGGTCGTCCGGCTGACCGAGCAGATGGATGTCGAACTGGCAGAAGGGCTCCCTGCCTTTCAGGGAGGTGCGCTCGGATTCATCAGCTATGATTATATGAGACGGTACGAGCCGGTCCAGGCCCTTGCGGCAGACGATCTCGAGACGCCGGATCTTCACTTTTATTTGTTTGAAGAGTGGGCAGTGCTTGATGTGGCGGAGGAGACGGCGTTCTTCATGGCGCTGCCTGGGTCGGATAAAAATCCGGCACATATGCGCGGCAGCTGGGAGCGTGCGAGCTGCAGCGGACTTGCGAGCCGCAGGTTTGATTCCGCGGAGCGGGCAGTGGTCGTGCAGCCGGAAGAAGAAGTTGCCGTTTCGGTAACCGGTCCGGAGTTCGAGGAGATGGTGCGAGCGGTCCAGCGGTATATCCGAAGGGGCGACGTCGAACAGGTGAATTTATCGGTGCGCCAGTCGGCTCCGCTGCGTGCCGAGCCGCTCCGGATGTACGAGGCGCTGCGGGCGGTCAATCCTTCTCCGTATATGGCTATGATCGGGGCGCCGGATTTCTCGGTCGTATCAGGGTCGCCGGAATTGCTCTTGAAAAAACGTGGAGACTCGATCAGCACCCGGCCGATCGGCGGCACGCGCCTGCGTGGCAAAGATCAGGCGGAGGACCGGCTGCTTGAGGATGAATTGCTGGCTAGCCAGAAGGATCGCGAGGAACATGACATGCTGGTGGAAGTCGAGCTGGATGATTTCCGGAAAATCTGCCGGGAGGGTACGGTCGACACGGACGAATACCGTGTGATCGAAAAGTATTCACATGTGATGCATCTCGTTTCAAATATCACAGGTGATGTCCTGCCGGAGCTGACGACGGCGGATGTCATCCGGGGCGTGTTTCCGGGAGGGTCGATCACGGGCGGACCGAAACTGCGCACGATGGAATTGATCGAGCAGCTGGAGCCGGTGCGCCGGGGACTTTACACCGGATCCATCGGATGGATTGGCTGCACGGGGGACTTGGAGCTGAACGTAGTGATCCGCACAGCGTATATGACGCGCGGAACTGTCCATATCCAGGCGGGTGCCGGACTGACAGCGGACTCGGTGCCGCGCCTGGAGTATGAGGAATCCCTGAATAAGGCGAATGCCCTCTGGCAAGCAAAACAACTTGCGGAGCGGCCGGTTTGATCTGCTGGATGGACGGTGAATTCCTGGAAGCAGATGAGTTGCGGATTTCACCGTTCGACCACGGATTCCTGTATGGCCTTGGCTTTTTCGAGACATTCAGGACGTACAGCGGCCATGTTTTCCTGTTCGATGACCATATGAAGCGGCTGCACGCTGCTCTTGCCGAGTACCGGATCGCCATGCCATATACAAACGCGGAGATTAAACAGACCGTCCGGGAACTGGACCGGCTGGCAGGCGGCGCAGATGGCTATTTCCGCTTGAACGTATCAGCAGGGGTCCATCCGGTCGGGCTTGCACCGCGCTCATACGAGGTGCCACATGTAATGCTGCTGCGAAAAGAGCTCCCGCATGCACAGCAAAAGCAGGCCAAAAGGGCGGTCTGGCTGGATACCCTGCGGAACACGCCCGAATCAGCGGTCCGCCGCAAATCGCATCAATTTGCGAATAATGTCCTCGGCCGGCAGGAAATCGGCAGTCTGGCTGAACAGGAAGGGCTCTTTCTGACCGCTGACGGGTTCGTCGCTGAAGGTGTGACATCCAATGTATTTTGGATTAAAGACGGACACCTGTACACGCCAGCGGCAGGCACTGGCATCCTTCGGGGCACTATGCGGAATTTCATCCTACGAATAGCGAAGGAGCTGGGGATGCCCGTATCGGAAGGGTTTTACCGTAAACGGGACGCAGAAGCGGCGGACGAACTGTTTGTCACGAATGCTGTGCAGGAAATTGTACCGATCGGTGAACTCGCGGGAAGGCGGCTTCCGGGTATGGACGGCATCTATACAAAACAGCTGCAACGAAGACTGAACGATGCGATTGAAGACTTGAAGGAGTGACAGCAATGGAATTACAACATGCGTTTTCTACATATCGCTTTGGCGGGACGGAATTTGATTTCCGCAGGGAGACGGTCGTCATGGGCATCTTGAATGTGACGCCTGACTCCTTCTCGGACGGCGGACGGTTCGGAAAGCGGGATGCGGCACTCCGTCATGCGGAAGAGATGCTGGCGGACGGAGCAAAAATCATCGACATTGGCGGGGAATCGACACGGCCTGGCCATGCCCCGGTCTCTCTGGAAGAGGAGCTTGAGCGGACGGTGCCGATCATTGAAGCGATTGCGGCGGAACTCGGCTGCGCCATCTCCATCGATACGTACAAGGCGAAAGTGGCGGAAGAGGCGCTTAAGGGGGGTGCTCATATCGTCAATGACGTATGGGGGGCGAAGCGGGAACCTGCCATAGCTGATGTAGCAGCGCGTTTCAATGCACCGATCATCCTGATGCATAACAGAGAGCGGGCAGTCTATGAGAATGATTTCATGGACGACATGCTCGCGGACTTGCGCGGAAGCATTGAGATTGCGAGTGAAGCGGGAGTAAAGGACGGCAACATCTGGCTTGATCCAGGCATCGGCTTTGCGAAGGATACGAGGCAGAACGTCCTTGCCATGCAGGGACTGCAGCGGATTTCTGACATGGGCTATCCGGTGCTTCTCGGCACATCACGCAAGTCGATGATCGGCAATATCCTTGATCTTCCTGTCGGCGAACGCCTGGAAGGGACCGGTGCGACGGTTTGCTACGGAATCGATCACGGCTGCCATATCATGCGGGTGCACGATGTAAAGGAAGTCGTGCGGATGACACGGATGATGGATGTTTTGTCCAATAAAACAGCGATTGCGGGAGGGGTGCTCTGATGGATTATATCCATTTGCATGACATGGAATTCTACGGATACCACGGTGCGCTTGCTGAGGAGACCGTACTCGGGCAGCGGTTTCGGGCGACGGTCTCCCTTGCCGTTGACTTGGCGGAAGCGGGCCGGACGGATGAACTGGACCGGACGGTGAACTATGCGGAAGTGTATGCGCTGTGCAAGTCTGTTGTGGAAGGTAAGCCGTATCAATTGATCGAAGCGGTGGCGGAAGAGATCGCCCGGCGGATCCTGGATGAATTCCCGCAGAAAGTGACGGGCACAAGGGTGGTGCTCGTGAAGCCTGACCCGCCTATCCCTGGCCATTACACAGCTGTTTCCGTTGATATCACAAGGGGGCGCTTCGAGTGAATACCGCCTACCTATCCATCGGTTCCAACATCGGCGGCAGGCTTCATCACCTGATGGAGGCGGTGCGTCTCCTTGAAAGGCAAGAAGGGATTAAGGTGGCTGGTCTTTCTTCCGTGTATGAAACAGCACCTGTCGGCTACACCGACCAAGCGGATTTCCTGAATCTTGTCGTCAAGGTGGAGACGCGCCTGTCCGCTCAGGATCTGCTTGCCGCTTGTCAGAGGATCGAGAACGAACTTGGCCGGGTCCGGCTCATCCGGTGGGGCCCGCGAACGGTGGACCTTGACATTTTGCTGTATAATAACGACAATATTGAATCGGAGAACCTGCTCGTGCCACACCCGCGGATGCACGAACGGGCATTTGTCCTGATCCCTCTGCTGGAAGTGGCGCCTACTGCCGCACAGCCTGGGACGGATAAACTGTATAAGGAAGAGCCTGCAGCCCGGGGCGGCGGGGTGGAGATGTGGATGCACGCCGGTGAATTGCGGGATGTCTGGCGTCAGCCGTAGAAGTCCTTCCTGTTTCATCAAGCAATAAAATGACGGAGCGGAACAGGGCTTCCCATGTGCAAACGCATCTGGCGCCAGGTCTATGCCGCAGAAATTCATGCAGGAAAGCCGCCATTTTGACGTGGCGGTTTTTTTACATATGCGGATTGTGTACAATAGGAACAGACCCTAATTGAGCAATCGATCGAGGACAATTTGATGAGGAGTGAAGAACATGTCCCATTTGGATGAATTAAATGACCAGCTGCTGGTGAGACGCCAGAAGATGGATGAACTTCGCGGCAAAGGGATTGACCCGTTCGGCAAACGTTTCGAACGGACGCATCTTTCCAGCGAAATAAAGAGGGCTTTCGAAGGAATGTCGAAAGAGGAACTCGATGAAGCACCGCAAGAAGTGAAGATTGCGGGGCGGATCATGACGAAGCGCGGAAAAGGGAAAGCTGGATTTGCGCATGTCCAGGACCTCAGCGGCCAACTGCAGATATACGTGCGCCAGGACGCTGTCGGGGAAGAGGCGTATGAGCTGTTCGACGATGCGGATCTTGGGGATATTGTCGGCGTGACAGGAACTGTGTTCAAAACAAAAGTAGGCGAACTGTCCATTAAAGCGACAGGTTTCCTGCTTCTGACGAAAGCGCTGCGCCCGCTTCCGGACAAGTATCATGGATTGAAAGACATCGAACAGCGCTACCGCCAGCGGTACCTGGACTTGATCACTTCAGAGGAGAGCAAGGAGACATTCCTCACAAGAAGCCGGATCATCCAGTCGATGCGCCGTTACCTGGATGGACAAGGATTCCTGGAAGTCGAGACGCCAATGCTGCATGCAATTGCAGGCGGTGCAAGTGCGCGTCCTTTCATCACGCACCATAACACGCTGGACATGGAACTTTATATGCGGATCGCAATCGAGCTGCATCTGAAGCGCCTGATTGTCGGCGGGCTTGAAAAAGTATATGAAATCGGCCGTGTTTTCCGTAACGAAGGGATTTCGACACGCCATAACCCGGAATTCACAATGCTGGAGCTTTATGAGGCATATGCGGATTACAAAGATGTCATGGAACTAACCGAAAACATGATCGCTCATATCGCCAAAGAAGTGCTTGGCACGACAAGTGTCCAGTACGGCGAGGATGTCATTGAGCTGGCACCGGGCTGGAAACGGCTCCATATGGCGGATGCCGTGAAGGAATACACTGGGGTGGACTTCTGGAAAGAGATGACGAAGGAAGAAGCTCATCAGCTTGCGAAGGAACATGGCGTAGAAGTGACCGCCATGATGGAAGTCGGCCATGTGCTCAATGAATTCTTCGAACAGAAAGTGGAAGAGCAGCTCGTCCAGCCGACATTCATCTATGGCCATCCGGTGGAAATCTCCCCGCTGGCGAAGAAGAATCCGGAAGACGGACGTTTTACAGACCGTTTCGAACTATTCATTGTCCGCCGGGAACATGCCAACGCGTTCACGGAACTGAACGATCCAATCGATCAGCGGCAGCGTTTTGAGGCTCAGCTTGTTGAGAAGGAGCAAGGAAATGACGAAGCGCATGAGATGGATGAAGACTTTATCGAAGCTCTTGAGTACGGCCTCCCGCCAACAGGGGGACTCGGCATCGGCATTGACCGTCTAGTCATGCTCCTCACTAATGCTCAGTCGATCCGCGATGTTTTGCTATTCCCGCAAATGCGCTCGAAAGACTGATCCTATCAAGCGGTATGATGCCTGCGTTATCGGCGTCATACCGCTGTTTTTACGAAGTTAGAGAATTAGCGCTAACTTTTTTGCGAAAAACTATTGCAATCAAAATAACCAGGTGGTAA
The DNA here is from genome assembly GCF_055389225.1 of Sporosarcina sp. GTC18466. Classification (NCBI taxonomy): domain Bacteria; kingdom Bacillati; phylum Bacillota; class Bacilli; order Caryophanales; family Caryophanaceae; genus Sporosarcina; species Sporosarcina sp. GTC18466. The sequence continues at coordinate 1,917,453 of NZ_AP044037.1, read as the reverse complement.
TATAGAAAACGTTCCGCTTGAGACATTCGAAACAAACAACTGAAAACAGCTTCTGAAAAAAGTTGAAGAAAGTTGTTGACACAGAATGAACAGAGTGGTAAGATATAAGAGTTGCTGCTGAAACAAACGGCAACGACATGAACCTTGAAAACTGAACAGCAAAACGTCAACATAAAGTTCCGAAGCCGACCCCGTCGGCGGACGAACAACAACAATGGACATCATAAAGATGCCAGCAAAGAAATCGAGCTACTCGAATTTCTTCAACCTTTCTTCTATAAGAGAGGCATCTGGCGGCCGAGACGTAGTGCAGTGCTAGGAAGCAATCGAGCAAAGGAGGGAGCGTACTTCGGTACGCGACCGACTGAGCGAGTGCAGCTGACAACGCAATGCGCTGCGTATCGGTCCGCCAGATTTATGGAGAGTTTGATCCTGGCTCAGGACGAACGCTGGCGGCGTGCCTAATACATGCAAGTCGAGCGAATGACAGGGAGCTTGCTCCCTTGATTTAGCGGCGGACGGGTGAGTAACACGTGGGCAACCTGCCCTGCAGATGGGGATAACTCCGGGAAACCGGGGCTAATACCGAATAATCAGTTCCTCCGCATGGAGGAACTCTGAAAGACGGTCTTTGGCTGTCACTGCAGGATGGGCCCGCGGCGCATTAGCTAGTTGGTGGGGTAACGGCCTACCAAGGCGACGATGCGTAGCCGACCTGAGAGGGTGATCGGCCACACTGGGACTGAGACACGGCCCAGACTCCTACGGGAGGCAGCAGTAGGGAATCTTCCACAATGGACGAAAGTCTGATGGAGCAACGCCGCGTGAACGAAGAAGGCTCTCGGGTCGTAAAGTTCTGTTGCGAGGGAAGAACACGTACGGGAGTCACTGCCCGTACCTTGACGGTACCTCGTCAGAAAGCCACGGCTAACTACGTGCCAGCAGCCGCGGTAATACGTAGGTGGCAAGCGTTGTCCGGAATTATTGGGCGTAAAGCGCGCGCAGGCGGTCCTTTAAGTCTGATGTGAAATCTCGCGGCTCAACCGCGAACGGTCATTGGAAACTGGGGGACTTGAGTGCAGAAGAGGAAAGCGGAATTCCACGTGTAGCGGTGAAATGCGTAGAGATGTGGAGGAACACCAGTGGCGAAGGCGGCTTTCTGGTCTGTAACTGACGCTGAGGCGCGAAAGCGTGGGGAGCAAACAGGATTAGATACCCTGGTAGTCCACGCCGTAAACGATGAGTGCTAAGTGTTAGGGGGTTTCCGCCCCTTAGTGCTGCAGCTAACGCATTAAGCACTCCGCCTGGGGAGTACGGCCGCAAGGCTGAAACTCAAAGGAATTGACGGGGACCCGCACAAGCGGTGGAGCATGTGGTTTAATTCGAAGCAACGCGAAGAACCTTACCAGGTCTTGACATCCCGCTGACCGGCATGGAGACATGCCTTTCCCTTCGGGGACAGCGGTGACAGGTGGTGCATGGTTGTCGTCAGCTCGTGTCGTGAGATGTTGGGTTAAGTCCCGCAACGAGCGCAACCCTTGATCTTAGTTGCCAGCATTCAGTTGGGCACTCTAAGGTGACTGCCGGTGACAAACCGGAGGAAGGTGGGGATGACGTCAAATCATCATGCCCCTTATGACCTGGGCTACACACGTGCTACAATGGACGGTACAAAGGGCTGCGAACCCGCGAGGGGGAGCCAATCCCATAAAACCGTTCCCAGTTCGGATTGCAGGCTGCAACTCGCCTGCATGAAGCCGGAATCGCTAGTAATCGTGGATCAGCATGCCACGGTGAATACGTTCCCGGGTCTTGTACACACCGCCCGTCACACCACGAGAGTTTGTAACACCCGAAGTCGGTGGGGTAACCCTTACGGGAGCCAGCCGCCGAAGGTGGGACAGATGATTGGGGTGAAGTCGTAACAAGGTAGCCGTATCGGAAGGTGCGGCTGGATCACCTCCTTTCTAAGGATAATTACGGAATACAGATCTTCGATCTGTAAGTTGACGTTTTGCGTTCAGTTTTGAAGGTTTATCGAAAAGCGGAAAACACCGGTTAGCTCAACCGGCTGCTGGAGGGCTTGAGGTGAAATGCTTGCATTTCGTCCGAAAGACCGAAGCAGACGCGTGAGCTGGTGTTTGGAGCTGGACAATATAATCTTCAATTTGTTCATTGAAAACTGGATAGAACGACATTGAAAGTAACAAGTAATCAACCGAGTCGATCACGTAGTGATTGAACATGCAATACTTTGTAACGAGCTGGTTGTGTTTATCGCTAAATACACCACTCAAACCATGGCACCTCTTGCAGGATGCCGAAAAGGTTAAGTTAGAAAGGGCGCACGGCGGATGCCTTGGCACTAGGAGCCGATGAAGGACGGAACTAACACCGATATGCTTCGGGGAGCTGTAAGTAAGCTTTGAGCCGAAGATTTCCGAATGGGGGAACCCACTGCCCGTAATGGGGCAGTACGCTGCACGTGAATACATAGCGTGAGCGAGGCACACCCGGAGAACTGAAACATCTAAGTACCCGGAGGAAGAGAAAGAAACATCGATTCCCTTAGTAGCGGCGAGCGAAACGGGAAGAGCCCAAACCAGGAAGCTTGCTTCCTGGGGTTGTAGGACACTCTATACGGAGTTACAAAGGGCTGGGTTAGGCGAAGCGACCTGGAAAGGTCCGCCAGAGCGGGTAAAAGCCCCGTAGCCGAAAGTCCAGCCTCTCCAGAGTGGATCCTGAGTACGGCGGAACACGTGAAATTCCGTCGGAATCCGGGAGGACCATCTCCCAAGGCTAAATACTCCCTAGTGACCGATAGTGAACCAGTACCGTGAGGGAAAGGTGAAAAGCACCCCGGAAGGGGAGTGAAAGAGAACCTGAAACCGTGTGCCTACAAGTTGTCAGAGCCCGTTAATGGGTGATGGCGTGCCTTTTGTAGAATGAACCGGCGAGTTACGATTCCATGCGAGGTTAAGCTGAGAAGGCGGAGCCGCAGCGAAAGCGAGTCTGAATAGGGCGTATGAGTATGGGGTCGTAGACCCGAAACCAGGTGATCTACCCATGTCCAGGGTGAAGGTAAGGTAACACTTACTGGAGGCCCGAACCCACGTACGTTGAAAAGTGCGGGGATGAGGTGTGGGTAGCGGTGAAATTCCAATCGAACCTGGAGATAGCTGGTTCTCTCCGAAATAGCTTTAGGGCTAGCCTCAAACGTAAGAGTCCCGGAGGTAGAGCACTGTTTGGACGAGGGGCCCATCCCGGGTTACCGAATTCAGACAAACTCCGAATGCCGGATGACTTCTGTTTGGGAGTCAGACTGCGGGTGATAAGATCCGTGGTCGAGAGGGAAACAGCCCAGACCGCCAGTTAAGGTCCCCAAGTATCCGTTGAGTGGAAAAGGATGTGGCGCTGCCCAGACAACCAGGATGTTGGCTTAGAAGCAGCCACCATTTAAAGAGTGCGTAATAGCTCACTGGTCGAGTGGCGCTGCGCCGAAAATGTACCGGGGCTAAACGGATCACCGAAACTGCGGATTGACACCGATGGTGTCAGTGGTAGGAGAGCGTTCCAAGGGCGTCGAAGCCAGACCGGAAGGACTGGTGGAGCGCTTGGAAGTGAGAATGCCGGTATGAGTAGCGAAAGAAGGGTGAGAATCCCTTCCACCGAATGCCTAAGGTTTCCTGAGGAAGGCTCGTCCGCTCAGGGTTAGTCGGGACCTAAGTCGAGGCCGATAGGCGTAGACGATGGACAACAGGTTGATATTCCTGTACCACCTCCCCGCCGTTATCAGCAATGGGGGGACGCAGTAGGATAGGGTGAGCGCGCTGTTGGTCATGCGCGTCCAAGCAGTGAGGCGTGGAATGAGGCAAATCCCATTCCAGATGCGCTGGGCTGTGATGGCAAGGGGAATTGTCCCCGGAGTCCCTGATTTCACACTGCCAAGAAAAGCCTCTAGCGAGGCGGGAGGTGCCCGTACCGCAAACCGACACAGGTAGGCGAGGAGAGAATCCTAAGGTGATCGAGAGAACTCTCGTTAAGGAACTCGGCAAAATGACCCCGTAACTTCGGGAGAAGGGGTGCTCTGGTAGGGTGAATAGCCCGAGAGAGCCGCAGTGAATAGGCCCAGGCGACTGTTTAGCAAAAACACAGGTCTCTGCAAAACCGTAAGGTGACGTATAGGGGCTGACGCCTGCCCGGTGCTGGAAGGTTAAGAGGAGGGGTCAGCGCAAGCGAAGCTCCGAATTGAAGCCCCAGTAAACGGCGGCCGTAACTATAACGGTCCTAAGGTAGCGAAATTCCTTGTCGGGTAAGTTCCGACCCGCACGAAAGGCGTAACGATCTGGGCACTGTCTCAACGAGAGACTCGGTGAAATTATAATATGCGTGAAGATGCGCATTACCCGCGACAGGACGGAAAGACCCCGTGGAGCTTTACTGCAGCCTGATATTGAATTCCGGTGCAGCCTGTACAGGATAGGTAGGAGCCTAAGATGCCGGAGCGCCAGCTTCGGTGGAGGCACCCGTGGGATACTACCCTGGCTGTATTGGACTTCTAACCCTTGCCCGTGATCCGGGCAGGAGACAGTGTCAGGCGGGCAGTTTGACTGGGGCGGTCGCCTCCTAAAGAGTAACGGAGGCGCCCAAAGGTTCCCTCAGAATGGTTGGACATCATTCGCAGAGTGCAAAGGCATAAGGGAGCTTGACTGCGAGACCTACAAGTCGAGCAGGGTCGAAAGACGGGCTTAGTGATCCGGTGGTTCCGCATGGAAGGGCCATCGCTCAACGGATAAAAGCTACCCCGGGGATAACAGGCTTATCTCCCCCAAGAGTCCACATCGACGGGGAGGTTTGGCACCTCGATGTCGGCTCATCGCATCCTGGGGCTGTAGTCGGTCCCAAGGGTTGGGCTGTTCGCCCATTAAAGCGGTACGCGAGCTGGGTTCAGAACGTCGTGAGACAGTTCGGTCCCTATCCGTCGCGGGCGCAGGAAATTTGAGAGGAGCTGTCCTTAGTACGAGAGGACCGGGATGGACACACCGCTGGTGTACCAGTTGTTCTGCCAAGGGCATCGCTGGGTAGCTATGTGTGGACGGGATAAATGCTGAAAGCATCTAAGCATGAAGCCCCCCTCGAGATGAGATTTCCCTTTACTTCTGTAAGTAAGATCCCTCAAAGATGATGAGGTGGATAGGTCCGGGGTGGAAGCGTGGCGACACGTGCAGCTGACGGATACTAATCGATCGAGGACTTGACCTTAATTACAATAGTACGTTGATTACATTACACAATGTCACTTCTATCCGGTTTTGAATGAGCAATTCATTCAAAATAAGTTCTTTTTGATAAAAAAAGTGCTTGAAAATCTCTGACGAGATGATATAATAAGTAATGCCTTTGAAAAAAGGACCAAGTCCGGTGGCGATGGCGAAGAGGTCACACCCGTTCCCATCCCGAACACGGAAGTTAAGTTCTTCAGCGCCGATGGTAGTAGGGGGCTTCCCCCTGTGAGAGTAGGACGTTGCCGGGCTTGGAAATCTTATTAATCCGGAGGATTAGCTCAGCTGGGAGAGCACCTGCCTTACAAGCAGGGGGTCGGCGGTTCGAACCCGTCATCCTCCACCATTTATATCTTATGTGCCGGTGTAGCTCAACTGGTAGAGCAACTGACTTGTAATCAGTAGGTTGAGGGTTCAAGTCCTTTCGCCGGCACCACTAAGAGCCATTAGCTCAGTTGGTAGAGCATCTGACTTTTAATCAGAGGGTCGCAGGTTCGAATCCTGCATGGCTCACCATTTTAATAATGCGGGTGTGGTGGAACTGGCAGACACGCTAGACTTAGGATCTAGTGCCGCAAGGCGTGGGGGTTCGACTCCCTTCACCCGCACTTTATTATGCGGAAGTAGTTCAGTGGTAGAATACGACCTTGCCAAGGTCGGGGTCGCGGGTTCGAATCCCGTCTTCCGCTTCGTTTATATGCCGGGGTGGCGGAACTGGCAGACGCACAGGACTTAAAATCCTGCGGTAGGTGACTACCGTACCGGTTCGATTCCGGTTCTCGGCACCACTCATATAAACAATATAATGCGCCCGTAGCTCAATTGGATAGAGCGTCTGACTACGGATCAGAAGGTTGTGGATTCGACTTCTGCCGGGCGCGCCATTTTAACGGGAAGTAGCTCAGCTTGGTAGAGCACTTGGTTTGGGACCAAGGGGTCGCAGGTTCGAATCCTGTCTTCCCGACCACTTTTAATATGGGGCCTTAGCTCAGCTGGGAGAGCGCCTGCCTTGCACGCAGGAGGTCAGCGGTTCGATCCCGCTAGGCTCCACCATATGAACCTTGAAAACTGAACAGCAAAACGTCAACATAAAGTTCTGAAGCCGACCCCGTCGGCGGAGGAACAACAAACAATGGACATCATAAAGATGCCAGCAAAGAAATCGAGCTACTCGAATTTCTTCAACCTTTCTTATACAAGAGAGGCATCTGGCGGCCGAGACGTAGTGCAGTGCTAGGAAGCAATCGAGCAAAGGAGGGAGCGTACTTCGGTACGCGACCGACTGAGCGAGTGCAGCTGACAACGCAATGCGCTGCGTATCGGTCCGCCAGATTTATGGAGAGTTTGATCCTGGCTCAGGACGAACGCTGGCGGCGTGCCTAATACATGCAAGTCGAGCGAATGACAGGGAGCTTGCTCCCTTGATTTAGCGGCGGACGGGTGAGTAACACGTGGGCAACCTGCCCTGCAGATGGGGATAACTCCGGGAAACCGGGGCTAATACCGAATAATCAGTTCCTCCGCATGGAGGAACTCTGAAAGACGGTTTCGGCTGTCACTGCAGGATGGGCCCGCGGCGCATTAGCTAGTTGGTGGGGTAACGGCCTACCAAGGCGACGATGCGTAGCCGACCTGAGAGGGTGATCGGCCACACTGGGACTGAGACACGGCCCAGACTCCTACGGGAGGCAGCAGTAGGGAATCTTCCACAATGGACGAAAGTCTGATGGAGCAACGCCGCGTGAACGAAGAAGGCTCTCGGGTCGTAAAGTTCTGTTGCGAGGGAAGAACACGTACGGGAGTCACTGCCCGTACCTTGACGGTACCTCGTCAGAAAGCCACGGCTAACTACGTGCCAGCAGCCGCGGTAATACGTAGGTGGCAAGCGTTGTCCGGAATTATTGGGCGTAAAGCGCGCGCAGGCGGTCCTTTAAGTCTGATGTGAAATCTCGCGGCTCAACCGCGAACGGTCATTGGAAACTGGGGGACTTGAGTGCAGAAGAGGAAAGCGGAATTCCACGTGTAGCGGTGAAATGCGTAGAGATGTGGAGGAACACCAGTGGCGAAGGCGGCTTTCTGGTCTGTAACTGACGCTGAGGCGCGAAAGCGTGGGGAGCAAACAGGATTAGATACCCTGGTAGTCCACGCCGTAAACGATGAGTGCTAAGTGTTAGGGGGTTTCCGCCCCTTAGTGCTGCAGCTAACGCATTAAGCACTCCGCCTGGGGAGTACGGCCGCAAGGCTGAAACTCAAAGGAATTGACGGGGACCCGCACAAGCGGTGGAGCATGTGGTTTAATTCGAAGCAACGCGAAGAACCTTACCAGGTCTTGACATCCCGCTGACCGGCATGGAGACATGCCTTTCCCTTCGGGGACAGCGGTGACAGGTGGTGCATGGTTGTCGTCAGCTCGTGTCGTGAGATGTTGGGTTAAGTCCCGCAACGAGCGCAACCCTTGATCTTAGTTGCCAGCATTCAGTTGGGCACTCTAAGGTGACTGCCGGTGACAAACCGGAGGAAGGTGGGGATGACGTCAAATCATCATGCCCCTTATGACCTGGGCTACACACGTGCTACAATGGACGGTACAAAGGGCTGCGAACCCGCGAGGGGAAGCCAATCCCATAAAACCGTTCCCAGTTCGGATTGCAGGCTGCAACTCGCCTGCATGAAGCCGGAATCGCTAGTAATCGTGGATCAGCATGCCACGGTGAATACGTTCCCGGGTCTTGTACACACCGCCCGTCACACCACGAGAGTTTGTAACACCCGAAGTCGGTGGGGTAACCCTTACGGGAGCCAGCCGCCGAAGGTGGGACAGATGATTGGGGTGAAGTCGTAACAAGGTAGCCGTATCGGAAGGTGCGGCTGGATCACCTCCTTTCTAAGGATAATTACGGAATACAGATCTTCGATCTGTAAGTTGACGTTTTGCGTTCAGTTTTGAAGGTTTATTTTTTTCTTTATAGACCTTTACACTTGTTCATTGAAAACTGGATAGAACGACATTGAAAGTAACAAGTAATCAACCGAGTCGATCACGTAGTGATTGAACATGCAATACTTTGTAACGAGCTGGTTGTGTTTATCGCTAAATACACCACTCAAACCATGGCACCTCTTGCAGGATGCCGAAAAGGTTAAGTTAGAAAGGGCGCACGGCGGATGCCTTGGCACTAGGAGCCGATGAAGGACGGAACTAACACCGATATGCTTCGGGGAGCTGTAAGTAAGCTTTGAGCCGAAGATTTCCGAATGGGGGAACCCACTGCCCGTAATGGGGCAGTACGCTGCACGTGAATACATAGCGTGAGCGAGGCACACCCGGAGAACTGAAACATCTAAGTACCCGGAGGAAGAGAAAGAAACATCGATTCCCTTAGTAGCGGCGAGCGAAACGGGAAGAGCCCAAACCAGGAAGCTTGCTTCCTGGGGTTGTAGGACACTCTATACGGAGTTACAAAGGGCTGGGTTAGGCGAAGCGACCTGGAAAGGTCCGCCAGAGCGGGTAAAAGCCCCGTAGCCGAAAGTCCAGCCCCTCCAGAGTGGATCCTGAGTACGGCGGAACACGTGAAATTCCGTCGGAATCCGGGAGGACCATCTCCCAAGGCTAAATACTCCCTAGTGACCGATAGTGAACCAGTACCGTGAGGGAAAGGTGAAAAGCACCCCGGAAGGGGAGTGAAAGAGAACCTGAAACCGTGTGCCTACAAGTTGTCAGAGCCCGTTAATGGGTGATGGCGTGCCTTTTGTAGAATGAACCGGCGAGTTACGATTCCATGCGAGGTTAAGCTGAGAAGGCGGAGCCGCAGCGAAAGCGAGTCTGAATAGGGCGTATGAGTATGGGGTCGTAGACCCGAAACCAGGTGATCTACCCATGTCCAGGGTGAAGGTAAGGTAACACTTACTGGAGGCCCGAACCCACGTACGTTGAAAAGTGCGGGGATGAGGTGTGGGTAGCGGTGAAATTCCAATCGAACCTGGAGATAGCTGGTTCTCTCCGAAATAGCTTTAGGGCTAGCCTCAAACGTAAGAGTCCCGGAGGTAGAGCACTGTTTGGACGAGGGGCCCATCCCGGGTTACCGAATTCAGACAAACTCCGAATGCCGGATGACTTCTGTTTGGGAGTCAGACTGCGGGTGATAAGATCCGTGGTCGAGAGGGAAACAGCCCAGACCGCCAGTTAAGGTCCCCAAGTATCCGTTGAGTGGAAAAGGATGTGGCGCTGCCCAGACAACCAGGATGTTGGCTTAGAAGCAGCCACCATTTAAAGAGTGCGTAATAGCTCACTGGTCGAGTGGCGCTGCGCCGAAAATGTACCGGGGCTAAACGGATCACCGAAACTGCGGATTGACACCGATGGTGTCAGTGGTAGGAGAGCGTTCCAAGGGCGTCGAAGCCAGACCGAAAGGACTGGTGGAGCGCTTGGAAGTGAGAATGCCGGTATGAGTAGCGAAAGAAGGGTGAGAATCCCTTCCACCGAATGCCTAAGGTTTCCTGAGGAAGGCTCGTCCGCTCAGGGTTAGTCGGGACCTAAGTCGAGGCCGATAGGCGTAGACGATGGACAACAGGTTGATATTCCTGTACCACCTCCCCGCCGTTATCAGCAATGGGGGGACGCAGTAGGATAGGGTGAGCGCGCTGTTGGTCATGCGCGTCCAAGCAGTGAGGCGTGGAATGAGGCAAATCCCATTCCAGATGCGCTGGGCTGTGATGGCAAGGGGAATTGTCCCCGGAGTCCCTGATTTCACACTGCCAAGAAAAGCCTCTAGCGAGGCGGGAGGTGCCCGTACCGCAAACCGACACAGGTAGGCGAGGAGAGAATCCTAAGGTGATCGAGAGAACTCTCGTTAAGGAACTCGGCAAAATGACCCCGTAACTTCGGGAGAAGGGGTGCTCTGGTAGGGTGAATAGCCCGAGAGAGCCGCAGTGAATAGGCCCAGGCGACTGTTTAGCAAAAACACAGGTCTCTGCAAAACCGTAAGGTGACGTATAGGGGCTGACGCCTGCCCGGTGCTGGAAGGTTAAGAGGAGGGGTCAGCGCAAGCGAAGCTCCGAATTGAAGCCCCAGTAAACGGCGGCCGTAACTATAACGGTCCTAAGGTAGCGAAATTCCTTGTCGGGTAAGTTCCGACCCGCACGAAAGGCGTAACGATCTGGGCACTGTCTCAACGAGAGACTCGGTGAAATTATAATATGCGTGAAGATGCGCATTACCCGCGACAGGACGGAAAGACCCCGTGGAGCTTTACTGCAGCCTGATATTGAATTCCGGTGCAGCCTGTACAGGATAGGTAGGAGCCTAAGATGCCGGAGCGCCAGCTTCGGTGGAGGCACCCGTGGGATACTACCCTGGCTGTATTGGACTTCTAACCCTTGCCCGTGATCCGGGCAGGAGACAGTGTCAGGCGGGCAGTTTGACTGGGGCGGTCGCCTCCTAAAGAGTAACGGAGGCGCCCAAAGGTTCCCTCAGAATGGTTGGACATCATTCGCAGAGTGCAAAGGCATAAGGGAGCTTGACTGCGAGACCTACAAGTCGAGCAGGGTCGAAAGACGGGCTTAGTGATCCGGTGGTTCCGCATGGAAGGGCCATCGCTCAACGGATAAAAGCTACCCCGGGGATAACAGGCTTATCTCCCCCAAGAGTCCACATCGACGGGGAGGTTTGGCACCTCGATGTCGGCTCATCGCATCCTGGGGCTGTAGTCGGTCCCAAGGGTTGGGCTGTTCGCCCATTAAAGCGGTACGCGAGCTGGGTTCAGAACGTCGTGAGACAGTTCGGTCCCTATCCGTCGCGGGCGCAGGAAATTTGAGAGGAGCTGTCCTTAGTACGAGAGGACCGGGATGGACACACCGCTGGTGTACCAGTTGTTCTGCCAAGGGCATCGCTGGGTAGCTATGTGTGGACGGGATAAATGCTGAAAGCATCTAAGCATGAAGCCCCCCTCGAGATGAGATTTCCCTTTACTTCTGTAAGTAAGATCCCTCAAAGATGATGAGGTGGATAGGTCCGGGGTGGAAGCGTGGCGACACGTGCAGCTGACGGATACTAATCGATCGAGGACTTGACCTTAATTACAATAGTACGTTGATTACATTACACAATGTCACTTCTATCCGGTTTTGAATGAGCAATTCATTCACCTGTCTGGTAATGACGGCGAAGAGGTCACACCCGTTCCCATCCCGAACACGGAAGTTAAGCTCTTCAGCGCCGATGGTAGTAGGGGGCTTCCCCCTGTGAGAGTAGGACGTTGCCAGGCAAATGCCATCCCCAAGCGAGGGGATGGTTTTTTTGTGTCTTCCTTTAATTATCTAAAGAGAACTATGGAACAAACGGCTTGGCAGCTCCAATATAGGGGAATTCCGTCGTCTAATCGGTCGCGCGGCACGCTAAACAGATCATTCCGCCGTTAATCGGTCGCTCTGCACGCTAAACGGATCGTTCCGCCGCGTAATCAGTCGCTTCTCCAGCTAAACGGATCGCTCTGCCACGTAATCAGTCGCTTCTCTAGCTAAACGGATTGTTCCGCCGCCTAATCGATCGCTCGGTACGTTAAATGGATCGTTCCGCCGCCTAATCGATCTCGCGGCACGCTACATAGATGGTCCCTGGGAAAAACCAGCGTTCGTGCCGAGCCGCTTTACTTCATCCGTCCACACTTGCTGGCGAAAGTTTATCCTTCGTTTAGAATTCCAGCAACAGAGGAATTCTATAGAGAATGCAGCTTACATGGAGGGATAGTAAATGGGCAGATTACAGGATAAAGTAGTGATCATCACCGGCGGAGCAGGCGGTATTGGCAGCGGGATGGCGAAAGCAATGGCGAAGGAAGGGGCGATTGTAGCAATCGTCGATTTGAACGAGGAAACGGGGAAAGCAATGGAGTCAGAGCTTCAGGCGATCTCTCCAAAGTCTTTCTTCTTGCAGGCTAATTTGATGGACCGAGAAAGACTGCCGTCGATTGTGGATGAGGTGGTCTCGAAATGCGGCCGGCTCGATGTGCTTGTGAATAATGCACATGCATCCAAGCAGGCGCCGTTTGAGGAGACGACTCAAGCGGATCTCGATTTATCATTCGGCACAGGGTTTTATCCGACGTTCTATCTGATGCAGGCTGCTTTTCCGCATTTGAAGAAGTCACAGGGAAAGGTCATTAACTTCGCGTCAGGTGCAGGGCTGGAAGGTCACGAGACACAAGCGGCGTATGCTGCGGCGAAGGAGGCAATCCGGGCGATTTCCCGGGTAGCCGCGCGTGAATGGGGATGCTACGGTATCAATGTAAACATCATTAGCCCGCTTGCCAATTCACCGGGTGTCCAAGCATGGGCTAAGGCGCAACCTGAGTATTACGAAGATGTCTTGAGCAAGATTCCGCTAGGCCGTTTTGGTGATGTGGAACAGGATATCGGCAGGGTTGCCGTGTTTTTAGCATCTGAGGAATCGGGATATATAACAGGACAGACAATAATGGTGGATGGCGGCTCGATTATGCTGAGATGATGACTAAGAGCATGACTTGATTGTATAAAGACGGGATAATCTAAACGGTTGTCTCGTTTTTTCTGATGCATGTAGAATATAGATTTTATTTGGCGACGGAACAAATGAATGGGGCATAACAGGATGTACGGGTCGCAAGGGGTTTTACAGATGAGCCGAATGAATACTCTTCAGCCATTCGGGGAAAAGAAGAAGTGGCTCACTTTCTGGCAACCGCCAATTTTCTCTTCTACAATAAAGGAAAGGGGTTGATTGAATGAGGTATACGAATATGGATGATGTCGTCGTGACAGGTGATCTTAAAGGCCTGCTGGGGTGGCTGAAAGAGCGACGCAGCAAGCAGAAGGATCTGTCGTACCAGCTGCCGCGTATCGAGAACCCGGCGACGGACTGGCTACGGGCCAACCGCGAACTGCCGACCATCACCTATATCGGTCATTCGACATTGCTGATCCAGCTGGCAGGACTGAATATCATTACGGATCCCGTATGGGCAAAGTGGCTTGGCATGTACCGCCGTCTGACGCAGCCGGGCCTGAAGATAGAAGAATTGCCGGACATTGATGTCGTCCTGCTATCCCATAGCCATTACGATCATCTCCATTACGGTTCGATCAAGCGGCTGCCTGGGAATCCGCAGTATCTCGTACCAGCAGGCCTGAAGCGTGCTTTCAATCGGAAAGGCTTCAAGCGGGTGTCAGAATTTCAGTGGTGGGAGAGCCTGGAGATCGGCCCGCTGACGTTCACGTTTGTCCCCGCCCAGCACTGGACGAAGCGTTCGCTGCTTGACACAGACCGGTCGCACTGGGGCGGCTGGATGATGGAAAGTGAAACGGCGCCGACGGTCTACTTTGCAGGAGACAGCGGGTACTTCCGGGGCTTCCAGGAGATCGGGGATGCGTTCGAGATTGATATCTGCCTGATGCCGATCGGTGCCTATGAGCCGGAATGGTTCATGAAGGGGCAGCATGTGAATCCGGAAGAGGCGGTACAGGCATTTCTCGATACCCGGGCGAAAGAGATGATCCCCATTCATTTTGGTGCGTATATGCTCGCGGATGATACGCCGCTTGAGGCGCTTGAGCGGACGCAGGCGGAATGGGAACGCCAGGGCATCGATCCTAATCGGCTGCGGGTCATGCGGCTAGGTGAACTGTATAAGCTTACATAAAGCGGTGAATGTTCCCTGAAACAGTAGCGTAACTTGTTTCAGGGGTTTTTTCTAGCAGAAGGAGAGGATTGCCATCATCCGGACTGTCGCCATCCGTTTCTATAAAGAACGTTTCTTCGATCAGGCTGCTCAGACGGCGTATTACTTGCTGCTGTCGATGTTTCCGTTCCTGATCTTCCTGTTTTCGCTGCTGAGCTATCTGCCGGTGAATGAAGAATGGCTCCTCGCGTTCATCCGCCCGTTTGCGCCGGAAGAAGCATTTGTCATCATCGAGCAGAACGTCAGGGCATTGCTGTATAAAGTGCAGGGGAATGTGCTCTACACGAGCCTCGCCATCGCGTTCTGGCTGTCATCCGTCGCCGTACAGTCCCTTGCCCGGTCACTCGACCTTGCTAACGGATATATCCGCCCATACGGCATCTGGCGGGCCATCATCCGGGACCTTGGTGTGACGCTTCTGTTCATGGCAGTCATCTCCCTATCGCTGTTCCTGCCTATGATCGAACGGGCGCTGCATGAAGTGGTCTCCTACTACGACGCGATCGAGCAATGGGCGGGCTGGCTGTACGTGTGGCCGCTGCTAAAGTGGGGGATTGGCACCTTGTTCCTGTTCAACTTCTTCCTGCTCTTTTATAAAGTCGTGCCAACCGGTAGAATGAGAGTAATTGAAGTGCTGCCGGGCGCGGTATTCTCCGCAATCGGCTGGCAGTTGTTTTCGCTCGTGTTCGACAGTTATGTGCAGCAGGTGGAATACAACCGTCTGTATGGGCAAATATCAGGAGTCATTCTGCTCGTCCTCTGGTTCTATCTGACGGCGGTGATCATCCTCGTATCGGGGCTGCTGAATGCAGAATGGCGAGTCAAATTGAAAAAGAAGGGGCGATAGGAATGGACATATTAGCGGTCGATGATGATCCGAATATCTTGGAACTGGTCGCCATCCATCTGACGCAGGCAAGGTATTCGGTACGCAAGGCGAAGAATGGTGCGGAAGCGTTGGCGCTGGCGGAAGAGAAGCTGCCGGATCTAGCAGTAGTGGATGTCATGATGCCGGGGATGGACGGCTTTGCACTCACAAAGAAGCTTCGGGAACGGAATGTGCCGGTTCTATTGCTGACGGCGAAGGGGGAGCTGGAGGATAAAGAGAAGGGCTTCCTTGCGGGTTCCGATGATTATGTCGTGAAACCGTTTGAGCCGAAGGAGCTGTTGTTCCGGGTCAACGCCATTTTGCGAAGATATGAGAAGGATGTCGGTTTTCTGATAGAAGCAGGCCCTCTTCTGATCAACCGGCAGACATATGAAGTATCGGTCGGCAAGAAGGTGCTGCTGCTTCCATTGAAGGAATTCGAGCTGCTGTCCGTCCTTGCTTCAAGACCGAACCATGTGTGGGAGCGGGACCTTCTGATCGAGCGGGTGTGGGGGTTCGATTATGAAGGGGACGAGCAGACGCTCAATGTCCACGTCAAACGGCTGCGGGATAAGCTAGCGAAGCTCGGCGACCCTGCGCGCATTACGACAGTGCGAGGCGTCGGGTACAAGCTGGAGACGGATCTGTCATGAAGTCGCTGTATGGGAAGTTCCTGTCCTTTACAGTCGGCATCATGCTGACAAGCGCGCTGATCGCGTTCCTTGCGGTCAATACATATTATCATCAGCAATTGAAGGGAAAGAACGATGCGAAGAATGTCGCAATCGCTTCGTCCATGGCGGAATATATTGAAAGTGACGAGACGATTGACCTGGCGCATTACCTGGATACGCAGGCAGACGCGGGCTATAAGCTGTATGTCGTGGATGAAAACCGGGAAGCGGTGCAATACGGTGCGCCATTTAGGAAGGCGAATCTGCCGGAATCGGCCCTCGATGCTGTGCTTTCGGGCGGCGTCTACCACGGAATGCGCGACCTCAAGACAGAGACGTTCATGACGGGCTTCTTCTCCGATCAGCTGGCGAACACAGTCGGCGTCCCTTTCATGCATGAAGGAAGGCGGTATGCGCTATTCCTGCGGCCGGACATCAAACTGCTGTTCACGGAGGTGCATTACCTGCTCGGCGGCATGGTCATCGTCATGGCGATCTTCAGCCTGCTGTCCATGCTGATTGTGGCAAAGAAACTGATCGAGCCGATCACGAAGCTCACGGCCGCGACGAAAAAGGTGGCGGAGGAACGGTTCGATGTCCCGATCGACATCAACCGGCGGGATGAAATCGGGCAGCTTGCAGCGAGTTTCCGGGTAATGACGGGGCGGCTGCAGGAAAGCGACCGCATGCGCAAGCAGTTCATCAGTGATGTGTCCCACGATTTCCAGTCGCCGCTTCTGAACATCAAAGGATATGCGACGTTGCTGCTGGACGAGCAGACGAGCGACGCGGAGCGTGCAAATTACGTCGGGGTGATCAAATCGGAGACGGACCGGCTCTCGACATTGACGAAGCAGCTGCTTTTGTTGACGTCGCTCGACCAGCTGGAAACGCCCCTTCGTTACAAGCGATTCCGACTGGATGAGCAAGTGAAGGAAGCGGTGCGGAAATACCGGTGGGCGCTGGAGGAGAAGGAGCTGTCGCTTTCCATGGAACTTGCGGAAGTGGAGCTTGACGCGGACCCTGCGTTCCTCGAGAAAGTATGGGAAAACCTTCTATCGAATGCGATCAAGTACACTCCGGCAGGCGGCGAGATTGATGTGGGAATGAAGGACAGTGAAGATTCCGTCACGATGACGGTCCGCGATACAGGCATCGGTATCCCAGCAGGCCATCTGGATAAGCTGTATGATCGTTTCTACCGCGTCGATGACTCCAGGACCCGTGAAGTTGAAGGGACAGGCCTGGGGCTTTCCATTGTCCAGCAAGTCGTCGCTCTCCATAAGGGGACAATTGACGTCGACAGCACGGAAGGAGAAGGAACCGTATTCACAATCACACTGCCCAAACTGTAATCTGCCGTTCACGTTCCGTTCATGTTGGCTTCTTACAATAGAAGTATCAACATGACAACGGGAGGAATCACATAGATGCAGGAAAAATGGAGTTTGCGGCTGATCCGCATTGCGGCGATATTCGGGATGATCGGGGCGTTCTTAGGTTCACATATGGCAGGGGCGGGGTCGTATGCGTTTAAACCGATCCATGCGCATATTCTAGTCGTCGGATGGCTGTCGGTGTTTGCATGGGGCGTGTTCTACAAAGTATTCAAAGTGCGTGCGAAGAAGCTCGTGACCGTACATGGCTGGACGGCAATCATCGGGTCCATCGGCCTGACGGCGGGCATGTGGTTCCAGTTCATGCAGCCATTCGGCCTGAACGAAACATTTGCACTCGTCTTCTATATCGTCGGCGGCAGCATCTTGCTGATCGCGTTTGCGCTTTTCATCATTCTGACATGGATGGTGCAGAAAGACGGCGTGCGGAAGTAAAAAGAAATCCACCCCTGCGGTTCAGGCAGAGGTGGATTTTTGCGTTGGCAGGAGAATCGGGGCCCTTTGGCGAAAAAACAGGACAGGAGGGATCGCAATTGATACGGAAAATATCGTTTTACGTCGTGATACTGCTCATTATGATTGTCCTGTTATGGATGTTCCGCCAATGACTATTTCGTGCCCGCCGGCTCGTTCTGGAACACCAGATTCAACTTCCCGTCCTCAAGCGAAAGGCTCGCGTTAAACTGCCTGCCGCTTTGTGACGTGAAGCCTTTGATGACATTCGTTTTGCCTTTCGTGCAGAGCAGTTTCACCTGAGCGGGTGTCAGTTTCTTTTTGAGATAAAGCCCAGGGAATGTCTGCTTGCAGCCGTTCTTGTAATTGCTGCAGCCGTAGAAGCTTTTGCGTGCGAGGATCGTCCCTGTCTTGCAGGCAGGACAAGGCGCGACTTCTGTGGCGGCATAGGATTTACCTGACTTGCCGGCGCGAGGCGGGATGCGGCCCGGGTCGATCGGGCGCGCTTCGATCTGCCGTGGCACGTCCTCCAGTAGTTTTATGATGAACCTTGAAATCGTGCCGAGGAAATGATCACTTGTCCCTTCCCCGTTGCCGATTTTGCGCAAATACGCTTCCCATTTCGCCGTCATCGATGGGCTCGCAAGCAGATTCCCTTCAATGGCTTCGCATAAGACGCGCCCTTTTTCTGTTATGGACACGATGTTTTTCGAGACGGAAATATAGCCATGCTTCTTAATCGTCTCGATGATGCCACTTCGCGTCGCTTCCGTCCCAAGCCCCTCAATCTCCTTCAGAATATCCGTCTCTTCCTTGTCATCGATCAGTTTTCCGCATGTCTTCATCATGGCGATGAGCTGACCTTCGGTATATGGCTTTGGCGGCATCGTCTTGCCTTCCTTAATACCAATTTTGCTGTGGACAGATTCCTTCTCGCGGAGCGGAGGCAAAGACGGTTCATCCTTATCGTCCTTCGCGGCCTGGAAAAGTTCCTTCCAGCCAAGATCACGCTCCGTCTTGCCGGTCGTGAAGAACGGCAACCCGTTCACATCTGTCGTCACTTTCGTCTCGGTGTACTGGTAGTCACGATGGAACATGGCGAGCGCCGTTCGGACGACTTCCTCATATAAATTACGTTCTAGCGACGACAACTTCGCGAGTGCCGCCTCGGTCGGAATCTTCTTTGTCGGGATGATGGCATAGTGTTCTTGAACTTTCGAACTGTCGACAAAACGTTTTTTCGGAGCCAGTGACATGACGGGAAAGGGAGCCTTGACGAGCTGCTGATACGCCCCGACCTGATCCTTCAAATAGGCGAATTCGTTCGGCGTAATATGCCGTGCGTCCGTCCGCGGATAGGTGACAAGTTTCTTCTCATATAGATCCTGCATCGTCTTCAGCACCGTGGCGGGACTCGCTTTCCAGCGCCGGTTCGCAGTTGCTTGAAGCGTTGACAGGGAATGAAGCTGGGGCGGCGGCATGCGCTTGTCCGTATGCGTGACGCTCGCGACCACGCCGGGCGAATCAGGCCGGATGCCATGCTTTTTCAGCAGCTCTTGGACGATCTCGCGCTTCGGCTCCTTCACTTTTGCCTTCCCTTTATACGTCCCGTGTTCTGCCGTGAACTCCGCTTCCACCTCGAAAAACGGCTCCGACACGAACGTCTCGATTTCCCGGGCCCGCTGGTAGATCAAATAGACCGTCGGCGATTGCACACGCCCAATCGGGAACACTTCCTGCACACCTTTCGCCTTCAATAAAAGAGTATACAGGCGTGACCCGTTCATCCCAACGAGCCAGTCGCTGATCTGCCGAGCTTTCGCCTCCTCGTACATAAGCAGGTCCTTCCGGTTGTCGCGAAGATTCGCAAAGCCCTTTCGCACTTCATCCACTTCGAGCGAATTGATCCACAGCCGCTTGATCGTCTGATTGCGCGCACCTGTCTGGTAATAGATGCTGTAGAAGATATTCGAGCCTTCCCGGTCCACGTCGCACGCATTGATGACCGTGTCCGTCCCACGAATGAGCTTCTTCACGACCTGGAACTGCTTGAATTTTCCCTTCGCCACTTGGAACTCATACCGGTCCGGTAAAATCGGAAGACTGCCGAGCGACCATCGCTTCCACGCGGGATTGTACGCATGCGGCTCCTTCAGTTCGACGAGATGGCCGACGCCCCATGTGATATAAGCGCCTGCAGGGAAGATGGGACATGGGTTGATCTCGATGAATCCCTCATGTTTTCGCACGGAAAAAGCGTCTGCATACGCTTTTGCTTGGGATGGTTTTTCAGCTAAGATGACAGGTCTCATGAGCACACCTCTTTTCCTGAACAGTGAAACATTTGTTCTTTATTATCTCATAGATGTGAGATAATTTCTATCTGATTTGCTAAGAAGGGAGATATAGGGAATGGTATTGAAACCCTTGATAGAAAAGGGCTCAGAGTTATGAAATTCACTCATTCATTATTAAAATTAGAACTTTTTCAGTGATCTTAGTCAGTTCCCGAGGGACGAAAAAACAAGTGCTTTTTCACTGGTTATTTAAATAAAAATATAGCTATAAGAGTCACTATAACAATAAATGGGATTGCTAAAACATAAGCCCACAGCAAACTAGGAAAACTATTTTCACTCGTGTAATTTTTTTTCATAGAAGTAGCAACGGATATGGTCACAATTAGTCCAATAGCTAACATAATGACGACGAGAATCATTGATACAATAATGAATACCTTCATGCCTTCCTCCTTTTTGGAAATAAACTTCTTCATTCTATACGGTTAACTCGATAAAAAGCATTTTCGAGGACCATCCAATTAAGGGTTATTTAAACCACCCACTTTTTATGTAACGATTATTTTGTCGCCGAGTGCTAATTAATCGCACAAAGCACCCAAAATAGTTTGGGTGAAATTTGTACGCCTGCAACGTAGGTACATTTGTTCTATTGTCTCATATTTGGCGGGGGATTGCTATGGGAGTGATGATGGAAGAGTATCGGTGAAAAGAAAGATTGGTAAGCCGGATAGAGTGACAAGTACCATTAACCAAACAAAATGCCGAGCTCCTATGAACCCAGCATTTGTCTTTTTTTATATGTCATGAAATCAGGCGTTCGCTTGCTTAACTGCAACGAATTGGTCGATGAAATATTGTGGGTTTAATGTTTCACCTGTCGCTTTTTCAATCTTTTCATTCCACGCGTAAAGGGCGCCCGGCTTGAAATAATCTTCGATCAGATAAGTTCCGACTCCTTTCGTGAACATGTCAGCTGAAACATCTTTGTAGATATGCGCTTCCAACTGAGATGTCGTCAGCTCCCCAAGCAGGTAGTTCTGGTAATAGACCGGAACGAGGGTGAAATGGATTTTCGCTGCCCAGTGTGGATAATCCACATTTTCCGGCGAGTTCACGAACTGGATGTCGTTCACCAGCTTCCACCACAATTTATTTAAATCTTGGTCTGGATTTTCATAAAGTTCCTTCTCAAAATAGGAAAACGTCATGATCCAGCGGCCGGCAATGAGCATTTGACGGCGCAAGGATTCTTCGATGATCGGGGCTAACCGATTCACTTCTGATTCGTCAACTTCCAAGAAGCGCTTCAGCCACTCTGGATTCTTCGCGAAACGGCCATATAGCATGGCGATCGCTTCTGTCGTGAGCGTATGGGAACACGTTCTCAAAAGGAATGGCAGGTTCTCGTCCACATATTTGAAATATACCGCGTGGCCAAATTCATGCAACGTTGTGCTAGACCAGTAGTCAGACGGGACGTTGTTGCACAGGACGCGCACATCTCCATCCCGATCGATGTCCGTACAGAAGGCATGCTGGTTTTTCTTGTCGCGCGGATACATATCGCTCTTCGCCAGCATATCTTTGATTTCCATACCCATGCTTTCGAACGTAGCGATGGTCAGCTGCTCCAGGTCCTTCCCCTCATAATACGGATCCAAGTCGAGCTCCTTCATCGGCGGTGCTTCTTGGAAGAAAGGATCGGCATAATGCCAAGGCCGCAGCTCCTCTAGTGTGATGCCGAACCGGTTCGCAAGCTCCGAATCCAGTTCCAGCTTCATTTCCCGGAACGGTTCATCCGACAAGTCTTTCAGTTCATCGAAAATCGAAAAGACTTCATCGCGGTCGAGTTCCTGCAGTTTGAAGCTCATTTGGTGATAGTTGTCATATCCAAGTGAACGGGCGACTTCGTTCCGCTTTTTAACGAGCGTCAGGAGCTTTCCTTCCACTTCTTTTGCAATTTGTTTGCTCGCATGCCACGCCTCTTCCCGCTCAGTGAGGTCATTGCTTTTCAGCAAGATTTGGCGGACATCATTCTCTGAAACCTCTTTATCGCCGATCTTCGCACGGAATGTATTGAAGAGGCCGACCAATTCTGTAGAGCGCTCGACCATCTCCTTCAAATCACTCTCCGCGATCTGATTTTCCGCCATTCCGTTATACAGCCCTTCCAATTGACGGCGCTGGATATCTGTCAAACCATCCTCTTTCAAATACGATTTCACATGTTCAAATCGTTCTGGGTCAGCAAAGTAGAGATTAAAAGCAGTCGAAGCCTCCGCTGTTTTTTGATTCTACTCGTCCTCGCCTGTCGTTGCCGCCATCCACGAGCTGGACGTGCTGGCGATATGTAATGCCTTGATTGCGTCGTTTTGTTCTTGTAAGAAATGCTCAACTGTCATGTTCATTTCCCCTTTTTTGGACATTGTTTAGTATATTCGAGACAGCATGCGCAAAGTCCTTTCTCTTTCGGATGAATTAACGAATACCGAAACTATTCAGGTGATGTATCGTATGATACGTATAACGTTTACAGAGGTGATATGGTGGGCTTTAATTCATTTGACGGTACCCTGTTTTCGGTTGTGCCGTATTTCATTGGGGCTGTCTTTATTTTGGTGATTGGCACGATTATCTTTAGGAGCGTAAAAGGTATCGGCACATGGGCTTCCAATAACAACTCCCCTAAGTTGTCCGTTCCAGCTCAAGTAGTCGCGAAAAGGACGGAGACGTGGGGAGGAAGCGGCGATTCATCGGCCCACACATCCTATTACGCTACCTTTCAAGTGGAGAGCGGTGACCGGATGGAGTATCAAGTGAGCGGTGCTGAAACCGGCATGTTGGCGGAAGGCGATATCGGAATCCTGACGTTCCAAGGAACCCGCTATTTGGGGTTTGAGCGGAAACGTGATTAAATGATACGTTGATCAGGCCGGCTGATGGATTTTTGAGTAGTTAAATGGATCGTTTAGGCCGGCGAATGGATCGTTCGCGAGGCAAACCGGATCATTCAGCAAGCAATAAACCAACCCGGAAATGGAGGCCAAGCAAATGGACAATTTCCCCAAAGGAATCGAGTTTTGCTATAAGTGGCGGTCATATCAGGCGCGCATCCTTCGGGAACTACCAGACCATCTGGCGAATAGGCATCTCCACTTGGTGGCCCCTCCCGGTTCGGGGAAGACGGTGCTGGGGCTGGAAGTGATGCTGCGTCTGGATAAACCGGCTTTAATCGTCGCGCCGACGCTTGCAATTAAACAGCAATGGAAGGAACGCTTCACTGAACTGTTCCTTGGAGGAAAGCAGCCTGATTGGTTATCGATGGATATTACCCAGCCGGACTTCATTACAGTGACGACTTATCAGGCGTTGCATAGCGTCTATCAAGAAAAGAAGACTTCTGAAGAAGCGGACGAGGAAGCTGCGGATGATGCGGAATGGGAAGTTGATCAGGAACCTATGGAAACGGATAGAGCTCGCATCCAGCGGAATCTTGAGGGGTTCGGCTTCGGTACGCTGATTTTAGATGAAGCGCATCATTTGCGTACGGCATGGTGGAAATCAATGATGACGCTTCGACATTCTCTGCAGGATGTCCATGTGGTTGCCCTGACGGCTACGCCGCCACTGGATGTATCGGCTCTCGAATGGGAGAGGTACGAGGAACTGTGCGGGCCGATCGATCTTGAGATCAGTGTCCCTGAACTGGTGAAGGAAAAAGAGCTTTGTCCGCATCAGGATTATGTCCACTTTTCTGCACCTGTCGGGGAAGAGCTAATGATGATCCTACGTTTCCGGGAAGAGGTGGATCGGTTCGTTGAAGCGCTTTTTACCGAGGGACAGTTACAGAACCTGCTTGAACATCATCCGTGGATAACAGACCCGCCTGCATACGTACAAGAAATACTCGATCATCCCGCTTATTTTTCAAGTATTTTAGTGTTTTTGAAGCAGGCAGGCAGTGATTGCTACAAGGAGGCAATGCCGGTCATAGGATTGCCCGAGAACACATTACCTCCCTTTACATATGAATGGCTCGAAGAATTGTTGACAGGGCTTCTATTTGCAGATGAAAGAATCGAGGATGTTTCCAATTTCCGGAAGCGCTTGAAACAGCGGTTGTGGCAAATTGGTGCCATCGAGAGAAGAAGGGTCAAGCTGCGTGCCACAGAAAGCATGAACAGGAAGCTGACTCATAGCATTTCCAAGCTGACGGGCATTTGTGAAATCGTGAAATCGGAGAAAGACCTGCTGCAAGAGAAGCTGCGGATGGTTATCCTGGCCGATTATATCCACCTTCAGGACTTGCCTGCTGCTAGCGGAGATGAAATGCCGCTCCGTCGTATCGGGGTTGTACCGATCTTTGAGAAAATCAGGCGGGAGCTTGGCGATGATGTGAAAATAGGGATTCTCACGGGCTCGCTGGTCGTCCTGCCGAAAAGCGGGTTGCGGATCGCGGAGGATAGAGCAAAGCACCATGGGGTAGAAATCGTATGGAAAGAGATGGCGCATGATCCCTCGTATATGCGTGCCGATCTGACGGCCGGAAATCGCCAAAGAATCGTGGCGGTCATGACGGACATCTTCTCTTCAGGCGGCGTTCATGTCTTGATCGGAACAGCGGCATTGCTTGGAGAGGGCTGGGATGCGCCTTGTATCAACTCGCTGATCATCGCGTCCTATGTCGGCTCCTTCATGCAATCGAACCAGATGCGCGGGAGGGCCATCCGGGTAGACAGGGAGAACCCGGGCAAGACCTCGTCGATCTGGCATCTCGTCTGTGTCGACCGGGACGCGGACGATCCGGGGCATGACTATGCGCTGCTGTCCCGGCGGTTTCGCTCGCTTGTCGGGGTGAGCGAGAAAGAGGATGTGATCGAGACGGGGCTGTCGAGACTGGATCTTGAAGAAGCGCCTTATACGCTAGATGCCATCCAGTCAATGAATGAGCGGACACGCGAGAGGGCGACTGGGCGGAACCGGCTATTTGAAAGGTGGCAGCGCTCCATAGCAAAAGGCATCGGGATGGAGATGGAAATCCGTACAGAGCGACAATCGCTGCCCCGGCCTTACTATCTGCCTCATTCCCTGAAAGCGATGACCTACTTGGCAGGCTTCGCGGTGGCAGGCGAACTGTTCGATGCGGTGCGTTTTTTTATGAATTTCCGGGACATTCCGATAGGCGCCGGGTTATGGCTAGGTCTGATTGTCGGGATGGCATTTGGCCTTCCGTCCATAACGAAGGTCGTAAAATTATATATGAGACATCCGTCTGTCGAATCCAGCATGGCGGAAATCGGCAAGGCGGTCTACGTGGCACTCCATCATGCCAAAGTGGTGCACACCCCTTTTTCGGAAGATATGGTCCGCGTGACAGCAGACCGGATGGGTGCATACACGTGCTGGCTGATGGAAGGGACGGCGCATGAGAAGAACGTGTTCATGAGTGCCTTGCAAGAGTTCATCGACCCGATTGAAAATCCGAGATATCTCATCGTCCGCCGTACAGGGGGATTGCTGAAACGTAAAGACGTTCACGCTGTCCCGTATGAATTAGCAAGGAAGAAGGAATACGCGCAGTTCTTCCATGCGGAATGCGAAAAACGCCTGGGCGATTGCGAATTGATCTATACAAGGACATTTGAGGGAAGACAGGACCTGCTGCGCGCGCGGGTGGGTGCCTTATCTGCGGCGTTCGTGAAGAAAGCGGAACGGATTAGTGGTTGGCGGTAAATGAGAACAGTAAATGCGTTCAGGGATTACTGCCTTACATAAATAGCCTAAACGGGGGATTGTACATCTGATAACACATAGAGGGTATGGTGAAGTGATAGTATCGGTTTAAAATCAGAAGCAATATGTGAAGTGAGGTCTACCACATGAAAAAACTACTGCTGCTCATCCTTCTTCTCCTAATCAGTATAGCAGGCTGCTCAGGTGAACCGATGTACACAGAGGAAGAGCTGTCGACCAGTTCCATCCGCTATGGTCCGGCTGACCCGCAGTATGTGATCGAGGCGGACTATGACGATGTGGCGCACCAGGTAGATGCGCGCATGGAAGTGAGTTGGAAGAATCAGCTTGATCAGCCGTTACAAACAGCAGTCTTCAATCTGTGGCCGAATGCGGTTGATGGCGGAGAAATCGAGGTGCAGAACGTCTTTTTGAATGGAGAGGAAGCAGAGTTTTCGACCAGTGACACGTCCATGACCATATCGGGAATTTCCGTAAAATCCGGTTCCCGGGCGGCTGTAGAGATGGAATTCACCGTCATCCTGCCTGAACTGAAGTACCGGTTCGGCTGGTCGGGGCGGCAAGTGTCCCTAGGGAATTGGTTTCCAACCCTTGCAGTACATGACGGTAAGGGCTGGATCACGCATCCGTATTTCGAGACAGGTGAATCCTTCTTTTCCGTGGCAGGCGGCTTTGACGTGACATTCCGCGCACCGGCCGATTTGGAGATTGTTGCAACCGGTGAACGGCAATCGACTGAAATCCAACAGGGCGTACGGGCAGTCCGGTTCACAGCGGAACGCGTACGTGATTTTGCTATGCTGCTGAACACGCCGTACCAGTCCGTCCACGAGAACATCGGCGGAACAGCCGTCACTGTCTATTTCCGTGAAGGGGAAGAGGAGGCGGCGTACATCATGATTGATGCTGCCAGGAAGGCGTTCCCGGCATATGAAGAATGGTACGGCGAGTATCCGTGGAAGACGCTCGGCATAGCCAGCGTCGACTATGGCTCCGAATTTGACGGCGGCATGGAATACCCGCAGCTCGTCATGATCAACACGCCGCATATCGAGGACGCGGAGGAACTGGGCGTCACAATTGCACACGAAATCGCCCATCAGTGGTTCTACGGAATCGTCGGAAGCGATCCCTCAAGTGAACCTTGGCTCGATGAATCACTGACCACGTACGCCTCCTACGAAGCCTATTACGGGCAGGATGGCCTAGGATGGCTCAAAGACAGTGGTTCCGCCTACACCATCACTTCGTCGGTCAACGATTTTGAAGAGGAGGACCTGGAGCAGTACGGCGATGTCATGTATGATGACGGAGCAAAGATGCTGCTCGACCTGCGCGAGCATCTCGGGGAAGAAGTGTTCATGGAAGGGCTGCGAAAATACGTCGATGACAGGCGGTTCGGTATCGCTACCACTGCCGATTTCATCCGTAGCATGCAAGAGGTGTCAGGGGAGAACCTGAAACCGTTCTTCACGGCGCATCGTGTAGTTTTGGAGGAGACGAAGAGGGAGTAGACTCGTGGAGTCGCTCCTTTTTTTGTTTACCACCGAGTTGAGGGGCGTTACCAACGATTTAGTTGAGTTTACCACCGCCTCTATCGAAAAGGTACCTGTTCGCGATTGAATTCAGATAATACAACAAAACTACATATTTGAAGACGAGTAAACGCTTCTTCACTGATGTGAACATTTTTTCGTTGTATAGTTACCCATTGAGCTGAATTGACATAAAAGCACCTTGCTCAGGTACCGATCACTATCCGACAATCCTAGTGACAGGTACCACCCCTCCCACCTTAATCTCCTGCGTAAACAAACAGTACTGAATAATATGTTTAACCCAGACAATACAACACAATTGTATAAAGCCCCTAAATGAAATGAATGGTATAATGTATATAACGAAATAAAAAGTAGAGAATGATCGGGGAATTAGAATGTTAGAGACATTTCAAGTATGTTATCATGGCACGGTAGATATCAAGGGATTGATGATCCGCAACCATGGAATAGATCTTTCCATTCCGGTACCTGGAACTGATTTTGGACAGGGGTTTTATCTTACAAATAATCGAGAGCAAGTTGAAGAATGGGCACGAAATAAAGCTCGAGACGCGAACGATCGGAATAACTGGATCAATGCCAAACCAGTTGTACTGCGGTATCTATTGGATATTGATAAGCTTTCAAATCTCGTTGGAAGGAACTTTTCTGCTGCTGACCAGCAATGGGGAAAATTCATTCTGAATAATAGGCAAACATCACAAATGTATTATGACTTGCCTTATGATTATGCAGCTGGCCCCGTGGCGGATGGTTATATGAGAAGCTTACTGAATGCTGTAAAGATAAATTTGATTTCCAAAGGGGAATTTTATAAGGAAATTGCACCGAAAGGCAGTATGTCGGCATACAATCAACTATCGGTACATTCAGTGGAAGCAGTGAATTGTCTTACATTAGAGGAGGTGGAGTACATTGAAGAAGTATGAAGACTACGACCGGTTAGAACAAATGTTTTTTGATGAAATTTTAGAGGTTGTGCGAAAGAAGCATGGCGGTGAGCCAAAAGAAATGATGGAGGCATCGACATTTTTCAAACGGTATGAGGAAAATCCGAAATACGTCCAACATTACCCACCTGTTTATTGGGCAGATTTTATTATCGATCAAATGTCTCATAGCCGTCCAAATTGGGAAGACCGTGGGGAATCCGCTTTCTTTTAAACGGTTACCTATGCACGATCGAATTCAGACAATACACTGAAAATGCATATATGAAGCCGATTAGCCGCTCAAAGCAAGTGTGAGCGGTTTTTTGGTGTATAGATTTAGTTGAGTTTACCACCGCCTCTCAACCAGTTACCACCGACTCGCCAAAATAAAGTCCAAAACCCCCACATTCCCCTTCGAAAAATGAAACCAATATCCATATTGACACGTATATCATTAAACGATATACTCCACTCATTGATATATCACTTAACGATATATGGGAGGAAGCTATGGCGAGAAGTCGTTCTTTGGAAATGGGAGAGCTTACTGACACGGCGTATTATATTTTGCTGTGTTTCGTGGAAGAGAATCATGGATATGTCGTCATGCAGACGGTAGCGGAGCTGACGGACGGCCAGTTTTCCATCGGGCCGGCTTCGTTGTACTCGACGATTCAGAAACTGGAGTCCGCAGGGTTGATTGAGATGACGGCGCTTGGTGATAAAAAGAAGAAGACGTACCGGGCGACGGAAGAAGGGCTTTGCTTGCTGCGGCAGGAAATGCAGCGCAGGCGGGAGATGGTGCAGCATGCCGAGGAGATGTTGAAGAAGGCGGGGAAAGAATGATGACGGAGACCAAATACATTAACAGCGGGGGGCTGGCATTCACGGAGCAGCACGACATGGAGCGCTTGCGCCAGCTTGCGAAAGAGGGTTGGATCCTTGATCGCATGCAAGGTCTCGGCTATTTGCTGAAGAAAGGCGAGCCGCAAGACATCGAGTATGCGCTGGATTATCAGAAGGCGCCGGATGAGGATTATTTCGCCTACTTCGAAACTGCCGGTTGGACACATGTCTGTTCCGGGGGGAATGAAATCCATATATTCAGCGCGCCGGCGGGAACAATGCCCATTCATACCGATCCGATGACAATCGTGGACAAATATCAAGACCAAAGAAAGCGGGTGGGCAAAATCGCGCTGCCTGCTCTGTGTATCACAATCGTGCTATTCATCCTGTCCGCCTTCGGCAATGCCGGCATACTTCCTGTGTTTATCGGAAATACGGCAACTTTTCTCAGCTACGTGGCAATGATCGTACTCGTATTCACCGGTTTGCCATTCATCGGCTACTGTTATAAATTGAGCAGGCTTCAGAAATAAACGAATAGATAAGGGAAATGGGAGGGGTTCACAATGGAAACGGTTCTGACTGTGACAGGTCTAGGCAAATCATTTAAGAAGAAACAGGTGATCGAGGATATCTCCTTTGAGGTGAGAAAAGGGGAAATCATGGCGGTGCTAGGTCCGAACGGGGCGGGCAAGTCGACAACCATCCGCAATATCATGGGCATCATGTATCCGGACGAAGGCACCGTACAGTTCCACGGGTGCCGTCCCGGCGACATTCCGCGCCAAAAAATCGGCTATCTGCCGGAAGAACGCGGACTTTATAAAAATGTGAAAGTGATGGACATGATCCTCTATTTGGCGGAGCTGAAAGACTATCCAGTCAAGAAAGCCAAGCAGCGGGCGCTTGCCTATTTGAAGAAGCTTGGGCTTGAAGGGAAAGGGAATGTCTCGGTGGAGGAGCTGTCCAAAGGGATGGGGCAGAAAGTGCAGTTCATCGGCTCCATCATCCATGAACCAGAACTGCTGATTTTGGATGAACCTTTTTCCGGCCTCGATCCGGTCAGCCAGGAAGTGTTCAAAGAGGAAATTCAGGAACTCGCAAGAAACGGCACCGCCATCCTGCTCTCTTCCCACCAGATGAACATGGTGGAGCAAGTATGCGACCGGCTGTTCATGATCCATCAAGGCAAGAAGGTCATTTACGGATCGCTGGAAGAAGTGAAAGATGCATATGCCAACTTCAAATGTACGATCCGTGGGCGAAACGAGATGGGCATCCTGGAACGGATTCCGCACGTCGCGCGGGTGGAGACGAGAGAAGGGGAAGCTGTGCTGTATTTGGACCAGGACGTCCACCCGGCAGCCTGGCTTCGCTCGTTGCCGGAACAACTTCAAATTCAGGAACTATCCATAGACAGGATTTCTTTGCACGAGATATTCATCGACGTAGCGACGGGCCGTCACGCACAAACGGGAACTGGGGAAGGGGCTGGCGTTTTGGGATCAGGAGGAACTTGAATTCACGGAATTAGCGCATCCACTCCTTGAAAATCCGGTGCGGAATTCCGCGGATCTGGGCAAAACCATTTTAATCACCGGCTCCAACGCGTCAGGGAAATCGACATTCATCAAAGCCGTCGCCATCAATGCGATTCTCGCGCAGACGATCCAGACGGTTCTGGCTGACACGTGGACCATGAAGCCAAGTTACGTCGTTACCTCCATGGCCATCCAGGATAGCGTGCTTGAGGGAGACAGTTATTTCATTGCGGAAATCAAATCCCTGAAGCGCATCATCGCAATCAGTGAAGAGAAGAAGCCCGTCCTTTCGTTTATCGACGAAATCCTGAAAGGAACCAACACGATCGAACGCATTGCCGCTTCCGCCGCCATCATGGAAAGACTCGCCCAAAATCCCGGCATGACCATTGTGGCGTCCCATGACATTGAACTGACGGAAATTGCAGGAGCTAAGTATCGCAACTACCATTTTAGAGAATCGATTACAGACAACGCCGTCTCCTTTGATTACCAAATCCATAATGGTCCGTCCACGACGAGAAACGCCATTAAGCTTCTCGACGTGCTCGCCTACCCGAAAGGCGTGACCGCGAAAGCGAATGAGCTGGCAGAGAATTTCACGGAGAAGCGGGAGTGGGGAGTTATTGGCGCGCGATAAAATGAAGGCCTGCCCAGATAATCAGGGAGAACTGATTATAGACAGCCCTTATGTGCCCAGGGAACTGAATTGTCATAAAAGCACCCTGCGCAGGTATCGATCACTTCGTGTCCAACTAGACTTGCACAGGCATGTAACGTTGTAAAATAATAAATTAATTGGAAATTTGTGTGGTATGATGAGCTCATTACCTAAGGAGGTCCAATCATGAGTCTGTATTGTGCTCTTGTAGCAAACGAACCGTTGCAGGAAATCGATCATTCTGGGATTGAAGAAGTGACGGTGGGGGAATTAAAGAAGTTATATCCTATTGCTGAAGCGACAGTTGAACAGCCTTGGCATTCAATGGACGATGATGTGCGGATGTTACATGTGCCGGATCAATCCGCGTTTGGCCGTCTGAGCATATTTAAATGGAATAATCCTCCGTATGATTTGGAAGATTACAGTGACAAGAAGTACAGATATGGGGTTGAAGGCAACTGGGACTCCGAATTCTTACAGGACTTGTATCATTATCTCAAAACAACGCTTACACAAGACCGGAAAGCTGAGCTCATTCGGTTTTGGACGGGAGATATGGAAGCTGATCGATCGCTAGTTGAACGGAAATTGTCTATTAAAGACCTTGAATTATCACACTTGGAGAGCGTACAGGATGAAAGGTATTTACGTCTGGTTTTTGAGTGAAAAAGTATGTGACTAAGGGAGTTTTGAACAACTCAACACCTGCGCTAAGCCGAGAGTTTAGCGCTTTATTTGTTGAAATAAGTGCCTGATAAAATCCATGGTAAACTCTCGCGGCGTTACCACCGACTTATCCCACTGCAGCCTCGTACCTGCATTTTGGCTGAATCAAAAAACGAGAGCCTCCCATCCAGGCTCTCGTTTCTTTTATTTCAGCGGCAGCTCCACGACTTGATCGACATACTCCGTAATCATGTACCCATCAATCATCAGCATAGCAGGGATGAAGTCGGTGGAATCCTGCCCCATCAGGCTGAGCTGGGATTCCGTTGAGTACATGATGGGCTCTTCCAATTCATCGAGACGGTAGAAGACGTCGGAGGCTTTGTAGCGTGCTCCGTTTTTATCGACGACCACGCCATCGCTATTCCCCGATGAGGAGGGGCCCGTACCTTCTTTATCCGCGAAGTGGTAGTTCAGGACTTGGTATTTACGTCTCTTGTCCATAGATTCCGTCATGGTAAGTTCAGTGGGCTGGCCAATCTTCACGTCTTCGATGGTAATGGTGGTGCCCAAGTATTCAAATGACTGCGGAAATGGCTTGGATAGATCAATCGGATATTCGGCTTTCTCCTGGACACTATAGGATACATTTCCAAAATGGACTTTTACGTCGGCCGGATCCTCGAAATAGAGCGATTCAAAGGTGGCGTTCACTTCGTTCCATCCTGAACCGCCTGAGGATGAACTGCCGACCCCCGCTAACCCGAATGTGCCACCTTTCACGTAGGTGCCTTTTTTTGTCTCGAGCCCGTCAATCCCAATGTGCATCTGGTTTGGCCGATCATCGAGATCCATCTTTTGATATCGGTACGTCAGCACAGTCACGGTCGGCGCGATCATCAGCTTGTCGAAGATGACCCGATTTCCTTCGTATTCCGTCTCCACATGCAAGTCATGGACGATGGCTTTGTGCTTTTTCACAGGGATCTCGAATGTCCAGTCGCCGTCGATGAACTCAGGTGCTTCCGAATTCGCAACAATCTTTTGTGCTTTTTTCAAGGAGAGGTGAATGCTGCCTTGTTCTGATTGGAGAGGCGCCATACCGAGCCTTCCCTTTGTCAGATACCCCTTCTCCACAGGGAACGTCATTTGACTGGTCACAGGATAACCATCTTCTGAACCGAAGATGTCCTTTTTATTCTCTACTGAAAGGCCATTGGTATAATTGATTGCGTATGCATGCTGTTTTTTGAGATCCTCCACTTCATAGTAGACGAGCGTCTGCATATCATCCGCCACCACGTTCGTGATCGTGATTTTGACACCGTTGCTTTCAGCAGACACATTCACCTTGTCCCCGAGGCCTTGCTGCACAATATGCTCCACTTGTTCCTCTTGTTTATTGCCGAAGTCCTTCCACCAGTCTATAAACCCTGAAAATCCGTTTGTCGCGATGGCGGTCCCCACAAAAACTGTGAGGAAAACCGCTGCGGCTGCTCCGATCAATGGGAGTCGTCGAAATGGCTTGCCTCTTCTTTTTTGAGAATTCTTCACGGACGCCCGTACGTTTTTCATGAAATGGCTTGGCACATGGATGGCGTCCGATTCCTCCTCCAGCGAGGTGATCACTTGCTGGAATTTCCGGTATTCCTCCCGGCACGCCCCGCACGTCTCCAGGTGGCGTTCCATTTCTTGCTGTTCATCCTCGTTCATCGTGCCTTCCAGGTAGTCGATCAGCTGCTCCTCGAAATGCTTACAGTCCATTCCCCTCACCGCCTTCCAGTAGTTTCCGAAGCTTTGCCAGGCCCCGGTACAGCCTCGATTTCACTGTCCCGACCGGTACGCCCGAGATGATAGCGATCTCCTGCTGGGAGTAACCTTGGATATATTTCAGCAGGATCGCTTCCTTCTGGTCGCTGTCCAGCTTCTCCATATGTTCCATAAGCTCCAGTCTGCTGCCTGCCGGACTCTCCTCTGCCGCGTCAGGCGGATCTTCCATGACATGCCTGCCCCGCTTCCTATAGATCGCCCTGCATTCATTCAAAAATATGGATGTCACCCATGTCTCGAAGTACCTGTCCTGCTGCAGCTGGCCGATGTTGTCATGGACTTTGAGGATGGCGTTGTGAAATACGTCCTCTACATCATGATGATCTTTCAAATAGGCCCAGCCGATTTTATAAAATTTGGACTGTCTCGCGTCGAACCAGTCCAGCAATGCCTGCATATCTTGCTTTTTAATCCGTTTGAGGAGGACTGGCTCCTGAATTGTCGTCTCCACGAATACGGCTTCCCCCTTTCCGAGCGGCTCTTCCCCAATTAGAGCAGCGGGGATGCCGAAAAGTTCCCCGGTTTCAAATTAAATACGATTCGTCTCCCTGATTGTATACAATTGGATGACTCTGGCAAGCATGGATAGAAAGCAATTAGTCATTTGAGGAGGCATACGACATGACAGAAAAACAGACGGATCCAAAAACAAACGGCATGAGCCGGCGGGCATTTCTGAAGAATTCAGGTCTCGTGGCGGGCGGTCTCGTCGGAGGCGGCTTGATTGGCGGATTATTGACGAACCAGGTGCAGAAGAAGCCGGAGGTGGCGCCCGCCCATGAAAGCGGCGGACCGCAGGAGGCGCGGGTATTTTTCAGCCGGGGCGAGGACTTTGACATTCTGTCAGCTGCGACAGAGCGCATATTCCCGAAGGACGACCTGGGGCCGGGAGCGATTGAACTCGGCGTTCCGTATTTCATCGACAAGCAGCTGAATACGGACTGGGGCAGCAACGCAAAGGAATATATGAAAGGTCCGTTTGTCCTGAACATGAAGGATGCCGGCAATCATAATAGTTCGAAGGATCAGGACAGCCAGGGGCCGAATGCGGATACGCAGATACCGGTACCGTCCCCGCGCTACCAGACGAAGATGACGCGTGCGGAAATCTTCACGCTCGGTCTGCGTGAAATGGACCGTGTTTCACAAGAGTCCTACGGCAAGCGGTTCGTGGAAGCTTCTCCTGAGCAGCAAGACGAAATCCTGACCGACTTTGAAGCCGGCAAATATGCGCTCGCAGGTGCAGGTTCTCAGAACTTCTTCCATCTCTTGCGGGCCTGCACGATCGAAGGCGCGTACTGCGACCCGGTCTATGGAGGCAACAAGGACATGATGGGCTGGAAGATGAAGGAGTACCCAGGTCCGCGCGCAAGCTATGCCGCACAGGTCGAAGCGGAGGAATTTGTCGTACTGGATCAGCAAAGCTTGCGGAATTATCAAGGACATTAAGGGGAGGCATTTGACATGGTGACGAAACTGAAAAAAGTGGATGTTGTAGTCGTTGGGACTGGCTGGGCCGGCGGAGTGGTCGCGGCGGAACTTTCAAAAGCGGGCTACAAAGTGGTCGGACTTGAGCGCGGGAAGAATATTATCCGGGAAGATTATGTCGGCGTGAAAGATGAGCTGCGTTATACGAACCGATATGAAATGATGCAGAATTTGAAATCTGAAACCGTCACATCACGCAATTTTTTGGATGAAGTGGCGTTGCCCGTGCGGACGCGTCACGAATTCATGGCAGGGACGGATCTCGGCGGAGGCAGCGTGCACTGGGCCGGCGCAACATACCGGTGGAAACCATATGATTTTGAGATGCGATCGAAGACCATCGAGCGGTACGGGAAGGACAAGATTCCGGAAGGCATGACCATTCAGGACTGGGGCATCACGTATGAGCAGATGGACAAGTACTACGATAAATGGGAAAAGACGGCGGGCATCTCAGGCGAACCCGATCCGCTCGGGCCGGAGCGCTCCAGCGACTATCCGAATCCGCCGATGAAAGAATCCGTACCGATCAAAATGTTCAAGGAAGCGGCAAAGAAACTTGGCTACCATCCGTATCAAGTGCCGGCAGGAAACCTGTCGCAATCGTATACGAACCCGGATGGCGAAAACATGAATGCGTGCATGTACTGTTCATTCTGTACACAGTACGGGTGCGATTTCGGCGCGAAATCCGATCCGCTCGTCACCGTGTTGCCGACCGCGACGAAGACGGGTAATTTTGAAGCGAGAGTTTCATCGAACGTTCGCAGGGTCCTTTATAAGAATGGGAAAGCGACAGGCGTCCTCTACGTCAATACGATGACGGGTGAAGAGTTCGAACAGCCGGCGGATGTCGTCGTGCTGGCGGGATTCTCCATCACGAACAACCGCCTTCTTTTCCTGTCGGAGATCGGCGAGCCGTATAATCCGAACACACGAAAAGGCGTCATCGGACGGAACTTCAATGGGCAGTTCGGCAACACGTTCCTTGGCGCGAGAGGCTTCTTCAAGGACAAGAAGTTCAACTACTATGCGGGCGCCGGTGCACTTGGCGGCACGCTCAGCGATTTCGCGGGCGACAACTTCGACCATACGAATCTGAAGTTCCTGAATGGCGGCGGTATTGAGATGCGCCAGTATGGACAAGGCGCCATCGCCGGCAACCATGTGCCGAAAGGGACGCCGGGCTGGGGTGCGGAATTCAAGAAGAACTCCATCTTTTATACGAACCGGACGCTGATTGTCTGGTACACCCAGGCGGTCATGAGCTGGTGGCATAACTATACAAGCCTCGATCCGACCTATAAGGATGACTACGGCGATCCATTGCTCCGCATCACGAACCGCTACACCGAGTATGACAAGGAAGCGGCCTTGTTCGGCATCAAGAAGTGCCGCGAGATCATGGAAGCGATGGGTGCAGACATTATCGATGAAGATGAATTCCCGGAACAATTCGATCACGTCTATGACGGCGGCCATTATGCGGGAGGCGTCATCATGGGCGCGGACCCTTCCACATCCGCCGTCAACAACTACTTGCAAATGTGGGACGTCGACAACCTGTTCGTCGTTGGCGGCTCAGCCTT
Source organism: Sporosarcina sp. GTC18466 (assembly GCF_055389225.1). Classification (NCBI taxonomy): domain Bacteria; kingdom Bacillati; phylum Bacillota; class Bacilli; order Caryophanales; family Caryophanaceae; genus Sporosarcina; species Sporosarcina sp. GTC18466. Next base: position 1,880,887 of record NZ_AP044037.1, on the reverse strand, counting down.
CCCGCAATTCGGCGGCCACCATCCGACCGCAACGATCGGCGCACTCGGCTACCGCGCAGCAGAAGGCATTGAATTATATTTGAAGAACGGCGGCCAGCTGGTCCAGCGTTCGTCGGAAAGCCAAATCGTATGACATGTGCACACTTCCTGAGGGGAGTGTGTTTTTTTGTATCGAGTCACAAGAAGTAAGTTTGATTTTTCTGAAGTTGCGATAGGTTTTGGCTCGGCAAGAATGGTACACTAGTGGAAAGAGAGGGTCGGCTTGACTGACGAGGGGGGAGAATATGAACAACTGGATGTATTCGCTGTACGCCCTGTTACTGGGGATCGTTTCGTTCTTTACGGGTGAGCTTGTCACCTTCATCATGCTTGGTTTCATATTGATTGCGTTATTGAATATCAATAATACGCTGAAGAGGATATTTTTGAAGAATGGCAAGGGAGAGTTTGAAAAGTGAAAGGTAAGAAGATCGTTCGGCTATCGTTTATCGCAGGGGGAACTGCACTGCTGGCACTGAACCTGTTGCAGGGGATGGATACGCTTAGCGACCAGATCAGTATAGGGTTTGTATCTTGGTTTTGGCAATAGGGCTACTTGTTCCGATCGGTGTGTTTAAAGATGATTCTGTACCTAAGTGAATGTGTTGTTGGAGGAGAAGTAGATGAAATATAGAGCGCTGTCCGCATTCTTGTTGGTTGTCCTCCTTCTGACCGCGTGCAGCGACCGTGAAAGAGCCGCGGGGAATTTGGAGGAACTCTATGCCCTTGCCCTGGATTCCATTCTCGAAACCGATGAGGAACTGAACAGCGGCTTGGACTTCATCGCGGTGGATATGAGTCGTCTTGACGGGGTGAAAGACGAAGGGAAGCAGGAAATCTTGAACAACTTAGAAACGAAATATGGCGTCAAGGCAATGGACGCAACGATGGAGACATTGAAGGAAAACGGGCTCTATGGCGAAAATACGCTATCAGATGGCATCCTCTTGAAGATTGATACGATTACCATCAAGTCCACTAACAAGGTCATAGTCGAAGGATCGAAATATAAGTCATCAAAAGGGGCGGTCGGCGTCAAAAGTACCCTTCATTATAAGAATAAAAGGTGGAACATTAAAAGAACGGATATTGTTTGGCAAAGCTAGATGCCAGGAAGGGGCAGGCGGATGAACAGCATAGAAGAGTGCATATATCCCGACTGCCCGGCCGTCACTCGGACGGTTGAAATCGGCGGTCATACAAAACAAGAGCTTCTGCAAAAATTACACCAGTATGCCATCTCCGTGAATGAAATGGGGGATCGGCTGCTAAAAGATGAGAGATTCGCTGTGTCAGGTACAGCATATAGCGTAACCACCGTGGAACTCAAAGTCCGTCATCTTGGATTTCCGGAAGGCGCCACGATACCGGCCGTCTATCAGAAAGCGGAGCAGCTTGGACTAGGTGTGTGTCCGCTAGAGCTTGGCCCTTACTTGCGGCTATCATATCCGGATCAGCCGGAAGGAGCTGCAGGAAAGCCCGTACGACAGCATCGCTCCCCGTACGGAGCCATTACAGTCGCAACGGCCAAATTGTCCGAGGACATCAACTTTCCAAGGGGTTTTTATTTACGGAAAATCGACGGTGTCCTCTGGCTGCGCGGGTACATCGCAGATGATCTGCATGTGTTGGATCCGGATGACTGCCTGGTTTTTTGTCGAACATAATCGGCAAAGGGGATGGTGTTCATGAGATTGCCCTGCTGGTTTTGGTCAGTAGGAAATGTTACAAGAATGAAGGATGATATATGAAGCTAACGACTTATATGAAAAATCAATTCCCCGGCTTACGTTTAAGGCCACCCCTGTTTTACTCGTGGAACGCAAGTATTCGGTTTGAACTCGGGGTGAACGAAAGCTCTGTGGGTATCCATAAAAACCCTTTCTATTTGCTAGGAGCATACCGGCGTGCGGTCACTTTATTCGAAGCCTTGCACACGCCAGAGGATGAACTTTATCTGGTGGTCGATGTCCATGACTTCGGTATTGGTCATACCCTGCCGCATAAGTTGAATATCTTTAAGAAATATGTGAAGGACTATTCCGTACTGCGTCGGCTGCAGCATGAAAACTTGCCGTATGTGTACCCGGAAGAGGATGAGAACGGAACGTATCGCACCCATCGTTTCAGCCTTCCATGCAACCGAACGGATTTCAGGTATGTGGCGCTTCTAAAGGCGATTTGCAACCGGGATATGGGAGTGCGTCCGAGCCTTCACTATCCTGTCTACTTTGTGAACCGCACGAAAGGGACAGTTTATTACGTATATGACGATAGAGGCTGCGATTTGCTGGGAGTAAATCCAGAATCGATTTGCTGGATGTATGAGCAGTTCAACGATTGGATTCTGGATTATGACCGGGCGGAAATTGATCAGGTGTTTACTGGCACCAGCTTATTGCGCCATGTAGAGGAGTGAACATATGGGCGTATGGGGAGTAGCGATATTATCCGATGATATTGCGGAGGATGTCAGCTTTAGATACAAGGATTTATTGGGAGACAATTATTCAAATGAAGAAGCCAGCAAGATAGTGATTAAGGAATTTCACAATGAGTTAGATGGTGAAAAAATTATAGTCTTTTGGTTGTCATTCGCTTTGATACAGTGGAAATTAGGAAGACTGCAAGAGGAAGTTAAAACGAAAGCAATTGAAATGATTGAGAGTGGTGTGGATCTTGAACGTTGGAATGAAGATCCTAAACTACGTAAGAAACGTGAAGCTGTTCTTCTGAAACTAAAAGAACAATTACAGTCCCCGCAACCCCAAGCTAAAAAAGTACCAAAGAGGTTTGTCATGGATACGTATTTAAAAACGGGTGATGCAATTAGCTATGAATTAGGTTCAGGGGATTTTATTATCCTTAAGGTCATCGGAATTATTGAACAAGGGACTGGAGACAGATATCCACTCTTTGAACTATGCGATTGGATAGGGAAAGAGATTCCTTCAAAAGAACAGATCAATGCAATGACATTAAAAAAGTGGACGTGGGAAAACGGTACGCAAGAGCTGAACGCACTAGCTATTTTCCCAGCTGGCAAGAAAGATGACCCTCTAAAAAGGATACAAGTGGTAGCCGAAGGAGTGCAAATCGAGATGGCTATGGAAGACTCCTTCATCGCATTAACGTGGAAGGCATTCGATGATAATTTAAAGAGGTTTTATTGTTTCGAATGATGCTTCTTACGTTGTCATGGACTATGTTTTAAAGTTATTTTGTGATAAAAATATAATGAGAGTAGTGAATGGAAGTGTTTGTGTGTATTGTGGATTTTGCGCAGAAGGAAAGACGTTCACTTTAAAAGTGGAAGGTGACGTTGGCGCAGACGCTATCTGGTGTGATGAGTGTTTGTGTAATTTAGACATATACGATTTTCCAATTTCAAAGAGTTTGAAGAAACAACTTATAACGTGGGCACAGCAGTATGGGGAATGGATGGATTGGAGTAACGATCTGCTATATTCGAATGGCGTTCAAATGGAGGAAGAACATAATAAAAAGGGTGAATTGCTTACTGCAAGAGTCCGTAAAGAGCTTGGAGAAGAATGTAAAGTGAGGTTTTCACCGTCTTCATCCGCAAGAATGTATGCTAACCGAGATTGTTAAAGAACTATTTTTGCATTGTAAGGGAAGGGAAAGATCATATGACTGCGTTCAGTTTCTTTATACTGCCTGAAAAAAGTACAATGATTGAGAAAGATAGATTTCTTAAACATGCCTTTGTTAAAACCGAAGGAAAGTACTATATTTTTGCCCGCCCGCACGCAGGGGGACTTATCGAAGGCAAAAGACTAAGTCCAGATTATTTTAGTTTCGTTTGTTCCATTGCGGATGAAATGGAATCCGCCATCTATCTTGTAGTGGAAGAACTTAAGAATAAGGAAGGCGAACAAGATTTTTCTATTAAGAAACACTTAAACTCCATCCAGACTATAGACAGTGAGAAGGCTTTCGTTTTTAACAAAGAGACCGTGCTATCTTATGATAGATTGTATACGTTTCCATTTAGTAAAGAGGAATTTGAAAAGAACCGATTTTGATCTGTGCTACTGCTTATGAAATGGAAACACAAAGTCTGAAACCACCTCCTCCCTGCATACATATAAGAAGTTCGCGCTTCGAAAGGAGGGAAGGGGATCAACGTCCGCATGCTGCTGCTGGGCGAGCAGCTTTGGAATGGGTATTGGCTCGTGGGCATAGTTAGCCTCGCTGCTGTTTACGTGTATCTTGTCCGCCGGTTTGCCAGGCGGGAAACGGGCCGCTTGCAGCGGATCTCCTTCCTTCTTGGGTGTCTGCTACTGGTAGTCCTTCTGGGCAGCCCGTTCGCTGTCTTGAGCCATTTGTCGTTCGCGCTGCATATGACGCAGATGAGCCTGCTCTATTTCTTCGTGCCGCCGCTGCTGATGCTCGGCATCCCGGAGAAGGCTCCGCCGCTTGTGGCTATATTCCTGAAACGTCTATCCCTGCGCACATTCTCGATATCCCCTCGCGTATATCTCAGCTCGTTCGCCATCCTATTTTTCGCCTACCATCTGCCACAGATTCTCTCCTTTCTCGTTGCCCATCCGTTCTTCCGCATTACCTATCTGGCCCTTCTATTCGTACTTGCGTTTGGCATATGGCGTCCGCTCGCTTTTCCTGATCCGCTTTTTCGTCTCTGCTTGTGCAAGATGAAGCGGTTTGCGTGGTGGAGCGGTGTTGCAATTACGCCGGCGTGCTTACTTTTTCTGCTATCGGCACTTTTCGAGGGGCAGACAAACCCCATGGCCACCCAGTTCGTAGTCCATCTTTGCGGACCTGAACTCGCCAGACAACTGACCGATTCGATTGGTATCCCGGCGAAGCTTGACCGGGTGTTGGCCGCTTTGTTCATGCTCGTTCTGCATAAGGCGTCACTCGTCCTGATCGTGTGGCTGCAAGGCCGTGTCTCCAAAAAGTTTTATGAGGAAATCGGAAAATGTGCACAAAAAAACCTTCCGCTATAACGCGCGGAAGGTTATCTTATTTTATTCGTTATCGTACGCCTGCTTTTCGGCAATCAAGTCTTCCAGTCTTTCTTTCTGTGCTACAAGCTCTTCGATGGAAGGGGCAGACGGGTTGCCACCGCCGAAACCGCCGAAGTCAGCTGCAGGTGCTTGCTGGATCAGTTGCTTCAATTGGCCGCTGTTTTGTTCATAGAGACGGTAGCCGACTGCACCGACGACTGTACCTGAAACGAATCCCATTAGAAAGTCCTTGTTTAGTGCCATGCGTGATCTCCTCCAATTATACGATGATAGGTTTGTTTTTCACTCTGATTATATCACTTACAACCTCGATGAGATTCACAACCCACGTCAAAAATGAGATTTTCAAAATGTTTTGTGCGCCGAGGGATACCATGGAAATGATGCCCGTCAAGACATCGGGGTGGCTGAGCCGGTTCTTCCCGTGGGACAGGACCGTGTACGATGTTGAGATGACGACCAGGTAATCAAACACATCAGGACGCAATGCTCCCGTTTTCCGCGTGAATGCGACGAGCAGCAACAGTCCGGAGATGATGGATTTAAGCAGGTCCCCGCGCAGGCTCCCCGCCTCGTCACCCGCCACTTTCATATCTTCCGAGATTTGATGGAAGAAGAGGCCGACGTTCCGCAGTACGACCCGCTTGTCGATTTCGCTTGGATCATACTGGATGACCATCGTCTGGATGATAGGTTCTATTCTAACATGATGGACCCCTTTAATCGATTCAAACAACTCTGATATTGCGTCGTACTCCTCCATTTCCGATAGGATCGGAATGGCGAGCCGGAGCCGCCCGGGGATGGCGTGCACGACCCTGTATTTGAAATACATATAGGCGTTCTCCTCTCTGCCTTAGAAGGCCAGCGTCTTTTTCTTGTTTGCAGGATCATTTTTGACAAGCAGCTTGGCGCTGTTCAGGACGACTCCGATCGTAGCGGCGTTATGGACGGCGGCGCCGACGACAGGCGGGATGATGCCGAATGTACCGAGCACGATGGCGCCGGTGTTGATCAGCAGCGTCGTCGTGATGTTCTGCTTGATGACCCGCATGGCGTTCTTCGATAGTTGGACAGACTCATAGATGAGCATCGGGTTATCAGAATGGACGACGACATCAGCCGTTTCCATCGCGATATCCGTCTTTTTCGCACCCATCGTCAGGCCGATGTCCGCATAGGCGAGGGCAGGTGCGTCGTTGATGCCGTCGCCGACCATCATGATCATCCGCTTGCCGTCTTGTTTCAGTGATTTCACGAAGTCTGTCTTATCCGCCGGCATCGCGTCCGCAACAAAGTGATCGATGTCGGTCTCTTCCATCACTTTTTTCGCAGAGTCCTCATTGTCGCCGGTCAGCATGACACATTCTTTGAGGCCGTCCTGCTTCATGCGGCGGATGAGCGGATTGATGCCGGGGCGGACTTGGTCTTTAATCTCCAGGATGCCGATCAGCTGCTTCCCTTTGGCGAGGTACACGCCGCTCGGTGCCTCTTGTGGAACGGAAATGTCATGCTCTGCCATGAAGTTCAAGCTGCCGGCCAGGATGTCCTCCTCGTCAATTTTCACCAAGATTCCTTTACCGACATAGTTCTCAAGCGTTTCATCCTGATGAGGAAACGGCTCGATGCCTTGCTCTTCCGCCTCTTCCAGGATGGCGTGTGCAAGCGGGTGGGTCGAATGTTCTTCAACAGAAGCTGCATACGCGAGGACGTCACGCGTTGTGTGCCCGCCGTATGTGTGGATGTCTGTCACAACCGGGCGGCCCTCTGTGATAGTACCCGTCTTATCGAAGACGATCGTATCGACTTTCGCGAGCTTCTCGAGTGTCTGGCCGCCTTTGACAAGAATGCCCTGCTGCGCGGATTTTCCGATGGTCGCGGAAATGGCGGTCGCTGTCGACAGCTGGACGCCGCATACATAGTCGATGACGAGCATGTTCAGCACCCGGTTCCAGTCGCGTGTCAGCAGGAAGATGGCACCCGCGAGAAGGAAGGACATCGGCACGACCTGTTTTGTGAACTTATCAGAAATCGTCTGGATGGATGCCTGTTTCTCTTGCGAGTCTTCGATGAGTCTGATCATCCGGTTGACGGTCAGATCCTCCCCGACTTTATCCACGCGAAACGCAATTTTCCCTTCCGTGACGACGCTTCCAGCAAACACGTAGGAGTTCTTCTTCATATGGACAGGAAGATATTCGCCTGTGATCGCCGACTGGTCGACTTCTGCTGCATGATCTGTCACTTCACCGTCAAACGGTACTTTTTCCCCTTGGAATACCATCACCAAGTCGCCTGGCCGAACCTCTTCGACGGGCACTTTCTTTTCAGAGCCCGATTCTGTGATCCGCCATGCAAATTTCGCATCGACTTCCATCATGTCGCGGACGAAGCCGCGGGTCTGCTGGATCGTGTACTCGTTCAGCAATTCACTGACCGTCGACATGCCAAAAATGATCAGCGCCGAACTCGGGCTTCCTTTGAGCAGGGAGGCGAGTAGGGCTGCGGTCGTCAACGTATCTTCATTCGGCTTGAAAATCGACCGCAAGCCGTTTTTGATAATATCCCGGCTCGCATATAAAGTCGCGAGCGAAATCGGTCTCAGCAACGTCATATAGCCGATCGGCGTCGTGCTGAACAGCAGTTTCTGCGCGATAGCGGAAAGAGCGACGAGCTGCAGGTCCTTCATCTTCGGGTGATGCAGGATCAGCTCCCTCGCAGATGGCCGAGATCCTGTTTCGGCTGGCTGCAGCCCCTTGACATAGGCTTGCCAGTCGACAGCGAGCGACCGGCCCGTGTGATGCAGGACAGCCGTGCCGGTCACCGGTGAATAGACAGCGGAATAGACGCCTGGAATGGCGCGCAGTTCCGACTCAAGGGAGGCTGCGCGTTGAAGGCCTGCCGGCAGCGAAATACGGGTGCGCCCTGGCACGGAATGGAGAATCATGCCCCTATTCAAAAGTCATCACTCCCTTTTCCGTTTTACGTGTTTTGCCGTTTGATGAGCGAATATGCCCAATACCACATGCTTGCGGCGAAGGCTGGGTTGACCGGCAGAGTATTGACACCGCCGATGATCAAACCGAGCGACAGCAGTGCGTCCAGATCCAAGTGTCCGCCGCTCTGCTTTTTCAAAGTCACATCAACCGTACGCACAGAGTTCTGAAGGACACGGTCTAGGCTGGACGGCAGCTCCTCGAATGTCGATACGGATGTCTGGACCGCCTTTTTAATCAGGGTATCAAACTGCTCTTCCGTCAATGTCGGTGTGTTGAACTGAAGGAGCAGGCTTCCTGTCACAGGTGAGGTCTGCACACTTCTGACAATCGGGATGCCAGAAAAAACGACTTTCAAGTTCCGCGCGGTCGGCTCATTTTTCCATTTATCACACTGCAGCCGAACGCGCCCTGGACTTGCATGGACGACACGCACTTTCTGGTCGGTGACGTTGCTCATGATTTTTGGCGCGAGCATGGTGGCGCCGAATGCGACGAGTGTATTCATAGTGGGACCTCCCCTTTGCGTTCATCCGAAATAATGGGTGAAAATTTTTTGCCAGCGTGCAAAAGTCGCTGGCTCCGTTATGGCTTCTTTTTTGTAATGGATGAGAATGGAACCTGTTTCCTCCGTAAAGGCGACAGAGTCGATTGCCGCATCCTCCTGGATGTCATCCAGCAGTTTCATGAGTAATCCGCGGTTCTCTTTCCAGTTATTGATCCGTACCCGCACTCTCCCGGGAACATGGTGCAAGACGTCCAATTGATACTGTTTCGCGAGGGAATGCACCTTACGTTCAATCACCGCGTTCTTCAGCATTGTCAGCAATAACCCCACCTGCCTTACATTATCCTATTCAACTATCATACGAATTCAGCAGCGGCAATTCAACCTGTAGCCTTATGCAATGGCATAATCTTTTAGAGAAGCGGAGCCGGTTTCCTTGTCATTCCAATTTAAGTCGTGTACGATTTAATTAACAATAAAACAGGAGGGGTCAAGATGACGTCAGTATATGATTTTGAAGTGAAGAAGACGGATGGGGAAACGGTGTCATTGAAAGAGTATGAAGGGCAGCCGCTGGTCATTGTCAATACGGCCAGCAAATGCGGATTTGCACCACAGTTCGGCGGACTTCAGTCGCTGTATGAAAAGTATAAGGACGACGGGCTGATGGTGCTCGGGTTCCCGTGCGACCAGTTTAACAACCAGGAATTTGACGACAGCCGCAAGGCGACCGAATTCTGCCAGGTCAATTACGGGGTGACGTTCCCGATGTTTGCAAAGGTAGATGTGAAAGGGGAGCAGGCAGATCCGCTTTTCGAACATTTGGTTTCTGAGAAGAAAGGACTTCTGACGAACACCATCAAGTGGAATTTCACAAAGTTCCTTGTCGATAAGAACGGGAATGTCGTAGAACGCTATGCGCCGCAGACCGATCCAGAGAAAATTGGAGACGACATCGAAAAAGTGCTATGAGCAGCGGGTACCAGTCATTAGATAAACAACTGTGTTTTGCCGTGTATGAAACAGCGAGCGAATTCACGAAACTGTATACAAGCGTGCTGCAGCCGTTCGGTTTGACATATACCCAATATACGGTGCTTCTGGCGCTGTGGGAACAAGACGGGGTGCCGATGAAGGAGCTGGGTGCGAAATTGAACCTGGGTACAGGCACGCTGACCCCGATGGTGAACCGGATGCAGGAAAAGGGATGGCTTCGCAAAGAGCGTTCCGCGGAGGATGAACGGAAAGTGATCATTCATCTGGAGGAGAAAGCGGAGCGGAAGAAAGACACCATCCTGCAGCGGGTCGAGGAAGAGATCCGGCTTTGCCATATCAGCTTGCCGGAATATGAGGAAATCATGGCAGGCCTGAAGAATCTATATACAAAATTGACGGCCCGTTCTAATTGAAGAGAGAGTCCCGGCATAAGGCCGCGGACTCTCTTTGTCATTGGAAAAGGTGATGGAGCAAGCGGTCTTTGTCCTCGAAAAATTGCTTCATGACCTTGTAATGGTCTGTTTCTTCCAGTGCTGCTTCTTGAATCCCCTCTTCTGTAATCTGGATGATGGAAGAAAGGGGATGCGCCATGACAATCGGCGAGTGGGTGGAGATGATGAACTGGGACCCCTCGTGAACCAGTTCGTTCATGCGCGCAAGCAGGGAAATCTGCCGGAGCGGGGACAGGGCGGCTTCCGGTTCGTCCAGGATATACAGGCCGTTCCCTCTGAAGCGTTCTGTAAAGACGGCAAAGAAGGATTCGCCGTGCGATTGCTCATGCAGGGAGACGCCGCCGAATGAATCGATAATCCGCGGGGAGTTGGCGGGTTCTCTGTCCAGTTCCTCGATATTGGTTGCCACGTTATAGAACGATTCAGCGCGGAAGAAGAAGTGATCGCGAGGCCGCTCCACGCCTTTCACGAGCCGGATATATTCGTCCAGCTTGGAGTGGGAATCGTAACTCGCGAAATTGAAATTCAATGTGCCGCCCTCCGGATTGAATCCGTATGCGATGGCAATCGCTTCAAGAAGTGTCGATTTGCCCATCCCGTTCTCGCCGACGACATAGGTGATATTCGGATGGAAAGGCAGCTCATCCAAGTTGCGTACGAACGGAAGGGTGAACGGAAACGCGTCGTCTCCCGGCATCTCCTCGCGCTTCAGACGCACGGAGCGTATGTATTGAGTGGCGGATTCTAGCAGCGTCATAGAATAATGACCTCCAGTCACATGCAGTTGTGTACTAGTATAGGTGACAGCCAGAAACCTTTCCACAAAAAAACCGCACTTCCCTATGAAGATGCGGTTTCCTGATCACTGATCGATGACTTTCAGCAGTTCGCGGATGTCTGTGCGTTCTTTAGGCGCCGGCACATGTTTCGGATACCCGATCATGAGCGTCGCCACCACTTTTTCACCCGGTTTTGCTCCGATGGCTTCGCGGAAGACGGGATCGTATACCCAGTCATTCGTGCGCCAGATCATTCCGATGCCGCGTTCCCAGGCGGCAAGCTGGAAATTCTGGATCATTGTCGAGACGGCGCCGTAATCCTCGTCCCATCTTCGCTGACGCGGGTCTTCAGGCATCAGGACGACAAGATGGATCGGAATCTCGCGGAAGTATTCCGCCTTGTTTTGTACCCGGTCCGGCACCTCGCCATCCTTGGTCTTTTGCGAATCGACATAGGCCTGAACAAATTTGTTCTTCCCTTCTCCTGCGTACAACTGGAAGCGCCAAGGTTCCGTCAATTTGTGATTGGGCGCCCACTTCGCCACGTTTAGAAGCTCGATGATTTCGTTTACCTCAACCGGATCCGGCTTAAAGGATTTGATGGTCCGCCGTCCGATGATATTCTGTTCCACCTCGTTTTTCCCTTCGTATTCCAAGTCTGCATACCCCTTCCGATGTTTTTGATTGAAAATGAAACTCATTATCAATGATAGCATGAATTCGAGATACGTGCAGACCACATGAAAAACCACTGCAAAGGATGAAACCGTTACAGTGGTTTTAGAAAACTAACCGATTTTATCCTCTTCCACGATATCTGTCGGTTCTTCTGTCAGATAATACTTGCCTTTCGTCATCATGGCGATGACAACTGTCAAAACAGATGCCAGCACGGCGGCAAAGAAAGCGGCTGTGGATTCAAGGAACATGCCCATATAGCCGAGAGCCGCAACCGTGCCGAGAAGGCTTGCGATAATGAGCGAAACACTGCCGACCGGATTCCAGCGATGTAAGTACTCCTGACGAGCAACATAATACGTCGGCCCGATTTTCAGCAGCTTCTTGACGACTAACGCATCCGTCACGAGGACAGCCGCCCAGGCGAGCAGGAATACACCTTGGAACGTCATCAGTTTATCGACATGATCCGTAATGTTCAGCAGCATCAGAACAATGGCTGTAATTCCCGTGAACACGACCCAGAACCTGCGCCCAGGCGTGAAATGGAAGATGTTCTCGAAGAAATTGGACAGCGAGAGCGAACTGCTGTAAATGTTCGTCACATTGATGCGCAGCTGTGTCAGCATCGTAAAGAGCGCACCGCCGATGCCGAGCAAGAGAACGATATAAACGCCCGGATCCGACTCCAAAAAGCGGACGCCGAACCAGATGCCAAGTCCTCCCATGATCCCGAAGCAGAAGATCTGCGGAATGAAACCGATTGCAACAGAACCGACCTTGATGTCGGACGGTTTCAAGAAACGAGCATAGTCTGAAGCAAGCAGCGCGGTCAATCCCATGATGCCGTGGTGCATGCCGATGCAAAGTAAAAGTGCTTCACCGCCGATATGAACGCCATCCGGCATATAGGTGAAGACGGAGCCTTGGTAGATGGAAGGCTTATAGAGGGAAACGGCAATCGCCGTCAGCAGAAAAATAATGAAAAGAGGAAGTGACCATTTCTGCAATTTGTCCAATTGGTCAATTCCAAACCAGTTGAGAGGGATAACAATCGCTCCAAAAAAGACGATAAGCGTCCATTTCGGTATAGAAGGGAGAAAATGATGAACCGCAGAAACTAAAATAAGCCCTTCGAACGCACAATACATAATAAAATTTGAAGCGTAAATCAAAGACGTCAAGGACGATCCGATATAGCCGAATCCGCCTCCCCGAGAAAGAAGATTGACATTCATCCCGGATTTCGCCGATAAATAGGCGATCACTGTCCCGAGCAAGCCTGCGACTACAATCGCATAAGCAGAAGAAATCATCGCATTGATGGCTCCGAACTTGAGTGCCATGACGCTCCCCATCTGGAAATAAAAAATGGCGGTTGCAATCCCGAATGTAATATTCGTAATGCTCAACCAGCCTTTGGTCCGGTCCTTCCGTGGAACACGGTCCAATGAATAATCATTAGTAGGTGCAGCAGTCGTCGTATTATTTTGTTTTTCAGTCAGTTGGATACCCACCCAACTCCTTTCTGATTGAGTGTCAAATCAATGGTTTTCTATAGTCGCGACTAAAAACCGCCGTTAACTAGCATAACAATTTAATCGAATAAATTCAACCTTTCGGCCTACGAACTACATAATTTGGAGTTGATTTATCAAGAGGGGAGGGATGAATACAGTAATAAAATAAGGTAAAAACACTAGTTTAAAACATGGCAGGCCATCATCATATAAGTATTGTACCTGCATTTGCTGTTTTTAAACATGATGGCTGGCGTGAGCGGGAGGGATGCCGGAGATGAGGGCTTGGCAATGGATGTTTGATGGCAGATGATGGGCAGCTGGTTGTAGGGACGGATTGTCCTGACGGGGTAACGGTCGTTTGCACGGCTGAATGGATTGATCGGCTGGCTGGATGAATCGGTCATATAGCTAAGTGAATTGCTTTGCGAATAAATGGCTTGTTCCCCAAGTTAAATGAATCGTTCCCGCGGTTAAATGATTCGATAAGGTGGCTAAATGGATCGTTCCTCCGATTAAATGATTCGATCGGGTGATTAAATGAATCGATCTCTTGACTAATCGGTCGTTAGTGAGGCTAAACCAATCACACCGTCGCCTAATCGGTCGCTTGCGAGGCTAAACCGATCACTCCGTCGCCTAATCGGTCGTTAGTGGATCTAAACCGATCACTCCGGTGCCTAATCGGTCGTTTGTGGGTCTAAACCAATCACTCCGTCGCCTAATCGGTCGCTTATGGCTCTAAACCGATCACACCGCCGCTTAATCGGTCGTTAGTGAGGCTAAACCGATCACGCCGTCGCTTAATCGGTCGCATGCGGCACTAAACCGATCACACCGTCGCCTAATCGGTCGTTAGTGAGGCTAAACCGATCACACCGTCGCCTAATCGGTCGTTAGTGGGGTTAAACCGATCACACCGCCGCTAATCGGTCGCATGCGGCACTAAACCGATCACACCGTCGCCTAATCGGTCGTTAGTGAGGCTAAACCGATCACACCGTCGCCTAATCGGTCGTTAGCGAGGCTAAACCGATCACTTCGGCGCCTAATCGGTCGTTAGCGTGTCTAAACCGATCACACCGTCGCCTAATCGGTCGTTAGTGAGGTTAGACCGATCACACCGTCGCCTAATCGGTCGTTAGTGAGGCTAAACCGATCACACCGTCGCCTAATCGGTCGTTAGTGAGGCTAAACCGATCACACCGCCGCTTAATCGGTCGTTAGCGTGTCTAAACCGATCACACCGAAATCTAATCAGTCGCCAGCCACCTGAATTACCATCTATCGCCAGCCGCCTGCTCTATGGTACGATGTGCTATAAAGTGCGGCGAGGGGGCGGTCATCATACATATTCATCAGACGTTCGAAAGGCACCGGTTTTGGATTCTGGTCCTCATCGTGTCGGTTGCGGGGTTTTCACAGGGAATGCTGCTGCCGCTGATCTCGACAATTTTTGAGCGGGAAGGGCTCTCCAGCACGCTCAACGGGTTGAATGCGACCGGCTTGTACATTGGCACGCTGCTCATCTCCCCGTTCATGGAGGCACCGCTCCGGAAATACGGATACAAACCGATTATCATTCTCGGCGGCATCTGCTTGACAGTCTCTTTGCTTGCGTTTCCGCTTTGGAAAAGCGCAGTGTTCTGGTTTATCCTCCGGATGATTGTCGGCATTGGCGACCATTCGCTTCATTTTGCGACGCAGACCTGGCTGACGAGCACTGTGCCGCAAGAGCGGCTCGGCCGCAGCATTTCGATTTATGGATTGTCGGTCGGGCTTGGGTTTGCGGTGGGCCCGCTGTTTGTTCCGCTCGTTGATATATTTGAAGGGTTGCCGTTTATTTTGTCCGCGGGGCTTAGCCTGCTTGCGTGGTCGACGGTATTCTTGCTGCGCAATGATTTTCCGGATATCCTGCCAGGGGACGCCGCAAAAAGCAGGCCTGGCTCCAATTTCAAAGCCGCGCTTCTCATCGCCGGCATTGCGTTCCTCGGCCCATTCGGCTTCGGGTTCCTGGAATCGTCGCTGAATGCGATGTATCCGGTATATGCACTGCGGAGCGGCATCCCGCTTGCGATGATCTCTATGATTATCCCCGCCTTTGCGCTCGGCGGCATCATCACCCAGCTTCCGCTTGGCATATTGTCGGACAGGCACGGCAGGAAAAAAATTCTGCTAATCGCCTTTGCGGGCGCCAGCCTTTCCTTCTTCGGCGCGGGCCTTGCGGGTGACCACGCGGCGGCTGTTATGGTGATGTTTTTCATCGCCGGCATGTTCGCGGGCTCGATTTTCTCTCTCGGCGTTTCCTATATGTCCGACTTGACGCCGAAAGCCCTTCTGCCGACCGGAAATTTGCTGTGCGGCATCTTCTTCAGCATCGGCAGCCTGTCCGGCCCGATTCTGGGCGGCCTTTATTTGGAAATGAACAGCGGGCTGAGCTATCTGTACATATTTGCACTCGTGCTCGGCATACTGTTTCTCGCCACGCTTTTTGGAAAGACATCACATGCAAAAGAAGCCTAGGTATATAAAGGTTTTAACATTGGTTTGGGATGTTCAGTAGCCTGTTAGGCACCTTAACGCCAGAGCTTGGGATGTTAAGAAGTTCCTTTGCAACATTCACGAGCCTCTTCGCAACGTCAGCAGAAAAAAGCGTGGCTTCCGAAACGGAGGCCACGCCATTCCTTATGAAATCAAGCTCTTAACAACCTTCGACATCGTCGCGCCGTCTGTTTTACCAGCGAGGAGCGGCTTTGCGATCTTCATCGCGTCGCCCATGTTCATGCCTTTTGTGACGCCGGCTTCCGTAAGAGCAGCAGAGACTTCCTCTTCGCTCATCTGTTTCGGCAGGAAGGTTTTCAAGAGGGCCAGTTTCTTCTCCTCGGATTCGATCAGATCATCGCGGCCCGCTTGCTTCGCGCCTTCAAGTGCCTGGTTTGTCTGTTTGATCTCCCGGTTGACGATCGCTGTCTCTTCTTCAGGCGACAGCTCGGCGCCTTTTTCCTTTTCGGCGAGGTCGAGTGCCGATTTGAGGAGGGTGAGGACTCCTTTTGTGAGGGAATCCTTGTCTTTCATCGCTTGCTTCAGCTGGCTGAACACTTCAGTTTTGAGCATCCGTAACGCCTCTCTTTCAAAAACATTTTGTGTAAAAAGTATAGAAGAGCCACATCGGAAAAGCAACTGTATAAACCCGATTGTAAGTGACCAGGCTATTTGGTATAGTAGTGATAATATGGAATCCATGAAGTGGCCCAGTAGATGGAAATTGTGATACAGAAAGCATAGTGCGTGCTGAGAGCTATGCCACCGCTTTTCATTGAACCCTACCACGGAGATGTCATGCAAACATGACCGGCACCGCCACGTTATTGGCGGCTTGAGGGCTTATGCAAATAGGCCGAAGTAAGGTGGTACCACGTCGATTCAGCGCGAAGACGTCCTTTTATAGGGACAGCTTTGCGCTTTTTAGTATGCAGAAGGAGGAAACATGATGAGCAATCAGCAGAATGATTTCACAAAATGGTATATCGATACGATCCAGAAAGCGGATTTGATGGATTACACGCCGGTCCGCGGCTGTATCGCGTTCAAGCCGGACGGGTTCGAGATCTGGGAGCATATCCAGGAGGAGATGAACCGCCGTTTTAAAGAGACGGGCCACCGCAATGCGTACTTCCCGATGTTGATTCCCGAGTCGTTCTTCCAGAAGGAAAAGGACCATATCGAAGGCTTCTCGCCGGAACTTCCTTGGGTGACGGAGGCGGCAGGAGAGCAGCTGGAGGAACGGCTTGCGCTCCGTCCGACGTCCGAGACGATGATCGGTCATCTGTATTCCGATTGGATCAAGAGCTACCGCAATCTGCCTGTTTTGATCAACCAATGGGCGAACGTGTTCCGCTGGGAGAAGAAGACGCTGCCGTTCATCCGGACGTCCGAATTCCTCTGGCAGGAAGGGCATACGGCGCATGTGGATGAGGAAGAAGCACGTCACGAGACGATGCAGATGCTGAACATCTATAAGGAAGTCGTCGAAGAGCTGCTTGCGATTCCGGTCTATGACGGGCAGAAGACGCCGTCCGAGCGTTTTGCGGGAGCAGTCGACACATATTCCATCGAAGCGATGATGAAGGACGGCAAGGCAGTGCAGGCGGGGACGTCGCATTACCTCGGCACGAAGTTCGCGGAAGCGTTCGATATCAAGTACTTGACGAAAGAGAACCGCCACGAATTCGTCCATACGACATCTTGGGGTACATCGACGCGCCTCATCGGCTCCGTCATCATGGTGCACGGGGACGAGCAAGGGCTCATCTTGCCGCCGCGTATCGCACCGACGCAAGTCGTCCTGATTCCGGTCGGTCCGTGGAAAAAGAACCCTGCGATCATGGAGAAGCTCGACGAAGTGTTCGCACAGCTGAAAGCGAAAGGCATCCGCGTCCGACTCGACGATTCCGACCAGTCGCCAGGCTTCAAGTTCAACGAGTGGGAACTGAAAGGCGTGCCGGTCCGCATCGAGCTTGGACCGCGTGACTTGGAAAACAATCAGGCGCTTCTCAAAGCACGCGATGAAGCTGAAAAGATCGCAGTCGATCTTGCGGATGTCGTCTCACGCATCGAACAGGAACTCGAAACGATGCAGACACGCCTGCTTGAAAAAGCACGCAAATTCCGCGACGAGCACAGCCATACGAACATCGACACGCTGGACGAGCTGAAGCAGCATATCGAAAGTTCGCAGGCAAACGGCGAAATCCCAGGCTGGATCCTCGCTGGCTGGTGCGGCGACGACGCGTGTGAAGAACACGTGAAAGACGAAACGAAATTTACGACACGCAACATCCCGTTCACCCCGCCAGTTGAAAAGCACACATGCATCAACTGCGGCAAAGAAGCGAAGCATACGGTTTGGTTTGCGAGAGCGTATTAATAGGGAAACAGGCAAGCTTCCTGGCGGTGGGTCCGCTGGGGAGCTTGTTTTTTGTATTGGTAGAAAGGAGTTGAGGAGAAGACTTGTCAGACAAATGGTCGCGATTGTTGATCCTTCTGAAATCTCTCTAAACCACAAAAATAAAAAAAGAGCGAAACCTGACTGGACAGAGTCAATATCAGCTTTCGCACTTCCCAATTATACTGATCTATTCGGATAGATTCGTTTTATGTCAGCTTGTTGCTTTAATATCTTGTGTAACGTTCTTTGAATGAATTTTGTCTTCTTGGTAGCATATCTCGGATGTGCTAGATTTTCTTCCTCGAGCGGGTCATTTGTGAGGTTATAGAGCTCGTATTGTTCCGTCGCCGGTTCTGTTTTGGTGGTGGTTATGCGGAGAGATGCTTGATTGTGGTGTGGCAGATGCAAGGATTGCTCTTTAATGGTAATCTCATCGCTTTCTCCGGGGCTGCTCCAAAATTGAGGATTGTCATAGTAACGGCTGAACTTCCAAATCTCTTCTTCGTTGGCTTTTCCGGTTTTCATCTTTACGATGACAGTTTCTACATGATTAGGCTGGATCACCGGTTCATAAGGACGCCCCGCCAGTGTCTGTTGATGAAGCCCTTTTGAGAATTCATCATCTGTCATGAAGAATAAGGGGTCATTTACCAAGGTTGATTCCATTGTACCGTTTACAATTGACGACAAGTCCCTTCCCACAAACGGGTGAACCTCTGTGTGGTCCTTTTTTAGTTTTTCTTGAACGTCCTGTATGTTGATGTCCGCTAAACCTAATAATGTTGGAATTATATCAACATGACTCGACAACATTGACGTTTGCCTTCGTTTTCTAATAAGTTTTGGATTGTGGATGATAAAGGGAACATGAATGGACTCCTCATAGGCGTTATGCCATTTTTGAAATAATCCGCCATGTGCACCCAGCATATCGCCGTGATCTGATGTGAAAACGATGATCGTGTTATCGTAAAAGCGAGACGCCTTCAACGCTTGGAATACTTTATTCAACTGCTGGTCTACTTCTTTTTGCAATGAATAATAGAGCCTCCGCATGTCTTCGGTGTCTTTTGTCGGCTGTAACGCCTTCTGATACACGTCCCTGTAGCTTTTCTGAGCCGACGGTTTTGTGTTGAGTGTTTCTTCTGCAGTGGGAGCTTTAGGAATGTCAGGAACCGTCTCATCTATCGAAAAATCGAATGCAGGTAAATGTTTTGTCACTTCTCCATATAGTGTGATGTCATGCGGATTGACAAATGAAGATACGAGTAACCATGGAGCACTTTCTTTCGATTGCGCGCTTTCAAGTTCTTTTAATAACGCGATTACATCTTCTGCATAGATTTCGTCCCGCCCTTTTACGTCAGTTGCTGCAACTGATCCTGAGTTTCTTGGATCAGATCCATGGGGCTCAGGGCCGATCCAGCCTGAAAAACCGAACTCTTCTAAACGATTCGCGTTATGATAGATTTCTTCTTTTTGTGAATCTCTAGCGCCGGTCTTCACATTATAACTATTCAATGCATCTTTTGTGCCAGGCACTAGAATATCTTCATCTGAAATATGCCATTTGCCTTTCCAGAATGTCTGGTACCCGGCCGCCCGGAAATAATCGCCTAGTGTCGGCACCGTACTGGGATCAAGCCAAAATAAATCCGCGTCAAATGAACCCTTTGCAGCCCCTGGGGTCTGTGTTACGCCATGCAGGGAAGGATACTGCCCTGTGAATAGAGTGGTCCGGCTTGGTGAACAAGCGGAGCTGCCAATATAATGATTTTCGAAACTGAGCCCATGATCCTTCAGAAGCTCCTGTGTGCATAAGTTATGCTTTCTCCATTCCTTCAGCTCTGCATTGTCATACACCATCGGAGCTCGCTGTTCATCTACCATGAGAAATAAAATATTCGGCCTGTTTATATTATTTTCCAACACATTCCCCTCTTACGTAATAAATTTGGATACAGTAGTGTATGATGTCAGTCAGTGAATGGGTACGTGTCAGAAAAGGTGCCATCTATAAAGGAAAAAAGGCAGCCAGCGCTGCCTTTTTTGATTCCGCCATATCACCCATAAAAATGCAACCACGCCTCATGAATACCTGCAGCACACGGCGCCTTTGCCCGGTACAGCTTCGGATGGTCTGCCATCGCGATCAGCTCTTCTTGGGCGTTGCCGACGATGACGGCAGGATGGCCGAGCGCCAGCATGTCGATGTCGTTCCCCGAATCTCCTGCAATCAGGACGCGCACATCGCTTGCGGCAAAGGTGTCAAACACATAGCTGAGTGCCTTTCCCTTTCCCGCTCCCTCCGGCAGCACGTCGATATCCCTTCCGGAACTGTAAACAAAGGAATGCCAGATGCCTTGGTCCAGCAGAGCGTTCTTGAAATCTGTGACGGCCTCCTCGTCATCTGTCACTGTAAACGATATGCGCTTTTCATCGGGGAGATTTTGCCGGACGAGCGCAGGGAACTGCGCCGCGATCCCCAGAATCCGATCAGGCGCCCAGTTCTCCTCCATCTTCGCCTTCCACTCCGGATCCTCGCAGCCGTTCACGTAAATGGCCGTGCCGACGTCCGTTACGAGCAGGTCAGGCTCCGGCAGGTTCTCCGCCTTGATCAATCCCCGGGCTGAAGCGAAATGGCGACCCGTCACATAGACGAGGGCCACGTCTTCTGGCGATTCGTCGTAGTGACGGAGCAGCCTGCGCAGCCCTTCTTCATCGCCGACGAATGTTCCATCCAGATCAGTCGCCAGCATATACTTTTTGCGTTTCACGTCTGACCACCTCATAGATCGAGGCCATCTGTTTTGCGATGGCTTCCCAATTGAATTCCTGCTTGGCGCGTGCTGCCGCCTTTCTGCCGAGCAGCCGCGCGAAGTCTTCGTTGGCTGCCAGGAACTTCATCGCAGCCGCGAGACTCCTGTCATGGTCCACTTCCACGTGAAGTCCTGTCTCACGGTGCCGGACGACATCCTGCAGCCCTCCTACACGCGACGCAATGACCGGACAGCCGCACGCCTGCGCTTCCGCGGCTACCATTCCGAACGATTCATATGTGGAAGGGACGATGACGGCCGTCGCCCGGTTGAATAACTGCGCAAGTTCCGCCTGGCCCTGTCCGCCGATGAACTCGACGTGTTCCTCGATATCCTGGATGGCCGCTTTCAGTTTAGGCGTTGTCGGCTGCTTGGCAACGGGGTCGACTTGGTCAGCACTGCCGCCAGCAATGATAAGTTTAGTGGAAGGAGGAAGGTCGTTGTGCTTCATGAGCTTCCGGAAGACGCGCAGCAGCGTGAAAAGGCCTTTGGTGGATTCAAGCCTGCCGGCAAATGCGAATAGGGGCTGCCCGGAAGCCGGCTTATGCAAGTCAGGTTGGAAGCTGTCATCTACGCCGATGGAAACGACGCGGATCGGAGCCGGTTCTTTGACAAACTTGCTGATGAGGGATTTCTCCGTCTCCGTCGTAGCGATGACCACATCTGCATGGCTAAGGATATATTTTTCCGCCATGATGCGCTTCTCTTCCCGGACGCCAGTCGCCTGTTCCTTTGCCACGCCGAGCGAGTGGGACGTATGGATCCAAGGGATGGCATAGTTCTGCTGAAGTTTGGCCCCGAGCAGCCCTGATAGCCAGTAGTGTGTATGGATGAGCTCATATCCGCCTATGTCCAGCATCTCTTCCATCTCATCATAAAAGTCATATAGCATCTGATAGAGCTTGCTCTTCTGTACGAATCCCTTATGGCCGGCTGCAATCCGGATGACGCGGCATTTATTGCCGAACGTCTCGGTGCGAGGAGTGTTCTCATCCGCCCAATGGGTTGCTACGTCGACTGTATAGCCTTGCCTGTCGAGCGCGAGAGCCAGTTGTTTCACATAATTGTTTTGTCCGCCCGCCTGTTCGCTTCCAAGCGGCGCAAGCGGGTCGCCGTGATCGGAAATGAATAAAATTCTCTTGTGCACTTGATAACCCCTTTTCCCGTTTTGGAATCTAGCGAACTTCTTCTAATAACTTTAATTACCCTCTTTCTTGCTTTGTTATTATTACATTTCTGTTAAATTTCATTATCGGCTCTAGAGGGGAGTGATAAATACCTCTATTTTTTACAGAAAAAAACTAGAGTTGCCCCGCTTGGTAATGGGTAGAGAAAGAAAAGATAAATCTAGGCAGGGAGGATTGTGTATGAAAAGATCAACTGGATGGGTGCTCGGCCTCTTATTTGCAGGTTCTTTGGCAGTCATATTCTTGATGGCGCACCGGCTGGGCACGGTAAGTGAATTGGCTGCTGGCGGAGAAACAGTCCCTGCCGGTGAAAATCCGGCTGCGGAAGAAGGGGCCGTTTCCCATAACCCGCCATCCATGGATGATGTGCCGGAAGGGCCTCTTGGAGATGCGATCCTCCGCGGGCATGAACTGGTGAACAACACATCGGAAGCTCTGCGGGATGAAGCATCATCGACGGCGGAAGGGGAAGCGATGGTGAATGAACTGTCATGCGCCAGCTGCCACGCCGGCGCAGGTACAGACGAAAAGGCGCTGTCTCTCGTTGGCGTATCGACCGTCTATCCGCAATACAACTCACGTGCCGACAAGGTCCTTACTCTCGAGCAGCGGATCAACGGCTGCATGGTGCGGAGCATGAACGGCCAGGAGCTGGATGAAAAGGGCGAGGATATGGCAGCCATGATTGCCTATATGAATTACATTTCAGAAGACGTGCCTGTCGGAGCAGACCTTGCGTGGAGGAAAGGGAACGAGATGAAGGATATTCCAGAGCCGAACGTTGCGGACGGCGAAGCGCTGTATCAACAGTCCTGCATTGCCTGCCATGCTGCGGACGGTGCAGGCACCGGACCGAACTCGGGTCCCGCCCTTTGGGGAGAAGGTTCTTTCAATGATGGAGCCGGCATGGCCCGCATGTCCAAAATCACAAGCTTCATCCAGAAGAACATGCCGCTCGGCCAAGGCGGGACATTGACAGACCAGGAGGCGGCGGATCTCGCTGCATTCATCTTGTCAAAGGACCGGCCGGAATGGAAAGGGCATGACAAAGACTGGCCGAAAGGCGGCCGCCCGTCGGATACGATGAACAAGCAGCGCAGGGATGAGATCAAAGAAGGGACGATAGATTGGGATCAGGTGCTAGGAAAGGAATAAGCAAAAGGCAGCCCCGTACTATCAGATACGAGGCTGCCTATTTTTTGTTACTGGCCGGCTGCAGTTTCCAATCGTCTCAGCAGCTCTTCCGCCGATAAGGTCCGTTCACCGCCGCCTTGGACGAAAGCATCATTGCCGCCGCCTTTCCCGTTGATCGCAGGAAGGACGGCTGCGGACAGCTCTTTCATGCTTCCAGCTGCTGCGGCTCCACGGGCAGCGACGAATTGCAGCTTATCTCCATTTTCAGAGGAAAGCAAAACAATCACTCCATCATCTTCCGCAACGACAAGCCGGGCAAGCTTCTGGAGTTCCTGAATCGTACGATCTATGAATGATGCTTTTACAATAGTATTTCCGCTTTGGATGAGTTCCTTCGCTTCATAGCCGAGAAGAGTGCCTTTCGCGTCTTCCAGCGCTTTTTCAAGCAGGTGATTCGTTTCCAGCAGCTTTTCGATCGCTTCACTGGCACCTTCCTCGGGTGCGCTGAGTAGCTGTGAAGCGCGACGCAGCCTGTCGTTTTTCGCATGGAGCTGGGCGAGCACCCGGCCGCCGCAGACAAAGTGGATCCTTGTCTTCTTTTTCTGCCGTTCTGTCTGCAAAATACAGATGGAACTGACTTGTCCGGTCGTATCAGGGTGCGTACCGCCGCATCCGTTATAATCGTATTCAGGGATGATGACTAGCCTGATTTCATCGGTGACAGCTAGTTTCTTGCGGAGCGGGTACTGGTCGATCTCTTCCTCCGATACCCATTTCGTCATGATTGGACGGTTCTCCTGGATGATCAGATTTGCCAGGCGTTCCGCTTCCGCCAGTTCATCCTGTGATACCTCCTCGACTTCGAGATCAATGGAGACTTCCTCTTTTCCCAGATGGAAACTCACCGTCTGGTAACCGAACAGCTCGACGAAGGCGGCCGTCAGAATATGCTGACCCGCGTGCTGCTGCATATGATCGAAGCGGCGCTGCCAATCAATTTCCCCGCAGACAATGCCGCCAGCCTGCAGCGGTTGTTCCATGTAGTGCCGGATCGCACCGTCCACTTCCTCGACATCGATGACCTGTATCCCGTCGATCGTACCGGTATCATGAGGCTGGCCGCCGCCTGTCGGATAGAATGCCGTGTTCTCAAGAACTGCGTAGGGACGCCCTTCCACGTCTGCGCCCGTTTCCACGATTTCTGAACGGAAAGCGGTCTTGTATGTGTCTTGATAATAGTATCTGTTTTGAAGCGCCACGATTGTTCCACTCTTCTTTCTTTTTAAATTTGATTCCATTGTAACGCGCATACCGGTTGAAAGAAAGACGAAGCAGCCCCGAGCGGCAGAAACAAAAAACCATGCCGCCCGCGAAGGGACAGCATGGCAAGGATCAATGGAATGCCTTTTCGCGTTTCAAGGAAACGATCCGATTGACGATCTGGTCATATTGCGTATGCCAGAAGCGCTTCATGGCAAATGTCAGGAACAGGACAAAACCGATCAGGATGACGGAAGCAATCGCGGTGATTCGGAAGAATACCAATTCTCCAAAGCCGCCGAGCCCTGCTGCGATCAATACGCTTGTGACGAAAGTGAGCAAAAGTGCGGGCAATGTCTGCATGACTATATCGAAGTTTCGCTTTTTCATGGTTTTCATTAAGAGCGGCGTTAAAAAGCCTATAAGTGTTATGTACAGCAGTATGATGAGCGTATTGAAAAATATCATGATGACGTCCATCACTGTACCTCCTTTTCTTGGTGAATGTGAGTATACATATCAATCTATACCCTAACTCACTTGTATCTATGCATAATCTTTGTATTTTCATATTGTATGCAAGACAATGGCCGCATGTCTTACCCTACCTGTTATACTGGAAGGACAAGTGAGCAGGCCGGAGGGATTGGATGAGAGAAGATAAGAATGTGCTGATATACGGAGATGTTTTTGTGGATCATATTGCGGATGATCCTACGAACACGGCATTCACCGCCCATGTCGGCGGGACGACGGTGAATGTAGCTGCTGGGATTGCGCGGCTCGGAGGAAAAGCATCTTACATCACAGTGACAGGGGAAGATGCGACTTCAGATGAAGTGCGGCGGGTTCTGCGCGCTGAAGGGATCGATCTCACGTATGCGAAACAGGTTCCTGAGAAGAGGGTCAATGGCGTCATGGTCCATCTACAAGCGGGAAACGAGCGGGTCTTTCATTCGTATATTGACGAGACGCCACATATCCAAGTGAAACCAGGTGATTTGGAAGAGAAGGCATTTCAGCAAGCGGCCGTCTTCCATTTGGCTTCCGGCACGATGTTCCATCCCGTGGCGCTTGAGACGACCCGCTTGGCGGTCCGCTACGCCAAGCGTTACGACGTCCTTCTGTCTTTTGATGCGAATATCCGATTGGCCCGCTGGCCAGAGGAAGAGAATTGCAGAGAGACGATCCTGTCCTTCCTGCCGGATATCGATCTGCTTAAAGTGACCAAGGAAGAGCTTTTCTTCCTGATGCAGACAAGAGGAATGGAGGAGGCGCTTGCCAAGCTGGCCGCATACCAGATACCGGCTGTTTTCGTGACGATGGGGGAAGCGGGCACGCTTGCTGTCATTGGAACGGAATCTCATCAAATCAGCGCACTTCCTGTAAAAGCGATCGATACGACGGGAGCGGGTGATGCGTTCATGGCGGCACTGCTTCAGCAAGTGCAGGAAAAGGGAAAGCCGGTATCAGCGGAAGGCTGGTATCGCTATACACACGTTGCCAACCGGGCAGGCGCCCTTGCTGTTACGAGGCAAGGGGCGCTATCCGCAATGCCGGCACGGGAAGAGCTTCTATCAATGGAAAAATGTGAAGCGAGGGAAGACAGTGGATATTAGACAATTGGTTTCAACAGACGCGGAGGCGTACCGCTCCATCAGACTGGAGGCCTTACAATACAGTCCGGCCAGCTTCGCCTCGAGCTATGCAGAAGAACGTGAACAGGATGCTGAAAAATACCGCAAACGATTCACGAGGCCTTCTCATACATTTACATTCGGTGCTTTTGAGGATGACCGCCTGATCGGAGTCGTCACATTGATCAGGGAGCAATTGCTGAAGCTAAGCCATCGGGCAACGATTGTTGCGATGTATACATTCCCTACAAGTCGCAGATCAGGCGCTGGGAAGGCGCTTTTGCGAAAAGCGATTGAAAAGGCTGAGACGCTTGAAGGCTTAGAGCAAATCCATTTAACTGTTGTGTCGTCGAATACCGCAGCCAAACAGCTGTATCTCTCACAAGGTTTTCAAGTATGCGGCATAGAGAAGAAAGCTCTGAAAGATGAGGGTACCTATTATGACGAGGAGCGTATGGTACTATTTCTGTAAGCATAGATAGGAGGAGTTCACGTGTTGGTGCTGTTTGTCATCATCATTTTACTTGTTTTTGTCTTTGATTTCGCAAAGATGCGAGAACAGAACAAGACGATCATCGAGCAAAATAACAGGATCATTTCTCTATTGGAAGATTTTAAAGACAAGTAGGGTGCTGTTTTCAAGGAGAAGCCGGCAATCTGCAAACAAAAGCAGCACCCGAAATCGGATGCTGCTTTTTATTCAACCAGGAAATTTCTCTTCCGTGGACGAATCACTTTTTGTCTTATGGTGATTTTCCTGCTTTTCTTCATTCCACTCCATTTTCGCATCTTCCAGCGGAACGGTATCGACCGTCTGCATATCTTCATGCATATCGTAAATGCTTTCTTTATCCGTTTTCATGTTTTCTGGATTGTCCATATAAGGACCTTCAGCGTCTTTCCGGTCTTCCGCAGTGAAGACTTTCCTCTTGTCAGCTTTCTCCATGGAAACATACATCCTTTCGTCTGGATTATGCTTGCCGCACGAGCTTTAATAGCATGTGGGCAAGCGCGTGCTGCTCCTCCTTGTCGCCGGAGTCCCAGAGCGCCTGCAATAGGTATTGCTCCCGGTTTCGCGGCTCTTCGTGTTTCGCCAAGTAATTTGCTACGAATTCAGTCGT
Organism: Sporosarcina sp. GTC18466; assembly: GCF_055389225.1. Taxonomy (NCBI): domain Bacteria; kingdom Bacillati; phylum Bacillota; class Bacilli; order Caryophanales; family Caryophanaceae; genus Sporosarcina; species Sporosarcina sp. GTC18466. Next base: position 1,853,801 of record NZ_AP044037.1, on the reverse strand, counting down.
TTTGGCGAGCTGTTCTTCGCTCATACCGAGACTTTCGCCTTTGCTCACTTTATCCGACAAAAACTGTTTGAAGCGATTGAAGTTCTCAAGGATTTCGTCCTTTTTTTCTTCGCCCATATTATTCAATTCACTGTGTACCCGATCTTTTGCATCCACTGCAAGCACCTCTTTCCTTATGATGGGCTTAGTATCTGCGAAAGGAGCGCAGACATACATGGATGTGTGATCCGCCCGCTGCGGGGGTACAGTGTTAGAAAACAAGCAAAGGAGCATGCATATATGAGCAAAAAATACTTAGGAACTTTTCATTCCATTGATTCCGCCCTTTATAAGATAACGGAACTCACGTCAAACGGCTGCCCGGAAGAGGACATCCATGCAATCGCCAATACGGATGATGAAATCGCCCAGCTTCGCAATCAATCCTCCGTGGCTCTCGATGGACAAGGGGACAGCGGCTTTCTGAAACGGTTCACCGCCGATACGACTGGTACAGTCAATGCACTTGCCGAAATCGAAGGCATGGGATTCTCCGCTGAAGAATCAGGTTCGATCGTCGAAGAGATCCGCCATGGCGGCATTGCCTTATTCGTGGAAAGCGAATCCTATCCGACAAGTGGCGATCTTGCAGATGAACGGGACAGCCGCGCTTATATGACCGGCAGCGGGGAGCCGCTTGAAAATAGCGATGATCTAGAGCCGCGCAATGAAAATGAAGGGACCGTCCCCCGGCTCAATACGGACGGATTGTAAGGAAAAGGCCTTCCCTGCGGCGGATCGTCGCCGCGCGGGAGGCCATCCGCTTACCATTCTGTGCGATTGACATCGTCATTCCGATAGCGTTCTTCCATTTCGCCTTTCTTCTTTTGCGCCTCGCCTCTCGCTTTATCATACTGGCCTTCCGCTTGAAGCTCTGCATCATCCATCAAGTTGCCGAATTGATCTTTCATTTCACCTTTTGCCTTGTTAACGCCACCCTTGAACTTTTCAGAGAAACTATTATCATCTTTTTTCATATTGTAAGACCTCCAATTTAAGTTGTTGTAACTATATACCCGGTGCACGGATGCATAAACGCACACGGCATTTGGCAACTGGTTGGATTCAAAAAAGCGAATGGGGGGAAAGGACTATGCAAGCGCCTGGAAATATGCCTTACCAAACGTATATATTGAATTTTTATTCAGGTATACTAGAAGAAAGGGCGTAGAGAGGTGATGGATGATGATCCGGAAAGGACGCTACGCGATTTGGAACGGAAAGGAATATGAAATCGTCTCCCAAAAAAGGCAATATTATTTACAGACGGAAGATGGAACAGAATCGGCGAATGGATTTCAGCGCATGGGCGGCAGGGAAACGGTCTGGCACCGTCCCGTCACGTTGCAGGAACTGGAAGACGCCTTTGAAATCTTTCCGTATGCGATGATCAAAGGGTACCGCTTTGCCATCGAGGGGCAGAACAGAACGGACGGAGCAATTACGCTTATCACGAATAATCCCTTCGTAAGAGAGAAGATTGATGTCAGGCCTTACGGCAAGGATGAATACAAGATTGAATTGCCTGGGGATCAGGTGATTGTGCTGGAAGACAGGATCCCAATCCTTGGGTTTGAAGAATATGGCATATGAACCGGACGACGGGCTTTTATGAAGAGCCGTGTTGTCCGGTTTTTCCTTATGCAGTAATCTCTGTACGTGCATTTCGTAAGAAAAATGAGACAGCTGGTATAAAGAGGGCCGACATCATACAGACTTGATGAAAAGGCAGTTACCTCAAGTCAGGAGGAAGGCAAATGAATTTAGCAGCAATCGGTGTTCCCGGATTGATCATCATTTTAGTGATTGTGCTGATCCTGTTCGGCCCGCGCAAGCTGCCGGAAGTCGGTTCGGCAGTCGGTAAGACGCTGGCAGAGTTCAAAAAGTCGGCAAGAGACATCATGGACGAGGAAGAGAAGAAAGAGCAGCCGAAGAAATCGGATCAGGCCTAGGAGGTCGTTGCGGCATGGATCCAAAAGAGCAGCAAAACTCGAAAAACCCCGTCCCGCTTGAACAGAGACCGGAGGCGGGCAGGCCGGCTGATTTGGAAGGCCAAAAGGATGCAGCTGAGCCGGGAGACGTGCAGCCGGCTGGCAATCCCACTCTCACAGAGCATCTGACTGATCTTAGGAAGCAGATGGTCAAAAGCGTCGCTGTGTTTCTACTTTTTTTCCTGGCGGTGTTTTCAACAATCAATTACTGGTTTCCGTTCATGACAAGAGGGCATGAACTCATCGTGCTGGGGCCGCTGGAAGTGGTGACGTTCTACATGTCCCTTGCGGCAGCGCTGGCGTTCGGTTTATCGCTGCCGTTCTTATGCCATTTCCTCTGGCAGTTTGTCAAGCCGGGCCTCAACGAGCGGGAAAGCAGATTTCTGAGTCTCTACTCCCCTGTCATGTTTCTGTTGTTTCTGGCCGGGCTGGCGTTCGGTTATTTTGTCGTCAATCCGCTCAGTTACAATTTCCTGATTTCCATCGGAGCCGTCAATTTCTCGGTCATGGTGTCTGCTCAGGAATATGCCCGCTTTTTGCTGATGACGACCATGCCTGTCGGGCTGCTGTTCGAATTGCCGATTGTTGCGATATTCCTGTCGACGATCGGCATCCTGACCGCGCAGACGATGAAAAAAGTGCGGAAATGGTCATATGTCCTTCTCGCTGTCATCTCGGGGCTGATCACGCCGCCTGATTTTGTCAGCCAGCTGATTGTCTTGATCCCGATGATCCTGTTATATGAGGGAAGTGTATTTATCGTCATGCGGCTTGAAAAGAACACGGCCTTGCAAGATGCAACCGTCGAGTGAATAGGAAAGGACCGGAGAATCCATCGACTCTCCGGTCCTTTTTTGACGTCCTTATTGGGTTTTCATTCCCATTTTGTCCGTCAACGATCCAAATTGCTTCATCAGCTTGCTACGGGCATCCTTGCTGCGCATCAAATACGCCGCTCCCAATCCAATCGCGGCAATCGCCATCTTATTCATGGGGTGTTCGCCTCCTCGCCTCTGATTTTTGAATCGTTATAGATTGTGCAGTTTGCTGTTTACTATCCATCTTTGGATTAAAAAAACGTTAAAATTATTATACTTGGCCGATAAGAACCGATATATATAGCATGATTTATAAGGAGGATATTTTTATGAGAATGACAATTCGATCTAAAATGATCATTATTACAGCCATTCTCCTCATTGTGCCAAGCTTGACAATCGGTGTGTCAGGTTATGTAACAGCGAAGAAGAACTTGGATGATGTCGGATCTGACGGTTTGAAGAATAATGTCATGTCGGCCTTGTCGATGATTGATGTGCTGAATGGCGAGGTGGAAAAAGGGAATCTGACGCTGACGGAGGCGCAAAATCAAGCAAAGGAAAAGTTGATTGGAGCGCTTCAATCCGACGGCACACGTTCAATAGACAGCCGTGTCGATATGGGCAAGTATGGGTACTACTTCATACTGGATCAAGCTGGAAATGCACTCGGCCATCCGATGATGGAAGGGAAGAGCTTATATGATAGCCAATCTCCTGACGGAAGGTATACGACACGTGAAATGATTCAAGCGGCTGAAAATGGAGGCGGCTTTGTCACTTTTGATTTCAAAGTGCCTGGTGAGGAACGGATTGCTCCGAAGATCGTATATACGGAACAAGATCCGGACTGGGGCTGGATTGTCGTCTCGGGCGCTTATTTAATGGATTTCAACAGCGGGGCGAAGGCGCTTCTCTGGACGCTTGGAATTGTCTTGCTCGTATCTCTTATCCTTGGCGGAATTCTCATCATCTGGTTCTCAGGCCACCTGACGAAACCGATCCGGAGCGTCTGGACACATGTCGGAAAGATTGCGGAAGGCGATCTTTCTGCGCCTGCTCTCTCGGTGCGCAACAAAGATGAAATTGGCACGCTCGCTGAAGATGTCAACCGGATGTCCGGAAATCTGAAAGCGATGATCACCCAGGTGTCGAATGCGTCCATGCAAGTGGCTGCTACCTCTGAAGAGCTGTCTGCAAGCAGCGAAGAGACAAGCCATTCTGTCGAGCAGGTCGCAGGCTCCATCCAGGACATGGCCTTCGCTTCCGATAAGCAAATGGATAAGATGACCGAGTCGGACAATGCGATGACCCGCATTGCAGGTGACTTGTCGCAACTCGCAGCCGCTATGGAGCAGACGAACGAAACATCCAGGCATACGGCAGAAATCGCGGATAACGGTTCAGGCGTTATTGAACAGACAATCCATCAGATGCAGACAGTACAGCAGGAGACAAAATCCACCGCTGTTCTCATCAATGATCTGGGCAGCCAGTCCGCCGAGATCACTAATATCCTTTCCATGATCACGGATGTCGCGGAACAGACAAATCTGCTTGCGTTGAATGCGGCAATCGAGGCGGCTCGTGCAGGCGAACATGGCAGAGGCTTCGCCGTAGTGGCGGATGAAGTGCGTAAACTCGCCGAACAGTCGGCAGAATCTGCAAAACAGGTCGGTACGCTGATCCAGACGATCCAGCGGGGCATCGAGCATTCGGTTGTCGCCATCAACAAAGGCAATGAATCTGTCAATGAAGGATTGTTGCTGGTGAATGATGCCGGGCAGGCCTTCCGGGAGATTACAGAAGGGGTCGACGCCGTCCTGACTCAAATCGGCGATGTGGCAGCTACGTTGGAACAGAACGTAAATGCATTTGGCGGGGTTGCCACCCTGATTGAGGAAGCGTCGGCCATCTCAGCCGACTCGGCTCTCCATACACAGACCATCGCAGCCGCAGCAGAAGAACAGACCGCATCTATGGAAGAGATTGCGGCTGCATCCGAAACGCTTGCGAAAATGGCGGAGGATCTGCAAGAGACAGTGAAGACATTCCGACTATGAAAAAATGGAGAGAGGCAGCTGCCTCTCTCCATTTTTTTAGCTAAACATGCTGCCGAGCAAACCTTTCCGCCTGTCGGACTTCTCCGATGTGTGCGAGCTCTTCGATTTTTCTCCGCGCATTGGAGACGAACCGAATGAGTCGAACTGATTGGAAAGTTTTTCACGCGCTTCCTTGTTCCGCATCAAATATGCGGCGCCGAGACCGAGTGCAGCGAGTGCCATCTTCTTTTTCATGAAATGTCTCCTCCTTGTTTGTTTCGCAACGATGTGACCGTACTTTTCCCGGTTTGTGGAAGTCTAAACGTTTCACAATCCGCTGGCGCCCTCTCATACCTTACAAATAGAGGAGGAGGTGCGAGATGCTGCGGATTGAAGTGATCGTCTCAACAAGGCAATTAAAATTGTTCGATGGCCGGAAACTGATCAAGACATATCCGGTGGCAGTGGGCAAGATGGTGACAGCCACTCCGATTGGCACCTACAAGATCATCAACAAACAAAGGAATCCAGGGGGGCCGTTCGGAGCATTCTGGATGGGTCTGTCACGTCCCCATTACGGCATCCACGGGACGAACAACCCGGCATCCATCGGGAAAGCGGTGTCGCACGGGTGCATCCGGATGTATAACAAAGATGTGCTGGAACTTGCGGCGAAAGTGCAAGTGGGAACAGTCGTGAAGATCCGGCAAAGCTGAGGGGAACTTCAAGGTCGGTTTCCTTAAGGTGAGGGGGAACTGATAGAGAAACGGGCGTATATAGGAGTACAAAAGCGGCCCGGCAACATTGCGGTCGGCATCTAAAAAATAAAAAGGGAGCACGGAAACTGACGAGGTTCCCGTGCTTTCTTTGTGGGTAAAGCAAATTGTGGAACTTTCTTTCGACTTGTCTCGTAAGAAACCGTATACTTGTATAAAAGAATCTCCATTCGAAAGGAAGTGAGTCCATGACAAAAAAAGTTTGGTTCCAAGTCGGGGTCGGCACGCTCTTAGCCATCCTGATCATCAAGTATTTCATGGAAATCAGCTTTATCTTCTCACCGATTGTCGTCATCATCAAGACGATTCTCTTGCCGCTCTTGCTTGGCGGGGTGCTCTTTTACATAACCGAGCCGGTCCAGCGCAGACTGGAAGCGAGCAAAGTGCCGAGATGGGGCAGCATCCTGATCATCGTTGTCTGTCTCGCAGTCGTCATCTGGGCGTTCGTGTCCCTCATCGGACCGGTCATCACAAAGCAGGTGAACAATCTGGTCGACAATGCGCCGGCACTTGCAGAAGACCTGAATGACATGAAGGACAACATCTTATCGCACAAGGATGATCTGAAGCTCCCAGACCAGCTTCAGGATTCGGTCGATGGGGCACTCAAATCATTGCAGTCATTTGCCGTCAAATTCGGCTACTGGATCGTGCAGTTCCTGCAATCCTTTGTCCAGGCCGTCATCCTGCTGGTGCTCGTCCCGTTCTTCTTCATCTTCATGCTGAAGGACCACGAGAAATTCGCGCCGCGCATCTACAACCTTTTCTCCGGCACTCGCCGCGAATGGGTGAAGAAGACGCTGCATGATATCGACCATGTCCTTCGTTCGTATATCCAGGGCCAGCTTCTCATCAGTACAATCCTGGCAACGATCATTTTCATCGGCTACTGGATCATCGGCCTGAAGTATGCACTGCTGCTTGCGATTTTTGCACTGTTCATGAACGTCATTCCGTTCATCGGCCCTTGGATCGCCTTTGCACCGGCTGTCATCATGGCAGTCCTGCAGGATCCGAAACTCGTCATCTGGGTGTCTGTTGTCACACTTGTCGCTCAGCAGACCGACAGCCATCTCATCACGCCGAACGTCATGGGGAAAACGCTCGATATCCATCCGCTCACCGTCATTACAGTTTTGCTGACAGCCGGTAATCTTGCCGGTTTCCTCGGCATCCTGCTTGCAATTCCGACTTATGCGGTCATTAAGGTAATTGTGCTGAATGTCTATGAAAGACGGAAAGAGATTAAGCGGGCGGCGACGAAGACCGTCTAGCGGAATGTAGGAGAGACTGTCCAGAAAGCCGACATTTGCCGGTTCTTCTGCGACAGTCTTTTGCCGGAAAGACGCAGATTCGAAACCTTTTGGTGGTAAAAATCGTACTTCATGGACGATTAGGAAACCGGGGGTGTGATTCATGAAAAATAAAGCAAGGCGTCTGCCGACAGAGGAACAGAATAGAAAAGGATTGCGTCTTGTGATCCGCCTGCTCATCCCCTTTGGAGCATTTGTATTGTTAGGGACCGCTTTTATTACAGGAAATTGGTTTGTGAAGGATCTGTATACAGCATTTATTGTGGAGTTTATTGGGACATCATTTTTGTATGCTGGCGGCTTGATGCTGCTTTTCTTTTTCATCACCACATCCGCAATTATTGTTTTCAAGAATCCGCAGCAGATTAACAGCGGCTCGCGTCTGAATTTCGCCATCCTCGGATTGGGCTGTCTGATTCTTGCAGTTTTGTTGGCTTGGTTCAGTGGCAATGAAACGAAAAAAGCGGTTCAGGATATTAAAGCATACTCTGAAGGTGACTGGCATATTGAGGATTTGCAGGTTATCTCTATTTATAGGGGTTCAGATGCCTCGAATGGGATTCTGATCGAGACGGAAGCGGGTGAAATGTATGTACCTAACGAAAAGTTTTGGTTATACAAGGGGGAGACATACCGCTTCACCTATTTGGATAAGACAAGGACGGTTATTAACGTTGAGTCCATGCCAAAATAACAATTTTCAGCAAATCAGTTGATGATTTGATCATAGAGCCCACTTTTCAAAGTAAAGCTCCCAGTGCAGTCCGCAGCCTGGATTGAAAGACGCTTTGCAGGCAGGACATTCATAGAGGCAGTTTCTGTAATCATGGATGGATAATCCATGTCCGCAAGCGCCGCAAAGGATCGCTTTTTCATCGAATTTTTCGCTTGGCCAGACGGCAGGATGCCCGCAGCCGGATTCTTCATGGCACTCATAACATGGATAGTATTCGCCGCAGCAATAGAATTTGATGGCGATGATATCGCGTTTTGAATGATAATGGGCACAGCGCGTTTCATGATCTATCACGGTACCTTTTACATCATGTCCATGGCATTTCATATTTTTTGTCCCTCCCCGCATAAATTTCCGGTATCGCCGCATCCTACGTCTCAAAAAGGACTGATGCTGTTATGCTAACGGAATTTCCGACAATCCACACAAACATTTGGGATGCCATCTGGGCGGTGCCGGTCATTTTGATCGTCGTGTTGCTGGCAAAATGGGTGTTCAAGGTGCCATCGACCTGGCTCTCCACCGTCTCGACTATTTTTGCTCTGTTCTTATCCGTTTTTATCAGCCATCCGGGGAATCTTTCAGCAGGGATCTTCATGGGCTTCTTTTATAGCGCGGCTGCCATCGGCCTGCTGTATTCGCTCAAACATAGCTATCTGGCTTATCGGAAAGTGTAATGCGTGCGGAATCCTCTGACGGGGATTCCGCTTTTCATTTGAGCGGGCAATAACCGCATTGCATGAGTCCTGGCACATCCTTTGAAAAACAGCATGTTGTCCGGACGGTCGTGTTCAGCAAATCGGACGGCTCCGAGCCATTCAAGTATTTGGCGAACCGTGAATAAGGTGCGATGCCTTCCCAGGCGGCATCATCTTTCAGAATATCCAGACTTTCCCGAGCTTCATCTGAGGTAGCCGGATTGTTCAGCATGACATGATATTCCCAGAGCAGAAAGCCGAAAATATTCTCCCACAAGGTCAGCGGGGAGACGGGGGCGGCCGTGCGGATCTGGCGGATGAGCGAGTCCGCTTCCAGCAAAATGGCCCGGATGGCGTCTCGCTGGCTGTCCGCCGGCTGCCAGTCGGCTGCCTGGACGAACGTGCTGACGGTTTGATTGCCATATTCAGTGAGAGCTCCATAGACAAGCCGCTCTGGCGTCCCCTGCCATGTCTCCTCGTACGTCACCAGGTTCACGAGCTGCATACTGGCGAACATGCCGTACCGCCGCATGAAGAACGAGGCGGCCACGACATCATTCGGACTCTGGCTCACCGTTTTGACAACAGCCAGGCAATCTGCCGTCTTGCCCGCATCCAGCAGATCATGCAGCGTGAACACGCGGTGGGCCGGCGCTTCCGTATAAACACTGTAACTGTTCAGTTGTCTGATTTGCTCATTTGTTAGATTTCCCATGGCACCATTATAAGAGTTTCATAAACTTTCAACAAGTTGAGCGGGTGCGCGGTCGGGGGGGTCCCTTTTTACATGCGCGTCAGTTCCCCATCCGTGGCACTATGTAACAGACTGCCAAATCGCCTACATTATATGCAGCCCGCCCGGCGCTTGCCCATGGACGCCTGTAGGCAGATACATATGATTAGGTGAAGGGGTGGTGAAGTTGGAGCAGAAGGAAGTCAATGTGAAGCAGGACCCGTTTGAGATAGAGCGGCAGGAGTGGAGACGGAGCCAGTCGAAGGAGCGTTATAAGCAGCTGCTGACGATCGCTTCGCCCATCTTCCTGCTGCTGGTGTGGGAGCTGTTGTCGCGGACTGGGACGATTGATACGCGGTTTTTCCCGCCGCCGACCGCGATTCTTGGAACGTTTGTGGATATGGTGACGGACGGCGCGCTTGTGAAGCACGTCGGTGTCTCGATGTACCGGATTTTCGGAGGTTTCCTGGCAGGTGTCATTCCCGGCGTCATCATCGGCCTTTTGATGGGGCTGTATTCGCCGATCCGGCATTTCATGCAGCCGATTGTCATGGCGCTGATGCCGATTCCAACGCTGGCTTTACTGCCGATCATCATCATTTTATTCGGCATCGGGGATTTGTCGAAAGTCGTGACAATCGCGGGCAGCGTATTCTTCCCTGTCGTCATCAATACAGCGGCGGGCGTGATGAATATCGACCGGATTTACTTGGATGTCGCGGAGAATTACGGGGCAGGGAAACTTCAGTTCTTTATGAAAATCGCTCTTCCTGGGGCGCTGCCGGTCATGCTGGAAGGGATCCAGATGGGGCAGGCGATTGCCTTGCTTACGATTGTGGCGGCGGAAATGATGGGGGCGACGTCAGGGATCGGCTATTTGATCTGGACGTCGTATAAGGCGTTTTTGCTGCAGGAGATGTATGTCGGTCTCATTCTGATCTCGTTCTTCGGCTATCTGTTCTCGATCCTTCTGCGCGGATTCCAAAAAAAGCTGCTGCCGTGGAGGTGAAGAAATGGAGCAACCCGCAAAGATTGAAATACATGATCTGACGAAGGCGTTTTTTAAGAAGCAGGGCAGTGTGACGGCGCTTGATAACATATCGTTATCCATTGAAGAAGGGGAGTTTGTCTGCATCGTCGGACCGAGCGGATGCGGCAAGACGACCCTGCTCCGGATTTTAGCGGGACTTGAGCAGCCGAGCGTCGGTTCGTTCAGCATTCGCGCGGATGACGGGGAGGCTCCTCTGCAGTCGATGGTCTTCCAGGAGAGGGGTGTTCTGCCTTGGCTCACCGTCCGGGAAAACGTAGCTTTCGGCCTTAAGATGCGGCATGTGCCCAAACAGGTCATTGCAGAACGGACGGATTATTACCTGGAGAAGACGGGGCTTGCCCAGTTTGCGGGATTGTACCCGAGGGAACTGTCCGGCGGGATGAAACAGCGGGTGAGCATCGCGAGGGCATTTGCGAATGACCCGGAGATCCTGCTGATGGATGAACCGTTTGCAGCACTTGACGAACAAAACAAATTCATCCTGCAGGAAGAGCTGCTGTCGATCTGGTCGGAAACGAAAAAGACCGTGCTGTTCATTACGCACAGCATCGATGAGGCGCTGCTGCTAAGCGATCGGATCCTTCTGATGAGCGCACAGCCAGGGAAGATCATCAAGGAGATCAAGGTCTGCACGCCGCGCCCCCGCTCCATCGAGGACATCCGGAAAGATCCCGAGATGGCGGAGCAGTTCATTGAGGTGTGGCAGCATTTGCAGGAAGAAGTCCAGCGGTCAAGGCAAGGATAGAGGAGGATAGCCGATGAAAAAGCGGTTGAAGATAGGGTGGATTATGCTGCTGAGCTGTGTTTGGATTCTCGCAGCATGTACCAAGAATGAAGCGGCTCCTGTGAAAAATGAGCCGGTGAAGGAGCCGGCGGGCGAGGCGGCTGCAGGGGAACTAACGCCGCTTGAAACACGCACAAAAGTGCTCATTGCAGAAGACGGCGCGGCTTCTGGAGCGGGTTTCTATATCGCGAAAGAAAAAGGGTACTTTGAGGAATTCAATATTGAAGTGGATTTTGCGGATTTTGCAAACAGTGATGACATGCTGCCGGCGCTTGCTGCGGGTGAAGTCGATATCGCAGGAGGCGTCTCGACAGCCTCTTTCTTCAATGCGATCGCGCAAGGCATCGACGTCCGGATCATTGCAGATAAAGGCCATAACGTGCCGGGCAAATCGTATTTCACCTTCGTCATCGGCAACCATATGGTCGATGAAATCAAAGAGTACAGTGACTTTAAAGGGAAGAAGATTGCCGTCTCCTCCCGCAACTCGATTGACGGGTATATCTACGAAGAGATGCTGAAGCATGCCGGCTTGACGGAGGACGACGTCGAGTATGTGCATATCGCAGACTTTGGCGCGATGCTCGGCGCCATTAATTCCGGTACGGTCGATGCGGCCCTCAACATCGAGCCGCTCATTGCGCAAGGCGTCGATAATGGTTTCCACGTACGCTTCAAGGATGCGACGGACTATGCGCCGGAGTCCCAGATCGCCATGGTGCTGGCATCGCCGAAGTTCATGGCGGATGAGGACTTGTCGCTTCGGTTCATGGTCGCCTACCTGAAAGGATTGCACGACTATAACGATGCCTTCTTCAAGGATATCGGCAAAAAGGAAGTCGTCGATATCATGGTGAAGCACACAGCTCTGAAAGACCCGGCGCTTTGGGATAAAGTGAATGTCACCGGCTTGAATCCGAACGGGGATATGTATGTCGACGATATCAAAAAGCAGTTTGAATCGTACAAAGCGAATGGTGCCATCCTCGGAGACATCGATTTCAATGTGGCGATCGATACATCGCTCGCAGATAAGGCTGTGGAGATTTTAGGCGAATATGAGTGACCGAAAGCCCGCGGAAAGCGGGTTTTTTTAGGCAGGACAAGCTGCCCGGCAGGAACTTGCACATCGATTACCGAATAACAGGGAAATGGATAGTTGATGTGCTGGCTAGTGAAATTCTTGTTTCTTTATAAATAAATGAAAGACAAGAATCTTGGGTGGAGATTCCTGTCTTTTTTTTCTTCAATGCTGCCATACTCTCACTGTCTTTTTCTCTGCGTCCACTTCAACCTCCCCGCCGATCGGGAACGTGAATGTAGGCTGGGTATGGCCGAAATCGACGTCATACAGGACGGGGATCTCCTTTAGCATGGGATGTTTGCCAAGGATGAAATGCAGCTGCTCCTCCGTGATGTTCGACTCTCGCTGGAACCGGCCAAGGACCAGGCCCGCGATGGAAGATGTGTTTTGCATAAGAGATGCCAGATCCCTCGCGAATGTTTCGGGTATGCTCATTCCATCGTCCTCCAGAAAAAGGACAGCCCCCTCAAGATCCGGCATGTATGGGGTTCCCTGCAGCAAGTTCAGCGTACAGAGATTGCCGCCCCACAGCTGCCCTCGCGCGGTGCCGGCGTTATATGTCTTCCAGGATGTCTTTGTGAAATTCCGGTTCTCCTGATCCAGGTACCAGGCATCGTCGCTCCACTCTGCAGATGGCCGAAGATCGAGCGGTCCCACCTTCGTTACACAATCCAAGAAGCACTCCATCTGATACTCATTTTCCTTCTCCATTGAGAAGCTGGAAAAATGAAGGCCCGAATACGTCACAAATCCTGCCTGCGTCGCAATGGCTGTGCCGATTGCTGTAATATCGCTGTAGCCGCAGAAGACTTTCGGGTGGTTTGTAATGAATTCATAATCAATATAAGGCAGCAGCTCATTTGAGTTGAATCCGCCGATCGCGGTTAGAATGCCTTTCACCTGCGGATTCCGGAAGGCCTCGTGGAGATCATCCAAACGCTGCTGGATGGATGAAGAATTATGCAAATCCATGTCAAAGAGATGTTCGCCAAATGATACAACGAACCCCAGCTGCTCCAGCTGTGCTTTTGCATACTCCACGCCTTCCTCAGATAAGATACCGCCACTGCGGCTGGGCGCGATGATCCGCAGTTCGTCGCCTTTTTTTAATTTCTCGGGTATGATCATTGCTTTCCTCCTCCTTTCATCCGGATACCGCTTCCTGTTTCCGTCCCGCCAGCGCAGTCTGATAGCTATGCAAGCCCATGCCGATCACGATGACGGCGATGCCGGCGAGGGAAAGCGAACCGGGCAGTGCGATGTGAAGAATGATGATTTCACCGATCATCGCGAAGATGAGTTCTGCCGACTGGGTCGCTTCGACGGCTGCGAGTTTGCCTTGATCATCTTTCACTAGATCGGTCGCCATGAAGAACAATGTGGTCGCAATGACGCCTGAGCTAATGGCGACTATGAAAGATTGGCCGATTTGGCCGGCGGAGGGCGGCCCGGCGGTCAATAGCGCGTAGCCGGCAAGCAATAACCAGATCGGAAGCGTCATCAGCGTCATCCCAAGAACCCGCTGAAAGGTGTCGAGCCTGCCGCCGAGCAGGTCCATCATCTTCCGGTTGCCGAGCGGATAGGCGAATGCCGCGATGACGACCGGCAAAATGCCAAGAAGCAGGGTACGCATATCAACGCTCTGCGCATTCGGAATTTGGATGAGGACGACGCCCATCAGGATGATGAGAGAGATGCCAAGCGAGCGGAGCGGAATCCGCTGCCGTGTTTTTGATTCGCATGTATCGGTCTGGACGACCAGGACGAACAGCGGGGCTAGCAGGACACCGGCAACAATGGTGAGCTGCCAAGTTCCCGCAAGCAGCCAGCCGGGACTATAGGCGGCTGCAAAGGTGAGCGGTCCGTAAAAGAGGACGAATGCCACCATGCTCCAAAGGAAGAAAGGTCCCGGAGATCTGGTCATTTCGCGTGTCATTGAACCAAGTCCCTTGCGGCTGGCAACGATGATCACTAAAAAAGGCACCATGAAAAAATAACGGAGGGAGGCGCTCCAAAGCCAGCTGCCTCCCGAAAGTTCCATCGACCGGTTCAAGACGAACGTCACTGCAAAAAAGAGGGACGAGAGGATGCCGAGCCAGATCGCTTTCATCTGAGGGGCCCCTTAACCGCGTTGTTCGTACAGCTCTACAGCCTTGATGATGACATCTGTCGCCTTGACCATATTGTCGATCGAAATGAATTCATATTTTCCATGATAATTTTCGCCGCCTGTAAAGATGTTCGGCGTCGGCATGCCCATGTAAGAAAGCTGGGAACCGTCCGTACCGCCGCGCACGGGCACGATATTCGGCTCGATATCGAGCTCTCTGAATGCATCCCCGATAATATCGACGATCTCCATGACAGGTTCGATCTTTTCCCGCATGTTGTAGTAGGAATCTTCCATCTCAAGCTCCACTGCATGGTCACCATGCTTCTCTTTGAGTGCCGCTGCAGTATCCTTCATGAGCTGCTTGCGCGCCTCGAACTGCTCGCGGTCGAAATAGCGGATGATGTAGTCGAGCGTCGTCTTCTCCACAGATCCACTGACGTCCATCAGATGGATGAACCCTTCATAGCCGTCCGTCTCCTGCGGAATCTCGTGTGGCGGCATCGCAGCCTGAAATTCATTGGCAATCAAAATGGAATTGACCATCTTGTCTTTCGCAGACCCCGGATGCACATTCGTCCCGCGGAACGTCAATTTCGCGCCAGCCGCATTGAAGCTCTCATATTGCAGCTCGCCAAGCGGGCCGCCGTCCATGGTATATGCATATTTGGCGCCGAATGCTTCGACGTCGAACTTATGAGGGCCGCGGCCGATCTCCTCGTCCGGCGTGAATGCGACGCGGAGTTTACCGTGTTTAATCTCCGGGTGGGCAATCAAATACTCCATCGCTGTCATGATCTCCGCAATACCCGCTTTGTTGTCAGCACCAAGCAGCGTCGTGCCGTCTGTCGTCATCAGCGTGTGGCCGATATAGCTTTTGAGGTCCGGGAACGTTTCCGTGCGCATGACCGTGTCTTCATTCAGCTGGATGTCCTTGCCGTCATAATTCTCGACAAGCTGCGGCTTGACGTTCTTGCCCGTATAGTCGGTTGCCGTATCGACGTGCGCGAGGAAGCCGATGACCGGCAGATCCTTATCCGTGTTCGCCGGGAGTGTCGCGAACAGGTAGCCGTTCCCGTCCAGCGTGATGTCTTCCATGCCGATCGATGCCAGTTCTTTTTGCAGTTCGTGGAGCAGGTCCCACTGGCCGGGCGTCGACGGGGTCGTCGTGCTCGACGCATCAGATTGCGTGTCTATTTTTGCATAGCGGGTAAGCCGTTCAATTAATTTGTCTTTCATTCCAAGACCTCCTGAAAGTTGTGTCGTGATTCTTTTATCTTATCAAATTGTTTAGACATACGGAATAGATGCGCCGTAATTCTCCCGGCAGGCGGGGTGGTAGATTACTGTTAATCAGGCGGTCGCATGTCTGGTCCGGCTGGCAGAATCGTTCGGGCGTTTAATCGGTCGCACGCCAGGCTAAACGGATCGCTCCGTCGTTTAATCGGTCGCGCGTCCGGCTAAACGGATCGCTCCGTCGCCTAATCGGTCGTATGTCCGGCTAAACGGATCGCTCCGTCGTTTAATCGGTCGCACGTCCGGCTAAACGGATCACTCCGACGCCTATTCGGTCGCGCGTCCGGCTAAACGGATCACTCCGTCGTTTAATCGGTCGTTCGTCCCGCTAAATAGTCGTTCAGTCCATATAAATAGGCGTTCAGCCTTGCCGGATCCTCACCCGCCGTCATGCGGGGAGGCGAGTTCATAATTTTGCAGAAGATCGATGAAGACTTGCTGCGCTTTTGTGCGGAACGGGCTGCCGGTGACGATAGAGAAGGTGCGGGTGTAAGGCATGCCTTGCACGTCAAGTACGGCCAGTTCGCCATGTTTCAGCTCTTTTTGGATGGACCAGTACGACAGCAGGCTGATGCCGAGCCCTGCTTCCACGGATTCCTTGATGGGCTGCGTGCTGCTGAAGCGCATCATGGAGGATGGCGAAATGCCTAGTTTACGGAAGACCGCATCTGCGGCTTCCCTCGTCCCGGAACCGTGCTCCCGGACGATCCATGTTTCATGTTCCAGGCGGACGGGCGAAATGGGACCCTCCTCGGATGCCAAAGAATTTGCGGGCGAGCAGACGATGACCATTTCATCGTGGGCGAGTGTTTCTGTAATTAATTCAGAACGGGAAAAAGTCCCTTCCACGATGCCGACATCGAGTTTGTGGCTGGCGACGTAATCGGCGATGGTCGCGGTATTGCCGATCGTGATCGAGGGTATGATAGCGGGGAACACCCGCTTCATCTCCGCGATGATGTGGGGCAGCACGTACTCGCCGAACGTATAGCTGGCGCCTATTGAAATTTTTCCAGCTGCCTTGTTGGTCAGGTCATCGAGCAGGCGCTGCATGTTGTCGTATAAGGCCAAGATATCTTTCGCATGGTGATAGACAATTTCTCCGGCTTTGTTCAAACGCACATATTTGTTCGTCCGTTCCAGCAGCTTGACGCCGAGTTCCTCTTCCAGCGCCCGGATGTATTGGCTGACCGCAGGCTGTGTCATATGATGCGCTTCCGCAGCGCGGGAGAAGCTTTTCTTTTCAGCGACTGAGACGAAAATTTGCAGATGCTGGTCCATGGTCAGACCCCTTTCTTATAATGGTTTGCTTATCGTAATCATTATTATAATTTATTTTACTTATCGTTTGGAAGGGATTACCCTAGATACAGGAGGTGCAGTTCTATGACGAATAGAAGAACCATGTGGATGGCGGGTGTCGCATTTACTTTTTTTATAGCACTTTTAGGATTTTATCTGGCGAAGGTTCCGGGCTTTGACCATATCGGGCAATTGGCGAGCGCCATCATCATCGCTGTCGCCTATCGGCAGTTTTTCGGCTATCCGGAAGCGATCCGGCAGGGAATTACCTTCTCCTCGAAGAAGCTGCTCCGTGTTGCGATCATTCTCTATGGATTAAAGCTGAACATAGATGTCGTTTTCCGTGACGGCCTTGGACTGCTTGTGCGGGATGCTTTCATCATTGCGCTGGCGATCACTCTCACTGTGCTCATCGCAAAATGGCTGAAGGCGGATGAAAACATCTCCCTTCTGCTAGGCGTCGGGACAGGTGTCTGCGGGGCGGCGGCCATTGCTGCTGTCGCGCCGATTTTGAAGACGAAGGACGAGGACACGGCAATCGGCGTCGGGATTATTGCCATGATGGGGACCGTTTTTGCGATCGGTTACACATTGCTGCGCCCGATCTTGCCGCTCATCCCGACGGATTACGGCATCTGGTCGGGCATGAGCCTGCATGAGCTTGCGCACGTCGCCATCGCGGCGGAACCGGCAGGAGAAGATGCGCTTGCCATCGCCTTGCTCGCTAAACTCGGCCGGGTCTTCCTGCTTGTGCCGCTCTGTTTCATATTCATTTACTTCATGAAGCGGAAAAGCAAAGGGACGGCAGAAGGAGGGGAAAGCAAGGTCGAATTCCCTTGGTTCCTCCTTGGGTTCATCCTGCTCAGCGTGCTCGGCAGCTACGTTCTTGGCCATTCCATCCCGGTATCGGAAGGATTTACGACCGGTGTCAATACGCTGACAACATGGCTCTTGACCGCGGCCATGGTCGGCCTAGGCCTGAATGTCAGCCTGCGCGATCTTCGTGAACGCGCCATGAAGCCGCTTCTCGCCATGACGATTACGTCAATTGTCGTATCGGTGGTTGCATATTTTATTATCTGAATCAGAGAGGAGCTGTCCAGAAAGTCAGTGAAAACTGAGTTTCTGTGGCAGCCCTTTTCTTGTTGAAACGATTACCCGACGAGAGCTCTCCGAACCCGTTGCTTTCCGTTCCAGGCGGACGCGTTCCTGGGGGCGTGCGGTGAGCCTCCTCGTCGCTGCGCTCCTGCGGGGTCTCACCTGACACGCTGATCCCCAAGGAGTCGCCGCCTTGCACTCCAAGCAACTGGCGACCCGTGTAAAAGACTACAAAAAAATCGCCCTTTCTAGTAAGATGAAGTCACCACAACCCATCAAAGAAAGGACGATTCTTATGTGTAACCCGAAGATTACTTGTGATGAGTATACCACAAAACAACTCCACTTTTCCATTGAAGAGACAGAACCTATTTCCCCGCAATCAAGCGTACGTACACGGACGTTCAAACCCTACAATAACCGTCAGGCATTCGCCATCTTCGATGTCGAGGGACTTATTCCGGCACATCATGTCGCGCGAGTGGTCGATGAGATGATCGAATCCATCCCGGACGAGCAGCTTTTCGCCTATTACTCCGGTGGAGGGAGAAGCCCCTTCCACCCGAAGATGATGCTTAAGGTCATCCTCTACGCCTATTCCCAGAAAGTCTACTCCAGCCGCAAAATCGAGACGCTGATCCAGGAGAACCTGCCTGCCATGTGGCTGGCCGCCTGTCAGACACCCGACTTCCGTACACTCAATGAGTTTCGGAGTGTACGCATGGCCGCGATGATGGATGAGTTATTCGAGACGATGATCCTAAAGCTGATCGAGGAGAACTATATCACAATGGAGAACTATTTCCTGGACGGCACCAAGATGGAGGCCAATGCCAATAAGTATTCGTTCGTCTGGAAGAAGTCGACAGAGCGGTACGAAGGGAAACTGAAGGAGAAGATCCAGGAGACACTCGCGTCCATCCATGAAATCGCGCAGGCAGAGGGCATGGAACTTGGCGAATTCCCCAAGGAAGAAGCGAAACCGGAAGAGCTCCAGCAGCTGGCGGAAAGACTGGAGGAACAGGTGGACATCCTGACAGCGGAAATTGAGAAGACAGAGTCGGTCCCCGATCGCAAAGCGCTTCGCAGTCGACGCAGTCTCCTACGGAAGCCGGCCAAACTGATCCGGGAAGATTTCCTGCCGCGTCTACAGAAGTATGCCCGTCATCATGACCTCTTCGGTGATCGCAACAGCTTCTCGACAACGGACCCGGACGCCACGTTCATGCGGATGAAAGAGGACCATATGAAGAACGGCCAGCTGAAGCCTGGCTATAATGTACAGATGGCGACCGAGAATCAGTTCATCGTGTTCTATACGATACATCAACGGCCGACCGATACCCGCTGTTTCGTCCCGCATCTTGAGAAACTTGCGGCATCCCGGCTTCCGATGCCGACACGTGTGGTGGCCGATGCCGGCTATGGCAGTGAAGAGAATTATCTATACGCCATCGGCGAGGAGAAGGAATCCCGTTTCGACTTCCTGATCCCCTATTCCACGTATCTGAAGGAGCAGACGCGGAAGTACAAAAAAGACATCAAGAATGCGAAGAACTGGACCTACGAGGAAGCGGCCGACCAGTTCATCTGTCCGCAGGGACGCCGTGTCCCCTTCAAGAAATACCAGGACAGGAAGAATGCATCCGGCCTTGTGCAGAGCTATAAGATCTATGAATGTGAAGATTGTGCCGACTGTCCTCTTAAAGCGCAGTGTACAAAAGCGAAAGGCAACCGGCAGGTCCATTGGAATCCAATCTACGAAGAAATGAAAGCGAAAGCCAAGACAGCCCTTGAATGTGAGACGAACAAAGACATCTACGCCAAACGGAAAGTGGAGGTCGAAAGTGTGTTCGGTCATATCAAGGGCAATCGGTCGTTCCGCGGATTTCTCTTGCGAGGCCTCGAGAAGGTCAACGCGGAATTCGGGATCGTGGCACTGGCCCACAACTTCCTGAAAGTGGCTGGCATCCGCCAGCCGCTTTCAGGAGGACCGGATGGAAAACCAAAAACAGGTGGAGAAAAACGATTCGTTTTTCTCCACCTGTTTTATTTTAGGGACTTATTGGACAGCCCCTTTTTTTCTCCATTCATCCGAACGTTCAGAAAGATTTTTGTTTTTCCTCTTGACTTTCAAAATATGAGTCTCTATACTGTTCAACAAGATGAAAAACTGAATTAACCCATACTCTTATCAAGAGCGGCGGAGGGACTAGGCCCTGTGATGCCCGGCAACCGGCAAGTGACAAACTTGCAAAGGTGCTACTTCCTACAGAACGTGCGAACGGTCTGAAAGATAAGGGGAGGAATACGCGTAAGCATACCCCTCTTCCTTAGCGAAAGGGGTATTTTTTATTCCAATTAACCCCTGAACGCCTCCGCACAGCAAGCCTGCTGCCTTTTTCATCTGACTACTACATTTTTGGAGGTCATTCACATGTCAAACAACCCACTCAAACCCGAAACACTACTTCTTCACGGCGGCCAGCAGCCGGATCCTGTCACAGGTTCCCGCGCAGTGCCGATCCACCGCACTACATCCTTCGTGTTCCGCGATACGGAGCATGCGCAGAATCTCTTCGCGCTTGCCGAGGCGGGCAACATTTATACGCGCATCACCAATCCAACTGTCGCTGTGTTCGAAGAGCGGATTGCCCTGCTGGAAGGCGGGACGGCTGCTGTCGCGTTGTCATCCGGCATGGCGGCGATTGCATTTTCCATTTTGAATATCGCAGGAGCGGGCGATGAAATTGTTGCTGCCAGCAATCTATACGGCGGCACATACAATCTGTTTGCGGTGACGCTGCCGCGTTATGGCATCACGGTGAAGTTCGTCGATGCTACGGACCCTGAAAATTTCCGGGCAGCGATCACGGATAAGACGAAGGCGCTGTTCGCCGAAACGATCGGAAATCCGAGCCTCCATGTCCTTGATATTGAAGCGGTCGCGAAGGTGGCCCATGAGAATGGCATCCCGTTCCTCATCGACAGCACATTCGCTTCCCCATACGGAGCGAACCCGATTGAGCACGGTGCGGACGTCGTCATCCATTCCGCGACAAAGTGGATCGGAGGGCACGGGACAACGATTGGCGGTGTCGTCGTCGATGCCGGCAAATTCGACTGGACGCAAGGGAAATTCCCGGGCTTCACAGAGCCGGATGAAACGTACCACGGACTTCGTTATGGCATCGATACGGCAAACGCCGCGTTCGCCACAAAGCTCCGCGTACAGTTGCTGCGCGATTTCGGCCCTTGCCTCGATCCGGACAGCGCGTTCAACTTCCTGCAAGGCCTGGAAACACTTCATCTCCGTGTAACGCGGCACAACGAGAATGCGCAGAAAGTGGCGGAGTTCCTGCGTGACCATCCGGCCGTCGACTGGGTGACATATGCAGGATTCGAAGACCATCCATCAGCCGCTAATGCGAATAAATACTTGAAAAACGGGTCAGGCTCCATCATCGTCTTCGGCATCAAAGGCGGACGGGAAGCAGGCCGCAAGGTAATTGACAACGTGAAGATCTGGTCACATGTGGCAAACGTCGGCGACGCGAAATCGCTCATCATCCACCCGGCTTCGACAACCCACCAGCAATTGTCTGCCGAGGATTTGAAGAACTCTGGCGTCTCGGAAGAGCTCATCCGCTTGTCCATCGGCCTCGAGTCTGCTGACGACATCATCGAAGACTTGAAGCAGGCGATTGAAAAAGCAGTGCCTGTTGCTGCAGGAAAGTAAATTCTTTTGTTGGCAGGAAGTCCGGACGGATGGATGAGGCCTCATTCGGCAATCGGGCTATCTCATTCGATAGCCATCCGACCGGGTTCATCGATTCAGAGTTGATTAATGTTTGGAATAGGTGTTCTTAGTTGTAAGTAATGGATTGATCGGCCGGCTAAATGAATTGATAGGCTGGTAAAATGGATTGTTCGGCAGGTTAAATGGTTCGAACAGCCGGTTAAATGAATCGCTCGCCGGGTTAAATGAATCGATCTGCCGGCAAAATGGTTCGCTCACCCGGTTAAACGGTCGCTCATCTGCGATTACAAGGATGCGAGACTAGCGGGATGCGGCGGAAAACAGTTTCATCGTCCGAAACGGGCGCTCGAAGGTGGTAAATAGGCGTTCATCAGCCGAAACGGGCGCTCGAAGGTGGTAAATAGGCGTTCATCAGTCGAAACAGGCGCTCGCGAGTGGTAAATAGGCGTTCATCAGCCGAAACAGGCGCTCGCGGGTGGTAAATAGGCATTCATCATCCGAAACAGGCGCTCGCGGGTGGTAAATAGGCATTCATCATCCGAAACAGGCGCTCGCGGGTGGTAAATAGGCGTTCATCATCCGAAACGGGCGCTCGCAGGTGGTAAATAGGCGTTCATCATCCGAAACAGGCGCTCGCGGGTGATAAATAGGCGTTCATCAGTCGAAACGGGCGCTCGCGGGTGGTAAATAGGCGTTCATCAGCCGAAACAGGCGCTCGCGGGTGGTAAATAGGCGTTCATTATCCGAAACGGGCGCTCGCGGGCGAGAAATAGGCGTTCATTATCCAAAACGGGCGCAACCAAATAATCAACAGGAATATGCAAGCATCCGGCCGTCTCATTCGACTGCCGGTTGCTTCGTTGCTGGCAGTATGAGGAAAGGAGTGGTGGTATGCCGTCCATCAAGGTGGCGCTGCTGGGCTTCGGCACAGTTGGAGAGGGCGTTTATCGAATATTGCAGGAGAAGCGGGAGCAGATCCGTGCGCATACCGGATATACGATTGAGGTCGATGCCATTTTGGTGAAGGATGTGGCGAAGAAGCGAAAGGCGGCGTCTGGGGTCCTCGTGACGGATTCAATTGACGAGATCCTCGCGAGACCCGGCATCGAGGCTGTTTTCGAGGCAATTGTCGGCGAGGAACCGGCGTATACGTATGTATCTCAAGCGATTGAAGCCGGGTGTCATGTCATTACTGCGAATAAAACGATGTTTGCGAAACACGGCCCAGCCCTGTTGAAGCATGCCGAATTCCGGGATTTGACGGTCGGATATGAGGCGACTGTCGCGGGCGGGGTGCCGATCATCCGGACAATCCGCAATTTGCTGGCGGGCGATCGGGTGCGCCGGATCCAGGGCATCGTGAATGGGACGTCGAACTTCATTTTGACGAAGATGCGGGAGGATGGCATTCCGTTCCATGGAGCTCTTAAGGAAGCGCAGGCGCTAGGTTATGCGGAGGAGGACCCGGCGGACGACGTGAGCGGGATGGATGCGTTCCGGAAAGCCATGATCCTCAGTTCCCTTGCGTTTGGCCGGCAGCCGGAATGGGAGCGCGTCCAGGCAGCCGGCGTGGACCACATTAGCATCGAGGATATTGTGGAAGCGAGGGAAAGCGGCTTGCGGTATCGGCATATCGCGGATATTTGGACGGATGATGATGGGAAGCCGCATGCCGAGGTCGGCCCTGTCCTCCTCGGTCCCGATCATCCGCTCTACAGCATCGATGGCGTCGATAATGCGATCATCACGGAAACCGAGTATCTTGGCGCTCTGACGCTCGTGGGACCGGGTGCCGGCATGTACCCGACCGGGAATGCGATGGTCAGCGACTTGCTGCATGCCATCCGGATCAAAGAAGGGGCCGCGGTACTGGCATAATCAATCATACGAAAAGGCATTGCACGGATGACCGGTGCAATGCCTTTTTCTTATTGTTTCTTTGGTTTGGTAATCGGAGTTTCGTTGTTCAGCGCCTTGAGAAGCGATATGACCATCAGCAGCATGACGAACGAGAACGGCAAGGCCGCGATGATGATCGTATTCTGCAACGCATCCAGGCCGCCGACTGACAGCAGGATCAAGGCGATGGTCGACTGGATGACACCCCAGACAATCTTGACGTTGTTCGCTGGTGTCAGGGAGCCGTATGTCGACTGCATGCCGAGTACGAATGTCGCAGAGTCGGCACTCGTGACGAAGAACGAAGCGATCAGGACAATGGCGATCACCGAGATGATGAATGACAATGGCATCTGGTGGAACATCTCAAAGACGACAAGTTCTGTTTTGGCGCTTGCGATATCTGCCACGCCGTTTCGCTGCATGTCGATCGCAGTCGTCCCGAATGTCGAGAACCAGAACGCACAGAGCAGTGTCGGCGCAAGCAGCACACCGACCATGAACTCACGGATGGTACGGCCTTTCGAGACCCGCGCGATGAACATGCTGACAAATGGCGCCCAGGAAATCCACCAGGCCCAGTAGAAGATCGTCCAGCCATCGAGCCACTCCCGGTTGCCTTCGTTAAGCGGCGCCGTGCCGAAGCTCATCTGGATGATATTGGCCAGGTAGCCGCCGATCGAATCCGTGAACATGTTCATGATCAGGAGCGTAGGCCCTAAGATGACGACGAACGCAAGAAGCAAAACAGCCAGGATCAGATTGGTATTGGATAGATACTTGATGCCTTTGCTTAGCCCTGACCAAGCCGACATGATGAAGAGGACGGTGACTACTGCAATGATGTAAAACTGCGATAGTGTTCCGATCTTCAAGCCGAATAGATAATTCAGCCCCGCATTAATTTGAACAGCACCGAAGCCGAGAGTAGTGGCGACGCCGAACGCAGTTGCAAAGACAGCAAGGACGTCGACGAGAATACCCCACGGACCATCCATCTTCTTGCCAAAAATCGGCTTCAATGTTGCTGAAATTAAACCCGGTGCATCTTTTCGGAATTGGAAATAAGCAAGTGACAGTGCGACGATTCCATACATCGCCCAAACATGAAGACCCCAGTGGAAGAATGACTCACGCATCGCTTCCTTAAAGGCAGCAGCTGTATTCGGATCCTTCGTCGCTGGCATGACCGCATAGTGCCACAGCGGCTCCGCAGCACCGTAGAATACGAGCCCGATCCCCATTCCAGCTGAAAACAGCATGGCGATCCAAGTGACAGTAGAAAAGGCTGGCCGGTCGGTATCCTTGCCGAGCCGGATCTTTCCGAACGGGCTGAAGATCAAGAAGATGCTCAGCAGCAACAATACAGACATCAGCAGCATGTAATACCAGCCAAACGACGATGCAACAAAGTTCTTGATGTTTGTCGTGACTGCCTCGAAACTATCCGACGCAAGTACTCCGTAGCCGACTGCTACGATAATGAGCGCAATCGTGATGTAAAAGACACTAGAAATTTTTTTCATGGTTCCCCCTTGGTAAAGCAAAAAGTTTTGTCAAACGACTATCAACTATACCAATCCTATTCAGTGAACGCAAAAGGGATGAAAATAGAAAAAGAGTGTAGAATCTCGAGTTTTATTTTTTTATAAACCTCGCTGAACATAGACTGTCTATAAGCTGAGCAGGGGATGAGGATGCTGGTTTTTTTCTGAATTCTACTGGCGTTGAATAAATTAATTGAGCCCTTATACCTAATGAAAGCGCTATCTCAGTCTTCATCCTTGATATCCCGGTCAGGAGGGATCGGCTCGTTCCAATACTCTGCCATCTGCCGCTTTGCGAGCTCCAGTTGTCTGAAATAGGAGGCGAACTGATCTTGATTCACCAGAAACTGCTCGCCATCATGCACACTGCGAATGCGTCCTTCCAGCACGTAGCCGCGCACCTGGGATTCCGGCATGCCGAGGTATTCGGCGGTTTGTTGAATGGTCATATACATACCAATATCTCCTTCGAATTGTTGAGATGAAAAAATTTCAAACTGTGGGGCACTCTAAGTGTACCAAATTTTAAATGGAGGTATCAGGTTGTATGAATGAATCGAATGTAAATCATGTTCGGGCCATCATGATAAAAGCTGCCATGATTTTTCCGGTTGTCTGGATTGTGTTGACATGGATTTACAATGTGTCGTTCCTGTCTTCCACTGTGACTGGAATTGCTCTGTTAGTTGTTTCGTACGTGCTTGGGGATCTGATGGTATTGCCAAGGTGGGGCAATATCGCGGCGACTTCATCTTACTAGAAAGGGCGATTTTTTTGTAGTCTTTTACACGGGTCGCCAGTTGCTTGGAGTGCAAGGCGGCGACTCCTTGGGGATCAGCGTGTCAGGTGAGACCCCGCAGGAAAAGCGAAGCGTTAGGAGCACCGGATGCCTTAATTTCTGCAAACAACGCAGAAATACGGCAAAGCGAACCCTTTGCTGTTCGCTTGGCTCACCGCACGCCCCCAGGAACGCGTCCGCCTGGAACGGAAAGCAACGGGTTCGGAGAGCTCTCGTCGGGTAATCGTTTCAACAAGAAAAGGGCTGCCACAGAAACTCAGTTTTCACTGACTTTCTGGACAGCCCCTTTTTTATATGAGTTTATCCAACTGAAGGCGTTTGTTCAGCGCAGCCATCACCGGAATGCCGACCAGCATGACGACAAACTCGCCAACCGCGACAAATCCCCAAGTGATCAGGAAGGGCAGTTCCAGAGCGATGTTCAATTCCCAGGCGATCAAGAACATGGTCGCCGTGAAAACCAGCGTGTTGACCAGCATCCGCTGGTACATCCCCTTAATGAACCTCGCTGAAAAAATCGTAATCGACAAGGCGATGACCGATTGGCCGACGCCGAAAACCAGGTCGATTGGCCCGAGCTCCGAGAACAGCAGATTGGCGACAAACACGCCAAGCACAACGCCGATCATATACTTTTTGTTGAATACCACAAGGTGGTTGAACATTTCCGACAAGCGGAACTGGACGTTCGTGAAGCCGAACGGGGCAATCAAAAACGTCACAGCGACATAGAGCGCAGCAATGATCCCGCTCGTCGCCATCGTTTTTACTTTCATATTCTCTTCTCCCTTAGTTTTTTTACGTGGGATGGTCGCGAACCACGTGGCATGGAAGCCGGCTAATAGTATAGCACGGCCGTGGCTTGTTGTCAGCAGGAAATGAAAGAGTGGATGACGGAGATGGGAATGCGTTTTGGGACGCGCATGGGTATGGGACACTCACTGGAACGCTGGCGGATCCGAAAAGCGAAAGAGGGATTGGATTTTAATTTCCAGTAAACGGGGTATAGGGCAATTGTTAGCTCTTATTATAGAAGGGAGGTGGATGAAAGTGCACCCTGAAGAAACGGCTGAATATGAAGTCGGCGCGAATTTGCGGAAAGGGATCGAGTATGTCGGCGGTCTGTTGACCCTCACGAACGAAAGGCTGCTCTTCCAGCCGCATGAAGTGAATATCCAAAAGGGGGACGTTGAGATTCCGATGAAGGATATTGAACAGGCCGAGATGTCGAAGAGTCTCGGAGTGGCTCCCAATGGCATGAAAGTCAGGACGGTGGTTGGCAAGACGTATACGTTTGTCATTGAAGTCGCCTGGATGAACAAGCGGGAACGGCTAGTAGAGTTCATCAATAGCCAGTCTGCTTAGATGAAGGCAATTTGTTGTATACTTGGCGTATAGCCTTATGATCGGGATGATAGGTCATGAGGCTTTTCCTATGGAGAAGGAGAGAAACAATATGCGTAATATAGAAAAGCAAATAGAAGTGGATATGGCGATTGAAAAGGTATGGCCATACGTCTCCACAGCAGAAGGGATTGGCGCCTGGTTCATGCCGAGTGATCTGGAGCCGGTTGTCGGGTCTTCATTTGAATTGCAGGCAGGCCCGTGGGGGAATTCCAAGTGTGTAGTGACTGCCGTCGAACCTGGAAAGTGCTTTGCGTTTGACTGGGGCAAGGATTGGAATTTGTCATTCCAGCTGGAAGATAGAAGCGGCAAAACAAGAGTAACTGTTGTCCATTCGGGATGGCGTGATGGTGGAGAGACGGAATTCGGCCAGGCGCATGAGGTTGTCCAGCCCCGCATGGACGGCGGTTGGTCAGGGCTCATCCAGAAGCTGAAGCAAGTGGTGGAAGAGTCGCGGTAAAACGGCCGGCAGACCCATATACCAAATCCCTCCAGCGTGCTATAGTCAATGGAAAAGGGGGAGGGATTTCCAATGTCTCAGCGGCTTGCGTATGCATTCGTGCTGCTTGGTGCGATGCTGTGGGGAACGACCGGCACGGCCCAGACATTCATGCCGCAGACGGTGCATCCGCTGGCAGTGGGTGCATCCCGTCTTGCGGTCGGGGGATTTGCATTGCTCATCATCTTATTGCTGATGAAGAAAATCAGTTTCCGAGGATGGCCCTGGAAGGCGACCTTGTGTGCGGCCCTCGCCATGGCGGTCTTCCAGTATTGTTTTTTCACCTCTATCCGGCTGACAGGCATTGCAATCGGCACGGTTGTGGCAATCGGCAGCGCCCCGATGTTCTCGGGCGTCATCGAGTGGCTGGTGACGAGGCGGAAACCGTCCCGTGTCTGGCTCTTAGCGACGACGCTAGCGATTGTCGGCTGTGTGCTCTTATTCTCGAATAAAGAGGGGATTACCGTTAATCCATCGGGCGTCCTTCTGTCGCTATGTGCCGGCATGCTGTTCGCCGTGTACACGCTGTTCAATAAACAGGTCCTCGAAAAAGCGGACGCCATCCCATCCGTCGCCGTCATCTTCTCCGTGAGTGCGGTCATGCTGCTGCCGTTTTTATTCATTTTCGAAACGGAAGGGCTGCTATCGGGGCGGGGCATTGCGTCGGTGGTGTTCCTCGGCATCGCGACGACAAGCGTGGCGTACACGTTGTTTTCATACGGCCTGCGGAACATCCCTTCCTCTTCTGCGGTCACTTTGTCGCTGGCGGAACCGCTCACTGCCGCTGTCCTGAGTGTCGTGGTGGTCGGGGAACGTCTCGATTTGATCTCTTGGACAGGAATTGTGCTGCTGGTCGGCGGGATTTTGGTGCTGACGCTGGGCGGGCGTGACAAGAAGCGGACGGAAGAGATGATTGCGTAAGTGGATTGCTGTCTTGCAGCTGTTTATTGCTTCGTATCAAAAGAGTCTTGCTCCGTTTGCAGATGAGTTGCTTCTATTCTTAATACGATTGCTTCGTTTGCTGATTGCATTGCTGCCAATCACGGGCAAGTTGCTTCCGTTTGGTTGCCCGCAAACAAAAAGGCCTTCCCGCACTAGAGGGGAAAGCCTTTTATTTGTTAGGCGGCCGGCTTCATCTTCACATACAACCGGGTCGCAATAAATCCGAGAACGATCAGCAATGTCGCAAGCAATCCGCCTTCAAGTCCGAATGCCCCGCCGGTGAGCCAATCGTTGCCGCCCTCGACGGAGACATTGTAGATCCCGTATGGGGTCGTGCCGCTCACTGCGAATCCAAAAACATTCCCCTGGAAATAATTCCAGGTAATATGATAGCCAATTGGAAGCCACAAGCTGTTTGTCTCCATGAACATATAGGCGAACAGGACTCCGACGAGCATGATGTTCAAGAGTCCAAGCCAGCTGACATTCGGATTCAGTCCATGCGCCAAGCTGAAAACGACGGCCGAGACCACGTAGATCGCCCATTTCGGATTGCCGCGGCTGTGCATGGTGGACATGACATAGCCGCGGAAGAACATTTCTTCGGACAGTCCGACAAGGATGAAAAGCAGCAGGTAGGCGGCGGTATGCGCCGTGAATTCCGGCGCGCTGAACGAATTAAGCATTGTTACATTCCCAGTCGAGAGCAGGAGGAAGAAGATGATGGCGATGGAAGCTGCTCCGAGAAACAGTCCATATGCCAAATCGGACATCGACCAGCGGAAACCGAGGCTTCTCAATGATCCTTTATTCATAAAACGCCAAAAAATGTAAGTTACGACGATGCTTCCGAAGACTGCCCCGCCCTGTGTGAGGAAGAACAGCCATGGGTGGCCGTCAAATGCGTTCATGACATCGATTTCATAGGAATCTCGCATGCCAGGAATTTCCTGGACCAGCAACAGGATGGCCCCGGGCAGCGAAAAGATCTGCTGCGCTGCAAGCATGGCGAGAAACGCAAGAAGGATGAGCCATCCCGCGCGGATTTGTCCGTGTTTATTTCTCAAGTGAGTGAGTCTCCCCTTTCGATAACGAACGTTTCTTTGGGCACGTTTTTCCGAATGCTATGGACGAGGACCAGGAAGCCGATGTCCATGAAAAGAATGGCGATGCTGCTGGCAAACAGCAGCCATTTTGCCGTTTCAAATGACAGATTCGGTTCGAATGCAATCAGCAGCAAAGTGACGAGATGGATCAGCAGATACAGGCGGAACAGGAAGTCAGTGCGGCTTGCAAGAAGCGCTTTTCCAGGTTCCTTCATTACAATCGCCTTAAGGACGCCAAATAGATAGAACGTGACGATCAACTTCAGCACGAGCAGCAAGGTGGTATAGCCATCCAGCAGCCGCCCCTCAGGAAACCAGGCCAATACAATTGAGGGAAGGGCGATTAGGATTCCGGCACCCGCAAAGACTCTCGCTTTCCGCGCAGCAGGGTGGATGTCAGCGAGCTGCGTAACTCCTCTGTAAATGAACAGATAGCCGATTGCGTCGGGCAGCCAGTCGATGAGCAGGTTGAAGCTGAACCAGATCATGAAATAGCCGATGAATAGATCTTTCAGCGCTTTGTTCATTGTCCGCGGACCCCCTTCCGCTTGAGGATCGCCTGTACGTCTTGCTCGGTCAAGTAGGGCTGGATATAGAAATTAAAGCCCTGCCGTGTAAATGATTCGCCGCCGGCTGTCGCGCCGGAAAGGTCATAGCCGCCTTCGATGAAATCGACGGACTCCTTGGAGAGACTGTGGCTTCTGATCTCGAATTTTTCACCTGGCTCCATCGAGAAAGGGAAAACCGCATCTTCAAGAGGCATCCATGTATCCCCAGCCGATTGCCGGTCCGGTTTCACTGCGGACAATTCAAAGGTGTACAAGCCGAGCAGCCGGTCCGTCGTCACGCCGATGGAATGAACTTCAAGCTTCTCCGTCGCATGCAAACGCTCCGTGTGTACGCCGGGATTATCATAGCCGGTCGTATCCGGGCGAAGAGGAAAATCCTTCGGCCGCTGTTTTCGTACAGTGACCTTGCCGATCTCCGCTTTCACATCCCGATACCCTTCGAAGAAAACATCCATCTCGGTGAACGTGAAGTCTTCACCTGCCGAAAGCTGCTCAAGCGCGCCTTCATTCGGCATCACTTCCACTTTACGCAGGACATAGTGCCGGAATGACTGCACATCTACTGGCCGGGCAGTCGCAACGTTATAGTCGGTGTCCGCGTATCCCGAAACTCCATCCATATTGACATAACTCACCCTCGAATTGTCGTCTTTGTCGGTTAGATAATAAAACGTCAATACGCCGGGCAGTGTAGTTTCCACGTAATGATCCAAAAAAACGGGCCCATCCAGCCGCTTCGCATCCGCATATAGGAAGTTCGCCAGCCATGTGGCGGCAAACACGCCGATGCACACCCAAAACACTCTTTCTTTCATCCTGCCACCCTCTTTTCCAACCATTTCCTTACGTTAATTGTCTCAGAGAGTTTAGTGAATTGCACGAGTTTTTTACAGGGCAGCCGTACCTTTCTCGAGAAGTACACCGGCAGCCGGGATTCCCTGAATTGGAGCCAAGCGGTGATAAATTTGCGTTACCCGGTGATAAAGTACTTCCAAGCGGTGATAAAGTCACTCCAGCCGGTGATAAAGCGCCGCTACCCGGTGATAACCTCCTTGTAAGCGGTGATAACGCCTAAATAGTTCAACCTCCACCTCGCAAGAACAGCAAAAACCCCGCCCCTATCGTTAAATAACGATTAGGACGGGGTTTCGGGAAAACGCATGGGAACGATTGAAAATTTATCCATTCACCGGCGGACGCTGCGGATCGGTTTTCCCCTTTTTCTGCGGTTGTGGTTTCTGCTTTTTTGCCGCATCATTCTGACCGATCACGTCCATATCATTCGGACTGATATCAAATCCATACCCGAATTCCTCGCGGTCAAGGGTGTTGCTCTTTTTGATTTTCTTTTCATTTGCCAATGAAAACACCTCCTCTAGATGAGTTTGTACTGGCGAAGAAAGGTTATGCTAGTACATCTTAAGAATTTCTTCAGATTTCCACTCTACAGTTGTTAAGATTTACGCCCTATACTTGGTATCATAGAGAAAAGCGAGGTGCGGGCAGTGGCGAAGTTTACGGTTGTCGTGGCGGATGACGATAAAGAGATCCGGGATGGGATCGAGATCTATTTGAAGAACGAGGGCTATGAAGTGCTGAAGGCGGCAGACGGGCAGGAGGCGCTGGATTTATTGCGAAGCCAGGAAGTGCATCTGCTTATTCTGGATATCATGATGCCGAACTTGGACGGGATCTCGGCAACGTTCAAGATTCGCGAGGCGCAGAACGTGCCGATCATCATGCTGAGTGCCAAAGCCGAAGATACGGATAAGATCCATGGTCTGTCGGTCGGCGCGGACGACTATGTGACGAAGCCGTTCCATCCGATGGAGCTGATGGCGCGTGTGAAGTCGCAGTTGCGCCGGTATGTGCAGCTCGGGACGTACGAAGGGCAAAAGCGCATTGAAATCGACGGGCTTGTGCTCGATGAAGATGCGAAGGAATTGACGGTGGATGGGAGCCCTGTCAAGCTGACGCCGATCGAATACAAGATCACCGAGCTGCTCATGAAACATGCGGGGCGCGTGTTTTCCATTAATGACATCTACGAACGCGTGTGGAATGAAGAGGCGTACAACGCAGAGAACATCGTGGCGGTGCATATCCGGAAAATCCGGGAGAAGATCGAGGCGGATCCGAAAAACCCAAGATACTTGAAGGTGGTGTGGGGCATTGGCTACAAGATCGAAAAGTAAGTGGGCCGTGTGTGCATCTGTCGCTTCGCTCGGCGTTGCAGCAGTGAGTATCGCCTATTGTTTCCCTTCCATACTGGAAATGGGTTCTGATTTCTGGGAGCGGTCCTCGCGTACAGTCGCCTTTTTCACACGCATCATCACAGGAGGAACAGCATGAGAAAACATCGTGGTTTTTATATGATCTGGGTGGCGCTTGCAGCAATCATTCTCATCGCCATCCCTTCCTTCATCCGTCTCGGACCTGAATTGATCGGTAAAAAGTTCACGGATTCACATGAATTCCAGTGGCAGATGGACGCTTTCTACCGGTATGTGGGCCCGAATGTGCTGAACCCGCTCGACCGCGAGGAAGCGGCCAAGAAAATAACGGTTTCCGAAGCGGAAATCGAGGAACACCGGGCACGCTTCGGGACACTTTCTGATCAGCTTGCCAGTA
The DNA here is from genome assembly GCF_055389225.1 of Sporosarcina sp. GTC18466. Taxonomy (NCBI): domain Bacteria; kingdom Bacillati; phylum Bacillota; class Bacilli; order Caryophanales; family Caryophanaceae; genus Sporosarcina; species Sporosarcina sp. GTC18466. The sequence continues at coordinate 1,820,774 of NZ_AP044037.1, read as the reverse complement.
TTCAAGATCAATACGACGAGCCAATCCGGGAGGCGAAAGAGGCGGGGAATGAAACCGTGCTCCAGGCGCTTGTGAAAGAACGGGACATGAAACTTGCGGACATCCAGCAGAATTTCGAGGACGATTCGCACGTGGAAGCAAAAATCCGTAAAGAGAAAACGCAGACGCTGAATCAGTATTTGGATGAAATCATGCAGGAGCGGCCGAATATCCCCGTCTACTATAAGCTTGTCGATGTGGACAGCGGCCAGGAATACGCAAAAGGGGATATCGACGTTCCTGCCCTGTACCGAATCAAATTCGGTCCCGCAAACCTCTACCAGGCCAGGAGTCTTCCTGCCGGCATGGAAGACTCCGAGTATATCAACTACGGAGACAGCTATTTTGACCTGAAGACATCGGTTCTGCAAAATCCGGTAAAGGAATTTGAAGGCGTTATCGTCGTACCGAAGACCGTTATTTCGGAAGGCGGCCCGCTGGTGTATGACTACAAGCGGTTCACGAGGTCAGCCTATATGATGTATGCATTCTGGGCCATTGCCCTTTTGGCGCTGATCCTTTTGCTGACAGGTTTGAAGTTCAGGAAGGACTGGGTTCTGGACAATCGCCTGTCGGATGCATATGACCGGTTGAAAATTGATGGAAAGGCTGCCATATTCCTTATCGCTCTTTTGTTGTTCGGTGATTATCTGGATTCCATTTCCTCAAGCTTAGCGAATGTCTTGTCCTCTTTCAGGCTGGAGTTCTGGACAATGGCAAGCATCCGCTTCGTGCTTCTGGGAATGCTTCCGATAGGCATCATTGTATTTCAGATTATAAGCGGCATCGAACGCTGGAAACAGCCCGGCAACTTTGCGAAAGACGCAGCAGAAAGCTATACCGCTCAACTCTTCCAAGCTTTTCAGAATATGTTCCTGAATGCGAAAATCGGCACGCAGGCGTTCATTCTGCTGATCGGATTTTTCCTTGCAGGCATCGGCTTTGTCGCGAGCTTTATAGACCCGATCTTTACAGTCCTGTATATATTGTGCGTCATGTTCCTAGGATTCCCGGCACTCTTCCTGTTCGTCCGGAATTCCGCGTACCTGAGCAAAATTCTCGTCGCAACCGAAGCGATGGCAGCAGGCAGGCTGCATGAGGACATCAAGGTCAAAGGAAAGTCGCCGCTCGCAGAACATGCGCGGAACTTGAACAATCTGCGGGAAGGCGTGCGCGTCTCCATGACCGAACAGGCGAAAAGCGAACGGCTCAAGACGGAATTGATCACAAATGTCAGCCATGATCTCAGGACACCGCTTACGTCCATTATCACCTACACGGACTTATTGAAGAATGAAGCATTGTCGCCGGAAGAGCGGGCACAATATGTGGATATTCTCGATAAGAAATCGCAGCGCCTCAAGACACTCATCGAGGACTTGTTCGAAGTGTCGAAAATGGCGAGCGGCAACATGGAGCTTACGAAACAGCGCGTGGACCTTACGCAACTGCTGCAGCAGGCAATGGCAGAACATGCGGAAGACGTCGTGAAGTCGAATCTTGACTTGCGGACGGATCTGCCGGAAGAGCCGGTGATCGCCTATGTGGACGGCCAGCGCTGGTGGCGCGTTCTCGATAATCTGATCGTCAATGCGATCAAATATTCACTCCCCGGCACGCGGGTCTACGTGACTCTGCGCAAAACAGGGGGCGAAGCGGAATTTGTCGTGAAGAACATCACCAAATACGAGCTCGGCGCCAATGTCGACGAGCTGTTCGAACGGTTCAAACGAGCAGACGCGGCGCGGCACACCGAAGGCTCCGGCCTCGGCCTCGCCATCGCCCAATCGATTGTTGATATGCACCACGGCACGATGCGAATTGATCTCGACGGGGACCTGTTCAAAGTGACTGTAACAGTTCCCGTTAGCTGATTAGCACCCTGGAGAAATGTCTCCAGGGTGTTTTGGGCGTAATTGGCGCGCCGTCAACTGGCACTTCCAGCTTGGGCTGCGCCATTTACTTCCAACTACCTGCACGCTGGTTTGCGCTTGCCGGCAAGGTGGAATACTGAAAGAAAAAAGCGGAGGCGGTCGTGTGCTGAAACGGTGGTTGGATATTCAGATCAGGTACAGGCGCATTCTCATCATTATCGGCATCACCGCATTGCTGCTCATCGGATCGACTATCGGTTTCATGCATCTCGAAGGGCTGTCCGCATTCAATGCGTTTTGGATGACCGTCGTCTCCATCATGACGATCGGCTATGGGGATATTTATCCGACCACGCAGGAAGGCCGGTGGTTCGCGCTTCTTTTGATTCCCGCAGGGGCAGGGCTTGTAACGTATGCGCTCGGGGTCGGGGCTTCGTATCTGATTGAAAATCAATTATCGAAGAAAGTGTGGAATCGGCGGATGAAAAAGCAGATCAGCAAACTGGATGACCATATTATCGTCTGCGGGTTTGGGCGTGTGGCGCGGCAAGTGTATAAGCAGCTGCTCGAAGAGGATGAGGAAGTGGCGGTGCTCTATATATGTGAGGACGAGAGTGATATGCTCGAGATTGTAGAGCAGGGGACGCTTCGCCTGATCGGGGATCCGACGGACAAGGAGATGCTCATAAAAGCGCGAGTAGACCGAGCGAGAGCACTGATCGCGGCGCTTCCGAAAGATGCAGACAATGTGTTCATCACCTTGACCGCGAAAGGGATGAATGAAGACATTGAGATTGCTGCACGTGCACAGCGCGAGGATTCGGAGGATGTCCTGAAACGGGCGGGCGCGACACATGTCATCAATCCGTCGAGCATCGGGGGACGGGAGCTGGCGATGTCAGTTTTGAAGCCGAAAGGGACCAAGTATATCAATGACCTGATCCGGTCGGAGATGAAAGAATTTACAGTGGAGGAAGCAGTGATTGCGGCAGATTCGCCGTTGATCGGGAAAACGGTGGAGACGGCTGATATCCGCAGGACGTATGGGGTTACACTGGTTGCCATCATGCGCGGGGAGCGACTGCTCAGCAATCCGGATTTCGAGGAGATGTTCCGAGCCGGGGATACGCTGATCGCCATTGGAGACCCTTCCCGAATCGAGGAACTTCGCGAAGCCGCCGGCGAGAATCCGTGATGTACATAGTTTCGAACCGGCTGGGGACTCTATAAATGCCGGTTTTTTTATTTTTTTTTGGTTTGCATGTTTCGTAAGTGGCAAAAGAGGGAAAAGAATAGGACTACTCTCGCGGCTACGCGCGGGGAACAAGGAGGAATCCGTTATATGACAACCATCGACGGTAAGTATCCTAACAAAAAGGACCTGGAACCTAAAATCCTATTTCCCGGAAAAGGAGTCGCTCCGACGCATGAACTGCCTCTAGCGGATCCGGCCGACTCGAATTGGACAAAAGAATTCCGTAAAAACGCGGAAGACAAGACGGGTGAACACGCACCGTCCGCCTATGGAAAGAACAAAAAAGGCAGTACGAACTATCATGTCCTCAAGCCTGGCGAGCGATTCCCTTTTGGCGACCAAGAAAAATATAACCGTGAATTCAACAAGGAAGCGCACGAACGTTGGAATGCACATAAAAAGAAACCGGCAAATCAGAACGCCTAAACGGCGCCCGCTTTTTGGGCGTCGTTTTTTGCTGTAAGGCTTTCCGTACGGGTTCCCAATTGCGAGACTAATAGGTTTAATCCCCTCCATTAATAGGAATAGAGGAACTAGACTATTAAGCGATTGGAGGCTATGCCGTGTATAGGGATTTATATGTAACGAATATGATGAGTTGGCTGCCGGAACTGCTCCTAGGCCTGCTGGTCCTGCTCATCGGGTTTATTGTCGCAAAGGCTGTAGAAAATGCAGTGTACAAGCGGCTGAGGAAGTCACGTGTGAATGAACGGCTTGATATCAAAGACTCGAAGTGGAACATGGAGAAAATCATCGGCAAGGTCGTGTTCTTTGGCATCTTGCTGCTCGCGTTCTTGCTGTTCTTCAATATCATGAACGCATCCATGATCGCTGCGCCGTTCATGTCGATGTATTCAGGTATCGGCCATGCGGTCCTTGGGATCGTGAAAGCGGGGCTCATCCTTCTGCTTGCATGGGTACTCGCAACTGTCGTCAAAAAAGTCATTATGATGGCAGGCAACAAGCTGAATTTGCATAAGTATGTCGAGAAGGCGGTTGCATCGCCGGGAGATGTGAATAAGACAAAGTGGATCGAGACGGCTGCGAATATCGCATTCTATATCATACTTCTTATGTTCATTCCTGCCGTATTCCACGCACTTGGCTTAAGCGGAATCGCGGGGCCGTTCGAGGGCATGCTCGCCAGCATCATGGCGTTCTTGCCGAAATTGATCGGTGCTGTGCTGATTTTCCTTGTCGGCTGGCTGGTCGCCAAAATCGTGCGGACCATCGTCACGAAGCTGCTGGAATCCGTAGGTGTGGACCGTGCTGCCCATAGGCTGAAACTTTCTTCTTATGTGAAAGGCACAAGTGTTTCCGGTGTAATCGGCACCATCGTCTTCATCCTCATCATGATTCCGATCACCATTTCGGCGCTTGAAGTGCTGGACCTGGAAGGCATCTCACAGCCGGCCATCGCCATGCTGAATGATATTCTAGTCATGATTCCGCGGATCGCTGTCGGCATCTTGCTGATCCTGATCGGCGTCATGGCGGCGAAGTGGGTCAAGAACATCGTCGTTTCGCTGCTCGATAATCTTGGCGTGAATTCCCTGTTTGGCAAGATGGGCGTGCGTACGACGGGTACCGCCGTGCCGTCGCTTTCGCATATTATCGGTACAGTCGTGCAGATCATCATCATCCTGCTGTTTACGGTGGAGGCACTGCAAATCGTCAACCTGCACTTCATGGTGACACTAGCGACAGCGATCTTCGCCTACTTGCCGATGGTCATCGCTGCGCTTCTCATCCTGGCGGTCGGCTTCTGGCTCGCAAATCTTGCTGAGAAGTTCGTCGGCAGCATCATGACGACGAAAGCGGGCCACCCGCATGTGCTCCGATATGTTGCGAAGTATGCAATTCTGGCATTCGCCTTCTTCATGGCGCTCAGCCAGCTCGGCATTGCACCAGCGATCATCAATGCTGCGTTCATCCTGATCCTAGGCGCTGTCGCACTCGCATTCGGCCTGGCATTCGGTCTAGGCGGACGCGACCATGCGGACCGTTATCTGTCGAAGATGGAAAATAGCCTCAAGGAGGCAGGTGTGACCAAGGAGAAGTGGGAAGCGAAGAAGGAAGAGATGAAACAGGAAGCGAAGCAGAATATGCGCAAGGCGCAATCTGCTGTAGACGAGGCGGCCCGTGATAACGATCCATCCCGCCAGGCCGGAACGACCGGCCCTGTTGAACCGTATCCGGGAACAGGCTTCCCGTCTGAACCGGCCGGAGGGGGAACGCATTCATCCGAGCCGTATCCAGGCACGGGCTTCCCGTCTAAGCCGGCTGATCCGAACCAGACTGGAAGGCCGTATCCAGGAAACGGATCTGCACCACATGGCAATCCGACAGAGTTCAACGAATCGACCCGCTATAATGATCCGTCTCAATTTAATGGCGGCCAAGCGGGGTACGGAAATCCAGGCAATCACGGACAGTCGCCGGGCTTGGGAGATCCTGGCTACACTGGCCCGGCAACCGGTCCTATACACCAGCCAGGACCAGAGTCATATGGCAATCAACCCGGCCAGAATCCGGGAGATCCAGGCTATCCGCCAGGCTATGAAAACCAAGGTCCTGCCCAGCCGCCAACCTATCCTGATCAACAGAATCCAGGAAACCAAGGTGCTCCAGGTGCCCCAGGTGCCCCGGGCGCTCCAGGGAATCCGGGTGCTCCAGGCAATCCAGGCGAGCCAGGCAATCCGCCAGGATACGCAGGTCCGACCCGTTCGGAACGCCACCGGGAAAACCCGGATCCGACCAAATTCAATCAGACAAACCAGGACGGATACAATGACACGGAACCGGGCGAAGATTATCCATTCGATCCGAACCGCGGCAACGATCCGAACCGGCCATAACACAAAACAAGCCAGCCCAGACATCCTGGGCTGGCTTTTCCTATGCCAAGTAAGCAATGAAGAGTGGAAAGTAAGCAACGAGCAATGCCAAGTAAGCAATGATGGGTGAAAAGTAAGCAATAAGTAATGCCAAACAAGCAACGATAGTCGGTAAATAAGCAATGTAAGGTGAATAGTGAGCAACACAAGGCGGAATGCGGTGAGAGGTGCCAAGTAAGCAATGAAGGGCGGAAAGTAAGCAACGAGCAATGCCAAGTAAGCAATGATGGATGGAAAGTAAGCAATAAGCAATGCCAAGCAAGCAACGATAGTCGCTAAGTAAGCAATGTAAGGTGAATAGTGAGCAACACATGGCGGAATGCGGTGAGAGGTGCCAAGTAAGCAATGAAGAGCGGAAAGTAAGCAACCAGTCCGCCAGAAGAAGCAATCGTCATGGAATAACAAGCAACACGGTTTGATTCACAAGCAATCAAGCATTGGAATGAAGCAATGATGCCCGTTATGTAAGCAATGCTTGTGCCCTTGGCTAGTAAAAGTCCTTGCCGCATCCCCGTCAAGCCCAGACACGTACCACAAAGCTGGCGGTCTCGCGCAAAATCAATCACTACACCCCGCCATCCGCCGTCCCGCCAGCAAAAAAAGCCCGCTCACGGCGGGCGCAGGACTGAATTCTATTTCACCAATTCATGCTGGAACGCATAGATGACTGCCTGGGTGCGGTCCTGCACTTCCAGCTTGGACAGCAGGTTGCTGACGTGTGTTTTCACGGTTTTCAGCGCGATGAACAGGTCGTCGGCGATTTCCTGGTTCGTCTTCCCTTTGGCAAGCAGGAGCAGGATCTCCATCTCACGCTCCGTCAATTCATCGTGGGGATGCCGGGCGTTGCCGGTGCGCATTTTCTGCATCATTTTGCTCGTCACTTCCGGCTCGAGGACGGTTTGGCCTTTGAGCGTCTCCCGGATGGCTTCGGCAATGCGCTTTGCGTTGGAGGTCTTGAGGATATAGCTGATTGCTCCGGCTTCGAGCGCCGGGTACACTTTATCATCATCGAGGAAACTGGTGACGACGACGATTTTCGCCTCGGGCCATTCCTTGATGATGGCAGCAGTGGCTTCGGCCCCGCTGAGTTCCGGCATCACCATATCCATGAGGATGATGTCCGGCCGGAGTGCGAGCGCCTTTTCCACCGCTTCTCTGCCGTTCACCGCTTCCCCGATTACTTCCATGTCAGGCTGTGTCCCTAAATAGGCGGATACCCCAATCCGCACCATTTCATGGTCATCCGCCAGCAAGATCCGTATCATCTGGTTCCTCTCCTTTCCGTGCGGGCACTTTCACTTCGACAATCGTCCCTTGCGACGGCACGGAGACGATTTTGCAGGTGCCGCCGATTTCAATCGCCCGCTCTTTCACGTTCTGCAATCCGTACGATCCGCCGCTCGTGCCGTCTTCGTCTTTGAAGCCTACTCCGTTGTCCTGCACGCGAAGGATGACGAGGCTGTCCCGCTCGACGAACAATACATCGACTTCGGTCGCTTGCGCATGGCGGAGCGTGTTCGACAGCGTCTCCTGGGCGATTCGGAATAAATGATCCTCGGCGCCTTTGGAAAGGGACACTTCTTCCAAGCGGTAACGGATATCAAAGTTCACTTTCTCTTTTAATTCAACAAGCAAGTCCTCAAGCCCTTCTGTGATGGACTTGTCATGCAGCGCGGCGGGCCTTAGGTGGAGGAGCAGCGCACGCATTTCGAGCTGCGCCTGCTGCACCATCTTTTCCACTTGGAGAAGCGGTTTCTGCGCCGGTGCTTCCCGGTCCGCCTGTTCGTTCACCGCAGACAGCAGCATGGAGGCGGCGAACAGCTGCTGGGAGACGGAGTCATGGAGTTCCCGGGCGAGCCGCTGCCGCTCCTTTACGAGCCGTTCCTGGATGATTTTATCTTGTGCTTCCGCCCGTTCGTCCGTGATCCGCTGCAGGCTCTTCCGCTGGGTGACGAGTACGTTGGAGACGTCTTCGATCGTCCGGTCGATCCGCGGCGGGAAACGCCTGGACGGTTTGACGACCTCCTCGGAAATCATGAGCTGCTTCAATTGCCCTTCGAGCGCCTTGTCTTTTGAACGTCCGATGGAGCCCATCCAGAAGGCCAGATAGCCGCCGAGCAGGACGCAGCTTGTAATGATCCACACGCCTAACGGGACCTCCGCATAGGAAATATCGACAAAGATATGCCAGCTGTCTTCTAATGGAAGGCCGAGGAACAGATAGAAAAATGCCGCAGTAATGGCCGCAAACAATAGGACCAGAAACAGGAATCTGCCGATGAATGCCCTCATTTCCGGTTCACCTCGACATCCCCGATCCAAGTGGTGAGCGAAATGATCAGTTCCGGACCATCCTGCGCGGCGGTCTCATATCCGTCCTTGAAATGAAGCGTTTCATTGACCATCCGCTTAGGAGTCAAATCGAACACTCTTGCTTCCCCGAGCAGCGTCGTGTAATGAAGACGGATGGGGATTTCGTATGGAATGTCGATTTTCACACGGCCGATCCCCTGGCGGACGGCAATGAGAGATGTGTCTTTTGGCAGGACGGTATCCGTCACATCGACATGGATATCGCCGATAAACCCTTGAATATGGACGTCCTCCCACTCATAAGCAGAGAACGGAGAGGACTGTACCGAGAAGAATTTGTTCTTCCAGATGCCGTTCGGCGTCGGTGTTTTCAAGTCTTTCAGCGGCCGCATGATCGTTTCGGCCGGCACGCCTTTCCACAGCTTATGGAGGACATACGCGAGCAATGCCAGGATCAGCAGGCGCAAGCTCCATAGGTTCAACAATGCCGTTATGATGAAGACGATTCCGACAACCGCCAGCCATTTCGACCGGCGCTTCACTCCGAAATAAAGCCCTCCGGCGCCAAAAAAGAGGAACATAATATTGCCGTTATGCAGGAACGCTGCTTCGATGAACACAAGCAGCCCGAACGCCACGATCCAAAATGCCGTCCGGTTCGTATCTGGATGCCTCATTTGCTGTACCCCTTCCTTGATGCCGGAAATGAAATGAATGGCCGGCAGGAACCTGCCTGCCGGCGAGTGGTCATCATTCTTCTAGTTTACACAATTTCCGCGTCTTGTGGCCGGTTTTTCTCAAGCATATCCAGCCGCTGCTCCATCGAGGACGCGGTTTCCGGCTCGCTCGATGTCCGCTTGCCGCCGAGACCGTCGATATATGCTTTCATTTCATCTGTATTCGTGATGTCAACCCCATGGCTCGCAGGAGAGATGACCTGATCCATCCGGCTGTTTGCACGGCGGACATTCTCTTTCCCCATGAGCTGAAGCTGGCGGACTTTCATATCTTTCACTTTGTGTTTCATTTCTTCGAATTTGCGTTCCAGTGCGCTGAGTTCATGCGCTGCTTCCTCCACGCTGCGGGACAGTTCTGCGGTGCGCAGTTCGTATGTCCGGACTTCCGCTTCTGCGAAGGCAGTCAGATCTTCTTCGCCTGCCTCGCGGGCAAGCTCCAGCTGGCCGCTCCGCTTTTCCGCCATCCTGCGCGCTTCATCCAATTCTTTTTGCAGTTCCTCTTTCAGTTTCCGCTGGCGGTCGAGCAGCGTGCCGATGGAATCTGTCTGTTTCTCCGCTTCTTTCACGTATTGATTGAGCAGCTTGATGGGGTTTTTCTCTTCTTTTTTATCAAGCAGACTCTCAAGATCCGCCTGCACGGCATATTTGAACCGGTACCATAGTGAGTTCATTTCGGTTTCCTCCTTATTTCGTGATGTTGTGCCATTCGCGTTCGAAGTTTACAAATGGGTCATCGCTTTGTTCAATGACTTTATCTTTCCCCGGACGCTTATCCCAGTTGCGCCAGACCCAATAGATCGCAAGGATTGCGACGATGCCGATGAAGGCAGGGATGTTTGTGAGCGCAGTGATCAATCCGATGATCACAACCATTCCCCAAAACAGTTTCAGGAATGTGGAATCTGATTTCCTGTAATAATGGATGCCGGCGAAAGCGATAGCCGCCGAGATGGCGAGACCGATCATGGATCCCAGATTTCCGAGGACAACGATCGCAGCGATGATGCCTAGCAATGCAAGTGCAAATTTTTTCATGTTGTTGTTCCTCCTTTCGTGATGTCTTTATCTTATGGGATAAACCGTTTCTGCCAAACCGGCGAGGAGCGGATTTCCCTCTACGACTTTAGACCGATTCTGCCTCAGCCCCGATGGACGCATAAAGCGCTTTCATGTAAACTGTTAGTATATGAAAAGTTGCTTAATTCAGAAGAATGAGGTGGGACCATGAGAGAAGTAGTCATAGTGGAAGGTGTCCGGACCGCTGTTGCGAGGAGAAAGGGCGGGTTTTCCGGCTATCGACCAGATGAGCTGGCAGCTAGGGTGCTGGATGGGCTTGTCAGGCGGGCCGGTATTGAAAAAGGAGAAGTTGAGGATGTGATCCTGGGCTGCGTCACGCAGGCGGGCGAGCAGGGCGGAAATATCGCTAGGACTGCCGCGCTTATCGCAGGGTTTCCGGTCCATGTGCCGGGCGTCACGATCGACCGGCAATGCGGTTCAAGCCAGCAGGCGGTCCATTTTGCATCGCAGGCAATCGCATCAGGAGATATGGATATTGTCATCGCAGGCGGTGTCGAAAGCATGACCCGCGTGCCGATGTTCTCGAATATGGGGGAGTCGAAACCAAGCAGCCAGCTGACAAGCAGGCATGAAATCATCAACCAGGGATTATCGGCGGAACGAATTGCAGCGAAATGGGGATTGACCCGGGAGGAACTGGATGCGTTCTCCTATGACAGCCACCAGAAGGCGCTTGAGGCGATTGCATCCGGCCGTTTCGACGAAGAAATCGTACCTATCGAAGTGACAGGCGAAGACGGGACATCGCATCTTTTATCCAAAGACGAGGGCCCCCGTGCTGATACGACGAAGGAGAAGCTTGCGGAGCTGAAGACGGTTTTCGATCCGGAAGGCGTCATCACGGCAGGAAACGCGAGCCAGATGAGCGACGGAGCGTCCGCTGTTCTTCTCATGTCCCGGGAGAAGGCGGAAGCGCTGGGCCTGAGACCCGTGGCCCGCATAGTTGCCCGGTCTGTCGTCGGATCGGATCCGACGCTCATGCTGACGGGTCCGATTGAAGCCACGCGGAAGGTGTTAGAAAAAGCGGACCTCTCTATCGATGATATGGATACGTATGAAGTGAATGAAGCATTCGCACCTGTCCCGCTCGCATGGCTGAAAGAGACGGGAGCGGATCCCGCCAAATTGAACCCGAACGGAGGGGCGATTGCGCTCGGCCATCCGCTAGGGGCAACAGGGACGAAGCTTCTTGTTTCCATGATGAATGAACTGAAGAGAACGGGCGGCACCTATGGCCTGCTCGCCATCTGTGAAGGGATGGGAATGGCGAACGCGACAATTATTGAAAGACTTTAGAGAACGGCAGCATGATTGGGGGAGAGACAGATGGAGATGAAGCAGGTCTTCGCAATTGTAACTGGGGGAGCTTCGGGACTTGGGGAAGCGACAGTACGCCGGATTGTGACAGGAGGAGGCAGAGCGGCGATATTCGATCGGAACGAAGACCGGGGCGAGTCGCTGGCAGAGGAGCTCGGTTCAGAAAACGTACTCTTTCTGAAGACGGATGTTTCGGATGCTGCTGAGGTAGAAGCGAATGTGGCGCGTGTCGTTAAGGCATTTGGCCGGCTTAATGTCGTCGTCAATTGCGCTGGCATCGCGACGCCTGGCAAGGTCGTATCGAAAGACGGACCACTGCCGCTTGCCGAATTCGAACGGGTTCTCAAAGTGAACCTCGTCGGCACATTTAATGTCATCCGCGTGGCGGCGGCTGCCATGCAGGAAGGGGAACCGGACGAGGATGGGGAGCGTGGCGTGATCATCAATACCGCATCCGTCGCGGCATTCGAAGGGCAGATCGGCCAGGCGGCCTACAGTGCTTCGAAAGGGGGAGTCGCAGCAATGACATTGCCGATCGCCAGGGAATTTGCACGATCGGGAATCCGCGTCATGGCGATTGCTCCTGGGCTTGTCGAGACACCGTTATTCGCAGGTTTGCCCGAGCCAGCCCGTGCGTCGCTGGAAGCACTTGCTTTATTCCCGAAGCGTCTTGGAAAGCCCAGCGAATACGCGCAGCTCGTACAGAGCATCATTGAAAATCCGCTGCTCAATGGCGAAACGATCCGTCTTGACGGCGCCATCCGGATGCAGCCGAAGTGAGGTGGAACCATGAAGCGCTATCGATTTGAAACTGACGAACACGAGCTGTTCAGGGAGACGTTGCGTAAATTCCTCGAAAAGGAGGCGGTGCCCCATTATGACGAGTGGGAACAGGACCGGATTGTCCCGGTTTCATTCTGGAAAAAGCTTGGGGAGTTGGGATTCCTGTGTCCGCAAGTCGATGAAACGTACGGCGGTCTTGGACTGGATTTCAGTTACGGGGTCATCATCGGGGAGGAACTAGAGCGCGTCGGTGCAGGGCTGACGGGTGTCGGTTTGCACAATGACATCGTCGTTCCCTATATCGAGTCCTATGGCAATGAAGAGCAGAAGGCGAAGTGGCTGCCGGGCTGCGTGACCGCAGACCGCATCACGGCTGTCGCGATGACGGAACCAGGGGCGGGTTCTGACCTCGCAGGCATCAAGACGACTGCGCGGAGAGACGGGGACCACTATGTTGTGAACGGCCAGAAGACCTTTATCACAAACGGCATCAACGGCAATCTCTTCCTCGTCGTCGTCAAGACGGATCCGAAGGCGGAACCGAAACATAGGGGCATCAGCCTGCTGATGGTTGAAGAAGGCACTCCCGGATTCACGAAAGGACGCAAGCTTGATAAAGTCGGCATGCATTCGCAAGATACGGCGGAACTCTATTTCGAAGACTGCCGGGTACCAGCCGCGAACCTGCTTGGCGAAGAGGGCAAGGGCTTCCGTTATCTGATGGAAAAGCTGCAGCAGGAGCGGCTGATTGTCGCATTAGCCGCCCAGACGGCTGCAGAGGATATGCTTGACATGACGATTGAGTACGTGAAAAGCCGGGAAGCATTCGGCGTGCCGGTCGCCTCGTTCCAGAACACCCAGTTCAAGCTCGCGGAAATCGCAACCAAAGTGGAACTCGGCAAGACGTTTCTGGAATCGCTCATCGAGGACCATCTTGCCGGCAAGGACGTCGTCAAAAAAGTGTCCATGGCAAAATACTGGATCACCGAGACGGCGCAGGAAATATCGGTCGAATGCATGAAACTGCATGGCGGATACGGGTATATGGAAGAATACAAGATTGCTCGGCGCTTCCGGGATATACCCGTCGCATCGATCTATGCGGGGACGAACGAAATCATGAAAGTCATCATCGCGAAACATTTGGGGCTCGGCTGAATGCGCTGCTGCTGGGGGGCATATGATGTAGCGTTTGCCGGAAACAAAGGTACAAGCTTTACAAAATAAAGGGAAGAAAAGGGGAGCGGTTCACATGATGCAAACACCATTACTTTTATCGTCGTTCATTAAGCGGGCAGAGCAATTTTTCCCGGATAAGCTGATCATCTCGCGCACAGCGCCGGAAACGATTCACCGGATCACCTACCGCGAATTCGCGAAACGGACTAGGAAACTGTCAAATGCACTAGAAACGCTCGGCATGACGAAGGGCATGAAAGTAGGTACGTTCGGCTGGAACCACCACCGCCATCTGGAAGCCTATTTCGGCGTTCCCAGCACAGGCGCCATCCTGCATATGGTCAATATCCGGCTGTCACCTGAACACTTGGCATATGTCATCAATCATGCGGAGGATGAGATTCTCCTCGTTGACGACAATCTGTTCCCGCATCTCGAGAAGCTGGCGCCGCTGCTGAAGACGGTGAAGCACTATGTCATCATGGGCGACAGCAAGGAAGTACCGGAGACGTCCCTCGAGAATGTCCATTCCTATGAGGCGCTGCTCGAGGCGGCTTCCGATGAATACGATTACCCGCAAGACCTTGACGAGAATGCGCCGGCCGGCATGTGCTATACGTCTGCGACGACCGGCAACCCGAAAGGCGTCGTCTACTCGCACCGGGGCATCGTCCTTCATAGTTATGCTTTAGGGCTGGCGGATGCGATGGGCCTGAACAACCGCGATGTCGTCATGCCAGTCGTTCCGATGTTCCACGTCAATGCATGGGGACTGCCGTTCGCCAGCGTCTTCTTCGGCGCCACGCAAGTGTTGCCGGGACCGGGCTTTACGCCGCAGCTGCTGCTGGATTTGATCGAACAGGAAAATGTGACGATTACAGCAGGCGTTCCAACCATTTGGCTGGCCGTGCTGAATGAACAGGAAAAGGATCCGCGCGACCTCTCCTCCTTGCGCGCCATCGTCTGCGGCGGCTCCGCTTCGCCAAAGGGACTCATCCGCGCATTCGAAGAGAAATACGGCGTGCCGTTCATCGTCGGCTATGGGATGACCGAAACGTCGCCGCTCGTCAGCCTGTCCGTCTACACACAAGGCATGGAAGACCTGCCGCTTGAGGAACGGATCGATATCCGTGCGCTGCAAGGCCTCATCATGCCGGGGCTTGAGGTGCGGGTCGTAAATGAAAACGGAGACGTGCCGTGGGACGGGCAGACAATGGGCGAGCTCGCCGTCCGCGGTCCATGGATTGCGGACGAATACTACAAAGACGAGCGCACGGAAGAAGCATTCAAAGACGGCTGGCTGTTCACAGGTGACATCGCCGTCATGACGGAGTTCGGCTATCTCAAGGTGACCGACCGGACGAAAGATCTGATCAAGAGCGGCGGCGAATGGATCTCCTCCGTCGATCTCGAAAACTCGCTCATGACCCATGAAGATGTCTTCGAGGCGGCCGTCATCGCTGTGCCGCACGAGAAATGGCAGGAGCGCCCGCTCGCATGCGTTGTACTGAAAGAAGGCCGTACGGCGGACGATGCCAAGAAAGCCGAACTGCTGTCTTATCTGGAAAGCCAATTCGCCAAATGGTGGGTTCCGGACGATGTCGTCTTCCTGAACGAAATCCCGAAAACCTCCGTCGGCAAATTCCTGAAAGCCGCCTTGCGCGAGCAGCTGAAAGAGCATCAGGTCGAAGTGTAAGAGAAGATGGAAATTGAGTGCGGCCGCTATCTCGAAGGAGATGGCGGCTTTTTGAGGTTGGCGGGTGTTTGCGGCGGTAAATGGATCACTCGTCCGCCTAATCGGTCGCACTCCGCGGTAAACGGATCACAATGCCGTCTAAACGGTCGCTCCTCGTGGTAAACGGATCACTCGTCCACCTAATCGGTCGTTCCCTGCGATAAACGGATCACTCTGCCGCCTAAACGGTCGCACCGCCAGCTAAATGGATCTTACCTCCATCCAATCCGGTCGCCCCACATGCTAAACGGGTCGTTGGTGAGGGTAAATGGATCGTTCGATCGGCAAAATGCATCATTCGAGTGTTTAAATGAATCGTTGAAGCGGCTAAACAGATCATTCGTACAACAAAATGCATCGTTCGCGTTTCTAAATGAATCGTTCCCATGCCAAACAGCCTGCCCGAAAATTCTAATGCTTGATTCCATAAAAAACGGGAATAGGGTAGAAGGGCTCAAAATCGGGTTTGCGTTCAATACTAGGAGGAAGTGGTCCTAGCTACATATTATTTGGGAGGTTTTACAATGCCGACACCTATTTCTACGTCGAATGCAACAGCTTGTTCACTTACTGTTTATAACGATGGATTTGCGCTGGTGAAAGATACGCGGAATGTGCCGGAGGTGAGCGAGGATGGCATGATCCATTTCAGTGACGTGGCCAGGCGCGTGAAGACGGATTCGATCATCGTGGAAGGAATGGATGTTTCGGAGCTGGAGTATTCGTTCGATCTGTTCGATCAGCAGCGCCTGCTGGAAAAGTATATCGGGCATGAGGTGAATGTATATACAGGACCAGGACAGCCGGGCAGGCCGTATCGGCTTCTTCGCGCGGGGGCGCATCTGGTCATGCAGGACGTGGAGACGCGGGAGATTGTGCTGGATCCACGCGGAGAGATCCGCTTTCCGGAGATGAAGGAGGATCTGCATCTGAAGCCGACGCTTGTCATGAAGGTGGCGGAGCAGCGGGGGCCGCATGTGTGTGTGTCGTATTTGACGGAGGGCGTTGAATGGGAGGCGGACTATGTCATTTCGCTGCATGGCGGCAAGTTCGATCTGTCCGGCTGGCTGACGATGACGAATTCGTCGGGCGTTGC
Source organism: Sporosarcina sp. GTC18466 (assembly GCF_055389225.1). Taxonomy (NCBI): domain Bacteria; kingdom Bacillati; phylum Bacillota; class Bacilli; order Caryophanales; family Caryophanaceae; genus Sporosarcina; species Sporosarcina sp. GTC18466. The sequence goes on along the minus strand of NZ_AP044037.1, from coordinate 1,804,472 downwards.
GTATCAGGATGCGACGCTCCGGCTGATTTCCGGCACGCTCGGCAAAGCGGGGAACGAAGACGGGGGGAAGTCGAATGAGGTGCTGACGAACGGGGAGAAGCGGAGCGAGTCGTATTCCGATTTCCATACGTATACGTTCCCGACGTCTGTCACGCTTGAGAACCATCAGAAGAAGATGCTGCGCCTCTTGTCGTCGGTCGGTTCGCAGGCGCGAATCGTCTATGAAGTGAACGGCGAGTCGAAGAATCCGGACATCTATATCGAATTCGATAATACGGAAGAGAATGGTCTCGGGTTCCCGCTGCCGGAAGGCGTGTTCCGGATGTACCGGACGAATCCTGATGACGGCAGTGCGGAGTTCATCGGCGAGGACCATATCAAGCATACGGAGCCTGGCCAAAAGGTGAAGCTGAAATCAGGCGAAGCATGCGATATCAAAGTTGAGAGCAAAGAGGCGGGCAAGTATAAGGAAGGCGGGTATGAATACACCGAGTATCAGTACAAGATCTGCAATACGAAAGGCGAGCCGATTGAGGCGCTCATTCGCCAGCAAGTGCCGGGCAGCCTGTGGACAGTCGATGAATCGACCCATGAATGGGAGAAGAAGAAAAATAACATCCTTCTTCCGGTGAAAGTGGCGACCGACAAGGAAGAAGTCGTGAAATTTACGATCCGCCACGACCGGGCAGCGCGCCGGACGATCGGATTCTAATAAAAAAAGGGACGGGCAGCGGCTTACAGCCGGGCACCGTCCCGTTTTTATTCGGCAACCTTGATCAGTTCATCCAAAAGTCTCAGCACTTCGTTTGACGCCTGTTCGAGCTGCCTCAAATCATCTTCGGCGCTTGTCATGTTGCCGGCTGCATAGTGCTGGGCCGCCCGCTTAGCAGACACATGCACCCGCTCATGGTGGCTGTCGAGTTCCTTGAATTCCGGCAAGCTGCCAAAACGCTGCTGCGTCGCACTGTTGGTATACCATTTGCCGAGCCGGCAGGCGGTATGGGCGGCGACATCTTCCGGTTTGATCGTCTCAAGGCCGATCAGCATGTTGTAAATGCGCCATTTCCACAGGATATGATCCGTTTTGGACAGATGCAGCAAGGTGGAAGGCGACAAGGTGGTGGCATTCTCCTGCACAGCCCGAAGCCGGAAGCTGTCGATCTGCTTGCTGAGATCATGCAGGGAGACGGATGTCTGCTTGCTGAGCGTCCGGATTTCCTCTTGCAGGCGGGCCATCGTCTCCATCCGTTTTGCGATGCCATCGATGGCGGCGGCCTGCTGGTGAGATGCCTCCGCCATGCCTGTCATGTCCGAATGTACCCCTTCTGTCGACTGTGCGATTGCGGCCAGCATCGGCAGGGAGGATTCCGCTTTTTCGGTTGCCGATGACAGGATGGCGTTCGTTTCGTCAATGGACTGGGAGACGCCATCCGTGTAGGACTTTAGGTAGCGTACATTATCCGATACATCGGTCAGCGCGGATACAGTGTGCTCCGCCAGTTTTTTCACTTCCTGCGCGACGACCGCAAACCCTTTGCCGTGCTCACCGGCGCGTGCGGCTTCAATGGAGGCGTTCAGCGCCAGCAGATTTGTCTGGGAGGCGATATCGTTGATCAAGGTGACGACATTGTCGATGTCGTCGACACGCTTTTGAAGAACGGTGAACGACTCGACAATTGCGCCGAATGTGTCACTTGTCTTGAAGAAATCACGGATCGTCTGCTCGAGCGTCTCTTTGCTGCGAGTCGCTTGGGACGCGGCCTCTTTGGTCTTGTCCGCCAATTCAACCGTGGAGCTAGCAGTTTCAAGGATGGAAGCGGAAATGCCTTCTGTCGCTGACGTCGTTGACGCCACCTCCTCGGACTGCTGGTCAAGTTCTGACAGCAAGTCCTTCATATACATGATCTTCGTGTTCGAATCCACCAATGAATAGATATCCTTTACGACATTGCCGACGATATGCTCTGAAATGCCGTCGACGAACAGCTGCTGCTCTACACTGATCCCTGCCTGCAATGATTTGACGAACCCCCACGATTTCGCAGGCTTCCGGCCAAACCGGTTCCAGATCAGAGTTGCTGTGTAGAAGGCGAATTTATTATAAAGAATGACGACAGTTCCTGAGTCGATCTTCTGTTTGCGAAGCAATGTGAAAAAAGCCTGTGCTTCCTCTTCATACATGGAATCGCGGGATTGCGTGAAGAAAAGATCCAGATAGGCTGTTGTATCTGCATGTGAAATTGCCCCTTCGGCCAATTCGGCCAAAGAGTCATGGAAATGACCCGTCATCTCCTCCCATTGATCATCCAGCTCCTCTCGGAGAATCCGTAAATTTGTCCCATCTTCATCACAGAAATGATTGGCTTGCAAAATCCGCCTGAACTGGCTGGACGTATCGATATCTGTCCCTTGTTTATAAATCAAGGAGCCGTCCCGCTTGGTTTTAAAGAGAACCATTCGTATCTCCTTCCTATTCTAATATAGTTACTTTAGTCTATCTATAAAAATTATGATTAGTTCCTAGTAATCATAACATTACCCATTCTATGAGGCAATACGAAATACACATGTTGATAACTTTAATTTCCAAAACCGAAATTTCGGACTTTATGAACAGATATTGCAAGTTGCGCACAGATAATTGTGGATAACGTCGTATAATGCATATTTATCCACAAGCGATGGCTTACATATTCCTCGGCTGGCAGGCATAGAGTGGAGAAGTGGGGAACTCGGACGCCCCAAACTGCGTCTACGAGTAAGGGAAATGCGCTTAAGCAGTGGATAAAACAGAGCGCCGGGGGTGTTATGGAAAACTGGATCACTGATTTCATGTCCCATTATGGATCTGCGGGTATTTGTTTTTTAATTTTACTAGAGAATGTGTTTCCTCCGATCCCGTCCGAGGTCATCTTGACGTTCGGCGGTTTCATGACGACGTTTTCTGGCCTGACGGCGCTTGACGTCATAATCGCGGCGACAGCCGGCTCCGTCGTTGGAGCGATGGTGCTGTACTGCATCGGCACTCTATTTGACGTGGAAAAGCTAGAACGTCTTGTGGACAAGCGGGGGCGTCTTCTTCGGATTTCCCGTAAAGATATACACAGGGTCGATGCGTGGTTCCGGCGGTTTGGTGTATGGGCCGTGTTCTTATGCCGCCTTGTGCCGCTAGTGAGAAGCCTGATTTCCATTCCTGCTGGGATGGCGAGGATGAATTTCCTGCTGTTCATCCTTTTGACGGCGCTCGGCAGTCTCATCTGGAATACAGTTCTGGTCATGACAGGCGTGAAACTTGCGGAAAATTGGAATACAGTCCTTTTGTATATGGACGTCTATTCTACAATTGTGTATATTATTTTAGGAATTAGCGGTTTGGCGGCCGTGATCATGTATGCCCGCCTCCGCAGAAAGAGAGCTAATTGACGCATGGATTTATTTGAATTTCTTAAAGCGCTCATCCTCGGCTTCGTCGAAGGGATGACGGAGTTTGCGCCGGTTTCTTCGACCGGCCATCTGATCATTGTGGATGATATGTGGCTGAAAACGGAGGAGTTTCTCGGCAAGTATCCGGCGATCACCTTCAAGATCGTCATCCAGCTAGGTTCGATCCTCGCTGTCGTTGTCGTCTTCTGGAAGCGGCTTCTGAGCCTGGTCGGCCTGTACAATGTCAATGGCAAGAAAATGAGTAAAAGCTTCAATCTATTGCACGTCATTATCGGTATGCTGCCGGCAGTCGTGATCGGGTTCGCGTTCAAGGACCTGATCGATGATTATCTGTTCGGCGTCAAGACGGTCATCTTCGCCCTCGTCGCAGGGGCGCTCCTGATGATTGCGGCGGACAGGTTCGGCCCGAAACGGCCGCGCGTGCAGACGCTTGACCAGATTTCATACGGGCAGGCATTCGTCATCGGTCTCGTCCAATGCCTCTCCCTCTGGCCAGGTTTCTCCCGGTCGGGGGCGACCATTTCAGGAGGGGTGCTGTTCGGCCTTAACCACCGGACAGCAGCAGACTTCACGTTCATCATGGCGGTGCCGATCATGGCAGGCGCCAGTCTCGTCTCCGTGATGAAGAACTGGGAATACATGTCGATGGACCATATCTCGTTCTACATCGTCGGCTTCCTGAGCGCTTTCATCTTCTCGCTCATCTCGATCCGCTTCTTCCTGAAGCTGATCTCAAAAGTGAAATTGCTGCCGTTCGCCATCTATCGTATAGTGCTGGCGATCATCCTTGCGGCCATTGTCTTCCTATAAGACATGAATGGACCCCTTTGCAGAAGCGAAGGGGTTTTTTGCATGCAAATTTCATTCTCATCAATTTCTAATACTTCTCTTCCTATCTTCTCAGATTGCCCGGGTAGTATAGGAGTAAGACAATACGAGGTGGAAGGAGTGAATGCTTCTTGAAGAAGTGGATGTTGATTCCCGCGTTGGCGGGGGTTGTGGCAATCGGCGGCGTGGCCCTGGCGGATGGAACTTCTTCCGCGCCGAGCGGAACTGCCGCGAAACAGATGCTGACGCTTCAGCAGGCAAAGGAGCTCGCGATCCAGGAAGTCGGCGGATTCGTAAAGGAGATCGAGCTGGATAAACGCAAATCAGGTCCGGTGTTCGAGGTGGAGATCGATTCCAAAGGCGTGGAGTACGAACTGGATATCGACGCGCTTTCAGGCAAGGTGACGATTGTGAGCCAGGAATCACAAGTTTCAGATTCCATCAAAGCCAAGCTCATATCTGAGGAGCAGGCGCAAGCAGCAGCAAAACAGATGGCTGACGGAAACGTAGTCAGCATCGAACTCGATGATGATGACGATCATTACTATTATGAGACCAATATGAAAGACAGCCGATTCGTCTATAAGGTGAAAGTAGACGCGGTTTCCGGTGAAGTTGTGAAATTCGACCGCCGTTCATTGAAAGCCCAAGAAGAGCAGCAGTCATCCAAGACACTCACTGCTGATGAGGCGCTGGCCATTGCGAAAAAACGGGCGGCAGGCGATGTGGAATCCATCGAACTGGATCGGGAAGATGGCAGACGTGTATATGAAATTGTCATGCGGGATGATCAGTATGAGTACGAAATGACAATCGACGCAGCGACGGGCGAGTGGATGGAGTTTGAGAAAGAACTTGTCTCGACAAAAGAGAAGCGGGTGCAGGCGGTCAAGCCGGCTGCAGGCAATACTCTTCAAGTGACGCAGACGCCAGCTACGCCTAATCCGGTAGTTTCTGCGCAGCCGCCGTCCCAGCCGCAGAAGCAAAAGCAGGAAGCGAAGCACCACGAAAAGCAAGAGAAGCAACAGGAGAAACAGTATAAGAAACACCAGGAAAAGCTAGAGAAACAACAGCGTAAGCAACAGAAACAAGAGCAGAAGGCTGCGAACAAGAAAGCGGCCATCTCCAAAGACCAGGCCATCGCCATCGCCCGCCAGCATGCAAGCGGCAAGGTGACGGACATCGAGCTCGATGATGGTGTCTGGGAGATTGAAATGGAGGACGGCGACGTGGAATACGAGCTTGAAATCAACGCTTACACGGGCGCGCTCCTGTCTTTTGAAATGGATGATTGACCAACAGCTGCAGTCAGCTGGCGAATTGTTATTTAATGAAGGCCTCCCATCCTTCATTGAATATAAATGAAATAAGCATAAGCATGATGCATGCCCGGCAGGCGATAGCCGGGCATGTTTCCTTCGTTATAGAGGGAGGAAGCCTGATAGACTGCACTGGCCAAGTCCGGTAGAATAAGAGGAAAAACAGACAGGTGAGCTGCATGAAAGAACGGATATTGGTCATTGAAGATGAAGAGAGCATCGCGCGCGTTTTGCAATTGGAACTGGAATTTGAAGGGTATGAAGTCGGCATCGCCTATACCGGCACTGACGGGCTTATCACGTACCGCGAGCAAGAGTGGGATCTCATCCTGCTCGACCTGATGCTGCCGGGGCTGAACGGCCTGGATGTCTTGCGAAGGATCCGTGCGACGGAGGACGCGACCCCGGTCATCTTACTGACTGCGAAAAGTAACGTCGAAGATAAAGTGGCGGGGCTCGACCTCGGGGCGAATGACTATGTGACGAAGCCGTTCGAGATCGATGAACTGCTGGCCCGCATCCGCTCCGCCTTGCGGAATGCAAAGCGGGGAAGCGCGTCTCCTGCCGCGAAGGAAGAACAGCATCTTTTCGAATACGGCGGCCTTTCCATCCATGACCAGACCCGCGAAGTGAAGCGGGACGGCGCGCCGATCGATTTGACGCCGCGGGAGTATGACTTGCTGCTGCATCTATTGAAGCATCCGAACCAGGTGTTGACGCGCGAGCAGCTGCTGGACGCGGTATGGGGGTATGATTATTATGGCGACACGAATGTTGTCGATGTATATATCCGGTATGTGCGTAAAAAAATTGACGATGGCGATCCCGCTACCTCGATGATCCAGACGGTGCGCGGGGTCGGTTATGTATTGAAGGAAGCCATTCAATGAAACTGAAGACGAAGATCCACCTTTTTTCCACTCTTCTCATGCTGGTCGTGCTGATTGTGGCGAACAGCGGCATCTACTTCCTGTTCGAGAAGATGTCGCATACGACGGAATACAAGCAGCTGCTCAGCCGGTCGAAAGAACTGACGACCGCGCTCAGCGGCATCGACGACGAAAGGGAAGTCGGCATTGTCCTGAGGGCTTACATCCCGGCGAACGGAGCGATCCGCATCAAGAACGGAGCGGGGGAAGTCACGACGTTCATCCGGTCGGTTGAGACGCTCGCGAAAATCCATTCTGTCCCGGAACCTGACGAAAAATATGCGATTGGTGAATATGATGGATTTGATGCGCTGACCATCGACATACCGATCATCTGGCCGGGAGGCGAGGTCGTAACGCTGGAGATGACGCAGCTGCTGACCGACGTGGCCGCCAATTTGAAGACATTGAAATATGTCCTTTTCGGCGTGACATTCCTCGCGATGCTGGTCGGCATCCTTTCCAGCATGACCCTCAGCCGCATTGTCATGCAGCCGATTGAGAAGCTGCTGGCGACGATGTCGGAAAGCCGGAAGGAAGGGACGTATGAAAAGATCCATACGTCTGCAAAAGGGAACGACGAACTGGCTCTTATGGAGCGTTCCTTCAATGAAATGATGGAGCAGCTGGAGCGCAATTACCTCCAGCAGGAGCAGTTCGTCTCCGATGCGTCCCATGAACTGAAAACGCCGCTCACCGTCATCGAGAGCTATGCGCGGCTGCTGAAACGGCAGGGGTATGATAATCGGGATGTGGCACTTGAAGCGACGGATGCCATCCTGAATGAAGCCGTCCGCATGAAAGAGATGATCGCCCAGATGCTGGAGCTTGCAAAAAGCCATAAGGACCGTACCTTCGACAGGCGGCCGATTCATCTGCTCGCTTTGCTGGAGTCGGTCGTCCCGCCGCTGCAGCAATCGTTCAACCGGAACATACGGATCGAGGCAGGCGGCGAGCTGATCGCTGTGACGGATGAGAAGTATCTTCGGCAGCTGCTGTTCATCTTCCTCGACAATGCAAGGAAATACAGCGACGGGGAGATCATCGCTGGCTTGCGGCGCACTGAAGGCGGCAATGAAATCTATGTGGCGGACTATGGACGGGGCATCCCCGCGAAAGACATTCCCAATCTGTTCAACCGGTTTTACCGGGTGGAGACGGACAGGAGCCGGAAGACAGGCGGTACGGGCCTCGGGCTTGCCATCGCAAAGGAGATTGCTGATGCACTCGGCATCGAATTGACAGTGGAAAGCATCGAAGGGCTGGGGACGACATTCCGCCTGACTTTTCCCGAGCCTGAGAAAGACGGAAGGAGGGAACATGCATGAGACAATGGATACGGAAGCCTTGGTTTCTGCCGATCCTGTTGACCCTCGTCATCCTGGCAGGCAGTGAGCTGTATACAAAGACTGTCATGTCAAAGAGCGATCCGCTCTCAAAAGAGGAAGTCAAAGATCAGCTCGGCACGATGTATGGCAGCCGCGTCCTAGGTGTCGAAGAGCGTGACGGCGTCTTCGAAGTGGAGTTATCGAGAAAAGGGGCCGAATATACGGCGACGGTCGATCCGGATACCGGACAGGTCCTTGAATTGATCCAGACGAAGGAAGTGGCGCGGGCGGACAGCGGGAGCCAGCCGCAAGCTGATGAAACAGAGAAGCCGAAAGCTGAAAAACCGCAGGAACCGGAAGAACCGGCGAAGAAGCCGGATGCTGGAGCGACGAAGCCTAGTGAGAAGCCGAAAGACCAGGCAGGCACTGCAAAACCTGAAAAGCCGGCCAGCAAGCCGGCTGCACAAACATCATCGAAACCTGCGCAAAAGCCGTCTGCCCCGAAAAAGACCGTCCTGATTTCGGAGAAGATGGCTGCGCAAATCGCGGTCTCCCAGCTGAAGACAAGCGCCCCGTATGAAGTCGATGACATCGATTTCGTCAAGACGGAAGGCGGGGGGTATTATCTGGTCAATATCGAACTCGATACGGATGACGACCGGGACGAAGTGACCTATCAGATCCATGCCATCTCAGGAGCTGTGATGTCCGTGGAATGGGACGATTAAAATGATGAAACATGCATCCATTGTGCCGGATGCATGTTTTTTCACACGGTATACGTTTTCCCGGCTGCTGCCAGCTCGACCGGCCCCGTAAAACGGGACGCGGCCGCTTCCCGGATCTCCTCGAGCGATCCATATTGCGGAAGATGGGTGAGAATCAGCCGCTCGGCGCCTGCCTCGTCTGCCAGTTGTCCGGCCTCGCTGCCCGCCATATGCCCTGGTGATTTGCCGATGTGTTCCTCATGCAGATTCGCTTCCGAGACGAGCAGATCCGCGCCTTCAGCAAATGCGGCCAGTTCATCGGACCACTCCGAATCCGCAGTGAAGACGACGGTTTTCCCTTTTGCCCTGAGCTTCATTGCCAGGCAATATACCGGATGGATGGTCGGGCAGAACGTTGCCAGGAATGGGCCGATCCGGACGGCGGAGTCCCCGGTGATCTCCAGCGCCTCGGTCTGCCCCTTATAGGTAAGTTTCTCAAACTGCTCTGCGTCTTCCTTATGACCGTAAATCGGCAAAGCGGGCATCGGGTTCCCGGTATAATAGTTGATCAGCCTGCTGTATTGCAGGCTGCCGATATCTGCAATATGGTCGGCGTGGTAATGACTGATGACAACAGCATCCAGCTTTTCGAGCGGCAGATAGTTCTGGAGGGATGCAAGTACGCCGCTGCCGCAGTCGAACAGCAGATGGAACCCGTTCTCTTCGATCAAAAAAGAGGACGTCGCACCGTTCGCTTTCGGATACCCGCCCCAAACGCCGACTGTCGTAATATTCATGGAAGCACCTCCGGAAGTAAGTGAGTTCCCCCCATCATACTCCGTTTTTCAGGTTCTTGCAGTCAATACCATCTCTGATACGACTGCATGAGCTGCGTGATCTGTTCCAGGATGAGCTCAGGTTCGCTATCTTCCGGCGCACCGGTCAGCCGGTCCACATAGGTCTCCAGTGTATGGATCAGTTCGCGCTGGGCTTCGGTCAGCTTTTTCTCGTTGCTGAGCGCCAAGCGCAGGCTTTCTTCGGTTTCCGTTGCTGCTTCCTGCCGCTTCATGATTCCGAGAAGCTCGTCCAGCTTGCGGTTTGCATTCTCTGAGCCGGGTATCAATGCCTCCAGTCCTTCCGGAACACCCACCGCGAGTCCGCCACTCATCCCTTTCGCAAGGCTGCTGAGCAGCAGATGCAGTTCGTTGCGGATTGCATGCAATCGGCTGGTTTCCATTTCCTTCTGCTGGAGCTGTATATCCCGAGCGCGCAGCCTTTTCTCATACAGGACAAGCCGTTTCTCGAGTTTCCGGTTCGTATGCTGCAGCTGCCTTAGCTGCTCGAGCAGCCGGTCATGTTCCGTTTCCAGGCCGGCGAGAAGGGCAGCGGCGGAAGAAGGGTCATTCTTTCTGTATTTATTCAATTCGGACCGCAGATAAATGATTGTCTGCTGCAATTGTACGGGGTCGCTCTGCTGCGTCAACCGCATCCCTCCTCTGTCATTTCTTCAAGCCATCTAAAATCTCCGTGAACACCGTCTTGTTCTCTTCGATCATTGTCTCAATCTCGTCCACGAGCGTTTTCTGCAGGACGGCAGGCATGTTGCGGTTTGCCTGTCTCGTAAGCTGCAGCTCTTTATTCATCAGAATATAGAGAAGGACCAGATTGATGGTCTTGCTGTCGAGATACATGTAACTGCCCGAGTCCTCGGATAAAGGCTGCCTGGACGTGTGCAGGCTTCCAGTGAGCTCGCCTAGGACTTGTTGCAGTGCTTCGCTTACGTTGAATGGTTCCGTCACGCAAGTTCCCCCATTTCCGGCAGGCTGCCGTTGATATTGATGGAAGTAAGAGCTGGAACGCCATCCGGATATTCATCACAGAAGACGGCCGCTGTCAGGCTGCCCGCATATTCCGCGAGGGGGCGCCAGGTCAATTGGAAGTTTGTGAATGAAAGACTGCCGCCTGGTTCGATGGACGTGACTCCGATCGGCCGCAAGTGGAAACGGGAACGGTCCGTCCGGTCGTTCAGCCGTTCCCAGCCGTTTGTCAGCTGGGAGGGACGGGCGGACTCCTGGTGAAAGAACTTTCCGTGCAAGGAGAAAGGGGCGCCTTCCGACATTGTCAGATGGATCACCGGATTCGTCAGCGGCCGTGCGCCGGTGTTCCGGATGTGAAACGACCCGAGTACAAAACTGTCCTCTTCCGCCTGGTGCGCAATATGAATACCATATGTAAAGTGGCTGACGCAATGCGGTTCCTGCGTGCGGGGCGGCAGCACTTCTTTCAGTTCAAGCAGAAATGACTGCGTTGCCTCGTGCAGTTCCTTTAATTTCTCTTCTATTGGGTTCATCTGAAAACCTCCTGATACAGCAAAATAAAGGGAGAGGCGTCTGCCTTCTCCCTTCATGGTATGTGCCTACTTGTACAAATAGCACTGTCGGTAGTCCTTTTCTCAGTCCGGGAAGATGACCGGGCATTGCGGCGGCATAGCTGGAAGCGGGCAGGACCCGATCGCAAGCTCAGCACGCGGCTCGCAGAAGTCTGCGAGGAATTCGACAGTGACCGGGAATGTGGATTGGATGCTTTGACAGATGGACACGGTGACAACGAGGCCGGAGAATGTGACATTGCGTCCGCCTGGTACCTGACTGTCTGTAACCGCTCTGCCGGAACTGACGAAGCAATCAAGGTCAGTGTATGTGACAGTCACTTCTGTTTCGTCTGGTGCGCACATGATGACTTGTTCTGACCCGGATACTGGAATTTCGGCACTGCGATGTACTGTCCCATTCGGAAGTGTAAGGATTACACGGATCACGAAATTCTTGCGGATGGTCAGCTGCTGCAAGCAGACAGTCTGGCCATCGATCGTAAATTGACGATTCTCTCGTCGCAAAATGACGACCGGGTCCATTTCCGCTGGACGCACGCGGCAAGTGATTTCTGCAGCGCGTAGTTGATCGTCATCTATATTGTGTACGCCAGGGAAGAAAATTGGACTGCTGAGCGGAAACGTGAACGTATTCTCTTTCATCACCCAGTCATACACCTTGTCGACATTAATGCAGATCAGTTCCTGTGCGGGAAGTTGACGATTTTCTTGCATTAGTATCACCTCCATTATTTTATTGCCTTGCATACGTAGCATATGTGCCGAGGACTGCGCCGCGTAGGCAAAGGGAAGGCTTGCCTTCATTTTACAGAGTGGTTTTTCGCGGATGGGCAAGCTTCCTAAGTCACCACATGCTTTTTATGGCAATAGGATAGAAAGGAGAAGAACAAGGGGGAAGAGGTGTTTCAGGTGGATGAGACAGCCCGGGAAGTGGAACGTCTCCAAAAGAAGATTGAGCGGTATCGCGAAGCCCTTTCGACGATGAAAGAAGAGGTGGTGGAGGGCGATGGCCAGCTGCGTAAGAGGGTGGCAGAGGTGGAACGGAAAATGGGACGGATGGAAGGAGAGTTCCATGAGCTGGTCCTCTTAATAGAAGAAAGTCTGGCAAATCTGCGTGAGCAAGCGGTACGGCGCGAGGATGTGCAGGTGAGGGGAACCCCACAACGTTCACGCCCGCAACAGTTGGAACCGCCGCGCCGCCAACATACGCAGGCGGCACCATCCTTTAGAAATTTACAGAACTTAGCGGGCCAGCCGATCCAAAGCGGCATGGCAGGCAGAAACAAGACGCCGCTCTTCCAGCTGCCCGCTCAATCGTACGGGGAATCGTTGCCGGATCAGGCGGCTGACCTGCCGGAGACCCCGGCAGAGTCACCGAAGAGTCAGGCAAAACCCGCCCAGCAGCCGCCAGGCATTGAATCCCCTTCCGAAACTGCGTTTTGGAAGCGGTTCAAGAAAAAGTAATACCTCAGAAGGCTGTGCATTCCGGCAAACATGGTTGCCAGCCCGTCCTTCTCCCATTCGAATGAATAGAATAACGGAGAAGGGAGGTGTTCCTATGTCTTGCTTCCACCGTGGCGGATGCGGAGGCTCACATCATTGCCATTGCCACCACTGCCACCACCACTGTCATTGCCACCACCATAGAAATTGCCGTCGGTTAGGTCCGTTTGTCGCAAGGGATGCCGAGTGTATGCATCATCATCATCATTATCCGGCACCGCCGCCGTATCCATGGCCGCGATCTGCTGCCGAAGAGACTGTAGAAGGGTGAGAAACCCAGTAGAATTGCCCACTTTTTTTTAAGGTGGGCACTTTTTTTGCAGGCGACTAGACAAGCCGTGAACGGGAGAAGGATGCCGGTTGTCTGGTGGGTGTTGCTGGCCAGGACTCGAGGGGGGATAACGTCTTTCTAAGTAATGATAAATCCACTGACTAGCTGCTGAAGAGCTTTGAGTTGTAGCCAGGCGGTGTTAAACACGTGCTAGCCGGTGATAACCTCTGCGCAGCCGGTGATAAACCTCCTTTACCCGGTGATAAAGTGCGTCTAGGCGGTGATAAACCCCTTTTACCCGGTGATAACCCTTGCCTACCCGGTGATAACACCCCATCACCATCCAAAAATCCCCGCCAGGCGTCCTCGCGCGGGGCGGGGATTCCTTCCATAAGACGCCTGAGATTGTCACAATGGAGTTCGCTGCAACGCTTAAAAACTTTGCGTTCTCGTATTCGAACGGGATGCTTGTGCTCGGAGTATACACGGTTCTACTGCTCATACTCGCATATATATTCTCGAAAATTGAGTACAAGAGACAGAGTTAAGGGGGGATTGAAATGATTGTACATGTTAGCGGTTTGAAAAAGCGATATAAGAAACAAGAAGTGTTAAAAGGGATTGATATAGCAATCGAAACACCGCGCATCATCGCGCTGGTCGGGCCGAATGGGGCGGGAAAGACGACGCTGATGAACTGCATGATGAACTTGCTGCCCTTCACTGAAGGGAGCGTGGAGCTGCTTGGGAAGAAGCATACGGATCCTTCCATTTTCTATGATGTCTCCTACTTGCAGGACAACCGGATTTTATATGGCGACCTGACGGGGTACGACCATTTGAAATTCATTTGCAATGTGCAGAAAATCCCCCTTTCCAAAATAACAGCAGTCACGGACCGGGTCGGCATGACACGCTATATGAAGAAGCGTGTCCGCAATTACTCGCTCGGGATGAAGCAGCATCTGCTCCTCGCCATGGCGATCATCAACGATCCGAAACTGCTGCTGCTGGATGAACCGCTCAATGGGCTGGATCCGACGAGCGCCATCAATATGCGGAATATCTTGCTGGAGCTTTATAGGGAAGGGACGACGATCATCTTATCGTCTCATAATCTGGATGAGATCGACCGGTTGACCGATTTGATTTATTTCATGAAGGACGGGGCCCTTCTCAAAGAATCGCTTGAAGATTTTTCGACAAACCATTACTTTGTGAAGGTCGACCAGCTGGAAAAGGCGGATCGCATCTTGCAAGCGGCAGGCATTCCGCATGCGGTAAGCGAGGATGGACGGATTGCATTTTCGGAGTCCGAAGTCGTGCTGCAGCGCTTTCTGGATGTGATGAAGACGAACGGCCTTACCATCCAACAGATCGAAAACAAGAAGCTCGGGGCGGAAACGCGGTACCAGGAACTGTTTGCGGAGGAGAAAGAACATGAAGCTGTTCGTGTTTGAATGCAAAAAGCTCTTTTTTAGCAAAAAGTTCCTTTATCTTCTAGTGCTCCTAGCCGCAGGCGTCGCCCTTCTCTTCACCCGCAATGTCGTCTTTCAGCCGTACATCCAGAAGGAAGCCATCCAAGCGATTGAAACACAGATCAAAAAGAGCCAGAGCAATTCGAATCTCCATCAATATGCGCTGGAACGGGATCCGAAGGACGAAGAGCAGCTCCGCCTTCAGAAGATCAACGAAGGAATGCTATCAAAGTTATATGAGCTTTTCACCATTGCGCCAGCCGATGACTGGCAATCGAAACTGAAACTGCAAAATGAGATCTATGCAGATACGCTCGCCTATAAGGAAGCGGGCGGCGATCATCCGCTGTCTGAGGAGGAGATCGCGCAGACGATGGCGATGAACGAAAAGCTTCTTGCGACTGGCATTCCGCCTGAGCATCCGGTGTACAGCATCGCATGGCCGAACTTCATGAAACAGATTGTGGACTTGCTGATCCATTTCGGGGCGCTCCTCATCCTGCTCATGATGATCGGGGAGTCCATGTCCGGAGAATATGAAAACCATTCGATCCACATGCTTTTCACGCAGCCGCTCAAGAAACGCTGGATTGTCGTCAGCAAGTTTTGGAGTGCTGTGCTCCTCTATATTGTCATGATGGGGGTCGTCCTGCTTCTGGCAGCTGTGGCGGGGTTCCTTTTCGGCAAGGGCGGATCGCTTCACTATCCTGTTTTGATTGAAAAAGGCGGAGTCTTTGAATTTATAACGATAGCGGATTATATGGGGAAAGGCTTGCTCCTCGCGACGGTCACCATCCTGCTCGTCATCCCGCTCTATCTATTGTACAGCCTGCTGTTCAAGCAGACGCTACCAACACTCGGGATGCTGCTATTGACATTCGGCGCAGGTTACTTGCTTTCCACCTTTGTGCCGATCGGTTTCTTCGCTTGGGTCAATCCGTTCATGAACTTGCTGCCTGGTGACATGATCCTCTTCCAGAACGATTATATCTGGTATCAGGCCATTCCGGTGACGCTCGTTCTTGCGGGGGTTCTGTACCTTCTTTCGTCATGGAAGATCAATACGGCGAAAATCACCTGACGACAGGCCTGCTGGTACTCCCAGCGGGCCATTTGCCATGCGATTTATCGAAAAAGGTCGTGATGATTACAGTACTTGTTCCCGGTACAGCCGCTGGAACGTATGGTACAACCCGACATCAGCAAAGCGGGAGATCGGTCCTTTGTCAAGAACCGTTCCGCGGTCCAAAAACAGCACTTCGTCTGCAATCAACCCGGCGGTATGGAGGTCGTGTGTCGAGAAGACGACGGTCTGAGACGCAGCCAATGCGCCAAAAGATATCGGCTGAGGCGGATTTTACCGTTCTCTTTTGATAGCGAACGATAATAATCGTTTTGTATCTTTACATGGTAATTGACCCAGAAAACCCAAAAACCAAAAAAAATTAAATCTAGAAGAACAAAAAGTGTTAGATTGTTTTCGTTATAAAAGATGGTAACTCGGTTGGTTGATAACAAATTGAATAAACTTCCACTCGTTAGGAGTAGCCATTGATATACACTCAAAGTAAATCCATGCCAAAGCACAGTTAGGGGCAATAGTAATCAGATAATGCATGAAAGCCAATGAGAGGCATGCAAGGACAAGCTGTCATTTTTTATGCAGGCTTGAGATGGAAGAGGCTAGGAGAATTCCAGACAACGGATGATCTCCTAGCCTCTTTTTGTTAATCTAAGCTAGCGTAGAAAAAGCCAAACTAAAAACTGAGTTGTTTACGGAATAGAACATTCTATCTCGGGCTATTAATATACGAATTCTATTGATTCAAACAATCCAGAGGTGTATGAATCCGAATAAGATAAATTATATTTAACTCCCTTTTTCGTAAAATCGTATCCATACTGCGTTTGATGAGGTAAATATACAGCAATATATTCCCCAGGTGCTGAAGGTTTAAGAATACCATAGTAATTATTTACTGAGACGATTCCCTGACTGCAACCTATACATTGGTATAAATTCCCAAAGTAATTTTTACCGTTTGTAAGTGGGACTTGCCCCTTTCCGCGTCCTGTCATTTGATGTTTTCGACCAGTTCCCTCACAAGGAATATATAAAGGATTTATTTCGCCATCTTGCATTGATAATTCATCCGTGTGCGAATGAGCCGATTTATCAGCTTTAGACTGTGATATTTCATCATTTTGTGAATTAAGAATGGCTGTTGATGCACTTGCTGACGAAACATAAATAATATTGAACAAGAAAATGACAGCAACTAAACTTAACAACTTTTTCATATTACTCTATCCCTTCATATATCATTTTGTTCTAAGAGCGTTTTTGCCAGTTAATCATGTTTCCTCCTCTCTACAATACATGGATAGGCTACACTTAGTTGGACAAAAAAAATTAAGGTCTTGTAGAATACATCTACCAGAAACGGAGAGATCTACAATGACTGAAAAAAGACTGAGACGAACATATACGCAAGAGTTTAAAAAACAAATGGTTCAACTTTATGAAAATGGTAAATCGAGAGCAGATATTATACGTGAATACGATTTGACCGCGTCAGCCTTCGATAAATGGGTGAAGCAGTCTGCAACCACAGGTTCATTCAAGGAAAAAGATAACCGGACACCGGAAGAGAAAGAGTTGCTTCTACTCCGAAAAGAAAACCAGCAGCTGCGGATAGAGAACGATATTTTAAAGCAAGCAGCGTTGATCATGGGACGAAAATAGATGTGATCCGCAATAACGCTCACCTCTATTCGGTATCAGCAATGTGCGACGTCCTCCAAACTTCAAGAAGTACCTATTACGCCCATCTTCAGGCTGAGACCCAAGTGAAAATAGAAGAAGATGAACAAAAACTGGTGAAACTGATCCGTGAGATCTTCTTTACGAGCCGAAAGAACTTCGGTACTCGAAAGATTAAAGTTGAACTAAAAAAGAAAGGTCATATTGTCTCCAGAAGGCGGATTGGCCGGATCATGCACGAGGAAGGGCTTGTTTCAAATTACACGATCGCCCAATTCAAGCCGCATAAAAGCAAGTCTAATGAAGAAAAAGTGGAAAACGTTCTGAACCGGGAGTTTAACGGGCAAGAGGAACTGGCTGTCGTTGTCAGCGACCTGACATACGTCCGGGTCGGCTACAGGTGGCATTATGTTTGTCTATTCACCGACCTTTTTAACCGGGAAATCATCGGCTATAGTGCCGGTCCACATAAGGATGTCCAGCTTGTCTATAAAGCCTTGTCACGTATTGATCGTCCGCTCAATTCCATTCAACTGTTCCACACCGACCGTGGGAGTGAATTTGACAATCAACTCATCAGCGAAGTGCTGGAAACATTCAACATCAAGCGATCGCTGAGTATGAAAGGATGCCCTTATGATAATGCGGTCGCTGAGGCAATGTTCAATGTGGTAAAGACGGAATTTATCAAGCAAATGCGTTTTGAAGGCCAGCAGCAATTGGATCTGGAACTTGATGATTATGTGAACTGGTACAACAATTTTCGCATACACGGCACCCTTGATTATCTGACGCCAACGGAATACCGTAAGGCGGCCATAGGGAGCTAAGCGGATATCGTGCAAGGGGCGTTGCGCCTTTACAGTGAGGGGCAGGCATGATAGCCTTGGGGGCTTGGCCAGATACCTTTGAATCTGGCGTCCTGGCCGGAAAGTCATGCCTGCAGAGGCTCGCTGTCAAGTCGCAACATCAAATGGGCAAGGACCTTAAAAATTTTGTGCGGTTTAGTGTTGACAATCCATACAGTATTCTACAAACTAAAAATTTTCAAGCAGAAAATCACGGACAATACAAACTTGAATCCTTTTTTATGAAAAATAAGTATAATGTAATAGGAGGTGTTATTATGATAAAAAATATCGTGAAAGCTCAGGTTTTGAATTTATTATTCTTAAGTTTGATACTACTGTCGGTGCTAGTATTGTCTGCTTGTTCAAAGGATAAAGCAGAAGACGTAAATGGCAGTATTGTAAAAAAAGTTCTCGAGCTTCAGTTCAATGGGCCAGACCCAGAGTTTATGGGACTTCTTCACAATCCAACATATACGACTGTAGTAGACAATCAAGAAGTGAACAAGGAGTTGGATGAGTATGTGTATAAGGTTTATGGTCCTTATTTTACAGAGTTCTATCTCAAAACTTTTCTCAATACAACTGGATATCATTATCCTGTTTCCGCTTATACATATGGCTATAAGCTGAATTTGAAAGATGTGACGGTTGAAAAGCCTAAAGGGGATTCTAATCGATATACTTTCACAGCAACGGTTGGTTATCGGAAAGAGGGTGAGAAGGAAAATACAGCAGATGTGTCAGGTGCGGTTCTATTCTCAACAAAGGAAAAAGGGAAGATCGGCAAGTTTGAGTACATTGACGACACTGGATTGTCAAATGAACTACTGAAATGACGCACAACTATAAAATGTAAAAGCAGGCCTTTACTATTAAAGAAGAAAATGAGACGAAAAAACAATTTTCGATGAAAACAGGTATTGAACTACGAGACGCAGTATAGGGAGAGGAAGACTAGCGACAAGTTGATGAAATAGGTTTAATTCCCGGGCGTGCTGACATTTGGAAGCCTGCATGAATTTTCTTTTTGAGTGGTTTTATCCGTTAAACTGTTTAAACGCGAGAATCGTACCTTTGGTAATACCCCTCAATCGTCCATGAGGAAGGAATATAAACAGGGTTTCAAGAAATAAAAGGGGATGATATCTGAAAGAGAGTTAAATCGTGAGGTGAATACATCAAGTGAGAACCATCGAAGTCCTGCCGTATTCAGATGAATGGCCACTTGCATTTGAAAGGGAAGCGGATCAGCTTCGTGCTGTATTCGGTGGGGAGCTGCTTGCAATGCATCATATCGGAAGCACGTCGGTGCCGGGTCTCTCTGCGAAGCCGATCATTGATGTCATGCCTGTCGTGCGGGAGATAGCGGCGGTTGATTCCCTGACTGATAAAATGAAAGAACTTGGCTACGAAGCAAAAGGGGAGAACGGGCTGCCGGGGCGCAGGTATTTTCAAAAAGGCGGCGATGCCCGGACGCACCACGTGCATGTATATGCGGAAGGGGCAGATGATATCGAGCGCCACCTCGCGTTCCGCGATTATTTACGGATGCATCCAGAGCGAGCAAGGGAGTACGGGGAATGGAAGGAGCGGCTGGCGAGGCGGCATCCGGCTGATATGGCTGCATACATACGAGGGAAGGATGGGCTCGTGCGTGAAATAGAGAAGGAAGCGTTAACGTGGAGGGATATGTGGAATGACAGCGGAAAATCTTGAGAAATATGCAGATCCGGAACTGTATGATCATCTGTATGATCGGTATCAAAAGGACTTGGACCTGATTGTGAAATGGGCTGGGGAGAGTGAGCGGATTCTGGAGCTTGCATGCGGAACGGGCCGGCTGACGATTCCGATGGCTCGGATGGGCTACCGGATGACAGGCATTGATCTGCATGAAGGGATGCTGGAACGGGCGAGTCGGAAAGCGGAAGAGGCCGGACTGTCTATTGAATTCTTTCATCAGGATTGCGTGCAGCTGAATTTGCCGTCCCGGTTTCCTGTTGCATTCATGACGGGAAATTCATTCCAGCACTTTCTGACGAATGAAGCACAGAATGCCTTGCTAGAGGCAGTGCAGAGGCATTTGGAGAAGGATGGAATATTTATTTTCGATACTCGGAATCCTGTGCTCCGGGAGCTTGCGGCAGTGGAAGAGTATGAAGAGCGTTTCAACGATCATGCCGGCAATGACATCGTGGAGGCGCATTGCGATACATATGATCATCTGACACAAATTTTGGACTGCCGGACGACGCGGCAGGTTTTGAAGAATGGCGTTTTCCTTCGAGCAGAGGAAGACAGTATCCGGCTCCGCTATTCATTCCCGCAGGAGATGGCGCGGCTGTTTGAGGAGAACGGATTTGAGATCGCCCGGCAGTACGGCGATTGGGACGGGAGCGCGCTGCATGCGGAAAGTGTGTCAATGGTCTATGTGGTGAGGCGGATTTGAAAATCTTCATAATGGGCATCGTCGCGAGCGGGAAGACGACGTATGCAAGACAACTGTCCGCAGAACTCGACTTGCCGTTCATTGAATTGGATGCGGTCGTGTACCATGAAGTGGACGGGGAACGGGTGAAGCGGCCGCCGGAGGAGCAGATGGAGGTGATTCGCGCGTTTGACGCGGCGGGCGGCTGGATCATGGAAGGGGTATACCGCCCGTCGTATCATGAGCTGTTTGAGATGGCCGATTTGGTTGTATGGCTCGATCCGCGGCTTGCTTTGAGGAGGTATCGGATTTTCAAGAGGCACCTGAAACAAGTGCTGGGACTGGAGAAATGCGCATACCGGCCCGATTTTCGCATGCTGCTGAATATGTATAACTGGACGGATGACTTTGAGCGGAAGCGGCCTGTTTTGCTGGAGCAGTTGAAGCCCTATCAGCCGAAGTTGGTGGTCGTTCGGGGGAATCCGGCGGGGGATCGGAAACTGCAATGTCGTTTGACTGAATGTTTTAAACTTGGTAGAGTGTGAATGTAAGAGCAGAAAGGGTGATGGCATTCATACACAAACAGAGAAGGGTCCCAATTTTGTTGGAAGGGTTGGCAGCCGCGATCCGGCGCTTGCCGGAATATCACGAAGCATTGCCAGTTTTGCAAACGAAGCTGGCAGTCGTCAAAGCTGGTTTTGGCGGGGAGCAAGAACTCGATAAGGTGTTAGAAAGATATTCTTTTTCAATGAATCACGCCGTCTTACAAGATGTCTCTCTCGTCTCCAGTGCTCCCTTTCAGATCGACACGCTATTTCTAACCCCCTCATTTGCAGTGATCTTTGAAGTGAAAAACATCGCGGGCGAGCTGACCGTCACTGAAAACCCGCCGCAGCTCACAAGGTTGTCGGAGTCAGGGAAAATCAGCCGCTTCCAAAGCCCGCTCGTTCAGCTCGAAAGCAACAGCCGCCTGTTCGAAGACTGGCTAAAGCAGCGCAGATGGACACTTCCCGTATACGGAGCAGTGGTGCTCGCTTACCCCAAGCAGCACATTCAAGTGTTCAAAACAGACATTCCGATCTTATTCCCTAATGCGGTCCCCACTTTCATCCGCAAATTACCTCTTTCTCCAAATGTTCTTCCTGCCCCAGAATTCCATGACTTACTCCATCAAATAACAAACGCGCACCAGCCGTTTGTGCCAGCGCCGATCTGCACCGCCTATTCGATTCCTCGGAACGATATCCGCACAGGCGTCATCTGTCCAAATTGCGGTCGCTTCGGAATGGCGAAATACATGGGAGGCTGGCGGTGTAACGCATGTAACAGTACAAGCAGTAACGCACACGAACAGGCTTTGCGAGAATGGTTCCTCCTGTTCGGCGGTGGCATGCGGAATCGTGACTGCCGCCACTTTCTGCACCTTGATCGTCAACAGACGGCACATCGGCTGCTCACCTCCATGCCGCTCAAAAGAGATGGCGCCTGCCGAAATCGGACATACACCATAGATTTGACGATGGAAGACAAAAAAAGCACTTAACCGTGCGTTTTTTTGATGTGTGGGCGGACGAACCGGCGGTAACGAGTGCCGAGTCGGTGGTAAGGAGTGCCAAGCCGGTGGTAACGAGCCGAACGTCGGTGGTAAGGAGTGCCAAGCCGGTGGTAATGGCCCGAGTCGGTGGTAAGGAGTGCCAAGCCGGTGGTAACGGCCCGCGTCGGTGGTAACGAGAGCCAAGCCGGTGGTAAGGAGGGCCAAGCCGGTGGTAAAGTCCCACGCCGATGGGAATCGGCCAAGCGCCAGCGCCACCCGGCCGATCCCGCAGCTCAGCCTCTCCCCACCTCACGCAGTTTCTCCGCCACCCGCCCCAAATCCTCCACGAGCAGCTTGTACAAATTCGGACGGCGCCGGACGGCCAGGGGATGGTAGCCGACTGTCGTCTCGATGCCATTCACATCGTGCCAGCTGCCGCGCAGCCCTTTGACATCCACTTCGCTGTCTCTGAAATACGATTGGACCGCAACGTTGCCGAGACAGATCATGAGCGCCGGCCTGTGGCGTTCGAACTGCTGGCCGAGGTGCCGCAAGCAGATCGTACGCGTTTCCTCCTTGTCATACGCACGGACAGGGCGGCGTTTTACGACATAGGTCACATAGAGATCTTCTGGATGCAGACCGGCTTCATGGGCGGCCTGCTGCAGAGATTGTCTCGTGCCGCACAGCATGGGCTTCCCTTCTTTATCCTCAAGGGCACCGGGGTTGTCGAGCAGGATCATGACGGGCGCTTCCGGGTTTCCTTCTCCCCACACCATACGGGTCCCTTGTCTGTAGAGACCGCAGTCTGTGCAATCAAGTTCACAGGCAGGCACAGGATCTTCGGGCCAGCGCACTGGGCAAAATTCGTCCATGCGGAAACCTCCTTCCTCCATAGAATACCCCTATTCGCGAAGGCCAATCGGATTGCCGGTAGCTATCTAAAAGCAGGGCAATCGGGGTACAGTGGTAAAAGGACCTTATTGAAAGGGTGTGACCTATGCAATTCTTGAAAAAACAGGCGAGGGATCTGTTCCCTGGTTATTTCGCGCTTGCCATGGCGACAGGCGCCTTGTCGATCGGCTCATCATTGCTGGAAATGAATGAAATTGCCAAGGCACTGCTTTATATCAATATCGCGGCGTACCTCATCTTATGGATTCTTACCTTCATCCGCCTGTTCCACTTTTTCCCGCGTCTTCAGGCAGACTTGATGAGCCACCGGAAAGGGCCGGGTTTTTTTACGCTTGTCGCCGGGACTTGCGTATTTGGCAGCCAGCTAATTGTTGTCGGCGGGCATTACAAAGTCGCAATGGGATTATGGGGACTGGCCATTTTCCTCTGGCTGCTGATCATGTACACCTTTTTCACAGCTGTCACGGTGCGGCGGAATAAGCCGTCGCTGGCAGAGGGGATCAATGGCGCTTGGCTGATCGCTGCGGTCGGCACCCAATCCCTCTCCATACTCGGCACTCTCTTTGCGCCTCATCTGGAAGCGGGCCGTACGGTCATCCTGTTTTTCGCGCTGTGCATGTATTTCCTCGGGTGCATGCTGTATCTGAATATCATCACGCTGATCTTTTACCGATTTACGTTCGTCAATTTTAAATATGACGCACTGACGCCCCCGTATTGGATCAACATGGGTGCGGTCGCCATCACGACGCTTGCCGGGTCGACATTGATCCTGCATGCGGAGTACTGGTCGATGCTCGTAGAGATCACGCCATTCCTCAAAGGATTCACATTGTTTTTCTGGATCACCGGCACCTGGTGGATCCCGCTGCTTTTCATCCTCATGATCTGGCGGTATTTCGTGCATCGTTACCCGCTCAGCTACGATCCCCAGATTTGGGGGATGGTGTTCCCGCTGTCCATGTATACGACCGGCACCTTTCAGCTGTCAAAAGCACTTGGCGTTCCCTTTCTGGAGATGATTCCGAAAGCGATGGTATTTGTCGCCCTTGCGACTTGGCTTGTGGCGTTTGGGGGATTGCTGCACCGGATTTATTCCAAAGTGAAGAAGGAAGTCTAGCGGGCCGCCGCGAATAGGGTAGGAAAAGGGGGAATTATAGATGGAAGCGCTGCTGGTCATCGATGTACAGAATGGGATTGTAGAGAACGGAGATTTTACGGAGGAATTAGCGAAGATCGAGAAGATGATCCTTCATTTTAAGGAGCAGGACAAGCCTGTCATCTTCATCCGGCATTTCGACCGGGAGGAAGGCAGCCCCTTGCATGAAGGGTCGAGAGGGTCGGAGCTTCACGAATCCATTGCGAAATATGCCGGCCCGGTCATTGAGAAGCGGACGCCAAGTTCGTTCCATGGAACGGATCTCGCGGAGAGGCTGAAAGAAAACGATGTCGATCATCTGTATATCACGGGCTTCATGACGGAATTCTGCTGCCTGTTCACGTCCATCGCGGCGTTCGACCGAGGCTATCAGGTGACGTTTGTGGAAGATGCAACCGGCACGACGAACAGCGGGGAGACGTATGAGATGGCGGACCTCGACATCCGGGATTTTGTCGGGACGGTGCTGCATTGGTCTGACGTCGTGCGTGTTGTGGATTTTGAAGAGCTTGGGGTGTGACGATGAAAGATGCTTATTGGCTGACAAATGTGAGACTCGAAACAGGATGGATCCGTGAAGGCGGACAAGTCACCGGGACGGAAACGGGTCTCTTCCATATCCTGGTGGCCGGAAAAGAGTTCGCTGAGATGATTGCGGCGGATCAGAAAAGGGAATGCGGCCTGCCGGTTTATGACTGCCAGGGATCGCTGATGGTCCCGGCCTTCGAGGAAGCCCATATCCACTTGGATAAGACATATTTCGGAGGGCCTTGGAAAGCGGTCCGCCCTGTGTCCGGCTTAGGCGGACGGATAAAAGAGGAGCGGCACCTGCTGCCGGAGCTTTTGCCGACGTGCCAGCAGCAGGCCGAACATATTCTGCACACCCTCCAGCAATATGGGACAGCGCATGTCCGGGCGCATTGTAATATTGAGCAAGTCAGCGGGCTCCGCAGACTGGAGGCGACCCGCCAGGCGTTTGATACATACCGCGGACGGCTATCCGGTGAACTGGTCGCATTTCCGCAGCATGGTTTACTGGGCGGGGATGTCCCGCGCCTGATGAAGGAGGCCATGTCGGCAGGAGCCACCCATGTCGGCGGCCTGGATCCTGCGGGGGTGGACGGTGATGTCGAGAAGTCGCTGAATCTCACGTTCGAGCTTGCAACCGCGCATAATGCAGACATCGATATTCATCTGCATGAAGCAGGCGAAGCCGGTGAGCGCGTATTGACGCGAATCGCCGATTTGACGGAAGACGCGGGGCTGCAAGGAAGAGTGACAGTCAGCCATGCGTTCTGGTTTGCGGGTGCAGATCCATCAGAAGCGGAAGAAATGGCGGGCCGGCTGGGTTCCCTTGGAATATCGGTCGCCTCCACCGTGCCGATCGGCCGCAGGGTCATGCCGCTGCCGATGCTTAGCCGAAACGGCGTGCGCGTGAAGCTCGGAACGGACAGCCTGACAGATCACTGGTCGCCCTTCGGCAATGGGGACCAGCTGGAGAAGGCCGGGCGGTACGCGGAGCTGTATGGCTGCTCCGATGAAATGTCACTCGCCCGAACATTGCAGTTCATCACAGGGGGACGGACGCCTCTGAGTGAAGACGGAAAGAAGATCTGGCCCCGGCCAGGAGATGCGGCGACGTGTGTGCTTGTTGGGGCCAGCTGTTCCGCGGAAGCGGTGGCCCGGAGGTCTGCGCGGAAGGCTGTGTTGTTTGAGGGGGAGCAGGTTGTATGGAAGTTTAACAGTTCCGACGATTCTATGGTAGACTAGGAGGAAACGGCAGATAGGGGTTGATGTCATTCATTTGTAAAAAAAGAAAGGCGCCGCTCATGCTGGAGGGACTGATGGCGGCGGTCCAGCGGCTGCCTGTGCATCATGAGGCATACCCGGCCGCCTCAGCCAAACTGGCCGCTGGAAGAGCTGGCTACGGCGGCGAACAGGAGCTGGACAAAGTGCTGGAAGCCTATCAGCTGCCAATGGAGCATCGCATCTTCCACGACTTGTCGCTGTATTCCCATACCCACTTCCAAATCGATTCCCTTTTCGTCACCCCATGGTACGCCGTTGTCTTCGAAGTGAAGAACATCTCCGGCGAACTCACCGTCCTGCACAACCCTCCCCAGTTGATCAGGACGAACGAAAGCGGGCAAGTCGCCGGCTTCAAAAGCCCGATTGCCCAGCTCGACAACAACTGCGAACTGCTCCGCGACTGGCTGCATGCCCGGCATATGGCGCTGCCTGTATATGGCGCGGTCGTCCTTGCATACCCCAAGCAGCGCATCACTCTTCCTGATTCCAACACCCGATTTCTGTTTCCTAGTAATGTGCCAAGCTATCTGCGTTCTCTGCCGCGGGAGGACACGC
Organism: Sporosarcina sp. GTC18466; assembly: GCF_055389225.1. NCBI lineage: Bacteria > Bacillati > Bacillota > Bacilli > Caryophanales > Caryophanaceae > Sporosarcina > Sporosarcina sp. GTC18466. Next base: position 1,778,258 of record NZ_AP044037.1, on the reverse strand, counting down.
CCTTTCTGGAAAGGCATGAGCTGGACGCCTTCTCAGCCGAACTGCTCCGCGGGCATCGCGACTATATCCCTGCGCCGATTAGTGAGATGTATAGCATTGCGAGACGTGACATCCGGCCGGGTGTGGCTTGTCCGGAATGCGGGCGGCTGGGGATGGAATGGTATCTAAAAGGGTGGAAATGTCCTGCCTGCCTCTGTACAAGTCGTACTGCACACCACCAGGCAATCCGTGATTGGTTTCTTTTGTTTGGCGGCAAGATGAGAAATCGGGATTGTCGAGAGTTCTTAGGGATAGAACGGCAGCAAACTGCCCACCGTCTGTTAACAGCAATGGATTTGAAAAGAGAGGGAGCCAATCGGAATAGAACATACACCTTGGTTTTGGGTGAGGGAAAGCACACATGATTGTTTGTGTGCTTTTTTAGTGTCTATATTGTAGTCAAGCGGTGATAAATTCAGTTTAGCCGGTGATAAAGTGAGGTTACCCGGTGATAAGAGTGATCTAGGCGGTGATAACTGGCGTCTACCCGGTGATAACCAAGGATGGATGTGTGGAGAGCTATCACGCTGCGGCATTATCGAGCCAACAGGCGGGGGAAACCGTCTGAATTGTAGCCAAGCGGTGATAAATTCAGTTCAGCCGGTGATAAAGTGAGGTTACCCGGTGATAAGAGTGATCTAGGCGGTGATAACTGGCGTCTACCCGGTGATAACTGGCGTCTACCCGGTGATAAAGCCGCCCCGCGCGTGCATGCCCACCCCGCCCCACATTTCCGCTATACTATCCCTATAGACAAGGGGGACGGGCTGATGGAGATGAAGATTTTCATAGTGGAGGACGATGAGGCGATCTACAATTCACTGCGGGAGCGGCTTATGCAGTGGTCGCTGAAGGCGGTGCGGCCGGAGGATTTCCATGATGTGATGGGGGCGTTCATCGAGGAGGCGCCGCAGCTGGTGATCCTTGATGTGCAGCTGCCGGCGTTTGACGGGTTCCATTGGTGCCGCGAAATCCGCGCGGTCTCAAAGGTGCCGATCATCTTCCTGTCATCGCGGGATCATCCGCTGGATATGGTGATGGCGATGCAGCTCGGGGCGGATGATTATGTGCAGAAGCCGTTTCACCTCGATGTGCTGCTTGCGAAGATCCAGGCGATGCTGCGGCGGACGTATGCGTATGGGGAAGAGGCGGCGGATGTGCTGGAGTGGAACGGGGCAGTGCTCGACTTGAAGCGTGGCGTTATCCGGCGCGAGGGAACGGATGTCGAGCTGACGAAGAACGAGTTCTTCATTCTCACGGTGCTCGTGGAACTGAAGGATACGATCGTCTCCCGCGATGAATTGATCCGCAAGCTTTGGGACGACTCGCATTTCGTGAATGACAACACATTGACGGTGAACATCACGCGACTGCGGCAGAAACTCACAGAGATCGGCCTCGGGGACGCCATCGTGACGAAGAAGGGGCTCGGGTATATGGCGGTGACGGTATGAGTTCGTTATTTGCAGGGTATGTCAAAGACCGCGTCAGCTGGATTCTGCTGTTCCTCGTCAGTCTTGCCCTCACCGACGCGCTCATCTGGCTCGACAAAGGGCTCAGCTTGTCGCCCGCTTCACTCCTTTACTTGAACGGACTGCTGCTCATACTGTTCGCCGGCTTCTTCGCCTGGCGATACCGAGCGGAGACGGCTTATGTGCGTGCGCTCCGAACCATCCAAGAAAATCTCACGGCGGACTGGCAGGAGTCTCTCCCGCAGCCGAGTTTCGAAAGTGAGCGTCTTGTGAATGAAGTGCTTCGCGATGCCGCTGACTCAAATGCCGCGAAGCTATCCGATCAGCGCTCGCTCAGTATGATGGAAGCCGACTATATGGCGTCATGGGTGCATGAGATGAAGGCGCCGCTCACCGCAATGAAATTGACAATTGACGCACACCGGAGCGATCCCCGGATGCGCAGGCTGGAGTCGGACTGGCTGCGGCTGCATCTGCTGCTCGAGCAGCAATTGTACATGTCGCGCTTGCCGGCGATGGAGGCGGATTTTGTCATTGAACGGACAAGCCTTGCGGAACTGGCGATGGAGGAAGTTCGTGAACTCGCGTCGTGGTGCCTGGAAAAGAATATCGCCGTCGAAATCGATGGGACAGGTGATGCGCTGACAGACCGGAAATGGAGCCGATTCCTTATCCGCCAGCTCCTGACGAACGCTGTGAAATACAGTCCGCCAGACGGTATGATTACGATTGCCGTCAAACCGGATACAGCGGGGCGGATGACGATGTCCGTCCAGGATGAAGGTCCTGGAATTCCTTCCCATGAGCTGCCGCGGATCTTCGACAAAGGCTTCACGGGCGGTACCGGGCGCTTGCATAACGCAGCGACGGGTCTCGGGTTGTACCTGGCGAGACGGATCGCGGAGACGATGAATATCCGCATCCAAGCGGAAACCGAAGAGGGTATCGGTACCCGCATGGTTCTCGTGTTTCCGCATGAAAATGAATTTGACATGACCCGAACATGACGACATTGTCACATTGCACCCCTGTTTTGTCATGAACTTCGAACGACCCGTGCGCCGCTCCGGGTGTACGATGAGGGTACGAAAAAACAGGGAGGCTACTATAAATGGAACGAAAAACAGTGCTGCACGCGGAAAATGTCCGCAAATCATTCGGGACGCGCGGGAATGTGCAACAAGTATTGAAAGGGATCGATCTCCGGGTGATGGAAGGGGAATTCGTCGGAATCATGGGTTCGTCGGGTGCCGGAAAGACGACGCTTCTTAACGTTCTCGCGACCATCGACCGGACGACGGAAGGCTCCATCCGGATCGGCGACGCAGATATTTCGAAGATGAAAGACCGGGAGCTGTCTGCATTCCGCCGCGACCAGCTCGGGTTCATTTTCCAAGATTACAACTTGCTCGATACGCTGACGGTGAAGGAGAACATCCTGCTGCCCGTCTCGCTCGGCAAGATGCACAAGCGCGTGGCGGAGGACCAGTTCAAAAGCATCGCGGGCATTTTGGGGATCCAGGACCTTGCGGATAAATACCCACACGAATTGTCGGGTGGTCAGAAGCAGCGGACATCCGCCGCGCGGGCGCTCATCAACAAGCCATCCCTCGTCTTTGCGGATGAACCGACAGGCGCGCTTGATTCAAAATCGGCATCCGCTTTGCTTGGGACGCTTGAAGATGTCAACGAGCAGCGAGGCGTCACGATCATGATGGTGACACATGATCCGGTCGCGTCGAGCTACTGCAGCCGCGTCGTCTTTTTGAAAGACGGGAAGCTATACACCGAACTGTACCGCGGCGATAAGACGAGACAGGCCTTCTTCCAGGAAATCCTGAAAGTGCAAGGCGTGCTCGGGGGTGACAGTGTTGACGCTCTTTGATCTCGCGCTGCGCAGCATGCGGAAAAACATCAAACATTACTATCTATACTTTTTCGCTCTCATTTTCAGCGTCGTCCTCTACTTCGTGTTTGCGACGCTCCAGCATGATTCGGCGATCATGGACGCGACCGGCGCATCGGCCAATATGGCGTCCTCCTTCAAGGCGGCAGGCATACTGCTGATCTTTATCGCGGGTATTTTTATCGTCTATGCAAACTCGATCTTCCTGAACAGACGGAGCCGGGAAATCGGACTGTATCAGCTGATCGGCTTAACCAAAGGGGCTGTCGCGCGCCTTCTGTTCATGGAAAACATCGTTCTCGGCGCAGGCGCTTTGCTGTCCGGCATCCTGATCGGCATGGCAGTATCCCGGCTGTTCCTTCTGCTCTTCATGAAGCTGGTCGGCTTCGAAGGTGACATCACCCTCAGCTTTTCGGCAAGCGCAGTCGTGCAGACAGCAATCGTCTTTGCGGTGCTTCTTCTGCTCACAACCGTGCAGATGATCTTCAAAGTGCGCCGCAGCACACTGCTCGGCTTGTTCAATGCGGAAAAGGCGGGCGAGCAGCCGAAGAAGCCGAAGACCGGCATCTCCGCCCTGCTTGCCGTGCTGGGTGTCGGACTCATCCTCTTCGGCTATTGGCTCTCCGGCCGGATGCTGAATGAGCTGCTGTTTGTCAACATGCTTGTCGTCCTTGCATCGACCATCCTCGGAACATACTTGGTGTTCCGCGTGACGATCGGTTATGCGCTCTACCGCATGCGGACAGGGAAAAAAGGGCATCTTGGCCTGACTGGCAGCCTGTCGATCGCGCCGCTCATGCACCGGATGAAAGGCAACGCGAACTCGCTGACAATCATTGCGGTCATGTCTGCGGTCACCCTGGCGATGATTGCGGGTGCCTACTCGCTTTATTATTCAACGGAGAAAGATACGCAGAAGATCATGCCGTTCTTCATGACGGTGGATGCTTTGAATGACCAGGAGATGCAGCAGTTCTCCGCATACGAAAAAGCGCTGGATGAGAAGGGCATCGGCTATTCTGCGCATCCGCTCAATATGCTTCACATGAATGGGACGATCGACAGTGGCGATTTGAACCTTCTCATGGCAGGCAGCATCAACGAATGGGGCACGATGATCATGAACCGCTCCGAATTGGATGCCGCCGGATTCCATGAACAGGACGGAGCTGCCGTTCTTCACGATGCTTCACTTGAATGGATGCTCCGGGACATCCAAACGCCGTTCCCGATTAGACTCACATCGGACGGGGGGAAATCTGCGGAAGTTCAAGTGGAAGCGATGGGCAACGGGAATGCCCTCAATTTCCCTGCGCCGGGCATGCAGCTCGTAGTGGAAGAAGGAGTGTTCGCGGACCTTGCGGAGAGCCTGGATGGATCAGCTGTACCCATGCAATTCACAGCGCTTGTACTGGATGAGAAGCATGACATGGCCGCTGCCTCCGCCTTGCGGCAAGAGCTGCGCTTCGAGCAACTGCCGCGTGATTACTACGCAGAGTACAGGCGCTCGATGCAAGACAACGGCCTGCTTATCTTCATCGCCGGCTTCCTCGGCCTTGTGTTCCTGATCTCAACGGGCAGCATCCTGTACTTCAAGCAGATGACGGAAGCCGAGCAGGAGAAGCGCAGCTACCGAACATTACGCCAGCTTGGTTTCACCGTGCCTGAGATCATGAAAGGCGTCACGCGCAAGCAGCTGTTTGTCTTCGGCCTGCCGCTCCTTGTCGGCCTGGCCCACTCGATTTTCGCCGTAAAAGCCGCGTCGTTCATCTTCATCTCAGACATCAAACTGCCCACCGCCATCGCGATGGGCGTGTACATCCTCATCTACCTGGTATTCGCCGTCTTGACCATCGGCTACTACCGGAGAACGGTGAATGAAGCACTATGATAGAAGGAACGGGCCGAGGGGAACTATCCTCTCGGCTTTTTCATTTGTATCAGCCAGGAAAGCCCGAATTGTAGCCGAGCGGTGATAAATTGACGCTACCCGGTGATAAAGTGCGTTTACCCGGTGATAAACCCTGGCTAGCCGGTGATAACCGCTGATTACCCGGTGATAACTGACGCCCACCCGGTGATAACTGCGCCAAAAGCGTCTTCCCCCTAGATCCTTCCATTGATGCCACCGTCTCAAAATGATAAACTTCTTTAATCAAGTAACGCAGTAATTCGCAAGATGATGTATGAAACGGGGCTGTCCGGGTAAAGACCTAGTGTATGTATTTAGTTAGAAGGGGAGTGGATCATGTGAAGGTGCTCGAGTGGCTGGTTGGACCAGCGAATAATTTCATTTGGACGTACATATTGATCGGATTCTTATTGTTGATCGGGTTTTATTTCACCTTCCGGACGAAGTTTGTGCAGTTCCGGCTGTTTGGCGAGATGTTCCGGCTGATTACGGAGAAGAAGGACAGCAATGATGGCGTGTCGGCGTTCCAGGCGTTCACGATCAGTGCAGCGTCGCGTGTCGGTACGGGGAATGTGACGGGGGTCGCGCTTGCGATCGGCATCGGCGGTCCCGGGGCGGTGTTCTGGATGTGGGTCATCGCGATCATCGGTATGGCGACGGCATTCGTTGAGAGTACGCTGGCGCAAGTGTACAAGGTGCGCGACGGCGACACGTTCCGCGGCGGACCGGCGTATTACATGCAGAAGGCGCTTGGCATGCGGAAGCTCGGAATCGTATTCGCGATTTTGCTGACGCTCTGCTTTGGATTCATCTTCAATGCAGTGCAGTCCAACACGATCAGCCAGTCATTCCATGATGTGTTCAATATTCCGTTCTGGCTTGTCGGGCTGCTCCTTGTCGTCTTGACGGCCATCATCATTTTCGGCGGCGTGAAGCGGATTGTCAAAGTGACGCAGGCGATTGTGCCGGTCATGGCGGTGTTCTATCTGCTCATCGCGTTGTTCGTGCTGATCGTCAATATCAAGGAAATTCCAGGCATGATCGCGCTAATCTTTGAGCATGCGTTCGGCATTAAGGAGATGGCGGGCGGCGGTATCGGCGCTGCAATGATGCAAGGCGTGCGGCGCGGGCTGTTCTCGAACGAAGCCGGTATGGGTAGTGTGCCGAACGCGGCGGCGACGGCGAATGTGTCGCATCCCGCGAAGCAGGGTCTTGTTCAGAGTCTCGGCGTGTTCTTCGATACGATCATCATCTGTTCGGCGACGGCGTTCATCATCATTCTGGCGGGCCTCTATGACAAAGGGGAGGAGAGCGGTATCCTGTTGACACAATCCTCATTTGCCGAGCATGTCGGCTCATGGGCGCCGTATTTTGTCGCGATCGCAATCCTGTTCTTCGCCTTCAGCTCCATCATAGGCAATTACTATTATGGCGAGACGAACATCGAATTCATCAATGCCCATAAAGCATGGATGTCGGTCTACCGGATCCTGGTGCTTGCGATGGTCATGTTCGGCGCGATGGCGAAGGTGCAGGTCGTCTGGGATATGGCGGATCTGTTCATGGGCTTGATGGCCGTGCTCAACCTTGCAGTCATCCTTGTCCTTGGCCGGGTCGCCTTCAAGGTGCTGGATGACTTCACGAGGCAGCGCAAAGCCGGCAAGAATCCTGTTTTCAAAGCGAAATCCGTGCCGGGCCTAAAAGGGGCGGAGTGCTGGGAGGATGAACGGCGGTAACTGAAATGTATATACACCAAAAGCATTCCACTATTCGGAATGCTTTTTTAATGGTTGTTTTCTTAGAATAACTATAAAAAGGGCTAGGTCTTCCGATATAAAAAGTATATGGACTTTTGGGAGGTTACACCTATTGAAGAAGCAAAAGAGCATCGCGCGGAAGCTCTCCGCAATCATCATCGGCCTATTTGTTGTGCTGTTCGTCATCTATGCCGCCGCGACCAGCACGATTCTGCGTGCCAGCAGCATTGATGATGCCGAAGACTTCGCGATGGAGAACACGCGCTACAACGCGACGCTGTTAAGTGAGCGTTTTAACAAGACGAATGAAATGCTGCGGACGACGAAACGCATGTTTGAGACATTGAGCGCAAGCGGCGACCTGACGCCTGACGAAGTGATCAGCGTCATTACAGCCAATCTGAAAGGGAATGAAGACGCCATCGGCATGGCGGCCGTTTTCGAGAAAGGCTCAATTCCCTTGGACGGCTTGTCCCGCAACAGCCTGACCGACGCGGCTGACCGGTTCATCCCCTATTTGTATGAGACCGATTCGACCGTGGAAGTCGAAGCACTCAGCGGATATGAGAGCGAGGGCGAAGGGGATTGGTATTTGATTCCGAAAAATGAAAAGCGGGCTGTCATGACGGAACCGTATGATTATGATTTAGGCGGCACGACAATCCAGATGACGACGATTTCGGTGCCGCTGATTGACGGATCAGGCCAGTTCTTTGGCGTCTTGACGACGGATATTTCGATCGACTTCATGAATGATCTGACGCAGACGATCAAACCGGATGGCGGCTATGCGGCAATCATCACGGATCGCGGAGTTGTCACCGCCAACAGCATCAAACCGGGAATGAACGGGTCCAATATGAAAGACGCCATCGACTGGCAGCCGGTGAAAGAGAAGATCGACAGCCACGAGATCGGCACACTGTATGTCAATTCCCAGAGTCTCGGGGAGCTGTCATTCAACGCGATTGCACCGATTTCGATGACCGATATAGATGAGGTATGGGCCGTGCAAACTGTATTGCCGCAGTCGCAAATCCTATCTACATTCAATACGATCCTCTGGACGACCATCATCGCTGGCCTCGTCATGATTGCGGTCATGGCCGGTGTGACGGGCTGGTTCATCTACAGGCAGCTGAAGCCCCTGTCGGTGATCAAGTCTTCGATCGAGCAGGCCGCTTCCGGCGATATGACCGATTACGTGGACGCCCGGTATTTGAAGAACGATGAAATCGGAGCAGTCGCTAGCGCCTACAACGATATGCTGCGCCAGACGAACGAAGCGCTGCATGCGGTGAAAGGCTCCTCCGCGGAACTGAATGAGTCGTCTGGCCGCGTCCATCATGCATTCGAAGAGATTGTGGCATCCAGCGAGGAAGTGTCGCTGGCGACGAACGAAATTGCGCAAGGCGCTTCCAAGCAGTCGGAAGATACCGAGGAGACGAGCCGGATCATGGCAGATCTCGCGGAACAGATCAACGAACTGTCGTGCCTCGCTGAAAACATGGATGAGCTGTCCCGGATGACGGTCGAGTCGACGGAGAACGGCATGCATGAAATTGCGACGCTGCGGAATCACAATGAGTCCGCGAACGAGATGAATGCCAAGGTGCAGGCCCAGATGGATGCCTTGTCGAACCGCATCGAAGCGATCAACCAAGTGATTACATCGATCCACGACATCACCGCGCAGACGAATTTGCTTGCGCTGAACGCAAGCATTGAAGCGGCGCGCGCCGGGGAGCATGGCAAAGGTTTCGCGGTCGTTGCGGAAGAGGTGCGGAAACTTGCTGAGCAGTCGCGCGTCGAGACGGAAGTGATCCAGCAGACCGTCAGCGAAATCCTGGAAGAGTCCAGGCAGACTGTCGCTGTCGTCGAATCGAACCTCAAGACACGGGAAGGCATCAATGCATCGTTCACAAGCACGGAAGAGGCATTCGAGCAGAACGCGGAGCTGACCGGCAAAATGAGCAAGGCAATCGCCAAGCTGAATGAAGAGCTTACGCAAATGCTGACGAACAAAGATGAAGCGATGATGTCCATCCAAAGCGTCTCCGCTGTTTCGGAAGAGACCGCTGCCTCCGCCGAGCAGGTGAGCGCATCCTCTGTCGCCCAGCAGACGGAACTCGAACGTGTCGCGGATTCCACGACACGCATGAAGAATATTGCAAATGAACTCCAGGAGATCGTCGACCGCTTCACTTTGCAAGCGGACTGACGACGAAGAGCCTGCCCATCAACTGACGGGCAGGCTCTTTTTCACATCTCTTCAGGCGCCTGCATGCCGAGCAGCCGCATTGATTCGGCGAGCACGGTCGCGACCGCTTCGACCAATGCCAGCCGGAACGATTGGTTGGCGGAATCGGACAAGATATGGACATTGCCATAGAAGGAATTGAATGACTGGGCGAGGTCGATCGCAAATCGGGCGACGATGGATGGATCGAGCTCTGATGCAGCCCGGCCGATTGCTTGCGGAAATTGTTCAAGCTGCTTAACGATCTCCCACTCCAGGTCATTGACACCTTCTGCTTGGAAATTACCTTTTGTGCCTGCTTTTCGCAAAATCGAGTGGGCACGCGCGCATGTATACTGCAAATAAGGTCCCGTCTCGCCTTCCGTCTGCAGCATTTTGGCAAGATCGAACTCGATGTCATGCTTGCGGTGCTGCTTCAGGTCGCTGAACAGGATCGCACCGACGCCGACTGCTTTTGCCACATGCTCCTTGTCGGCGAGATTCGGGTTTTTCGCCTCGATGTTTTGCTTCGCTAGCTCGATTGCCTCGTTCAGCACTTCTTCCAGTAAGACGATCTTCCCTTTCCGCGTCGACATCTTCTTGCCGTCTTTCAGGATCAGGCCAAACGGTACATGTTCGATCGCATCCGCCCATTCATAGCCCATCTTGCCGAGCACTTGCTTCAACTGTGTAAAATGAAGGCTCTGCTCGTTGCCGACGACATAGATCGATTTGACGAAGTCATACGTGCGCTTCCGGTCGATCGCAGCGGCGAGATCCCGCGTTGCATACAGTGTGGCGCCGTCCGACTTGGTGATCAGGCAGGGCGGCATCGAATCGCCGAGATCCACGACGCGGGCGCCATCTGATTCGGACAGCAGATCTTTCTCTTCCAGCTCTTCGACGACCGGCCCCATTTTGTCATTGTAGTACGCTTCGCCGTTATACGAATCAAACGATACGCCGAGGAGCTCATAGATCCGCTGGAATTCCTTCAGCGACTCCTCCTTGAACCATTTCCACAGCGCAAGAGCCTCCGCATCTCCATCTTCCAGCGACTTGAAAGCGGCACGGCCTTCATCGTTCAAGGACGGATCTGTTTCCGCTTCTTCATGGAACTGGATGTACAGCTTGAGCAGCGTCTCGATCGGCGCCTGCTCGACCTCTGCCTGGCTGCCCCATTTCCGGTAAGCAGTCAGCAGCTTGCCGAACTGCGTGCCCCAGTCACCAATGTAATTGATCTTCACGGGGCGGTAGCCGGTCTTTTCGAGCAATAAAGCGATTGAGTTCCCGATGATCGTCGAGCGCAAATGGCCCATTGAAAATGGCTTCGCGATATTCGGCGACGACATATCGATCGTGACAACGCCCCCATTGCCGATATTTGCCGACCCGAAGCCGTCTTGCTTACTCAGGATCTCTTCAATAACCGGTTCTGCCATCTGCCCTCGGTTTAGAAACAAGTTCACATAGCCCCCAGCCGCCTCTGCTTTCTGGATGGCAGGGTGCTTCACACTAGCTGCAATTTCCTGTGCGATTAAAGCGGGAGACTTGCGCAGCTCCTTTGCGAAGGGAAAACAGGGCAGCGCGAAATCGCCCATCTCTGCGTGCTGCGGCCGTTCAATCATCTGCTCTGAGACAGCGACCGGGCAAACCGGCGCCAGCGCTTCGACAATCATCTTTTTCATTCCGACATCCTCCTCCGAAATACAAAAAAGCTCCCGTCTCAATTCAATGAGACGGAAGCTCGTTCCGCGGTACCACTCAAATTGCCCCTTGCTTGAAGAGGCCGTCTTCCTCCTAACGGCGAGACACCGGCTTTTCCTACTGCAGTTCGAAAAAGCATCTCGGAAGTGCGTTTCATGCATCCATTTCCGCCAGGCTTCCACCATCCCCGGCTCGCTATCAGGAAAGAAAGAGCATTACTCTCTTCGTCAACGATATTGAGACTGAGTGTAGCAAAGGGGGAGGCCGGATGTCAATGGGCAAATGCCTCATCAGTTTCCCCGCAGCCTGCTTACCCTTCGATCAACCCTTTTTCAATGAGGAATTCCTTTGCGACCCGTTCCACCATCATGCCGTCGTTATCGACTTTGGCATTCATCTTCTGCATGGCCTCTTCGTCAATCTGGCCTTCCAGCTGCCGCAGGATGCCTTCGACTTCCGGATATTCCTCCAATGTCTCCTTCCGGACGAGCGGGAGGGCGTGATACGGAGGGAAATAGGACTTGTCATCTTCAAGGACGCGCAAATCGAATTCCTGAAGCTGCCCGTCTGTCGTGTAGGAATTGATGACATCCACTTCATCCGCGTTGATGGAGCGATACATGATCCCGTGATCCATTCCTTTGACGTTCTTGAACTTCAGTCCATACTCTTTCTGGAAACCGGGAAGTCCATCGGGACGGTCGATGAATTCAAAGACGGCGCCAAGCCTGAAATCCTGTGAGTGCTTTGCAAAATCGCTGAACGTCACCACGCCCAGTTCCTCGGCTTTCGATTCGTCGAGCGCGAGCGTATAGGTGTTGTTGAAGCCGAATGTATTGAAGGCGATCACTCCGTCACCGTCTACGAGCTCTCTTGTCAGGGCCAGTGTCTCATCTGCGTCGCCCGGCTCCTCATGATAGTAATTGACGACAATGGTTCCCGTGTAGTCCGGGACGACGTCGATCAATCCATTTTTCACCGCATTCCAGACAACATTCGATCCTCCAAGATTCTCTTTGTACATGACGTTGATGTCGGATTTCTGCTCAATCAATTCCCCCATGATATGGGATAGGATGATACTCTCTGTATTGTTGCGGGATCCTAACACTAAAGAGTCCTTCTCGTTGAAGATGCAGCCGGACAGCAGGACCATCGCCATGCCGAGGGTCAGGAAGAACAGGATGGTTTTCCTCATTCCGTTTTCAGCCCTTTCGGCGTCGTCCAGCGTTCCACGGAACTGAAGAACACCTCGAGCAAGATTGCGAGCAATGCAGCCGGGATGGCGCCGAGCAGGATCAACCCGTCAATGCCGCGTGTGATGCCGAGGAAGATGAAGTCCCCGAGCCCGCCAGCACCGATGAAAGCTGCCAGTGTCGCATTACCGACGTTGATGACGGCAGCAGTCCGGATGCCGGCCATGATGACCGGGATGGCGAGCGGCAATTCCACTTTGAACAGGATTTGCGCACTGGTCATTCCCATCCCTTTGGCCGCCTCCCGCGTTGCCGGGTCGACGTCACTGATCCCCGCGTACGTGTTGCGGGCGATCGGCAGCAGCGAATAGAGGAAAAGAGCGGCGATGGCTGTTTTGACGCCGATCCCGAAAATAGGGATCATGAAGCCGAGCAGGGCGAGGCTCGGAATCGTCTGCATGACTCCGGTCCCTCCAAGCACGATGGTGCGCAGTTGCGGGACCCTTGTAACAAGGATGCCTAGAAAGACGCCCAGGACGATGGCGATCAGCATAGAGAAGAACACGAGCTGGATATGCACGGACGTCGCCTCCAGCACTTCCTTCCAGCGCATTTGGGACTGATCCACCAATTGGCTCCAGATGGACATGTTATTCATATGGCGACCACCTCTGCTTCCGTCCATTGGCTGGAGAGGGCGGATAATAAGGATCCGCGTGTCACAAGTCCTGTCACTCGCTGATTCTCATCAACGACAGGCAAGAGGCCGAACGGCGATTCTTCCATCATGATGATTGCATCTTTGGCGGAAGAAGTGGTCTGCAAGTAATGATTCACTGGCAGCATGACCTCTTCAATCATTTGGATGGATGCCATTTTTTTGATGACATCGTAGGCAGACACGATGCCGAGCAATTCCTTTTCTTCATTCACGATGATGAGATCGGTAATCTTCTTTTGACGGATATGGTTGATCGCTTTTTCAGGAGAAGATTGGGGAAGAGCCGTGATGACCGACTCCGACATGATATCCTGGACCGGCATCAGTTCTGGGTTCTGGATGATCCGGTGTTTCCCGATGAATTCTTCGACGAAGCCGTGGGCGGGTTCATGAAGCAGCTTTTCTGGAGTGTCCAACTGAAGTAGCTTTCCGTCTTTCATAATGGCGATCCGGTCGCCCATTTTGAGTGCCTCATCCATGTCATGCGTTACGAAAATGATCGTCTTATTCAATTTTTTATGCAGTGAAATAAGTTCTCCCTGCAATTGTTCTCTAGTAATGGGATCGAGCGCACTGAAGGGCTCATCCATCAAGATGATGTCCGGGTTCGAAGCAAGGGCGCGTGCAATGCCGACCCGCTGCTGCTGGCCTCCGGAGAGTTCTTTCGGATAGCGTCCCGCATAAACGGCAGGGTCCAGTCCGACCAAGTTCAGAAGTTCCTTCACCCGGGCTTTGATTGCCGCTGGGTCCCATCCATTCAGCTGGGGAACCGTCGCAATGTTTTTTTCAATCGTATAGTGCGGAAACAAGCCGATCTGCTGGATGACATATCCAATGCTCCGCCGCAGCTCCGACGCTACATATGAATTATTGTCTTTCCCGTCAATCAGAATAGTCCCGCTTGTATGCGGTTGCATCCGATTGATCATTTTCATCGTTGTTGACTTTCCTGAACCACTCGGTCCGATGAGTACAAGCAGTTCACCTTTCGCAATCTCAAGACTGATCGAATCGACCGCCTTGAAACCGTCTTCATACACCTTGCTGACATTCTGAAACGTAAGCATACATACCTCCTAATATTTTTCATGATATTTTTTGCCGATAAATCAGAGTGAAAAAATCAAATATCGGCAAAAAAAGTAAGACATTCCGGTTTCCGAAAAGTCCGGAAGCCGTGTCTCTATTTACTAGTATACCATATTCAGTGAAAGATGCAGCTATTCTTCTGAATTTCATGAATTGCACCCGTGTGGTGATAAATTCAATCTACCCGGTGATAAACTCTTCCCAGCCGGTGATAAAGCAGCTTTATCCGGTGATAAACTCCTTCTAAGCGGTGATAAACAGGCTCCAGGCGGTGATAACCTCTCTACGCCGTTTTCCCGCCACTCTCCTGGGTATGCTACAAGTAGAGAGGAGTGACAGGAATGTCGAAGAAAATGAGGGCGGCGATCGGGGAACATGGACTGCCGCTGGATGAAACGTCGCTCGCTAAAGTGGTCCAAGCGGCTTCGGATGCGGAAGTGGTGATGATCGGCGAGGCGACGCACGGGACGAAAGAGTTCTACGAAATCCGGGCGGAGCTTTCGAAACGGCTGATCGAGGAACATGGTTTCACCGCTGTTGCCGTGGAAGGCGACTGGCCGGCCGCCGAAGAGGTCAACCGGTATGTGAAAGGGTATGGCGACGGCGGTTCCGCGCGGGACGTGCTGCAAGAGTCGTTTAACCGCTGGCCGGAGTGGATGTGGCGGAACATGACGGTCGCGAATTTTGTCGAATGGATGAAAGACTACAACAAAACTGCGAGGCAAAAAGCCGGTTTCTATGGCATTGATATGTATAGTCTGTACGAATCCATCGATGAACTGCTCGGCTTCCTTTCAGAAAATCCGCAGTACGGAGCCGACCTGGATCTTGCGAAAAAAGCGTTCTCCTGTTTCGAGCCATACAACCGGATGCCGGAACACTATGCCTTATCGACGGCCCATTTCACGGATGAGTGCATCGGGGAAGTGTCCAAACTGCTGTCATCCATCCGGGGGAATGAAGAAAGGTATGGAAGCGAACACGAGGCAGACCTGAATGTGGTCATGAATGCACTGGTCGCTAAAAATGCGGAGGCGTATTATCGGGAGATGCTTCAGGATGACGCCGTCTCTTGGAATACCCGTGACCTTCATATGGTCGAAGCGATCAAGGAACTCAAAAACTATCATAACGGCGCAAAATTGATCGTTTGGGAGCATAACACCCATATCGGTGATGCGTCCGCAACGTCCATGAAGGATGAAGGCATGATCAATGTGGGTCAGCTGATCCGGGAGCAGTATGGCAAGGACAAAACGTACGCAATCGGATTCGGAACATACGAAGGGGAAGTCATTGCAGGGGAAAGCTGGGACGCGCAGTTTGAGCGGATGACGATCCCGCCCGCCAGGCTGAATACATGGGAAGGGCAGATGCATGCGGCGGGAGCGGAGGATAAGGTTCTGCTGTTCACAGATGAAAACCGGCAACTGTTCAATGAATGGATTGGGCACCGGGCGATCGGCGTCGTCTATAATCCGGAGTTTGAAGCGTATGGGAATTTCGTCCCATCAAAAGTCGGCAGCCGGTATGATTCATTCATTTTTATCGACCGGTCTTCCGCACTTGAACCGTTTTGATGGCCGTGTCGAAAGATAGAATATTATGTGTTGGGCCGTCTTTATTCACACCGTGATGGCAAAGTCCTATAATGGAAGTAGCGAGCGGCCGTTCCGACGGCCGCTTTTTCCATTCCCTGATTTTCAGGTCGAAAAACTTGACAACGTAATTTAATCTTTTAGCCCCTAGACGATTAGAACACAACATGTTAGGGTAGTAAGAGTACATAAGACACTATATGTAGTGTTAGCCCGCCAGGCGGCTCAATGCAGCTTGATGGCGGAGATGAGTGGATTTGAACCCCTGCAAGCTCTGTATAATACCCAATTATCCATGAGACCCTGCGATCGCCCTCTATCAATAAGGGCATCGCTATTATAATAAATTCCACGAGAGGAGCCATGAGGCATGACGTTGATTCGTGAAAAAACGACAGTAAATGACATTGTAGGACGATTGAAGGAGGAATTCGGTGAAAGCAGGATTGCTCCGCTTCTTGAAGCGAGTGCAAAATGGCAGGAGCGCAACCCGGAAGGCAGCAAGGAGAGCTGGACGAAAGCGATGATCCTTGAGGCACTCAGCCAGATTGACGAAGCATCGACGCATTGGACATTTGTCGCTTCCCGCATTTATCTTGATTCCGTATATGAGCAGCAGCGCTCCATCCGCGGCAAGGAAGTGTATACGGATTTCGCAGGTCACGTTCATCGCCTTGTCGGCGAAGGCCTCTACACGGCGGACCTTATCGATGCATATTCGAAAGAAGACTTGGACGCAATCGGTGCTCTACTTGAGCCGGAGCGGGACAAGCTGTTTACATATATCGGCCTGAAGACGCTCATGGACCGCTATGCGGCAATTGATTTTAATAAAAACGCGGTGGAGCTCCCGCAGGAACGCTGGCTCATCATCGCGATGACGCTCATGCAGAAGGAAACGGAGAACCGCATCGGCAAAATCGCTGAAGCCTACTGGGCGATGAGCAATCTCTATATGACGGTCGCGACACCGACGCTTGCGAACGCTGGGAAGCCGCACGGACAGCTGTCCAGCTGCTTCATCGATACGGTCGATGACTCGCTGCAAGGCATCTACAACAGCAACACGGACATCGCGAACTTGTCGAAATACGGCGGCGGCATCGGCGTCTATATGGGCAAGGTCCGCTCCCGCGGCTCCTCGATCCGTGGTTTCAAAGGCGCGTCAAGCGGCGTCCTTCCATGGATCAAACAGCTGAACAACACAGCGGTCAGCGTCGACCAGCTCGGCCAGCGCCAAGGCGCAATCGCGGTGTATCTTGATGTCTGGCATAAAGACATCTTCACGTTCCTAGACCTGAAGCTGAACAATGGGGATGACCGGCTTCGTGCACACGACATTTTCACAGGCGTCTGCCTGCCGGATCTGTTCATGGAGCAAGTGGAAGCGCGCGGCGACTGGCACTTGTTCGATCCTCACGAGGTTCGTACGGTTCTCGGCTATTCATTGGAAGATTTCTATGATGAATCCAAAGGGAACGGTTCATTCCGCGAGAAATACGAGGAGTGCACAAACCACCCTGAAATTACAAAAGAGACGGTCCCGGCGATCGAGATCATGAAGCGAATCATGCGCAGCCAGCTTGAGACTGGCACGCCATTCATGTTCTACCGCGACGAAGTGAACCGGAAGAACCCGAATAAGCATGAAGGTCTTATCTATTCAAGTAACCTCTGTTCAGAAATCATGCAAAACATGAGCCCGACGCAGTTCGAATCGGTCTCACTAGAAGACGATCTCGTCGTCACTCGCACGAAGCCGGGCGATTTCGTCGTCTGTAACTTGTCGTCCATCAACCTCGGACGCGCAGTTCCGGCGGATGTGCTGGAGCGTTTGATCAAAATCCAGGTGCGTATGCTCGACAATGTTATCGAGCTCAATAAAATCCCGGTCGTCCAGGCGCAGCGGACGAACTCCCGCTACCGGGGAATTGGCCTCGGCACATTCGGCTGGCATCACCTGCTCGCACTGAAGAACATCCAGTGGGAGTCCGATGAAGCTGTCACGTATGCGGACAAGCTATATGAAAAGATTGCATTCCTGACGATCCAATCTTCCATGGAGCTTGCGAAAGAGAAAGGCGCGTTCCCGCTGTTCGAAGGGTCCGACTGGCAGAACGGCAACTACTTTGAAGTGCGCGGCTACGAGTCGGATGCGTGGCATGAACTGCGCAAAGAAGTGGGCGAGAACGGCATCCGGAACGGATATCTGATGGCGGTTGCACCGAACAGCTCGACATCGGTCATCGCGGGATCCACCGCTTCGATCGATCCGGTCTTCAAGCCGTTCTACCATGAAGAGAAGAAAGACTACAAGCTGCCGGTCGTCGCGCCGGATCTTGATCACAATACGTACGATGTGTACCGCCGTTCCGCGTATATCGTCGACCAGCGCTGGTCGATCAAACAGAACGCGGCGCGCCAGAAACATATCGACCAATCGATTTCATTCAATATTTATGTACCGAATAATATCCGTGCTTCCGTTCTGCTCGACCTCCATATGAAAGCGTGGGAATCCGGCATGAAGACGACGTATTATACGCGTTCGACCGCATCGGACATCGAGGAATGTGAATGGTGTCATTCCTGATCGCCTACGCATCATGGAGCGGTAACACGGAGGAAGTAGCGGAATTGATTCAAGAAAACCTGGAGAGGGCAGGGGTCCGGACGGCCATGCACCGGATCGGCCTCGGCCCGGTGCCGGATCCACGCGAGTTTGACGCCATGCTCGTCGGCACCTTTACATGGGATAAGGGAGCCACGCCGGACGAAGTGAAGGATTTCGTATTGGACGTCGGCTACAAACCGGACGACGTCTATGTGTTCGGTACGGGAGATACGCAGTTTGGTGGAGACGATCTGTTCTGCCATGCTGCGGTCAAGCTCGCCCGGTTCTATGCATCGAATTATCCGCCGCTCAAGATTGAACAGAGTCCGCGCGGCACCCAGGAAACGAACGTTATCGAATGGACGAAAGGAGTCTATGAACATTGGTTACACTTACACGAGTTAAAGTGCTGAATCCAGCAAACCCGAACAAGGCGACAGCGATTTTTGGCGGCAAGGCGAGCGGCATCCTGAACTGGAACGACCTCGCGCACCCGCATTTCTATACACTCCGGCAGCGGATCCGTTCGCTGTTCTGGACGGCGAATGAAGTCGACATGACACAGGACGTGAAGCAGTTTGCGAACCTCTCGAAAGCCGAGCAGGACGCATTCCTGAAAATCATCGGCCTCCTCGCGACACTCGACGGCCCGCAAACGGTCGTGGCGATGAAGATCGCCGATTTCGCAACGGACCCGTCCGTCAAATCGATCATGGCGACAATCGCGGACCAGGAAAGCGAGCATAATCATAGCTACGCGTACGTCCTATCGTCCGTGACGACGCTCGACAAGCAGAACGCTGCATTCGAGATGGGCCGTTCCGATGAAGTGCTCATGAAGCGCAACGAGCGTATCGTCGACATCTACAATGAATTCGCGGAAAACCCGACAATTGAGACAGTGCTCAAGGCGATGGTCTATACGACGCTGCTCGAAGGCCTCTTCTTCTACAGCGGTTTCGCGTTCTTTTACAACTTGGCGCGCCACCAGAAGATGGTCGGCACATCGACGATGATCTCATACATCAACCGGGACGAGCTCCAGCACGGAAAAGCGATCAGCGATATCTTCCGCGCAGCGCTTGCGGAGAATCCGGAATACAACACCGAAGAATTCACCGAGTGGATCTACGACCAATTCCGCCACTCCGTCGAGCAGGAAATCATCTGGAGCCGCTATGTCCTCGGCGACATCGATGGCATCGACCTCGACGAGATGGCAGGTTACGTGAAATACCGGGCGAACAAAATGCTCCGCATGCTCGGCCTCAGCGAAATCTATCCGGAGTTCACCGACAACCCGATGAAATGGATCCGCGCGTACGTCGACAACTTCGACGACACGAAAACAGACTTCTTCGAACAGACCTCCCGTCAGTACACGAAGACGAGCGATTTGAACGGGTTTGATGATTTGTAAGTAATGTGTGGCGAACTTAATAAAAGGCCATCCAGAATCAGTGGTAATTGATTCTGGATGGCCTTTTTGTATTATGTAGAATGGTTGTTTACTGCTATCAAGACAGTACTCTATTCTTTATTTGAAATTCATTTCTAAAGCCTAGCAAATTCCCCCCTGGTGTGGAGTACATATTCTACTAATAACTGTTTGTTTTCATTTCCCCGCCAGCCGCTCACTTGTATCTACCTCGTCACCCGCCAGCCGTTTCGTAAACGTCTTCCGCCAGCTTCCTGACAATTCGGCGACGTCCAGTAACCTACGAATTCCTTCGTAATCCTCCTTGTCATGATGCATCAGCCGGTTTGCTTCCGCTACGGTGATTTTGCTTGGATGCGGCTCATGCGGCTGCAGTTCATCGGAAGGGGAGACAAGCCCCTCTTTGAGGACTCTGAAATAAAACCCGGTGTAGCCGGAATCCTGTACAAGCACTGGCATGTCTTTGCGGCCGTACAGCAGTCCAAGTTTGAAACAGGGCTGGCGCGGCTGGCTCACTTGTACGACTGCTTCTCCGATCGTGAATATATCGCCGATGCAAACATCCTTTTCTGTTAAGCCGGACAACGTAAGATTTTCACCGAAGGCACCTAGTGACATAGCATGACCAAGCGTTTGCTCCCAATACGGATAATGCTCAAACGGATACACGCAGACCGCCTTGTCGATGCCTCCGTGGTGTTTCAGGTCACCTTGGCCATCACCCTCGAAATTCAGCTGCGCCAAAAAAACCGGTGCATCCACCGGCTTTTTGCGAATGCCTGTCAGTACTTCTTTGTTTCCGAACTTTACGTCCTCCGGCTTGCCGACGTTCAGTGAACGGATTTCAATACGTCCCATTCCTATCACTCCTGACCGTTGTTGGTTGTTTCTATTATCGGCCATTCAGAGATCGCTGGCAATTTCTCAGCTGAAAAACATCTTAAACATGAACACAATAGCAATGCCCGCTAGAAATCCTAAAAACATGCGTCCGAATTGTTTCATTGAAGTTTCCCCCATTCCTTTTAGTCCATCGTCCGTTTTCGGTACACCATGACCGCAACTGTTACCATGGCAATGCCCCAGGCTGCAATTACGGCAAGCGGGAGGAGGATATCTCCGAACCCTGCGCCCGTTTCCACTTTCGTGCCAATCTCTAGAAGCTGGATGTTCGGCAAGTATTGCAGCGCCTTCAAAATCGGATATTTATCAGCGATTAACGGAATGAATGTACCAAATGAGAAAAGAAGAATTACTGGTGTCACATAAAGCGACGCTTCCATGACGGATTTCGCATACAGACCGAGCATCGTTCCGAGTCCAATATAAAAGAGTGTGGACAACAGGATGGCGATGGCGATGATTGCAATATTCGCCGGGTTGTAGCCTGCGAAAAACATGCTGAGCAGAACTGTGAAAAGTGTCAGCACAAACGTCAGCGAGCTCTTTCCGACGAGGATTTCTGTTGTACTGGCAGGGGACAGCATCAGCCCGCGCAGCGTGTTCTTCTCTTTTTCCTCTGCGATCAAGCAGCTTTGGACGAATGCGGCGACCATGGCCAGCGCCATATTGATCAGCATGATGTGCGAATCGATGGAACCGCCCATCCGGCCGTACAGGGCTGCTAAAGCAGGCGGCATGAAAATGATGATGGATACCGCCAGATTCCGAGAGAAGTCCTTGTAGTCTTTCATAAAGATTGCATTCACGCGTTTCCAAGAAAATGTCATGCCAGTTTCCTCCCTGTCACTTGAATGAAAATATCGCCGAGTGTCGGCTCGTTTGAATGGATGGTCGATACCTGATCACTGTTCATCAATTCATAAAGCTGTGCGGCTCCTGCTGTTCCCGCTGGAATAATGACCTTTTCCTCGCTCGCCAATTCCACAGTGATAGTAGAGTCCGAGTACTGCTTCTTCAGTCTGTCCGGGCGATCGAGCAGCTGGATGCTGCCTTTATCCAGAAAAGCGACACGGTCACAAAGTGTTTCAGCCTCCTGCATGTCATGGGTTGTCAGGAAGATTGTCGTCCCTTTTTTGTTGAGCGCCCGGAGCCCTTCATATATATGAAGCGTATTCACGGGGTCCAGGGCTGATGTCGGTTCATCCAGGAACAGCAGCTCGGGCTCATGCAGCAATGCGCGCGCTAGCGTCACCCGCTGCGTCATCCCTTTTGATAAGGCGGACACCCGCTTTTTCTGGTTTTCCTTTAAATTTACAGTTTTTAACACTTCGTCA
Organism: Sporosarcina sp. GTC18466; assembly: GCF_055389225.1. NCBI lineage: Bacteria > Bacillati > Bacillota > Bacilli > Caryophanales > Caryophanaceae > Sporosarcina > Sporosarcina sp. GTC18466. The sequence continues at coordinate 1,756,333 of NZ_AP044037.1, read as the reverse complement.
ATCTTGTCATAGGGGACATCATAGAGGTCGCAATACAGCTTCAGATTGTCATAAATCGACAACCTGCCGTATAGGCCGCTGTTGTCTGTCAGAACGCCGAACCGCTTGCGGTATGCAGGCTGCTTCAATTTGGTGACGGACTCCCCGAACACTAAGGCATCTCCGCTCGTCGGCACCAGCTGGCCGGTCAATATTTTAATTGTCGTAGTCTTACCTGATCCGCTAGGGCCGAGGAAACCGAATATCTCGCCTTTCCTGACTGTGAAATCGACATGCTCCAGTGCTATTTCATTTCCGAACAGTTTGGCAAGACCTTTCACTTCGATAATGTTTTCCATTTTCATCCTCCTGTTATTGAAGTCGCTGTTTTGTATTTGCATCTTCAGATTACTAGGGAATCGGGAAAGGGGCATTATAATCCGGTTGAAAAGAGTATCAGCAGCCTTAAGTGGAGCTATGGCCGGTTGAATGGAACATGAAAATGAGTGGAAGACATCATTTTGAAGACCGGAAGCCACGGGCGGGAAGCTGAGTTAAGAAAAGTAAGGCGATCGCACACGCAATCGAAGCATTTCCCGCTTGGACAAGCGAAAAAAGCCGAAATATTTCCGGGGAAATAATCGGTCATTCTACATTTTTCGTGTTTATTTCAATCCTAGCATCTCTTTCAACTCCGTCATTTTAGATTTGGAGAGGGGGATAGTAGACTTCGCGGCATCCTCTAGAACGAGACTATAACTATTGCGTGTCCACGTAATCACTTCGCGCACTTTTTGCAGGTTCACAATGTAAGAACGGTGGCAGCGGAAAAATCCGAAGGGCAATAGTCTTTCCTCCAGTTCAGAAAGCGTAAAGACACAAGGAAAATGCTCTCCCTTTATATGTAAATTAGTCTGCCCTTCACTGCTTTCAATATAATCAATTTCGGGTGGATTGAATAACACAATCTTTTCGTTCACTTTTGTTGGAATCTTTTCGAAGCGTACGGGCTGCACCTGTTCCGTGTCATCTTGGCCCGTATTCTGCATCGGCTCGTCCGTTTCCATCTGGATGAGTTGCAAGCCGTTATCATCCAGCTTGCAAACGAGATCTGCCGCAGTGACAGCACTTTCCATGTTTCCTGTCAACAGGAGTATGCTTTTGCCTTCCCTTCGAAGATGCTGCAAAATCGCTAGATAGATCCGTTTTGATTCAAGATCCATATTCTGGTCGGGTTCCTCAAGAATATATATGGAGGGGTTCTGTATGAGCAAGCAGGCGAGCTGCACTCGCTTCTTCTCTGAATAAGACAGCTCTTTAATCTTTACATTCTGCTTGGCGGCGAGCTGCACAAGCTCTAGTACGCCGTCCGGTGTAATCTCGGAGCTATGGAGCCGCTTGGTGAAACGGATCATTTCTTTGATGGACAGCCGTTCATACAGGCCATGATGCAAAAAATAAAAGCCGGGCCGGCCCGTTCCGTTCAATTTCACTTCGCCATGTGATAGAGATGTTCTGCCGAGCAGCAGCAGGATGAGCTGCTCACGCACATTTACGCTTGAATGTACGGCGACGACTTGGCCTCTTTGAACGGACAAGTCGAATGGCGGGAATATTAATGAATCATGAAGGCGTTTTTCAGCTTGAATAAATTCCAGTGCCAAGTAGCAGTCCCCATTTCCGTAATAGTTTGTCTACTGGCATTATACCAGTCTATTTGCTATCGTGGTTGATTCCAAAGAAACAACTGGCGCCCAAAAACGTCATACCTATGTCATACTGGAACTATCAAAACGAATATGCAAGGAGAAGGCAGAGATGGACGAACTCACAAAACAATACATGGCTGGATTCCGCAATGTCGGCAATGAACTGAAGCGGTTTTCCATGGTCTATAAATTCGCGCTGGATGAGATGAACACGAAAATCAATATTTTGAAAGAGGAATTTCTTCATATACATGACTACAATCCAATTGAACATTGCGGATCACGGCTGAAGTCGCCTGAGAGCATCCTGAAGAAAGTGCACCGCAAAGGTATCGGGTTTTCCCTTGCCGCCATCAAGGAGAATATAAAAGATATTGCAGGCATCCGTATCACATGCCCGTTTGTATCGGATGTGTTTGAGATTAGCAGGATGATCGGCAACCAGCAGGACGTGGACGTAGTGGAAGTGAAAGATTACATCACGAATCCAAAGCCGAATGGCTATCGGAGCCTTCATTTAATCGTAAAAATTCCGGTCTTCATGTCCGACCGGGTGGAGGATGTCTATGTTGAACTCCAGATCCGGACAATTGCCATGGATTTCTGGGCCAGCCTGGAGCACCGGATTTTCTACAAATACGAAAAGGAAATCCCCGAGCGCATCAAAAAAGATTTGAAAGAAGCCTCCGATGCCGCGACGGCGCTTGACCGTAAAATGGAAAGCATCAATAAAGAAGTGGCGATGATCAAACGGAGAAACAGTGAAGAGTTGTTTCCAAGCGATACCTTGAACATCCCAAGCGCCATGCTCGAATCAATGCTGCATGGATTCTTGGATGCTGAAGATGAAGTGAAAGGCCAGCCGGTCAGAAATAAATGACAGAAACACGCACAGAACAATTGTGCGTGTTTTTTTGATTGGTGAAATCAGCGACTGAGTCCAGCCGATCAGTAAGTGGTGATGGGGGCAGCGTAAAGTAAGCAATCTGACGCTGCAAGTGAGCAATGCAGTCCGCAAAGTAAGCATGTCCTATCAAAAGTAAGCAACACGGCTCTGAAAAACGCAATCTTCGCCCCGTAAGAAGCAATCATGTCACGAAAGTAAGCAATGTCCGCACCCGCACCTCTTAAACTGCTGCCCGAATATCTAGAAAGCCGAAACAAACTTAGCGAAAGTGCACCAAACCATCGCAATCTCCACTCATTCCAGCACGCCAAACAACCGAAATAGGGAATTCCCTATATATAAATCTATGAAAATAAGGGTATGCCACAGCATAGGGGCATGAACTTAACGTAATAGGGATTCCCCTTATGGTTAATTGTGTGATTACTCGATAACATTAAGGGTATAGGGAACAAAGGCAGTTTCTATTGTTTTTTTATCATTACAAGAGAAGGAGTGGGAATCGTGGCGCAGAAATTCGGTATGAAGTACTTCAAGCCGGTCGAGCGGTATTCGGGCAACTGGTCGGTTCTTGAGGAGAAAAGCAGGGATTGGGAGAATATGTACCGGCAGCGGTGGTCCCATGACAAGGTTGTCAGGACGACACACGGCGTGAACTGTACAGGGTCGTGCAGCTGGAAAGTGTTTGTGAAGAACGGGATCATCACGTGGGAAAACCAGCAGATCGACTATCCATCCTGCGGCCCTGATATGCCGGAATTCGAACCGCGCGGCTGTCCGCGGGGGGCTTCGTTTTCGTGGTATGAGTACAGTCCGCTTCGCGTGAAATATCCATACATACGGGGGAAATTGTGGCGTATGTGGAGTCAGGCTCTATCGGAATTCAAAGATCCGCTGAAGGCCTGGACAAGTATCGTGGAAGATCCGGCGAAGATGGAAGAATACAAGAAAGCCCGCGGAAAAGGCGGTCATGTGCGCATTCATTGGCGCGACGCTTCGATGCTTATTTCGGCGCAATTGATCTATACGATCCGTAAATACGGACCGGACCGGATTGCGGGCTTTACGCCGATTCCTGCGATGTCGATGGTCAGCTATGCGTCCGGCGCCCGTTTCATTTCGCTGCTCGGCGGCGAGATGCTCAGTTTCTATGACTGGTATGCGGATCTTCCGCCGGCTTCGCCGCAAATTTGGGGGGAGCAGACGGATGTGCCGGAGTCGAGTGACTGGTTCAATGCCGGCTATCTCATCATGTGGGGATCGAACGTGCCGCTTACCAGGACGCCGGACGCCCACTTCATGACGGAAGTGCGCTACAAGGGGACGAAGACGGTCGCAATCGCGCCGGATATGGCGGAAAACACGTTCCATGCGGACAACTGGATCGCCCCGCATCCGGGAAGCGACGCTGCACTCGCACAGGCGATGACGCATGTCATTCTTGACGAATTTTATGAGAAGAAGCAGGAACCGATGTTCATCGACTACGCCAAGCAATATACCGATATGCCGTTCCTCATCACGCTTGACGAACACGAAGGCGCGTACAAGGCAGGCCGTTTCGTGCGGGCGAGCGATCTCGGGCAGGAGAGCGAGCATGCGGACTGGAAGCCAGTCATCTTCGACAAGACGAAAGAGGAGATTATGGTTCCGAACGGCACGATGGGGCAGCGCTGGGAGAAGGATGTCAACTGGAATCTGATCCTTGAAAACGAGGACGGCACGAAAGTGGAACCGTCGCTTACTGTGCTGGAACACGGAGGCGAGTGGCAGGATATCCATTTCCCTTATTTCGATAACAATCAAAACGGGATCTTCACGCGTTCCATCCCAGCGAAGAAAGTGGCGTTCGCTGACGGCACAGAGCGCCTCGTCGCAACCGTCTATGATGTCATGATGAGCCAGTACGGCGTCAAGCGCCCCGGCAGTACACATCATGCGAACGGATATGACGATTCGGATTCTTTGTACACACCTGCATGGCAGGAGAAAGTCACAGGGGTCAAACAGGAGCTCGTCCTCCAGATTGCACGTGAATTCGCACAGAACTCTGTCGATACGGAAGGCCGTTCCATGATCATCATGGGCGCCGGCATCAATCACTGGTTTAATAGCGATACCATCTATCGGGCGATTTTAAACCTCGTGACGCTCACGGCTTCCCAAGGGAAGAACGGCGGCGGATGGGCGCATTACGTAGGACAGGAGAAATGCCGTCCAATCGAGGGCTGGAGCACCATTGCGTTCGCCCGCGACTGGCAGGCGCCGCCACGGCTTCAGAATGGAACATCGTTCTTCTACTTTGCGACAGATCAGTGGAAATACGAGGAAGGCAATATCAGCTCGCTGCATTCGCCGCTCGGCAGTACACCGCGATATGAGCATCCGGCAGACTACAATGTCCTCGCGGCCCGTCTCGGCTGGCTTCCGTCCTACCCGCAATTCAACCGCAACAGCTTGCAGGTGACAGAGGAGGCGGCAAAAGCCGGCAAGACGACGACGCAGGAAATCGTCGAGTATACAGTGGATCAGCTGAAGACAGGCAAAATGAATTTCGCCGTGGAGGATCCGGATGCACCGGAAAACTTCCCTCGCTCGCTCTTCGTCTGGCGTTCGAATCTCGTTTCGAGTTCTGCGAAAGGCCAGGAGTATTTCATGAAGCATCTCTTCGGGGCTTCCTCGGGCTTGCTCGCACAGCCGAACGAAGACATGAAACCGGAAGAGATCGTCTGGCGGGATGAAGTCCAAGGCAAGCTCGATCTGCTCGTCGCTCTCGATTTCCGGATGACGGCGACGCCGCTGTATGCGGACATCGTGCTGCCGGCTGCCACGTGGTACGAGAAAGTCGACTTGTCTTCAACCGACATGCACCCGTTCGTCCACCCATTCAATCCTGCGGTCAATCCGCTCTGGGAATCGAAGTCGGACTGGGACAGCTTCCGGACGCTTGCGGAGACGTTCTCCGAGATGGCAAAGACTTATCTTCCTGACATTTACAAGGACATCGTCGCCACTCCGCTCGCGCATGACTCCGTCCAGGAGATCGCCCAGCCGTTCGGCGAGGTGAAGGACTGGAAGAAGGGCGAAGTCGAAGCGATTCCGGGCAAGACGATGCCGGGCATGACGGTCGTTGAACGGGATTACACAAAGGTGCACGATAAATACATTACGCTTGGACCGCTTCTTACAACCGGAAAAGTCGGCGCACATGGCGTCTCGTTCTCCGTAGCAGAAGAATACGAGCTCATGAAAGGCATCAACGGCGTCTATTCGGACGGGTCGATCAAGGACGGCCTGCCGAAGCTGGAGACGGCAAAGCAGGTGGCGGAAGCGATGCTGACCCTTTCCTCGGCTACGAACGGCCGTGTCTCGCAGAAGGCATTCATTTCTGCCGAGAAGGACACGGGTGTCGAGCTGAAGGACATTTCAGCAGAGCGTGCTGCGGAACGGTTTACATTCGCCGGCATCACAGCGCAGCCGCGGGAAGTCATTCCGACTCCGGTGTTCAGCGGCTCGAACAAACAGGGACGGAGATATTCGCCGTTCACGACGAACATCGAACGCCTTGTGCCGTTCAGGACATTGACCGGCCGCCAGCATTTCTACTTGGATCATGAACTGTTCCTCGATTTCGGGGAATCGCTGCCGGTCTACAAACCGACATTGCCGCCGATGGTGCTCGGCCCGCGCGACCGGAAAGTCGAAGGCAGCGAGGATGCGCTTGTCCTCCGGTATTTGACGCCGCATGGCAAGTGGAACATCCACTCGACATACCAGGATAACCAGCATATGCTCACGCTCTTCCGCGGCGGCCCGACTGTCTGGCTGTCGGATCTTGACGCAGCGGATCACGGCATCGACGACAATGCATGGCTCGAAGTCTACAACCGGAACGGCGTCGTGACGGCGCGCGCGGTCGTCAGCCACCGGATGCCGAAGGGCACGATGTTCATGTATCACGCGCAGGATAAGCATATCCAAGTGCCTGGTTCCGAGATCACGGAACTCAGGGGCGGCAGCCATAACGCACCGACCCGGATCCATATGAAACCGACGCAGATGGTCGGCGGATATGCGCAGCTCAGCTATGGCTTCAACTACTATGGCCCGATCGGAAACCAGCGGGACGAATATGTCGCGGTACGGAAGATGAAGGAGGTCGACTGGCTTGAAAATTAAAGCACAGATCGCAATGGTGATGAATCTGGATAAATGTATCGGCTGCCATACGTGCAGTGTCACGTGCAAAACGGCATGGACGAACCGGGAAGGCGCCGAGTATATGTGGTTCAATAACGTGGAAACGAAACCGGGGATCGGCTATCCGAAGCGGTGGGAAGACCAGGAGATCTACAAAGGGGGCTGGCAGCTTGCGGACGGCAAGCTGCAGCTGAAATCAGGATCCAAGCTTTCCAAGATTGCGCTCGGCAAAATCTTCTATAACCCGGATATGCCGGAACTGAAAGATTACTATGAGCCCTGGACGTATGATTATGAGAAGTTGACAACTGCGCCGGATCAGGAGCATACGCCTGTAGCGCGTGCGAAATCCGTAGTCTCCGGTGAATACATGGATCTTGAATGGGGCCCGAACTGGGAAGACCAGCTTGCAGGCGGTCATATCACAGGTCCTGAAGATCCGAACATCAAGAAGATCGAAGAGGATATCAAATTCAACTTTGAGCAAGCGTTCATGATGTACTTGCCGCGCCTTTGCGAACACTGCCTCAACCCGAGCTGCGTCGCATCGTGCCCAGCCGGCGCGATCTACAAGCGCGACGAAGACGGCATCGTCCTCGTCGACCAGGAAGCCTGCCGCGGCTGGCGCTACTGCATGACAGGATGCCCGTACAAGAAAGTGTACTTCAACTGGAAGACGAACAAAGCGGAGAAGTGCACATTCTGTTTCCCTCGAATCGAAGCCGGCATGCCGACTGTCTGCTCGGAGACATGCACAGGCCGCATCCGTTATCTCGGCGTATTGCTCTATGACGCGGACCGTGTACTTGAAGCGGCATCGACGCCTGACCCGCAGGATCTCTATAAAGCGCAATGCGATCTGTTCCTTGATCCGCATGACCCGGAGATCATCGAACAGGCGCGCAGGGATGGAATTTCTGAGGATTGGATTGAAGCAGCGAAGAACTCGCCTGTCTATAAGCTGGCCATCGAATACAAGTTGGCATTCCCGCTCCATCCGGAATACCGGACGCTGCCGATGGTCTGGTATGTGCCGCCGCTCAGCCCGATCATGAACTACTTCGAAGGAAAGGATTCAATCAAGAACCCTGACATGATCTTCCCGGCGATTGAAGAAATGAGAATACCGATCCAGTATCTCGCGAACATGCTTACTGCGGGAGATGCGCAGACGGTGAAGGAAGGATTGCAGCGTATGGCAATGATGCGTTCCTATATGAGAGCATTGTCATCCGGCAAGGATTTCGACGAATCGAAACTTGAGCGTGTCGGCCTCACGGCGCAGCAGACGAAGCAGATGTACCGCCTGCTCGCAATCGGAAAATACGAAGACCGCTTCGTGATCCCGACAAGCCACAAGGAAGGCCAGATGAACGTCTACCGTTCGCAAGGATCTGCTGGGTATGGCGACCAGATGGGAACATACGGCGGCAGCCCTGCGGATACAGGCGGCTACAATTTCATGATGGGAGCAGATGGCGGCTGTGACGGCTGCGGACCAGCAAGTCCGGGCGCGCCGGTGAAGTCAGGCAAGGAAATCTACGAAGAGAACTTCTATGGGGGGATCTGGCGTGATTGATTTGAATCGGCTATATGACGAGAAATCCGTCTTCGGTTTTTTCGCACACCAGCTTTCCTATCCGGAGAAGCTGACGTTCCATCCGGATGTGCTATCTGACATGGTGGCGCCGTCCGACCCTTCATATCCGCATGTGAAGAAATACTGGGAGCTGATGCATGAATACAGCCTCGATGAGATCCAGGAGATGTATTCCGCCACATTCGACTTCCAGAAAGACAGCACGCTGTATATGACATACGTAAAATACGAGGACTCCAGGGAGCGCGGGCAGATGCTTGCCCGCCTCAAGGTCCTCTATGAAATGTTCGGCCTGAACATGGAGGATACCGAGCTGTCGGACTTCCTGCCGCTCATGTGCGAGTTCATCAGCATCGCGGAGTGGCGCGGCGACCCGCGGGCGGAGCAGAGCTTTTCCATGCTGCTCGCTGTGCTTGAAGACGGTTCCTACCATTTGATGAAAGCGCTCGAGAAGCACAACAGCCCTTACTTCCATCTTGTCAAAGGGATGAGGGAGGCATTCAAGGCTTGTATCAAGCAGGAGGTCTCAGCCAATGATTAACCAATTCCTATGGGTCATCTTTCCGTATATTTGCATCGCGGTGTTCATCGTCGGCCATATTTTCCGCTATCGGTACGACAAATTCGGCTGGACGGCAAAATCCAGTGAATTCATTGAGAAAAAACAGCTCATGGTCGGCAGTCTTCTGTTCCACCTCGGCATCATACCGGTCATCCTCGGCCATGTTGCGGGTCTTGGCATTCCGAAAGAATGGACGCGTGCGCTTGGCGTAAGTGACCATATGTATCATATGGGGGCTGTCTACGGCGGCGGTTTCTTCGGTGTCGTGACGCTGGCCGGCATGTTCATCCTGACAAGCCGCCGGATCACTAACAAGGATGTGCGCCGGCTTTCTTCCGCTTCCGATATGATCGTAAACGGGCTTCTTCTGTTCATCGTCTTCATCGGTGTTTATGCATCTTTGATCACGAACAACGTGGTGCCTGGCTTCGACTACCGGGATTCCATCTCGATCTGGTTCCGTTCGCTTCTGACATTCCATCCGGAAGCGGGGTATATGGGTGCGGCACCGATCACGTTCAAGCTGCATATCCTGGCCGGGTTCCTCATTTTTGCGATGTGGCCGTTCACGCGGCTTGTCCATGTGTGGAGCGTTCCGTTGAATTACGCAGGCAGGAGTTATATTCTGTATAGAAGATCGCCGGGCCGCACGCATAAACGGGAAAGGGTCCGGTAACTAGTAGAATAGGAGAAATGTGTATGGAAGACCGGATCACGTTCAACTTCCAGCGTGAAATTGAACGGCTGCGTTCCTTATGCGGCGCCGACTATGTGGCGCTGGCGACTGTGCAGCCGGCGGAGCGCCGGTTCGAATTGAAATGGACCCATGTGGCGGGCAATTTGACTGACCGGCACCGCCGCATCAAATTGCAGTCAGGCAAAGGGGTCGCGGGCCTTGTCTTTAAAACAGGGAAAGCGCTGTTCGTCGCGGACGCCGAAATGGAACTCGGCAAAGAGAACCTTTACCAGTATCCGATCACGGTGGCTGAAAAGCTTGTAAGCTTCGGTGCCATTCCACTCTATAAGTATAACCGGGTCGGAGGTGTCCTTTTGATCGGTTCACGCAAGAAAGACGGGCTGACGGAGGAGCATTTCCGGGAATTCAGGGATCACGTCGGAACGGAATTCGGCCCGTTCTATAGTAAGGAGATGGTGAAGGAGTGAATGAGAACCTGCTCGGTTTCCTTGAAAAGCTGTATGACAACTCAAGCGAAGCCATCTTCTTCTTCAATCAAGAAGGAAAAACACTTTACATGAACGAGGCCGCGAAATCGATCATGGCGGCAGACGTCTACGAGCAGCTGCTTGCGGGCAGGGAGGGCGCCATCTGCAGGATCTGCCGCGGGTTCACGAGCGAGGAGGAGCAGAGGACGTGCGTCGCCTGCTATATGTCCGACCCTGCGATGGAAGTGAGTTCATTCCAAGTATACTTCGAAACAGAGGGAAGAGGGATGATCCCATATTCCGCGAGCATCGAGACGATCGATGAAGAGAGAGGCATCCGTGTCTTCATGCTGCGTGATTTGACGGAGCAGCAGCGGACGCAGGAGGAGCTGCATCAGAAACTCATGCTCAAACGGGTCATCAAGGCGCAGGAGGATGAGCGGAAACGGATCTCCCGTGAGCTTCATGACAGCGTCGCCCAGGAGATGCTCAGTTCGCTTGTCGATCTGCGTGTTCTGAAATACATGAACCTTGATGAGGAAGCGATGAAGAAGCTGCGCCAGACGGAAGGGTCGCTCATGCGGCTCCTGGATGACATCCGCCATCTCTCCGTCGAGCTGCGGCCGGCGACGCTTGACGACCTGGGACTCGAAGCCGCGTTCCGTACGCATTTCAAATCCATTGAAAAAAACTACGGAATTGCGGTCCACTTTCATCCGGAACTGGAATCGAAGCGATACGACAGCGAAATTGAAACGGTCGTCTACCGGGTCTGTCAGGAGGCCGTATTCAATGCTGTGAAATATGCGGGCGTCGACGAGATCATTGTCCGGCTGCATGAAGCAGATGGATCCCTGCATTTGCGGGTAGCAGATGATGGAGTCGGCTTTGACGTAGAGGACGGGACACCAATTGGCACCGGGCTCGGCCATTATGGCATGCGCGAGCGGGCGGATTTAGTCGAAGGCAAGCTTGCGATCCGGTCGGAACCTGGAAAAGGTACTGTCGTCGAACTGGCGGTTCCGGTTGAAAGGGAGGATGGAAGATGAAGATTGTGATCGCGGACGATCATGCTGTCGTCCGCAGCGGATTTATGCATATTTTGAATTTCCAGCATGATATGGAAGTTGTCGCGACGGCTGCAGATGGCCTCGAGGCGTATGAGATGGTGGCAAAGCATCATCCCGATGTCCTGCTCATGGACCTCAGCATGCCGCCGGGCGAGAGCGGCCTGATTGCGACAGGGAAGATCAAAGAGGACTTTCCCGAAACGAAAATTGTCATCTTGTCGATGTACGATGACGAGGAATACCTCTTTCATGTTTTGAAGAACGGTGCGTCCGGGTATGTGCTTAAAAACTCGCCAGATGAGGAACTGCTCACGGCCATCCGGACCGCGTACGACGGCGGTACATACATCCACCCGTCCATGGCGACATCCCTCGTCCGTCAATTCGTGACAAAAGATTTCGAGGAGATGGAAAAGGATCCATATAAGATCCTGTCAAGACGGGAAATCGAAATCTTGCCGCTCGTAGCCAAAGGATATGGCAATAAGGAAATTGCCGAAAAGCTGTTCATTTCCGTGAAAACGGTAGAAGCGCATAAAGCGAAAATGATGGAGAAGCTCGGGCTGAAAAGCAGGCCGGAACTTGTCGAATATGCATTACGCAAGAAATTCCTGAATTTTTGATAAGGAAGGAAGGTGACAGTCATGGAAACCCCTGTGAAACGGTTCAAATTCGACCTGCCGGCACTGCGGGTGCTGGAAAATGAACACCAGTACCTGTCCTATCTGATGGACGGCTGGCATGCGATCGTCCTCGGCTTCGAGCGGGATATCTATACAGAGGTCGAGGCGCGGGAAGCGCTCGGCACGCTCCGCAAGATGCTCATGGACTTCATCGAACCGCTGAAGAACCATACAGAGAAGGAAGAAGAGCATCTGTTTCCGCTGCTGGCAAAATACGTAGGCGACGAACAGGGCCCGGTCCTAGCAGTAGAAGAGGAACATGAAGAGATCGACGCCTACATCGGCCACTTCTTCCACCACACGATGGGCAATCTGGCAGATATGTCGCTTGCATATATGAAAGCAGTCGTCAAAGACGCCGGCGAAGCGTTTGAAGTGATCACCATCCACTTCGTCAAAGAGGAGTCAATCATCTTCCCGATGGTCCTGAACATCCTCCGCGCAGCGGAACAGGACCAGCTGTTCGAAGATCTGTATACGCCGATTGTGTAACAGTATTCTATTACTCTCAGAAACGGACTGATGACAATGATCAAAAAAGCGCAGTTACCACTGCAAACGGCTAACCTGGTCGTCGGATTCATGGTGTGGGTCCTGCTGTCCTCCCTGCTGCCGTTCATCCGCGAAGACATCAATATCCCGCCTGAGCGGCTCGCAATCGTAACCGCAGTGCCTGTCGTGCTCGGCTCGATTCTCCGGCTCCCGCTCGGCTACTATGCGAACATCTTCGGAGCCCGTATCATATTCATGATCAGCTTCATCCTGCTTCTCTTCCCGGTCTATTTCATCAGTGAGACGGCTTCTTTTACCGGTCTCATCATCGGGGGCACGTTCCTTGGAATCGGGGGAGCGGTATTCTCGGTCGGTGTTACGTCGCTGCCGAAATACTTCCCGAAAGAGAAGCATGGCCTTGTCAACGGGATCTATGGTATGGGGAACGTCGGAACCGCGGTCTCGACGTTTGCAGCGCCTGTCATTGCAACCCAGATCGGCTGGTCTTCGACAGTCAAGCTGTATCTGATCTTGCTCCTCGCGTTCGCCGCGCTGAACTTCTTCCTCGGCGACCGTAAAGAGGTCAAGGTGAAAACGCCGATGTTCGAGCAGATCAAAGGTGTATACAAAAATGAGAAGCTATGGTTCTTCTCCCTGTTCTACTTTATCACGTTCGGTTCGTTCGTCGCGTTTACGGTCTTTTTGCCGAACTTCCTAGTCACCTATTTCGAGCTTGAGAAGGTCGATGCAGGCATCCGGACGGCGGGCTTCATCGTTGTGGCAACAATTTTGCGTCCCGTCGGCGGATGGCTTGCGGATCGCTTCCAGCCGCTGTTCCTGCTGATCGGCTGCTTTGCAGGACTTACGGTCGCCGGAATCATACTCGCGTTTTCCCCGGACATTGCGCTATACACGGTCGGCAGCATGCTGATCGCATCAATGGCGGGAATCGGCAACGGGGTCATCTTCAAGCTCGTGCCGTTCTATTTCAATAAACAGGCGGGCATTGTGAACGGAATCGTTTCGATGATGGGCGGACTCGGCGGATTCTTCCCGCCCCTCCTCTTGTCGACAATCCATTCGATGACCGGCTCGTATTCGATCGGGTTCATGGCATTCTCGCAAGTGGCGCTCGTCAGCCTGGTCCTCGTTGTCTGGCTGTATTATATGGACCGCGTGGCACTCTCGAGGGAAGTGTTCGATTCGACAGGCCAGGGCATTCTCGTAACAGATCCAAAGGGGACCATCTTGTCGGTGAACCCTGCATTTACACGCCTGACCGGTTATACTGAAGAGGAGATCGTCGGAAGCAATCCGAACGTCCTCAGTTCTGGCCGCCAATCCAAAGACTTCTATACGACGATGTGGAATGTGATCGGCGAGAGGGGTTCGTGGCAAGGCGAAATGTGGAATAAAAAGAAGGACGGAGAAGAATATCTGGAAATGCTGACGATCAATGCGGTGCGCGATGAAACAGGCGAAGTCGTCCGCTACGTCGGCACATTTGTCGATATCACTTCTCCTGAGGGCGTCCGGTCTTGACCGGAAGCCCTCGCTTCATTACATAAAGAGGTGCAGGAATGGATAACCGGTATTCACGCCAGACGCTCTTTCAGCCGATCGGCGAAGAGGGGCAGCAGAAACTGAAGGAATCGCATGCGGTCATCATCGGCTGCGGGGCGCTTGGTTCACCGATTGCGGAAACGCTTGTACGTGCCGGGATTGGCAAGCTGACAATCGCGGACAGGGATTACGTGGAAGCATCGAATCTCCAGCGCCAGCAACTGTTCACCGAGCAGGATGCAGCAGACGCCATGCCGAAAGTGGCAGCGGCAGAGCGCAGGTTGAAGGAAATACGAAGCGATGTCGAGATCCGCACAGTGCTCGACCATGTCGACGGGCCTTTGCTGGAAGAGCTTGCAGAAGACGCAGATCTCATCATGGATGCGACGGATAATTTCGAGACGCGCCTGCTGATCAATGACGTAGCATATAAGCGCGGCATTCCCTGGATTCACGGTGCCTGCGTCGGCAGCTCAGGGACCGTCTTTCCGTTCATCCCGGGAAGAAGCGCTTGTTTCCGCTGTCTCTTGCCTGTCCTGCCTGCCGTGAATGAAACATGCGACACTGCGGGCATCATTGCGCCTGCAGTCCAAGTGACGGCGGCCCGGCAATCGGCCGAAGCGCTCAAATGGCTGACGGGCAACCGGGACGCCATGATGACAAAACTGCTGCACTTTGATATTTGGAATAATACGCAAGTGGAAGCCGGGATTTCCCGGATTAGGCGGGATACGTGCGAAACTTGCGGGCATGAGCCGACCTACCCGTCGCTCTTTCAAGCGGAAGGGACGAATTATGCGGTCCTGTGCGGCAGGGAAACGGTTCAAATCATCCCGGACGGCGGCCGCTCCCTGACGATTAAAGACGGCGAGCGCATCGCCCGGCGGCTTGGCAGCGAATGGCGTACGACGCCGTTCTTTGTCGAATTCCAGGCGGAGGGCTATCGCTGCGTTCTATTCCAGAACGGGCGCCTGCTGATTCATGGGCTTAAAGATATGAACAAAGGAAGGAAGCTGTACCATCAACTGTTTGGTTAAGGGGGAGCGGTATGTCTGAAGTAGTGAAACTTGCGAAGGGGAAACGGCTTGGGGTCAGCATTCTGACAGTAAGCGACACGAGAACTCTGGAGGATGATAAAAGCGGATCTGTCATTCAGGATCTCGCAGAATCGGCAGGGTTTACTGTTCACAAGCGGGATATCTGCAAGGATGACCATGAAGCGATCGAGGGTGTGCTGGAGAATTGGCTGCAGGAACCTGGAGCCGACGCGATTATCTTGACAGGCGGAACTGGGATTAGCACGCGGGATATCACCATTGAAACGGTCACGCCCTATTTCACGAAACCAATTGACGGATTCGGCGAGCTGTTCCGCTTTCTCAGTTATACAGAGGATGTCGGGTCGAAAGCCATGCTAAGCCGGGCCGCTGCAGGAGCGGCTGGAGAGAAAGCGATGTTCGCGCTGCCGGGTTCGTCGAAAGCGGTGAAGCTGGCAATGGAGAAGCTCATCATCCCGGAGCTTCCCCATATTGTCTTCGAGCTGACCAAGCATAGGGCGCAGCAGGATTAATCCTCGCTGCCCCGCTTGTAATCGCCGTTCTTGCCCCCTGTTTTTTCGAGAAGCATCGTCGGTCCGATGACCATGTCCTTGCCGGCCGCCTTGCACATGTCGTAAATGGTGAGGGCGGCTGCAGATGCGGCGGTGAGCGCCTCCATTTCGACACCCGTGACGCCTTTCGTCTTTACTTCTGCTTCGATTTGAACAACATAATGGTCCATTTCCTCATCGATGTCCCATTCGAAATGAACATTGACCCCGGTGAGCGCAATCGGATGGCACATCGGTATGATGGAGGATGTGTTTTTCGCGGCCATGATGGCGGCGACTTGTGCAACAGCGAACACATCGCCTTTCTTGTTCGTCCCTTCTGTGATCTGTGAATGGATGGTTTCATTTACCGTGATGGAAGAAGCGGCGACCGCTGTTCGGGTGGTCACGGATTTGTCGGATACGTCGACCATTTTGGCACGTCCCTGTTCGTTAAAATGGGTAAGTTCAGTCATGAGAATCAATCCTTCCTGGGTAGTCATGTTATGATGAATACAGTAAAAAAGAACGTTTCTGTCAGTATATCAAAGAGAGGGGCAGGTTCACATGGTGGAGATGAGAAAACCGATTCTTGTAGGAGAAGCGGTGCGGCAAGTCATGCAGCATGCAGAGCGCCTGGGTACAGAGAAAGTACGGCTGGAAGAAGCGTATGGCAGGGTGCTGGCTGAACCGATCATTGCAACAAATGATGTACCGCCTTTTGACCGATCGCCTTATGATGGGTTTGCCATCCGTGCGAGTGATTCCGCCGGCGCTTCTGGAGACATCCGCATTCCGTTTCGCGTTATTGGCGAAATCGGGGCAGGCCATGTCGCAGGCGAGCCGATCGGTGAAAAGGAAGCATATCGGATCATGACGGGAGCGCAGATTCCAAAAGGCGCTGATGCGGTCGTCATGCTTGAACAGACGGTGGAAGGGGATGAATCGTTCACACTGCGCAAACCGTTTGAACCGGGCGAAAATATCTCATTCCGAGGAGAAGACGCGAAAAAAGGCGAAGAGCTGATTGAAGCGGGCAGTCTGATTCACCCGGGGACGATTGCGCTGCTTGCGACATTCGGCTATGCGGACGTCTCCGTCGCGAAGCTGCCTAGAGCGGGTGTACTGTCTACGGGCACTGAATTACTTGATGTCAGCGAGGAGCTGGTGCCAGGCAAGATACGGAACTCGAACGGCCCGATGATCAAAGCGCAGCTAAAGCGGATGGGCATCCCCTATCATTCTTACGGACAGCTGGAAGACGATCTGGATAGTTGCACAGCCCTCGTTGAAAAAGCGATTGAGGAAAATGATGTCCTGCTGACGACGGGCGGCGTTTCTGTCGGAGATTATGATCATCTGCCCGCAATTTACGAACGCCTTGGCGCAAAGGTGTTATTCAATAAAGTGGCGATGCGCCCGGGAAGTGTGACGACAGTCGCCGTCCTCGGAGATAAACTATTGTTTGGACTTTCCGGCAATCCTTCCGCCTGCTTCACTGGTTTTGAGCTGTTCGCGCGTCCTGCACTGCTTACGATGATGGGCGGGAATAGGCCGTATATGCCGCGGATGCGCGCAACGCTAGGAGAGGATTTCACGAAGCCGAACCCGTTCACCCGATTTGTACGTGCCAGCTGGTCTTTAAGAGGAGACAGAGTAATTGCATCTCCGGCCGGATTCAATAAATCGAATGCCGTCTCTTCGATCGCACGCGGCAACTGCATCATTGTCCTGCCGAGCGGGACGCGCGGGTACACGGAAGGTGATGAAGTGGACATCTTGCTCCTTGGCAGTGAGCAGGGCGCAGCGGAATGGGAATTGTGAAGACGCTGCACGTAGTCGGCTATAAGAACAGCGGCAAGACAACGCTCATTGCGCGGTGGGTGCGGCTGCTGAAAGCCGCAGGAAAGACGGTTGCTGTCCTGAAGCACCATGGCCACGGCGGACAGCCCCAGCTGCCGGATGACGGTACGGACACAGGCAAGTTCATGGCGGGAGGGGCGGACGCCGCACTGGTCGCTGGAGGCGGCGCGCTGCAGTTCGTCTGGAAAGAGGAGCCGGGATTCCGGGAGTTAAAGGAAATGGCTTCACGCGGGAATCCGGATGTCTTACTCATTGAAGGGTATAAAAAGGAACAGGGAGATAAGGTGATCCTTTTGCGAAGCGCGGAAGACTGGTCTTCCCTGCGAAAACTAGAGGACCCGCGGCTGGTCATTGGCTGTAAGGAAATTAAGACAGAGTGCAGGCATATTGATTCCCGGGAAAAGGAAGCGGAACTGGACGAATGGTTCGTGAGTTGGCTGGAAGGGGAAGAGTCTGATGAAACAATATGAGATCGTGGAAGAACCGATTGATGTGAAAGCGTATATGGACTATGTGTTGCATCCTGCAGCGGGTGCGGTGACAGTTTTCACAGGGAATGTACGCGAGTGGACGCATGGGGTACGGACGCTCTATCTCGCATATGAGGCGTATATTCCGATGGCAGAGAAGAAGCTGGCGGAAATCGGGGCGGAGATGGAAGAGAAGTGGCCGGGCGTCCGCGTTGCGATGGCGCATCGGATCGGCGAGCTCCACATTTCTGACATTGCGGTCGTCATCGCCGTTTCCTCGCCTCACCGGAAAGCGGCATATGAAGCGAATGAATATGCGATCGACCGTATCAAGGAAGTCGTCCCGATCTGGAAGAAGGAGATCTGGGAAGACGGGGAAGAATGGATCGGTGCGCAGAAGAAATATCCATCAAAAGGGGTGAAGTGAATTGATTACACTGAAATACTTTGCAAGATTGCGTGATGTGACGGGGAAACAGGAAGAGACGATTCAGAGAGAGGGCATGACGGTCGCCGAACTGCTTGAATGGGCGGATAAGACATATGACGGTTTTGGCGCAGATACAGTGCAAGTCGCTGTAAATGAGGAATATGCGCTGAAAGACGATAGGATCCAATCTGGGGATGTCTGTGCTTTCATCCCCCCAGTGAGCGGCGGCTGATGAAAACGGCAGGCATTGTCCTTGCGGGAGGGCTTTCGAGCAGGTTTGGGTCCCCAAAGGCGTTTGCAGAATTTGGCGGCCGGCGGTTTTATGAGATTTCGCTGCATGCTCTGTCCGCTGTCTGTGATACATGTGTCATCGTGACGAGACCGGAGCTCGCCGCCCTGTTTCCGGAAGGCCAACACGTGATTACAGATATTGAAGCATTTCAAGGGCAGGGACCCGTTGCAGGCATCTTGTCCGCAATGGAAGCACTGGAAGCGGACCGGTACGCCGTGCTGCCGTGCGATATGCCGTTCATGGAGCCGGAAGTGATGGAACGGTTGGCGGCATTGCATGCGAAGGGCGTGACGGCAGCCGAGCTTGACGGGAAGCTGCATCCGCTCGTCTCTATCTGGGACGGCGGGGAATCTGTCCGAATCGAATTGCGGAAGTCGCTCGAAAACGGAAACAGACGGGTGATGGCTGTCCAGGAAAGAATCGGCGTCACTTGGATGGACGGCCGCAAGCTTGCGACGGATGCAAAACACATCTTAGAGAACGTCAATACACCGGATGTATTGGAAAGGAGAGGATCACATGGAACCGATCATCGATAAGCTGGGCAGGCCGATACGGGATTTGCGGATCTCTGTCACCGACCGTTGCAACTTCAGATGTTCATACTGCATGCCGAAAGAGATTTTCGGAGACGATTATGTATTCATGCCGAAGGATCAATTGCTGTCATTCGAGGAAATCGAACGGTTTGCGAAGATTTTCGCATCCCTTGGCGTGAAAAAGCTCCGTCTCACAGGAGGCGAGCCGCTCATGCGCCGCAACTTGCCGGAGCTGATCGACAGCCTGACAAACATCGAGGGCATCGAGGACATCGGTTTGACGACAAATGGCGTGCTGCTTGGGCAATATGCACAGCCGTTGTATGACGCGGGACTCCGCCGGCTGAACATGAGCCTCGATGCGCTCGACCCGGAGCTTTTCGGGGAAATGAACGGCCGCGGTATCAAGCCGGATCTCATCCTTTCCAATATTGACCGGGCGCAAAAGATCGGTTTTGAGATCAAGATGAATATGGTCGTCCAGAAAGGCGTCAACGAAGGGGAAATCCTCCCGATGGCCGCCTATTTCAAAGAGCGCGGCATCACGCTTCGTTTCATCGAATTCATGGACGTCGGCAATGATAACGGGTGGAGCTTCGAGAAGGTAGTGACGAAAAAGGAGATCTACGACATGCTGAGCGCTGAATATGATCTCGAACCGTCTGAAGAGGCATACTTCGGCGAAGTTGCAAAACGGTATCGCTACAAGGATACTGGAGCAGAAGTCGGCTTCATCACGTCCGTATCGGAATCGTTCTGTTCCTCATGCACGCGGGCCAGGCTTTCGTCGGAAGGAAAACTGTACACGTGCCTGTTCGCTTCCAGCGGGTATGACCTCCGGGAACTGATCCGCAGCGGATTGACGGATGAAGAACTGCGCGAGCGGATTGTTTCTGTCTGGGAACGCCGTGGGGACCGGTATTCGGACGAGCGGACCGAACAGACCGCGAAGAACCGGAAGAAGATCAATATGAGTTATATAGGCGGATAAAAGCATCCTATCGGGTGCTTTTTTTATTTGCTTATAAATGAGTCAATTTCATAATTGCTCTTTTTAAAAATGCAAAGACTTTCCCGATGAGAATTTTGCATTTCAAAAAACAGAAATCATGCGACTTTTTGTTGTTGTAACGATACGTTAATACGATCGGCTGCTAGCTTTGAGGCATTATAAATTAAGACAATGGCGTCAAAATGGACTTTCGCTCGTTTTCCAGTTCGATACCGTACATTGTTAAGTTGATAGAATTCTTTCAGATAGGCATTGACACGTTCAACCGCAGTTCGGCGGGCGAAGACTTTCTTCCAAGCTTTTGATCCGCGCGCTGGCACCGTGTACTTGCGAAGGTCTGTGGCACTTTTAACCTTATATACTTTCTGGCATTGGCCTTGGTTGGCGAGGGGACAATCTTTACACTCGAGTGGTTGCGTGTATTTCAGGGTTCCATATTTCGGGTCATAGCTGTCATAGCGATAGGAATGCTCCCTAAAACAGGTCGGTGCAAAGTGTTCATCATAGCCGATCATTTCACGTTCGTTTCGCTTATTATAAGCAATGTTTGACTGATGTCCCATCCGATGGATTTGCTCATAAATCGGTTCAAAGTCATAACCGGCATCCATGGAGTGATGTTGAATGGTAGACAGCTGGAACTGCGCCAACCCTTTCAACAGCGGAATGGCCGCTTTTCCATCATTCAAATTCCCAGAGGACAGAATGGACTGCAGGATGTATTGACTGGTCGCACCCACAGCTAAATGGCCTTTGTAGCCAAACCAAAAGACATTTTTCCCTTCGCTGTTCTTTTTAATGCCCCATTTAGGGGCTTGAGGTATTTCTGAGCGTAACTTATGAAGAGGCGCATCAAGCTGAGCTTCAATCTTCTTTTCATAAAGAGACAAATTCGCTTCCTCTTGGGCCTTGTCTGCCAACCATTGCTCGCGCTCTTCTTTCTTTTTTCGTCCCCGTTTTTTGGGCGTTTTCTTGGTATCTGCCTCCTTCGGAGGCGCCTGGTCCCGAGCTTCAAAGTGAGTGGCGTCAATTGCGATTGTTTCATCGGCAATAAACCCTTCGCAGATGGCTGTCTCGATGACTGTTTGTTGCACGCGCTCCAAGATATTTGATTCACTTAACTTTGTGAGAAGTCGGCTGTAGGATGCTTCGGAAGGAATCGAATCGGACACCTTGAAACCGCAGTCCAGTTTAAATGATAGATCCCGTTTCAGCCGTTTTACTAAGTCGGCAATCGTAGGAATTCGTTCAACGTACCGAATAAAAAAGCTGACAAGCATAGCTCCATAATTCAGCTCTACAGGCGCACCAAGACTGGATTTCTTATTGATCGCAAAGAAGATTGCATCCAGATCGAGCGCACTTATAATCTCTTGATATTGTTGGGTAGGTTCCATGTCGTATAATTCTTGGATGCCAAATAGGCTTTGTTGTCGTATAATGGTCAAAGGGAGTACCTCCAGTCTTTTGGGATGTTTTAGTCGACTACCATTATACAAGACTTGGGGAGGTACTTCTTTTTTGATGTCTTGAAACCCTTGATAGATAAGGGCTCGGAATTATGAAATTCACTCAAATGACTGAATTATGATACGATAGATACAAAGAATGGGGGACTGCTCAATGAAGCCAGGCGTATTCATTACGAGAAAATTGCCGGATGAGGCAGTGGAGCCGCTGCGGCATGACTATAACGTGAGGATGTGGGAGTCGGAAGATAAGCCGGTGCCGCATGAAACGCTGCTTACGGAAGTCCGGCAGGCGGCTGCTCTTTGGACAGTTGTCTCCGATCCGATAGGCGAGGACGTCATCGAAGCGGGTGAAAACCTGAAAGTGATTGCAAATCTTGGCGTCGGTTTTAATAATATCGCGATTGAAACAGCACGTAAGAAAGGGATTGTGGTGACGAATACGCCTGATATCCTGACAGCTGCGACTGCTGATTTGTCATTTGCCTTACTGCTGGCCACTGCCCGCAGGCTGAATCAGGCGGAGGGCGAGCTGCGCAGCGGGGGCTGGCAGTCCTGGTCGCCGCTCGGATTCACGGGAATGGACGTATCCGGTACGACGCTCGGCATCATCGGCATGGGCCGGATCGGCGAAGCGGTCATGCGGCGGGCAAAAGGGTTCGACATGAAGGTGCTGTATCATAATCGGAGCCGCAAGATGGCGACGGAAAAAACATATAGATGTGAATATGCGGATCTTGATTCATTGCTGGAGCGGTCGGACCACGTCCTGATGCTTGCGCCATTCACTGAAGAGACTGCGGGAATGATCGGAAAGAGGGAGCTCGGCCTCATGAAAAAGACGGCGACGCTCATCAGCATGTCAAGAGGGGGCATCATCGACGAAGCGGCGCTCTATGATGCATTGAAAGAGGGAACGATCTTCGGTGCGGGCCTTGACGTGTGGGAGAAGGAGCCGGTCGCTGCGGATCATCCGCTTTTGACACTGAAAAACGTGACGGCGCTGCCCCATATCGGCAGCGCCACGCTAGAGACGCGAAAAGCGATGATGCGGATGAATGCAGAAGCGATCATGGACGTGCTGGCGGGCAGAGACCCGAAGAACCGGGTAGTCTGAATGAAAAAGGGAGCTGCTTTCGCTCCCTTATCTGTTCATAAAACCCGCAATTGCTTCATTTACAAAGTACGCCCCAAGCTTCTGAGTACGTCCATTCTCGTCAAGCGGCGGGCTCACTTCGGAAATATCGAAGGAGCCGGTTCTCGGATGGGACACGACCTGGCGGATGATGGCGCGCACTGCCGAGGGATCGAGCCCGAAAGGCGATGGCGCGCTGACGCCTGGGGCAAATGCGGCGTTCAGGACATCTGCGCACAGGGTCAGCATGATTGTGTCGTGACGTTCCATGAATTGCTCAAGCGAACGGAGGGTATCTTCCAGATTGCCAAGTGGATGGATGTTTTCCTCCAGTTCATATCGGACGCCGAGCTGATCGGCTCGGTCGAATAATTCCTGCGTATTCCCGTAACGCTGGATGCCAAGCACATAGTAGCTGGCGTACGGATCACTTTCAAGGATCTGACGGAACATTGTGCCTGACGACGGCTGTTCATCATACGGACGGAGGTCGAAATGTGCGTCGATATTGACGATGGCGATTGACGCATCTGGCCCGTGCTGTTTGCGGATGCCGAGATAGTGGCCATATGCCGTTTCGTGCCCTCCTCCTAGGATGATCGGTGTGCTTCCGGCTGCCAGAATGCGCTGGACCGCGCCGCCCAGTTCTTGCTGGGCGGTTTCAAGGCGGTCGCCTTCACAAGCAACATTTCCTGCATCATATAAGCGACGATTTTCCGAAAAGCGCCAGGCGAGCTTCGCAAGTTCAGAACGAAGGGCATTCGGGGCCTCGGCAGCACCGAGTCTTCCCTTGTTCCGCCGCACGCCTTCTTCACATTCAAAACCGACGATGGTGCAGGAGTCAGGTGTAACCCCTTCAATATCGGCAATTTCAACGACTTGATGATAGCGGAACGCGGCCCGGTCTTCCGAGTGGTCGGTCCGGCCTGTCCAAATAGTGCGGTCGACTGCTTTCATAGGAATCATCCTTTCTGAAATGAAGGAGCTGTATTGTAATTAGTATAAAGGTTGTCGGGCAATTTCGCCAATTTGCAGGGTGGTTGCAAGCGAATGACGATGCGACAAGAATTATAGACAGGAGGCTCGCAATGAACATACATATGCTGATCCAAGACCAATTGGAAGGCCAGGGGATAAAATGGCTGCTGACCTCACAATGGAATGACGTCCAAGTAAAACTGATTGCCACGCCTGGGAGCTTGGATTTTGATCATGCTGATTTTTACATAATCGACATGAAATTCATTTCGGAAGGGAAGGTGGCGGTTCCGCGTCATGTAGAGTGGCTCGGCCTATCGTCGGAACGCACTTTCCGGACCATCTACCAGGCGCTGTCCATGAAAGCGGAAGACGTTTTGTTCAGGCCACTGCAGCCTGAACGGCTCATTGCACATGTTCAGCAGCTCCGCTTCCGCCTGCGCAATCGGGCAACACCGCTCAAGCAACGGGATGTGGGCGCATCCTCTCTTGCGTATGAGGATTTCTTGGTAGGCAATACCTATCCGGAAACAGCCATCTTCTATAGCCTGATCGTCCCTTCACAAGAAACGGGAATCAGCCGGCTCGTAGCCGAACTGGAAGCCTGTGATTTCCCGCCCCACATGGCCATCTTCCCCTTTTCCAACTTTGTGCTTGCGGTCCATCCTGCTGAGGACAAGGATAGCTTGTCTGAAGCGTACCGTGCCTTTTTCAATGAATGGAAACGGCAGTCTGATGTGCTGCTTGCGATTTATTTGTATAAGGGCAGTAAAGGGGACAGCTACCGGCAGCACTATAAGACGATGCGGCGCTTTTATGAGCGGGTGTTCTATGACGGGTACGATATTCTTTCCTGGGAAGAGGAGGACATCGGCTGGCAGGAAATCGATCCATTCCTGTCACCGCTGGAACAGCGGAAATGGATTGAAATGCTGGAGAAGCGGCAGGCGGCTGAAATCCGTGGATGGATGGAACAGGACTTCCTGACCCTTGCGGCTCCATATCCGAACCCGGAAATGGTGCGGGTGCGTTTGACGAGCATCTTGGCGCAAGTCCGGCGGTATATGTCCGCGAACTCACTTGCCTCAGGCGGGACAGAGGAGGCCTACCATGCGCTGTTTGAGACAATCGTCCGCGAGCCGGTCGTCTACCGGATTGTCGAGACATTCATATCATATATTACAGAGCTGTTTGGATCGGTGCGGGCAAGTTCTGATATGGCCGCTCGGTTTGGAGAGAAAGTACGAGAACGGATTGCCGCGAATTATTGGGATTCCACTTTCAGCCTCGCTGCTTGCGCGGAGGACATGAAGATCCATAAAAGCACGCTCAGCCGTAAATATACGCAAGAAACAGGAGAATCATTCACGGATTCGTTGCTTAAGAAACGGGTGGAAGAGGCGGCGCGGTTGTTAAAGGAGACGGACCTCTCGATCAGCGATGTGGCTGCGGCAGCAGGTTTTACGCATGCAACGTATTTCAGCAAGCGGTTTAAGAAAGTAGTGGGAGTGACGCCGTATGGGTATCGGCATCTGTAATCCTTAGAAATAGTACAGCCGAGAGATGCAATGAAAAAAGTCCGGCTCACGGCCGGACTTTCGGAGATGCATAGTGTTCTCATAACTTAAAAGTGGATACTTGTGTATTCAGTTCACCTGATAGCTGTGCCAGTTGCTCCGCACTGTTTGTAATCTCCATCATGGAACTGCTGGACTGCTGCGCAGAAGCGGCGACTTGCTCGATGCCGGCTGCAGATTCCTCAGCGACAGCGGAAATCTCTTCAACAGATTGATTCATGTCATCGCTGCTTTCAGCAAGCTGCTGCAAATGGGCAGATATATGTTGTACCTTCTCGACAACTGATGAGACTGATTGGTTGATGACAGCAAACGTCTGACCTGTAGAACGTACCTTCTCCGCACCTTCTTCGACTTCTGCATAGCTGGATTCCAGTGCGTTCACGGCTTGATCCGATCCGCTTAGAACGCGTTCCACAATGGTAGTGATCTCCCCTACAGATTCGGATACCTGTTCGGATAGTTTCCGCACTTCAGATGCCACGACCGCAAATCCTTTTCCGTGTTCGCCTGCCCGTGCCGCTTCAATCGCCGCATTCAAAGACAGTAGATTCGTCTGTTCGGCGATGCTTTGGATGACTTGGATCAATTGTGGAATATCGTTTGTCTCTTTGCTCAGTTCCTTGACACTTCCTACAGCCAAGCGGACTTTTTGATGGATGGCCTCCATTTGCGTGACCGAGTTATCCATCAGCGACTTTCCTTCTTCAGTCATGGTCAAGACCTCGATGGCCGCTTCGGAAATCTCCTCGCCATTCCGGTTGGCTTCCACGATTTTTGAGTTGAATTCACTCATCGCATCCTTCAGCTGCCCCGCGTTCAAGGCCTGTGTTTCTGATCCGGTCGCAAGTTCGCTCATCGTCAAGGCGATTTGTTCACCGCCTATATTGACCTCCGCTGCAGTCTTCGTAAAGCTGTCACTTTGGTCAGTTAAGATAGCCGACGCATGGGACACGTTTTCGATAATGGCCCTCAAGCTTTCTTTCATTTGGTCCATGGCTATAGAAAGCTGTCCTACTTCGTCTTTGGAACGGATCACAACTGATTCTTGTGATAAATCTCCTGCAGCCAGCTGATTCATCTGTCCTGTCACAAGCCGGATCGGTTTTGAAATATAGTTGGCGAAAAGCCAGATGATCGCAGTTCCGACCAACAATGAAATCCCTGTAACGATGGCGACGAGGCTTAGGATCTGCTTCGCTTGCTGGTTGAAATCCATCTTGTATGTGCCGGCTACGATATTCCATCCCCAATGTGGATCGCGGTTGGAATAAGCGACCTTTTCACCGATCCTGCTTTCATCGTTTGGCAATGTCCAATAAAAATAGGTGAGTCCACCACCGTCTTGTGCGGTTTTAATGATAGCCTGTGTCGATAGGAAGCCTTTCGGATCTTTGGATTCCCAGTTGTTCTTGCCTTCTGCGCTTGGGTGCAACAGCAATGTACCGGTATCGTCAAGAACAAAGATATAGCCGTTTTCCCCTAGATCAATTTGAGGGTTCAGCGCACGCTTTCCCGATTCATCTTTCTTATCAAGCAGAAGCTCTTTCACTTTTTCCTGAGCTTTCTCAAGTGTCAGATGGCCGTTTTCCACTTCATCATTCAGCACATCGATGAATTGAATGGTCATTTCAACACTGCTCTTTAAGTTGTTTTCTCCTAATTTATCAAGGCTGTCCGTACTCTTGTTATACGAAAGCGTCCCCAGAATAAGCAGTGGAATGGATAATAGCAAAAATGAGATCGTTATCAATTTTGTTTTGATGGACGATTTAAAGGTGAACATTGAACGGATGCGCGACAAGTTGATTCTCCTCTTCAGTTATCAATTCTATAGTCGGTTTTTAAAGTCAAGATAAATAGGTAATATATTCCGCATTAATGATCCCTAAGAACTTTATTCAAAATAGCATACTATAGTACTTTAATATTAATATATTAGAGTCCTTATGACTATACCTTTTTATATCAATTTATTAAGTGAAATACTTTTTATTTCAGCTAATATTGTTTAGTGAAGTATAATTCCGTCGTCAACAAAATATATATGTAACAAAAAAGTATAAACAAGTAACTGAACATTACCTATAGAATGAAAGTATCGAAAAGGGGGTTGCTGAATATGAAAGCGGTTGCAGCAGATAAGGTCGTTCAGTATAGGGGTTCGGAATTGAATACGAAAGGGTGGCAGCAGGAGGCGGCGCTGCGGATGTTGATGAACAATTTGCATCCGGACGTGGCGGAGCATCCAGAGAATCTGGTGGTCTATGGGGGGATCGGCAAGGCGGCGCGGAACTGGGAGAGTTTTGACGCGATTGTCAAGTCGCTGAAGGCGCTGGAGAATGATGAAACGCTCCTTATCCAGTCCGGAAAACCGGTCGCTGTATTCAAGACGCATGACAATGCGCCGCGCGTGCTGATTGCGAACTCGAATATCGTGCCGGCGTACGCCAACTGGGATACTTTCCATGAGCTTGATAAGAAGGGTCTCATGATGTATGGCCAGATGACGGCGGGCAGCTGGATCTACATCGGATCGCAAGGAATCGTGCAAGGGACGTATGAGACGTTCGCGGAACTTGCGAAGCAGCATTTCGGCGGTTCGCTGAAAGGCACGATTACCCTGACGGCAGGTCTTGGCGGAATGGGCGGCGCGCAACCGCTTGCGGTCACAATGGCGGGCGGCGTCTGTATCGGGGTGGAAGTCGATGAATCTCGGATCGACCGCCGGATTGATACACGCTATACCGATGTCAAGACGGATTCACTTGAAGAAGCGATCCGCCTTGCAGAAGAGGCGAAGGCCGAAGGGAAGGCACTGTCGATCGGGTTGCTCGGCAATGCGGCAGATGTGTTGCCTGAAATGATTGCACGCGGCTTTAACCCCGATGTGCTTACCGATCAGACGTCCGCACACGATCCGTTGAACGGATATATCCCGTCAGGCATGTCGCTTGAGGAAGCGGCAAAGCTCCGCGAATCAAACCCGGAAGAATACGTGAAAAAGTCGAAGGACTCGATGGCGAAGCATGTCTCCGCCATGATCGAGATGATGGATAAAGGCGCAATCACATTCGACTACGGCAATAACATCCGGCAAGTGGCAAAAGACGAAGGGGTCGGACGGGCATTTGATTTCCCTGGATTTGTCCCTGCTTACATCCGCCCGCAATTCTGCGAAGGGAAAGGGCCGTTCCGCTGGGTGGCGCTGTCCGGCGATCCGGAAGATATCCGGAAGACAGACGAAGTGATCCTTCGTGAATTCAGCTATAATACGCATCTTTGCAACTGGATCAAGATGGCGCAGGAGAAGATCCAATTCCAAGGGCTTCCGTCGCGGATCTGCTGGCTCGGCTACGGGGAGCGTGCGCGGTTCGGAAAAATCATCAACGACATGGTGGCAAGCGGTGAAATCAGTGCGCCGATCGTCATCGGACGCGATCATCTTGACTCCGGCTCCGTTGCGTCTCCGAATCGTGAAACAGAAGCAATGAAAGATGGGTCGGATGTTGTATCCGACTGGCCGATCCTGAATGCACTCGTGAACGCAGTCGGCGGTGCAACATGGGTGTCCGTCCATCACGGAGGCGGCGTAGGCATGGGGTATTCGCAGCACGCCGGCATGGTCATTGTCGCGGATGGCACGAAAGAGGCGGAAGCGCGACTCGAGCGTGTGCTGACGACAGATCCGGGCATGGGCATCGCGCGCCATGTTGACGCAGGATACGATCTCGCGATCAAGACGGCAAAGGAAAAAGGTGTACAAATTCCGATGTTAGAAGGTGAGAATTCTTGAAACCGGTTTGGATCAAACATGCAGCACAACTTGCAACGATCCGCGGAGAAAACAGCCCGCGGAAAAAGGAGCAAATGTCGGAGCTTGGCATCATCGAGGACGGCAGCGTCTGGATCGAGAATGGTACGATCCAAGCAGTCGGCACGACAGAAGAACTCGAGCGGGACTTCGGACATCGCTCCAGTGAGGCGGAGGTCGTCGATGCTACAGGGAAACTGGTGACGCCAGGCCTCGTCGATCCCCATACCCATGTCGTCTATGGCGGCAGCCGGGAGCGGGAGTTTGAAATGCGTCTTGAAGGCGCGACCTATATGGACATCATGAATGCGGGCGGCGGCATCCACGCGACAACCCGTATGACTAGGGAAGCTTCGGAGGATGAGCTGGTCGAACAGGCTACGCGCCGGCTCGACTCGTTCCTCAAGCACGGGGTAACGACCGCCGAAGGGAAAAGTGGCTATGGGCTGGATCTTGAAACGGAACTCAAACAGCTGCGAGCCATGAAACGGCTGAATGAATGCCACCCGGTGGATCTCGTTCCGACGTTCATGGCGGCGCATGCCGTTCCCATGGAGTATAAAGGCAAGGAAGACGAATATATTGATAGCATCATAAACGATATGCTGCCGGTCGTCGCGGAAGAGAAGCTTGCGATGTTCAATGATGTGTTTTGTGAAGTCGGCGTGTTCACACCTGAACAGTCAAAGCGGATTCTAGAGGCGGGAAAGAAGCACGGGTTGATTCCGAAAATCCATGCTGATGAAATTGAATCATATGGTGGAGCGGAACTGGCTGCTGAAGTGGGTGCGATATCAGCGGAGCATTTATTAAAGGTATCCGATCAGGGAATCAAGGATATGGCGGAAGCGGGTGTCATCGCCTGCCTGCTGCCGGCGACCGCCTTGTTCTTACGGGAAGAGGCTGCGAAAGGGCGGCAGATGATTAATGAAGGAGTTGCGGTCGCTATTTCGACGGACTGCAATCCAGGGTCATCACCGACGACATCCATGACGCTCGTAATGAACCTCGCGTGCATCTCGATGCGCATAACGCCTGCGGAAGCACTTGTCGCAGCGACGATGAATGCGGCGTGCGCAATCAGGATGGAGGAGAAGGTCGGCTCACTTGAAGTCGGCAAGCAGGGCGATATTGTTCTATGGGATGTATCGAGTTATCAGGAATTGCAGTATTTATTCGGCGTGAACCACGTCCGGTCTGTTTGGAAAAAAGGGAAACGGGTTGTCGGCTGACAGGATGCCGTGAATGCGAGAAGCCATTCACGGCTTTCTTGCAACGAAAGTAGTGGGAATATTCAAATGAGGGGTGAGAGGTATGGCTCAGTTAAGGGAAGATGTGAAAACGAAATCGACGCCGGGTATGTGGAAGTTCTTTGTGTATAGCGCAATCGGTGCATTTATGTTCTTCGTGCCGGTGACAATTGGGGAAAAGAACTCAATCATGCTTGACCATATGGTAACGTGGCTGCAGACGAATGTGAGCGGGGCGCTGCCGTATTATGCACTGCTTGTCATTTTGGCGGGGGCGGTGTATCCCTTTGTTTCAGGCACATGGAAAAAATCCAATGTCAATATGGTCTTTTCATTCTTTAAAGTAATCGGTTTGATTGTCGGGATCATGCTCGTATTCGATTTTGGACCTGCATGGCTATTTGAACCAAGCATGGGACCGTTTTTATTGAATAAACTCGTCATTCCAGTCGGGCTGCTCGTGCCGATCGGAGCGGTTTTCCTAGCAATGCTCGTCGGTTATGGCCTGCTTGAATTCATCGGCGTCCTTGTACAGCCCATCATGCGGCCGATCTGGCGCACGCCGGGCCGTTCCGCGATTGACGCGGTCGCGTCGTTCGTCGGCTCCTATTCTCTGGGGCTGTTAATCACGAACCGAGTGTATAAGGAAGGGAAGTACACGGCGAAAGAGGCGGCCATAATCGCGACAGGCTTCTCAACGGTCTCCGCTACATTCATGGTTGTCGTCGCAAAGACGCTCGATCTCATGAGTATTTGGAATCTGTACTTCTGGGTGACATTGCTTGTGACGTTCATCGTGACAGCAATTACCGTCCATCTATGGCCGCTTCGGTCAATTAAAAACGAATACTATGAAGGTTCCACGCCGCAGCCCGAGATGAAACCAGCAGGGAAACGGTTCCCGGCTGCATGGGGCGAGGCGATGGAGACAGTATCGAAGTCTCCTGCAATCGGTCCGAACATCGTAATGAATGTTCGCGACGGATTGCTCATGGCAATGGCGATTTTGCCATCTATCTTGTCCATCGGCTTGCTTGGCCTTGTGCTTGCTGAATTCACGCCTGTCTTTGACTGGATCGGTTATATTTTCTATCCGTTCACATGGGCACTGCAGCTGCCGGAACCGATGCTTGTCGCGAAAGCGAGCGCACTCGGTATCGCGGAAATGTTCCTGCCGGCGATGCTCGTCGTGGAATCGGCGCTTGTCGTCAAATTTGTCATTGCAGTCGTGTCGGTATCGTCGATCATCTTCTTTTCGGCTGTTGTACCATGTATCGTCTCGACGGAAATTCCGATTTCCATTCCGCAGCTCATCGGCATTTGGGTGCAACGTGTCATCCTCACAATCATAATTGTGACGCCGATCGCCTTTTTATTATTGTAGAAACCATGCATCCGGATGCCTGAGCGCATCCGGATGTTTTTGCGCGTGGTCCAGGGTTTGGTAAGATGGAGACAGTACATACAGAGGGGGACGGCGAGATGGTGAGACGGAACGATCCTTGCCCATGCGGAAGTGGCAAGAAATATAAAAAGTGCTGCGGTAAGGAAGGGACAGACCTACTTGAATTGATTGCCAATGAAGAACTTGAGCAAGTGTTATCGGGGTTCTTTGAACTGCGTCTGCCGCGTGAGAAACAGGAACAGCTCACGCGGATGATCCGTGAATGGCTGGATCGGCTGGAAGGCATGTGGAACAAGGAAGATATCGAAGAGGCGGCAGCAGAGCAGTTTTTATTCGTGCAACATCCAGAGAGATGGAACGCATATGTGCAGGAGCGAATGCGGCTGGCGGGCCGTGAGTCCGTGCGCGAGGTGCTGGCGGCATGGGGGCGGCCTGTGCAGCTGCTTGCGGAAATTACCGGGTTTGACGAGAAGACACTGACCGTCCGCCAACTGTTTTCTGAGGATGAATACCGCCTTGTGCGCATTGAAGGCATGCCGGCTGAAGAAGGCGGGCTGCTGTTCGGACTTGCCCTGCCTGACCCGCGGAAAGGGGAAAATACGGTTGCACCAATTTCGTCGATGATGTTCCTCGCGAAGTGGAGCAGGCAGACGAAACGGTCTCTTGTGAAGATGGACGATGAGCTGGACGGGCTTTCGGCGGACGGCCTTAACGGGGAGCAAGCGCTTGCAATCTACGAGCTGTTCGTTTCCCGGAATATGGCGAGCCTTGACGAAATGGTGAAAGAGGTGCTGGATCCGCTGCAAGTCGAGTCGCTTTCGCTGCTTGAGACCGCACTCCGGGAGCTTGGCCAGGACGCAGATGCGCGGGAGATGCTGCATAAGCTTTCCGTCGCCTATTTCATGAATGAACCGCGTGAACTCAAGTCGGCCGGCGATTTCGTTGCAGCAGCGCTATGGGCGGGAAGCCAGACCGGCATTGTCCGGGATCTGCGCACGGCGGAAGTGGAACTCGCGGAAAAGCACGGAGCGGAGCCGGGCAGCATGCAGCTGTTTGCGCGTGACTTGGCCGTGCTGTATGACGAGATGCTTGTCGGTTTTGATGAGCAGGTGGCGGAACGTGCCTATGAAATCGGTACCGACCCGCGCGAAACGGAGAAGGAACTGTGGGAGACGGCGATGACGACGGCGGGCGTCGTGCAGCCGGAGCGCAAGCCGGGCATTGACGCAGCACGGGCGCAGCGGATCGCGTATGAGGCGTATGCAGCGGAGTCTGATGATGTCCGGCACATGCTTGTGGAAAAGGCGGCGGAACTGGCACCGGAACTTCCGGATGCCATCCTGCTGCAAGCGGAGCGCATGGAGGGTGACGCGGCATCCAAGCTGTATGAAAAAGCCATCCGCGAAGCGAGTAAGACATTCGAGCCTGGCGACAACCCATGGATGAACATCCCGAACCGGCCATTCATGCGCGCCGCATTCGCGTATGGGGTCCATCTGTTCATGAACCGGGAATTCAGCGAAGCCGCCGATGTCTTCAAAGACCTTGTGCGGATGAACCGGACGGACAATCAAGGCGCACGGTATGAGGCAGTCGCGTCCATGATCCATGCAGAAAGGTATAACGAGGCAGCCGAACTGCTTGTGCGTTATGGCAAGGGGGCGGAGAGTGACGCTGTCTACCTGTACCTGGACTGGAAGCTCGAGGAGGCGGCTTCGGGCGGAGAATCGGAAGAAGCGGCAGCGATGCTGGAAACGGCAAGTAAAGCAAACGGGCATGTGCGCCATCTGATGACTTTCAAGGCCAAGCCGATCCCCTACCCGCAGCATCTCTCCATCCAGCCGGGTTCAGTGGAGGAGGCGCGGTATATCTGGCTGCTGCTGCAGGGGCCTGATGCATAGGAGCCGGGCGGATTGCGCTGTTTCCGGCAGGTGCTGCGCAGAACTTGAGAAAGCTGCTTCTTAGAAGGGGCGGATTGCGTCAAACGAGATCCGGTTGCTTGTTTGCTGGACTGCATTGCGCGTTAGTGCGTGCGGATTGCTTTTTTTGCAGGCTGAGCTGACGTGCTTCACCGATTTACGTGGCAGGATACTTCGGCAGTCTGCTGTTTCACCACCGCGCTGCATGCAGTTGACATATAAAGTGGTTTCCAGGAGGGCGGCGTGCTTTATGATGCCGTCCTTTTTTGATTGCCGCCTTACGTCCGGAGTGCAATATGAAAAAAGGGAACCGCGCGCGGTTCCCTTCATTCACCCATCACATGATCTACATATTCCCACAGCATTGAAACAATTTCATTCACCCGGATCGCCTGGCAGGAGCCAGTGAAGGCTTCGCGGAAGGAGCGGGCGACGGCTTCGATGATGAACCGCTTCGGCTTTTCCGCCTGCAGTTCATCAAGAAGATAGTCGATATACTCAAGTCCCGCTTGCTGTCCGTCTTTTGCAGCAGCTTTCCGGAACTTCTGCAAGGCATCGATCAATTCGGCCTTCAGCTTCTCGCTAGGCACGGAGGCCGTGTGGACTACGGCGAGGATGTCGGCGCCGAACAAGGTGTCCTCATGCTCGATCATATCGTAGATCATCGCATCGACCCGGCGGATGGTGAAGTGGACGAGTTTCTTGATATCCGGCGCTTCCTGGTTCTGCGACGCCCAAAAATGCAGCAGCTGCTGGATGACGCCGAGAATCATGATCGCACAATCGAGTGCATACCGCTCCGCCTCCTCTCCGTACACATCGGTAAGCCGGCTCGTCAGCCACTCGAGCTCCTTCATATGATGACTGGCGACAAATTGGCGAAGTTCCGCATCCCCCGAGTAGAAGACCGCTTCATAGATGGGCAGCAAATTCTGTTCCCGGTTCACTTGCATGCGCACGAGAATCTGCTCGGCCAGGATGTTCTTATCGTCTTTCGGCTGGCCGATGAGCAGCTCACGGCGCCGGATGGTCGAGACTTCGTATGCATTTTCCATAATGGCGATCAGGCATTCATTTTTTGATGTGAAATAATTATAGAAGGTCCCTTTGGAGATCTTCGCTTCATCGAGTATGTCCTGAATGGATGTCGCGGTAAATCCTTTATCGGTAAACAACCGCTGGGCGGTCAAAATGACTTGCAGTTTTCGTTCATTCATTCCTGGTAACTCCTTCATCCCAAATGGAAGATTACTGTTTTGGACTGCCAGTACAATTTTATACTACAAATAAAACGCCTTAGAATCAATGATAAAAACTTTTTTTATATGAAAGCGATTTCCAATATTGATTAATTTGGACTGTCGGTATAAAATGGTGAACATGTTGTTAAAAAGAAGGAGGACACAACATGGAGATGGATATCAAGAAAATGCATGAAAAGCCGCCGTATGGCATGATTGCCATCCTGTTTTTCGGGGCTTTCGTTGCTATTTTGAACAATACATTATTAAATATTGCACTGCCGTCCATTATGAATGAATTTGAGGTGAAGCCGTCCGCTGTCCAGTGGCTGACGACCGGTTTCATGCTGGTGAACGGAATCATGATTCCGGCGAGTGCGTTCTTCGTACAGAAGTTTTCAAACCGCAAGCTGTTCATAACGGCAATGATTCTGTTCTCGGCAGGTACAGGACTTGCGATTGTTGCCCCTTCGTTCGGCCTGCTTGTTGCTTCCCGGATGATCCAGGCGTCAGGCTCCGCGCTTATGATGCCGCTTTTGATGAACGTCATGCTTGTCGCATTCCCGATTGAAAAACGGGGATCTGCGATGGGACTTTTCAGCCTCGTCATGTTCACAGCACCTGCGATCGGGCCAACGCTGTCCGGCTGGGTTGTCGAACATTACGACTGGCGCATGCTGTTCAAGATCGTCTTGCCATTCGGCATCCTGTCGATCCTCATTGCCATCTTCAAGCTGAAAAACATCACACCGAATCGCAATGTCGGTCTCGACTTTGTGTCGCTGATCTTCTCCAGCATCGGATTCGGCGGACTCTTGTACGGTTTTAGTTCGGCAGGGGATAAAGGATGGGATTCTGTATATGTCTACGGAACCATCGCAGTCGGTGCCGTATCATTGCTCATTTTCATCTTCCGCCAATTGCGGATGAAGGATCCGTTGCTCGATTTCCGGATCTACAAGCATCCGATGTTCGCCCTTGCGTCCGTCATTTCGATCATCATGAGCGTCGCGATGTTCTCCGGTATGATCTTGACGCCGCTTTACGTACAGAATGTCCGCGGCATTTCGCCATTCGACGCGGGGATTCTCATGTTGCCGGGTGCGATCATCATGGGCTTCATGTCGCCGATCACAGGTAAGATCTTTGATAAATACGGACCAAAATTGCTGTCCATCACAGGCCTTCTGATCACGATCGGCAGTACGTATTATCTCAGCCGCCTGGAATTGACATCAGGCTACTATTATCTGATGGCCCTCTATACGGTTCGGATGTTCGGGATGTCGATGGTCATGATGCCGATCATGACGAACGGCATGAACCAGCTTCCGATGAAGTCAAACCCGCACGGTACTGCCATCAATAATACGATCCAGCAAGTGTCCGGTGCAATCGGTTCTGCACTTCTGCTGACTATCATGACGAAGCGTATGGAAAAATCCGGTGCGGAACTTGCGCAACAGGCAGCAGCCAGCGGCCAAATGCCGACAGATCAGACGGCAGCTCTCCAGATGCAGCAGGAAATCGGTCTGCAGGCGATGCTTGACGGCATCAACCATGCGTTCTTCATCTCGACATTGATTGCGGTGGGCGGCCTCATCTTGACGCTGTTCATCCGACGTGTCAAACCGCCGACATTCAATGTCGAGGAAAAGCCGGCTGTCAAAGAAACGTTCAATGAACAAGCGAAAATCCCCGTCCAGGAATGATTCCTGGGCGGGTTTTTTCTTGGCAGCAGGGAATTGGAGGCGTAGTGTAGAATATAGAAATAAGCATATAGAGTGAAGGATGTGGGGAAATGATCGGGCGGAATGATCCTTGCCCATGCGGCAGCGGCAAGAAGTATAAAAAATGCTGCGCACAAAACGAAACAGTATCGAGCGATCAGCTGGTCAAGGAAGAGGCCGAACGTGTCATTGGGAGCTATTTTGAAAACGGCGTCACCAGTCATGCGGATTTTGCCGATTTTGAGCGGTATGAAAGGGCATGGAACAGCACGGTCGGCCCTGAGTTGAACAGGCAATACTCGAAGAACGCCATGATTGATGCATTCCTGTTCATCGAGCGGAACGATCTATGGAACCGTCACTTGCTGAAGTCACTGAATGGCCCACTTCGTTCCGGGACGCGCGAGGTGCTGGAAGGGTGGCGTGAGCCGGTCGTGCTGCTTGCGAAAGTGAGCGACGTACAGAACGGGCGGATAATCTGTGAGCAGCTGCTCGACCATGGCGTCCACGAATTTGAAATGATGTCCTATATGGATGCGCCTCCTAAGAAAGGCGAGTATGTGCACGGATTTGCGCTTCCGGACAAGTCGCTGTCGGAACGGGGCGTGCGCATCATCAATACGCTTCAGCTGTCCCGCCATCCGGAAGGGATGCTGGAAGAGCGGCTCAGCAGGCTTGCCGAGGAGAGCGGGCTTGCGAGCAGCCGGGACTTTTACCGGAACTTTGCGGCGGAGATATACCGGCTGTTCAATGAAACGATTGAACTCGATGTGCAGGAACTGCTGACACCGCAGCAACAAGAGGCATTTGCGCTCCTTGAAAACGAGATCCAGAAGCATGGAGGCGACAGGCTATGCGTGGAATTTGCGGAAAGCCTGATGGCCGGCTATTACCAAGAATATCAGCCGAATGTCAGGAAGCATGAAGGCGTAGCCGCGGCCATCTTCCTCCTGCTGAACGAATTTGGAATGGTATCAGGCCGCCCGATGACACAAAAAGAGATCGCCGCGCTGTTCGGCGTCTCGGTATCGTCGATGACGAGGCATCTCGATCCGCTGGAAGAGATGCTCGAAGAGGCGGAGCGAGAGACGCAGCATATGGAGGGGCCGTCGGACAGCTATTATGTCGGACTGGATCCGCGACCGACTGAACGGGTCAACTGGGAGATGAATCAGAAGATGGCGGGAAGGGTCTTCCAATCGGATGAGGAGGTGCAGCGCTTTTTCATGGAAGAGGCGAACAAGCCCTTTTTCCCTGAAACAGATGTGCAGCGAGCCCAGATGCTCTGTTATAACGGGTTTGACGCACTGGACGATGAGAAAAAGGCGGCAAAATTTGCGCGGCAAGCACTCGAGCTGGATCCGGAGTCAGTCGATGCGCAGCTTCTGCTGGCGGAACTCTTGCATGATGACACTGGAAAGGCGGAGTTCCATCTGGAAAAAGCGGTGCGGCTTGGTGAAAAGACATTTGAGCCTGCTGAAATCGCCTGGGCGCTTGTGACGAACCGTCCGTATATGCGGGCACTTCTGGCCCTGGGCGTCTTGCGATACGAAGAGGAGCGCTTCGGAGAGGCGGCGGAGTTATTCGAGAAATTGCTTGTGCTGAACCCGTCCGACCATCAGGGAGCCCGCTATCTTGCCATTAGTTCCCGGCTGAAAAACGGTGATCTTGAAATGGCGGAAAGCCTGCTTGCGTTCCATCGGCCTGAAGGAGAGGATGCGGCGCATGCGTTCCTGACTTGGAAGCTCGCTGACCTGCAAAGACGCCCGGAGGCACACCGCCTCTTCGAGGAAGCAGGCATGCAGAATCAGTTTGTCTCCACACTTGTTGAGAACGGGCTGCCGAAACTGCCATACCCGAATGAAATGAGCGTAGAAGCCGGAAGCATCGAAGAAGCGATGTACATCTGGACGCTGCTGTAAAAATGACGGAGAAAGGGACCTCTCGTGGAGCCTTTTCTCCGGTTTTTTTATGCGGGAGCTCTTTTATCATTTATTTCAGAAATAAAAGAAGGATTTACCGCGTTCGTGTCGAATAAGAGTAGTTGTAAGCGGTTCCAGAACGTTTTGAAGGGAAAGGGGAAATGGTGCAATGCAATTGAACAATTACATCGGAGGTTCTTGGCAGGAATCAGGGGGCGGAGAGTACACAGCTGTCACAAACCCGGCAACTGGAGAGAAACTGGCGGATGTCCGTCTTTCGACAAAAGAAGATGTCGCCCAGGCGGTGGAAGCGGCAAAGAAAGCGCAGAAGGAATGGGCGCTTGTGCCGGCTCCGAAGCGGGCGGATTACTTATATGCAATCGGGAACTTAATGAAGGAAAAGAAGGAACACCTTTCACAAGTGCTGACGAAAGAGATGGGGAAGGTAATCGAGGAAGCTCGCGGAGAAGTGCAGGAAGGCATCGACATGGCCTACTATATGGCTGGCGAGGGGCGCCGTCTGTTCGGAGAGACTGTGCCATCCGAATTGAAGGATAAATTCGCCATGAGCGTCCGCGCGCCGATCGGGGTCGTCGGACTGATTACGCCGTGGAACTTCCCGGTCGCAATTGCCACATGGAAGTCGTTCCCGGCCATTGTCGCGGGGAACACATTCATCTGGAAGCCTGCGACGGAAACGCCGATGATGGCGTATGAGATGGCGCGCATCTTCGAGGAAGTGGGACTGCCTTCGGGGGTTGCGAATATCGTGTTTGGCTCCGGCTCCGAGGTCGGAACAGCGATGATCGAGCACCCTGACGTGCGGGTCATCTCCTTCACGGGTTCAACGGAGACGGGCCGGCATGTGGCTGAGCTTGGAGGACGCCATCTGAAGAAAGTGTCGCTGGAGATGGGCGGCAAGAATGCGGTCATCGTCATGGATGATGCGGACCTTGAGCTTGCTGTTGAAGGCATCCTGTGGAGCGCATTCGGAACAGCCGGCCAGCGCTGTACGGCATGCAGCCGGGTCATCGTGCATAAAGATGTCAAGGAGGAGCTGGAGCAGAAGCTGCTAGAAGCGATGAAAGATCTTTCCATCGGTAACGGCTTGGACGAGTCCGTCAAGATCGGGCCGGTCATCAACGCGAAAGCCCTTGAAAAGATCGAGAAGTATATCGGTATCGGCAAGGACGAAGGGGCGAAACTTGCGGCAGGAGGCAATGTGCTGAAGGACGGCGACTTTGCAAACGGCCATTACTTCGAGCCGACATTGTTCACGGATGTAAAGTGGGACAGCCGTCTTGCGCAGGAGGAGATCTTCGGGCCGGTCGTGTCATTGATCGAAGTCGGCAGCCTGGACGAGGCGATCGAAGTGAACAACAGCGTGCTATACGGCTTGTCGAGCTCGATTTTCTCGCGTGACGTGAATACGATCTTCAAGGCGCAGCGTGACCTGGATACGGGGATCGTCTATGTGAACGCGGGTACGACGGGCGCGGAAATCCACTTGCCGTTCGGCGGAACGAAAGGCACGGGCAACGGACACCGGGATTCAGGCGTCGCGGCTCTCGATGTCTTTACAGAGTGGAAGAGCATCTACGTCGACTTCAGCGGGAAATTACAGCGCGCACAAATTGATACGGAGTGATTTTGGGGGAAGTTGCCTGCATCAACGGGAATTCATACAAAAGGGGATGTTCATATGAAAGTGGTCGTACTAGGCGCTGGTCTTATGGGGAAAGAGGCTGTCCGGGATCTTGTGAAAAGCGATAACGTGGAAAAAGTGTATTTAGCGGACGTGAACACGCGGCAGGCGGAGGAGTTCGCTGAGAACCTCTTTTCCGATAAACTGGATATTCTGCAGCTTGACGCAACGAACGACTTGCAGCTTAAAGAAGTGATGGCGCTTGGGGACGTCGTCATCAATGCGCTGTTTTATTCATTCAATGAAAAGGTAGCGAAGACGGCTGTTGAAATCGGCGTCCATTCCGTTGACCTCGGCGGCCATATAGGCGGAGCAACGGATGCGGTGCTTGGCCTCGCCGAAGCGGCGAAAGCGAAAGGGGTCACGATCATACCGGATCTGGGCGTTGCGCCAGGGATGATCAATATCCTCGCGGGTTATGGAGCGAGCAAGCTCGACAAGACGGAAAGCATTAAGCTGTATGTCGGGGGAATTCCGGTCAAGCCGGAACCGCCGCTCAATTACAATGTCGTCTTCAGCTTGGAAGGGGTATTCGATCATTACACGGATCCGTCCCATGTACTCCGCGGCGGCAAACTGCTTGAAATTGACTCGCTTTCCGAAGTGGAACCGATCCATTTCGAAGAATTCGGCGAGCTGGAGGCATTCCATACATCCGGCGGCACGTCCACACTTTCGAAAACGTTCCCGGATATCGAGACGCTGGAATACAAGACAATCCGGTATAAGGGACATGCGGAGAAATTCCAGCTGCTTGTCGATCTTGGCCTGCTTTCGAAAGACAGCTTCGTGGACATCGACGGAAAACAAGTCAGTGTCCGGGAAGTCATGCACAAACAGCTGTCTCCTCAATTGAAGCTTGGGGATAAAGTCGATGCTGTCCTGCTTCGCGTCATCGTCAGCGGCGAGAAGGATGGCGAGCCTGTTACGTATGAATACAATCTAGTGACGGAAAAAGATCAATCAGTCAACGAAACCGCCATGGCTCGCGCGACAGCGAACACGATTTCCGTCGTCGCCCAGATGATCGGTGACGGCAGGATCACAAAGCGCGGCGTCCATCCGCCGGAAACGATCGTGCCGGGTGCTGCGTATATCGAGGAAATGAAAAAACGCGGCGTGGAAATCAACGAGACGGTGAAAATGCAAGAAGCGCATGTGTGATCAGGGGGAGGCGGACGCCTCCCCTTTTCCAGAAAGGAAAGGGGATTGGGAGATGAATTTCGAATTCACGGAAGAACAGAAGATGCTTCGCAAGACGGCACGGCAGTTTGTGGATGAAGAAATCATGCCGCATATCCAGAAATGGGATGCGGAAGGCGGCTTTGACCCGGCCATATGGAAAAAGCTTGCGGATCTCGGCTTCATGGGCGTCTGCCTGCCGGAAGAATACGGCGGCAGCGGCATGGACTATAATTCGCTCGCCATCCTGTGCGAGGAACTGGAACGCGGGGACACAGCGTTCCGGACAGCGGTATCCGTCCATATCGGATTGAACTCGCTCACTCTTCTGCAGTGGGGGACGGAAGAGCAGAAGCAGAAGTATTTGACTCCTCAGGCGGAAGGCAAGAAGATCGGCGCATTCGGCTTGACGGAACCAGGCGCTGGCTCGGATGTCGCAGCGATGGCGACGATTGCAGTACTGGATGGCGACCATTACGTCATCAACGGGCAGAAGACATGGATTTCCCTTTGCGACGTCGCAGATCATTTCCTCGTTTTTGCCTATACCGATAAATCGAAGAAGCACCACGGAATCAGTGCGTTCATCGTGGAACGGACATACCCGGGCTTCTCCTCGAAAGCGATCAAAGGGAAGTACGGCATCCGCGCCGGCAACACAGGCGAGTTGTTCTTCGAAGACATGCGTGTGCCGAAAGAGAATCTGCTCGGCAAAGAAGGAGAAGGGTTCAAGATTGCGATGGCGGCTCTCGATAACGGCCGTTTCACAGTCGCGGCTGGTGCCGTCGGGCTGATCACCGCATGCCTTGAGGAAAGCGTTAAGTATTGCCACGAGCGGGA
Organism: Sporosarcina sp. GTC18466; assembly: GCF_055389225.1. Lineage (NCBI taxonomy): Bacteria > Bacillati > Bacillota > Bacilli > Caryophanales > Caryophanaceae > Sporosarcina > Sporosarcina sp. GTC18466. The sequence continues at coordinate 1,714,043 of NZ_AP044037.1, read as the reverse complement.
GACATTTGGCAAGCCGATCGGCAAGCACCAGCTCGTCCAGCGCATGCTCGCGAACATGGAAGCCGGCTATCAGATGAGCCGCCTCCTCGTCTATCGCGCAGGCGAACTGAAGAACAAAGGGGTCCGCAATACGCGTGAGACATCGCTCGCGAAGTGGCAGGCATGCGATTTCGCCAATCAGGCGGCAGACGATGCATTTCAGATCCATGGCGCCTACGGTTATTCCGACGAATACCCAGTCGCGCGTTTCCTTCGCAATTCGAAAGCGCCTGTCATCTATGAAGGCACGCGCGAAATCCATACGATCATGCAGGCGGAATACGTCCTCGGCTACCGGGAGGACAAACCGCTCAACCACATGCTGCCATCCTGGCCGTTTGATGAAAACTAATTGATCCACGCCAAGAGCTTAAGACTCTTGGCGTTTTTTGTAACTTTTCATCCGTTCATCCGGACTACTGGATAAGGAGGATGAGGCATATGAAGAAACAGGCAATTGCCATCATGCTTGGCGTCTCCCTGCTCGGAGCCCTTGCCGGCTGTGGAGCGGATCATGACGAAGGACGCCTTGAAGTTTCGAAAGACGTGGAATTTGGGGAAAAGGACTATGAACGCATTGTCGGCGGGGTCAACGAACTCGGCTTCAAACTGCTGCATGAGGTGGATCCTGATGAAACAGGCAATCTATTCATATCGCCGATGAGCCTGATGATGGCGCTCGGCATGGTCTATAATGGAGCGGAAGGTGAGACGAAAGAGGGTATTGCAAAAGCGCTGCAGCTGGAAGGGATCGACCCGGCAGACTTAAACCGGGCGAATGCCTCGCTGATGAATGTCTTGGCGCAGAAGAAGGACGGAATCCAGCTGTCCGTTGCGAATTCTATCTGGCTGAATGACAGCTACCAATTCCAGGAGCAGTTCGCTGCGCGCAACGAAGACTATTTTAATGCAGAACTGCAGGAAATTGATATTCAGAGCGACGACGCTGCACAGCGCATCAACCAGTGGGTCAGCGATAAGACGAACAAGAAGATCAATAAGATGGTGAACAGTCCGCTGGATCAAGACCTTGTCTCCTTGCTGCTGAACGCAATTTATTTCAAAGGGGACTGGGCGTACCCGTTCAAAGAGGAAGATACCGAAGAACGGACCTTCCACACTGGGGACAGCTCAATCGAGGTGCCGTTCATGAAGCTTTCCGAACGCCTGGACTATATGGCTGGTGATAGGTTTGAAGCGATCCGCCTCCCATATGGGGAAGGTGAGATGAGCATGACTATCGTCTTGCCGGATGAGGACACCGACTTTGCGGAATTCCAGAGCACCTGGGATGGGGAAGGGTGGAAATCGCTGAATGACGGACTCGAGAAGAGGGAAGGGACGATCCTCATGCCTAAGTTTAAAATGGCATATGCGACGGAGTTGAATGAGACCCTCCAGGCCCTTGGAATGGACCAGGCATTTCAGGACGATGCAGACTTCAGCCTGATGGTGGAAGGGGATGCGTCTCTTGCAATCTCCAAAGTGCTGCAGAAAACCTATATAGATGTGAATGAAAAAGGGACGGAGGCAGCAGCAGTGACAGGCGTCTCAGTCACGGAATCTGCGCCGGCTGAGGAGCCGTTTGTGATGGAAGTGAACCGCCCGTTCTGGTTCGCTATCCAAGATGGCCAAACAGGCACCATTCTCTTTACCGGAGCTATTCGGGAACCCGTCATAGAGTGAGGACATGTAACCGGCAGGAGGGCTCTTGCCGGTTTTTTTATGGAACGAGGTTGCAGTTTCTTTTTGATTGGTATATGATATTGACTTAATGACCGTATCTGTTTTTCAGTCACACGATGCAGGAGGTGAAGAAGTGGATCGGAGACAGGAGATATTGGAGGCGGCGGCGAAGTCGTTTTCCATGTTCGGATACAAGGCGACGACCATGGACCAAGTGGCGAAGATTGCAAACGTCGGCAAAGGGACGATCTATACGTTCTTCAAGAACAAAGAAGAACTGTTCAATGCCATTGTCCTGAAGATGATGGAGGAAATGCGTGCTGCATCGAATGCGGCAGCGGTGGAAGGCGGTACATTCGAACAGAATGCCCACGCCCGCTTGATGGAAATGCTGAAGTTCCGCAACACCCATCATTTGTACGCGAAACTGATCGACGAAGAAAACGAGCTTCGTACGCCTGCCGTGACGGAAGTGCTAATGCAAATCGAGAAAGAGATCGTTTCGTACATACGCCAGAAGATCGAAAAGGCTGTCGAGAAAGGTGAACTCAAACCTTGCCAGCCGGAGCTGGTCGCGTACCTGCTGTTCAAGTCCTACATGGCGCTGATCGTGGATTGGGAAAAGACGCATGACGAGGAATTGACAGAGGAACAGATTGCCACGCTGCTGAGCGATACGATCTTTAAAAGTCTCTTGCAATGAGACTTCTTTTTTAGAATTGAATGACCGTTTGAGAGAAATGGTCAATACGTTTTAGGAGGAGATGCAACATGAAAAACGGAAAGACGATGACGGGCGCGGAATGGAGGCAGCTGCTGACATCACGGAAAATGCTCGTGCCCTTGATTGCGATCTTGTTCATCCCGGTATTATATGCAGGCATGTTCCTATGGGCATTCTGGGATCCGTATGATCATCTGAAGTCCCTGCCGGTCGCTGTTGTTAATATGGATGATGGCGCTGAACTTGATGGCGAACAGCTGGCTCTTGGGGAAGAATTGGTCGATAAATTAGTCGACAGCAAGCAGTTTGATTTCCAGGGCGTGACAAAAGAGCAAGCAGAACGCGGCCTGAAAGATCAGAAATACTATATTACTATTGAAATACCGGAAAACTTTTCACAGCATGCGACAACACTGCTTGACGAAAATCCGGAGAAGCTGACAATCATTTATAAACCGAATGAGGGCTATAACTTCCTCTCCGCACAGATCGGGGAGACGGCAATGGGCCGGATTCAGGCGGAAGTGAATGAACAAGTGTCCAAAACCTACGCTGAGCAGATGTTCGCGTCCATCGAAAAGATGGGTGAGGGTTTCGGCGATGCTGCTGAAGGTGCAGGCAAACTACATGAAGGTACTGTCGATCTCGCGAATGGCGCGGATGACATGCAGGGGTATCTGGTGCAGCTCGCAGCAAGCACGGTGACACTCAAAGACGGCACAAACAAGCTTGCGCAAGGAGCACGGGATGCAGCAAAGGGAGCGAACGATCTTAACAAGGGCGTTGGCACAATTGCTTCCGGCGCTGCCGATCTCCACCAAGGCGCTCAAAAAGCGGCGAGCGGTGCAAACGATCTGCAAGCCGGCGTATCAGAGTACACGGCATCGGTAGCCAAGTTGAAAGACAGTTATGCAATGATCGGTCAGAAGGAGACGGAATTTGGAGCGTCTCTTGGAACATTGCACCAAAAAGCAGGTGAATTACATGGTGCGGCAACAAAACTGACAGATGGCGCGCAAAGCGTCAATACAGGACTCGCTAATCTGTCCGACCAGCTCGCACCAATCCTCTCATCGTTGCCGGAAGAACAGCAGGCCGGGCTGAAAGGTGCACTGGCGCAGCTTCAGCAAGGCAGTGCGCAAGTCGCCGGCGGCATGAAAGAACTTTCGGCCGGCACAGCTGCACTTCAAGAAGGGGCAGGCCAGTTGAATGGAGCGGCAGGACAGCTGCGTGACGGCCACGCCCAGGCGCTTGCCGGTCTTGATCAGCTAAACAGCTCTTCTTCGAAACTGCAAGCCGGTGCTAGTGCACTTGCGGAAGGCAATGGCGCGCTGAATGCGGGCCTTGCGAAATTGTCCGAAGGGGCAAACGCCGCAAAAGCCGGTGCTGGCAGCCTCGCTGCAGGGTTGAATGAATTGAACACGGGTTCCGGCACTCTCGCGTCGGGAACAGGCACGCTTGCTTCAAAATCCCGTGAACTGGCAGACGGCTCTACGAAGCTGACGGACGGTGTCCAACAATTGAAGGACGGTTCTTTGACGCTTCAGGAAAAACTTGCGGAAGCGAACGAAACCGCAAGTGAAGTGAAGCCGACCGACAAGACATATGAAATGGCGGCAGCTCCGGTAGATGTCGACAAGGAAGGCATCAATGAAGTGCCGAACTACGGAACCGGCTTCACGCCGTACTTCTTATCCCTCGGCCTGTTCGTCGGTGCATTGCTTCTGTCGATCGTCTTCCCGCTCGTCCAGCCGGCCATCAAACCGACGGGTGCGTTCAGATGGTTCGCGAGCAAAGTGTCTGTCTTGGCTGTTGTAGGTCTCATCCAGGCTTTGGTTGCCGTTGCGATCATCAAATGGGGACTTGGACTTGAAACAGAGAATCTGGGATTATTCGTTTTGACGGCGGTCATTACAAGTTACACATTCATCGCTCTCGTCCAATTATTCGTCTCCGTTCTCGGCGACGCAGGACGTTTTGTCGCGATTCTGGTTTTGATCATGCAATTGACAACGAGCGCAGGAACATTCCCGCTCGAATTGATCCCGGAACCGCTTCAAGTATTCAACACTCTACTGCCGATGACGTATTCCGTCCAGGCATTCAAAGCGGCGATCTCGACAGGCGATATCGCTCATCTCTGGGCAAGCAACGGCGTCCTCCTCGGATTCCTCGCCGCCTGCCTCATCCTTACATTCGGATACTTTGCGCTCCTGTTCAACAAGCGCTATTCGAAAGGTATGCCGGCTGAAACTGCCGAAGCATAAGAAAAAAGCGTTCCACGGGCTTCGGCCTGTGGAACGCTTTGTTTTTTGGTCCAAAGTAAGCAATGGATGCTCCGTAAGAAGCAATCATGCCGTCATGGTAAGCAACAGTTCCGTCTTATGAAGCAATCAGCTTCTCTTACGAAGCAACGACGCTTCTACAAGAAGCAACACCAGTCTGTTAATAAGCAATCCAACTGCGCACTGCCATTCACGTCAGCAAAACGCTGTCCCGGGCTCGTCCGTTCCGTAGTCCACAACGACCTTCTTGCACGCCTCACACAAATACGCATCCGCGTAGTTAATGGAGAAACGGCTTTGGCCGGACAATAGGACGGCGCCGGGGATCATGCTCGGCTCTACGGTCAGTTTGGATTTCTTCGGAACCCAGGCAAGCCGCGTCCCGCTCTGGATATAGCCTTTCCGCATATCACCCTCGCAGAATGGACATGAAAGATTCATCTGGCCAGTCATTATGATCCGACGTAGTCTCCGCCGTCGACGTGGATCGTCTGTCCTGTCATATAGCTCGAATCGCTGGACGCGAGGAATACATAGGCAGGCGCATTTTCAGCCGGCTGGCCGCGGCGCTTGACCGGCGTGTCGGAGCCGTGCTGTTCCACTTTCTTCGCATCGAACGTCGCAGGAATGAGTGGTGTCCAGATCGGACCAGGTGCGACAGCGTTCACCCGGATCCCTTTATCTGCAAGGTTCAGAGCGAGAGAACGGGTGAATGTCGTGATGGCGCCTTTAGTCGCGGAGTAATCGATCAGGCCGGGCGAACCGTTGTATGCAGTGACAGAGGATGTATTGACGATGCAATCGCCGTCTTTCATATGGGCGAGAGCGGCTTTCGACAGGAAGAACATGCCGAAGAAGTTGGTCTCGAACGTCTCCCGCAGCTGATCCCCTGAGATGTCCGCGATATCGTCCTGCGGGAACTGCTTTCCGGCATTGTTCACGAGAACATTCAAGCTGCCGAACTCGGAGACGACTTGGTCGATGAGCTTCTCGCAATTCTCCTCTTCACTAATGTCGATGCGCACTTTCAACGCCTTTCCGCCGTAATTCTTGATGAGTTCGACCGTCTTGTCGGCGTCTACGTCCTCTTCCTCATCCAGATAGGCGATGGCAACGTTCGCACCCTCTTTCGCAAAAGCTACCGCGACTGCACGGCCGATTCCGCTGTCGCCTCCTGTGATGAGCGCATTCTTGCCTTTCAGTTTCCCGGATCCCCTGTAGTTTTCATCGTCAAAAATCGGAGCCGGATCCATTTCGGCTTCGACGCCGGGCTGGTGGCTCTGCGTTTGCGGTGGAACTTTCTCATCCACTTTTTCAAATTTATCCATAATCATCTATTCCTCCTTCATAACCTATGCTATAGTGAATCATTCCCTGCAAACGCGCGAATAAACGCGGAAGTTATGCTTGAAATCTAGTAGAATAGGGGAATGGAAGAATAGATAGAAAGGTGGGATGTTGGATGACTAAAGGAACCTCCGTCTTCAGGCAGTGGCAAATGCCCGCGGCCGCCCTCGTCTGGCTTGTGACAACGCTTCTGCTCATCCTATTTACATACAATGAAATCAACCACTATGCCTATGCGGCGCTGGGGCTTCTCGTCCTTCTTTTCTTTGCAGGCACTGACAGGCTGGCGTTCTTTTTCTATGTGCTGCTGACGATCGGCACGGTCTTCAGCTTGTTGTTCCTTGCGTTCCGGGGGGAATGGAAAGCGATGGAGCAAGCCGCCGCAATCGGCCTTCATTTCCTGTTCCTTGTGCATCTTTTCGCCCTGTATTCAATTGCAAAGTATGTCTATCAGTACAGGACGGAGAATGAAAGACTGCGTGAGCAAGTGCTGTTATTGGAAGATTACATTTCCGAGGAAGGCGTGCTGACGAAACACGAATTTGAAAAGCAGGCTGCCAGCATCCTGTCCATGATGAGACGGCGGAAGGAACCGGGCTACTTTATCAAAGTGGATCTGTCCGGCGTCCCGAGACATGCACTCAAGAAAGCGATGCTGACAACAGGGAGTGCACTTCATCAGGCCATCCGGAAGTATTACGACATCGCGGGCCAGTACGACAGCAATACTCTGATCATCCTCGCCCAGAATACGAACCGGGACGGGCTGCAAGTGATCGAGCGGCGGATCAAAGAGAAGCTGTCGGAGCGTCTTGAAGAGAAGACCATCGCGAAGCTGCGCTTCATGGTCGAGGAGGCGGATACGGAGCGGACGGTGGAAGAGCAGGTGATGTCCAGGTGAAACCTAGAACGATCGGCCTCCTCGCAGGGTTTGTCCTGTTCATCGTATTGATTATTGCAGCAATCATTTACAATGTGGTGTACCTTCTGCTGTTTACGACGATTCTGTTCCTGCTGCTGCTCGGCTACTACTCGCTGCTCATGCTAGCGGGCCTGTATAACCGGCTGAAGATCGACCGGATACCCGAGCTTGAGCATTATCCGGGCGTCGATATCCTCATTCCGGCACATAATGAAGGGATTGTCATTAAAGATACGATTGAAGCAATGGTCGCGCTGAAGTACCCCGGCGACCTGCAAATTTACGTCTTGAATGACAATTCGACGGACGAGACGGCGGAAATCGCCCAGGATTTTGACGATACCTATAAGAATGTGCATCATATCAAAGTGCCGCCGGGCGAGCCGAAAGGGAAATCCCGCGTCTTGAACTACGGGATCAGCATTTCGGGCAATGAATACTATTGCGTCTATGACGCGGATAACCAGCCGAATCCGGATGCCTTGAAGAAACTTGTCGCAGTGTCGGAAACGAATCCTAAATCTGCGGGCGCGGTCGGCTACGTTCGGACGTTGAATGAAGACGCAAGCTGGCTCACCCGCATGATTTCGATCGAATTCCAAGTGTTCCAGCTGCTCATGCAGTCGGGGCGCTGGCAGCTGTTCAAGACAGGGTCACTCACCGGAACAAACATGCTTGTCAAACGGTCTGTCATCGAAGAACTGGGCGGATATGATCCATATGCCATCGCGGAAGATGCCGAATTGACGCTCCGTATCACACAAAAGGGGTATTATTTGCCGATTGTCCCGTCATCGATCACCTGGGAACAGGAGCCGGAGACACTGTCCGTCTACCTGAAACAGCGCACACGCTGGCTGCAGGGGAACCTGTATATCGTGGAGAAGACTCTGACGGAACCCGGCTATTTCCGCGGAAAGCTGCTTGTCCACTCCATTCATCAGCTGATGGTCTATGTCATCTTCTGGCTGTTCCTGATCGTTTCGTACATCTGGTTCCTGCTCGGCATCCTGAACATCTTTTCGGTCCAGTACACCTATCCGCTGCTGTTCATCTGGTACGTCGCCTATATCGTTTATACGGCGCAGCTGTTCGTCGCCCAGTCGACGCAGCGGACCTTCACGCCGATCAATGTGTTCATCAGTATCATCATGTACTTCACCTATGCCCAGCTCTTCTCATACCTGTTTGTCCGCAGCCTCATTCTGTACTTGAAGGCGAAGAAGAACCGCCAAGTGATCGGCTGGGACAAAACACAGCGCTTCAAATCGAAGTGACAGTGTTATAATGGGGCAAAGGGGGATGAGGAGATGAAAACATTACTGCTGACGGGGTTTGAACCGTTTTTGAACTACCCGGTCAATCCGACGGACCGGATTGCGCGCGAACTGCACGGCCGGACGATTGGCGGATATACAATCCATAGTGAGATTCTCCCCGTCGATTTCAGCGAGTCGGGGAAGCAGGTGCTCGCGCACATCGAGAAGATCCGGCCGGACGCCGTGCTGTCACTCGGTCTTTCCGGCGGCCGCTTCAAGATCACACCCGAACGCATTGCCATCAACGTAAGCGACGGTCCAGTCGACAACAATGGCTACAAGCCGGTCGACGAACCGATCGCTGAAGACGGAGCGGACGGCTACTTCACCAACATGCCGATCCGGAAAATGGTAGACGCACTGAAAGAAGCGGGACTGCCTGCCGACATCTCCAATACGGCCGGCGCCTATCTCTGCAACAACGTCATGTACCAGGCGCTCCATTATGTGAATCAACAGCGGCCTGACATGCTCGCCGGATTCATCCATATCCCGGCATCCCACGAACTCGCGGCCCAGCACGGCAAAGTGCCAAGCTGGTCGCACGAAGACCTGAAGCGCGCGATCGAAATCTGCATCGATGTGCTGGAAGGGGAATGAAAATGGAAAACCCGCATGGCTGGAGGCCGATGCGGGTTTTTGTTATTGATGTTTTATATAGTCTTAGCTGTTCTCAATGCGGCGAATTTGTAAATCGTGAAGGGCAGTTTTTTGATACGTGAACTCAATATCTCCGCTTATGATGTCCAGCTTCTTGTATGTTTCTTTGAACCGTTGAGTCAGTTCTTCCCGGAAACCCTGTTGTCCTGTATGGAGAATTACCAAAGATGTATTTGTCTCTTCCCGGAACTCTTTCAATTCTGTTCCAATGGAGGTAACACGTTTATCCAAAGACGCGGCACGCATATCCAAAGACTCGACGTGCTTATCCAAAGACTCGACGCGTTTATCCAGAGAATCAACACGTTTATCCAGAGAATCGACCCGTTCAAAAAGACGTGAAACATCAACTTTAATTTCCTTGATTTCATGTTCAATCCCAGTTAAACGATGATTAGTTGTTTGGATCTCTTCCAGGATTGTGTGCAAAAGTTTTTCCATCTGTTACACCTCCCGTATACTGGTAGAATAGCTGGGGAATTTAGTATCAAACAGTGATTGGGGTTAATAAAGAGGTTGACTATATGATACCACAAACAGATCCTGCCCACACGTTGTCTTTGGATTTTAAAGATAAGCAGATGGATACGTCAGCACACATACATATGGTTGTAACAATTTCTTGAATGTTGTAACTAAACCGTTTCTGATGAGTCTAATCGGATAAGAAGGCAAATTGGAAAGGGTTGGTTCAATTGAGGAAAACATACGGTTGGCTGGCGGTTGCCGGGCTGATTGCTGCGGTTGTGCTGGTGTTCGCGTTTCTCATAGAGAAAGTGGAGGTGGCGGCTTCCGGTTCGGCGGCGGAGAAGCATGGGTGGGTTGCCTATTTTTCATCACCTTTAGCACAGAAAGCGATTACAGATGGAATCGTATTTGTGGCAGACCGCGATGGAAAGAGAGTGGAGGCGAAACTGGCTCTCGAACAGGATGGCAAGCAGCTGCGCGTGCAAGGACTGGCGCCGGGCAAGTATACGCTCCATGTAGAGGATGATGCGCTGAGCAGGACTTTCCTTTCTTCCTTGAAGCAGAATAAGCTCGACTTTACGGTGTATCAATCCGTTCACTCCGTCACGTCTGCAGAGGAGTTGAAATCCTATTTTGAACATGCGAAAGCAGCGCTTCAGAAAGGAGGCGGCCCTGAATTCTACAGCTCTGCGGGGGACGCTACAGAAGAAAGCTCGGATAAGGCATCGAGCGGCGGCAGTGCCGATCATTCCACAACCAATCATCAGGTCGACGGAGTGGATGAAGGGGATCTCGTCAAAACGGATGGCGATTTCATTTATTCCATCATCGACGGCAGCAAAGTGGCTGTGACTGATATTCGCAGAGGGAAGCTGGCACAGGCCGCTTTCATTGATGAAGATCAGTCGTTTTATCCATCGCAGCTTTATTTGCATGGCAAGATGCTTATCATCGTCGGTGACCGGATGATGGCCTATGAAGAGGAACAAGAGGCCGCGGACCGGATTATGCCGCTGGAAAGCATGACAGCGGTCCTGTTCTATGATGTGTCAGACCCTGAAAAACCGGTGCTTGTCCGTGAAATTAGGGCGGAAGGCTATATGAACAGTTCCCGGAAGACCGATGACACCTTCTATTTGGTGACGAATATGCATCCAAGGCTGTGGGCGATCGATGAGATCGAGGGCGATGCAATGCGGCCGCGCCTGTTTGATTCCACTCAGGGGGAATCGTATATGGCGTACAGCGAAATCGGCATTCTGCCGGGCAGCGAGGAGCCGTCGTATACGATTGTGACGTCAATCGATCTGGGGTCGCTGAAGACGGGGAACGTGGAGACAAAAGGCTATCTCGGCAGCAGCGGGCAGCTGTATATGTCGAAAGAGAACCTGTATCTGACAGCGGTCGACTATGGAAATCCGGCTGCAGGAGGCGCGAAAATCGCCTGGAATCCTGGAGATCTGCAGACGCAGTTCTTTAAATTCAGCCTGGACGGCACGAAGGTGAAGTTCACAGGTTCTTCGGCGATGAAAGGCATGGTGCTCAATCAGTTCTCCATGGATGAACATGACGGTCATTTCCGCGTCGTCATGACTGAAGGGGAAGCCTGGAACCGGGAAGGGGAGCCGTCCAAGAACCATCTGTACATTCTTGATGAAACCATGTCACTCACAGGCTCGGTCAAGGATCTGGCGAAAGGCGAACGTATCTATTCCGCGCGGTTCATGGGTGACAAGGCGTATATGGTGACGTTCCGCGAGACCGATCCGCTCTTTGTCATCGACGTGGCAGATCCTGCGAAACCGGAAGTGCTCGGTGAACTGAAGATTCCAGGGTTCTCCAACTACTTGCATCCGCTCGGTGAGAATCATCTGATCGGATTCGGCTATGAGACAGAGGTGCAGAAAAATCCGTCCGGCGGCGAGCCGCTGATCCTGACTGGCGGGATGAAGATTTCGCTCTTCGATATTACCGATTTTGCGAATCCGAAAGAGGCCGACACGGAAATTATTGGCGGAAGGGGCACGTATTCCCCGATCCAGTATGACCACAAGGCACTGCTCGTGCATCCTGGCAAGAATCTGTTCGGCTTCCCGGTCAGCTTGTATGATGAAAAGAGCGGACAGCGGATTTCCTTTACTGGATCGGGTGCAGCTGTGTATGAAATCTCTCCTGAAAAAGGGATTGTCCTGAAGGGCGACCTGATCGAGAAGCCGGCGAAATATCAGCAATACGAAGAGTGGGAGACGCAAATCCAGCGGCTCGTCTACAGCGGCGGCCGGCTGTTCACCATTGCACCTGGCGAAATCAACAGCTACGACCTTGCAACGTTCAAAAAAGCTGGCCAATTAAAGATGAAATAAGCGAAAAGAGTCTTGCCGCACGGGCAAGGCTCTTTGGCTTTGAGCATGAAAGAAGCAACACGTCCTCGAAACGAAGCAATGCAGCGCCCGAAAGAAGCAACAGGCAACGGAAAAGAAGCAATCAAGCCAACAAACGAAGCAACGCTGCCTGAAACGAAGCAATCCTATGCTGAAAAGAAGCAACGACTCTCCCAGCCGCGTGCAGCGACTGCCATGCCGAACGAAGCAACACGTCCTCGAAACGAAGCAATGCTGCGCCCGAAAGAAGCAACAGGCAACGGAAATGAAGCAATCAAGCCAACAGACGAAGCAACACTGCCTGAAACGAAGCAATCCTATGCTGAAATGAAGCAACGCCTCTCTCGGCGGCCGCGTGCAGCGAGTGCATTGCCGAACGAAGCAACACGTCCACGAAACGAAGCAATGCAGCGCCCGAATGAAGCAACAGGCAACGGAAAAGAAGCAATCAAGCCAACAAACGAAGCAACGCTGCCTGAAACGAAGCAATCCCGCGCTGAAATGAAGCAACGCCTCTCTCGGCCGCCGCGTGCAGCGACAGCATTGCCGGAAGAAGCAACACGTCCTCGAAACGAAGCAATGCAGCGTCCGAAAGAAGCAACAGGCAACGGAAACGAAGCAATCAAGCCAACAAACGAAGCAACGCTGCCTGAAACGAAGCAATCCCGCGCTGAAACGAAGCAACGCGCTTCTCAGCCCCCGCCCGCCAAAATGAAATTGTGTTTTCCTCGCACCTCCGATAAGATGGAACTACGAATGACGAGGGGGTACGACGCAAGATGACGGATGAAGAATTAGCGTACGAGTGCTGCCTGCTTGCCGGGAGGCTGATGATGGAGGCGGGGGCGGAGACGTACCGGGTGGAAGACACGATGGACCGGATGGCACGGTCGCAGGACTTGCCGGCTGCCCACAGTTTTGTCCTGCCGACCGGCATCATTCTGTCGCCGGGCAGTCCGCATCACTCCAAGCTGATCCGCATACCAAACCGGTCGACGGACCTCGAGAAAATCGCGCGGGTCAATGCGGTGTCCCGCCAGCTGGCCCTTGGCGACATCACGCTTCCGGTCGCCTATGAGCGGCTGCAGGAGATTGAGACGGCAAATGAGGCGTTTCCGCTATGGCTGCAGATTGTGGCGGCGGCGATTGTGGGCGGTTCATTCCTCATCATGTTCGATGGCGTATGGGGTGATCTGCTGCCGGCGTTCATTGCGGGCGGTGCAGGCCACCTGTTTGCATATCTGGTACAGGAGCTTACTAAGGTCAAGTTTTTCGCGGAATTCGTGGGGGCGCTGGCCGTGGGGCTTGCCGGGTTCCTAGCGGTCCAAGCAGGGATCGGCACGGAACTCGACAAGATCATCATCGGCGGTGTCATGCCGCTTGTACCTGGGCTGCTGATCACGAATGCTGTCCGGGATCTCATGGCGGGCCACTTCATGTCGGGTCTTGCCAAAGGAGCCGAAGCATTCTTGACGGCCTTTGCGATTGGCGCGGGAGTTGCGCTTGTTTTATCTTTTTAGGTGGTGAACGTGATGATATGGATTGTCCAGGGGATTTTCAGCTTCTTGGCGGCGGTCGGCTTCGGCGTCCTGTTCAATGCGCCGCGCAAGATGCTTTTATATTGCGGCATTGCGGGAACAGCGGGATGGCTCATTTATTACTATAGCGATATGCTGTCGGGGGATGTGGTGAAATCCTCGTTCCTCGGTGCGTTTGCCGTCGCGTTTGTCGCGCATCTATTCGCGAAGCGCTATAAGACGCCGGTCATCATCTTCAGCGTCGCCGGCATCATCCCGCTTGTTCCGGGGGGCACGGCCTACAGCGCGATGAGGTATGTCGTTGAAAATGATTATTTGCAAGCGATCGCTTTCGCTTCCAAAGCGCTCATGGTTTCAGGCGCGATTGCGATGGGTCTCGTATTTGCCGAAGTGATCATCCAGCTTGTCTATAGAGGACGGACAAAAAGACGGAAGGCCGCATAAGGCTTTCCGTCTTTCTTTATGAATTAATTAAAAATAATATCCTCCACAGGGGCAGGCGCGCCGATGTAATAACCTTGGATGGCGTCGACGCCCATCTCCTTCAGCGCTTCGAATTGCTCTTCCGATTCCACGCCTTCCGCGGTAACACAAAGCCCCATCGACTTTGACAGCATGATCATCCCTTCGACGAGCTGCCGTGTTTTTGGGTGCGTAAGAAGCGATTGAATGAATACCTTATCAATTTTCACAAAAGAGATCGGCAAGTTCTGCATGTATCTAAAAGAAGCATACCCTGTGCCGAAATCATCCAGGACAAACTGTACGCCCGCATCACGCAAGCCCTTCATCTGACGGATGATCGAGTTCTCCGTTTCCGCCTCAAACGCAAACTTTTCCGTGATTTCCAGCTGCAGCCGGTCGGCAGGACAGCCGGTCTCATGCAGAATGTGCAGGATGCTGTCTTTCATTTCCGATTTGCTGAACTCCCGGACGGACGAATTGATGGAGATTTTAACATTCTGGTTTTCCTGCGCAAGCCGTGACGCAAGTTTGGCCGCTTCTTCGATGACAAACGTGCCAATCGCGTGTATCAAACCGTTTTCTTCCGCAATGGGAATCAACTCATCCGGCATGACATAGCCGAGTTCCTCGTCTTTCCAGCGGACAAGCGCTTCATACAAATTCACTTGTCCGGTCGCGACGTCATATTGCGGCTGATATACGACCTGCAAATTACGGTGGTCGAGTGCCGTCAGCAACTTCCGGTCGATGATCGCGCGGCGGTTCAGCCCTTTATGGGAAGCGGCGGATAGGGAAGCGATCCGGCCGCCGCCGCTATTCGTGATTTCTTTCATCGCGGCGAGTGCAGCGGTCACAAGCTGTGTGTATGTCTGCTGATCTTCCGGATAACGGACAATCCCTCCGCTGATCGACAGCGGCAATGCGGAATGGTCGATATAGATCGGCTGCTCTTTCAAGAAACTGAGGAATCCTTGGATATACCAGTCACCGAAAGGGGTCAAGAGCGCGAATTGGCCGACGCCGACACGCGCAATCGGACTGTCCTGGAAGTAACGTTTCAAGCGGTTCGTGAACTCTTTGATCAGTATGGATTCCGAATCGTGCGAGCTATGGTCCTTCAGCGTGTAATAATGATCGATTGAAATGTAGACGAATGAGAAATGCCGGTCATTTTCTATGTAGTCGCCTACAAGCGATTCGAGTTTGTGGCGGCTCATGAGGCCAGTCTCGTAATCAATGAAGGCAATCTGCTGAAGCTTCTCTTTCATTTCTACATCTTCCGTCACATCGAGTTCGAGGAATGTAGCCGTTTTCAATGTCCCTTCACTCATTTCAGGAATAGCGACCATCTTGACAAAGTATGGCTCCCCTTGCCGAGAGAGCTTTTTCGCTGTGCCAAACCATGACCTGCCAGAGGCGAGCCGGCTCCAGATGGCATGTGACTGATCTTGTCCCTCCTCATCGGAAGGGAACATCTGCCAGAAGGTCTTTCCGAGCACCCGCTTTGGCGTCCATCCGCTTGTCTCGAGGAAGTTGTCGTTGACAAATGTGATGAGGCCGTCGCTATCCGTGCGGGTGACCATATAATATTTTTCCAGGCTGTCCATAATGCCGGGTATGGCGAGCCTGTTTTGCTCATGTTCCGAATCCATCCTTAAGTCCCCCTTCACCTGCATGTATCTATATATTTATGCTATAGATAGTATACAGCATAAATTCCCTAGATAACTAGTCCATCCGGTTAAATGTTAACAATTAGTCAAAATGGTTATAGGGCGTTTAGAACAGAGAAACTTGAAAACATCAATAAATCAAAAGAGGAGTTCTATAAATAGGAGTAATGAATCATCATTCAGGAAATGAATTTCCGCTTCTCAACAGTAAAAACACTTGGACTTCTGAGGACTCAGCTAAAAGAGGATGAATGCAAAAATGAATTTTGCTTATCGATTCTTTCTATATCTATGAACTTGATCGGAATGACTGTCTGATTTCAAGAAATCTCAAACCATTCAATCTCCATTCTATACAGGAGTAGAATCCTATGGCATAATAGGAATCAGTTGAAAAGTAATTCGTAAAACGAAAGAGTTTCTGGGGGTTGGAAGTATGAAAACTGTCTTTTCTTATGCTAAGCCATATAAATGGCCGATTTTGATCGCCTTGGTTCTCATGCTGATGGAACTTGCGGTTGAATTGATCCAGCCGCTTCTCATCGCAAAAATCATTGATGACGGAATTTTGGCAGGAGAGGCCAATGTTATCTGGACATGGGGAAGCGTCATGATGGGACTGGCGTTTGTCGCCTTGATTGCAGGGGTCGTGAATTCCTATTTTGCATCGCATGCGTCGCAAAGTTTCGCATATGACTTGCGGCGGGCGCTGTTCCGCCAAGTGCAGGCCTTCTCGATGGCGACATTTCTGAAGTTCCCGACGTCCGGGTTGATCACCAGGCTGACGAGTGATGTGACTCAGGTGCAGAATACATTATTCATGGGGCTGCGGATCATGCTGCGTGCGCCGCTGCTTGTAATCGGAAGCCTTGTCATGGCGTTCCTCGTCAATGTCAAGTTAGCTATGTATCTCGTCATCGGAGCGCCGTTCCTGTTTGTATTCTTATTTATCATGGCACGCCGCGGCGTCAAGCTTTTCGGAAGAGTGCAGCGGCGTCTTGACCGGGTGAACCGGGTCATACAGGAAAACTTGCAGGCGGTCCGTCTGATCAAAGCGTACTTGCGCGGCATGTATGAATCCAGCCGCTTCTCAAAAGTGGCCGATTCCTTGCGTAAGGACACGGTCACTGCCATGCGGAACATGGAGCTGATTTTGCCTGTGCTCATGTTCATCATGAATCTGAGCTTGCTCGCCGTCCTTTGGTTCGGAGCGGCGCAAATACGCGAAAGCGGGGCGCAAGTCGGGGAGCTTGTCGCGGTTGTCAACTATGCACTCCGGATGACAGGTGCGTTCTCGATGTTCGCCTTCATCATCGTGGCGTTCTCCCGGGCGAAAGCCTCATCGGAACGGATGGAGGAAGTGCTGCTTGCAACTGACGATCTTGAGACGAGCGTTTCGGAGAGCTCCGGTTTCCTCAGCCAGGAAGGGGATCTGCGTTTCAAGCATGTCTCCTTCCGGTATCCCGGGAAGGAGGAACCCGTGCTGGATGATATCTCCTTCCATGTGAAACCGGGTGAGAAGCTTGCAATCATGGGGGCTACAGGAGCAGGGAAATCGACATTATTGAACTTGATTCCGCGGATTTTTGATTCGACTGAAGGGGAAATCCTAGTCAGCGGAGTGGATGTGAAGGAATGGCCACTGAAGGAGTTGCGGGATACGATCGGCCTTGTGCCGCAGCAGTCGATCCTGTTCACCGGCTCGATCCTTGAAAACTTGGCGTGGGGCGATACGGAAGCGCCGCCTGATGAACTTGAAGGAGCCGCGCGTAAAGCGCAGATCCATGAATCGATCGATACGTTCCCGAAAAAGTATGAAACACGTGTCGGCCAAAAAGGGGTCAATCTGTCAGGCGGCCAGAAACAGCGGCTGTCAATTGCACGAGCGCTCGTCCGTAAACCGTCGATCCTCATTTTGGATGACAGTACGAGTGCGCTCGACGTCAAGACGGAAAACGCCCTGTGGGATGCGCTGGAAGGCGAGAAGGCGACCATGCTCGTCGTCACGCAAAAGATCCAGACGGCCCGGGGCGCTGACCGGATCCTTCTGCTAGAACAAGGTAAAATGGTCGGCTACGGCACTCATGATGAGCTGATGAAGCAATCAGCGCTGTACAGGAAAATTGCGGAATCGCAATCGAACGAGGAGGTGGATCTGGATGCCGCGAGCAATTCATGAACCGTTCGGCTATGAACCGGTCATAAAAAAGGAAGATATCAAAGGGCCTGGCCGTAAGAAAGTGGAACGGGCAAGCGACTGGAAGTCCGTGCTTTTGCATATCTGGAGACTTGTCGATGAGCAGCGCGGCCTTCTGATCACAGTGCTGGCGCTCGTGTTTGTCAGTTCCGCGCTGACGCTCCTGGGGCCGCTGCTGATCGGTAAGATTCTGGACAACTATATTATCCCGATGAAATTTGATGGCCTTTCAACTGTCATCGGCCTGCTGATTGCCATTTACATCGGCCAGTCGCTCGCACTCTACTTCCAGAGTTTCTGGATGGTCGGCATTGCGCAGCGTACAGTTTACCGCCTGCGCGCCGGCCTGTTCGAACACCTGCAGAAGCTGCCGGTATCGTTTTTCGACAAGCGGCAGCACGGGGAACTGATGAGCCGCGTGACGAATGATATCGAAAACGTGAGCCAGACGCTGAATTCGTCGTTCATCCAAGTGTTCTCAAGTATCCTGACGCTCGTCGGAACACTCGCTGTCATGCTCTACCTGAGTCCGGTTCTGACGCTGATTACAATGATCATCGTACCGGTCATGTTCACGGCGATCAGGTGGATCACCCGCCGGACGGGCCTGCTGTACAAAGAGCAGCAGCGTGCAGTCGGCGTCCTGAACGGCATGATAGAAGAGACGGTATCAGGCCAGCGGATTGTCAAAGCATTCTCGCAAGAACAGCGCGTCATGGATGAGTTTGCGGAAAAAAGCGGGCATTTGCGCCGCACAGGGTTTTGGGCACTGACCTATTCAGGGTTCATCCCGAAAGTCATGAATATGCTGAACAACGTCAGCTTCGCGCTTGTCGCAGGTGTCGGTGGATTGATTGCTCTAAAAAGCGAGGGGCTCGTGACGATCGGTACGATTGTCGTCTTCTCGGAATATGCCCGCCAGTTCACGCGGCCGCTGAATGATCTTGCCAACCAGTTCAATACCGTCTTATCCGCGATTGCTGGAGCAGAGCGCGTCTTCAATATCATGGATGAGCCGATTGAGAAGGATGAAGCGACGGAGCACTCGGACACAGTGCTGAAAGGGGACGTGGAATTCCGACATGTGTCGTTCGGCTATGCACCCGAGACGGATGGCTATACGATCGACGATGTCTCTTTCCATGTGAAGCCGGGTGAGACAGCCGCATTCGTCGGGGCGACCGGAGCCGGAAAGACGACGATCATGCAGCTGTTGGCCCGTTTTTATGAAGTGAATGAAGGGCAAATCCTCATTGACGGCATACCGATCAACGAACTGCCGCGCCACACATTGCGCAGCCAGACGGCATTCGTTCTGCAAGATCCGTTCCTGTTCGAAGCATCCGTCATGGAGAATATCCGCTATGGCAGGCTCGATGCAACGGACGAGGAAGTGATCGAGGCGGCGAAGAAGGCGAATGCCCACTCGTTCATCTCCCGTTTGGATGACGGTTATGAGACGATCCTGACGGCGGACGGAGGGGAAATCTCCCAGGGGCAGAAACAGCTGCTCTCGATTGCAAGAGCCCTTGTTGCGGATCCTGTCCTCTTGCTTTTAGATGAAGCGACGAGCAGCATCGATACGGTGACGGAACTGGAAATCCAGGAAGCACTCGATCGCCTGATGGAAGGGCGCACTAGCTTCGTCATTGCCCACCGGCTGAACACGGTGAAGAAAGCGGACACGGTATATGTCATGGGCCATGGTAAGCTGATCGAATCTGGCAGCCAGGAAGACTTGGTAAAGCGCCAAGGGGTCTACTACAATATGCTGATGGATTCTCAAGTTTAAAAAAGCTGCGGAGCAATGGCTCCGCAGCTTTAATGCGTTCATTATTTTGTATCTTCGACGTCCAGTTCGTTGCCATCGTCAAAATCGACATCCAGGTCGAATTTCGAGTAGTTGTCGAGTCCGTACCATTGAAGAATTTCGTCAGTCGCCTCTTTTTTAGATGTATCTTTTGTCAGCATGAGTTTCTTGAAGAGTTTATCCAGCTCATTCATCGCTTCATCATCTTTCAAGTCGACGCCTGTCAATGTATTGATATAGATTGCTTCAAGTGTCTTATCGATTTCGTACTTCGCTTTGATGGCCTCTTGTCCGTCAACCTCAATCTCAAGATCGAAGTTATCGAATCCGTACCCGTCTCCTGTGTTGAGTGAGCCGCCGTCATCATCGGTGACGTTCGTTACACTGTCCTTGCTTGGGTCGTTGCCCTCTGTTTCATCTTTTTTCTTGTCGCCGCACGCTCCAAGGAACAACGCAGACATCAAAAGAAAGATACCGAAGACTGTTAACTTTTTCATATCCGCACAACCTCTCCTTCACTGATTTCCTACTGTATAGTTTTCCTTAATTGCTGGAAAGTAAACCAGTGACTTTGGAAGGAGAAATGTTCAGTGTATGTAAAATAAAGAATCCTTTACCACTTTACTTTATGCTCTTCCGCAGTGCCAAGGAGCTGCCGGATCAGAAGGATGGCACCGTCCTGAAGCGTTACCTGGCCGTTGAAATATCCGACAAGCTGCCGGGCGCTGGTCTTGAGCAGGCGGATATCGGACGTGGCATGCCGCTCAAAGAACGGGATGAAAGACAAGTTGACGGAGCCCGAGAACTTCGTCTGGATGCGCCATGGATCCATATAATTGGCAGGATTATAGGTGAAGATGACGTCCTCGTGTATTTTGGTCATCCGCCCGTCGACGAACACCGCGTTTTCGGTCATCCCGGTGCCGTCCGTCCATTTGCCTCCGAAGTTCAGACCGATCCGCTTGCCGCCTGACCACTGGGATGCCATCGCCCAGTTCCATTCCGCTTGCCGAGGCCAGACGCCGCGGCTGAAGTCGAGGACGGCAAAGCTGTAATCCGGATTGAAATCATACCGCTTGCTGCCGAGTTTCACAAAGCCGTTCACAGGCAGCGAGTGATGCTTGGCAATCAGCTGAAAGACGTCCCTGTTCCGAGGAATGACGACGTTTAGCGAATCGTCATCCGGCGGGTGTGTGATATGCAAGTCGGCGTGCAGCCCTTCATTGTCAAAATCCGGAATAGTGACGGACAGATGGGTTTTGCCTTGCATATGCACTAGCTGGACGGATACCTGGTCGTTGACGAATTTCAGATTGCCGTGAACCTCCTCCGGCATCTTCAGCTTCTTCATAGCAGGCAGCACAAACTGCTTCTCCGAAAAACGCTGCGTCTCATAATCGAGAAGATATACGAGGCATACGACCGCGTAGTCGAGATGGTTAATAGAAGCGGAAAAGAGGAGGTCCTCCCCGAACACGCACCAATAATTCCACTTCTTCTTCCGCATGAAATGGCCTCTGAGATTGCTGCTGATCAGCGGCTGCCGCGCATAGCCGATCGCCGCCGGATTCAACTGGCCTTTTGTATCACAAAGAAGCACCGGTTCCGTAATTTCCCTCTCCGCATGCTGCATGGAAACCTCCCCCAATCCCTATTGTCTTTTTAAAACGTCCTTGTTATAATGACATTGTAGCAGATAAACGGGGCATTAGCTCAGCTGGGAGAGCGTCACGCTGGCAGTGTGAAGGTCACCGGTTCGAACCCGGTATGCTCCATCTTACGGAAACCCTTTCAACTCAACGTTTGAGAGGGTTTCTTTTTTTATGCTTATTTTTTCGGAAACAAATTGTCACCATATGGCTTCTTCAAGTGTGTTAGTAGTGAAAGGAGTTGAAGGACGTTGCAGCAGGTCTGGTCGGCTGAACTGGATATGGAGCGTGTTGTGGATACATACGGCAATATGCTTTTTAGGTTATGCCTTGTCATGTTATCCAATGAGATAGATGCAGAAGATGCTATGCAGGACACTTTGATTACATATCTGACGAAGGCTCCGGTTTTTGATGACTCTGAACACGAGAAAGCCTGGCTTCTGACGATAGCGACAAATCGATGCAAGAATATGCGAAGGTATAACTTTATCCGTAAACATATCGATATTCATGAGTTGCAACTCTATAGCAGGAACGACGAAACCCATGGCATGCTCGATCATCTCATGAGGTTGCCCGCTAAATATAAGGCGGTCTTGTTACTTCATTATGTAGAGGGCTATAAAGTCGATGAAATCGCGAAAATCCTTACTATTACGGCGTCAGCTGTGAAAAAGCGTCTGCAGCGGGGGAGGGATCTTCTTCGCGAGAGATATCGAAAGGAGAATGAAGATGGACTTTGAAAAGATCAAAGATGTTGTTACTTCTATTGAGATGTCACCAGATATGGAGAGGCGTGTGAAAGAGAATATGGGTAAGAGGAAAAAAACAACTTTTAGAAAGTGGATCCCAGCAGCAAGTACATTTGCGGCACTTTTGGTAATCATGGCGGGACTTTCTACATTTACGTTTAGTGGAGAAATACAAGGCGTGAATTTCGCAATCACAGCTTATGCAGTGGGCGAGGATACAACAATTACACCAGATCAAGCGACGATTGAATTAGGAACTGAAGATAGAATGGGTATTGTAAGTATAGGCGGTGATGGGGACAAATATATGTTTACAGATGTTATGCTCAAAATAACGGGTGAACAGATTGACTCCATTACGTATACAATGAGCGATGGTAAATTTGTAGAAGACGTTACAATTACATCTGATAAGCACCCAAGCACTGAATGGCTACAAAAAGAGAACATCAATTTCGTTCTTAGTGAGCCGGATTCCGGTATATATGAAGGCGTAAGGGAAATCGGGAAAACCTACACTGTACCATATACGGAACAGGAAAAGAATAAATATACACTTGCCATTCCGCACGATGGCAATAATGGAATGGTTAACGACGTCATGATTAATGTGAGTGTAAAATATACAGATGGCAGCTCGGAACAACAAGATATCATTGTAACGCAAGAATCAGATTCGATTTTATTAAAGCTTAAGTGAGTCAATTTCATAATTGCTCTTTTTAAAAATGCAAAGACTTTCCCGATGAGAATTTTGCATTTCAAAAAACAGAAATCATGCGACTTTTTGTTGTTGTAACGATACGTTAATACGATCGGCTGCTAGCTTTGAGGCATTATAAATTAAGACAATGGCGTCAAAATGGACTTTCGCTCGTTTTCCAGTTCGATACCGTACATTGTTAAGTTGATAGAATTCTTTCAGATAGGCATTGACACGTTCAACCGCAGTTCGGCGGGCGAAGACTTTCTTCCAAGCTTTTGATCCGCGCGCTGGCACCGTGTACTTGCGAAGGTCTGTGGCACTTTTAACCTTATATACTTTCTGGCATTGGCCTTGGTTGGCGAGGGGACAATCTTTACACTCGAGTGGTTGCGTGTATTTCAGGGTTCCATATTTCGGGTCATAGCTGTCATAGCGATAGGAATGCTCCCTAAAACAGGTCGGTGCAAAGTGTTCATCATAGCCGATCATTTCACGTTCGTTTCGCTTATTATAAGCAATGTTTGACTGATGTCCCATCCGATGGATTTGCTCATAAATCGGTTCAAAGTCATAACCGGCATCCATGGAGTGATGTTGAATGGTAGACAGCTGGAACTGCGCCAACCCTTTCAACAGCGGAATGGCCGCTTTTCCATCATTCAAATTCCCAGAGGACAGAATGGACTGCAGGATGTATTGACTGGTCGCACCCACAGCTAAATGGCCTTTGTAGCCAAACCAAAAGACATTTTTCCCTTCGCTGTTCTTTTTAATGCCCCATTTAGGGGCTTGAGGTATTTCTGAGCGTAACTTATGAAGAGGCGCATCAAGCTGAGCTTCAATCTTCTTTTCATAAAGAGACAAATTCGCTTCCTCTTGGGCCTTGTCTGCCAACCATTGCTCGCGCTCTTCTTTCTTTTTTCGTCCCCGTTTTTTGGGCGTTTTCTTGGTATCTGCCTCCTTCGGAGGCGCCTGGTCCCGAGCTTCAAAGTGAGTGGCGTCAATTGCGATTGTTTCATCGGCAATAAACCCTTCGCAGATGGCTGTCTCGATGACTGTTTGTTGCACGCGCTCCAAGATATTTGATTCACTTAACTTTGTGAGAAGTCGGCTGTAGGATGCTTCGGAAGGAATCGAATCGGACACCTTGAAACCGCAGTCCAGTTTAAATGATAGATCCCGTTTCAGCCGTTTTACTAAGTCGGCAATCGTAGGAATTCGTTCAACGTACCGAATAAAAAAGCTGACAAGCATAGCTCCATAATTCAGCTCTACAGGCGCACCAAGACTGGATTTCTTATTGATCGCAAAGAAGATTGCATCCAGATCGAGC
Source organism: Sporosarcina sp. GTC18466 (assembly GCF_055389225.1). Taxonomy (NCBI): domain Bacteria; kingdom Bacillati; phylum Bacillota; class Bacilli; order Caryophanales; family Caryophanaceae; genus Sporosarcina; species Sporosarcina sp. GTC18466. Next base: position 1,690,086 of record NZ_AP044037.1, on the reverse strand, counting down.
GCACTTATAATCTCTTGATATTGTTGGGTAGGTTCCATGTCGTATAATTCTTGGATGCCAAATAGGCTTTGTTGTCGTATAATGGTCAAAGGGAGTACCTCCAGTCTTTTGGGATGTTTTAGTCGACTACCATTATACAAGACTTGGGGAGGTACTTCTTTTTTGATGTCTTGAAACCCTTGATAGATAAGGGCTCGGAATTATGAAATTCACTCAAGTGAGTCAATTTCATAATTGCTCTTTTTAAAAATGCAAAGACTTTCCCGATGAGAATTTTGCATTTCAAAAAACAGAAATCATGCGACTTTTTGTTGTTGTAACGATACGTTAATACGATCGGCTGCTAGCTTTGAGGCATTATAAATTAAGACAATGGCGTCAAAATGGACTTTCGCTCGTTTTCCAGTTCGATACCGTACATTGTTAAGTTGATAGAATTCTTTCAGATAGGCATTGACACGTTCAACCGCAGTTCGGCGGGCGAAGACTTTCTTCCAAGCTTTTGATCCGCGCGCTGGCACCGTGTACTTGCGAAGGTCTGTGGCACTTTTAACCTTATATACTTTCTGGCATTGGCCTTGGTTGGCGAGGGGACAATCTTTACACTCGAGTGGTTGCGTGTATTTCAGGGTTCCATATTTCGGGTCATAGCTGTCATAGCGATAGGAATGCTCCCTAAAACAGGTCGGTGCAAAGTGTTCATCATAGCCGATCATTTCACGTTCGTTTCGCTTATTATAAGCAATGTTTGACTGATGTCCCATCCGATGGATTTGCTCATAAATCGGTTCAAAGTCATAACCGGCATCCATGGAGTGATGTTGAATGGTAGACAGCTGGAACTGCGCCAACCCTTTCAACAGCGGAATGGCCGCTTTTCCATCATTCAAATTCCCAGAGGACAGAATGGACTGCAGGATGTATTGACTGGTCGCACCCACAGCTAAATGGCCTTTGTAGCCAAACCAAAAGACATTTTTCCCTTCGCTGTTCTTTTTAATGCCCCATTTAGGGGCTTGAGGTATTTCTGAGCGTAACTTATGAAGAGGCGCATCAAGCTGAGCTTCAATCTTCTTTTCATAAAGAGACAAATTCGCTTCCTCTTGGGCCTTGTCTGCCAACCATTGCTCGCGCTCTTCTTTCTTTTTTCGTCCCCGTTTTTTGGGCGTTTTCTTGGTATCTGCCTCCTTCGGAGGCGCCTGGTCCCGAGCTTCAAAGTGAGTGGCGTCAATTGCGATTGTTTCATCGGCAATAAACCCTTCGCAGATGGCTGTCTCGATGACTGTTTGTTGCACGCGCTCCAAGATATTTGATTCACTTAACTTTGTGAGAAGTCGGCTGTAGGATGCTTCGGAAGGAATCGAATCGGACACCTTGAAACCGCAGTCCAGTTTAAATGATAGATCCCGTTTCAGCCGTTTTACTAAGTCGGCAATCGTAGGAATTCGTTCAACGTACCGAATAAAAAAGCTGACAAGCATAGCTCCATAATTCAGCTCTACAGGCGCACCAAGACTGGATTTCTTATTGATCGCAAAGAAGATTGCATCCAGATCGAGCGCACTTATAATCTCTTGATATTGTTGGGTAGGTTCCATGTCGTATAATTCTTGGATGCCAAATAGGCTTTGTTGTCGTATAATGGTCAAAGGGAGTACCTCCAGTCTTTTGGGATGTTTTAGTCGACTACCATTATACAAGACTTGGGGAGGTACTTCTTTTTTGATGTCTTGAAACCCTTGATAGATAAGGGCTCGGAATTATGAAATTCACTCAAGTAATAAATCAATACGATGGAGCAGGAAATTCTAGGTGGGAAAAGCTGCATGACGGATCACCGGTTTGTTCCTGGTATGCTTCATTATATGGAAACCTCGTTAACGAAACGATTGACGGGGTTTCTTTTTTGGTTCCGATTTTCAGGAAGGATTGAAAAATTGAAATGGGGTAATACTAAAGATAACTGAATGTTCGTGAAAAGAGGAGAACGCCATGAAGTGGAAGCTGAGAAGAGATACCCCTGCCGCTGCAACCGGCACGCGTGTGACATACTATTTCACGGTCATCTTCACGGCGCTCGGCACCGTGCTCGCTTTCTATTACCTCTATCAGGCGATGGACAAGTTCACCGTGTTCCATCTGATTGTCTCGATTTGCGGGGGCGGCATCCCGGTAGGCCTCGCCGGCGCGTTCCTGGATTACCGGCTTTTGAAGCGGAGAATAAAAACAGAGAAACGGCCTGCTGCTGAGTCTGTCCTTATCAGGAATTGGAGAGCGGTAATTGAAAAACGCATGACGCGCCATCCTCGGTCATAGGATAATGCCGAGGAGGCGTTTTTTTATGTATGACCGGGAAGCGGCGGTCCGGTATGCGCGGCAGTGGTGGAATGGACGGAATCCGGCATACCATTCATTTGATGTCGACTGTACGAATTATATTTCGCAGTGCCTGCATGCGGGCGGAGCACCGATGTATGGGTATCCGGATCGGTCGCGGGGCTGGTGGATGCAGGGCAACTCCTGGAGTTTCAGCTGGTCGGTCGCCCATTCGATGCGCTGGTATCTGTCAGGTTCTAAAAAAGGACTGACGGCGCGGCAAGTGGGATCCGCGGAAGAACTCGATATCGGCGATCTGATCTGCTATGACTTTCAAGGCGACGGCCGGTTCGACCATACGACCATGGTGACGTCGAAGGACGGCGATACGCCGCTCGTCACTGCTCACACGTATGACGCAATCGATCGGCACTGGGATTATAAGGATTCCTATGCATACTCGCCGAATGCCAAGTATCTTTTCTTCAAAGTGAATGACCATTTTTCGTAAGGAAGGCTCCCGTTGATTCCAGGCATGAGACCAGGGTTTCATGTGCAATCCGTAACCATGGTATACTAGTCACTAGAATCATATAAAGGGGAGTCATAGCATTATGAATGAACAAGCTTTGTCAGTCCGGGACGCCATCGTCAACCGCCGTTCCGTCAAGAATTTCAATGGACAGCCGGTGGATCTCGATGACATCATGGCGATCCTGGAAGACGCTCGCTGGGCGCCGAACCACGGCAACCGCAATCCGTGGCGGGTCATCGTCGCGGCGAATCAGGAATATGTGCAGATGCAAGAACTGCTAAAAGAATACGGGCTTCCGAAGTGGAAAGAACTGTCCGATGAGGATCTGGAGAAGCAGATGAAGAAATTCACGACACCTGGCGCAGCCATGTTTGTCATCGTGCCGGAGGATGTCCGCCAAAAAGAACGGCTGGAAGATTACGCAGCAGCCAGCGCCTTCCTGCAAAACGTCATGCTGCTCGCCTGGGATAAAGGGATCGGTACCTGCTGGAAAACTCCGCCATTCATCGACAACCCCAAATTCCGCGACGCACTCGGCGTTAAACCGGAAGAACGCATCATCAGCATGTTCCAATTCGGCTACTACGACGACATCCCGAAAAACCGCGTCCGCAAACCGCTTGAGGAGTTCGTGACGTTCTACGGAAAAGAAGAAGAGTGAGTGGAAGGCACCCGGCGTACCGCTGGGTGTTTTTTCATCTTGATATCGGTCGTTTTACTGGTTAAGCGGATCACTCCGCCAGGTAATCGGTCGTTCCTCGAGCTAAACGGATCACTCTGTCGCCTAAACGGTCGTTCCTCGAGCTAAACGGATCACTCTGTCGCCTAAACGGTCGTTCCTCGAGCTAAACGGATCACTCTGTCGCCTAAACGGTCGTTCCGCCAGCTAAACGGATCGCTCGGGCAGCTAAACGGTCGCTCCGGTGGCTAAATGGATCACTCGGCCGGCTAATCGGTCGTTCCTCGAGCTAAACGAATCACTCGGCCGGCTAAACGGTCGTTCCGGTGGCAGGCCGCATTGTATATGTTAGGTAGTAACCATCTAATCGGATGCTCTAAAATAATGCGAACTCCTCCCTTGAAATGCCAAGGACAAGTTAGATTTTTGTAACAATCTTTTAGATACCTGGCTGCATTGGAGTAAGGCGAATTGCCGAAATTGCTTATTTGTTATTGTAGGACCGATTAATAGGAACCAGTCCTCAATTAGATCTTGATGAGCTAGGTGAGAATGCTGGCCGCAATGAGGACATAACCACTTTTTAGTATGACGGATCATCCCGATTACAGAACATGCGGGACAGATCACTCCTGGTTGAATGGAATCTATAGGTAGATCGAAAACTTGAAGAAGGGGTTTAGATATATACTCTTGATGTGCTTTGAGGATGGCAGATGCAAGTCTGTGCATGCTCTCTGAAGAGATTATTTCACTTGAATCTTTACAGTTATATAAAATAATTGGAACTTCTGGAGCGGTCAAAACTTGCTTTGCTGGAGTTTCTGCAATACTAATTTCGTTTGAAAAGGCAAGTACAACCATCCCGACGATCGGCAAGTCTATATCTCTTTGCAGTAACCATTGCCTAAGAAATATCTCTTTGCGATCCAACTCTAGAATGGGATTTTGGATGACTTTTCGCTCTTGATTGATTTCCTGGATGAATTGCGTTGGATGGGACGTAATTGTTATCTTGCCCGCTAGATTTTTAACTTCAAATAAGATGATTTTACTGGTTGTCAACAACATGGAATCTATCTGAAAGTAAATCCCCTTTTGTTTTAGACAGACATCGTGAAGAATAACGTGTGGTTCTGATGGTCGATATTCGTTCATATGTTTATCGAAAAATGTTTCGCCTGAAAAACCAGCAGCTCGTTTGCGATACTCTTCTGCAATTTGGCTGTATTTTTCATGTGACGCTGGCAACCTTTTCAATAAACGACGCAGTGCATGAAGCGTGGAAGGTTCTCTTCTAACTTTTTTAATCAATTCACTCACCTCAACTGCACTATAACAAAGTTAATTACTTTCTCAAAACATGGAAAACGGTGATTTGACCCGGAAAAGTACCTCAAATCCAGGATTTCAATTCAGCAAAATCGAAGAAACAGCATAGGTATCATGTTTTGTAAAAATCAAATCACGAATTTGGCATATTGTATTATATAAGTTAAACAGATCACTCTGCCGCGTAATCGGTCGCTCCGCTGGTTAAACAGATCACACTGCCGCGTAATCGGTCGCTCCGCTGGTTAAACAGATCACACTGCCGCGTAATCGGTCGCTCCGTGGGCTAAACAGATCACTCCACCGTCTAATCGGTCGTACCGCCGGCTAAACCGATCACTCCGCCGTCTAATCGGTCGCTCCGCGGGCTAAACCGATCACTCCACCGCCTAATCGGTCGTTCCGCTGGTTAAACCGATCACTCCACCGCCTAATCGGTCGTTCCGCTGATTAAACAGATCACACCGCCGCTTAATCGGTCGCTCCGCCGCCTAATCGGTCGTTCCACCGGCTAAACAGATCACACCACCGCGAAATCGGTCGTTCCGCTGGTTAAACAGATCACACCGCCGCGTAATCGGTCGCTCCGCTGGTTAAACAGATCACACCGCCGCGTAATCGGTCGTACCGCTGGTTAAACAGATCACACCGCCGCCTAATCGGTCGTTCCGTCGGCTAAACGGATCATTTCGCCGCGAAATCGGTCGTACCGCCGGCTAAACAGATCACACCGCCGCGAAATCGGTCGTTCCACCGGCTAAACAGATCACACCGCCGCGTAATCGGTCGTTCCACCGGCTAAACGGATCGTTCCGCCGTCTAATTGGTCGTTCCGCTGGTTAAATAGATCACACCACCGCCTAATCGGTCGTTCCGCTGGTTAAACAGATTACTCCGCCGCGAAATCGGTCGTTCCGCTGGTTAAACAGATCACACCACCGCCTAATCGGTCGCTCCGCGGGCTAAACGGATCACTCCACCGCCTAATCGGTCGTACCGCCGGCTAAACCGATCACTCCGCCGTCTAATCGGTCGCTCCGCCAGCTAAACAGATCACTTCACCACCTAATCCGGCCGTGGACGCATACCAAAAAACCGCTGCCCCAGCAGCGGTTCCTCATCATCATTTCTTCAGTTCATCCACCGGCAGGTCGGCGAGTTCGTAGTAGTAGTCGCCGATGACGCGCAAGCCGTTGTCGAAGTTTTCGAGGTGGAAGTGCTCGTTCGGCGCGTGGAAGTTTTCGCTCGCGAGTCCGAAGCCCATGAGGACGACAGGCAAGCCGAGAATTTCGTCGAAAGCGGCGACGATCGGGATCGAGCCGCCCATGCGTGTGTAGGCAGTTGGCGTGTCATACACTTTTTCGTATGATTTCCCTGCTGCCTGGATGGCCGGGTGGTCGAATGGTGTGATGAACGGTTTCCCTTTGTCGAATTCGCTCACTTCTACGGTGACGCAGGCCGGCTTGTGTTCGTCAATATGCGCTCTCAATTTCGCGACGATGTCATCCGGATCCTGATCAGGCACGAGGCGGCATGTGATCTTCGCGCCTGCTTCTGCCGGCAGGACGGTTTTGATGCCTTCGCCGGAGAAGCCGCCGAAGACGCCGTTCACTTCGAGGGTCGGGCGTGTCCAAGTGCGCTCCAGGTATGAATAGCCTTTCTCGCCGAACAGTTCCGGTACGCCAATCTCTTCTTTCAGTGCTTCTTCGTCGAAATGGAGGGCTGCGTATGCGTCGCGTTCCTCTTGCTGAAGAGGGCGCACGTCATCGTAAAACCCTTCGACTGCGATCGTGCCTTCTTTATCATGGAAGGAAGCCAGAATGTCCGCAATTGCATGGATCGGGTTTTGAACGCCGCCTCCGTAAATGCCGGAGTGGAGGTCGCTATTCGCGCCTTTCACATCGATCTGGATGCCAGCAAGGCCGCGGAGACCGTAGCAGATCGCCGGTTTCCCGGGACCGTACATGCCTGTGTCGGAGATGACGATGATATCAGCGGCAAGCTTTTCTTTATTCTCCTGAATGTATTTCTCGAGGTTCGTGCTGCCGACTTCCTCTTCGCCTTCGATGATGAATTTCACGTTGACCGGCAGGCTTCCGCCGTTTTCATGCATGAGCGCTTCAACCGCCTTGACGTGCATGAACACTTGTCCTTTGTCGTCGCTTGCTCCGCGGGCAAACAGCTTACCGTCGCGGACTTCCGGCTCGAACGGCCCGCTTTTCCATAGATGGAGCGGGTCGACCGGCTGGACGTCGTAATGGCCATAGATGAGCATCGTCGGTTTGCCTTCCGCATGAAGCCAGTCGGCGTAGACGACAGGATGTCCTTCCGTTTCGTCGATGGAGGCGTTTTCAAGACCCGCCTTTTCGAATGAATCCTTCAGCCATTCGGCCGCTTTGCGCATATCGCCTTTATGTTCGGAAAGGGCGCTGATGCTTGGGATGCGCAAGAAATCCTTCAATTGATCCAAATGCTCTTCGCGGTGATCTGCAAAATAGGTGTTCAGTGAATCCAAGTGTGTCATTGCAATCCCTCGTTTCCATATTTGTATGAAACATAGTATAGCAGAAAATAGAAGAATAGAGGTGTGTGAAGCAGACGCAAACGATCATATTGTGATATGATATGTATCAATTCATACATGAACGGCTGCATGAAAACAATTTCGGGAGGAACCGCTTTTGTTTATCGCTTTGGCATTCTTTTTATTCACTTCATTCTTCTTATCTGGGAGTGAAACCGCTCTCACCGCTGTGAACCGGATGAAAGTCCAGCTTCGCGCGGATTCAGGGGACCGCAAGTCGGTACGGCTGCAGAAACTCATTTCGAAACCGGACCGGATGATCACGGCTATCCTGATCGGCAATAATATTGCGAACATCATGATGCCGACAATCGTGACGATGATCGCGATCGACAAAGGCCTGAATGTCGGTTTGTTGACAGGTATCCTGACGGTGGTCCTGATCATTTTCGGCGAGGTGCTGCCGAAGACGATCGCCGCGACATTTGCCGACCGGATCGCCTATGCGGTCGCTCCGACGATCAATGTCCTCGTCAAGCTGCTGACACCGCTCACCGCGCTGCTCGCGATGTTCACTAACATATTCATCCGCATCATTTCGAAAGGCGCTGTCACCGAGGCGACGCTCACGAAAGAGGAGCTTAGGTCGATGGTCGATATCGCATCGACGGAAGGGACGTTTGAGCAGGAGGAATCCCAGCGCCTGAAAGGGATCCTTGATTTTCCTGAAAAGGACGTTTCGGATGTCATGGAGACCCACCGGACAGATGTTGTCGGCCTGCCGATCGAGTCTACATACGAAGAAGTGCGGGATACGATTCTGGAGTATTTCTACACGCGTTATCCTGTCTATGAGGAAAGCATCGATAAAGTGGTCGGTGTCTTCTATTCAAAAGCATTGATTGAATGGTCAATGAACCCTGAGATGAAACTGTCCGAACTGATGGACCGCAGTCCTTTGTTCGTCGTCCAGACGGCAAGCGTCGAGAAGGTGTTCAAGCTGATGCTGGCGCGGAAAAAGCACCTTGCAATCGTGCTGGATGAATACGGGGGAACTCTTGGGATCGTCACGCATGAGGATATCATTGAAGAGATGATCGGCCAGGACATCGAGGACGAAACCGATATTGACGAAGAAGTCCTTGTTTATAAGCAGGACGAGCTTCAGCTCATTTGTCATGGCCGCCTGGAAATTGTCGAAGTGATGCAGATGCTGCATGTCGAATTGCCGACAGACCACGAGACGATCGGCGGGTTCGCAATGCAGGAGCTCGGCCATGTACCTGAGCCCGGGGAACGGTTCACGTATGAGAATCTATTCTTTGAAATAGAGGAAATGGACCGGAGCCGGATTGTGAAAATGAAAATCACGAAGCGGCCTGAGGAAAACGATATGAGCCCGGATGCATAAAGCGTCCGGGTTTTTATTATTTCAAGCATGAAAGTTTTACCTTACACAATTGTAAGGAAGGTGAAAGGGAAAGCGATAGTTTGTAAGAGAGTTTTGTCTGATAATGAGGATACAAGCAATAAGACGGAGGCGTTTTCAGATGAAATTCGATTTGACTGAACTTCACGACCAATATGGAAGATACATATATCATTTATGCCTGAAATTGACACGCAACAAGGAAGAGGCGGAGGATCTGATGCAGGATGTCTGGCTCAAAGTCGTCCGGTACGGATCGAATATGGACAATATCGACCGCGTCAAAGCATGGCTTACCACTATCTGCATGAATACTTTCCGGGATCGCTACCGGAAAGATGTTCGTCGGAGCAAGCACGTGATGAACCAGCCTGATACATTGGACGTTCCGCTTCTCGATTTGGTTCCCTCGGAAGAACTTTCTCCGGTGGAACTTGTCGAACAGACGGATATCCAAAAGATGGTGCAACAGAAGATCGGCGAACTGGATGCAATTTACCGCAAGACGATCGAGTATTTTTACGTCCACCAATACTCGTTGATTGAGATTGCAGACTTGATGAAAGTGTCGATCGGTACAGTGAAATCCCGCCTGTTCCGCGCGAAGAAGTATTTGAAAGATATGATGGTCGTCGATTCGGCCGCGATGGATTATGTGATGGCTTAATTTCATAAAAGGAGGAAGCACAGCTGCGGCTGTGCTTTTTCGTGCGTTCCGTGCATGTTTGCGCTCGCCGGCTTACGGGAATTTCAGTAGCATCATAGCATGGACGGGACTGAGAGGATGAAAAAGAGGCGAGGGAAGAAGAGGCTTATATGGCCGGTGGTCATCGTTTTTCTTCTTATTTATTTCACGGTGATCGGCTGGAACGAATACAAACCGCTGCCGGATGGTATTCCGTATGAAGGCGGTCTTCATTATACAGATGACGTGCATATGTACACGGACTTGACCTATGCGCAAAACAAGGACGGGGATGGCATTGTTCATGAGCTTGAGATTTTCCGGGAAGTCTACCGGATGATAGAAGAGGCAGAGTCGTTCATTGTGGTCGATTTCTTCTTAATGGACCATTATTCGGATGAGGCGATCGACTTTCCGGATGTCGCGGAGACACTGACAGGGAAATTGATCGGCAAAAAAGAGGAGAACCCCGATATGCCGATCGTCTTTATTACCGACCCGCTGAACACGGGGTATGGCTCGTATGAATCGGATTTATTTAAAAAACTGAAGGAGGCGGGCATTGAGGTCGTCTATACCGATTTGGATCGGCTGCGGGATTCGACCCCGATCTATTCGGGTCTGTACCGGGTCTTTTTCCGTTGGATGAACCCCGGAAAGGGCGGCTGGATTCCGAACGCTATGGCTTCGAATGCGCCGAATATGTCGGTGACCTCCTATTTACGGCTGCTGAACGTGAAAGCGAATCACCGGAAAACAGTCGTGACGGAGAAGGAGGCCCTTGTCACATCGGGCAATCCGCATAACGCGAGCGGGCTCCACGGCAATGTTGCGTTCACCGTAGGAAGCGGCGGCATTCTCGATGATATTTTGGAATCCGAGGAAGCCATTCTTCGCTATACAAATGGCGGATCGCTCCCGCGGGCAAACGCGCAGGATCCAGCTGACGGCGAATATGGCGTGCAGTATGTGACAGAAAAAAAGATCATGGACCGGCTGCTGGAAGACATCGGCCGCGCGGGGAGCGGCGACCGTATTCGTATGGGAATGTTCTACATTGCGACGCCCGCTGTTGTGAAGGCGCTGGAAGATGCGGCGGAGAGGGGCGCTGATGTGCAGATGATACTCGATCCGAACGAGAACTCCTTCGGCAATGAAAAGACCGGCTTGCCGAACCGGCCGGTCATGCAGAAAATGATGAAGGAGACGGACGGACGGATCGGTGTCCGCTGGTACAATACGGTCGTCGGCCAATATCACACGAAGCTCGTCGCCGTGGAAGCGGATGACCACGTCTACATTACGAACGGCTCCGCAAACCTGACCGACCGGGCGCTCGAGAACTATAATCTGGAAGCGAACATCCGGATCATCGCGCCGGACGACAGCGAATTGGCGGAACAGATCGATTCGTATTTTGACCGTCTCTGGGAAAATGAAGACGCCATGTACACGCTCGATTTCGAGGAATACCAAAACACCTTCACCTTCTTCCAGCGCGGCATCTACCATTTGCAGGAATGGCTGAAGCTAACGACATATTAAGCGTAATGGACGGACGCCGGGCTTGCGATGATTGGTTTTACGGGCAGGGTAATGGGCGTTCGGCGGTCTGAAATAGGCGTTTAACGTTCTAAATAGGCGGTCGTTAATCAGGAATGGGCGTTCAACCGGCTAAATGGGCGCTTGGTGTGATAAAAGGACGTCCAGCGGCGATAAACAGGCGTCCGCCGGCTGTAAATGGGCGTTCATCATCAGGAATGGATCGTTCCGCGGTTTAATCGAGCGCTCGCGAGGCTAAATGGATTGTTCCATTGCCTAATCGGTCGCTCCGCGTGCTAAACGGATCACTTCGCCGCCTAATCGGTCGCTCGCAATGCTAAATGAATCGTTCCGCCGCCTAATCGGTCGTTCCGCGTGCTAAACGGATCACTCCACCGCCTAATCGGTCGCTCGCAATGCTAAATGAATCGTTCCGCCGCCTAATCGGTCGTTCGCGAGGCTAAACGGATCACTTCGCGGTCTAATCGGTCGTTCCGCGTGCTAAATGGATCACTTTGCTGCCTAATCGGTCGCTCCGCGTGCTAAACGGATCACTCCGCCGCCTAATCGGTCGTTCCGCGTGCTAAACGGATCACTTCGCCGCCTAATCGGTCGCTCGCCGCGCTAAATGAATCGTTCCATCGTCTAATCAGTCGCTCCCCAGGATAAACGGAGCGCACCCAAACCAAAACCCGCCTGGCGGTTGCGTGTTGCAACGGCCGGGCGGGTTGATTAGTCTTCTGCGTTTTCCAGCTGCTCGTTCAGATCCTTCAGCCGTGTTTCCATGGCGGCGAGGCGCTGTTCGGCTTTGTGTACGGAGTCGGCGTGGCCGGTGGATTCGAGTTTTTCGATGTCTCCTTGCAGGTTCATGTAGTCCATTTTCAGTTCGGCGATTTCGTTTTCCAGCTGGCGTTTGTTCATGGTGCAGGGGCCCTCCTATTCGTTTTCCTCAGTGTAGCATATCTGAAGTCGCCTTACCCTTTTTCGGATATTCGAGGTGATAGCGGATCGCTTCGAGGACGGTGTCCAGGCCGCTGCCTAGATTCAGTTCGGTCTGCCGGCGGATGGCCCGTTTGCGCAAGGGTTCATGCAGCAGCGGTTCCATGATGGCGTTCAGCAGATTGGATTGCTTCACTTTCCGGCCGAGGCCGAGGTGGATGAAGCCGTGTTGCTCTTTCGGAAATCCAAGCCCGAGCTCGAATTCGTCCTGGGCGAGGACGACGCATGGAACACCGATGACGGCGGCTTCGAATGGCATGTAACCGGATGCGCATAGCAGTACATCTGCAGTGGAATAGAGTTCAGCCGTATCATACGGAGGTTCCAGGACGGTCGTGTTGCGCCGAGCAAGTGCCATCATTTTGACGGTACTGACATCATGTCCATATTTTTCACCGATCAGGAGCGTCACCCGCAAAGGAATCTGCAGCTGGGAGACGTGCCGCATCGCACGATATGACAAGTTGCCGGGGTCCTCTTCTCCAAATGAGATGACCAGGTGGGGGAGCGGGCCGGGCCGGTCTTTTTTCAGACCGAATTTGCGGTAGGACGCAAAGGCATCATCCGCGATATAGAGATTCCGGTCGGTGACGCAGTGGTCGGGTACGCTTTTCGGCTCTTCCTCATACAATGTTTGCAAAACGAGGTCTGCTGACAGACCGCCGTCGCCGAAGTCGTCAAAATGGATGAGGGAGGGGACAATCGGCCTGATTTTGTCCACCTCTTCCGGGATGGTCGATCCGCTGTCTCGGATCAGCATATCAGGTTTCAGGACCGCGACCGCATCTGCCAGCGTCGACTGGCGCCCGATTTCGATTGTCCGGAATCCTTCGGGTGCGTCAGGGGACTGTTCGCCGATAATGAAAATGATGGTTGCCTCTTCCTTGAGGACATTTGCCAAGACGCTTGCCCGGCGCGCGGGATAGGTCCCTTTCGCATGTGCCCGGGATACGTAGATCGCGATTGTTCTCTTTTTTATTTCCAATAGTTTCACCCTTTCTGTTCCCTATGAAGCCAATAATCTCCCTTTCACTCTATGAAAGGAAAAAAGCAGTTATGCCGAAAACGCTTGCTTCACAAAAGGACTGTGTTACACTAGCAATTATTCCAAGGAGTGAAGAGGTGCTTCCTTTGTTTGATTCGTTACTATTCGACCTGATGTCCGTCATTTTGATCGGCATGCTGTCGCAATGGATTGCATGGCGTTACCGGATGCCGGCGATTGTCATCATGTCTGTCATGGGCCTGCTCGTCGGCCCGGTTTTCGGGTGGATCAACCCCAAGGAGACGATGGGTGAACTGTTCAGCCCGATCATCAGTTTTGCGGTCGCCATCATCCTGTTCGAAGGAAGCTTGAATCTGGATGGCCGCGAGATCAGGGGATTCAGTAAACCGGTTGGCCGTATTGTCACGATCGGGGCTGTCATCGCTTGGATTGCCGGATCACTTGCCGCCCATTATTTAGCGGGACTTTCGTGGGAAGTGGCGTTCATCATTGGCGGATTATTCATCGTGACCGGACCGACCGTCATCCTGCCGCTGCTCCGGCAGGCCCGGTTGAAGCCGCGGGTCGCCGCCATCCTGAAGTGGGAAGGCATCATCGTCGATCCATTCGGCGCGCTGCTTGCGGTCTTCGCTTTCGAATTCATCAAATTCCTGTATGGGGAAGTGACTCTGAAGTCGCTCGGCCTGTTCTTCCTTGCGTCCGCTTTTGCTGTCTTCATCGGGTGGGCAGCTGCGCGGCTTATGGGGTGGGCATTTGAAAGAGGCACCGTCCCGGAGTTTCTGAAAGCGCCGATCCTGTTCGTCGTCGTACTGTTCGCCTTCGTCTTTTCAGATGAAGTGATGCATGAAACCGGGCTTCTCGCTGTGACAGCGATGGGGATCGTGATGGCCAACATGCGGCTCACGACACTTGAAGATGTCCGTCACTTCAAGGAGAATGTCTCTGTCCTTCTCATCTCGGGCATCTTCGTCATGCTGACGGCTTCGCTCAATCCGCACATTTTACTGGAAGTGTTCAATCCGCGGATCATCATCTATGTATTGGCGATGCTGTTCGTAGTACGTCCGCTGTCGATCTGGATATCAACAATCGGCACTGACCTGAACTGGCGGGAGAGGACGCTGGTCGGCTGGATTGCGCCGCGGGGCATCGTCGCCCTGACCGTGTCCGGGTACTTCGCCTCCATCCTGCTCGATAACGGCTACCAGGACGCGGAAATGCTGACCGCCCTGACATTCGCTCTTGTGCTCTCAACAGTCGTGCTGCATGGGTTCTCCATCGGTTTTGTCGCGAAGAAATTGAATTTGACGATGGCGGGCGGGGAAGGCGTCCTCGTAGTAGGAGGCTCCCGGTTCCCTTCGGAATTGGCCCGTTCAATCCATGAGAATGGAAATGAAGTGATGCTCACTGACCGTTCCTGGGCAGCCCTTTCGGAAGCGCGCCAGCTCGGCATACCGAATTATGTCGGCAATCTTTTGTCGGAGCAGATCGAATATCATCTCGACCTCTCGCCGTACCGGCTGATTGCAGCCATGACCGACGATGATATCTACAATGCGCATATCATGGCGGACTTCTCGCCGGAACTCGGGAAAGAGAATCTATTCCGCTCCTGCCACCATAATGCAGAAGAGGATCTGTCTGTGCCGTTCGGCGGGCGCACATTGTTCACGCCTGCCGTCACGCTGTCCGAACTGAACGACAGGGTGCATAAGGGGCATGTCATCCGAAAGACCTTGATTACGAAACAATACAGCTACACCCAGTACTTACGGGAACGCGATGATACATCGATCCTTTTGTATATCTACCGGGCGGATGGAACGATCGATTTTTATACGCCGAAAAAGGAACTGCAGGCTGTAGCGGGGGATTCCGTCTTGGCTCTTGTGTCGCCTGCAAAAAATATTGCGCGGATCAAGGAGAAGCTTGAGGAAAATGGGAATACCGAAATGTCGGAGGATACGATCAAAGCGAAACTTGCCGAAGGGGAAACGGCGGATAAACCGAATATTCCTGGGGAAGCGCCAATCTCCATCCGGTGACATACGATAGTAGAAAGCGGCAAGCCCAAATACGGGAAACACGCCGCTTTCTTTGATACGATGGAACATGGATAACTATGAAGGAGGATTTCCCCAGTGAAGGTTTTGTTAGTGGACGGGACTGTGATCGGCAGCAAAACAGGCGCAGTGCTTGAAACCGCGCGCGCTTATGTGGAAGCGACCGGTTGTGGATATGAACTTGAACATTTACGTTTTGCGGATTACGACCATCAATTCGTCGATGGCCGGAGTGCCGATCAATATAATGAAGACATGCAAAAACTGATTCGCGCGTTTGAAGAGGCGGATGCCTACATTATCGCGACGCCTATTTTCCAAGGATCGATTCCAGGCGTCTTGAAAAACGCGTTTGACCTTCTGCACCCTCATGCAATGCGCTATAAGCCGGTATCGATTGTTGCAAATGGCGGTACATATCAGCACCATTTAGTTGTCGAAAACCAGCTGAAACCCATTTTGGACTACTTCCGCTGCCTCGTCACACCTAACTATGTCTACACACATTCGGATCATTTCGATGAGAAGAACAGGATTATCGATGAAGATGTGCAGGACCGCCTGAAAGAAATGGCACGGGTGTTTGTGCAGTATGTTGAAATGAGTCGGACTCTTTCAAAGGAAGCGATTGATAAGGAGTAACATAGTAAGGCCTTCTTGCTCAAGCGGCGAGGAGGCTTTTCTATATTCATTCGTCCCGTGAATAACATCTTATTAGTAATATACTACTGCATTTATTTTTACCATGTAGTAAAATAGGTTCTATATATAGAAACGGCTCATAGAGAGAAAGAAGCCGAAAATGAGAATGAATTGTCCAATCGGGGGGAACGGAGCATTACTATGAGAAGAGCACCATATAATTTATTGGACAGGCGTTTATTGCTGCTTGTTGCTGCTGTGGTCATTTTGCCGGCTGTGCTGGAGGAGTCGATTGGCAGGTTATTTGGCTGGCAATTCGAAAATGAAATCTGGTATGAAGTACAAGACACAGCCATCTTCCTGCTATTCGCGACACCGATCTTCATGGTTCTGATCAGGCGGATGGATCTGTACGCAAGCCAGCTGGAACATCAGCTGGCAGTCAATTTGGAAACGGGCGAGAAGCTCCGGTTTATGAACGAGGAGCTGCAGCATAACGCGTATCATGATGATCTGACAGCGCTGCCGAACCGGCGGCAGCTGTTCCGCACACTTGACGCCGTCACGAAAACGGATGACTTGCATGCTGTACTGTTTTTGGATTTGGATCGCTTTAAGGTGATCAATGACACGATGGGCCATTTGTACGGTGATATTTTCATCCGGCAGGTGGCGGCAAGGCTCCGGGAGCAGATTCCGGCGGAGCATTCGGTGTTCCGTCATGGAGGGGATGAGTTCATCGTCCTGCTGAAGCGCCCGGAACAGACTGAGGCGGAGCAGATGGCGACATCGCTTCTTGCGATTTTGGCGGAGCCCTTTGTGATCAAAGGCGAGGAGATATTTACGACGGCGAGCATCGGGATCGGCTTGTATCCTGAACACGGGGAGAATGCGGAAACCCTTCTGAAGAATGCGGATAAGGCGATGTATGAGGCCAAGGCGCGCGGAGGGAATATGTATTCCTTTTATTCCGAGGAGGAAGCGGAGGATGATGTCCGCAAGATGAAGCTGGAAAACGGACTTCGTATGGCCGTGGACTTGGATCAGCTGATGCTGCATTATCAGCCGATCATCGATTATCAAAAGGGCAGGATCACGGGTGTCGAGGCGCTTCTGCGCTGGAACCATCCAGAACTTGGGCCGATTCCGCCAAATGAGTTCATTTCATTGGCCGAAAAAACAGGTGTGATCGTACCAATCGGAAAATGGGTAGTAGAGACCGCCTGCAGGCAAGTGAAAGAGTGGCAGGACGTGTGGAATACGGATCTGAGCATTGCGGTCAATGTATCCATCCGGCAAATCAATGAGGGTGGTTTTCCTGCATTTGTTTCTTCGGTGCTGGAGGAAATCGGACTCGCGCCGGAGTATGTTGATATTGAAATTACGGAATCGATGATGCAGGATAACGAGACATCGATTGCCGTCCTGAATGAATTGAAAGCGATTGGCGTGAAGATTTCGATCGATGACTTCGGGACGGGCTATTCGTCGCTAAGTGTGCTTGGCAGTTTGCCGATCGACCGCCTGAAAATCGATCAATCGTTCACAAGGGAAATGCTCAGCAGGCCGGCGACAGACTCGATCGTACGTACAATCATCGACATGGGGCATAATCTTGGGCTTGCGCTGATTGCGGAAGGTATAGAAGAGAAGGGGCAGGAAGAAGTATTACGGAAGTATGGATGCGAGTATGGCCAAGGCTACTTTTACAGCCGGCCGCTGCCAGCTCAGGAACTCGCATCGTTATTGCATGAGGATGAATTGATCGCGCAATAAATGGGAGAGGGGAGATTCGGTACATGTACAGCACAGGGGACTTGCTGAATCGGTTTTTAATGGATGGCATACGTGACCTGTTCATGGTCATCAGGGTTGCGGAAGATAATGAGCTGTTCTATGAATATTTGAACCGGGCCGCGATGGAACGGACATGGCTGACGGAAGACGCGATCGGAAAGCGGCTTCGGGAAGTGGATCCGCCGGAACGTTTCGAAGTGTTCCAGGCAAATCACTTCCATGTCATCCGGACGAAGCGGGAGTTTTATTATGAGGACACCTATGTGAATGCAGATGGGCAAATCCTTTATTCTGCATGCCGTCTCGTTCCGCTTCTGGATGAAAGGGACGATGTGCGATACATCACGGTTCTTGTCCATGACATAACAGCGCAGAAGCGGGCGGAATTGGAACTCGCCCAGTCCCGTGAACGCCTCCATGCGAGTGAAGACCAGTTTAAGATCATCGCTGATCATTCCCGTGATTTGATTGCCATCCTCGATATTTACGGGAAAGTGGAGTATATCTCACCGTCCTGCACCGTTGCTCTTGGTTACACCGAGGAGGAGGTCAAGGCGAAGCCGTTTCCGTATTTCGTCCATCCGGATGATATAGAGGGACTAGTCGATGCGTTTACGGATACCTTGCGACAGCAGCGGCACTTCAAAGTGAAATACCGCATGCGTCATAAGACAGCCGGCTGGATCTGGTACGAGATTTACGGCAGCCCGGTGTTCAACGATCAGCAGCGCATCAACCGGGTGGTCGGCATCGCCCGTGATATTTCGGCTGACAAGCAGGTGGAGGAACGGCTGACCTATTACGCCTATTACGATGCGCTGTCCGATCTGCCGAACCGCCGCCTGTTTTATGAACAGCTCGGGGCAGCTTTGTACAATGAGAGGGAAGGCCATGCGGGGGTAGCCCTTTTGCTCCTCGACATTGACCGGTTCAAGTGGATCAACGACCAGAATGGCCATGACGTGGGTGATAAAGTCATCGGGGAGTTCGCGAGACGCGTGAAGGGCACCGTCCGCCGCATCGATACGGTATCGCGCTTCGGCGGTGACGAATTTGCCGTCCTTCTGCCTGCCATCGCATCAGTAGCCGAAGCGGAGGAAGTCGTAGAACGCATCCGCCAGGCAATCCGTGACCCATGGGAATACGAAGACCGCTGCATCCTTGTCACGAGCAGCATCGGACTAGCCCTTTCGGATGGGACCATGACAGGCGACGAATTGATCAAGCAGGCAGATAATGCGCTGTATGCGGCAAAGGAAGCCGGACGGAATTGCTATAAATGTGCAGTGCCGCAATGAATGTAAGCGCACCCAATGGGGGGGGCCCCGTTCTGCATGCATCAAGGGACATTCTCCCGTATAATTGATGTATGAAGAAAGGGGATTTTGTTATGTCCAAATCAGTCGTTTTAGCCGAAAAGCCATCTGTGGCGCGGGATATCGCCAGGGTGCTCGGCTGCAATAAGAAAGGGAACGGATTCCTCGAGGGGCCGGCATACATCGTCACGTGGGCGCTCGGCCATCTCGTTACACATGCTGATCCGGAAGGGTACGGCAATGAATATAAGGAATGGAAGATGGATGTGCTGCCGATCATTCCGGAGCCGTTCAAACTGACCGTCATCCGCCAGACATCAAAGCAGTTCAATGCAGTAAAGGCGGTGCTGAAACGGGATGACGTTAAGGAAGTCATCATCGCAACGGATGCGGGGCGCGAAGGGGAGCTTGTCGCAAGATGGATCCTGGAGATGGCGAAAAACCGCAAGCCGGTGAAGCGGCTCTGGATCTCCTCGGTCACCGATAAAGCCATCAAGGACGGCTTCCGGAACCTGAAAGACGGCAAGCAGTATGAAAACCTGTACGAGGCGGCGGTCGCCCGTGCGGAAGCCGACTGGGTCGTAGGCATCAACGCTACGCGCGCCCTCACGGTGAAATACAATGCGCAATTATCGACCGGCCGCGTGCAGACGCCGACGCTTGCGATGATTGCTGAACGCGAGAAGCAGATTAAAGAATTCAAGCCGAAGTCCTTCTATGGCCTGCAGGCGATGACGGAAACTGCGCGATTTACATGGCATGATAAACGCGGGATGGCGCAAGTGTTCGACAAGGGGGCCGTGGAATCGGTGCTTTCGAAGCTGGACGGGGTTCATTCCGGTAAGATTACGGACGTCAAGACGGCCGGCAAGCAGCAGCCGGCACCGCCTTTATTCGACTTGACCGAACTGCAGAAGGAAGCGCACAAGAGATGGTCATGGTCGGCGAAGGAGACGCTGTCGACGCTGCAGAATCTGTATGAACGCCACAAAGCGGTGACGTACCCGCGAACCGATTCGAAGCATCTGACATCCGACATGGAAGGGACGCTGAAAGAGCGCATCAAGGCAGTCGATATCGGGGCCTACCGGAAATCGGTGAATGCGCTGCTCCGCAAAGGGGCGGTGAAGCCGCAGAAAGGCGTCATCGACGACAAGCGCGTCTCCGATCACCATGCAATCATCCCGACGGAGGAAACGCCTGTCATGCAGGATCTTTCGGACAAGGAGCAGCGGCTGTACGACCTCATCGTCAAGCGGTTCCTCGCCGTGTTCTTCGGCCCGTTCCGCTATGACCAGGTGACCGCGGAGATGCAGGCGGGCGGCGAGATGTTCAAGGCGAAAGGCAGGACCGTCACGGATGAAGGATGGCGCGCCGTGTATTCCTCAGGCGATGAAGAAGAGGACAGTGACCGGCTTCCGGCGTTCAAGAAGGGCGACGATATATCGATCAGGGCCATCGCCATGACGGAAGGCCAGACAAAGCCGCCGGCGCGGTTCAACGAAGGCACGCTGCTCGCTGCGATGGAGAATCCGTCGCAATTCATGGCGGGAGAATCGAAGGATCTGATCAAGACGGTAGGGGAAACAGGCGGGCTCGGCACCGTGGCGACGCGGGCGGACATCATCGATAAGCTGTTCAGTTCATTCGTCATCGAGAAGAAGGGCAATGACATCTACACGACGTCGAAAGGCCGCCAGCTTCTGGAACTCGTGCCGGAAGACCTGAAATCCCCTGCGCTCACCGGCGAGTGGGAACAGAGCCTGACGAAGATCGCGAATGGCAAGATGAAGAAGCAGGCATTCATGAAGGATATGGTCGCGTTCGCGAAGCAGGCGGTCAGCGAAATCAAGACGGACGACAAGAAATTCCGCCATGACAACGTGACAGGGAAGATGTGCCCGGACTGCGGCAAGCCGCTGCTCGAAGTGAATGGCAAGCGCGGGAAGATGCTCGTCTGCCAGGACCGCGAGTGCGGACACCGCCGGAACGTCTCCACGCTGACAAACGCACGATGCCCGAACTGCAAGAAGAAGCTCGAACTGCGCGGCGAGGGCGATGGCCGGATCTTCGTGTGCAAATGCGGCTACCGGGAGAAGCTTTCCGCCTTTGAGAAGCGGAAGAAGAACTCGGGCAGCGGTAAAGCGGATAAGCGGGATGTCCAGAAGTACTTGAAGAAACAGGAAGAACCGGAGAACACCGCCATGGCGGATGCGCTAAAGAAACTATTTGAAAAATGAAATTTAGCGCTTTCGGCGGATGGCTGCTAATGAAAATAATGGATATAATTCTGGTACAAGATCGAACGGAAACGGGAGGATTGTGCCATGAACGCCATATTGACATTCGCCAGTGCCGCCGAACAGCGGCAGCGCTATGATTCCGTCCGGAGACGGAGCGCCGAACAGGCCTATGACAAACAATCGGCCTACAACGGACGCCACCAGAAAGCGCTGTCTGATCTCGAAGCGCTTCTTCTAGGGAAGACGGATGACGCGCCAGAACGGGCGGCGCGGCAACAGTCGCCGCTCAGCGAACCGGACGCATCAAAGCGGGATGCAGCTGCATCTGATCAGACACTCGGCGGGGGCCAAGTGGAGCAGGTCAACCCGCCCGTTGGAAAAACACTGGAAGAAACGATCGATATCTGGCGGGACGTCCGGAAAACGGCAAACTCAGTGCCGAGCCCGACGACTGCGGACCGGCAGCTCGCGGCAACAGCCACCGCCAAAATCCGGGACATCGAAGGTCGGCTCGTCCTCCAGAAAAAAGCGGAACGCCAGCTGGCCGACCTGAAACTCCAGGACGCGGCTGCCCAGGCTCCAGGCCGGGAGGAACGCCAATTCGCACGCGCCGTCTCCGCCTACTCGATGCAAATGGAAGCAAAAGCGAACGGCTACACAATCAGCCGCACGAAATACTATGTGAGCGCATGAGAAGGAAGGCCGCCCCGCTGGATGGGGCGGCCTTTTGCATCTGGCCTGCGGAGTGGAAGTCAGTGAGTGGTTCGGAGTTGACGATGCTAAATGGATCGTTGCGCCGGCTAAACGATCGCTCGCTGGGCTAAATAGATCGTTGCGCCAGCTAAACGATCGTTCGTCAGGCTAAATGGATCGTTGCGTGATCTAAACGATCGCTCGCTGGGCTAAATGGATCGTTGCGCCGGCTAAACGATCGTTCGTCAGGCTAAATGGATCGTTGCGTGATCTAAACGATCGCTCGCCGATTAAAATGAATCATCCTGCACCCCTCGGAAGTACAAAATTGATTACCAGTAAGGAGGAATGCTCTCATGGCTAAGAAAAAACATGTCAAAACGAATGCGGTGCGGCTGCTGGAGACGGCGGGCGTGGCGTTTAAAGTGATTGAATATGATGTCAAGGACGGCCAGGTGGATGGCGTTTCGGTTGCGGCGAAGACCGGGCAGTCCGCGGGGGAGGTGTATAAGACGCTGGTGACGATAGCGGCGCCTGGGGAGCTGTATGTGTTCATCATCCCGGTCGGAGCCGAGCTGGATCTTAAGAAAGCAGCACGAGCAGCCGGGGTGAAAAAGCTCGAGATGCTGCCGCTCAAGGAGCTGACGAAGGAGACGGGGTATGTGCGGGGCGGCTGCACGGCAATCGGCATGAAGAAGGATTTTCCGGTTTGGATCGATACATCCGCGGAAAGGCTCAGCGAGTTCGTCGTCAGCGCAGGGAAGCCCGGCCATCAGATGAAATTATCGCCGCTTGATTTTGCAGGGATCGCCCGCGCAAAGTTCTGCGAAATTCTGAAAACCTAGGCGAAACGCATATATCCGCAAGGCAGCCCATCTGCTACAATGAGAGAGAGTACGCTCTTTTCAGGCAGAGAGGAGCACGGAGAGAAGAATGCATATGAGAAGGATTTTTGTTTGGCGATGGGTGTTCTACCTAGTCGGCATGATGATCTTGTCGCTTGGAATTTCAATGACCATCAAAGGGGAGCGGCTCGGCATCGGGCCGTGGGATGTCTTGCATGTTGGATTATACCGGAATATTGGGCTGACAATCGGGTCGTGGAGCATTATTACCGGACTTATCATCATTTTGACAACCGCCGCAGTGCTGCGGAAATGGCCGCAAATCGGCACGTGGCTGAACATGCTGCTAATGGGGCTGTTCATCGATCTGTTCAACTGGCTGCTGCCGGATGTCACGACGCTCGCCGGCCAAACTGCCATTTTCATCCTTGGCGTCCTCGTCATGGCATACGGGGTGGGCGTGTATGTGTCTCCTAATGTCGGCGCAGGTCCGCGTGACAGCCTCATGCTGATCATCGTAGAAAAGACGGGGCTTAGCGTAAAAAAGGTGCGGACGATGATCGAAGTGATTGTTGCGATTGCCGGATGGCTGCTCGGCGGCCCGGTTGGCATCGGGACGGTCGTCATCGCCTTTTTGATCGGCCAGATTGTCCATATCGCCATGCCGCAGTGCAAGCGGTTATTGCTGTGGGTCGCAAAGGAAGAGAATGATGAGGTTTTATTGCAAAGATGACAAGAAACGCCGCTCGATGAGAGGCGTTTTTGTTTTGCTGTAATTCCGATATTCTTGTACAAGCCGTGCATTTTTCGGGCCGCTGGGCATAAGGTAGACTCATAGGAAGGCAGTAGAATCGAAAGGGTGATTACGATTTACGGCACAATTACGGATTACATGGGAACCGCCTACACAGGGGGAGGAGTCTCCCATAAATATGACAAGCTGGTTGATGCGGCATCCACGGCGATCTTCCTGAAGTGCCCTCCGACAAATGCGCTCGCTCCCGTCCTGAATGAAATTGCGTCGCATTTCGTCAAAAGAGGATTTGCGGTTGACCGCTTCATGAATCCGCTCCAGACGGACATGGCGGATGCAGTGTATGTGAACGAAATTGGCCTGCTCGTGTTCCAGGCGTCTTATCCGGTCGCCATTGAACCGGTCGAACTCGGCGGATGCCACCGGATCATCAGCTTTTACGATATGTATGATGAGGGGAAATTAAGCACGTCTTCCGGCGATCTGGCGTCCCTCCGCAAGGAAGCTGACCAGGCGATCGGAAAAACGCTTGCCGCCTTGAAGGAGGCGAAGCGGATCCATGATGACTGGGAATCTGTGAATATCAACCGGATGATGTGGAAGGAGCATGAGGATCTGATCGGTTCCCTGAAACAGGAATTGTTCGGTACGATGAAGCTGCACAAGGAGTCGCGCACGGCTCACCGGATCATCGGCTCGCTGTCAAAAGGAGGCGCCCATGACTTCATTCCGTCCATCACGGGCCGCATGGAGCGGCGCATTTTGATCAAAGGCTTATCGGGCTCTGGCAAATCCACGATGATGAAAGCGATCGGGGCGGAGGCGGAGCGCCGGGGGATCGATGTGCTCTACGGCTGGTGCGGCCTTGATCCTTCGAGTGTCGATCTCATTCAGTTCCCTGAGCTGTCCGTCAGCCTGTTTGATGCGACAAAACCGCATGAATACGAGCCATCCCGGGCAGGCGATGAAATTTTAGACCTCGTCCCGCTATGTTCGGAAGATCCTGAGGCAGAGCAGAAACTCGCCCCCATCCAGGTGGCGTATAAAGAAAAGATCCTCGATGCGACGGGGTATGTCCATGCCTACGCAAATGCGGTGAACGGAATGAAAAAGATCTTGGACGCGGCCATTGACCAAAAGAGATTGGCGGAACGGACAGCCGCCTTATGGAATATGCTACCTTCCTGACCTCCTTCACTCGGCGAAACGGCCCCGACTATGCTAAAATGAGGGCATTACCCGTTTGAAAGGAAGATCAACTTGTCGAAAGCACTTCATTCATTCTTAGAAGAAAACTTGCAAGAACTCCGCGACCAAGGGCTCTACAATGAAATCGATCCGGTGGAAGGCCCGAACGGCCCGGTCATTACGATACGAGGCAAGCAGCTCGTCAACTTGTCTTCGAACAATTATTTGGGGCTTGCGACGAACGAAGATCTGAAGAAACTTGCCATCGCTGCAACTGAAAAATATGGTGTTGGCGCAGGAGCGGTCCGTACGATCAATGGCACGCTCGATATCCACGTAGAACTCGAAAAGAAATTGGCTGAGTTTAAAGGGACAGAAGCGGCGATTTCCTATCAATCCGGATTTAACTGCAATATGGCAGCAATTTCTGCGGTCATGAATAAGAACGATGCGATTCTTTCCGATGAATTGAACCACGCTTCGATCATCGACGGCTGCCGCCTGTCCGGCGCGAAGATCATCCGCGTGAACCACCAGGACATGGACGATCTGCGGGCGAAGGCGAAAGAAGCGACGGAAAGCGGTCAGTACGGCAAAGTGATGTACATCACGGACGGCGTCTTCTCAATGGACGGCGATATTGCGAAACTGCCGGAAATCGTTGAGATTGCGAAAGAATTCGATTTGATCACATATGTGGATGATGCACACGGATCTGGCGTCACTGGAAAAGGGAAAGGAACTGTGAAGCAATTCGGCCTTGAAAAGGAAATCGACTTCCAAATCGGCACCTTATCCAAGGCGATCGGCGTTGTCGGCGGCTATGTCGCTGGCACGCAGGAACTTATCGACTGGCTGAAAGTCCGTTCCCGCCCATTCCTGTTCTCAACTGCGCTTCCTGCGGGAGACGTAGCAGCGATCATGGGCGCACTGGATAAGATCATGGAATCTACGGAGCTTCATGACAAGCTGTGGGACAACGGCAACTACCTGAAAGAGGGCCTTAAAAAGCTCGGCTTTGACATCGGCCACTCAGAAACACCGATCACGCCATGCATCATCGGCGAAGAAAAGCTTACCCAGCAGTTCTCCAAGCGGCTCATCGAAGAAGGGGTCTACGCAAAATCAATTGTATTCCCGACTGTGCCAAAAGGAACTGGCCGCGTCCGCAACATGCCGACAGCTGCTCATACAAAAGAGATGCTTGACGACGCACTTGCCATTTACGAAAAAGTGGGCAAGGAACTCGGCGTAATCCAATAGTAAGAGGAATACCCCGTCCCGCCTGAGGAACGGGGTATTTTCTTGGTGTCGTGACAGCTGAAGTCCCCTCTTGTAACAACTCTGTTACATTACATGAATATTTTTTCCTAAAAAGTTGCACGTGAGATGCATATTTTACGAGGAAGCGGGTAAGTATGAAATATAAATACCTGATGAGGTGACATATGCGATACAACGAACAAGTCCAGCTGCTCCAAGGGAACGGCGAAAAAGGACCATCCATCATAAAGTTCAGATACGACAAGATAAAGAAAGCGATGCTATCTGCAGTGGACAGCGAAGATTGGATCTTATTCGACGACGTCAAACAGCAGACGCTCAAGCGACTCACGCCATTCGACCGGAACAGCCTTTGGTACATGGACGCACTCGCCACGGACCTGGAAGAACGCGGCATTTTTGAAACCCGCAAGATCAATGGAGATAAATATATCCGCACATCCGGGCGCCTTGTGTAATGCAGGCGTTTTTTTCTGTTGGTGAAATGGTGTGTGAGGACGGGGCGATTAACGGGAATGATAGGCGCTTAAAGAAGAGCTGTGCGAATTCATGAGGTTGCGCGCCTGTTGATGCGGGCTTCGCGTCAATCATCTAGGTCGATTGCCAATTAAATATCATCCCTCGCCAACCAGACGGCCAGCCAATAGCCGACATGAAAAAAGAACGGAACCCATCAAAGGGCCCGTTCCTTTTCCTGCTTCAGTGCTCCGGCAGATGTATTTCCTGCAAGACTTCGGCGTGGTACACGGTGGTCAGTTCGCCGTTCGGCAATTCGACGTCGTACCTGGTCTGTTCTTCCGGCCGCACCATCACGATCAATCCGCGTCTGCCGCCTGGTAGCTCGACAAATGCCTCTTCCACGAATTCCATCGCTTCGCACCTCCTTCGCCGGATACCGGTCAGAGATCACCTTCGCGGAATCTGCGCATCATATGGAAGGTGACATATCGCTGCATGCCCGCGCAGTGGCGCACGGCCTGATCGGCTTCCCGCTGGAATGTCTCCAGATCCTTTTTCCTGCGGGCAATCATCGCTTTCAGGAAATGGGCGAGCCATAGTGTTCGGATACGGCCCGCTTGTTCCTCGGCTTGTCCGGTGTCATTCTTGAGCACGGACGATAACCCGCCGAAATAGGCGGCGAGTTCCGTATTCGACATGCCCCGGGCCAGTTCAGCCAGCTTTTTCGCGTCTTTCTGGATGAGCGCAAGATTCGCCTTATAGGTCTCTTGCATCTCAGATTGCGGGTAGGAAGCGATGATCCGTTTCAGCGCCTTGATCACCTCTTCCTTGCTGCCGTTGCCCATCGCGTAGGCGTAAGTGAACAGCGGTTTATTGTGATTGTTTTTCAAATACTGCCCGATCAGGCGGACATTTTTGGAGCGATATGTAATGAAAATAGGGTATCCTACCGACAGGATGAGTGTTCCGATGAATAACAGGATAAAGACAAGCCACACCGGCACGCGCAGGGAATACAGTATGAAAAAGGCGGCCATCAGACCGATGAACAAAAGCAGCTTGCCTTTCATCATGCACCTCGTTTTTCCTCCAGTATACCAAAGGAAGCCGGGGCATGAAAGGTTTCCGGCTGATACTGATAGAATGGTCAAATGTGCGATACTTCTATGTGTTGTATTTTTCGGCTGCACACTATATAATCAGAGAATATTGATTCTACAACGTTTATGCTTGGGTGAAATGGATAATGTACGCTCCAAAAATACATATGTCGATTGGGAGGAATATACGGATGAAAAAGATACTCGTGACGGGTGCGCTTGGCCAGATCGGCTCTGAATTGATTGAGAAGCTGCGGAATGAATACGGTGCAGAGAATGTTCTGGCGACAGATATCCGCAAGCCGGCAGGAGACATGTCAGGGCCGTTCGAACTGCTTGACGTGACGGACGGTAAGCGTATGCTGGAAATCGCTGAATCATTCGGTGCGGATACGATGATGCATATGGCGGCGCTTCTTTCTGCCAAAGCGGAAGAGAATCCGCTGCTCGCATGGAACTTGAATATGGGCGGTCTCATGAACGCTCTTGAAACGTCACGCGAGCTCGGCCTGCAGTTCTTTACGCCAAGTTCCATCGGTGCATTCGGCCCGTCGACACCAAAACAGGATACCCCGCAAGATACATTGCAGCGGCCAACGACAATGTATGGCGTGAATAAAGTCTCGGGCGAATTGCTCTGTGACTATTATTATCATAAATTCGGCGTCGATACACGCGGCGTCCGGTTCCCTGGTTTGATCTCATACGTGGCACAGCCCGGCGGGGGCACGACGGACTATGCGGTCGATATTTATTACAAGGCGCTGGAAGAGGGGGCATACACCTCCTTTATCGCGGAAGGCACGTATATGGACATGATGTATATGCCGGATGCCCTGCAGGCGATTGTCGACCTGATGGAGGCAGACCCTGCGAAGCTTAAACACCGCAATGCGTTCAACGTTACTGCAATGAGCTTTGAGCCATCTGATATCGCGGCTTCGATCCGCAAGCATATTCCTGATTTCAAGATGTCATACGATGTCGATCCTGTCCGCCAGGCGATTGCGGACAGCTGGCCGGATCATATCGACCCGTCTGCTGCGAAAGAGGAGTGGGGCTTCAAAGCGACCTATGATCTGGATGCGATGACTGCCGATATGCTTGAAAAGTTGAAAGTGAAGCTGAATAAATAAGAGAAAGGCTGGCGCGGATTGAATACCGTGCCAGCCTTTTGTCCGTTTAAAACAGCAAATGGGCGACGCCTGCGACAATCGGCAGGGCGATGAGTGTCCGGAGCACGAAGATGACGATCAGATCCCAAACGTTGATGGGAATCTTGGTTCCAAGAATCAATCCGCCGACTTCAGACATGTAAATCAGCTGGATGACCGAGATACAGGCGATGGTGAACAGCGTAATCGGCGATGTGATGACGCCGTCCGCCAGAATGACCGGGAGGAACATATCCGCAAATCCGACGACCATCGACTGTGCGGCATCGGCTGCTTCCGGAATGCCCAGAACAGAAAGAATCGGTTCGAACGGTTTTCCGAGAATCCGGAAGACGCTTGTGAATTCGGCAAGCATGAGTGCGACCGTACCGAATGCCATGACGACCGGCGCGACGCCGATCCACATATCCAGGACATTTTTGACCCCCGCGCCAGCGACTTTGCCGAGGTTCTTGCTTTTCGATGCTGCCTGCAAAGCGTTCTCGAGGCCGTGCGTAACCACGTTATAGCCTTCCGGCAATGTCTCTTCCGCTCCGGTATACGGGCGTCCGTCGATGTATTCATCTTTCTTTCCGCGAAGCGGATAAATGCGCGGCATGATGAGTCCTAGAACAATACCCGTCAAGATGACAGTGCCGTAAAACGGCAGGAAGTACCGGTCAAGCCCGACGGTGTCGATAATGACGAGCGAGAAAGTGATGGAAACGACGGAAAATGTCGTTGCGATAATTGCAGCTTCCTTCTTCGTGTAATGTCCTTCTTCGTATTGTTTGCTCGTCAGCAAGACGCCAATCGTTCCGTCACCGATCCAGGATGCAAGCGCATCGATTGAAGACCGGCCTGGCAGCTTGAACAGCGGGCGCATGATCTTCACCATCATCGTACCGAAGAACTCCAGCAATCCGAAGTTCAGCAGCAGTGGCAGGAAGAGGCCTGCGAATAGGAAAATCGTGAACAGGAATGGCACGAGGCCGTCCGGCGCAAGCAGCAGGCCGCCGGTATCTTCGCTCCATACCGCTTCCGGACCGAGCTTGAACGTCGCCATGACAGCAAACACTGCTCCAATGATGCGGACGACAGTCCAAAATGGAGTCACTTTGAACAGGGTCGCAAGGAACGAAGGCGGCGCCGCTGAATCTGTGCGGATAAACATGAATACAAGCGATCCGAGCGCCGCAATGATGATGACAACCATCGGAACCATCGGCATGGCGGGTTCCACCACGCCTGCCAGCATATCAGCGAACTTTGCGATCGGCACTTTCCATCCGCCTTTGAACGGAAGGGGAATCATGAAAAGAATAATGCCAAGTATAGAAGGGATTAAAAAGTAAAACCAAGTCGATGTGCGGAAGTTTTTGAACACAACTCTCTCTCCTCTATGAATAAATTACTGTACCTAATGAATATTTATACATAATAATGCATTATCGTAGATGTGTAAAGTATGTGATTAGAAGTTTGATTTGTCAGTATTCATTAGTGGATGACCAATATCTCTTATGAAAGCGTTTGCATAATTATGTAATGAAGAGCCGTCCGCATCTGACCGCGGACGGCCGCTCAGCCTTATTCGAAATCACGGTCCCACTGATACGTGTAAAAACGCTCGTAGTGCAGCCACTTCAGTGCTTCGGGATCTTGTTCCACCAGGCGTTTTTCCATATCGCGCATCATCCAGACCGTCTGCGAAGCATGGGCGTTCATCGTCGCGAGCTTTTTCGCGGCTGCCCCTTCGACATGATGGATGACATCCGGCTCGCCGAGGATTTCGGGCGTCCGTTTGTCGAATGCGATCGTGTATAATACAGGCCGCGTTTCCTCAGGCATGCGCCGGATCGCCCGGACGACCGCCCGCGCTGTCGCATCGTGATCGGGATGGACGGATAAGCCTGGATAGAACGAGATGACGAGCGATGGGTTCGTATCTTCGATCAAATCTGTGATCATCTTGACCATCTTTTCGTCGTCTTCAAATTCGACCGTCTTGTCGCGGAGGCCCATCATCCGAAGGTCTTCAAGGCCCATGGCTTTCGCTGCGTTCTGCAGTTCACCTTTACGGATCAGCGGAAGCGTCTCCCGGTTCGCAAAGGGCGGATTGCCGAAATTACGGCCCATTTCGCCGAGAGTCAGACAGGCGTACGTGACGGGCACGCCCATATCGATATATGTCGAAATCGTTCCGGACACACCGAACGCTTCATCGTCAGGGTGCGGAAAGACGACCAGTACGTGACGTTCTTGTTTTATCATGGGTAATCCTCCTTGGGAATGGTTGTGGATCGCGTGGCTATCTCAATATGTAAACGGAGATTCACTGATCTCAAGCGATACGGCAAGCTTGCCTTCCGGATCAAGCCCCGCCATCAGCAGGCGTCCGTGTTCGTCGAGTTCAAAGTGCGTGATCCCTTGCGCATACACCCAGCCGTACGGCAGTTTAAGGCCGACACGGTGCGGTGATTCGCCAGCCACTTTCCCGAGTTCGTATTTCACCAATACATTGCGGATAAATGCGCCCGCATTGAAAAATCCTTCATTGAAGTGTGCGGCATAGGAACCATTGGTCGTCTCCAAGTGCAAATAGACATCTTTGTTTGCAAAGGAATCGATCAGCTCCTGCAAGCGGGCCGGTTGTACCTGTTCCATTTGTATTCCTCCTTCATCCATTCTTTAAGTATATCGAAATGGAAGACGGATTGCAGAGCAGGCGTCTTCAGAAAGGATGCATGCGGCTATCCATGATAAAACAGCGGCCGCTCAAATCTCCGTAACGGTGACCTCTGGAGCGCCAAAGCGGTTTTTTGCACCATGCATGACAGGGCCGACATATTCGTTCAGTTTCCAGCCGTGAGCAATTGCCGCAGCGACAAATTTCTTCGCTTCGATGACCGCATCGCGGACAGGCAATCCGTTTGCAAGATTCGCAGTGATGGCCGCTGCGAATGTACAGCCCGCTCCGTGATTGTAATGGGTATCCGTCTTCTCGGTCTCAAGCAGCAGAAAAGCGGTCCCGTCATAGAACAGATCAGCCGCCTTGTCGTGATGCAGCTGTTTGCCTCCTTTGACGACGACATTCCGTGCGCCAAGGGAATGGATCTTTTCAGCGACCGATTTCATCTGCTCGATAGAAGCGGGGGTCTTCATTCCCGCAAGCTGGCCGGCCTCGAATAAGTTCGGCGTCACGATTTCCGCTTTCGGCAGCAAGTACTGGATCATCGCATCGACCGTGCCGGGATTCAGCACTTCGTCTTCCCCCTTGCACACCATGACCGGGTCAATGACCACATGATCCAGTCCGGATTCCGCAATCGCCTCGCCTGCTGTCATGATCACTTCTTCCGTGCTCAGCATGCCAGTCTTGATGGCGTCGACGCCTGTCGAAAGGGCGGTCTTCAGCTGCGCCTTCAGCACATCGATCGGCAGTGAATGGACATGATGGGCCCAATTATTGTCCGGATCCATCGTCACAACGACCGTCAATGCTGTCATGCCATATGTTCCGTGTTCCTGGAATGTCTTCAAGTCAGCCTGGATGCCGGCTCCCCCTGAAGTGTCCGAGCCTGCGATCGTCAACGTCTTTTTCAGCGTCATTTTGGAAGCTCCTTTATAATGGGATATACAATTTCCATCGTAATCAATTTGAAGAAAAAATACAATTGTCGAAACTTGTAGGCTTGCCAAAAGAAGGTTGTACAGGATTGCTTTTCAGTTGTCCATAGCGGAACTTTTCGATAGGCTAAACGTACAACTAGTAGACTGTCAGTCGATTGAAGCCATAAAGGAAAGAATTCTAGGGACTGATGAATGTTTTTGGCGGATATGCCAGGGTCTTCCCTGCTAAACGAAGCAATCCTGCTGCTACATGAAGCAATTTGCATTGCAAATCAAGCAATCAGGCAACTGAATGAAGCAAACATGCATATAAAAGAAGCAACCAAGCCGCCTGGCGAAGCAACCGAGTCTTGAAACAGAGCAATCGAGAGGCCACAGCTAGCGGTATTGCACAGATACAACAACCTGAAAGGGCGGTGAGCCGGGAATGGATGAAAAAGAGAGGGAGCAGGAACGAAAGCAAGCGATGGACGAGATTCGGCGGGCGGAACGCGAGCAGGCGGTCACGTTTGAAGAAGTGTCAGGGCGCGAAAAGCGGAAAAAACGGACAGGCTTCCGGAGAACAGGCCGCTTTCTGTTCTCTTCCTGGAAACGGTGGGCCGTTCTCATCGCAGTTATCGCCATACTGGTGCTTCTTGCGCTCCCGTTCATCACATTCAAGTTCCTGACGCTCGGGAGCACCTTTTCGGAAGATAAGGGCGTATTCCTTGAGCGGATTCAGGACTTAAGCGAGATTGCGACCGCGGAGTCGTATACGAAAGTGATCATCGAGCGGCAGGACAACCAGCTGTTCGGCCAGAGCATCGGCGTCAATCTGCCGGGGACGAAGCGGCAGCTGCTCGTCGTCATCCCGGGATCCGTGAAAGCGGGTGTCGACTTGTCCGGTGTCACCGACAAAGATATTTCCATCAATGAAAAGAAGAAGACGGCGACGCTCCGGCTTCCGCCAGCGCAATTCCTCGGCGGAGCGGAGATTTATTTCGACCAGGTCGAAATATATTCATATGAAGGCGTGTTCCGCGAAAAAGCGGATATCAAGGAAGCGTATGAGCTGGCTGAGGAAGCGAAGCAGATGATTTTGGATGAAAGTGCCGGGCAGGGCGTTTTGCAGACGGCTGAGCAGAATGCCGTCCGGACGCTGCAGGAAATGTTCTCTTTCGCAGGATACGATGTAACAATTGAGTTCAAGGAGTGATGCTGGATGAGTGTACGATTCGGAAATGATTGGGACGAGGTGCTCGCGGGGGAATTCGGCAAGCCGTATTACGCGGAGCTCCGGGAATTCCTGAAGGAGCAGTATGCACATGAAAGGGTATATCCCCTCATGGAAGATATGTGGACCGCGTTCAAGCTGACCCCTTTTGAGAGCGTCAAAGCGGTCATTCTGGGCCAGGATCCGTATCACGGACCCGGGCAGGCGCATGGCCTGAGCTTCTCTGTGAAGCCGGGTGTACCTCTTCCGCCGAGTCTCCGCAATATTTATAAGGAACTTGCCGCGGATGCCGGGTGCCAGGTGCCTGATGAAGGAACGCTCACCGGCTGGGCGGAGCAGGGTGTCCTCATGATGAACACCGTTCTGACCGTGCGGGAAGGGGAAGCCCATTCGCACCGCGGCAAAGGATGGGAAATCTTCACCGATGAAGTGATCCGCAAGCTGTCCGCACGTCCTGAGCCAGTCGTCTTTGTCCTGTGGGGAAAGCCGGCGCAGGAAAAAAAGAAATTGATCGATCTTGAAAACAATGCCATTATCGAATCGCCGCATCCGAGTCCGTTGAGCGCAAGGCGCGGTTTCTTCGGGAGCAAGCCCTTTTCCAAAGTGAATGAACTGCTGGCAAGCTGGGATGAACAGCCGATCGACTGGTGCCGTACCAGGGAGGATCACTGAATGGCCGTCAACTGCTTCAAATGCAAGAATTTCTTCGTCACCTGGGACCCGAAACACCCGCGCGGCTGCAAAGCGTATGGTTTTAAGACGAAGGAACTGCCGTCGATTGTCGTAAAACGGACGTCCGGCATGGAGTGCATGAAATACGAACCGAAGGAGTCTGCAAAATGATACCCTATGACCGTATCTTACTTGAAATGGAACGCCAGCTGGGAAATGCCCGGCAATCGGCGGATGAAGCGGGCGTGCGGGAAGCGCTGGCCGCGATCAAATCGCTGTGCGATCTCATGCTCGCGGATGCCAAGAAGCCGGCGGCCGTTCAGCAGGCAGCGCCTCTGATGCCTGCCGCCATCCCGGATATGCCGCTGACTGGGAAACCGCTGGAGGAAGAGGACGCGAACGGCGGCTCGCTCTTTGATTTCTGAGGGCCGTCTAATTATTTGTCGAAAACTTGTCATGCAGGAATTCGTACAAATGGGACGGAAACAGGTACGATAGAGGGGCACTGTATTTTCAATGAAAGAAGGAACCCATATGCCATTTTTCATCATCGCAGGTGCTGTCAACGCGGCACTCGCTGTCGCGCTCGGCGCATTCGGCGCCCATGCGCTGAAGGAGAAACTGTCCGAGCACTATCTCGCCATCTGGGAGACCGCCGTGCAGTATCAGATGTTCCACGCGATCGGCCTCATTGCGGTCGGTATCCTGATGAGTTCGGCACTGCTTGGACCGTCCACGCAACTGAGCTGGGCCGGATACTTGCTGCTCGCCGGAACAATCATCTTCTCCGGCAGCCTGTATGTACTCAGCCTGTCCGGAATCGGCGTCCTCGGCGCCATCACGCCAATCGGCGGTGTCGCCTTCATCGCAGGATGGATCATGCTGATCATCGCAGCCGTCAAATTCGGCCGCTAAGCTCTCTTCGGAGGGCTTTTTTCATTCCAATGAAAAGAGGCACAGGACGCAAAATGCGAACTGTGCCTGGAGTGAAGGTGGCGGCCGGTCAGCCGGTCAGCCCCTATTGCTGTACATATGGATTCTGATTGAAGTAGTTCAGTTCCTCATTGAACTCGGCATAATCAAAATAGATCATTGGGAATAAATAGCGCTTTTCCGTTCCGATTTCACTGAGGATGACATGATCCCTTCCCGCCGCCTCGACGCGCCCTTGTATGGCGACCGTATTCTGGCCAGGAGCCAAGGCGTGCTCAAACGAAAAATGGAAGACGCCGGGCGTTCCCCGGTTCAGACGCAAAATGTTTTCAATGTAGGATTCTTCCCGGCCGGGCGGGCGGCCGGTCGGAAGCGTCACTTGGGGCGGCATCATTTGCTGAGGCATCGTTTGTTGCTGGTAATTCGGATTCCAATAATATTGGACCATCGTACATACTCATCCTTTCAACATTAGATTTTCGGACAGTCTTGCTCCGATGGGGAAAAGAAGCAGTGTGACTTATACCGGCCGGTGTTCGCCTGATTGTACCACTGGGCAGGACAATCGCCTGATGGCATGAAGAACCAGAGCGACCGCTCGGCAGGGTGGAACCGTTCACCATTGATAGCCCGCCGCGCAAGTCGTTTGTCCTGTTCCCGTGCGCGCTGATAGAAGTATCCTTTCACCGTCGCCTCGAAACCGCCGGGACGCTGATAGACCATCTGCTGCAAAGTGCGGATATCGCGGAAATCCAGACAATCCCCCCGCACCCGGTTCACGCCCACGTTCCCGACCATCAACATACCCAGTTTCCCTTCACCTTCCGCCTCCGCGCGCATCAAGCGGGCGAGCAGCTCCACTTCTTTGTCAGTGGCTTTAATGACAGCCACGGCAAAACCCCCTCACAACTAACGGTATGCCGGCCCGTGGCTCTTCATTCCAAAGCTATGGCAAAATTGCTGGCAATAGGGGGAGATAGTTCATGAATATTAAAAATTTCACTCGTATAGAAATGAGGCGGAGGCTGCGATCGATCTAGCTGATTTGGAGCGATGAGGGGGGTCCCCCTAAGTAAGCAATGAGGTGCCGGAAGTGAGCAATGAAGGGCCGAAAGTAAGCAATGGTTCGATAGAAGTAAGCAATGGCGAGCCGGCAGTAAGCAACAAGGCGCCAGAAGTAAGCAACGAGCACCGCAAAGTAAGCAATCCCCGCGTCTTTCCGTGCCAAAACTCTTTCATAACCGTTTCGGCAGCCACACATCTCTGAACCTTCTCGCAGGTAATTCGTCAATGTTATACAGTACGGGGACTGGGGGGAGTTCATGACAAGTATTTTAATGATGCTGGGGTTGGGGCTGGTCTTTGTTTTCCTTCTGATCGGGGTTTATTTGCATATCCAAAAGAGGAACACGAAGAAAAAGCCTTCCGTGATGGGCGTCAGCTCGCTGGCCCTGCAAATCATACTTCTTCTCCTGTTCTTCACGGATACGCTGGCGGGGATGCCTGAAAAGTTATTTGACACAATATGGTTGATTGTCATCGGCGGCGGCTTCGTTTTCGGCATCCGGGAGTTCAGGCATAATTCGATTGTGGCGCTGCTGACGATCCTGCTTAGCCTATTGCTCTCCATATTCCTGTTGCTGATCCTTGTGATCGGCTCCATGTAAGCACGAAAAAACGCTCAGGCCTGGCTGCCTTGAGCG
This sequence comes from Sporosarcina sp. GTC18466, assembly GCF_055389225.1. Taxonomy (NCBI): domain Bacteria; kingdom Bacillati; phylum Bacillota; class Bacilli; order Caryophanales; family Caryophanaceae; genus Sporosarcina; species Sporosarcina sp. GTC18466. The sequence continues at coordinate 1,653,347 of NZ_AP044037.1, read as the reverse complement.
TTTTTCATTTCACCTATATTAAACTGTGAAAAATTCCTCTTTCTTCTCTCCGTCCAACAGCGTACCGACGAAGAACGAGCCAAACACGCCATAGCGCGCACTTACTTCGTCAAAACGCATTTCGTAGACGAGTTTCTTGAACTGGAGCACATCATCCGCAAACAGCGTGACGCCCCACTCGTAGTCATCGAAGCCGACGGAGCCGGAGATGATCTGCTTCACTTTGCCTGCGTAGCTGCGGCCGATCATGCCGTGGCTGCGCATGAGCGCTTTCCGGTTGTCCATGTCGAGCATGTACCAGTTGTCGTCGCCTTCGCGCTTCTTGTCCATCGGGTAGAAGCAGATGTACTGGCTGCGCGGAAGTTCCGGATACAGGCGTCCGCGGACGTATGGGTTCTGGTATGGATCTTCGTTCGATTCGCCTGCCAGGTAGTTGGACAGCTCAACGACCGACACGTACGAATAAGCGGGCACAGTGAAGTCCGCAATCGTCAGCTTGTTGAATTCCGCTTCCAGCTGCTGCAATTCATCCATCGTCGGGCGAAGCATCATGAGCATGAAGTCCGCTTTCTGGCCGACCACTGTGTAAAATGCGTGGCTGCCCGTCTTTTCGTCGTCCGCCTGTTGCAGTTTATCCAGGAATGCCATGAATTCCGAGACCGCCTGCTTGCGCTCCTCTTTCGAAATCAATTTCCAAGAGGCCCAGTCCATCGTGCGGAAATCATGCAATACATACCAACCATCGAGTGTTACCGCTGCTTCGTTCATGTATCTTCAAACTCCTTCAATATGGATTTTAACTATTCCCAGTGTAGCATATTCCTAAGGAAAAGACGGCGGCGGACGAATGGGTGTCAACAATTTGACACGAAGTGCCGGGCTGTTCGGACGCGCCTGCCTGGTGTATGCTAAAGGTATCGAATGAATACGGAAGGTGTGAGGAAGATGACGGATGTATTCACTGGAATCACTCAACAACTACGCGGCCAAGGCAAAACAATCGTGTTACCGGAAGGGGATGACCCGCGCATTTTGAATGCAGCGGCCCGCCTCAATCAGGAGGGAATTGTCAAACCGCTCCTTCTTGGCAATGAACAGCAGATCCAGGCGGCTGCAAAGGAAATGGGCGTGGAGCTTGCGGGCATCGAAGTGGTCGATCCCATGCAGGCGTCCGATTTCGAAGAGCTCGCGGGCATGTTCGTCAGCCGGCGCAAGGGAAAAGTGACGTTGGATGAAGCGCGGGAACTGCTGAAAGACGTCAATACATTCGGAACGATGCTCGTCTATGCGAACCGCGCGGACGGGCTTGTCAGCGGCGCAGCGCATTCGACGGCGGAGACGGTGCGCCCGGCGCTCCAGATCATCAAGACGAAGCCCGGTGTCACGAAGACGAGCGGCGCGTTCATCATGATGAAAGGGGAGGAGCGGCTCGTATTTGCTGATTGCGCGATCACCATCGCACCGACCGCGCAGGAGCTCGCCGAAATCGCTGTCGAAAGCGCGAAGACGGCAAAAGCGTTCGGCATCGAGCCGAAAGTCGCCATGCTGTCGTTCTCGACGAAAGGGTCCGCGGTGAGCGAGGAGACCGAGAAAGTCGCCCTCGCAGCCTCGATCGCGAAAGAGCTCGCTCCCGACCTGATGATCGACGGGGAATTCCAATTTGACGCTGCCTACGTGCCGGAAGTCGCCGAGAAAAAAGCGCCGGATTCCGTGATCAAAGGGGACGCCACCGTGTTCATCTTCCCGTCCCTTGAAGCGGGCAATATCGGCTACAAGCTCACGCAGCGGCTCGGCGGCTACGAAGCGATCGGACCGATCCTGCAAGGGCTGAACGCGCCTGTCAATGACCTGTCGCGCGGCTGCTCCGCGGAGGATGTCTATAAACTTGTCCTGCTGACGGCGGCCCAAAGCATTTAAAGCCTGCCTGATACCATCAATCCAAAAGAGGAAGTAACAGACTATGAATCAGACTTTACAACAGAACGCCTGGAGGTTCATTGATGAATCGATCAGCGGAAGAGGGCGTTCCGCACTAGAATCATTCGCCGCGGACGATACACTTTGCCAGCTCGTCGGCCAGCAGATGAGTGAACCGTGCGTCCGCACATGGGTGCATGAGAAAACGGTCGTGCTCGGCATCCAGGATCACCGGATGCCCCATATCGAGGATGCGCTCTCGGTCATCACGGACGCCGGCTACGAAGCAATTGTCCGGAACTCAGGGGGCCTTGCGGTCGTGCTTGACGAAGGCGTGCTCAACATCAGCATCATCCTGTCCGAGCAGCGGGGCGCAATCGATATTCCAGAAGGGTACGAGCTTATGCTGGAATTCGTGCGCGCCTTGTTTCCAGAAGCAGCCGACAGCATCGAAGCCTATGAGATTGTCGGTTCCTATTGCCCGGGTTCATACGATCTCAGCATCGGCGGCAAGAAATTCGCCGGCATCTCCCAGCGCAGGCTCCGCCAAGGCGTCGCCGTGCAGGTGTATTTATGCGTCGAAGGAAGCGGGGCAAAGCGGGCCGAGCTGATCCGCTCCGTGTACGAAGCGGGCCTTCAGGGTGCCGAAACGAAATTTGCCTATCCAGAGATTCAGCCGGATGTCATGGCATCGCTCGCGGAACTGCTCGGGGAACCGATCACCGTTCCAGGCGTCATCATCCGTCTGCAACAGCTGCTCCACTCGCTTTCCGGCGAGGTTCGCACAGGCGGCTTCACGCCTGACGAAATGCCGCTGTATGCCTTTTATCTCCAGCGCGTCGTTGATCGGAATGCGAAATTACTCGGCTAACAGGAAAAAAGCAGATGGCATGATCGCCATCTGCTTCCTTTTTATTGCAATCAAGTCGTCGGCGGTTCTTTGATGACGAGGTTGCCGTTCTTCTCCATCGTGAAGACCGGTGCGACCCGGTCGTCGTCTTCGTCAAGCGTGACAAGTCTCCGCGCCCGGTTCATGATCTGGACGAACTGTTCGTAGTCGCTCTTGAGCGTGGCATTTTCCTGCCGGAGTTTCTCAATCTCCTTCTCAAGTGAATGGACCTTGTCATTCGCGACCTTCGCTGTATGTTTCCAGCGGAGCGATTCGGAATCCCCGCCGCCGCTGTGATGCAGGCGGATCAAGTAGGCGATGACCGTGTCAAGGGACAAGGCGGACAGCGGAACAGCTGCCTTCTCTTCGCCTTCCCCGGCCGGCGCGCCCGTATAGAGCTGCTGGTTGCGGCGCTTGAAATCAGGGCCGAGCACGCGCATCGCCTGCTTGCGCTCCTTCTTCGCCTCCGCGAGTTCCTTCTCGTAATCTCTGCGGACGACCGCGTTCCACCGGAAGCCGCATGCCGCAGCCGTCCGGTTCAGCGCATCGCCGACCTCTTCAAATGCACTCAACTGGGTGCTGCCTTCGCGTACATGACGCAATACCGTTTCAGCTAATAAAATATCATCCTGTTCAAGCCAAGCATCTTGTCTCACTTTCACCATCTCCGTGCCTCCTGCCGTTTTCATAGTCTTTTCTCTACGGTCAGTGTGGACGGCATGCAAGCCTTTTATTCATGCAAACTGGGGAGTTGTGCAAAAAATATACTTCTCGCCTGAGAAGATAGTCTGACGAAAAACAATTCGATTGCCATCTTCCTTGCGGGCGTCTTTCTGCTATACTTAAGGAAATGTGCTTTCAGAGGAGGTGTACAGGTGGATTATAAGAATGAAAAACTGTTTGAAGAGAAAGTGTTCAAAGATCCGGTCCACCGGTACATCCACGTGCGGGACCAGGTGATCTGGGATGTCATCGGCACCCGGGAATTCCAGCGGCTCCGGCGGATCAAGCAGCTCGGGACAACGTATCTCGTCTTCCACGGCGCGGAACATACCAGGTTCCAGCATTCGCTCGGCGTCTATGAGATCGTCCGGCGCATTATCGACGACGTGTTCAGCGGACGTCCTGAGTGGAATGACGAAGAGCGTCTCGTGACGCTGTGTGCCGCCCTGCTGCACGACCTCGGCCACGGCCCGTTTTCGCATGCATTCGAAAAGGTGTTCAACCTGGATCATGAGCAGTTCACGCAGCGCATCCTGACAGGCGATACCGAAGTGAATGAAGTGCTGCGCCGGGTGTCCCCGGACTTCCCGCAAAAGGTGGCGGATGTCATCGGGAAGACCTATCCGGACAAGCTCGTCGTCAGTCTCATCTCGAGCCAGATCGACGCGGACCGGATGGACTATCTTCAGCGGGACGCCTATTATACGGGCGTGTCGTACGGCCATTTCGACATGGAGCGCATTTTGCGCGTCATGCGGCCGACAGAGGACCAGGTCGTCATCAAGTTTAGCGGCATGCATGCGGTGGAAGACTATATAATGAGCCGGTACCAAATGTATTGGCAAGTCTATTTCCACCCCGTTTCACGCAGTGCGGAAGTCATCTTGATCAAAATCCTGCACCGCGCGAAACAGCTGCACGCCAGCGGCTATTCATTCATGCACGCTCCTGTGCATTTCCTGTCATTCTTCGATCAGAAGATCGGACTGGAAGACTACATATCTCTCGATGAAAATGTTTTGATGACGTATTTCCAGTGGTGGCGCAAGGAGAAGGATCCGATCCTTTCCGATTTGTGCGACCGCTTTATCAACAGGCGCCTGTTCCAGCATGCCGAATTCGACCCGGCGAAGGAATACCGGAAGATCGGCCAGCTCGAGCAGCTGTTCCGCGAAGCCGGCCTCGATCCGGAATACTACCTCGTGGCCGACTCGTCATCCGACCTGCCGTATGATTTCTACCGGCCGGGCGAAGAGAACGAGCGCGTGCCGATCTACTTGCAGAAGCAGAATGGCGAGCTGAGCGAGCTGTCGAGGTCTTCGGATATCGTCGACGCCATCTCGGGCAAGCGCCGCACCGACCATAAGATCTATTACCCGGAAGATGTGCTGATCGAGCAGGCAGGGGACAACCCGCGTTTCGCGGAGATGCTCCGGATGCTGAATGAGTGAAAGGAGTGGGCAACGTGTTGCAAGAACACGCCAAGATCACGCAGTTCATTTCCCTCGCTGGCCAAGTGAGCGGCCGGAAAAAGCTGCAGAAGATGATCTATATCGCAAAAAAGATGAATTTTCCATTCATTGAAAAATATGAATTACATATGTACGGACCGTATTCGGAGGAATTGACACTCCGGGTCGAGGAACTGTGCGAGATGGGCTTCTTGTCAGAACAATGCACGGACAAGGGCTCCTATGTCCAGTACCACTACAATGTGACCGAGGAAGGGGAGCGCTTCACCGAAACGGCCGACGCCCCTGCGGAAGAGCTCGCCGCCTGCATCGAAAAACTGAATACGAAAAGCTCGCGCTTCCTCGAACTCGTCTCGACGCTGCTCTACTTCGACCATCTGCCGAAAGACGAGCAGATCGCCAAAGTCCATATCGTCAAAAACAAACTGAACTTCTCCGAAGAGGAAATGGCAGCCGCCTTCGATTTCATCGAAGAACTCGCGGACTGCTCACGCGTCACCCACGCCGGCTAATATGCCGGTTTTTTTGGTTGTGCCGCGATGGCAGGCCGGCGGAGCACCCTGAACGCCTAATTGTGGCAACTGAGCGCCCGTTTATCCAGTTGAAAGCCTATTTACGTCAGTCGAACGCCTATTTATCCGTCTGAACGACTGATTCCGGCAGTTGAACGCCTGATTAAGCGTCTGAACGCCTGATTATGGCTGATGAACGCCCGATTAGCCGAAGGAACGATCCATTTACCAGCCGCATCGATCCATTTAGTTAGTATAACGATCCGTTTAACCGCCGGACCGATCCATTTAGCTGAGGCAGCGACCGACTAACCGGCGGAACAATCCGTTTATCCGTATGAACGCCTTATTGCGGCAACTAAGCGCCCGTTTATCCATTTGAAAGCCTATTTACGTTAGTCGAACGCCCATTTATCCGTCTGAACGCCCGATTCCGGCAGTTGAACGCCTGATTAAGCGTCTGAACGCCTGATTATGGCTGATGAACGCCCGATTAGCCGAAGGAGCGATCCATTTAGCAGGGAGAACGACCGACTAACCGGCAGAACAATCCGTTTAACCGCCGGAACGATCCATTTAGCTGAGGCAGCGACCGACTAACCGGCGGAACAATCCGTTTAACCGCCGGACCGACCCATATGTCGCAGCGATTTTCCCGCCAAGCCCCTTGAGCACACAAAAAAACCGGCACACAGGCCGGTCAGTCCTTGTCGCTCAACCGCTTACCTGCGACGGCATAGTGGTTTTTGGACATTTCTTCGATGAAGACGACGACATTCTCGATCGGAGCGCCAGCTGTCTCGGCGACGGCTTGCGACACTTTTTCGCAAAGGGCGCGCTTCTGTTCCTCTGTGCGGCCTTCTAGCATTTTTACGGTTACATACGGCATACTATTTCCCCCTTCCCATGAGTTTTCGGTATAGTGTATATAATACTAACTAATTATAAAGCCTTTCATATCAACGTTTCAAGAGGGTGTGTCGAAAATTGTTCATGTTTCTGCTCATGCTTTACAAAAACAGTTCATTTGAGAAGTCTTTCATCAAGTCGCCAAACTTATCGGCGGCTTCTTTTTTTACGTCTTTTGTTAGGTGAGCGTAGACCGCGAATGTCGTATTAATACTACTGTGTCCTAAACGCTCCTGTATTTCTTTTATATGCACCTTCGCTTCAATGAGTAGTGCAGTGTGGGTATGGCGCATGGAGTGTGGTGTGAGTCGCCTAGTGATGTTTGAGCGTTCCAATAGCCGGCGCATACGGTTAGCCACAATGTTCATTGTGACCGGATATCCTTGATTCCCTGTGAAGATGAAGCCGTGGTCTTCATAAAAGGGAGCATTCTCATTCATGAGCGCTTCTTGCTCTCCCTTGTGCTCCTGCAGCACCCTTATTAAAGCCGGATCGATTGAAATAGTACGGGCAGAACTTTGAGTTTTCGGTTCATGAAGTGTGAAAGCGTCTTTTCGATGGGTGGGGTTGTAATAGGTCTTGTACACACGCAATGTTTGTTGCTCAAAATCAATGTCTTTCCATTTTAGGGCGAGTAATTCACCGATACGCAGACCGGTATAGGCCAATGTGGAGAATAAAACAAAGTCCCCGGACAGTCCTTCCTGTTTTGCAGTCATGAGAAACGTGTGTAATTCCTCTTTTTGAAAGAAAGTATCCTCTAAATGTTCGTTTTCAAGTTCGGTGACAGTTTTCTTTTTCTTTGGCAGGCGTGTACCTTTGGATGGAACTTCTTTAATCATCTTGTGATCGTACGCGTACTGCAATGCCATGTGTGCGGAACTGTGGATGATAATGAGTGTGTTCACACTGTATCGTTCGGCTAGTTTGTCGATGGCGTCCTGGTACCTCTTTTTCGTGATCTTCTGAATAGGCGTATCTCCGATGTCTGCTTTTAAATGGGCCAGTCCTTTTCTCCGTGTTTCATAACTGCTTATCTTTACTCCCTGTGCTTTGTAATGGCGTAACCAATCCTCGCATAACGCTTCGAACGTTACTACAGACGGCTTGACATACTCATCATTATGGAATTGACGTTCAAACAGCGCTGCAGCTAATTGAGCGTCTTTTTTCGTAAGGAAGCCAGACTTGCTTGCCTGTTTGTCCTTTCCAGTGACAGGATCTTTACCGGCGTAGGCACGATATGCCCATTTGGAGCCGCGTTTGTAGATGTATGCCACTTCATTCACCTTCTTTAGTAATAAAATGTTCAATAAAAATCTTGATATCATTTTTGTTTTTGTCGGATAACTCTATTCCTTTATAGAACAATCTAATTCCTGGTTTTAATAAATGTTCCAATTCATCTATTTTGGGAGTGGTCAACCTCTTGTTTTTTCTGTCAACCAACCTTTCTTCTCTTTTATTCAAGTTGTCTCGAAGTTGCTTAAGTTTTGTCCCGTCCCCATCGTCTTCTTCGCCCTCAAGGTCATTGATTTCTTCGTTTAACCTTTTAATAAACTCGGTTTCATCTTGAAAAACGATTTTATTGTAATCTTCATGGTCAATGTAGCCGGCGGAGTATAGCAAATAGTTATAATTTAACCCCAAACCTTTTGCGATTGCAGACAAGAATTCGTAAGAAGGTTTTTTCTTCTTTTCGTTTTCAACCATGGATATATAGGCTGCTGAATATCCAATTTTTTCGCTTAGTTCCTGTAAGGTTAAATTTCTTTTTTCCCTACGTTCTTTCAAATAACTAGCCAACGTACTTTTCAAAATTACTCCCTCCCTTTTATTTGTTTCCATTAACCTAAGATTAACACAAAGTTTAACTGCGGTAAAATTAAATTCAGTTAAAACGTTGTATTTGTTTCATGGGCATGTTATAGTTTAACTACAGTTAATAAACCAAGGTTAAAAAAGGAGGTATAGTTTTGAATAGCATGAGATCTTTTCGTGAAAAAAGAGGGTTAAAACAAAAGGATCTTGTTGTGATAACCGGTCTAAGTAAGGCATCTATCTCGCTCATTGAAAATGGGAAAAGCGCTCCATCAATAAGAAGTGCATTTAAAATTGCAAAAGCACTAAATGCAACTGTGGATCAAATTTTTGGGAAGGAGGGAAGCAAAAGTGCTTCAAATCCAATTCGATGAAGAAACCGTAAAAACGATGTTCGAAACGGAAATCAAAAAACGCGTTGACGAGTTGGCCAAACAAAAATACTTCATGACGTACAACGAACTAGCTGCATATCTCAATATCAGCAAGCCGATCATAGAAGACCGTTTTATCAAAAACGGATTGAAGTATTACAAAGTCGGTTCGAAATACTTGTTCAAACGCGATGAAGTAGATGCGTTTCTCGATGAAATGACCGCGAACATGAACGCTACAAATAACGATATCAAGTTCTTTGCGAGTTTGAAGGGAGGGTCATCGAAATGACCACAGAATACGGTCTCCTCCTAATACTATCCGTCTGCATCGGCTTTCCAATGATGTTCGCCATGGGGGTACATTGGGCGCGTCTGGATCAGGAAGAGAGGTGAATGAGATGGATGATGAACTAAAAGCAAAGCTGAAACGGGCAGTGGAATTCTACCGTCAGATGGAGCTAAAAAAATGTGGTGGTGATACAGATTTCGCTCAAGGCCAGGGGAACGCGTTCGGCATTGTGGCGGAGCACCTGGAAGACTTGTTCGAATTAACAAAGGAGGACAATCAGTGACGACGACAGACAACGCAAAGATTGCAGAACTGCCGGTCCATCTAGTGAAGGTTGTGGATGATCATATCCGCAATATCCCTTACTACACAAAGCTGATCAGCGGGGAAGTGGAATTGGGGAACGAGTACGGTGCGTTCGTACAACAACTCAAACGGATTGATGAAATAACGCGAATTACAGCGGCTATTGAGGAAGCTTACAACGAATTGGAACCAGTACGGCGCCCGTTCATCACGCTCTACTATTTTAGCAAAGAACGCGTAAAGATCACTGCTGCTGCCGACCGGGTCAATATCGGAAGAAGCACCGCGCAACGATGGAAGTCGGCGTTTATCAGTGACGTATGTAAAAAGCTTGGGTGGATTTGAAAGGAGTGAATTAGATGGAACGTGATGCAATCGCTGAACTGGATGTACAAGTCGAAATCATGGAAGGATTACACGCTTTGCAGGAGGACGTAGTAGAACAGTTTTCCGCATACGGCATGGGGAGGGAATCAAAGGAACTCCAATCAGCCATTTTGAAATTGGTCACACTCACAGGCTTCATGAAGCGGAACCTGGACGACATGAACCAGACCATGGCAGCCTTGCGAAACTAAAAACTCAACTAGGGAGGACTTAAGATGAAGCAAACAAACGTTGAATCACTCAAAACCAATGCACTCTTGCTAGATGGGGCAATGGGTAACATCAGGAATCAAGTGGACACATTGCAGGCGGTCGCTTCGGAATTCATGCAGCTGCAGCAGGACATGGAGAATACACCGCGTGAGAACGTAGCATTCAAGTTCTACGAATGGCGACGCATGGTGAAGATCCTTTCTGAACTGCTCCGTATGACAGTAGAAGAAACGGACATTGAAAGCACGGGCGCTCACAACCTTCATGAAGTCATGTTCAACCAGATTGTCGAATTGGATCAGCCACAGAAAGTTGTTTCCTTCATGTCACCAGAGCGTGATCGGGAAGTATCGTTCCAGCAGAACCGGAAGATGTTCATAAATAATTTTGGACGGGAACCGGAGAGTGGTCAGGAAGTGTGTGATTGGGTTGCGGAGTTAGTGTCTGCCATTGATAAACAGGCAGAAAAAAAGCCTTCTCCGCTCGCAACGGAAAGGCATGATCAGTAAAAGTAAGGGGTGAATGCTGAATGGACAACCTAATATCCAGACATGAAACAAGGGTTGTCCTATTGGCAGCCCCATTACCTTTATCACATTATACGCAATCGGGAATGTGTTCATTCCTGTTAATTAAGATATTACTGCATTTGAATGTGAAAGTCAAATGCAAATTGGGGGAAGTAGTGTCACTGGCTGAAAAGGGATGCTATTTGAGTGGTTAAGGCTTTACAACGTCCTGGCATTAAACACTACACCTTGATTTTCCCCCAAAAGTTCAAGTCAAAGCCAGATGCGAAAGCTGATGTCGGACGGATCCACAACTATTTTAAACGTCATCCTTATGCACAACCCTACTCATTAACTGAAATAGTGGAAGCGTTCTGTTCTGGTCAAACATTAATGTTGGCAATGGTCGAACGCGATTTAAAGAATCAATCCGACAAAGAAAAAGTAACTTCGCTTCAGTCATATACGAGCGAGTGGGCGAACCTTCACAAGTTGGAATTCAAGTCTACCCAGCTGCTTGGGATAGATATTGACGATGAATACAGCGAAACAGACGTTCAACGGGTCCTGGATCACTTCAATGGCAGAGTGGCTGCCGCGTATTATTCTTTTTCACACGGAAAGCCGAATGATAAGGGTGGTACTCAAAACAGGTACAGGCTCCTCTTCCAGTTCGATGAATTGATTACTGACTATGAAGTCGGCAAAGAGATCGTGGTCCTACTACGAAATGAATTATTGAAACTGTACCCTCACTTTCCGGCAGAGAAAATCGATACCATGAACCCGAAAACACTTTGGCACGGTTCAAACAGGGCGCCCATTCTGATCAATGAGAATGTAATGCTGAATACAAAGGAGTATGTACGGTTCGCGAATGAAGCGCTGCAAGAGAAACAAAACTCCATAGAGGAAAGACGCAAACAGGCAGCACACGATTTCAGGCAACAATCCAATAACCCTGTCACCTACGAGGAAATGAGGGAAGTTGCCGAAGTCATCGGGCATATCCCTAGCGGGTCTGGAAGATTTGAGGAATGGAGAAACATCTGTCTCGCCATACGACATCACGAAATGGCGGGCCATATATCCGTATCTGAAGGATTGGATATCTTCCATATTGTCAGCGGCGGCGAGAGTGACGACGATACCTATTTCAATTTCAAGCCAAGCGGCGCCATTACAATCGGTACGTTTCTCAAATACGGAAACGAAGCGGGCTACAAGCGGAAACACAAGTATTCATACGCTCTACAGGAAACACCGGAGAACATCCCCAGAGAGCGGATAAAGGTGGATGGATATATCCCTTCCGATGTTGCGAAGGAGCTGATAGGCAGACGGCAGCGCCTTCTGGTGGATAGCCCTACAGGGAGCGCCAAGACATCGTCATTCATGAAAGCGTTCAAGGAACTGGCGAGCCGCGACTATCACTATTTTATCTTCGCGGCGCCTACCATCCCACTCACTGAACAGATTGCAAAGGAACATGACGAAATGGGGATCACCGGGGGGATGGTCAACCTACGTCATGAAATCACTAGTAAGGCAATCGCGGGGAAGCGGATATTCGTAACAACCTATGACAAGGCTGCAGAACTGATTTATTTTCTTGAAAAAGGTATCGACTACGGAGCGGACAAGCCAGAATTCACATTGGTCATTGACGAGATCCACAAGTTTTCGGAAGCGTACAATTACCGATATGTAGCTATTGACAGACTGGAAGAGTTGGCGAACATGGCGACTTCCTTGATTGGACTGTTAGGCACACCAGAGGACGTTCTAAAAGATAACTTCGACAAGTTGATTGAAATAGACACCGGCAACAAGAAGTCTCCCTGTAGCGATTACCGGGTGTTCACCTACGATACAAACGAAAACGGAATCATCACAGGAGAGAACGCAGATTTAATGATAGTGCCTGTCGTCAGAGGGCTTCTGCAGCAGTCGAGAGTGTTATTGTTCATCAACAGCAAGGAACGCATCAAGCGGGTCGCCAGACTGCTCAAAAAGGAAGGTATCACCTGCCGGACCGTTTCAAGCGACAACAAAACGAGTGTCACCTATACAGGTATCGTGGAAAACGGCGACATTGACGATGATGTCCAAGTCGTCATCACCACAACGGTACTAGCGGACGGCATCAGCATTAAAAATAAATTGGATTGGTCGTGTGTGGTAGTAGCGGACCGGGCTTCACCAATATTCAATCCATCTACGATCAAGCAGATCAGTAACCGGTTTAGAAATCAGTACCGTTACTTCGCCTTATATATGCGGACGCCGAACCCGGACTATGACGAAACGAGAAGATTCAATATTGAATCGGATTTCCAGTACAGGCTCCGTACCGTGAAAAGTCATGTGGAATACCTGAACAGTGAATTCGAGGGCGAATTGCTGAAAGACTTCATCCCCTCCACTGTCGAGAAGCACAACGGAATTTTCTATAGGAGCAAGGATGAAGACGCGAAAATTGAATTCAATCCGCTATATGTCCGGCACCAGTCCATGCGCCAGAAGGAAACCTATTACGCTACATTCCGAAATGCTTTTATCAACGAAGTTGAACGGGTTCTAGGCCACAAGCTGAAAGGCGTCTTCAATGTAAATGAGGAAGTCAGAAAGAACGGTTCGGATCTAAGCGGCCTTCTTGCCGATCTGGTCACAGAAAAGGAGCAGCAGCAACTAGAAGCCGATGAACTACGGGCAAACTTCGAAAAGTATTTCGATGAATCGATTTACGGATGCTTCGCCCGCGGTGATGATGAAGCGCTCAAACTGTTCAAAGTAGACGTCCACCCCGATTTATATAGTGCGGCGTGGAGGATTTCCAAACTTACAGACTATGAAACTTGTAAGAGATTAGTAATAGCGGTTGAAAGAAGGGCTGACATAAATAAATATGTCAACGACATCCAAGCCTTGGCGGATATTGCTTCCTTCTATCATGTAAAAAAATACACCGTTACTAAGCGGATTTTCGGAGAGCTGCTAAGGATAGAAGGTAAAACCTTTGCATCATCCGATTTTAAGGCTATCGCGGAACAGGATATACCTAAAAAGCTGAAAGTCTCAAAGAAAGATGTCAACGAAGCGCTGAAATTGTTTCATAGGTTCTCCAGTAGGAGCGCATCCGAACGCATGGTGACGATCCGTCCGTTGACTGTTGAATTAGTTGCTGCCGTCCGGCATGGAATCGAGATTCCGAAAGTAGAAGAAAGCCTTCTCAAATACATCGATGGCCGACCAGAACAACAGCAGAAGGTTCTCTATCCGGCAGTACAGGCGAAATGGAATGTTAGTTGGTACAAAGAAGAGTAAGTTTTATATGAACTTTTTCTGTGAAGAATGACTGGTTTGGAAAATGACGTTTATTGACCCTGTTTGTATAAGGTCTTTAAAAAATACAGGTAGCCAATAAACGTCATACCTAAATCGCATAGCATCAACGTTTTCGGAGGTTCACCGAAGACCCTTTTTGCCCTGTTTGAAACTACTATCGGAATGGTCGATTTCGAGGTATATTTTTTATGAATAAGTAAAGAAAAGAGGTTGTTTTATATGAAAACACACCCGTACAAATACGAAGTGAAAAAATGGTATGCAATCGGTGAAGCAAACGCAGGCATTGAAGACTTCATCCACGAGTGCAACGAAAGCGACATTGAAATTGTGGACGTCGCATCCCACGTTACAGAGACAGAGGACGGCTTGACATATTCTTTCTTCTTCAAGCTGAAACGTTAAGGAATGCGATAAAAAAGGAGAACAGCTATGGCTAAGGGCATCCAATAACTCATAGAGAAAAAGGAGCCATTATCATGTCAAAAGAAAAAATTGTATTTGTAGAACTGCACCCAAGCAGCAGATCACGCTTCATCCAGTTGGTCGTTCGGAACTGTCCGTTTTGCGGCAAGCGCCATAACCATGGCATGGGGGAAGGATGGCGCACTTCGCATTGTGTGAATAAAGATTCCGGCATTCCGGCCATGCGCGGCTCGTACTATCTGAAAATCGATTGGTCCGTTCCTGCTCACGCCAAGCTGAAAGAACGATACAACGATGTGATGAAAGAGGGATATTGATGAAAGAAAACCTATACAACCCAACCGAACTGCAATCAATCATCGACCGCACCAAAGAACGCCTGCAATCCATCGATGCCCGCGCGCCGCACTTTGAAATGAAGGTGGCTTCCATCCAAGCGCAAATGGACAAGCTGCAGCAGACCATGACCGGCGCGATCCATCAGTACAGGGAGATCGGCAAGGACATTCGCTCATTTGAAATCGCACTCGCCCTTCTAAGCGAAGAGGAACGGAAACACTTCGACTTTCTGGACATTCCGGCACTCAAACTCGAACAGTCAAAGCGTCTGGAATCCTTGCTCATTGTCCTGGATGAACCGCTGCCAGGTACGCCGTACCAACAGTTTCAGTGGAAGGAGGAAGGTGAGTGAGGAGTCTACAAGAATACGATTACATGAAACTTGAAAGTATGTGGCGTAGGTACCATGAATTAGCGCGATCTATTGTCAATGAACCCTCGCCGGTCCGCAAACAGAACATGTTGAACATCACGCGAACTATCGAAACGATATTCAATGAAGCGAATCACGACTATAAGAATATCGCTAGGCTCATGTTTTGGGAGGGATATTCGGCAGACGATGTGGCTATTCAATTGTCAATGCCTAGAAGTAAAGTCAGACGAATGAAGCGCTGCATTCTTGAAGATACGGCGACAAATATCTGTTGGGTGTAAATAATTCATAGCAGGGGAGGGGTGACTGTGAAGCACACCGCAGACGATTACGGAGATATGAAGTGGCAGATCTATCACTTAGCACAGGGACTCACGCGGGCCAGGCGGATGGAGAAGCATCGGGCGGAATGGTTTGAAGAACTCTATGAGAATATCATCTACCCAGGTTCTAACCTTGATTACAACAATCCAAGCGCCTACAGCAGTAGGACGGAAACGCAGGCAATACGCATTGTAGAGCTGAAGGAACGCTATGACAAGAAGATTCAACAGGAATACGAGAAGCATTTCAGATGGAAGGACTTACTGGCATGGGCGGGCGACAGTGACCGTATCATCATGATCCGCTACTTCCAGAAGAAGAAGTACATCGAACCGGACATCATCATTCGTGTGTTGGATCGTCTGCATGAGCGTTTGCATTTGGAAGAAGAATCTTTAGGTCGTGAGCGCGATCAGGAAGCAAGAGAGAAGATGAAGCTCCACCGCAAAGACTTCTTCGATAAGTACCAGGTGAAACCACTTCTCGATGATTCAGAAAAGCAAACTGTTCTTGTCAACGGAAGATTTGTTCAAATGTCTCAAGAAGAATATGAAAAACATAAAAAAGAACGGGAGATTAAGGCGGAAGAGTTTCGAGCGGAACTGCTGCGGAGGTGTGAGGGAGTATGACACCCCCCGGTTTCGGGGTTCAGCTTCCTAGGAAAACCCGGCAACCGGTTGGGGCCTCGTTTCCGTAGATTTTTGAGCGTTCTTCATACAACCCTACCCCAAAAGACAGGAGGTGCCATAAATGGTGGTGATTCATGACAGAGAAAAGCGTGTGAAGAAAGAGGAAAAGCGTTTGCTCAAATTGTTCAGCGATGTCCCGGAAAATAAGTTGAAGGTGGCGGAGGGTCTCATTATCCAGGCGGCTAGGCTAAGGGTTCTGCTGAATGATATGTGGGCGGATATCAGCGAGAACGGTGATGTGGAATTGTTCAGCCAGTCGGAGAAGTTGGACCCTTACGAGCGGGAGCGCCCGGTTGCGAAACTATACAACAATCGAGACCAAGCGTATCAGAGAATCATTAAGCAGCTGACGGATCTGCTGCCGAAAGAAGACGGCGAGAAGGAATTGGATCCTTATCGTGATTTGTTATAACGAAAGGTGGAAAATTTATGAACAAAAATTGGCTATGGCCTGTTGTGGCATCTAGTAGTCGTGGCAGCATACGCATAGACGGGGCAATTGTACCAGAGCCACAAAGAGAAAGTGGCGACATGAGCGCCGTGGAATTCGACCGGTTGCTAAAGGGTTTAGGCGATGTAAAGAACGTGGATTTGTACGTTAATAGCGGTGGGGGAAGCGTATTCGAAGCCGCTGCCATTGTAAACATGATGAAGAGGAGCTCGGCTAGCTTTACGGCTCATGTGGACGGCCTGGCAGCTTCTGCAGCATCTGTGATAGCTTGTTCTGCCGACAAGCTTGTGATGCCAGATAACAGCTTCCTTATGGTCCATAACGCTTGGATGATGTTGGCCGGGAACGCTGACGAGATTAGAAAGCAAGCAGACGATTTGGAGCGCATCAATGAAAATACGGTCAAGCAGGCTTATCTGAATAAGTCATCCACGTTGACCTATGCCCGCATCACCGAACTGATGGATGCAGAGACATGGCTTACAGCATCGGATGCTTACGATCTGGGGCTTGCTGATGAAGTGGTAGTCGGAAAACAAGTGGCTGCAGTGTTGAAGCCTGAATTTGCGGCTAAGTATTCCAACGCGCCGGCCGCACTAGTAAACATGCATACCCAGCCAAAGCAGGGGAAAGCATCTGTAAAACCAGTCTTTGACAATGGTTATATAATGACTTTCGTCAATGGGATGGAAAAATGGTTGGAAGGCAAGCAGAAAGAGCGAGAAGCAGAACAGCAAAAAGAAGAAGAAATGCAGTCAAGACGCAAAGCTTATCTAAAGAAATTCTACGACTTACTAGACAAATAAGGAGAGATATTACCATGGAAGCAATTAACACGAATGATTATTTTGTAGAATCCAAGAAAGCCATTCAACTGGTGTTGGATCGTGAAGAGGAACTAAGCCGGAAACTGAAAGCGCATGAGCGACTGCAATTAGTGAAGAAGCATAAGGATTCAGCGAAAACAGCTGAAGAATACGAAGAGCTTGAGCAACATGAAAAAGAACTAGAACGGAAAATTCGTTTTCGCCAACTTTCAGAGCCAGCAATCCCCGAACAGCACAGGGAAAAGGTTCTTCGCAATCTGAAAACAGAACAGCTGCAGCAAGCTGAAAAATTGAACGAATTGAAAGGGCAACTGGCTGAACAGATTTCTTACATGAAAGAGAACATCATTCCTTTGCTGAAAAGCATTCATGATTTAGAAGCGATGGACAAGGTGACAGATCAGGTGAATATCATTCTGGACGCTGAAATTGGAGAAAATGTCCCGTTGCCGGTATATGCGAGAATAAAACCGTTTGTCAGTCAGGGATATGTGCCGCGTGCCGGGATGGCGCTCCGGGATGCTCAAAAAGCAGTAGACGAACTATCTAAAATCACTGTTCCCATTGAAACTACAGGACTACTATCATTCTTGAAACGAGGTAGAAAATAATGAACGCATTCGAACGTGAAGTGGCTGAAAGAGAAAACCTTACACCGAAGTTTAGTTATCCATACGAGGTGGAGCCGATTACGGACCATGCTATTGATTTCTTTGCCATCTATTGCAGAGGGAATGGCCCAATTCCTAGAGACCAGGCGGAACTTAAGCAAATCCGGAAGAATTTTGACCTTGAGAAGTCGCCGTTTGTTGGCAAGATGACATTCCATTATGATGATCCGTCCGAAACTGAAGCTGAACGAATTGCGGATGTCAAAAACCTAGCTATCAAGAACATGGCTGATCGGCACGTGCCGGGAATCTATCATCACAATAGCAATGCCAGGAATCCTTATCTTGCATTAGTCGAGGGCAAGGATTATGAAATCAAAGTTGGTAAGAAGATCGTTCATGAACAACCGAACCGTCTTACGTTCGACGATATCAAGGCACTGTGAGAGGGGGGAACCCTCTCTCTTTCTATAAAAGGAGGTGATAATGATGCAAGTAACAAAAGGAAGACTGTGGGTAGGTGCTCGCTCCATCCCGGTCGGGTTCGGTCCAGCCACGCCAGATATCTACCGCAAGACATTTAAGAGCAACTTCTGGACGGATATGGCCATTGAATGCAGCCGTACTGAAGGGAATTACGACATCCCGAAGACGGAACGTATAGCTTGGCAAGTCCTGTGGTCGCTGGTGCGGACTGTGAATGCGAAGGTTCCAAAGATGGATGAATGGGTGAAGCAATTCGATAGCTCTTCAGGGGTTGAACTGATGACGGAAGCGTGGAATTCAATGCAGAAATGAGGTGAGATGAATGGCAGGAAACAGAGTAATATCCGCTGTCCTTACGTTGAGGGACAAGGACTTTTCAAGCAATGCCAAAAAAGCCACTTCCGCAACAAAGGAAATGGAACGGAAGCTGAAACACGCGAACAATACAGTGAGCCAGTTCAGCAGATCGGCTTCAGCG
This sequence comes from Sporosarcina sp. GTC18466, assembly GCF_055389225.1. Taxonomy (NCBI): domain Bacteria; kingdom Bacillati; phylum Bacillota; class Bacilli; order Caryophanales; family Caryophanaceae; genus Sporosarcina; species Sporosarcina sp. GTC18466. The sequence continues at coordinate 1,634,668 of NZ_AP044037.1, read as the reverse complement.
GGATTGAAAAATGTCGCCACGAGCGCTGCAGGAATGGCGGGAGCTATCGGAATTACAAAAGCATTTTCTTCTGCAGTCGGTATGGTCAAAAGTTCTGTTACGAGCGCATTTGACCGGATCGATACAATGGAGCAATTTAAAAACGTCCTAGAAGTCATGACGGGTAGCGCCGAAAAAGCCAACGCCACACTGGAAGCTACACGAGAGATCGTGAAGGGTACGGCGTTCGGATTGGACGTAGCTGCGGGGGCCGTTCAGGGCTTTGTTACAGGCGGAATGAAGGTCGAGGACGCCACGCGCGTAATGGGCTCCCTGACGGATGCTGTCGCGTTCTACACGAAGGGCACGAACGATGAGCTGGGCACTGTCACCGACGCTTTCATCAAGATGTCCACAAAGGGCAAGGTCAACATGGAGCAACTGGGACGTGTCGTGGAAGCCGGTATTCCTGCGGTTGATATTTATGCGGAAGCCATCGGAAAGAGCACTGCGCAAGTAGCTACGGAGATTTCCAAGGGCAAGGTGGATGCGAAGTCATTTATGGATGTTCTTGACGAAGCACTCGCGAACGGCACGAAGAAATTTCCGGCTCTCGAAGGGGCGGCTAAGAATGCCGGCGCATCGTGGAGCGGAACATTCGGCAACATGAGAGCGGCGGTCACCCGGGGTGTTACGGGAATCATTGAAAGTATCGATAAAATGCTGAATGACAAAGGCTTACCGGATATGCGCTCCATGGTGGCGAATTTCGGCAGTAAGTTCGAAGGTGTACTGATGAGCGCTGCCGGTGCAGTTCCTGCATTGTCTGGCGCGGTTGTGGGAATGTACAATGCGGTACAGCCGGGGCTTGCATGGATAAAAGACACGGCCATTCCGGGGATAAAAGATAAGATTGTCAATATGTACGAAGCGTCCCAACCGGCGCTGAACTGGATGAAGGATGTCGCGTTTCCGGGCATTAAAGAAGCTGTCGGCTATGCCGTTGATAAGTTCGCGGATATGTACAACTATGTCGTAGACAACTGGTCGCTGATTGGTCCGGTGGTCGCGGGAGTAACGGCGGGTGTATTAACATATAAAACAGCCGTTGCAGCGGTAAGCGCAGCCCAGGGTACTTGGAAGCTGATCACAGCCGGTGTAACAATGGCGCAAACAGCACTGAATGCCGTTATGGCGGCCAATCCGATTGCGATTGTCACGCTAGCTATCGCGGGACTTGTCACAGGGGGCATCCTACTGTGGAAGAACTGGGACACTGTGAAGGAAAAGGCACAAGGGTTGTGGGATAAGATGAAGCTGGTCGGAGAGGGGATTTCTACAGCGTTTTCCCTAGCCTTTGATAAGGTGAAGTCAGCGGTAGGGTCTTCCGTCAACTTCGTAGTAGACAAGATCAATGACATGATTGGAATTATAAATAAGATCCCCGGCGTCAACATCCCAATTGTGCCCCGTGTCGATTGGGGAGCGGCGCAGTCGGCAGTAGCCCAGTCGAGAACACAACTATCTGGCGGCCCTGCATTGGCTTCCTATGACGTCGGTACAAACCGGGTTACTCACGATCAGGTAGCTCGCATCCATAAAGACGAGATGATTGTTCCTGCTGTTCAGTCGAGGAATCTGCGACGTCAGGGCATCACGATAGATAACATCGACCAGGCGCGTCCACAGAGGACAGTGGGTGTTCCGACATCGACTTCAGACAATGGCCTGTCTGCAAGGATTGATAGACTGATACGGGCGATTGAGGGCATGCCGAAGGGTGATGTCAACGTAACAATCGATGGTTACAACAAATCGGTGAATGAAATTCTTGGCGAAATGATTCCGCAGCTGAAATTGCGTTTGGCGAATATGTAACAACCACAAAACGAACCTACCCGGCGTCAATTGGGCAGGTTCGTTTTTTTTTGTGGTCATTTTATATATCGGTTCCTGATAATGTTCAAATATTTTCCAATCTGTGTTATATTTGAACCATCATGTAGATGGGGGATGTTCAGATGAAACGAGTAATTTTTATCTTGGCATGTTTTCTATTAGTGGGGTGTAGTTCGTCAAATGATTCTAAGCTATCCATGCAGTCATTTGTCGATGCTTTTGAAGGGGAAGGTATCCAGGTAGACGCTAGTGAGAAGCCGATGTATTCCATGATCGGCGCGAAAGACGGCGTTATTTTCTACAATGAAAACAATCCGGTGAAAATCTATCAGTTTGATTCAGAAAAGGACATAAAGGCAGCGGAAGAAGCATTGCCGGCGGCGAAGGACTGGGAGCAGAATGGCCTGTTCTTATTGGAGACTTCTGATGATGAAGCGAAAAAGATATTTACAGATGTGAAATAAGTGTGCGTAGGAGGGGCTTCGGCTCCTCTTTTTTGTATAATCGAGGAAAAGGAGATTTTAACCAATGCACCATAAACTTTTTATCCGCCGACGCGAAGCGCGCATGAAGCAAACGGAGGTCGCAAAGATCCTAGGCATCCACAACGCAACGTACTGCCTGAAGGAAAGCGGAAAGTCGGACTTCACACTCGGGGAAGCGAAGCAGCTGGCCCGTATATTTAAATGTACCTTGAATGATTTGTTCGAGGATGACTGTGAGATAGGCGGAAAAGTCGTTGATTGAAATAAAGGTGGATCGCGAACTGATCGAGCAATTAATTGCGAACGAATTAAAAGAACAATTCAACGCAATGTCACCCAGATTTACCTTCTGGGATATGAAAGAGCTCTGTCGGCAGACCTGTATGAGCGAGCCGTTCATTAAGAAACAGTTTTTCTATGATAAAGATTTCCCGAAGTTTCGTGTGGGAAGGAAGTGGCTCTTTCCTGCAAAAGAGACGGAGGAGTTTTTGATTCGGTGGTTGAAAGCGAAAGGGAAATGAGAAGGGCTTGCGTAATTGTTAGCAACCCTATTTCTTCTTCTCTTTTTTATGAATAGGGAATCCAACCTTCTTTGCGTGATCGATGATTTTCTTGGCTTCCTTTGCAGCATCTTCTTTTTTCGTCATGATATAACCCTCCACATTTATTCTGTAATACTACCAGTATGGCCACGCCTGCCCTCTTTCATACTTCTCCCCTACCAGACATATAGTAGGGACACAAGGACACATTCGATATGAAAAACAGGAAAAGAGGGAGCCGGAATGACGGTGGGGGAGCGAGAGAGGAAAGTTCGGAGCGATAAGAAACGTGATGTGAAACCGACCATACCCATGGAATTAAAAGATACCATCTACCGGATATCATATATCACAAATACACCCGTGAAGGACGTAGCGGAAACAATCTGCCTGCATGGGATTTCTTCTAAAAAAGTGATGGACGTTTTGTCGTGGAAGTTGCGTAGATCCGTCATGTTAGCGAACACAATGTACATGGGGGATATGAGCCGTCCTTCTTTGCAACGGAAGGGAACTGTGGGGGCGAGCGAAAGAATCACCATTCGATTCAAACAAGCTGATTATGAGAACTTGTCCGCCCTGGCGTTTGGATTGGACGTCACACCCTCGAGAGCCACAGCGCTTCTCCTGGACGCTAGTGTACGGGATAAGGACTTTATCAGGGAATACTTCGAAGGGTATCTACAGAAGCAACTGGACGACCGTAGAATGGCGGAATTGAAAACGGTGCTGAAGTATCTTAATGAGAACAATCCATACGAAGAAGAAATATCGTTCGGCATGTTACTGTCCTACTTGGTCGAGGAGATCCGGGACAGTGCGGCTACGGCGGCGGAAACGTTGTCAGTGTTTATTAAGAGGTGGAAGTGATTCCGGGCTATGTGCTTAATGCAGATAATTCCGTAATAGTGTACACTGAAAAATGACGAGAACTAATCATTAAACGGTTTGTGCATGTTCACGTTTTGTTCATGTTCATGTTCAAATTCGTGCAAATTCATTGGTGGGATAAAATGAGAAACGTTGATACAAAGGCGTTTCCGCTCGCTGTTTTCATCTGTTTTAGCGGACAAAGTATAGTGTATATAATACCAGAGTAGGAGTGGATCGAGAAATGGCGAATGAAGAGAAACCGAAACAAAAAATGGGATTCACCATCATAAAGAACGATCCGACTGATGGGCATAAGGGATTCGGCATCGGGTCGCTGTCGCTTGAGAACGTGTCGCCTGTCATTGTCGACGTTGAAGCGGAAGAGGCGAGGATCGAAATCGGTGCGATGCATGCGCGCAGTGATACCGAGCGGGGCATCAAGTTCACGACGAACCGGGAGGATTCCGAGGGCGGGAAGCCGTACTGGCTCGTCTGGGTGACAATTGATTTCAACGAGGAAGGCCCGTATTATGCCGGTGTCACGGCGTGTGAAATGGTCATTAACCGGGAGAAGCGACGCGGCTACAAGATACTTGCGGACCATGTGAACCGGATGGATAAGTCCATGAAGCGCCAGATCATCGTCGACCAAATGGATGATAAATCGAAACGCATCTTGGCTGATTTCCTAAGGAGCCATAATCCCGAAATGTGGGAGCGGAGCGAGCCGAAACTGCATATCGACCTCGGCGAGGACTCCCCTCATTTATGAAGAAAGTGTGACATTTGCCCATTACGGCCAAATCCATGGTTGAATGTGCGGCAGAAAGGCAGTACACTAAAATTACAGCTTGCCAATGTAAGCTAGGACAACCGGAATTGTGCAGCCATGCACTGTTTCATCCAACCCAAGCTGATTCAGCCGCTGGAGCACGTTTCCGGTAAAAAAGCCATCCATTCCTGCTAGCGGAGTGGATGGCTTTTTTGCTGATTCTATTCAAAAAAGGAGAAGGGGAACAGTTCAAATGTGCCGGTGCTGTCATCCTGCCCATTTTTCCGCTGCTCGCGAAGGGCCGGGTCGGTGCACAGTTTTTGCGGCAGATCCTTTTCTTTCAAATAGACGACCCGCTGTTTTGGGCATTCGTTGACAGCGATGCCGCCCGTCTCGATGTCCACAATGGCGCTGCTGACCCCTTTAGGCGGAAGGAACGGCTCTTCCGGCAGGCCGGCATGCGCCTCTTCCATAAAGTCGATCCAGATCCTTTTTGAAGCGGCCTTATCTTCGAAATCGGTCAGATGCTGGCCGACGTCATAGCCTGTCCAGATGCCCGCCGTGAGCGAGGGCGTGAACCCGATCAAATACTGGTCGGAGATGGTCGTACCGGATTTCGCGGCGTACGGACGCGACTGTTTCGCGCGCATCGACAGTCCGGTCGATGTCAAATAGTCGTTGAAGACAGGATCGAACATGCCCGTCATCATATGGGTGAGGAGAAATGCGTCCTGCTCGGTGATCGCCTGTTTCTTCGTCTTTTTCGGCTTCTCATAAACCGTTTTGCCATTCGCGTCCGAAATGGACAAGATAGTCGTCGGCTCCACTTTCAGGCCTCCTGACGCGATGCGGTTATAGGCGTTCGTCATTTCCTTCAGCGTCACGTCGGATGTGCCGAGTGCAATGGCGGGTGATTCCTGATACTTCAAGTCGAGACCGAGCCGCTCTGCCATCTTGTTGAACTTTTTGTATCCGACATCCTCGATCGTTTTGACGGCGAACACATTGTCCGAAATGGCCAGCGCTTGTGACAGGGAGATTGGATGGTCGGCGAACTTACCGTTGATATTCTTCGGTTCATACGTCGAGCGTCCTTCATCATACGTGAAAACGGTCCGCTCCACTTCTTTGAACGTCAGCGGGCTGTAGCCTTCTTCCAGGGCCGCCGCATACAGGATCGGCTTCATGGCAGAGCCGGGCTGCCGTTTCGCCTGTGTCGCCCGGTTGAACGGACTCTTTGCATAATCTGTGCCGCCGACCATTGAGGTGATGTTGCCGGTTTCATTCTCCATGGAAATGAAAGCCGTCTGGAGCTCGTTATCCGGCATCCACTTCTTCACCATCTCCTCCGCCGTCTTCTGATGGTGGATATCGAGCGTCGTGCGGATCGTCCAGCCGCCTTCCGCCGGGTAGCGCCCTTTTTCACTTAAAATCTGCTCGGCTTCCCGCCACACTTCATCGAGGAAATACGGAGCGACCCGGCGCATATCGGCCCAGTCATCCGTCTTCAGGGCGACCTGTACTTCTTTGGCGCGCTCTTCCATTCGCTCGGTGATGAAGCCCTGATTCTCCATGAGGGACAGGATGAGCAATTGGCGGTTCCGCGAGCGCTCCGGGTTATCGATCGGGGAGTAGATGGATGGCCCCTTGACGATCGCCGCGATGACTGCAGATTCTTCAAGCGTCAGGTCTTTCGCAGACTTTGCGAAATAGAACCGGCTCGCGGCCTCAACCCCGTACATCCCATGGTCAAAATAGACTGTGTTCAAATACCCTTCCAATATGGTGTCCTTGTCGTAAAACAATTCCATCCGGTAGGCATACAGCGCTTCTTTGATCTTCCGATTCCATGATTTCTCGTGTGTCAAAAACAGGTTCCGGGCATACTGCTGGGTGATCGTGCTCGCGCCTTCGCGCATGCTCATCGTCTTGATATCCTTCAGCACGGCGACCGCAAGTCTCCGGTAATCAAACCCGTTATGGTCGTAGAAGTTCCTGTCCTCCGTCGCGATGAAGGCGTCGATCAGGAAGGGGGACACGTCCTCGAGCCCGACCCAGTACCTGCGCTCCGCCGAGAACTTATCGCCGATCTGCTTGCCGTTCTTATCCAGGAAGACAGTCGCTTTCGGCACGCTCAGCGACGGGGCGCCCGCGATCTGCGCATAGATCCGGAGGCAGATGAGCATCGTGAAGGCGGCCGACAGAGCGGTGACGACAAGCAGCAGGCAAGTGCGCCAGATCCGCCGCCTCTTTCTTTTCTTGATAAAATCCGACCGTTTCACCGGGCCCCACCTCCGTCATTTTCTACCCCCCATTATTGGTTAATCGGCTAAGGATTAAACGGTGCGGCCTGGGAAAACTTCACTGCCGCACAGCAGCAGGAAGCCCGTGCATAGATGTATTGGAATTAACAGCTGAAAAACGGTATAATGGATAGATATTTGAACAGGAGGATGATGGCTGTATGAATTCCTCATCTAACGGGAAGCCCGTCACGGTCCGCCTTCAGTCGGTGATCCGGCACCCCGGGCAGCCGGAGGACAAGCATGAATTCATGGCTTCGGGCACATTTCTTACAAAAGCCGGCCAGGATTATCTGCGATTTGAAGAAGACATGAACGGCCAGGCTGTACGGACGACGGTGAAGCTGGGGGAAGAGGACGCGATCATCATGCGGAGCGGCGCGGTGAATATGCGTCTGCCGCTTGGAGGCGACGGATTCCGTCTTGGCTCGTACGGCAGCGGACCGGCTTCATTCAACTTACATGTCCGCACAAAAACATTTTCGCATAGTACGGAGCGGCCGCTTGCAGGGGCTTTGAAAGTGACCTATGAACTGCATGACGGCGAAGCGCTCCTTGGCACGTATACATTGCACATTACATACACGGAGGGAAAAAGATGAACGCAGTCGAAAAGATCCAGGAAGACATCCGGGCGGCATTCCGGAAAGCGGTCCAAGCGGCAGAACTTGTAGAGGGGAATGAAATCCCTGAAATCATGCTGGAAACGCCGAAGAACAAGGAGAACGGGGACTATGCAACGAATATCGCGATGCAGCTGACGAAGCTGGCGAAAAAGCCGCCGCGCGCCATTGCGGAAGCGATTGTGGAGCATATGGATAAGGAAGGAACAGCGATCGAGTCGGTTGAGATCGCGGGTCCGGGCTTCATTAACATCCGCCTGAAGAATGAACTGTTAGGCGAAGCCGTCAAGGCGGTGCTCGAACAAGGGGAGAGCTACGGCCGGTCGACATTCGGCAACAACGAGAAGATCCAAGTGGAATTCGTCTCCGCGAACCCGACTGGCGACTTGCATCTTGGGCATGCGCGCGGGGCATCCCTCGGCGACTCGCTTTGCAACATCCTCGATTTCGCAGGATACGACGTCTCCCGCGAATACTACATCAACGACGCAGGCAACCAGGTGAACAATCTTGCGAGGTCGGTGGAAGCGCGTTACTTCCAGGCACTCGGCCTTGATAAAGAGATGCCGGAAGACGGCTACCACGGCCAGGACATCATCGAAATCGGGAAGAAACTTGCGGAAGAGAACGGCGACCGCTATGTCCATATGAACGAGGACGAGCGCTTCGAATTCTTCCGGAAATATGGCCTCGAGTACGAGCTTGCGAAATTGAAGAAAGACCTGGACGATTTCCGCGTCCCGTTTGATACATGGTTTTCGGAGACGTCACTGTATGAAGACGGCAAGATCGGCATCGCGCTCGACAAGCTCCGCAGCAACGGACATGTCTACGAAGAGGACGGCGCGACATGGTTCCGCTCGACGACTTTCGGCGACGATAAGGACCGGGTCTTAATTAAGAACGACGGCTCCTACACATACTTGACGCCGGATATCGCGTACCACGAGGACAAACTGCGCCGCGGATTCGATACGCTCATCAACGTCTGGGGCGCCGACCACCACGGCTATATCCCGCGCATGAAAGCGGCAATCGAGGCGCTTGGCTACGACCGCGACACGCTCGAAGTCGAAGTCGCCCAGATGGTGCAGCTGTACAAAGACGGCGAGAAATTCAAGATGAGCAAGCGGACAGGCAAAGCCGTCACGTTGCGCGAACTTGTCGAGGAAGTGGGACTCGACGCAGTCCGCTACTTCTTCGCGATGCGCTCAGGCGACGCCCAGATGGACTTCGACCTCGACCTCGCCATCTCGCAGTCGAATGAAAACCCGGTCTACTACGCGCAATACGCGCACGCGCGGATTTCCTCGATCTTGCGCCAGGCGGAAGAGAAAGGCTTAGCTGCGTCAACCGATCATCTTGACCTGCTGACGAGCGAAAAGGAAGCTGAACTGCTCAAGAAGATCGGCGACTTCCCGAAACTCGTTGCGGACGCTGCAAGATTACGCTCGCCGCACCGCGTCACGACCTACATCCAGGAACTCGCAGCGACCTTCCACAGCTTTTACAATGCGGAAAAAGTGCTCGACCCTGACCACAAAGACCTGTCCGAAGCGCGTCTCGCTCTCGTCACAGCAACGCGCATCACGATCGCAAACGCCCTCAAACTGATCGGCGTCGCGGCACCGGAGCGGATGTAATTTTGCGCCCATCGTCCTTTTTGGATGGTGGGTGTTTTTTTTGCGTAGCGCGAAACATGACGCTGGTGGAGGGGTTGCGTACGTAGGCGTGTATGTTGCTTACAATTGGGCCGTTATTGCTTGTTTTGGCGTGGAGATTGCTTGCAGCGGCGAGTTGTTGCTTGTTCTAAGGAAGGCATTGCTTGCTTTTCGAAGCGTATTGCTTATTTTGCAGGTAAAAATCAGGTTTCTTTGCAATCGTTCTGAAAGATGAATGAATAGCCGGAAGAAAATGATATGATGGCATAACAGGTTCTATCTGATTTGAGCAGGAAAAAAGGGGGGGCAGCATGCTGCAACGAGTGATAGACCAATTAAAGCTGAATGTGATTTCCATGAACGAAGTCGAAGATTCCCACAGTTCCACTGTCTATAAATGCAAGCTGCTGAATGAGGAAACTGTCTTTTTGAAGATTCCATATACCCAATTGAAGTGCCAGCGGGAGCTGGAAGCCTATGATATCTTGAAGAATCGGGTTTCCACGCCTGAACTGCTGGATCATTGGCCGGGTGACGAGGAATGTCCGGGTGCTTTCGTATTATCGGGATTAAAAGGCCGGCCGCTGACGAGTAAGGATTCCCCTGCTGTCTCTTTCCAGGTAGGAATTCTTCACGCCTCCATGCATCAAATTCAGCCGCCGGATAGGGAGCTGACAGGCATTCAGAATGAATTTCCGGGTTGGATGCATTTTGTGGAACGTCAATTTAGAAGTTTCGCAGAGGATGTAAAGGAGGTATTGGACGAAAGCTTATACAGAAAGTCCATTGAAAAGTTCGAGGAGATGAGACACCGGCTTCCTCCTTCTGATGGACCCGGTTTCATCCATATGGATTTTCGTCCAGCCAATATTATCGTGGACGGAGAGAACGTGTCCGGCGTGATCGATTTTGAAAGTGTCCGTTTCGGTTCGACAGAAGTTGATTTCACCAAATTGTATCGTGACTTTTTACGCTTTGATGATCGTTTGTTCCAGTCCTATCAAGAGGGCTATCGGACGGTAAGGCCCTTGGCCGATGTAGAGGCGGTGCTGCCTTTTTACCGGTTTACAGACGCGTTCAACAGTATTGGCTGGTGCAAGCGGCGGGGTCTAAAGAAGAATGCTTCATTTTACGCGGAAAACCGTATGATCTTGGAAGAGTTTTTACGGTAGGAAAATAACACAGCGCACGAGTGCGGTCTGCTGAGGGGATGGCTAAGTTGAAGAAAATTTTATCAGAAACAGAAAGACTGGTAATACGGCCGTTGCAAACTACGGATTATGAACGCTGGCTGGAGGGATGCCAGAACAGGCTGCCTTCTCAGCACAAGTACGATGATGAAAAAATGGACTTGACTAGCTGGACGCAGGAAAAATTCAGTGAAGAAGTGGTAGCGAACTTTCAAGGACTAGCTGACAGGGATGAAATATATGTATTGGGCATCTTTCGGAAGACGGATCACAAACAGATTGGCAAGGTTGAAATTTGCACACTGATGAGACATGAATTCCAGTGGGGATTGCTTGGGTATACGATACATAATCAGTACTGGCGCAAAGGCTACGGCAAAGAAGCGGTACGAGAGACGCTGAATATCGCATTTGAACGTCTGGGATTCCATCGCATCGAAGCTCATATCAATGTTGATAATGAGCCTTCAATCAGGTTGGCAGAAAGCGTCGGCATGGCATATGAATGCACGAGGAAAGGGTTTATACATGAATTTGGCGAGTGGACGGATAACCTTGTGTATTATATGAATGCCAGGTGAAGTAAGAGCAACACTATTTCAATATATAATATGGATAGGATTGTAGATTTACAAGACATGCCCCATATTGAGTATGAAGGAGAAAAAGAATCATGAGGAAGATATCTGGATTTTTAGTTATACTGCTCTTTGCGGCTTCCGTTTTAATGGGATGCAGCCAAGACATGGAGAAGATTCCACTGCGTAAAGTGAAGGGTGACGGGCTGACATTCAGCCAATATTTCAAGCCTTATGACGGTCTGGACCAGAGGGAGAAAGTTACGTATTACAAGCCATTTTCACTAAAGGATGCACCAGCTTCTATTCCAGATCATTTCCGTCAGGCGCTCGACGCATTCGATCAAGATCAGCTGCCGTTCAAGGTGGACGAAGAGAAAGTATATGTGGTTACGTCCAAAGGGAAGGATGGCAACTTGCAGAAGCAGGTACAAGTGACGTATGCCAGCAAGGATGAGTACGAGAGCATAGACGAGTTCTTCATCGTATCGATTACTGACGTAGATAAAAACCCGCTTGCCGCTTATAAGATGACAGGAGATGTGGACACGGTCGGCAATCAATTGATCCAGGAACCGCTGATGGGTGATCTTTTCATGTATCAGCAAGTCCGCACGACGGATAGTGCCTTGCTGTACCGGTACTATCAGGAAGATGAGGGACGTATCACGGTCGTAGGAACTGCGGCGAATGAAATCTATGCGTATCATAACGGGCATGTGTATCATGTTGGTTATTCATTGAATCCGGAAAAGGCGGATGAAGACGTGCATAAAAAGATGCTGCAGCTTGTTCGTGATTATATTGCAGCTGGCGGATTTCTGTTGAACGATCTCACTGGTTTGTAAAGTAGGAAACAAGAGTAGACAGGGAAAAGGTTGATCTCACAATTTGAGAAATCAACCTTTTGTAGTGAACGACCCATCCATCGTCCTTTACGGATGGCGGGCTCTACGAATCGGGATGCCATAGAAGACTAGTCATACAAAAACGGGGATCAGTCTTTGTACGCTTTTCCAATCGTTTCATGGCCGAGCCAGCTTCCGAGCAGCAATAAGATCGCCGCCAAATAGGTGATATTGGAACTGAGCACTGGAATCTGCCAAGCCGATAGTTTGTGGATCAAGAGCGTACCGACTTTGGCAATCAGTAAAAGGATACCAAGCAAACCGATTGCGTCAATGACATTATTCCATATGGGGAACTTCAGTTGCTTTCCCTTCTCTTGAATATCGTTCTTCAACGAATCATCTCCTTTCAGCAATTCATCTAGCGTACTGTCAAAAATTTCACTTAACTTCAACAATGTCTCAATGGAAGGATACGACTGACCCCGCTCCCATTTTGAGATGGACTGCCGGCTGATGTTCAGTTTTTCAGCCAGCTCTTCTTGAGACAACTGCAACTCGTTTCGTTTTTCTTTTAATTTGTCTTTGAATTCCATGTCCTCATCTCCTATGGCTCGTTAACTATATGATACCATTCTCATTACTTAAAGAACCGCGTAGTTGCACGGTGTAACCTAGTAGTTGCATCCCATTCGCATAGCGGTTCCAGAGGGTTTTTTAGGTGGAATATAGAGTTGGATATGTATGATGCGAAGCAGTCCTAACTGGCTTATTCTAAGAAACCATTCGTGCAGTCTGTTAGGACATGTAAGAGGAAAGAAGAATTTTTCACGCCACCAGGCTTTGGGTTGTACTAGGAGAAGGGAGAAATGCAGATGTCTAGAAATATCAACATACTGTATTGTATTTTGGGGAGTGCGGTGCTTGCTTTGTTAAATGCGCCTCTGCTCAGTTACGCAAAGCTTGGAATCTTGGGAGGAAGTACTTTTGGAGAATTGCTGGAACTGCTTGCTGATATCCTATCACTGGCGGGCTTTCTGCTCCTCATCTATTTTTCAATCAAATTAATAATGAATAACTATAAACACATCGATTGATCACGGCAAGGGTTCATGCTGAGCACACAACTATTCTACATGGGGGGGAGAATGTAAATGGAAGTCCTATTATCTATATTTGCGTCTGTCGGTATTTTTGGCATGCCTATTTTGGGTATTATTTTTTGCGTGAATCTGGTGGAAATCATCAAGAAAGTTAAACGTGATCAGCCGACCGCGTCGAATACGTTCTGGATGACTACTTCTTTCATTTTGATTACATGGAGCCTTGCTTCGTTCCTTATGATTCTATGACTTGCTTCTGATCTGCGTTTGAAATGAAGCTTCTCAGCGGCACATCGACTCGACTTCTTCCGACAATCTATCGACAACTTAAAATTTTGTAGTATAATGGTTCAGAACACCAATTACATATCCAAACGTGAAGGTGCCTAAGTCGTAATCGGCTTGGGTTAAAAGGGAAGCCGGTTCGAGTCCGGCGCGGTCCCGCCACTGTACGTGCGAGCTATTCCGCGAAAGGCCACTGGAGAAATCCGGGAAGGTGCGGAGAAGGCGTCGAGCACAAGCCAGGAGACCTGCCTTCGTGGATCACCCGAGATGCCTACGCGGATAGGTTCGGTTGCAGCCGGCTGCTTTTCGCATGCCCGGTTCCGCTGAGCGTATCCTCCGTCATCCGAACGGGGGATTTTTGTTTGGGATTCAATAGGAGGAACTACGGATGAAGAAGTTTTGGCAGTTATGGCTGACGGCCATTCTGGCGACATTCCTGCTGGCCGCTTGTGGCGGTACGGCGGATAATGCAAAAAAGGATGACACACCGGCGACGTCGCAGACGGACACGGGAACGTCTGAAGAGGCAACACAGGAGGAAGCTGCATTCCCTGTCACCTTGACCGATGCGCTCGGCAATGAGGTCACGTTTGAAGAAGCACCGAAAACGATTGTTTCCATGCAGCCGAGCAACACGGAAATCTTGTTTGCACTTGGCTTGAATGATGAAATTATCGGCGTCAACGATTATGATGATTACCCGGCGGAAGCACTAGAAAAAGAGAAGATCGGCGGAATGGAATTCAACGTCGAGAAAATCATCTCCATGAACCCGGATGCCGTATTCGCGCATGAAATGGGGCAAAGCACAGGGGAAGAAGGCTGGCAGCAGATCCGCGATGCGGGCATTCCTGTGTTTGTTGTGAAAAATGCGATGAACTTTGACGAAACATACGAAACGATTGAAACGATCGGGGAAGCGACTGGCAAGAAAGAAGAAGCGGACCAGATCGTATCGGATATGAAAGCGAAAGTGGATGAAGTCGTCGCAAAGACAAAAGATGTCGAAAAGAAACGTGTCTTCATCGAAACATCCGACGCACCTGAGATCTATACACCAGGAAAAGGGACATTCATGCAGGAAATCTTCGATATGATCGGTGCGGAGAACGTCGTGACGGAAGAAGGCTGGGTCATGATCAGCCCGGAAGAGATCGTCAAACAGGATCCGGATGTCATCCTCATCATGTACAGCTATGTGCCGGATATCATTGAAAGCGTGAAAAACCGAGATGGCTTCGCAGACATCAAAGCGGTGAAAGAAGACCGTGTCGTACAGGTCGATGAGAACTTGACGAGCCGCACAGGTCCTCGCCTGGCGCAAGGTTTGGAAGAAGTGGCGAAAGCGATCTACCCTGAGGCGTTCAGTGAATAAAACGGCAATGGCCTACCTCGTCAGTGCCGCGGCGCTCCTCGTCGCAGTCTGGCTCGGGGTGTCCATCGGTTCGGTGAAGGTGCCGATCAGCACTTTATGGGATTCATCGGATACGACAGCAACGAATATATTATGGAAAATCAGGATGCCCCGCGTGATCCTTGCCGGACTCGTCGGCGCATCGCTCGCGATTGCCGGGGCGGCCTTCCAAGGGCTGCTGAAAAACCCGCTCGCGGATCCATACACCCTCGGAGTGTCCTCCGGTGCCTCTGTCGGTGCCGTTGTGACGCTCTTTTTCGGCTTGTCGATCCCGTTCCTCGGCACCTACACCCTCCCCGTTTTCAGTATGACGGGTGCAGCCATCACCATGTTCCTCGTCCTCGGATTCGCGAGGCTCGTCGACCGCTCGATGAAAATGGAGACGATCATCCTGACGGGCATCATCTTCGGGTCGTTCCTCGGCTCGGTGCTGTCCCTCATGATCGCGCTCACCGGAGAGGAGCTCCGCCAGATCATCGGCTGGCTGCTTGGCAGCGTATCGATGCGCGGCTGGAAGTACATCGTCATGGTGCTGCCGTTCGTCGTGATCGGTTCCTTCATCCTCTGGCTCAACCGCCGGGAATTGAACGCGATGCTGTTCGGCGAGGAGCGGGCGCATCACTTGGGCGTCAATGTGAGACGCCGCAAGTTCATGATCCTGATCGGCGGCTCGGTCCTGACGGGTTCCGCCGTCGCCGTGTCCGGAACAATTGGATTTGTCGGACTCGTCGTCCCGCATATGACGCGGCTTCTCTTCGGCTCGGACCACCGCCATCTGCTGACGCTGTCCTTCATGAACGGAGCGACATTGCTCATCATCTGCGACCTTATCGCGCGGACGATCATTTCGCCGTCAGAGCTGCCGGTCGGTGTCATCACTTCGTTCATCGGCGCGCCGGTGTTCGCGTATATCTTTTACAGGCAGCGCCGGAAAGGGGTGATGTAAGTTGCTGAAAATCAGCCATCTATCGGGCGGCTACGGCAAGGAGCCGGTCGTCCGGGATGTTTCATTCGAAGTAGGAAAAGGGGAAGTGCTCGGCATCCTCGGCCCGAACGGCAGCGGAAAGTCGACGCTGCTGAAAATCATTTCGGGCATTTTGCCGAAGCAGCAGGGGACTGTCGAAATTGACGGCCGGAATGCTTCGGTTTACTCCCAGAAAGAGTTCGCCCGGAAAGTCGCCGTCCTGCCGCAGCTTCATGCGCATGCATTTTCGCATACGGTGAAGGATACCGTCTCACTCGGCAGGTACCCGCATCAATCGGGGCTGTTTTCGGTCTGGAGCGACCGGGATGAGGCGGCGGTGCAGGAAGCGATGGCCTATACAGGTGTGACGAAGTATACGGACGCTGCGATTGAACTGCTGTCAGGCGGGGAGCAGCAGCGCGTGTTTGTCGCGCAGGCGCTTGCCCAGGAAGCGCAGGTGCTGTTGCTGGATGAACCGACTAACCATCTGGACATCGCCCATCAGCAGCAGCTTCTCGATACGGTCAAGCGGCATGCGGCGGAAAAAGGGGTCACTGTCGTCTCTGTGTTCCATGACATCAATCTCGCGTCACTCTACTGCGACCGGCTTCTGCTCATGGAGACAGGGAAAGTCGTGACGATCGGCGAGCCGCTCGATGTCGTGAAAGAGGGACTGATCGGACGTGTCTATGAAGCCCGTGTCGCGACGCAGCCCCACCCTGAACTTCCGAAACCGCAGATGACGCTCCTTCCTGATACAATGGAGAAAACAGAGCCGTTGTCGATCAGGAAAGACGAGATCAAGATATCTGCGAGGCATGTCGCGCTGACTGCAGAAAAGCCGCTAAAGACGCTGTCGTCCGCGGTGCATAACCCGGGCATGGGCTGGTACCGGAGCTTCGTCAACCGGCATGTCGATGCGGATTATAACTGCGAAAATGTGAAGACGGAAAATGCCGCGTATCTCGAAGCGGAGGGGTTTCATCTAACGGAGACGGTCGGCATGATGACGGCTGTCACGACGGAGCATGCGGAAGTGGAAGCCTATGAAGCGGAAGGCGCTTCCATCGTCGTCATGGTGACGGCGGGCGTCGGCAATGCGGTCGATGTGTCCCAGGCGCTCAGCCGTGAAACGCGTGTCGGCACGATCAACACTTGGATTTTCGTGAACGGCCGGCTGTCCGAGGAGGCGTTCATCCAGGCGGTGATCACCGGGACGGAAGCGAAAGCGAAAGCCCTTCAAGAGGAATCAATCCTTGATCCGCTCACCGGCACGATTGCTACAGGCACCTCGACAGATTCCCTTCTCGTCGCAGCGACCCAGCAAGGTGCGTTCCATGAATATGCAGGACCTGTCGCGCCGCTCGGAAAACTGGTTGGCCAAGGGGTCTACGACTGCACGGTGCGTGCGATACGCGCTTACAAACAAGCGAAAGGGTGGACATGATGATCCCCGCTCATTTCATCGCCATCGCGCTCGGCTTTTGGCTCGACCGCCTTATCGGCGACCCGCCTCAATTGCCGCACCCAGTCAGGTGGATCGGCACGTTCATCTCGAAATTGACGAAGATGCTGAATCAAGGCGGATTCCGCATCGCGAAAGGCGGGCTGCTGCTTGTGTTAGTTGCCGGCACTGTCACGGCAGCCGCTTTGTTGTTGGTGAGCGCTGCATATAGCGTACATCTGGTCGCAGGCATTATGGTCGAAGCGGTCCTGATTGCGGTCGGTCTTGCGCAGAAGAGCCTGAAAGACGCAGCTATGGACGTATACCGGCCGCTTGAAGCAGGCGATCTGGCGGAAGCGAGGACGAAGCTGTCGTGGATTGTCGGACGCGATACGAAGCAGCTCGGAGAGAGCGAAATCGCCCGAGGCACGGTGGAAACTGTATCGGAAAACATAGCGGACGGCATCACGTCGCCGCTGTTCTGGGCTTTCCTTCTCGGCGCGCCGGGACTCTGGCTGTACAAAGCGGTGAACACGCTCGATTCGATGGTCGGCTACCGGGATGAGCGGTATGAGCAGTTCGGCAAGGTGTCGGCACGGGCGGATGATGTGCTGAACTTCATCCCCGCTAGGATCACTGGGCTGCTCATCGTCCTGACCGTCGTAAATGAGGCGAAGCTGCCGCTCGGAAAACGGTTTTCCGGCTGGCTCCGAGACGCCCGGCGGCACCCAAGCCCGAACAGCGGGTATCTCGAAGCTGCGACCGCCTGGCAGCTCGGCATCCGGCTCGGCGGCACGAATACATACAGGGGCGTCGTCTCGAGGCGGCCGGAATTCGGTCCCGGGCTGACCCCTTTGAAAGCGCAGCATATCGATGCGGCGATCCGCCAGATGCACCGGGCTGCATTCGCGTTCTGGGCTATTTTGACCGTGATAGGAGGAGTGCTCTATGCGTTTGCCTGAACACGGGGCGAACCCCCGTCTTTTATATGACCGGCTCGGCATGGAGGCCCCCGGGCGGCTGCTCGATTTCAGTGAAAACTGCAATCCCGAGGGGCCTCCGGAGAAGGTGAAGGAGATGTGGCCGGAATTGATTTCGGAGATCCGTGCCTACCCGGACCCTGGCGGCGAACCCTTTCTCAGCGAGGCGGCCGCGTTTCATGGAATTGACCGGGATTGCCTTCTCGCAGGGAACGGGGCAGCGGAACTGCTGTCGCTTCTCGCGGAACGATACCGCGGCAAGCGGGTGCTCGTCGTGCATCCGGCGTTTTCGGAGTATGAGGCGACACTTGTGGCGAAGGGAGCCATCGTGGGGCGGATTGTCGCTTCGGAGGTGGATGGGTTTCAACTTCCAGTTAATGAAATCCTTGATACGCTGCAGGAGGCGGATGCGATTTATCTTTGCACGCCGAATAATCCGACGGGCATCCTGCCGGAAGCGGAGCAGCTAGATAAGATCATCAGCCGTGCAGGAGAGGTTGGCTGCGATGTCGTGCTGGACGAAGCATTCATCGATTTCGTGGATGAAGGGCGGTCTTTCATTCCGAAAATCGGCAGGAATCCGCATGTGACGGTTGTCCGGTCGATGACGAAAATGTACGCGATTCCGGGGATTCGGCTTGGCTATATCGCGGCAAGTCCAGAGAGGATCCGGGACGTGAAACGGCTGGCGCCGCACTGGAATGTGAACGGCGTCGCGTCGAGCATCGGGGCAGTATGCCTTGGCGAAGAGGCGTACCGGGAACGGGCAATCCTGCATGCAGCGGATATGCGAACAAATCTGACCGCATTTCTGCGCGATAACGGATGCACGGTGACGGAGTCGGCTGCGAACTTCCTTTCATTCAAACCGGGTACAGGAAGCGTGCGTGACTTGCAGAAGCATATGCTTGAGCGGGGCATTGTCCTGCGCCATTCCGAGAATTTCATCGGGATGGACGGCGAATGGCTGCGGGTCGGCATGAAAGCGAAAAGCGACATGGCCATCATGAAAGAGGAGCTGGGCGGATGGTTCAAGGGAAATTGACGTTCGTCAGCGGCGGTGTCCGGTCCGGGAAAAGTGCGTTTGCGGAAAAGCTGCTAACGCGAGGTGGAGAAGAAAGGCTCGTCTATATCGCGTCCGGCGTGGCGTCAGACAGCGAAATGCAGGAGCGGATCCGGCAGCACCAGGAGCAGCGGAAGGGTGACGGCTGGCTGACGGTCGAGCAACCTGTGCGGCTTTCAGAAGCTCTCGAGTTTATCCGAAAAGGCGACCGGGTGCTTTGGGATTGCCTGACGACCTGGCTGGCGAACGAGCTGTACGAAGGGTGGGAAGACGGGACGCCGTGCATCGGGCGTCCGGGCTGCATGGAGAAGAAGACGGCGGAACTGCTGGAGACCGTCCGAACTATCACGGATACCGCCTCGAAGTTCGTCATCGTGTCGAATGAAGTGCTGGATGAGCCGGCGTCACTTTACGAGGAGACGTGCATCTATGCGAGCTGGATCGGCCGGCTTCATCAAGAGATTGTCAAGATTGCGGATGACGCAGTCGAGATGGAATACGGCATGCCGGTGTACTGGAAAAAAGACGGGGAGATGGTCTTCAAGTGAATGGTTTGATGGTGATGGGAACGGCGTCTGATGTCGGCAAGACGATGATCGCGGCGGCGCTCTGCCGGCTGCTTGCGGATGAGGGCGTCCGGGTCGCTCCGTTCAAGTCACAGAACATGTCGCCGTTTTCGGTAACGTTGCCGGGTGGCGAAGTGATCAGTCGTGCGCAGTACTTGCAAGCGCTGGCTGCGAGAACGGAGCCGGAAATCGCGATGAATCCGATTCTCTTGAAGCCGGTTCCCGGAATGCGTGCGGAAGTTCATCTCCTTGGAAAACCGCTCGGGCAAGTCGAAGGGATGGCCTATCGCGAGCAGTACTTCGAGCGCGGCATGGAAGCGATCCGAACGTCGCTTGATAAGCTGGCACAAACATATGAAGCAGTCATCATCGAAGGGGCGGGCAGCCCGGCCGAGATGAATCTGAATGACCGGGAGCTCGTCAATATGCGCGTCGCGGACCTTGCGGATGTGCCGGTCCTGCTCGTCGCGGACATCGAGCGCGGGGGCGCGATGGCATCCATCGTCGGCACGCTCCAGCTGCTTGCGCCTGAGCATCGGAAACGGGTGAAGGCGATTGTGATCAATAAATTCCATGGCGATACGGCCTTATTCCGGGATGGCGTGGAGTTCATTGAAACGTATACAGGCCTGCCTGTCGCAGGCGTCATCCCGCATAAGGCGGACCATGGCATTGAGGAAGAGGATGCGGACCGCCCGATTGCGGCAGCTCCTGAAGGCATCGATATCTATGATGCGTGGGCGGATCATGTGAAGACGTATCTTGATTGGCCACTTGTGAAAAGAATCATCGCAGGAGGTGCATGATGAAGGGGATTTTGCTCGCCCTCCAGTTCTTCACGTCGGTGCCTGTCCATAAGGAGCTCCCGCTCGGTAGGCGTGAAGTGACCGCAATGTATATGGCGCTGCCGTTCATCGGCGCATTGATGGGCCTGGTGATGTACGGAATCGCGGTGCTGTTTGGCGGTGTGCTCGAAACAGGGCCGCTGCTTACGTCAGTGCTCGTCGTCATCAGCGGAATTGCGATGACAGGGGGGCTGCATCTGGACGGTTTCGCGGATACAGGAGACGCGTTCTTTTCGTACCGGGACCGAAAGAAGCGGCTCGCGATTCTTGATGACCCGCGTATCGGGGCGTTCGGAGCTATGGCGATCGTTCTGCTGATCGTGCTGAAAATCGCGTTGTTTCATGAGTTGCTTTCGAGAGGGCATGCGGATCTGCTTTTGTTCACTGCTGTTCCATTGCTAGCACGGGCGGGGATGAATGTCTACTTCTGGAAGACGCCTTCAGCGAAAGAGACGGGACTTGCACACTTCTTTAAGGAAAAATTGATTGCAGGTAAAGCGGCTGCTGTTTCTGTTGCTGTTGGTATCCTGCTTTTGATTGCCATCTGGATGGTCTTTGGGTCTGTGGTGCTGCCGGCTGTGCTGCTCGGCGCGGGCGTCATCGGAACAATGTGGTACCGGAGCTGGTCGCTGAAGCATTTTGGCGGTGTCTCGGGGGATTTGTCCGGCGCTTATATTGAAGGGATGGAGGTGCTGCTCTGGCTCGCCGTTGTCCTTTGCGTGTGACGGGAGGGAACGAGCTTGCATGAACTGTATCTGATCCGCCATTTGCGGACGCCGGGGAATGAAAAGCGGCAGTATATCGGCTGGACGGATGAAAGGATCGCGGAGGGGCAGACTGCACCGCAGCTAAAGCTGGATGTTTCCGCCGTCTACGGAAGCGACCTGCTGCGTGCACGTGAAACGGCGGCGGTTTATTTCCCTGAAGCTTCATATAGGCCGGATCCGCGCTTCCGCGAATGCCATTTCGGTGATTTCGAGGGGAAGACGTATGAGGAGTTGAAGGACGTGGCCGCTTACCGGGCCTGGCTCGATGATCCGCGTGCGAATGCCCCGCCCGGCGGGGAGCTGCTTGCTGAGATGGAGAGGCGCGTCTTTGCGGCTATTTCGGAAATGCCGGGAGGAAGCGCCGTCATCACCCATGGCGGACCCATCCGGTTTTTATTGACGAAGTTCGCGGGTGAGCCTCGTCAGTTCTGGGAATGGAAAGTTCCTCATGGGTCGGTTTGGAAATTGTCATGGAAGACTGCTGAAGATATGAAGGAGGGGATCAGATGCATGTCATTATCGGAGGAGCCCATAACGGGAAACGGGAGTTTGTAGGGAAGCTGCTCTCTGATCCGGACGCATGGACGTGGGTCGGAGAAGGCCACGAGGAGGATCTTGATTCGATAAAGGGTAAAGACGCGGAGTCCATTGTGATTGATGGCGTCGAGGGCTGGCTCGAGCAGACGGAGCTGGACGAAGAGGCAGCGATTCAGCATATACTGGAAGTGACGGAAGGACGGAATGTGATTTGCATCCTGACGGACATCGGCAGGGGGATTGTGCCGATGGATAAAGGACAGCGGGAGCTGCGGGATGCGTGCGGACGGCTGTATCAGCGGCTGATGGAGCAGGCGGATGAAGTGACGCGCATCTGGTACGGCCTTGCGCAGACAATCAAGAAAAGGGGAGAGGCACAATGAAAATCTACACACGCACAGGGGATAAAGGGAAGACGAGCCTGATCGGAGGACGCGTTGATAAGGACAGCCTTCGGGTGGAGGCCTACGGCACGATCGATGAACTGAATTCGTTCATCGGCAAGGCGATGACGGAGCTGGATCGGGGGAAATTTGCGGATATGCTGGAGGATCTTGAAGCCGTGCAGAACGAATTGTTCGATGGCGGCGGAGACCTCGCGAATGTGATGAAGGAGCGCCATTACAAACTGTCGGAAGAACCGATCGAGGTACTTGAGAAGCGGATCGATGAATTGATGGACGAAGCGCCGCCGCTTGAGAAGTTCATCTTGCCGGGAGGATCGCCTGCTGCAGCGACGCTCCATATCGCGAGGACGGTGACGCGCCGGGCGGAACGGCTGACCGTGACGCTCATGAAGGCGGAAGAGGACGTGCCAGGCACGGTGCAAAAATATTTGAACCGGCTGTCGGACTATTTGTTCGTTGCGGCACGCATCGTCAACGCGCGTCTCGGCGTGCCGGATAACGAATATGTCCGCAGTGCGAAAGTGTTCCGGACGGATAAAAAGAAAGAGGACTGATGAGACGGACGAAACGGCTTGCGCTCACCGCCATGTTCGCGGCGCTGTGCGCGGTCTTCGGTTTTATTAAAATCCCATCCGGCGTCGGTTCGCTCGCGCTGGATGCAGTGCCGGCGCTGATCAGTGCTGCATTTTTGCCGCCTGCATTCGCTGGGATGGCTGCGGCGTTCGGCCATCTGTCTTCGGCTTTGTATGCGGGCTTTCCGCTCGGTCCGCTTCATATCGTCATCGCAATTGAAATGCTGCTCATTTTGTACGTATTCACGCGGCTGCACAGAAGCGGCCGGACCGTGTTGATGTGGGTATTCTTTGTGATTGCTAACGGTTTGCTTGCGCCGCTGCCGTTCTATTTCCTCGTCTCGCCGGCATTCTTCACGGGTGCAGTGCCTGCCATTTTCCTGTCGGCCTTGCTGAATGCGCTGGTCGCGGGGATTTCCATGCAGGCGGTGAAAAAAGCGGCGCATGGCCGGAAGGGGTTGATCCAATGAGAAATGCGGTAGATATCGGCGGCGGGCTGATCCTGACGACGGATAATTCGGGCGGCGTCGGAGAGAAAGAGGCGGATCTCGTCCGAGCGGCTGACCGCGTGACCGCCCGTTTCGCGGCTCGTGTCGGCTTGCTCGAACAATGGGCGGCGGGGGCAGAGCCGTCTGTCGTCCTGCTGCATAACTTCAGCGGGGAAGGCAGCTGGGACAACTATGCGGCCGGCGTTGCGGACATTTTTGAGGAAGCAGGCGCACAGGTGCCGGACATATCGGGCAGCACGGAGTCCAACATGACACTCCTGCAGTCCGCGCTCGCAGTGACGATGATCGGGCGGAGAACCCGGGAAGCGGATGGCGGTCCGCTCGCCTGGTTCACCTGCGGAACGCCACTCGTCGGAAGCGACGTACTCGCCCGGCAGGAGGAAATTGCGCCGCTGCGCCTGATCCGGGAGGCGCTCGATCAAGGACTGGCAAGGCGCGTCTGGCCAGTCGGCTCCAGCGGCATTGGCCAGGAAGTGCGGCGCCTGGCCGGCGTGGATGTTGCATTTGACACGCTGCACGACCCGGACGCCTCCGCCGGACCGTCAACATGCGTCCTGCTCGGCGTGCCGGTGGATGCGCAGGCGAGCGCCATCCAGCATTTCGGCGGGATGCTGCACGCACTTCATTTCATAAAATAAATGAGACCATCCGTGCTGAACGCGGATGGTTTTTTTAGTCGAAGGAAGCAATGTGGGTGCGTTTTGAAGCAACCGGCTGCCGGTAAGAAGCAATCGCAACCAAAATCTAAGCAAATAAGCAAAATAGGAAGCAACGATCAGCCGGAAATGAGCAATACCCGGTTGAAAGGAAGCAATGTGCAGGAGAGTCATAGCCAGCAGCTTCGCCATAAGCGAAAGTAAGCAACAATCCGGCGTTTCGAAGCAACTGGCCGCCGATAAGAAGCAATCGAGACCATGATCTAAGCAATCAAGCAAAATAGGAAGCAACGGCCCGCCGAAAGTAAGCAAGCGCTGCTCAAAAGTAAGCAATGCCCGGCAAAACGCCGGTGATAGTTTGCCAAAGGCACTTCGTGCGGCGGGAGTTGGCGGAGGATCGGAAACTATCCCGCGCACATTTCGTCAGGCGAAGAAGTCGAACTTCCCTGACTAGCAGAAAATAAACGTTGACTGAATGCTCATTCATTATTACACTAGAAACAGGGAATCGACAGAAGTATTATTTTCTACTACACTATTCATAACGTTTATTCGATTACAGGGAAGGAGAGGGCATTGATGTCACCATTACTCATTGCAAACTGGGTGTTGTTCCTGGCGGTTGTGGCATATGGCCTGGCGCTGTTCACATACTTGATCCGTTCGCGCGTCGAGTATATCAAGCTCGGCCGGAAAGAGGAGTTTGACAGCCGGGTGAGTGAGCGGCTGCGGGCGATTTGGGTCAATGTGTTTGGCCAAAAGAAGTTATTAAAGGATAAGAAAAGCGGAACGATCCACGTCATGTTCTTCTACGGGTTTTTGCTCGTGCAGTTCGGCGCGATCGATCTGATCTGGAAAGGGCTGAAGCCGGGGTCGCATTTGGCACTCGGTCCGGTGTACGGCGCGTTCACGTTCTTCCAGGAGATTGTCGTCTTCATGATTCTCGTTGCGGTTGTCTGGGCGTTCCACCGCCGCTATGTCGAGAAGCTGGTACGCTTGAAGCGCGGCTGGAAGTCGGGGCTTGTGCTCATTTTCATCGGCACGCTGATGCTGTCGACGTTGGTTGCGAATGGTATGAATATGATTTGGCAGGGGCATGAGACGACTTGGACAGAACCGATGGCGTCTGCAATTGCAACCGCTTTCGCGTTCCTGCCGCCGACTGCAGCTGCCGCCATCTTCTTTGTGGCGTGGTGGATCCACTTGATCACGCTTCTCACATTCCTCGTGTATGTGCCGCAATCGAAGCACGCGCACTTGATCGCGGGGCCGGTCAATACGTATATGATGCGTTTCGACCGCCGCGGTAAGCTGGCGCCGCTTGATTTCGAAGCGCTTGAGGAAGCGGAGGATGAGGATGACATGCCGGCGCTCGGCGTTGGCAAGATCACCGATTTCACGCAGAAGCAGATGATCGACTTCTACGCATGCGTGGAATGCGGGCGCTGTACGAATATGTGTCCTGCAACGGGAACAGGCAAAATGCTGTCGCCAATGGACTTGATCACAAAGCTTCGCGACAACTTGACGAACACAGGCGCGCTTGTGACGAAGAAGCAGCCATGGGTCCCTACGTTTGCGTTCAAGCAGACAAAAGGCAACCAGATCGCACTTGCGGCTGGTCTGGAAGGCGCTTCCATCGACGATATTTACAACCCGTCCCTCATCGGGGATGTCATTACAGAAGAGGAAATATGGGCGTGCACGACTTGCCGGAACTGTGAAGACCAGTGCCCGGTCATGAACGAACACGTCGATAAAATCATCGACCTCCGCCGTTACCTCGTCATGACGGAAGGGAAGATGGACGCGGATGCACAGCGTGCGATGACGAACATCGAGCGCCAAGGGAATCCGTGGGGCCTTAACCGGAAAGAGAAAGAGAACTGGCGCGATGCGCGTCCGGATCTTCATATTCCGACAGTCAAGGAAGCGAAGAAAGCGGGCGAGGAGTTCGAGTATCTTCTCTGGGTCGGCGCAATGGGCGCATTCGACAACCGTTCACAGAAGATCGCTCTCGCGTTTGCGCATTTGCTGAACGAAGCGGGCGTCAAGTTCGCGATCCTTGGCAATAAAGAGAAGAATTCCGGCGACACGCCGCGCCGTCTCGGGAACGAATTCCTGTTCCAGGAGCTTGCGACTGCGAATATCGAAGAGTTCGAAAAGAACGGGGTCACGAAGATCGTCACAATCGACCCGCACGCATACAATATTTTCAAGAATGAATATCCGGATTTCGGCTTCAAAGCGGAAGTCCTCCACCATACGGAACTTCTCGATCAGCTCGTCAAGCAAGGCAAGCTGAAACCGCAGCACGCGATCAACGAAACGATCACATTCCACGATTCGTGCTACCTCGGCCGCTACAATGATGTCTATGATCCGCCGCGTGAGATTCTGAAGGCGATTCCAGGCGTCAACCTAGTCGAGATGAAGCGGAACCGCAACGACGCGATGTGCTGCGGAGCCGGTGGAGGTCTCATGTGGATGGAAGAGGACGCAGGGCACCGCATCAACGTTGCGCGTACCGAGCAGGCGCTTGAAGTGAGCCCGGGCATCATCTCGTCCGGCTGCCCATACTGCCTGACGATGCTTTCGGACGGCACGAAAGCGGTCGAAGTCGAAGACAAAGTCGGCACGTACGATATCGCGGAATTGCTTGAGCGGTCCGTGTTCGGCGAAGATTATGAACCTGCTATTGTCGAGGAAGAAGAACCAATCTTGCAATAAGATGATTGCAGATAGAAATGAACAGCGATATAATTAAGAAAATAGGAACTAGCGGATGCATTGCTAGTTTTCCTGGCAACCGAAGAGGGAGTGGAGATGCTCCCTCTTTTTTTGAACACTCGTCGAGCGAGCGTTCAGTCAGCGGTTTATCCAGAAATGAAAACGCTATCAAACATATGGAGGCGGTTCAATTGGCAAAGACAGTCATTCTTGACGGGGCACGCACCCCGTTTGCGAAACTCGGCGGTGCCCTTGCGTCAAAATCGGCGAGCGATCTCGGCGGCATTGCAATCAAGGAAGCGCTCAGCCGCGCAGGCGTGCAGCCTGACGAAGTCGACGAAGTGATCATGGGAACAGTGCTTCAGGCAGGACAGGGGCAGATCCCTTCCCGCCAGGCGGCGACGAAAGCGGGCATCCCGTGGAATGTCAAAACGGAGACGGTCAACAAAGTGTGCGCGTCCGGCATGCGTGCTGTCACGCTCGGCGACCAGCTCATCCGGCTCGGCGACGAAGAAACGATTGTTGCGGGCGGCATGGAATCGATGTCAAACGCGCCGTATTATGCGCCGGGCGTTCGTTTTGGACTCAAAATGGGCGACGCGGCGCTCGTCGACGGCATGATCTACGACGGACTTTCCTGCTCGTTCTCGCCGGACCGCGTCCATATGGGCACATACGGAAACAGTACGGCAGATGAATTTTCAATCAGCCGGGAGACCCAGGATGAATGGTCGCTCCGCAGTCATGAACGCGCACTGAAGGCGATCGATGAAGGGCTGTTCGCTGAAGAAATCACGGCAGTTGAAATCCCGCAGCGCAAAGGCGATCCGGTCCGCGTCGATACGGACGAAGCGCCGCGCCGCGATACATCACTCGAATCGCTCGCGAAACTGCGTCCTGCATTCGGCAAGGAAGGCACGATCACGGCAGGAAACGCGCCGGGCGTCAATGACGGGGCCGCGGCTCTCGTCCTTATGAATGAAGAGCGGGCAGAGAAGGAAGGGAAATCGGTGCTTGCAACGATCCTTGGCCATGCCGAGGTCGCCATCGAGCCGCAGAATTTCCCCCAGACGCCTGGGCTTGTCATCAATGAACTTCTGAAGAAGACGGGCAAGACATTGGAAGAGATCGATCTGTTCGAGATCAACGAAGCGTTTGCTGCAGTCGCACTTGCAAGCTCGCAAATCGCGGGTCTTGATCCTGAAAAAGTGAACGTTAACGGCGGCGCGGTCGCGCTCGGCCATCCGATCGGGGCAAGCGGCGCGCGGATCATTCTGACACTTGCGTATGAATTGAAGCGCCGAGGCGGCGGAATCGGAATCGCGTCGATCTGCTCGGGCGGCGGCCAGGGCGATGCAATCATGATCGAAGTGCCGAAGCAGTAACCGGAAAAACAGAACATGGTGCGCCTGCTCGCTGGGGCGCGGCCATTCATTCATATGAAAAGCATGGGAGGCAGTCAGATGGAAATCAAAAAGGTAATGGTCATCGGAGCAGGACAGATGGGCGGAGGCATCGCGCAAGTATGCGCGCAGGCCGGCTATGACGTCAAACTGAATGACATCAAAGAGGAATCGTACGCGAAAGGGATCAAGGTCATCGAAAAGAACCTTGCGCGGAATGTGGAAAAGGGCCGGATGACGGAGGACGAGAAACAGGAAGTGCTCGGCCGCATCACGAAATCTCTGGACCTGAAAGACGCATCGGACGTCGATATCGTCATCGAAGCGGCCGTCGAGAACATGGACATCAAGAAATCGATCTTCAAGCAGCTTAACGAAATCGTGCCGCAGCACGCTATCCTCGCGACAAATACGTCTTCGCTCCCGATCACGGAAATCGCTGCGGTCACGAAGCGTCCGGGCAAAGTGATCGGCATGCATTATATGAATCCGGTGCCTGTCATGAAACTTGTCGAGATCATCCGCGGACTTGCAACGGAAGACGCGGTCTACCAAGCGGTCGAGGATATGACGCGCACGCTCAAGAAGACGCCTGTCGAAGTGAACGACTATCCGGGGTTCGTCGCGAACCGCGTACTCATGCCGATGATCAACGAAGCGGTGTTCACGCTGTATGAAGGCGTTGCGACAAAAGAAGCGATCGACGAAGTGATGAAGCTCGGCATGAACCATCCGATGGGCCCCCTTCAGCTTGCTGATTTCATCGGGCTCGACACATGCCTGTACATCATGGAGACGCTCTATGAAGGGTTCGGCGACTCGAAATACCGTCCATGCCCGCTGCTCCGCAAATACGTCAACGCCGGATGGCTCGGCAAGAAATCCGGCCGCGGTTTTTATGAATATTCCTGACAGGAGGCCATATACATGGACCTGCATTTCAACGAAGAACAACAGATGATGCGTAATATGGTGAGGGACTTCGCGAAAAACGATATCGAACCGTTCATCCCGCGCATGGAAGCCGGCGAGTTTCCGCGTGAGATTGTAAAGAAGATGGGCGACCTCGGCCTCATGGGCATCACCGTTCCTGAAGAATACGGCGGCGCGGGGATGGACTTCGTCTCCTATATCATCGCCATCCATGAGCTGTCCAAAGTGAGTGCCGTTGTCGGCGTCATCCTGTCCGTCCATACATCGGTCGGCACGAACCCGATACTGTATTTCGGCAATGAAGAACAGAAACAGCGCTACATACCAAAGATGGCGTCAGGCGAATACCTCGGCGCATTCTGCCTGACCGAACCGCAGGCGGGATCGGATGCGGGCTCGCTGAAGACGCGGGCAGTCTTACAAGGCGACGACTACATCATCAACGGCTCCAAAGTGTTCATTACAAACGGCGGCGAAGCGGATGTGTATATTGTCTTCGCATCGACTGATCCGGCTCAAGGCACGAAAGGCGTCACGGCGTTCATCGTCGAAAAAGGGACGCCGGGCCTTATCATCGGCAAGGACGAGGAAAAGATGGGGCTGCACGGCTCCCGCACAGTCCAGCTGACATTCGAAGATATGAAAGTGCCGCAAGCGAACATCCTCGGCGAAGTCGGGGAAGGTTTCAAGATTGCGATGGCGAACCTCGACGTCGGCCGGATCGGCATCGCCGCCCAGGCGCTCGGCATCGCGGAAGCATCGCTCGAAGCGGCAGCCGCTTATGCGAAAGAGCGCGTCCAGTTCGGCAAACCGATCGCCGCGAACCAAGGCGTCGGCTTCAAGCTCGCGGACATGGCGACAGCCGCAGAAGCAGCGCGGCTCCTCGTCTACCGGGCGGCCCAGCTCCGCGCGGAAGGCAAACCATGCGGCAAGGAAGCTTCCATGGCGAAACTGTTCGCTTCACAGACTGCAGTCGACAATGCGATTGAAGCGGTCCAAGTGTTCGGCGGCTACGGCTACACCGAGGATTACCCGGTCGAACGCTACTTCCGCGATGCGAAAGTGACGCAGATCTACGAGGGCACCAGTGAAATCCAGCGGCTTGTCATTAGCAAGAATTTGACGAAGTGAAGTTTTTTTAGGAACTTTATAAAATATATAAATATATTTAATTGGCACTCTTAGTTGCTTGGAGTGGAGGGCGGCGACTCTAGCGGGAAAAGCATGAGTCTTGAGACCCCGCAGGGAGCGTAGCGGACGAGGAGGCTCAAGCCATGCCCGCAGAAAGCGTCCGCCCGGAACGGAAAGCAACGGGTTTACGAGCAAGGTTTTACAATTCACTTTAAATAATCAATCATTCCACCACCAGCCAAGTGCGCTGGTGCAGATCCAGGAGGAACCCATTATGGACTTTACATTATCTGAAGAGCATGAAATGATCCGCAAGATGGTGCGCGATTTCGCGGTGAAGGAAGTGGCGCCGACTGCAGCGGAGCGTGACGAAGAAGAGCGTTTTGATATGGATATCTTCAAGAAGATGGCGGAGCTCGGACTGACGGGCATTCCGTGGCCGGAAGAATACGGCGGCATCGGCAGCGACTATCTTGCTTATGTGATCGCGGTCGAAGAACTGTCCCGTGTCTGCGCGTCGACAGGTGTCACGCTGAGCGCGCATACATCGCTTGCGGGCTGGCCGGTCTATAAGTTCGGCAACGAGGAGCAGAAGCAGAAATATCTTCGTCCGATGGCGGAAGGCTCGAAAATCGGTGCTTATGGCCTGACGGAGCCGGGATCCGGATCGGATGCAGGCGGCATGCGCACCACGGCGAAACTGGACGGCGACGAGTACGTCTTGAATGGCTCGAAGATCTTCATCACAAACGGCGGCATCGCTGATATTTATATCGTTTTCGCGGTCACGGATCCGGAATCGAAGCATAAAGGCACGAGCGCATTCATCGTCGAAAAGGACTTCCCGGGCTTCTCGGTCGGCAAGAAAGAGAAGAAACTCGGCATCCGTTCATCTCCTACGACGGAAATCATCTTTGACAACTGCCGCGTGCCGAAAGAGAACTTGCTTGGCGAAGAGGGCCAAGGGTTTATCATCGCAATGAAGACGCTTGACGGCGGACGGAACGGCATCGCAGCCCAAGCAGTCGGCATCGCGCAGGGCGCGCTGGACGCAGCGACTGATTACGCGAAAGAGCGTGTCCAGTTCGGCAAGCCGATTGCGGCGAACCAGGGCGTCGGCTTCAAGCTTGCGGACATGGCGACAGCGACGGAAGCATCCCGCCTTCTCACGTACCAGGCGGCTTGGCTCGAGTCCAACAACCTTCCATACGGCAAAGCGTCTGCGATGGCGAAGCTGATGGCGGGCGACACGGCGATGAAAGTGACGACAGAAGCGGTGCAGGTGTACGGCGGCTACGGCTACACGAAAGATTATCCGGTCGAGCGCTATATGCGCGACGCGAAAATCACGCAAATCTATGAAGGAACACAAGAAATACAGCGCCTCGTCATCTCCCGCATGCTGACGAAGTGACCGGGGGGATCGCGGTGGAATCAAAACGGGTAGTGAAATCGTCCGTCAAAGATGAAGGGTTGATTGAAAAAAGGCGTGAGCAGATCATTGACGGCGCGGTGAAGCTCTTCAAGGAGAAGGGCTTCCACCGTGCAACGACCCGTGAAATCGCGAAAGCGGCCGGGTTCAGCATCGGCACGCTGTATGAATACATCCGGACGAAAGAGGATGTCCTCTACCTCGTCTGCGACAATATTTACAATGAAGTGCAGAGCCGACTGCATGCGATGCCGGCGGAAGTCGGCACGCTTGAAGGCCTGCGCTCGGCGATCGACGTCTATTTCCATCTCATCGACGACATGTCCGACGAGTTTGTCGTCATGTACCAGGAATCGAAGTCATTGCCGAAAGACGCGCTTCAGTATGTGCTCAATAAAGAGCTCGAAATGATCGGGCTGTTCGAGGAGCTGCTCAGGTCCTGCGTGAAATCGGGGGAGCTGCGTCTTTCGGAAGATGAAATCATCCTCGCTGCCCATCATATCGTCATTCAAGGGCAGATGTGGGCGTTCCGCAGATGGGCGCTCGCCAAACGCTTCACGCTCGAGGAATTCATTGAAATCCAGACGGCCCAGCTGCTGGGCGGCATTTCATCACGTTCGTAAATCAGAGGGGGAGGATCACGAATGGCAACAGTAGAAGTATACAAACCGAAGCATCATATCCGTTTCGTGACGGCATCGAGCCTGTTCGACGGACATGACGCATCCATTAACATTATGCGGCGCATTTTGCAGTCGAGCGGCGCGGAAGTCATCCATCTCGGGCATAACCGCTCCGTCGAGGAGGTCGTCAACGCGGCGATCCAGGAAGACGTGCAAGGCATCGCAATTTCCTCGTATCAAGGCGGCCACGTCGAATACTTCAAATACATGCATGACCTGCTTCAGGAAAAAGGCGCTCCGCATATCCGCATCTATGGCGGCGGGGGCGGCGTCATCCTGCCGAAGGAGATCAAGGAACTGCATGACTACGGCATCGCCTGGATCTTTTCTCCGGAAGACGGACGGAAGATGGGCCTTCAGGGGATGATCAACCGGATGCTGGAGGAATGTGATTTCGCGACCGAGAAATCGGATGAGATGGCATTGCTGGAGAAGGTCGGCACGGAAAATCCAGAAGTGCTCGCGAACCTGATCACCTACGCGGAAGAGATGTACGACCAGGACAACAGAGAGGCGAAGGCGCTGATCGCAAAAGCGCGTGAGATGTCGAAGGGCACGCCGGTCCTTGGAATCACAGGTACAGGCGGCGCAGGGAAAAGTTCCCTGACGGATGAGCTGATCCGCCGGTTCTTGCGCGAATTGCCGGATAAGAACGTCGCCATCCTGTCCATCGACCCGACGAAGCAGAAGACGGGAGGCGCCTTGCTCGGCGACCGGATCCGGATGAACGCCATCTTCAATAAGCGTGTCTTCATGCGGAGCCTGGCTACGCGCGGCTCGCGCAGCGAATTGTCAGGCGCGATCAAAGACGTGCTAGACGTGACGAAAGCGGCGGGCTTTGACTTGATCATCGTCGAGACGAGCGGAATCGGGCAGGGAGATGCCGAAATCACGGAAATCTCCGATGTCTCGATGTATGTGATGACGAGCGAATTCGGTGCGCCGACGCAGCTTGAGAAGATCGACATGATCGACTTTGCGGATTTGATCGTCATCAATAAATTCGAACGCAAAGGCTCGGAAGATGCACTTGCGCAAGTGCAGAAGCAGTATCAGCGCAGCCATATGCGCTTCGAAGAGGATATCCGCTCCATGCCTGTGTATGGCACGATTGCAAGCCAGTTCAACGACAAAGGGACGAATTCCCTTTTCGCGGCGCTTGTCGCAAAATTGAACGAAAAATGCGGCCTCGACTGGGAGACGTCCTATACGGATTTCGTCAAGACGCAGAAGCAGAACGTCATCATCCCGAACGACCGCACACATTATTTGCGCGAGATCGCGGGCACAGTGCGTGACTATCACAAGAAGACCGAGCAGCAGGCGGACTTTGCGCGGCGGCTGTTCCAGCTGGAAGGTGCGATTGAAGCGGTGAAGGAATCTTCGCCGGACGATGCACTCATATCGTCGCTGGAGAACCTTGCGGAAGGCGTGCACGACGAACTTACGGCGGAATCGAAGCGGATCCTGACGAACTGGCAGGCGCTCAAGGAAGCGTATGCGGGCGATGAATTCGTTACGAAAATCCGTGACAAGGAAATCCGGACAATGCTGACGACGACGAGCCTGTCGGGCACGAAAATCCCGAAGGTCGTCCTGCCGAAATTCAAGGATTACGGCGAAATCCTCCGCTGGGTCTACCGCGAGAACGTGCCGGGTTCATTCCCGTATACGGCTGGCGTTTTCCCGTTTAAGCGCGAAGGGGAAGATCCGAAGCGCCAATTCGCAGGCGAAGGGACGCCGGAACGGACGAACCGCCGCTTCCACTACTTGTCGAAAGACGATGATGCGAAGCGCTTGTCGACAGCGTTCGACTCGGTGACATTGTACGGCGAAGATCCTGACGAACGTCCGGACATCTACGGAAAAGTCGGCGAATCGGGCGTCAGCATCTGTACGCTTGAGGACATGAAGAAACTGTACGCAGGCTTCGACCTGTGCGCGCCGTCGACTTCCGTGTCGATGACGATCAATGGACCTGCGCCGATCATTCTCGCGATGTTCATGAACACGGCGATTGACCAGCAGGTGAAGAAGAAGGAAGAGGAGCTCGGACGCATGCTGTCGGTCGAGGAATTCGCGGAAATCCGCGAAATGACGCTCGGCGTCGTGCGCGGGACAGTCCAGGCCGATATCCTGAAAGAGGACCAGGGGCAGAACACATGCATCTTCTCGACGGAATTTGCGCTCCGCATGATGGGCGACATCCAGCAGTACTTCATCGACCATAAGGTGCGGAATTACTACTCCGTCTCGATCTCCGGCTACCATATCGCGGAGGCAGGGGCAAACCCGATCTCCCAGCTCGCGTTCACTCTCGCGAACGGCTTCACGTACGTCGAATATTACCTCAGCCGGGGCATGAACATCGATGACTTCGCGCCGAACCTGTCGTTCTTCTTCTCGAACGGCCTCGATCCGGAGTATACGGTGATCGGCCGCGTGGCGAGACGCATCTGGGCCGTCGCCATGCGCGAGAAATACGGCGCGAACGAGCGGAGCCAGAAGCTGAAGTACCACGTCCAGACGTCGGGCCGTTCCCTGCACGCGCAGGAAATCGACTTCAACGATATCCGGACGACGCTTCAGGCATTGATGGCGCTGCAGGACAACTGCAACTCGCTTCACACGAACGCTTACGACGAAGCGATCACGACGCCGACCGAGGAATCGGTGCGGCGCGCGATGGCGATCCAGATGATTATCACGAAGGAGTACGGCCTCGCGAAAAACGAGAATCCGCTGCAAGGGTCTTTCATTGTGGAAGAACTGACGGATCTCGTCGAAGAAGCAGTGTTGACTGAATTCGACCGGCTCAACGACCGCGGCGGCGTGCTCGGCTCGATGGAGACGCAGTACCAGCGCGGCAAAATCCAGGAGGAATCAATGCATTACGAGCATCTGAAGCACTCCGGCGAACTGCCGATCATCGGCGTCAACACGTACCTCAATCCAAACCCGCCGTCCGAAGAGGAAATTGACAACATGGAAATCGCGCGGGCGACGAAAGAGGAAAAGGATACGCAAATCAAGAACTTGCGCGCGTTCCAATCGCGCCACGAAGACAAATCGCAGGAGGCATTGCGGAAGCTACAGCAAGTCGCAGTCTCCGGCGGCAATATCTTTGCGGAACTGATGGAAACCGTCAAATACGCGAGTCTCGGCCAGATTACCGGAGCACTTTACGAAGTCGGCGGACAATATAGACGGAATATGTAAGAACGGCAACAGGGGCGGCAGAAGCGGTAATGCATTCTGCCGCCTTTTTGCGAATGTCCGCATATCCACTTCTGCCCTGCGATATAGTGGTGGAAGATGCAGGCCGCCAGCTTACTTGACATCGCGGAAGGGTATAGACGATAGAGATGCAATGAAGTTTTTATTTTCAATCATAAAGGAAAGACCGTATAATGGAATCAATTGAAAGGGGGCCGCACCCATGAAACCGTATCAGCATATCCTGATTGTCACAGCAATCATCGTCATGATCTATTTCATGTATGATGCAGGTTTCGGGGCGGTTCCCTTCCTGCTCGCCGCCTTCTACCTCGCGCTCGTCAGCCTGGATGAATTCAAACGGTTAAAGAAGAGGAAAAGATGGTAGCATAATAGGGACAGCTTTGTATATAATGAGGAGTATGCCTATGTTCAGGGAAAGGACGTGCATCAATTGAACCTACTAGAAATGTCAAAAGAGGAGCTTGCCGAAGAATCGTTGATCGATCTCGCCTTCGCCATTCTGACAAAGCGGCACGAGCCGCTCAGCCTTCAGCAGCTGATGGATGAAATCAGCGAGCTCACGGGCTTGGATAAAGCCGCTATGCAGGAAAGACTCCTTCAATTTTATACGGATATGAACATCGACGGACGTTTCCTGGCGATCGATAACCGCTGGGGACTCCGCGAATGGTACCCGGTAGACCAGATCGAAGAAGAAACAGCGCCTGTCGTCAAAGTGCGCAAGAAGAAAAAGAAGAAGACGTACGAAGACGATGAAGAGGAAGACGAGGACGTCGAGGAAGAGGACGAGGAAGAATTGTTCGATGAAGAGTTTGATGAACTCGACGACGACGATGAGGAAGAAGATCTCGATGAAGATGAGGACGAAGAAGAAGTCATCGAAATCGAAGAAGACCTGATCGACGGAGACGACGAACTCGAAATCATTCCGGACGACGAACTCGAAATCGAAGACGACGAACTGGACGAAGACGAAGAAGAGGACGAGCTCGTCGAAGAAGACGACGACCTGTAAACGCCTCACATCCCCGCCTGGCAGATGATTCTGCCAGGCGGGGATTTTTTTGTTGGGCGGATGTCAGCAACCGAAGGAAGCAGCGGCCCGCGCGAAGTGAGCAATGAGCACCGATGAATGAGCAATCCGCACCGAAAAGCGGGCAATGCATACGGCTTATGAAGCAATACGGCTCAAAAGTACGCAACGACTGCTGCGAAGTAAGCAACATTCCTCGGCAAGTAAGCAATATCAATTGCCGCTCGTCTAAGGAGCAGTGCCTTTCGCGAAGTAAGCAACACATCCGGCTTAAGAAGCAATACTGCATGCGAAGTAAGCAACAGTCAGCGCAAAGTGAGCATTGCACCTTGCAAAGTAAGCAACGCTGGGCGCAAAGTATGCAATAGGCCTCGCAAAGTAAGCAATGAAGTTTGCCGGTTTCCTGAGATGCAATGCCTCTCGTGGGATTAGCAATGTATCTTGTGCCAGTTAGCAACGGCCACCGCGGAGCATTCCACCGCGCAAAATAAGCAATAACACTCAAAATGTAAGCAACAGTCATCGCAAACTAAGCAATGCTGCTTGCAAAGTAAGCAAGTACTCCCTCGAAGTGAGCAATCTCTCCTGCTAAGCAAGCAATCCACCCCTCGAACGAAGCAACCGCCCCGCCCGCCATGTGTAACACCCACGCAAAAAAACGCGCCTGTCCGCCAGGCGCGCTTTCCGCAAGTCAATCTTCATCCAACACCATGTCATCGTACTCGAGTTTCACCGCTTCGTAGAGAAACAGAGCGGCGAAGGCATGCGGCTGGACGATCCGTTCGATGCCTGGGCCTGGAAGCAATCCTCGCACCACGCCGGTCGATACGTATGTATAGGCAAGCTCCGCGAGTTCATTGCCATCTTCGTCTTTTTCGCCGGCCAGGGCGGCGAATGGCACGAATTGCTCTGCGAGTGTCCGGGCAAGCGCCAGTACTTCTTCGTCCGCTGCGCTGCGCGCCAAAATCCAGACGCGGTCCGCAGATCCGATCGTCATGCCTGGTTCATACCGGACAGCGCCTTTAAACGGTTCAGCGCCATGTAAAGCGCTGCTTGTCAGCGCATCCATTTCACCAAATGCTGCAAAGAGGACGCGGCCTTCGCCGACTGTCGCCTGGGCGAGGAGCCGAGCCGTCTCTTCCACCGCTTCTTCATTGCCGGAAGCCATCCGCTGCAATAATCCGCCGAGTTGTGTCGTCAATATTTTCATCTGTACCACCTCTTCGTCCATTATAGTTCCTATGCAGTCAGTATCGAAAGGATAAAAGCTTACAAGATAGTTGTCAAGACATGCAGGAATTTCTGCACTGTTTGTCAAATATATGAATGGGGATAAACAAATGTCTACAAAGGGGGACGTCTGGGTGAAAAATTTGCTGATAGTCGATGATCAGACAGGAATCCGCATGCTGCTCGACGAGGTGTTCAAACGGGAAGGGCTCGAAACGAGGCTTGCGGGGAACGGAATGGAAGCGATGCAGTTGCTGGAGGAGAGAATGCCGCACTGCGTCCTGCTTGATATGAAGATGCCGGGAATGGACGGCATTGAGGTGCTAAGGCGCATCAAAGAGCAGTGGCCGGACATTCCAGTCATCATGATGACGGCATATGGGGAGATCGAATTGACGGAAAATGCTCTGGATATCGGAGCGGTCCGTTATTTCACGAAACCATTCAATATATATGAAGTGCGCGATGCGGTCATTTCGCTTCTTTCATCGGACGAATAGGGGTTTGATTCAAAGTGAAAACGCTTACTTGACTGCCGGGAGACCACTTTTATAAAAAAGGAATGGGCCGGTTGCATATCCTTCCGCCTCTAAATTGGGACAGTAGTAAACAGTGCATGTTTTTGGTATGATTAATGAGGTAAATCACATAAGGAAACAGCAATGCCAAAGTTCCATTACCTTAGAGGAGGAAGTTCCATGCCACTCGTTTCGATGAAAGAAATGATGATCAAAGGGAAACAGGAAGGCTATGCAATCGGTCAATTCAATTTAAATAACCTCGAGTACACGCAGGCGATCCTGCAGGCTGCAGAAGAGGAGAAATCGCCGGTCATCCTGGGCGTATCCGAAGGCGCGGCCCGCTATATGGGCGGATTCAAGACGGTCGTCAATATGGTGGAAGGCCTGCTTGAAGATTATAAGATCACGGTTCCTGTAGCCATTCATCTCGACCACGGTTCAAGCTTCGAGAAATGTAAAGAAGCGATCGATGCGGGCTTCACTTCCGTCATGATTGACGCTTCGTCGAAACCGCTTGAAGAGAATATTACAACGACGAAGCAAGTCGTCGACTATGCGCATCCGAAAGGCGTATCAGTCGAGGCGGAGCTCGGCGTTGTCGGCGGCCAGGAAGACGATGTCGTAGCGAGTGGCGTCATCTATGCAGACCCGGCGGAATGCAAGCAGCTTGTCGTTGAGACAGGCATCGACTGCCTCGCGCCTGCGCTCGGCTCTGTCCACGGTCCGTATAAAGGGGAGCCGAACCTCGGATTCAAGGAAATGGAAGAGATCTCGAGCCAATCCGACTTGCCGCTCGTCCTTCACGGCGGCACCGGCATCCCGGTAAAAGACATCAAGCGCGCCATCTCTCTCGGCACTGCGAAGATCAATGTCAACACGGAGAACCAGATCGAGGGCACGAAAGCCGTCCGCGAGATCCTCAGCAATGATTCGGATGTCTACGATCCGCGGAAGTATCTCGGCCCTATGCGCGAAGCGATCAAGCAGACGGTCATCGGGAAAATGCGCGAATTCGGAAGCTCGCAAAAAGCGTAAGCAGCACAAAAAGGGAGGCGCCAAGAGGCTGGCCTCCCTCTATCATAAGGAGGAATTGCAACTATGAAGTTTTTCATTGACACAGCGAACTTTGAAGAGATTAAAGAAGCCCATAGCTGGGGCATTCTATCCGGGGTGACGACAAACCCGTCGCTCGTAGCAAAAGAGAACGTATCATTTCATGACCGCCTGCGCGAAATCACGGCGCTCGTTCCGGGTTCTGTCAGCGCGGAAGTCATCGCGCTTGACGCGGAAGGCATGATCAAGGAAGGGCGCGAACTTGCGAAAATCGCCCCGAACATCACAGTGAAGCTTCCGATGACGCCGGAAGGGCTTAAGGCTTGTTCCGTCTTCGCAAGCGAAGGCATCAAAACGAACGTGACCCTCATCTTCAGTGCAAATCAAGCACTTCTTGCCGCACGTGCAGGCGCTACATACGTCTCCCCGTTCCTCGGCAGGCTCGATGACATCGGCCAGGAAGGCATCGAGCTGATCAGTACGATCGCCGACATCTTCACTATCCATGACATGGACACGGAAATCATCGCGGCTTCCATCCGCGGACCGCAGCACATCACGGACGCGGCGCTTGCGGGCGCACATATCGCGACGACGCCGTTCAAAGTCTTGAAGCAGTTGTTCCACCATCCGCTGACGGATAAAGGGATCGAGCAATTCCTGAAAGACTGGGAGTCCCGGGAAAATAAGTGAAACATCAAAGGGGATTGACATGGACGTTTATAAAATAAATGGTGGAACGCCTCTTCACGGAACGATCAAAGTGAGCGGGGCTAAAAATAGCACAGTCGCCTTGATACCGGCCTCCATCCTCGCGTCTTCTCCTGTAACAATCGAAGGGCTGCCGGAAATCTCGGACGTTTTCACGCTTGGCGATCTTCTTCGCGACATTGGGGCGTCTGTTGATTTCAATGAAGGGAAAATGGTGATCGATCCTTCAGAGGTAGTCGCCATGCCGCTTCCTAACGGGAATGTCAAAAAGCTGCGCGCTTCCTACTACATGATGGGTGCGATGCTTGGCAGGTTCAAGCATGCCGCAATCGGACTGCCCGGCGGCTGCCATCTTGGGCCGCGGCCGATCGACCAGCATATCAAAGGCTTTGAAGCGCTTGGCGCAAAAGTGACGAACGAACATGGGGCGATCTATCTGCGTGCGGATGAACTGCGCGGCGCGAAGATCTATCTCGACGTCGTGAGCGTCGGCGCGACGATCAATATCATGCTCGCTGCAGTCCTTGCAAAAGGCAAGACGACGATCGAGAACGCTGCGAAAGAGCCGGAGATCATCGACGTCGCCACCTTGCTTTCAAATATGGGTGCGAACATAAAAGGGGCAGGGACGAATGTCATCCGGATCGAAGGCGTCGAGGAGCTGCACGGCACAAGGCATACGATCATCCCGGACCGCATCGAAGCGGGCACGTTCATGATCATGGCGGCTGCTGCCGGCAACGGGGTCACGATCGATAACGTCATTCCGTTCCACGTCGAGGCGCTGACCGCGAAGCTTCGCGAGATGGGCGTCACGGTAGTGGAAGAGGAGGAGAAGATCTTCATTCCGAAGGCGGAAGACCTGCAAGCCGTCGATGTGAAGACGCTTGTCTATCCCGGATTCCCGACGGATCTCCAGCAGCCGTTCTCCGTGCTGCTTGCGAAATCGGCAGGCACATCGGTCATCACGGACACGATCTATCCGGCCCGTTTCAAACAGATCGATGAACTCCGCAGGATGAACGCAGACTGCAAAGTGGAAGGGCAGTCGATCATCCTGTCGGGACCTGCAGATCTGCAGGGGGCCGCTGTGCGGGCGAGCGATCTCCGCGCCGGCGCCGCCCTTGTCATCGCAGGATTGATGGCGGAAGGGCAGACCGAAGTCCAGGAGATCCAGCATATCGAACGCGGCTACAGCCATCTGATCGATAAGCTGCGCGGGATCGGTGCTGACATACGCAAAGAGACGATACCTGAAAAAGCGGCCGTCAAAGAGTAGAGGCGGCCTGATCTTTTAGATGTGTTATACTATATTGGACGCAATACGAAGCATATTCCTTCCCACGGGATTCTCGCAGAAGAGACGGCCCGCGGGAGAGCATCGCCGTGCCGAGTGCATGGCGGTTGTTTGCTCATATTGACTACGCTACGGAGCTTTAACCGTACACCGGGAGGAACTAAACGATGGAACGCAGTTTATCAATGGAATTGGTACGTGTAACAGAGGCGGCGGCCGTTTCGGCTTCACGCTGGATGGGGCGCGGTTTGAAAAACGAAGCGGATGATGCCGCAACGACAGCGATGCGCACTGTGTTCGACACGATTCCGATGCAGGGCGTCGTTGTGATCGGAGAAGGAGAAATGGACGAAGCACCGATGCTGTATATCGGCGAGGAGCTTGGGACAGGCCATGGACCGGCCGTTGACGTTGCTGTCGACCCGCTGGAAGGCACGAACATCGTCGCTTCAGGCGGCTGGAATGCGCTGGCGGTCATCGCTATCGCGGACCGCGGCAATCTTCTTCACGCACCCGACATGTACATGGACAAGATCGCAGTCGGTCCTGAAGCGGTCGGCATGATCGACATCGACGCGTCCGTGACTGATAACTTGCGGGCTGTCGCTAAAGCGAAGAACAAAGATATCGAGGATGTCGTCGCGACAGTTTTGAACCGCGAACGCCACTCGAAGATCATCGAAGAGATCCGGGCAGCCGGCGCGCGCATCAAGCTCATCAATGACGGCGACGTCGCGGCTGCGATCAATACCGCATTCCCTGATACAGGCGTCGACATCCTGTTCGGCAGCGGCGGCGCACCGGAAGGCGTCATCGCGGCAGTCGGATTGAAATGCCTGGGCGGCGAGATCCAAGGCCGTCTCATCCCGTCAAACGACGAAGAGAAGGAACGCTGCAACAAGATGGGCATCGATATCACGAAAGTGCTCCGCATGGAAGACCTTGTGAAAGGCGATGACGCAATCTTTGCGGCAACCGGCGTCACGGACGGCGAACTTCTTCGCGGCGTCCGCATCAACGGCGGCTACAGCGAAACGCATTCGCTCGTCATGCGCTCCAAGTCAGGCACGATCCGTTTCGTCGAAGGGCGACACAGCCTGAAGAAGAAACCGAAGCTTGTACTCTGATGAACGTGGAAATACCTCAACCTCTACGCCCGGCTTAGCGCCGGGCGAAACTTCATTGAACGAAAATGTGCCTGCCCGTTTCATTTTCACCTCACAAACTTATCAATTTAAAAAGAGTGGTGCCTAACTGATGACAGTACTGACAATCGCCGAGCTTGAAAGCATGACGCTGAAAGAGCTTTATGCACTCGCGCGGCAATATAAGATTACCTATTATGGTAAATTAACTAAAAAAGAGCTCATTTTTGCGATTCTAAAAACAAGAGCTGAACAGGAAGGCTTCTTCTTCATGGAAGGCGTCCTTGAGATCATCCAGTCGGAAGGCTACGGCTTCCTCCGCCCTATCAATTATTCTCCAAGTTCGGAAGACATCTATATTTCCGCATCGCAGATCCGCAGATTCGACCTCCGAAACGGCGACCGCGTCACCGGGAAAGTCCGTCCGCCGAAAGAGAACGAGCGCTACTACGGACTCTTGCAAGTCGAAGCGGTGAACGGCGAAAACCCGGAAGTCGCCCGTGAACGCGTCCATTTCCCGGCACTCACGCCGCTCTACCCGGACCGCCATATCAAACTCGAAACGACGCCGAACAAATTATCCACACGCATCATGGATCTCGTGTCGCCCGTCGGCTTCGGCCAGCGCGGTCTGATCGTCGCACCGCCAAAAGCGGGGAAGACGATGCTGCTGAAGGAGATTGCGAATGCTATCACGACAAATCATCCGGAAGCGGAACTGATCGTACTATTGATCGATGAACGTCCGGAAGAAGTGACCGACATCGAACGTTCCGTCAAAGCTGATGTCGTGAGCTCGACATTCGACGAGACGCCGGATAACCACGTAAAAGTTGCGGAGCTCGTCCTCGAACGCGCGATGCGTCTTGTCGAACATAAGCGCGATGTCGTCATCCTCATGGACTCTATCACGCGTCTCGCGCGCGCCTACAACCTTGTCATCCCGCCGAGCGGACGCACGCTTTCTGGAGGGATCGACCCCGCTGCGTTCCACC
This sequence comes from Sporosarcina sp. GTC18466, assembly GCF_055389225.1. Classification (NCBI taxonomy): domain Bacteria; kingdom Bacillati; phylum Bacillota; class Bacilli; order Caryophanales; family Caryophanaceae; genus Sporosarcina; species Sporosarcina sp. GTC18466. The sequence goes on along the minus strand of NZ_AP044037.1, from coordinate 1,591,266 downwards.
GGCCGAAACGGTTCTTCGGGGCGGCTCGTAATCTCGAAGAAGGCGGCAGTCTCACAATCCTCGCGACAGCTTTGATCGACACCGGATCCCGGATGGACGAAGTCATCTACGAGGAATTTAAGGGGACGGGCAACATGGAGCTTCACCTGGACCGCAGCCTCGCGGAACGCCGGATCTTCCCTGCGCTCGACATCCGCCGCTCCGGCACGCGGAAAGAGGAATTGCTCCTTCCAGAAGGCCAGCTTGAAAAGCTATGGGCGATCCGGAAAACATTTTCCGATGCGCCTGATTTCGCGGAGCGTTTCCTGAAAAAACTGCGTCAGACGAAGTCGAACGAAGAATTCTTCGACAAGCTGAATGATGAAATGAAAGCAAGAGGCGGCAAAGGCCTCTTATAAACGGAAAGACCAGGCTGATGGCGGCCTGGTCTTTTTTGGCTAGGAAGCTGTTCATAAATTTGTTGTTATAAGTGGCGCCCTATAAAGAGACACTGATAAGCGGGACTGTTATAATCCGAAGAGTGTCCGTGAATGTTATTTTCGAATAGCAATTTCACGAATATCGTCTATGACGGAAAGATTGTCATAAGGACGAATATTTACAACGAGAGAGGGGTCCGCAGCTGTGAAGTTCATCCTGTTTATTGCAGCTCTCATCATCATTTTCTTTTTAGCCTATATTGTCAGCAACGAGCGGAAAGGCATCAAGCTGAAACCGATCTTCACGATGATCGTCCTGCAGCTGATTGCGGCGTTCGTCCTGCTGAATACGGGATTTGGCCTCGCCATCATCAAAGGCATCTCGGGCTTGTTCGAGCATCTGCTTTCCTATGCAGCGGAAGGTGTCGATTTCGTATTCGGCGGGATGGCGAACGAAGGGGCGAGCCCGTTCTTCATGAACGTCCTGCTGCCGATCGTGTTCGTTTCTGTTCTGATCGGAATTCTGCAATATTTGCGGATTTTGCCGTTCATCATCCACTACCTTGGCCTTGCTTTGAGTAAAGTGAACGGGCTCGGGAAACTGGAGTCGTTCAATGCCGTCGCCTCCGCAGTGTTCGGTCAGTCGGAAGTGTTCATTTCAATCAAGAAACAGCTGCCGCACATACCGAAACATCGTCTCTATACGCTCTGCACGTCGGCAATGTCCACCGTTTCCGCTTCGATTCTCGGCGCTTATATGACGATGATCGAGCCGAAATACGTCGTCACGGCGCTTGTCCTGAATCTGCTCGGCGGATTCATCATCGCAAATATTATCAATCCGTATGAGGTGGATGATGAGGAAGACGTAATTACGAGCCCGGAAGAGGAGAAGCAGTCGTTCTTTGAAATGCTTGGAGAATATATTATGGACGGCTTCAAAGTCGCCATCATCGTCGGTGCGATGCTGATCGGTTTCGTGGCGCTGATCGCGATGGTCAACCATATCTTCGAGGCGGCCTTCGGAATCAGCTTCCAGGTCGTGCTCGGCTATGTGTTCGCGCCGTTCGCGTTCCTTGTCGGCATTCCGGCAGCGGATATCGTACAGGCGGGCACCATCATGGCGACGAAGTTATTGACGAATGAATTCGTCGCGATGATCAGTCTTGGCGACATCGCTTCGTCATTGTCCAGCCGCTCCGTCGGCATCATCTCCGTATTCCTCGTCTCATTCGCGAACTTCTCATCGATCGGCATCATTTCTGGTGCGGTGAAAGGGCTGAATGAAGAAAAAGGGAATATGGTGGCGAAATTCGGCGTGAAGCTGCTGTATGGCGCGACGCTTGTCAGCCTGCTGACAGCGGCAGTGACGGGAATCATGCTGCGCTGAACGGAAACAAAAGGCTTGCGCACAGCAGAGGGATTTGATATACTCTACTAGTGTGGTTGTTATAACCACCTGCTGCATATACGGCTGGCAAACACGGGCCGTGTAAGGCATCAGTCTTGTCCCTATAGCGGACAACCCCTACAATTTACTCTGTTCCAGATGGTTCAGGGCGAGAGGAGAGAGACCGATGAGAGCAGGAATTCATCCAAATTACAAACTTGCAAAAGTAACTTGTTCATGTGGCAACACATTTGAAACAGGTTCTGTGAAAGAAGACATCCGTGTCGAAGTTTGTTCTGAATGCCACCCATTCTACACTGGACGCCAAAAATTTGCTGCTGCGGACGGCCGTGTCGACCGCTTCAACAAAAAATATGGCCTCAAGTCAGAAGAAGGCCAAGAATAAGACTGACATTCAAGTCCGCCATGTGCATCTGCACGCGGCGGATTTTTCATTTTTATTTCAAAGTGAACTGTGCAAATATCCACAAGGCCATCCACAAAAACAGGCAGGATGCCAACAAGTTATCAACATTATACCGGAAGATATGCACAGATTTATTCACAGTGCACAAGTTATGCACAGAAGCGGTAGACTGCCCGCCATTATCCACATACCATATTCCTTCGGGAAAGAAAAGACGTCATTTCCGGCAGGATTTCGTGTATGATAAACGTTCGACAATGAATGAGTAGAAGTGAAATACATAGCACAGAAGCGGAAGGGGAACGACATGTACGTAGCAATGCAGGGCGGATGGATTGAAGTGATTTGTGGCAGCATGTTCTCGGGAAAATCGGAAGAGCTGATCCGGCGTGTACGCAGGGCACAGTTCGCCAAGCAGAAAATCGCCATTTTCAAACCGAAAATCGACGACCGGTACAGCGAAGAGGCAGTCGTCAGCCATAACGGCACGGCCGTCATCGCGACGCCTGTGGATAACTCGGATGCGATCCGGCAGTTCATCACAGACGAGTTCGATGTGATTGCGATCGACGAAGCGCAATTCTTTGATGAAGGGATTGTCGATGTCGTCATGGACCTCGCGGACGGCGGCTTCCGCGTCATCGTCGCCGGACTCGACCAAGACTTCCGCGGCGAACCGTTCGGCCCAATGCCGCATCTCATGGCAGTCGCTGAAAACGTCACGAAACTCCAGGCGGTCTGCACCGTCTGCGGCTCACCCGCAAGCCGCACCCAGCGGCTCATCAACGGCAGCCCGGCCGGCTCCGATGACCCGATCATATTGGTCGGCGCCTCCGAAGCATACGAAGCCCGGTGCCGCAAGCACCACGAAGTGCCAAACGGTGTAACAGCGGCAGCGGAAATTGCAGATTGATCGATCAGGACAGGCAGAGCATCAATGGCTCCTGCCTGTTTTTTTGTGTTGAGAGAGAGAAGTGAGCAATAAGAGCGGGGAATGGAGCAATGAGGGGCCAGAAGTGAGCAACGAGGCTTGTAAATGAAGCAATCGGAGTCGCAGAGGAAGCAATAAGGCCGGCAAATTGAGCAAGAGAGGCGTGGAAGTAAGCAATGGTCTGCGGTAGGCGGAGAGGTGGATCGTAGTAAGCAATGCAGCGCGTATTTGAAGCAATGAAGTGAGCGAAGTGAGCAACGGGGCTTATATAAGAAGCAACGATGATCGCGAAGGCAGCAATAAGACCGGCAAAGTGAGCAAGAGAGGCGTGGAAGTAAGCAATGGTCTGCGGAAGGCGGAGGGGTGGATCAAAGTAAGCAATGCAGCGTGAATACGAAGCAATGTAGTGCGGGAAGTGAGCAACGAGGCTTGTAAATGAAGCAATCGGAGTCGCGGAGGAAGCAATAAGGCCGGCAAAGTGAGCAAGAGAGGCGTGGAAGTAAGCAATGGTCTGCGGAAAGCGGAGGGGTGGATCAAAGTAAGCAATGCAGCGTGAATACGAAGCAATGTAGTGCGGGAAGTGAGCAACGAGGCTTGTATAAGAAGCAACGACAATCGCGAAGGAAGCAAAAAGTCGCAAAAATAAGCAATATAGACACGGAAGTAAGCAATGTCTCGCGGGGTGCGGAGAGCTTCATCAAAGTAAGCAATAGGAGCGGCTGATGAAGCAATGAGGAACAGATAGTAAGCAACGAGGCCAGTATAAGAAGCAACGACAATCGCGAAGTAAGCAATATGGCGGCAAAGAAAGCAACACCGGCCCTAAAGGAAGCAACGCCAAAGGCATTTTTTTATTTGTCAAAAGCATGCAGCGCGATCGTGCGGGTTGCATGCAGGCGGGAGAGTTGCCGCGAACTATTGTTTATACAAAGACTTGAACAAGCCGCGCTGACCGAATAAATCACTGTATTTACCTCCCCCTTTCCCGTACAATAAACGTACAAACCAGTCCTGAATATGAGGTGGCAGCAATGTTTGAACGGCTTCAAGCAGTGGAAGACCGATATGATCGTTTGAATGAGATGCTCAGTGATCCAGAGATCGTGAGCGATATGGATAAATTACGGACGTACTCGAAGGAGCAGTCCGATTTGCAGGAAACCGTCGAGGCGTACCGGGAGTATAAGGAGGCGGCCGGCCAGCTGAAAGGTGCGAAAGAGATGCTGGAGGAGCCGCTGGATGAAGAGATGCGCGAGCTTGTGAAGCTGGAGGTGGCGGAGCTCGAGGAGTCGATGGAGACGCTTGAAGCCCGCCTGAAGCTTCTTCTTGTGCCGAAAGATCCGAATGATGACAAGAACGTCATCATGGAGATCCGCGGCGCGGCGGGCGGTGATGAGGCGGCATTGTTCGCGGGCAGCTTGTACCGGATGTACAGCCGGTTTGCAGAGATGAACCACTGGAAAGTCGATGTGATGGAGGCGAACCTGACGGAGCTTGGCGGGTATAAGGAGATCGTGTTCATGATCAATGGGCAGGGCGCTTATTCGAAGCTGAAGTTCGAGAATGGGGCGCACCGCGTGCAGCGGGTGCCGGAGACGGAGTCGGGCGGACGGATCCATACGTCAACTGCGACAGTTGCGGTACTGCCGGAAGCAGAGGAAGTCGAGATTGATATCCACGACAAGGATATCCGCACTGATACGTTCGCGTCTTCAGGTCCGGGCGGCCAGTCGGTCAATACGACGATGTCCGCAGTGCGGCTCACGCACTTGCCGACGGGCATCACGGTTTCGTGCCAGGATGAAAAGTCGCAGATCAAGAACAAGGAAAAGGCGATGAAGGTGCTTCGCGCGCGCATTTATGACAAGTTCAGGCAGGAAGCGCAGGCGGAGTATGATGAAAAGCGGAAGTCCGCTGTCGGGACGGGGGACCGCTCGGAGCGGATCCGCACGTATAATTTCCCGCAGAACCGGGTGACGGACCACCGCATTGGGCTGACCATCCAGAAACTTGATCAGATCATCGAAGGCAAGCTGGATGAAGTGATCGACGCGCTGATCCTCGAGGACCAGGCGCGGCGGCTTGAAAGCCTGGAACAAGGATGACGGAGAAAATTTTCGAGGCGCTGCAGAGAGCACAGGCGGAGCTTGCTGCCAGAGGGCTCGATGCGAACGCGGCGCGCCTGCTGATGGAGCATGTCACGGAGAAACCGGGCGCAGCCCTTTTCGCAGATATGCGGGAGGAGCTGGCGCCTGCGCAAGCAGCGGCTTTTCAGAAAGGGCTCGCAGAAATGCTTGAAGGGCGGCCTGTGCAGCATCTGATCGGACATGAGGAGTTCTACGGATACCGTTTTGAAGTGAATCGCCATGTACTCATCCCTCGCCCTGAGACGGAAGAACTTGTCCATGGAGCGCTCGAGCGTGCGGGGCGGATCTTCGGGAAACGGCAGCCGATCCGGATGGCTGATATCGGAACGGGCAGCGGGGCGATTGCGGTTTCATTCAAAAAAGAATGGCCGGACGCGCTTGTGGCAGCCGTCGATATTAGCAAGGAGGCGCTTGCGGTCGCCCGGCGGAATGCTGCATGGAACGGGGCGGATGTTGAATTCCTTGAAGGGGATTTGACTGAGCCGCTCGAGGGACGGACGTGGGATGTCGTCCTGTCAAACCCGCCGTATATCGCGGAGCCGGAAGCATCTATGATGAGCAGAACCGTTGTCGATCATGAGCCGCACGGGGCTTTGTTCGCGGCGGATAACGGGCTTCAATTCTATAAACGGCTTGCCAGGGAGCTTCCGGGTCTGATGGCGGACAAGGCGCTGATCGGCGTCGAGATCGGCCATTGGCAAGGCCCTGTCGTACGCGATCTGTTCGCCCGTGCGTTTCCGGAAGCAGCTGTTTCCGTGAAGCGCGACATCAACGGAAAAGACCGAATGATATTTTGCGAGATTCAGTGAATAAACTGATCCCCTCCTGTCCATAATGTAGGTCAGGAGGGGATTACGATGTTACAAGACTATGAAATTGGCAAAGTACAAAATAGAAGCGGCGGCAAATGGTTTGCTGTCCTTGAATTTATATTGATCCTGTTCATGATCCAGTCGGTGCTCATGCTGTTGAACCATGAACAGCCCGAGGAGGCGGTTCGCGTACGGATTTTGGCGCACTCGAACGCACCAAGCGACCAGCGCGTGAAGGAAGAGATCCGGGAGGCGGTCGAGCCGCTCATCAAAGCGGCATATGCGGAGAGCGGCCTGGATATCAGCGAGTTCCATGCAAGAATGGAAGAGCTCGACGCTGAGATTGAACGGATTGCTGAAGAGAAAGCGCCTGGCATGGGCGTCAAGTTTGATCGGAAAGCTGAATTATTCCCTCCGAAACGGTCGGGTTTTTATATCACTCCGCAAGCGCCATATGAAGCGTACGTGCTGACGATCGGCAGCGGGCGCGGCGACAACTGGTGGTGCGCATTGTTCCCGAATGTCTGTTTCCCGGACAAAAAGGCAGAAGAACCGAAAGAGGAAGAGAAGGTCACATTCTTCCTGTGGGAGTGGATAAAAGGGATCTTTGCATGAAGTTATCCACGCGAAATGTGGATAAGTGAGATAAACTGTGTATAAACAGGGGGTTTATTCATGGAAACAAAACGGATTCCAGTGGATAACAATATGGATAACGAAACAGGTTATCAACAAGCAGTGGATATATTGCGAAATGGAGGCGTGGTCGCGTTCCCGACAGAGACCGTCTACGGACTCGGAGCGCTCGCGACGGATGAGCGAGCTGTCCGTTCGATTTTCGAAGCGAAGGGACGGCCTTCCGACAATCCACTGATCGTACATATCGGGCAGGAGGCGGACGCGGACCGGTATGCGGAAGAAATTCCGGATGCGGCGCGACGCTTGATGAAGGCGTTCTGGCCAGGCCCGCTTACGCTCATCTGCCAGAAAAAACCGGGCGTCATCGCTCCGAGCGTAACGCCAGGCACAGAGACGGTCGGCCTCCGGATGCCGGATCATCCGGTCGCACTTCGTCTGTTGCGGGAGCTCGGCGGCCCGCTCGCTGCGCCAAGCGCAAACCGCAGCGGCAAACCGAGCCCGACAGAGGCGGAACATGTGCGCGCGGATCTGGAAGGACGCATTCCGCTAATCTTGGACGGCGGCCGGACTGGTGTCGGCGTCGAGTCGACAGTTGTGGATATGACGGTCGATCCGCCTGCCATTCTGCGGCCGGGCGGTGTGACGAAGGAGATGCTCGAAGACGTCATCGGCCTGGTGCGCTCGGAAGGCAAAGAGCCGGGGGAAGAGGCGCCGCGCGCGCCGGGCATGAAGTATATGCATTATGCACCGGATTCCCCTTTATTCATGATTGAACCGGATAAGGCAAAGATTCGCGAAGCGGTTGAGCAGCTCCGCAGGGAAGGCAAAAAGGTCGCCGTGATCGGTCCGGATGAATTTGAAGGCGTCGGGGCGGATTGGTATTTTCCGTTCGGCAAGCTGGATGATTCCGGCGCCATGGCGGCAAATCTGTACCGGGCCCTCCGGGAGTGCGACCGGACGGAGGCGGATGTGATCCTCGCCGTGAGCACGGACGCACAAGGGATCGGCGCCGCCATCATGAACCGCCTCGTGAAAGCGGCGGACGGCAAGCGGTTCTGCTGCTGATCGGATGTAAGAGATAAATAGATGTATGCCCCTCTTTTCGAGCGCATAGGATGGATGGATGCGAAAGGCAAGGGGGGCTTTTCTTTGATCGAAATATTCGCGGCATGTATCACAACAGTGGACGTCATTGTCATTTACTCACTTTTACAGTTAAATAAAGGCAGGCTTTCCTTAGCGATCTGGACAGCCATCTTGAACATGGTGTTCCCGCTGATCGGCTTTTTCATGGGACATCTGACGCTGAGCCTCTTCTCGGTCTGGGGACACCTTCTGTCGGGCGTCCTGCTAGGATTGATCGGCATCCAGATGATCTTGCATAACGACGACAGTGAAATATTGAAAAAGAAGATGCCGCCATTCTTCATTGCGCTTGCAGTCAGTTTGGACACGTTCTCCGTCAGTGTGTCGTTCGGCATGCTTCAGTTCAATGAAGTCCTGTTCGTCCTTTCGTCTGGCATTCTGTCATTTGTGTTCGCGTGTTTCGCACTGCTGCTCAGATTGCGGACAGGCAGCCAAGCGGGGGCGATTTTGCGGAAGGTGGCCGGTTTGGCATTGCTGACTATGGGGATATTGTCATGTATTCGTTGAAAAATCATGTATCTTTTTACATGATGTTCAGGTATTCTAAAAGAAGCAGGTGATTTACATGAATATTTATTTGATTTGTACAGGAAATACATGCCGGAGCCCGATGGCGGAGGCGATTTTGCGCTCCAAACAGCTCAGCGGAGTGGAAGTCAGGTCGGCCGGTTTGCACGCGGCGCCCGGCATGCCGATCTCGGCGAACGCCGAAACGCTCATCATCGAACAGCAGCTTCCTTATACGGCGGAGTCGAGGAGCGTATCCAGTGAGGATATCGAGTGGGCGGATCTCATCTTGACGATGACCGGGCCCCATAAGCATTCGCTCCTCGCAAGTTTCCCGGAAGCGGAAGGCAAAACGCATACGCTGAAAGAATATGCGGATCCGGAATCGGGCATGGATGTGCAAGATCCTTTCGGCGGGAATCTCGAGACGTATCGGGAGACTTTCCAGGAGCTCGTGCGCTTACTGGACAAGCTAGAGAAGAAAGTGACGGGGGAATCGACATGAAAGAAAAAAGGGGAATGAAATTCGGATTGCGGAAGAAACTCGTACTGTTCGTGACGATCCTCGCGATTGTCACGTACTCGACGAGTGCTGTGTTCATCAACTACATAGGACCGACCTTCTTCCCGAATGTGAATCCATTTCTTTTCGGCATCATTACATACGGACTCGGAATTCTGTGGTCCGGCATTTTAGCGGCTCTATTCAGTACAGTCCTGATCCGGCCGCTTCAAAATCTGGAAAAGGCCGCAATCCAAGTGGCGGACGGTAAAATCGGACAGGATATCGAGCTGCCGCGCTCCTCTGACGAGATCCGCTCTGTTGCGGAAGCCTTCCAGCAGCTTGTCGAAGGCCTTCGCGCCATCGTGGGCCAAATCGAGACGAACTTCGAAAAGACAGCACATACGGTGGACAGGCTGACTGCGGAAACGGGAGCCGCCGCTTCGCAAGCAGAGGCAGTCGCTTCAACGATCGCTGAAATCTCATCAGGCGCTGAGGCATCAGCTGTCGCTATCCAGGAGACCGCGGAAGCGATTGAGGACGTCCGCATGCTGGCTGCCGAAGTGAGCAGCCGTGCGGAAGACTCGTCCACCCGCTCAAAAGAAATGCTGGAAGAGCTTGAACGGACGACGACAGTCTTCCGGACCCTCGTCGAAGGCATCCGGGGCATGTCCGCGCAGAGCGAACAATCGTTGTCGACAATCCGCGACCTTGACCGCAATGCGCAGCGCATCGGTGAAATCGTCCAGCTCGTCGGCAGCATCGCAGGCCAGACGAATTTGCTCGCGCTCAATGCGTCGATCGAAGCGGCGCGTGCCGGCGAACACGGCAAAGGCTTCGCGGTCGTCGCGGAGGAAGTCCGCATCCTGGCCGACGAAAGTGCAAAATCGGTTGAGATGATTGCCGGTCTCGTCCAAACCATCCAGTCCGACGTCACGAAAGTCGTAAAAGAGATCGAGCAGCAAGTGAAAAGTGCGGCGCAGGAAGCGAACCGCGCCGACGAAACGACGGGCAACGTAGAATCCATGGCGGAGAAGGTGAACGGCATGGCCTCGTCCGTCATCGAAATCACCAAGCTCGTCGAAAATCAGCTCGCCAACATCGAAACGACTGCCATCCAGTCGCAGGAAGTCGCCGCTATTGCTGAGGAGACATCTGCAGGAGCAGAAGAAGTCCTCGCCGCGACAGACGAACAGGCGAAGTCGATCGAGCAGACCGACCAGATGGCGACTGAGCTGAAACGGCAGTCGGAAGACCTGTATGATGTGATTAAACGATTTGATTTGTCGAAATGAATGATAGAGGGCCTTTCCTTTGGGGAGGGCCTTTTTTGTTTGGGCTGGGGCGGGAAGGGATTGCTTCGTATTTGCGGACCGTTGCTTCTTTTGCCAGTCTCGTTGTTTTGATAAATGTCTTGTTGCTTACTTCGACGCTCGTGTTGCTTCGAAACAGGGATTCATTGCTTACTTTTGCACCTGTATTGCTTGTTTCTAATCCGCCTGTTGCTTGCTAGTCGTTTCTGGTTTGATTGCCAGAAATCCAGGTTGCTATAATCCATCGCCGAAACTAGAAATAGAGGGGAGTACTGTGTTTTTTCATGGAAAGATGGTAAAATGATTTGTGAGTAAATTACGAAAAGAGGATTGCTGTGAAAATTGCTATTTCATCGGATCATGGCGGCAATCGGCTGCGCCAGGAGATCATCGAACTGCTGACTGAACTTGGCATGACATACACGGATTTTGGACCGGATTCGGACGCGTCCGTCGACTACCCGGATTATGCGGCACCTGTTGCGAACGGCGTGGCGAGCGGGGAATTCGACCGCGGAATCCTCATCTGCGGCACGGGCATCGGCATGTCCATCGCTGCGAATAAAGTGAAAGGCATCCGCTGCGCGCTCGTCCATGACGTATTCAGCGCGAAAGCGACGCGCGGCCATAATGACTCGAACGTGCTCGCTATGGGCGAACGCGTCATAGGACCGGGCCTCGCGCGGGAAATCGTTTCTGCGTGGCTGGACACGGAATTCGAAGGCGGCCGCCACGAGCGGCGCATCGAAAAGCTGCGGGCCATCGAAGAACAATAAGGAAAGAAGGGTGAACGAATGGACGCATTACAAATGTGGGGACTGCAACTGGAGCAGCTGCTGACGGAATTTGAGGAACAGGCGAAACCTGTTCCGGGAAGCGTATTTGTGGTCGGCTGCTCAACGTCTGAAGTCGCCGGCAAACGGATCGGCACGGGAGGCGCGCTCGAAGTGGCGGAGACCTTGTTCAAACCGCTCCGCGCGTTCGCCCAAAAACATAAACTGCACCTCGCCTTCCAAGGGTGCGAGCATATCAACCGGGCTCTGACGATCGAGCGGCGGACGCTGGAGAAATTCCAGCTCGAACCGGTATCCGTCATTCCGGTCATCACGGCGGGCGGCTCCATGTCGACGTACGCCTACGAACATTTCGAGGATGCCGTCGTGGTGGAATCCATCCGCGCAAACGCCGGCATCGACATCGGCCAGACGCTCATCGGCATGCATCTAAAACCGGTTGCCGTGCCGATCCGGACATCGATCGGTACCATCGGCGACGCGATCATCACCGCGGCGACGACAAGACCGAAACTGATCGGCGGCGAACGCGCTGTCTACAAACGCAGCACACTTGATGAAAATTGCTGACGGCCTTACATAAAAATCCGGCCGCATCTACTGACACTACACGCAAAGGGGAAATGGAAAATGGATTTGAGTAACGTACAACGCGAAGACAAAGCAGTATTCGAAGCGATCATGGCGGAGAAGAACCGCCAGAACGGGAATATCGAGTTAATCGCATCCGAGAACTTCGTATCCGAAGCGGTCATGGAAGCGCAAGGCTCTTATTTGACGAATAAATACGCGGAAGGCTATCCAGGCAAGCGCTACTACGGCGGCTGCGAACACGTCGATGTCGTCGAGAACATTGCGCGCGACCGTGTAAAAGAATTGTTCGGCGCTGCGTATGCGAACGTCCAGGCCCACTCCGGCGCGCAGGCGAATATGGCCGTGTATTTCACTGTGCTCAAGCCTGGCGATACAGTGCTCGGCATGAACCTCTCGCACGGCGGCCACTTGACGCACGGCAGCCCGGTCAACTTCTCGGGTGTCATGTACAATTTCGTCGAGTATGGCGTAGGCGAATCCGATGAACTGATCGACTATGAAGATGTCCGCCAGAAAGCGCTTGAACACAAGCCGAAGATGATCGTCGCTGGCGCAAGTGCGTATCCGCGCGAAATCGACTTCAAGAAATTCCGTGAAATCGCAGATGAAGTCGGCGCATACTTGATGGTCGACATGGCGCATATCGCAGGTCTTGTCGCAGCAGGCGAACACCCAAGCCCGGTGCCGCATGCACACTTCACAACATCGACAACGCACAAGACACTCCGCGGCCCGCGCGGCGGTTTGATTCTCTTAAATGATGAATTCGCGGAAGAATTCGGACGCAAAATCGACAAGTCCATCTTCCCTGGCATCCAGGGCGGCCCGCTTATGCACGTCATCGCAGCGAAAGCGGTCGCATTCGGCGAAGCGCTGCAGCCGGAATTCAAAACGTACATCCAGCAAGTGAAGAAAAACGCGAAAGCCCTCGCAGAAGCGCTCGTCTCGGAAGGCGTGGATATCGTATCCGGCGGCACTGACAACCACTTGCTGCTCGTCAACTTGAAGTCACTCGGCCTGACTGGAAAAGTGGCAGAGCATGCGCTCGACGAAGTCGGCATCACAGTGAACAAAAACACGATTCCGTTCGACACGGAAAGCCCGTTCGTCACGTCCGGCGTCCGGATCGGAACTCCGGCCGTCACAAGCCGCGGCTTCAAGGAAGAGGAAATGAAAGAGATCGCGTCCATCATCGCGAAACTCCTCAAAAACCACGAAGACGAAGCCGTCCAGCAAGAAGCGAAAGAGCGCGTCAAAGCACTTACTGACCGCTTCCCGCTATACGCATAATCAATCAGAGCCGCGCAGAAATGCGCGGCTTTTCTTATGGAATTAAATCGAAAGGAGTGCGGCGGGCAAAGGAAGCAATGCAGCTTTCAAACGAAGCAATGACCATTGAAACGAAGCAACCCGGCCTGCAACAGAGCAACATGGCATGCAAAGAAGCAATCCAGCTTCAAACGAAGCAATGCACCATTGAAACGAAGCAACCCGGCCTGCAATAGAGCAACATTGCATGCAAACGAAGCAATCCAGCTTCAAACGAAGCAATGCACCATTGAAACGAAGCAACCCGGCCGGCAAACAAAGCAACATGGCCCGCAAACGAAGCAATCCAGCTTTCAAACGAAGCAATCCAGCCGTACTCATGAAGCAACCCAGCCCCCAAACAGCACAACCCGCCTGCCCGAATAATGCAAGAAGTTTTACTAAGGCTGACCCTAGGGCAAACACCCACCATCCCTCCGCTTTCTGTTATAATGAACGGGACATTCCGAAAAGGAGCGATATTAATGGCGAAAGTACACGTTTTTGATCACCCGTTGATCCAACATAAATTGACGTATATCCGCGACGTACAGACAGGGACAAAAGAATTCCGGGAGCTGGTCGATGAGGTGGCGACGCTGATGGCGTATGAGATTACGCGCGATCTGCCGCTTCAGGAAGTGGATGTGGAGACGCCGGTCTGCATGTCGAAGTCCAAAGTGCTTGCGGGGAAGAAGCTTGGAATCGTGCCGATTTTGCGTGCGGGCATCGGGATGGTGGATGGCATTCTGAAATTGATTCCGGCGGCGAGAGTCGGGCATATTGGTTTGTTCCGTGATCCGGAGACTTTGCAGCCGGTCGAATACTTCGTCAAGCTTCCGTCCGACGTGGCGGAGCGTGAATTCATCGTGGTCGATCCGATGCTTGCGACAGGCGGAACAGCAGTCGAAGCTGTGAATTCCTTGAAGAAGCGCGGCGCAAAGAATATCCGCTTCATGTGTCTGATTGCGGCTCCGGAAGGCGTTGAAGTTTTTACGAAAGCGCATCCGGACGTTGACGTGTACATCGCGGCGCTCGACGAGAAATTGAACGATCATGGGTACATCGTGCCGGGTCTCGGCGATGCGGGAGACCGCTTGTTCGGCACAAAATAATGGGGAAGGCGTGAAGGGCTTGACGAAAAAATGGAAAGTGATGACGATCTTCGGAACCCGTCCTGAGGCGATCAAAATGGCGCCGCTCGTACTGGAGCTCCAGAAACACAGCGAGGACATCGAGTCGATCGTCACCGTGACAGCGCAGCACCGTGAAATGCTTGATCAGGTGCTGCATACATTCGGCATCACTCCGGATTATGATCTCAACATCATGAAGCAGCGGCAGACGCTTGTCGATGTCGCGACACGCGGGCTGGAAGGCCTGGATGATATCATGAAAAAGGCGCAGCCGGATATCGTGCTCGTCCACGGGGACACATCCACGACGTTCATCGGCAGCCTGGCTGCGTTCTATAATCGGATTGCTGTCGGCCATGTGGAAGCGGGCCTTCGGACAGGCAATAAATTTTCGCCATATCCGGAAGAGATGAACCGCCAGCTGACAGGGGTTCTGGCTGATCTGCATTTCGCGCCGACCGAGCAATCCGCGCAAAACCTTCTCCATGAAGGGAAACCGGAGGACCGGATTTTCATCACCGGCAACACGGCAATCGACGCATTGAAGACGACCGTGAAAGAGGAGTACGATCACCCGATTTTCGAGAAAATCGGCGATGACCGGCTCATCCTTTTGACCGCGCACCGGCGCGAGAACCTCGGAGAACCGATGCGCAACATGTTCCGCGCCATCAACCGCCTGCTCGAAAAGCATGCCGATGTGCAAGTCGTCTATCCGGTACATATGAATCCGGCTGTCCGTGAAGTCGCACAGGAAATCCTCGCAGGCAACGATCGCGTCCACCTGATCGAGCCGCTTGAAGTGCTGGATTTCCATAACTTCGCAGCACGTTCGCACATCATCCTCACCGATTCGGGCGGCATCCAGGAAGAAGCGCCTTCCCTCGGCAAACCGGTCATCGTCCTGCGCGATACGACCGAACGTCCGGAAGGGATTGCGGCCGGCACTTTGAAGCTCGCCGGCACGGACGAGGACACGATATTCGAACTGTCCGACGCACTGCTATCAGACGAGGCGGAATATGCGAAAATGGCGAAAGCCTCCAACCCATACGGCGACGGCCACGCTTCCGAGCGAATTGTCCGTGCGTTGCTTGATTTCTTGAATAAATAAGTAGGAACCGCTGCTGGCCTTGTGCTGGCGGCGGTTTTTATTTTGCGGCAAGGAGGAGGGGAGGCCCAACAAAAGCTTGTGATGTTCCATAGCTAAGCTAATGCCCTTTACAAATAAAGCACTTCACTTCATGCAATAAATGGCCTATTTACGGGTATAGGAAAAGAAATGACCAAATCGCCAATTGTTTACCACGTATCGAGTGGGGAATGGAAAAAGACATTCCTAAACGGCTGGAAGGTGACGGACGCACAATGGAAACGATCGAGGCATATATTATCCAATTCGGCTATGTCGCCATCTTCGTCGCCCTGTTCTTCGGCATCGTCGGCATTCCTGCGCCGGAAGAGACATTCCTGTTCCTGATCGGACTCATGGTCACGCGCCATGACGTGCATCTGACCGTCAGTTTCCTGTCTGCAATTGGCGGTGCGTTTACAGGCATGTTGACCGCGTACGTGTTCGGACGCATGGTCGGAATGCCGATCATCCGCAAAGTCGGCAAATACATCGGACTGGACAAGAAGAAGATCCGGCTGCTCCGGATGCGGCTGCACAAGAAGGCGGGCCGCACGATCATCATGAGTTTTTACATACCGGTCCTCAGGCAGGCAAGCCCGTATTTCGCGGGCCTTGTCAAAATGGACTTTCTGCGTTTTCTGCTACTATCCATTATCGGGGCGGTCTCCTGGTGCGGCTTATACATCGGACTGGGCATGCTGTCGGGCTGGTTTTTGCCGATCAACCCCAATTACATCCCTTATATCGGCGGGGCGTTCTTCGTGATTTTCATCGTCCAACTAATCGTCTCGATCCGCAAGAACAAACGCAAAGGAGGTGCAGCAACATGAAAATCATCATATTCCCGTTCTTCCGGTTTCCGACCGGCCATTCCAAAGTGGCCGAAGCGCTCGAGGAGCGGATTGTGGAAATGAACCCCGGCGCCTCCGTGGAGACGGTCGATTTCCTGACATACTGCAACACTTTTCTTGGACGATTCGTCTCCTCGTTCTACATGGCGATGATCAACCGGATTCCCCATCTTTATGAAAAGGCATACCGCAAGCTCGTCATGGAGGAGCAGACTGGGGGAGCGTGCCGTTCATACCGTGTCTCGCCAATCTATTTTGAACGGAAAATGATGAGCCTTCTTGCAGAAAAGAAGCCTGATCTCGTCATCTTCACCCACTCTTTCCCGTCCAGCATCTACGCACGCCTCGTGCGAAAAGGCAAGGTGCAGGACATCCCGTCCATTAACGCCTACACCGACTTCTTCATCAATGATATTTGGGCGAAGCGGGAAATCACGTACCACTTCGTTCCGCATCAAGGGGTCAAACACGTGCTGACCGAAAATTACGGAGTGGACGAACATAGCGTTTTCGTTACGGGCATTCCCATTAAGAAAGTCTACAAACAGCCGATGCGCAAAAGACGGACGGCCATCCGGCATGTGCTCGTCGCAGGGGGCAATACGGGCCTGTTCGATTCGGCATCCATCGCTGAGCTGCTGCAGGCATTCCCTGACATCAAATTTACTCTCCTTTGCGGAAACAACCAGAAATATATGAAGCAGCTGAATTCGTTAGGATGTAAAAATGCAGTTGTCCACAGTTATATAGACAGCTGCGAAGAAATGAACCGCCTGTACGAAGAGGCGGATGCGATCCTTACAAAACCCGGCGGCGTGACGATTTCGGAAGCTTTGTACAAACAATTGCCGATTTTCATCTGCAACCATCTCCCGGGCCAAGAGCAGTTCAACCTGGACCACTTGACGGAAGAGGGCGTCGCAATGGAAATCGACAAAAACACATTCACGGAAGACGTCTTGTGGAATGAAAACAAGATCAGCCGTCTGCTTGCGAACATGGAGAGATACGTAGAGAACCAGCATTGGGAAGTCGAAAGTGCGCTCGCCCGCGTCATGCTAAAGGAATTTCCGGAAACGCGGCAAGCGGCGCTTCCGAAGCGGTGGCGCATGCGCATAGCGGTTCCTGCTGGCACCTATTCGGCGGAATAACGAAAAGCCATCCTTTCATTGATGCATGAAAGGGATGGCTTTTTCGTTTCATTCAATTTGTGTCTGGCTGTTTGCCCGCTTGAAGCAATGCCCCGGCTTAACTGCGCAATACCGGAGCAATAGGAAGCAACATGCCACAATAACTGCGCAATCCCTTGCCTGCATGAAGCAACCAATGACCAAAGAGGAGCAATCACCCGGGAAAACGAAGTAACATAGACAATGCAACCCTTCATATTCGTCACTCGGCAGAGCATGCAGGGGTTTCCCTGACATCATTTTGCACTATAGCCGCCCACTGCTGCAATGCCTGGAGAATTAGCGCCCATCCTTTGGGGCATTCTTGGCACTGTAGAAAGCCGATTAAACCACTCTATAAAATCTCTATTACACTACCAAAATTTGCGCCTTTATCCGCCGGGCTGCACACCCGAAAACCTACCCAGAATATGTATACGTACCCCGCGAGCACCCAGTAACTGGCATCCGCGACTCCCACATCGAACCAATGGCGAATGTTCCGCCAATCTGTCAATCCTCTTTATTTCCGGGGATGAGAGCGCTTGCATGAAAAGTATGTCGATTATTTGACAAAGGGGCGAGTTTGTGAAGAATTTCACGGGAATCAATTGACATCAAAATGCCCCTATTGTATGCTAACAAAGGGTAAGAATGATAGGGATTCATACATAATTTGTCCAAGGACAAGCCGTCCGCTCGCGGATGGGGTTCCGTCATCCTTGCGCTATTCGCCTGATCCGTCAGTTTTCGCTTTTTCGCGGTTGCTTGTTAAGCAACGCGACCTGGTGATTCGTGATGGAGGTTCATTTCATATTGTTACAGGTTCCGTCCTTTTCACGGAGTCAAGTCATTCATGCAAGTGACCCGCGTTTCGCGTCCGTTCATCCAAAGGCGCAAGCGAATATGCATCCAAACTACAAAACCAGGAGAATCACCCGTCATGCAAACACTGCGAGAAATCTTCAAAAGGCAAAAGAAGGCTCTCTTTTTTTTGCTCGCTTTGTTTATCATAGGATGGGCTTTCACTGTATATAAAGATATTTTTGCAGGATTGATCCTAGGTTCAGCATTTGGATTGTATAATTTTTGGATTCTTGTCCGTAGAATGGAAAGATTCGATCGGACACTTACGGAAGGAACGGGAAGGAAGTCGCTTGGAACACCTTTGCGGTTTGCGTCTGGACTGGCTGTGGCGGCGATTGCGCTGTCGATGCCGGAGACATTCAACCTGTACGCCGCGGTGATCGGCCTTATGCTGCCGTACGCCTGGCTGTTGATTGACAGAATCGTATTTCACGCAAAGAACCCGTAATCTCATTGAAAAAAGGGAGGTGAACGAAACTTGGAACACGAAAATCCGTATTTTGAGTTATTCGGAATAGGATTCAACCCTGCCAATATCATGATGCTGTTCATCACATGTCTCATCGTATTCCTTATCGCATTTTTCTCTACCCGCAATTTGAAAGTCAAACCGACGGGCATGCAGAATTTCATGGAATGGGTGATGGATTTCGTCAAAGGGATCATCAAGAATAATATGGACTGGAAAACAGGCGGACGGTTCCATGTACTTGGCATTACGCTGATCATGTTCGTGTTCGTAGCCAACATGCTTGGTCTTCCATTCTCGATCTCATGGGAGCACAAACTGTGGTGGAAATCGCCGACAGCCGATCCGGTCATCACAATGACGCTTGCGTCGATGGTCGTTATCTTGACGCACTTCTATGGTGTGAAGTTGCTCGGTGCCAAAGGATATTTCAAGACATATCTCCAGCCGATGCCATTCCTTGCGCCTCTTAAGGTCATCGAGGAATTTGCGAATACGCTGACACTCGGTCTTCGTCTTTACGGTAACATCTTCGCAGGGGAGATCCTCATCGGACTTCTCGCGACACTTGGGGCAGGAAGCGCTCTCGGCTTTGCCGGCGCAATCATTCCAGCACTCGCTTGGCAAGGGTTTTCGATCTTCATCGGAGCGATCCAAGCATTCATTTTCGTTATGTTAACGATGGTCTACATGGCTCACAAAGTCGAAACGGACCATTAAACATATATAGCCCGCTTGCCGGGACAAAAAACATACAATTCATTTCTTAGGAGGAAATTACACAATGATAGGTTCAGTTGGTCTACTCGCAGCAGCTCTTGCAGTCGGTCTAGGTGCACTAGGCGCAGGTATCGGTAACGGTTTGATCGTTTCTAAGACAGTCGAAGGTATTGCACGTCAGCCAGAAGCACGCGGTATGCTTCAAACAACAATGTTCATCGGGGTAGCACTAGTTGAGGCCCTTCCGATCATCGCGACAGTTATCGCGTTCATCGTCATGAACCGATAAGATAGTCTATACCAACATGGCGAAGTACGCTAATTTGTCCTTCGCCATTCGTTTTATGCAATAAAAGCAGTATTGACACCGAAAATAAGAATCCACGTTCTTTCTATAACGTACGAATCGAAAATGATTTGATCTCTTGAAGGGAGTGAAACAATCGTGTTTGGAGATACCCTCGTCCTACTTACGGCAAACGCCGATGCTGGATTTTTGGCAGCCTTGAACGACAAGCTCAACCTTGGCGACATCATCGTCACCGTCGTATTCTTCTCGATTCTGATGATCCTCTTGAAGAAATTCGCATGGGGCCCCCTCATGGGAGTGATGGACCAGCGTGCCGAATTGATCGCAAGTGAAATCGAAGCGGCGGAAAAGAGCCGCATGGACTCGCAGAAACTTCTTGAAGAACAGCGCGCCCTTTTGAAGGAAGCGCAAAGCAACGCGCAAGCGATTGTTGATAATGCAAAGAAGCAAGGCACGACGCAGCGTGAAGAATTGATCGCAGCGGCCCGGGCCGAAGTGAATCGCATGAAGGAATCGGCTGCTCTTGAAATCGCCACTGAGCGTGAAAAGGCAGTTGCGGCAGTCCGCGAAGAATTCGTTTCCCTCTCAATCCTTGCAGCATCCAAAGTTCTCGGCAAAGAGATTTCCGAGGAAGAGAACCGTGCTTTGATTGAAGAAACGATTGTGAAGGCAGGCGAAGGCCGATGAGCCAATCGGTTGTAGCGGAGCGCTATGCATCGGCCCTGTTCGACCTTGCGCAAGAGCACGGAATCGCTTCACAGATCCAGGAAGAACTTTTGGAACTGAAAAAAGCGTTTCGTGAAAACAAAGGCCTTGGCGAGCTGCTCGTGTCGCCGGACCTTTCATCGGCAAAGAAGAGAGAGTTGCTGAAGACAGTGCTATCGGGCGTCAATCCGATGATCCTGAACACGCTGTTCGTCATGCTGGACGCGAAGCGTATGGATGAAGTCCAGAACGTCTTCGAAGAGTTCCATCAGCTTGCGAATGACGCGGCAGGCATCGCGGAAGCGAAAGTCTACTCGACCCGCCCGCTGACGGATGTGGAGACGAATTCCATTTCGTCGACATTCGGACGCAAAGTCGGCAAGCAATCACTACGAATTGAAAATATTATCGATCCAAGCCTGATCGGCGGCATCCGCCTGCAGATCGGCAATCAAATCTACGACAGCAGCCTCAGCCACAAGCTTGAGAAATTGCAGCGTACATTGATCGGATCCTAACCTAATCTGAAATTGAGGGGTGACATACATGGGCATCAAAGCTGAAGAGATCAGCACGCTGATAAAACAACAGATTGCGAATTACCAATCTGAGATGGAAGTAAGCGAAGTCGGTACGGTAATCCGCGTCGGTGACGGTATCGCGCTTGCTCATGGCCTCGACAATGTCATGGCCGGAGAGCTTCTTGAGTTCTCGAACGGTGTCATGGGTATGGCGCAGAACCTGGAAGCGAACAACGTCGGTATCGTTATCCTGGGGCCATTCGCAGACATCAAAGAAGGCGATGAAGTACGTCGTACAGGCCGTATCATGGAAGTACCTGTCGGTGAAGAACTAATCGGACGCGTTGTGAACCCGCTCGGTATGCCAGTCGATGGACTTGGCCCGATCAACACAAGCAAAACACGTCCAATCGAAAGCCCTGCACAAGGCGTCATGGCCCGTAAATCGGTACATGAACCGCTTCAAACAGGCATCAAGGCGATCGATGCACTTGTGCCGATCGGCCGCGGACAGCGTGAATTGATCATCGGTGACCGCCAGACAGGTAAGACGACTGTCGCGATCGATACGATCTTGAACCAGGCTGACCAGAACATGATCTGTGTGTACGTCGCAATCGGACAGAAAGAATCGACAGTCCGCGGCGTTGTTGAGACGCTCCGTAAGAACGGCGCACTCGATTACACGATCGTCGTAACAGCATCGGCTTCCCAGCCGGCTCCGCTTCTTTACTTGGCACCATACACAGGCGTTACAATGGCTGAGGAATTCATGTTCCAAGGCAAGCACGTCCTTGTCGTATATGATGACCTTTCGAAACAAGCGGCTGCGTACCGTGAGCTTTCCTTGCTCCTTCGCCGTCCTCCAGGCCGTGAAGCATATCCTGGTGATGTCTTCTACTTGCACTCGCGCCTTCTTGAGCGTGCAGCGAAGTTGAACGATTCTCTTGGCGCTGGTTCGATCACAGCTCTTCCATTTGTTGAGACGCAGGCTGGAGACATCTCCGCTTACATCCCGACAAACGTAATTTCCATCACTGACGGACAGATCTTCCTTCAGTCGGACCTCTTCTTCTCGGGCGTGCGCCCTGCGATCAACGCAGGACTTTCCGTATCCCGTGTAGGTGGTTCCGCACAGATCAAAGCGATGAAAAAGGTTGCGGGTACACTCCGTCTTGACCTTGCCGCGTATCGTGAACTTGAGGCGTTCTCCGCGTTCGGTTCCGACCTTGACGCAGCGACAAAGGCGAAGCTCGACCGTGGTGCGCGCACAGTTGAAGTACTGAAACAGGACCTCAACAAGCCGCTTAAAGTCGAATACCAAGTCGTCATCCTTTATGCGCTTACTCGCGGACTTCTTGATGATGTCGCAGTTCAAGACATCCTCCGCTTCGAAAGCGAAATCAACAACTGGCTCGAATCGAACCACACTGAAGTGCTGGATCATATCCGTACGACGAAAGACCTTCCGTCTGACGATGTCATGAAGGAAGCGATCAACGCATTCAAAAAGACATTTGTTCCGTCTGAGGCATAAGAAAACGATCCAACAAACATAAGGTGGTGAATTGCCAGTGGTATCATTGCGCGATGTCCAAAATCGAATTAATTCGACGAAGAAGACAAGTCAGATCACGAAAGCGATGCAGATGGTGTCCGCTTCCAAGCTGAACCGCGCGGAGCTGAATGCGAAAGCGTTCGTTCCGTATATGGAGAAGATGCAGGAAGTTGTCGGCGCGATCGCGGGAGGGGCAGGCGATGCCAACCACCCGATGCTCGTCAGCCGTCCGGTGAAGAAGACGGGTTATATCGTCGTCACCAGTGACCGCGGACTCGTCGGCGGCTACAACGCGAATATCCTTCGTGCGGTGCGCCGTGCGATCGAATCCCGCCACGCTTCGAAAAACGATGTGGAAATCATCGCGATCGGACGAAAAGGCTACGAGTTCTTCCAACGTTCCGGCTTCCATGTCGCGGACAGCCTGCTCGGCGTATCCGACCACCCTTCTTTCGATGAGATAAAAGAGACCGCGTCAAAAGCTGTTGGCATGTTCACGGAAGGCATCTACGATGAAGTGTACTTGTACTACAACCACTTCATCTCCGCCATTTCCAGCGAAGTGACGGAACGGAAACTCCTTCCGATCACAGACCTTTCACCTACCGGAGCGATGGCATCGTATGAATTCGAGCCTTCCGCAGAAGCGATTCTCGAAACGTTGCTCCCGCAATACGCGGAGAGCCTCATCTACGGTGCTGTCCTGGATGGGAAAGCGAGCGAACATGCTTCCAGTATGACAGCGATGAAGACAGCTACAGACAACGCCGGCGAATTGATTGATTCGTTGACGCTTGTATTCAACCGCGCACGGCAAGCCGCGATCACGCAAGAGATCACGGAGATTGTCGGCGGTGTTGCCGCACTCGAATAACGGGGCGGTTTGTACGGGAATAGTACGACAGGAGGGAAAAGCATGAATAAAGGACAAGTCCTTCAGGTTATGGGTCCGGTCGTTGACGTCAAGTTCGAAGACGGTCATCTCCCTGCCATCTATAACTCATTGAAGGTTCAAATTAACCGTCCGAACGCTGAATCGGAAACGTTGACGCTTGAAGTCGCACTCCACCTTGGAGACGACTCCGTCCGCACGATCGCGATGTCCTCGACAGACGGACTTCAGCGTGGTTCCGAAGTGACGGACATGGGCGCAGCGATTTCCGTTCCAGTCGGAAACGTGACGCTTGGCCGGGTATTCAACGTACTCGGAGATATCATCGATCTTGGTGAGGAGATCCCAGCAGGCGAACGCCGCGACCCGATCCACCGCCAAGCTCCGAAGTTTGAACAACTTTCGACAACAGTTGAAATCCTTGAAACAGGAATCAAAGTCGTTGATTTGCTCGCTCCTTACATCAAGGGCGGTAAAATCGGCCTCTTCGGCGGTGCCGGTGTAGGTAAGACGGTTCTGATCCAGGAATTGATCAACAACATCGCGCAGGAACACGGCGGTATCTCCGTATTCGCAGGTGTTGGTGAGCGTACTCGTGAAGGAAACGACTTGTACCATGAAATGACAGACTCCGGCGTTATCAAGAAAACGGCGATGGTCTTCGGTCAGATGAACGAGCCGCCTGGCGCACGTATGCGTGTTGCACTTACAGGTCTTACAATGGCTGAATACTTCCGTGATGAGCAAGGCGCGGACGTTCTTCTCTTCATCGACAACATCTTCCGTTTCACGCAAGCCGGTTCTGAAGTATCCGCCCTTCTTGGACGTATGCCTTCAGCGGTTGGTTACCAGCCGACACTTGCAACGGAGATGGGTCAGCTGCAAGAGCGGATCACATCGACAAACGTCGGTTCCGTAACATCGATCCAAGCGATCTATGTTCCAGCCGATGACTATACAGACCCGGCTCCGGCTACGACGTTCGCTCACCTTGACGCGACGACGAACCTTGAGCGTAAACTTTCCGAGATGGGTATCTATCCTGCGGTTGACCCGCTTGCATCGTCTTCCCGTGCACTTAGCCCTGACATCGTAGGCGAAGAGCACTATGAAGTTGCTCGTCAAGTACAGTCGACATTGCAGCGCTACCGTGAGCTTCAAGATATCATCGCGATCCTCGGTATGGACGAATTGAGCGAAGAAGACAAAATGGTCGTTGGACGCGCACGCCGCATCCAGTTCTTCCTGTCCCAAAACTTCCACGTTGCGGAGCAGTTCACAGGCCAGCAAGGTTCATATGTACCAGTCGCTGAAACGGTCAAAGGCTTCAAGGAAATTCTTGAAGGCCGCTACGACCACCTTCCGGAAGATGCATTCCGCCTTGTCGGTCGCATCGAAGAAGTCATCGAAAAAGCGAAAAGCATGGGCGTAGAGGTCTAATAAATAGGGTTCAGGAGGGGAAACCATGAGTACCATCAAAGTGAATATCGTCACTCCCGACGGCCCTGTCAGCGAAACCGAAGCGAATATGGTCATCGCCGCCACTGAAAGCGGCGAGATCGGGATCCTTCCCGGCCATATCTCGATGGTCGCGCCTCTCGAAATCGGCACTCTTCGCCTCAAAACAGGCAATGCGACCGAAACGATTGCGGTCCACGGCGGCTTCATCGAAGTCCGTCCGGATGTGATCACCGTCCTCGCACAGCTCGCTGAAAAGGCGGAGAATATCGATGTTGCCCGGGCACAGCGGGCGCAAAAACGCGCGGAAGCTGAACTGAAGGCGAAGAAAGACAGTCTGGAAGCCAAGCAGGTTGAGCTTAGCCTCAGACGGGCCCTCAACCGGATCAAGGCATCCCAGTATAAATAAGTAAAATGCATATCCAGTCTCGCCTAACAGCTTTTCTGGTAGCAGGAAGTCAAGTCGGCAACCGCGCGGCATACACAGTTCCGTGCGGTTCACAAGCAGGCCCTTTTCATGAGCTTGCGGACTGGCGGGCAGAGGAGCTTCTCTTCTGCCCGTCTTTTGCCTTTTATTGCCGGGAAACAGGACGCCGGCCTTATGGAAATGAATGCAGTAAGGAGTGTATAATGATGAGCAATGTCTTAGCTTACAATCCGCTGCTTGCGATCTGTTCCCACGTGTTTTTCATCGGACTCACCTTCTATGCACTGCAGGCGATCATGCCCGAAAAAATGATCCGCAAGAACCAAGTGTTCCGTGCGCAGCTTCTGTTCATTTTATTGAGTTTTGCGATCGGTTCGGCAGTATCAAATTTCTTTTTGGACATATCCTATTGGTCAGGAAGGGTTCCTTATATATTTGGCGGATGATTCACGTGCATACTTTCACGGGAAACGGGTATAGAGAGCGAGTGAGCATTTATTCATGTCGTCGCCGCGCAGGCGCATGCCGTTTTCGGGGCGATGGCATGAAAAAAGAAATAGGTTTAATTTAGCAGGAACTGAGGAAATTACATACTATCGCTGGCATTCGCCTAAACGGCAATGACACAATTCGCCAAATGGGTACATATTATAGACTATCTTGCAGATAGACGGGAAATAGCTCTGCGGTTACTTGTTTAAAAGCGCTGGGCACTGTAGAATAGTATGTGTTTTTATGCTTATTTCATGTGAAATCAAATGGGAAATGAAACTGATAAATGTAAAATGGCTATGGAGTATACCATTGGAGTCGGAGGGGCTTTTTGTGGACAAAATTATTATTAACGGTGGACGTGTTCTGAAAGGTACTGTGCGCGTAGAAGGGGCTAAAAATGCGGTCCTGCCAATTTTGGCCGCTGCCTTGCTTGCATCCGATCGACCGAACATCATACGTGAAGTACCGAATCTCTCGGATGTCAGGACGATCAATGAAGTCGTCAGAAGCCTGAATGCCGCAGTCGAGTACGATGCGGAAGCAGGCGAAGTGATCATCGATTCGACGAAGCAGCTTTCAAGCGAAGCACATTTTGAGTATGTACGGAAAATGAGGGCTTCCATCCTCGTCATGGGACCGCTTCTTGCACGCAACGGATTCGCACGCGTCGCGATGCCGGGCGGATGCGCCATCGGTTCCCGGCCGATCGACCAGCACCTGAAAGGGTTTGAAGCGATGGGTGCTGAAATCACATTCGGCAACGGACATGTGGAAGCGAAAGCGACACACGGCCTGCGCGGCGCGAAGATCTACTTGGACTTCCCAAGTGTCGGCGCAACGGAAAATATCATGACGGCCGCGGCGCTTGCCAAAGGCACGACAATTATCGAAAACGCGGCGAAAGAGCCGGAAATTGTCGACCTCGCCAACTTCATCAATGAAATGGGCGGCAGAGTCGTCGGTGCCGGAACAGACATCATCCGCATCGAAGGGGTTCCTAAACTATACGGGACGACCCACCACATTATTCCGGATCGCATTGAAACCGGAACATTCATGGTCGCAGCTGCCATCACGGGCGGCGATATCATCATCGAGAACGGCGTGCCGGAGCATAACGCGGCATTGATCTCGAAACTTGGCGAAATGGGCGTCGACATCATCGAACTGGAAGAAGGCATGCGCATCACGGCGAAATATCCGCTTCGCGCAGTCGACCTGAAGACGATGCCGCATCCAGGATTCCCGACTGACATGCAGTCGCAGATGATGGCACTCATGCTGACAGCAACCGGAACCGGCGTCTTGACAGAAACGGTCTTCGAAAACCGCTTCATGCACGTCGAAGAATTCCGCCGCATGAACGCCAATGTCAAAATCGAAGGACGGTCCGTCATCATCTCAGGACCATCCCGGCTGCAAGGCGCTGAAGTCGCAGCAACCGACCTTCGCGCAGCCGCCGCGCTGATCCTCGCCGGCCTGCATGCAGAAGGCATCACACGCGTCACAGAACTCGACCACCTCGACCGGGGCTACGTCGACTTCCACAAGAAGCTGAAAGCACTCGGCGCAGACATCGAACGCGTCTCGGAAACGGAGAAATCCACCGAAAAAGAATCGCAGCTCGTTTAAGTTACACTATACGCACTTATATGCAGAGACCACATTCGTTGGAATGTGGTCTTTTTGTTTGTCGGGTGTTCTTTCGGAAGCAATAAAGCGGAAAAGTAAGCAACGAGGTCGCGGTAGGAAGCAATGTGGCGGTAAAAGTGAGCAACAGCATGCGTAAAGTAAGCAATTGGGCGTCGGAAATAAGCAATGATGATCGTGACGTAAGCAATCATAGGTCTGCCAGCGCTGGCGTGCTCTGGTGGCGTTGTCGTGCGGCGCGGGAAGCAATAAAGCGGAAAAGTAAGCAACGAGGTGTCGATAGGAAGCAATGTTGCCGTGAAAGCGAGCAATGGCATGGGTGAAGTAAGCAATGATGGTCGTAAAATAAGCAATCATCGGCTGGCAGGCTCTGGTGGCGATGTTGTGCGGCGTGGGAAGCAATAAAGCGGGAAAGTAAGCAACGCTGGGTCGGTAGGAAGCAATCATAGGCCTGTCAGCGCTGGCAGGCTCTGGTGGCGATGTTGTGCGACGTGGTGCAATAAAGCGGAAAAGTAAGCAACGAGGTGTCGGTAGGAAGCAAGGAAGCTGCGAAAGCGAGCAATGGCATGGGTGAAGTAAGCAATCGGGCGGCGGAAATAAGCAATGATGATCGTGAAGTAAGCAATACTACATTTTCCATCATTAGCTTTTTAATTGCCAAGTGCATACTGCGCGTAGATGAGATGGCGGATGTATATCGTGAATTCCCGCGGATATGGCAAGTATCCGCCTGATCAGCCCGTCCCGACGACAATCGTAATAAACCTCGCCTTTCATTCCAGAAACAACGTTCATACACACGCCTCCACTCGCATACGATTTACCATGGACAAACTACTAACCGCGTTACTGATCATCCTTTTATTTTTCATTCCAATCCTACTGAGACCTGCACTATCGAGCGAAAAACCACCGAGCGTTGCTAGCGACGAGGCATGCGATGTGTTCATTACGGTGGAGGGGGTGGACGAGCCTCTGCCCCTTGAGGAGTATGTGCTGGGCGTTGTGGCGGGGGAGATGCCGGCGACGTTCCATGAGGAGGCGCTTAAGGCGCAGGCGATTGCTGCCCGCACGTATGCACTCCGGTCAACGGACAACGGAAAGAGGCCAATTGGAGCGACTGTTTCCGCCCAGGTGTATAAAACGAAGGCGGAACGGAAAGAACGATGGGGAAAGGAGTTTAAGCAGAACGAGCTGAAACTTCGGAGCGCCGTTCAGGGGACGAAGGGGAAAGTGATTGAGTATGAGGGCGATATGATCACTGCGATGTTCTTTTCCACGTCGAATGGCAAGACAGAGGCGGCGCAGAATTACAGCGGCAATCCGATTCCTTATTTGCAGATTGTCGAGAGTCCGGGTGAGGCGGATGTCGCGGCGGAGGTCGAGCGCAAGCAGACGATGACGCTGACGGAGTGGAACCGGAAGATTGGCACGGAGCCGTGGAATGCGGACCGGTTCAGTAATCTGCAGCTCGTCCGGAACCAGTCGGGGCGGGTGCAGCGTATCGTGTCGGGCAGCTTTGAAATGACAGGCCGCGAGGTGAGGGAAGCGCTCGGATTGCCATCGACCGATTTTAATATTGCCTATGATATTACAAATCAAATCGTCCACGTCACGACGAACGGCTACGGGCATGGCGTCGGCATGAGCCAGTACGGCGCCGAGGCGTTCGCGCAGAAAGGATGGGCAGCCGAAACGATCCTCGGCCATTATTATACGGACACCGAGATTAAAAATTTTCAAATTGATGAAAAGGAATGTTTAAAAGCACCTCCACTTGCAAAGAATAGCAATTGAGGTGATGACCATGCGAGAAGAAAAAACGAAACTCCCTTCTCAAAACAAGAAAAGTCCAAAGAAGAATAGTTGGTTCTGGGCAGCCATCTACTCCGGAATTGCAGTCGTGTTTGTCGGGATGGTTTGGGGCTACAATGTAATTACGAAGGACAAGGCCGCTGAAACCGCAGATGTCGAAGGCTCGGAGAATGACACAATCATCGAAGTGAACGCACCTAAAGAAGTCTTAAAATACCCATTCAGTGAGGAACAGTTCGACAACGTAGCCATCTTGCAGGAATTCTATGATGCATCCGCGGATGCGGAATCACGGGAAAGTGCCCTCCTCGTTTTTAATCAGACCTATGTGACGAACGAAGGTGTATCCATCTCCATCAACGACCAGCCGTTCGAAGTGCTGGCAGCGATGAGCGGAACGGTGGAAAAAGTGATTGTGGATCAATTCATGGGAGGCGAAGTGACCATCGCGCATGCTGACGGCATGAAGACCGTTTACGGGTCACTCACAGGCATCCTCGTCAACGAAGGCGATGAAGTGCTTCAAGGCGCCGTGCTCGGTACAGCAACAAGCAACGAGTGGAACGCGCAGGCAGGGACACACTTGCATTTTGAAGTTCTGCAGGACGGCGTGACAGTCAACCCACGCACTTTCTTGGCATTCTAAAATAGTTCGCAAGCCGCTCTCCCAAAGGGCGGTTTTTTTGCGTGCCGCATAAACCGGGAAAGGCCCGCATATAACAGTACAAACCCACTGATTCATTTCTGGAAAGCTGGTGAAAATAGCGGGAGCGATTTTGATTGAAATCAAAGATGAATGTTCGGCAGGATAGAAGCAATGAAGGCGCAGAAGGAAGCAATCATGTCGCCGAGAGAAGCAATCGGCATGATCAACGAAGCAACCAGCCGTCAATATGAAGCAATCACCAGGCGAAACGAAGCAGCCGGCCTGCCAAATGAAGCAATGCCTCTCCACGGGCTGGAAAGAAGCAATGAGGGCGCAGAAGGAAGCAATGATGTCGCCGAAAGAAGCAATCGGCCTGATCAACGAAGCAACCAGCCGTCATTATGAAGCAATCACCTGGCGAAACGAAGCAACCGGCCTGCCAAACGAAGCAATGCCTTTTCGCTGGGCTGGAAAGAAGCAATGACGGCGCAAAAGGAAGCAATCATGTCGCCGAAAGAGGCAATCGGCTTGTGCAACTTAGCAACAAGCCGTCAATATGAAGCAATCACCGGGCGAAACGAAGCAACCGGCCTGCCAAATGAAGCAATGCCTCTCCGCAGGGCAGGAAGAAGCAATGAGGGCACAGAAGGAAGCAATCATGTTGCCGAAAGAGGCAACTGGCTTGAACAACGAAGCAACTAGCCGTCAATATGAAGCAATCATCGGGAGAAACCAAGCAACTGGCCTGCCAAACGAAGCAATGCTTCTCCGCGGGCTGGAAAGAAGCAATGAGGGCGCAGAAGGAAGCAATGATGTCGCCATAAGAAGCAACCGGTCTCACCAACGAAGCAACCAGCCATCAATATGAAGCAATCACCAGGCGTAACGAAGCAACCAGCCCGCAACACAAAGCAACCAGCCCGCAACACAAAGCAACCGGCATGACGAAAAAAGCAACCATCCCACCATCGCCGCAGAAGTGACCATCCTCCATCCGGACTAACACCAGTTCATATAAGCAGAGGCAGCAGCATATGCTATAGGAAGAAGTGGAGCTGACAGGAAAGGAAGAGGGCGTGCACGAGCAAATTCGGAGGCGATGCGTGCGCCTCGGCAAAATGCTGCTGGACACTGGACTTACCGTACGGGCACTGGCGAAAGCGACCGGCTATTCCAAGAGCACTGTCCATAAAGACTTGACGGAACGGCTGCCGAATGTGGATGTGGAACTTTCAGAAGAAGTCGCCAGGATCCTTGCGTACCATAAGTCTGTCAGGCATTTGCGGGGCGGGGAAGCTACACGGATGAAATGGATGAATGAACATAATAAGGCCAGGAATGGCTGAGGGAGAAGACGGGGGTCCCATGTGACGGGGTTCCTAGTCTTTTTCCGCTTGGAATGAAATAGGAGAATGCGTCCATGGAAAACGAGGTTCTCCAGCCGATACATAAAAGGAAGGTGCAGGCGGCCTGGAAATAGGGCCAGGCATGCACATCGAAAGACCCGCCGGAAATCCTGCGAAAGTTCGACAAAAATCCAAATTAACTTGCAAAAGCTGGGCGGATTATATGTTCAATCCAATTTGTCTATGCTACAATTATTAGTTAGAAGAGAACGTTCGGACACGCATGTCCAGGATGATGCCGGAAGGGGTTAAAAGGAAACATGTTCGCTAAAGACATCGGAATCGACCTAGGCACGGCCAATGTGTTGATTCACGTGAAAGGAAAAGGGATTGTGCTGAACGAACCTTCCGTTGTCGCGATCGACAAGCAGTCGAGCCGCGTGCTGGCGGTAGGCGAGGAAGCGAGTAAAATGGTCGGCAGGACGCCGGGCAATATCATTGCCATCCGGCCGATGAAAGACGGCGTCATAGCGGATTTTGATATGACAGAAGCGATGCTGCGGCATTTTATTAATAAATTGAACGTCAAAGGATTCATGTCGAAACCTAGGATCCTCATCTGCTGCCCGACAAACATTACAAGTGTCGAGCAGAAGGCGATCCGGGAGGCGGCGGAGAAATCCGGCGGCAAGAAGGTGTACCTGGAAGAGGAGCCGAAAGTGGCGGCCATCGGTGCGGGGATGGATATTTTCCAGCCGAGCGGTAATATGGTCATCGACATCGGCGGCGGTACGACGGACGTCGCGGTGCTTTCGATGGGCGACATCGTCACGTCCCAGTCGATCAAGGCGGCGGGCGATCTGTTCGACGACGACATCATCCAGTATGTCAAAAAGAAGTACAAGCTGTTAATCGGGGAGCGTACGGCGGAGACGATTAAACTGACGATCGGCACGGTGTTCCCGGGGAGCCGCAAAGAAGAGATGGACATCCGGGGACGCGACATGGTGACGGGCCTGCCGCGCACCATCACCATCCATTCCGAGGAGATCCTTGAGGCACTCAGCGAATCGGTGAGCCTGATCATCCAGGCGGCGAAGAATGTGCTGGAGAAGACTCCGCCAGAATTGTCCGCGGACATTATCGACCGGGGTGTTTTCCTGACGGGCGGAGGGGCGCTTCTTCACGGCATCGACCAGCTGCTCGCGGAGGAATTGAAGGTTCCGGTATTTGTTTCGGACGAGCCGCTCAGCTGCGTGGCGATCGGGACAGGCATCCTGCTTAACAACATCGACAAGACGTTACGCTGACAGGACACGGTTTATCCAATTAAAGGAGGCGGACTTATGTTCCGTGGTTTTTATACAGCCGGCTCCGGCATGATCGCCCAGCAGCGCAGGACGGAAATGCTGGCGAATAATATGGCGAATGCAAATACGCCGGGTTTCAAGGCAGAGCAGTCAACCATCCGGTCTTTTCCGGAAATGTATCTTTCAAGCATCGGAAAAACGGATATCCCTGTGAAAAACCCTCTTCACCTGAAAGGCCTCAAGCCGGTCGGACCGGTGTCGACAGGCGTCTACATGCAGGAGACGCTTCCGCTTTTCGTGCAGGGCCAGCTGCGTGAGACAGGTCTCACGACGGATATGTCACTGGTGGACGGGGCGCTTCCCGCAAATCCTGAGACAGGAAGGGCAGGGACTGTGCTTTTCCGCCTGGAGAATGAAAACGGCCAGGAACTGTATACGCGAAACGGCAATTTGACACTGGATGCGCAAGGATACTTGACGAATCCGGACGGTTATTATGTACTTGATACAGGAGGACAGCGGATCCAGCTGCCGAATGACGACTTCCGTGTGACGCAGGACGGCGGCATCATGGTCGGCGGAGCGCAGGCGGCAAGGCTCGGCATCGCGTATGCAGCGCAGCCAGAGACGCTTATGAAGCAAGGGAACGGCCTGTACCAGGCGGACGGCAATCTGCCAGACGCGCCGAATGCCGGTTATTCATTGCAGCAAGGATATGTGGAAGGCTCGAACGTCGATGCTGGCATGACGATGACGGATATGCTGTCCGCGTACCGGGCGTTTGAAGCGAATCAAAAGATTCTGCAGGCCTATGACCGGAGCATGGAAAAAGCGGTGACGGAAGTCGGACGGGTCAATGGCTGATAGGCTCAGCACGCGAAAGGGGAAGTAACGGGCAATGATACGCACAATGACGACTGCAGTCAACACGATGAACGGGCTGCAGCAGCAGATAGATGTAATTGGAAACAACCTTGCAAACTCGGCGACTAACGGATATAAGGCGAATCAATCGTCGTTCCAGGAAATGCTGTATCAGCAGTTCGACAATGATAAAGCGGACAGCGCAGAACGAATGTCACCGGGCGGCATCCGGTACGGCAACGGAGCTAAAATCGGCACGACGCTCATGAACTGGAAGCAAGGCTCCTTGCAAGTGACGGGCCGGGAACTCGATTTCGCGCTCACAGAGCCGAAGCAGTACTTCAACGTGCTCATGCCGGGAGAGAACGGCGAAATGACAGCGTACACGCGCCAAGGGAACTTCTATGTGTCTCCGGCTGAAGGCGGGCGCCTCATGCTCGTGAACGGCGACGGCTACCCGGTTGCGGACAGCGCAGGAAACGGGATTGTTTTCCGCGAAGGCGTGAAGAATTACTCCGTCCGTCCGGGCGGCGTGCTCGAAGCTTCGTATGAGGACGGAACGGTGATGGCCGTGCAGCTCGGCGTGACGACACTCGAGCGGCCGAACCTCATGAACCGCCTGTCGGACACGGTGTTTGCCCTCCCTGGGAATCTTGCGGATCTCGGAGTCACTGCGGGTGACGTCCTGACGGAAATGAACGGCGCAAACCGCCAGCAGATCGGGCTTAGCAGCCAGCAACTGGAAGCATCAAATGTCAATTACGAGAAAGAAATGACGGATCTTATCAATGTCCAGCGTTCATACCAATTCAACGCACGGACAATCACGCTCGCCGATCAAATGCTCGGCTTGGTCAACAGCATACGATGATCCGGGTTAGGGAGTCCTCGATATGATAGATGAAAAGCATAACGGCATGGAGCGGGAACGTCCGCTGCAATCGAATACATCTGAACTGCCGGCAACGCGCGCGGAGCGGAACCAGCGAAGCCGCAAGCGTGCCGCGGAGCAGCCGGTCTCCCGCGGAAAAGAGACGCGGGAAGAGGCGGCGCCGAAAAGACGGTTCTGGGTGCAAGTGCGCCTCTTGCCGATCTGGCTCCGCATCATCCTCGTCGTGCTGCTCCTAACGGGGGCGGCGGTCACCGGGGCGATGATCGGCTACGGCTACATCGGCGACGGACAACCGGCGGACGTATTGAAAAAAGAGACATGGAGTCACGTCTTTGATATTATGAACGGAATTGAGAAATGAATTACATAAGGAGGGCATGTGCATGCTAGGAGCAGAACAGATCCAACAGATCCTGCCGCATCGATATCCATTTTTGCTCGTCGACCGGATTTTGGAAATGGAAGAAGGAAAGAAAGCGGTCGGGTTGAAAAACGTGACGATCAATGAAGACTTTTTCAACGGCCATTTTCCTGGCTATCCTGTCATGCCCGGCGTTCTGATTGTGGAAGCGCTCGCGCAAGTCGGCGCGGTCGCGCTACTTTCGAAGGAAGAGAACAAGGGAAGGCTTGCTTTCTTCGCAGGCATTGACAATTGCCGGTTCAAGCGCCAAGTTGTGCCGGGCGATACGCTTCGCCTGGAAGTCGAGATCACGCGCCTGCGCGGCACAATCGGCAAAGGCAAGGCGATTGCGACAGTGGACGGCGAAGTTGCATGTGAGACAGAAATCACATTCGCCCTTGGAGCAAAGCAGGAAGAGGAAAACTAAGTTTGCGCCGGTAGCGGAAGTTCGCTACAATGAACATTGCAGTGCCGACGAGGCGCTATTCCAAAAGACAGTTGAATGTCATGAGGAAACGGCCGGATGCGGGTAATCTTCTTGATTCCCATTATGCGCATCGCGCTGTCCTGCTTACAGCCGGCAAGCCGGCACGATGCATCCGGACAGTGGGGCAATCCCTCTTTTCGAGTAGGAGCGCCTGCAATGCACTTAACCGTGGGAGGTAACAAACAGATATGTTCAAAGATCTTTCTCCAAACATAAAAAGCAGCATCACCCGCTCCATCACCCAGACGTTCGAGCAGTATATGGCGTCGATCAGCTGGGATGAAGATGAATACAGCATAGAAGACTACATCAGCTTTTGGCGGGAATACATCACGACGAAAGCGCTGTGGTACTCCAAAATTCCGGACAGCCTGAAAAACGATCCGGCATTCCACGAAGACCTCGCGCAGCGCATCAATGAAGTCATCGGCCGCGTCTTAAGCGAACCGCCGAGCGACGACCAGATCGCAGCCATCCAGACGATGCAGGAAAAACTCGGCACGCACTATGAGTATGATTGCAAAGCGGAAGCGCTATTCGTCGAAAATTTGCTGAAGAACGAGATGGAGTCGCAAGGAAAGTAACCAATCGCATACGGATAGTTCCCTCTTTTTGAGCCACCCTACGGAGTGCCATACGCATTCCGTATGAGAGACGGCTTGTGGAAAGGAGGGAATTTTCATGTTCAAAAAAGCGATTCCACTCGTATTTGCAACAGGGATTGTCCTGGCTGGCTGTGGAAACGGAAACGATGATGCAGTCCCATCGAACGACGAAACGCCAATGGAGAACCGCGACCTGACGCCGCGTGTTGACAACAACAACGGAGCAGGCCCCGATCTGGACGGTGTCAACAACGGAACGAATAACGGAACTGATACCGACAACGGCATCATGAATAATGATACGAATGGCGGTACCATGAATAACGGGACGATGAATGACAACGGAACGGGCACGAACACGATGGGCGGAAATGATTCAGGCACGGGCACCATGGAAGGTACGAACAACGATACCGACATGAAGAGCGGCGGCACAACAACCGTCGAGCCAAACAACACCAATCGCAAGAACAACAACCGCTAACCGCAAGCCGACCCCGGCAGGCCATTCCCTTTTATGGGAGATGGCTTGTTGGGTTTTTTTGATTGTAGTGGCGGCGGGGAGGAAGGAAGCAATAATGCCGTTTACGAAGCAACGCGCGCGGTTTAGAAGCAATAAAGCTCGGCAGGAAGCAACAGCCAGCCGATAGGAAGCAACTGGGCGGTGAAAATAAGCAATAAAGCTCAATACGAAGCAATCAGGCATCTGCCGTGCGAGGCGGGGCGGGAGGAAGCAATACAGCCTGTTTACGAAGCAACCGTGCGAGGTTAGGAAGCAATAAATCTCGGCAGGAAGCAACAGCCAGCCGAAACGAAGCAACCGGGCGGTGAAAGGAAGCAAAAAAGCTCAATACGAAGCAATGGGGCGCCTGCCGTGCGAGGCGGGGCAGGAGGAAGCAATACAGCCTGTTTACGAAGCAACGCTCGCGATTTAGAAGCAATAAATCCCGGCAGGAAGCAACAGCCAGCCGAAATGAAGCAACCGGGCGGTGAAAGGAAGCAAAAAAGCTCAATACGAAGCAATGAGTCTCCTGCCATGCGAGGCGTGGCAGAAAGAAGCAACAGTGAACAGAGCAGTGATTAATTGGTCAAGTGCATGCAGCGCGTCCCAGGCAAGCCTGCCAGCCAGGCGAGTCCCCGCGAACGTCGCCAGCTTACCCACAAAACCGTAGGCAACCATAACAAAAAAAGAGCCCATCGCGGACTCTTTCCTCATTTTGTTTCATGTTCGCGCTTCAGGCGCGGTCTGGCTTGCATGTCGTGTTCGAAACGGGCGAGCAGTTCGGGACCGCCGAGCCCTTCCATGATCAATTCCTCGAGGAGATGCTCCGCGTACTGGGAGCGGGCCCGTTTCAGGCGGCCTTTCAGCAGGACGGAAATATGGTCGCCGATGTCCTGGATCGTGTCGACTGCGACAAGGAAACCGGCGGGCTCGTTCTCCGGGTAGGAGATGACGGCGCGGGCTTCGAGCAGTTCGTCGTTCGCCTTCCACTCTTCGAACAGCTCTTTATGCGCGCGGTCGATGAACATTTCGAGAATCCACATCCGGTGGCTATTTTCCTGATTGATGATGATGCCGTCGACGAGCGGGAAGTCGATGATTTGATTGTCCTGCTGGACGCCGACGGAAATCAATTTAAACGTTTTCAACGCGCCACCCCACTTCTTTTCCTCGATTATAGCACACGTTCCAAACTATTTTCCAAATAGGCGAAGTTCGTATTTTGTAGAAAACGAGAAAATTTACAAAGCGTTGGTCCGCTTGGGATACTGCGTTTATTCAAGAAAATGGAAACGATCAATATCAGGATTTGATCCCGAAAACCATGTCAAATCCGAGACTTGTCGAATTGCTCAGAAAATTAATGTGCCGTATGATGAGGACAATCCACAGGAAAGGGGGGAGGCAGATGAATCAGGTTGCACTCGTCGGACGCATGACGAAGGATCCGGTTTTGCGAAAATTCCCGGATGGCGGGGCGCTGGCGAGTTTCACGGTCGCGGTAAACCGTACGTTCCGCAATCAAAAAGGCGAGTACGAGGCGGATTTCGTTTTTTGCTCGACGCGCGGACGGACCGCGGAAAACACGGCGCAATATTGCCAGAAAGGATCGCTGATCGCCATCACGGGAAGAATCCAGTCACGTTCCTATGAGCGGGAGGATGGAAGCCGCGCGTTCGTGACGGAAGTGTCCGGCGACGAAGTGCGGTTCCTGGAGACGAAGCGACGCGGCGGTTCGGGAGCAAATGAGCCGGACAGGCAAGCGGATCGTGAGCAGGCGTACGTCAGGGAGAATTTCGAGCTCACGGAGAAAGAGAAGGAGGAACTGCCGATTTTCTAACAGCCGCATACATAGGCAGTCGAAAATCGGGCGAAGGAGGGGTCATAGGTCGTCTGGAATGGAAAATGGAATGAATAGTAAGGAGAGGTAGAGGAGGATGCGCAAGGTTGGGGAACCGAACGCGTCCATAAGAAGGAAC
The DNA here is from genome assembly GCF_055389225.1 of Sporosarcina sp. GTC18466. Taxonomy (NCBI): domain Bacteria; kingdom Bacillati; phylum Bacillota; class Bacilli; order Caryophanales; family Caryophanaceae; genus Sporosarcina; species Sporosarcina sp. GTC18466. Next base: position 1,553,128 of record NZ_AP044037.1, on the reverse strand, counting down.
AGCCGGCATCGAGCCGGCAAAGCATTGATCTGCTTTAATGGGGTTAAAGCGGAAAGCGCTTATTAAAAGCTTGGGGCGGGGGCCGTTCCCGCTCCAAGTTACTCAAAAAAAGGGGGATTTAACATGAAAGACCTTGAAAAGTCCGTCATCCGAATGGAGCTGCAAGTCGAGCAGCTGATCCGCATCATCGCCAATATGAGCGAACGGCTCGAGTACCTGGAAATGCAGGAACGCGGCCGGAAAATCGTCTCCATACATACCCGTAAAATGCACGAACCGATCAGGTGAAATGAAAAGGGGTCCTCAGCCCATGCAGGACCGAGGACCGCAATCATCGTTCGAACGTCAACAGATCATCCAGCTCGCGGTCGGACAGTTCGGTCAACCACTGGCTCGACTGGATGAGGTCGGCGGAGAGGGCCGCCTTTTCCTCCAGCATCCGGTCGATCTTCTCCTCGATCGTGCCGACTGTGACGAACTTATGCACGTGCACGAATTTCGTCTGGCCGATCCGGTAGGCGCGGTCGGTCGCCTGGTTTTCGACCGCCGGATTCCACCACCGGTCCGCGTGCAGCACGTGGTTTGCGTTCGTCAAGTTAAGCCCCGTGCCGCCCGCCTTGAGTGACAGGATGAAGACCGGGAACTCGCCGCGCTGGAAACTGTCGACTAGCGAATCCCGCTGCCCTTTCGGCATGCTTCCGGTCAGGAACGGGACATCGATGTCATGCAGCTCGGACAGGCATTGCCGGATCAATTGGCCCATCCCGATATACTGGGTGAAGATCAGGCATTGCTCGCCGTTTTCCGCAATCTCGGCCGCCATTGAAACGATCCGCTCGAGCTTCACAGAGCGTTCCAGCGCAGTAGATGCCGGTTCATACGGCTCTTTCAGGAATAGCGAAGGGTGGTTGCACAGCTGCTTCAGCTTGCTGAGCATCTTCAAGATCAGCCCTTTGCGCTCAAACGGCGTCAATGTATCCAGCTTGTATTTCGTATCGTCGATGAAGCTTTCGTACAGCGCCGCCTGCTCGGTCGTGAGCGGACAATATTCATTCTGCTCCAGCTTCTTCGGCAAGTTCAATTGGAGCTCCGGATCGTTCTTCGTCCTGCGCAATAAAAACGGACGGATCTTCGAACGCAATTTCCGCTTCTCCCGCTCCGCATCATCCCGCTCAATCGGGATAATATAATCGTCAGTGAACGAACGGAAACTGCCGAAATACCCTTTATGGATAAAATCGAAGATCGCCCACAGCTCGGATAGCCGGTTCTCGATCGGAGTTCCGGTCAAGGCGATATGATGTCCGCCCTTCAGTTTCCGGATGGCGCGCGACTGCTTCGTCTGCATGTTCTTGATGTTTTGCGCTTCGTCGAGCGTGATGCTGCTGAAATCGGTCGCCGCCAGCATATCACCGTCCTGCGTGGCGGTCCCGTATGTCGTCAGGATGACATCGGGCTTCATCTCACCGACGATTTTTCCGAATTCCTCCGGCTCTTTCGTCCGCGTAGGACCGTAATGGATATGAACCGCCAGCGACGGCGCAAACCGCTCGAGTTCCTTCTGCCAGTTGCCGAGGACGCTCGTCGGGCAGATGATGAGGGACGGACTAGCGGCTTCCGTCTCGCCGTGCACACGCAGCAAGTACGCGATCAGCTGGACGGTTTTCCCGAGTCCCATATCATCCGCGAGACAGGCGCCGAACTGATGGTCCCGCATGAAGCAGAGCCAATTGTACCCTTCGATCTGGTATGGCCGCAGTTCTGCTTTAAGGAGAGGCGACACCGGGACATCCGGCAAGCCTTTCTTCGAGAAGACGACGTCGACATATTCGCGCAGCGACTGCTGCATCGTGAAAGCGAATAACGGATCGTCAGGCTCTTCGTCGAGATCTTCTGGGACGATTTCCGCGGGCATCTCCTGGAATAACAAGTCTTTCACGGTCCATTCGCCCGCATCCGCCCGTTCCATTAGCTCCTTGATCCGCTTCAGCCAGGCAGGATCGAGGTGGAACCATTCATTCCCTGACCGGATATACTCCCGGTTTTCGTCAACGAGCCGGCGGAACTCTTCCTCTTCAATGTCCTTGCCCGCGAGCGAGAACGACCAGTTGAAGGAAAGTACTTCATCGAGCCCAGCAGCAGAACGGTAGGATGCAGTTCCGGCATTCGTCCGGACGCGCATTTTCGATTCGGTCACCGACTTCAGCCATGCCGGCAAGATGACCGGATAGCCGAACGCCTGATACAGAGGGAGCGCTTCCTGGATGAAACGCCTAACGTCCGCATCGGTCATCGGCATGCGGAAGAATCCGCCTTCACTGCTCGCGATCCATTCCGGGTCGAGAAATGAAAGGAGTTCCGCCTGCTGGCCTTCAATCGCTTCATGCAGATCCGCCCACTTCGGCGGAAGAGCATCCGCGACAGGCGCTTTGCGTTTTCTGACGCCCGGCGCCCAGTGTGTCCCGCGTTCATTCACCAAAATCGTCTCAAGCAGCCATTCCGTATCCTGGTCGTCCATCGGTTCTGTCAGTCGGAGTGCCGCCTGTACAGGCAGGTTCCCGCTTGGTGACTCAGGCCAGCCAAATTTCTTCAAATGATCTAGCAAGGCTGGCATCTGCTCGGTGGAGATGCCGGTGCCGCGGATCTTATCATAGAATAGCTCTTCAAGAACTTCCGCTGCTTCTGAATCGCCGAAATGGACGGCCTGCCCGTCAAACACGGCCCGTTCCCAAAGCGACGGATCGCTCCACTCGCCGGCCGCCTTGTCCATCGCTTCGATGAAATCCTCTTCATTGCCGGTTTGAGGGATGAAGTCGGCGAACGGATGAAGTTTATCCGAGAATAGATGCATCGCATCCGAAATCGGCATCATCACCTCATAGCCGCTCGTTTCGGCGGTCAGGCCGAACAGGGACCGTTCATCCGAGAAGAACAGATACGAAGCGAGCACATCGGCGGGAATCCGGGTGCCTTCCTTTGTCAAAGCGGATACGGCGTAGATCCCCGGGTTGTCCGTGATGCGGACCGATATGAGCATCTGTTTTTTCAAAGCATCCATAGAGATCATAATCGCAGATTCCCTTTCTCCATCTCTTCATTCAACGCGCGCAGCCGGCGGTATTGTTGCTGCACCGTATCGATATACCGGTTCCAGAAGTCGGTCTGGCCCGCTTTTTTCGCTCCCGTCCGCATGCGCTTGAAAAGCCGGACAGCGCGCCGGTAGCTATCCCGGTTCTTTTCATGGATGAAGCGGATCGCGAAATTATGCAGCAGCGGCATGGCGGCCATTGGTTCTTTCGCGAGGACGGTCTTGAGCATCTCGGTATCGAGCGAATCGTAATGATAGGTGAACCGGTGCATGAGAGCGGCCCATTCAGGGTACCGTTCCCGTCCGATTAGAAACTCGGCATATACTTGGACGCCCGTCTTGCCGTACAGCGCAAACAGGTTCTCCCGTTTGTCATCCGGGAAACCGGCGGCCTCAAGAAGCCCGTCCACTTTCTGAATGAACGAGGAACGGTCACGCAGCGCGGCGCTTTTCTCGTAATAATTGCCGATATGAGGGTATACCGTCTCCATGATAATGCGAAGCGCATCCTTCTGCTCCTGCTGAAGGCAATATTCCGCGAGCGGGATCCATCTGCTGAGATGTTCGCCCCCGCGCTTCTCCGCGATCGACGGAAGCTCTTCGGCGTCCCCGGCCAGAATGTGCAGGGCGAACGCGAAGTAAGGCGCATCCCTATGAGAGCCATCCTCCGCCAGCCGGTCCAGCTCCTGTTCCCTCGCGGCTTTGCCGGGAAAGAATTTCGACCAGAACAGGAGGTAGATGTGCAGGCGCATTTCAAATATGCCGTCCGTCGAGAACACGACAGTACGGACGATCTCTTTCAGCCGCTCATGGAACGCATCAGCTTCGAATAGCTTCGGTTTTGAACCGATCGCGCCCACCAGATCTTTCATCCTCGAAAGTTCCTCATTGAGCCACGTCCGCAATTGCCAATTGTCGTATTGGAAGGAGTCCGCAAAGCTGTCCCGCAGATGCATGCTTGCATACGGCAATGCGGCTTCGAGCAGGACGAGCTGGTAATAGAGCTCGAACAGCGGCTTCCATTCATACTCATGCGGGGAGAGGGGGGCGATCTGCTCGCCGATCCGGTTCTTCTCATGAAGGAACGTGATCACCGGATCGGATTCGCGCAAAGAGCGGAGAGGCCCCGTCACTGTCTTCAGCACATCGAGCCAGGCATCCGGCGTCCTCTCTGATACAGCCAGTGCCAGCTGCCGGGTCTCCGACTGACGCCAGTCATGCAGCCAATCCGACAGTGAATTGAACTGCATATACAGATGGAACACTACGGCAATCATATGCTCGCACATTGCCGGATTGCCGCATGTGCACGTCCCCTGCATCCGGCTGAACGACAGGCGCACAACCTCCTCGGGATGCACCCCGACGATGACCGTCACGCCTTCATCCTCAGGGTTATATGTGTATTTCCGCGCATCCCCGCGCCTCGCCAGCGTGACAGCACGCTGAATAAGCGCAGCATCGCCTGGATCGGATGGACGGAAATGAAGTTTGTAATGATTCATAAGCTTTTCAATTTCATGCTCATGCAAATAGGCAACACGCTCAACAGTCATTTGCAAAAGACCACTCCCTGAATATAGCATTCCCTCCATTATACTTGGTTCCACTCCCCGTCGTAAATGAATTCAGTCCAAAACAAATAGAACGCCGAATGAAAGAGGTGAAAACATGGAGACATTCATACTCGCCGTCCGCAAAGAGGAGCGGCTAGTACGCGAGGCAGTGCGGGAAAGACCTGCCGGATACGCGGACCAGCTGCAAGGAATCCTGCCCCATATCGAAGAGGGCCATATTTCATTCCGCATCAGGCAGGGGGCACCTTCGGACGTCAACGGGCGCATCGTCAAAGCACTTGAATCGCTGAACGTGCAGGCGGAGCCGCGGCAGATGAACATCCTGCTCGAGAGGCCGCCGCTTGTAAAATCCCTGCGCTAAAGAATAAATTCCATTCACAAAATCGGGTACAGTATGATAGAATGGTAATAATAATCGGAAAATTCGATACGGAGGGAGAACGATGTTATCAGTTCAGCGAATGATGCCGTTTTTTACTAGTCAGGAAGATTTCCGTCTGCGCCTCGTATTTGCGTATCAATATTTCTCGATCATTAAAGGAGGGGAAGTCTATCAATTTGTCCCGAATGAAGGGAAGGAGATCATCGTCAACATGAAGAGCCTCCAAGTCGAGAACCTTGGGGAAGTGTTCGTCTTCCAGCGGGGCAGCCGCTTCATCCGCCTCCCGCTCTACCAGCTGCTCGTCATTTCCGATCTCCATCTTCATTTATCCAGCATGCTCGAAGAAACATTCAAACTGACAATCAGCCCGCCGGAAAGCGTCATCGAGGAAGCGTCCCGCCTTACAACGGAACTTGAAGCCGCAAACCGGCAGCACATGATCGATTACGCACTTGAAACTCAAAATCGCACCCTATTCAATGAACTGACGGAAGGAATGCACTGATCGTGGATACTCAAAAAGGATAAAAACACTTATCGGAAAAAGTTCCCGGTAAGTGTTTTTCTATTGGGAAAAGAGGGTATATAGCAAGAGGCTTGCTTACTAAGCTATGAAAATATGAAGGACTAAAACGAAAATCGTTGATCCTGCGAGGCCGAAAAGGAAGTCTTGCCAGGTGAATCGATTGTTTTCTTCTTCTTTCAATCAAATCCGCTCCTTTGTCAATTTCCCGGGAAATGAAGTGAAATATCGCTCATGGGAGGAAATAAGGGATGCAAGATTTTAGCGTTTCCTGCCCGATTGACCACTCGCGGGCACGCTATGGACTTGCGCTCTGCCTCTTTGTGCTCGTTTATTAGCAGTAATCTGCCCAATTTCATCCTATTTCATTCACAGCCATTGAAAATCATGGGCAGTTTGATAAAGTAGGATTATAGGAAGTTGCAAGGTTCGGCAGAAAATCGCAGAAAGGATTGTCGCTATGTTTTTTGATTTCAAGTATTGGCATTTCGTGACCCGTCCGCGTGAGCTGGCCCTCAGCCTCCAGACGTCCGAAATGCGCAGGTACAACATGCGGGTCGTGCTCGTCCTGCTGGCAGGATTGCTTGTGTTCGCTGCTCGCAATGTGTGGGGGTGGGGAACGGAATCGCTGACACCGCTGCTCGTCACGATGTCGCCCGAGAATTATACGGTGGCGCGGATCGCTTCGCTTGCTGGAATCCTCATCTGGGCGCTTGTCTATTTTGCATTCCATTATTACGGCATTTCATACATACTCAGTTTCATCACAAAAATACCTTATCAGCAGCTGCTACCCCTGCAGCTTCTCGTAACCGGCATTTTGCTGCTGGAGAAGGCGCTGCTCTTTTTTGTGTTTGCAGTGAAAGGCATGACAGCGAGCGTCTCTTTCCTGTCATTCGGTCCGCTTGCGGCAACGATTCTCGAAAACTGGTATTTGATTTTTTTCCTGAATCAATTCAGCATCACGACCGCGCTAATCGTCGCCATCCAGTATTCGTACATACGGGGATTCGGACTTGCGAAAGGGCGTTATCTCATTTGGGCGCTCATCGGATTGCAAGTCATCTTGGCACTGATCACGGCGGCGGTCGGCTTCATTCCGTTCGAATCGCTGTTTGATAAGATGACGGGAGGTGGTTTGTGATGAAAAAGCGTTTTAGCATCACGATCGCCGTCGTTGTGAGCCTTTTCATCGGCGTCAATGCATTCCTGCTGTTTTCAAAAGACAGCAAAATCCAGAAATCCGTATACGTGCCGAAGTATGAGCGCGTGACGGAAGGCGATTTCAAGGAGACTCTTCCAAAGCAAGGCCTGATCGCGCCCCGGGAAGTATATACGGTCTACGTGGGCAATGAAGACGCGATTGATACATGGCTCGTGAAAGAAGGCGGCCAGGTGCAGGCGGGCGGCGAAATCGCGACGCTTCGGGCAGGCAGCAAAGAGGACCAGATCCGCGCATGGGAGGCGGAACAGGAAGGCCTCCTCCGCCAGCAGATCACGGTCGAGAGCACGCTTTCCTCCTTGCAGGCGGAACGCATGGGTGCAGGCGGCAACGGTTCGACTATCGATGCAACTGCAGGCGACACGGATATCAATATCAACGTCGAGGTCACCGGCATGTCGGACGGAGCATATGCCCAGGCAATTGCGGATACGGAGCGGGAACTAGCGGAAATTGAGCGGAAGCTGGCAGTCCTCGAGATGCAGCTTTCGAATCCGGAGGCAGGCGCGCTCTTCAGCCCTGCAGATGGCGTCGTTTCGGCTATTAACCGGCATGGAGCGGTTGTGTCGGCTGATCTGTTTAGCGAAGACAAGGAGATTGTCACCTACGTCGATCTGAAAGAGTGGCAGAAAATAGAGCCCGGAGATGAAGCGGTCATCCAGAAAGACTCGCTCGGCGGCACATTAAGCGGGACGGTCGTTTCCGTCGCGGAAGTGCCTGCTCCTCAATCAGAGTGGACAGACGCATATGAAGCGCTTGATCCCGGGCGAAGCAAAAACCCGCTCGAGCGGTATGAAGTACGGCTTGCCGCAGAAGAAGGCATGCCCGAAATCCCGTATGGCGCGAATGTCAATACGGTCGTCACCGTGAACGAAGCGGAAAACGCTTTGTCCGTCAAGCGCCACTGGCTGACGGGCTTGCGCGACGAGCAGGCATCCGTCTGGGTGATTGACGAAGACGGCCGTGCGGCGAAAGCGGATCTCAGCGTTCCATTCGTCTACCAGGGAAGAGCCATAGTCACGGACGGCCTGTCAATCGGCGATGTTGCGTTTGACAGCGGAAGGAGAGGGCCTCTTGCGGAGTTGAGGGAGTCCGCACCGGTCTTCCTGCCGATGCCTCTTGAAGCGCCATCGAAGGAAGCGTGGAAGTCGTTCGGCTGGAAAGATTATGTGAGACATATGTTTATACGGTGAGAGAGCGGTCCTGAAAGGGGCCGCTTTATTTGTTTTACTGAAACTTTTCGTTCTATTCGCCCGTCAAACCTTTATACTTAATAGAGTGGTAGAAAAGGGGCTGTTGGGATGAAAAAAGGGTTGATTGCACTACTATTCTTGTTAGTGGCTAGTTGTTTTATTCGCACAGAGACAGGACAGGCAGCCGGTTCTTCAGGCGGCCGCCTCATTGCGCTGCATGACCGGATCCTTCCGCTCACGGATATTCGCGTCATAGAAGGCGATACCGTCGCAGCGCTCGACGAGATGGCGCGCTTCTTGTATATGCCGGTGGAGAATGAAAAAGGGAAAATCGTCATCCGCAAGTACGGGACCGAGCTCAGCTTCGACCCGAAGACCGGCGTTACGGCAAAGGACGGCGAAAGCCTGAAATTCACGCCAATCCGGCAGCTGGACGGCAAGACGTTCATCAGCGTCAAGTACATCGCGCGAGAACTCGGCTTCGAGCTTCATTATTTCCAGAATGAAAAAACGATCCGCATCTACCGGGACAGCTACCCGCATGTAACGCATGAGGAATTCGAGAAAGTCATCGCCGCATTCCGTGCGAAGCAAGAGGCGGAAAAGCCGAAACCGGAGACATCTTTAAAGCCGGATACCGCTTCGAAACCAGCACCGGGGAAAACACCGAAACCGGTGAAAACGCAAAAGCCTGTACCGGGTAAGACCGCAAAACCGAAACCCGCAACTCCAGGTGAAACGACCGTCTACTTGACATTCGACGACGGGCCGAATAAATTCACGACTACGAATCTAGCGACGCTCAAAAAGCATGACGTGCGCGCCACATTCTTCTTCCTCGGCAAACATATGAAGACCTATCCGAAAATTGTGGAAGCGGCAGCGAACGACGGGCACTACATCGGCTCCCATGGCATGACGCATGATAAGGAGCTCGTCTACAAATCGGCTGTCGACTTCATCAAAGAAATGGACGACAGCACGAAATTGATCAAACACATCACCGGCAAAGAGACCCATCTCGTCCGCGTCCCGTATGGCAGCAAGCCGCACGTCACGCCGGACATGCAAAAGAAACTCACCGCCGGCCATTACAAAATGTGGGATTGGACCGTCGACTCAAATGACTGGCGCTACACCGAAAAAGAGGCCGGCCAGATCATCGAGAATGTGAAAAAGGGCGTGGCTGACGCCGCCAAAGCGGGAGACCGCAACATCGTCATCCTCCTCCACGACCGCGTCCAAACAACAAAAGCCCTCCCCGCCATCATCGAATGGCTCCAGCAAGAAGGCTACCAGTTCGCAAAATACGAGCCGGAGCATCATATCGTAAAGAACTTCCTGCATGATCAGACACTTTAAAAACCGCCTGAGGGCGGTTTTTTGCGTTGAGAGCGGAGCGGGGCGAAGTGAGTAATGAGGGGTGGAAAGTGAGCAATGAGGTGGCGGATGTGAGCAATGAAGCCGGGAAATAAGCAATGATGCGCGAGAAGTAAGCAATCGGGTGGCTGTAGGAAGCAATAAGGGTCATAAAGTAAGCAATAGTCTTGCCTGGATGAGCAGGCGTGATCGGTCAAGCGGAGTGCTGGGCGAAGTGAGCAATGAGGGGTGGGAAGTGAGCAATGAGGTGGCTGATGTGAGCAATGAAGCCGGGAAATAAGCAATGAGGCGCGAGAAGTAAGCAATCGGGCGGCTGTAGGAAGCAATGAGGGCCGTAAAGTAAGCAATGGTCTTGCCTGGGTGAGCAGAGGGAAACGGTCAAGCGGAGTGCTGGGCGAGGTAAGCAATAGCCATCGATTCACGGCAGGCTGTATGAAGTAAGCAATCCCCCCCTTCGAAGTAAGCTATGAGAGCTGATAAGCAAGCAATGCCGCCTGCAAAGGAATCAATGAATCCTTTGAAACTAGCAATCCCTCGTTATTAAGAAGCAACGATCATTCAATTGGACGCAATCTGCCCCTTCATGTTTTATCAAGCCTGAGGAGGGAACTCCAAAAAAGAATAGATAAATAGAAAGGGGGAGGCAGATGGCAGGAAAACGACTATTCCAGATCATCGCCATACTGTTCCTTGGATTTTTGATTCACCCGGGAGAGGGGGAGGCGGCGCAGCAGCGTCTGCTGGGCTTGCATGACCGCATTTTGCCGATTGACGATATCCGCGTGACGCATGGAGACACGAAGGTGCCGCTTGAGGAAATCAAGGGTCACTTATACCTTCCCGTCGAGACGAAAGATGGGCAAGTGGTCTTTGAGAAATACGGCAAGGTGTATGCGTTCAATCCGAAGACAGGCAAAACATCGCGGGGCGGCGTGGAACTGGGATTTCAGCCGATGGAGCAGATTGATGGAAAAACGTATATCAGTGTAAAATTCATCGCCCAGGAAGTCGGGTTGAAATTCTATTATTTCAAGCCGGAAAAAACGATACGCATCTATCGGGATCGCTATATCAGCAAAACGCATGAGCAGTTCAAACAGGTGATTGAAGCCTACCGGGCTAAGCAGAATCAAGGCAGCGAGAAGCCGCCTGTCGCCGGAACGAAAGGGAAGACGGTTTATCTGACGTTTGACGACGGCCCGACCGAGTATACGTTGACCAATGTGAAAACGCTGAATCGATATGGCTTGCCGGCGACGTTCTTCTTTATCGGAAATCAGATGAAGCGCAATCCTTCCATCGTCAAAAAAGTGGCGAGTGAGGGATTTTATATTGGATCGCATAGCATGACACATAATGAAAAGGTATTGTACAGTTCGACAAAAAATTTCATGAAAGAAATGAATGACAGCTTTTCGATCATTGAGAAGATCACCGGAAAACCGAGCCAGCTAGCGCGCGTTCCGTACGGCAGCAAGCCGTGGGTGACGCCTTCCATGCGGAAGCAGCTGAAGGCGAACGGCTATAAGCTGTGGGACTGGAATGTCGATTCGAATGATTGGCGCTATAATGTCAGCGGGGTCGATCAGATCATCGCGAATGTTAAAAACGGCGTCCGGAAAGTGGATCGCCGGGGCGGCAAAAATATTGTCATCCTGATGCACGACCGGGTGCAGACGACGAAAGCACTGCCGTCGATCATCGAATGGCTGAAAGCGGAGGGCTATTCCTTCGCAGAGTACGACCCGGATCATCATGTCGTCATGAATTTCTTTAATGATCGGCAATTGTAAAGAGGCGGCAAGGGCGCTTGGGTGCCCTTGCTGCTTTATTTTTGGAGGAGGGCGCTTGTGCATGTTCCGGCAATTAATTGCGTTAGCCTAGCGATAATCAAAAGCAAATCCGCGAATTTTGCAAGCCCTTAGCTAAGCGAGTCTTTAAACAAAACATCAGTCTTCCCGCACAAACCGCCATAAACTTAAATTTATCACCAAACGGAGAAACTTCTTTCTCGTAAACTACTTCCACATACTCCTAAAGAACCAAAACTCCCTTCCCCTCCAACAGTTCCAATTCCACGTTTATCCATACAACCATTTAACCAACCAAGCAATTACGTTACATACCCTTTGAACGATTTTTCTGAAAAGTATACAGCTATAGCACTTCCGGGTATTTTCAATCTATTTGTAATGTGCTATCTTTTGAGAGCATCACTAACTTTATTTCAATAAGGGGGAAGATCGAGTGGAGAAAGCTAGATTCACTAAGCTGTTCAGCACGTTTCTGGCGTTCGTCATGGTGTTTTCACTCATGCTGCCAGGATTTGCGTCGGCAGATGAGCTGAAAGCGGCGAATTCGCTGAAAACGGAAGCGCTTTCAAAGTCAGAAGCTGTCAAAGCTGACGATATGTCTGCGTCCGCGCTGAAGAAGTCATTCAAGCAGGCGGAGCAGAGCGAAAGCGTCATGCAGCAAAAGGCGGCGATCGCAGAGCAGCTTAATTTGCTCGGCGGCGAAGCAAAGCTGCACGAACAGCTTCAGAACGTGACAGGGGCACAGGATGTGGCAGTCATCATCCATCTATCCGAACGCTCCGTAGCTCTTGAAGAGGGGATCAAGAAGCTGCAAGGGCAGCAATTGTCCAGTGCAGAAGCACAAGCCATCAAGCAGAAGACACGTACGCAGCAGATCAACGTGAAAAAGCAGATGGCTGTGAAAGGGATTCATTTCTCCGAAGGATTTTCCTATGACACGGTCCTGAACGGCATGTCCGGGACTGTGAAGGCAGATGACCTGCCGAAACTATTAGAAATTGATGGCATCAAACTCGTAGAGCCGGATACGATCATGTATGCATCGGATCTCGGCAAAGCGAAAGCGGCATCGAAATCCAATGCGCTGAAAAAGCCGGCGCCCGGTTCCGACCTTGTGGACAAGCTGAAGCCGTCGCCAGGCGAAATGAAGCCGGCGATGGATACGAGTATCAAGTTCCTCGGCATTGAAAGACTTTGGGCAGAAGGCTATGAAGGCCAAGGCATCAAAGTCGCTGTCCTTGATACAGGGATCGATAAGGACCACCCGGATTTCGCGGGCATCTACAAAGGCGGCAAAAACTTCGTTCCGCATAACGGCAACGACTATGCACGTCCACGCAACGATGATGACGGTTCCGAGACATCTCCGAAAGACCGTCCGGCGAATAAACCTGAATTCGACGCAGACGGCCGTGCCTTCTACACATCCCACGGCACGCACGTTGCAGGAACCATCGCCGCAATCGGCAACAACCCGTACGGCATCAAGGGGATCGCACCGAAAGTGGACCTTTACTCGTACCGCGTCCTAGGCGCATACGGCAGCGGCTCGACTTCCGGCATCATCAAAGCGATCGACACGGCAGCAGCCGAAAAGATGGACGTCATCAACCTGTCGCTCGGCGGCGGACAGAACGTTGAAACAGACGGCGCTTCGTTTGCCATCAATAACGCGATGCTCGCAGGCACGATTGCAGCCATCGCAACAGGCAACAGCGGTCCGAACCGCGGCACGATGGGGACTCCGGCGACTGCCCGTCTTGGAATCGGCGTCGGGAACACGACAAACCCGGAAGCCCACTACGACGGCGACGTAACAGTCAAAGCGGGCGACTACAGCTTGTCGAAGAACATCAAGCTCATGGCAACACCATTCGGCAAGGATTTTGCTTCCCAGCTGTCTGGCGAGTTTGACATCGTCGCAGTGCCTGGGCTCGGAAAGCCTTCCGATTATGCAGGACTTGACGTGAACGGCAAAGTGGCACTCGTCTCCCGAGGCGAGATCGCATTCGTCGATAAGATTGCGGCAGCGAAGGACGCAGGAGCGGTGGCGATCATCGTCCACAACTTCGCAGGCGGCACGGGTGCACCGGGTCCTTCCGGCACATTCATCGGCGATTCATTCGACTACATCCCGGCTTTTGACATGTCGCAGACTGATGGAGACGCCATCCGCGCGGCACTGAAAAATGCACCGGGCAAAGTGTCATTCGGTTCATTTAATCAAACCTTGACGGCTGGCGACGAAGTGAACAACTCCAGTTCACGCGGACCGTCCCGCCCGAACTTCGACATCAAACCTGACGTTACGGCGCCAGGAACGAACATCATGTCGACAATTCCGATGTACAAAGCAGATTTCCCGGATGCGGACTACAGCGAGGCATTTGACCGCAAAACCGGAACATCGATGGCAACTCCACATATCGCAGGCGTCGCGGCACTCGTAAAGCAAGCGAACCCGAGCTGGTCGCCATTCGACGTGAAAGTCGCGCTATCGAACACGGCGAAACTGCTGGACAAGGAAAAATACGATGTGTTCTCGCAAGGCGCAGGACGCGTGCAGCCTTACGAAGCGGCGCACCCAAGCATCCTTGCTTACGCGCTAGACACAGCAAACAATGACGGAACAACTGTCGAGAACGTGAAAGGGACGGTCACATTCGGCCCGCAGAAGCTCGACAAGGATATCTCCGTCACAAAGCAGATCAAAGTGAAAGCGATCAAAGGCGGCGGCACGTATAATGCCACTGTCGAAACGACGAAAGGATTTGGCGACGCGAAAGTGACGATCGACAAGCCGACATTCACATTGTCCGGCGAGCAGATCTTGAACGTCACGTTGACTGCATCCAAGCAAAACACGAAAGCCGGCGATGAAATTCTCGGCTATATCCACATCACTGGCAATGGCTCAGCGATTTCCTTGCCATTCGCAGCTGATTTCAGCGGCGCAGCAGCACCGACAACTGAAATCAAGAACATGTCCATCAGTGAAACTGACCTCTCCTTCAACGGAGACGGCGTGAAAGACGAAGCGGTGCTCAAGTTCACGATCACAGGCGACGTCGGCACGAACTTCATTGAAATCTGGGACATCATGGACCCTGACGGCGGCGTATACGGCGATGGCTACATCGGCTACTTGCACGCAGGCGCTTCTCTCAAAGCGGGCTCGTATACACTGACGATCAAAGGCCAGTACACGCCGTGGTCGGGCGATGCAGCAACAACGATTCCGGACGGCCTGTACACGATCGATTACACTGCGGAAGCTCCTAGCGGCACGATCAGCGACTATGTTGGACCAGTCGTCGTGAAGTCTGCAGCAGGCACGATCACAGGCGCAATCGAAGGCAAGACAGCGACTGGCGCAATCGATGACGCGTACATCGGGTACCAGCAGGAACTTGAATTGTACGACCTCGGCTACGACATCAACACGAAGCTGAAAGCGAAATACGAAGTGAAGGAAGGCGAAGAGACAGTTTCTGCGGGCGATATCAAGCTTGAGCAGGACGGCTCGTTTACATTCGAACTTCCGGAACTTGATAAAGCGAAGCAGTCCGTCATCGTGAAATACGAAGACGCAGCTGGCAATAAAGCAGAGGAAACCATCTACAATGCAGGCGACCAGGCGGATGACGAAATCTCGGTCAACCACGAATCGCTTACGGTAGCAGTCGGCGGCACTGAGCAGCTGACAGTGACAGTGACAGAAACGAAGCCGGACGGCACGAAAGAGGACAAGGACGTAACGGCTGACGCGACATTCGCTTCCGCGGATGAAACGATTGCGACAGTAGAAGCAGGACTTGTCACTGGAATCGCTGCAGGCACGACAGACATCACAGTCACGTACAAAGAATTCACGAAGACGATCCCGGTCGAAGTAACAGCAGAAGCTGAAGACAAGATCTCGTATTCCGTGAATAAAAAGAGCGTCACGCTTGGCGCAGGCCAGCAAGAGCAAGTGAACGTCACGAAGACGATCGAGAAAGCGGACGGAACGATCGTGACGGAAGACGCGACGGAAGACGCTTCCTACAACGTCGTCAACAACAAGATCGCGAAGATCCACAAAGGCTTGATCACAGCAATCAAACCGGGCAAGACGCAGGCGCGCGTAATGATCCCTGGCGAAGAGACGATCTTCGTCGACATCGAAGTGACGCCTGAAGCGAAAGACATCGTCACGTATTCCGTGAACAAGAAGAACATGACGCTCGGCGTCGGCCAGCAGGAACAGCTTTTCGTCACAGAAACAACGGAAAAAGCGGACGGCACGGTTGTTGAAAAAGACGTAACCGGCAACCTTCGCTACAACGTCGTCAACAACAAATACGCGACAGTCCAAAAAGGCGTCGTTACGGCGAAAGCGGTAGGGAAGACGCAAGTGCGCATCCAGGTCCCAGGCAATGAAGACATCTACGTCTACCTGGATGTCGTAAAGCTTCCGCAGAACATCGTTACGTATTCTGTTGACAGAAACCACCTCACTGTAGGCGAAGGCCAGCAGGAGCAGCTGTTTGTCACGGAAACGACAACGACACCTGAAGGGAACGTCACAGAGCGCGACGTCACTGGATTCGGCACATACAAAGTGATCGACAACACCGTCGCAACAGTGAAAAAAGGCCTTGTCACAGGCATCAAAGCCGGCAAGAGCCAAGTACAGATCGTCATCCCTGAAAAGGAAACACTTTTCGTCTACGTCACCGTAACGGAAAAACCGCAAAACACAGTCACATACAAACTGAGCGAAACGGAGCTTGCCATGGAAGTCGGCCAGCAGCACCAGCTTAAAGTGACTGAAATTACGACGGCGCCGGACGGGAAGAAGACGAAGCGCGATGCAACAATTGATACGAAGTTCCAAGTCGTCAACAACAAGATTGCGAAAGTGCAAGTCGGCCTCCTCACTGCTTATGAAGCAGGCATGACGCAAGTCCGCGTCACATTGCCGAACGGTGAGATGGTTTATGTCTACCTGACTGTGTCGGAAAAAGCGGCAGCACCTGATACAATCTCGTACACTGTGAATCAAACTGATTTTGCCCTCACGGAAGGCGAAACGGCGAACATTACAGTGAATGAAACGACAACGAAAGCGGACGGCACGAAGACGGACCGCGACGTGACTGCGGAAGCGGCTTATGCGGTTGCGGATGCAGCGGTTGCTTCGGTTGATGGAGGTGTCGTAACTGCCATCGGTGCAGGTGTGACGGCAGTGACAGTCACATACAAAGACTTCAATGCAACTGTGAATGTCGAAGTTGCAGCGGCTCCGAAAGAGACAGTGGAGTATGGTCTTAATCGAGAAAACCTTCATTTGACAGTCGGCGGTCAGGACTTCTTGCAAGTTCAACAGACGACAATGCATGTGAACGGAGAAACAACGGTCGCCGATATGACAGCGGACGCTTCATACGAAACGGCGGATCCATCCGTCGTGACAGTTGACCGCGGCGCCGTAACAGCGGTAGGCGAAGGTGCAACAACCATCACTGTGAAGTATGCGGATTTCGTCGGTACAGTCATGGTGACAGTCGAAGCGGCACCAGTCGTTCAAACACCATCCCACGCAATTACAATGGACAGCATCGCGCACTTCTTGAACGATAAGAAAGCGAAGCAGATCATTGTCGACCTGATTGGAATGGAAGAGACGGCGGAAGTTCAAATCGATGCGTCTACGCTGCAGGCAATCAAAAAATCGAAGAAAGATCTCGTCATCAACAGTGGCGGAGCAGTCTTCACATTCGAAGATGATGCTGTCGAAGAAATGCTCGACCGTGCACGCGGCGACGTCACGATTGCTATCAGCAAATCAGACGCAAGCTACATGCCGGAAGCCATTTCTCATATGTACACGCTTGAATTCTACAGCGGCTTCGGCGACGCAAAACAGCAATTCAGCAAATTCGACGAAGATATCGAGATCATCATCCCAGTCGACGAATCAAAAGTACTGCGCTCGAACAAAGTGGCAGTGAAGAATGTCACTACAGGCAAAGTACTGAAAGCGAAGCTGAAAAAAGGCCAATTCTCCTTTGAAACAGAGAACGCCGGCAGCTTTGTAGCCATCAATAACTAAGGCTGCGACCCCCTTCCCGGGTGTGGGAAGGGGGTTCGTTGATTGACTGGGCTTCAGGTGAGTGAAAGAAGCAAAAAGAGCGGAAAGGTTGCAATATCCTTCAAGAAATAAGCAACGGACGGCCGTTAGGAAGCAATAGTGGTATTCAAACAAGCAACAGGAATCTTTTCGAAGCAATGAACAGCTGAAAAGAAGCAATCCGGGTTTTATGATAAACGTGAATGTGGGGGCATTCACCAAATTACTATGAATCAAGCATATTTCACGTTTACATGCTTCCCAATCGTGTATAGTAAGTTAATAGACTTCTATTGGAACGGCCACGGAACACATGAAAGGATGTGCATCCAAGATGAATCAGGCAGAACATGCGGAACGGCTTCTCGAGGAGAAGGCCGCGCAGAAACGCCTCGCACGCTATACGAAGAAAAAATACAAAACGACGTCCAAATCCCACAGCGATTATATTGTCCTCGACTTTGAAACAACCGGATTCCGCGCCGGCGCGGATCGCATCATCCAGATTGGCGCCATCAAATTTGAGAATCATGAACAGACCGAGTATTTGAACACATTGATCAACCCCGAACGCCATATACCAGGCAATATCACGAAGCTCACCGGCATCTCGAATGATATGGCCAGGTGGGCGCCGAGAATCGAAGAGAAAATCGACGAGCTGATCGACTTCATCGGCGACCTGCCCATCGTCGCCCACAATGCCGCGTTCGACATGAGTTTCCTATACGCCCTCGATAATCTAGAAGGCGTCGAAATCCCGGTTTACACGGTCATCGACACCGTGAAACTCGCCCGCAAAACGATAACAGAAACGCCGAACCACAAACTCACGACCTTGACCGCTTTCCTGGAACTCGAGCACGACGCCCACGACGCATTCGGCGACTGCCTCGCCACTGCTGCGATCTACCAATATTGCACAAACGCCAGCTGCTGAGCATGGCGTTTTTTGGTTGGGGGAGATGAAGTGAGCAATGTGGCGTGTAAAGTAAGCAATGCTGCGTGAAAGTAAGCAATCCAGCCGCCGAAGTAAGCAATCCGCCGCGGGAAGTGAGCAATGGGGGCGGATAGTGAGCAACAAGCCATGAAAAGTAAGCAATGGTCTGCTGGTTTGAGCTCGGCTGCCAGTAAGTAGCAACGCAGGTTGGAAAGTGAGCAATGATAGAGTGAAAATGAGCAATCTAATCGGCTAAGCAAGCAATCCCCCTTTGTAAACGAGCAATCATTGCATGTAAATGAGCAATCAATTCTCAATACGAAGCAATCACGCATCCATCCTGAAGAAGTCTTTACATCATAAACCTCTCCAAATCCGGGATTTGCCCGAAAAAATCCACTTTTTCCGTCACTTTAAAGCAAAACAGCCTCTGAAAACTCGAGTGTCATCCAGTATGTTCCATTTATGATTAATATATAGTAAACTAAGTAAGGAGGTGAATATGATGTGATCTACAAAAAACGGAGCATGCCCGAACAGATGAAGGGATTTCTGGCGCTGAATAAACGATTGCCGCTCCACCATCCGCAGCGACCGTACGTCAATCGCAAGCTCTATCAGTACCAGGCTGGCTATGCGGGGGAGCGCGAGTTTGACCGATACCTCACCGAGTTTAAACCGGATTATCCATATGCCATCCTGCATGATTTGACGTTGCAGCACGACGGCACCTTTTTTCAAATGGACTCTGTCTTGCTCACACCTGCCGGCATCCTGATCGCAGAAATCAAAAACATTGCGGGCAAAGTGTTCATCAAGCCGGAGCCTCTTCAGTTCATCAAGGAGCCGCCGGAAGGGGAGCGGAAGGCAATGCGCAATCCCATCACGGAACTGGAACGCAAAGTCTATCATCTATCGCACTGGCTTCGCCAAAGGGGCTGGAATGTGCCCATCCGGACCATCGTTGTTTTTGCTTATGAAAATGAATTGATATTCGAGACTGAACCGCCAGTCGATGTCCTATTCACCTATGAGGTACCGGCGTATTTGCGGAAACTTCCGGTGGATCATCGATTGACGAAACAGGATATCAAGGGGATTGCCAAGCAATTAAGACAAGAGGACAGGCCGTACTGTCCGGAGCCGCTCGCCGTGCAGCTCGCTATACCGTCCGGCGATATCCAGACAGGGATCCCTTGCCCTGCATGCGAATCCCTGGAGATGAAACGTACTCGCAGAACGTGGCAGTGCCCGCACTGCGGCCATGAAGGCAAGGCGGAACACGAGGGAGCTATCCATGAGTGGTTCTTGCTGTTCGGCGACAGATTGACGAACAGGGATTTCCGGCGTTTTGTAAAACTTGAAAACCGGAACACTGCCCGCGTTCTCCTCTCGAAAAGCGGCCTGAAGCTGATTGGCACCAGGAACCAAGCCTACTATATCCGCGAATAAACTCCTCATCCATTCTCCCCATCGCGCAAAGCACCACGTTGCCAAGCAGAAGCCTCAGCGCGCGACATATCCTCGATTATTAGCAATGACTTCTTTATATGAAGCAATCGCGGCTCGTAAGATCGCCCCCCGCGTATGCAATGAAGCAATAGGTCCCTCAAAAGCAGCAATCATCTTTGAAATGAAGCAACTGTCATTTGATAGTAAGCAACACCCTCCGCCAAGCAAGCAATCCACCTGTCAATCTAAGCAAACATTGCCGTAAAGTAAGCAATCCTGCCCAAAATCCTCCGCCCGCCGCTCCTGAAATCATGTATAATCAAACCAAACGCCATGAATTTGCCATACATTGATAGAAAGGAGCGAACGCATATGCAAAATAATCATCAACCCGCAGGCGAACAGCCGTATACGCCCGATCCGCGGTACAGGATCGCGCACCGTGAAGCGTGGATCGGCATCGGCCTGGCGCTCGTCAACTTCATCTGGTGGTTCGGGTTCGCCTATGGGCTCGGCAACCGTGCACCTGAAGACTATACATACATTCTCGGCCTGCCGGACTGGTTCTTCTACAGCTGCGTCGTCGGGTTCATTCTCGTGTCTGTGCTCGTCATCGTCGTCACGAAATTCTTCCTGACAGACATGCCGCTGGACGCAGATCCGGAAGCACCGGAAAAGGAGGGGCCGTATACGCCATGAACATCGCAGTCATCATTCCGCTCGTCATCTTCCTGATCGGGATCTTCGCCATCGGCTTCATCGCCTCGAAACAGATGAGCTCGGCGGGCGGATTCCTCCAGCAATACTTCCTCGGCGGGCGCGAACTCGGCGGCTTCGTGCTTGCGATGACAATGGTCGCGACATACGGCAGCGCGTCCAGTTTCCTCGGGGGGCCAGGCACCGCCTATACGGTCGGTTTCGGCTGGATCCTGCTCGCCATGTCGCAGGTCGTTACGGGCTATTTCGTATTGCTCATTCTCGGCAAGAAGTTCGCAATCCTAAGCCGCAAATACGACGCCGTCACGATGATCGACTTCCTGAAGGCGCGCTATAACAGCCCGGCGGTCGCAATTTTGAGCGCCGTCGCCATCATCGTCTTCCTGTTCTCCGCCATGACCGCGCAGTGGGTCGGCGGGGGGCGTCTCATCGAATCACTCACGGGCATGCAGTACACAAGCGCGCTGTTCATCTTCGCAATCAGCGTCCTCGTCTACGTCACGATCGGCGGCTTCCGCGCAGTCGCGCTGACGGATGCGGTCCAGGGCGCCATCATGGTCGTCGGCACGCTCGTCCTGCTCGTCGGTGTCATCATTGCGGGAGGCGGCGTGCCCGCGATCATGCAGGATCTGTTAAATGAAAACCCGCGCCTCGTCACGCCGTACGGGGCAGATGGCTCGCTTACCGCGGCCTATGTATCGAGTTTCTGGATCCTCGTCGGGGTCGGCGTCGTCGGGCTTCCGCAGATGGCAGTCCGCGCAATGAGCTACAAGAGCACGCGCGCGATGCACCGCGCGCTCGTCATCGGAACGGTCGTCACCGGCTTCATCATGCTCAACATGCACCTGATCGGCGTCTTTGCGCGTCCCGTGCTGCCGGGCATCGACGTCGGCGACAAAGTCATCCCGCTCATCGCGCTGGAAGTGCTGCCGCCGTGGCTCGCGGGCATTGTCCTCGCCGCCCCGATGGCCGCCATCATGTCCACTGTCGACTCGCTGCTGTTGCTCGTCAGCTCGGCGGTCGTCAAAGACGTCTACCTGAACTTCATCAAACCGAACGCGACCGAAAAAACGGTAAAACGGATGAGTTTCGGTGTCACCGGCCTGCTCGGAATCATCGTCTTCCTGCTCGCCCTGCAGCCGCCCGACTTGCTCATCTTCCTGAACCTGTTTGCGTTCGGAGGACTCGAAGCCGCCTTCATCTGGCCGGTCGTACTCGGACTGTACTGGAAACACGGCAACAAATACGGCGCGCTGCTCAGCATGCTCACCGGCATCGGCGCCTACATCGCCATCCACTTCTACAACCAGGCGAACGGCAACCTGCTCGGCGTCCACACCGTGACATTGCCTGTCGTCCTGTCGCTCATTGCGTATGTAGCGGGAAGTCTTGCGATCAAGCGGGAGGCGTATCGGTTTTAAGGAATGAAAAGCGGATTTCCGGGGGAGAGAATCCGCTTTTTACATTGTGTAAAAATAATTTTTACAAGCGGGTCTTTAAACGATATAATAGGGTATAGTAAGGAAAAGGAGGCGGCACATATGGATTTTTTTCAAAATAGAAAAAGTATCGGGGAGCACCTGACAAATCATATACGCCAGAAGGGGTACACAAAGACATCACTCTCCAAGATGGCTCAGATTTCGCGTCCGACGCTTAATCAGATTTTGGAGGGTACCAGCCCCAATCCTAACTTGTATAACCAGCAGCTGATGAAGATCACGAGTTGTTTGGAAGTGCCTGCCGATTATTTTATTTCTCCTCATCCCGAAAGGCCTGAACAATGGCAGCTCGCTACGATTCAGTATTCAGACAGATCACCGGGCATGGAAAGAAGCGCCTGGAGCCAGGAGTTACTCGGAGACCTGGATGACCTCTTAACAGTCGCCGCTTTCTATATTAAGGAGTGATCTTGTGAGGATAACACGTAAAAACCTGGATGAAACAGTGCGGATCAACCGGGAAATCAGGAAGGAGATTGATCAACATATCGCTTATATATGGAAATTTGTTGCGAAATATGGGGCGCTGTCGCCTGAAAAACAAGCCATTCATATATTAAAAGAAAATCATCTAATCCAGTTGCCGATCCCGGATGCCGATTGGGGCGGTGCACTGAAAAGACTGCCGAATGGGGTGATGATTCCTGTCATCAATACAGCACAGCCCAGAATGTACCAGTACTTTATAGGCTGGCATGAAATCTATCATCTGACCGAAAGTGGATCTGCAGGGGCGCATTTCTCCCATGAAATCTCAACTGAATTACAGCTGACAGAAAGAAAAGCCGATTACTTTGCGAGCAGAATGATGATGAATGATAAAGTGTATGAGTACTTCTATCGATCGGAAACCGGCCCCTTCATTCATCGGATTGCAAGGTGCATGGACGCATTCAAGGTCCCTTACAAAGGGGTGCTGATTGAGCTGTATGAATCAGCCATTCAATTTGAAGACGAAGAACTGCAAACGGAAATCACCGAGCATTTTGATATAACGTTCGACTGGCATAGAATCTTTCAAGAGCTGTCGTTAGACGTGGCTTTAGTTGAACCGACCTTTATCGTGGATATAAGTGAACTTAAAAGCCTGGCTCATCAGAAAAGCGAAGGCTCGCCGGATGATCGCGCATATCAGGAAACTAGAGGACTGATTGATGAGATAGAGAGGAAATTTCTCATGGTGAAAGGGAACCTGGAAAATGGAGGACACTGAGAGGCTGCATCGAGTATTTTCGCTTCTAACGATAAAGAAGTCCGTGTCTTGATACTCGATACTAACAACATCGAATTTTGCTGCCAGCATCAGGACGTGTTTCCTCCCGAGGAAGTGGCCAAAAACTACGATGTCGTGCTTGTGCCGGAATGGGTGCATGCAGAAATCTCCCATAGTGAACGCCGCCTGCAATATCTGGCGGCCATCCCCGCACCGCTTTTTGTGTTGAATGAGGCAGAAGACTATTCCAGGCTCATAAACTATCAAGATTATCGTCTTCTTCAGCTTTTTAAGCATGCATGCAGTTCTATGGACAGAGCACGCAAGATTTGCGGGCAATTAAATACGTATTACCTCAAGCATGATGATCTGCCGGAGGACTGGATTCTGTACTTGCATTTGAAACCACGATGTCCACGAAGTTGATAGAAGGTGTGCCAACTGAGGTTGAATTGAAAAAGAATGCAGGAGAGACCTCGATCTTAGTGTTGGCATATCTGATCTGTCATCGGTATGCCAGCAAAGTAAGGCAGGTCACCATATTTTCTAGTGATAAAGGAAGCCTGACGATCAAGCAAAGAATCATGGAGAATCTCGATAAAATAGAGTTGGTGCATACCTCTTCCATCCCCATCAGCTTTAAAAGTACAGATGTATTGTTAGTGGAGGCTGTAAGGGATGGTAGATTGACAGTAGGGGACATAGCCAGTATCCGAAAGAATCCAAAGACGGTGATTTATACGAAGCAACTGGGTGATATGACGTCCTGGAGAAGGGAAGATGTCAAGGGAACTCCTGAATTCATGGATATCCTCCAATCTATTGATGAATATCACATTGAGTTTTAATCGTGAGCTTTCTGATTGGCATGCCGGAAACATACTTTCGCATCAATGAAACAAGTGTACTTCCTCATGACGTGTGGTACAATATGCATAGAATAACATGGACCGGGTGCTGCGAACACCCAGTCATGGCTAGCGGCCCCGCGAAAGCGCGGTCGGCCAGAATCGAAGAGTTGTACAAAGAGTAATCACCCTTTCAGCCGGTCAGCGGAGGGTGGTTACTTTTTTCTGTCGGTGAACAGCACGATGACCGCCACAACCGTCGTCACAGCTGTCGCCATCGCCACGAAAAACTGGATCAGGATGCTGATCGCCTCGTATGTTCCCATGAGCATCACCCTCTTTCAGAGGAGTGCCAACCGCCCATCCGCCTGCCGCCGCTCTCTTAAGTCTATCATTTCTGTAATAGAAAAGCGAACATATATTCTGGTTTGCTGGTTGGGAAATTGAAATGCAGGCTGTGAATGCAGCAACCTTGCCCACCGGCGTCGCAAGCAATCCGCTGAACATGCCAAGCAATTCCGCGAACGTCGCAAGCGGGCGCTTGAACATCCCAAGCCCCACCCCGTTTACTGGTCAAGTGCATGCAGCGCGGCGGTGTACGTTCAAATAAGGGAAGCTCCGCGTACGTCCCAATCCGCCATTCCACCGCAATAACACCCATGACGCAAAAAAGCTCCGGTCAGCGTTCAGCCACCGGAGCCTATTCCTTCAATTATTTCTTGACTTTTACATAGCGGCTGTAGACATACGCTTTCTTGCCCTTGTACTCGATCTCGTACCAGCCTTTTTTATTCCCAAGGATTGTCACTTCAGTATTCTTGGAGACGGCTCCGACAATCTTCCCATAGTTGGAAGGATGGGAACGCACGTAGAGGCTGTGCGTGGAGACGGTGCCGACTGTCGCTTTCGGGCCTGCGGGCTTTTCTGGTTTTGGTGCCGGTTTGACCGGTTTAGCTGAATCCTTGTCAGGTTTCACTGCCGGTTTGCCCGGCTTAGCTGTATCCTTGCCAGGTTTTGCTGCAGGCTCTTCCGTTCCACCCTTGTCCTCAGGTGATGCCGGCTGCTTCAGCGCTTCTGCCAGAGCCACGTAGAACTCGCCTGTCGTCTTGAGTTTCGCAAACTGCTTTTCATCCACGCCCGCTTTTTCGGAGAGTGTGTGGATCAATTCAGGCGTCAAAGCTTCAATTGCATTGATGGATGCGATGTTCGTGTACTTTCCGTCCTCTGTCGCTGGTACTGTCAGAATCCCTTTGTTGACGAGCTCCGCGACAGCCTTGTGGGCAGGAGAGGATAGGTCGACACCGACGATCTTCCAGTTTTCCTGAGGAACTGGCGTATACTCGCCTTTCATCTCTTCCTTCAGATACTTGATGGAGAGGTTGCGGATCGTGCCGCCTGTCTCGCCATATGCACTCTCGTCCTTCGAAGACCACAGCATGTTGAACTTGCGCCCTTCCAGCGCCTGTCCTGGAGAAACGAGGAAGTCCATCCGGTAGGAATTCATGCCGAGTTTGAGCGGCTCATCCATCGTAATCGGCATGCCGTCAAGCGTCGTCAGGTTCTTGATGCGGCTGCCCGGCTGTTCGGACAGGTCGATGTCGTATTTGACGTTGCCGAAGTAGTCGTTCGTGCTGTATTTCGAGGAACGGCGCTTCTTGTCAAAACTAATCGTGACGTCGCCCGGTTTCGAGCTGTTGAAGTAGCCGACCGCCCATTCCATGTAATCTTTCAAATCTTGGCCGGTCACTTCATAGACGGAAACCTCGCCGCCTGCGAACTGATAGTTATACGCGATATCCTTCTTCTTGATCGGACCGACATCGAGCTTCGCTTTATCGTTGTCGATCTGATGAGCGACGACGTCAGCATCACTGTAATGGAGCATCACTTCATGGAAGAAGTCCGAAAGCGGCGTTTCCTGCACATGCACCGCAGGGATGCCTTTGATTTCATCCGCCGGAACCAAGTTCATGCCTTTCAACTGGCCGATGACGACGTTGGCATCCGCCCGGGCGAAATCATGGAACGTCTGAAGTTTTTCTTCCAATTCCTTATCCGACTCGGCAACAGTGCCATCCGCGGACTTGACAGGGATCGCCTTCGCGTCTTTGTCGATCAGCTTGAACTCGCCGTCCTTCTGCTCGAACGACAAATCGATTTGGGAGACATGCGTTCCGTATTTATTCGGTTCTGTAATCAAGACACCATTGACGATTTCCTTTTCGATCAGCACATGGTTGTGGCCGCCAAAAATAGCTGCCAGTTCGGGTGCTGCGTTCGCAACGTCGCGTACACCTGTACCCGGGATACCGTTCTCGTTTTCAAGACCCATATGCATGATGCCAATCATGACATCGACTTTGCCTTCCAATTCCTTGACGACTTTTTTCGTTTCATCTACCGGGTTCTTCACCTACCGGGTTCTTCACCACCAGGCCATCGAGATGATCGGTGCCTTTTTCGAATTCGACGATCAGCGGTGTCACCATGCCAATGACTCCGATCTTCACGCCTTCTCTTTCAAAGATCGTGTAGGCGGGCAAGAAGCGCTCTCCGTTCTCGTAGTAAACATTTCCGGCAAGTTTCACGCCGTTATACTGGCTTGAGATCTTTTCAAGCGTCTCCAGGCCAAAGTTGAACTCATGATTTCCGTAGGACCAAGCATCAAATCCCATTTCATTGAGGGCCTTTGTCATCGGAGACTCCGGCTGATCATTGAAGAGCTCAGCTGAGTTATCCTGGATCAAGTCCCCGTTATCAAGCAAAATCATATTCGGATTCTTTGCACGCACGTCTTTGATGATCGTATGCAACTGCGTTAGACTTCCGCTTGGATTCGGACCATCCACTGCATAATCCCACGGCATGAAGCGGCCATGGATATCAGACGTGGCAAGCAGCGTGACCTTTACCTCCTTTTCCGCGGCGCTCGCAGGAGCCGGGGCACTGATGGCAGCCGTGCTGAACAGCAGCAGACATGCCGTGACAAATGTGAAAAACCTTTTCATTATATAATCTCCTTTAATTCAGGTATTTTGAACCTGTCCAATCATAACACAAATCGGAGTCTTTCAATATATCTTATTTTAGCAGAGTCATAGAAGTAACATTTATAGGACTCAAACCTTGGTGCATTACGGTGATTAAAAGGAAAGTCCCACGTAAACATAGCAAGCCTGGCCGCAATCGTCCCAAGCTTCGTGCTGAAAGTTACAAGCAGATTCCTGTACAACATAAACAATCGTTGAACATCCTTAGCATCCACCCGAGTAATTCAAACGAGCCTCCCAGCACTTCCCCCACAAGCCGCATCCCGCTATAATCATAGGAAAGGAGGCGGAATCTATGAAACTACGAACCGCTGCAAGCTTGTTCGCCGCGACTCTCGCAATCTCCGCGGCAACGCCCGCTCACGCCAAAACATTCACCGACGTCCCGCAAACGCACTGGGCGTACCAAGCGATCGACAATATATCGAACAAAGGCTACATCGGAGGCTATCCGGACGGCTCGTTCGGCCTCAATCAGCCCGTCACCCGCGCCCAGGCGGCAAAGATTATCGCGCTTGCAACCGCCGCCAAGCCAACCGATGACTTCACGCCGGATTTCCAGGACGTCACGCCTGCGCACGGCGCCTATAACCATATCCGCGCCCTCACGCAGCGGGGGATCTTAGCGAACGGCACCCAGTTCCACCCGAACGACCCGCTCACCCGCGGCCAGATGGCGAAAATCATCGCACTTTCCTTTGACATCATCGTCGACGACAACGACTTGCCCCACTTCAGCGACGTCAACCGTCTCAATGGCTATAAGGGTTACATTATCACTCTAGCCGAACTTGGCATCACGACGACGAAGGAGGGCGGCGAGTTCAAGCCGAACGATGCCGTCACCCGCGCGCAGATGGCTGGTTTCGTGCAGCGCGCTATCGAGTTCGACGCCAAGCGGAAGACAGGGGAGATTTATTACGACAACGCGAAAAAGCAATATGTCGAGAAGGTCTACATAATCCCAGCCCCTCCGGCAATCAAAGACGGCACGTTCGCAGCCGACTCTATCAAACTCGTGAACGCGGAGCGCACCAAAAAGAAGCTGAAGGCACTGAAAGAAGACGCCGCTCTTTCGAAAATCGCACAGGCGAAAGCCGAGGACATGGCGAAGAACCATTACTTTGACCACGTCTCGCCGACCTATGGTTCAGTCGGCACCATGCTCGACACGTTCAAATACACATGGTCCGGCTACGGCGAGAACATCGCGAAAGGCTACACAAAGCCCGCCGACACCGTCAGCAGCTGGATGGAATCGAAAAAACACTACGACAATATCATGGAAGCGAAATTCACCAACATCGGCGCAGGCTATGCGACCGACAAGGACGGCACGGCATACTGGGTGCATATTTTTGCGAAGAAATGAAGAGCCGGGGCAGGCATGCCCGGCTTTTTTGCATATGAATAAAGAGGCGTATCCGTGTAGTAAGCAATCATCGGCCAAAAGGAAGCAACCACCACGGCAAAATCAGCAATCTGCCCTTTAAACAAAGCAACGAGGTCCTAATAGTAAGCAACATCCCGTCTAAACGAAGCAATCCACACCCGAAAGTAAGCAATCCGCTTTCACGCCTACGCCGCAATTATCCCAACCTCCACAATAAAACTCTCCAAACCCCATACCATCAGCCATCAGCAAGTCAGCAACCGTGTTCCGCCATAAAAAAATCAACAATCTCCAAATCTATCTTTACGAATCATGTCTTTAAATTCCCAAACGGGGTATAATAACTCAAAAGCTGTACACGGACACCTAAAAAACGCCCTGCCGCCAAGCGGCCGGGCGTTCGCATCCATATGCACCGCCAGCAACCAGCCAAAAAGGAGGAATTAGCCATGAGACAACTGCAAGCCATCATACTCGCCTTATTCGCACTCATCATCCTCTCCCCGTCCGCAGAAGCATCCCGCGTAGACGACATCAAATTCTTCGTGGAGAACTACTACTACGGCGAAATCCCTGAAAACCTCGACGCCATGACAAGCGTCGACGAGATCATCGCGTCCCTCGACGAATACTCGCGCTACATGAAGCCGAACGAATATGTAGACTACGTGGCGGCGGTCGGTGCGGACGATTTCGCCTTAGCCGCCCTCAGCGAACCCGCCATCGAGTCGAGCATGCTGTACGGCAACATCGGCTATATGAAGATCACGACGTTTTCCGCGAAGCTCAACCAGGACATCATCGACCACTGGCTCGCCCTCAAGAAACAGGGGGCAACAAAGTTGATTCTCGATCTCCGTTATAATGGAGGCGGCTACGTCGACAGTGCCGAAAAATTCCTCGGCCACTTCCAAGGCGTGAAGGACGCCTACTACGTCAAGACGCGGGAAGGCGAGGAGATGGTGAAGCCGATCCCGTCCAAAGTGAAATTCCCGAAACAGACCTATATTCTGGTGAATCAATACTCGGCATCCGCCTCCGAAATCGTCGCGGCTTCCGTCATCGACCAGTCAGCCGCAACCGTCGTCGGCGAAACGACGAAAGGGAAGGGGACTATCCAGACATTCTTCGAATTCGAGGACGGCAGCGCCCTCAAACTGACGGTCGGCGAATTCACAGGACCGAAGAAAAAGAAGATCCACAAGACTGGCGTCACGCCAACCATCAAGACGAAAAAAGACCAGGAACTCCTCACCATCCACGAGCGCATCTTGCATGACGATCTCGTCAAGAATCAATACAAGAAGCTCGAACAGCTCAACCAGGTGCCGGTGGACAAGACATTCCACCTCCACTTTACGCAGCCGATGAACCTTCGGGCGGCCAGCGCGTCCAATAAAGTGGAACTCGTCAAAATCGGCGGCGTCGCCGTCCCGATCACTGCCAGCGCCAATCCAAACGGCCAGCTCGATATCAAGCCGAACAAAGCGATGCAGCAGGGCGGCAGCTATATGCTCGTCGTCCACCCGGGCCTGCACGGAAAAAATGGACGCACGGTCAAACAAGGCATCTACACGCCATTTACGGTGGAATAGACACACCAAGATAGCAACCGGCATATACACTATGCTATAATCAACTATTGTTTACGCACTGCCAAACAGAAAGGAACATCACCCAATGGACAAGAAAATCTGCGTTGTCGGCCTCGGCTACATCGGCCTTCCGACAGCCGTCATGTTTGCCAACAGCGGCGCACGCGTACACGGCGTCGACATCAACGAAACAGCTGTCAACATGATTGCAAATAAGCAATTACATATAGAAGAGAACGGTCTCCAGGAGCGTCTCGACCGCGCGATCGACGAAGGGAAGTTCACCGTCTCGACAACGCCGGTGGAAGCGGACGTCTACATCGTCGCCGTCCCGTCCCCGATCAACCCGGACAACACGGCGAACCTCGAGTACATCCGCCAGGCGACGGCGTCCATCGTGCCGTACCTGAAGCCAGGCGCACTCGTCATCTTGGAATCAACCGTACCGCCAAAAACAGTCGAAAACATCATGCTGCCGGAACTCCGTAAATCGGACCTAGTGCTCGGCGAAAACCTCTTCGTCGCCCACTCGCCGGAACGCGTCATCCCGGGCAAGATCTTCGAAGAGCTCGTCAATAACGACCGCATCGTCGGCGGCATCACGCCGGAATCCGCGCAAATGACGAAAGACTTGTACCAGCTGTTCGTCCAAGGAGAAATCCACCTCACCGACGCAACGACTGCGGAACTCGTCAAAGTCATGGAGAACACATACCGCGACGTCAACATCGCGTTCGCTAATGAACTCGCAAAAATCGCCGAGCATATCGGCGTCGACATCTGGGAAGCGATCCGGTTCGCAAACTTCCACCCGCGCGTCAACATCCATACCCCGGGCCCTGGAGTAGGCGGCCACTGCATCGCCGTAGACCCATGGTTCCTTGTTGAATTAAACCCGGAAAACAGCGACATCATCCACAAGGCGCGCCTCACAAACGACGGCATGCCTGAATTCGTCGCGGAAAAAGCGAAACGCCTATTAGATGACCAGAACATCAAAAGCGGTAAAGTCGCCGTACTCGGCCTTGCCTTCAAAGGAAACGTCGACGACATGCGCGAAAGCCCGTCTCTCACTGTTATCAAAGAACTGCAAAATCGCGGCATCGAAGTGAAGTCATACGATCCGCATATCAAGAACGTGAAGCACCCGACCCAGGCAGAAACACTGGCGGAAGCGACGCGCGACGCAGATCTCATCATCCTGACGACAGACCACGACGAGTTCAAGCAGCTCAGCCCAGCTACGCTCGAAACGAAAGCACTCAAGCCGTTCGTATTAGATACGAAAAACGCCCTCGACCGCATGAAGTGGGAACAGGCCGGCTTCCATTACTACAAACTCGGCGACGGCTCTCCGGCAGGTGTCCTCGTCAAATGAAAGAACAGATCCTAGGCGTCAGCGTCAACACCGAAACTTACGATGAACTGATTCCAGAGCTCTTCCGGAACATCGACGACGGCAAGAAATCCCTTGTCGTCGCGATCAACCCGGAAAAGCTCATGAAAGCGAAAGACGACGCTGACCTAAAGGCGCTCCTCAACCGTGCGCAATTTCAAATTCCGGACGGGATTGGCGTCATCATCGCGTCCAAGCTCAAAAAAGGCAACATCACAAGCCGCGTCACCGGCGTCGACATGATGGATCGGATCGTACGGGAAGCAGCCCGCACGCAAAAGCCGATCTTCCTCTACGGCGCGAAACCAGGCGTTGCGGACCAGGCAGCAGCAAAACTGAAAGAGACTTATCCGAATCTAGTAATCGCCGGCACGCAGGACGGCTACGAGAAGGATAACGAGAAAGTGATCGAACGCATCAATGAAGTTAAACCCGACATCCTCTTCGTCGCCATGGGCTCTCCGAAACAGGAACTGTGGATCGAGCAGAACCGGGACCGGCTGCATCCTACCCTATACCAGGGAGTGGGCGGCTCATTCGATGTGCTCGCAGGCAATATTAAGCGAGCGCCAGCCGTATTCCAGAAAGTGGGCGCCGAGTGGCTATACCGCCTGCTGATCGAGCCCAGCCGTATCAAACGGCAGCTCGTCCTTCCAAAATTCCTCATAGAAATAATTGCCGGAAAAAAGTAAATCACCACTTGTAATCTAGTAACGAGGGTGATAGAATACGTAAGTGTAAGGATAATTTCCTCTGTAGCATATAACAAACGCCACGCAGGACGAAAACGGTTGGTTGACCGCACAAAAAAGCCCAACAGCTCCCATCTGTCGGGCTTTTTTGTATGTCTATATCCTCTCTGAGGTCACCTTTACGGGAGAGGCAGGGTGCAAGGTACGGCTACAGTTCGCACCCTCCAGCGAATTGTGGTATCACCTGGAAGACTGGTGACCATGCCGGGCTCCTGCTTCGCTAAGATCCGCAAGACCTGGCTCCTAACAGTTAATGACCAGTAATCCATTCTTCCAATACTTACCTACATTTATACAACTGCTACATAAATAAAACAATTAAGTGACAAAACCTACATATAAATAACACTGGATTTCAAGACAAGCTATCTATTATATGTCCTCCAAAATATACCTGCTCAATAGTATCTCCGCATAAACCAGCATAAACTCATGCTTAAAGAGATAATACGACCCCTGAAACAGCAGATTTGCGCCTTCCGCACATGTAAGTACACACTTCCTTCACAAATCGTGTAGAAATACTTGATATATAATTGAAATACGGTAGAATGATAGAAGCGGCGAATATTTTCAGAGCATTTCTGCTCTATGTATCTGGTACATTACTAAAATGTAATTGACATCCTAGCCGTGACTCTCTATACTTTACTGTGTAATGGCTTCCGTTTCCATTTTGCCGTGGGGCGGATGACAAATTATTTTTTTCGATAAGAGGAGGAAATTATTCAATGGCTAACCAACCAACGAAGTATCGTAAGTTTGTAATGGGCGCCGCTTCAGCTGCTCTAGTAGCTTCTGCTGTAGCACCAGTTGCAAGCGCGAAAGATTTCAAAGACACAAAAGGTAACACACACGAACCAGCAATCGATGCACTATCTGATGCTGGCGTCATCACTGGGTACCAAGACGGCACATTCAAGCCAAATAAAACATTGACTCGTTCTGACGTTGTCAAGTTGATGGGTAAATGGCTTGTATCTGAAGGCTACAAAGTACCTGCAGACTACAAAACTAACATGCGTTTCGCAGACTTGAAGTCTACATCTAACGATGAGTTGCTTCAATACGCAGCGCTAGTAAAAGACAACGGTCTTTTCATCGGTACTCCAGACGGGAAACTAGATCCTGCTGGCGACATCACTCGTGAAAACATGGCAGTTGTTCTTGTCCGCGCTTTCGACCGCGTACATGACATCGACCTTGCTACATACGTGGCAGGACAAGATTTCAAAAAAGACGTAACTGATCTTGGTAAAGCGAAGGCAGAAGCACGTCCAGCAATCGACGTTCTTGACTTCTTCGACATCACGAACCCTGCTGCACCACAATTCAATCCGAAGAACACAACAACTCGTGGACACTTTGCATCATTCCTTCACAAGTTCTTGAACACTGATTTCTCTGGCGTTGCTGTGAACACTGCGTTCGGTAAAGCGACAATCAATGCTGTTAACGCTACTCACGTTGAAGTAACGTTCGAAAAAGAAATCGACAAAGAATCTTTCAACAAACTCAAGTTCACAATCGATGGCTTGACTGTTGAAAACGCTGTTGCTAAGCAAACAGACGCTAAAACTGTTATCTTGACAACTGCTGTTCAAAAAGGCGGAGAGAAGTACACTGTCTCCCTAAACAACGAACCAATCGGAACATTCACTGGCGTTTCTGCAGTAGTACCTGAGAAGGTTTCTATGATCACTACTTCCCAACAAGGTGTTCTTGGTAAAGAAGTAACTGTCCGTGCAGATATCAACGTTAAAGAAGCTGGAGTACCAGTAACTTTCAACATCGTGTCTGACACAAACCGTAACCTCAACCCAGACCAAGTCGTAGAAGTTAAGACAAATGCAGACGGAATCGCTGAGTATTCTTATACACGTTATGCAGTAAGCTCTGACTCTGTTAGCGCATATGCAACTGGTAAGCCAGCTGTCCGTTCAAACGGTAAAGTATACTGGTCTAATGTAATTCAACTTTCACTTGAAGAACTTACTTCCGGTAATGACCTAGCGAACGAAACTAAAAAATCGTACAAAGTAAAAGGTGACAGAAACACTACTTACTACATTGCGATCAAAGAAAACCTAAACGTTGCTCCAGATAAGATTACAGACGTTAAAGTTCAAAACCACGGCACTCAAAACTTCGTAACTCCATACGAACTTACAACTGGTGCTACTCAATATGCAACAGTAACAACTAATAACAACGGAGAAGGCTCATTCACGATTTACGGATCGAACCTTGAAGCTACACCAATTGTTTACCTTCCAAGCTCTGTAGGTAACAAAGAAGCATACTCTCCGACTGCACTACAAGCACAAGCTGCAACTGTGAAATTCTCTCGCGTTGATCGCTTGGCTGTAGCAGTAGTAGGTGAAGGTACAGCGGATTCTGCAGAATACAACAGTGTTCCTGTAGCATACGATGCTAATTCGGCTGGTGGACGTATGTACACTGCAACTGTAACAGACAAAGATGGCAAAGTTGCACCGGTTGGAACTGTTGCTTATGTAACATTCAAAACTGGAAACGTTGCTGGTGATGTATACTTCACAACTGGCACTAAGAACTTTGTTAAAGTAACTGCAGGCACTGCTTACCCAATCACTGTAGGTAAAGATGGAAAAGCACAATTCCGCGTTGCTGGTAAAGGTGCTACTTCCTTCGCGAAACCAACTGTATTCCTTAACACTGCTGGTTCGACTACAGACATTAAATTGGATACAGGTGACGTTCAACAGGATGCTGAAGTAACTTACTTCAAGACTCCAATTGTCACAAATGCAGCTCTTAAAGTAACTGACCAATATGGCCGTGAAGTTTCTTCATTGACTGCTGGTCAAGATGCTTACTTCACATACCAGTCGGTTGACCAAAACGGTTTCGCATACCGTCCAGGCAACTACACAGTAACTGAAGGCAAAACACAAATCATCTACGTACAAGAAACACGTCCAGATGGAACAATTGTCTTCGTACCGAAAGAAGTTAAGATTGATCCGATCACTAACAATCAATACGTACTTGCGTTTGATGTTACTTCTACATTCGGAAACGCAGTCGTTAAGGATGCAAACGGCGTAACTCTTCCAGTTCACCAAAACCTTGGTAACACGAAGACATACCATGTTAACTCTAACGCAGAAGGAAAAGCGGTTGTCCGCATTACTTCCACATCTGCTGATACAGTTAGCGTAAACGTGACAGGAGCAAGCAACATCCTTCCTACACAAACAGCATCTGTTACATTCGTAAGCACATCTCAAGTGCCAGCTGCTTACACTGGAACAGTTCAATCGTTCAACGTTCAAAAGAACACATTGACATTTGCAGGTAAAGAGCCAGTTGAACTTTACGGAGCAAATATCACTTACACAGCTAATAATGGTGCACAAATTCTAACGGCTGATCAGTTCACTTCAATCTTGAGAAACGCTACAGGTACTGTAACGGTAACTCGTATTGCAAGTGGTGATACTGTAAGATTTGATGTTGTAAACACTTCTACAACAGGCACTAAGCCAGTTGATGAGACAGGTACACTTTCTGATCAGCAACTTGCTAACAATGTTATCAACCAAATCAACGCATTGCCTGCAACTAGCGCTTTGACAATTGAAAACAAAGCACTTGTTGAACAAGCTCGCGCATCATACAACGCTCTTACAGCAACTCAAAAGGCTCTTGTAACTGATGCAGCTTTGGATAAATTGGTTGCAGCTGAAGCGAAGATCAAAGAACTTGAAGAGGCAATTCCAGTTGAGTTCAAAATCACGTCTGCTGATAAGTCTTATGCAAACACAATTGCACAAGGTCTTGGACTTGCAAACATTAATGTAGAAGGAACTATTGCATCTGCAGACAAAGGTAAAGTATCTGAAGTGAAAATTTCAGTACTTCCAATGGAAGCAGACCAAGAAGTTGCTACAGCTACTGTTGATACAAATGGCAAGTTCTCTTACACAGGACTTGGTTCTAGCAAACATACTTCTGTAGAAGTATCGTATGTAGTCAACGGTGAAACAAAGAAAGCAGTTTTGAACTTGACTGACAAAGGCGTTACAAAGTAATTATCACAGCCAATAGAAAATAAAAAAATCTACAAGCCTAATAGTACATTAGGCTTGTAGACCAATTATCCACAACAAATGGAGGTAGCGCAAAGTGAAAAAAGGTATTAAATACTCGATGGCAGCTCTTATCGCAACATCTTCAATCACACCTGTGATGGCTTTTGCAGCTGAAGACAACGTTGTTCCTGCCGGAGTTTACAACAAAAGCACCGGAGAATCTCTGACACTTGCTGATTTCCAAAACCTAACAACAGCGCAAAAAGGCAAATGGCTCATTAATGCAAATGTATATGTTGTTATCGATGGTTTGGCATATAAAGGAACAAACATTGTTACTCTATCAGATGATGCTCTTTTAACATCAGGAGTACCAGCTGATACAGTAATCAATCCGACTCCAGAAGAAAATACAGACCTTAAAGTTGAATCGGTAAGTGCGATTAACGCTAGAACAATGGAAGTAACATTCGGACAAGCTGTTGATCCTGCTACAGTATTGGACGGCAATGGCAACTTTAAATCTAATATTGTGATGATTGATGGTACAAGCTTGCACACAGATACTGATTTTTACGGCGAGTTTGATTCTGCTAACAAAACACTAACAATTTACAATGAAGATGCTTCCGCTTGGACAAAAGATACTGAATACACTGTTGTCATTGATGGTGTAAAAGATAAGGAAGCAAATCTTGTACCTAAATATGCTAAAGTTGTAAAAATGGTAGACACGGTTGCTCCAACAATCGAATCTGTTAAAGCTACTACAAACGCAGACAAAACTAAAAACGTTGTTGTTGAGTTCTCCGAGCCTGTTAATTTCACAGCTGCTAAAGTAAATGGCAAATTAGCAACTGCTTCGGCTACTAATGCAAATTATGCAACTCAATGGACTTTAACTGCTGCTGATGATCTAGAAGCAGGGAAATCTTATGAAGTTGAATTTAATGGTCTGACTGACCTAGTAGGTAATGCTGCAACAGCATCTAAAACTACAGTTACTATTGTAAAGGATACTGCTAAGCCAACAGCAACAGCAACAGCTACTGGTGAAAAATCATTGAATGTCGTATTCGACAAGAAAATGAATACTGCAGTTGACGTTACATCTGTTAAAGTAACTAAAAAAGATAGCTCAGGCAATGACGTAGTAGTTCCATTGAACACACTTCCAGCATTTAAAGCTGATGGTAAAACATTAGCAATTGACTTGGCGGCAGTTCCTTTCGATAATAATAAAGAGAATACTAAAGAACTTAAAGTAACTGTGTCTGGATTAAAAGATTCGTTAGGTAACACTATGACTGCTTACACTGACACTGTCACAGTTGAAAGAGACGTTACAAAACCAACTATTGCATCTGTTTCTCAGACGCCAGGACAATACAACCAAGTTGATGTTGTGTTCTCTGAAAAGGTTGCTAAAATTACTTCTGGTGAAAATCTAACCAACATTTTCAAAGTTACAGATAATGACGGTAAGGAAGTTAAAACTGCAGCAGGTGTGACAATTACTGTTACAGGCAATAGCACTTTATCTTTAGACAGCAAGAACAAACAAACATTAACATTAAGTGCTCCACTTCCGAAAAGTGGCACGTACAAACTAGTTGTAGTTCAAAACAAACTTGAAGATACTGCCGCTGTTAAAAATACTAATGATGCACAAGTTGCGTCGTTCACGTATAAAGCAGCAACAGCAGCACCTGCACCACAATTAAAAGCTACACTGTTGGCACAAACAACAGTTGCTGGTGGTACTGCAACTGATTCAACATCTAGCAATAGAATTCTTGTTGTGAACTTTGATCAAGCTGATGTAGTGAACGGTATCGATTCAGCAACAGGAACATACAAAGCTGGTGCAGCGGATAATCCGTTGAACTACACGCTAAATGGAAGCCAATTGCCTGAGGGTACG
The DNA here is from genome assembly GCF_055389225.1 of Sporosarcina sp. GTC18466. NCBI lineage: Bacteria > Bacillati > Bacillota > Bacilli > Caryophanales > Caryophanaceae > Sporosarcina > Sporosarcina sp. GTC18466. The sequence continues at coordinate 1,514,976 of NZ_AP044037.1, read as the reverse complement.
GTTGTAACGTTTAGTAATGATGACAGCGACAACTCTGCTAATGATAGTGTTATACTTGATTTCTCAGCAGTAGCTGCAAACAAATTACCAGCAGCTTTAACAAAAGGTGGTAACATTGACGTTACTGTAAGTGGTGTTAAAACAGAAGCTGGATCTACAATTGCTTACACAGCAGAAAAGCTGACTGTAGCTGATAAGACACTTCCTACAATGAGTGAAGCTTATTTAACTGGAAACGCTATTGACGGTTATGAACTTACATTGACATTCAGTGAAGCAATGAGTTCAGTTGATAAGGACGACTTTATACTCACTGATGGAACTAATGCTGCTACATTAGCATCTGTTGCAATTGATTCAACAAATGAAACAAAGGCAGTATTCAGTGTAACTAAAGGTTCGATGGATATTTCTAAAACGTTGACTTTAAAAACAAAAGGCAGTGGATTAGCTTCAAAAGATAAAGCTGCTGGTTCTGGTAATGTATTAGAGATCGATCAAACAGGTATAACAGTTACTAATTACGCTCAGTAAGTTGACCGAAGCAAGTTTAGTGTTAGGAACTTACAAAACTCTTATAATTCGATTAACAAAGGTCTATTGAGGTAACGGTTGATTGAATGTAGGGTAATAAGAAAATAGCCAACTGTCCTTCGGGATGGTTGGCTGTTTTTTTGTTTCCACTACTCTCCCATATATTGTAATCCTGAAATAATGATTACAGCCTATTTCCATTAACTAAGGTTAAGTTCAGGTTGTCGCCTTCAAAAAATCAATTCGGCGGGAAAAATCTAATTTACGCTCAAAAATATTATCTTTTCGTCTGCCTACCTCGCGACAATTCCATTGCTTTCTACTATTATCTCCTCGACAAAAATACATAGTGAAAAAATATGCATGACAAAAAAGCCTTTTGTTAAAGGCTTAAAAAAGTTTTGTTGACGAAAATTATGCCGCCGTCTTCTGGTATGTATGATATAGTCCATTCAGTACAGGTGTTGCTTTCAGTTTTGTCTTTTCTACCTTCGTTGGTAGATGTGATTGAATCGGAACAGGAGTCTTGCCGCCAATTCCCTGATGTGTGCGGTGATGATTATAGTAAGTTACATACCCCCGAAGCAGTGAATGTAAGTGCCTTTCATGTAATGGTATGACATGATCAAGCAATTCTCGCTTAACTGTTCCAATTACACGTTCCGCATAAGCGTTTTGCCAAGGTGATCGGTAGGCTGTTCGTATTGATTTTATCTTAGAGGCTTGCAAAAAAGATTGAAAAGCTTTAGAGCGAAATATAGGATCATTGTCGTGTAACAAGTATTTAGGAACGCTACCGTAAGGCGTTGCATTACGAAACTGTTGGATTGTCCATTCTGCTGTAGGGTTGGTGGTAACGGCGAAATAGACGATTTCTCTGGTGTGATGGTGAATGATGATCAGGCCATAGAGAATCTGGAACTTGTAGGTGGGTATTGTGAAGAAATCCGTTGCCCACAGTTCCCGTTGATGGTTCTTCAAGAAAGTCTTCCAGGATTGAAGCTGCCGATCGGTAGGTGGCTTTCTGCTGACAGGAAGATACTTTGCAATGGTGTTTGGGGCAGGTGCATGTTCAATTCCGAGTTCCACCATTTGTTCATGGATTTTTTCTGGAGATAACAATGGGTTTTCTTTATGTATGCGTTTGATCATTTGGATGGTTTCCTTTGATATGGCAGGACGACCTTGTTTCTTTGAGAGTTTAGCCCAATGCCATGAAAAGGCGGTTCGATGCCAACGGACGACAGTGGCTGGTTTGAAAGAGAACAGAGTATCTTTCCAATTGATCAGTTTCTTTGAGAACAAGACCCAAAGTTGTCGGAATGCAGGTGTTGAATTTGGTTTTGGCAACTTTCTTTTTTCGTGATGTTGAACATACAAGGCGAGTTGACTTCTGAGAGCTATGTTTTCCATTCGGATTGCATACGATGATTTGAAGTGAAGTCGCAGAAACTGGTACATATAGCTTATCCACTCAATTACGTATTTGCGTATATTTTGACTGTTCATTTGAATCCCTCCGTCTACTAGTATGCCATACTGGTAGGGATGGGACTAACCAAGAGTCGGCGAGCAACTCACTTTCGTTACCGTAATAGTGCTATCTGTCCTGATGTTGCCACTCTATTTATCCTGAAATGGCTTCACAATCATCTTCCTGCTTCTCCTCAGCAAATCCTCCACATACTCAGCGGCCTCTTCACTTCTCCTGCCTTCTACCAGCGTATACCTCGCCACAACCCGCAAGGTTTCCATGACCTCACCATACGGCCCCTCGCTCTCCATCGCTTCCAACTGTCCATTTACAGCTTCCCTAGCTCTATCAGTACATGCAGCAAAGTCCTCAACCGTACAAACCCTAGCAGACCGTTCAGCAATCATCAAAGCGATCACTGCCAGGCGATACCGATAACTTTCCCGACCTTCTTCTTGGTGGAACTCACATTCTTGCCTTAGTTTGTTGAGGAAGTCGTCATACGCCTCCTGGTTATTCCTTTGTATTGGTGTTGGCATAACTGTCCCTCCTAATTTTCTCCTGTATGTTCCTAATCCATTACTTCTCTAAACCGCTACCATTTTGTTACAGACAGATCAAGCCATTTTGACATACATCATAATCTGAATTAATGTGTATCTCGGATTCACAGCTCCATTCATCAGTTTGGATGATAAAGAATGCCAACATATCGCATGGTGTCGCCTGTCGACTCATGTCCAAGAAATTGACGAAGGTCATCAATATCCATGCCAGCCATATACAGATGGTTTGCTCTGCTAATCCTGAAATGATGGATGGAGTGGAAATCAGGAATAAGATCGGGATACTGTATTTTTGTTTTTCGGATATACATACGTAAGAGTCGGCACAATTCCTGGCTGCTCATTGTACGATCATGGAAGAAAAGCCGGTCTGTAAGGGATAGCTGCTTCTCCTGCATATGTTGGCTGATCATTTCTGTAAGGAAACCTGGCAAGTGAATGGTACGCGAGCCACCAGGAGATGAGAGCCGCATGCATGGTTGCTCTGTAAAGAATACGTCTTCCGTTCGTGCATTCAAGATTTCACTTGCCTGTGCACCGGTTTCATACAACAGGCATAAGATCAAGTAATGTTCCCGCTCCGTTGCATTATGTAATTCTGGTTGCTTTAATACTTTGGCTATTGCGTCAGGTGAGAAGTAGTTGTTGGTCTTTCCGAAAATCATAATGCTTATCCTCCGAAGTTCTACATTACGGATAGCTTGGATAAATTTTACTGTTTTTAAACCGACAATTAGAAATGCAAGCTGCATCATAGCTTGGCCCTAATAAAGTTATGGAAGGAAGGGCTTCACAATAGATGTATGTTGAAATAATTTGAATGCATCTAGTTCAACCTGAAAAATACTTACTGAGTAATAGGGGTATCTGTTCCTGACTTTTATTCGTTTAAATTTGCCTAATAATGAGATACAAAAAAGACCTCTCAAAGTAGAGGTCTTTCCGCTGTGGTGTTTATTGGTAAAATACTTGCTGATGAATATTTCATTCAATATAAAGAAAGAATGCATTTATATGTCGTGTTCTTTCCGGATGATATTGGGCAAGTAAAACAACGATATTTCCGATTAAAGGTATTTATGTAATCCTAAGGGTAAATAAAGAATTACTTGTTGTTGATGTGTGTGTCCAATGGATAACTTTGCAACAACGTACCTTCATGCATATATTTTGGCCAATAGTTCCGGAAGCTTAACTCCTACAAACGAGCCTGTTTGTAGACTACACACATATTATCTGCACACTTTGTGGAGTTTATACAACCAGAAATTAATTTTACAGGAGTGGAGAAAGTGCATGGTAACTAAGGAGTACAGAACAGGTATCAGTTATTGCCGAAAGTCGGTTACTGTCAAGGGAGATGTAGAGGAACAGAGTAATGGAGTGGATTATCAACAGGAAACAATTAATAAATATGCTGGACAACATGGCATTACTATCGTTCGACAGTATCAAGATATCGGTTACTCGGGGAAAGATATTGAAAGGCCGGACTTACAGAAAATGCTGGAAGACATCAAAACTGTAGCTAAACCGATTGATTGCTTATTACTCTATTCTGTTGATCGCTTGGGACGAGATTTAGCGGGTAATGTTGGTCTCATGACAGAGATCAGTAAATATGTGAAAATGGTTATTTACGTAGCAGACGGTATCACCAGCAATTCAAACTTTTTTAAAATATTCTTCCTTATGCATTCTGGAGAGGCTCAATCAGAACGTATTCGACTGGCCAGACGTACATCAGATGGACGGAAGGCAAAAGTGATAGGGAGAAAAAGTTTCAATGGCAGCCAGCTCCCCTTAGGTTATGTAATAAAACAGGTACCTGTGCACGATATAATTCAGACAATACACTACAATTGTATAATTGGAGTCGAGAAACTGCTCATTCAATGGTGTGAGCGGTTTTTCACTGCATAGTTACCCATTTAGATGAATTGTCATAAAAGCACCTTACACAGGAACTGACATAACATAGGCACTGACATATAAAACTTTCCCAAGCTGTGGGCAGTATGTATCCAAGAAAATTGTCGCATTTACACTTTCGAGGTCTAATCCGGGGATAAAGCATACTTCATATACACTTCAAGGATAAATAGAAGAACTTATTTTTCCCAACCTGTAAGTTATTTACTTATTATTCTATCTACATTACACTCTCCTTAACAAAGAAAGGAGGAGAGATGAAGTGAAGAAGATTGTGAAACTGTTAGTAGCTTCTGCCGCGATGTTTGCCATGTTTTTGCTTGCCACATTTGCTGCTTCAGCAGCAACGCTTGAATCGGTAAAGGACGGTGAGATGGAAGGTTTTGAATATGTCCCATTGGATGAGCCCCTCTTAAAGGAATACGATGGAGAGACAGAGGTGCTGATTGGATACTTGAAGCCGATCAACACCTCGGGGGATGAAGCTTCTACAATGGATTACAGGGAGTACGATACCTGGAAAGTGTACGATCAAGGAATCACAAAGAAATGGTCGTATCTTTCCAGGTCATACTTTATTAAGAGTATTGCAAGAGGGATGACATACGAGAAGAGCACCGAGGTCTCTGCTACCATCTCCGCAACATACGAGGGGTCTTATCCAAGCGGCGCAAAGTCTGCGATCAACAGTGCTTTTAAAATTGGCGGAACAGGGACGAAAAAGGTAACTGAAAAGGTGACCTTCACCGGACCTGACGCTGGATTCTCCAGCCGTGACTTCTACTACCAGCACGGCAGACATACCCATAAAGTTAAAATTGTTCAGGAACATCGTTCAAATTGGGATGGGGTGCTTTGGACAAAGACCTATTATGCGAGTGTGGGAGTTCCGGCAATTAGAACGTATTCAGAGGATACCAGATGACGTGGATGAATAAGGTTGCGAAGTTGGCAGTCATGCTTGTTTTCCTAGTTTCCATTCTATGCTTGATCATTGTATTTCAGGGTGATTACGTTGCAGATGCACTGATGGCAAGAGCGTTGCCATTGGCTGTTCTCGCAGGCTTGACGGCAATTGCTAGTTCGAAATTTGATTGAGCTGTTTTTTCGAGGTGAAAGTGTTAGGTACCTAGGCAAGGTTTGATTCAGATTCAGGCAATATAACACAAATGCATACAGGCAGCCGAAAAACCGCTCATCTCCTGGGATGAGCGGTTTTTAATTGGATAGATGCCGATTGTCATAAAAGCACCTTACACAGGCGTCGTCACAAATCCATCCGAAAAGCCATTAGTGACAGGTACCTGCGCATGATATAATTCAGACAATACACTACAATTATATAATTGGAGTCGAGAAACTGCTCATTCAATGGTGTGAGCGGTTTTTCACTGCATAGCTACCCATTTAGATGAATTGTCATAAAAGCACCTTGCACAGGCACTTTAAAATCGTCCCTCCGCCTCCATTTTCTGCATAAACAGCAAACAATACTGGCAATACGCCCAGTTCGTCTTTTCAAACGGATGCGGCAGCAGCGTCGCCAGCAGTTCCGTGTCCAGGAAGGGGGGAGGGGTCTTGTTGTCGTCCGCGTAATACGGATACGAACTGTACGGATAGTCCTCCAATCGCTCGACCATCGGAGTCGCCGTGTCGATTGGGTTCCGGTGGATGTAGCTGCTGACCGTGAGAAGCGCTTCCGGTCCGTCGACGAGGGAGGAGTAGTACCGTTTCTCATAGATGCGACCGACGTGCCCGTAGCGCTTGGCGTAGTAGTCGCTGTATCTCCGGTTGATGTACGCCATAACTTTGCTGAGTTCGTCTTCGGACCGGATGAGTAAGTGATAGTGGTTGGTCATGACGCAATAGGCGAGCATGGTGAACTTGTATTTGGAATGTGTGTGGTTGATCGCCCGCATTAAATGGCGCTGATCCTCATCTGTCTCGAAGATGTTCTCCCGGTTGTTGCCGCGCATGACAACGTGGTAGAAGGCATTGGGGCGCCAGTTCCTCCTTCTTCTCGGCATATCACCGCACCTCCGTGGGAGCAGGTGGCAAGAGGCCGGGCGTATCCGCTTTCCACTGGATCGCTTCCTCCAGCGCCTTCCCAGAGATCGTTTCCAAACCTTCTAAATCCGCAATTGTCCTTGCGATGCGTAGCAGCTTAATCTGCGTGCGGTTGCTCCATTTCCTTTCAAAGCAGATCTGCTGGACTTGTTCCTTTTGCTGTTCATCTAATCCTGACGTCCTGTCGAGCACCCGAAAAGGCACATTACCGTTCAGCCAGCGACCTCCATAGCGCACCTGCTGCATGTCACGTGCCCGCGTTGTCCTTTCGCGGATAGAGGCTGACGATTCAGACGTACCTTGCTCCTGCAAGCCGACACTCCGCAACGTTAGAACGAAATCGAGCCGATCGAGCAGGGGGCCGGACGCTTTCAGCTGATAGGCGGTCACCTGTTTCGGCGTACAGGTGCAGTATCGCTCGTTCGAACCTGCGTAGCCGCAAGGGCATGGGTTCGTGGCGGCGATGAGAATGAAGTCTGATGGGTACGTGACGGATTGCCTGACGCGGCTGATCGTCACTTCGCCCGCTTCCATCGGCTGCCGCAGCATGTCGAGTGTCTTCCTCGAAAACTCCCCGAGTTCGTCAAGGAACAGGACGCCACGGTGTGCTAGTGAAATTTCGCCGGGCTTTGGGAATGTGCCTCCACCGACTAGCGAGACGGAAGACGCCGAGTGGTGGGGATGCCTGTAGGGAGGGCGCATCGACAAGCCGCGATTCTCCCGGGCGAGATGGTAAATACCGTATAGCTCAACGGCCTCCTCATGCGTCAAATCCGGCAGAATTGTATGGAACGCATCCGACAGCATGCTTTTCCCGCAGCCGGGCGGACCGGTGAGCAATAGATGATGCCCGCCCGCTGCTGCAATCTCCAGCGCCCGCTTCGCTTCCTGATGCCCTCGTATAGCTGCGAAGTCGGTAGTCGCTCCCTCGGCTTCACACCCATCCAAATCTTCCATGACAATCTCAGCCGACTCCTGAAACAGTGAGGGCTGTCCGCGCAGGTAGCCGATCAGCGTGTCCATATCACGAAGCGGCACCAACTCCACCTTGCCCATCCTTCTGAGGAACGACACATCGATCGGCGGAATGAGGATCCGCTTGAATCCGAGGGCAATTGCTTGCTGGATTGCTGGAATCATCCCGTGGAACGGTTTTAATTCACAATTCAAAGACAGCGCAGCGATCACGCATGTGTTTTCATCGATCGGCAATGGCTCCTTCAGCACCTGTTGCATGACCGCAAGCAGCATCGCACAATCAAACCCCGTCCCGCTTTTCTTCACATCCGCTGGCGACAGGTGGATCGTGATCTTCTTCATTTCAATATCCAACTCCAGCGCATGCAGGCAGCTCAGCACCCGCTCCTTCGACTCCTTGATAGACGCATCCGGCAGCCCGATGATGACACACTGCTCCTTCTCCACCCGAACATTCGCCTCGACTTGTACTTTGTGGCCTTTCATCCCTTGTAGGCCGACACTCATGATTGTTGACGTGATGTTCCTTCACCTCTTCATTTTACCTACTACTCTAGCGGAGTTGGGGGAGGGGGACAACCGGGCTTGATTTAGGGAAAACTGAAAATTTCATGGAAACGAGCTTTATAGGACCAAAACAAAGATTTACATAGGGACTACTGAACAACCTAATTTAAGCAACTGGAAAATTAGGCTTCATAGAAAATAAGCATAATGATTGTCGATCATAACGAAGGAAAAATGACAAAAAAGTATCCCGGAGGATCTTTTCGAGATTCATGATGACCAGTTGGAGGGCAATTGTCGTCTCACTTGTGGCTTGAAGGCGTGCTTTAATAAGACCCAGCCCATATACGCGTTTGCCTTCACCGAATTTGCCTTCGATGGCATTACGCTCGCCGTGGTCCTGTTTTTCCACCTTCTTCTGTTCTGAGAGGACATGCTGATTCTTGGCCGGTCTGCCGAGTTTCGGACCGCTCAGCCGGATGCCAAGTTCTTTACAGAACTTCCGGTTTTCCCGGGTTCTGTAGATAGTATCCGCGAGAACGGCTTCCGGATAGTAGCCAAACCGTTCCTTGTACGCCAGGATGGATTCTTGTAGAAGAGTCCCTTCGTTATAAGCATCCCATTGAAGCGTCTCAAGGTATGCATACCCATCGACCAAGCTGACTGAAAGTTTTGCACCGAATTCAACCGCTGCTTTCGCTTTCCCTCGTACAATCGGACGGATATAGGGCTGTGAAATGCTGACGATTCGGTCCTCAATTGAATGTGACCCGTTTTCGAACAGGATGGTCTGCTGACGGAACAGTTCCTGGATGACCAGCAGGTCTTTGTACTGTGCCCGTGTCAGCTTGGTAAGTCCAACTTCATCCGCTAGATTCTCTACATGCTTCAGATTTCTACGGACATAGGATAGCTGTCCCTTCAGGCAGGCCTGTATCTTCTCGTAGCCAGGTTTCCGTTGCTTGGATAAGGCGAGATACTCCTTCCGTGCTTTCTTGCGATAGGTACGCGGTTTTTTGGCACCATGAGGGCGTTCTGCGTGTAACGTATCGATCATCGTTTCAAGTTTTCCCCTCGCCTGATGCAAGAGACCGATATCCGTGGGGTATGCAATATCGGAAGGGGCACAAGTGGCGTCGATCAGAAGTTTCCCTTGTTTGTAGACAGGCGTTTCCTCTTTCGGATGCGAAGGCTCCGGGCTTACTGCTGGGCTTTCATTCCCGCCTTTCGGCTCGTCATCATCCGAATCCGTAGGATTCGCAGGTTTCCGATGTGCGGCCGTAATGGATTCATTCAGCTGATTCACAAGTTCCATGTTGAAACGCTTGCGGAAATGCGTCAGGGAAGATGCGTGAAACGGTGGTTCATCTTGAAAAGCGTGCAGTCCGATGAAGTATTGCATATAGGGATTTTCTGTTATGACTTCCACGGTTTCTTCATCACTCAAGCCAAGCCGCTCCTTGATGATCAGTGCGCCAAGTGCAAGTTGCACGGTATATGCCTTACTTCCTTGATTAGGGTCGCCAAGCGACTTCAGATAGGCTTCCTCAAGATCAGCCCAAGGAATGATAGAAGCCATACGAACCCAACGGTTATCAGGGTTCAAGTGCCCTCCGAACGGCAAAAAGAATTCGTGTGGCAGTATCATCTGGTTCGCGTTATGTTCATACATGACATGTCCTCCTAAGCGGTTCCGAAATGGATTTAATTTTTTCAGTATGCACTTATTTCGACAAATAACGTGTTAAACCCTTTATTTTATAGGGAAATTCGAGTTGTTCAGTAACCCCTACATAGGGAAAAGGCGGCAAATTAATATTTTGAAGCAGGCGAGTGTGTGGAGGAGCGCTTTGAAGATAGACTTACTTCTGATATGATCAGCAAAACGTGAGAGAGTGATCAATGGAGGTGAAGTCATGTCTGTAGATTTATTGGAGGTCGAGCTTGCGATTCATCAACTTATAAAATACAATCGCCTCTATCATAGAACGCGAAGAGCCTTCCACGATGCGATGCAGCATGGCCTGGTTGAGCTGGGAGCAAGTTTAGTAGTCTGTGTAACAAGTCGATAGAGAAGTTAGCTAACCTGCCGCTTGATGTCGAGCGGGTGTCTGGGTCTGCTATTCAAAGAAGCTGGTCGATGTGAGGCGTTATGAACGGTTGATCAATGGAAGGGTCTTGAAATATGAAATTGTGTTTGAACAGAGGAAGAGGGTATAATTCAGATAATGCAATACAACACAATTGCATAAAACTACTCTTGAATGCCAATCGTATTAATAATGATTGAACTTTTTGTTGTATTATCAAACAAGATGATGAATAGTCATAAATTCACTACGCACAGGCACCGACAAATTAATAATACCCACTCAACCATTTGAGTAGATTACAAGAAAGGACTGGCCTTCGGGTTGGTTCTTTCTTTTTTGGTTTGGTAGAATCGTTGGTAGATGGGATGGGGGAGTGAAGATATGTCATTTACAGATTTTGTTACTCTTATACTAAGTTCGGGTGTTGTGGCAGCGGTTGTTTCTTACTTATCGACACAGCATACAAACATTCGCGGTCATAAAGTGAAATACATAACAGAAGAGCGGCAGAGATGGCGTCATGACATAAAACAAAGCGTTGCAGAATTTTGTTCCACTAAAGATCAAGTAAAGAAAAGGGAGTTAAAGACCTTCATCACTTTATCTCTGAATCCTTGTGATACAGAAGATCAAGAGATTGTGAATTGTTTAAATGCGTTGTTGAAAGAAAATAGTGATGAAAAGCTTCAAGAATTGGAAAAGAAAGTCGCATTTTTATTAAAGCATGATTGGGAAAGAGCTAAAGAAGAAGTAGGTATTGAACATAAAGAAGTCGATAGGAAAAAGCAAGACTGTGAAAATAGGGATTAAAGCGAACGGGGGTGAGTGGGTATGAAAGAACGAGTGTTGGAGATTTATTCTGGTAGCCATCTTGCAAGAGCTGTCGTAAGGCAGTTATCCGTTTGCGGTATTCCAGTAGGCGATGTAATTGATTCACTTGCCGCCGAAGCGTATAACAAAATTCATATAGAACGAGCGGCCGTTTTCTTCGAAGAATTAGACAGAGGAGATATTGAGTTATCGCAGGAAGTGATCCAGAGTGAGGAGTTTTTGTTCTCTCTGTTTGCTGCATTGAAAGCTTCCTTGTATACTCGCCAAAAAGAGAAAGTCCGGTTCTTTGCGAAATTGTTTGCAAAACATCTCACTGAAAATCAGTTCAGCCAAGCGGATGAGTACGACGACTATTTAAAGATTTTAGACGAGCTGACCTTCCGGGAAATTTATATGCTCTACAGATTAAAGCAATATGAAGACACTGCCCATCTTATAGAAGTCGATGAGGATGACGAAGATAAAGATGATGAGCTACGGGTGGCAGGCAGGTATTGGAGAGATTTCTCACGAGAGATGCATGAAACGCTTGGTATTGAATACCCAGAGATTGCAGGCTTGCTAACACGGGCTGGCAGGACTGGCTGCTACGCTCCTATTACGAGCATGACACTCGGCTACCGCGGCGATCGAGGCAAGACGACACGAGTGTTTGAAAAGTTGGTGGAGATGATAGACATGAAGCGAGAAGACTTTCCATACTATCGTAAAGTCGGTTTGCTATAAAAAATAGGGACAAGAAAAGGACTGAGCGCTACTTGGCTTTAAACAGGTACCAAACAGGTAAAACAGGTACCTGTGCACAGTCTAATTCAGATAATACAACCAAATTGCATACAGTAAGACTAGAAACCGCTCACTTAATGAAAGGAGTGGTTTTTTGCTGCATAGTTACCCATATAGCTGAATTGTCATAAAAGTACCATGCACAGGTACCATCCAAATACATGCACAGGTACCATCCAAATACAGGTACCATCCACATGCAATGCCGCCACCACCCGAAAAATGCTATGATAGACACAATCATTTTTCAAGCAAGCCAAAAAGGAGGCCGCCGGGATGGATGTCCGAGAGGCGCTGACGATCGGGGAGTTGGCAAGCAGTACGATTCTGGCGGGGCATCAGGGGACCGGCCGCCGGATCACGTCCATCGAGGTGATGGAGGTGCCGGAGGTGGTCAGCTGGGTAACGCCGGGGATCCTGGTGATGACGACGTTCTACTCGATACGGGAGGATGAGCGGAAACAGGTGGAGATTGTGCGGACGCTGATCGAGAAGGAGGCGGCCGGTATCGTCATCAAGCTCGGACGGTTTGTCGAGTCGGTGCCGGTCGAGATGATTGCGGTGGCGAACCGGCATGATTTTCCGATCATCGTGATTCCAAAGACCGTGTCGTATATCAATGTGCTGACGCCGCTGTATGAGCGGCTGTACGAAGAAAAGCAGGATGCAGGGAAAGAGGTCCATCCGTTTGCGTCGTTTGAGTCGAAGACGTATGGGTCGCTCGATGAGGCGCTGGATGAAGTGCGGGAAATTGTGGGCGGCCCGCTCTATATTGAGGACATGCAAGGGGCACTTTTATATGCATCGGACGGCTTTCTAGCGGATGGCTGGCGGAAGTCGGACCGGCTGTTTTCAAGGCCTCACCATGAATCATATACCGAGCTGCTGGACGGATGGAAGCGTGAGCTGGTGCAGGCGGACAGCGCAAGGCTGCGGATTCCGGGCTTCCGGGACGCACTTATCCTGCCGCTCGTGTCCAATCAGCAGGTGATCGCGGTCGTCCATGTCCCCTATACCGCTCATTTGCAATCGTTCCATGTGTCGCCCGCGCAGTTGAAGGCACTGCTTGCAAAGCTGATGGAACTGTTCATGAACGAGCAGCTGCATCTGCAGAAACAGCGGATTGAGGATCTGGAGCGGCTGGAGGCGTTTGCAAGCGGCGGGCAGGAGGAGAATCCTTTCTTTCTAGTGCGTTTCCAGGGAGAGTGGACAGAAAAACTTGTGTCCGCGGTCCCGGCCCTGATCGATCCATCCTGTCAGGTGCTGCAGGAACTGCACCGGCTGCTGGACGGGGTGGCGGAAAGCAGAGCCATCGTGTTCGAGAAGTATTACCATTTCTATGCGGTCGTCCCGTGCATGCCGGCCGGCTATCCTACATCGCTCAGCCGGCTGAAGCGGCGGGCGGAGGAGCGTGATGACGGCCTGTTTATCGCAGCGGGTCCGCTGCAGGAAAGCGGCCGGCTGCTGGAGGAAGCGATCCGCCAAGCGGACCAGACGCTGGCGATCGGCCGCAAGCTGCGAAGCGGCGAACGGTTCTATACGTACGATCAATTAGGGATCTATGAGATTTTGATCGGAATGACAGGTGTCCCGCATGTACGCAGCTATACGGATACGCTGCTGCGTCCGCTGCTCGAGCAGCGGGATCTGCTGCACACGCTGAAGCTGTATCTCGGGGAAAACGGAAATGTGACAAAGACATCCGAAAAGCTGTTCATCCACAGGCGGACGCTGACGTACCGGTTGCAGAAGATCCAGGAGCTGCTGCATGTGGACCTCGATGATGCGGAGACTCGGTTCATGCTGCAGTTCTGTCTGAAAATCAGGCAGTTGTCATGATGAATAGTAAAGTTTAGGCTGATGGGACAGATGCTTACCCATCGGCTTTTTTGCTGTCTGGCGAAAAAATGTGACAAGATGTGCAAAAATGCGGCCTTAGTTTTTCTCACTTCTTGCATTACGTTCAATAGTGTAAATATTTATAATTACCCAAAAGGGGTGGAAACATGTTAGGAATCATTCGGGTGCTTACAACAGATGATCAGGCTATTTTGCAGGAACATGGGAGGCGGATGGAAGAGCTTCATCAAATCGACTCATGGACCAGTTGCATTGATAACCAGCCGAACGGCATATACGACGCGGCGTCGGAAGCCGAGGCGGTCCCGAAGATCGTAGCGCTCGCGCAAGAGATGGCGAAGCGGGAAGGGATCGACGCCATTACGATCAGCTGCGCGGCGGATCCGGGGCTTGCGGAGCTGAAAGGGACAGTGGATGTGCCGGTGCTTGGCGCAGGCATCTGCGGGGCGCGTGCAGCGTGTCGGGCAGGCAGCCGCGTTGCAGTGATCGGGATCACGGAAGGAATTCCGCCGAACATCCGGAAGGCGCTCGGGGATCAGTTCCATTCCTACCGCCAGGGTTACGGCTTGCAGAAGACAACGGACTTGTTCAGTGAAGAGGCGAAGGGGAAGCTGCTAGAGGCAGCCCGGGCAGCCACCGGTGAAGGGGCGGATGTTATCCTGTTCGCCTGCACCGGGTTTTCTACCATCCGGCTGAAAGAAACACTGGAGCGGCAGCTTGACGTGCCGGTCATCGATCTGGTCGAGGCACAGGCGGCTGCGTACACGCAAATTCGAAGGGAGGCGTTAGGATGAAGACAAAAACATTCGATTTTCCATTCATACTATTTTCCATCATCATTTCCGTATTCGGCGCCATTATCGGGATGCAGTTGATCACGTCCCTCGGCATCACGCCGAATACCTCCATCATCGGGGCGTTGATCGCCATGCTGATCGCACGGATCCCGATGAAACTGTTCTATAAATACCGTTCGATCGAGAACCAGAACCTCATCCAGACATCGATTTCCGCGGCGACGTTCGGGGCGGCGAACAGCCTTCTCATCCCGCTCGGCATCCCGTTTGTCATGGGCATGCCGGAGCTGATCGTGCCAATGCTGATCGGGTCAGGGATGGCGCTGCTCGTGGATGTATTCATTCTGTATAAAGTATTCGACTCCAAGCTATTCTCTGCGGATGAAACTTGGCCGCCGGGCGTTGCGACTGCGGAAGCGCTCAAAGCGGGCGACGAAGGCGGTTCGAAAGCGAAGTTCCTCGGGCTCGGTATTCTAGGCGGGCTTGTCGGTTCGCATTTCGGCATTTCGATGTCGGCGTTCGGAGTCGCGTTCATCGGCAACATCTGGGCCTTGCTCATGTTCGGGGTCGGCCTCTTGCTCCGCGGCTATTCGGACACCTTGTTCGGGGTGGACCTGAATGCGTACTATATCCCGCACGGCATGATGATCGGAGCGGGGACGGTCGCACTCTTGCAGTTCATCCTCGTCCTCGTGAAATCGAAGAAAGACAAGGTTCCTGCCGCAGAGACGGAGACGGTGCATATCAACTCCCGGACGGACAGCGATATCAAAAAAGGGTTCGGCATCGGATTCGGCCTCTATATCGCTGCGGCGGCCATCCTTGCGGTCATCAGCGGCATCATCGGAGACATGTCGGTGTTCCAGACGATCATGTTTGTCGTATTCGCGGCATTTGCCGCGCTTGCGAGTGAGATCATCGTCGGGATTGCCGCGATGCATTCCGGCTGGTTCCCAGCTTTCGCAGTCACATTGATCGCCTTGCTGATCGGCATGATGCTCGGCTTCCCGCCAGTTGCACTTGCGCTGCTCACCGGGTTTACGGCGGCGACGGGTCCTGCATTTGCAGACCTCGGTTATGACTTCAAATCAGGTGCCGTGCTGCGGAAAGGACAAAAGACGGCAATGGAGCTATTCGGACGCCGGCAGCAGCTGAAGAGTTCCCTGATCGGGTTCGGTGTAGCGATCGTCATGGTTGCTCTGTTCCATAATTCGTTCTTTGCACAAGACCTTGTGCCGCCGGTCGACCATGTGTATGCAGCAACAATCGACAGCGGCTTGACCGGCAATATTGGGATGCTCCTCTTGCTATGGGCCATCCCGGGCGCAATCATCCAGCTGATCGGCGGGCCGAAGCGGCAGATGGGGATCTTGTTTGCGACAGGTCTGTTGATCGTCAATCCGATTGCGGGCTGGGCGGTCATCGCCGGGATCATCATCCGGTTCATCGTCCTGAAAGTGAAAGGACAGGAAGCGGAAAATGCGATGTATACGATGGCAGCCGGATTTATCGCCGGGGACGCCATCTACAGCTTCTTCACATCGCTCTGGAAAGCGAAATAATGGAGGGATCATATGACTAGACGAGTATTGACGAAGGAAGATGCGAAAAAGGCGGTGTACGGCGGCTGCATCCTCGGCGGAGGAGGCGGCGGCTGGATCGAGGACGGGCTCGCGAAAGCGGAGCAGGCGTTTGCAAAAGGGGCGCCTGAACTGGTCACAATCGATGAACTGGCAGACAGCGATCATGTCGCTTGCGTCTCGCTCGTCGGCGCGCCGTCCGCAAAAGATGCGTTCACGGACGAGGACCAGCTGGTGTCGACAGTGGAGCGCATGCAGAAGGAATTCGGCGAACCGATCCGGGCGCTGATGACGAATGAGAACGGGGCGGCGACGACGGTAAACGGCTGGCTGCAGGCAGCTGCGACCGGGCTGCCGTTCCTCGATGCGCCGTGCAACGGACGGGCGCATCCGACCGGTTCCATGGGATCGCTCAATCTGTCGGAAGTGGCAGGCTACCGCTCTATTCAGGCATTCGCAGGCGGCAAGGATACTACGAAGATGGAGGGCGTCGTGACCGGCTCGCTTGACGCCTCCGCGAGCACAGTCCGGGCGGTATCCGTCCAGGCGGGCGGGATGGTCGCCGTCTGTCGCAACCCGGTGACGGTGGGCTACGTGAAAGAGAATGCCGCGGTCGGCGGGATCACGCAGGCCATCGAGCTGGGAGAGGTTTTCTTCTCGGTTCCCGAGGGGCCGGATCGGATCGAAGCGGTGGCCGCACACCTGAGAGGCCGCGTCATTCACTCGGGCACGATCAGTAGTTTCGAGCTGAAGGCGGTCAATGGGTTTGACGTCGGCTTCGTGGAGGTTGACGGCCTGGAACTGACGTTCTGGAATGAATACATGACGGCCGAGATGGACGGCGAACGCAAAGGGACCTTCCCGGACCTCATCATGACATTCGATGCAGAGACTGGTATGCCGCTCGTTTCGGCGGAACTGAGGGAAGGCATCGCCATCGCGGTGATTTCCGTGCCGAAAGAATACTTGAAGCTCAGCACGACGATGTCGAATGCAAAGCTTCTGCAAGCGATTGAACCGATCGTCAACAAACGGATAATTTGAAAGGATGATAACAAATGTCGTTGAAATATACACTTGATGTGATCGAACTGCTGGATGATGTGAATGCAAGCGGGAAATCGGTGGTTCAGCTCTTCGAAGGGTTCGAGCATTGTGAGGCATCGTATGAAACGGTAGCCGGAGAGCAAGGATCCACGGACTTCGTAAAAGTGGTGATCAAAGGGACGGGAGGCAAAGAAAGCGGCGGCAGTGCGCGCACCCTTGGGATTGTTGGCCGCCTGGGCGGGCTCGGCGCACGCCCGCAGCGGATCGGCTTCGTCTCGGACGGCGACGGGGCGGCAGCGGCAGTCGCCATCGCCTTGAAGCTCGCGAACATGTCGGTCAAGGGCGACCGCCTGCCGGGGGATGTCATCGTGACGACGCATATCTGCCCAACCGCACCGACGCAGCCACATGAACCGGTCGATTTCATGGGATCGCCTGTTGATATCCTGACGATGAACCGCTACGAAGTGGTGCCTGAGATGGACGCTGTCGTCTCGATTGATACGACGAAAGGGAACCGGGTCTTCAACCATCGTGGCATCGCCCTGTCGCCGACCGTGAAATCGGGCTACGTCTTGAAATTCGCGGACGAACTGCTGCGCATCATGGAGATGACGACAGGCGAGCTGCCGGTGACATTCACGGTGACGACGCAGGATATCACGCCGTACGGCAACGATGTCTACCATATCAACAGCATCCTCCAGCCGTCCGTCGCGACAGACGCGCCTGTTGTCGGCGTCGCGATTACAGCGAAAACTGCGGTGCCGGGCAGCGGCACCGGGGCGAGCCATGAAGTGGACATCGCGCAGGCCGTCCGGTTCTCGATCGAAATTGCGAAGGAGTTCACGCGCGGGCAGATCGAGTTCTACGATGCGCAGGAATATGAGCATCTGGAGGCGCTATACGGTTCGATGAAGCATCTTCAGACACTCGGGACGGGCAAATGACAGCAGGGACAGTAGGTGTCCTGACGATCGGCCAGTCGCCGCGCACGGATGTGACCCCGTCAATCAAAGGGATCCTGGGCAGGTCGGTCAATCTGCGGGAGAGGGGCGGTCTCGACAGCTTGACGGATGAAACGGTAGAATCCGTCGCACCGGAGGAAGGGGATACGACCTACATCTCCCGGATGCGGAGCGGCAGGTCCGTCAAGATCGGCAAACGCCGGCTGCTCCCTCTATTGCAAAAGGAACTGACCGCACTTGAAGCGGAGGCGGATATCGTGCTGATGCTTTGTACCGGAGATTTCCCCTCGTTGATTGCCGAAAAACCGATCGTCTATCCAGACAAGGTGCTGAACCATGTCGTCAGCGCCCTCCTGCAAAAGGGAACGCTCGGGCTCATCATCCCGCTTGAAGAACAGCGGGAGACACTCGTATCGAAGTGGCGACAAGAAGGCGTGACGATTATCTCGGAAGCGGCAACTCCCTACGCGGAAAGTGATATCGAAGTGGCGGCCAGGCGCTTGCAGCAGCAAGGGGCGGATCTGCTTGTACTTGACTGCATGGGATATGATGAAGAGCATAAGAGAAGGGCTGCACAAGCAAGCGGGCTGCCGGTCCTCCTGCCGCGGACGCTCGTAGCGCGTGTTATTGCGGAGTATATGCCGGTGTAACGGACAGCGGCAGAATATAGAGCAGCAGGACGCTGAATGGCGCAAAAATGCGCAAGGCGGGTCCTGCTGTTTTGGATATCGACAACTTGCAAAGTCGGAGGTGCCGCCATGCCGGTGATCGCGTTATTTGTACTGAGCCTGCTCTGGGGCTCTACGTTTTACTTCACCAAACTGCTGTTGCCTGCATTCCATCCCGTTTCCATCGTCTGTTTTCGCTGCTTATTCGGCGCTCTTATGCTGCTGCCCTTCTTCATCGCAAAGAAAGGGTATAAGGAACTGACGTCGGAAAGGCTGCCGCTGCTCGTCGGCATCGCTCTGCTCAGCGCCGGAGTGCCCTGGACCATCATGAGTCTCAGCCTGCTTCACCTGGATACAACTGCCGGGGCGGTGCTGAACGCAACCGGGCCGATATTTGGCGTCCTGATCACGTTGCTGCTGCTGAAAGGACAGGTGAACAAGCAGGAACTCATGGGTGTCGCGGTCGGTTTCGCCGGAATTTGCCTCGTGCTCCTATGGAAGCCGTCTGCCGCGTCCTTTCATGCCGGCAGCGCAGGGCTGTTGCTGCTGGCAGTCTGTCTGTATGCGTTGTCCGCAGTCCTGACGGGCAAGTTCCTGCGTTCCTATTCGGTGATCACGCTGTCCTTTGTTACAATGGCAGCGGGGACACTATTTGCCGCGCCCCTGATGCTTCTAGTCCAGCCAAGCGGAATTCCGGCGCTTACGAACCCGCAGCCTGTCTTGTATTTCTTCATGCTAGGCGCCCTGAATTCGGGTATCGGCAACCTCCTCTACTATTACATCGTGAAGGCGGGCGGCCCCATATTTGCATTGTCGATCACCTATCTCATGCCGCTCATGACAATCCTGCTAGGGGTCTTTCTTTTGCAGGAGCCGGTGAACGCGGGCACCTTGCTGGCGTTAGGATTCGTGCTGAGCAGTATCTATATCTCACAACGGAAGGATGGTAAACAATGAAAGATTTCCAGCAGACCGTATCAGCTCTCATGGTGAACAACTTTAAACTCGAGAAAGACGTCAGCATCCTCGTCATCATGGACACAAGCACCTTAGCACTCGGCAAAAAATTCGCCGGTGCCCTGGAAGCGGACGGCTGGCACGTCAGCACCTATCATATGGAGGATCGGACGAAATCAGGGGAAGAGCCGCCTCAGGAAGCGGCGGACGAAATGCTGAACTACGGCCTCGTCTTCTGCCTGACAAAACACTCCCTGACCCACACGCACGCGCGGAAGAACGCCAATGCGAAAGGCATCCGTGTGATCACGATGCCAGGCATCACGGAAGACATGTTCCTGGAGGGCGCCATGTCCGCCGATTACCGCAAAGTCGAAAAAGAGACGCTCGACATGACCGGGAAATTGACCGAGGCGAAACAAGTGGCCATCCGCACGGGCAGCGATCACAAGCTGATCATTCCGCTCGAAGACAGAGACGGCGTCCCGAGCACAGGCGTCTTCAAGGATCCCGGAGCATCCGGCAACCTGCCGTCAGGAGAAGCCTACATCGCACCACCTGAGGGTAAAGCGGAAGGGACCATCGAGATCAACGGCTCCATCGCCGGCATCGGGCTAGTCGACGAACCGGTCGTGCTGACAATCGAAAAAGGCCGAGTGACGGACGCCACAGGGAAAGACGGCGAAACGTTGCTCTCTCTTCTAGGAGACGGCGATGGCAGGTTTCTTTGTGAACTCGGCATCGGCACCAACCACGCCGCCCGCGTCATCGGAAATATTCTGGAGGACGAGAAAGCCTACAACACAATTCATGTGGCCTTCGGGTCGAATCATACGTTCGGCGGGATAGTCAAGACGGATGTGCATATTGACTGTGTGACGAAGGATCCGGTGGTGGAGTGGGAGTGAGTTGGGAGCGACAGCTAGAGAAGGCATTGAGGTTTAGGGGGTTTACAGCGATTATCGTCTGTTGATACGAGATTGATTAATAAGGAAGGTTGTTGAAAAAGTGGCGAAAGAGGAGGCTTTTATGGGCTTTGGCTGGTGGCATTGAAAGACACGCGAGGTGATCAATAGGTGAATTTAGTAATAGGTATTGGTCAGCGATTAGACTGGAGTATGAAGGGAAAGGGTAACAGCAAAACAGACAAGAGACTTGCTGCGTGAGCAGGTCTCTTGTCTGTTTTAATATCTGGACGAACATGAATTACTCATAAGTCACCTTTTTAAGAGCAGGCGGTTTGGGTCCCCAGTCTCCGGTGTCCGGGGCTCCAGGCGCATCAGGTGAAAATGTGACTCCGCACTTTTTCTTGAAATCCTCAAAAGACAGTTTATAAATTTTCGATCCCTCTTTATTGGAAGTACCATAATAATAGATTTTACTGTCGTCCATGGATAAGCTGCGAACTTCCAAATCGCGCACACATACTTTGGAATCTTCTAATTTCATCACATCAGACTTCAAATAATCAGCGATGATTATGGAATCATCTGCATCTATTGTTGTACTAGAAGTGATTTTCTTCGCAATCAGCAAACTGTCTTCCATCTCTCCGCCGTTTCCAAGTGACAGCCATCCGCCGATGCTCAATTTCGTATCATCGAGTTTAAACCGGGTGGAGGATTCGTAATCACCCAGGACAACCATATTAACATCTTCGAAATCAGTGCCATTGGTCGCCGTCACTTTTCCGCCTACGTAAATATCGGAATCATCCGCTTCGAGCGGTTTAGAGGTGTGCAGGAAGTAGCCGTCTATATGCACTGAAGAGTTTTCAATATCAGATCCATTAGCGGTATGGGCGTTGCCGCTTATGCGGACACTCGAGTTCTTAACTTTAAATAAACCGCCCCCGGAATCCAGCTTGCCGCCAATATCCAGTCGGGAGTTTTCAAATGTAGCCCCGCCGGATTCGTAGTTCGTCTTAATGCTCAGATCAGTCTTATTGAAATCGGCTTGTCCATGTGCTTTATAAGCGTTCGCACTAATGATGGAATCCTCGGTATCAGCCGCTTGGAATTCTAGTTTGTTGGTGATTGTCATCTGTGTATTCTGGACGGAAGCAGTACCGCCGCTATTGTTGAGGGAGCCTGTCTGCAAATAGGATTTATTGATCTTTGCTGCTTGATAAGCCGTGATCGTCCCGCCTACGGTTAGATGGGTATTTTCCACATCGAATGAAGCAGGGGTAAAGTCCTTTTGAATATTCATCCATGAATTCTCAATATCGACCGTGCCCCAGGAACTTAGCGTGCCAGCCATATAAATAGTGGATTTATTAATATCATAGCCGGCCTCATGTATGCTGTCGATATTGCACTTCTGATTTGCAATCTTATTGCTGGATGGTGTGCAGTTGTTCACCTGTTTTCCGATCACCTGAGGCAGCGCAGGCTGAGCAGGTGCTTTTGGTGTTCGTAATTTCGGCATATAGATGGGTGCATCGTCTGATGTGCCAGGTCCATTCGGATTATCGGTGTTCTCTCCTTTAGGGCCTTTCGGAAAGTCGAAAACCATCACGAAGTCCAGATTTTTAGGTCTCACCTGCCTGTCCACGTTTCTTGAAAGATTCCCTTGGACAGTTCCATATAATGAGATACGGTATTTGTCTTCATATTTATCTTCCGCTTCCAGTTCCGTACGGACAGCTTTCAATTGGTGATCATACCCGTTGAATAACTCGATTTGCTGATTAATATAAGATTTCGCATGATGATCCAAAAGAGGAGCAAACTCACCAACTATGTTTTCTTTAATGATTTTATTATAATCTATCGGATAGTCATCAACAGGGATGGAGTTTACGATTCGATTCAGTTTATCCTCTAGCTTAGCTTCGTCAAGAAAGTTGCTGAAGTCCCACTTATAGAAGTCCACTCCAGCTTCCGCTGACACGACTACCAGATTGTTCTCATCCACTGTTTTTTCCTGTTTGGCATTACTGATGGTTCCCCGCATGAAAACTGCTGTGATGACCAGGATGAAGACAATGGCAAACAGGACAATCAGCAACGCATATCCATTTTCATTGCTCTTCTTATTCATTGTCAATCATCTCCTTGTCCTGTTGTAATGATGCGGGAAAGTGTTGTAGATATTGTCACCCTCCTCTTTGAATTAGCCGGATCAATGACCTGCAGATCCTGCAGCTCTACATTCATTTTGGTGGAATCGACAGAGAGCGGTTTAAACCCCTCCAAATCAAAGACGGTATAGGCGAATTGATGACTGACCATACCATCATAAGAAGGGTTCATCTGTCCTTGTTCATCCTTGCAGCTTTCAACCTTGATTTCTTTCTCCGAAATATATAATTCATATGAATCGCAATGCCGGTGTCTGCTGAAGTTCTGTAACGACGTAATTCGCTTCCCGCTGCAGCTGCAACGTTGAGGTTTCCGAGATGTTGGTCTTTGTGGCAATAGCGATTGTTGTCCATATGACGCCGACAACCAATGTCACCAGCACAAGGGTGGCGAGCACCTCAACTAACGTCATTCCTTCTTCTTCCCTTGGCATGGCCCAACCTCCTATCACTCTAGTTCCAGATATCCGAAAGACTCACTAATAACTTTTCCGTCTTTTTCTACTTGTATATGAATCTTATACAACTGCTTTTTTACTCTCTGCTCTTGTCCTTCCCCGCTGCACGTCTGGTTCTTATGATCATAGCAGTCTAATTTCGTTACATACCCGTCGCTGCGGAATTCATATGTCTCGTAAAGACTTGGACTCTTGCTCTCTTTGATCTTCTTGTATTGACCTCCAATTTCACCAGTCTTTTTTAAATCCGCTAATACCATTTTTGCATTATTCATAGAGACAAGCTTTGTTTCCGTATGCTCATTCATTTTATTCATTTGGGGAAAGACTGCCATGAAACCAATAAACACGATGCCGAGGATCACAAGGGCAGCAAGTATCTCAACCAGTGTCAAGCCTTTTTCATTGTTCCAAGTTTTCATGGCGACCCTCCATCTGTCTCTCAAAAGCAGCAGCATGCCAAATACCCTACTACATGTCGAGAACTCTTGCATTATAAGTATTGTTAAGTCTATTGTCTCATTAAAACCTGTTGCAAGTAAAGAGATGAAGCAGTTAATACGAGGTTACGAGACTACAGTAAAAGACTTTGGAAAACAGATGGATTACGTCTAATAGTCATAGTAGAATAGTTACATACCTACTATTGTAAGAGGAGGATCTTTACTCAAATGAAAAAGTTTTTACTGACAGCTGCAGCCATCCTGCTGTGTCTAGGTTTGTTCCCAGCGGTTCAAGTTAATGCGGCAGACGAATGGATCGAATTGCCGTCTCTAAAGGACATCGCACCGGAGAAGGCGTTCCGCGTGGAATTCAATCGTGGTCTCACTGAAAAAGAAATAGATGGGATTGTTCTAGTTCAAAGTGGAAAGTTTATTCCCGCCACTATAGAAGTACAGGGCAAAGCAGCAACTGTTACACCAGTTCACAGTTTGCAGAAGAATACAATATACGATATGCGTATATTCATTGCAGGCAAGAAATATCGTCTGCGCATTGAAACTACAGGAAGCAGCCAGAATGACGGATTACTGTATAAGGGCAAAACGGATGTACGGAGCTTCTTTGCAGACGGAAAGATAGTGCAGAATGTCCACCACTATGTAGTCGATATGGGTACAGGACACTCCATCAATCTTTATGTCACCGATGATTATGAGAAGCAATACGGCAAAGGGTTTGCCTATGATGAAACGAAATCAGCAATTCAATCGATTGAAGCTGTACGGAAAGTAAAACCGTATGCAACGAAAGATGGCAGTCTGGATATCTTCTTCTATACGCGCGAGTCAAATACTCCGCTGCCGGACAACTATCAGGCGGCCATCAACAGCTGGCGCTCGAACACGGGAGACGGCGCCCCTTCTGAAATCATTGTGAACGGAAGCCGCATGCAGTATGATTTCCGGACGTCTTATGTCCATGAGCTTGTCCATTATTTTGATTACCAATCAAAGATCAATGAGCTGGAGAGCATGCGGACATACGAAACATTCTGGGGACCAGACTATCGCTTCTGGTTGTTAGAAGGAGGGGCAGAATACGGCGGCTATTTCTTTTATAATTATCCGCTGAATGATAAGAACAATCTGCGCACAATGTTGCTTAAGCCGACGAAGGAGTCCATTCTCACCTATGCAAAAGAGCAGGGAGGCGGTAAGAAAAACCTTCTGTATGATGTGGAACTCGATTCGTTCGATGATATCTATAAAGCCAGCAACAACAACTATGGCGTAACACTTGCGCTCTTCTGGTACCTTTCGGAAACGTATGGATATGATGCAATCTATGACTACGCAATAGACGTGGCCGATACATTTAACGGGCGCCAAACAATTTCGCAAAAAGAAAAAGAAGATCTGGCGAAAAAGCATTTTGGGAAAACAGAAGAAGCCGTCCTGAAAGACTGGCTTGCCGCATTCAACACGTTTGATGGAAAGCTTCAAGAATACAAAGAAACCACAGTTGGTACGGCGAATGCGATATTTTTGAAAAACGACCCGCGCTTCCCAATTCCAGGTTCGCTGGGCGATCGCTCTGATGGCGGTTATTCTTTCGCTGTGAATGTGGAAGAGTGGATCCCTGAAGTGGGTGATGGACAAGCGAGTTCATTTATCGTCAAATCGACCCAGCTATTTGAACTGCGGGCTCCTGGTAAAGACACTGTGCAGGTGACCAGATCAGGCGGGTTCTACACAGGCAGACTTACGAATGGGGACCATCTCTATGCATTCAACTTTGTCATCCCGGCTGAAGAGCTGCGAAAAATGGAGAAAGGGACGAAATATACACTTCATCCTGTTAACAATGATACGACGTACCGATGGGTTGTGCCGGAGAGTGTTTTGCTGGAGTGGTGACTGTGCAGGAAGTTCTACTTCAACAGGATTCGAATTGAGCTAAATAGTTAGGAGTATTGGCCGATAATAAACAGGAATATGGAACTGGTCGGCGGTCTTGTTAAAAGGGAATAGTACTAGTACATTACCTTTATTTCAGCCGCTTTCCCGGATTCTTAATTGAGAGGAGAAAAGGATGAATAAAAAAAGAGCATATGCGAAATTTGTAGGATTGCAGTTGCTGGCAGTCTTACTAGCCGTTTCAATGATCATGCCATCGCTGTCTTTTGCTGAAGAAGTTGGGCAGAGCGAGGATGTTCGTGTTTCCTTGTCGAAAACATTTATTACTGAATCGGGTATCCGGGGCGGTTCCCAAGAACTAATATTGACATTGGAGTCTGGTGAGTGGGCTGAAGATTTTAGAGATAGTTTAAAAGTAGATGGCACGATCGATAACTCCAATCCCAAAGCGAAGTTATTAATAAACAGTATGCATGCTGTATTTAATAAAACAGCGTGGGATTCTTATAAAGGAAATTTACGGATAAAAAAAGATGACCTGAATAAAAAAATAATTATAATTGAAATGTTACAGAAAGAAAATTTTACAATTGAACAGAACGAAATAATTACAGTGGACCTTCCGTCCGTCTTATTCAAAAACTGGAAGAGCGTTAATCAGTCGGTTTCTTTTGAGATAGTAGCTATGCCAAGAGTCTCTCTCGGTGGTACGATTACGGATTACATAACGTACGGTGACCTTCAGCAAGGCGGGAAAACTATAGAGATTCGGCTTCTGAATGCAGAATGGAAAAAAGAAGATATCTATAAGACGATGGGTTTCAATGCCTTTCTGGAAGGCTTTACAGTAGGTAACAACACGTGGAGTGTAGCAGAGTCTTTGAAGTATAAAGACCCTAACCAGTTCATTAGTTTTCCGGGTGACTCTACACTTTTGCTGACATTGCCACCGGTGAGCATTGATAGTAGTAATGATGAACAAAGTGTTGTGTTTAAATTAGATGACTCCTTTTATACAAAGGATATAAATAATGATGACGACTTAATCCAAGGCAGAGAGATAGGATTTACGGTACACCCAAAGACAGCTCCGAGTTCCTCAAAGTTAGAAGTCACTACTTCCCTAAAGGAGGAAGATATAATAAATGGGAGAGCGAGTCTGTCGTTAACGTTAACTGGCGCCGAATGGTCATCTTTAACAGACGAGAAAAGACTGGTTCTGATTGATGCTCTGACAGCAAAAGAACAGTCCGAACAATGGGAACAAGTTAAGGATGCAATAAAGCAGAAAGTTCTTCAAAAAGATATAGATTATAATAAGATTATTACTCTAGATGAGGTGAATAATAAGTTAATCGTAAATATTCCCGAAACAGCAGGTCTTTCTTTAGTCAAAGACCAAAATGTATCAATTAACATCCCTTACCAGCTACTGAAGACGAATGTTGAATTAAAAGAAGCATCCTTCATTATCAAGGCACAGCCTAAAGCCCTTTTAACTGGAACGGCAGTGCCTGAATTAAAGCAGGCTGATTTTGCTAAGGGCGGAAAAACAGTTATCATCTCGCTGGTCAATACCGAATGGAATAGTGATATTACAACAAATACGCAAAAAAGAGAGGCCCTATTGGACGCATTTACATGGCCAGTAGGCACAGTTAACGAAATCAAGGCTAGAGCCGATGTTCAAAGTACCGACAACCAGACTGTCACTATTACTTTGCCCTCCATTTCGGGGAAAGTAACTGGGCATATCTCTTTTGATCCCGCTAAAATTGCTGGATTGATTGCGAATGCGACATTATTTAAGAAGGAGAAAGTTGAAAAAGCGATTACCGTTCTTTCAGCTGAAAACCAGACGATGTCTGTTGCGACGACAGTCAAGTCAGAATTTGATATTGAAAAAGGCGGGAAAACTGTAACCTTGACACTCAAAAATGATTCGTGGGCAGCATCCATCATAGAAAGCAAGATCAGTATAAAGGCAAAAGACAGTTCAGGCATTAAAAAAACAATTGCTGTTACTGCTGTAGAAAGAGTTAGTGATCAAGTCTTAATAGCAACACTTGCACCTGTTTCAAAATTTACACTAAATGAAAATACAGAAGCTGAAATCATTGTTGACCCGGTATTGTTATTGGCTAATCCTGCCTCCTTGAAAGGTAACTTCAAGATATCAGCCGTCACGGCGAGTTTAAGTGGAACCGGCTTAAGTATGGATGCGGTGGATTTGCAAAAAGGCGGAAAGACGGTAATCATTACTTTAAATGGAGCAGACTTTATCAATGGAACTATTGATAATAGTAAGATAAGTTCTATTTTAATACCTGCATCTGGATCGCTTCCTTGGAAGGGAATTACAGACATCAAGGTTACAAAGAATCGGATGACCATCAAGCTGCCGCCTGTACCGAATGCAACTTTTTCAGGAAGAATAAACGTTGAAATACCAACCAGCTTAATGGTGGAAGGTCCGCAGAATTCAAAGAAAGCGGCGGGTTCCTTTACTGTTGGAGCTGAAGGCAGTGCAACCATTTCCGCTACTTCCATTTTAGAAGAGGAGATTTTAAAAGGCGGTAAAAAGATCTCTATACAACTCTCTAATGCTGCGTGGGATCCTGCTATTGAGACAAATAAAGGCAAGAAATCTGCATTGCTAAAAGGGTTCAAGACAGCAGATCAAACGAAAGAGTGGGCTCTGGTCACTTCAGCCATATCAGCTAATGGAGTATTTAAAGTGAATGGTGGAATATTAGAAATCACAATTCCAGAAGTGCCGGCTTACTCCCTAATCCGAGAACAAGTAGTGGAAATTGTTATTCCTAAAACAGCACTCTCAGACTATAAGTATGATATTCCAGTCAATCAATTGCTTACCGTGAAGCTTCCGACATACCAGGACTTGAATAAAAGCTTCGCAGAACTGTTAAATGAAGGCATTAAAGAATCTGACCTGAACGATATCCGAATAAAAGTTCCGGATAAGAAAGTACAAACGATTTCAGTAAACACAACTGATTTTCCGGCATCCGGGCAGGGGACAGATGCAAGCGTTACAACAGTTGAGATAACTGCTGCAGCTGATGTTAAGAAAGTCGAAGTGACAGTCGCAGGAGAGCAGACATCTATAATGAAAGAGGCGACTGGTTCTAACAAGTTTCTCTTTGTCTTTTCC
This sequence comes from Sporosarcina sp. GTC18466, assembly GCF_055389225.1. NCBI lineage: Bacteria > Bacillati > Bacillota > Bacilli > Caryophanales > Caryophanaceae > Sporosarcina > Sporosarcina sp. GTC18466. Next base: position 1,486,253 of record NZ_AP044037.1, on the reverse strand, counting down.
AATGTTGAGAAAAACAGTGAATTGAAAGTGACTGTGTATGGTTCAGGGACTAAGCCGATGCAAGCGGATATCTATAAAAAAATTGGTAAAGGATCTAAGACTTATAGCGAAGTGCCTAAAAAAGATTTGGCGGGTTCTTATTCGCTATATACTCTTCTGACTGACAAATCAATGATAAAAGATATTCTTAAGTATTATACGACTTCGGAACTTGCTGTACTGAAAACGGGCAGGAGATAAGGAGATGACCTGCATGAAGATATTCAAGCGATATAGTATTCTTGCAGCCGTCATGCTGCTGCTCTTCCTGCCTTGGCAGAACACAAGTATGGCAAAGGAATGGGCATTCCAGTCTATCCACGAAGTTGACAAGGCATGGAGCGTGAAGTTTAATTTACAGCTTGACGGAACGTCGATCACTCCAAGCAGCATCTATATTACGGATGGCCATACAACCCATCCTTCCGTTGCCCGTCTGGTCGGCAATGGAAAGGAAGTGCAAGTGATACCCACTTCTTCATATGAAGTTGGAAAGTCGTATCGCTTGATGATTACAGCAGAAGTTCGATCGCTTGATGGCAAACCATTGAAAACACCAATTGAGGTACCTTTTCAAGTGGTAGATCCGACGGCGGCTATTCAGGCTATCCATAGTACTATTAGTGGTATGTTCACCACATTCGTGGTGACCACCAGTCCTGAGGTTCATAAAGTCACGGTGAACGGGCAAGAGTTGACGTATATTGGCGGCAACCAACATACCGGAACATTCATAGATATGAAACCGAATAGCACGGTAACCGTATATGGTTACGGGGACAGCAATAAACGATTACAAACACTTCGGTATACCATTCAATAACCGCATGCAAAACTGACACGCAAGTGACACCTTGCGTGTCTTTTTTAATCTTCCTGCCAAAATGCAGCCTTCGAGAAGATAGTGCGATGTAACTAATAAATGCTATAATATAGTAGGAATCAAGATACTTGCTGAACTATAAGTAAAAAAGGCTCAAACAGACATGATATGCGCCTGTTCCAATGGAGGAATGAAAAAATGTTCTGTGTTTCATGTGGGGAAAAAGTCCAGCCGCAACAGGCTTATTGCGGGGCGTGCGGGGCCAATTTAAGCAAGCCGGCAGGGGAGTCGCAAGCATCTGGTGAGCAAAACCGTCCCTATTTTCAAGAGACAGTACAGGTATCTGCCAAAACAGTGCAGACGCAAGTGAAGGAGCGATTCCTTCATGCGACGGAGAAGATCAATGCAATGGTCGGAGAGCAGGGGGCCATCCAGATTAATCTGCGGGATGTTTTTTCACAAGTCTTCAAGAAACATCACAAAGAAGAGGGAGATGCTCTCTTCATCTCAGGCACCCTTGCAACAACACCGGCAGAGAGCGAGATCTCTACCACTTGGCCAAAGCCATGGCTGTTCTCCAGGGTGTTCGTCGTGTTGGCGTTGTCGTATGTGTTTCTTTACCTTTCCGCCTATACGTTTGAAAACATGCATGCTATTCCTGGGTTGATCATGGTGGGTTCATTGGTTGCGCCGTTTTCTCTTCTCATATTCTTTTGGGAGATGAATGCTCCACGGAATATCAGTATTTATGAGACGTCCAAGATGTTCTTCATTGGCGGGACGGCATCCCTGGTGCTCACCTTGTTTTTATATTCGATTTTTCCGGTGTATGACCTAAATTACTCGGGAGCTGTTATTGTAGGAATTGTGGAGGAGGTCGGAAAGTTAGCGGTCGTCATTTATTTCATACGCAAGCTGAAACCGAAATACATATTGAATGGCTTGCTGATCGGAGCTACGATTGGCGCAGGATTTGCAGCGTTTGAGTCTGCGGGCTATGCGTTTAACTACGGCATGATGTTTGGGGACAGCACGATGATTTCCGTAATCTTCAGCCGCGCCTGGACGGCAGTCGGCACGCATGTCGTCTGGACAGCGATTGCTGGCGGAGCCCTTGTGTATGTGATGGCAGGCGAGCAGTTCCGTAAAGACCACCTGACGAACTCGAAATTTTTGAAGCTGTTTTCGGTTTCTGTCATTCTGCATGCGATTTGGGACATGCCTCTGTATCTTCTGCAGTCCTTTAATTTGATCTATCTCTCACTGATCGTGGTAGCTTGGATTTTCATTTTCAGTCTAATCAATGCAGGGTTGCAGCAGATTGTCCGCCTGCATAACAGCAAGACCGCCGAGCTGCAGGAACGGCAAGAAATGGCAGGGGAAAACATACCTGAGCCGGTTCAGGGGGAGATGTAAGGGAAGACGACTAAGCAAAATCTATTAACGATTGATAAATCTGTTGATAAAGATCAGTAAGGGTACTGGCAGCGGTGCGTATCTACTACTGGGAGAATAGAAGACTCAAAGTATAAACGGGAAGTTCACGTGATAGGCGGAGTGAAAATTCCACCTAACGAAAGGAGGTTATGAAATGAGCTCCCAAGAAGTTCGTAAAGGCATGGTCAATTACGAAGAGAACAAAAGCTTTTCTGGATTTTTCATCTTTGAGATGTTGCTGTTATGCGGGTTTGTGACATGGCTTGGCGTGTCGAAGTTTTCTTGGAACGGAATTGCCACGTTCCTCATTGCGTTCATTGTCTGTTTTATTCTTTATCAAACTCGGGTGTTCCATGTCTTCAGTTTGCTGCTCTCCTTGGCGTGGGGGGTTGCCGGGTATATACTATGCTCTTTCCTCGTTCAAGTGACCGGGGGCGGTCAGGTGCTGTCTATTGTTATAGGCGTAATCGGCTTTGTGCTCGGGGCCCTGATGAGTCTCGGAGCGAGAAGTATGGGCAAACAGTATTACGATGATATTGAATAGGGCAGATGCATAAAGTAGGGCATCCCCTTATCTATTGATATATGAAAGGAGCACCATGGATGTCCAATATTATCCCCTTTAAATCCAGGGAACAATTACAGCTTGAGCGTGAAGCGAATCTGAAGAATGCGTGGAATGCCTATTTAGGGGTTACTGAACAACTCGAATTTCCCTATAAAATAAAGGGTTTAACACGTTATTTGTCGAAATAAGTGCATACTGAAAAAATTAAATCCATTTCGGAACCGCTTAGGAGGACATGTCATGTATGAACATAACGCGAACCAGATGATACTGCCACACGAATTCTTTTTGCCGTTCGGAGGGCACTTGAACCCTGATAACCGTTGGGTTCGTATGGCTTCTATCATTCCTTGGGCTGATCTTGAGGAAGCCTATCTGAAGTCGCTTGGCGACCCTAATCAAGGAAGTAAGGCATATACCGTGCAACTTGCACTTGGCGCACTGATCATCAAGGAGCGGCTTGGCTTGAGTGATGAAGAAACCGTGGAAGTCATAACAGAAAATCCCTATATGCAATACTTCATCGGACTGCACGCTTTTCAAGATGAACCACCGTTTCACGCATCTTCCCTGACGCATTTCCGCAAGCGTTTCAACATGGAACTTGTGAATCAGCTGAATGAATCCATTACGGCCGCACATCGGAAACCTGCGAATCCTACGGATTCGGATGATGACGAGCCGAAAGGCGGGAATGAAAGCCCAGCAGTAAGCCCGGAGCCTTCGCATCCGAAAGAGGAAACGCCTGTCTACAAACAAGGGAAACTTCTGATCGACGCCACTTGTGCCCCTTCCGATATTGCATACCCCACGGATATCGGTCTCTTGCATCAGGCGAGGGGAAAACTTGAAACGATGATCGATACGTTACACGCAGAACGCCCTCATGGTGCCAAAAAACCGCGTACCTATCGCAAGAAAGCACGGAAGGAGTATCTCGCCTTATCCAAGCAACGGAAACCTGGCTACGAGAAGATACAGGCCTGCCTGAAGGGACAGCTATCCTATGTCCGTAGAAATCTGAAGCATGTAGAGAATCTAGCGGATGAAGTTGGACTTACCAAGCTGACACGGGCACAGTACAAAGACCTGCTGGTCATCCAGGAACTGTTCCGTCAGCAGACCATCCTGTTCGAAAACGGGTCACATTCAATTGAGGACCGAATCGTCAGCATTTCACAGCCCTATATCCGTCCGATTGTACGAGGGAAAGCGAAAGCAGCGGTTGAATTCGGTGCAAAACTTTCAGTCAGCTTGGTCGATGGGTATGCATACCTTGAGACGCTTCAATGGGATGCTTATAACGAAGGGACTCTTCTACAAGAATCCATCCTGGCGTACAAGGAACGGTTTGGCTACTATCCGGAAGCCGTTCTCGCGGATACTATCTACAGAACCCGGGAAAACCGGAAGTTCTGTAAAGAACTTGGCATCCGGCTGAGCGGTCCGAAACTCGGCAGACCGGCCAAGAATCAGCATGTCCTCTCAGAACAGAAGAAGGTGGAAAAACAGGACCACGGCGAGCGTAATGCCATCGAAGGCAAATTCGGTGAAGGCAAACGCGTATATGGGCTGGGTCTTATTAAAGCACGCCTTCAAGCCACAAGTGAGACGACAATTGCCCTCCAACTGGTCATCATGAATCTCGAAAAGATCCTCCGGGATACTTTTTTGTCATTTTTCCTTCGTTATGATCGACAATCATTATGCTTATTTTCTATGAAGCCTAATTTTCCAGTTGCTTAAATTAGGTTGTTCAGTAGTCCCTATTTAGAAGAGGAACGGCAGAGGGCGATGGAGTTTATAGAACAGAACGAGCATGATCTGGAGCGGTGAGAATGTTCGTTTGAAGGTATACATAGGAAAGTGACGATTCGTCAGTTGATATAAAATTGAAGAGGAAGAGTTGGCTGCAGAGCCGGTGCTGAAGCCGGCCAAGGAGGACGTGGAATGGAAGATATCTTAAGCAAAATACACAGGGAGCATGTACTGGAGGCGGTCGACTATCTGGATACCTACGGATGGGCCAAGCGGTACAACTCCACTAAATACGACATGGTGTTTAACGGATTCGCCTATCCGCCTAAAATGGTAATTCGCATTGCGGGCATCGAGGCAACGGGGCATGAACCAGTCGCTTTTGGAGGCTGTGCAATATGGCGAACCCGTCCTTGCTCGTGGCAAGTCATATCAAACCATGGAAAGACTGCAGTTCCGCGGAACGCTTGCATGTGGAGAATGGGCTGCTGCTCTGTCCGAATCATGATCGACTGTTTGATCAAGGGCTGATTACGTTTGAGGAAGATGGCAGCATGTGTATCTCGGCACGTCTTTCGGATGCAGACCGGATTCTGCTCAACTTGCATGAGTCCATGCGCATTGATCTGCAGCATGAGCGGAAACAGTTTATGGCGTGGCACCGGACGGCAGTATACCAAGATGAGTAAACGTACTACTATAAATAGGGGTTACTGAACAACTCGAATTTCCCTATAAAATAAAGGGTTTAACACGTTATTTGTCGAAATAAGTGCATACTGAAAAAATTAAATCCATTTCGGAACCGCTTAGGAGGACATGTCATGTATGAACATAACGCGAACCAGATGATACTGCCACACGAATTCTTTTTGCCGTTCGGAGGGCACTTGAACCCTGATAACCGTTGGGTTCGTATGGCTTCTATCATTCCTTGGGCTGATCTTGAGGAAGCCTATCTGAAGTCGCTTGGCGACCCTAATCAAGGAAGTAAGGCATATACCGTGCAACTTGCACTTGGCGCACTGATCATCAAGGAGCGGCTTGGCTTGAGTGATGAAGAAACCGTGGAAGTCATAACAGAAAATCCCTATATGCAATACTTCATCGGACTGCACGCTTTTCAAGATGAACCACCGTTTCACGCATCTTCCCTGACGCATTTCCGCAAGCGTTTCAACATGGAACTTGTGAATCAGCTGAATGAATCCATTACGGCCGCACATCGGAAACCTGCGAATCCTACGGATTCGGATGATGACGAGCCGAAAGGCGGGAATGAAAGCCCAGCAGTAAGCCCGGAGCCTTCGCATCCGAAAGAGGAAACGCCTGTCTACAAACAAGGGAAACTTCTGATCGACGCCACTTGTGCCCCTTCCGATATTGCATACCCCACGGATATCGGTCTCTTGCATCAGGCGAGGGGAAAACTTGAAACGATGATCGATACGTTACACGCAGAACGCCCTCATGGTGCCAAAAAACCGCGTACCTATCGCAAGAAAGCACGGAAGGAGTATCTCGCCTTATCCAAGCAACGGAAACCTGGCTACGAGAAGATACAGGCCTGCCTGAAGGGACAGCTATCCTATGTCCGTAGAAATCTGAAGCATGTAGAGAATCTAGCGGATGAAGTTGGACTTACCAAGCTGACACGGGCACAGTACAAAGACCTGCTGGTCATCCAGGAACTGTTCCGTCAGCAGACCATCCTGTTCGAAAACGGGTCACATTCAATTGAGGACCGAATCGTCAGCATTTCACAGCCCTATATCCGTCCGATTGTACGAGGGAAAGCGAAAGCAGCGGTTGAATTCGGTGCAAAACTTTCAGTCAGCTTGGTCGATGGGTATGCATACCTTGAGACGCTTCAATGGGATGCTTATAACGAAGGGACTCTTCTACAAGAATCCATCCTGGCGTACAAGGAACGGTTTGGCTACTATCCGGAAGCCGTTCTCGCGGATACTATCTACAGAACCCGGGAAAACCGGAAGTTCTGTAAAGAACTTGGCATCCGGCTGAGCGGTCCGAAACTCGGCAGACCGGCCAAGAATCAGCATGTCCTCTCAGAACAGAAGAAGGTGGAAAAACAGGACCACGGCGAGCGTAATGCCATCGAAGGCAAATTCGGTGAAGGCAAACGCGTATATGGGCTGGGTCTTATTAAAGCACGCCTTCAAGCCACAAGTGAGACGACAATTGCCCTCCAACTGGTCACCATGAATCTCGAAAAGATCCTCCGGGATACTTTTTTGTCATTTTTCCTTCGTTATGATCGACAATCATTATGCTTATTTTCTATGAAGCCTAATTTTCCAGTTGCTTAAATTAGGTTGTTCAGTAGTCCCTAAATAGGGGTTACTGAACAACTCGAATTTCCCTATAAAATAAAGGGTTTAACACGTTATTTGTCGAAATAAGTGCATACTGAAAAAATTAAATCCATTTCGGAACCGCTTAGGAGGACATGTCATGTATGAACATAACGCGAACCAGATGATACTGCCACACGAATTCTTTTTGCCGTTCGGAGGGCACTTGAACCCTGATAACCGTTGGGTTCGTATGGCTTCTATCATTCCTTGGGCTGATCTTGAGGAAGCCTATCTGAAGTCGCTTGGCGACCCTAATCAAGGAAGTAAGGCATATACCGTGCAACTTGCACTTGGCGCACTGATCATCAAGGAGCGGCTTGGCTTGAGTGATGAAGAAACCGTGGAAGTCATAACAGAAAATCCCTATATGCAATACTTCATCGGACTGCACGCTTTTCAAGATGAACCACCGTTTCACGCATCTTCCCTGACGCATTTCCGCAAGCGTTTCAACATGGAACTTGTGAATCAGCTGAATGAATCCATTACGGCCGCACATCGGAAACCTGCGAATCCTACGGATTCGGATGATGACGAGCCGAAAGGCGGGAATGAAAGCCCAGCAGTAAGCCCGGAGCCTTCGCATCCGAAAGAGGAAACGCCTGTCTACAAACAAGGGAAACTTCTGATCGACGCCACTTGTGCCCCTTCCGATATTGCATACCCCACGGATATCGGTCTCTTGCATCAGGCGAGGGGAAAACTTGAAACGATGATCGATACGTTACACGCAGAACGCCCTCATGGTGCCAAAAAACCGCGTACCTATCGCAAGAAAGCACGGAAGGAGTATCTCGCCTTATCCAAGCAACGGAAACCTGGCTACGAGAAGATACAGGCCTGCCTGAAGGGACAGCTATCCTATGTCCGTAGAAATCTGAAGCATGTAGAGAATCTAGCGGATGAAGTTGGACTTACCAAGCTGACACGGGCACAGTACAAAGACCTGCTGGTCATCCAGGAACTGTTCCGTCAGCAGACCATCCTGTTCGAAAACGGGTCACATTCAATTGAGGACCGAATCGTCAGCATTTCACAGCCCTATATCCGTCCGATTGTACGAGGGAAAGCGAAAGCAGCGGTTGAATTCGGTGCAAAACTTTCAGTCAGCTTGGTCGATGGGTATGCATACCTTGAGACGCTTCAATGGGATGCTTATAACGAAGGGACTCTTCTACAAGAATCCATCCTGGCGTACAAGGAACGGTTTGGCTACTATCCGGAAGCCGTTCTCGCGGATACTATCTACAGAACCCGGGAAAACCGGAAGTTCTGTAAAGAACTTGGCATCCGGCTGAGCGGTCCGAAACTCGGCAGACCGGCCAAGAATCAGCATGTCCTCTCAGAACAGAAGAAGGTGGAAAAACAGGACCACGGCGAGCGTAATGCCATCGAAGGCAAATTCGGTGAAGGCAAACGCGTATATGGGCTGGGTCTTATTAAAGCACGCCTTCAAGCCACAAGTGAGACGACAATTGCCCTCCAACTGGTCACCATGAATCTCGAAAAGATCCTCCGGGATACTTTTTTGTCATTTTTCCTTCGTTATGATCGACAATCATTATGCTTATTTTCTATGAAGCCTAATTTTCCAGTTGCTTAAATTAGGTTGTTCAGTAGTCCCTAAATAAATACATAACTGTTCGGCGGCTGTGCACCATCTATTTTTGGATGGCTTGCACAGCTTTTTTACGGATTTCGCTGTTCCTTGATTCTCTTATCCCTCGTGAATTATTTCTCTTGCTTTTGTCTTACATAGGTGTATACTGAAGATGTAGCTTACGTAAGACATAAGTATATTTTGGTGGGGAGATGAAGAAATTGAGTCCAACAGTAACAATTCGATTTAATGAGAGTGAGTATGCGGCCGTGCAAGAACTGGCGGGCCAGCATGGACTCTCGGTAGGTGTATTGGTGAAGGAAATGGCGATTCATGCGGCAGATTATAAGGAGGAGATGGAAGTGACAGTTGAAGAGGTACATGAAAAAGCAGCAGTATTGAAAGCGGGTGATGAATTTAAAGTGCGCGATCTTTTTGAAGAGACGGTTTGGAATTCATTTTCTATTGGCTCTCGTTTATCGCTCGGAAGGAAGTTTATCGGCAAAGTGCTGAACGATGACACGTACAAGCGATTGTATCGTTTTGTGAAAAAAGACAGCGACAATGCGGCAATTTATGAGCGGCTATAAGGATAATCTCCAGAAATGAATACTGGCAGCCTGCCAAAAATACACGTCTCCCCTACACAAATAATACGAATTCTATCAAAACATTATCTGGGTAGGTATAACTGTCAAATGGGAATCCAATAGCCGCTGAAGACACCGATTGACGTGCGTTCCAAGTAAGGTCACTGTAAACCGCCAGTAATTGACGTACATTGGAAACTAAAGCCGAATAGCACTGTTATGATCTATGGCTATGATGAAAACAATAAGCTTCTTGATACTTTCCTTCATACGATTAAGTGATGAGGACGGCAGCACCTTGGTAGGAGCAGACCGCACATAAATGTTCATGTGCGGTCTTTTTCATTATACAGAAAGAGGTTGCAACATTTATATTCTTTCTCGTAATATCACTTGAAAGCAGTGTATCCTAACCGATATAGTTACTAGGCCTAAATGGCCAAATGATATTGTAAACTATAAAAGGACGTGAACCAATGAAACAACAATTTAATTCCATCCGTGTCAAGCTGATAACAGCATTTGCACTTATTCTGATCATTCCCGCAATCAGCATCGGATGGCTGTCGTACATAGAAGCAAAAAATACGCTGGAACATCAGATTGCCGGGGAGGCAGAAGAAAATATTCATATCTTGGACTCTATCATTGACGATACGATCGCTCCAAAGATCCATGATATTGAGACGATGAGCGAGCAGGTGCAAAAAAGTATGTATGCCGGCAATGAGAGCCCCGATCTCCGAAGCAAACTGGCCCAGTACGCAGCGCTGCATCCTGAGATTTTGAGTATCTATGTCGGAACGGAGCAAGGTCATTTTATTCAGGAACCGGTCATTAATGATACGTCTGCCTATGATCCGCGGACCCGGGAGTGGTTTAAGCAATCGATGGAACGAACCGGAGACATTATCATATCGGAACCTTATCCTGATGCGTCTGTAGATGCTCTCGTCGTCACTATTTCAAAGACAGCGAAAGATCATTCCGGGGTGATTAGTGTTGATATTACGCTGGATTATATTAACCAGCTGTCTGAGCAAGTGAAGGTTGGTAATGAAGGTTATTCGTTTATTTTGGACCAAGACAAGAAATTCATTTCCCATCCGACACGTGAACCAGGATCTCTGGCGGAGGAAGCTTTCTTTGAGAAGATGTATACCGACAAACAAGGTGCCTTTGACTATGTGTTCGATGGCTCTCCAAAATTCATGGCGTTCATGACAAACGACGTCACAGGATGGAAAATTGGAGGAACGCTATATCAAAAAGAAATCCAAGCAGCCGCAGCTCCGATTCTTATGAAGACTGTTGCAGTTATTGTGATTGCGTTAATCATAGGTTCCGTGGTGACGTTCTTCATCCTCCGTTCTGTCCTGAAACCGATTGGCACTTTGAAGGAACAAGCGCTGACCATTAGCGGGGGGGACCTGACTGAAGTGATTGATATTCAATCGAATGATGAGATTGGACAGCTGGGCATGGCTTTCCGGGACATGCAGAGCAGCTTGAAGAATTTAGTGATCCGGATTGAAAAAAACACTGAAATGGTCGCAGCGTCTTCAGAAGAGCTGACTGCTAGTGCTGAACAGACGACTTATGCCACGGAGCATGTTGCTGAAGCCGTCCAAGAGGTGGCGGGCAATGCAGAAAGCCAAATGAACAGTGTGGCCTTCAATAGCGAGCTGATTCAGCAAGTTACCATGGGAGTCGCACAGATAGCGAATCGATCCAAGGCTGTACTGACGCTGGCGAACCAAATGATGGGGCAGGCAGAGACTGGCGGCCTGGCAGTCAAAGATACAGTCGGACAGATGGCATCCATTGAGTCATCTGTATCCGAGTCAAATGAGATGATCAGTTCTTTAGCGAAACGGTCTCAGGACGTGGGTACCATCCTGCATGTGATCACGGGGATAGCGGAGCAGACCAACCTGCTATCGTTGAATGCAGCTATCGAAGCGGCCCGAGCTGGAGAACACGGAAAAGGCTTTGCGGTCGTCGCAGACGAGGTGAGAAAGCTGGCAGAACAATCTCAGCAATCGGCGACTGAAATCTTTACGATCATTAAGGGAATACAACAGGACACTGAAAATGCGGTGCATATCATGGCGCAAGTGACAGAAGACGTAAAGAGCGGCATGACGATATCCAATGAAGCTATTGAGAAGTTTACCGACATTCTAGGCAGTACGCAGGAAATTACACCGGAAATGAATGAAATCTCAACTTTAGCCCAAACAGCGCGAGATCATATTCAGGAAGTAGAGGAAACAGCCCGCCAACTTCAGAACCTGGCGAAAGAGAACGCTTCTGCGTCCGAAGAAGTAGCAGCTTCCACCGAAGAACAACTGGCGTCCATGGAGGAGATTACGGCATCTGCTAAAACGCTGTCGTCGATGGCGGAAGAATTGCAAGAGCTGATTTCTCATTTCAAACATACTGAGCATAATGAAGTGAGCTGATAAGTTGCTGGTCCATAGAAGATGCTGTGCAGGAAATATGTTTCTTGCACAGCTTTTCCATATTATCTCACTGAAAAGTTCCGGTCTGCAGTACAATATACCAAAGGACTCCTAACTAGCTTGTGTATACATAACTAGATAGACAAAGGCAGTGCAATAAGTATTGAAAAGAGGAGATGACAGAATGCAAGCATCCCAAAAACTAATTTCCTACATCCCTTATTTTGAACAACTTGCAACAGACGATTCAAAGACACCCACCACAGGCGGCAGCTTGCTGTACATGGAGTACGAACCGGCAATCAATGAGTTCATCGATGATTTTTATCAAACGGATTTAGTGGACACAGACTATACGGCCACTCTGCATGAGCATGGCATACAGTCTTCCGAAGAGATGGGGAAGGCACTTCCAGGCGCCGATCTGTCGCTGCTCAAGGCCATCATGACGCAAATGATCCGGGAAGAACGGTTTGTCGCAGGAGCGATCGCTTCCTATAGTAAGAAGGGGTATTTTCTTCAGGCGCTTCAAAGACTAGCTGATCTGCTCGGCGATACAGAGTATTCTAAGGCAAAAAAGACTTTGCTGGATGCAGATTACCTGATGGAGCGCGTTGTTCCGCTTTCAGGCGATCCTGCAGACCCTTATCTGAGGCCGTTTGTTCTGGCCGCCGACCGGCATCAAGCGCATGATGCGTTTCTTATCGGGATTAATCCTGCCACTTCGATCAACCAGGAGTGCGTTCCAGTTAAAGAGTATGCGGCCATGCTGCTGGATGAGACGGAATTTGAAAAGACCTATGAGAAATTGCGCAAAGGAATGGGGAAGACGGGTGTATCGAAGACCAGATCTGGTGCGAGTCAGCTAGCAGGCCGGCTGGAGGCGGAGACGGGGGTGCCTGTCCTGCGCACGAATGTCGCCACGTATCCAACCCAGCGTGCAGACGGATTGAAGGGAATTCCCCAGGAAGAGATAGTCCGGAGTGAGCGGCTATTCTTTGACCTTCTCGAGGAGCATAAGCCCCGCACGTTACTAGTATATGGATCTGATGCATTGGAGCGGCTCGCAAAATTGCTTCAGGAAACGGGGCTGATCGGCAAAGCTCCTTCGGCCGGCGTGCGGGACATCGAGAAGTCCGCATCGCCGTGTCTGCATTTCACGTACGCAAACGGGAAAGAAGCATCCGTTTTTGCTTGCCGTCATCTCATGTATTTCGGCAGTGGAGGGAAGACGTTTGAACCGTTTGTACAGGCTGTCATCCAGCATATCAATAGAGAAGAAACAGCGTTGCTGGCTAGCTTGTTTTTGCTGACAATCGATGCAAGTGAATATACCTTGAGTTTGGTCAATCGCTCAAATGATAATGCTAAACGGATCCGCATCCATGTGAATGGTCATATGAGTGAAGAGGGCGATGTGTTTACAATGGACTACGAGAAATGCGTAGAGACACTCAAAGCGAATGAGACTCTGGCAGTCGAAACGCTGACCTCTGTAGATCTTGATTATATGACGGAATACAATGTGACCTTCACAAAGGACGGCAAGTGGTTCTGGATGCAGTTTGAGAACAGGAAGCTGCGCAATGCCGAAACGCTTGAGACAGAAGCGGGCCGGAAAGCGTGGCAGATACCTTGCTCAGCAGCAGGTTCTGCATCTGGCTCTTCCTTGCTAAGCGTCCTTTTTAAGGATGGCTATGAAATTGAGCCATCTGGAAAAGGGTCATATTTTGCAAAAATGATAGAGGAAAAACCGTTTACGGAACAGGCGCTGCGTGAACTGTACCGCTTGGCCGACTTCTATTACCGCGGCGAGGGACGAAATGATTCAAGAATCTGGGGCATGGCAGACTTTCTTCAGGAAAACCATGGCGTCCGGTTCGAACAGTCGGAAGGCACGGAGATCCTTCTGGCATATTGCATGGCGGGCCTCGACTTTTTTGGGCTGACGGAGCAGGAGATGGCGAGGATTTTTATGAAGTGCGCATTGTAAGGAACTGCTATGCCCTACCGGCTGCCTGCTAAGGTGATACAACGGCGTTCCAAGCGAACTGGACAGCAATTCACGACTTAAAAAAGTTTTCCCCCATACGAAAATCTTCTAAAAATGGTATACTGTTCGTATCATTCAAAAGATACCTAGTAAAGCCCAGCATCAAACCTGTTGGCGGCATGGAGAAGGAGAGCATTGGACAACTATGAATAAGACTGTGATTCGGACAATGGAATTGCTATATCTGTTTACTGACCACGCGGAGCTGACATTCCAGGAGATTGTGGATTTGTCGGGGATGCCGAAGAGTTCGGTGTACCGGATGCTGTTATCGCTGGAAGAGATGAAATTTCTGGAGAAACAGGGGGATGCGAAGTACCGGCTGGGGACGATCTTCCTGACATTCGGGCAGCTGGTGGCAAACCGCCTCAGCATCCGGCAGATTGCGCAGCCCATCATGCGCCGTTTACATAATGAGGAGCACCATGCGATTAACCTGGCAGTCTTGGAGGGGGACGAAGCGATCTATGTGGAGAAGATTGACGAGTTCCAGAAGGTCAAGCTGTATACTTCGGTTGGCCGGCGGAGTCCGTTGTATGGCGGAGCTTGCGCAAGGGCGATCCTGTCGTTCCAGCCTGATTCGTTCATCAACCAGTATTTGGAGCGTGTGGAGCTGCAGGCGTATACGAAGCATACGATCACGGATCAGGATATCCTCTGGGAGACCATCCGGGAGGCGCGGGACAGGGGGTATGCGTTCAGTCAGTCGGAACTTGAGAATCATACGGCTTCCCTGGCGGCTCCCATTTACAATTATGAGCGGAAGGTGATCGCTTCTTTGAGCATCGCCGGCATTGAGGCTGAGTTTTCCGATGAGGAAGTCAAGCGGCTGGCGGGTAAAGTGATGGAGGCGGCGCAGCAGATTTCCGCTGCGATCGGACATTGATCAAATAGGAAAGAGCGCCGGCTTCCCTTCGGCAAGGGGCCGGCGCTTTTGGCGTCATCTGGTATTTTGAAAGTCTTCGAACATCTGATCATAGCCATTCGAGCGGAAATCGCCCTGCTGGAAGTCTTCGGTTTTCAGTGCGTGCAGCAAGAATTCCTTTGTCGTAGGCACGCCGTCCACCCGCAGTTCCCCGAGTGCCGTGATCATTCTTTGGATGGCGTCCGGCCGGTCTTTTCCGTGGACGATGATTTTGGCGATCATGGAGTCGTAATAAGGGGGGATCGTGTACCCTGTATAGATGGCGCTGTCCACCCTGACTTGCGGTCCTGCGGGCAGGTGGGCAAATGTGATGGTACCCGGATGCGGCATGAAGTGCCTGTCCGGGTCTTCGGCGTTGATGCGGCACTCGATCGCCCAGCCGTCCATCTGCATCTCTTGTTGGGCAAGCGGCAGCGGCTGTCCGCTGGCAATCAGGAATTGCCATTCGACGAGGTCGGTGCCTGTGACGACTTCCGTGATGGTATGTTCCACCTGGATCCGTGTGTTCATCTCCATAAAGTAGAACTCCCGGGCCGCGGCGTCATAGATGAATTCCACAGTGCCGACACCGACGTATCCGACTGCCTGTGCAGCACGGACGGCAGCCATTCCGAGCTGTTCTCTCATCGGCCCGTCGATGACGGAAGAGGGGGCTTCTTCGATCAGTTTCTGCATCCGTCTTTGCGTCGTGCAGTCACGCTCCCCGAGGTGGATCGTGTTGCCGTGCTGATCGGCAGCGATCTGGATTTCGATATGTCGGAACTGCTCGATATACTTTTCAATATAGACCCCGCTGTTATTGAACACGGACAAGGCTTCGTTCTGGGCGGCTTTGAACTGGTCGATCAGCTGTTCTTCGCGAAATGCGAGGCGGATCCCTTTGCCGCCGCCTCCTGCTGTCGCCTTGATGATCAGCGGATAGCCGATGCCGGCGGCCGTTGCAAGCGCTTCTTCCAGCGATCCGATGAGTCCGTCAGACCCTTCCACAACTGGCACGCCCGATTGTTTCATCAGCAGTTTCGCCTCGTCTTTCACGCCCATGGAACGGATGGCGCGGGCGGATGGGCCAATGAACTGGATGCCCATGGTCTCACACATTTCAGCGAAGGCATCATTTTCGGACAGGAATCCGTATCCCGGGTGGATGGCGTCACAGTTTGTCGCAAGAGCCAGATGGATGATCAGGTCTTGCCGCAGATAGCTTGCGTGCGACAGGGCAGGCCCGAGGCAATACGCTTCGTCGCTGAACTGGACATGGAGCGCATCCCGGTCAGCGTCTGAGTAGACCGCGACTGTCCGGATCCCCATATTGCGGCATGTACGGATTATGCGGACGGCGATCTCCCCGCGGTTCGCAATTAACACTTTTTTAATCATCCAGATCACTTTCCTTCAGCTTCAGGACGACATCACCGTATTGGACCAGGTCTCCATGCTGGCAGAGGATCTCCGTGATTTCTCCGTCCGCCGGGGCCTGGACTTCGTTCAGCAGTTTCATCGCTTCGAGCAGGAACACGACGTCGCCTTTCTTCACTTTCTGTCCCACTTGGATCAGCGGTCCGCTGTCGCCCGGTTTCTCCAGATGCAGGTTCCCTAGAAACGGAGCTTTGCATTCAATGTCCGCCTCTCCGGTTTCCGGTTCATCCAATATTTCAATCGGCTGCGGGTCTCTTGGATCTGCATGTTTTTGATAGGAGGTGCCGGCTGTGCGGTCCTGTATCAAGGCAGACGCGCCTCCCGCATGTTTATCAAACCGGATCTGCATGCCTTCTTTTTCGAGTATCCCTGATTGCAGCGTGCTGCCATCGAGCAGTTTCAGCAGTTTTTCGATGGATTCTAGTTCAGATTGTGTAAACATTTTGCCACTCCTCATGTTGTGTGTAGTCGGTATTGAATCGATTGTCTGATTTCCTCAAGTGCTGCCCGCTGCTTCAGCATGGCCTGCTCCGCCTCCTGCATGGAAACGAAGCTGAAGCTGATTTCGTCCAGCGGCTTCAGCTGGGCGAGAGCGGAGAAATCGGCGGAGATCACCTGTCCGATTTTCGGATAGCCGCCTGTCGTCTGACGGTCCGCAAGCAGGATCATCGGTTTCCCGCTCGGCGGGACTTGGATGGTGCCGAATGCGATCGCTTCCGACAGGAGGTCTGCCGGTTCTTTCAGTGAAAGCGGCTGCTCTCCCTGCAAGTGGCACCCCATCCTGTCGCATTGATTGGAAGCGGTGTACACTTGCGATTCGAAAAGGGACAGGCTGCCAGAGTCAAACAGGGGCGTGTGGCGTGTTTTCAGCACCCGGATGGAAGTGCGCTGCTGAAAACGTTCGAAGTCTCCGAAATTCACGGACCAGTCGACAGGCTTGCCCTTCTTTTGAAGCTTGTCGAATATCGCCTGCTGCTGCGCATTCATGGGCGACAGAGGAACCTGGTCGCCCTTTTGCAAGGCCCTTCCTCCAAATCCACCGATTTTCCCTTTCACATATGTACTTTTGCTATTCAAGATGATCGGGACGTCGAAACCGCCGGCGATGGCAAGGTACGAGCGCACGCCTTGACGCGTCCCGAGGAATTGGAGTTCTTCTCCGGCTCTTACAATGACCGGGCGCCAGAGCGGCATCGCCGCGCCGCCGAGAAGCGGGGAGGCGTCGGCTCCAGTGACGGCTATGAGCCTGTCGCTTTCAAAGCGCACGGCCGTCATGCCGAACGTGATTTCAAGAGCTGCCTCGTGCACCCCGTTTCCGACCAGTGCATTGCCGACCGCAAGTGCGTGCTGATCCATTGCGCCTCCGACGACCATGCCGTACTGCTGGAACCCCCAGCGGCCCGTATCCTGGATGGACGCATGGATACCCCCGTTAATGACTTTCAGCATGTTCGGCCCCTCCCATATCAAAGAATTCCTTTTCAGAAATCGAGTAAAACTGCAGCCGGTCTCCCGCTTTCAGAAGGGAAGGGGGATGCTTTTCAGGCTGGAAGAACGGCAACGGCGATCTTCCGATGATTTGCCAGCCGCCTGGCGTTTCAATGGAATAGACACCGGTCTGCGGTCCAGCTATGCCGACCGAACCGGCAGGAATGGAGGCGGCAGGCGTCCCTTTCCGCGGGGTGGAGATTGCAGGGTCCATGCCCCCGAGGAAGGGGAAGCCGGGTGCAAACCCCAGCATATGCACGGTGTAGACGTTTCGGCTGTGGATATCAATGACCTCCTCGATTGACAGATTATGATAGTCCGCGACATAGGCCAGGTCAGGCCCGAATTGCCCGCCGTAACAGACGGGAATGCGGAGAATGCTGCCTGTCTCTGCTTCCCGAATCTGGATCTTCTGCAAGAGGTCTTCGATCATCTGGATGAACTGCTGCTGGACATCCTCCGTCCCAAAGCGCGACGCAATTTCCATAGGATCGTAGAAGATTGTCAGGTTATTGTATCCGGGAATCGATTCAATGTAGCCCGGAGGAGGCATACTGTCCAGCCGGTCCATAATGGCGTGGTGGTACGCCAGATACTTTTCGTTGATATCGTCACCGAACGAAATATAGATGCCATGGTCATTGAAAGGTTCTATTTGGTAGTTCATGTCATGCCCTCCTCTTTTATTCCCGAATAACGGGAACTAGGTTTTAAGAAATGGTACTATCATTATCAAATATTCTGTTTAGAAACACAAGAGGAAAAATACACTTGAATTCAGCTTATTTTGTGTTAGAATAAATTTTATAACTTGAAACAATAGTTTCGATATTCGGGAATGGAATGGCGGTGCATCCTTGAAAATAGTGGATATCAACTGCGACTTCGGTGAGGATTTTGGTATTTACAAGACACATGACGCAGCCAAGTTGCTGGAATATGTAGACAGTGTTAATATCGCTTGCGGTTTCCATGCGAGCGATCCGAGCAATATGCGGCTTGCCGTGGAGGCGGCCGTGCAGCATGGCGTGAAGATCGGCGCCCATCCGGGATATCCGGATCTTGCCGGATTCGGAAGGCGGGAGATGGATTGCAGTCCTGACGAAGTATACGACTTGGTACTGTACCAGATCGGGGCATTAGATGCTTTTCTGAAGAAGTATGGTAAACGGTTACATCACGTGAAGCCGCATGGCGCCTTATATAACCGGGCTGCCGGGTGCCGGAAGACGTCCGAAGCCATCGCAAGTGCGGTACTGGATTACTCGGATGATCTGATCCTCTATGCGCTGGCCGGCAGCCTGACTGTCGAAGCGGCGAAGGCGAAAGGCGTCCGAGTCTGGGAGGAAGCGTTCGTGGACCGCACCTATGAAGAGGATGGCAAGCTGACGCCGCGGAAGATCCCGGGAAGTGTCATCAGGAATCCCGGCGAGGCCGCAGCGCAGTTCCTGGAGATGGTGATTGAATCGAAAGTGACGACGCGCTCGCGCACGGCTTATCCGATTGCGGCAGATACGTTCTGCATACATGGCGATAACGGGGCGGCTGTCGAAATTCTGGAGTCACTCCGGATAGTCAGGGAAAGCTTGTGATCTATTTCATTCAGAAGGAAGTGAGAGTATGGCAGAACAATCAATCCTGCAAGTGGATGAGCTGAAAGTGGGAGTGGTCGACGGAAAGCGGAAGACGCCCATCGTGGACGGCGTCTCGTTTGCGCTGAACGAAGGGGAGACACTTGGCATCGTCGGAGAGTCGGGATGCGGAAAGAGCATGACCTCCCTGTCGCTTATGGGACTGCTGCCGAAAGGGATCGAATACATAGACGGGCATATCCATCTGGGGAATTTGAATTTCGATAATTTCTCGAAGAAAGACTGGAGAGATATTCGCGGTAAGCAGATGTCAATGATCTTCCAGGAACCGATGAGCTCGCTGAACCCGGTGTATACAATCCGCAAACAGGTGCGCGAAATGATTCTGAGCCATAAGAAGGTCAGTCACAAAGAAGCGGATGCGCGCACGCTGGAAATGCTGAAGCTTGTCGGCATCCCGCGGCCGGATGAGGTTTTGGACAATTACCCGCATCAGCTGTCCGGCGGGATGCGGCAGCGCGTGATGATTGCACTTGCCCTCGTCAACGATCCGAAGATCCTGATTGCTGATGAGCCGACCACCGCGCTGGATGTGACGATCCAGGCGCAGATTCTGGAGCTGATGAAATCGCTGCAGGAACGGCTTCAGATGTCCATCATCCTGATTACACACGACTTAGGGGTCGTAGCGGAAATCTGTGACCGGGTGGTCGTCATGTATGCAGGGGAGATCATCGAGGAAGCAGGGACGCGCACGCTGTTCGACGAGCCGTTGCACCCGTACACAAAAGGGCTGCTCGCCTCTCTCCCATCTATCCATGAAGAAAAGGAGTATCTATCGAGCATACCGGGAACGGTTCCTGCTCCCGGCAGCATCGAAGAAGGATGCCGTTTCAGGGAGCGCTGTCCGTTCGCATTCGAGAAATGTGGCAAAACCCCTCCGGTGATCGCTCATCCAAATGGCAGCAAAGTCAGATGCTGGCTCTATGAAGAGGAGGGAGTGCAATGACGGGAACCCCTTTGTTGGAAGTGCAAGGACTGAAGAAGTATTTCCCTCAGCTGGGAGGCGTGACAGGCAGGAAAGTCCTCAATGAAGTGAAAGCAGTGGACGGTGTCTCTTTCACAATCAACGCAGGCGAGACCCTCGGCATCGTCGGTGAATCGGGGTGCGGAAAGAGTACGATGGGACGCTCGGTCCTCAAGCTGCTGCAACCGAGCGGAGGAAGGATCCTGTTTGAAGGGAAAGACATCACCGATCTGTCTCCTGGGGAGATGATTCCGTACCGCAAAGAGATGCAGATCATTTTCCAGGATCCGTTTTCATCACTGAATCCGCGGATGAAAGTTTTCCAGATCATTGAAGAGCCGCTGATCAATTTCGGTATCAAGGACAAGGCGGCCCGCCGGAAACGGGTCATTGAAGTTGCTGAACAGGTCGGCCTGACGAAAGAGCAGCTGCACCGGCTGCCCCATGAATTTTCAGGCGGACAGCGGCAGCGGATCGGCATTGCGAGGGCCTTGATTTCCAAGCCGAAACTCATCATCGCAGATGAGCCTGTATCGGCCCTCGACGTGTCCATCCAGTCACAGGTGCTCAACCTGATGCGAGATCTGCAGAAGGAATATGATCTTGCGTATCTGTTCATTTCGCATGATTTAAGTGTCGTCAAGCATTTCTGCGATAGGATTGGCGTCATGTACCTCGGGAAGATGGTGGAGCTGACGGATAAGAATAGTTTGTACAACCATCCGCTCCACCCGTATGCGCAGTCGCTGCTGTCGAGCCTGCCGAAATCCCATCCAGATGAAAAGAAGGAGCGGATCGTGCTGACAGGCGACGTGCCGAGCCCCTCGAATCCGCCGTCAGGCTGTACGTTCCATCCACGATGCTTTGCCTGCATGGAGGTCTGTAAAAAGGTGGAGCCTGCATTCTTTGAAGTGGAAAGCAATCACTTCACCGCCTGTCACCTGTATCCGGATTCAAGCGAATCAACAAATAAAGAAAAACAGAGGAGTGTCACCCATGTCTAATAGAAGAATCTCATTCATGCTGCTGCTTGCACTTGTCCTTGTACTGGGCGCTTGTTCGGGCGGAAGCAAAAAGACCGGCGGGGACGGCGATACGTCCAAAGTACCGGCGGATCCGGGAAAAAATCCTGCTTCTGATAAAGGGAACAGCATTGTGGTCGCCATTCCAACAGACCCGCAAAGTTGGGATCCGATAGATACATTTTTACTCGATTGGAGTTCTGTAGGATCTTCAATATTTGAAGGTCTGGTCGACAGAGATCTCGATCTTGAACTCAAGCCTGGCTTGGCGGAATCATGGGAATATGAAGATGACCTGACTCTTCGATTTAAGCTACGTGAAGGTGTGACATTCCATAATGACGAGCCATTCAATGCCGATGCTGTTAAGTTTACGTTTGATCGGCTGCTTGGTGATGAAGGAGCAAAAGGCCCTCAGCAAGCAAACTATACATCTATTGATTCGGTGGAAGTCATCAACGATTACGAAGTGGTTTTCCACTTGAATTCTCCTGACCCAGTGCTTTTGACAAAACTTGCCGGCTACGGGGCGATGATTGTACCGCCGAAATACGTTACAGAAAACACGGATGAATTTTTCAATGATAATCCTGTCGGAACAGGACCATTCAAAATGACAGAGTATAAGCGTGACCAGTACGCAAAGCTCGAAAAAAATGAGAACTACTGGAAAGATGGGCTGCCGAAGCTGGATGGTGTCACGTTCCGCTTCATCCCTGAAGCTTCAACGCGGCTTGCAGAATTGCAGACAGGCAAAGTCGATGTCATGAAACGCGTAGAGATTTCACAAGCGAAAACGGTGAAAGATTCTCCATATATCAACCTTGAAGAAGTCGGAACACCGACTGTATTCTCCCTCCGTTTTGATCCAGGACACGGTATAGTAGACGATAAGCTTGTGAGACAGGCATTGAACTATGCAGTGGACAAAGAGGCGATCATTGATGAGATACTTGACGGTTTCGGATCGCCGATCAGCACGTACCAGAGTGACCTCTCGTTCGGGAATAACCCTGACCTGAAGCCGTATCCTTATGATCCTGAGAAAGCGAAAGAGCTTCTTGCGGAAGCAGGCGTGCCTGCAGGGACGGAACTCGAGCTTTATGTCCCGGGCAACGACGGAAACTTCAAAGAGATCGCCCAGATCATTTCTTTCTACTTTGATGAGGTCGGGATCAAATTGAATATTAACAGTGCAGACCCGACGACATTGACTTCGGAGCTGATTCCTTCCGGAAAGGCCGGTCATATGTATCGCCAAGGCTGGGGCGGCTGGACGCTTGACTTTGACAATACGGCGTATCTGATGTATTCAGAAGGCGAACATTGGAACCCTTCCTTCAAGGATCCGAAAGTTGAAGAACTGCTGAAAGCGGAACGTTCTACTGTGGATCAGGAGGAGCGCGAGAAGATCTTCATGGAATTGACGGAGCTTCTCTATGACCTGGCCCCAGAAATTAATCTTTATCAAGAAGTGATGTTATACGGTGTCAATGAAAGGCTAGTAGACTTCCAGTCTCCGCACGAAGACCGCATCCGTCTTGAGGAAGTGTCTGTACAATAATTCAACATGGAGAGGCAGTATGGCCCTGCCGTACTGCCTCTCTTCCCATTCCAATGTGCTATTTCAGATTAAGGGGGATCACCGATGTTTTCCTACATACTACGCAGACTGATCCATATGGTGTTTGTAGTCTTTTTCATTTCATTACTGGTGTTTTTCTCAATCCGTTTAACCGGCAACCCTGCGGCAGTCATGTTTGGGGCCGGTGAACCGACAGCGGAAGCGATTGCCGCTTTGAACGCGAAGTTAGGATTGGACCAGCCGCTGTACGTCCAATACGGGCTGTTTCTGAAAGGGATGCTGACGTTCGATTTCGGCGAGTCGTTCAGAAGCGGAGCGAAAGTCTCTTCGCTGATCCTGGAAAGGGCCGGTGCCACTTTGTCCCTTGCCGTAGGCGGGTTAGTGGTGGCCGTCCTGATTGCCTTTCCGATCGGCATCCTGTCTGCGGTATACCGCGGGAAGTTTGTCGACTTCTTCGGCAGGATCTTCTCTTTGATCGGCATCTCCTTTCCGAACTTCTGGCTCGGGATCATGTTCATCCTCATCTTCTCTGTCACGCTGCAATGGCTTCCGGCGTCCGGCTATGAAGGATTCTCATCTCTCATCCTGCCGTCCGTTACGCTTGGCCTGATCCTGTCGGGAATTCTGGCAAGACTGATCCGCTCCTCGATGCTCGAGGTGCTGAACCAGCAATATATTTCCACCGCCAGGTCAAAGGGCATCAAAGAATGGAAAGTCATCGTCAAGCACGCGTTCCGGAATGCCTTGCTTCCGACCGTGACGTTTTTGGGCCTCCAGCTCGGCGGCCTGCTGGGCGGTACGGTCATCATTGAGCAAGTCTTTGCATGGCCGGGCATCGGCCGTCTCATCGTAGATGCCATCAACCAACGGGATTATCCGGTCATCCAGGGCGGCGTCATTTTCCTGGCGATGATCATGGTCCTCGTCAATTTGGTCGTCGATATCAGCTATTCATTTATTGATCCGAGAATAAAAGCAGGAAAGGCAGGGGAGTGATTTGCTACAAGTTGCTAAGCAGAAAAAGGCCACGCGCATGGAGCGCGCCTGGACATTCATCAAAAAGAACCCTACCGGTGTGCTGGGGATGATCCTGACCGCCGGGAGCATACTGGCTGCGGTTTTTGCATCTCTCATCAGCCCGTTCGACTATATGAAAGCCAACTTGAAAGACCGCCTGCTTCCCCCGTCCTGGGCCGACCCTCTGGGTGAGTCCGTCTATTTCCTGGGGTCTGACCAGGTCGGCCGGGATCTGCTCAGCCGGATCATACACGGAGCGCAGATCTCCCTTATGGTCGGTTTCATGGGCGTGCTTATCGCTCTCGTGATCGGCGTGTTCTTCGGCCTGATTTCCGGTTATTTCGGAAAATGGCTGGACGATCTGATCATGCGGGTCGCGGATATCCAGCTGGCCTTCCCGTTCATCCTGCTTGCCATCATTGTCATGAGCGTCATCGGCACGGGCATGTGGAAGATCATCCTCATTTTGGGGATTACATACTGGGTGGGGTTTGCCCGGCTGATCCGTGGCCAAGTCATCTCCTTGAAGGAACAGGAATATATCCAGGCAGCCAAAGCGATCGGCGGAAGCAATTTCACGATTATCCGCAAGCATGTGCTGCCGAATGTCCTTTCCTCCATTTTGGTGCTTGGAACGATGTATATCGCGGAATTTATCCTATTGGAAGCATCCCTCACCTTCCTCGGCCTCGGGGTCGATCCGACCATTCCATCGTGGGGCGGCATGCTGGCGGACAGCCGAAACTATACGACAACCGCATGGTGGACGGCGGTCTTCCCAGGCATCGCCATCATGCTGACGGTGTTAGGCTTCAATCTTCTCGGAGACTGGCTGCGGGACCGGTTTGATCCAAATCTAAAATTGTAGGTGATGGAGATGAACGAATGGATGGAAAAAATCTGGTCGACGGACGGTATCCTCGTCGATAAGAATGCAGATGGTGTCATCGACGGGATCTCTCTCTTCGTGGACCCGGAGAATGAATACTTTCCGCCTGGGCTGTTAGATTTTTTTGCAAGGGTCGGTCATGAGACGACGGCCCTCTCCTTCAATTTTTTTGAAGGAGCGAATCAGAACATGCGGCTGTCCTGGAAAAAGAGCGACTCTGCTGCTGTGGACGTGGACGGCAACAATATCCTGATCACCTATAGGACAGAAGACGAGCTGGATCACCTGCTGTCTGAGCTGGCAGAAAAAGGGGCTGTCTCGAGGCCGGATGCGCTGATTCCTGAAGTGAAGTGCCTGGGGGATGTTTGGACATTCGCGGGATTCGGCCGCAGCTTCGAGGCATCGCCGTACCTGGAACTCAGTCTCGGCGTTCATGCGGATAAAGGTCTGTCCATGAAGACAGGCATGGCTCTTTGTGAGCTGATTGCCCGCGCTTCCTTGCTGTCGACGCAGTTCGTCCTGCCGTGGCGTGATCGCAGGTCTGCCAAAGTGAGCCTGGCGATCGAGGAGACGGACCAAGACGCCGAACTGCAGCTGGCAGCTGACAACAGGCTCGTTCTATGCGGCAAGCGGGAGGAGATCCCCGGCTTGATCCGGGCAGTCAGCCGCGCCAGGCACTGGAGCGAAGGCGGCAGCTTCGGCTTATGGACAGAAGAATTGAAGCGCCAGGAATTTCAGGATGACGTCATGTTGGAATTTGAGTGGGAAGGACGCAGTGAGCAGGAACAGATCGAAGAAGTCCTCGAGCGATACAAAGGACGTATCGAAGAAGCCTCCATTTATATCTCGAAAGACCTGGCTGCACGGGAATCGCTGAAAAAGCAGTGGGCATCAGATTATGGACTTCGTTCCATCACGGTCCGCTCGGCATTTAAGACGGCATTTCATTGGCTGGAAGAGGAACTGATTCCTAAATTTCAGGCCGAGCCGTTTGAGAAGGTACTGATCTCCGTCAGGGAAGACGATTTGCCAAACGGACTGGAGCTTCCAATTCGCTGGATCCAGGAAATATATCCTGTCGATCTGCTGATCGAGCGGGAATGGCATATGGACCGGAATCGCGTCGTTTTTGATTGCACAACGGATCAGGAGGCGACGTACATCGTGTACGGAGAGAAGGACGGAATGCGGCTGGAAATCGGGAGGCTGGATGTGCCGGTCAAACGGATCGATTACGTGGATGGCGAGAACTATGCTTATCCTTCGACAGTGGCAGTCGAACTTTTGCTGACGGACGGCGGGCGGACCACGGAACTTTTTGACAGTTCTAGGGCATCCTTTTATTCCTTCTATCTGCAAGAGGTGCTCCCTGCTGTAAAACGCGAAGTCCAAGAGTACGAACCCGGTCAGGGTCATACGATCCCATTCTTCGACCGTATCGAAATCGATGTGTGGATGAAAGAAAGCGAGAGAAAGCTGGGCCTTGACGAAGAACGGGTGTCATCACTAGAGGCCTTGCACGAAGATCTGTACTTTAATACGCTCGACTACTTTGCCAAGTGGGGCGAGGAGGCGGAAGGCAAGCCGTTCTACGCGCCTGGCGGAGTCCTGCCGTTCATGCATTTGACCGAGGAAGACGAACCTAGGGCTGTTGTGAAAGTCTATCGGTTTGAGAACAAATCGATTCCCACTGTGCGTACAGACCGGATCCTCTTCGATCCGGTATTGGGACTGCAAAGCGTACATGCAGTGAGGGACGGCATAAGAATGACGATTCCGGTCCGGGATTACAAGGTGCATTCAGCGCATGTCCACCCCAGAGTGGAAGCATTCCTCAAAAAGTGCCCGTTCAAGGCGGTTGTCCCTGCCGAGTCGTTCCGCGGGATTCAGATTCCTGTCGTAGAATGCTATCTGCCGACTGACGAAGAGTTTGAATCCAGCCTCAAAATGACGCTGCAAAAGCCGACGGTCATACTGGAAGCCGGCCATCATTCGAATGAAGTATCGAGCACGTTCGCTGTCGTGGAACTGATGGAGAGTTTTACAGCGGAGCAGTTGAAGGCTGTCAATATTGTCGTCATCCCGCTTGCCAATGTGGACGGCTACCAGTTATTGAAACGGTTGATGGCGGAACATCCGGAGTGGAAGCATCATGCTGCACGGTTCAATGCGGTAGGTCTCGAATTCTCCTACGTGCGCTTCCAGGATTCAGTGTTCGGCGAAGGAAATGTTATGCCTGAACTGCTGCGCAAGTGGGCGCCTGATGTGATTGTCGATGACCACGGCATCCCTTCCCATGAATGGGTGCAACCGTTTGCGGGCTATAACAGCCCACCCCGGTTCCCGGTGTCCTACTTCTTGCCAAGCGCCAAAATGTACGGAATCGGCCGGGTGCCGCAGTCGGCAAGCTACCCGGTCCAGACCCTGAATTTCAAAGCGATCACAGAGGTGGTCAGTGACGAAATCGGGAAGACGCCTGTCGCTGAATTGAATAAATACTGGCGGGAGCGTTTCAAAAAGTATGGAAATGACTGGCTGCCGGATATATTCCTGCTAGAAGAAGCGGGGCATCTGAATTTTTATTATGAAGAGATCCACACAGGTCCGGATTCCTATTTCAGTATAGGGAGATACCCAGACTGGATTGCTGCAGATATCATCACAGAAGCCGCCGATGAAATCGTTTACGACGATGTCCTCGATTCCTGTGTCAACGCGCAGAAAGTATTTAATGCAGCCATCATTGAACAAGTGGCACAGTCGGGCAAGCGGCAGGCAGGAACTTGCCGCGAACGGCCGATGCAGCTGATCGATTCAATTGGACAAGGGGGAATGAACAGATGAAAGTTTTATTGACAGGCTTTGTCCCGTTCCTGGATAACCCGATCAATCCGACGGAGGAGGTCGTCAAAGCCATTGCGAAGGAAGGGGTCCCGGGGCTGGAGATCATGACTGAGATCTTGCCGGTGGATTTTAACCAGTCAGAAGCGGCAGTATTAGCCGCTATCGATCGGACAAAACCGGACGCGGTCATCATGCTGGGGCTCGCCGCAGGCCGGTTCAAGATTACACCGGAGCGGATTGCCATCAATGTAAAAGACGGAGAACCGGATAACAACGGATATACACCGCTGGATGAACCGATTGATCCGGACGGTCCGGATGGCATTCTGACGACGCTTCCGGTCAGAAAGATGGTCGACCGGCTGCAGGAAGAGGGACTGCCGGCAGAGATCTCAAACACCGCAGGAACTTATCTGTGCAACAATATCATGTACGCCGCCTTGAACAAAGCGCAAAAAGAGGGAAGGCCGTACAGAGCAGGATTTATCCACATCCCGGCTTCCCACGAATTGGCCTTGATTAATAAGCGCCTGCCGAGCTGGTCTTTGGAAGATCTGGTAAAAGGAGTGCGCATCTGCCTGCAGAATTTGTGATAAGAAAAGATAAAGGGGTCGCTCCAATAAATGGAACGGCCCCTTTCCTTTGTTTGCGAAGACTCTTCTTATCCATCATAGCATCACCTGAGGAGACAGATTGGAGTGAACCAATTCATAGGGATAGTATACTCTGTTCACTACGAAAACGTAAGATAGAAAAAGATGACGGGGGATGGGAACAGGATGAGGTTGCACAATCGAAATATACTCGATAGGAATGATATGGTGCTTTCTACCATGTTCAGGGAGGGGTATATATATACGATAGTAATTGGCAGACACAGCACAGTCGTTTTGGAAGGCTGGCCGGAAGAGATTTTGGATGCTACGGTGTGCCGCTACGATTCTAGTCTGCACAGCGCCAAGAAAGGTTCATGTGACATCCTTGGGGAAAATATCGAGTTGCCGCCAATTGTGGTCAATGAAAAGCTGGATATTTATATGTTCTCGACAGCTGCTGCCGCGAGTGAGAAATGCTTGTGGTTCGACCTGTATCATATCTCGGAGTTTGAAGCCTGCGGGAAAAGTACAAAGGTTTGGCTCTTGGACGGAAGCTATGTCACCGCGGACATTCCTCTATCTTCATTCAAGATGTGGTCTACTCGTGCCTGCACGCTACGCTGTGAAGTTCAGCACCGGACGCGGTGGATGCTGGAACAAGTGCGCCGGCCATGCGAACGAAATAGAACCACTCAACTAAAAGAGCGCATGGACCATACTATTCTGATCCGTCGTGATGGCCGTAAGAAAAAGGGGTGAGCTTGTCCCCTTGCTAATTGAATAACCACAACCTGCGATGTTTTCCGCAAACTGTGACCCCCTCCGATGAGAATAGGCAGTCACGACTTCAGTGGACTAATGTGTAAAAGAGCCAGTGGATTTTCCATGGGTAATCATTCCAAAACCTAGGGAATTGTGTTACTATAGTTTTAACAAACTTTTATATAGTATGAAAAAAGAACTAATTAAAGCTATAGAGGTGCATCTTCATGAACAAGGATGAATTGATTGCTTTACAGCAGAATGTGACTTTATTGCGGGCGGAAGGGAAATATAGAGAAACGATCGAACAGGGGCAGCTTTTGTTGGATGAAGGATTTCTGGCAGATGATCATAGGTCGATACTGACGGCATATATCAATATTACAGTGTCCTACTACTGCCTTGGTGATATATCAGAGGCGTTCAATACGATGGATCTGTTCCTCGAGCAGGTGACGGAGCATGGCGATGACGCAGACCAACTGAATGGGTTTAATGTTATGTTCCTGCTGTATGAGCATAACAAGGATTATGAAAAGGCGAAAGAGACGCTACGGAAGACGATTTCTCTTGGTCAGGAACTTGGCCATTTCAATATCGTCAGCAACGCGTATAGCAATTACAGTCATCTTTGTATAACAGTTGGCGATTTTCAAACAGCACTTGATAAAGCGTTGAAAGGGCTCGACACCGCTAAACAGCATGAGCCATACACACCTATCCTCTTATTCAGGGTGCAATTGAATGTCGCGAGTTCCTACATTGGCCTCCGGCAGTTCGAGAAGGCGGAACAGGTGATTGAAGAGATGAACAGATTGCCGCTTCACTCGTTCCCTCGAGAACAAGCCCAGTTCTTAGATTTGAAAGGGCGCTTTCTGACAGCTATCGGCAGACATGAAGATGCACTCCATGCGTATAGTGAATCGGTGGAAGCAGCGAAGGAACTGGGGGATACGAAACTCCTGAAAGACGTGCAGGAGAAGCGGATGGAACTTTGCCAATTGACCGGAGACGTTGAACTAGGCTATAAAGTACAGACAGAGTACATTAAATTGCTTCAGGATATTCGGGAACATGAGATAGCGATGACCGTCGCGAGAATGGAAGTGAAGCATAGTCTCGCTGAAATGGAACGGAAAGTCCACCTCGATTACTTGACGGGCCTCTACAATCGCAGGTACATGGAGACAGTTGCGGACGAATGGATGGATAAAGCCAAGGAATCCCGGGAAAACATCATCTGCATTGCGCTGGATCTCGATAATCTGAAGCTGATCAACGACACCTATGGCCATCTTATCGGGGACGATGTGATTAGGAAAATGGCGGACGCGTGCAAAAGCCGGCTTCGCAGCACAGATTTGATGGGACGGTTCGGAGGCGATGAATTCGTCATCTTCCTTCGTCGCATGACACTTGAAGATGGTCGCAAAAAAGCACAGCAGCTAAATGGAGCTATCCGGGAACTATGCATCGAGGCGGACGGCAGGCACCTGCCGATCACTTGCAGCATTGGCATCGCGGACAACCGGCATGGAGAGATTGCAACGTTCGAGGAGCTCTTCCATGAAGCGGACATGGCGCTGTATCAAGCCAAGCAGGCGGGGAAGAACCGGATTGAGTTGGCCGATAACTTAGAGTCAGGCCTTTTTGATATTAATTCGACTGTCTCGTCTACTATCTCCAGCAAGCAGGAGCGATGAGCGCTTTTCTGTTTGTTGTCACCCCGTCAGACCATTCGGCATCGAGCAGGATGAGGCGAATGTGTTCACATGGATTGAGAAACCGGGCTATGAAAAAAGCAACCTGCAACAGTGTCAAGGAGGACTAGGGGAACGCCTTGTGGTGCCAGGTACAGACATAGTGCGCAACGCAGCATCATTATGGCCGTACCCGTCATGAACCAGTACACCGACGGGCAGTTTAACCAGAGTATTTCGGCTTTACGGACAAGTACCTTGCAAACGAAGGGATCAAGGTCCTCGATAATGACATTGTCGATGGAATCGAGTGGCTGCCCGGGCATCAGCTAGAAAGGATGTACAGCATGCGGTCTATAATGTCAGAAACAACAGCCCGAAGAAGTGGATAGTGTTTATCGAGACGCTCGAAAAGGCGTTCAGCAAGGCGCTGGGCGAGATGTCGATTTTAGCAGGTGTATGAACCGAGCAAGCCAAGGATGTCTCTGCAACCTACGTGTCGAAAGATTAGGAGCGACAACTGCGCCGGTCAATCTGCTGGCAAACCACTTGGATGTCCGCGTGCGGCTAGTGTATGACAGGTTTTCTCCTGTGACAAATTTGCAGGGGATTCAGGCGAAGTTTGATAGTGATGTGTTTGTGACGAAGTATTGATAGAAAAAGCAGCCTGCTGTGGATCAGCAGGCTGTTTGGGTTTGTTGGGGGATAAGCTAGTGCCATCAGATTTCCTTCGTGGAAACTAGCTCATTGACCAAGAATTGGCCATCCACTTGTTTGACTAAAGTGACCGTCCGGAACTTTTTTGTAACTGTGCCGTCTGTACGGTGAATATCGAATTCATCAAGTGTGGTTACCCGATAGGTGCCATTCTGTAAATCCTCTACCTTCTCCAGTTCCAAGGAAAGCAACCGTTCCGTGATTCCCTTAGATTCAAGATAATCAATATAGTCTTTTGCCTCTTTCCTGCGTGGTCCCTCTTCCGTAATATAAGATTCTACGATAGAGAAGTCGCGCGCATTGATGGCCGCGACACTTTTTTCCGTGAAATGATACATGAACTCCTCTAATTCTTCTTCCAGCTTCTTGCTTTGAGCAGCTGCCACACGTTTTCCGGAAGGTGCGTAGACGACGCCAGCTCCATTCTTCTCATCTGTAATATCATAGTAGAAGTGATTCACCGATTCACAATTGGTTATCGCCCAGTTCGAGTCGCCTTCAGAATACTGAAGATCCGCTAGGCATGTATTGAATCCTTCCTCTAGCTCTGGTGCTTCCCCGAGATCATGGAAATCCGACTTGTAATGGAGTTCTGTGAGCACTCGGATTCCTTCTGGCGTCGGGAAGATCGTCTTCCTGTCAATGGCGGCCGAGTTGAAACTGCCGGTGAAGTAATATCCTTCTTGTTGATAGTCATCAATCATGCTCGCAAGCGACGATCGATAGTCTTTGGATACGGTCGTCAGTTTGTCTGCGGAGTGTTCCGCCAGCATTTTTGCATATTCATCCCCGTACAAAGCCAGGACAGAGAGGACATCATCAATCTGCTTCTCGTCCAGGATTGCTGGCTGTACCTCATTCCAATAGCCTTCGACTGGATAGGGATCGGAAAACATTTCTCCCCAAGGCAATTGGATGCCGACTTTTACAGTCTGTGATCCGTTCAATACAAGGGGGCCAATTTCTTCGGTTGTTCCTTCATCCTGGAAGGCGATCCGCGAGTCTCCGATTTGTATCCACGGGTTGAAGGCTGCGTATTGGTTCCAGTCCTGCATTTCAAAAGAGGCATTGCCAATGTCCAGCTCCGTCTGCAGCCAAACCGCATCACTGTCCGGGTCAGCCAGTATCAGCTCCTGAGTGGAGGAGGCGCTTCCATATTCACTTGCGAATTCTGCGGTCACCTGGTAAATACCCGGGGAGAAGGGACCTAGCATGGAAGCGCCATGACGATCCCTCCATGCCGGCATTTCACTTCCATCAATGTGAAAGCTGATACCATCCGTTTCTCCTGCGATTTCCGCATACTGGTCAATCACCTTGACGGCGTGCTTTGGATAGATTCCGAATGCCTTACCGTTTGGAACGACTTCGAAAAGCGTACGAAGAGCTGTCTTTTTCTCCTGCTTGGCCAGCCGCAGGAAAGATTCTGCTTCTTTGTTGCTAAGCGGCTGTGCATCTTCCCGCACGGTCACTTTACTTAGTTTCAAAGGGTCTTTTTCCACTAAGGCGTCATCAAAACGTTTTTGGACTGCCTCTTCGGAGTAGTATTGATTGGCCCATATGCTGAAGCCGATCACAAGTATAGCGACAAAGCCGATAAGTCCGTACAATACTTTTTTCTTCGTGGATAACGGCTGTCTAGGCGCTGATTGGGGTTCTGACCCAGGAGCCGCCACGGGGAGCCGCACGCCGCATTCTGTGCAGATGATATCTTGCGCATCTGCCGGTTTCCCGCATTCTGTACAAAATCGTTTCATTTATCATCTGTCTCCCATCCGTTAATCAATTATCCCTTCCAGTTAGTCCGTAAAATACAGGTGAACTGGTGAAATAATTTCAAAACCGCCTAGGGTGCCAGGCGGTTTCTCTAGTATTATAGGTAACTCATTAATTCCCCAAGGAACGAGTCCATCATGAACAGCCCGACGATTGCCCCGAGGACAACTGTGACGACCATATAGAACAAGTAGGCATAAAAGCTGTCAAGCCCTTTGGATTTCAAGCTCAGCTGCCGGATCATCACGAAAATCGGAATGACACCGAACGCAATGGCTACCCCAAGGTAAATGAGAAGGGAGGCAACCGTGTATGATTTTAAGAGTCCGAGCAGAACGCCTGCAAGTGATAGGACGATCGGCAACCCGTAGTACCCGCCAAACTTTGTGATCACATCGGTGAACTTCAAATTTTCCGAGAATAACTTCGATGTCAGGAACACAGCGACAGCACTGATTCCGATCATGATCAGGAAGACGAGTGCTCCGTAGAAGAATACTTGGAAGAAAGATGGTCCCATATCCATATATCCGAGGATGGAGTTCCCTATGATACTCTTGATTAGTGTATAGAGGGCGATTGCGGTCAATATTACATACAGAGCAATGCTGATGAAGCTATTCTTTTGATCTGACGGAACAGAAGGTGTCTTCAGCTGCTGCATGAAATATGAGAAATACGCCCGTGACTCACGTTTGAGCTTGTCGATCTGTTCACTGTTTTGCACAGGAGGCGCTGGCTGTACTGGCTGCGCTTGCTGGACTGAAGCTGCCGATTCAAGATCTGGCGGAGTCGCTGCATGCGGCTGGCCTGCCATCCTTCCTCCGCATTTCCCACAAAAATTCCCGTCGTTCTGCGTGTGGCCGCATGTTTCACAAGATTTCATAGTAGACATTCTCCTTTGAATCAGTATTTTGTTTTCTTTGTATCCAAGTCGGTGATCTTTTCGATAAAGATTTCATCGCCTCTATAAGTGAATACATACTCTTTCGTCCGCTCATAATGAAGGGCCCCATCCGTGTTGGACGAGAAATTGAACGTCTCGAGTGATCTCAGCACATATTCATCGGCGGAAACCGCCTCGACCGAGGTAATATCATTGAGCAAGAAGTCATAGGAATAGCCGGGTATCTCGTTATGATCGACGACGAACTTCGCATAATCTTTTTTAATCTTGCTCCCGTCTTCAAAGTAATCGTCGATATAGCGGAAGTCCGCATAGTAGATCGCTGTTGAAAAGTCAGAACGGAATTGTCTGTAAACATCCTGGACCTGTTCTTTCCGCTCCGTCAATCTCTGCTCCTGCCGGAAATGCTCGAAAGGGAGGTAGATGGAATCGCTGGATAACTGGAGGATATCCGACTTCACTTCGTTTCCATCTTTGTCCTTGGATACCGCAAAGATCTCTAGGTCAGGATTGATCTGCGCAGGGAAGAGAACGTCCAGCTCGCTGACTGTCTTTCCGGTCGATTTGCCGCCGACGTACACAATGGCATCTTCCACGTCAGAGGCGACTGCAATGCTGGTGAAATTCCAATCGACATCTACCAGAACCGAGTTGTCATAATTGTTGCGGATGACAGTAGAACCCTTTCCGGCAACCGGCATCACCCCATCTTTATACAAGTAGGACCATTCGTATGTACCAGGGATGTAATCGCCGATATACATCTCTTCATCTTCCTGCCCGCTGACTACTTCATTTCCGTCAAAGGTGAATGCCATGCCGGCATAAGGGGCCTGGATCCATACTTCAGTAGGGATGACCGTGAACGTGACGTCATGGTATAAGCCGAAAAGAATAGGATTTTTATGCAGGGAGATGAATTCCCCTTCGTTATAAATAATATCGGTATGCTCTTTCCTCTTGATCTTCTCGACTTCCTCGGTCAGCTCCCTTCGGAGATTCGTCCAGCCATGCTCGTTGATGGCCGCATAGAAGTTGGGGGCATCCGCCACGGTCCCTTTCTTGAAATGGAAAGCACGGAAGAAGGCCTCTTTGTCCTGGTTGTTGTACGCCTCGTTCATCGCTTCGATTTTGTTAGCTGGATCGTAATGATTGCTCAAGAACAGGTGGGTGATGATAGCTGCGATGGCAACAAGGCCTGCTGCCGATAAAAGGATCTTCTGCAAGAGCCCCATCGGTTTGCGGGGTTTCTTAGGTGTTGGTGCAGGTGCTGGCTGTGCTGCAGGTGGCGGCGCTGAATGAGAAATGGGAACGCTTTCATCCTGAAGAGCCTGCCCGCAGTTTGTGCAGAAGCCGGTATCCTTCTTGTTTTGCTGACCACAATTTTTGCAAAACAGCATGATGTATACTCCTTTCTAAATTGTTAAATTCCAGTATACAAGATATGGGATAGGAATAATAGAGTGAGTATATTAGATTATTTGTCAAGGTGGTTTTGATTCAATATATCTATAAGTATTGAGGATGATTCTTCTTGTATAAAACAATTGTTATGCATAGATATGCTTAGATATGAAGGGGAGTGTGAGCGTGTATTGTGGGGATTAGAGTGTAATTTGATTCAGCTTGCCAGCGCTATACCATCTTAGTAATAGCAAGAGTAGAATATGCAGGTTCAGGACTGTACTTAGCAAGTTTGAACTATCTCATAAAAGTATTAAGTACTGTGCATGAATTTTCCGTGGGGAATCATCCAGAAATCTATGCAATTGTGTTACTGTAATTTTAAAAATTCATTAAAGTATTGAGGTGCATCTTCATGAATAAAGTTGAATTGATTGCTTTACAGCAGAATGTGACTTGATTGTGAGCGGAAGATAAATACAAAGAAACGATCAGACAGGGGAAGTTTTGTTGGATGAAGGATTTCTGGCAGATGATCATAAGTCGATCTTGAGGGCATATATCAATATTACAGCGTCCTGCATTTGCCTTGTTGACACATGGAGGCGTTCAATACGATGGATCTGTTCCTCGAGCAGGAACTTGTCCAATTCAATATCGTCAGCAACGCGTATAGCAATTACAGTCATCTTTGTATAGCGGTGGGCGATTTTCAACAGCGCTTGATATAGCGTTGATTGAGCTCGACACCGCTAAGCAGCATGAACCGTACACACTGACCCTCGTATTCAGGGTGCAGTTGAACGTAGAGAATTCCTGCATCGGCCCTCGATGGATGGATTTGCCGATTCGTTCGTTCCCCTCGAAAATATGATCAGTTCTATGATTTGAAAGTGTACTCTATTTTTATAGTGAATCAGTGGAAGTGAAGACGAAATTGGGAGATATGAAACTCCTGAAAGACGTACAGATCATTATTGCTGTACCCGGCAACGAACACCCGGCGGGCAGTCTCGCCAGAAAGGAACATCGCCCATGACTTGGAAAGACAGAATGAACAGATGGCTGGTGAATGTACCAAAAACTGATCCCCTATATATCGAATTGCTTCAGTACCAAGCGAATGAGAAACGGATGGAAGATAGTTTCTATAAGGACCTTGAATTCGGCACAGGCGGCATGCGAGGCATCATCGGCCCAGGCACAAACCGGCTGAACGTCTACACTGTACGGAAAGCGGCTTACGGCATTGCTCGCTATATCGCAGAATACGGGGAGGAAGCGAAAGTCCGCGGACTCGTCATCGCTTGCGACTCACGCCATATGTCGTTCGAATTTGCACGCGAGATTGCGAAGACGGCAGGGGCCCAAGGGATCCAGATCTACCTGTTCGAAGGGATCCGGCCGACGCCTGTCCTTTCATTCGCCGTGCGTTACCTGAATGCGTTCGCGGGTGTCATGATCACGGCGAGCCATAACCCCCCTGAATATAACGGGCTGAAAGTATATGGGGAAGACGGTGCACAGCTCACGCCGGTTGCCGCGGATGAAGTGATCGGGCATATCGAGGAAGCAGGGGAGCCATGGAATATCAAAACGGCGACGCTTGACGAGCTGGAGAAAGACGAGCTGCTCACGTATATCCGGACAAATGTCGATACGGCGTATATCCAGGCGCTACAGTCCGTGCAGCAGCAGGAAGGCATGACGCATGATGACCTGTCCATCGTCTACACGGCGCTGCACGGGACGGGCACGAAGCTCATGCAAGCGGCGTTCGATACATACGGCTACACGGATGTGCAGTACGTCATCGAACAATGTTTCCCGGATCCGGACTTCTCGACGGTCAAATCGCCGAACCCGGAAGAGGCGGATGCATTCCGGCTTGCTATCCAGCATGGAGCACAGCGTAATACGGACATCCTCCTTGCGACAGACCCGGACGCGGACCGGCTCGGCGTCGCGGTGAATGACGGCAAGGGCGGCTATGCGCTGCTCACAGGCAACCAGGCAGGGGCTCTTATGCTTCATTACTTGCTGGAGCAGAAGGCAAGCAAAGGAGAACTTCCGGCTAACGGCGTCATGCTGAAAACGATCGTCACGACGGAACTTGCCCGGGCGATTGCGGATAAATACAGCGTTAAGACAATTGATACGTTAACCGGATTCAAATATATTGCTGAACGGATCGAAGAGTTCAGCAAGACGGGTGAACACACTTTCCTCTTTGGGTTCGAAGAGAGCTACGGCTACCTTATCAGCGACCTCGTCCGGGACAAAGACGCCATCCAGGCGGCACTGCTCGTCTCGGAAGCAGCTTCGACCTACAAGAAGCAAGGGAAGACGCTGCTGGATGTGCTGGAAGGGCTGTATGAGGAATTTGGCTATTATCAAGAAGCGACC
Source organism: Sporosarcina sp. GTC18466 (assembly GCF_055389225.1). Taxonomy (NCBI): domain Bacteria; kingdom Bacillati; phylum Bacillota; class Bacilli; order Caryophanales; family Caryophanaceae; genus Sporosarcina; species Sporosarcina sp. GTC18466. The sequence continues at coordinate 1,448,469 of NZ_AP044037.1, read as the reverse complement.
AAGTTCATCACGATGGAAGGGAAAGACGGGGCGGAACAGATCGCGAGGATCATGGACGATTTCAGGCATGAACCCCTTACCTCTGTCAATGGTGTGGTAATCGTAGCGCTAGATGATTATTCGATTGGCGCTCGCATCAACCAGATGACGGGCGAGCGATACTCAATAGGACTGCCGCTTACGGACGCAGTGAAATATTGGCTAGAAGACGGCTCATCGATCTGCATACGGCCATCTGGAACGGAGCCAAAATGTAAGTTCTACTTCCAGGTGAAGGGCAAAACGGAATTAGAAGCAGAGCAGAAACTGAAGAGCGCGGTCGATTCGATCTTTAACCGGCTTGAAGTGAAGCACTAGGAGGGCGCAATATATAGAGATCAAGAGTATGGATAGCGATCAATCTGGCTTGGGCCTTGGCACATTACAGCCGTCCGGACTTACTACTCTAGCCACGTAGAGAAGAGGGACAACAGGGCTAAAAGAGAGCAAACTAAAAATTCGAGAAAATGAGCATTAAGAGGCAAAATGAAGATAAATATGGAGAAAAGGCGTCAAACTATCATTTTGAGATAAGCGAGTGCATGGAGATTCACTTTGAAGATAGACTTACTTCTGATATGATCAGCAAAACGTAAGAGATTGATCAATAAAGGAGGAAGCCATGACTGTAGATTTATTTGAGGTGGAGCTTGCGATTCATCACCTCGTGAAGCGCAATCGGTTCTATCATCGAACGCGGAGAGCCTTCCACGATGCGCTGCAGCGTGACCTGTTTGAGCTGGGAGCAAGTTTTGGCCTGGTTGCCGAAAAGGAATACCCTGTGAAGGAACCGCCTGGAAGGATTGATGTCGTCTGGCGTCACAAAAACGGAAAACTCGTGATGGCGTTTGAAATTGACAGTAGTCTGCGCAACAAATCAATAGCGAAGTTAGCTAACCTGCCATTTGATGTCGAGCGGGTCTGGGTCTGCTATTCAAAGAAGCTGGTCGATGTGAGGCGTTATGAACGGTTGATCAATGGAAGGGTCTTGAAATATGAAATTGTGTTTGAACGGAGGAAGAGGGGATAGATCTCGGATAACGCATGGTTCATACGAATACATTGGGAAGCCGCTCATATAAGAATGGCTTCCGTTTTCACTTAATGCTACACCATGTCACAGCATCCAATTATCAGGCAACGCAATCTCGTAGTCCTCTATTTCTGTTCATTAAGGAAATCAGATAAATACACTAGGTTGGATTCCGCATGCAGAAACCGCTCCTCTACCGTATTGAGCGGTTTCTGCATGCAAATAGACGTCTTCAAATAGTCGAGTGTGATCAATAGTAAGCAATAAAGCTCATTAAGAAGCAAGGAAGCCTTGCTAAGAAGCAATGACCCCGCAATATAAGCAACCGGACCAAGAAAGTAAGCAATGTGCCGGCAGAAGTAAGCAATCACGTGCCCAAAGTAAGCAATCGTGCGGCAAGCGAACTCCGCTCAACGCATGGTAAAGATGCCTGCGCAGAGCTGAATTCGGATACAACACAGGCACACTACAGACGAAGCCTAAAATAGCAAGATACAGTCCTCTTCTATTCGTCTGAAAAATGATACAATGAACATATCATATGATCAGAGACTGGAATCACGAAATCCAGATCATTAAAGAACAGAGGTGGCCTATGGCTGTTGTCAAATTGCAGTGTCCGAATTGCAGCGGCAAGCTCAAGTTTACGGAGGGGCAGGCGCTGACGTGTCCGTATTGCGGGACGGAACTGATCATCAAAGAGAATACGATCCACTATGTCGACCAGTCGGTTCACAATTATTATGGAGTGCCTGCGCCAGTGAGGCCCGCGCAGCGCCCCGTAACTTTTAAAGTTTTATGGCTGCTGCCAGTCGCGCTGATCGTCCTGTTCCTGTACGTGTTTGCCAACGTGTTGTACCCGACCGATCCGCTTCCTCAGCAGGAATCGACGGTCCGCGCGATGCCGGAAAGCGGCGTGCTGCTGTTTTTCCTGCGGGATATTTTTGATAAGGGGGCGGCCTTGCCGACCGAGGAGGAGATAGCTTCCATCCGTTACCTGGCTGTTCATCACGAGGAGGATCAGTGGCATCTGACGTATAGTTTTGATGATCCTTTTACAAATCGAGAGGCCGAGCTCATCGCATATACCGTGCAGGATAAGCTGCTTAATACAGAGCGCATCCCGCAAAAGGACTTCGAGGCATTCAGCGGGCTGACGGCGCTTCATTTGATGAATGAGTATGAGATTGACCGAAGTGACTGGGGCCGGCTGCGCTATGCAAAGGGGCTGAAGAGCTATAGAGGGTCCTTCAATGAATCGTTCAGCAGCCTCTCCACGTATTTTCAGGACAAAGCCGACGTTACAGAGCTGGCTGTGCAGATCCGCAGTGATGCCGAAATGGAGATGCTGAAAGGGTTTCCGAATCTGCAGTCCCTGGATCTGACCTATGTAGCGGATGACGTGACGAATATCCGTGTGCTGCAAGAATTGCCGCTGCAGTCGCTAACCCTTCATAATATGAATGAGATCGGGTGGCTTTCATCCATGACGAATCTCACGTCGCTCACTATAGAAAGAAGCAAGGCGACGGATGTGTCGGCACTCTTCGCGATGAGCAAATTGCAGGACTTGCGCCTTTTGTGGATGGAGAATTTAAAAACGATCGACTTTGTACAGAACATGCCGAACTTGCAGGCCTTTACGCTAGAGCGGACAGAGGTCACGGGACTGGAAAGCCTGCGCGATAAGAAGTCGCTGACCCGGCTGTCTCTGGTCGACAATCCACAACTCAAATCATTTGAGGTGGTTAATTCCTTGCCGTCGCTGTCCGAGCTCACGATGAAAGGAACCCGCAACAACACCAGCGGCAGTACCACGATTACAGCGCCGGCTGTCAAGAAAGCGGAAATCTCTGCCGGCATGTTGGATCATCTCGAGGCTCCTTCCTTGCAAGTGCTCACGGTTGAACAGTTTTCGGATGAGCTGGATGTTTCCAAGCTGACCCGCTATAAAAACCTCGAAAAGCTGACAGTGGCGGGTTCCGGCAACATGGTGAATGTTCTTTCTGTGAACGAACTGCCGCTTCTGGAAGACCTCGACATCGAAGGCTCCTATTTTTATGACGAAGCAGCGAACTTGTTTGCGTTGAAGCATGTCAAGACGCTCCGTTGTGCGGACTGTCAATTCATTTCAGATCCAGGCGAAAAGGTGGCGGAAAATCAGGCCCTCCAGCACCTGGTCTTGGAAACTTCCCAATTTCGCCTAAGGGGGGATGACTCTTCGGGGAACATGCAGGCAATGATGCCCTACTTGGCCGGACAGACTGCACTGAGGGAGTTTACGTTGCAGGATAATGCACTGCAATCCCTTGATTTCATGAAAAATTGGAAGCAGCTCGAAGTGTTGCATGTCGAAAACAGTGCAATCACCGACATCGGACCGCTGACCGCCCTGCCAAACCTGAAGAAGCTGTATATTCTAGGGAATCCTGTGCAGAATCAATCTGTCCTCGGGGACGGGGTGCTGGTGTATTAGGAAGCCTGTGCCAGGCTGAATTCAGACAAAACGACATAATTGCATACTGGCAGCCGGAAAACCGATCATCTTCTGGGATGAACGGTTTTTCGCTGTGTCGTTACCCATAGAGCTGAATTGTCATAAAGACGCCTTGCACAGATACCGCCACAAAATTTAAAAGGTCGACATCAGTTGTCCGTCTTCCCAAGCTGCAACCCCAACACCACATAAATATTAGCCCCCAGCCCGCCGAGCACCGGCTGGATGTAGTGCACCCGCTCGATCATCTCTAGCTTCTCCAGCTTCCGGATGGCGCGGCGGACGGTGGAAAGTGATTTTCCGGTCGCTTCAGCCATGGCGGTATGCGCCAGGTGGGCGGCGCCGTTTTGCAGCGAGTCGTCTTTGATTAGTTCTAGCACGGCGATGTCCGAGAGAGTGAGGCGGCGCCTGTGCCGGGTGAGATGGCTGCGCACGGCTGCCTCGAGTTCTGCCGGTGATGTAAAGTTTGAGTAGCTTTGAAGTGTCTGTTTCATTTTGATAGCCCCCTTTACCCTTTATATAGAGAGTTGCGAGGCAAAAGGATACAGGGAGCGAAAATATTTTTGATTTCTTATGAAACAGCGGTCAAAAGTAAGCAATAACCATCGTTAAGTAAGCAATCAAGCCGTAAAAAGAAGCAACGCAGCCGGAATATAAGCAACTAGGCCAGTAAAGTAAGCAATGCGCCGCCTGAAGTAAGCAATCACATGCTCAAAGTAAGCAATCAGGCTGCCGGCGAACTCCGGCCAACGCAAAAAAACTGTTTAGCCTCTGCCGACAGTTGGGTATGAAAGTATATACTCTTGTAAAATAGTGGAGGTGACCAACATGAGCGAAGTGATCGTAGAGTGTGAAGTCGAAAACTGCGTGTATAACGTGGCAGGCAAGCATTGCGGCGCGGAGAAAATTCAGATCATGAGCGAAGCCGGCAAAACAGCTTCTTCAAACGAAGAAACTGATTGCCAGACATTCGAGCGCATCACCCAATAATGCGAAAGTATGCGAAGGAGCAGCCCTAGCCCGGTTGCTCCTTTTCTCTTTGATAAAGAATATCATTCTCATTTAGCCAAGTCAACTCATAACCATCTTGGGAGTCCCCCTTCCATTAATCCACAATCCCGAACATCACCTCACCATGCCGCGCAAATAACAGCTTCCGCAGAACTCCCGAATAATAGCCTTGCAACCGCTGGATCGGCTTCTTTTTTGATGCAAGCAGGGTGATCACAAGCGCACGGTATGCCGGTTCCTCGAAGAAGTCCGCATCCCCTTCGTACACATGGGCGAACATGAATGTCTTTGAAACGGACAGATAGGCGCCGTAAAATTCCCTTGCCAGCTTGTCGCATCCGAGCATGCCGCTCAGCAAGCTCTTCATCTTCGTGAACAGACTTGTGGATAACCTGGACTCGTCCACAGGAGACGTATCTGTTAAGACCTTATGGGTTTTAGATTGAAAAGAGAAAGGTTCCGTCTTGGAATAAACCTCGCCAGCCCCGTCGCCATGCGGCTTTTCCTGGGGTCCCCGGGTGGTCATTTCCCCCTGGTCATCAGCAGGCAAAATGATATAGATGTTGGCGCCAGATCCGCTCAGCACAGGACGGATCGTCGCTGCCTTTTCAATGATGCCGAGCTTCTCCAGTTTGCGAAGGGCACGGCGGACGGTCGCGTTCGATTTCCCGACCGCCTTCTCGATGGTCTCTTGTTTCAAATGAGCAGCCAAGTATTTCACGGAATAGCGGCGGATCATGTCGAGCACCGCCAAGTCCGTTTTATTCAAATCCTGCCGATGCAGTGAAATCTGCTCATGCACCGCGTTGTCCATTTCCCGTACTGAATCAAATCGGGCGTGCTCCGCCAAGTAGTGTGTCATGTCCAAAATCCCCCTTTCCCTCTATATAGAAAGTGGGAGGTGAAACGGATACTCGGGTCATAAATTTCGCGCTTTAATTGTGAACAAATTGTGAAATAATATAATATATCTAATTACATAGACAAATATAAAAATAATGGCTACAATGGTAGATAACTAGCAGTATGGATGGATATGGACGGCAGTGACTTAGGAATGTAGTCATATACTATTTTTAGGTGAATTCTAATGAGTTCGGTTTAATGAGCAGAGGAGAAACTAAGTGCCTATAGAACTTTTACTTGTAAAGCGCTTTCATTTTTCAAATGGGAAGGGGGTGAGGGAATTGGGGTAGAAAGCTACATACGTTACATCCCAGGCGAGCTAGTGTCGTAGAGGACCTGCCAGCTCACCTAGGGAGATGGATTGGAGTGAACCAATCTAATTTTAGTATACTCTGTTCACTCCGAAAAAGTAAGAAGAATAATGATAATGGTAACGGAGGTCGGGGCATAATGATTTCGGGGAAAAGAAGCGTTCTGGACGGGAACGCAATGGTACTAACTTCTGTGTTCAGGCAAGGGTATTCCTTTACGAAAGTGATCGACCGCCATGGCACAATCGTGCTGGAGGGGACACCGGAAGACGTATTGGATGCCACACTTCGCCATTACGGATCCAGTTTGCGCGGGGCGAAGGAAGGGGCCCGCGCCATTCTTGGGAAAAAAGTCGAAATGCCGCCGATCGTTGTTAGCGAGAAACTGGATATCTACTATTTCCAGACAGCCTCCGCCACAAATGAGAGACGCATGTGGTTTGATTTTTATCATATTACGTATTTTGAAGCGAGCGGTGAAAACACCAAGGTTTGGCTTTCGGATGGCAGTTATGTCATAGCGGAAGTGTCCGTGCAGGTTTTCGAATTCAGATACAACCGTGTCTGCAGGCTTCGCAGTGAAATCCAAAAAAGGACGCGGCGCATGAAGGAGCAGGTCTTCGGTAAAGCGGAACCGGTTGAGGAGCCGGGTCGAAAGAGCTACCTGAATTATACGATCTTGATTAATAGGGATGACCCTAAAAAGAACGGAATGAAAGTGAACAAGATATAACTGGGAGTAACGGCCTGCCACGCGTTTGGGCAGGCTTTTTTTGTGTTTGATCGGCAAGCAAAATACTTCAGCTTTGGAGAAGCCGGCCAGCAGGAGCGGTAAAGCGGGCAGTGAACTTGGTCAAACCCCGCTAGGAACATGGGCTAAGCCGCGATTGGTTTCCCTTCTGGATGCGTTCTATGATGAATCCACCTAGGAATATGTCGCATCGTGCACGATCGGAAAGGCCGACCGATTGGAATTTGAAGAGTTGCTAGACCAGTATGAGCCGATGATTTCGGCGATGATCCGTAAGCTTCATATCTACCGGGACTTTGATCATTTCAGGCAGACGGGACGCGTTGCGCTATGGCAGGCGTGGCAAAGTTTTGATGAAGAGAAAGGGAACTTTACACCGTTCGCGTACCGATCGATCCGGGGAGCCATGCTGGATGAGTTAAAAAGGGAAACAGGGGCGGTGAAGCGATCAAGACCGACAAAAGATGAAGTGCTCCATAACCTTTCGGAAGACGGTGATTACCGGGCAGAGGCAAGTGACTATCTATTTTCTAATGTGCTTCAATTTCTGGAGATGCACGAAAGACAGCTGCTAGTATGGCTGTTTATCAACGAGTACAGCTACGCGGAATGCGCGAAGCGGATTGGGATTTCAGTGGCAGGGGTCAAGAAGAGAAGGGAGCGCATTTTGCTGAAATTAAGGGAGCTCATGATGGAATGGATGGAGTGATAGTCTGAGCAAGAACAAAGAAAAATTGAAAAGCCTTCCGCTCAGAAAGCTTTTCACCACGTTCAATGGTAAAGGATGCCGATATACCGCTCTGTCTCACGGATCGAGCGATGCCCAAGAAAATCCTGAAGGTCCTCCATATCCATACCGGCTTGATACAGATGGTTCGCCCGGCTGATCCGAAAGTGGTGGATGGACTGGAAGTCAGGGACAAGCTCGGGGGAATGCCGTTTGACTTTCCGTATATACACGCTCAAGACACGGCATAATTCCTGGCTGGACATCTTCTGCTCGCGGAAAAACAGGCAGTCTGCCGGAGACAGCTGTTTTTCTCTAATATGCTGGCTGACCGCCTCTGCCAGGAACCCGGGCAGCGAAATAGTCCGGGTGAGTCCTGATGACGACGATAGTTGTATGGACGGATGCTCTGTCAGGCGGACATCTTGCGCTTTTGCATTCAAGATTTCTGCCGCATGCGCCCCGGTCTCATACAGCAGGCTCATCAGCAAGAAGTGTTCTTTCTCCACTGGATCTGTTAGGCAGGGTTCATTCAGTACTTTCGCAATGACGTCAGGTGAAAAATAGTTATTGGTTTTGCCGAATATCATTTTTGTCCACTCCCTATCCTGCTTGATAGCTACAGGATGGGAAACACTATGAATTTATATACATGACAAGGAATTACTTGCATAGTCGATAAGCAGGAAAGCTACAAACAGAGAATACCCGCATACGCCCTTTCGGGTAGTATGCGGGTATTCTGATATTCGGCCGTCTGCGATGGATAACCTTCAATTAGGTATGGTGATAAAATCCCCTACTGGATCAATCGCCTTCTCTGATCCTTGTACATCAGCATTCACCTGTTTAATCGTTTGGATCAACGTGCTAATCGTTTCTGATTTAAACGTCTCAGGGGCGGATTCACCGGTAGGGTTCACCCATATGTATCTGTCCTTTTCGGCATCATATGTAAATCCATGGTCAACCAAGTATTGTTTCAGTGCATCTGTCACTTCATTCGTGCCTGTCACTCGTTTCCAATAGTCTGTCGTAGCGACATAGATCTCCACGTCATCCAGGCTGGATGAAATGACTAGCATATCCGTTGGTGTATCAATGATCAATGTACCTTTCGAATGGATGCCAAGCTGCATTCCTTCTACGCCAGAAATACCATCAAGATTGACACCGAAAATTTGATTGATGAGCACCCGGTGTTCAGCACCTGTTAAGGCAAAGTCATGCGCTGTCAAATAGGCATCCATAACTTTCACTTTTGGCAGAGACATGATTTCCGCATCCGTGTACTGCATCGATTTGCGAAGGGTTTCCATAATAGCAGGCGCATAGCTATTTAATTTATTCCCATAATTGTTTCTGGAAATATTGTCTAAATCCATGTCGAATATGGCCAAGACAGCCATACGTACTTCAATCCCTTTTACTGAAGTGCCAAATGACTTGAGGTATGTATCCATTACGTCGATTTTCCGCATGGATTCAATCTGATCATCCATTTCAACGGAGTGCTTAGGAACGCCTAGATCCGCGCGGACCGCTTGCATCACGTTTAGGGGGTACTTTGTTGAAAGGCTCTGTTTGCTCCGGGACTGGCCGTGCTTGGCCTTGCCCCATGCGGTATAAATAAAAAGAGCCAAACCCGTTACGAGTGTACCTGTGAGTAGTTTGGTTGTTGTTTTCAAAAGGATGACCTCCATGGATGTTAATGTTCAGGACAGGTACTTATGTTTCAGTTATGTATTTCAAATTGACTAAAAGTATGTATACGTATATAAGGATACCATATCTCGTTAACTTATAATAGATACCTAGCAACAGGCGTGTCGCCCATAGAATTCACAATCCCTACTCACACTTCTCTTCTCCCATGATATAATCACCGTATATAGCGGGAGGCGATATCACCCATGCAAAAATCACATATCATCTGGGGCAACTACCACCCGGAGACGGAGCTCTTGATCCAGGAGCTGCAGCAACATGTATTGGATTTGATCACTGTGGTGGATGAAGAGATGGAAAGCGGGACAATGAGGAAACTGGACGATGTCATCTATGCATCGGAGGAATATATTGAAACGATGCATCTTGACGGGGTGACGGAAATCCATTATGAGTACGTCCCGCCACTGAAACGAAATGACGGCCAGGCTTGGAAAGTGCGGTCCGTCAATGGGCTTGTGCATGAGTTCATGTGCAATAAACAACGCTGAATGGGATGAAAGCTTCGCGGAGAATCAGTTTCTCCGGGAGCTTTTTTTGATGGATTGAAAAAATATTTTTACAGCATGTATCCTTTTGGCCTCCAGAACTCTATATAGAGGGTGAAAGGAGGTGGACGAACATGACAACACTCGAATTCAAAGGGGCGGTCGGCAAGGTGTACTTTGACGGCGGCCTGACGGAAGACGGCAAGATGATCCGCAAGGCGAAGACGTACCGAAACGTTGCGCAGCAGGCGACGGCAGACGGATTGTACGCTGCCCTTCAATCGCTCGCACTGCTGTCCGAGCGACCGTTTCTGCAAGCGGAAAAGGTGGAGACGGCGGAATTGGTGAACTGACCGGAATAACGCAACCAAAAAGGAAAGGGAGGATGACAAATGGCAAAAGTATTGGAATTGACGTTTGAGACGGAGGCGGGGAAGAAGACGACGCTCACCGTCGACGAGCCGCGCACTGATCTAAGTAGCGGTGACGTACAAGGGGCGATGGAGCAGATCATCGCGTCAGGGGCATTTGAGATCGAAGCCTCGCCGCTCGCTGTCATGAAAAGCGCACGCATCGTCGAGCGCAATGTGACTGACTTCGTGATGTCGTAACATAAATGGGCCCGCCAGCAATCAGCTGGCGGGCTATTTTTAACAGGAGAGGAGGGGGGCAGGTGGATATGTGGCTTGAGCTCATCCAGCAGATCGGATTCCCGATCTTTGTGTCGTTCTACTTATTGCATCGGCTTGAAGTGAAGCTGGAGGCGATCCATGATGTGCTTGTGAACTTGAAGATGGAATCGTAAATGGAATGCCAGGTAAGGACGTGTCCGGTTTTGTTCCGGGCGGGCCAAGCCTGGCATATTTTAATGTGGATGAAAAGACGGGCCGCAGATCAAGTCAGCATGGTTGGATGCTTGCAAAAGAGAGGTCCGATTAATCGGAAGACCACTTTTACATCGAGTGTTTCATCACACTGTCCGGTGAATCCGGATTCGATTCCATCGACATACCGCGCCATCTTTCCGTCCCATTGCAGTGATCTGGCTTTATCCGCCGTCCAGTCGGGCTGGGCGATTGAAAACTCATTTCCCGTATTCTTATATTGCGTCCAAATTGCGAGTTGTTTCATGACGTTATATGCCTGCAGCCATACGCCAGGGGATGCCTGTTGCTTAAATCTGCTGAAATCTATGATGAAAGAGAAGCCGGGCTGATGTGGGTGGCGGCATTCACGTACTGGTGTCGTTTCTTCTGTCCAGCCGATATGGAAGCTGAGCGGGATGCCGCAATTCGTCTGGATATCGATCCGGAAGCTGTCAATCCCGCTCGTGAATTTGCCGTTCCACCCGATTGCAGCAAGGTGAGAAAGGACAGTCGCATATTGCGGGATCACCGGTTCTGGCAGTAACAACGGAATCGTATCGGGGCGTGGCACGATCTCTTTTTTTCGATCCAGCCAATAAGACCACGTGCCGAGTTGCCAGTCGCGAGCTATTTCCTCTTTCGTAAAGGGCAACCGCGAATTCATATGGACCTTCACCTTGTTATCATGGAAGACGATAAAAGCCTTTTGCTGGCTTTCCGCACGGCCATTCCAAATGGACCTGTCCAGTTTGGTCCCTAGTATGCAATGGATGACATCACCACTTGCGATTTTTTCCATTGTTTTTCCGTAAAGGATTTGACCATCCATATATTTCTTGCCTATGTACATAGCCCACAGTCCGAATGAATCAATTAGGCCGCTTGGGGCGTCTTGGAGAAAAGGGGGCAGCGGCAATCCTGGCTGTTTTCCAAGTACATAAGGTCTCGCAGCCAAGACGATTTCCTGCTCTGTCATCTCACGCAGCCTGCTCTTATAGCCGTTTATCTCATTCCAGACAGACGAATGATGATTCGCCTGGATCAGCCAGACATTTCCGGCTGAATCAGTTCCAAGCAGGTGCAGAACGCTCTGCTTCTCAAAATCATCGTTGCCAAAAAGGAATATACAATGTCCCCATATGAAAAGCCGCCTCTTTTTCATATCAATCGTAAGTGGATTCTCGAATGTGAACGAAAGAAAATCATTGACTAGCTGTCTGTTCTCTGGGTCTGGTACTAGTGACACTGTTTTGCACCCTCCTTGTATTATTTCTATAGTACCACTTTATAGTCTCATATAACCATACATCTTAGAAATATTATAGTGAAAAATTAATTGCAGATAAGAAAGCGAATGCAAAAAGTCCTCCCGGAAGAAAATTCCTAGGAGGACTTCTTGCAATCTATTTGGTTCAGTAAGAACTGTGTTCAACAGTAAACGTAACACAGTTGCCGGCAGCGTCTTTCACGAGAACGCTCAATTTTCCCGCATCTGTTGGGGCTGCTTCAAAGGAGAAGGTTCCGTCTTGCTCAAGTTTGATTGGCGCAGCCGGCCCCTCTTCTCCATCTCGCGTAAACACGCAAGAAGCCTTCAGTTTTTCATTCACATCGAACTCTTCGCCGATTTCAGCGAGGGCTTTATTGTATTCCACATACGCATCCGTCACTTGCCCCGAAACCGTCGTCCCGCCAGGGGAGGCGGTTATGGCAGGCGGCGTCGATTTGACGAAGACCGGCCCGATGCTTGCGGTGAGCGGCTCGCCGGTCGCCATGCCTGTGAAGTCGATGGAATAGATGCCGTCTGGCAGTACAGCGGCTTCGTTCGTCCAGCTCGATGTATAGTGGCGCTGCACCGGGAATTTATGGGAGCCGAGGCTGATGCCGTTGTCGTAGAACAGGCTGTCGATCGGCGCCTTCGTCAAGTAGTCGGTGATCTCAAGGGACGGGTAGGACAGATCGCTTGTGATTGCCAGCGTCACTTCTTCTTTAGCTGATTCATCCGCAAAGGAGATGTCCTTTTGAGTGATATGGAACGTTTCGATCGCCGGGACGACGGTCGCGCCGTTGCTGAAATCAGCTGCGAAAGGAAGCGAAACATCGGTAGTGCGCTCTTCATTCAGGATATGGAGGTAGCCTAGAATTTCGTCCCGGTATTTCGGATTTGTATGTTTTGACGCGGTCAGTGTCACTTCGAGCAGCTGCTCGCCGTGTAGCGTAAAGGATGCCGGCTCGACGGTCAGCTTCGTTTCCCTGAAAGGTTGCGTAACGTCAATCGTCACGTCGTATATGCCGTTGTTCCCTGTCAGGTCTTTCACGATGACGTGTTTCGTAATCGTGATGTCTTCATCCAAAGCAACCGCTCCGAACGTGATTGCGCCTTTCCGGTTTTGGACGATCTTGCCTTCGCCATTGGCATCCACTTCTTCAGTGGAGTAGGCAAGGATCGGCGTATGGACCGCTTCGTACGGCCTGATGCGACCGGCTCCTTGGTCGAAGACGTTATAGACGCCCGTTTCAAGTACCTTGGCGTTGTTTGTCATAGCCACTTTGATATCGAGCGGCGACCAGTCGGGGTGAGCTTGCTTCATAAGAGCGGCGACACCTGTCACGTAAGGGGCTGCCTGTGATGTCCCCGTTTCGTGTTTGTATGCGTCCGGGTAGGCATCCGCTTTTCCGTAACCAGGCATCGTCGATAGAACCTCCGTACCGGGAGCGACAATGTCCGGCTTGATGTCAAAGTTCGGCCGTGAGGGACCTCGGGAACTGGAGCTGTCGATTTCGTCCGTGATCGTCGAGTTTCCGACCGCGATGCCGAGTCTCGACGTGCCGGGGGACCGGACAGATCCTCGGACTGAGCCAGTATTTCCCGCAGTGCTGACGACGACGCATCCCGAAAGGATCGCATGATTGACGGCGATGGCGAGCGCATGGTTCTCGAGGTCGCTGCTGTCGCTGAGGGACAGGTTAAGGATGTCCATCTTCCGGTCGACCGCCTCCTCGATGCCTTTCAGGATGGTCGAAACGCTGCCTGACAGGTACGCACCGAATATACGGAAAGCGTACAGATCGACCTTTGGCGCGACGCCTTTAACGCCGTTGTCATGTTTTCCCGCAATGATCCCTGCAATATGGGTGCCGTGATACGTCTCAAAACGCGTGCCGGATGCTGCAGCTTTTTCCGGTGCTCCTTCCGCCCGTTCGTCCGGCGACGTCTCGCGCGGATCATCAAATGCCCGGTCCTGCGTATAGATATCCCGGTCCGACTGATCCACGAGATTCCACCCGCCCCGGTACGCATGCTTGATGTCGGGGTGATCCGGATCGATGCCGGAATCGAGGACGGCGACCTTGACGCCCGATCCGTCGATCCCTTCCGCCCAGAGAGCCTGCACTTCCTGGTAGACAGGGTCAATCGCGTTCTCAGCGTCCTCTTTATCTGTATCCGGCAGCCCGGCAGCCATGACTTTGCCGTCAGGTTCGACCATGCGGACATCTGCCAGCGCCTCAAGTTTCGCAAAATCCCCGCATGGAACGGTCGCTGCTATTGCGTTTAGCACGGTTTTATACATATGTATGTTTTTCAGCTGGATGCCGAGATTCTCAGCTTCGCGCAGAAAACGCTGCTGCTGCAAGTGGACGGCGTGACGGGCTTGCCCTGCGCCAGGTCGTCTCGATGCCGCGGCTGGTTCTTCGGTCAAATGGATGATCATATTCATTTCTTCCGGTGCCTGTTTACTGTTTTGCATGACGTGTTCTCCTTTAGAGTCCCGTAGTTTATTCTTCAAGTAAACATACTAATTATTACATCTTACTTCAATAGGTGAGGGCAATTGTGGCAGGTTTTATGTCAGAATAGGTTGCCAGTGCAAGTAATTTTGATGAGAATTAGGAAAAGGTGCCTACTTTCATAGTGAAACTGTCGAAAAGTTAATTAGTATTGTCGATTAGGGTCGGAAAAATTAGATATTTATTCCTGTGTGGACTATAGAAAAGTTTACGCTGTATTTGTATAATGGAAGCATATTGGGACAAGTTTCCAACAAGGTATGGAGTCTGGATAGGAGGGGATCCGGTGAAGCGGTGGTGGGGGAAATGGGTGTGCAAATATAGAGGATATCATCGCATTGATTATTATTCGAACACTTGTCAGCGTTGCGGCTATGTGAGGAAGAAACAATAGAAATAGGAGATGGGGAGAAATGGAATGCGAGCGTGGAAGACGGAAGAAAATATAGAAATCATTTTTGATGAGACAGAAAACCACCGTTTCAAGTTGACATGCAGCTGGAATGACGACTTGCCGAATTGCTTGTATATCATGTTGAATCCAAGCAGTGCCGATGCAGAGACATGCGATCGGACCATTGATAAATGCATTTCATTGGCCAAGAATCAATTTTTTGGATCCATAACGATCGTAAACCTATTCTCCTGCCGATCGTCAAACCCGCAAGAGCTTTTGACGGCAGCAGAAAGAAGCAGACCCGAGAATCTGGAGTATGTCCGACAAGCGATTGAAGAGGCCGATACCATCGTGGCTGCCTGGGGGAGCAGGGCGTCTGGTTTAACGGCATATTGCCGGTACTTCATCACATCCACCTATTGGACAAGGACCTGTACTGCGTCGGCATTACCCGGTATGGCTGGCCGCGGCATCCGTTATTTGTGCCGAACACGACTTTGTTTGAGGCGTATGATTATGGCAAAGGTGCGTTGAAACGGCATGTAGGTGTTTGAAAACATACTATTAGAGATGGCCGGTCGCTGGGAAGGGGCGATTGGCTTTTTGAAGTTTATCCCTTTATCTATAGGTCTCTTTATTTTATTTAAGTTTTTGAGAAGCCGGTTCATGATTAATGAGTAGGGGGACAGAAAATGGAGTTTATCACTTACCTGCAAGAGAGACACCGTTTCGTGAATGGTGCTAAACCGATTGGAGAAGTATCGGCACGCCAATACAATAACAGGCTTGAAAACCTAGTGAAGAAAAATATTTATGCATTTGAAAGTAAGATAGATGATCAAATTAAAAAGAAGATTAATACTGCTTACGCTAACAGGACGAATGAGTATGAAAGAACCCTATCGTATTACTTAGAATATAGAAGTCATCTTCTACAACTCAATAAGCTATAACCCGCATGGACCCTGCTGTGAAAAGCTTAGGGTCTTTTTCATCTGTGCATTTCTGCCATACATACAAACTTGCCCAATCTCATATAATTCACTACAATTACTACGATACTCGAAATATACGAAACTAGGAGGATATCATGAATCAATTGAAAAAGCCGGTCATCTTGGCTGTCATCTCGCTTCTGCTGATCCTGATCGGCAGTTTCACGGCGTCACGGTTTAACAATTCAGGCGGGGACGTGGACGTGAAACGGATTTACTTTGACACGCCGCGGGGCGAATTGTCTGGTTTACTGTATAAGCCGAAACAGGCGGACCAGGAGCCGCGGCCGACGCTTGTTGCGACGCATGGCTATTTGAATTCTGCAGAAATGCAGGACGCGCAGGCGATTGAGATGTCGAAGAGAGGGTATGTCGTGCTGGCGCTCGATCAGTATGACCATGGCCATTCGACGGGGACGATGGAGAAACCCGTTCCGTTCTTCTCGTTTTGGCCGAACGCCATCTATGATGCGGTGCAGTATATGTATGACCAGCCGTTTGTGCTGAAAGATGAAGCGGGGAACGGAATCATCGCCGTTTCGGGGCATTCGATGGGCGGTTTCTCGTCGACGAATGCAGTCATCCTGGATGAGGCGGATTTCGCGGAATCCGGCATCCGCAAGATTTACAGTTCGCTGACGATGGGGTCGGATTACCAGTGGCTGAAAATGCTGGGCTATAGCGAAGAGGACATCAACCAGGCATATGGACCCCGCGCGTCCGGGAAAATTGCTGCGGAGTATGATGAATTCTTCTTTGATAGTGCAGCGGCTGCAGCCGGCAAGTCGGTTGTGAAGAAAAACTATGTCGGCACGGAAGAAGGGCAAGGGTTCCTCGGAAATCCGGCAAATCCTCAGGCCGGCGTAATCTATGAAGTGGACGGCGGCAAACGGGTCATCTACCAGCCGAGCGAGACGCATCCGTGGAACCATTTCTCGAAAGAGTCCACGGCTGATGCCATCGGTTTCTATGACATGGCGTTCGCAGACTACAGCGGCCTTGTGGCAACCGGGAAAACCGGCCAATCATGGGTGCTGAAGGAATATGCTTCGTTTGTCGCGCTGATCGGATTCTTCCTGCTGCTCATGCCGGTCGTGCTGCTGCTGTCGAAGCTTCCGTTCTTCTCCTCCATCTACACGAAACGGCCGGCGCCGCTGGCTGAACCCGTGACGCCTGGCGCGAAGCTGGCGAGGTGGCTGCTGATCGTGTTCGTCAGCCTGTTCCCGGCGCTGTTTTTCTCCGCATTATACGGGGGCGATGTTTCCGGCATGCGCTTGCTGCGGCAGCTCAGCATGATTTTCATCGCGCTGTCTGCGATTGTCCTGATCGTTTCGCTCGTGCGGAATTACAGCCGGAACGCGAAGGCAGCTTCCCTGTTCATGCTGATCTTAAGCGGAATTCAGTACATCTTTCTCCGGCAGCAGGCGCGTTTCCTTGAAACAACCGAATGGTTCGGTGCGCCGACTGTCAATCCGATTGTATACTGGGCTATCAACGTGGCGATCGTCATGCTTATGGTGACAGTCTGCTACCACTATGTATCCAAGAAAGCGGAAGGCGCGACGCTCGCAAATTACGGCGTGAAGGCGGGCGTGCTGACGATTCTCGCTTCGCTCGCGACGGCAGCTGTTACGGTCGTTATCGGCTACGGAATCCTGTATGCGGTTGATGCATTCTTCAAAGTCGACTTCCGGCTGTGGACGCTGGCGGTGAAGACGTTCGAAAGCCAGCACGTCCTCGCCATGCTCAAATACGCACCGCTGTTTTTACTCTATTATTTCATCGTAGGAATGGCTGTGAACGTGAATACGGCTGGCGCAAAATACATGGGGGTCAAAGGGTATCTCATCTCCATCCTGCATTTCGTAGGCGGCCTTGCGCTTTATCTACTCTATCAATACGGCCTCCTGTTCATCACAGGGACTGCAGGCTATCCGGGCGAGTCGCTCTCGTCCATCATCGTGATCGGCCTCGTGCCTGTCCTGCTGGTCGCAGCGATCTTCAACCGGTTCCTGTTTGAGAAGACAGGTAACGTGTATACGGGAGCGTTCCTGAATACGCTGCTGATGACGATGATTACGGTGGCGAATACCGCGTTGTATACGGTGTTTTAGACTAGAATGTACTATCGGTAATTTAGAATTAAATGATAATACCCAAAAAGGACAATGGAAATGCCATTGTCCTTTTTCGGTTTACTCATTTTACTTTAATGGTCTTTAATTCAATTGATGCACCGTAAGGGTGGATGACAACACCTGTCACGTTTGGCTTTTGCAAGTATGCTTTCCCTTCAAAATATAGGGGTCCGAGCGTACCTTGTTCGACCAACATCAGTTTCTCGGCATCAATCAACATATTCAATCGCTTTTCTTCATCCGGTTCTACACGTGCATTGTCAATAAGTTGTTTGTATCGCTCATCATAGAAGCTCCCACGTAAGCCTTTTGGTGGAACGCCATCCCAAAGACTTAAAATATCCATGGCATCGTTATAATCGGCTCCCCACCGCGAAATTCCCATCTGGTATTCATTTGCCCGCATGGCATCCAAGCGGCCGCTATATGGTTTTGTTTCGATCTGGACATCAATGCCTAGGTTTTTCTTAAATTCACTTTGCAAGAAGATGGCTGTGTCTTTTGCAATCGTATCATCTGCCGTCAATATTTTAAGAGGAGGCAGTTCACCGACTTCTGCAATGCCTTTATCCAAGTATTCTTTTGCTTTTGCAGCATCCAGTTTTACGTGGTCTCCGCTCAACTCACGGAATGTCTTGTCGCCGTTGCCATGTACACCGGCAGCCACTAGCCCGTATGCTGGAACCGACCCGTTATTGAGCACAGTCTTCGTTAATGTATCCTGATCATATGCCAGCTGGAATGCTTTACGGACATTTACATTATCAAAAGGTTTCTCCAAGAAGTTGAACTGAAGATACCAGGAGATAAATTCACTCTCTGTTCCAAATTCGTCACTATCCTTATACATATTTACGTCGGATGAAGCCAGATACACACGATCCAATTCTCCAGCTTCATATAAATTCAAGGCTGTACTTTGTTCCTTGATTACTTTCATGGACACTTTATCCACATCCACATTAGCGACATCCCAATACTCTTTGTTTTTTGCTAAAGTGACCCCTTGTGCTTGATTGTAGTCTGTCATCACGAACGGTCCATTATAAAGAATTGAATCAGCAGTAAGCGCGAACTTTTCATCTCCAATTTCAGATATGAATTTCTCGTTCAACGGAAAGTATGTGACAAACGCTGTGAGTCCTAAGAAGAAGGGGGTAGGTGTCTTTAAAGTGACTGTAATCGTCTTCTCATCTGGAACATCGATGGCGACCGATTCCGCGTCACCCTCTCCTTCTGCAAATTCTTCTGCGCCAACGATATAGTCATATAAAATATTTGCATACGCACCAGCAGTATCCGGGTGCATTGCCCGCAGCCAGGAATATTTGAAATCTTGGGCTGTAACAGGCTCTCCGTTGCTCCACTTAATACCGTCGCGCAAATGGAAAGTATACGTCAGTTTATCATCTGAGATATCGACACTTTCCGCCATTGCGGGCTGTGGTTCATTATTTTCATCAAGACGATACAGCCCTTCCATTACGTTATTCAGAATGGAGAAAGAGATGGTATCTGTCGTCAACACTTGATTTAAATCGGGTATATCGTTAGCGAGGCTTAGGTTTACAGTTTTCTCTTTAGGTGAGTCTGTTTCAGAATTACCATTTTCGTTCTTTTCTGTTCCTCCGCTGAATCCGCATCCACTGAGCATAATGGCTGCAATTAATGAAAAAATGGCTAAGAAATTCAGTTTTCGATTCATTTACAGATCCTCCGATACATCAGATTCTTGCCGTCCAGGCAGATGGTTTAGAAAGTTTTGGAAGGCGAATCCTTTTACTTCATCTTCCGTATATTTCTTTAATAGCTGATTAATTAGATTAGGATGCATAGAAGCATCTTCTAAATCAACGACTTTACTGGAAATACCATCAAAATCAGAGCCAAAACCGATTTGCTTGACTGCTCCCAAAGAGCAGAAATGGTCAATATGGGCGATTAAGTCGGAAATATGAGCTTCATCTTTTGTGACGATAAATGGCGGATTATAAACAACATGAATCAAGCCTTTTTTCTTCAAGAGGCTCACTGCTTGTTCATCAGTCAAATTTCTACGGTGGTTGCAGATCGTTTTGGAGTTCGAGTGACTGGCGATCGGATAGTCGGCAATATCAATAACATCCCAGAATGATCTCTCTGATAAATGGGATACATCCGAAAATAAAAGATGTTTATTGCAGAAACGAATAATATCTTTCCCGAAACTTGTAAGTCCGCCGCCTCTTTCTTCTCCGGCTCCGTCTGCAGCTAAGTTAGCGTTGTTCCAGGTCAGTCCGATTGAACGAACCCCAAGCTGATAAAGGATAAAGAGTTTCTTCATATCATTGCCTATTGCATCCACCCCTTCTAATGTTAGAAATACACCTATGTGATCTGTGGGCAGCGACTGGAAATCGGCCCAATCGGTTAGCAGGTGCATTGATGGGTTTTTTTCTAGTATCTCGGTGTGAAAATAATATATTTGATCCAATGCCATTTGGAACTTTTCATCGGAAGATACATCGGGTGGTATGAAAATAGCAAATGCCTGTACTTGCACTCCGCCACTTCGCAAACGTTCATGGTTGACATCCAGCTCAGGGGAATTATTGAAATCCAGTGTCCCCTTTGAATAATACATTCTTGTCAAAACATCGCAATGCAGATCAATGATTTTCAACAGTCATCTTCCTTTCATTGCAAGCGCTTATCCATGAGGTAAATAGGCGTTTTGAAATGTTATCCGCATGAGGATATACATCTTCAGGATGCCACTGGACGCCAATCACATAACGATGTATCTTGCTTTCAATTGCCTCGACAATACCATCAGGTGAACTTGCTGCAATAAAAAGTCCAGGAGCAATTTCTTTAACAGATTGGTGATGAAAGGAATTCACCAGAAATTCATTTTGATCAGTTATCGTTTGCAGTTTCGACCCTGGTTCAACCCGGACAGAATGAGATAAATGGCTGCGGGGAGCAAGCTGCATATGTTGAATCAGCGAATCATGGGTCTGCGAGTACATATCCTGATATAACGTCCCGCCTAAAACAACATTGAGTACTTGAAGTCCACGACATATGCCGAGGATAGGCTTGTCATGTTGAAGCATTTCCTTAACTAGCGCAATTTCAAAAGAATCCCGTTCCGGTGATACGCTTCCCAACTGTTGGAGCGGCTCTTCGCCGTACAGGAGGGGGTTCAGGTCCTCACCGCCTGTCAACAGGAGTCCATCAAGCATATCTGCTATTCTTCCCGCGTCGCTATCCATGCCTGTAGGCAGCAGCAGCGGAATTCCTCCCTGATCATATACTGCCTGGAGATATGCATTCTTCACAGAATGGCTTGTGTGATCGCTGAGTTGTAAAGTGACTCCGATTAGCGGCTTCATTATTTTTACCTCCCATTCTCATTAGGTATGTCTCTGTAGTACCTCCCTTCTGAACATTCAGTTAAAACTTTAGATAACCATATCAAACCCGAAACAACCTTTCAATGACTTTTTAAATAATTTTAATTTTATTTTAAATTCAGTTGTAATAGGTTGTTTAAGGGTTTATAATTGTTCGAAAATAGTAAGGAGTGAAGAAAATGTCCGAAGTGCTTGTACACGTTGAAAGAGGACCGCTCGTCGAAAGTATGCACAGAGGAGATATTGTAATTGTGAATTCAGCTGGAGAGGTCATCAGACAACTAGGGGATATTGAAAAAATTGTGTATGCCCGTTCTTCAATGAAACCGCTTCAAGCAATTCCGCTTGTCGAATCTGGGGCAGCCTCCCATTACAGTTTTGATGATGGGGATCTTGCGCTTGCCTGTGCTTCGCATAACGGGGAGTCTCAGCATACGAACCGAGTCACCTCTATATTGTCACGACTTGAAATGGACAATGGATCCTTGAAATGCGGAACTCATCCGCCTAGGCGCCAAGAAGCATTCAGAGAAGTACTGGAAAAACAATTGGAGATTACACCGATTTACAATAATTGTTCTGGAAAACATTGTGGAATGCTTGCAACCGCTAAATATTTCGGAGAATCATTGGAAGATTATTATAAACCCGGCCATCCAGTACAAAGAAGAATCCTAACTGTCATAAGTGAAATGAGTGATGTACCGGAAGATGATATCGAAATAGGGATAGACGGATGCGGCGTGCCTGTACATGGAATACCGCTAAAAAATCTCGCGTTGGCATTTGCCCGTATGGCGGATCCCGTACATATGGGTGAAAAAAGGAAGAATGCGATACAGCGTATTACAAAAGCGATGACTAGTGCCTGTGAAATGGTAGGCGGGACAGAACGTTTTTGTACGGACTTCATGAAACAAATGGAAGGGAAAGCTTTTGGAAAAGCGGGAGCGGAAGGCGTTTACTGCGTCGGTATACCTGAAAAGGGATTAGGGATTGCCGTCAAAATCGAGGACGGAAACGGCAGGGCGACATCAGCGGTTGTTCTTGAAGCAATGGAACAGTTAAATTTGCTGAGTTCCAGAAATTTAAAGGAACTTGAAGAATATCACAGACCGCCTCTTCGTAATGCCAGGAATGAAAAAATCGGTGTCTTGCGTCCAGTATTTGCTATTGAATAAAAAGGGAAAGCGAGGTGTAAGTGGATGAAGAAATTTATTTTCATCAGGGCTATAAATATTATTATTACCCTGGTTATCATAGCCACTGCTACATTCTTTTTAATGAAATTATTACCGGGCTCGCCTTTTGATGAAGAAAAGCTGGCTACCCTTTCAGATGAAGCACGAACAGAATTCTATGCTAAGTATGGTCTGGATAAACCGGTGATTGTTCAATATGGAATTTACATGGGCAAATTAGTGCAAGGTGATCTTGGAACGTCCTTTTATTTTAAAGGGCAAAAAGTAGAGTCGTTGATCAAGGACCGAATTGGGCCATCAGCCCTGCTAGGTGCACAAGCGGTACTCCTTGGCTTGTCCATAGGTATGATACTGGGGATGATTGCGGCTTTTCGCCACAATACGGCTTGGGATTATTTTACGATGTTCATTGCTGTGATCGGAGTTTCAATACCAAACTTTGTGTTTGCAGCACTTCTTCAATATTATGTAGGGTTAAAGTGGGGTATTCTCCCTGTTGCCTTCTGGGAAAGTTATAGCAGTTCCATATTACCGACACTTGCTCTGGCGATGATGGTAGTAGCGTTAATTGCTAGATTCACGCGTAATGAAATGCTTGAAGTTTTACAGCAGGATTACATCTTAACAGCAAAATCAAAAGGCCTATCTAAATGGAATGTGATCTTCAAACATACGCTGCGCAACTCACTTATTCCCATCGTCACCATTCTAGGGCCAGCTGCTGTAAGTCTACTGACAGGCTCACTAGTCATTGAAAATATATTTGGTGTTCCGGGGATCGGAAGTCTGTTTGTCGATTCTATTAAAGTGAACGATTACACTACCATCATGGGTCTTACTCTTTTTTACAGTGCCTTTTACATTCTTACTATACTAGTAATCGATTTATTGTATGGTGTGATTGACCCGAGAATACGTCTAACGGAATCGAAAGGGTGAGTATGATGATCCATGAAAGCCGTCTGAAACAGAATACGGATGAAAAACCGCAAAACCAGAAGATTGATAAAGAAATGTTCGAGGTCGTCGGCAGCCGGCGGGAGGAACAGAATGTCATATCGCGTCCGCAAGTCAGTATGTTTAAAGAAAGCTGGATCCGACTTAAAAAGAACAAAGGCGCGATGGTTAGTCTGGCAATATTGACGGTCATCATCATTATGGCAGCTATCGGTCCTTACATGAACAGTTACACGTATGAACAGACGGATTACGATAATGTCTTTCAAAAACCTAATAGTGAACATTGGCTAGGCACCGACCGTTTTGGACGAGATCAATGGACAAGGGTCTGGGAAGGAACAAGGATTTCTTTGTATATTGCGATGCTTGCGGCCGTTTTGGACCTATTGATAGGAGTCATCTATGGATCTATTTCAGCGCTTATCGGAGGGAAAGTAGACAATGTGATGCAACGAATCATTGAAATATTAGTCGGCATTCCCAACTTGATACTGATCATATTGCTGATTATGCTTATGAAGCCTGGTATCTTCACCATCACAGTAGCAATGGTGATCACTGGTTGGGTGAATATGGCAAGGCTTGTAAGATCACAGGTGTTCAAGTTGAAATCTCAGGAATTTATATTAGCTTCTAGAGCACTGGGAGCCTCGAATAGCAGGCTGATTAAAAGTCACTTTATCCCGAATACGATGGGATTGATCATTGTAAATATGATGTTCACAATTCCTTCGGCCATTTTTACTGAGGCATTTTTAAGTTTTATTGGCCTTGGTCTCCAAGAACCATTAGCCTCATTAGGTGTTCTTATCAATGATGGATTTCAAGCAATGAGGAATCACTTTTATCTTCTGTTGTTCCCTGCGTTGGTCATTGTGGGGTTGATGGTGTGCTTTAACTTGTTGGCGGACGGTCTGCGCGATGCGTTGGATCCTAAAATGAAAAAATAATTTACCTGGGGGTCATCAGATGGAACCGTTGCTCGAAGTTGAAAACCTAGAAATTTCATTCCATACACAGGCAGGAATTGTGCAAGCCGTCCGTGGGGTTACGTTTACAGTCAACGCTGGCGAGACATTAGCTATAGTGGGGGAGTCGGGTTCAGGAAAGTCGGTAACATCGAAAGCTATCATGAAACTATTGCCTGACAATGTT
Organism: Sporosarcina sp. GTC18466; assembly: GCF_055389225.1. Taxonomy (NCBI): domain Bacteria; kingdom Bacillati; phylum Bacillota; class Bacilli; order Caryophanales; family Caryophanaceae; genus Sporosarcina; species Sporosarcina sp. GTC18466. Next base: position 1,424,081 of record NZ_AP044037.1, on the reverse strand, counting down.
GCAAAATATGACAACGGGAAAGTGTTTTTCGAAGGTCAAGATCTTGTAATGGCTAAAGAAAAGAGAATGGAAGCAGTGAGGGGATCTGAAATTGCCATGGTATTTCAGGATCCTATGACAGCGCTTAACCCGACTATGACAATTGGGGACCAAGTGGCGGAAAGCGTTATAAAACATCAAGGGTTATCTAAAAAGGCTGCTCGCCAAAGGGCAATCGAGATTTTAGAGCTCGTAGGCATCCCTGATCCGGCAACGCGCGTGAATCAATACCCTCATCAATTTTCAGGAGGAATGAGACAACGGGTAGTTATTGCGATTGCAATCGCCTGTAATCCGAAATTGCTCATTGCAGATGAACCGACAACTGCTTTGGATGTTACCATTCAAGCTCAAATTCTGGATTTATTAAAAGATATTCAAAAGAAGATGGGGACTGCCATCATCTTGATCACCCATGACCTCGGTGTTGTTGCCAATATGGCGGATAAAGTAGCGGTGATGTATGCTGGGAAAATCATCGAGGAAGGGACAGTCAATGAAGTGTTCTATGAGTCGAAACATCCATATACTCTTGGACTTTTGAAATCCATTCCGGATCTTGACGCAGAACATGAATTGTATTCAATTCCAGGAGCTCCTCCTGACCTCCTTTCTCCGCCTGAAGGAGATGCATTTGCTGCGCGTAATGAGTTTGCCTTAGCGATCGACTATAAAATTCAGCCCCCTATGTTTGATGTATCTGCAACCCACCGTGCTGCGACTTGGATGTTACATCCTGATGCACCTGACATAACGAAAATTTCGATTGGCACACAACAGGTGAGAAAAGCAAAAGTGGCCAAAACACAGACCGCTATAGCTTCTGAAACGCCACTTCTCCAAGTGAGGAACTTGCAAAAGCACTTTCAATTATCTAGCTCAGCGACTCTGCGAGCAGTCGATGGAGTCAGTTTCGATATATACAAAGGCGAGACGTTAGGCTTGGTGGGGGAATCGGGATGCGGGAAATCGACAACAGGAAGAACGCTGATCAGGCTTTATGAACCAACAGATGGAGAAGTGATCTTCAATGGGGTGCCAATACACGGAGACCTTGCAAAAGAACAAGAACGAATGGTGAGACAGAAGATGCAGATGATTTTTCAGGATCCATATGCCTCGTTGGATCCAAGGAAGCGTGTACTGGATTCTGTCGCTGAGGGAATTGATATTCATGGGCTGGCAGGCTCTGAAAAGAAAAGAAGAGAAATCGTTGAGAACTTGTTGGAAATTGTAGGATTGAATAAGAGCTTCATGCATCGTTTCCCCCACGAGTTTTCGGGTGGACAAAGACAGCGGGTAGGGATTGCTCGTGCGCTTGCTGTAAACCCAGATATGATAATTGCAGATGAACCGATCTCTGCCTTGGACGTATCCATCCAGGCCCAGGTTGTCAACTTATTACGCGATTTGCAGGTTGAAAAAGATCTAACATACTTATTTATCGCCCATGATATATCTATGGTCAAATATATAAGTGATAGAATAGGTGTCATGTATTTAGGAAATTTGGTGGAACTAGCGCCTACTTCGAAAATTAGTGAGAATCCTTTACATCCATACACACAGGCTTTAATGTCAGCTATTCCAGTTCCAGATCCTTTAAAAGAAAGACAGCGAGAGAGAATTGTACTGACTGGGGATTTGCCGAATCCTATCAACCCTCCATCTGGATGCCGATTTAGAACACGATGTCCCTATGCCATGGATATCTGTAAAGAGACTCCTGTCTGGAAAGAGGCGGAGAAGGATCATTGGGTTGCATGTCACCTCATTGATTAATGCTGGACGGAAACTTATGTCAAATATCCGTTCAAACTTGCTTTTATAGATAGATCCTTTAAAATAGTAAGTTGAATTTACAGATAAATATTAGATTGAGGGAAACAAATGAAAAAAATTCAAATTATATCTATCCATGAAGGCTATTTGACGATCATTGCAAAACAGCTGAACTTGATTTTTGGAGATAAAGCAGAGATCTCTGAACTGCTCGTTAAGAATCTCGATACAGGAATCATAGCACATGATGATATCGTCATATTATCAAGACCTATCCTTATGGGTGTGGCACGCCCATTCATACCGGAAATGTGCACCATAATAATTGGAGAGCGGGAAGTCAATATTGCCAATACAAAACGGCTCATTCAACTGCCCTCCAATCAAAAACTGCTCATAGTAAATGATACTTTGGATAATGCTCAGGAAACTTTAGAGTCATTGAGAAATATATTCTTTGATCACCACTATATTGTGGATGATCCTATGGAAGGGAGTCAATTGGACAGGGAAGATATCGATTATATTGTAACTCCCGGAGAAATGGAGTTTGTACCCAGCAAGTACTCGAATGTTATTGACATAGGCCCTCGTGTTCTTTCATTCAACACGATTTCTCAAATAGGGGAAGCGCTAAAAGTCAATCTAACGACAGAACAAATTGTGAACCGGTATATAAAATCCCAAGTTTCTCTTTCTTCGGACGAACTTCCGGTTATGAAAGATAAGATAATACACGTTGAGAATGGGTTATCTAGAGATTACCGATTTATAGACAAGAAGATCGAGGAGCATGGATTTTTGAGGGAAAGCTTAGAAATTCTACGAGCTTACGATGATGGAAAAGATAATCTGCAGGCATTCGGACGTTTAAAATTAAAGAAAATGCTAGAGAAACGGCAAATCTTCCTATCGGAGCAACAAATCAGATTACGACTGGAGATTCTTCAGGAATTGAATTTAGTGCATATTAGGCAGGGAAGAAGCGGCACGACGATCACTGAAGTGGGAGAAGAATACTTGAAATCGAAATTAATGGATTGAAAATACACATGAATACATCATTGTGGAAGAAGAATTCGTAAAAAGGCTGGCCAGAGAATCCCTTGGCCAGCCCTTCCTCTTTCATATCAACATCCCCAGGTACCGCTCAAACTCCACGCCATCGACTTCCGGCGTTCCTGAAAGGACGGTATCCCGAATGGCGGCTGCAAGGAATCGCTCTGCCAGCTCGATCGACTGCGCCAGATCGTCCCCGCGCATCAAACCGCCCATCAGAATAGACGCAAACAGATCACCGGTGCCTGAATAGCTCATGCCGTTGAACGGGGTCGCCCGATATAGCGACCGCGCGCCGTCCAGATACAAGTTGCCGATTTGCGGTGTGCCGGCAAGCGGCGGCTGTACACCAGTAATGATCACTTGCGCACCGGTATCCTGCTGCAGTTTGTGTCCCGCTTCTTCAATCGCCTGAAGGTAATCCGCCTCACCCGTATAACTCTCCAGTTTTTCATAGGGAAGGCCCGTCAGCAGGCAGCACTCCGTGACATTCGGCGTGACGACATCCGCCCGCCGGACGAGCTCCTTCATCTGATCGAGCAGGCCGCCTGTGAAAATTTTATACACATCGCCGCGGTCGCCCATGACCGGATCGACGAGAAGGCGGGTCTGCTTCGTATGGAAGGAGTCAAGGAAACGGAAGATATTCGCAATCTGCTCGGCCCCCGTGACGAACCCGGTATGGATGCCGTCAAACGAGGCGCCGAGCTTGTGCCATTCCTCTTCAAAATGATGCATGCGATGGGTCAAGTCCTCGCAAAAATAACTCGGATAATCCGTCTGCGCCGTCAGAATGGCGGTCGGCAGCGGGCATGCTTGGACGCCCATCACCGAAAGGACCGGGATGGCGGCCGTCAGCGAACATTTTCCGAATGATGATAAATCCTGAATGACCGCAACTTTTTTCATGGTGTCCTCCAAATCAAGAATGTTGGTTTTATCGTACGTACAAGACCTGCTGTACAGACAGCTACCTGCTTGGGACAGCAACAGACTCTCTTTTGTCCTGGTACATGGCGGCATCCGCCCGCTGGATCAGCTCTTCGAAATTGACTCCGTCATCCGGATAGATGGAAAATCCGATTGACGCACCAGCGGGCGGATACATCTGCATGATCGCATCGTTCAGCGTCAGTTTCAGCGGTCTGTAGTACCGGGCTTCAAATGCTTCGCCGCAATTTGGCACAATCACCAGGAACTCATCTCCGCCCCAGCGCGAAATCAAATCGCCCTTTTTCGCTGAAGTGCCGATGCGGGAAGCGATGAATTGCAGCAGTTCGTCCCCTTTTTGATGCCCGTATGTATCGTTGACTTGCTTGAATTTATTCAGATCAATCACGAGGATGCCGATCTTCTGCAATTTTCGTCTGCTCCTCGTCATCTTGAGGAACGCCTGCTCGATGGTCCGGCGATTGTACGCATTTGTCAGCGGGTCCCTTTCGGAATAAAAGCGCACCCGGTCAAACTGGGTCCCGCACCACCAGGCGACCGATAAGAAAATCACGGTCAGCACGAAGAAATTCGCTTTGAAAGGCAAGCCCAAGTACTGATGGTAATAACAATAACGCACGACATTAAATAGCCCAACGACTATCACAGCGGCCATCCTGCCGGTAAATTTCAACAGACTCACTCATTTCTATTGTGTCAATTGGACTAGTATATCATGAAATGAAGAGTCTTTTTGAAAAATACGGAAATAAAGTGGCTGGCAACCGCGTCCCGGAATGGTATATAGCCCAATCACTTTAAGCGCGCCCTTCAGTCAGCGCCAGCTACTCATTGAATGGTGGGCTCAACCGTCACTTCCACATTCCCCTTCAGCACCCGGCTGATCATGCAGGAAGACTCCGCTAGATGGAACAGCTTCCCAAGACGCAATTTATCCTCAGCCGACGGGTTTTCCGGCAGCACAACAACCGGTTTATGGATGATGCGTTTGTAGGTGGTCACGCCGTTCGTCACGTCCACCACGCCGACGGATTCCATCGTCAGGCTCTCTTTCGCAATGCTGCTCCGCTCCATCATTGCAGCAAGCGTGATGATATAGCACGTAGCCGCGGCACCAAGAAGCATCTCGTCAGGATTCGTCCCGATCCCGGGTCCGTCCATTTCAGGCGGGATGGATACCTGTGTTTTCAAATTTTCCATGTCGATCTTCCCGACGTCGTTCCGCAGTCCCGGCCAATCGGCTTTCAGGTGGAATTGATGTTCTGCCATTTATACGACCTCCTTTATCATGAAGTATATACATATATGGCGTCTAAGAAAATGAATCAGGACATCCTTCTGTCCTTGTTAGTTATTTTGAATACTTTTTAGTTTTAAAGGGATTCAAAAAATATATTGAAAGGGCTTACAATATAGAAAAGTGACACATTAAAGGGAGGTCCATCAATGAAGAAAGGAACATGGTTTGTCTTTGTTGCGGCTTTGGTCTTGCTGATTTCAGGATGTTCATCGGATTCTGGAAAAGGTAGTAAAGACAAATTGACGATTTATACGGCCCGTAGTGAATCATTAAATAATGCGGTAATACCTGCTTTTGAAGAAGAAACAGGAATAAAAGTGGAGATTGTCGTTGCAGGAACCGGAGAGTTGCTGAAGCGGGTAGAGTCGGAAAAGAATAACCCGCAGGGTGATGTTCTTTGGGCAGCCGATGAAACGATGCTATCCAGTAAACAGGAATTCTTCGAGAAGTACGTATCACCGGAAGATGAAAATATGCTGCCCGAATTCCGAAATAAGACGGGATATTTCTCACCTGCCTTTGCAGACCCGACAGTCTTTATCGTCAATAAGAATGTAATTGGTGATATACCAATGAAAGGGTTTGCTGATTTGTTGAATCCTGAGCTGAAAGGTAAAATTTCATTCGGTGACCCGACTGCCTCAAGCTCTGCATTCCAGTCCCTGGCCGCTATGTTGTATGCGATGGGAGACGGTGATCCGATGTCTGACCAGGCATGGGAGTTTGTTGAAAAGTTTGTTGCAAACCTGGATGGCAAAATTTCGGGCAGCTCGGGCCAAGTGCATAAAGGCGTAGCGGATGGAGAATATCCAGTAGGCCTGACTTGGGAAGACCCAGTAGTTCAATATATCAACAATGGAGCACCGGTTGAAGTCGTATTCCCGGAAGAAGGGGCAATTTTCCCAGGAGAATCAGTTCAGATCATTAAAGATGCCAAGAACTTGGAGAACGCTAAAAAGTTTGTTGACTTTGTATTGTCTGAGGAAATTCAAAATAAAGTCGGCGGGGAGCTGACAGTGCGCCCACTTCGCCAAGACGCAAAATTGGCAGATTATATGGTGCCAACCGAAGATATCAAGCTGGCTAAGAATTATGATGAGGCCTGGGTCTCAGAGCATAAAGACGAAATTACGAAACGGTTTACCGAAGTGGTCGAGAAGTCTATGGATTAATTTCAAAGGAGAGCAGCATGCCGCTTTATGGCGCGGCTGCTCTCTTTTTATTTCAGATAGGACGTGAACACAGATGAGTGTATCAATTGATGTGAATGAAGTCGTGAAAGTGTTTGGAGATACAACAGTTATCAACGGATTATCGCTGCAGATCCGGCAGGGGGAGCTCTTTACACTGTTGGGTCCATCGGGCTGCGGGAAAACGACACTGCTGCGTATGATCATAGGATTCAATTCTATTGACGGAGGGACAATTGATATAAACGGGAAGTCGGTCAATCGGATACCTGTCAGTAAACGGAATATGGGTATGGTATTTCAAAACTATGCAATATTTCCACACATGAATGTTCGCGAGAATATAAGATTCGGCTTGAAGAATCGTAAACTAGGAAAGGAAGAGATGGATCGGCGGGTTGACGATATTTTGAAGGTGGTAAAAATCGAAGCATTCCAAGACCGCATGCCTGATCAGCTTTCAGGGGGGCAGCAGCAGCGGGTGGCATTGGCTCGTGCAATTGTCATTCATCCTGATGTATTGCTCATGGATGAACCTCTGTCCAACTTGGATGCGAAATTGCGGATTGAGATGAGAAACGCTATTAAAATGATTCAGCAGCAAGTTGGGATTACCACCGTTTATGTCACGCATGACCAGGAAGAAGCGCTTGCCATCTCTGATCGGATTGCAGTCATGAATGGTGGAGTGATCCAGCAAATCGGTCACCCGAAGGATATTTACGAGCGACCAGCAAATATTTTTGTTTCTAAATTTATCGGAACTTCCAATGTGCTGTCGGCAAGCGTGCAATCAGTCAACGAGAAGAAAATGATCCGTTTTTCCGACAGCTATTGCGTTGAGGTGCCGTTCCTATCAAGTAAAGTGAAAGATAACGACGCAGTATTTGTTTCTATCCGCCCGCAGGAATTTGTTATTACAGATGAACCGGACGGGATGCCTGCTGAGGTACGGAGCAGTATGTTCCTTGGTGTTAATACACATTATTTTGTAGATATGGGATTTGAGGATTTGATTGAAGTTGTTCAAGATGGTGAGGTGTCTGAATTGATCCCGAATGGAGAACGAATATTCCTGAAGGTAAAACCTCATAAAATTAACGTGTTTGATTTGAACGAAGCAACCTTGATTGAAGCGGGTGAGCAGCATGGAGAAAAATAAAAAAACATTCTCTATATGGAATGGCTGGACAATTGTCATCCTTCTCCTGTTTGTCCTCTTTATTGCATTCCCGCTTTTCCTTGTATTGAAGAAAAGTGTAATCGATCCAGCGACAGGCCAATTTACCTTAGAGTACTTGCTAAAGTTCTTTGAACGTAAATATTACTGGGTCACCATATTTAACAGCTTCAAGGTGACTGTCGTGACCACCTTCTTGTCGGTCGCTCTCGGCCTTCCGCTTGCTTATATGCTGAGACGTGTAAAGGTGGCGGGCAGCAAACTGGTTGAAGTACTAATCATTATTTCGTATATATCGCCACCATTCATTGGTGCTTATGCCTGGATACAGCTTCTCGGGAGAAGCGGCGTGATTACAAAGTTCATTAATTCCACCTTCAATACGAATTTTGAAGGAGTATATGGTTTTGCTGGGATTGTGCTCGTCTTGACACTGCAATCATTCCCGCTCGTTTATATATACATTTCGGGCGCCCTTAAAAATCTGGATAACTCGTTGAATGAAGCAGCAGAAAGCATGGGCTACTCCAATATGCAGCGGATTTTCAAAATCATTATTCCGCTTATCATTCCAACGATCCTCGCTAGTGCATTGCTTGTTTTTATGCGAGTCATCGCAGATTTTGGGACACCAATGTTGATTGGTGAAGGATACCGGACAATACCAGTTTTGATTTATACCCAGTTTATGGGTGAAGTCGGCGGAAATGATGGATTTGCGGCTGCACTCTGTACAATTTTTATCATCGTCACTTTGGTTTTATTCTTAATTCAGCGCCTTGTTTCCAACAGGTTCTCCTATTCGATGAGTGCGTTGAAACCGATGGGAATTGAAAGAACAACGGGTATAAATAATTTAATGGCCCATGCGTTTGTTTACCTGATTACACTTTTGGCTATTTTGCCACAGCTAGTCGTGACGTTCACTTCGTTCCTCGAAACAAAGGGCGGCCAGGTATACACAGGTAGATTCTCCCTTAAAAACTATGAGAATATCTTGATTCACAAAGATCCTGTGGTGTTTTGGAATACCTATAAGATGGGCATTCTGGCAATCATTATAATTGTTATTGTAGGTGTGCTGATTTCGTATTTGACCGTGAGGAAGAAGAATATCCTAACTTCCATTTTGGATACCGTATCGATGTTCCCTTTCATCATTCCAGGGTCGGTTCTTGGAATTGCTTTCATTTTTGCTTTCAGTGACAAACCGTTTGCATGGAGCGGAACTGTGCTGATCATGGTAATGGCGTTTGCAATCCGACGAATGCCATATACTATTCGTTCCAGTACAGCAATTATTGGACAGATCAGCCCAAGTATCGAGGAAGCTGCCATCAGCCTTGGTGCATCCGAAGCGAAAGCGTTCGCAAAGGTTGTTGTGCCGATGATGATGCCGGGCGTACTTGCAGGAGCGATTATGAGCTGGATCACCGTCATCAGTGAATTAAGTTCTTCCATCATCCTATACACAAGCAATACGCAAACCTTGGCAGTGTCTATCTATACTGAAGTCATCCGGGGGAATTACGGAAATGCTTCTGCGTATTCAGCTATATTGACGATCACTTCCATTTTGTCATTGCTTTTGTTCTTTAAATTGACAGGTAAGAAGGAGATCAGCGTGTAAGACAAATGCCGAGTGTTGTTCCGTGTTTGTGCTTTCTTTATACTGAGAGTACAACGGTCAACGCTCGCTTTTTTATAGAAATGGGTGAAAGGATATGAGAAAACCAAGAAAGTATTTGGACTATATCAAACGGATGTTCATCGCACACTCCATGATTGTGATGGTGATCATCTTTTGCTTATACCTTGCCACCCTTCTGGTTTCTTATCAGATTCTAGTTGTTCAGAAGACGACTGCTGCCAACCAAAGGATCCATAGTATAGTAAAAACTGACCTAAATGCATTAAATAGGGAAATGGAGCAGTTTGTCAACGAGCCTTCCACAAAGCAGGCTTTTAACGATTCCTCCCTTATTTCAAGTGTAAACGAGAGGCTTTATGCATTTCGGAAAACTCGCACTTTTAAAATCAATTTTGCTCTGGTAAATCAACAGGGTACTGTGTTATCGACCAATTTGTATGCTAATAATCAAAAAGTGCTTGAACAATCTTCGCTCAAGTCAAGAATTATGAAACAGCTCGATAAAGGTATGCCTGTTCAGCAGAGACTTGAAATATCGGATTTGTCATACGGACAGGAGAGCCGTTATCTATTTGGCTATCCAATTTTAAATGGTGAGCAGATTCTTGGATATTTACTTCTTTTTTTGGAGTCCGATCAAACTTCTGTGCCTGCTATCACCGAGTTTACCTTGCTTACAGACCGATTCGGAAATGTCATCTACACATCGGATAGTCTTCTGGTCTCAAAGCTCGGAAAAGGGCCTCATGAATTACAGATAGGCCAATCATCAATTCAAATCGGGGAACAGCAGTACTTTGTTATCGGTTCAGCGTTGCAGAATGGATTTGTTGTCTATAATTTGACGCCTGTTCGGCTCTTTCGACAAGTTATCCTTATTGGAATTGCTTCTTTTACATTGATTCTTATCATCTTATGTTTGCTGATGATCGGACTGTCTCCGGAAATTATGAGGGAAAGCAGAAGTTCTTTTGCAAATCTGCTCACATTTATTGAAAGTCCCAAGGCAGTTAGAGGTGAGCAGAGCTTTTTGGAATTCCAGCAGATTGAAGAGGCGTTCAGAAAGAAAATGATACAGATTGATGATCTGATACTCCGAAATCAATTAATGGAAGAAACAAAAAGAAAGATGGAAATAAAACAATTGGAAAATCAGTTTAATCCTCATTTTGCATTTAACGTACTTGAAATGCTTCGTTATGAAATTGGATTTGATCCGAAAAATGCACAGGAAATGATTATTTCTTTTGCTAATCTTATGCGATACAGCACATATTACGGCGACACGACAGTACTGCTTGCCACGGACTTGAAATATGTAAGCGATTATTTGAAATTACAAAAGATGCGTTTTCAGGATCGGCTGGACTATACGATATACGTCGAAGAGGGGTTAGAGCAGGCGGCAGTACCCAAACTGTTGTTGCAGCCGATCATCGAGAATAGCATTAAGCATAATATTGAAGCGGTTAGGCGCCTGCTACTGGATATTCACATTTATCGTATTCGAGGAGATTTGCAGATTACCGTAACTGACAGCGGACTCGGCATAGATTCATCCACGTTATATCAACTCAAGAAGATGTTGAGTGGTAAAAAGGAGACTACCGGACAATATGGCCTGTTTTATTGCCAAAGGATAATTGAATTGGAATACGGTAAGGCATACGGTTTAACAATTAAAAATAACGAGACAGAAAGTGGGACATGTGTCGTCATTACTTTACCATTCCACAGGGAGGGGAGCACAAATTGTTAAAAGTGCTAATCGTGGAAGACGAAATGATAATTAGGAAGGGTCTCCTTTATGAAATGGATTGGATGCAGCAAGGCTGTATGGTCGTTGGGACGGCTGGGGACGGAGAGGAAGGCTTGGAGCAAATCAAAAAACTGCAACCAGATCTTGTGATCACGGATATTCGTATGCCATTTAAAGACGGTCTGGAAATGATAAGGGACGGACTGGCCTTTCATTCCTTCAAATCAATAATCCTGACCGGCTATAGCGAATTTGATTATGCCAAACAGGCAATCAGTCTGGGAGTTGTTGAATATATAGTAAAGCCAATCGATTTTACTTTGCTGCGTCAGGCATTGGAGAAAGTAAACCATGGAATTAAGGAAGAGAAGGATCGGGCTGAACTTAACTTTATTGAATGGTTAGAGACGAAGAGGTCCGCGCGAATCTCAGCCCCTGCAAGGAAGGCAATTGAATTGATTCAAGAACACTATGCAGAGAAAATTACACTTCGCCATGCCGGGGAAGTCTGTAGCGTATCCACTGTACATTTGAATACGAAATTAAAAGAGGATACCAATTTAACTTTTAACGAACTTCTAAATCGGTATAGGATTATGAAAGCGGTTGAAATGATACGCTCTGGGGATCAGCTGGTGTATGAAATCGCAGAAAAAGTCGGTTTTAAAGACTATAAATATTTTAGTCAAGTTTTTAAAAAGTATACGGGCCAACCACCTTCAAGTTTTATAAAATAGTAACTGTAATTATAAAGCCAGCAGAGAGACATATCTGCTAGCTTTTCTTTACTCTTGTTTGAATACGGCTGTAAAGCCATAAAACTATCCGTACAACCGCAAGGCACACTACAGCCCCTGCCATATCCAGTATGACATCCTGCATGGTGGGCGTGCGTCCGCCGGTCAGGGATTGGTGGAATTCGTCAGCGGAGGCGGCGAGGAATATCAGGAACAGTGCGAGCAATGTTCGGAGTTTCCACCTCGGCAGCGTGAAATAGATGGCTATGCAGAGAAGCCCGAACGTGAAGAAATGCGCCGCTTTCCGGAGCAGGAATTCGATGAAGTGATAGTAGCCCCGCTCTTCGACGGAGATGGTCTTGCCCCAGTACGGAATTTCAAGTCTCGACAGCAGGCCTTCGAGCGGTTTGCCCGGAAGCCGTTCTTTTAATTGGGGGATCAGTGTCTGCTGTTCGTATGTCTGGCCGGACGAGATGAAAAGTGCCGCCAGGACAGCAAGCAGAACAGCTGCGAATAGGAATTTTCTCATGTCTTTACTGTATCATATTTTTGAGGGATGGCTGTACTGATGGAAGGTCACTTACTGAAATCGGCGAGTCCGCATGGAAAGAAGCAATCTTCATGGAGAATGAAGCAACTGCCCTCCGAATGAAGCAATCTCGCAATCGAATGAAGCAATCGGCAAGCTAACGTAAGCAAACGTAGCTCTTTTCGAAGCAACCTCGCCGCCAAACGAAGCAATCTCCAAATTCCTGCCGGCCTGTCTGAATGGTCAAGTGCATTGCGCGCGGCCGGGCGGAGCCGAAAGGCGGAAAGCGCCCCGCGTCCGCCGTAACTTTGCCGCCGGACCTCCCAAGCTGCCCGCGTATATGAAGGTGCCTGACAGAAATGTCTCACTCCAAGCCGTACGTCTGACTATCCCGGCTTAACCTTTCGCACCGCCAGCCCCCTCCGCCATTTCCTGTCGAAATATGAAGTTTTTCTCGTTGACGGCAATTGTCAAAATCGCTATACTTGTAACAATCCCGTTAATACCGGCGGGAATTTAAATATAATTCCGGGTAGAGACGATGAGAACCCGGCGAAGCGAAATGTGCCTGTCCTAGGATAGGTGTGTCTTTTTCTGCTTTGCCGGGTTTTTTGTGCTGCCTAGAAGGAGGTTTGGGGAAGCCTAGGTCTACAGGGATGGCAGATTGTCACAGGGGAGCTTTGCAAATTTCAATAGGAAAAGGGGAGTTTACATGGCATTCGATTATTTGGATGCACCTGCGGATCCGCAGAAACTGGAAAAGTTTCAGCGGAAGGTGAAGATTGTATCGGCAGGCGGAACGTTTTTGGACGGGTTCGACTTGACGATCATCGCGGTTGCGATGCCTTTGATTTTAAAACAGTTTACCGTGTCGCCGGGCGAGCAGAGTTTGCTCACAGCGTCCGCGATCATCGGTTCGTTCATCGGGGCTGCTTGGCTGGGCCGTTTGACGGATTCCTTCGGGCGGAAGGCGATGATCACCATCGACTTGATCGCGTTTGTGCTGTTCGCTGTTTTGACAGCGGTTGCACCGAATGTGTTGTGGTTGATCGTGTTCCGGTTCTTGCTGGGGATCGGCATCGGGGCGGATTATCCGATTTCCGCTACGCTGGTGTCTGAGTTCAGTTCGACGAAAAACAGGGGCAAGCAGGGGACGTTCCTCGCTGCCATGTGGTTCGTCGGCGCGGTTGTCGCGTATATGAGCGGGATTGCGTTTGCGCCGCTCGGTGATAATGCGTGGAGATACATGTTCCTGCTAGGGGCAGTTCTGGCTTTGATCATCTTCATTTTCCGGATCGGCCTTCCTGAATCGCCGCGCTGGCTCGTGTCGAAAGGACGCGAGAAGGAAGCGCAGGATGTCATCTACAACATCACAGGCAGCAAGGTGGAAGTCCTGCCGGAGCCTGAAACGAAGAAGGTTCCGCTTAGCACGTTGTTCTCGAAGAAATTGATCAGACGGACGATTTTTGTGACAGGCTTCTGGTTCTGTTACGCGACGTCCTATTACGGGATTTCGATGTACACACCGACCATCTTATCGGGCTTTACGCAAGGATCCTTGCAGCAGACGTATATTGCGTCTTCCATCGTCAGCATTCTGGGCCTATTCGGCGCAATCATCGGGATGAACCTCGTGGAGCGCTGGGGACGCCGGCCGCTGTTGATCACATCGTTCACAGGGCTTACAGCAGGGCTTGCAGTATTGACATTCAATCCGCATCCGACGCTTCAGTTCCTCGTCATCCTGTTCAGCATCGCGGTATTGTTCGCGAACATGGGCGGCGGGATCTTGAACTTCGTATATCCGACGGAATTGTTCCCCACAAGCCTCCGGGCAGGGGCTTCCGGTTTCGCGACGTCTGTCAGCCGGATCGGATCCATTCTCGGTGTGCTCGTGTTCCCGAACGTAGTCGCACACTGGGGCAATGCAGCCGCGCTCGGCGTTTTTGCGGGCGTCGCACTGGTCGGTCTGATTATCACCGTTATATTGGCGCCTGAAACGAAGGGCAAGAAGCTTGAGGAAATCAATGCCGAGTTCGAAACGGAAAACAAATGACCGAAGGAGTGACATCATATGGAAAAGTGGTTAAGTCTCTGGTCAGCAGGCCAGACGAAAACAGAGAAGAATTTCGCGGCAATTAAGGAAGCTGGATTCCACGGGGTGGAAATCTGGGCGGAACATCACTCGGCGCGCGAGGACATGAAGCTTGCGCACGGAGCGGGACTCGCAATTGGCCTGCACCTGCCGTTCCATGACCTGAACCTGGCATCCCCTTATGAGGAAGTCGAGAACCTGATTTTCCGCGTGAACCGGGAATGGCTCGAGGAACTGAAGGGATACGGGGGCGGACATGCTGTCATCCACGGCGGCATGGCGTGGGCGTCCGAAGGCAAGGAAGAGGCGACAAGCCTCGTGATCGACCGGCTGCGCCGCACGCGTGAGATGGCGGAATCACTTGGCACGACGCTTCTGTTTGAGAACCAGATCCCGGACAAGTTGAACTATACGCATATCTTCCCGTCCTCAGTTGATGAGTGGCTGCATATCCTTGAAGAGAGCGGAACGGATGCATGCCTTGATACAGGCCATCTGGCAGTGCTAGGTGCGCCGCTCGAAGAGACGATCGCCCGCCTTGGAAAGCGTCTGGCGTCTGTCCATTTCTCTGACAACGATGCAAAAGGCGATCTCCATCAGCTGCCGGGTGACGGCGTGACAGGGCTTTCGACAGAGAAGCTGAAAGGCATCCTTGAGGAACATCACTACGGCGGACCGCTCGTATTTGAGATCAATCCATACTTGTATGGACTGTCTGACATACTCGCGCATCCGTCTGCACAATAATCGTACGGGACTAGCGGGGGAGGGGGTGAGTCAGTGGGATGGTTCGATTTTTCGCATATTGAAATGATCACGAAGCTCAGCATATCGGGGATTTTAGGCCTGGTGATCGGACTGGAACGGGAATTGAAGCGCAAGCCGCTCGGGCTCAAAACGAGTCTCGTCATTTCGATCATCAGCTGTCTGCTGACGATCGTGTCCGTGGAATCGGCGTATTCATTCCCGGGAAACGATGACATACGGATTCAGATGGATCCGCTGCGGCTCGCTGCGCAAATCGTGTCCGGCATCGGTTTCCTCGGCGCAGGTGTCATTCTGCGCCGCGACAATGAACGGATCTCCGGCCTGACGACAGCGGCGATGATCTGGGGAGCGGCCGGCATCGGCATCGCGGTCGGCGCAGGCTTTTACATCGAAGCGATCTTCGGGGTTCTGCTGCTTCTGATCAGTGTCGAATTGATCCCCCTTCTCGTCTCCCGCTTCGGTCCCAAGCACTTGAAAAAGCGCGACTTGACCCTTCGCATTACAGTGAACGGGCAGGAAGGGATCGAGACGGTGATGGAGGAGATGCAGGAGCAGCGGTTCTCCATTTCACAGTCGCGCATCAAAGACCTGTCCGCGGAAGGGCTGCATCTTCTTGAAATCAAAACAAGGGTGAACGCACGGCATTCGCTGCCGCAGCTCTATTATTTGATCAAGAAGATCGACTATGTCCAAAGCGTGGAAATCATCAGTTGATAGTGAGGTAATCAGGGTGACGAGAGGATACATTTTTGATTTGGATGGAACGATCTATCTGGATGACGAACTGATCCCGGGGGCTGCAGAAGCGATCCGGCTATTGAAGGAAAGAGGCGACAAGGTCGTGTTCCTGACGAATAAATCGATCGCGCGCCGTACGGATTATGTAACGAAATTGAACGGCCTCGGCATCGACGTGGATCTTTCGGAAGTCATCAACTCGAACTACATTACGGCGCATTATCTGAAAGACAAGGTGGCGCCGGGGGAAACGGTATACGTGGTCGGCGAGCAGCCGCTGGTCGACGAGCTCGTCGAGGCGGGAATCCCGCTGACGCATCATGCGGCGGGTGCCGCTTACGTCGTGCTCGGCTGGGATCGCAAATTCACGTATGAAAAGCTGAATGACGCATTCCAGGCGTGGAAGAACGGCGCGACGATCATCGCAACCAATCCTGACAGGACGTGCCCGGTGAAGGGCGGCGAGCTGCCGGACTGCGCAGCGATGATCAGTGCGCTGGAAGGGGCGACAGGGGAGCCGGTGACACTCGTCACGGGCAAGCCGTCGAGACTCATGTCGGAGTATGTCTTGAAAGATGTTCTCGGCATGCCGGCGGAGCAGTGCTTCATGGTCGGCGACCGGCTGGAGACGGATATCCGCATGGCGAATGACGCGGGCATAGCTTCCGTGCTCGTCATGACGGGCATCACGACGGACGGCATGCTGAAAGAAGCAGCCGACCGCCCGGTGCATGTCCTGAAAAGCGTGCGGGAAGTTCCCGGCTTATAAGTCGAAATTCCACATCGCAGGATCTCCTGACGAGACTGCAAGCGCACCGGCTTCAAGGGCGGCATGCACTTCTGCGATGTCCGAGATGAGTCCGCCGGCAATGATCGGAAAATCGAGATCACGCGACATCTTGTCAATGATCTTCGGCATGATTCCGGGCAGGATTTCAACAGCGTCCGGCTTGCAGGAGTTGACCATTTCCATGCCTTTATGGATGGCCGCCCAGTCAAGGAGGAAGATGCGCTGGATCGTCTTGAGGCCGACGTCATTCGCCATCTTCACAATATGGCTTTTCGTTGTGATGATGCCGGTCGGGTTCCAATAAGCCTTCACGTAGTTCAGGGCATTCTTGGAATTGGACAGGCCGTCGATGAAATCGAGGTGCAGGAAGACATGCTTCCCGGCAGCCCGCAGCTGCTGGATGTAGTCGGCGATCGTCATGAGATTGCCGGTGAGAAGGAATACGATATTACAGTGGGAATCAAGTGCAGCCTGGAGGTCCTCCTCTTTTTTGACGGAGGCGATCATCTGGGATTCGACCATATCGACAAGACGCAAGTTATTCATCCTTTCCGGTAGATAATGTACCTTCATTTTACCATAGGGATTTCAAAAAAATATAGGGCAGTTTAGGCCAGAGACGATGAGAAGGCCATTACAATCCCCGCAAATGCGCGGGGCTCTTGTGATGGCCATTTTTTTATAGAGGAGTGCATAGATATGAGAACTTTTTCGTTTCAGGATAGAGAAGCGATACTGAAAGGACTTGAAGGCAGTACGTACGACGTAGTGATCATCGGCGGCGGCATCACGGGCGTCGGGATCGCGCTGGACGCGGTGACGCGCGGGCTGAAGACGGTGCTTGTCGAGATGCAAGATTTCGCTGCGGGGACATCGAGCCGGTCGACGAAGCTTGTGCACGGGGGCCTTCGGTATTTGAAGCAGTTCGAGGTCGGCATGGTTGCGGAAGTCGGCAAGGAGCGGGAAGTGGTGTACCGGAATGCGCCGCATGTGACGCACCCCGAGTGGATGCTGCTGCCGATCTATAAGAAAGGGACGTTCGGCAAGTATTCGACGTCGGTCGGCCTGAAGGTGTATGACTTCCTCGCGGGCGTCAAGAAGGAAGAGCGGCGGAAGATGCTGGACCGCGAGGAGACGCTGCATAAGGAGCCTTTATTGAAACAGAAAGGGCTGCTTGGCGGCGGCTACTACGTCGAGTACCGCACGGATGATGCGCGTCTCACCATCGAGGTCGCGAAAAAGGCGGCGGAGCTCGGCGCAGATCTGCTGACGTATGCGAAAGTGGAGGCATTCACGTATGATCCGGCGGGGCAGGTGGACGGCCTCTATTTCGAGGACGTGCTGACTGGAAATCGGCACCGCGTGAAAGGGTCGGCGATCATCAACGCGACAGGCCCGTGGGTCGAGAGCCTGATCGGAATGGACCGGAAGATCGAAGGGAAGAGCCTGTTCCATTCGAAAGGCGTCCATATCGTCATCGACAGCACGAAGTTCCCGCTCCGGCAAGCCGTCTATTTCGATACGCCGGATGGCCGGATGGTGTTCGCGATTCCGAGGTACGGAAAGACGTATGTCGGCACGACGGATACGGAATATAAAGGGGACTTGCAGCATCCGGAGGCGACGGAAGAGGATATCAGCTATATTCTAAAGTGCATCCATTATATGTTCCCGGATGTGAATGTTACGGAAAACGACGTTGAATCGACGTGGGCGGGCGTCCGGCCGCTGATCCGCCAGGAGGGGAAAGGGCCTTCTGAGATTTCGCGGAAAGACGAGATCTGGACGTCGGATACAGGCTTGATTACAATCGCGGGCGGCAAGCTGACGGGCTACCGGAAGATGGCGGAGACGGTGACGGATCTGCTTTGCAAGAAGCTTGCAGAAACCGGCGCCGCGTGCAAGGGCAGCGTGACGAAGGAACTCAAGCTGTCCGGGGGAGATTTCCGCGACCCGCTCGACTATGAGCGGTTTGTGCCGGAGGAAGCGAGGAGACTCACGAATCTCGGCATCGCAATCGAAGACGCGACGAGCATCGCGGCGAATTACGGCACGAACTCACGCGTCATTGCAGGGCTTGCGCGCGAAGTACGGAAGGACGCGCAGCTGCCGATGTCCATCAAGCTCGTCCTCGAGTACGCCATCCGTTATGAGATGGTGATGACGCCTGCTGACTTCTTCATCCGCCGGACAGGCGCGGTATTTTTCGACATGGCCTGGGTGCAGATGTGGAAACAGCCGGTCATCGACTATATGGCTGCCGTGATGGACTGGACGGATGAGGAGACGAAGGAGTACGCGGCGGAGCTGGACGGATTGATCCAAGAAAGCGCGCCGCAGTAAATAGAATTAGGATGTAATGCCGCCGGGCGCTGCCCTGGCGGCTTTTTGCCGTTTGTGCAATATGTGCCAGTCGCCTGCGAGGGGAGGTGTTTTCGCGCGAGTAAGCAATGAAAGGCGAAAAGCAAGCAACCCGGTGCCGTCAGGAAGCAACAGGTGCAAGGAAGCGAGCAATACGCATACAAAAACGAGCAATAATGCTAGCGAGTAAGCACTGATAGACGAAAAGTAAGCAATCAAGGCCGGACTTGCTTGAATGGTCAAATGCATTTCGCGCGGCATGATGGCCCGTGAGGCCAGGGATGTTACCGCGAGCGTGCCAGTAAGCAATGAACGGCGAAAAGTAAGCAACCTGGCGTCGTGAGGAAGCAACAGGTGCCAGGAAGTGAGCAATAGGCATGCGAAAACGAGCAATACTGCTCGCGAGTAAGCAACGTGAGGCGAAAAGTAAGCAATCAAGGCCGGACTTGCTTGAATGGTCAAGTGCATTATTCGCGGCATGACGGTTCGTGAGAATAGAGAAAGCACCGCGGACGTTGCATACTTTCCGACTCACGAGTGCCTCTCTCGCAACATGCCAAGCCCCCTTCCTTTTCCACATTACTTTCATTTGAATGAACAGTCTGCCAATGATATACTTAGGAAACCGAAATAGTTTACAAGAAGGGTGGAGTTGGGATGAATCAAGAGGAACAGGTGCTGCTGGATTTTCTGAAGGTGAATTCGGCGTATGACGCGAGTGCAATTCCGGGCAAAGGGGAGTTCACGTTCATTACAAAAAAGACGGGGCTTCCGCAAGTATGGAAGCTGGATGAGCAGGGGGAGCCGTATCAGTTTCTTAAGACGCATGACCGGGTGATGAATGTGTTCCATTCACCGGACGGTTCGCGGATGGTCGTGGGAATTGATTCGAAAGGGAATGAGAAGCAGCAGTTGTACATTGCCGGAGGCGACGGTAAGGATTTGGAACCGCTTGTCGTGTCGCCTGATCATTTCCACGCGTGCGGCGGCTGGTCGCCAGGCGGGAAGCTTGTGTCGTATGCGAGCAACCGGCGCCATCCCGGGCATTTTGATGTGTTCGTGATCGATGCGGATACGAAAGAGACCCGCCAGGTGTTCGAGTCGGATGCGAATTGTGCGCCGCTCGGCTGGCTGAGTGATGAGGAGCTTTTCATTACATTGAAAAACTCGAATATCGACAGCTCCCTTTATGTGCTGAACATCACAGACGGGTCGACTGCTCGCCTTGGCAGCACCGATCAGCCAGCGCGATATGAGTCGCCGATTGCGCGAAAGGGGTCGCGGACGGGCTATCTTCTGACCGACTACGGCGAGGAGACGGTGTATATCGCGAAGTTCGACGCGGAAAACCCTGCTGAACTCAAAAAGCTCGCCCACTGGGATAAATGGGATATCGATGAGATGGCGCTGTCGCCGGACGGGGATTCGCTCGCGTTCTGCCTGAATGAAGGCGGGGTCTCAAGGCTCGGCTTCTATAATACGAATGACGGCACGCATATGCTGACGAATGAACTGCCGATGGGCGTGATCAGCTCGATGTCGTGGCTCACCGGAGAAACAGTCATCTTCACGCTCAAGACGCCTGTGAGCCCTGGGGATATCTGGTCGTATGACGTGCAGGCAAAGCAGGTGGAAAGAGTGACGCATTTCGGGGAATCAGCGTCTGTCGGCGAGCTGTGGCGTAATCCTGAATTGCATACGTTTTCGTCGTTCGATGGTCTGGAAGTGCCGTATTTCCTTTATACGTCGGAAGAAGAGCAGGACCGGCCGGCGGTCATCTATGTGCATGGCGGACCGGAAAGCCAGGTGAAAGCGGAGTACAACCCGGTGATCCAGTATTTGATGTATCAAGGATTTGCCGTGGCAGCGCCGAATATCCGCGGCAGCAAAGGGTACGGCCGCACGTATTTGAAGCTGGATGACGCAGATAAGCGGCTGGACGCGGTTGCGGATCTGGCAGCGCTTGCGGAGGAGCTTTCAGCTGCGCATTCCGTCAACAAAGAAAAGATCGGCATCATGGGCCGCAGCTACGGCGGCTACATGGTCCTCATGGCGCTGACCCATTATCCGGACGTCTTTGCGGCGGGTGTCGATATCGTCGGCATGTCGAATTTGCGGACTTTCCTCGAGAACACCGGCGAGTGGCGCAGATATTTGCGCGAAGCCGAATATGGTTCGCTCGCGGAGCATACGGACTTTTTCGAGAGGACTGCACCGATGAACCTGACCGACCGGATCGAGGCGCCTCTGCTCGTCTTCCACGGACGCAACGACACACGCGTCCCCGTCAGCGAGGCGGAGCAGCTTGTCCGTGACCTGAAAGAACGCGGCCGGAACGTGGAATTGACCATTTTTGAGAATGAAGGGCACCAGACCGAGCGGATCGAAAACCATATTACGATGCATACCGAAACGGTTGGGTTCTTTAAACGGTATCTGGGGAAGGAAGAGGCTGCTCGGACATAAAAATTCAAATTACGTATTAATATGCAAGTAAGTATTATTTGATTGAATAAATAACCAATAAAGATCACCTGGACGAATAGTAAATAGTCCGGGTGGTCTTTTTTATTTCACTGCTTCATAAAATGACAGGTGCTCGAGGAAAACTCATACTTCATAATTCGAAGTAATATAGTATGCAAGAGGCGGAACATTTGTTACAATCAATCTATTGTAGGTTGCTAACCTATAAGATGATTAAAAGAAAGGGAGATGGAGTATGAAACGGTTTTTATGGAGTTTCTTGGCAGTCCTATTAGCGGTATCGCTTGCACTGCCGGGAATGCCGGTCTCAGCAGGGACGGCAGAGGCGGTCACGCAGGATCAATCGATCGCACTCGATGTCAGCCAGTCGAAATTGGCGTTGACAGAAGTCCGGACAGTGACGCTGTCAGCTGATTTTGGACATGCGGTTGATCTAGAGAAAGTGGAAGTGCAGTTTGGCGGAAAGCCACTCGACGACTGGAAGAAGTGGGATGCGAAAGCTGCGAAATTTGAAGGTGAGCCTTTCATTACAGTGAAAGAAGCGCCGCATCTTGTAGATGGTAAAGTCGAGGCAGTCGTGGAATTCGGACTGCCATTCGGAACAGATGACCTATCGCCGCGCTCGATCCGCGTGCAGTACAAACAGCTGCTGGGCGACTATGAGCTGGCACTTATCGATACGGAATCCGGCGAGAAAGCCGCAGCAGAGGTTAAGCTGAATGTCTATGACGAATTCCTTGAATGGGATGAGCTTAAGCCGAATATCGATCGAATCATCGATGAGGCGAAAGGTGCAAATTCGCGGTATGTGCATTATGAAAGCCCTGGGAAGTCGCCGGAAGGACGGGATTTCCACGTCGTTGTCCTCGCTAAAGATGAGGGGGCCGTCGACAAGTATCTGAATGAAACACTGCCGACCGCGCTTGAGACGCCGGAGGAATTGATTGCGAAGCTGAAGGAAGGCAAGATGGGCGATTACCAGGTGCCTGTCTGGTTCAATAATATCCACCCTGACGAAGCGGAAGGAATCGATTTCCAGACGGAACTTCTTGAGAAATTTGCTCTTACGGATGAAGTGACGTTCACGACGACGAACAAAGACGGGAAGGACGAGGAAGTCGTTCTGAATGTCAATGAAGTGCTGGACAATCTGATTCTGATCTTTAACTTTTCTCATAATCCGGACGGACGCGCACACAATACGCGCGCGAACGCAAACGGTTTTGACGTCAACCGGGACAACGCCTATCAGACGCAGCCGGAGACCATCCAGCTGAACCCGCTCATCGCGAAGTGGACACCGCTTTCGATGATGGAAGGACACGGCTATGTCAAAGGGTTCCTGATCGAGCCTGCGACACCGCCTCATAATCCGAACTTTGAATACGATTTATTAATGCAAGGCGCGATTCCGCAGGCACATGCGATGGGCCAGGCGGGAATCGGCAGCTCCGCGCTTGATTCGTATTTCCTCGCATCCGAAGGGTATAAGGACGGCTGGGACGATATGGGTCCTGCCTACACGCCAATCTTCTCGATGCTTCACGGGACCCTTGGCCATACGGTAGAAGTGCCGACGCTTGGGCAAGAGTCCTACAAAGCGATGGTCGGAGCGGGTCTAGGAATGATTCATTTTGTACTTGAGAATAAAGACGACCTGTACGGCCGCCAGCTAGAGATTTTCAAGCGCGGTGTGAACGGGGAGGATAACCGTGCTGTCGATGCACTCCTTACGAACGCAGCAGGCGAATCGATCGGACGGGTGCGCGGGGAGCATGAGAACTTCTTCCCTGACTACTACGTCATGCCGATCGGAAAAGGCCAAAAGAACATCTCTGAAGTGTACAACATGGTCGAGTACTTGCTTCGTAACGGAGTAAAGGTTGAACAGACGGCGGAAGACGTGACGATTGACGGAAGCGTTTATCCGAAAGGATCATATGTCGTGCCGATGAAGCAGGCGAAACGCGCGCTTGCGAACGCAATGCTCTACAAAGGCGACGATGCGTCCGACTGGGAAGCGATGTATGATCCAATCATCGCAAACTTCCCGGCGCTCCGCGGATTTGATATCGCAGACGTGCGCATGGGAGAAGAAGACGCACTTGCTGGTAAAACAGCGGCAGTTAGTGAAGTCGTCCGCCCTGCAAGCAAAATCGACGCGCGAAAAGCACGCCAAGTCTTGAAGAACAGCAACAACGACACAGTCAAGCTTGTGAATGAACTATTGAAAGACGGCAAATCGGTTGGCGTCATCCAAAAGGGCGCATCCGGTTATCTGATCGGTGAATTCGTCGTCCGTACAGAAGACCTGCTTCCATATGCGGATCAGTATGTCTTCGACGCAGTTCCGCTGCCGTCCTATGTGGAGCTGGACACAAAGTGGATCGCACAGCCGAAAGTCGCGTCAAGCGGTGCAGGTCAGCTGCTGTTCTCCTTGAAGGAACTAGGCTTCAATATCACGGAGGAAGCGGATGCAGATGTGATCATCTCTGACACGAAACTGCCGAAAGAAATCGCAGGCAAATCCTTTGTCGGCATCGGCAACAGTGTATTGAAAGCGGTGAAAGATGCAGGAGTCATCGAAGGATTTGATTACAAAACGACCCGGGGCGGCCATGAAGGGCTCATCAAGGCGGATATCGACTTCAACCACCAACTGATGTCCGGCTATGATCGTGAAGAGGAGCTCTACACAACAAGAGGCTCATGGATCACGGCTGTCCCTGCCGGCGCGGAGGTTTTGGCAACCGTAAAAGACTCGCCTGACTTCTACGTCGCAGGCTGGTGGCCGGGCCACGAAGGTGCGCAAGGCCAGACGCTCGCTTTCACCAAAGCTCTTGAAGACGGATCGATCACGTTGTTCGCAAACGACGTAGCGTTCCGCGCTCACACGAAGCAGTACTACCGCATGCTCGCCAACAGCATTTTCGCTGCGGCGGAAGAAGTGGAAGCGCCTGCGAAGGAATGGGATACGAACTGATCTGATGAAACCCCCTGCGGAGAAATCTGCAGGGGGATTGGTTTTGTGCCGGGGATAAAATGAAATCTAAATACCCATCTGTTTAGTTTGGAAAAAGAAAAAGATAAATAGCAGGTGATAGATTTGCGGCTTAGAGGAAAGAAGTTTTGGAGCTGGGTGATTGGAAGCGAAGACGATGAAAGAACGGTTATTTTCTATGCTGATATGTGCGGATTGGCACATTTCTGTGATACAATAATGGAAAGAGGGAAAGGAGTGCTAAACGATGGCAATTCTAACACCGGAAAGTAAAGGGTTTAAAATTGTTCAAAAAAGAAATAAAATGCGTGCCTCCTCCCATCATCGAACAAATGAGTTGTTAGAAAGAGCTGAAAAGTTAGGTTTAATTGACACCTATGTGGATAAAAACGGAAGAATTCGAACAAAAAAAGAAAAGTGATTGGACATGTTCCATAAGGTAATGCCCCAAGTAGGTTTAGCACCTAATAGGGGCATTTTGTTTTCCACTTGTAATATGCTCACATAGTAATCTTTTACTCATGACAACGCCTTAATCCCCACAACGCCCACTACAATGAGCAGCACGCTCGCCATTCGTCCAAGACTTTTGGATTCCCCGAAAAAGAACATGTTGATCAGAACCGCGCCGGCTGTTCCGACGCCGATCCATACGGCGTACGCGGTGCTCACTTGCAGGTAATGGAAGGATTGATAAAGGAAGGCGAAAGCCGCCCCGAAGCCTGCGTAGTAGCCGATGGCGCGCCAGATGGATTTCTTTTCGTTGTATTTATTCAATCCGATGACGCCTAGAAATTCGCTGATCGCAGCGAGTACGACAAATAGCCAGCCCATCAGCAGACCTCCTTCGCTTTGGTTTTCGCGTCTTTGCTGTCTGCGAGCTGCAGTCCGATGACGCCGGCGACAAGGATTGCGATGAAGCCGATTTTCGCGGGGCTCAGCGTTTCGCCGAATGCGAAGACGTCCAGCAGGGCGGTGCCGACTGTGCCGACCGCTGCGAAAATGGCGTACACAGTGCCGGTCGGCAAGTTTTCACAAGCTTTCGCGAGGAAGTGGAAGTCGAAGAAGATAAAGATTACGATCGGAATCCAATGCCACCATTCGCTTGCCACGTTGAAGCCGTAAATCCAGACGAGCTCGAAAAAGCTGGTGAGCGCGACGTATATCCATGATTTGTTCATTTGTAAAACACCTTTCGTGACTGAATGTCAGTCAGTTTTGCCGGCAATGGCCAGTATTCAGGCCAGTTGCAGAGCGTGACGCAGGAATGCGTTCACTTCGGATTTTTGAATTGCTGCCATATCTTCTTTGTTGGCATCGTATAAATAGATCTGCTCAGCCGCTGATTCGATGAGGCCGATGACGAGTTTCGCCGTCCGCTCGGGGTTCACCGACTCACGGATGGAGCCTGCCAGTTTTGCGGCAGCGAGTTTTTCGCTCAGCCATTTATAGAACGGTTCGTAGACAGTTTCCCATTCTTTCAAGTGCTCTGTCGAAGCCAGCCCGGAGTAGATGAGTGCCTGGATTTCGTGATATTCGGCATTGACCGCAAAGATGGTATCGACGAGCTGCTTTAGCTGCACCCGGAAATCGGCATGTTCTGAAACGGAAGCCTTGATCATCTCCATCGTCTTCTCGATCATCACTTCGGCGATCGCCGGCATGAGCGACAGTTTGGAAGGGAAGTATAAATAGAAAGTGCCTTGGGCGATGCCGGCGACTTTCACGATATCCGAGATCTTCGTCTTCTCGATTCCCTGGTCCATGAACACCTCTATGGCCGCCCGGACAATGAGATCCTTTTTATTCGGTGGCATTTCATAACCTCCAGAACTGAATGACTGTCATTCATTTTACCATGTGAATTGCGGATAAGCAATGGTGTAGCGGGCAGACTCTTAGGATAGACTGAGGTGTGACGTTGATTATATAGATAATTGTCTTCCTTGAAGTACAAACCGAATAATGTTATGACTAGAATAGCATAAAATACTAGTGTGGAATGGGGAGCTGTATATGGAGAGGAACTATAAGAACTCGCTGGAAATGCATAGATTGAATAAAGGGAAGATGGAAATCGCGTCAAAGGTGCCGTTGGAGAATAAACATGACCTTAGCCTCGCCTATTCTCCAGGTGTTGCGGAGCCATGCGTCGTTATCGCGGAAGACCCTCGCGCGGTGTATGAGTATACCATTAAAGGGAACACGGTCGCTATCGTGACGGATGGGACGGCGGTTCTCGGCCTCGGCTCGATCGGCCCTGAAGCGGCGCTGCCGGTCATGGAAGGGAAGGCGCTTTTATTGAAACGGTTTGCGGGCGTTGACGCGTTCCCGATCTGTCTTGATACGGAAGACGTCGATGAGATTGTAGAAACAGTCAAGCGCATCAGCCCGACGTTCGGCGCCGTCAACCTCGAGGACATTTCCGCCCCGCGCTGTTTTGAAATTGAAGAGCGCTTGAAGAAGGAATGCAAGATCCCCGTGTTTCACGATGACCAGCACGGCACCGCGATTGTGGTCGGGGCGGGCCTCGTCAATGCGCTGAAAGTCGTCGGCAAGCAGGACAAGGACATTTCCATTGTCATCAACGGAGCGGGAGCTGCAGGCATCGCGATCGCGAAACATCTGCGTACTCTCGGTTACCGCAACTTGATCATGTGTGACACGAAAGGAGCCATTTACGAAGGGCGTCCCGTCGGAATGAACCCGGTAAAAACGGAAATCGCGTCGTTCACGAATGCGGAGCGGAAAGAAGGCTCCCTCGAAGACGTACTGGCGGGTGCGGATGTGTTCATCGGCGTCTCCGTCGCGAACTTGCTGACAGAAGAGATGATCAAAAGCATGAATGCCGATCCGATCGTGTTTGGCCTCGCCAATCCGGATCCGGAAATCACATTCGATGACGCGAAGCGATTCGGCGTCAAAGTGATCGCGACCGGCCGTTCCGATTACCCGAACCAGATCAACAACGTCCTCGCGTTCCCAGGCATTTTCCGCGGCACGCTCGATGTCCGCGCAACGGATATTAATGAAGAGATGAAGAAAGCGGCGACCCACGCAATCGCCACGCTGCTCACGGATGACGAAATCCACGCCGACTACATCATCCCCGACCCATTCGATCCGCGCGTCGTCGAAGCGGTCACGGAAGCGGTCAAAGAGGCAGCCGTGCGCAGCGGGGTTGCCACGCTGGAGAACTAATAGGAAAAACGTTGCCAGATGGTCTGGCAACGTTTTTTTTTGGCAGACAGGAGATTCTACAGGTGGCGAGGGCAAGTAAGCAATGACTTGTCCATTTGAAGCAATCCAGCTTGAAAAGCGAGCAATCCACCGTCCGAAAGAAGCAACTAGCACTGCCAAGTAAGCAACGGGATGCCAATAGTAAGCAACCCTCGCGCCAAACGAAGCAATCGGCCCGCGCCGAGCCACGCGGCTTGCCAAATCAGCAATAGGTTGTCCGATCGAAGCAATCCAGCTTGGAAAGCGAGCAATCCACCGCCCGAAAGAAGCAACAAGCGCTGCCAAGTAAGCAACAGGACGCTAAAAGTAAGCAACCCCCGCGCCAAACGAAGCAATCGGCCCGCCCGAGCCACGCGGCTTGCCAAGTAAGCAATGGGTTGTCCGTTGTAATCAATCCAGCTTGAAAAGCGAGCAATCCACCGCCCGAAAGAAGCAACTAGCACAGCCAAGTAAGCAACAGGACGCTAAAAGTAAGCAACCCCCGCGCCAAACGAAGCAATCGGCTCTCGCTGAGCCACGCGGCTAGTCAAGTAAGCAATGACTTGTCCGATCGAAGCAATCCAGCTTGAAAAGCGAGCAATCCTCCGCGCGAAAGAAGCAACTAGCACTACAAAGTAAGCAACACGTCGCCAAAAGTAAGCAACCCGCACGCCAAACGAAGCAATCGGCCCGCGCCGAACCAAGTGGCTTGCCAAGTAAGCAATGGGAGGTCCATTGGAAGCAATCCAGCTTGAAAAGCGAGCAATCCACCGCCTGAAAGAAGCAACAAGCACTACAAAGTAAGCAACAGGACGCTAAAAGTAAGCAACCCTCACGCCAAACGAAGCAATCCCCCGCACGCCAAGCATTCCTTTCCTTACTTCACAACCGCCCGTTTCCCAAGCAAGCTAAGCTCGTTCGTCCAGTATTCCTCCGGGTGCACGGTATGTTGGATTTTACCTGCAGCCCGCAGCCAGTCCTGCAGCTCGCTGTAGTAGTCGGCAGACATTGAAAAGTCGAACGTGAAACAAGGGAGCGTCGCATCCATCGTCTTGACGGCAAGCGCATCATCGCCTGCCTGAATGTACTCCAGATAGATCGCCTTGGCTTCCTCTTGATTCGTAAAAATGAAATCAATCGCTTTCCGGAAGACGCGGACAAATTTATGGAGGCTCTCCTCGCGCTCCCTCAGCACCTTCGAATTAGTGATCAAGATCAGCTGGCAGAAATCAGGGATGCCCCAGTCCTTCAGCGCAAAGAAATCGACATCGAGCCCTCTATGCCGTGCTTCTGTCACTTCAAAATTGTTGAAGATCAGCGTCGCGGCATCCGCTTTGCCGCTCTCCAGCGCATCCGTATGATAGAAACCGTTATTGACCGGAATGAAATCATCATAGCTGCACGCGGCGCCGTCATGCTCTGCCATCGTCCGGACAATCGCGAGCCCGCCGAGCCCCGGCGCACCCGGATATTGGATGCGCTTGCCGATCAGATCACGCGGCCGCTCGATCCCTTTCCCTTTTTCGAACATCACACCGCCGTTCGTATGCAAAAAGCGCGCGAACCCGACGACATCCTCGCCCGCCGCCCGGTCCTCGACCAAGTGAAGAGGCTCCGTGATCGCGATATCCATCTTGCCCGCTTTGATTTCATCAATGGCATCAAAATGCTCCTCCGGCTCGACCATTTCAATCTCCAGCTGCTCGTCCGCGAACCAGCCTTTCTTCATTCCGATAATGAGCGGCATATGATCCGGATTCAAGAACCATTCCAGCCCGATTGTAATTTTCTCCATGTGTTTCGTCCCCCTTTAGGTGATCAATTCATTCAATGAATACAGATACAAAAAAACGGATTCCGCCCGGAAAGGGGGAATCCGCCTACTACACCAATATTGTGTGATATGCATGCCCGCTTTCCTACGCTGGTATGAGCCAGATCAGGTTCAAAGGGTCAAAGGCACCGGCCTTCTCTCAGCTTCCTCACGAAGCACCCCTAGCAGTCTCGTATTCATTTGGCTTCATCATAGCATAGGCACAGGGGGAGGGGAAGGGAAACACGAGGTTCGCCTCCTTCAGCACCATCTTACCTAAACGCCCTCTCGATCACATCTGCGTGAAGCCCGCTCACGGAGGCTTGTCCGGCAAGTCCCATCGTCAGATCAAAATCCGCCAGCATGTTCTGCAGCACTTCCTTCACGCCTTCTTGTCCGGCAACGGCAAGTCCATACATCGCAGGCCGGCCGATCAGCACGGCAGATGCTCCAAGCGCG
Source organism: Sporosarcina sp. GTC18466 (assembly GCF_055389225.1). Classification (NCBI taxonomy): domain Bacteria; kingdom Bacillati; phylum Bacillota; class Bacilli; order Caryophanales; family Caryophanaceae; genus Sporosarcina; species Sporosarcina sp. GTC18466. The sequence goes on along the minus strand of NZ_AP044037.1, from coordinate 1,394,173 downwards.
AGCGCCTTCAAAATATCCGCTCCTCTCCGGATGCCGCTATCCATCAAGACGGGCACTTTCCCGTCCACGGCTTCGCAAACTGCCGGCAATGCATCCAGAGCACCGACAGCTCCGTCCACTTGCCGCCCGCCGTGATTCGAGACGATGATGCCGTCGACGCCTTTTTGCAAAGCTAGCTTCGCGTCTTCAGGGTGAAGGATCCCTTTTAAGATGATCGGCAGCGTTGTATGCTCTTTCAGGAAATCAATATCCTCCCATGTGAGCCCCGTATTGCCGAAGATGGTAGTCCAGTGCATGATGGCAGCCGTCGGATCTTCTTCAGGCGGCGCAGAAAGCTTTGAACGGAACGCCGGGTCGGTGAAATAGTTGCCGACGCCTTCTCCGATTAAAAATGGCAAATACGCATTGCGCAAGTCATGCTCCCGCCACGCCATCATCGCTGTATCAAGGGTCACAACAATCGCCGAATATCCGGCGTTTTCCGCGCGCTCCAAGAAGCTGGCAGTAACCTCCTTGTCGCGACCCCAATAGAGCTGGAACCAGCGAGGCGCGTCCCCGACGGCTTCAGCGATTTTTTCCATTGGGACAGTGGAGGCAGAACTCGCGATGAACGGAATGCCAAGTTCCGCGGAAGCCTTTGCAGAAGCCACTTCACCGTGCTCATGGATGATGGACTGGACACCGACCGGAGCGAGCAGGACGGGGAACGGATAGGTCTTGCCGAACAGGTCGACCGATAGATCACGCGTATCCACATTCCGCAGCATGCGGGGCACGATATTCCATCTATCAAAGGCCTCGCGGTTATTCTTCTCCGTCTGTCCGCTGCCTGCAGAACCGGCAATATAATAGTACGGACCGTCTTTCAGCTTCTCGCGGGCCTTTTCCTCCCATGCCTCCACCTGTACAGGCAGCCGGTCCGGACCGGGCTGGATCATGTTCATATAGATCTGGTACTGCACACTATTTCCGATGTTTTGCAAGATATGATTCTCTCCCTTCATCAATTGTTTAAATTGTATCATATTTTCAGAACTTCGTAGAGAGGGGAGGGTACAGAGGGCTGGCGGCCACTGCTGAATAGTAAGCAACAACCTCCTTTCCTGCTGACGCAATCAATCTAAACCTTTGTAAGCAATCAACAGGCAAAACGAAGCAACTTGCTCTTTATTACAAGCAATTAACGCCAACAAGAAGCAATCCTTATCGCAAAATAAGCAATCACTCCTTCGAACGAAGCAACCTTGCCCCAAAAGGAAGCAATCGTTCCTCCCGGCTAGACAAAAAAGAAAGACGCCGACTCGAAGCCGCACGCCTTTCATTCATGTATTCAATCAAATCACAATGACACCTAGCAAAACAGAAACAATCAGCAACACAATGCTCAGCCCCCACATCATCATGAAGGAATAGCGGATATGCTTGCCCATCTCGAGTCCTGCGAGTCCGAGCGCGAGCCAGAGGGCAGGCGACAGCGGGCTGACGAAGGTGCCGATGATGTTGCCGACGATCATGGCGTATGCCGTGGACAGCGACGGGATGCCGAACGAGCTTGCGACTTGTTCAACGATCGGCAGCAATGCAAAGTAATAGGCATCTGTGCTGAGCAGCAAGTCGAACGGCAAGCCGAGCGCCCCGATGATGAGGTGCAAGTACGGACCGACGAAAGCCGGCAGGACGGAGACGAGGTCTGTCGCGATGGACGTCAGCATGTTCGTCCCGTTCAGGATGCCGAGGAAGGAGCCTGCGGCAAGGATGATGGAAGCCATCAAAATTCCGCCTGGCGCGTGCGCTTTGATGCGCGCCATCTGGTCGTCGACTTTCGGGAAGTTCAGCGGCAATGCGATACTGACGCCGATCATGAAGGCGAAGCCGGCCGGGATGATGCCCCAGACAAGGACGCCGATGACCGCGATGGCGAGCAGCGCGTTGATCCAGATCAGGTTCGGACGGGCGAGGCTGACTTCCGCAGCGGCCGCAGCCGTTTGGGCGCCAGCGACTGACACGTCGTCCAGTTCATCTTCCGCTAGAGCGCCCGCTTTGCTTTTCTTAGCGATACGCCGTTTCTCACGGTATCCGAGAGCAACAGCGATTCCAATCAGCAGCACAAGTCCGATGATCTGGATCGGGATGAGCGGCCGCCATAGCTCGGTCACGTCGACATCGAGCACGGAAGCGGTCCTGCCGAGCGGCCCGGCCCACGGGACCATGTTCATGATCGAGGCGGCTGTCCCGACGAGCATGAGCAATAAATACGGATTCATTTTCAAGCGTTTATACAGCGGCAAAAGCGCCGGAATCGTGATCAAAAATGTCGATGCGCCTGAGCCGTCCAGATGGGCGATTGCCGCGATAATGACGGTGGCGACGGCGACCGCGATGACATTCCCGCGGCTGATGGCGATCATGCGATTGATGAGCGGGTCGAACAGCCCGACGTCCTGCATGATACCGAAGAACAGGATAGCGAAGATGAACATGATCGCGACACTCGCGACTTTTGACGTCCCTTCGGTGAAGAACACGCCGATCTGGTCAAATCCAAAACCTGCGGCGAACGCGCCTGCAATCGGCACGAGGACGAGGCCGACGACAGGGGAGACTTTCCCGCTGATCAGTAATGCAACAATGATGACAATGGTGATTAATCCGATAATACTAAGCATAAAAGCTCCTTTCCAGTGTATGGATATCCACTTATGAAATAGAGGAGCAATGTAAGCGGATACAATCACCGGCAAACAAAAAGGCCTCTCTATTTCTAAATATTCTCTTGAGAGAAATTTATCATAGAGAAGCTTAGCAGGATAAGTTTATTTACGTTAAAACACTAATGGCCGTTCTGCTCGTTTTGTTCATTTTGTCCACGCCATGTATTTCCTTTCGGGCCGGCCGATGTCGCCATATTTCAGCTGGGCATCCGCTTCGTTGACAGAGACGAGGTACTCCAGATAGCGGCGTGCAGTCGAGCGGCTGACGCCGACTGCCTTTCCTGCTGCGAGCGCCGTGATGCCGTCTGTTCCGCTTGCCATAAGTGCCCGCTTGATCCTTTCGAGTGTGATCTGGTCAATCCCTTTCGGCAGAATGACGCCGCTGCCGGGTTGCGCTCGCTCCGCGTGAAGACCGGTCAGGCGGTCGATCTCCTCCTGGGCGAGCTCACGCTTTGAGGCGAGCAGCTCTTTCTGTTCCCGATACCGGCGCAACGTCTGTTCGAACCGCTCAAAGTCGGCAGGTTTCACTATGTAATCAAAGATTCCGCCCTGCAGCGCTTCTGTCACGGTTTCCACTTCCTTGGCAGCCGTGATCATGATGACATCGGTCTCTTTGAATTCATTCCGCAAGGTCCAGAACAGCTCCAGTCCCGCCACGTCAGGGATATAGACGTCCAGTAAGATCAAATCCGGCAATTCCGAGGCTTCCCGTAAGTAGGAGAGTGCCTCCGCGCCCGTCTTCGCGGTTGCCGATACGGTAAAACCGCTTACGCGTTCGACGAATTGCCGCTGGATATCAGCTATCCGGAAATCGTCTTCGATGATTAATACATGGATCGATTCACGCATCCGTCTCACTCCTTTCTCGCTCATCTTTCGGAAGGGTCACGACAAAACTGGCTCCCCCGAGATCGCCCTCTTCCAAGTAAAGCGTGCCTCCCGCATCCTCGATCAGCCGCTTTGTCAGGGCGAGGCCAAATCCTCGGTGCTGTCCTTCTTTTGACGTAACGCCGACATCAAAGAGGGTGTCGCTGATCTCGTCCGGCACGCCGCTGCCCGCGTCGTCTATTTCGAAGAGGATATCATTGCCGATATCCGTGAAAAAGACCTTGATCTTCCGCGCAGCAGCCGGGTTCCCCCTCACCGCATCCATCGCATTATCAATTAAATTCCCGATAGCGGTCAGTAGGGCTTCGCTCTGCTGCTCCTGAAGAGGGGCGGATAATAGGCTATCCTCTTGGATCGTCAAATCGATTCCAAGCTCACTTGCCTGATTTAATTTGCCAAGAAGCAGCCCGCTGATCATCGGATCGGCCACTTTCTGGATGAGCAAGTAGATTGTGTTTTTTTGCAAGGAGCTCTCCCGCTGAATATAGCGGATCGCCTCCTCTTTTTTATCGAGCTGCAGCAGTCCGATGATCGTATAGAGCTTATTTGAAAACTCATGTGTCTGGGCCCGCAGCGCATTGGTGTACTGCTTGACGGAAGCGAGTTCCTTCGTGAGGGAATCAATTTCCGTCTTCATCCGGAACGTGAAAACAGTTCCGACGAGAGCTTCCTCGTAGAAAATCGGCACTTTATTCACAAAAACAGCCGTCGCACCGACCACCATTTCCTGATCGATCCAGGCGTTTTCATCGCGCAGGAGAGGGAGCAGATGCCGGGCAGCTTCCATATCTTCGAGCGGCCGGCCCTCAAAACCTTCAGGCGGCTCCGCTATGCCGAACAGCAGATGGCGGGCCGCGAAATTGATCATCGTGATAACGCCGTTCTGGTCTACAGCGATAATCCCTTCATGCGCCGACTGGAGAATCGTCTCCTTTTGGATGAATAAATGGGCGATTTCCTCCGGCTCCAGTCCGTATAACACCTTCTTGATGTACGACGCGATCAGGCCCGCGCCGATAGCGGCGATGACTCCGAACAAAAGCAGGACGATCCACAGTTTTGTCGTATAGGACTGAATGATCAGCTGAACATCGTTGACGAGAAAACCGACCGACACGACACCGACGATCTCGCCGCCTGAGCGGACAGGCACTTTCGCACGCACGGAGCGGCCGAGGGATCCCGTCGCCTTCGAAACATACGACTCCCCGTGGACGAGCGCGCGCTCATTATCCTCACCGACCATCCGTTTGCCGATTTTAGCCGGATCCGGATGCGCATACCGGATTTCCTCCGTATTCCCGACAACGATGAATTCCGCTCCTGTCGCCTGCTGGATCGGCGCAACGAGAGGGGAGATGATCGAAGCCGGGTCTTCCGCTGCGAACGCGCCGGCAAGCTCCGGAATATGCGCCACGCTCTCCGCCACACTCATCGCACGCTCCCCGACCTGTTCCTCCAAGGTGACCGATATGAAGTGGCCGATAAAAAGCCCGATCACCGCAATGATGGCCATTGTAAACGCACCGACTAAAAGAAAAAGCTTCGTTTTAAAATTAATGAGGATGATCGGCTGGATATGTGGATTCCTGTTTCTCCTGCGTGCCATAGCTGTCCGCTCCTTGTAGTGCAATTCATTATTAATGAATAACAGATTGGGCGGGGAATAGCAATACAGTACACAGCGGGGAAATGTCAAGGACATGGCTAAAGACCTTATAATGGCCAAGTGCATGGATCGCGAAGATATTAGTGGCAGGGGAGACGGTATGCCACCGCGAATACATGTGGCAGTAATGGAAGTAAGCAACAGGGGGCGGAAAGGCAGCAATCGGACGCTGAAAATAAGTAATGACATGTCGGAAACAAGCAATCGGGCGTCTGAGGTAAGCAATGGCATTGCAGAAGTAAGCAGTAGATAGCCAAAAGTAAGCAATGGAGCGTAGCCGAAACTGGCAATCGGACGCTAAAAATAAGGTGTCTTCTGAAAGTAAGCAATGGAACGCCTGAATCATGCAATAGCAGGGCCTAAGGAAGCAATCAAACGCTAGAAACAAGCAATGGCCTTGCGTTAGAAGCAACGGCGGGCCATAAGTAAGCAATCAGGGATTGTAAAGTAAGCAATGGATCATCGCAAGCTCCTCCCTGCAATCAATCAAAAAATCAGAGAAGCGCCATTCCGGCACTTCTCTGTAACTACCACATTACAATTTAAACCGCCGGACAAGCCCGCTGAGCTCTTCTGCAAGCGTGCTGAGCTGTGAGGAGCTGTCCGCGATTTCTTCCATGGAGCTGGCGGTCTGCTGGACGGAGGCGGAAGTCTGTTCGACGCCGGCCGCGGCTTCTTGCGAGACGGATGCGATTTCGTCGATCGTTCCGTTGATGCGCGAGGTGCTGTCCGCAATGGTCTGCATGTTGCCGGTGACGGTCTGGATGCTGTCACCCATTGCGGAGATGGCGTCGCTGATCGTGTTGAAGGTGTGGCCGGTTGAGCGGATTTGCTCGGTGCCGGATTCGACCTCTTTGTAGCCGTCTGCGAGCGCGTCCGATACCGAATGTGTCTCTTGTTGGATGCGGTTGACGATGCTCGAGATGTCGGACACGGAGCTTGTGACTTGCTCGGCGAGTTTCCGTACTTCATCCGCGACGACCGCAAATCCTTTGCCGTGCTCGCCGGCCCGTGCCGCTTCAATCGCTGCGTTCAGCGCGAGCAGGTTGGTCTGTTCGGCAATCTGGTCGATGACAACGACGAGCTTCGTGATTTCGCTGGAACGCACCGCAAGCCCTTTGATCTGCTCGACGGATTGATGGACAATGCCTTGGATCTTCTCCATCTGCCGCTCGGACGCTTCCATCATGCCTTGCCCTTCAGTGGTGAGATCCAGGACAGCGCCGGAATTCCGGAGGACCGTCTCGCTGTTCTCGTTCGCTGCTTCGACATTCTCGCCGAATTGCTCGAGCAGGATGGCGATATCGCTTGCGCTGTTTGCCTGGGTTTCCGCACCGGCGGAGAGTTCCTGCATCGTCGCAGCGATCTGCGTGGTGCCGATTTTCACTTCATTCGAAGACTGCGTGAGCTCCTCGCTGTGGGAGGAGACGGTCGCCGCAACATCGTCGATCTGCCGGATGACGCTGTTCATATTGCTGTTCATCTGATTCATGGCCCCGACGAGCTGGCCGATTTCGTCCCGCGATTTCGTCATGAGCGGCTCCTGGCCGATATCGCCATCCGCCATTTGGCGCATGCGGCCTGCGACTTCGTTGACCGGCCGTGAGATGCTGCGGGCTGTGAGAACAGCAGCTAAGATTGAAATGAGCGCAATAAGAAGGGAGCCGTACATCGTGATGTTGCTGGAAGTTTCACCAGCCCGGATGACATCCGCCCCGATCTTTTCCATCTCCTTCACCCGCTGTTGCGCAATATCCGCATAGCCGCCTTTGATCGTCATGATTTCCTGCCCGGCTCTCCTGAGGTTCATCTGGGCCTTTTGGGTATCGCCTGCATCATATACTGCAAAAACGTTCTCTTCTATGTACTTTCGCCAATCATGTGTCCGGTCGCTGAGTTCATCGAATTCCGGATTTGTGCCGAACGAGCGGATAGTTTTCTCGTTTTCCTGGCCCGCTTCTGTGTATAAATCAAAATAGTTCTTGTACACCGCGTCGCCGGTAAGCACGTAGCCTTGCGCCATGGAGAGTCGTTCGCCGATGGAAGCCGCAAGATGTTCGCTCGCGAGTATGAGGGTCTGCTGTTTATTGACAATATCCTCTACTGCCTTGTTAGTGCCCTGATTCATGTAGTAATTGTAGGAACTGTACACTCCCGTGAGAAGGATGACTAACCCAAAGCCGAAGAAGATCTTTCTAGATATACGTTTGAATGAAAACATGATATTCACCTTTCCAGTAAATTGCTATTGACGTTTTGATCTAGTAGTGACAAAGAAGAATATACCATGACGATATATCTATTGTAAACATATATATGAGGGACATTTTATCTATTGTGATAGGAGGGCTATCAGGTGATTTTTTTTGAATCAATAGCACTGAGAGCATCCGGCCCGAGAAGTAAGCAATACCGGCCCTGTTTACAGCAATCAAAGCCTGAACTAAGCAACACGGGGCCGCAAGCTAGCAATCAGCTCCAGAAGTAAGCAATCCCCCGTCAGAAGTAAGCAATCTTCACCGCCAATGAAGCAATAACCACAGCCGCGTCATCTCTCCAGCCCGAATGAACACGGAAATGTACAGAATCAGCCCAAGCAGGCGCGGTTGATTGTCCCCAGCAGCCTGAAAGCATTACAATACAGACAATAGTCAAAAGAATAGAGAGAGTGGAAGGGGGCGGCAAAATGAGTGAATTGCAGCGCGTAAATGCGGAGGAATTGACGAAGATTCTTGAAGAGAGCACCATCCCGGTCGTCATCGATTTTTCGACGGAAGGGTGCGGGCCGTGCCAGATCGTCGCGCCGCTATTAGCGGAGCTACAGGAAGAGTTCGCGGGTAAAGTGAGGATCGTGAATCACGACGTCCATATTGACGAAGTGCTTAACAGCAGCAACAAGCATGCGCTTGCATACGATGTGATGGGATTTCCGACGCTCGTCGTGCTGAAAGATGGCGAGGTTGTCGACAACCTGATCGGCATTTCAGATGCGGAGACGCTACGCTCGAGCATTGAGAAAGTCTGCTAACAGCGAAGTTACATAGATTTGCGCATGGAACCGGTCATCGCGCCGGTTCCATCACATGTTGAAGGAGGGGCTAGTATGACGGAGAAAACGACGGACAGCCGGCTGGTGAACGGCATGCATGTGCAGTTGATCAAGTCGGATAAATTCAAGACGAATACAGTTGAAATGAAGTTTATGGTGGACATGGACCGCCTGATGGCGACGCGCCGGGCACTGTTGCCGAAGGTGCTGTTTAAGGGGTCGGAAGCGTATCCGACGCGGCCTGAGATCCAGGACAAGCTGGATGATCTATACGGCGCGACGCTCGGAATGGGCGGCTGGCGCATGGGATCTAAGTATGTCTTCAATGTACAGATGGATTATGGGAATGAGCGGTTCATCCCAGGGGAAAAGACGCTTTCGCGAGATGTGCTTTCATTTTTGAATGAAATGATTTTCCGTCCGCTTGTGAAAGACGGGGCGTTCGACGAAGCGATCGTGCGCCAGGAGAAGGAGACGCTCCGCCGGCAATTGCTTGCGGAAAAGGATGATAAGATGTCATACGCCGCGCGCCGGATGATCGAGGAGATGGCGAAGGACGAAGATTACTCGGTCCGCGACCAAGGGTACCTTGAAGACATTGACGGCATCACAGGCAGCACGCTGTTTGACGCGTACAAGCAGATGATGGCAGAAGCGCGCGTCGACCTGTTCATCGTCGGTGATTTCGATGCGCAGCGGATGGAGCAGGATATCGCTTCAGCGCTGACCGGCTTTGGTGAGTGGAATGCAGGAGACGCGGCGGAGCAAGTCGTACAGCCGGCTGAAAAGAAATCAGCGGAGGCGCCGAAGGAATTCACCGAACATGATTCCGTGCAGCAGGCGCGCCTGAATATCGGCTACCGGTCGCATGCAACGTTCGCGGATGATGAACTCGCGGCGGTGACCGTGATGGCGGTCGTCTTCGGTGGACATGGCGGATCGAAACTGTTCCAGCATGTGCGCGAAAAAGAGAGCCTTGCCTATTACATCAACTCGGACATCGACCTGTTCAGCGACAAGATTTTCGTCTACGGCGGAATCGCTCCTGCCGACTGCAAGAAGGCGATGGACATCATCGACGAGCAGCTGGAAGCGATACGCGCAGGCGAAATCACGGAGACGGAACTGCAGGAAGCGAAGACGATTTTGATCAACCAGCAGCGGGCTTCCGTGGACAGTGCGATGGGGCTGATCGACAATGCCTATAAACAGATCGTCGGCGCAAGAAAGCGTTCGGCTGAACAGTTCATCGAGGAAATCGAACAGGTATCGAAAGGGGACGTCGTGGAAGCGGCGACACGCCTGCAGAAGGACACGGTATTCCTGTTGACGAGCGAGGAGGGGAATTAAATGCAGAAACTAGCGTTTGATCAGATTGGTGAAACGATTTATACAGAGACATTGGACAACGGCCTGAACGTCTGCCTGATCCCGAAAGAGTCGGTGACGAAAGTGTTCGCGACGTTCACGACCGACTTCGGTTCCGCGGATTTGCGGTTCATCTCGCCACTGACAGCGGAAGAAGTGACCGTGCCGCCGGGCGTCGCCCATTTCCTCGAGCACAAGATGTTCGACAAAGGCGAGTATGACGTCACCCAGGTGTTCGCTAAGTACGGCGGGCAGCCGAATGCGTTCACGAGCGCGTCGGAAACGACGTATTACTTCGGCGGTACGAGCCATCTTTATGAAAATGCGAAGACGCTTCTCGATTTCGTGCAGGAACCGTACTTCACGGACGAAACCGTCGACAGGGAAAAGGGCATCATCTCGCAGGAATACCAGATGTACGCGGACGACCCGTCGATGCGCCTGTACACGGAGATGCTGGACAGCCTCTTCAGTGAGAATGAAGTGAAATACCATGTGCTCGGCACGCTTGATTCCATCAACAATATGACGAAAGAGGATCTGCAGGCGGCGTATGACACGTTTTACCATCCGTCCAACATGGTCTTCTGCGTGACAGGCAACTTCGATCCCGAAGAAATGATGGCGTTCATCAAGGAAAACCAGGCAGAGAAATCATTCGCGGCGCAAGGCCCGGTCCAGCGCATCCAAACCGCGGAACCGGTTGCCGTCGCTCAGCGCGAAAAGACCGTCCATATGCAGGTGAGCACGCCGAAAGTGATGGTCGGCATCAAGGAATACGGCAATCCGATTGAAAGCGCGGAGCTCAACAAACGCATCAATTTGACCGAGCTGACGATGGACTGCTTCTTCAACCGCAGCGGAAAGTTCTATCAGGAGCTATACAATGCCGGTCTGATCGACAACTCATTCAGCTACGTCGTTGATTTGAATAAAAACTTCGGCTTCACGGCGCTCGAAAGCAGCACCGACGAACCGGAAAAGCTAGCATCCGAAATCAAGCGCCTCCTTCACGCGCTGAAGGGCGAACGCCCAAGCGAGCTTCAATTCGAACGCCTCAAAAAACGGGCGATCGGCCGCGCGCTCCGCGGCATGAACAGCATCGAAGGAAACGCCCAGCAGTACGTCTGGCACGCCGTCCGCGGTCTTGACTATTACAAGACAATCGAGGACATCCAGGCACTCACGATGGATGAATGGCTTGCGTTCCTAGCAGACTGGATCGACGAAGACCGCCTTGCGGTTTGTACGATCCGTGAATAAAATATAACCCCGCCTTGCCGCTCTGATGAAGGAGTGGCAAGGCGTTTTTGATTGGTCGGGGGGGGACCGTGGAGTAAGCAATGACCAGTGAAAAGTAAGCAACGTGCAGCCGGAAGTAAGCAATGACCAGTGCCAACTAAGCAACGCACCCGGCAAATTGAGCAATCAAGCATAAATGTAAGCAATCCACCGCGCAAAGTAAGCAATCGGTCGCCTGCCGTGAGCAATCAATCCAGCCGGCTCGCCAGGCTGTGGAGTAAGCAATGAACAGTAAAAAGTAAGCAACGTGCAGCCGGAAGTAAGCAATCTAGCATGAAAACTAAGCAACGCGCAGCCGGAAGTAAGCAATGACTAGTGCCGACTAAGCAACGCACCCGGCAAGTTGAGCAATCAAGCATAAATGTAAGCAATCCACCGCGCAAAGTAAGCAATCGCATTCTACTGGTCGGCAATTAATCCTGCCAGCTCGCCAGGCTGCGAAGTAAGCAATGACCAGTGCCAACTAAGCAACGCGCAACCGGAAGTAAGCAATGACTAGTGGAAACTAAGCAACGCACCCAACAAACTAAGCAACAAACCGCAAAACGAAGCAATCCACCGCCAAAAACACGCAATCCAAAAACACGTACCAATCACCGCAGCTCAACTTGGAGCCCCCGCCCCCTCCTCGCCCTTTATTCCACGCCACACAAAAACTTCTCCCCAAACACTATCAGCATTAGACAAAGGTCGCTGTCGAACAAACTGGACGCGTGGAGAGCGGCTGCGAAATACGGATTTCCGCCGCGGTATTTATCAGAATTTTTTAATTTAAAACCAGCCACAAATCAGGTACAGTGGAAAAAAGAGATGTCTTGGGGGAATGGGAATGTGGAGCAAGGTGGCAGCGATCGGGTTCTCGGCGGTGGGGTTCGCCATCTCGGCGGTCTTGCTGTTCGGGGTGGCGGCAGCGGGCGAGTGGGCTGTGCCGACGGAGGCGAAGGGGACGCATATTTTTGACGGGACGATCGAGGAGCAGATGCTGAAGTGGCAGGAGGAGATGGGAAGCGGCGGTTTCACGCCGGCCGAAGTGGAGATCGGGCAGGACGCCATCCGGTTGTATGTGACGGGGACGGGACTTGCGGTGAAAAGGGACAAGAAATAAAGGGACGGCACCGGGCCGTCCCTTTTTCACATATAACCGAGCTTGCGTTTGACGTCTCGTAATTGTTCGATGTGCCGCTTTTCATGGTAGGCGGCAAATGGAATCCATTGGTACAGGTTCACTTCGCCGAACACGGGATGCGTGAAGGAGCGGGCGCGGAGTTCCGCTTCGTCCGCCTGTTCAGCGACATGTTGCAATGCGGCATGCGACTGCGCAAGCTTGTCCTTCAGCTCAGTGAGAGGCGCAAAATCATCGCTTGGATTGACAAACGTCGGCGCTTGCACTTTCACCGAACGGTCCACCGTCCGCTCGATCGGTTTATCGGGGACAGTCGTCACGTCTCCTGCCTTCAGCTGATGTGCGATGGTTTTCGCGATCATGCCTTCCATCAAATATAAATGCTCCAGGATTTGCTTGATCGACCACTCCGCATCCGAGGGCTTGCGGTTCAGCTGCTCATCTGACAGCCCCTCGGATTCATCTAGCAACTCCTTGCGAGTTAGATCATTGATGTTCATACATATCCACTCCTTTATCAGGACAGCATACCATTTTTTAAATGAATGAATGAAATATGAAAGACCGCGGGCCTGCACACTCCGCTCACTCTTGCTCCACGCTCTCAATCACCGATGTCACCTCAAACACGTTGCCATCCTCATCCGCCACATACTCCCGCTTGATCTCCCCGTAGCCAGGCGCGAAATAGCTGCGGCTGACGGCGCCATCATCGTAATCATGCTCAAGTACGATGACATTGTCGAACATGCGCAGCGGCGTTTCAAGCGTCGCGTCGACGTCCTTCACGGTCCACTCGTCAAACGTGCTGCCCTTTTCGATCGGGAACTCCAGGTAAGTGCGCAGCGGCGATAAATGCTCTACGTCGTCCAGGCCGATCTGCACGTCATCGTTTTCCAGCGGTTCTTCCTGCAGCACGAGAATCTTATCGTTATCAAGCTGGTAGGATTTCGCGACTAGGACACCGCCGTTATCCTCATACAGCGTCACATGGGTATCGTCCAGCCAGTCGGTGCGGACGGTGTACGTCGCAAATTCGTTTCCTTCCCCTTTAAAATAAGCCGTCGCGCCGTCCTTCAGGAAAAAGGCAGAGAGGTCATCGCCCTTCAGCGCATCCGGTTTCGGCTCCTCGGCGTCATTTGTCGTTTCCGTATTCCCCCCGGAATCAGGCTTCTCCCAGGCAGGCGGCGCCGATTCTTCCTTTGCGCTGCAAGCTCCAAGAGTCAAAGCTAAGACCGTCAAAACCATCCATTGTCTCACGGACTCCGTCTCCTTTCATTCCAATAATTCTGGCATTCCTTTCTATAAACATGCCTCTTTCTCCCGTTCCCTAATCAAAGGCGGAACAATCATTTCGACGAATGCTTTGCGGAATGCACCTCATATCTGGTACGTTACTAGAAAACAAGCAGGGAAGGGGGACGACCCGATCGATACATGGAAACTGATCGAGCATATCCGGGAAGGCGACCTGAAAGGCGCCATCCGGTACAAGAATGAAGAGATCCCAAAAGCTTTATATAAATACTATCCGCTATTTGACCATCGCTTCAGTTCGTTTGAAGAGGAGAACGACAAACGTCTCCGCATACTCGAGAACGGCGAATTCTGGCTCTCGTCGTATTTTAATCTCAATGACCCATACGAGATGAAGGCGCTGCTGTATGATGAAAGCCGGCTGGCTCCTCCGGGGACGGACCTGACGCGGCTCCACGACTACGTGAAGGAGCAGCAGGCCAAATACGGAATCGGCAGCTTCAGCACGAACTTCAGCCGAAATATGCCGATGTGGGCGCATTATGCGAATAACCATAACGGTTACTGCGTGGAATATGAGGTCATCGATCCGCGCTATCTGTTCAAAGTGTTCTACGAGAAAAACCGGCCGACGACGCCGGAGCTTCCGGAAGAAATGTTCGAGGAAGTGCGTGTGGCGATGCAGAGCGGCAGACGGCCATCCGTCCGGACTGAGGGCATCCTGCTGCTGCTGTTCCTGACCAACTTTGTGAAGCATGACGTTTGGTCTTATGAAGATGAATACCGGATCCTCTACAACTTCCACAAACAGATCGGCATCGGCCAGCCGATCGCCACCGGCAAGCTCGGCATCCGCCCGAAACGCATCTACCTCGGCCTCTCGATCGGCAGCAGCCACCGCGATAAACTGCTCGCCATCGGCAAAACGCTCTCCTGCGAAGTGTGGCAGATGGTCTTCGATGAGGCGATTGCGCAATTTGAACTGAAGGCAGAGCGGCTAGTGTAATTATGAACAACAAAGCATCCCCAAGCGAGGATGCTTTGTTGTTGTATGTATTGAATGGTAAACAGAACTAATCAGTTTTCCACTTGCTGCCCAAGACTTCTCTCCTCAAACACCTCACCCGCCATCCCCATCGCCTGCACAGCTTTCGGGAAGCCGACGCAGCCGACGCAATGGATGATCAGTTCGATGATCTCCTCTTTTGTCATGCCGACGTCAAGCGCGGCTTCCAGATGCACTTTCAGTTGCCCGAACGCGCCTTGCGTGATCAGGGCGGTCAGGGTGATGTACTCCCGCTGTTTCAGGGAGAGCGCGGGTCTCGCGTATAAATCGCCGAAGCCGAATGCGACGATCATGTTCCAGAGGTCCGGGGAGATCGATTTGATATACTGCATATAGTTGCGCGTATCTTCCGTGAAGAGCTCCTCCATGACGCGTGCGCCGGCTGCATATCGCCCGTTTGTCATTGCCTCCCCATCGTCGGCGGGATTTCGTCTTCGTCCACCAATGCTTCCACAACGACCGGTTTGTGTGTTGCCGCAATCTCTTGAAGCGCTTCCCGGATCTGATCACGCAATTCGAATGGATCTCGGGAGGTGTAAGCTGTCAGCCCCATCGATTCGGCGAATTTTGCTGCGTTCATCGGCGTCTCATAAATGCCGCCGATCGACGTGCCGATCATTTTCCGCATCCCTTTTTCCACCATGTCGAGGCGGCCATTGTTGACGACGAGGAAGAGGACAGAGGCGTTGTAATTGTATGCTGTCGAAACTTCCGTGCCATGCATGAACATGCAGCCGTCGCCGACGAGGCAGACGATCGTCTTGTCAGGAGCCGCGAGCTGCGCCCCGATCGAATAGCCGATGCCGTTGCCCATCGCGCCGAAGATATCGTCGAAAAAGAACGTTCCCGGCTCCTCGATGTCAAAGTTCTGGATGGCGTAGAACGAATGGCTGCCGTCATCCCCGAAGACGATGGCGCCGGGTGGCAATTCATTCCGCAATGCGCGCAGCACCTGGACGGCGGACATCCGCTTGCCCGGCCCGTTTTCTTCTAACGGCAGCTCCTCGCGAACGGGAAGAGGAGCGGACTCGCCGGCTTCCGGCGCGTAATCCAGCAGCAGCCTGACGTTCGCCTTAATATCTCCGAGGACGGGGGTCGTTTGAACAGGTATGGACTTGCCGATATACGTCGGATTGTAATCGAACTGGATGATCTGCTCCGGGTACATCGCCTCGGACAAGCCGGCCGTGGACATATCGCTCAAAGAGCTGCCGACGACCACCAGCACATCGACATGGTTTTGGAAATAAGCGGTCGCTTCCGGAGTCCCGCCAAGCCCGAATGCGCCGAGTGAAAGCGGGTGGCGGGACGGGAACGTGCCTTTTCCGCCCGGCGTTGTCACGACCGGGATATTCCAGCGTTCCGCCAGCTGCCTGACCTCTTCATACGCCTTGCTGGAATGGACCCCTTTCCCGAGGAATAAGAGGGGACGCTCCGCCCGGCTGAGCAGTTCCGCCGCGTCCTCGATCAGCGTCGAAACCATGTCATACGGCTTCGGCAGCTCAAGCAGGAACGGGTCGATCTCCTCCAGCAGCACGTCAAACGGAATGGACAGATGCACCGGACCTTTCACGCCGGACACCGCCTTCTCAAGCGCATGCTGTAAAAACGGACGGAGCATGTCGCCGCGCTCCACGCGCGCGCTGAATTTCGTCACATGCTGGAACATGTTCGTAAGATCGGTCCCGAACAGGCTCGAGTCCTGGCCGAGCGATTTCCCTGTATCTTTCATCGACGGATGCCCGGTGATGATGAGAAGGGGGATGTTCGACGCAGACGCCTGCCCGGCTGCAGTGATCAGATTCGTGCCGCCTGGACCCGACGTTCCGACCGCGACGCCGATTTTCCCGTTCATGAGCGCATAACCGGCCGCTTCGAAACCGGCCGCCCCTTCATGCTTGCTCAGGACAAATTCAATTTCCCTTGGAATCATCTCAAAAAGGATCGGGGAGACCGCCTTTCCGGGTATTCCGAAAACATGGTGCACGCCCCAGTGTAAAAAGTTTTCCGTTAAAACAGCAGCTGTTGTAGCCATTCGTTTCCTCCGTTTCCCGCTTTCATTCGGCGAGGTATTCTCTTTCTATGTCACTGGCCGGAAGCGGTTTGCTGAAATAAAACCCTTGCACAAAGTCACATTGCTGATCAATCAGGAAATCCAGCTGCTCCTTTGTCTCCACGCCTTCCGCAATCACTTTCATCTGCAAGTTATGCGCCAGCGTGATGATCGCTTTGACGATGAACGCATTATGGCCGCCGTTCATGAGATCGCCTACGAAAGATTTGTCGATTTTGATGGCGTCGATCGGGAAGTTATGCAAGTAGGTCAGGGAACTGTAGCCTGTCCCGAAATCGTCGATACTGATGCCGATGCCCAGCTCTTTCAGCTGTTTCATCACATGTAAGGAATACTCGTATTCCATCGCCATATATTCCGTGATTTCCAAAATGAGGTAGCGGGGATCGAGCCCTGTCCGCGCGAGCGTCTCTTTGACATGCGACACCAGATCCTTCGTCAGAAACTGCTGCGTGGACAAGTTGACGGACATGCTCACCGGTGTCAGGCCCGCATCCTGCCACGCCTTGTTCTGGACACATGCCTCCTGGATGACCCACTTCCCGATCTGGGTGATCAACCCATTTTCCTCGGCAAGGCCGATAAATTTGCCGGGAGGCAGAAGTCCAAGTTCCGGATGCTCCCATCTGATAAGCGCTTCCAGCCCGAAGATTTCGCCCGTGGCCGGATTAAGCTGCGGTTGATAATGCAAGACGAATTCTTCATTCTCAATGGCCTTATGCAAATCCGTTTCCAGCCGGTACTCATCCTTCAAGCCGGCAAGAAGTTCGGACGTATAGACGACAAACCGATTTTTCCCTTGTTTCTTTGCCTGGTACATCGCATTATCCGCATAGACGAGAAGCTTTTCCGCAGTGATCGGATAGTCGGGATAGATGGCGACCCCGATGCTCGCGGTCGTATGCAGCTCATCGTCCCCGATATAGAACGATTCAACAAACAGGTCAAGCACCTTTGCCGCAAATTCGGCGGGGTAGCCGGGTTCCTCAAAATCTTTCAGCAGGAAGACGAATTCATCTCCCCCCATCCGCGCAAGAACATCATGTTCTCCCAGGCATTCGGACAGGCGCTTGCTGGATTTCTGAAGAAGGATATCCCCGTAAGAATGGCTGAAATTGTCATTGATCACTTTGAACCTGTCCAGATCGATAAAGAGGAGGGCGAGCGATCGCGCAGCCCCGTCCTGAATGTCTGTGACAATCCTCTCCAGCTCCTCTTTTATGAAGCGCCGGTTAGGCAGGCCTGTCAAATCATCGTGATACGCTAAATAATTGTATTTCTCCTTCAGAAAATGGCGTTCCGATATATCCCTGAACTGGCCGAATGCCCCGATCATCCTCTGGCCTTCGTAGATCGGCTGGGCGTCGAACAGGCAGACGACTTGCTTTCCATTCAACGTGAAAGAGATCTCTTCATTTGTATAAATGGTGCCGTTCTTAAGAACCTCTTTAAAGAAACGTCCTGTAATTGGGGAATTGCTTATATTGCGGCCGATGACATCCTGCCGCCGGTTCCCTGAAAGTTCCTCGGCGAAATCATTGAACTCGATTGTAATCCCGTGCTCATCCGTAATGACAATCCCATTCCGCGTCCGGCTGAGCATGATCTGGTTGAGCATATTAAGTTTGCGGTTCTGCTTCCGGAGCAGCAATTCCCGTTCGATCGAATCAACCGCCTGTGTCAGCATCGTCAGGAACATCGGATTCTGGAACTGGATCGGCATCATGATGGAAACACTGCCGAGGAGATTGTTCTCATCGGTGTAATGAAAAGCCGTGCCGTAGCAGGCGATCTCGTGAAGGAACGTATGATAATGCTGCGGTCCAAGAATGGAAATCGGATGCTTCTGCTGCAAGGACAGGCTGATCACGTTCGTCCCTGTGTCCTCCAGCGTGAACAAACTGCCGATCTGGATTCCAAACTGCTCGATCGTCTGCTTGATCGTCTCATCTCCATCAATGGCGAGCAGATATCCTTCTGCGTCCGAGACGACGACCAGAATCGGGGTCCCTTTCAATGAATCCAGCAGCTTATTCGAGAAATAGCGGACAATCGACAAAATCTCCGAATACGACGACCTCTTCGCTTCGAGTTCATCGCCTTCCAAGAAATGTTTTGGTTTCGAAACGACATGCGGATCCATACCGGCTTCTTCACAATACCGGTTTGACGCATCAATATAAGAATAGTCAAGATGACTCATAAATTCCTCCAAGATAGTCAGTCAGTCATATTGAAAAAAGTAACTCTTCCACCTGATTTACAGGAATGGAAACGTTACTAGTTCCTTCATCCGCCATCCATGCAAGCGGGACTGAAATATCAATTCATTTTAACGTTATTAAATAAGTATAGAGTTAGTAGAAGGGAAATTCAATTGCGAGACAAAGGAAAAGTTGAAAACCATTTGGGAAATGTTTCATTAAAAAACGAGCAGGGCAAGAGAGGATACCGAACCTGACCTAGCAAGCGAATCTCATTACGGATGATTTCCTTTAGAAATACGGGGTACTCTTTCTATAGTGCCTGTATTGGCTGAAAATAGAGAGGAGAGATACGATGGAATTCAAAAATATTACAGTGGCGGGGAGCGGCGTGCTCGGAAGCCAGATCGCATTCCAGACGGCATCCAAAGGTTTCCATGTGAGCGTCTACGACATCAATGACGAAGCGCTTGGCAAGGCCAAAAAGCGGATCCGCGCCCTGCAGCCGTACTACGAAAAAGATGTCGGCATGACCAGCGGAGACTTCGACAAGGCGTACGAACGTTTGTCGTTCTCTAGCGATTTGGCGGAAGCCGTGAAGGATGCGGACCTTGTGATCGAGGCAATCCCGGAAGTCGTGAGCATTAAGACATCGTTCTACGAGCAACTTGGGAAAGTCGCACCGGACAAGACGATCTTTGCGTCCAATTCGTCGACATTGCTGCCGAGCCAGTTCGCGGAGGCGACCGGCCGTCCGTCCAAATTCCTAGCCTTGCATTTTGCCAATGAAATCTGGAAGAACAACACGGCGGAAATCATGAAGCACCCGGGCACGGACCCGGCCGTATTCGACAGTGTCATCCAGTTCGCAAAAGAAATCGGCATGGTGCCGCTTCCGCTCCAGAAAGAGCAGCCGGGCTACATCCTCAATTCGCTGCTCGTCCCGTTCCTCGACGCAGCGGAAATGCTGCTCGTCAAGGAAGTGGCAGATCCCGAGACGATCGACAAGACATGGATGATCGGAACCGGAGCACCCATGGGACCATTCGCCATCCTCGATGTCGTCGGCATCACGACCGCCTACAACATCGTCAAAGCGAAGGCGGAGGCGACCGGCCAGGAAGAATTCAAGAAACTGGCCGACCTGCTGCAGCGCGACTACATCGACAAAGGAAAACTCGGCCGTGCCACCGGCGAAGGCTTCTACAAATACCCGAACCCCGCCTTCATGGAGCCGGATTTCCTGAAATAAATGGCGGCAACCCCCTGATTCAGCGTGGATCAGGGGTTTTTCATGCGGCTGCCGGTCTTGTGTGAGCATTGGACGGCCCGAAAGAAGCAATGACCGGCTAAAACGAAGCAATGAGCGACCAAATGAAGCAACCCGCCGCCCGAACAACGCAATCCTCCCTCGTTAAGAAGCAACGAGCATGCCAAACGAAGCAACCCGCCGCCCAAACAACGCAATCCTCCCTCGTTAAGAAGCAACGAGCATGCCAAACGAAGCAACCCGCCCGCCAAACGAAGCAATCGCCGTCCTGCCGCCCAGCTTTTTATTTGTCAAAAGCATGCAGCACGCCAGCGGAAAGGGGGCCAGCCTGAAAGAAGCAATAACCGGCTAAAACGAAGCAATCAGCGACCAAAAGAAGCAACCCGCCGCTCAAACAGCGCAATCCTCCCTCATTAAGAAGCAACTAGCGTGCCCAACAAAGCAACCCGCCCGTCAAACGAAGCAACCGCCGGCACGATGCCCAGCTTTTTATTTGTCAAAAGCATGCAGCGCGCCGGTGGAGGGGAGAGGGGCCGGATGACTTTCCGCGACCATCAAAATCTTTCGCCTGAACACAAAAAACTCCGGGCCGCCGCCCGGAGTTTCATCTCAAATTCTTAACAAGGAATCCGCCGTTAAATGTGCTTGGTTCATACGAAATGATAAAAGCTTTCGGATCGATATCGAGCACTTGCTTGCGCAATTTCTGCTCGTCTTTCCGCTTGGCGAGGACCTTCATCATGAGCCGCTTGCCGTCTTTTCCGTCAGCGAGCCACGAAGTGACCCCGTACCCGAGGGTGCGCAAATGCCGCGCGAGCTCCATATCGGTGTTGTTGATCACCACTTCGAACGCGATGTAGCCAAGCGCGAGCTTCGCTTCGATCCGGCTGCCGATATAGACGCCGAGCCCGTATCCGAGACAGTAGGCAGCGATGTTCAATGGTTTATCCAAGTTGTCGAGCACAAGCGTCAAACCCATCAAGTAGATGAATACTTCTGCAATGGAGACGAGAGACGCAATGACGCGCAAGCCTTTGAACGTAAAGAGGACCCGCAGCGTAAACAGGGAGACATACGCTATGTTGATGACGATAATGGTCAGGATCATAGTTAACAAATTAAAACCGCCCCTAGCCTTTTTTTGGTTGGTTCCCATTGTAACATACGCAATCCGCGCTTTCTAACGATTCGGGCAGGAAGACTTACGGAATCCAAAGCGGCCGACCGGTCAGCTTGCGAGAGATCCGCTCCCTCTAAACGGCGGCCAACCCGCCGCTCCTTATCCGTTATCCTAGGAGAACCGAGTATATTGTGATATACTAATTCGGTTCTTTTTTTATTGATGGAGGTCCTAATTTTGAATCAACCCCTACTAGCTCAATCGTCCAGAAAAAAGCGGACGATTCTCTATAGCATTCTCTTCCTGGCCGTGGCGATCGGCGGCCTCGCGTATGTAAAGTGGTTTCCGTATTACGGAAAAAGCATGACGGCGATCACGACGCACTCGATCGGGGACTCGATCCTCGGCAACCCGAACGAATCCAAGTCTTTCTCCTGGCATGAGGCGTATACCTATGCGCTGACTTATTTCAAAGCCGTCTGGAAAGCGGCGGTGCTCGGCATCGTCCTCGGCTCGCTCATCCAGGTGCTGGTGCCGACGAACTGGCTCATGAAAGTGCTCGGCAAGACGTCGTTCGGCAGCACGGCGGCGGCAGGACTCGCGTCGCTTCCCGGCATGATGTGCACTTGCTGCGCAGCACCGGTTGCAGCGGGTCTCAGGAAGAAAAACGTATCCGTCGGGGCGGCCCTTGCCTTTTGGCTCGGCAACCCGCTGCTGAACCCAGCAACGCTCATCTTCATGACATTCGTTCTATCATGGAAATTCACACTGCTGCGCGTCGTTTTCGGCGTCGTCATAACGTTCGGTGTCAGCTACTGGGCCAACCGCTTCGCACCGAAAGTGAAGCAGGCAGATTTGCAGGATGTCATTGATCTGCCGGAAGAAGATAAGCCGGCACAGCCGTTCCTGTCCAGATGGCTGAAAAGCCTGGGGCAGATGACGCTCTACATCGTGCCTGCCTATGTCCTCTCCGTCCTGCTTATGGGGGCGGCGCAGGGGATTTTATTCCCGCATATGGACCGGTTTGCCGGAGACACGTTGCTGCTCATCCTGATCTTCGCGATCGGCGGCATGCTGTTCGTCATCCCGACCGCAGCGGAGATCCCGATCATCGGCACGATGATGGCATTCGGGCTTGGAGGAGGTCCGGCAGCAGCGCTTCTCATCACGCTGCCCGCCGTCAGCCTGCCATCCCTGCTCATGGTCGGCAAGTCATTCCCTCTAAAGGCGCTGCTTTTTGTCAGTAGCGCTGTTGTGGCGGCCGGCGTACTCGCGGGACTGCTCGGGTTAGCCATACTATAAGAAGGAAGCCGTCTCAACACACTAGGACGGCTTTTTTCAATGATCGGCAGGAGAGATACCCAGACCATTCCTAAGCGCTCTGCGGACTTTCCTTACTCAACAAGCGGATAAAATAATCAATCATACACCCGTACAGCAACCACAAAACGAAGTGCAATAAAAAACCGGATTCCCCTAAAGAAACCCGGTCTTTCTTCAATCAATACTGGGCAATCCGCTGCGCTGCCGGCAACCGAACAAGTCTCGCTGCAACGACGACGCCGATGATCGAGCCGCTCACACTCGAAACGAGGAACGGCGGCATGAAGAAGAAGGCGGTGGCCGTCGTACCCATCAGAAGGGCGGCGTACGGGACGGCGAGCAGGGAGGCGATGATGCCGGTGCCGATCGCTTCGCCGACAGCTGCCATCCAGAGTCTGCCGGATTTCTGGTAGAGAAGCCCGGCGAGAAGGGCGCCAATCATGCCGCCCGGGAAGGCGAGAAGGGAGCCGGTTCCTGTTAAAACACGGACCAATCCGGTCAGGAAGGCGATGATGACAGCCGGCACCGGCCCGAGCAGCACGGCCGCGATGACATTCACAGCATGCTGGATCGGGTAGGCGCGGGCGATGCCGGCCGGGAAGGAGACGAAGACGGACCCGGCGACGGCGATGGCGGTGAAAACGGTCATGAGCACAAGTTTGCGTGTGCTCATAGGATTCCGCTCCTCTCGAGTGAGGCGCCTATGACGATCTCTTTCAGCTGTCTAGCCGCGCCTTTCGGATCTGGGCTAGCCGCGATGCCGGAGATGACGGCGACGCCGCTTGCGCCAGCCGCGATGACAGGAACTGCGTTATCTGCCGTGATGCCGCCGATCCCGACGATGGGCAAATCGGGCAGCAGCTGGCGGACCGCTATGATCCGCGCCGTCCCGGCAACCGGTTTTGCGTCATCCTTCGAGAATGTCTGATATACGGGCCCCATCCCGATATAATCCGCGCCCGCTTCCTTAGCTGCTAACGCCTCTTCTACGGAATGGACGGAAACGCCCAGCCATTTATCAGGGCCGATCCATTCGCGCACCGAGGAAGCCATCGCGTCATCCTGGCCGACATGGACGCCGTCCGCCCCGGCCTCCAGGGCAAGCGCCGCATCATCATTCACGATGAACGGCACGCCATACGCGCGGCATAGCCGCTGACAGCTTTCCGCAAAAGCGGTTTTTTCGGAACCTGTGAGCGCCCCTTTGCCTTTCTCGCGGAGCTGGAAGCAGGTGATGCCGCCTTCCAGCGCTGCTTCGAGGACCGCCAGCGGCTCTTCCGCGTTTATCGATCCCATGATGAAATATACCGACAGATCAATGTCTCTCAATGAGTTCCACTCCTTCCATCGCATCATTCCCGAGCAGGCGGTAGGCCGCGTGATTTGTCGGCCCGTGCCCGTTCCCAAGCCCTAGCCCGTCTTCAATCGCCGCATGGATGAATTTCTTCGCAGTGATGATGGCGTCCGGAAGCGCCTGTCCTTTTGAAAGTTCAGCGGTGATGGCGGCCGCGAATGTGCAGCCTGTCCCGTGGGTATCCTTCGTCGCAATCCGCGGCGTGCGCATGAGGAATCGCTCGCCGGTGCCCGTCACGACGAGGTCCTCAGCAAAAGGCGTATCGCTGCGGTGCCCGCCTTTCATCACGACTGCGCGGCATCCCATCCCGAGCAATTTCTCTGCAGCCCGCTCCATTTCCTGCAATGTCCGGATCTCCATCCCCGTCAGCGCCTCCGCCTCCGGTACATTCGGCGTCAGCAGGGCGGCCCGCGGTATCAGATGCTCTTTGAGCGCCTCCGCCGCGGAATCCGTAAGCAAGGAAGCGCCGCCTTTCGCGATCATTACCGGATCGACGACGAGCGGGAAGGCTGCGTGCCGGCTGAGGCTGCCGGCAACCGCTTCGATGATGTCAGACGAAAAGAGCATACCGGTTTTCGCTGCGCCAACGCGGAAATCCGACAAGACGGCGTCGATCTGGGCGGCGACAATTCCCGGATTGATGGGCTGCACCGCGTGGACGCCGAGCGTATTCTGGGCCGTGATGGCGGTGAGCGCGGATGTCCCGAAAGCCCCAAGTTCCTGGAACGTCTTCAGGTCGGCCTGGATGCCGGCCCCTCCGCCGCTGTCCGATCCTGCGATGGTCAGTGCAACTGCATGTGTCATGCCAATTCCTCCTTCAGTATTTCGCCATAATTAACTGCATCATCCGTGAGAGCATATAATTCATTCAACAAATGGACAGGCAGATCGCCCGGCCCGCGTCCTTGCGCGGCGGCACGCTCGCCCGCCCGCTTATAATAGGCGAGACTCGCAGCAACTGCGTGAAGCGAATTTTCCGGATGAAGTGCCAGGAATGCAGCGGAAAGGGCGCTTAGCAGACAGCCGGAACCCGTGATGCGCGTCATCAGTTCGCTGCCTCCGTGGATGAAAACTCCCGCTTTCCCATCCGTCACAAAATCCGTCTCCCCGGTCACCGCTACAATGCACCCAAAGCGTGCGGCCGCGTCTTTCGCCATGCGCGGGACATCTCCAGACCCAGCACCTGCGTCGACTCCTTTCGCCGACCAGTCAGCTCCAATAAGAGCTGCAATCTCCCCGGCATTGCCGCGGATCAGGGCAATATCGACTTCTTCGAGCAGGCGGGCCGTCATCTCCTTGCGGAAAGCGGTCGCCCCCGCGCCGACCGGGTCGAGTATGACAGGGCGGCCGTGCGCGTTCGCGCTCTTTCCGGCCCGCAGCATGGAATCGATTTTCGCAGCATTCAGCGTCCCGATATTCAGCAGAGTGCAAGAGGAAAGAGCGGCAACATCCGCCGCCTCCTCCGGCGCATCCGCCATGATCGGCGACGCACCTGCAGCCAGCAAGCCGTTCGCCTGGAAATTCGCCACGACAATATTCGTCATGCAATGGACGAGCGGATTCTTCAGGCGGAGTTCCTCCAGATATGTGAATCCTGTCTCGGTTTGGTTGATCATCAACATCACTCCCCGTTCATTCTAAAAACCAAAAAAGCCGCCTCCATCAACGACAACGTTGAGGAAGCGGCTCGCAATGTAAGCAGAAGTCACCATCAGTAGACATGCGAATCCACTTCCCTCCGCTGGTATCATCCAGATCAGGTTCAAAGGGTCCGCGCATCGATACACGTCTCAGTCTTTCACAAAGACACCCCTAGTGGTCAACTCTTTTCAGTTTTCAACAACACTATATCATAGATTGGGAGAGAGGGGAACTTAGTGGGGGATCCATGCATCATGCTGCGAGGCACAAAGTGAGCAATAGCCATGCTGATATGAGCAATGAACGTAGAAAGGAAGCAAGCAGCATCGTGAAGTGAGCAATGGGCGGCATAAAGTAAGCAATCAGCCTGCTGAATTAAGCAATGGACAGTTAAAAGGGAGCAATGGGCCAGTTAAAGTATGCAATACACTCGCTCAAAATATCGCGCTGGAAGTAGTAAGCAATAACAGCTGTAAAGTTAGCAATCAGTCCCATAAAGTGAGCAATATCCGCTAGATAAAGAGCAACAGGCCGGTTCAAGTAAGCAACCGGCCTGCCAAAATAAGCAATAAACCTATAAAAGCAAGCAATCCGCCTGCTCAACTTGTGACGCCTGAAGAAGTAAGCAACATCACCCCTGAAGCAAGCAACCAATCCTGTAAAGTGAGCAATACCCGCCAGAGAATGAGCAACAGGCCGGCTGAAGTAAGAAACCGGCCCGTAAATGTAAGCAAACACCCCGCCCAAGTAAGCAATGCGCCCGCTGAAGACGTCACGCCTGAAGAAGTAAGCAATCGCAGTCGAAAAGGAAGCAATCACTCCTGCGAAGTAAGCAACACGCACTGATTAACAAGCAACAGGCTGGTCCAAGTAAGCAACCGCCTGTAAATATAAGCAATCAACCTATAAAAGTGAGCAACCCGCCAACCAAACGTCCTTACGTATCCGAACTGACACAGATAAAATACGCATCCACGTCTCCCGGGTTATGCCAGTAGTGGGATTCCGAAGCATCATAGAACAGCGATTCACCGGCTGACAGCTCGCGTCTCACGCCCGACAGCTCGACGGACAGGATCCCTTCGAGCACATAGACGAATTCGTGGCCGGGGTGGGTGATTGGCTGCCCGCCTTGTTCGCCGGGTTTTAGGGTGATCCTCATCGGCATGAAGTCGGGGGATGAAAACCCGGGTGCAAGGTTCTGGTAATGGATGCCGTACTCAGCAATCCGCTCCTCCATCACAGAACCATCCGGCCTGCCTTCAGGCTCCTCAAAGAAATGAGCGGGACTCATGCCGAGCGAGGCGGCAATCTTTTTTAATGACTCAAGGGTAGCGGAGGATTTCCCGCGCTCGAGCTGGGACACGAAGCTGATGGAGAAACCGGTCGCATCGGCAATGTCCTTCAATGTTTTCTTTCGGTCTTTCCGCGCTGCCCGAATACGGTTTCCGAGGTGCTGGGTCATGGACTATCATCCTTTATTTAAAAAATACCATTGACAGAAATTTTGAACTCCCGTAGTATTATACAATAATTGAAGCATTACTTCAATTCGGCAATTGGAAGCGTTTTCGAACATTGCGTGTCGATAGTTGCAACCGGTTTTTCTATTTATTTACTAATTGAAGTATCACTTCAATTTAATTACAAAGGGGGATTTTTATCATGCAGAAAAAGGATATGCGGCGCATCTTGATCGCGAGCCTTGTCGGCAGTTCCATCGAATGGTTCGACTATTTCCTATACGGAACGGTCGCCGCTCTTGTATTCAACACGATGTTCTTCGTGGCGGAGGATCCATCGATCGGATTGATCCTTGCCTACGCATCATTTGCGCTATCGTTCTTTATCCGTCCTCTCGGCGGGGTCATCTTCAGCCATATCGGTGACCGGATCGGCCGGAAGAAAACACTTGTCCTGACGCTCAGCCTGATGGGTGTCGCGACATTTGGTATGGGGCTCTTGCCGACGTATTACGCAATCGGCATCTGGGCTCCGATCCTGTTGATCACACTGCGCTTGATACAAGGTCTCGGGATTGGCGGCGAGTGGGGAGGCGCGATGCTTCTTGCAGTCGAGTATGCTCCGAAGGAAAAGCGCGGCTTGTTCGGCTCTGTCCCGCAAATGGGGGTCACGATCGGGATGGTGCTCGGTACGTTCGCACTTTCCGTCATGACATTGCTGCCGGAAGACGCATTCATGAGCTGGGGCTGGCGTGTGCCATTTTTATTAAGCGCATTGCTCGTCCTGTTCGGCCTCTGGATCCGGAAAGGCATCGAAGAGACGCCTTCGTTCAAGAAGGTACAGGCGGAAGGATCCATCCCGAAAGTGCCTGTTGTCGATACGTTCAAGTATCACTGGCGGGAAGTGCTGATCGCAGTCGGCGCGAAAGTCGTCGAGACGGCGCCGTTCTATATCTTCGGCACATTCGTCGTATCGTATGCGACGAAAAATGTCGGCCACTCAAACAATGAAGTGCTGATGGCCGTCATGATTGCAACGATCATCACGACGATTTTGATTCCCATCATGGGCCGGCTGTCGGATAAAGTCGGAAGAAAGCCGCTCTATATTTATGGAGCTGTTGCGATGGCACTTTTCGCCTTCCCATACTTCTGGATGCTGCACCAAGGGTCGAATATCATGATGTTCCTCGCGACCATCATTGGACTCGGCATCATTTGGTCTCCGATCACAGCGGTGCTAGGAACGATGTTCTCGGAAATCTTCTCGGCTGAAGTCCGCTATACTGGCATTTCGCTCGGCTACCAGATTGGAGCGGCGGTTGCCGGAGGGACGGCGCCATTGATCGCTGCGGCATTATTGCTAAAATTCAACGATTCGTATGTACCGGTTGCCCTTTATATCATCTTTACCGCTATGGTGTCGCTGCTAGCCATCTGGGCAGTGCGCGACCGAAAGGATCAGAATTTAGACGAAATCACACTTGCCCAAGAGACGGTTGAATCGAAGAAGGAAAACAATATGGAGCTGGTTCAAAAATGATTACGATGAATGAAAAGCAGATCATGGATATGTATGGAATGAAGGAGGCGATCCGGGACGTAGGCAGCGTCCTCGGATCGCTGGCGGCAGGAAAGGTGGAAAATCCGCTTCGGACGGTCATCGAATTTCCAGAAAGGGATGCATCCGTTCTGTATATGCCATGCGCAGACTTCGCGGAGGGGATTGCGACAAGCAAAACCGTGTCCATTTTCCCGGAAAATCCGAAAAGCGGGCTGCCGACGACACAAGGAGTCGTCCTCGTGACGGACGCCAAGGACGGCCGCCATCTCGCATTGCTCAACGCCTCTTACTTGACGAGGCTGCGGACAGGCGCCATGAGTGCGATTGCAACAGATCATCTCGCTAAAAAAGAGGCATCCGTCCTGTGCGTCATCGGCACGGGCGGCATGGGGTATGAGCAGGCGCTCGGCGTACTGGCGGTTAGGGAAATCAAAAAAATTCTGCTCGTCAACCCGACCCGCTCCAAAGCGGAAGCGTTCGGAAAGCGACTTCGCGCAGAGAAGAGGATCGGGGAAGACGTGAGCGTGGAAATCGTCGAAGCTGTCGACGAAGCGGTACAGCAGGCGGACATTATCAATTGCGCCACGCGTTCCGTCACGCCGGTATTCTCAGGAAAAGCCGTACAGCCGGGCACTCATGTCAACGGCGTCGGCTCCTATTTGCCGCATATGCAGGAAGTGGATACGGAATTCATCCAGCGCTGCTCGAAAATCGTGGCAGACGATACGCATGGAGTGGAGGAAGAGGCGGGAGAGCTCATCCACGCGGCGCGCGAAACAGAATGGTCATTCGATGATCTTCATGGCGAGCTATATCAGCTGGCAGCTGGCGTCGTGGATGGCCGGGAAAACGAAGAGGAGATCACCTTCTTCAAATGCGTAGGCGCCGCTTATTTCGACATGGCCGTCGCAAAAGGCGTCTATGAGAAAGCGGAACGGGAAGGGCTTGGCGTCCGGGTGGATATTTGATTGTCAAACAAACTTCAGGCTTGTGCGGCGCATTAGTAAGCAATGGAGGCCCTAAAGGAAGCAACTGGTCCTTCTTAGTAAGCAATGCCTTGCGCAAAGTGAGCAACCGCCGCGAAAAGGCAGCAATCGGCCTGCCGAAACAAGCAGCAAGCATGTGAAAGTAAGCAATCCGCCAGCTTGAATTGGCACGCCGCGAAAAGTAAGCAATCAGCTTCCTAAAATCGCGCACCGCGAAAAGCGGCAATCAGCTTTCTAAAATTGCACGCCGCGAGAAGTAAGCAACAGTACCTGTTAAGTAAGCAATCAATCCCACAAAGCAAGCAACACACTATTCAAAAGAAGCAATCAGCCTAGCAAAGTAAGCAACACGCCACCAAAAACAAGCAATCGACCATCCAAAGTAAGCAACCAGCAAAAATGGTCAAAGGCTTCAGCGCGAATACAATATCCGCGTACAGAAGAGTAGCTCCCGCGAATACTGCACCAATTAGAAAACCCTGCCAGCGCACAATCCGCTGGCAGGGTTTCTACTATATTAATATATCGCTTCCTCAAATCCTCGTGCTTCGATAGTGCCGCGCTCGATCTCTTCAACGAAATGGCAGGCGGCTTCGTGGCCGGCTTCCATGTCGAGATGGGTCTTCAGCTCAGGCGTGTCCACCCGGCATTTCTCCTGCGCGAACGGGCAGCGGGTGTGGAACCGGCAGCCGGCAGGCGGGTCGATCGGGGAAGGTACGTCGCCGGTGAGGACGATGTGCTTTTTCTCCCGCGTCGGATCAGGAACCGGAATCGCGGACAGAAGCGCCTTCGTGTACGGGTGCTTTGGATTGTCGAAGATCGAGCGCTTGTCGCCGATCTCCACAATCTTCCCGAGATACATGACGATGACACGATCCGAAATATGCCGCACGACGCCGAGGTCATGCGAGATGAAAAGATAGGTCAGTCGGTATTGCTTCTGCAAGTCTTTCAGCAAGTTGAGCACCTGCGCCTGGATTGACACATCGAGTGCAGAGACCGCTTCGTCGCAAATGACGAGTTTCGGATTGACGGAAAGCGCCCGGGCGATGCCGATCCGCTGGCGCTGCCCGCCGGAGAATTCATGCGGGTAGCGGTCCGCCTGGTATTCATTCAGCCCGACCGTCTCGAGCAGCTCGATGATCCGCTCGCGCCGGTCGCGGGCGGGGAGCACGTTCTGGATGGCCATCGCTTCATTCAAGATATCGGAAACGGTCTGGCGCGGGTTGATGGACGCGTATGGATCCTGGAAGATGATCTGCAAGTCCTTCCGTTGTTTGCGCATCTCCCGTTTCGACAGCGTCGTCAGCTCTTCCCCATTGAACATGACAGATCCTTCCGTCGGTTCCTCAAGCCGCAGGATGGCGCGCCCGGTCGTCGATTTACCACACCCGGATTCCCCGACGATGCTGACCGTTTCGCCTTCATAGACGGTGAAGCTGATATCATCGACAGCCTTGACGTGGTTGACCGTCCGGCCCATGAAGCCGCCTTTAATCGGAAAGTACTGTTTCAGCCCTTCCACTTTCAGCAATTCGTTTCTCTCCATACACTTCCACCTCCTTCGGCCCGTCCCATTTATCGGAATAAATCCAGCAGCGGACGTCATTCCCGTCATGATCTTTCATTAAATCAGGCAATGACTGCCTGCACAGCTCCGTTGCCGCAGGACATCGCGGCGCGAACCGGCATCCGATCGGCATCTCTTTCGGGTTCGGCACATTGCCCCGGATCGGTTCCAGTTCCTCGACCTCGACATCATGCCGCGGCAGGGAATTCATAAGTCCGATCGTATACGGATGCTTCGGCCGCTCGAACAGCGTCACGACGTCCGCATACTCCACGACTTGCCCCGCGTACATGACGGCAACATAGTCGCATGTCTCCGCGACGACCCCGAGATCGTGCGTGATCATGATGACACTCATGCCAAGCTTTTTTTGCAGTCCGCGGATGAGACCGAGGATCTGCGCCTGGATGGTGACGTCGAGTGCCGTTGTCGGCTCGTCCGCAATCAGGATCTCCGGATTGCAGGCGAGCGCCATGGCGATCATGACCCGCTGCCGCATGCCGCCGGACAGTTCATGCGGATATTGCTTCACCCGCTTGTCCGGGGACGGGATGCCGACAAGTTTCAGCAAATCGATGGAACGCAGGAGCGATTCCTTTTTCGACAGGCGCTGATGTTTCATGATCGACTCGCTGATCTGCTGCCCGACCGTAAAGACGGGATTCAGAGACGTCATCGGCTCCTGGAAGATCATCGAGATAGCATTGCCGCGCATCTCACGCATTTTCTTGTCGCTGTAAGCGAGGATGTTCTCCCCTTTGAAGAGGACGTCGCCGCCGATGATTTTTCCGTTGGCCGCAAGCAATTTCAGGATGGAAAGGGCAGTGATGCTCTTTCCGGATCCGGACTCGCCGACAATGCCGAGCGTTTTCCCCGCGGGCAATGAAAAGCTGACGCCGTCGACCGCTTTCACTTCGCCTTCATCGGTGAAGAAGGACGTCCGGAGATCACGGACTTCCAGCAATGTTGGTACCATAGTCGACTCCTCCTTCTTAGTTCAGTTCAATCCGCTTATTCAGCAGTCTGTATGAAATATCGACGAGCAGGTTCACGAATACGAACAGGAACGAGATGATCAGGACAGTCCCCTGGACGATCGGGAAATCCCGTGTCCGGATGGCGTCAATCGTCAAGCGTCCCATGCCGTTGATCGCAAAAATCGTCTCGGTCAGCACCGCACCGCCGAGGAATCCGCCGAACTCAAGTCCGACGACCGTAATGACGGGGATCAAGGCGTTCTTCAAGGCGTGCCGGTATACGACAACGCGTTCGCCCATCCCTTTCGCGCGTGCAGTCCGGATATAATCCTGTCCGATCACTTCAAGCATGGAAGAGCGGGTCATCCGTGCGATGATCGCAGCGCCGCCGGTACCCAGCGTCACGACGGGCAGGATGACTTGCCGCCAGTCGTCGCCCCAGCCGGAAGGCCGCATCTTCATGAAGTCCGGCATCCACTCAGGGCCGATTGCGAACCACTGGATGAGCATGAGGCCGAACCAGAAATTCGGCATCGACAGCCCGAACAGCGCAACGAGCATGATGGAGATGTCCGACCATGTGTAATGCCGGACCGCTGAGACGATGCCCGCAATCAGACCGATGAATACGGCGAGGATGGTGGCATAGAAAGACAGCTCCACGGTCACCCAGAACCTCGCTTTAATCTCATCGATGACAGGCCGTCCGCTGCGGATCGAGTTGCCAAGATCGCCTTGGACGACATTCTTCATATAACTGAGGTATTGCACGGGAGCGGGTTCGTTCAGGCCGAGTTTCTCCCGGATCTGTTCAACGGTCTGCGGCGAAGCCCCTTCCCCCGCAATAATCTGCGCAGGGTCGCCCGGTATGAGATACATAAGTGAAAAGACGAGGATGGAAACGCCGAGCAGGACGGGTATCGTCTGGACCAAGCGTCTGATTATGAACTTTGTCATCTACTGTGCGCCCCCTTACTTTTTCATTTTCGGATCAAGCGCATCGCGCAAGCCGTCGCCAAAGATATTGAATGCAAGTACAACCAGGACAATCATCAGTCCCGGGAATAAAACAAGATGCGGCGCTTCCCGCATAAATGCACGGCCTTCACTCAGCATCGCGCCCCATTCCGGTGTCGGCGGTTTTGCGCCGAGCCCGAGGAAGGCAAGTCCGCTCGCTGTCAGGACGGCAGTCGCAATCCGGAGCGTCAGCTGGACGATGATCGGAGACATGACGTTCGGCAGGATATGCTTGAAGATGATCCGGCTGTCTGACGCGCCGAGCGCCTTCACTGCATCGATATATTCCAGTTTCCTGACGGATAGCGTCGAGCCGCGGACAATCCGTGCGAACGCCGGCACCGAGAAGACACCGACTGCAATGATGACGTTCTGCAGGCTTCCGCCAAGGACGGACACGATGGCAAGCGCCAGCAGGATTCCTGGAAATGCAAGCAGGACATCCATGACCCGCATGATGAGCGTATCAAGCCAGCCTCCGTAATATCCTGAGATGATGCCGAGGAAAACCCCGATCACGCCGCCGAGCGCGACGGAAAGGAATCCGACCTTCATGGTGATCGCCATGCCATGGATGATCCGCGTGAAAATGTCACGGCCGTAGTTATCTGTTCCGAACCAATGCTCGGCGGATGGCTTCTGCAATTTGATGGCGATCTGCGGCTCATTCGGGTCCGCTGTCGTGAGGAGGGGACCAAATAGTGAAACAAGAATGAAGACCAAAATGAATGCCCCGCCGACAACGGCCGCTTTATTCTTTGCCAGCCGCTTCCAAAATGTCTTGGCTGCCGCGAGACGCGAGCGTGTCCTTTTGCGCTCCATCGTCACCGCGGGCGTCTGCTGTACCATATCATGCACCCCCTGGATTCTATTACATATGTGTAAACATATTTACAGTAGCATAGCATGGAAAACAGTTTTGGGGAATGCTATTTTTTGTAGAACTTTGTCGATTTAGAATTAAATGATTTGCATATAGTAGAAGAATTATTATATCTAGACAAATATTTCTGAAATGTATTGTCTGATTTCAAGGGGTATGCTATATTCCTAGTAACTATTGTATTTCCATGAATCCATTGGAAGTGCTGTAGGAGATTAAAAGAGATGGGGGTAAGAATATGGGCTTGAAAGGGAATTTGAAGTGGTTATTATTCATTGTCATGACGCTGTCCCTTGTCCTTGCTGCGTGTGCAGGCGGTTCGTCCAACGGGGATAAGAAAGAAGCATCCGAAAAAGGGACCGAAAAGACCGGTTCCGAAACCGAATCCAATGTGGATGAAGGCAAAGGCGACGGATCGGAAGGCGGCGATCTTGTGCTGGCTGTCCTGTCTGACGCATCATCGCTCGATCCTGCAGGTTCGAACGACGTGCCTTCCTCGGTTGTCCAGGCGAACATCTATGAAACACTGGTGAAACGGGACGATGACAACAATATCATCCCGGGCCTTGCCGAATCATGGGAAGCGCTTGACGACACGACGTATGAATTCAAATTGCGCCAAGGCGTGAAATTCCATGACGGCGAAGCGTTCAACGCAGATGTCGTCAAGAAGAACCTCGAGCGCGTACTTGATCCTGAAGTCGCTTCACCGCGCTATTTCCTCTATGAAATGGTGACGGATATCGAAGTCGTGGATGAGAACACAGTACGTATCAAGACCGAGTATCCATTTGCCCCGCTTCTTGCGCACTTGTCGCATAACGGCGGCAGCATGGTGAGCCCGAAGTCGATCGACGAAGACTATGAGGCGATGAAAGGCGGAAAAGATGCAGGTTCTGTCGTTTCGACAAATCCTGTCGGCACCGGCTATTTCAAGTTCGACAGCTGGACGCCAGGCTCTGAGATCAAACTTGTACGCAACGACGACTACTGGGGCGACAAAGCGCATGTCGACACAGTGACATTCAAAGTCGTACCTGAAAGTGCGGTCCGTAACGCAGACCTAGAAACAGGCTACGTGCATATCGCAGATCCGGTGCAGCCGAACGAAGTCGCTGCCATCAACGACGGCAGCTATGCACAAGTGAACCAAAAAGCATCTTCCAGCCTTGCGTACCTTGGATTCAATACGGAAAAAGAACCGTTCAACGATCCGAAAGTACGCCGCGCTATCTCGATGCTTGTGAATAAAGACGATATCAGCCAAGGCGTCTACGACGGCTTCGGCGTACTTGCGAAAGGCCCACTTGCACCAGGAATTTTTGGATTCAATGAAGACGCAGAGCCGATCGCATACAACCCGGACGAAGCGAAGAAACTTCTTGAAGAAGCTGGATACGCAGATGGCTTCAAGACATCCATCTGGACAAACGACAACCCGCAGCGTCAGCAGATCGCGGTCCTCGTCCAGTCGGAACTTAAGAAATTGAACATCGAAGCGGACATCAACGTCATGGAATTCGGAGCATACCTCGACAAGACAGCTGCAGGCGAACATGACATGTTCATCCTCGGCTGGTCGAACCCTACAGGAGATGCGGACTACGGCTTGTACGCATTGTTCCACTCCTCCCAAAAAGGAGACCCGGGCAACCGTTCCTTCTATGAAAACGCAGAAGTCGACAAGCTTCTCGAAGAAGGACGCCGCGAAGCGGATCCTGAAAAACGGATCGAAATCTACAACAAAGTACAAGAGCACTTGATCGAAGACGCTCCAATGGCGTATATCATCCACACGGAATACCTCACAGGCGTCAGCAACAAGATCAAAGGCTTCTCGATCGACACATCGGGCATCTATCAGTTGAAGGATGTTCAGTTTGTCGAGTGATGAGTTGAAATCCAGGTGATAATATCGAGTGAATATGAGAGAGCGGCAAGTCACAAAATTGGTGGCTTGCCGCTCTTTTGTTTGCGTTTGATGAATGTAAACAGACCTTTCATCTGTCCATTTGGCTGATAATACTGCTAGTCAATTTATTATATTATAAACATATTGACTTACTATAATAACTGATATATTCTGATACTTAAATACTGTATACAGTGTACAGAGATGAGGTGAGAGCTTGTCGAAAATAGCGCCGCTCAAAAGGACGACGTTAAAAGAGCAAGTATATGAGTACTTGAAGAACGCTATCATAGTCGGAGATTTTCATCCAGGTGAGAGGCTTATAGAAGAAAAGATCGGCGAGACATTGCAAGTGAGCAGGAGTCCGATCCGTGAGGCGGTACGGCTGCTGGAGAAGGACGGTCTGCTCGTTGTCCATCAGACAGGAGGTGTCACAGTCATCGATCCGGCGGTGGAAGATTATCAAAAGCTTTTTGAAATTCGTGTCGAGATGGAATCACTTGCCGCTTATTATGCAGCAGAACGCAGGGGAGAAGACGAACTCCAGCTGATGAGGACATCTATAGAGGAAATGGAAAAGGAATTTTCTGTAGGGAATTTACGCGGACTGCTGCAAGCGAATTTTAACTTCCATGAAATTATTGTTCATGCTAGCAAAAATCAATTCATAATTCCCATGACTATGCAATTAAGGGGGATCAACAGCTTTTACAGACGTGCGATTGTGCAAGGCAGCCAGCGGAATATCGAGAATGCTTTGGAAGATCATAAAGAGATTTTCAAGGCGATTGTCGAGAAGGACAAAGACCGGGCACGCGAATGCATGAAGGAACATATACAACATGATTATCAGGCGTTTATCAAAGAGACGTCGAATCAAGGAGGAACAGAGACTTGAGAGGGAAAAAGCCACTTGAGGGAGTGACGGTGCTGGAACTGGGCAATCTTGTCGCAGCGCCATTTGCAGGGAAATTGTTTTCAGAGTTCGGAGCGGATGTCATTAAAGTTGAGGAACCGAAGAATGGGGATCCGTTGCGAAATTGGCGTGTCATGCATAAGGACACGTCGGTCTGGTGGTATGTACAAAGCCGGAATAAGAAATCAATCACCATTAATCTGCGCGAGAAGGAAGGACAGGATATTGTAAAGTCCCTTCTTCCACATGTAGACGTCGTTCTTGAAAATTTCAAGCCGGGCACGCTGGAACGATGGGGGCTTGGATATGAAGAGATGAAAAAAGAGAACCCAGGAGTGATCCTGACAAGAATTTCAGGCTATGGACAGACAGGGCCATACAAGGAGAAGCCCGGATTTGGAAGTGTTGCCGAAGCGATCGGCGGCCTGCGCTATCTGACAGGCTATCCGGACAGACCGCCTGTACGGGTCGGCATTGCGATCGGGGACATGATTGCAGGACTTTATGCGGTAATTGGTACCTTAATGGCGCTGCGTGCTCGTGATACGGACGAGAGGAAACAAGGCCAAGTTGTTGACGTGGCACTGTACGAAGCAGTGTTCAGCCTGCTGGAAGGAATTTTGCCAGAATATGATCTTACAGGGGTTGTGCGTGAACGGACAGGCAGCACATTGCCAGGAATCGCCCCTTCGAATACATATAAATGTGCGGACGGAAAACATGTTGTCATCGGAGGGAACGGCGACCGCATTTTCCAGCGGCTCATGACAGCGATCGGGCAGGAAGATATGGCGAACAATCCGCTTTACGCTTCGAACCAGGGCAGGGCTGACCATGTGGATATTATCGATAACGCGATCGAGGCCTGGACGCTGCAATATCCGTTCGAGACGGTCCAGCGCATTTTAGATGAAGCATCTGTACCGGTCGGGCCGATTTACGGCATCCAGGATATCGTAAAAGACGAACAATACAAAGCACGTGAAATGCTAAGAGAAGTGACATTGCCGGATGGCGGGAAATTAACGGTGCCAGGCATCGTTCCAAAGCTTTCAGAGACTCCCGGCGATATTGATTGGAGCGGGCCAAGCCTGGGTGAGCATAACGCGGATGTCTATAGCAAACTGGCTGGTTTTACGGAGGAAGAGATTGCTCGGCTGAAAGAGAGGGGGATCATATGAAAGAGACTGTCACTATCATTGACGTCAGCCCGCGGGATGGACTGCAGATTGATCCGCGAATTGCTTCCACCGCGGAAAAAGTGGAGCTTGCCCAGAAGCTAAGGGATTCAGGAATCCAGCGCGTCGAAGTGACTTCTTTTGTACACCCGGCAAAAGTTCCCCAGATGGCAGATGCATCCGAAGTGCTTGATGCTGTTACGTCTGCAGAGGGCCTCAAGGCGATCGCTCTTATTCCAAACCGGAAAGGCTATGAGCGGGCAAGGGTGCACAAGCCTTATGAGGTGAACTGGGTGAGTGCGGCTACGGAAACGTTTAATGAAAAGAATATCGGTTTGTCGATTGAAGAGAACTTGGCGCAATTCAAAGAGATTGCGAAGGAAGCGGAAACGGACGGAATCCTGACATGTTTTTCGGTTGCCGTGAGCTTTGGCTGTCCCTATGAAGGGGAGACCGCAGAGGAAAAAGTGCTGGAAATTGTAGAACAGGCATTAAAGGCCGGAGCAGGCCGGATCAGTATCGCTGACACGATTGGCATTGCGGCTCCCGATCACGTCCAGCGGCTTATGAAGAAAGTACTTGAGAAGGCGGGCGATACGCCGGTCGCCATCCATCTTCATGATACGCGGGGACTTGGCCTGGCGAACGCCTATGCAGCATTTGAAGCCGGTGTCCGTACATTTGAGACTTCGGCAAGCGGCATCGGCGGCTGCCCATTTGCACCTGGAGCGGCAGGGAATCTGGCGACTGAGGATTTGGTATATTTGTTCAATCGGATGGATATCGACACAGGTATTGATTTCGACAAGCTATTGGATGCAGCGGACTTTGCGGCCAGCCTGTCGACAAAGACGCCGCTTGGCCGGATCCGTCATGTTGAAAATAAAAAAGTAAAGGGGAATGCGGAATGAAAAAATGGTTATTTGGTTTAATGGTAACTGCCATGGCGATGTTCGTATTGTCTGCTTGTGGAGATACGAAAGGGGAAACAAAGGAAAACTCTTCAGGCGGTGACGCAGGAGATGGATATGAGGATGTGACAATCCGCCTTGCATACAACTTGCCGCAAGACCATCATATCGCAGTAGGTGTAGAAAATTTTGCGAAAGAAGTAAAAGAGAAGTCTGACGGGAAAGTGAATATTCAAGTGTATCCCGCAGGCCAATTACTAAGTGATAAAGATATGAACCAGTCGATCCTATCGGGCGGCGTCGAAATGGGCGTCAACTCTTCAACACTTTGGGCATCCACAGTGCCTGCGATGGGCGTCTTCGATGTTCCGTATATCTTCAATGATTATTCGGCAGTCGGTGAAGCGCTGAATGGAGAATTTGGCGATAAGCTGCGCGGTGCAATGGAAGAGAAAGGCGCGAAAGTATTAATGTTCGCGGATTATGGATATGTGCAATTCGCCAATAATAAACGCAAACTTGAATCTCCGGCAGATTTCAAAGGATTGAAGATCAGAAGTATTGGTGACCTTCCTTCCGAATTGATCCAAGCGTATGGTGCGTCTCCTGTCTTCATGGGCGGAGGAGAAGTGTATATGGCTCTTCAGCGTAACACGGTAGATGGCGCGACATCAGGCACGACTGCGATGCTGCAAAGAAAATACGACGAAGTGACAAAGTATCTGACGATCAATAACTATGCCTACCTAGAGTTCTTGCTAGCTGTGAATAAAGATTTCTGGGATAAGCTCCCTGAAAAAACACAGACATTGCTGACGGAAACTGCTGCTGAAACAGAAACATGGATCCGTGAACAGGCTGAAAAGGAAGACAAAGAGTCGGCAGATGAACTTGAGAAGAAAGGCATGGATGTCTACGTCGTTCCTGAATCCGATTTACAGGAATGGAAAGATGCAGCTGCCCCAGTTCGTGATGTTTTCGTGAAGAATGCAGGCGATCTTGGACAGGAGCTTCTTGACCTGGTAGACGAGAACTGACGCGGTGAGGAGGGACAATTTTTGAAAAAGGTCTATGTATTTCTGGATTCGCTGATCCGCTGGGGGGCTTATATCGCGGGTGTGCTAATCCTGCTGACGACAGCCATGACATTTTACGAGGTTGTATCAAGGTCCTTTTTCCATAAACCGACGTCTTGGGCGACGGAATTGTCGATCTATGCGATTCTTGGCAGCTGTTTTCTGGGCAGTGCGTTTGCGGTTCGGACATATTCCCATATTACGGTGGATTTAGTAGTGAATAATGTGAATGACCGGATCAAAACAATCCTGGCCTATGTTACCAACACACTCGGTCTGGTGTTCAGTGTCATTTTCACAATCTATAGCTATACACATGTACTAAAGACATTTGATCTTGGCGTAAAATCGTCGTCATTGCTAAGGATTCCCATGTATCTGCCGGAATCGTTTCTTGTGATTGGCGGAGTGCTGCTGTGCATCGCATTCATCTTGCAGCTCATTGACGGAGGGGTTCATCGGGGAGGGGAGCAACTATGAATATATTTTTCGCAGGCGGTTTAGGTGTTCTCCTCTTGATCGGTCTTCCAGTCGCATTTACGCTCAGTCTGCTGGCGATCGCAGGCATGTTTTTCTTCAATGGCGGCACATTCGCTTTCAATCAGATACCAATCATTTCGTATAAATCGCTTGATGATTTCACACTGACGGCTTTGCCGATGTACGTCCTGATGAGCCAAGTGTTGCTCGTCAGCGGTGTAGGCAGGGACTTGTATGAGATGGCGAGCCGCTGGTTCAGACATTTGCCCGGTGGCCTTGCCATTGCAACGCTATTCTGCTGTACCATCTTTTCCGCCATATCAGGCTCGAGTGTTGCGACAGCTGTAACAGTCGGTTCTGTTGCATTGCCGGAAATGGTGAAACGTGGATATTCACGTCGGCATGTGCTGGGCTTGCTGGCTGCTGGCGGTACGCTCGGCATCTTGATCCCTCCTAGTATCCCGATGATCATTTACGGGTCGGTCACAGGAGAATCGGTCGGAAAGCTATTTGTTGCCGGAATCATTCCAGGTATCGTGCTGACTGTTGCGTTCATGCTCTTTTCAGCCTATCAAACGAGGCATATCAAAGACACTCCTGCAACTATGCAGGAGCGCATGGAAGCATCAAAGAAAGCGATTTGGGGATTGCTGCTGCCAATCTTGATTATCGGAGGTATTTACGCGGGAATCTTTACTCCGACAGAAGCTGCCGCAGTTGGTGTCGTTTTAAGTTTCGCAATCGCCATCTTCGTTTATCGGAGCTTGAATATGTCGTCGCTTCGTGAGATTTTGATTTCTACAGTGAAGACAAATGCAATGATTTTGTTCATCATCATTGGTGCAATGCTGCTCGGTTACATCATGACAATCTTGCAAATCCCGCAGACGATCGTCAACTTTGCGACAAGCCAAGACATCTCACCATGGATCATCTTCATTTTGATCAATATCGTGCTGTTGATTCTTGGAATGTTCCTGGAAACTGTATCAATTCTTGTCATCACGCTGCCGATTCTGTATCCGATCATCATGGCTCTTGGCTTTGATCCGATATGGTTTGCAATCATCATGGTTATCAATATGGAGCTCGCACTGATTTCCCCGCCTGTCGGTATGAACCTATTTGTTCTAAAAGGATTGAACAAGGAGAATACGATCAGCGAGATTGTGAAAGGGGTCATTCCCTACGCAATTATTATGGTCGTTTTCATGATCATCTTATCGTTCTTCCCGGAAATTGCGACAGTGCTGATCCATAAAGATATTAAATAAAAGAGCGCCAGGCTAATCGCCTGGCGTTTTTGAATGCATTAAAATTCCCTCTTCCAGACCGGCAGGAACCATTTGACGCCGCGCCTGTTCGCAGGGAGAATTTTCATATCTGAGATCAAGTGGCTTGCGTAGCCGAGCGTTCCTGCCGCCACCATCCCGTCGAGCGGCCATTCTTGCTGGAATTGATTTATCATGATGAAGAAGTAGGCAAGTCCAAGCAAAGAATGGGTATACGAGCGGTGCGGCAGGAAGGAGGCAGCGGCGATATAGATGCCTGCTAGCAGGATCGCCGTCGAATGGGCGACGAACAAGCCGAGGGCAATGACAAGTGCGCCTGTGATTGTCAGTTTTCTGCGCTGGGAAAGGAAGCGCGCTGCCATCAGGGAAACAATGCCTGATGCCGCAAAATAGGCGGGTATTGTTGGATCAGTCGCCTGGAAATATTGATATACCGCCAGGAACAGAAGTACCAGGCCTGCTGATTGCAGAAGGTTTCGGCTAGCTTTCCGCGAGATCGTGATCCGGTTGCTTGCCATGCCGTTCGTGTCTAGATCGGGGGCGATGCCTGCAATTGCACCGATGCCCGCGCATGTAAGTATTGTCAACGGGTCAGCAGTCGCCTGAAATCCGGCGATGGCGCCAACCGCGAGACCGATTGTGAAATGAGTCTGGCCTTTCATGGATGCTCCTCTCATAGATGTCGAAACCATTTCCATGGTTCTACTAATTTATCTACAAAGCTCCTTTGTAGATATCTAGTTTGTCATATTGTACAGGTGATTTTCAACTAGCCGTCGAAAAAACTCGTTATTCCCCGGGAAATATGACGTGAATTGCAAAATATATAGACCATGTCCTATCCCTTTTGCCGATTAAACTCTATATATACAGTGAGGGAGGAAAAATACAAAGGAGTGATCGAATGGTCAAGATTGCGCTGGATGCAGGACACGGGCTGAATACGGCGGGAAAGCGGACGCCGGACGGGGAACGGGAATGGAGTTTCAATGATCAGGTCGTGCGGGCATGCATCGGGAAATTAAGCAGCTACGAAGGTGTACAGGCGTTACGTGTGGATGACCCATCAGGTAAAACAGATGTACCATTGAAAGAAAGGACAGATCGAGCGAATGGGTGGGGTGCAGATGCATATGTTGCTGTCCATCACAATGCCAACACAGGCAGCTGGGGCGGTTGGACAGGCGTGGAGACGTATGTGTTCGATTCCCCTAGTGTCAGCCCCAAGTCCATTGAGCTGGCAAAGCTTGTACAGCCAAGGATTGCGAAGGCGATGGGTCTTGCGGACCGCGGCGTAAAGAGGGCGAACTTCCATGTGTTGCGTGAAACAAACATGCCGGCCATTTTGACGGAAGGCGGCTATATGGATTCGGTGATCGACATCAAAGCGCTGCGACCTGCTGAAAGGCTGAAGGCACAAGGACAGGCGTTAGCCGAGGCGCTCGCCGTGTTTTTCAAGCTTCAGCCAAAGCAGGAAAATGAGCCCGAACCCCCCGTGCCGCCAGGGAAATTCGATCCGCCGTCCAAACAATTCGAAGCTGATTTTCTGGAAGCGGTCCGGCTCGGCATCACAAACGGTGAATATCCGAAGCGCGAGGCGACCCGTGAGGAAGTGGCCGTTATGATCATGCGGGCAATTCGCGTACTGCGGACCCGCGGCTGACGCCTAGAAAAGGTGAGTGCGCCAATCGCGCGAGCGTGAGAACTGTTCGAACGAAGCAATCCGGCCACGAAACGAAGCAACGCATCGCCCGAACGAAGCAATAGGCAGCGGAAAAGAAGCAATCAAGCCCTGAAACGAAGCAACGCGTCGTATAAATGCCGATCAGCCGTTCAATATAGTAGCTGCGCCGTCGAACGAAGCAATCCGTCCACGAAACGAAGCAACACAACGCCCGAACGAAGCAGTAGGCAGCGGAAAAGAAGCAATCAAGCCCTGAAAAGAATCAATGCTGGCATAAATGAAGCAATCCTGCCCTAAAACGAAGCAACGCGGCGGGCATTGACTACGGGGGCTTCGTTGTGGACACCCCTTATTGGTCCAAGACCGCCTTATTTTGCAAATCCGCGGTATGAGATGGAACAGCCGATTGTTTGAAAAACTGCCGGGCGATTCAGTGGTCGCTTGGCTTTTTTAATGAAAGGATTTCGGAAAAGATGGGTAGAGATACATAAGGCTTTGAATGGAAAGCAGGTGGAGAAATGAAATGGATAGAAGATACATTGACATGGCCGGGCAAAATCGCAACCGCTA
This sequence comes from Sporosarcina sp. GTC18466, assembly GCF_055389225.1. Lineage (NCBI taxonomy): Bacteria > Bacillati > Bacillota > Bacilli > Caryophanales > Caryophanaceae > Sporosarcina > Sporosarcina sp. GTC18466. The sequence goes on along the minus strand of NZ_AP044037.1, from coordinate 1,350,275 downwards.
CGTTCGGCATGGGCTGTTTCTGGGGTCCGGAAGCGCGGTTCGGCAGTTTGCCGGGCGTCGTCCGGACACGTGTCGGCTATACGGGCGGGACCACGGACCACCCGGCGTACCGGAACCTAGGAGACCATACCGAAACGGTAGAGATCGATTTTGCGCCGGCACTCTTGCCGTATGAGGAGGTGCTGCGCCACTTCTGGCGGAACCACTACCCGAACCGGGATGAGTACAAGGGCCGGCAGTATATCTCCCTGCTCCGTTACCATGATGAAGAGCAGCGCGAGGCGATTGAGCGTGTGAAGCGGGAGATGGAGGAGGAACTGGGAGAGTCGATCGAAACCGATATCGGGCCTTTAGATATATTCACACTGGCGGAGGAGCGGCATCAGAAATACCATCTGAAACGCTATCCGAATGCGGTCGAACAGCTTCGCCCGCTTTATCCGGATGAACAAGAGCTTGTCCATTCGACATTCGCGGCACGTTTGAACGGTTTCGTGAAGGGATTCCGGACAAAGGACAGTGTGCGCGACGAGCTCGCGGCATGGCAGATGGACGAGCAGGAAAAGCGCAAGCTCCTGAATCAGTTTGAACAGATGAAATGGTGAGAATGAAGTGCCAGGAAGACTGAGCATGGGTAATCTTAGCGCTGGGAGGGAATTGCAGTGACAAAAAACAAACTGGTTTTTACCGGGTATTTCCTCGTCTTTCCGGCAATTTTCATCATCAGTTCCCTTGTATGGCGGCTGTTGATCCGGCATGAGGTGTTACTCGTTTCACTCGCCGATACATTATCCATCCTGGCGATCTACTACTTCATCGCCAGTGCTTTCTTCGTAATCCGCATGAAGTGAGCGGGAGGCAGGCCAGTTGAATAAGTTGCGCAGCAATTGTATTTTCTGGACTATTTAAAGAGGCTATGACCAAATTTAAAAACGGTGAACTTGACGGCTATAAAGAAAAAGATGTGACAAAATACGTCTACGCCATCATGTATAATTGGGGTGGTGAAAAGTACATCGAATTAGAAAAACGGTATTTGACTGAAAATGAACTGGAAGAGGTTAACGGGAAATTGATTGACGAAAAGGATGTGGATTGAAATGAAAATCAGTAGACAAGCCGAAGCTGAATTTCCCGATTTTGATAGTCATGAAAATGCTCTAAGATAAAAATAAATATGACGATAATTTTGTTACAACAAAAAGTGGTTGTTCAATAGACGGACCAGAATTATGTACTTAAGAAAAGAGAGATTTAAAAAGTATTTAAATATTGGATAAAGAACAGGGTAAACGGTCTAATAGGGTGGAAAATAAAGATTTTATTGGAGGTTAGGTAAATATGAGAGGTATATCTTTTGAGATTCCAAATGAATACGGTAAATATTTGGCTGAAATATTGGATGATGTTAACGTAGAAAAATTCGATTGGAAACAAGGTGGTTTGAATGAATCTTATGTGATAGAGGATGGAGAATTAGGGAAAAGTTTGTTCAATGATTCGATTGTGAGCGGTGAAATATTTCGTAGATTAATTTCGGAACAAGAGTATTATTTAATATTTGTTGATATAAAAGCCTTTCCAAAAAACTCATTGACATCTGTAAGAACTGTATCCACATACGAAGAGTTTCTGGAGAGTGATTGCCAAATTATTTTTTTGTTAGTTGATTCAACTCATGCTTTTATTTATTTAAAAGATCAAATTATAACTGAAAACATATATTCCAAGGCAGTAACCATTGGTTTTAAAAACGTGGCATATATAACAGATGAAAATGATACAAATCATTCTTTGTCCAATTAAAAATAGACATTGGTCTTTAACCAATGTCTATTCCCACTTTATTTAATGTCCACTTCTTTTTCCGTTAACCCATGTGTGTCTGTGTGGAAATTTATAATTTCCAGGATGGTCATAATCTATGTCTTCGTCTGCTTTTCCGTTTTTATCATAATATCTTCTTTGTTTTAATTTACCGTCTTGTACTAAGTCTTTTGAAGATAAAGGATTACCTGTTGTAGGTAAAACATTATCGGCACTACCTTTTTTAGTGTTTTTAGTTGAATGGTTTGCTGTCTTTGTTCCTTCTTTTTTAGCTTTGTCATATGCTTTTTGTTCAAAAAATTCAACGACAGCATTGTATACCCATGAACCGGCAGCGATCACCGCACCACCGACAATAATTGCTCCCCCAACAGTAACTACAACTTCTCCAACAACCGGAATATACCAAGTTCCTGCTATCAGCGGAAGGACAGCTGCTGTCGCTGATACTTCACTATCATTTGAAAATTTGTTTATAGGTATGGCTGGATAAAAAGGCTCTTCTAAATATATTGCTTGTTCAAGTAGATTACTAAATTCTTCTTTAGTATAAAATGTTTTATCAATGTAAATACCCTCATCGGTTATAAGTACTTTGTAACCGTCAAGTAGAATTCAACAGTTTTCAACAAATAAGATTCAACAGTTTTTAGTTTGTTTCTCAATCGGTTTCTTCGAATAGTGTCTTTCTGTATTTCATGCGAATGCTGGGTTGTTCCTCCCCAAATGTGATGATCTCACTTCGATGGAGTAACCGATCTAAAACGGCAGTGGTTAGCACAGAATCGCCTAGAAACTTTCCCCATTCCGCCGGTCCTTTATTTGATGTCAGGATAAAAGCAGCCTTGTCATACATTTCATAAATGAACTGGAAGAATAGATGAGCTTCCTCCTGCTCATATGCCATATACATAACATCATCTATGATGATCAAATCAGCGGTGATCAGCCGTTTGTAACGTTTTTTGGATTTGCTGATATACTCTCTGGATTTCAAAATATAGATCAGCCGGTCCATCGATATGAAGATGGCCTGCCGGCCATTCTCGATCGCATGGATGCCTAGCGCTGTAGCCAGATGGGTTTTCCCGACTCCGGTTGGCCCCATCATGATTAGGGTGTAACACGCATCCACCCATGATAGTTCTTTTAGTATGTTTAACCGCTTTTCGCCAATCGCATTCTGCTCTTCGAGCCGGAAGCTCCCGAATGTCAGCACATCCGGGAATTCGGCCCATTTCATCAGCTTGTCGCTAGTCTTTCTCTCCCTGCACTGCGTCTCGTAGTTCAATACCGCAAGGATGAACTCATGATATGTCCATCCTTTGGCCTCTGCTTCTCTCAGAAACGTTGGCAGTTCTTTTGCTGTCTCAGCGAGGCGCAGAGCACGGCACATGTCCTGCAGTTCTGTATATGGTGTTGTCATCATCTACCGCTCCCTTCTAGGATCGTTCGGTAGATGTCCTCCTTGCGCTCCGGTGCCGTGTATTGCTCGTACTTCGCATTCATTACTCCCTCTTTAGGCAATTCCTTATGGCTCCTAACTTCGAGCGAAGTGGCGATATCCCGGAATTCGTGGGCACTTTTCATCCCAAGGCGTTTCATGGTACGCAGTGCCTCGGTCGCTTGATTAGGATAGGCAAGGATAGTGGCCTGTACAATCCGTAATTGATCCATGACATGTCGAGGATACTGGGCAGTCAATATCTCAATTAGCCATGCGGCATCCGGAGATTCCCCGAACGACTCGAGAACCTGGCGGATCATTTGATTTCGCTTGGTCAAATCGCGTTCTCGGTGGACAGGATCAGAGATCAATTTCCCTTTTTCCGTCGAGAGTGGATGCCTTGCGATAGGATGCCCATTCTCTTGCAGCCGGATCAGTAGGTAGCCGTTCTCCTCAGATACATAGGCATGATTGGGTGCCCCTTTTCGGTACGTACCAAGCGGTACGCTATAGCGGTTCCCCCCATGGCGGATGACGTTGTCCTTCTGTATTAGTTTTGGTATACTGGACGCAAAGTTACCTTCCACAAGATAGGTACCGGAGACATTTCGAAGCTGTTGCTTTTCCAGGGCGTGCACTTCGAAGGGTCTCTTTTTTGTATTGTGATGCATTTTGTAATTCCCTGTACGTGTGAGCCAGCGCATGGAGTCCTCCTGCCAATCGTCCAGGTTGTCGAAAATGCGATGCTTCGCAAAATTATTTTTCACATACTTCACTACCTGTTCAATCTTTCCTTTGGACTGTGGATCAGCCGCACGGCACAGATAGATCTTGAAGTCTCTTGCCTGCTGGTATCGGGTGAAATCTGCCGTGAGAATCAGATCACCTGCATTTTCACTGACTGTAAGTAGACGATCCTGGTCGTAGACCATTTCGATTGGAATGCCGCCGAAATACCGGAAGGCATTCTCATGAGTTCTGATCAAGTCTGCTGTTGTAAAGGGACGATCCAGCCATTCAACATACTTGTACCTAGAGTGGGCGAGTATGAAGGCAATGAAATAGAGTCGTCTGTATGCGCCGGAGGTGGTTTCTTGGTTTGTCTGGCCGAAATCCACCTGGATCTGCTGCCCCATTGGCAGCTCTGGGACGGCACTAAATTTACGTTCCTCCATCTTTTTGGGGAGATGATAAACCTCCCGCAATTCCCGCAGATAATTTCGCACAGTTCCTTCCGTGACGAAGGCAGGATCCATTTTCTCCTTCTCAATCAGCCGATCATATATCTGAGCGCCACTGAAATCGGGATGTTCCTTGAGCCAAGCCAGGATCTGCTTTTGGTAGGCGTCCAGTTTCTTGCTTCTGTTCTGTAATGATAGGCTGAAGAGGAGGAACTCCTCCGGTGACATCTTCGCGTAGTCAATTACCAGATTGCGGGAGACCTGTAGTTTGCTTGCGATCTTGCTTTTTGAAAATCCTTCCTTGCGCAATCTATGTATCTCGTTATATAACATCCATCTTTCCACTCCTCGTACCTCACTTTCTATAGACTCTCTCAAGTATATAAAAAATGGGCGAATTTAGGTAAACTGTTCAATCTTATTTATCGAAAACCGTTTACTCTTATTTGTGGAAATCTGTTGATTCTAGTTTATCGTTTACATACTTCCTTTTGATTAATGGATGCACGCTCTAACTTGTCAGATTTTAAGAGAGCATTTGCACTGACACTGCTATTAGTTCCAAATACCAAAACGACCAACATAATCACACTTAAATAAGATTTAAATTTCTTTTTCATAAGCATCTCCTTTTTCGTAGTATATTTTTGTAATAGTGTTACTGAAATTTCCTTGTAAGTAAAAGGAAAAATGGTTATTTAATAGTTTTTTAAAAAATATTGCGACAAATAAGTGAAGGGAGCAGTGGATATCCATTGCCTCCCTTTTTATTCTTCGGCCAAAAGTGTAACTTGCTGCAGAAGAATAAACGTGGCAATTGTCAACGGTAAATGTCTGACTGGAGCGTCAGCGGAAGGAATTTTAGGAGTTGACAATTTCGCTGCACCCGAACCCTCTTGGCTCGTCAAAAGGCAACACCATGCGGGAGCTTTCCCCGCATCTTTTTTTGCCGTTTGGAGAGGGGATTGCTTCGTTTTTGGACGCGATTGCTTCGTTTTGACAGGCGGTTGCTTCCAACTGAAGATGGTTGCTTCGTTTGCCGGCCGGATTGCTTAAAGTACGCCCAGTATTGCTTCTTTTCGCGGAAAATTGCACTGTTCCTCGAGCGGCACCATAAAACATGGAAAGATTCAGCTGCCGACTCAGTACATTCATACGAAAGGTTGCAATGTTTGCCCACAAGCTTGCATCGCTCACAAAAGAATAAGACACTCCCTCGCTCCATTTCGACGCTCACCCGCACTCAATCCACTCCCGCAATCCATTGCGCCATTCACCCGCAGCTCCCTCCAATCACCCAAACTCCCTCCTAGAACTTTAGCACTCTCTTTCAAAATTGTAATTGACACTGATTCTCATTATCATCTATACTCATGTCAATGAGAAGAGTTCTCAACTAAAAGGAGGATACAGACAGATGAAGAAGATGTTCATTTACATAGCGATGACCGCATTGATAGCGGCTCTCGCGGCTTGCGGCAATGATGCGGCAGGAGATAAGGCGGCGGCAGATACGGTGAAGGAGAAACCGACAGATTCTCAAGCAGCTGAAGTAATTGAGAATGAGAAGATTGAAGTGCAAGATGCGACGGGGCGAGTGGTGACGTTCGAAGAGCAGCCGGAGACGTTTGCGGCCCTCAGTGCGGGAGACCTGGATATTCTGATGGCGCTTGGCGCAGAAGTTGTCGGGCGTCCGACTTCGCACGGCCCTGCTGTAGCTGAACTGGAATCAATCGAGCAGATCGGCAATCCGCACCAGCCGAATTTTGAAAAGATCGCCGAAGTGAATCCCGACGTGATGATCGCTTCGCCGAGCATGAAAGCGCATGAAGCGAACCTCGAGCGGCAAGGGACGAAAATGGTGTACACCGCCGCGAACAGCGTAAGCGATATCCAGCAGACGATTTCGACAGTCGGGCAGCTGCTGCAAAAAGAGAGCGATGCCAAAGCGCTGAATGACAAGATCGATAGCGAACTTGCCGCAGTGAAGGAAGGCATCAGCAAAACTGGCGCGAAGGCGCTGCTCGTCTACGGAGCCCCTGGAACGTATCTGGCAGCATTGCCGAACTCCCTTTCCGGCGACTTGCTGGAGCTTGCGGGCGGCGAGAATATCGCCAGCGACTTCCCGAATGAAGATAAATATCCGCAGTATGCGAGCCTGAGCGTCGAGAAGATCATTGAACGCAACCCGGAAGTCGTCATGTTGATCACGCACGGGGAGCCGGAAGCGGTGAAAGCGGCATTTGAAGAGGAAATGATGAAAAATCCGGCATGGAAAAACCTTGATGCGGTGAAAGAGGGGCGTGTCGTCGTCCTCCCGTCCGATCTGTTCGGAACGAACCCGGGAACGAGAATCGTAGATGCATTCAAAGTGATGAAAGAGAGCCTGGAAGAGGGCGCGGCGAAATGATCGCAGCTGCTGAAACGCCGCGGAAGGACAGACATCCGCTTGCGCGCAAGCGGTTCGTCGTCCTGATCACGGCTGGTTCGCTGCTCGTCGTGGCGGCGCTCGCCAGCCTGATGATCGGGGCGGTTTCCTTCTCGCTTCCTGAAATTTGGAATGGCATATTTTCATCGGCGGATTCTCTTGAGCGCCGAATTGTCTGGGAACTGCGGGTCCCCCGGATGCTTGTCGGATTGATTGTCGGCATGTGTCTTGCATCTGCGGGAGCCATTTTGCAGGGGATCATGCGCAACCCGCTCGCAGACCCCGGGATTATCGGAGTGTCTTCGGGTGCGGGTCTTGCGGCGACCGTAATCATGATCCTGTTTCCGGCGTACATCATGCTTCTTCCGGCAGCCGCTTTCCTCGGCGCGCTCGTCACGGCGCTGATCATCTACGCGATGTCCTGGAAGGGGGGCGCGTCCCCGGTGCGCATCATTCTGGTCGGTGTCGCCATCAATGCGGTCATCGGAGCGGTCATGAGCGCGCTGATGCTGCTTTACAGTGACCGGGTCCAGGCGGTGCTTCCATGGCTTGCGGGCGGCATCGCGGGAGTCGGCTGGGTGCAGTTCTAGATGATCATTTACTACGCGTTAGCAGCACTCGTCCTCGCGCTGTTCGCCATTCCGCATATCCGGATCCTGCGTCTCGGCGACGAGATGGCGAAGCTGCTTGGCCACAAAGTCGAACGGAGCCGTTTCTTCCTCATCCTCCTGAGCACGCTGCTCGCAGGGATTGCGGTCAGCGTCTCGGGGCTGATCGGTTTCGTCGGTCTCGTCGTCCCGCATATCGTGCGGACGATGGTCGGCGGCGATTACCGGTATCTGCTTCCGATTTCGGCGCTCGGCGGCGGACTGCTCGTCGTTGTCGCCGATACGATCGCCCGCAGCGCATTCAATCCAATCGAGCTGCCCGTCGGCATTCTGCTGTCATTCCTCGGAGGGCCGTTCTTCTTATATCTGATCCAGAAACGGAGGAATTCATTTGCTGACAACTGAATCACTGGCGTACAGCCATTCGGCGGACTTCAGTCTGTCCGGTATCGACCTGACGATCAAACAGGGAGAAATCGTCAGCTTGATCGGCCCGAATGGCTCTGGAAAATCGACGTTCCTGCGTCTCATCTCGCGTCTCATCGCCCCTGACAGCGGCACGGTACTACTCGACGGGCGCCAAATTGAACAGATGAAAACAAAGGAAGTGGCGCAGACGCTTGCGATGCTGCCGCAAATGCAGGACCACCAAATCGATCTGACCGTCGGCGAACTCGTCGAATTCGGCCGGCACCCGCACCGCAAGGCGTACGGCAAACCGAGTGGGGAGGACCGGGAGATGATCGAATGGGCGCTCGGCGTGACCAAGCTCACGTCCTACCGCAACCGGATGATCCATACACTGTCGGGCGGCGAGCGGCAACGGGCCTGGATCGCTATGGCGATCGCCCAGCAACCGAAGATCCTGCTGCTCGACGAACCGACGACCTACCTCGACATCTCGCATCAGCTGGAGGTCATGGAGCTGGTGAAATCGCTCAATGAAACCGCAGGAATGACGGTCGTCATGGTGCTTCACGACATCAACCAGGCAGCGCGCTACAGCGACCGGCTCATCGTCCTCAAGGAAGGGGAGATCCGGTTCGACGGCATCCCGCAGTGCGTGTTCTGTAAGGACATGTTCCGGTCGATCTTTGAGATTGATGCGGATATTTTCATGAAAGACGGGCAGTACTTTTTCACTCCAAATAAATTACGGAAGGATGATTGCTGTGAGGCAGGAAGGCATGAAGAAAGAACAATTGGACAGTGAGCTGGTGCGCGCATTCGTCATAGCGGCACATGGGAATTTTGAAGAAGTGAAGGCGTTGCTGAACAGGGAACCGGATCTCGTCAACGCGGTGATGAACTGGGGCGGGGACGACTGGGAAAGCGGGCTTGGCGCGGCTGCTCATACTGGGAACCGTGATATTGCAGAGTATTTGATTGCACATGGAGCTTGGATCGACATTTTCGCTGCCGCTATGCTCGGCGAACTGGAAATCGTCAAAAGCATCATCTACAGTTACCCGGAGATGGTTCATGCGAAGGGAGCGCACGGCATTCCGCTCATCCGCCATGCAGAACGCGGGGGCGAGCAGGCGCAGCCGGTGCTTGATTTCTTGAAGAATATGAGTGAAAGTCTGCAGATGCAGGCATTATAAAGGAGGAAATGAACATGCAAATGATGACAGCTGTGAACACGATCCAGATCGAGAAAGGGAAGGGCGACGAGGTGGCAAGCCGCTTTGCTGTCGCAAAATCGGTCCATACATTTGAAGGGTTCATCCGCATGGAAGTCTGGATGAAGGAAAATTCTCCGGATTATGATGAACTCAAAGTGTGCACGACCTGGGAGGACCGCAGTTTCTTCGACAACTGGCTGAAGAGCCGTGAATCGGAGAAAGCGCACGGCGGTGAGCGCGCGAAGAAGCCGGAAGGGAAAGGCCCGATCCTCGGAAGTGAATTGACGACGTTCACCGTGAAAGTCCAGCATCTTCCTGCAGAGAAAATAGTGCAACAATAAGGTGGACAGCCGGTATCCCGCGGGAGCCGGTTTTTTTAATTGGACTGCAAAAATGCATCCGGGCCACAAACACAGTATACTGATGGGTAACCATTCCGCCCCCGTGGGTGAAACGTGGATGAAGGAGCTGAGAGCGATTTGGCTGCATGCAAAGTAACAGTGATCGGCAGCATCAACATGGATTTAGTGACGAGTACGAGCCGGATCCCGCAAGTGGGGGAAACCGTGACGGGTGATTCGTTTCTTACGATACCTGGCGGGAAAGGCGCGAATCAGGCTGTTGCCGCGGCACGGCTTGGTGCAGCTGTCACGATGATCGGTGCTGTGGGGGATGACCCTTTTGGAAAAACGTTAGTGGAGCACTTGAAGGCGCAGGGGATTAACACGGATTTGATCATGGAAGTCCGGGGGTGCTCGACCGGAATCGCTTCGATTACGTTATCCGACAGGGATAATAGCATCATCGTCGTACCTGGCGCGAATAGCTATGTCACTCCGGAGATGGTCGAACAACATGAAGAGGCGATCAGGAATAGTGATATTCTTTTGCTGCAGCTGGAAATTCCGCTTGCGAGTGTGATCAAGGCCGTGGAACTTGCACATAAACATCGCGTCCCTGCCATCTTGAATCCTGCGCCGATTCAAGAGCTTCCCATGGAGCTGCTGGAGATGGTCGATTATGTAACGCCGAACGAGCATGAGCAAACTCTTCTATTCGCGGCAATAGACGGACCCGGAGGGCAACTTGAAAAGATAAAAGAAAAGTGCATTGTCACGAAAGGGTCCAAAGGGGTTATGCTGTACAAAGATGGCGACTCTGTAACGATACCCGCTGCCAAAGTCGAAGTCGTCGACACTACAGGAGCGGGGGATACGTTCAATGGTGCATTGGCCTATGCGTTATGCGAGGGCTTTGCAATGGAGGAAGCCTGCCAATTTGCAAATGTGGCCGCAGCCATTTCTGTTACGAAGCTCGGAGCGCAGACAGGCATGCCGACGAAAAGAGAAGTGGAAGATTTCTTGAAGGCCTATCCATTACTTTGATTTGAAACGGAGGAATTAAGATGAAACCAGTCATACTAGACGTTGACACCGGAATTGATGATGCGATGGCGATCGCGTATGCCATGCATTCCCCGGAGCTCGATGTAATCGGGCTGACGACATGCTTCGGGAATAACTCGGTTGAAAATACGACACGCAATACACTAGCGGTCCTGGAAAAGATAGGGAAGACGGCGCCTGTGTATAGGGGTGCTGCAAAGCCGCTCAAACGCGATATAGGGAATTTCCCCCTGCATGTTCACGGAGAAGATGGGCTCGGGAATAGCTTTGTTCCACTTCCTGCAGCAAAAGCGGAGCAAGAACACGCGGTGGATTTCATCATCCGCCAAGTGAAAGAGCGTCCGCATGAAATCACGATGATCCCTGTCGGCCCGCTTACGAATCTTGCGCAAGCCATCCAAAAGGATCCTGCCATCGTCCCACTTTTCAAAGAGATCATCCTGATGGGCGGTGCCGTTTTCGTCCCTGGAAATGTCACGCCGTTCAGTGAAGCGAATATACATACGGATCCGGAAGCGGCTGAGCTTGTCTTTTCCTCCGGGCTGCCAGTCACTGTAGTTGGCCTGGATGTAACGATGAAGACCCTTTTACCAGAAGAGGCCTTAGAGAGCTGGCGTGCTAAAGGAACTGACGAAGCCCGGTTTTTTGCGGACATGACGCGTTTCTATATGGCAGCCTATGAGACATTCGAACCGGGCATCGGAGGGTGCGCCTTGCATGATCCGTTAGCTGTGGGCGTTGCAATCAATCCGGATTTTGTCCAAACGGAAGAGTGGAATGTAACGGTTGTCCTGGAAGGGGAAGAGACAGGGAAAACGGTACCGTCATCTAGCGGCAATCCAAAAGTCCAAGTGTGCACCGAGGTCAAGGCGGAGCAATTTCTTCACCACTTCCTGGAGCGGGTTTTATAGACGGGTCGGAAATCCAGGGAGGAATGTGAATGAAACATGTATACGATCATACGGGAATTGCTGTCAGAAGCATTGAGGACGCCCTTCCTTTTTATCTGAATGTCCTGAACGGATCGCTGGAGGACCGGTACACAAGCACAGCGCCGGGCGTGGAAGTGCATGTGGCGGTCGTGAGGACGGAAGAGCAGCTGATCGAACTGCTGGAACCGACGAATAAGAACTCTCCGATCGCCCGTTTCATCAGGCAGCGGGGAAAAGGGGTCCACCACATTGCGTACCGAGTCGATGACCTCGATCAAGCGATTGCAGACGCCAGAAGTAACGGAGTGCGTTTCCTGGAAGATACATTGCGGACCAATGCGAGGGGCAGAAGACTGATTTATATCAATCCGATTTCCACGGATGGCACGTTAGTGGAGCTTTGCAGTTATCCAGAGGCTGGCGGGGTTGATTGAAAGGAAAGGAACCATGACCTTGACTTACCATCCAGGAAACTATACGATGGGGCTATAACTGAATGATATGCACTAGGGGTGTTATGTAACTGAGACGAGTTTGACTCGAACCCTTTGAACCTGAACTAGTTCATACTAGCGTAGGAAAGTGTAAACTCGATACATATAATGTGGGCGCGTATGCCTTGTTTTTGATATGTACATAATGACTTTACGCAACTTTCCTACGGGAAGGCTGCGTATTTTTTTGTTTGATCAACTAAAGAAGTGGGAGTGTTCAAGATGAGCAGAACAGTAGTAGTGACAGGCGGGAGCAGAGGACTCGGCGCAACAATCGTGCAGACATTGGTGGAGCAAGGATTTCAAGTGGTCATCAATTATAACAAGAGCCGGGAGGCGGCAGAGCAGCTTGCAGCTGAAGCGGACGGGAAGGCGATTGCCATCCAGGCAGACGTGACGAACCGGGAAGAAGTGGACCGGATGATGACAGAGGCGGCGGACCATTTCGGCGGCATAGACGTCGTCGTCAACAATGCCCTCGTAGACTTTAAATTCGATCCGACAAAACAGAAAGCCTTCAAGGATCTGTCGTGGGACGATTATCAGAAACAGCTGGATGGCACGTTGAAAGCGGCATTCAATATCTCGCAAAGTGTAATTCCGCAATTCATGGAACGAAAGAGCGGCGGTATTATCAGCATTGGCACCAACCTGTTCCAAAACCCGGTCGTGCCGTATCACGAATACACGACTGCGAAAGCAGGGTTGATCGGCTTTACGCGTAATCTTGCGGCAGAACTCGGCCAATACGGCATCCGAGCGAACGTCGTATCGGGCGGTCTATTGAAAACGACGGATGCCAGCAGCGTGACAACGCCGGAAGTGTTCGACTTGATTGCACAATCCACTCCGCTGAAGAAGGTGACGACGCCTCAAGATGTCGCAAGCACGGTCGTTTTCCTTTGCTCAGAGCAGGCAGACGGCATTACGGGTCAGAACATCACCGTGGATGGCGGCCTGACCATGAATTGACCGCGTAATTTCAGGCGGACAGAGGTCTTCCTCCAAGTCTTGTATCACTATCAGCATGGCTACTTTACTTAGCAGTATAAACAGCAGTTAAAACGCACAGTGTTGTCTGTGCGTTTTTACTTGCTATGTACTATTCAACAATCGCGCCAGATGGTTGAAGTATCCACTTTTTAAGATCCTTTGCTTTCTTTCGGCTTTTTAACACTGAAATATGCTCCTAAAATTAAACCTAACGCTGACAATCCATAAATAACAGATGTAATGTCAGTATGAATATTTAAACTGGATGTAACCACAGCCAGTACGAGAGAAATCAAAATCAATAAATACTTCATTTTACCCATCCCTTTCTCAATAAAATTTACTGTTTATATACTTCCACAGGAGTGCGGTATACCAAATAAATCGAGATAAGTGTACTCGAAATCCCCATCTACTAGCCGGTGGGGATTTTTGCGCTTACCAAAGATGTACACTCCCTACTCCAGAATGGCGCCTTATTATGGAACAAGGGGCAAATAGCCTGTGTATTACAGTTCTTTATTTTTATCTATTGCACTTTTAGTCTTGAGTTGGATCTATGTCAATATCCTGGACACAAAAATGTTAAGTCGTTGTCAGAAACGGCATCCATTCATGGATGGTCCTGTATCCAGCGAAACCAGTCAAGTGAAAGCCCGCACTTGACAGCTTTCGCTGGATACAGGAAGTACAGTCCATGGATGTCGTTCCTGAAAAATGTGTAGGTAGGTTGAATCGAAGTCCTAATGACATCTAACGATCAAGCAGCTACCTGTCTGCACTGATCCTCGAGTTGCTGCGGCGTCAAGTAATCAATTGCCCCATGGATTCGTTTCCGGTTATACCAGGATTCAATGTACTGGAAGAGGGCAATTCGTGCTGCTTCAAAATCTAGATAAGTGGTTTGATAGATTTCTTCCTTCTTTAATGTGGCATGAAAAGACTCGATGCAGGCGTTGTCATACGGACAGCCTTTTCGACTGAAAGAGTGTTCCATTTTCGCTGCTTTTACTGCTTTTTGAAAGTCCTCGCTCGTATATTGGCTGCCTAAATCGGTATGAAGGATCAGCCCCTCTTCAGGCTGCTGGACATCAATTGCGTTGGCTAATGCTTGTAAGACGAGTTCTGTTGTCATGGATTTAGAAAAAGAATAACCTACAATTTTCTTCGTATGTAAATCCAATACAGAGGCCAGGTAGCACCAACCGTCTCTCAGTGTATGGATATACGTAATATCGGCCACCCATTTTTCATTGATGGTCGTCGTTTTAAAATCTTGATCTAATACATTGTCGCGTTCTTCTACTTGGCTGTCCGATGAAGTTGGACGGTATTTCTTCGTGATGACAGATCGAATTCCTTCTGTTTTCATAAGGCGCTGGACACGCTTTACGCTGACAGCGTAGCCTTCCTTTTTGAGAAGTTGATGAATTTTAGGCGCACCATAGCGGCCTTTACTCTCCGCATGTATGATTTTTATGCGTTCTAAAATCGCCTCGTTTTCCGTTTCATACGAGGATTTCACTTTATGGAATGATTGATAGTACGTACTTCTTGGCATGTCTAGCACGTCACACAAAACTTGAACAGGGTGGTTTTCTTTCTCCTGTTCGATATGGTCGATAATCTCTTGGTCGGTCACTTTTTCGCGAATATGGTCATAGCCTTTTTTAGAATGTCTACCTCCTGCTTGAGGCGTAGATTTTCCTTTTGGATCTCCGCAATTTCAGCGGGTGTCAAACCGTCTCCATTTTCAATTGGGGAGTGCGCTTTGATCCATTTGTAAATGGTCACTTCAGATACACCATATTCGCGGTTGAGATCACTCACAGGCGTGCCAGCTCTGTAGAGTTCGACGATTGTTTGTTTGAATTCGTGGTTGTAACGTTTTTGTTTCATTCCGGACACGTCCTCTCTATTGTTTAGGATAGAGACTTAACTAACTTGTGTCCATACATCTATACTAGCTCCAAGTAGAGAATAGATATCTTTGATAGTAAGAATAAGTAGTCCTGTGGCAAGCAACCATAGAAAATATATTTTGTTATGAAGATTGGCTACTAAATATTCATAGTATTTATACGCAAAGTAGCAATTCACTAGTAGCAATAGCAGGTCACTACCTACAAACGCTATCCCTCTTTTTTCTTCTTCATGTTTAAAGAAGTTAGATAGGATCAGCCTCACAAATAGGATGATTGCCAGGAGACTTGTATAAGTGACCATATCCGCTGTAAAGTTACGATCAAAGTCCATGGATCTCGTCCTTTCCTATTAAAATTTTTCACCAAAGAATCTATGAAGCTAAATGAAGCTAAAGGCATTGGTTGTGTAATAAGCGCCACTATATACTCCAATTGACTTTGAATAATCATTCATTTACTCACATTGCATTATATTATTAGAGCTTCCTGCTCATAATGCCCGTAAAGTTGAACAAAACGACTTCTTCTATCCCTATTTTATCACAAAACCATTTGTTTCCTTTGAAATAATCAGATTTTCACAAAAGAAGTTTCAGGTATCTTATTAAGATGCTTATAATCGGAGTTGTGATAACCTAGCTAATAACTACATGGATTCACCTAAATTACAATTTAAGACGTTGATATATCAATGAAAACAGGGACACCCATTATATGCGGATGCGTCCCTGAGCGTTGTATGATTTTATTTTTCTCCCCGTGTTCAGAACCCCTTACATTCAGAGAGGGGCTCCTTATTCATATTTCCCTTTGAGCGGCACAAACCGCACGTCTCCCAGAACCTCCTTAGACAGCATTCCGCCCGCCTCTTTCCTCACACGCAATAACTGCTGCAAAGACGGCGGTCCGACAGGGATGATCAGGATGCCTCCTTCAGCCAGTTGCTCCGTCAATTCCTCAGGCAGTTCAGCAGCCGCGGCGGTGACGATGATCCGGTCAAACGGCGCATGCTCGCTCCAGCCCGTGCTTCCGTCGTCCAGCTTGAAATGGATATTTTCCAGCCGCATCTTTTGCAGTCGCTTTTCCGCGGCTGTTGCCAGCGGTTCAATCCGTTCCACGGTATAGACTGACTTCACGAATGGTGCCAGCATAGCTGTCTGATAGCCGGACCCTGTGCCGATTTCCAATACGCGCGCTTCTGGATCCAATTCAAGAGCCAGTGTCATCTCCAGCACGAGAGAGGGCTGGGAAATCGTCTGCTCATGCCCGATCGGTATCGCTTCATCCAAGTAAGCGAACTCCTGCAAGTCGTCCATGAATAACGAACGATCCAATTGCATGAAGTGCTCTCTGATTGCTTCCGATTGATCCTTCATTAGAAATTCTCCTCCTGACTCTCCAATCTATTCTAATAATTCCTAACTACTTCCATACCTTTATTTAATAAAGATAAACCAAAAGCGTAATATTTAGAGTTTATTCATCAATAGGACGGGTAGTGGAAGAACGTAGGGACTACTAGAGTTCCATTTGGTACAGGGAGGAGGTGATACTGTGAAGAAACTGCTCTCGATTGGCGGCGGTTTATGTGCGAGCCTATTGCTGGTGCCAACCCTAGTACACGGTGAGGAAGTAGAAAGCAAGACGAAAAAAGAGAGGCCGAAGGGTCTTGTGACCGGTCTTCTGGAAGGCGTCGGAAAGACGGCCAAAGGTACGCTCGAGTCCGTCGGCGGCCTTGTGGAGACGACAGTCGGGACGGTCGATCAGACGCTGCGCGATACGGTGGATTTTACAACAGAAACAGTGGAATCCGTCGTCCGTCCGACGTCGGATAAGCCCGTATCCGATCTGCTTGAGAGGACCGGGAAGTTTGCCGGGAAGACGGTCGAGAACGTTTCGCCTGTCGTGGAGTCGACAACGGGTACAGTCAAGACGGCGGTATCCGGCGTGAACGAAACTGTCAGCAGCCTGCCGGATGTGCCGGTTGTGAAGCCGGTCGCTGAGAAGGCCGTACAAACGGTTGAAAAGACAGTCGGCGGAGCAGATCAGACTGTGAAGGCGGCGGTCGACGGGGCAGGAAAGACTGCGCAAGACACGCTTGAATTCACTTCGACAGCTGTCAAGACGGTTACAGATCCGGCATCAGGCAAGCCGGTCGTGGATCTGCTTGAAGAGACCGGGACATTCGTGGATACGACGGTCACGAATGTCAAGCCAGTCGTGGAATCCACGACACATACAGTCCGGGAGACGGTGTCCGGGGTGAATGAAACGGCAGCCGAATTGCCGGACATCCCGGTCGTGACCCCAGTAACGGACCGGCTGGGCAAGACGCTGGAAGAGACAGTCGATTCGGCAGATGACCTTGTCGTCACGACAGTCGATTCGGTGAATCAGACGGTTCAGGATACGGTCACACTGACCTCCAAGACGGTGGACAGCCTGACAGATCCGGCTGCCAGACCTGTACGTGATCTCGTGACCAATACCGGTGATTTCCTGGATTCCACATTGACGAATGCGGGCTCCATTGTGGAAAGCACGACGGATACGGTCGGAACCGTACTGGAAGGCGGCGCGGAAACGGTTCAGGAACTGCCGGGCATTGTGATCGGAAAACCGGAACAACCGAGGAATCCGGAGACGCCTGAAAAGCCGGATGCTGAACAGGCGGATGAGCCGGAAAAACCGGGTGTTACACCGAACCTGCCTGCAGAGAAACCTCAGCAAAAGCCGGTAAAGCCGGACAATCAACCTGGTGAGGGAACCCAGGCAGGCGAGGAAGCGGCGGTGCCAAGCGCGAAACCGCAAGTCCTGCCTCCTGCGCAAGTGGACCAGGCGAAGGATCAAACCCATTCCCAGCAGGGGATTACTGGATCGCCTTCTGCAAATGGGCAGGCAGTACCCGGTTCAGCCATGGACCGTTCGGAGGGAATCCCTGCGTTCGTCATAGATACCGACGCGGTTGTGCCCCGCGGCGATTCAGATGGCGCACAGGAGGAAACCGAACTCACGGCTGAGCGGATGAATGCCCTTTCGTACACGGAGGAACCGGCGAATCTCATGAATGGCAACCTGCAGGCTGCAGGTGATGTGCTTGTCCCGGTGAAAGCCGAGCGCAGCATGAAAGCAAAAGCGGAACCGGACGCTCAGGCAGCGGAAACTAATCCGATTCCATCGTTCCCGGCATGGCAGAATTTCACCGACGGGACATATGGCGGATCCCCGGCAGTCATGACGGGCGGATCGGCGCAAGCCTCTTCGGCGATGACGATGACAGGCGGCAGTTCCGATATCGTGCCTGGCATCTTATCCAAGATCATGATGAGTGATCTCATGCAGCGGCAGTATTGGGCTTTGCAGGAAACGAAATTGACCACGCAATGGGACCATGCCCCGCCTGGCCAGCCACCCGCGTTCTCCCTTTTTTTACTACTCAACAAATAAAGTAAAAAAAGGAGAGAACAATCATGAAAAATAAATGGAGCTGGAAGCATAGTTTCTTGTCACTTGGTGTGTGCACTGCGATCATGGCTGCCCCAACACTCGCGAATGCAGAGGAAGGAAAAGGGAAAGGCCTGCTGGGACTTGATGTCAATCTGCTGAATAAGAAGGAAGGGAAATCCTCCCTGCTTGACGTGGAATTGAAGAATGTCCCGGTGGTCGGCGATGTGAAAGTGAAGATTCCGTCCGAACCGGAGAAGGGGGACGATGGCGAGAAGAAGAGTTCTCTCGCCAATGTGAATGTCAGCGGCGGCATCTTGGATGATGTGACTGTGACAGCCCTCGAGAAAAAGGAGAAGACTGACAGCGATAAAACCGCATCCAAAGGGTCGCTCGTGTCAGTGGGCGTGAAATCCGATATTACGAAGGATGTCAACATCGACGTAGCATCAAGTGAAAAGAAAGATGGAGAAAGCTCATCATTTGACGGTGGTTTGGTGGAAGTGAATGCGGAAGATCTGCCGGTGCTAGGCGAGACGCATGTCGGCGTGCTCGATAAGCATGTATCCGTAAGTGAAGAAGGCGAATCCGTCTCAGGCGGTTTGCTACAAGCGGATCTCGACAATGAACTGCTTGAAGACACATCCGTCAAAGTGCTGGCGGGTGAAAAGTCGTCTAGCGACGAAGGCGAAAGCGGCATGTCCGCAGTCGCTGACGTCCATGTCGGCGGAGGCGTACTCGAAGGCGTCGTCGATGAACTGGACGTCTCGGTGCTCGAGAAAAAAGGCGAAGCGACGGACGAATCCGTGTCCGCAAAGGATTCCCTCGTATCAGTCGGCGTGAAGTCGCCCGTGACGAATGACGTGAATGTCGACATCGCGTCAGGCGCGTACCAGGCAGATGAAGATTCATTCACGTATGACGGGGGTCTAGCCGAAGTGAACGCAGAAGACCTGCCGATCCTCGGTGAGACGCATGTCGGCGTGCTAGACAAGCATGTTTCTACAAGTGAAGAAGGCGAATCCGTCTCAGGCGGTTTGGTACAAGCGGATCTCGACAATGAACTGCTGGAAGACACATCTGTCAAAGTGCTGGCAGGCGAAAAGTCGTCGAATGACGATAGCACAAGCGGCATGTCCGCAGTCGCTGACGTCCATGTCGGCAGAGGCGTGCTCGAAGGCGTCGTCGATGAACTGGACGTCTCGGTGCTCGAGAAAAAAGGCGAAGTGACGGACGAATCCGTGTCCGCCAAGGATTCGCTCATATCAGTTGGCGTGAAGTCGCCCGTGACGAATGGCGTGAATGTTGATGTCGCGTCGGGCGAGTTCCAGGCAGATGAAGATTCATTCACATACGATGGCGGCCTGGCCGAAGTGAACGCGGAAGACTTGCCGATCCTCGGGGAGACGCATGTCGGAGTGCTGGACAAGCATGTATCTGTAAGCGAAGAAGGTGAGTCTGTCTCAGGCGGTTTGATCCAGGCGGACCTCGACAATGAACTGCTGGAAGACACATCTGTCAAAGTGCTGGCAGGCGAAAAAACGTCTAGCGACGAAGGCGAAAGCGGCATGTCCGCAGTCGCTGACGTCCATGTCGGCGGAGGCGTGCTCGAAGGCGTCGTCGATGAATTGGACGTCTCGGTGCTAGAGAAGAAAGGCGAAGCGACGGATGAATCCGTGTCCGCCAAGGATTCTCTCGTATCGGTCGGCGTGAAGTCGCCCGTGACGAATGACGTGAATGTTAACGTTGCATCAGGCGAGTTCCAGGCAGATGAAGATTCATTCACATACGACGGCGGCCTGGCCGAAGTGAACGCAGAAGACTTGCCGATCTTAGGCAAGACACATGTCGGCGTACTCGACAAGCATGTGGCGGTCGAAGGGGAAGAGGTCTCTTCCTCTTCCTCGCTGGTCGACCTCGGCCTGCTGGGCGGATTGCTTGACGGAACAGGTCTCGGCATTTTGAAACAAGAGGCGGAGACGACAGACGAAGGCATCCTCCAGACGAACACCGGCCTGGGCCTGACACTCGGTTTGCCGCTCTTAGGTCCCATCAACATTGACCTGTTAAAATGGCAGACGCTGATCCCGGCTGCTGTTGATCCTGACGAAGGCACGAATCCAGGGGAAGGCACAACAGACCCTGATGAAGGCACAAATCCAGGAGAAGGCACAACAGATCCTGACGAAGGCACAAATCCAGACGAAGGCACAACCGATCCGGATGAAGGCACAAATCCAGGAGAAGGCACAACAGACCCTGACGAAGGCACAAATCCAGGAGAAGGCACAACAGACCCTGACGAAGGCACAAATCCAGGGGAAGACACGACAGACCCTGACGAAGGCACGAATCCAGGGGAAGGCACAACAGACCCTGACGAAGGCACAAATCCAGGGGAAGGCACAACAGATCCGGATGAAGGCACAAATCCAGGAGAAGGCACAACAGACCCTGATGAAGGCACGAATCCAGGGGAAGGCACGACAGATCCGGATGAAGGCACGAATCCAGGAGAAGGCACGACAAATCCAGGCAATGAAACCCCGGCTCCGGGAGAAGGCACAACAACACCCGACAACGGCGGGACAGCCCCTGGTACAGATGAAGGCACCGCAAACCCGGATCCTGGTGAGACAGGAAATGAACCGGGAACTGATGAAGAAGACACTGGCATGCCACCGCTTGTGACAGGCCCAGGAGAAGGGACGGATGATGAACCGGCTTCTGGCAGCATGGACGGCATGGAGGGCAATTCAGGTACGCCTGGCCAGTCTTCTGTTACTGGAGTGACGCAGAATCCGGGCAGCGCTTTGCCTGGCATGAAGGAAAGCGGCAGCATGGGGGCCCCGGGAAGTATGGTCCTGAACGAGCCGGATCTGCGCACGTCCTTGCCAAAAACAGGCGGCGCCTGGGATGCAAAACGACTTGCCTTGCTTGCAGGACTCCTGCTGCTGGCTGGCGTGCTGCTGCTAGCTGCCAGCGGAAGAATCCATTTCCGCCGCAATGACGCACGGGAGTGATGATGCGATGAAACGATTCATGCGATACAGCGGCAGCATTCTCATTCTTGCGGGAGCCGGGCTTCTCGCACTGCTCCTGCAAGGGAATGCCAAACAAGCGCAGCATGACCAGGAATTGATGGACGCTTTCCAATCGGTGCAGGCCATGGAAATGGAGCCTGAACCGGCTTCGCAAGACGCCATCCGGAAGCAGACTGCGGAGCCGCCGCTTCATCCCGAGCTTGCGGGAATGGAGGGCATCCTGTCCATTCCGTCCATCGACCTCGAAATGCCTGTCCTTCTCGGAGCGGACCAAGCCACTTTGGCCAAGGGGCTTGGCGCCATTCCGGGGATGGACAAACCGGGCGACATGAACGGAAGTTACGCCATCGCCGGGCATCAGGCGCGCGTCATCGGAAAGCAGTTCAACCGGCTGCATGAGTTGGACGTCGGTACAACGTTCACCTTCCAGACGGTTGATGACGATCTTTCCTTCCGGGTATTTGACCGTAAAATCGTCAAGCCCGATGAAGTGGAAGTCCTCAAGGCGCAACAAGGCAAGGCAATGCTGTCTTTGATCACCTGCTACCCCGAGTATTCCAATGAATACCGGCTCGTCGTGCAAGCAGAACGAATCGGCGGCAAAAAGTAAAAGACTGGCGTGTTCCCTTGATAAAAGGAAACGCCAGTTTTTCATTTTGCTTTTGTATACTTTTTGACAGCCGGCAGGATGTCCGTGCCAATCAATTCGAGATTGCGCTGCAGCTTATCAAACGGCATGCCGCCGAAATCGATCTGGGCGACGTATCTCTGATGCCCGAACACTTCATGCTGGTAGAGGATCTTTTCGATGATCTCCTGCGGGCTGCCGACGTTCATGATATTGCTCCGTTCAGCGCCTTCTGCGAAGAGATGCCAGGAGAACCCGCGGCCGTTCGTCTTTTTCATGCCTTCATTGATATACGGATACAAGTCCTCGATCGCCTGCTGCGAGCTCTCCGCAGCGTAGAAGAACCCGGCCGTCGCGACAGGCAGACTGGCCGGATCATGTCCCGCAAGCCTTGCCGCTTCCCGGTACGCATCGACCGTCCCTTTGAAAGCCTCTGCAGGTCCGCCCAGATGGGCCATGAACATCGGCACGCCGGCTTGGCCCGCTTTGATGGCACTGGCCGGAGTGCCGCCTACCGCCCGCCAAATCGGCAGCGACCCTTCCTCGGGGCGCGGCAGGATTTCGGCGTTCCGCAACGGGGCCCGATAGTCGCCGTTCCAGTTGACGACAGTTTCCTGGTTGATTTTGAGCAGAAGATCGAACTTCTCCTCATACAGCGCTTCGTACTCCCGGACGTCGTAGCCGAGGAGCTCGAACAGGCCGATCCGTGAAGCGCGCCCGGCGACAATTTCCGCCCTCCCGCTTGAAATCAGATCGATCGTCGCGAAATTCTCATACACTCGCACAGGATCCGATGTACTGATGATTGTGGAGGAACTGCCGATCTTGATCCGCTCTGTCGCCTGCGCAATCGCGGCAAGGACAACAGCATGCGCCTGCGTGGCAAAGTACTCCTGATGACTCTCCCCGACACTGAAAAAGTCGAGCCCTGCCTGTTCCGCGAGCTTCGCATACTCAATGATCTGCCGCACCCGCTCACCCGCAGAAATCCGCTTGCCTGTCAGCGGATCCGGCAAATGATCGCCGAGCGTGTAAATCCCGAATTCCAGCCCGTTTTCAGGGTGTATTCTGTATCGTTCCATGCTTGCACCTCTTTCTTCTATAGTAGACCTATGACCCAGATGCATTCACCATCTTTTCCTTGCAAGTAGTGTACTATAGGATGAAAGGTTAGGGATATTGAAATGCATGCAAGGGGAGGTGGCCTTTTGATGCAGAGTGTCGCATCGATAGAGCTGCGCTGCAGTGTACATGTTGTTCGAACAAACTGCCAGCACCCGCGTTACGCCGGATTGCTTCGTTTGAAGGAGGAATTGCACCATTCCAGCTACGGATTGCTCCGCTTTGCGGCATTGTTGCGGTGATAGCGCAAGGGATTGCTTCTTTACCAGGCAAGTTTGCTTCTTTCCAGCGGCTATTGCTTGTTTTCTGCCGCTGGGCATGACACCGGCTTTCAGAGGATTGGTACAAATTACCTCCCTCGAAATCTTTCGCAATCTATCACGCGTGAGAGAATCTATGATAGGGTAAAGGTATTAAGAGAGTCATGCCTAGAAATGCCTAAATGGGATGGAATGGAGTTGATCATGTGTATGTTGTCCTCTAAAAATTCCGCGGCCTTAATCACCTTTCTGCTTGTTGCCGGCATGGGCGCCTGGCTGTATGTCTTCCACGATGACCGCCATCTACGCATCATCGGTTCAGCGGGCTTCCCTATATTGGCGAGCAGCCTCGGTATATATTGGCTGCTGCGAAAAGCGGCCAACAAGCCGGCGAGACGGAAAAAGTTTGCAGGTTTTCTGGCATGCGGGATTGCTTTGTATCTGCTTGCCAACCTGATGATGCTGTCGCATCTCTTTCGCGAGATGGATTACTCCAAGATGACCAATTTCCTATGGATCGCTTCCTACATGGTCTTTGCTGCAGCGCTCCTCTATTATTTGCGCCAGCTGGACCGTAATGATACGACCTTCTATTTCAATGTGGCGATTTTCATGGTTGCTTCTATATCCATCAGCAGCCATTATTTCATTTCCCCGATCATTGGTCTGGCGGATCATTCTTTCACATTCTTCCTGTTCAATTTAGGTTACCCATTGCTGGACTTATTGTTATTATTTTTGCTTGTTAATATCTTCTATCTGCGGCCTCCAACAGGAGATGGAATGATTTTGGTGGCAGGTATCGGTTTTGCAGTATTGCTGATTGCCGACACCATGTACATACCCACTTTCATGACAGGCACCTACAGTCCTGGCCTGTATACCGATCCATTATGGATGCTGGCGATGCTGCTGATCGGACAGTCAGCGTTATATTCGGATGATGTCCAGATGGAAGGTGCTCAACAGTTGCGTAAATCTCGCAGAAGATCTGGCATCCTTCTCAATTTGAGCATCATCGTCCTATTGCTGCTGGTCATTAAGGAAAATGGCTGGGGATGGGATCCTTTGGTTTCAGGTTTTTTCATCATTCTCGTCATGCTTCTCATCCGCCAGCTGCTGAATATGAAGCAGATGACAGAATTACTGGACCGGCTTTGGCGCCAGGCATATATCGACGAATTGACCGGGCTGCCGAACCGCGCCTATTTCCTTGATCAAATCGACGAAGTCATTGAGACTGCAAGCGTTTCAAATTCAAAAGTAGCCTTGCTGCTGCTGGATCTCGATCATTTAAAGCAGATCAACGACACACTCGGTTACGAAATCGGAGATCAGCTGATAAAAAACGGGGCGGCTCTCGTGACAGAAGCGGTGGCAGAGGAAGGAGCGGTCTATCGGCTGCGCGGCGATGAATTTGTGCTTCTACTCACCGATGCGACCCGGAGCGACGTGAAAACCCTGGCGGAAAGGCTGCTGCTCCAGCTTCACCGGACTGTTGAAATCGGAGAGTATGCTATTCTGCTGACGCCGAGCATCGGCATCACGATGTACCCGGACGACGCAGAGACCCGGGACATGCTCATGCAGCGGGCGGATGCTTCGATGTATCAAGCGAAGCGGGACGGCAGGGGCGGGTATAAGTTCTATGACAGTGAACTGCACGAGAAAATCCTCCGCCGCATGACGATTGAGACGGAGCTGCGGCATGCATTGGAACTCGGCCAGCTGTCTTTGCATTATCAGCCGAAAGTGAAACTTGCCACCCGGGCAGCTGTCGGGATGGAGGCCCTGCTGCGCTGGCGACACCCGGAGCTCGGGGATGTCCCGCCCGGCGAATTCATTCCCGTCGCAGAGGAGTCCGGCGAAATCGTGGCGATCGGAGAGTGGGTCGTCCGGGAAGCATGCAGACAGACGAAACAATGGCATTTGGCGGGATATCCGGATTTATGCGTCTCCGTCAACGCCTCTGTCCGGCAATTCCTGCATAATGATTTTGTGGCGACTGTCGAGCAGGCTTGCTTTGACGCCGGGTTGCCGCCCGGCAGGCTGGAAATCGAGATTACAGAGAGCATCATGCAGAACAAGACAGAATCCCTGCTGATCCTGGAAGGGCTTAAACGGATCGGCGTGCAAGTGTCCATCGACGACTTTGGGACAGGCTACTCGTCGCTCGGCATCTTGAAGTCGCTGCCGTTCGATGTGCTGAAAATCGACCGATCGTTCATTTCAGATATGACAAGTGATTCGGAATGGTCTATCGTCGGCTCGATCATCACCATCGGCCGTAAAATGGATCTTGGGATTGTTGTTGAGGGTATTGAAACCCGGGAACAGGCGGAGCTCCTCTGGAAGTATGACAGCGGCCTCATCGGCCAAGGCTATCTGTTCGGACGGCCGATGCCGGCGGTGGAGTTCGGCGAATGGCTCAAGCTTCATTCATGAATCAAAAAAAGCAGGCTGGCGGGATGAACCCGCTGCCTGCTTTTTGCTGTTACGCCCTGGAAGGCTTCTCTTTCCGGTCGACCACCGCAGCGCCGACGATATCGCCGATGACGTTCGACGCGGTTCCGCCCATGCCGATGATCGCATCGACTCCGGCGATCAGCGCGACGATCTCAAGCGGAAGTCCGAACATGGCGAGCACCGCCGACAACGTGACGAGTCCGGCTGCAGGCACGCCCGCTGTCCCGATTGAGAGCAGCGTGCCGATGATGACGATGATGAACAGGTCGGAAGGCGACAGCTGCAAGTTGGTGATGGATGCAGCAAATACAATTGAGACGCCCATCCGCAGCGCGCCGCCGTCCGAATTGAAAACGGCCCCGAGCGGCAGTGCGAAGTTTGCGGTCTTCTCGGAAACACCCGCCCGCTTCGCTGCGTCGATGGCAATCGGCAATGTCGCAAGGCTGCTCGATGTAAAGAACGCAGTGGCATACGCTTCTTTCGTGTCCTTGAAAAAGCGCAGGACCGGTGTGCCGGAAAACCGCAGGAATCCGGAATAGACGACGACCCATAGGATGATGATCCCGAGATAGAACACGCCCGTGAACGACAGCAATGACTTGAACGTTTCCCAGCCCTGGCTGCCGAATGCGACGGCGCTGATGCCGAAGACGCCGAACGGGGCGTAGAGGAGGATCCCCTGCAGCAGCTTGCTGAACAGGTCGCCGAGTGCACTGACGAGCCGCTCGAGCCATTCCGCACTTTTCATCATCTGGGCATCCGTTGAGAACTTCATCGACGACAATGTCATCCCGATGATGATGGCAAGGAACAGGATGGCCATGAGATCACCGCCAGCAAAGGCTTGGAACAGGTTGCTCGGCACCATCTGCAGGATGATTTCCGAAATATGCGGCGTCGCTTTCGGCTCGACAACGACATCCGGCAGCGTCATATGCTGTCCCGGCTTGAAGAGGAGCGCGAGGCCTACTCCGATGCCGACAGCGGTTGCAGTCGTCACCGCATAATAGAGGATCAGCTTCCAGCCCATGCGTCCGAGCTGGGCGATGCTCATCTGATCGACCGCCTTTACGACGGTCAAAAAGACGACAGGAACGGCGACCAGGCTGAGCAGATTGATCAAGATCGTGCCGAGAGGCCGGAGCACCTCAGCGCGCGTGCCTAGCAGCAGGCCGGCGACGATGCCGAGCGCAAAACCGGCCAGCATTTTCAGGGCGAATGGAATGGCGCGATACCGTTTCCAAATTTGTACCATATATAACCCTCTCTTTATGGATAAAATGAATTTTAGGATAGCGCATGAAGTATAGACGAAAAGACACGCATGGTCAAGTTTGCCATCCAACAGCCTATTGGGGTTTGCCTGAAATTATTCAGGGAAAGGGTGAAATAAAAGAGTTGACATCTGTCCGACGGGTCTTTATTATACTTAGAGTACGAAATGTTCGTATGCGAAATACTTGATGTGCGAGGATGTGAAATCGTGAAAAATGCATATAATAGCGATATTTTAAACTCATTTTCGTCAATCAACCAGATGATGTTCAAAATAGCGAGGCAGGACGCAGAAGCGAACGGATTGACGGTGCCGCAACTGAAGGCATTGTACAAGATCGCGTCGCAGCCGGATATCGGGCTGGTGGAACTTGCGGAAAGCCTTAAGCTGACGAACAGCACCGTGAGCGGGGTCGTCGATCGGCTTGTCCAGCAAGGGCTGGTCCAGCGGCATGCAGCTCCGCATGACCGCAGATCGGTGACCATCCGGCTGACAGAAGCCGGCGAAGGGAAGCTGGATGAAATCGTCCACCATGAATCAGTGCTTGTGAAAAAGCTCAAGACCATAGAACAGCTGCCAAAAGAGCAGATTGAACAGTTGCTGTCGACGCATCAGCAGATTGTGGACATACTGACTACAGAAGAATAACAGGAGGAAAAACATATGAGTGCAAAACGCATGGTAATCATGAACGTAATCCTGCTCATCGTCCTGGTGGGCGGCGGATTTCTCGGCTATTACTATTACAACCGGTCCGTGACGTATTTGACGACCGATAACGCACAGGTCACCGGCCAGCAAGTACGTATAGCATCACCAGTGAACGGACAATTGAAAGAGTGGAATGGCGAAACTGGCAAGACATTCGCGAAAGGCGATAAAATCGGTTCGGTCGCTATGCAAAGCGACAATGGCCCGGTTTCTATGGACATTACAGCGCCGGCTAACGGAACAATCGTCCAGACGAGCGCTGTTGAAAACACGATGGTCGGAGCAGGAACACCGCTTGCGACCAGCTACGATCTTGATTCCCTTTGGGTGACCGCTAATATTGAAGAAACGAAAATCAATGACGTGAAAGTCGGACAGGATGTCGATATTTACGTCGATGCGTTCCCGGACATGACGCTGCGCGGTACAGTCGAAGAGATCGGCCTTGCGACAGCGGGCACGTTCTCGCTTCTGCCATCGTCCAACGCATCTGGAAACTATACGAAGGAAACACAAGTCATTCCGGTGAAAATCTCGATCGACGGGTACATCGAGCAATTGATCCCAGGAATTAACGTCTCAGTCCGGATCCATAAGTAGGTGGAGGCGATGACTATCTATCTGATCGGCTATATCGTAATCGCGGCGCTCGTCCTACTCACAGCCAACTACATCATGAGAAATCGCCTGGTCAGGACCCCGGCCGCGAAGCCGGCAGGCGTTTCCGCGGATGCGAAGATGGAGCTTGATGAGACGGACCAGCAATCCGCGTTAACGGAACCCGTCATAGCCGGAGAACCGCCGGTCACTGCACCTGCTGAAGGTGACCTTGACTGGGCGGCGCGTATCGAAGCGAGCCGCGGCAAAATCGTCTTGACGATGATGCTCGGCGCATTTGTCGCGATTCTGAATCAAACCTTGCTGAACGTCGCCATTCCGCATATCATGAATGACTTGAACGTCTCGGCAAGCACCGTTCAATGGCTGTCGACAGGCTATATGCTGACAAACGGGATCTTCATCCCGATCACGGCGTTCTTGATCGCCAGGCTCGGCACCCGGAAATTGTTCATGTTCGCGATCGGGTCGTTCACAGCAGGCTCCATCATCTGCTCGCTGTCGACGACGTTTTCGCTCCTCATGATCGGACGCGTCGTGCAAGCGGCAGGAGCAGGTGTCATCATGCCGCTGCTGATGACCGTATTCTTGACCATTTACCCGCCGGACAAGCGGGGAGCGGCCATGGGCATGTTCGGCGTCGCGGTCCTGTTTGCGCCAGCAATCGGCCCGACTCTATCGGGCTGGCTCATCGGCCATTACTCTTGGCGGATCCTGTTTGACATCGTCATCCCGTTCGCCCTCATCGCGCTCATCTTGGCGTATTTCTGGATGGTGGACGTGACGAAGATCACCAAACCGAAATTCGACACATGGGGCTTCATCTTTTCGACCATCGGGCTCGGCTCGCTGCTCTACGGCTTCAGTGAAGCGGGGAACAACGGCTGGGATAGCCGCATTGTCCTTATATCGCTTGCCATCGGCGTGGTCGGCATGATTGCGTTCGTCTGGCGCGAACTGACGACGGACGAACCGATGCTGGAACTGCGCGTGTTCAAATACGATATTTTCACGCTGACGACCATCATCAGCTCGATCATCAACATGGCCATGTTCGCGGCGATGCTGCTCTTGCCGATCTACTTGCAGAACATCCGCGGCTTTTCAGCGCTCGATTCCGGCCTGCTCATGCTTCCAGGCGCGATTGCCATGGCAGTCATGCTGCCGATTTCCGGGAAGCTGTTCGATAAATTCGGCGCACGCTGGCTGGCGGTATTCGGCCTTGCCGTAACTGTCGTGACCACTTGGCAGTTCACGACTCTGTCAATGTCCACGTCCTACGGGTTCATTATGCTGCTGTACATTTTACGGATGTTCGGCATGTCATTCCTGTCCATGACCGTCAATACGGAAGGGATGAACCAGCTGCCGACAAGGCTCGCGGGCCACGGCACATCCGCCTCCAACACAGCGAGGACGGTCGCCGGCAGTATCGGCACCGCCTTCCTCATCACCGTCATGACGACCAGAAGTGCATTCCACCAGGCGTCCTACGGAAATGTCATCACCAGCGACAATCCGTTCATCACCGGCAAGCTGGCTGAACTCGGCCAAGGCCTGTCCGCTGCAATGGGCGTCCCTGTCCAGCAAGGGCAGACGCTCGCCACGACACTCATCTACAGCGAAGCCGTGAAAAATGCAACGGTCCAAGGCATCAACGACGCATTCGTCGTCGCTACCGGCATCGCAGTTGTCGCGTTTGTGCTCGCCTTCTTCATCAAACGCGCAAAGCCGCCGGTGGAAGGAGAAGAATAATGAGGGAAACCATGCTCGCAGCGGGGCATGGTTTTCTGTTTTTCAGAACTGCATCGTGCCGGCGCTGGCAACGTAAGACTGTGGTATACTAATGAAAAATCGAACGGGGGCTGAGTCGGATGGAAGAACTGCTTCAACAAATTCTTTCAGAAGTCAAAGAGATAAAAACGGGGCAACAATGTCTGGAAAATCGTATGGAAAAGCTTGACGGTCGCATGGATAGGATGGAAGAAAAGCTGGATAGCATGTCCATCGAGATGCGCAGCAGTTTCAAGTATGGATACGACAAACTGGAAGAACATAAGGGGATTTTCGTTACTATATCCAGTGAAATAAAAGGCTTGAAAGATGATACAGCCTATCTTAGCAGCAAGACCGGCCGCCATGAGATGGAACTGAATCGATTAATCAACCGATTATAATATTGGCGTAAAAGAGCAGACCGGTATGCGGCCTGCTCTCTATTTTTATAATAGATTTTTGCTCGACTGGCCAGTGAATCACTTGTGCTGCCGTTACCGGTCCCCACGCTAAAACCCCGCCATACCAGCATGCAGCTAGTAGGCGGGGCAGTCTCTCATCATTCCGCGTCAAACGTCTCCATCGCGTGCTTCGACTCTTCGATGATCACCTGTGCTTCCTTCAGCAAATCCTCGTTCTCCGGCTGCAGCATCTCTTCGCTCGGATCGCTCGACATCGTGTAGGCGAATACATACTGATCATTGGAACCGACGTATTTATACACCGGATGCTCCCATGAAGAGGCGTTGCCATCATTCTTGAACACCAGAATGCTGAAGAGGCTTTGCTCGATGTTGCGCGCCTCATCTGTAAGCGTGAAGTCGACTGTCGCGAGCGCTTCCTGGTCCCAGGTGCCCGTGTCCACCTTCAGCTTGTCCAGCATAGCTTCCGGCATTTCAAAGGAGAAGCCGTATTCGCTGTTCGAATAGACCCCGTCCTGCTCATCCGCTTCGGCTGCGGGTTCGCTGCCCGGTTCATCCTTTTCAGCAGCTGGCTTTTGCTCCTCTGCAGCTGAACCGGCCGCGTCATCGTCGCCTGCCTCTTCTTCCTCAGCAGCATCAGCTGTCATCTCCACAGACTTCAGTTCAGAAAACGTGAATTCATCGCCGTCGCCGAATACGAAGACCGTCTTGATCAGACCGACACCCGGTGCATAGTAATGGATCGTTCTCCGGCCTTTTTTATCATCCGGAATTTCGGTCGTCACTTCAATGACATCTTCATATGTAGCGGCCGGAACTTCTAACGTCATGCCGATTTTCGTCATGCGGCTGACCGAATGATCCGCATCATTCTTGTCCCATTTAGGTTTGTTCGCTAGTTCTACAATGGATGTTTCTTCATTTTTCGCCGCGTTGACGACGTAAATCAATTTCACTTCCTGATCACTTACGTCATATTCCTTGATGGACTCAGCCGCGATTCCGCCTCTTTCATGGATGAACACCGTATCCGGACCGTCCGTGTTTTCCGATAGGTTCACCGTATCCGCCGACTCCATCGTTTCGCCTTCCGTTCCGTACTGGATATACGTCCGCTTCATGCCGACCGGCGGGAAGTAGCTGGAAACATCGATTGCTTCCGCGTCTTCCTTGCTGACGGATTCACTATCGTTTGAGCAGGCTGCCATCACAAGCGCAAGCACGCTGAGCACGCACAGCATTTTTAGTTTCTTCATTCTAATTAGTCACCCCTTTTTCATCCCCTATCGTACCATCACATGCGCCAAAAGAGCATCCCTTTTCGAGGTCATTGTAAAAAGTTCTCTTCTTCTAAAACTTTTTAGATGCGGAATTCGAATATACTTATAGGCAAGAAACACGGAAAGAGTGTGTGAATCATGGACGCCGAATTGCGGTTGATCAAACAGATACAGAAAAAGAACAGCGAAGCCGCGGCGAATACTCTCGTGACGGCCTATTACAAGGAGCTCTATGCGTTCCATTATAAGCAGACGCTCGACGCGGAACTCGCGAAGGACCTGACGCAGGAACTGTTCATCACAGTCCTGCAGTCGATTCAGGCGTACAATCCGAAAAAAGCGTCATTCCGGACATGGCTTTATAGGATCGCTTCGAACCGCGTCGTCGACCATTTCCGGTCGAAGCAGTACCGGTATGCCCAGCAGACCGAGGCGATGGACGAGCGGGAGACGGAACTGGCGGATGGATCCGATATGGTGCTTGACCTTGAATACAAAGAGCAGTTCGAAGCGGTGAATGAACTTCTAGGCGAACTCTCCGCGCAGTCGCAGCAGATTCTGCGCCTGAAACTGTTCGGCGGCTATACGCTGAAGGAGATTGCGGAGATGGAAGCAATGCTGGTTTCGACGGTTAAAACGCGGTACTATACGGGGCTGAAATGGCTTCGCGCAGAAATGGAGGCTGAACAGGATGAAGGACGGTAAACTCAAGATTCCGATGCCGGATGACCAGGAAATCGAGATGCAAGTCAGTTTGATTGTCGCAAAAGGATTGGTGAAGAAGGAGACATTCGTTTCGGTCATGCGGTCGATGGTACAGGAGGTCGGGTGGCGGCATCTGTTCGCGGACCGGCTGCAGCTGACAGTCATTTTCACCAGTATGGTGATCGCCCTATATAGCCTGCTGCTCCTCACGCCAGCCGGTTCGGATGTGCATAACCTGTATGCGGCGGTATTCCTGCTGTCGCCTGTCCTGTTCCTTGCTTTCTCGGTTTTCACCTATGTCCATAAAGCCAGCTCCGCGACATATGACGTCGAGATGGCCTGTAAATACAACGTTTACCAAGTGATCGCGTTGCGGATGCTGGCGTTCAGCGGGCTTGCGGTAGCTGTGAATACGGCTTTGATTGCAGCGCTGGCGGTGCGTTATGCCGAGTTCCAATTTGGCCATGCATTCCTATTGTCAGGCACGTCGCTATTCCTGTTCTCCTTCCTTCTAACTCTCGCATTACAAAAAAGGAGGACGAAAGGGATTGTCATCGCATCGGCGATTGTCTGGGTCGCCGGCAATCTGATCGTGAGAAACGCGAGTGGCGAATTTTACAACGTGCTGCTGTTGAACTTGCCGAATGCCGTCTATGCAGCTGTATTAATCGGCTGCCTCGTCCTCTACCTGAACCACTTGAAGAAGTTGGTCGATTTCAAGCAGCCGGAAGGAGTCTATTGATATGTTAGTTGTAAAAGAAGTGAGCAAGGATTATGGGGATTTCACTGCCCTTGAGGGGATCAGCCTGGAATTCGGCACGGGGCTGTACGGCCTGCTTGCGCCGAACGGAGCGGGAAAGACGACGCTCATCAAAATGCTCGCGACGCTGATCACCCCGACCAGCGGGGAAATCCTGTATGACGGGCAGGACATCTTTAGCATGGATGAGAAATACCGGGAGCTTCTCGGCTTCCTGCCCCAGCAGTTCGGCTACTATAAGAACTACTCGCCGAAACAGTATCTGCTGTACCTCGCCGCACTTAAAGGGATCGGGAAGAAAGAGGCGCTCCCAAGAATCGGCGAACTCCTTGAGAAAGTCGCTCTCGGGGATGTTGTGAATAAAAAGATGAAAAAATTCTCTGGCGGGATGATCCAGCGCGTCGGTATCGCCCAGGCGCTGCTCAACGACCCGAAAATCCTCATCCTCGACGAGCCGACAGCGGGGCTGGATCCGAAAGAGCGGGCGCGCTTCCGGCATCTGCTGACAGATCTCGCCCGTGATAGGCTTGTCATCATCTCGACGCATATCGTCTCGGATATCGAGTCGATTGCAAATGAAATTATCATGATCAAGAACAAGCGGCTGCTAGTTAAAGATTCTGTGGAGCATATATGCGGAAGGCTCGCCGGAATGGTGTTTGAGACGACCATCGACTTCAGCCGCCTTGACGCGTTCCGGAAAACTCATGTCCTCCTGTCCGAAAAGCAGGAGTATGGCAAGATGACCGTCCGTTTCATCTCAACGGGAGGGGCGGATGCAGACTGGAAAGCCGTCCCTCCCCAGCTAGAAGACGTGTTCCTCTATGAATACCGCGACGAAATCGAAGGGGATGCCTGATGCGGATCTTCATCCATGAATGCAGAAAGGCGCTCACTTCGCCGGTCCTGCTCGGGCTGCTCTTGGTGTTCATGGCGTTCAACGTGTTCGTCATCATCAATTCGTCGGACCATAAAGAGGAACTGAAAACAGTGAACGGCATCATCGACCGGTATGGTCTCGACATCACTGGCGACGCACTAGGTCGGTTCGAACATGACATGCAGAGTGATCTTGTGAAGCTGTCAGAGAAAGAAGGGCGGGCGATCAGCGATATCCATGACTTCCTCGAAAGCCTTCCGTTTGAAGAACAGCAGACGTACATAGCGGGGGACCAGTTTGTAAATAGGCTTCTTGTTAGAGACATGTACCTCAGCATGGCAAAGTCGATTGATGAAAATTATGCAGCAATTGACATCCATGCGTACGTGGACAGCGAAATCACGAAATACGGATTGACCGGGAAAGCCGCAAACCTGTTTCGCAAGGAAGCGGAAAAACTCGATGACCGTTTTACGGAAATGCTGGAGGACGGGGAGCACAAGCAATGGTTCTTCGCCGGAAAGGCGTATTTCATGCATAGCTTCCTCTATAAGACCGTGTTTTTGCATCTGATCATCGAGGCGCTCCTTCTCGTCGTCCTCTCGACCGGCCTGATCACGACATCCGAATTCGAGCACAAGACGCATCTTGTCGTCTATAGCACAACCCGGGGCAGGAAGGTGAAGGTCGATCAGCTGCTAGCCTCACTCGCACTTGCAGCAGGAATCTTCCTCGGGCTTTTCGGAGTCACGCTTGGCACGTATTTCATCATGTTCGACTACTCGCATGTCTGGAGCACGTCCGTCAGCAGTGCATTCAACTGGGAATATAACTTCCCGTATATTTCGTGGTGGAAGCTGTCAATGGCGCAATTCCTTGCAGGCGCCTTGCTGCTCGTCATCATCTCGCTTCTGCTATTTTCCGGCTTGACATACGCCGTAGCAATCCTTGTGAAAAACAGCTACATCACGTTCTTCCTGATGGCTGCATTCTTCATTCTGATGTGGCTGCTGCCGAGCTTCACGCCGAAATCATCCAACCTGCTATTTTACGCTGCGTATACACTATCGACACTCCTGCTCGCCATCCCTGCGTCGTTCATGGGAAGCAGCGGATTGATCCTGTTCGAGAATTTCGAATGGATGACAATCACCTGCTGGACGATTATCACGATGGCGGCTTGTTATCTGTCGTATAAACGATTCTTGAAAGAAGATCTATAAAGGGGGTGCTGACGTGAGAATCTTATGGAATGAAGTGCGGAAAATATTCACGTGGAAGACGATGCTGCTCCTTGCCGCTATCAATGGCCTGTTGTATTTTTTGTTAATCGAATTCTACATTACACACTTTCCGAATGGAAGTGAGAAATACTCGTATGAACTCGGCGTGGAAATGGTCGAGAAGTACGGCACTTCCATGAATGATGAGAAATTCAAGGATTTCAAGGAGGCATATGCGCGAAAGGTGGGGGAGGCGAATGAGTATTTGCAGTCGAGGGAAGATTTCGTCCAGGCGGGTCTTGCGGAATACGAGAAGGTGATGGCGTATGACTGGGAAGCTCCGGATTCCGAAGCGAACAGACTCCACGACACACTGTTTTTCGACAGCGACACAGAACTTTTCTGGCAACTGCAGGAGTATGAACGGCTGATGGAGTTCTATGAAATCCGAAAACTCATTCCGGACGATACAACAGACGCGCAAAAGAAGCGCTACGAGGAATTGATTGCGGAAGGGAAATACGGAATTTATCCGGAAGTCACTATCCAGAACTTCAAGCATTTCATCACGAACGTGGCAGTCGCGATCCTGTTCAGCGTCGTGCTCGTCATCTCGCCGGCCATCCTGAAGGACCGCACAGGCGGCATCGTGCCGCTGCAGTATACGGCGAAAAAAGGGCGCAGACTGTTCAGCACGAAACTTGCCGCTGGCTACATCGCCGCATTTCTCGTCATGACTGGGCTACTGGCCATCTACTTCGCACTGTATTCATTGAATGATACATCGATGTTTTTTGGCCTGGATATCAGCACATTCATCGCCAATGATTCCTGGTTTGATCTGACGTTCTTCCAGTTTATCATATTGTACACAGCTGCCATCTACCTGATCGGTTTCATCTTCGTCACGTTGTCGATGGCATTCTCGAATCTCGTCCCGAATTTCGTCTCGCTCATCGGCGTGCAGATCCCGTTCGTTGCCGCATTCCTCATCTTCGGCATTGGACCGCTCTTACCGCATATGCTCCAGACTTTCACACCTAAATGGCTGCCGCCGGTTTCGTACGCCGGAATGATGCTGGTATGCGTGTTGCTTGTGGCATTCTTATGGAAGAGAGAGAAGCGGATGGATGTTTTGTGAGGTTGAGAAAAAAGCAAGCAACCATGGATCGCCTGTCCGCGGTTGCTTGCTTATTTCTATTGCGTCATTTCAATTGTCCCGCTGTCCTCTTAACTTGCCATCTCCATATTTCTTATCAAACGCATCCACCCACTGCATATCTATCGGGCCATTCAAGACTTTATAGTAGCCAGGTTTGTTAAAGAGCAGCAGCCGGTTCGGGTGGATGGAAGCGCCCGATCCCTTTCCCTTTGAGTAAAGTAAGAACTCAAACCCTCTTTACTGGGACACATCTTGGTTCCATTCAGAATCCTTCATTCGCTTTACGCGATACTGGCTCAGGAATTCCAACAATTCTTCAACAGGCTCAGCTTCTTCCGTCCGCCATCCGTCAAAGTTGAAATTCATTGCCTCGAAACTCGATGCACGGTAATCGAATAATTCATCGAGCCCTTTTTCTCGGCGCTCATCGTATAGATTCCAAGAGAACAGCAAGGCGACTACGGAGATGCCGATGTAATGAATCTTCATCGGTATCATTTTCACTAGGAATCTTGCTGTCAGGAAGGCTGCCGGGATCAGCACAAACAAAATGATGAGATAGGCGAAGCCGTCCGGTATGAAACTACCCGAGATCCACCGATTCCACACATACCCAAGCACTTTAAAATAGAGCAAGAATAACAGAAACCCCCAAACATAGAACATGAACTTGCTGCTGGTTGAGTTCAATTTTACAGCCCCTTGCTGACAATATTTCTTTTTTTCTATTTCCTACTATACAGTAGAGAACAGGAAAAGGTTTCAAATAGTTTAATTCTTAAGAAGTTGAGTGAATTTCATAATTCCGAGCCCTTATCTATCAAGGGTTTCAAGACATCAAAAAAGAAGTACCTCCCCAAGTCTTGTATAATGGTAGTCGACTAAAACATCCCAAAAGACTGGAGGTACTCCCTTTGACCATTATACGACAACAAAGCCTATTTGGCATCCAAGAATTATACGACATGGAACCTACCCAACAATATCAAGAGATTATAAGTGCGCTCGATCTGGATGCAATCTTCTTTGCGATCAATAAGAAATCCAGTCTTGGTGCGCCTGTAGAGCTGAATTATGGAGCTATGCTTGTCAGCTTTTTTATTCGGTACGTTGAACGAATTCCTACGATTGCCGACTTAGTAAAACGGCTGAAACGGGATCTATCATTTAAACTGGACTGCGGTTTCAAGGTGTCCGATTCGATTCCTTCCGAAGCATCCTACAGCCGACTTCTCACGAAGTTAAGTGAATCAAATATCTTGGAGCGCGTGCAACAAACAGTCATCGAGACAGCCATCTGCGAAGGGTTTATTGCCGATGAAACAATCGCAATTGACGCCACTCACTTTGAAGCTCGGGACCAGGCGCCTCCGAAGGAGGCAGATACCAAGAAAACGCCCAAAAAACGGGGACGAAAAAAGAAAGAAGAGCGCGAGCAATGGTTGGCAGACAAGGCCCAAGAGGAAGCGAATTTGTCTCTTTATGAAAAGAAGATTGAAGCTCAGCTTGATGCGCCTCTTCATAAGTTACGCACAGAAATACCTCAAGCCCCTAAATGGGGCATTAAAAAGAACAGCGAAGGGAAAAATGTCTTTTGGTTTGGCTACAAAGGCCATTTAGCTGTGGGTGCGACCAGTCAATACATCCTGCAGTCCATTCTGTCCTCTGGGAATTTGAATGATGGAAAAGCGGCCATTCCGCTGTTGAAAGGGTTGGCGCAGTTCCAGCTGTCGACCATTCAACATCACTCCATGGATGCCGGTTATGACTTTGAACCGATTTATGAGCAAATCCATCGGATGGGACATCAGTCAAACATTGCTTATAATAAGCGAAACGAACGTGAAATGATCGGCTATGATGAACACTTTGCACCGACCTGTTTTAGGGAGCATTCCTATCGCTATGACAGCTATGACCCGAAATATGGAACCCTGAAATACACGCAACCACTCGAGTGTAAAGATTGTCCCCTCGCCAACCAAGGCCAATGCCAGAAAGTATATAAGGTTAAAAGTGCCACAGACCTTCGCAAGTACACGGTGCCAGCGCGCGGATCAAAAGCTTGGAAGAAAGTCTTCGCCCGCCGAACTGCGGTTGAACGTGTCAATGCCTATCTGAAAGAATTCTATCAACTCAACAATGTACGGTATCGAACTGGAAAACGAGCGAAAGTCCATTTTGACGCCATTGTCTTAATTTATAATGCCTCAAAGCTAGCAGCCGATCGTATTAACGTATCGTTACAACAACAAAAAGTCGCATGATTTCTGTTTTTTGAAATGCAAAATTCTTATCGGGAAAGTCTTTTCATTTTTAAAAAGAGCAATTATGAAATTGACTCAGTTAATGTTGACTTGAGATGGATGGACACCGCTCTCTTTTCTTATGTCTCATTTTAATTGACAATTCCAACAAAAACACTTGACCTTGACGTCAGCGTCAATGCTATAGTCATAGAAAAGGCTGAAGGGGTGGTGACGCTGAAGACGATCACGGAGACGGCGAAGTGGTTTGGGGTGTCGACGCGGACGATCCGCTATTACGAAGAGATCGGACTTTTGATGCCAGTGCGGACGGAGGGCAATCAGCGGCTCTATCCGCCTGGCGAGATTGCGAAGTTGAAACTGATTTTCCGGGGGAAGCGGTTCGGGTTTTCATTGGATGAAATCAAAGAGATGGTACTGCTGTTCGACAAGGACCGGACCGGGCGCAAGCAGCTCGAGCGGACGGTGTCGTATGGGGAAGCGCGGATTGCGGAAATCGACGCGAAGATCCGGGAGCTGCAGGAGATGAAGCGGGAGATGGGGGAATTGCTCGTTCAGTTCCAGGAGAAATTACAAAATGAGAGGGGTACGCAGGATGAACAGTTCAGAGCTGCTGGCACGAAACGGGAGGAAGTACGCGGATAAGGAAGCGGTCGTCTGCATGGGGAATCGGATGACGTATGGGGAGCTGGACGCGAACGTGAACCGGTTTGCGAACGCGCTAAAAAAAGAAGGGGTGCGGGCAGGGGCGAAAGTGGCGCTGTTTTTGCCGAATGTGCCGGAATTCGTCATTGCGTATTTCGCGGTGCAGCGGATCGGGGCGGTTGTCGTGCCGATCAACGTGAAACTGACTGCATCCGAACTGGAGTATATCCTTGCGCATTCGGACGCAGAGGCGCTCATTGCGCACGAGATGCTGTTCAGCACGGTGTCACAATTGAAAGCGCCTTCATTGCTGATCAAGACAGGCGAAGCGAGCGGCGCATGGAAGAGTTTCGGCCAGCTGATGGAAGCGGCAGCAACTGACATCGTTAAGTGCAATCTCAGGGAAGATGATGAATCGACCATCTTGTACACGTCCGGGACGACGGGCCATCCGAAAGGGGTCTTATTCAGCTACCGGAACATCTTGACGGTCGCTTCGATGATTGCAGTCGAAATGGAAGTGAAGCCGGAAAGCCGGGTCCTGCTCATGATGCCGCTCAGCCATTCTGCGCCGCTCCATCTGTTCCTGATGGCAGGAATGCTCGTCGGCTCGACTCTTGTGCTGACGCCGACATTCACGCCTGACCTGCTCATCGACAGCGTCCAGAACGAACGGACGACACACTTCTTCGGTGCGCCGGTCGCCTATCTGCTGACGGCGGGCCATCCGCGGCTGAAAGAAGCGGATCTGTCATCGATGAAGTGGTGGGTGTATGGCGGAGCGCCATTATCCAGGAAAGAGGTCGACCTCGTGCAGCAGGCGTTCAGGACGGACCGGCTCGTCTGTGTCTACGGCCTGACGGAGGCGGGGCCGAGCGGGTCGCTGCTTCTTGCAGATGAACACAACGAGAAAGCGGGCAGCATCGGAAAACGGGCGCCCCTGAATACGGAGCTGCGGATTGTGGATGAACAGGGCGAGGATGCGGCACCCGGTGAAGTCGGCGAGATCGTCCTGCGCGGCGAAGGGAATATGCTTCGGTATTATAAGAATCAGGAAGCGACGGGTGACGCATTCATCGGCGATTGGCTGAAGACGGGGGACCTGGCGAAGTTCGATGAGGACGGCTATATCTGGGTCGTCGACCGGAAGAAAGACTTGATCATCTCGGGCGGTATCAATGTCTATCCGAAAGAGATCGAGGAAACGATGCTGCACTTCCCGGGAGTCACGGAAGTCGCAGTCATCGGCGTGCCGAATCCCGAGTGGGGGGAGACGGTGAAAGCAGTGTTTGCGGCAAAAGAGACAGTGGATACGGCGCAGCTGAAAGCCTTTTTAGCGGATCGACTCGCGCCATTTAAAGTGCCGAGGCTGTATGTGCAAGTCGAAGCGCTGCCACGGAATGCGTCAGGTAAGATCTTGAAGCAGCCGCTGCGTGAAGGGGTGGAGATCGGATGAAAGTACTTGCGGAACAAACTGCCGCGGAACCGCGGAATTTCTTCGAGGGTGACGAAACGCTTCGCCTGATCCTGGAAGACCGGCTGGACGGCCCATTCCTGACCTATGCGCTTCGTGAGCTGCAACTCTTCGGGGAACGATGTGCAGGCGCGATCGACGAGCGGGCGAAGCATACCGACCGGGAAGGGGAGCCACGGCTGAACCGCTACGATAAATATGGCGAGGAAGTGTCCGAAGTCTGGGTGAACGAAGGCTACAGGCAGACCGTGCAGGAGACGTATGATACAGGCATCGTCGGCTATGTGCATAAGGACATCCCGGACCTCGGGCATAAGGGGAACTATACGTACAGTTTTGCACAAGGCTACCTGCTGTCACATGCAGAGGCGGGGTTCTATTGCCCGGTGACGCTGACGATGGCAACGGCGTACCTGCTTGACCAATATGCGGACGAGGAGCTGAAAGAACGATTCCTGCCCCATGTGTGCGCGACGGGTGACGTGCCGCTCTATGAAGGGGCGACGTTTCTGACAGAGCGGCAAGGCGGATCGGATGTCGGGGCGAACGTCGTAAAAGCGGTGAAAGAAGGCGACCACTACAGACTGCATGGTGAAAAGTATTTCGCGTCGAACGCCGGGATGGCAGGTGTCGCCATGGTGCTGGCGCGCATCGAGGGGGCGCCGCCCGGCTCGAAAGGCCTGACGCTGTTCGCGGTTCCATGGAGGAGCGAAGACGGGAACCCGAACGGCCTGCGCATCCGAAGGCTGAAAGACAAACTCGGCGTGCGTGCCGTGCCGTCCGGCGAAGTGGAATTTGACGGGGCGGCCGCGTACGTCGTCGGCGATCCGTCCAAAGGGATCCATTATATGCTGGAAGCACTCAACCTGTCCCGCACCTGCAACGCCGTCGCGTCCCTCGGCATCATGCGGCGGGCTTTCCTTGAATCCAAAGACTATGCAAGCCGCCGGAATGCATTCGGCAAAAAGCTGACCGACTATCCGATGGTGCAGGACACACTCGGGAAGATGGCGGCAAAACTCCACGTCGAGACGGCGACAGTCTTTGACTTCATCAAACTGTATGAAAAAGTGACGGACGGCGAGGCGTCACAGGAAGAGCAGGTGCTCAACCGGCTCTATATCGCTTTGCTGAAAAAAGAGACCGCGGAGCAGGCGATCCATTTCGCCCACGAAGCGATCGAAATGCACGGCGGCAACGGATATATCGAAGACTTCGTCACCCCGCGCCTGTTGCGGGATGCGCAGGTACTCACCGTGTGGGAAGGCACAGCGAACATCCTCGGCCTTGAGCTCATCCGGCTGGTGAATAAATTCCAGGCGCATAAGCTGTTCCAAGCGGATATGGACGCGCGTCTCGCAAACATTCCGGCTTCCGGCTTGAAAGAGGCCCTCGTCCGTGAAATTGATCAGCTGGGACGTGACCTGGCAGCGTTCGCAGAATATGACGAGGCGATGCAGACATTCGAAGCGAAAGGGCTGATGAAGCGGATGGCGTATGGGTATGAGAGTGTCGTCGCCCTCGAATGGAGCCGGAAGTATGGCGGGAAGTACGCGTTGCTTGCGGAAGTGTATCTGGAAGAGACGTGGGGGCTGAGGAAGCAGGGGGATGAGATGAAGACGGTCGTTCATTTCAAGGAACTGATGTAATTGCCGGGTGGTGACGGAAATCGTCACCGCCATTTTTTGTTAAACGCGTGTCGAAAAACGAAAATCATGTTACGATCGGAGGAGAAGGAATAGATAGAAAAATCAACCGCGCGGAAAGGGGAATGCATCATGACACATCTCTGGGACACACCTGAAAACCTGCGAGCGCTGCTATGCGAACTCGTCAGCTGGGACAGCCGGACGCTGCTTGAGGGTGAGCGGTTCTTCCCGCTGAAGCTCAAGATGAAACTGGGGGAGCTTCCGTATTTCAAGGATCATCCCGAATATGTCCAGCTGCATGACGTGGAACTGGGGCGGCACCTTGTAACAGCGCTCTATAAACATCCTGACGTGACCGAAACAATTGTGCTCATCAGCCATTTTGATACGGTGCATACGG
Organism: Sporosarcina sp. GTC18466; assembly: GCF_055389225.1. Lineage (NCBI taxonomy): Bacteria > Bacillati > Bacillota > Bacilli > Caryophanales > Caryophanaceae > Sporosarcina > Sporosarcina sp. GTC18466. Next base: position 1,307,197 of record NZ_AP044037.1, on the reverse strand, counting down.
AGGAATACGGCGTGCTGGAGCCGTTTGCGTTCTATCCCGAGGAACTGACGAGGAAGCTGCATGATCATAAGGATGAATTGCCGGAGGATGCACGCGCAGATCTCGAATCGGGCGAGTACCTGTTCGGCCGCGGCACGATGGATATGAAAATGGGACTCGCCCTTCATATGCAGCTGATTGAGCGGGCGAGCTCCGGGAAATGGCCAGTCAATCTGCTTCTCGTGACAGTGCCTGACGAGGAGGTCAACTCCGCGGGGATGCGGGAAGCGGTCACGGCGCTTGCCCATCTGCGGGAAGAGCTGGGGCTGTCGTATGAGCTGTTCCTGAACAGTGAACCGTCATTCTCGCAAAACCCGGACGATACGAAGGAGTATATCTACTCAGGCACAATCGGCAAGATCATGCCGGCCGCCCTGTTCTACGGAAAAGAGACGCATGCCGGGGAGCCGCTGAAAGGGATGACGGCGAATTATATCGCATCGTTCCTGACGCAGGAGATGGAATGGAATCCGCTTTTCGGCGAGACGGACCTAGGCGAAACGACGCCGCTTCCCGTATCGCTCCAGCAGAAGGATTTGAAGATGCAGTATTCCACGCAGACGCCGTACCGCGCGGGCGCGCTGTACAATGTATTCCTATTCAAGCGGACGGCGGAAGAGGTCATGGACATTTTCGAGAGAATTGCGGCGGACGCGATGGACAAGTGCAATCGCCGGTATGCGGAGGTGTGCGAGCGCGAGGGCGTCCAGGGGGTCGGACCTGTCCGGGTGCTCAGGTATGAGGAGTTACTTACGTATGCATTGCAGAAACTCGGGATGGATGAAGTGCGGCGGGTGAAGCAGAGCGTCCTGATGGAAGAGGGATGGGACGACCGCGAGATGGCGATCCGCATCGTCGACCGGCTGATGATCCAGTGCCAGGAGCTTGCGCCAGCGACAGTGCTGCTGTACACGCCGCCGTATTATCCGGCGATCAATTCATCGGACGATCCTCTCGTAGAATGGGCGATCGATCTTCTGAAGGAGAAGGCGGAAACACTCGGCGTGGAACTGCATCAGATCCATTATTTCAACGGGATCAGTGACCTAAGCTATGTCAATTACGCAGAAGACGTTGCCAGTTCCTTGGCATACGAAAACAACACACCAGTTTACGGGGATACGTACTGGATCCCGTTCGAAGACATGAGAAGCCTGCGAGCGCCTGTCCTGAACGTCGGACCGATGGGGAAAGACGCCCACCAGAAGACGGAACGCCTGCAGATCGAGAGTGCGTTTGTGCAGCTGCCTGTGCTGCTTGAGACTCTTGTCAAGAGAATGATTGAAAAGCTGAGCCGTTAAACGGATCACTCTTTCTGCTCCGCCGACTCCACTATATCGATAAGTTGCATGAAAACTGGGAAGCTCTCATTTGTACAAGCCTTCAATCAATGATAATATAGGGGTATGGGGTATATTAAGCTTGGAGTGATGAAGATGGCAGAAGCGGCGAAAAAGACAGTCCAACCGAATAAGCAGCAGTTGCTGAACCGCCTGAAGAGGATTGAAGGGCAAGTGAGGGGCGTTCATCAGATGATCGAGAACGACCGTTATTGTGTCGATATCCTGCATCAGATCAGCGCAATCCAATCAGCCATCAACAAAGTCTCCCTCGCGCTGCTCGAAGATCATACGCATCATTGCGTCGTGAATGCCGTGAAAGGGCAGGACGGCGAAGCGGCGATCGAAGAGCTGATGAGCGTCGTAAAGACATTGATGAAATAGAAAATTAAATTTGTATACCTGCTATGGGTATGTTACTATCAAAATAAAAGGAGGATGAACAGCATGAAAGAAGTATTGAAAGTGGAAGGCATGTCTTGCAACCATTGCGTCAATGCAGTCGAATCAAGCGTAGGGGAACTTGAAGGAGTCTCTTCTGTCAAGGTGGACCTTGCGAGCAAAGAAGTGACTGTTGAATACAATAATGAAGTGACACTTGAACTGATCAAAGAAACGATCGAGGATCAAGGATACGATGTTGTTGCATAATATGAGGACCGGGAAGTGATTGTACGTGCGCCGTACGATCCTTCTTTTTTGGAAACTACATACCCCCTATAGGTATAGGAGTGATACAGATGGCATCAGCGGAGAAGACGCTGAAAATAAACGGCATGACATGCGCGGCGTGCGCGGCGCGGATTGAAAAAGGCCTGTCGAGGATGGAAGGTGTCGAGAAGGCGAATGTCAATTTCGCGCTGGAGAGTTCGACGATCACCTATGACCCCGAAAAGGCGGGCGTCGATGATTTTAAGGCGCGGATAGAAAAGCTCGGCTACAGCGTCAGCCAGGAGAAGGTGGAGTTCGACGTCACCGGCATGACATGTGCGGCTTGCGCGGCGCGGATTGAAAAGCGGGTGAACAAGATGGATGGCGTGTACGAAGCCAATGTCAATTTTGCGCTGGAAACACTGACCGTCACCTATGACAGCGGCGCGACCGGCCCAGCTGAGATGAAAGCCGTCGTCAAGAAGATGGGGTATGAATTGATCCCGAAATCGGATGGCGGAGAAACGCTCAGCCATAAGGAGCAGGAGATCAAGAACCAGACACGGAAATTCATCTTTTCGGCTGTCCTGACGCTGCCGCTGTTATGGACGATGGTTGCACATTTTGAATTCCTGTCCTTCTTATACTTGCCGGCATTTCTCATGAATCCGTGGGTGCAGCTGATTCTGGCGACGCCCGTCCAGTTCATCGCAGGAGCGCAGTTTTACAAAGGCGCCTATTCGGCGCTGCGGAATAAGAGCGCGAATATGGATGTGCTCGTCGCCCTCGGCACAAGCGCCGCATACTTCTACAGTATCTTTTTGACATATGAATGGGTGAAGGCGGGAAGCACCGGCCATCCCGAACTGTATTTTGAAGCGTCCGCCGTCATCCTGACCCTCGTCCTTCTCGGGAAGCTGTTTGAAGTGCGTGCGAAAGGAAAGACGAGCGCGGCGATCCAGAAACTGATGGACCTGCAGGCGAAAACGGCGCGGGTCATCCGCAGCGGTTTCGAAATTGAAGTGCCGATCGAGGAAGTCATCGCAGGGGATCTGATCTTGGTGAAGCCAGGAGAGAAAATTCCGGTGGACGGCGAAATCGTCTCGGGTCAGTCAGCGATCGATGAGTCGATGATTACCGGTGAAAGCATTCCAGTGGACAAAGAAGCAGGCGATCCTGTCACCGGCGCGACGATCAATAAAAATGGCTCCCTGCAGATCAAAGCGACGAAAGTAGGAAAGGACAGCGCCTTGGCGCAAATCGTTAAGGTGGTCGAGGAAGCGCAAGGATCGAAAGCGGAAATCCAGCGCCTCGCGGATCGCATTTCAGGTATTTTCGTCCCGATTGTCGTTGCGATTGCGGTCCTTGCGTTCCTGGACTGGTATTTCCTCGTGACGCCCGGCGATTTCCGGGCTGCGCTCATCCCGACGATTTCCATCCTCGTCATCGCATGTCCGTGCGCCCTTGGTCTTGCGACACCGACTTCCATTATGGCAGGCTCCGGCCGTGCGGCAGAATTCGGCGTCCTGTTCAAAGGCGGGGAGCATCTGGAAAACACGGGAAGTATAGATACGATTGTCCTCGACAAGACAGGAACAGTCACGAAAGGCGAACCTGCATTGACGGACGCAATCATTACGAAGCGGTATGCGGAAAGCGACGTCCTGCGCTGGGTCGCCTCCGCAGAAAACGGGTCCGAACATCCGCTGGCGCGCGCCATTGTAGACGGTGTAAAGGAGAAAGGCATTTCATTGGCAGAGCCCCAGTCCTTCTCGGCCCTGCCCGGCTACGGAATCGAAGCGGTAGTCGAAGGGAAACGGATTCTCGCGGGCACCCGTAAATTACTGCGAAGCCGCGATGTGGACCTGCTGGATATCGAAGGCCGGATGGAAGCACTCGAAGCAGAAGGGAAGACCGCGATGCTGATCGCTGTCAATGAACAGCTGGCGGGCATCGTGGCGGTCGCGGATACGGTGAAGGATACGTCCGCGGAAGCGGTTGCCCGGATGAAGGCGCTCGGTCTCGACGTCATCATGCTGACAGGCGACAACCGCCTGGCGGCAGAAGCAATCGGCCGGCAAGTCGGCATAGATCATGTCATTGCCGAAGTGCTGCCCGAGCAGAAAAGTGAACAGATCCGCTCTCTCCAGCAGCAGGGCAAAAAGGTCGCGATGGTCGGCGACGGCATCAATGACGCCCCGGCGCTCGCTTTAGCGGACATCGGCATGGCGATCGGAACGGGAACCGACATCGCAATCGAAGCCGCGGACATCACGCTCATGAGGGGCGACTTGAACAGTGCGGCAGACGCCATCCTCATGAGCAAAAAAACGATGCGCAACATCAAGCAGAACCTGTTTTTCGCTTTCTTCTACAACACGATCGGCATCCCGGTCGCAGCGCTCGGCCTCCTCGCTCCGTGGGTCGCAGGAGCCGCCATGGCGTTCAGCTCGGTATCGGTCGTGCTGAATGCGCTCAGGCTGCAGCGGGTGCAATTAAAATGAATGAAAGAGCCTCTGCCGGATCTGGCGGAGGCTCTTTCTTATCGTATAAAGTAGGACACAGCTCAGTCATCCTCTTTCTTGGGCACCAGGTCAAAAATTGCATGATTTTCGAATGAATCCACAAGCCGGTCCAGCCACTCGTAGTAATCACGCATATACTCAAGTTTTGCCATGTCCTGATTGATGATGTCCTTCAATCCATCGTCTGTATCCGGGTGACCCAGAATGCTTTCCAATTCGGACATGGATTTTCTGATAGCGGACGCATGAAGAGAAATCGCCCTCCTCCACTTAATGGAAAACAAGTCAATGAAACTTTGATACCAGTCATCCTTCACTTGGTAGAGATCTTTGCGGACGCCCCGTTTCCACGCGCGCTCGACTAACTTCAAGTCGGATAAGGCACGAACCGACGTGCTCATGCTCGTCTTGCTCATGCCGAGTTCCTCTGTCATCTCATCGAGCGTCATTGGCTCATCATGAAAGAACATCGTCCCGAATTGTCTGCCGGCTGACGAGGTCAAACCGTATAAATGTATATTTTGCGCTATGGTTTCGATGATCCGCTCGCGTGCTTTTTCGAGTGCCTCGTTGCCTGCCATTTTTTCCTTCCCTCCACATGAAACGCCTCTGCTGTAGCATGATGATTGTTAATCATTATGAACAATACCTATCGCAAAGACTATCTATAAGCTAGCCAAATAAGCAAATGTATACTCATTTCAACAAGCGTATTATAACAAAACAAGAAAAGCAATTGAATGCATTTTTTATGTACGGTTTAAACTGTACGTAAAATTAATTTCGTAAAAACGGTTGTAATCGTTTTATGTTATGCATATACTTATAGACATTGAGTTTTGTAAGGAGTGTACGCATGGAATTCATGGAAGAAAGAAGAAAAATAGAAGTGCAGAATATCTCTAAGATTTTCGGCAGAAACAGCAAACGTGCCGCTCAGCTTCTAGAAGAGGGAAAGTCGAAAGCTGACATACTGAAGATAACAGGTACGACCGTAGGCGTGAAACGGGCGTCTTTTGAGGTTCTGGATGGGGAGATATTCGTCATCATGGGCCTTTCAGGAAGTGGAAAATCCACGCTCCTTCGCATGTTCAATCGGCTGATCGAACCAACGGCAGGTTCCATCAAGATTGATGGCAACGATATTGTGCGGATGAACCGTGAACAATTGCGGGATGTCCGGCGCAAGAAGATCGGGATGGTGTTTCAGAATTTCGCCCTGTTCCCGCATAGAACCATATTGGAAAACACGGAATATGGCCTTGAAATCCAAGGAGCCGGCAAAGCAGAGAGACGGGAGAAAGCGATGGAGTCTCTGAAGCTTGTCGGCCTGGCGGGATATGAGGATCAGTATCCAAGTCAGCTAAGCGGCGGCATGCAGCAACGGGTCGGGCTAGCGAGAGCGCTTGCAAATGATCCTGATATTCTTCTAATGGATGAAGCATTCAGTGCGCTTGATCCGCTGATCCGAAAGGACATGCAGGATGAATTGCTGCAACTGCATAATGACATGGGCAAGACCATCATCTTTATCACCCATGATCTGGATGAAGCACTTCGGATCGGCGACCGCATCGCTCTGATGAAAGATGGGGAAATTGTTCAAATCGGGACGCCGGAAGAGATTTTGATGAGTCCGTCGAATGAATACGTGGAACGGTTTGTAGAAGATGTCGATCTGGCAAAAGTGCTGACAGCAGGACACGTATTGAAAAAGGCGGATTCCGTACAAATCGATCGTGGGCCGCGCGTAGCATTGCGGCTGATGCGAAAACTCGGGATTTCCTCTATCTATGTTGTCGACAAAGGGAACAGGCTTCTGGGCGCTGTTACTGCGCAGGACATGGTAGCGGCAACTGAATCGGGCGCACCAATCGAAAGTGTCCTGATTACAGATGTACCGACGACCACTGCGGATACCGTCTTGTCGGGTCTGCTGGAAACCGTATCGACGGCAACCATTCCGGTTGCGGTCGTGAGCGGCAAAGGCCACCTCGAAGGTATGATTATCCGGGGCGCCTTGATCGGTGCGCTTGCTGGAGATGGCCAGTTCATTAACAATGGCGCTGAGCCTGAAGCATCGAAGCCGGTATTGGAGGAGGTGGCGAGCCATGAATGATCTATTGCCCCGCCTGCCATTCGCTGAATGGATCGATACCGGCATCGACTGGCTGGTCGTCCATTTTGGCACGCTGTTCGAAGGAATTTCCGGCATCTTGAAAGCGATTGTGGAAGGAGCCGTCGATGTGATGGATTGGGTGCCGTCCATTGTGCTCGCCGTTCTTTTCGCATTGCTTGCGTGGCTGCTGTCAACTCGGCGCATTGCAATCTTCACCTTAGTCGGATTGCTCTTCATCGACTATCTCGGCTATTGGTATCCGATGCTTCAGATGCTATCGCTCGTGATCACGTCGGTTGTCATCTCATTATTGATCGGCATCCCGCTCGGCATTCTTGGGTCACAGCAGCCTGCTGTCAAAAAAGTAATCAGTCCGATATTGGATCTGATGCAGACCATGCCAGCGTTCGTCTATCTATTGCCGGCGATTTTCTTCTTCAATATCGGCGTCGTGCCGGGTGTTGTCGCATCCGTCATCTTCTCCATGCCGCCGACGATCCGGCTCACGATGCTCGGCATTGAGCAAGTGCCGAAAGATCTGATCGAGGCGACCGAAGCATTCGGGTCAACGACAGGACAACGGCTGATGAAAGTCCAAATGCCTCTCGCAAAGCCGACAATCATGGCGGGGGTCAATCAGAGCATCATGCTTTCGCTGTCCATGGTCGTGATCGCTTCCATGGTAGGCGCGCCGGGTCTCGGGGAGAAAGTCTATCGGGCGGTGACACAATTGAAGACGGGGGTAGGCGTTGAGACCGGCCTGTCGATCGTCATCGTCGCAATCATCCTGGACCGGATCACACAACATGCAGGAAAGAAAAAACAAGGGGGAACTTCATTATGAATATGACAAAAAAATTTCTTGGACTTGGTGCAGCAGCACTTTTAGCAATGGGACTTGCGGCTTGCGGAAATGATGATGCAAGCAAAACGGATAACAGCAACTCTTCTTCTGATAAAGGGAGCAAATCCGTAGGGGAGTCGGTCGACTACAAAATCACGGGCATCGATCCGGGTGCCGGCATCATGGAGGCGACTGACAAAGCGATCGAGGAATATGGCCTTGATAAATGGACGGTGACGACCGGTTCTGGTGCAGCGATGACGGCAGCTTTGAAAAAAGCGTATGACAAAGAGGAGCCGATCATTATCACAGGCTGGACGCCGCACTGGAAGTTCGCCAAGTTCGACCTGAAATATTTGGACGATCCGAAAGGCGTATATGGCGGTGAAGAGCAGATCCATACGATTGCGCGCACAGGGCTTGAAGCCGACCTGCCGGAAGCGTATGAGATCCTTTCGAACTTCAACTGGTCTGAAGAGGACATGGGTGAGGTAATGGTTGCCATCCAGGACGGCGACGATGAAGAAACAGCAGCGCAAAACTGGATTGATGCAAATGCGGATAAAGTTTCCGAATGGACGGATGGTGTCGATCAAGTCGACGGTGACGAGATCAACTTGGCATATGTCGCGTGGGATAGCGAAATCGCAAGCCACAATGTCGTGAAATTGGTGCTGGAAGACATGGGGTATGATGTGACGTTGACACAAGTCGAAGCCGGCCCGCTCTGGACCGCAATTGCGGATGGCAGCGCTGACGCATCACTCGCTGCTTGGCTGCCAGTGACACACGCTACGTATGCGGAGAAGTTTGATGGGAAATTCGATGATCTCGGCATCAGCATGGAAGGCGTCAAAATCGGCCTTGTCGTACCATCTTACATGGATATTGATTCGATCGAGGACTTGAAAGAATGAATGAAAAAATGAAAGCCGGCTGGTTCCTCTATAACGGAGGGCCAGCCGGCTTTGTTTTAGTGGCAAGCAGTCAAAATGATCGTTTACCGGAAAGTGATGCCCCCGGCCAATCAGCTGCATGATAAAGATCAGGTGTAAACTCTTTCTGTTATCGTAATTCATCCGGGATGAACCAATAGTCGTCTTGGTTATGCTCTTTCAAATAGGCTTTGAATGCATCCGATTGGTAAGCGGCCACAATATCCTTAGCCCATTGTGCATCTTTATTTGGCGCATCGACGATCACAACAAGCTCAAGTTCTTTCAGCACATCCTCGGACACTAATTTAGTCGCTGGATCCAGCTTAGAAGAATAGACGATGCTTCCAGGGATGACGCCGTAATCGATGTCTTGCAAGGAACGGGGGATCTGGGCGGAATCCATCTCACGGATATCGAGATCGTACCGATTCTCCACAATATCGGCCGCTGTCGCCTTTACCAGTTCAACACCTTCTTTCAATTTGATCAAACCGGCCTTTTGCAGCAATGAATAGGCCCGCGCCGCATTCGATGGGTCCTTCGGTATTCCGATAATATCCCCGTTCGCGACAGCGTCAAGCGATGCTTTGCGCCCAGGGAAAATGCCTGCGGGTACAGTCGGGATCGGTGTGATCGGCGTCAACTGGGCATCCCGTTCCTTGTTGAAATTATTAGCATAGGCTGTGTGTTGATCCACATTGAAATCAATGGATCCTTCGGTAAGCGCAACATCAGCGGACAAGAGATCGGAAAATACGGTCGTTTTGATGGTATACCCCTGTTCCTCCAGAATCGGTTTGATCCCATCCAGGAATAATTCGCTATAAGGTCCCGGCGAAGTCCCGATGGTCAATGTCTTCTTATCCGGATCCTGCCCGGCTGTATTTCCCTTGCCGCACGCCGCCATCATTAGCAGCACCATTACGCTGATGGCCATTAAAAAGAATCGCTTTTTCACTGTTCTCATCTCTCCCATACTTATATTCTTCTGACTTTTCGTTCCAATAAATTGCCAAGTCCCTGGATCGCTTGCACAAAGATCACTAGGATAATGACCGTGATCACGATAGTCACCGTGCTGAAGCGCTGGTAGCCATAGGTGATCGCAACATCGCCGAGACCGCCTCCGCCAACCGTCCCCGCCATAGCAGTCGCGCCAATCAGGCCGATGGTCGCTGTCGTCACGCTGAGGATCAAAGAGGGCAGCGCTTCAGGAATCAAAAACCGGTGGATGATTTGAAATGGCGTTGCACCCATCGCTTTGGCCGCTTCGATAATCCCCGCATCCACATCCAGCAGTGAGTTTTCGACGAGCCTCGAGAAATACGGCCCGATATGCAGGACAAGCGGCACAATCGCGGCAGTCGTTCCGATTGACGTGCCGACCAGCAGCCGGGTAAACGGGATGACCGCGACGAGTAAAATGATGAAAGGGATGGACCGAAAAATATTGACAATCGGATTTACCACAGAGAAGATCAACCGATTTTCCAGTATATGTCCCTTCCTTGTCACAACAAGGAGCACGCCGAGCAGGATTCCTAATAAGCCGCCAAAAAATAGAGCGACACTAACCATGTAAAGCGTATCGCGTATCGCGGTCAGCATGATCTCCGCTGTCATATCCACTGCCTGTCACCTCCTTAATATCAACCTGTTCGCCCTGCAGGAAACGGAACGCCTGTTCCAAGCCGGCATCATCCCCTTTGAGTTCGAAAATGAGGTTGCCGAACGGAATCCCCTGCAATTCGGTGATGGAACCGAAAAGAATTGAAACATCTATCTCAAATCGCCTTGCGATGGTTGACAGGCAGTGCTGCTTCGACTGATCGCCCGCCACTTGCATCTTGAAGATCCGGCTTGTTGTGCGGGGGTGAGACAATTTACGGTACACACTTTGCGGGATTTCGACGTCAATTGCTGATTTGATGAAGTTCCGTGTCGTCTCTGTCTTCGGATGGGTGAATACAGAAAAGAGATCGCCCGCTTCGATCACCTTGCCATCTTCCATGACCGCCACTTTATCGCAGATTTCCTTGATGACCTCCATCTGGTGGGTGATCATGAGAATCGTGATCCGGTATTCCTCATTGACGCGCTTCAACAGTTTCAGTATCGATTTCGTTGTTTCCGGATCCAGAGCTGATGTCGCTTCGTCGCAAAGCAAGATGGATGGATTTGTCGCCAGTGAACGGGCGATGCCGACCCTTTGCTTCTGGCCCCCTGACAATTCATCCGGGTACTGGCCGGCTTTCTCTTCCAGCCCGACGAACCGGAGGATCTCCATGACCCTCGTATTTATAAACGCCTTCTCATGCTTACTGAGCCGGAGGGGCATCGCGACATTGTCAAACACGGTTTTGGAATTGAGCAAATTGAAGTGCTGGAAGATCATGCCGATTTTCTTTCTCGCCTCGCGCACTTCCTGGGGAGACAATTTAGAAAGGTTCTGTCCATCCACGAGCACTTCTCCGCCAGTCGGGCACTCCAGCAGATTGACAGTCCGGATCAATGTGCTTTTTCCGGCCCCGCTATATCCGATCACGCCATAAATATCTCCCTTGCCGATGGTCAGATTTATATTCGTCAGGGCATGGATTTGTTGGTCGCCGCTGTCATACACCTTTGAAACATTTTTAAATTCAATCAAGTCACCCCGCCCCTTTCAAAATATGTATCCTTATTCTATGTCTATAATTCATATTAGTCAACTAGGTTTTATAGGTTTATGATAACGAGAGAATTTAAAGAACCGGAAGCGATTCACCCAGACATGTCCGAATCGTTTTCATATGGTAAAGTAAGCCCTCTTGCAGAGAGGGTCTTTCAGAATAGAGCGCAGCGGGCATACACGGGATTGGCCTTCAGCGAACAGCTGGGACAAGCGGCCAGCACGGAAAGCGCGCCATAGAAAATGCGGTCATTGCCGCTTCACCTCCTTCCTTCATTGGCAATGGACCGCGAACTTGTGGAACCCGGCAAAATTACCGGGTTTTTTCTCTCTTTTTAAATAACAGGATTGGCGAGTACATAAGATGACTTTTTTCGGGAATATATGATATAGTTCCGTACACACTTACGAAAAGGAGAGATGTAAAGTGGGTAGAGTGGAAGGTAAAGTTGCGCTCGTCACCGGAGGCGCATCAGGAATCGGTTTGTCAGCAGCTGAGTTATTGGCGAAAGAAGGAGCGAAAGTAGTCATCGGCGATTTTAATATCGATGGTGCGAAAGAAGCGGCGGAACGGATCAAGTCCGCAGGCGGTGAAGCATCCGCGATTTTCCTCGATGCTTCGCAGGAAGAATCGATAAAGGAAGCTGTCCAGTTTACGGTCGACACATACGGAACAATCACTGTCCTTTATAATAACGTCGGCTTGACGAATCTCCATAAGGACCTTGATGTCGTCAATATGGATCTCGATGAATGGGACCGGCTCATGAACGTCAATCTGAAGAGCGTCTTGCTTGGAAGCCGTTTCGCCATCCCGCATATGCAGAAGGCAGGCGGAGGTTCCATTATCAACACTGCATCCATGGCAGGTTTTGCGGGCGATTCGATCCGCTCCGCATACGGCGCTTCGAAAGCGGGCGTCGTCAATTTGACCCGCTACATCGCGACGCAGTACGGCAAAGACAAGATCCGCTGCAACGCGGTCGCTCCGGGAATGATCATGACACCGGCTGTCGAGAAAAACTTGCCGCCCGCTGTCCAGGACATCTTCTTGAAATACAATGCAGTCAAATACCACGGCCAGCCGGAGGACATCGGCTATACTGTCGTATTCCTCGCATCTGACGAGTCCAAATTCATCACAGGTCAGACGATCCAGGTGGATGGAGGCCATTACATGACAAATCCGAGCATCTCGGACTTTGAAGCACTCAGCAAGCAGCAATAATGAAAAAGCTCTGTACCGATTCCGATCGGACAGAGCTTTTTTAGTGTGTCGCTTTCGTTTTATCCGTCCGGAAATATTCCGCAACTTGCGTCACCCGCACATTCCGCGTATCGAGCTCATGGTAGATGCCCCGGCTGTCTGTAAAGGAGATGTACTGCTCCCGTTCGCTCTGGACGAGGGCAACCGCACTCTCCACCGAATCGGTATGGATGAAACGACGGATATAATGCTCCTCATCAAAAAAATAGGTGATTTTAAATTCTTTCATTTCCACAATCAACCCCTTTTGTCCCTTGTGCCATGAATTATATTCCCCCTTCTGAAGCACTTCATGCCCGTTTTACAGAACGAGGATTTTTCTATAACCCTATGATAGAATACATGTATATGAAGAGGTGAATTGTTATGGAAATTACAAAGCGGAATCACGTGACGGTCCACGGCCGAGGCGATAGGACAATCGTCTTTGCGCATGGGTTCGGATGTGATCAAAGTGTCTGGGAGAAGGTGGCGCCCGCTTTTGAGGAAGACTACAGAGTGGTGCTGTTCGATTATACAGGTTCTGGCCAGAGCGACAAATCGGCGTATTCGCAGAAGCGGTACGGTTCATTGTCAGGCTACGCGGAAGACATCCTCGACATTTGCGAGGAGCTTGGACTTGAGCATATCTATTTTGTCGGACATTCGGTCAGCAGCATGATCGGCGCTCTTGCTTCTATTAATAGGCCGGATCTGATGGATAAGCTCGTCATGATCGGACCATCCGCCCATTATATGAATGATGGGGATTATCGCGGGGGATTCGACCGGGAAGATATTAAGGAACTGCTCGATATGATGGAAATGAATTACAAGGAGTGGGCAAAATACTTGGCTCCGGTCGTCATGAAAAATGAAGAACGCCCTGAACTCACGGAAAACTTCGAGTACAGGCTGATCAATAACAACCCGGCCATTTTGCGCCAGTTTGCTGAGGTGACATTCATGTCGGATGAAAGAGAGGAACTGGACAAAGTCACGACGCCGACTTTGATCTTACAGACGAAGGAAGACGCCATCGCGCCTGTTGAAGCCGGCGAATACATTCATAATCATATAAAAGGGAGCAAGCTCGTCTTCATGGAAGCGAAAGGGCATAACCCGCATATAAGCGACCCTGCAGAAACGATTGAATGCATCCGTGCGTTCCTTGAGGAAGGAACAAAAGCGAATGGATAAGCAGCTGGATTTTGCACCATGCGGCTATGTTGTCATGGACAAGGAGCTTACGATCATTGAGATGAATGCGACGATGAAGGGGAGGCTCGGCGACCGAGTCGGTGCGAACCAGTTTCCGGACTTGCTGACGGTCGCCTCTCGGATTTATTTCCAGACGTATTTCATCCCCGCCATCCATATACACGGCAAGGTGACGGAGATGTATTTGACGCTGAAAGGGCAGGACGGACAAGTGCCAGTCCTTGTCAGTGCGAAAGAGCAGGATGGGCACTATGAATGTGTCCTGATGGAAATGAGCATTCGCGATGAGTACGAGAACGAACTGCTTGTTGCAAAGCGGAACGCGGAGCAGATCCAGAAGGAAACGGAGAAGGCGTATGCGACACTCATGGGCCTGATGGATGAAGTGGAACAGAAACAGGCCGAATTGGTCGAACTGAATAGCCGCCTTCTTACACTTGCGACGACGGATCCGCTGACGGGACTGCATAATCGGCGCAAATTCCAGGAGAAGCTGGCCGAGTCCATTGCAGGTGAGCCGATTCACCACACGGGTTTCGGATTGATCATGCTGGATATCGACCATTTCAAGATGGTGAACGATACATTCGGCCACCAGGTCGGCGATGACGTCCTGAAAGAGCTGGCGGAGAAGCTCCGGACAGCTCTTCCGGCAGATGCGGTCATCTCCCGGATCGGCGGGGAGGAATTCAGCATCCTGTTGACGGAGAAAGACATGTATTCCGCCTCTGAACAGATCCGGCACTATATCGAGACGTCCGATTGGAGCAGCAGACCGGTGACGATCAGCGTCGGAGCAACCCTTTATAAGGAAGGGGATACGCCTGACGACATGTATAACCGCGCGGACAGTGCCTTGTACGCTTCTAAGCGGGGCGGCCGGAACCGGGTGACGGTGAAATGAAAGGCGGCCGCTATAAAGTGGAGGATATCCCGCAATTTGCAAAAACGCCTCACCTGTATGCGGGTGAGGCGTTTCGCTTAGAAGTATTTTTTGGCAAGCAGCTCTGCTGTCCTAGTCGCTAAAGCCTGTGTCGTCAGCGTGGGGTTGGGTCCGCCGAGACTGTTGTAATCCGCACTGTTGTCTGCAACATACAGCCGGTCGACTTGATAGGCTTCACAAGAGGTGTCGACGACGAAGCCCATGCGCATCGTGCTTTGCAGATGGATGAAAAGATTAGGCGGGAGGTCAGCGCGATGAACTTTTTCAGCACCGGCTTTCCGCAGCATTTCTGTCGCAATCAGCACCAGTTGCTCTCTTCTCTGTTTCGACTTTTCGCTCGGTGTGTAGTGGACAAGCGGAACCGGTCCGTGTTCGTCCTTGATCACCGGGTCCAGTTCGACTCGGTTATGAAATTGCACCTCATCATCAGTGACGATTAACAGTGTCAGCGTCCTTTTATAGTCCTTCATCGCTTGCTCCAGCTCTTCGCCGGTCAGTCTGCCGCGCTGGTCCCATAATGGCGAGTCGGATGGTTGTAGTTCATGGAATCCGGATTGGCTGAACCCGAAGAGGAGCTGAGATGTCAAACCTGGGCTTTCCCCCATATTCTCAATCATTCCGAGGCCCGGATAATCAAGCCTCGCTCCTGAAGTATGTCCGACGAATGGGTTCACGGAAGGGCTTCCTAAAATATCCATCAACGTTTGTTCATCGAATGTACCGGTCACCGCATCCATATAATGATTCGTCAATCCACGGCCAACCCACGGATTGTGGGGCAATCCAGAATTCAGCCAGAGCCGCGGTGTCTCGACGCAGCCACCTGCCATGACGACAACTTTTGCGTAGAGTTCCTCCAGTTCCCCTGTCCATGTATCTCGGATTTTCACTCCTACCGCAAACTCCTTGCCATCCGCTCCGCGCTCAGTCAGGACTTTCGTGACGAACGTATTGGGCCGAAATGATACATTTCCTGTCTTCATTGCGAGCGGGACATAGCTGACACAAGTCGTGCGTTTTGCCATCTTATCTAGCGACGGTCCATACGGGCAGCCCTGACCGCAGAAACCGCTTAACGTACATCCTTCCATATGGCTTAATTCTTCCAAGGAATATTCCGGATCCATCAAGTGCGGATTCGGCGGCAAAATCGCATTTGGTTGCGGGCGATATCCGCTAGTTGTCACATCTAATGTCTGATTAAGGCTAAAGCCGGCCTGCTGCGCCCCGAAATAAAAAAGGGCTTCTTTCGATGTCGTTGGCGCGAATTCAACCGGCAATGTCGCCTCCACCTTTTCATAATAGGGGATCAGCTCTTCATAACTGATCGGCCATTCTTCAATGGCGTGCGGGAAAGCGCGCGGACAGTTGGCGTAATAATGAAGTGTGGATCCTCCGATTCCGGCGGTTTGCCATAGCAAGGCGGGATCCGGAACGTTTCTGTACCAAGGCGTTCGCCTGCGGTCAGCAGATCCCCAGCGGAACTTTCCGGTCACCGGATCATTCATGTCCTCTTCGAGTCTCGTCAGCTGCTGGCGGTACAGCGCACCATCCAAGTCTTCGGGGCTGGAGCTTTCTTTTGCCCGCCCGCGGTTTTCATTCGGATTGGGCCATTTCTTATTGCCATACCAAGGACCCGCTTCCAGCACGAGGACACGGATTCCCATTTCACCGAGCTCTTTCGCGATTACCGGCCCGCCTCCGCCTGCCCCAATCACAATTACATCAGGATTCATCGTCATAATTCCCCTCATTTCGATTCATGCGCAATAGAAATCCACGAAACTCCCGATATCCAAAGGACACGCCCGGGTAACCGATCTGCCGCCAGTTCAAAGGGAAGAACTCGAGTCGCCGCTTGGTCGGCGGCAGCAGACGCGTTGTGCCGTAAGCCGGCCACTCTGAGTAGAATCCGAGATTGGAAAAACGGTTCAATGCATCTGCCACGTTCTTGACTAAGCCAGCGTTGTTTTGAAAAGGGGCTGGCAGGACGTTCAGATCGATCTCCAGATTCAAAAGTGCAGACAATGTCCGGATCCGGTCTCTCCGTGAGATACTGGAAAACACTCCGGGCCCTGAGAATTGCGGATAAGTGGAACTACGGTTCACGAGCTGTGCCGCTGCAATATCTAACATCTTGGCTGTAGGATAGGCAAGGGGGATGACAGGATGATTGAATGGTTGCTGGATGGAAATGGAATGATCCAGCTGGTAAATAATATAATCATGGACAGCCATATTCGGAAGATAGGCGGCGGACTGTGATGTGGATGGCAACAGCGCATCGGTAAGCGCCCGAAAACTAGCTTGCGTATACAGGTGAGGTTGTGCATAAACGTTCATACAATCACCTCTCTCTTTGAACATACAACATAATGTATTGTGTCTTTTGGTGTTTTATGAGAGACCCGGTGAAATGTTTGCGATAATGGTCTTGCAAAAAAACAGAAAGCACAAACACGCAGTCCATGTAATCTGCGCGTTTGTGCCTTTTCTTCTAATAAGCTCTTTGGATAGTGGCGATTGAATTTCTGCTTGACCCTGTATCATGCGGTGGACGGCTGCTTACTTTTTGGGCCCTGAATTCGTATCTGGATCATGCGGAATGTTCCGCAAGTCGATGACAATGGGTTCTTCCGGAGTGGAAGGTTCAAGAGGGATGGTTCCGGGCGGTCCGGATTCTTTCGCAACAGCGTCTTGCCTGTCCGTTTGGCTCTCTTGGAATACACCGGGCCATATTTTATCCGTATTCAAATCAGGATGACGGGTTTGGAATCGTTTTTCGTAATACTCCTCAATATGCATTCTCTCACGGTCACTCTTTGGATATCCCCGTGTCCGCAGATTCCTTCCGTCGTCTCCTTCATACGAGGTGGTATCAAATAGGGCTTCACCTCCGACTCGGCTGGCAGGCCTGAAAGAAGGTGCTTCCGTTCCATCCCCCTCCGCTCTTTCCTTCCGCTCTGCATTCACTTCGTAAACAGTCTTCGGTACAGTACCGTCCACATATAGCAGCAGTTGCCCGTTGTCGATGGCGTCTCTGTACTCCTGTTCCCTATGCCTCGGAACTCCCGCATCGACAAGCATGCTGCCAGCGGTATCTTCATCGGACAGGAAGCCGATGAAGCGGTCCACCCAGGAGGAAGGGGATGACTGGATTTCGTCCGATGTCCTTCTGCGTATAAGATCCACCGTACTTTCTTCGTCAGTCACGATATACATGTCGTGGTAATCAATGCCTTTATCGGTCAGTCCTTTAATTTCTTCAATCAACCTATCAGCGGTCTGGAACAACCCGACGATCGTCTTGTCTTGCAATGCAAGCACCTCCTCCATTCGTTACCAATTAAATACCCAGTTTGCACGGATGAAAACGGATTATGGACATCGGCAAAGCGGCTTGGCGTTCGCCGGACAGGCCGCTTCCGAGTGGTTTTCAACTTTTCGACATATGACCTACCTCTATAAATGCAAGGCCTTTTTGGTGTATGATAGAACGTATGACTTCATTTTAAAAGAGAGGGGGATGCGCTAGGATGGATCAGATGAAAGCGATCTGCCGCCTCGAGCTGACCCAGCGGGCGAAGAAGGAAATCGGACGCTGGGCGCTTGATGAGCGGGAGTTTTTCGCAATTCAGGACTACTACGACATCTATATCGAAAAATTGCCCGTAAAGCAGGAGCAGAGCGCATTCTCCCTTTACTTTGACAATGAAACGAACGGACCGCTGTCGAAACTGTTGAACGAGCGGGTCGGCGTGCTCGAATGCATTTATAAAAACGAAGGGTTCCTCGCCATCTCGTTCCGAGTGAAAGGACGGAAGGAACCTGTCAAGACGAACCGGCGCCTTCCTGTCCGGATGAAGTTCCAGATTGGAGCAGCGGGCAGGCCGATTCCGCTTGAGCTATATACGAAAATGCGAGAGCTGCCAGTTGCGGAAGAACGCTCTGCCTATGTGGAGAAACGGATCAAAAGCTGGGAAGGATACCTCAGGATTGAGGAGAAGAACGCGGATATCGAGGACATCACGGCCCGCTTTTCGAATATGACGGTCAGCGACGACTTCTCCCGCGCGACGTTCACCTGCGGGGGGCTGGAGGCGAAGGACTGGAATGTGCTCACGGGTTTCAGCGTAAAACTGAAAGGGAGCCAGGAGGATCTCGGTCAAGTTGCCGATGTGAAGCGGTCCCAGCGCAAAGTTGTCGTCGAACTCAGCCGCCGTCAGCAGGCGAATGCGCGCAAGGGAGCATTGCTGCAGAAGAAAGCGGACGAACTCGTCTTCAGCAATTTCGCGGCGCTCAGCCAGGTGCGGAGGCTTCGGAAAGGGTTCAAGGACCTGCAGGACGGCTATGCGGCGAATCCGAATCTCGAAAAGGTTTTATTCGAGGAACGGCCTGTCGTGCAGATCAAAAACAAGAAGATCGATCTTGATTTCCACCATCCGCTCAATGAATTCCAGCAGGAGGCCGTGACGGGCGCCATGTCGGCGAGCGATCTGTACGTCATCCAAGGGCCGCCCGGAACCGGGAAGACGACGGTCATCTCGGAGCTCTGCCACCAGCTCGCGCACGCGGGGATGCGGACCCTTGTCGCGTCGCAATCGAACCTTGCCGTCGACAATGCGCTCAGCCGGCTGCTGGCCGATCCTGGCATCCGGATCCTGCGCTACGGCCGGACGGAAAGCATCGAGGAGGAAGGGAAGCGGTTCATCGAAGAAAATGTCGCGGGGTACTGGCGCGACGAGACGCTTACCGCGGTGAATGAAGAGCTGGCGGCAAAGGAAGCGGCAGGCGAGGCATTGCTGCACGAGCTGGAAGCGCTGGAAAAGCGGAAAACCGACATACAGGCAGGCCTCCCGCTGCTTGAGGAAAAAATCGAACGCAAAAAAGCGGCGCGGGGTGAAAGGAAAGTCGTTTCTGAAGAGCTGTCCAGCGTACAGCGGCAGCTCAAGGAACTCACTGAACGCATGAAAGGGCTCGAGGCGGAGCAGGCGGATTTACATGCTGCAGCCAGGCGGCACCTAGGATCAGCGGAACAGCTTGAAGCGGATATCTCGGCAAGTACGCTGTCCGCAGCTGAACACGCGGAGAAGGAAGAGGCGGAGCGCAAACTTGCAGAGCTCCAAAATAGTATCGCCTTCTTTCAAGTGACCGAAGCGATCCAGGCAGGGCAAGCGATCAAAGGGAAGCTGGAGCGGGAACTAGCGGACGTGGCGGCTGCCAAGCGATTCTTTCCGTCGCTGCTCGAAAAAATCGGCCTTGCCGATCATCTGCGCGCGCTTCTGGACGTGCTGGCGGCCCATTCGTACGAACTGCCGCTGGACCTGAAACTCGACTGCAATGATCTGCACAAGATGACAACGGCAATCCGGTCGGAATCGTATTCCTATGAGTTTCAGGAATGGAAAAGCATCCATGAGCGGCTCGGAACGGCGATCGGGTACTTGCGGAAACTGCTCGAAGAACATAACGTACCAGCTGACGGCATTACGCCGAAAGAGAGCGATGCCTATAAGACACCTGACGAAATGCATGATATGGTCGATCAAATCGCGAAGTTCATCAAACTGAAGGCGAAGTCGATCAAAATCGCGCAGAGTGCCGAACGTGAGCGTCTGCTGGCGAGGATTGCCGACAATATCGCATACCTGCTCGGAAAAGTGGAGGAAGTGAAGCGGGCGGCTTCGCGCATCAAAGGGGAAGCGGCGCGCTCGGCGGAAATGAAATTCCATAGCGTAAAGAAGGACATCACGCGCGACGTGAACGCCGCTTTCCGGAAACTTGCAGACCGTGAGCAGGAGCTTGAAGCGGAGCTCGCGAGCCATCAGCAGCAGCTGCGGAAGATGGAAGAAGAACGTGATCAGCTGGCAGGTTTGATTGACCCAGAGCTCGAGGAAGGTGATGCAGTGCGGGAAGCGGAAGTGCAGGAACAGGCGATAGCGGCTTTCCGGGAGCGTGAAGTCCGCGCAGCGAAAGCCGCTGAGGATCTGGCAACTACGACGCGTCTAGCGGCTGAAGCGGAAGACCGGCTCAAGGAGTTGGACGCCCAGCTTGCTGAGTGCCGGGAATCGCATGACAGTTATGCAGGCCGGGCAGCGAAGCAGGAGGAGCAGCTGCGCGAGCTGGACATGATCATTAGCGAGAACCCGGAGCAGCTTCTAGCAGAAGCCAGGCAGGAATTATCCGGCATGGCGGCGCGGAAGCAGGAAATCGAAGGCAGGCAGATTCGCCATCAGCTGGAAAAGGAACTGCAGACAGAGTGGAGCGGCTTGCTTGAAGGGGCAGGTGAACATGACCTCGACGAAATCCGCAAAATGTATGTACGTCATGCGAACGTCATCGGCACGACCTGCGTTGCATCCGCCCGGAAAGAGTTCATGGAAGACTACCCCCAGTTCGATGTCGTCATTATCGACGAAGTGTCGAAGGCGACGCCGCCTGAACTGCTGCTCCCCATGCTGAAAGGGAAGAAGATCATCCTCGTCGGGGACCATCATCAGCTGCCGCCGCTCGTCGGACGGGAGACGATGGAGGAGTTCATCGAGGAGATCAAAGACGCGGGCGAGAAGGAAGAGCTGCGGTCCATGCTGAAAGAGTCGCTGTTTGAACGGCTTTTCCGGACGCTGCCGAAACAGAACAAGACGATGCTCGCCATCCAGTACCGCATGCACGAGAAGATCATGAGCACGATTGCGCCGTTCTATACGGAAGGCCAGTACCGGCTGACGTGCGGACTTTCAGATTCGGATGCAATGCGGGATCATCAGCTCGAGTCGCATTTGATCGGCCGCAGCGACCATCTCCTGTGGCTGGACTTGCCGAATTCACGCGAACATTTCGAAGCGCAAGTGAAGGGCGGCACGAGCCTGTACAACGAATCCGAACTCCGGAAGGTACGTGAACTGCTGCTCGATCTCGACAAGGCGGCAGAGGAAGCGAAGAGCGCCGGGCGTTTGCCGCATGATCAAAAGAAAAGCGTCGGCGTCATCAGCTTCTACGGGGAACAGGTGAAGCGGATTGACCGGCTGATCGAGCAGGAGATCATGCCGCAGCATCTGCATTGCCGGACAGGCTCCGTCGACAAGTTCCAAGGGATGGAGATGGATATCATCATCTTGAGTTTCGTCCGGAATCATGACCAGCCGAGCGGCACGATCGGCTTCGCGGAAGATTACCGCAGGCTGAACGTCGCCTTGTCGCGGGCAAGGGAGCTGCTCATCATCGTCGGCAGTGCGGATATGTTCACGAAGCGGCCGAAAAAGCAGGCGGTCCGTGACATGTATGCGAGGCTGGCAGATCAGGTGAAGGGACTTGGAGGATTCAAGACGCCGTTGCTTCTGAATGGCTAAGGGGTGGTGAAGATGGATTCATTAGAAAAAAAGCTGCGGGATGAACTGCTGAAGGATAGCCGCGTGAAATTGCTCGTCTCGCAGAGCTGGACGCTGCCAGTCCATGAAATCGAAATCTCCTTTGAAACGGTGAAACGCGCGAAAATGGACATCCTCATGAAAATGCTCCTCATCACCTTCCGGAAGATGCCGTTTGATTCCGCGGAAAAGGTGAGCGATCTGCTGCGGGTCGAGCCGCTGTTCGTCGAAGATATGACGGGCATCATGGAGCGCGCAGGCTTGATCGTCCGAAAAGAGGGCAGGTTCGCGCTCACAAAGGCGGGAGAGGAACAGCTGGAGAGCGGCATCTACACAGAAGCCCCTGAAAGACGGGAGCGCACGGCTCTCTACAGCGCGGTGCATGAACGATTTCTGCATGGTGAGCCGGAGGAAGCGAAAGAGGAGCCATTCAAATATGCGCCGGCCGGCTTTGATGTGGATCTGATTCCCGAATCCGCGGTCATGACCGAACTTGAATCGACAGACGCCGCCTGGGTAGACGGGAATGTGCAGCAGGAGATCCACGGGGTCCGCGGCGCCAGAGAACTCGAGATCCATCTGATCCTATGCCGCCAGTTCATCCTCCGGCACGCCGAAGACGACCGGCTCTTCGTCCGCGTCTGGAACACGATGACAGGAGAGTGGGACAGCACGCTTGAACAGCTGCTCATGGAGCGCGAACTCGCAGAGTGGCGGGAGAGGTATGCATGACGCCGCGGTTTGATGGCAATGAAGCAATATATCATGCAAAGGAAGCAATACGCCCCGAAGATTGAGCAACGTCGGCCCCGGATGAAGCAAGGACTCGGGGGAACGAAGCATGGAGCCGCTTGAACGAAGCAATGACTGCCGCGAACGAAGCAATGTGCTCTGCAAACATTCCAGGCACGGGCTGAAACATTGCAAGCGAAGCGGCGAACCGCTCAAACTTTTGATTGGCTGGCCTGCCAATCCCTTTTATTTGTCAAAGGCATACTGCGCGCCCGAGAAATCGATTTGATTGTTCGGTTTGTGTCCGCGAATATCGCGAATTCTTGAGGTACAGCTGCCTCCTCCATGCGCAATCAAAAAAGCTCTCCCAAGCCGGGAGAGCTTTTCGTCGTTTATTCACATGCGTTCCTGCCGGGCAGCCTGGATCTCATCCGGCGTGATCGGATCATAGCCGCCGTAGCGGCTGTCGTCCGTCACTCGATCCAGCAGCCGCTCCTTATCGATGGTGCCGTCAATGTACAATAACATCGCCCCGTCCTGGACAGCGTCATAGTACATTTCCGCCTCGCCGTCCGTGAAACCGGCGTCGGCAAGCATGCTTTTCACATTGTCCTCGCCCGACAGGAAATCGATGAACCGGTCGAACATCGAAGACGGCCCGCCGTGGATGTCCTGGGAAGTCCGGCTCCTGAGTTCGGCAATCGCAAGCTCATCCTTCATGACGACATACATCTCGTCATCACGGACACCTTTTTCATTGAGTTCTTTTATCTTCGAAATCAAGCGTTCCTGCGTCGGGAAACTGCCGATAAACGTCTTTTTCATTTGTAGTTGCCTCCTCACATTCTGTTGTAAAGGCAAATACCCGTTTGATCGGCAATGAAAACACGCTCACTCGACATGGAACAGATGGACGGTACCCTGTTTCATCACTTTTCCGGCAGGTGTCCGGACTTGTTCGATCGTCATCGTGTAATTGTGATGCTTGCCATAATTGCCGGCTGGCGGCAGGACGAGGAGCTTGGCAGGATCGGACGGATGCATCCGGTACGTGACTGGAATCCGATTTCCCGATTCATCCGTCATGCGGACCGTCTTTGCATTCACCGTCCCAAAGTCGACTGCCGTGTTGAATGTGACGGTCCATATTTTATCTGCCGCCGCCTTTACGCCTTGCACTGTTTTCGGAAGGGCCATGGATGATGCGCGGCCTGTTGCATGGTCGATGAAAGTCAGTGTCCGTCCCGATATCGCGAGATCAGTGGAATGGATCTTGTTCAGCTGGCTAAGACCGCTGCCATCGAGGTGCATCTTCGAAAGATAACCGCTGTTCGAATAGTTGCTGAAATAAATCCAGTCGCTGTCAATCACAAAATAAGGTGCGCGTGCAGAAGAGATGCGCTGTTTTCCTGTACCATCCTTATTGATTTTATAAAGCCGGCTGGAGTCGGAGCGGCTGCTGTAATAGTACATGCCGCCGATCTCCACAGTGCGGTCGAAATCGCGGTAAAACGCGAATTTACTGCTAGTCGCGGAAGGCCAGCCGCTTTCATTCCATGCATGATCCTTCCGAAGTTCAGCGGACGTCGTCAGGAAATACTGATACCGCACATAGCCTTTTCGGTCAGGGATCGGGTCATCCCATGTGATATCCATGAAATACGGCTGCCCGCCGATTTTCACAAGGTTCCAGGAGTGCGGCTGTCCGCCCGCCGTACCGGACACGTACTCGTTTTCGATGCCGAGCCGGTCGAGGAGGAGCTGGGCCGCTTTCGTATAGCCGTCGCACACCGCGATGCCGGTCACCAGTGCGCCGTGCGCCGAATAGGATTCTGCCGGTAACGTTTTATTTTCGAAATTGACCGTGTCATATTCCGTATGCAGCGCCAGGTAATCATGGATCGCCTTCACCTTTTCAAGCTCTGTTTGGCCAGGTTTGATAATGGAAGCGAGCACCTGATCCGCCTTCTTCTGAAGGGCCGCCTGGTTCGCTTTCACTTGGTCCGTTGGGATCGAATAGCGGAAGTGGATGGCGCCATTCGAACTGATCGTGCCGCCATCATAATACTGGATCGCCGGAGTTTGGTTGGCGATCCGCTGCACAAGGGCGCCGACTTCCGTGTAAGAAATCTCAGCCGGATCGAACCGCCCGTTTTCATTCCCTTCGAGCAGAGCCGCTTTGATCATTTCTGTCGAACGGGGAGCTGCCAGGCCCGCAGCGTCCGCCTTAATTGCTGTACATGTAGAAATGGTGAAAATGAACAATAGTGTTATCACGTATGCTGTTATCCGTCTCATCAAGTTCGCCTCCATACATATTATCGGAACCTGGCATGGCGGGCTGAAGAGGCGGAAAAAAATGTTTTTTTTCATAGGCCTGGATGACGAAGTGTTTGTGAAAAGTGCGTGACAGGTGGATCTGCAGGATTCAGATGAATAACTGGAATGAAGCAATCGAAGATAAAAACGGAGCAATCACAGCTGTAAATGAAGCAACACGGGCCGTTAGAAAGCAATGATGGCTGCAGTAGAAGCAATCATGGCCCGGAACAAAGCAATCTCTGGAGTAAACGAAGCAATCGGGAGGCCACGCGCTTGCCGCTACATGGCAAATGGAACCGGGGATATGCCGAAACCCCTGTCAGAAGCATGATCCGCGCAATAGGCGAGACGATATGACGCTGCCAAATCTTCCGCGGACGCCATAATCCAGACGGCATTGAAAAAATCCCCCGGGCGCTTAAGCCCAAGGGATTTCGCTCAGCATGCATTAAGAGACAGCGCCGCACGCGTCAGTACGTCTACGGCTGCGAACATCGTTTCTTCGTTGATGTCGAATTTCTCGTTATGGTGGCCTGCGGCGAGGTCCGTTCCGAAGATGCAGTAGGTCGCCTGGCCGCCGCGTTCTTTCGTGCGCTCCATGAAGTAGGTCGCGTCTTCAGATCCGGCAGAGCTGTTGTCTTCCGGCTCCGCGTGGTCGATATACGGGGAAGCGGCTGCGAGTTCAGCGAGGGCGGCTGCAAGTTCGGGTGTTCCGCTGCTGCTGACGCCTTCGCCGACGATTTCGATTTTACATTCGACGCCGTACATGAGGGCCGCTCCTTGCAATACAGCTTCCGCCTGCGAGCGGACATAGCTGTTGATGTCGCTCGTTTCGCCGCGGGTCTCAATTTTCATCGATGCCCGGTCTGCGATGATGTTGCGGCCGCTGCCTGCGTGGAGTTCGCCGACATTCACGCGTGACGTGCCGCCGGAATGCCGCGAAATCGCATGCAGATTGACGGCGGCGTTCGCCGCAGCAAGCAGTGCGTTGCTGCCTTCTTCCGGTTTCGCACCGGCGTGCGAGGCGGTGCCGCGGAACGTCACGTCCAATTTCGTTGTCGCAAGGAAGCCGTTCGCCGCCCCGACAAACTGCCGGTGGGGGACGCCGGTGCCGACGTGGCTGGCGATGAAATAGTCCGCATCATCTACGACGCCCGCCGCTGCCATCGATTTCGCGCCGCGCGTCCCTTCTTCTGCCGGCTGGAAAATAATTCGGATCTTTCCGCACAAGGAGTCCGCTGATTCGGCGACCTGGCTTGCAAGCCCGAGCCCGATCGAAGTGTGGGCGTCATGTCCGCACGCGTGCATGGAGCCGGGGACGGAAGAAACGAAGCCTTGTGCTGCGGGAATGTGGGTCCCGTCTTCATTTTCATGGATCGGCAAAGCGTCCATATCGACGCGGAATACCGTCACAGGACCCGGCTTGCCGGTATCCCATTCTGCGGTGATGGCCGTATACCCGTCCTCAAAATGGCTGATGAAACCGAGGTTTGCCCCGTTTTCTCTGGCCCATTCCACTTGCCGTGCAACTGTCGCCGCATCTGGCCGGCCCATCATTTCTTCCGGCACCATGACGTCCCGCCCGGTTCTCAATGAAAAGCCGAGCCTTGTCAGTTCAGCCGCGACAAGCGAAGCGGTCCGGACTTCAAGGAATCCTTGTTCCGGATGGCGGTGGAAATCCCGCCGCCATCCGATCAGTCTTTCTTTCAATTCTTCATTCATTTTACATCACCTCTCATTATTTCAGGAATGGCGTAATGCCAGGGCCGAACGGGATGCCCGCGTAGAAGAACACGAGTATCAGCAAAATCCACATGATCAGGAAGCAGACCGAGTACGGGATCATGAGGGAGATCAGCGTCCCGATCCCGGCTTTCTTATCGTACTTCTGCATGAACGTCAGGACGACGACCATGTAGGGGAGGAGCGGCGTCACGATGTTTGTCGATGAATCCGCGACCCGGTAGGCGACTTGCGTGAATGCCGGGTGATAGCCGAGCTGCATGAACAGCGGGACGAAGATCGGTGCTTCCAGCGCCCATTTTGCAGATCCCGAGGTGATCAGGAAATTCATCATGGCAGTGAAAATGATATAGCCGATGATCAGGCCGATGCCTGTGAAATTGATGTCTTTCAGGAATTCAGCACCGTTGACCGCAATCCATGTACCGATATTGGACCAGTTGAAGTAGGCGATGAACTGGGAAATCGCAAAGATGAGAACGATATAACCTGACATGTCTTTCATCGCATCCGCCATGTAGCCTGCGACATCCTTGCCGCTGCGGATCTTCTTGACCGTGATGCCGTATGTGATGCCGACAGTAAGGAACAGGAAGAGGATGATCGGCACAATGCCCGAGATGAATGGCGACGGGACCAGCTTGCCGTCGTCGCCGCGCAGCGGGCTGTCCGGCCAAGCGATTGCGACTACAAGCAAAGCGATATACAAGAGACCTGCAATTACGGCATTGCGGAATCCTTTGTTCGCATTCGGATCATCATCTTCCAGATCCACTTCCACCGCGTCGCCTTTGTATTTGCCAAGGCGCGGCTCGATGAAACGGGTTGTGATGAAACCTGCAAGAAGCGTCAGGATGAATACCGAAACAATATTGAAATACCAGTTGTCCGTCGGGTTGACGATGATCGTGTCGTCAACAATCTTAGCGGCTTCCGTCGAGATGCCGGCGAGCAGCGTATCGGTCCCGACGATGAACAGGTTCGCTGTGAACCCTGCGCCGGCAGACGCGTATCCGACTGCAAGACCCGCAAGCGGATGCCGTCCGACCTTATAGAAGATCATGGCAGCAAGCGGCGGAATCAAGAGCATGGCGGCGTCAGAGGCGATATTCCCCATGATGCCGACAAACGCCACTGAATACGTGAGCAGCCAAGGAGGTGATTTCATGATTGTCTTCTTGATGGCATAATCGAGCATGCCGACTTTTTCAGTCAGTCCGATCCCGAGCATCATGGCGAGCACGATGCCAAGAGGCGCAAAACCGGTGAAGTTCGTGATCATGGATGTCAGGATATAGCGGATGCCTTCACCAGACGCGAGATTCTTGATCGGTGTATCTTCACCTGTGCCCGGATGGACGACAGACGCACCGAACTGGGTGAAGATCCAAGACGCAATAATGACAATCACTGCGAGTGCCGCGAACAGCATGAACGGGTCCGGCAATTTGTTCCCCAGCCGCTCGATGCCGTTCAGGACTCTGTTGAAGAAGCCGGATTTTCTCGTATTCTCCATAAACTACTCCCCATTTCCTATTTGTTTTTTTGTAAAGGTGTCGGGACAACGCCATCCGGGATCGGACATGTATAGGGATGCGCCTCCGAGAACTGCTTGAACTCTTCTGTCACCCTATTCATTTCATCAGGCCGCAAGAACAGCTTCATGCCTGTCAGCGCCATGGAACCTGCTGCACGCAGCATCCCTTTATGGGCGTTGGATGAAAGGCCCTGGCTCGTCATCTGCCACGTATGAAGCGGCGTCCCGAGAGCGGATGTCGATGTCGACAGCTGCGCGGTCGGAATCGTCCAGCTGACATCGGATACGTCGGTGGAAGCGGACAGCACTTCTTCAGACGCAACATACGGCGAGATGAGATCGGAGAGGTATTTGCCTTCGAATTCACTGCCGTCGCCAGTGTAGCCGAACCCCTGCATGACGCCGAGGTAATCTTTCTGCTCGCCTTCCGTCATCGATTCAAAGATGGCTTTGGCGAACGCTTTCTCTTCCTCCGTCGGCGGCTCGATCCCGATCTCCGTCAGGCTCTCGTAAAGCAGCTTTTCAAGCGTCCGGTTCGGTATGTAATTGGAGCATGCCTTATCAAACTCGATGGTCAGTTCCGTCTCCGTCATAAGGGCTGCGCCTTCTGCGATTTTGCAGACACGTTTATAGATCGCATCGACCTGGTCCACTTTCGGAGCGCGCACAAGGTACAGCACTTCGGCATCCGCCTGGACGACATTCGGCGAAATGCCGCCTGTGTTCGTGATGGCGTAATGGATCCGCGCTTCCGGAATGACATGCTCCCGCAGATACTGCACGCCGACGTTCATCAATTCGACCGCGTCGAGTGCGCTTCGCCCGAGATGCGGCGAGTTGGCGGCGTGGGAGGTGATCCCTTTAAAGCGGAAGAACACCTGATAGTTCGCGAGGGAACTGAGGCTCATGATGCTGTTCACGGGGGAGGGGTGCCAAGTCAGCGCAGCGTCCACTCCGTCAAATGCATTCTCGCGCACCATGAATGTCTTGCCGGAACCGCCTTCTTCTCCGGGACAGCCGAAGAATTTCACAGTGCCGGATTGTCCGGTTTCTTCCAGGAACGCTTTAGCAGCACAAGCGGCAGCGAATGCGCCGGTGCCGAGCAGGTTATGGCCGCATCCATGGCCGGTCGCCGTCCCTTCCATCGGTTTCGGGGAAGCGAGGCACGGTTCCTGACTCAAGCCGGACAGCGCGTCGAATTCGCCAAGAAAAGCAATGACCGGCTCTCCTGCACCATATGTCGCGGTGAAGGCGGTTTCAATGCCGGCGACACCCCGTTCGACCGCAAACCCTTGCGCCTCGCACTGTTCTGCCAAATACTGCGAAGACTCATATTCTTCGAAGCGTGTTTCCGGATGCCGGAAGATGAATTCGCTCACTTCCTTGAAATAATCTGAATGCCTGTTGAGATAATCCATTGTGAATGTTTTATAGTCTTTCACAGAATCTTCCTTTCTTACTTTACAGTAGTAAATAGTTTCACTATATCGTAAAGTGGGAAGGCTCTGAAGTCAAGACGATTGTGACAGTTTAGTGAAGTTTTTGTCGAATCATAGAATGCCAGCACAATAAAAAGCCAGCCTTTCCCTGATGGGGGAAAGACTGGCCAAGACGAACTTATCGATTCAGTTCATCGTCGTCCATCGGCTTCGTATTCAGGCCTGTGGCGTCTGTCAGGTTATTGCGCGTCTCCAGCGTGGAATCCGTCAATGCATCCGACATGTCCTCCGGCGCCTGGCCGAGAGGTTTGTCAGGAGTCGTATTGATCGGGTCGTTCACGGTTGCGCCCATTTCGGGTTGTCGGAAGCTGCTCGCCTCGTTCGTCGGGTTGTTTGTGCTGCTCCACGAGGTATCAGACGACCCGAAGAAGTTCCTATCAGTATTCCATGCAGTCTCTGAGGAATCCAAGGAATTCCGCGTGCTGCCAGCTTGGCCATTATTCCATGATTGAGTAGTAGAATCCAAGGAATTGCGAGGGCTGTTCCAATCGTCTTTTTGCGAATCATAGAAACCGTCCGAAGACTGGTTTTTGAAGTCGCCCGTGACATCGACATTGCCGTCTTTGTCAATATGCGCTTCTTCGCGTCTCACCGTCTCATTGACCGTCTCGGTATCCTCGACCTGGCGCTTTCCGACGACAATCTCCTCCGATACTACCGGTTTCTTCGTCACTTCCAGACGCTCCTCGGTGACAGGGATCCGGATCGTATCATCTTCCTCCGTAAACTTCGCCTCCATGCCGGAAGCTTCTTCGTTCACAGGGCGACGCTCGACATAGACTTCCTCACGCATGACCGGAACATCGAATGACTGTTGTTCCTCGACAACATCTTTCTCGAGGGATACTTCTCCGGCTTCACGCTTCTCCTTGTCGACATTCAGCCGCTCTTCATGGAGCCGCATCCGCTCTTCCTCATTGCCGTTCCTGCCGTATTGGTTGCTTGGCGGCGTCTCATAATCGGTGCGGTCAAGAACCGCCTCACCGCCGACACGGCCATAGGTCTCCTCATTGTTCAGGCTGTCCCGGTATTGATTGCCGACGCCTGCGTCATTTGTGGCTTCATCATTGACACCGACCATGTTCGCGCCGAGATTCGGATCGGCTGCTGTGCCTGAACCCATTCCAAGCTCCGTGCTTGACGGCATGCCGGTGTCGAACGCCGCAGCGTCGCCGGTGAAGTCCCTTTCATTATCCGTATAATAAGTGGAAGCTTCTCCTTCATCCACATACAGAAGCATTCCGCCGTTCTCGATATCGCGGTAGTACCTGTCCGCTTCGTCATCGTCAAGGCCTAGGTGGTGCAGCATGCCGTGCACATGATCCTTGCCCGTGATGAAGTCCATGAACCGGTCAAGCCAGGATTCATGTTCTGTCGTCTGGACCTCGGCCGATGTCCGGCTGCGCAGCATCGACAGGTCCGTATCATTTTTCGCCACTACGTAAATATTGTCGTCCGCAACTCCTTGACCCTTCAATTCATCCACTTTGGAGATCAATTCTGATTCGCTATAGTACACTCCTACAAAACGCTTGTCATCCATGTTGATTCCTCCTTTGTGTTCTAGTGATTGAATACCCGGATTACGATAGAAGAAACGTCAATCCACCTGAAACTGGGAAACTGTAACGTGATTGTAACGGGAAGGGAAAGCCGGCGCGCGTTCTACTTTTCCGGTGTGCGGATTATGATAGAACAACACCGAGGAGGGATAGAGTGCTGATCGACGGGGTGTTTGCGGGAGGCGGGCTGAAAGGATTTGCGCTTGTCGGAGCGTATCAGGTTATGGAAGAGAAGGGCTACCGGTTTCAGCGGGTGGCGGGCACGAGTGCGGGAGCGCTCGTCGCCGCTTTCATCGCGGCAGGGTATACGGGGAAAGAGATGGAGCAGATGCTGCAAGACGAGGATCTTTCCTCCTTGCTCGACCGCCGCAAGTCTGTGATTCCCGTTCCGTTTATGAAATGGATCTCCCTGTACAGGCGGATGGGGCTCTACAAAGGGGATGCGCTTGAGGAATGGCTGTTTGAAAAGCTGTCGCTCAAGGGGTTATATACATTTTCCGACTTGCCGCCAGGGTCACTCAAGCTGGTCGCGTCCGATTTGACGAATGGCAAGATGATTGTGCTGCCGGATGATCTTGTGAATTATGGCATTGAGCCATCTGCCTTCTCGATCGCAAAAGCGCTCCGCATGAGTTGCGGAATCCCGTTCTTTTTCGAACCTGTGAGACTCAGGGTTCCGTCGGGAGAGACGATCATCGTGGACGGCGGCGTGCTGAGCAATTTTCCGATGTGGCTATTCGACGGCAAAGAAGGAAGGAGGGAACGGCCTGTCATCGGCATGAAATTGACGGGGCGGAAAGATGAGATGAGCGGCAAACGGATCGAGAACGCCTTGCATCTATTCGAGGCCCTTTTCTCCACGATGAAGAACGCCCATGATGACAGATACATTTCCAGGAAACATGAAAAGGATATCATTTTTATCCCTGTCGACCAGTACAGTGCGACGCAGTTTAATCTGGAGGATGAAAAGAAAGAGGAATTGATCCAGATCGGGCGTCTCAGGACGAAGTATTTCCTGCAGCAGTGGGAGCGCAGTCATCCACTGGCAACCGCGGGGCTGCGCGTCATATGACAATGAAAATCCGCCGGGCCACTATGGGCACGGCGGATTTTCTTATAAGCGCTTGAAGCTGTCGAATTTTGATTTCCAATAGCTGTTGCTAAGGCTGACGACTTGTGATTTTTTCCCGCCCGCATGGACGAATTTGTTGTTTCCGATATAAATGCCGACATGGGAGATGCCTTTGCGGTATGTATTCTTGAAGAATACAAGATCTCCCGGCTTCGGATTGGACACTTTTGTAGATTTCGCGTATTGGCCTAACGTATCGCGGGGAACGGTCTTTCCGGATTTCTTGAATGCATACTGGACAAATCCGCTGCAGTCGAAGCCGTTAGTCGTTGTGCCGCCGAAACGATACGGAATTCCGCGAAGGGACATCGCCTTGTCGACAACGGAATCTGCATATGCGACGTTCTTGCTTGAACTCGATACATGGCTCTTTGTCAGCAATGTGCTGAGCGCCCATCCTGTTTTGCCGTTGACGCTGACTTTGTACCATGTTTCCTTGCCGACTTTCGCCTGGCGTGTCACTTTTACAGTCGTGCCCTTTTTAGCAAGGGTGACGATCTTGTACTTCGTGCTCGCTCCTGTCCGGATGTTGACGTTATATGCTGTTTTATATGTGCCTGTATGTACGGTTTCTGTGATTTGCGATTTTGCGCTCGCCTCGGCGTTATGTGATACGGTACCGAACGCGAGGGATCCTGCCAGTAGTAACGATAAAGCAACTTTCTTCATGTCTTTCCCCTAACCACCATTGCTCATATGGATTTCTATATTTTTGTTTGGTGAGCTGTTTACGAGACCAATACTACTCTCTCCGTTTTACAGCGAGACTGCATAAACATTACAAAATGATTACATTCCGAATTGCGGTTTGTAACATAGAGGAAAGCAGGAAAAATCACTTTAGATATTGATTATACATAGGTGGAAAAATTAAGTTAAAAGATGATTTTAATTGGATTAAATCAAGATGTCGGCTTGTATTCTAAGAGCTTTAATTTACAAATAAGGACAGCGACCTAGCGTAATGAAAATGTCATAAGTTTTTAGCGTCTGCAACTAGGCATTCATTCTCATATCCTATATAATAAATTTATTCTTTAAAAGGAGTTGGGGATGGCTTGAAGCCAAAAACAAAAATTGCGTCAGCGATTGTCGTCCTGGTCCTCTTAGTCACTGGAATTGCAGCAAGTGTTGGGTGGTCTATGACAGGACCTAATAAGGCGAGCGACATTTCGTTTTCAGAGCTGGAGAAAACCATCCAGTCGCAAAACGGCAAGCCACTCTCCCTTAAGGAAAAAGCGGACGGAACCGTCTTCTTGGACACGGGGGATACACTCTACGTTACACATGTAAGACCGCAAAGCCAATTGGTCGAACAACTGGTTGAAAAATATAACCTTTCCTATAAATATGCGGATGGCGGCCAGTATGGAGGCCTGCTCGTCGCAGGGCTCATCATTTTGGCATTCCTCACGTTCTTCATCCTTCACAAGAAAGGCAAACTCGGTTTCGGAGCGTCATCCATGAAACATAGCGCGTCCAAATCGACGCCGCTTCCTGACATCACGCTCAGCGATATCGGCGGGCTGCCTGAAGAGATGAAAGATGAAATCGATCAGACACTGTCCATCCTGAAAGATCCGAAACGCGCAGCCGAAATCGGCGTAAAAGCACCGAAAGGCGTCCTGCTGTACGGACCTCCGGGAACGGGGAAAACATTGCTCGCTCAAGCGATTGCAAAAGAGATCGGTGCGACGTTCTTCTCTTCGAGCGGCTCCGCATTCACAGAGCTGTATGTCGGCGTCGGGGCTTCCCGGATCCGCACCTTGTTCGAAAATGCGCGGAAGCAGAAGCCGGCCGTCATTTTCATCGATGAGGTCGATGCGCTAGCAGGAAAGCGGAAAGAGCATGGCGGGGAAGAGTCGGAAAAGACATTGACTGAACTCCTCGTACAGCTGGACGGCGGGAAAGACAACGAGGATATCCTCTTCATCGCGGCGACAAACCGGAAAGACATGCTGGACGAAGCATTCCTTCGCCCCGGCCGGATCGACTACACATTCAATGTGCCGCTTCCGGATACGAAAGGCCGCCGGGAGATCATCGACATCCATACGAAAGGCCGCATGCTCGCGGACGAAGTGTTTGCGTCGCTCGACGTCCTTGCGGAAAGCACATCCGGTTTTTCTGGTGCGGAATTAAGTTCACTGTTTGAAACAGCGAGCAAACGGGCGATCCGTGACGGCCGCGAGCAGATCGGCAAGAGCGATCTCGACTTCGCAATTGACCGCACGATCCTCGGCAGCACATCCCGCGCGCTCAACGATATGGATACGAAGCGCCGCGTCGCGATCCATGAATCGGGCCACGCGCTCGTCGCGGCGCTCACCAAGCCGGGCTCTGTCCGGAAAGCGACAATCATCCCGCGCGGCCAGGCACTCGGATACGTCGCGCCGATACAGAAAGAGCTTCATTTGCAGACAGCAAGCGAGCTCATGGATCAGGTGAGCATGATCCTCGCAGGCGGCGTCGCAGAACGGCTCTACCTTGGTGAGCACAGCATCGGGGTAAGCGGAGACGTCCAGCAGGCGAAAGACATCATCGAGCGGATGGTGGATACAGGCTTGTATCAAGACAGCTTCACGCTCATTTTCAATAAGAGCGAAAAGGAAGCGAATATGCAGCGGATCTTCTCGGATGCAATTGCAAAGACAGAGCAACTCATTGCAGATCACGCACCGCAGTTCGAACATCTTGTAGAAGAGCTCTTCCGTCAAGAGACACTCGACGGTGATGAAGTACAAGAGATATGCGACGGTGCCGGTGTACACCAAGCGCTAGTCGTAGTTGATTAATAATATAGAAAGCCATTCCTCCGATTATGCTCGGGGAATGGCTTTTTGCTTGCTAGTAATTTTGCATCTATCTACCTTTCCTCTCACTCGCCATATGCCATATGATGTGGATGGGGAAAATGAAAATATATCCATTGACCGAGTCCAGACTATTGAATATTTACAGAAAGTCGCATGGAAAGGATTGGAGCGCTTTGATACGATTTGGTAGTAGGATGAATACCAATTACAAGCGGAATGGAGAGGATGGAGTGAAGACAGGCAAGAAGTTTCATGTAGCTGTCATTTTCATGATGTTGCTCAGTTTTGTGCTGCCTCATGCAGGCGTTGCAGCCGTCAAGGAAAACCCGGCAGCGACGAAGACGATATCGGTCGCCGAAGCGATTGCAGACAAC
Source organism: Sporosarcina sp. GTC18466 (assembly GCF_055389225.1). Taxonomy (NCBI): domain Bacteria; kingdom Bacillati; phylum Bacillota; class Bacilli; order Caryophanales; family Caryophanaceae; genus Sporosarcina; species Sporosarcina sp. GTC18466. The sequence continues at coordinate 1,271,573 of NZ_AP044037.1, read as the reverse complement.
AGCGGTAAAGCGACTGTGCGCGGGTTTGTCGCCGGGTATATCGTCAGCAGTTCGAATGTGGTGCGGAGCGGTTTCAAAGACGACCTGAACCTCGCTCTTGCGGACAAGCCGGGAGAGACGGACATCTCGAAGATGCTGTTCGTTCAGATTTCATCCAGCTTCCGGTCAGACTGGGGATTGAAATCGAACCCTGAACTGCTGGACCAGAAAATTGATGTGTCGGGCAATCTGGAGGCGTACTTTACGAAGCCCGGCCTGAAAAGCACGACATCTTTCAGCTTTGCAGGCGATGATGAACCGGGAACGCCGGATCCGGGCGAGCCTGGAGAAGTCATCTCGATTGCGGATGCGCGTGCTATGGCGCTTGGCAAAACGGTCACCATCAAGGGGCTTGTCGCTGCCAATTTGAAAAACACGATATCTGTCCAGGACGAGACAGGTGGAATCGCAGTGCGTCCACCTTCGCTTGGTGCCTCGGTAGGGGATGAGGTGACATTGACAGGGGTGCTTGCAGACTACCGCGGCCTGCTTCAGCTGGACAACGCGGCACTTGTCGAAAAGAAGGAAGGCGCCGGCAGCCCTGAGCCGAAAGTGGTCAAGGGTGCGCAGGTGGATGAAACACATGAATCCCAGCTCGTCACTGTCCATAACGTCATCTTGACGGACGAACAGGCGGGCAGCGGATGGGCGAACTACCTGGCGACAGACGGCGATGAATTCATCGTCCGCGACGAGACAGGGGCTCTCGGTCTCGCTGCCGGGACCACCTATGATTCAATTACAGGCATCGTCCAGCAGTTTGATAACGACTATCAAGTCATTCCGCGATCTGCTCAAGACATCATCCTCGACAGCAAAGCGATCCAGCCTGTCATGGCAACGCCTGGCAGCGGAACGTACGTCGGAGATGTTACTGTCTCACTGACAACATCGACGCCGGATGCAGATATCCTATATACGCTGGATGGCCTTGATCCGATTGAAAGCGGTTCCACGTATGCGGATCCGATAACAATCAGTGAAACAACTGAGCTGAAAGCGGTCGTACGAACGGCCGGCGGCGAGTATGGCGACGTTCAAACGTTCACGTACACGATCACCGAGCGCCTGCGGATCCATGACATCCAAGGGGAAGGGCATGTGTCCCCGTTCGATGGGCAGGTCGTTGAAGGAATCGAAGGGATTGTGACTTACAAATATGTGCTGAACGGCTCGTCCTATTACCATATCCAGGCGCCTGACGATGAGCGGGACGGCAATCTGAAGACATCGGAAGCGGTCGTCCTGTATAGCGGCAAAGATACATGGAATCTGGCGGTCGGCGATCTGGTCTCTGTCACGGGCGAAGTGAGCGAATACGCCATTGACGGCTATGCAGACAGGCAAACGACAGACTTGAAGACGACGCAGATCAACGTGCGCGACGACAGGGGCGGCAAGGTGAACGTGCTGAAGCGGGATGTCCCGCTGCCAACTCCGTTTGTCATCGATGAATCCAATCTGCCGAAAGAGCATATCGCAAGCCCGAACTTTGCAGAGTTCGACCCTGGAAAGTACGCGGCGGACTTCTGGGAAAGCCGGGAAGCGATGCTTGTTCAAGTAGGGGATGTGAAAGCGACCGGTCCGCAAACGCATGGCGATCTTGTCACCATCTTTGAAGGGGAACCGACGGAGACGATCATGGGCGGCATCCTTCTGAAGGAAGATGATGAAAATGCGAACCGCGTTCAATTCCGCCTTGAGCCGAACGGCGCGGCGCGTAATTTCGAAGTGGCGACTGGGGACAAGTTTGAAGGGCCGATCACAGGGGTTGTCGGCTATTCATTCCAAAACTATAAGATTTACACATCTCTTGACGATATGAAGGCGGCGCACCGGAAAGGGGAAGCAAAGCCTGAGAAAACGACGATCGTGAAGGCTGACGATAAACTGACGATCGCTTCGTATAACTTGGAGAACTTCTCGAATAACCGGAAGACGACAAGCGACGACAAGGCGCGGAAACTGGCGCGTGCATTTGCATCCGATATGCAAAGCCCTGATATCGTCGGCGTGACGGAAGTCCAGGACAATAATGGGCCGGATGCAGGCGGACCGCAGGCGAACGAAAGTTATGAACGCTTGATCCAGGCGATAGTGGAAGCGGGCGGTCCTCGATATAAGTATGTGAACATCGATCCGGTGAATAACGCAGATGGCGGGCAGCCGAACGCCAATATCCGCGTCGGCTTCCTGTACAATCCGGAGCGCGTGTCGCTTTCCGAAGGCATGCCTCATGGGGACGCAACGACAGCTGCCGGGTACAAGGACGGAAACTTGACACTCAATCCAGGCCGTATTGACCCGAATAACGATGCATTCAAGAACAGCCGGAAGCCGCTTGCGGCCCAGTTTGAATTTGAGGGCGAGAAAGTCGTCGTCATTGCGAACCACTGGAACTCGAAAAATGGCGATACGCCAGCATTCGGTGCAATCCAGCCGCCGCTCCGCGGAAGTGAAGTGCAGCGACGGGAAATCGCCCGCATCGTCTATGACTTCATCCAGGAGATCAAGCAAGACAATCCAGAGGCGAATGTCGTGTCGCTCGGCGATTTCAATGATTTCCAGTTCTCGGACGCCATCAAGATCCATGAGGGGGATCTGATGACGGATATGATCCGCAAAACCGAAGAAGCAGACCGGTATTCCTACGTCTATCAAGGGAACTCCCAAGTGCTGGATCATATTCTCGTATCAAACAATCTCGTAAGCCGCACAATCATCGATATCCTGCATATCAACGCAGATTTCACAGACATGGCGGGACGCGCGAGCGACCATGATCCGGTCATGGTGCAGATTGATTTCGATGGGGCGGCAGAGTGGGAACCGGTTCCGATCGGCAAATTCTACACCTTGGTGAACTTCCATAAGAGACAGCTCGTAATTGCGGAACCGAGTGTCGCTGTTACAATGGATGCTTCTTCTTCCTTGAAGGACGCAATCTATCTGAAAGGCGATTATGCGGAACTGACAGGAGACGGATTCAAGAAGACGAGGGTCATTCTCCAGCCGAAGAAGTCAGGCTTGATTGTCGATATGAAAGGCACTGAAATGGGCCATGTCATAGTGGAAGGGAATCATCCGCTTGAACTTCGGGGCGCTGAGAATATCCAGCGAATCGACACCAGGAAAGGAGCCGATTCTGCAAATATAGCGTTCTACAACTCGAAAGGCCAGCGGATCAGCAACCCGGCCGTGAATCATGCACCGGAACTTGTTAAACCGTTTGCAGATCTAAGTGGCACGGCGGGAGAGACGATCGTCATTAATCTGAATGAGCATTTCACGGATCCGGACGGCGACCGGCTTCTCTTTTCCTCGTCACAGGGCGTTATCGACCTCTTGGAAGGAACGCTCATCTTAAAGCTAGGCAAAGGCAGCCACGGGGTGGTTGTCACAGCGAGCGACGGAGATCAGTCTGTGACGGCGACTGTCAATATCACGATCAGTGAAAAGCCGATTCAGTCCCAGAAGAAAAAATTGAAGAAGACGTCATAAAAAACAGGCGGGGAAAACATGTCGTTTTCCTCCGCCTGTTTTTCAATTCACCTTCCTAATCAAAAGGCCGCTTCTTGGCTGCGTTGGCATACGGCTCATATTGATCGACAGATCTTGCTGTTGCACGACTTCATAATCAAGCCGGTCCGCGAAAAAGTGCAGGCTCGCCATGATGATCATGACGGTGACGTCCTCACCGGGGCAGCGATGCCCTTTCGCCCGGTCGCCTCCGCCTTGCGGCACAAAGTTATACAAGTCGATCTCCGTCTCGTCGAACCGCTCCGGCCGGAACACCTCCGGATCGCCCCAGATGGCGGGCTCGTGGTTCGTCCCGTACAGGTCAATCAACACCGAGTCGCCCTTATCAAATGAAACACCCTTCCAAGTGAAGTCTCTTTTCGCCATTGCACCGAGGAAGGGGGCAAATGGATAGTAACGGCGCACTTCCTGTGAGAAATTCTCCAATGTATGCCGGTCCGCCTCTTTCAGTTTTCGTCCTTCCTTAGGAAACTGGTACATCGCAAGGACGCCGAAGACAACGAACCGGGCGACCGCGACAGTCGGCCGGATGACATTGATCAGTTCGACCGCCGCAATCTGCACATCAAGCAAATCGCCATTTTCATCACGATGTGCAGCCACCGCTTCCAGTGCGCTGCCTGTACTATGCAGATCGCCGCTTCGGAACTTCTCGATGAATCCGCGGATCCAATCCTCTGTCCGCTCCCTCGCTTCCCGTCCATGCTGGTAACGCGGTCCGACCCCGCCGAATCCGTCGACCAATTGACCGAGATCATAGGCACGCTGGGCAACTTCCGATTCCCGCAGCGGCACACCCGCCCATAGGCATGCGATCCGGCAAATGACCTCCTCTGCTTCTTTGAACAGGCAAACCTCCTCACCGGATTTCCATTCCGCTGATCGGATGCCCCATTGCTCCAGCGTCAAATCCCAAAGATCCTCGATCCGCTCCGGGGTCATCAAGGAAAGGAACAGCATCTTCCGCACATGATGCGCCGCCCCGTCCAGCGTCTGGACTCCGCCTTCCCCGAACAGCGTCTTCTGCACACGCTTCGGCAACGCACCCGAGCGCTGGAAACGCGAGTTATCATAGAAAATCTCCACCGCATCCCGGCCCGTCATGCAAATGAACCGTTTCCCCATCAGCCGCGTTGCAAAAATGTCGGTATCCAGCTCCTCGAACCGCTTCGCCAGAAATCCATATCCTTCCGACAATAAATCAAATGTGTGATCCAATCCTTTGTCTTTAGGCAGTTGCATGATCTATACAAACTCCTATCTATTTTGTAATGTCTATTGAATATTCCCTGATACATAGGAATTAAATCATAGTAACTTGCAAGTGAGTATTGAGTAGTAATCTTTCTATACACACTCCATTGTAAATTCAATTATTTTGAATTACTATTTATGTAGTGAATATCCAAAGGAGAATGGTAGCAAGTGGTGAATAATTATGAAACAGAAAGGGGGCGCCCCACATGATCACCTATTTGCAGCAAAAGGAATCTGAAATGATTGAGTTGCTGGAGGAACTGGTATCGATCGATTCGGGATCCGCTGATAAGGAAGGGATTGACGAAGTCGGAGGCATTCTCCGGTCGAAGTATGAAGAATTTGGTTTTCAGGCGGAGGTTTTTGAGCAATCCGCAAATGGCAACAATATCGTTTTGACGTATGGAGAAGCGCAGGAGCCGTCCATCCTGTTCGTCGCACATATGGACACGGTCTTTAAAAAGGGGACGGCCGCGGCAAGGCCGTTCACAATCAAAGACGGCCGCGCGTACGGTCCGGGCGTCATTGACATGAAAGCAAGCCAGGTCGCTTTATTGTATACGATGAAAGCGATCAAGGAATCAAACCCGGATGTACTGCAGGACGTCCAGATTGTCTTGACGGGGGATGAAGAGATCGGATCGCCGACTTCGCGAAGCCTCATCGAACAATATGCGGCAGGAAAGCGGTATGCGCTGATCATGGAGCCGGCGCGCAAAGACGGATCCCTTGTGTCCGCTCGGCGGGGCGGCGGGCGTTATACACTGCGGGTGAAAGGCAAGGCGGCGCATTCCGGCATTGAACCGCAAAACGGCATCAGTGCGATTGAAGAGCTGGCCCATAAGATCATCAAGCTCCACGCCCTGACCGACCACGAGGCAGGAATCAGCGTAAGCACCGGCATCATCGAGGGAGGGGAATCGGTCAATACGATTGCTCCTCACGCGACCGGCCATGTCGATGTCAGGATTTCAAAAGCGGAACAGGCGGAAGAAATCGACCAGGCAATCCGGGACATTTGCGCAACGCCGGACGTCAAAGGGACATCGATTGTCCTCGAAGGAGGCATCAACCGGCCGCCGATGGTGAAAAACGAGCAGACGATCCAGCTGCTGGAAACGATCCGGAAAGTCGGAGAGTCGCTCGGCGTACCGATCACGGATGTCGCGACTGGCGGGGGCGGCGACGCTTCCTTCACTTCAGCTGCCGGCATCCCGACCATCGACGGACTTGGCCCGGTCGGAGGAAATGCGCATAGCGAAGAGGAATATTTGGAGGTGCCGTCACTCGTGGAACGCACGAACCTGCTGACCCATATTGTCCTAGTATTATCAACCGAAAAAGTTCCAGCATCATAAAGTATTGAGCTGCCCGTTGAAAGAAAACGGGCAGTTTTTTAGTCGTAGGAAAAAAGAATTAAAAAGTCTCTTTCTTTTAGGATTGTTCTATTAAGAAATGTATCCGCGCAGCCGATATCAACAGTAAGAAGCGCATATAGAGAGAGTTAGGGGAGTAGAAGAATGAGGATGACGATCGGCAGAAAGATTTATGGGGGTTTCTTGCTAGTTCTTGGCATATTGATCATGTTCGCTGTCTATAGCAATATCCAAGTGAACAATATCAGCAAAGATTATGAAAGAATGATTGACAACCGATTGCACCAGCTGCAGTTAGCAAGCGGTATTGAACGGGATATGGCGATGCAAGGGCTGTACATCCATGCGTTCTTCACAGAGCGGGATGATTCGGTAGTGACAATGATGGAAGAGCATCAGCAGCAGCTGAAAGACAAACTTCAGGAGATTGACACGTTAGCGTCTTCCCAGGAAATGAAAACATTGATTGCGGAAACCTATAAAGGCGTAGAGGCATTTGATGCGAGTGCTGCGGAAGTCATCGCGAACCTTCGAAAAGGTAAACTGACAGCTTCTCAAAAATTGCTCAACAGTGACGTGCGGGATGCTAACATCATGATCCAAGAAAGCGTCGCCCAAATGATTACATACCAGGAAGGCAAAGTGAATGAAGACCGCAAAGTGATAAATGCTGCCGTTGACAGCGCAAAACGAGGCACCGTCACTTCGACGATTGTCGATACAGTCCTCAGCTTGCTGATCGCTACATTCATCGGCCTTTCAATCGCAAGGCCGGTTCGTAAGCTCGCTGCGGCAACAGCTATCATTGCAGAGGGCGATTTGACGCAGGAGGATATCGTCGTGAAGTCGAAGGATGAACTCGGAGACCTGGCACACTCTTTCAATACGATGAAAGCCAACCTGCATAATCTCATCAGGAATGTGAATGACAATACGCTCCATGTCACCGCCTCTGCCGAGGAACTGTCTGCAAGCAGTGAAGAAGTGACGAACGGCGCGAAAGAAGTGACAAACCAGATGGGGCAGATGCTGGCTGGTTCCGAAACCGCCTCCGCCTCTGCAAAAGAAAGCTCCCTGGCGATGGAAGAGACTGCGACTGGCGTCAGCCGTATCGCGGAATCCGCGCAGAGCCTGCTTATGACAGCAGTGGATACGGAAAAACTGGCAAGCGACAGTGAACAGTCGATTTCTTCTGCGAAAGAACAGATGACGCTCATTTATGATTCTTCCTACCAAACGAGCGAACTTATCAAGCGTCTTGCCGAGCAGACAATCGAGATTGAACATATTACAAAAGCGATCACGGATATTACGGAGCAGACGAATCTTCTGGCACTCAACGCAGCGATCGAGGCGGCGCGCGCCGGCGAACACGGCAAAGGCTTTGCGGTCGTGGCGGATGAAGTGCGGAAGCTCGCGGAACAGTCGAAATCATCCGCGGCACAGATCGTCAACTTGACTGCGAACATACAAAGTGACACCCGGGATGTTGAACAGTCCGTAGCTGCAAGCCTTGGTAACGTCGAACGCGGCGTCCAGGTGATCGAAGAAGCGGGCACCGCCTTTTCGACTATTGTTGGTGCGGTCCAGTCGATGGGCGGGCAGATTGAAGAGATCTCCGCAGCAACGGAAGAGATTTCAGCAAGCGCCGAACAAGTCGCAGCATCCGTCCAGGAAATCGCACAACAGACAGATCATTCATCTAGCCAGGCGGAGCAGAATGTCTCTGCAATCCAGGAACAGCTGGCAACCATGGAAGAGATCAATACAGTTGCCCGCGACCTGAGCGAGCAGGCTGTCCATCTGCAGGAAATGATCCAGCAATTCAAGATTTGACCGAAGAAGCTGCCTTTCAATTGAAGGGCAGCTTCTTTTCCGACTTCTTATTTTTGAATTATTTTAAAAGACTTGCAGTTCTAAAATCAACTTGTTACTATAATAGAAAAGGGCTGGGAGGACTCGATTTTATGCCAATGACGGATGTCATCAAGCGACTTGCAGTGAATCAAGCAGACCATATATACACTTCTTTCAACGGACGGGAGTGGACTTACGGTGAGTTTTACAGGAAAGCGGAAAGCGTCGCTGCCTATTTCCAGGCGGAGGGCTTCGAAAAAGGGGATATCATCGCTTTATACGCACTGAATTCGGATTCGTTCCTCGCCTGTTACTTTGGCATCCAGCTTGGCGGATTCATTGTTATGCCGGTGAATACCAAACTGGCAGCGCCGGAAATCGATTACATCTTCAGCCATTCGGAAGCGAAGGCAATCATCTATGATGAAAGGCTGCAAGATACACTCGGCAAGACGTCCTATGTTTTCCAGGAGTCCGTTTCCATCCACAACATGGAGGAAATCATGGATGAAGGCAGGCAGCTGGGGGAAAATGTATCTCCTGATCCATCTGACACAGCAGTGATCATGTATACGTCCGGGACGACCGGCAAACCGAAAGGGGTCATGCTGTCGCATGATAACATCGAAGCGACGGCAGCCATCTGGGCGGAAGCGATGGACATCACGGACAACGACCGGATGCTCATTTCAACGCCGCTATTCCACTGCGCGGCGAGCCATGTCTTTGTCGTGCCGACGACCTACAAAGGGGGGACCGTGATCATCGAGGAGGCGTTTTCCCCGAAAGGGACTGTCGAATTGATGGAGAAAGAACAGCCAACGATGTTCTTCGGGGTTCCTGCCATGTATACCATCCTATTGAACCTGCCGGATATCAAGGACCTCGACGCGCCTTCGCTCCGTCTGTTCTGCTATGGAGCTGCGCCGATGCCGTATGAAATGGTGAAGAAATTGAAAGAGACTTTCCCGGATGTCAAAGTGCAGAACCTCTACGGGCAGACGGAAAATACCCCTGCTGCATCCACGCTGAAAGACCATCTTGCGCTTGAAAAAATTGGCTCGGTCGGGGAAGTGCTGCCGCAGACGGACATCCAAGTCGTCGATGAATTCGGCGATCCGCTTCCAGCAGGCCAGGTGGGCGAGATCGTCATGCGCGGTCCTCAGGTGATGAAAGGCTATTTGAAGAATGAGGAAGAGACAAGGCGGGCAATCAGAAACGGCTGGCTGTATACAGGAGATCTTGGCAAAATGGACGATGACGGCCTTCTCTACATCGTCGACCGCAAGAAGGATATGATCATCCGCGGCGGTGAAAATGTCTATCCAGTCGAGGTGGAAGAGGTGCTCTATCAAATACCCGAAGTGCTGGAGGCAGCTGTCGTCGGCGTTCCCGATGAAGTCCTCGGCGAAGTCCCGAAGGCCTTTGTCGTCCTGAAAGAAGGGAAGACGGCCACAGAAGAAGAGATCCTCGCATACTGCAGAACGCAGCTTGCGAAGTACAAAATCCCCGCGGAAGTCGACTTCCTCAGCGAATTGCCGCGGAATGCCTCAGGTAAAGTGCTGAAACATACGCTTCGGACAGATGCGGCGAAACCGGTCATGTAAGCATGATAAAAGGGCCTCTCGAGTGAGAGACCCTTTTGCTTTTTACCGTCCAATCAATTTCTGCGCAAACTCTTTCAAGCTCATGCTGGAATGTACGCGCTGGCGATTAAGCGCATAGATCGGATCGCCTTGGAACACATTGCCTTCGTTGATCGTAAATGCGATGGTGATGCCTGTGTCACGCAGCGCATGCAGCGTATCTTTGCTGTACTTGCCGTATGGATAGGCGAGGGCGTAGACGGAATCCTCTTTTCCGAGCATGGAGTCGATCGTTCCACTCGCCATTTCGAGGTCCGCCGTGATTGAAAACCGGTTCTCCGACTGCAGGGAGCTGAGGTTCGTCAATGTATTGAACATATGGAACTGATGCGTATGGTTCTGGTATGAATACACATCCTGCGTCCGCACGAGATCCCCCTCTGCGACCATGCCGCTCCTGCCGATCCGGCTCGTGATCAGGAAGGACGTCGCTTGAAATCCATGTTTTTTCAGGATCGGATACGCCAGGTCGATGGTCGCTGCATACCCGTCGTCAAACGTGATCAGGACGGATTTTGGAGGAAGCTTCCCTTTTTTATTCACCCAGTCCTCAAGCTGCTTCGGCGAGATGGTCGTCCAGCCGTTCGATTTAAGGTAATCCATCTGCTCCTTGAATCTGGCGAGTTCCAGTTCGGACACGTTGGAACCATGCTTCTCTTTCACAATGTCATGATACATAAGGACAGGAACGCCTGTCTCGATCTGCAGCTGGTTTTTCCGGATATAGCCCGTCTTGCCGCCAAAATTCACAGGGTAGTAATTCCCTCTGATCCGTTGCACATGGATCGTTTCATTCGGCTGGATTGTGCCGATCGGCTTTGCTTTCAATGAAGGCTTCTCGAGGACGTCCGCTTTGCCGACAGTCTTCGCGCGGATCGGGTGAAGCGCTTTGACGCCCTCCGTGTCACCATTTTTAACGGCAGCGTTCCTCTTCGAAAATTTCACTTCTTCCCCGCCGATCGCCGTGTAGTAATACTTGTCCGTCTCATCCGTCACGGCATGGACACTTCCCTTGATGAATACGGCTACTTTGGCCCCTTCTTTGAAGACCGGTGTCGCTTCTTTGATATGCACTGTCTTGATGGAACTAGCGGATGCTCCCGCCGGAAATAGAAGAAGGCAGGCCGCTAGTATGAATAGAAATCGTTTCAATCGCTACAAAAATCCTTTCTTATCCTGCACACAAGCGCCCTTTACGGCATTTCCCGCAAAGGGAGACGGCAGTTTGCTGCTAGTTACTGGATCAATACTCGCTTCACTTCGCCGATCTGGTTTCCTTTGCGGTCATAAGCGATGAAAAGTCCCTCGCTGTACAGATCGAAATTGTCGAGCTCGTTCTTATACCGATTCAGTTCAAAATACTGATGGCCGCGATTCGTCAGCTCATAGTCGACATCGCCCCGGCTCGATTGGAAGCGCACGATTACCCGAGCGGCCTCACAGCCACTTCTGAGATCTGTAGACATGGTCACATGATTTCCCGTTTTCCTGATTTCAGAGGCAGAAAACATCTGGATGCCTGGAGCGCAGACGAGCACCTTTTCGCCGCAAGTGATTTCATCCAATATCGACTGGTAGACGAGCGAAATGTCTTTGCTGTCCAGCACATGGAAATATGCGCCGCCGGTCTTTGCCGCAATATCACGGAGCAGCGGCTCGTTCAGCTGCTTGCTCTTCCCGAGTCCGATTGTGTAGACCCGTATGTCTTTTTTATTCGCTTCCTTAATCATCGCTCTCGCTTTATTAGGGTCGGATTTGCCGTCTGTCAGGAGAATCGCGATTTTAGGCGCAGTACTGGAGAGTTGGGCGAACGCCTTGCGCATTCCCTCTGATATGCTTGTACCGCCACTGGAATTGACGCCGTTTAGACTCCATTTGGCAATATCAGCGGTTGTCCCAGTCTCTAAAGGAGTCGCCTTGGAATTGAACTTAAGAGTGTTAAACAATGGTGGATTGTCTGGCGTATTTACTACATCAATCAGTTTTTGTGACTCCTTCACCCGCAGTTTATCCGGGTCGCTCCGCAGCATGCTGCCTGAAGAGTCGATGATAAACGCGACTTCCGGCATTGTGGCCGTGCAAGCCAAGTTCTTGTTCAATACGGTATTTGCAGGGATATCCAGATCATGCGGCTTATGCAGGATGGAGTGCAGATCGCCTGCATGCCAAGAGTTCCAGTCCACGAATTCCGCCCGTACATGGTCGGCCTTTAGCGAGCCGATTCCCGGGCGCATGAGTGAGATCCAGTAGGACTGGCTGGATGTGTTCACATACTCGGTCCATTCAGAATTGTCGTTAGAGAAGGTGAGTTTGATCCTTCCAGTAAAGCCGCTTGCAGTAATTCCGCCTGGAAGAAGCACGTTTGCTCTGACAAATGAACCATCACTTGTAGTCTCCAGCCACAACTCCGCCTGAGGGACATACGTCATTTGCAGTTCAATCGGCTTGTTCAAGCAATTTGCGACTGAAGACGAATTTCCGTCATATTGGATGGTGATCGTGTCCTTTAGTGTCTTCGACGATCTTGGCGCCTTGATGCCGAACGTGACATCCATCCCATCTGAGTAGACGGATTTTTTGCTGCTTCCGTTGTAATACCATTTGGTTTCATACTCTTTATCAAAACCTCCTACTTGGCGCTTTTCTTCCTCTGTCAGGATGGTGGCGCCTTCTTTCGACGTCACGATGAACGGCAGAGAATCCTCATAGGAGACCATCTTTGTACACTGCCCGAGCGACACGGTGACATAAGTCGTATCCCGTCCGTTCGCAATCAGCTCGCTCTTGTCCAGATCGATTTCAGCCGCTGTATGGCCGGGATTATTCACAACAGGAGGTTTTGAGTTATCCGGTTTTTCCGGGAAGAACACCGTTCCGTCTTCCATGAAGCCTTTTGGCAGCGGATAGTCGCTGTCATCGCTGCCGGACGGCTTTTTCGGAAGGCCGATGTCAAAGCAGGAGCCTTCCTCAGAAACGTTGCGCAAGAGGTCGACCGCTTCGGCGCGTGTCAGCTGATCTTGTGGCCGGTAGTCATTATACGTCGTTCCGGACGCATATTCGTTTTGATACAAGTAATAGACTGCCTGCTCTTTGCCCAGATCGACTCCTTTATATGCAGCAATAATGCGGGCTGCGTCACTCCGTTTCACCGGCCAGTCTTTGGCGAAATTGCGCGTCGCTCCGTCTAAAAGAATATTCTTGCGCGCCAGGTACCTGTAATTTCCGGCTGCCTTATGTTCCCCCGGCAGCGCGCTGAAAGAATCCGGCGATGCACAGTCGAGGCGGACGAGCATTGTCACCAGCTGAGCTTCAGTGATCGGCTTGTCCGGAGCGAAGGTGCCGTCGGGGTAGCCTTTGGTCAGGCCTTGATTATATGCCCATCCTACGGAGTCAAACGCCCAGTGCTGTTCTTTCACGTCTTTGAAGATCCTGCCGGCCGCGGCTGCGTCGATTGGCAACGCGGATAGCATGACCGTAAGGAGAAGCATTATCGAGAAAAGGCTTGCTTTTATTCGTTTCATCATCTGTACACCTCTCATTCCAAGAAGAAGACATCATCACGGTAGGCTTGTTTCAAATCGTTCTCCAGGAAATCGAGGAAACGGTCTGTAAGTGCCGCTGCCTGTGCGCGTGTCAGCTTCTCTTGCGGATTGAACCTCCTGAATTCGTCACCAGACACAAGGCCAAGCTCCGTTGCGACATAGACACTGTCTTTTGCCCAGTCGGAGATCTTGTAGTCATCTGCATATCGCGTCTTGAAGCCCGGGCTTGGTGCACGTCCTTCCATGCCAAGCGCCCGCACGAGGATGGCGATCGCCTGCACGCGCGTAATCGGGCCATCCGGATTGAACGTATCCGGGGTAACGCCGGTGACGATGCCTTTTTGGACGGCACTTTCGATATAGCCGTAATTCGGATCTTTGCTGCTGACGTCCTTGAAGATGGATGTCTTTGTCGTTTTCTTTTTGCTTTTCGGATCCTCAAGTACACGGAGGTCGACCGCTTTCAGGATGCCGACTGTGTACTGGTACCGTTTCATCGGTGTGTTCGGCGAGAAGAATTGCGTCGATTCATCGAAGATGCCGAGGGAATACAGCTTTTCGATATGGTCTTTTGCCCAGTGCTTGTTCAGATCGCGGAACTTCGGCACGATCAGGCGCTCGATGGTAGGCGACCGGTCTTGTGACAGCTCGATGGTGCCAGTATTGTTCAGCGGAGAGCCGAACGGCAGATTGTACGTATATTCGCCGATCATATTGGCGCTGCTGATGACGGCATGGCCGCCTGTGAAACTGGAAAGCGACGGATCATGCGGTTCGTATTTCAGCACTTTCGATTTGCTGTCGGACACTTTGCTCGTCACAAATCCCGACTGGTCTGCCGCATTGACGATCTCATAGTCGATCACTTGTGTTTCGGTTGCGCCCCAGAAATTCTCATATCCCATGTTGCGGCCGGAAAAATGGACGGTGAGCAGCTCCTCTTTCTTCGAAACGCCGTCCTTCACCTTATAGATCTTTCGCCCAATACCATTTCCGGAATAAAAATCGGATGCGGGACGGTTGTCGACGACTGTCCCTTGGGAGAATTGATAGTCGTCAAGCGTATAGGTTGTCTTATTCGAAAGGGTCACTTTCTCAGAGAAGCTCTTGACCTCGGCATTGGATGTCGTCTGGCCCTTGTCTTCACGCGGCTCGACATCCGCTACGTAGACGACGCTGCGTGTCAGTTTCGAACCGTCTTTCGCGGTGAGTGTAAACTTGTAAGTCGACGTCCGCTGATTTTTATTCTCTTTCTCGCTGACAGTCGCTTTTCCGGTGAAGATGATCGGATTCCCCGTCAGGAAGAAGGCTTCTTCATACGTGTATTCATTCATGACGCCGCCGTTGTAATCGGGCGGCTTTGCTTCAGCGCGTGCCGCAACAAGAAATACGGACAGCAGGATTGCGATGGCGGCTGTCCATCTCGGCAAGCGGCGGTAGAGTGGATTTCCTTTCATAATTGAGCTCCCTTTCTATCTAAAATAAAAGGCAGGCATGAAAACGGGTTCATGCCTGCCTTCACGATCAATCGACGAGGATGATCCGTCCTTTGACGCCCGATTCATGGACGATGAAGAGCCGGTCATTCTTCTTTAATTCCGAAGGGGAAATGACTTTGCCATCCTTCAGAATGGTCGCTTGTTCAATATCCATGTTGAATAGTCTGCCTGTCTCGGCCCAATATCCTTTCCACTGGCTGACATTTTCCACTGTCATGACAGCCGGGGACGTGCCGGCTGGCGGGATTTCAAGTCTGCCGACCGAGACGAGTCCTGCCATAGATACGCCTGGCTTCACGAGATGAGCGGCTGTGACATGGCCGTCTTTTACATAGAAGTAGCCGTACTCGCCTGTCCGCAGTTTCAAGTCGAGCTGCGGGATCAGCGAGTGGACGTACCAGTTCCTGTCCTGCACCGCGACCGTGTCGTTGCTGAATGGAAGCGACTCGGAGCCGGCGTATGACCATCCATGGCCTTCGAGCTTATAGGCACTGCCGATGGATAACGTATAACCGGCGGCCGAATCGAGTCTGCCATAGTAGAGCTCGGAGCCTGTCATGTTCGGGCCGAGCATCCCGTCATTCGCGATATGGATGACGTTCGCATAATCGCTCTTCGTCTTGCCTTCCGTGACAACGAGCGCCGTGCCTGCTGACTGAAGGCTGGCAGCATCGATAAGACGGCCATTCCGGATCATGATGGTGCCGTCATGGTAGCGGAACGTCCCCGAGCTGCGAAGTCCGATCTCTTTCTTTTTACCATTGACGGAAGCGAGCGGTTCATTGAAAATACGCTCGTTCGCCGACTTGATGACCATTTTTTCGATCACTTCTTTGCCGGCTTTCTTCACGGTTACATAGTAGACATCGTGATTGGCATAGTACCGCAAGCGGTCGTGGCGGATCTGTTCATCCCCCACATAGATCGGTGTCTTTGCGGAAAAACTGTAGCTGCTGTTGCTTCTATAGGTACGATCCCACCACAGCCAGTTCCGGAACACTTGTTCATCTTTCACGATGAGCTTGTTCGCCAGCCCGTCAATCCGCTGAATCTTCCCTTTGTAGAGTGCCTCCGCCTGGATGCCCGCCGCGATGATCTCTACTGACTCGGCCCGGTTGGATGTATACGAACCCGTGGTGATCTTCACGCGATCCCCTTCATGCAGGGAAGCGGTTGTCACAAGTGTTGTCCCTTTGTAGAATTTCGACAGCGAGTTCAGGAAATAGGTCTTTGTCCGGCCGTCATCCAGCTGAATGGTCATAAATTTCCCTTTTGGATCAAGTTCAGTGATAAGACCCGCTGTCACAGTACCTTTCGTATCGGTGACTGCAGGCACAGTCCCTGTGCTGCCGCGCAAAGCCGTCACGCGGCGCAGGTTCACATCAGCTTCGACATCCATGCCGAGCTTGAATGCTTCGATCTTCACAGGACGCGAATCGACCGTCAGTTTCGTGAACGCATCAATTCGCAGCGTAGTCGTCCTGCCTTGGCTGTTTTCAATCGTAATATCCTTCAGCCGTTTCTCGAACGTGTCCTTGCCGGTCTGCACTTCATCATATGTAACATTGACGAATGTCCCTTTGACAGGAGCGCTCGCCATCGTCCTTGCCGGCATGGCGCACATCATGAGAAGGGCAAATGCCGCCAGTATGTATAGTGAATATCGTTTGTGCATGTATTCGCACCTCCTATTCATTTATTCACCAAATAGGCCCTATGAAATATATCGGCCGCGCTTGGTCAGTTGTTAGGTTTTTTTGTTAGCACGGCTATATACTCATCCATAAAAACAAGACTTCCTTCTATAACTATAAAAACACAGCTTGTCACTTGATAGAATGCATTCATACAGACAGAATGAGAAGAAAGGGTGAACTAGAAATATACGCACATTATCAAATTTATCAATCGCACAAAACTGGTGAATGGATGATTCCGAATGCTGGTAGAGCGATCGGTTGCATAGAAAAAAGAGCTGTTTCTGTCAATTAATTGACAGGACAGCTCTTTTCTTTTCCAATTCTTCCGCGGATAGTCGCTCCGGATGCAGGTTCCGCCGCCGGATCTCTTTCTCCAACAAAGCGATAAAGTCAGGGCATAAATTCAAACGCAGCGCTTCGTAATAGGAATCAAGCAGCAAATCATCAGGCATCCCGCCCATATCCAAGCCCCCTCCAAGCCGTTCTACTTACAGATTTCGGACCATATACTGATAAGTTCATTGAAGTTATTCTTACTGTACCAGAAATCTGGGCAAGGAACAACCGTTCTCTTATTAACATAAGAAAGTGGATAACATGTGACTAACTTGTTTATAAGGCTGGAAAGTCCCGACATGACGTGGGGACAATGTGTACAAAGTTATCCACAGTTGTGAATGGAGAGAAACGTGTCGAAACTTTATTCTGAATTGTATTCCTCAAGGGGAATGGTGGGGAATCTTGTCGAAAAGTGACGCTGCGTGGGGCAAGGCCATATATATGACGCCCGCCTTCAAATCCGCCGCCTGATTGATTTGAAGACGGCGGGCTTTCATATGTTTATATACAAGCGAAATGGAGGGATGAGGGGATGCATAGCCGGCTGTTTGTATCACTGATGCTCTCTGCACTGCTTCTGATGGGCGGCTGCAGCGGGGCTCAGGGACAACCGAAAGCTTTGATGCCGATCGAGGCTGCGGAGCTTGCAATGGAATGGGCAAAGGCCGAATCGGTTATTCGAAATGGCGGTGTATACGAAGAGGGGGAATATGAAACATTCCTCTATGACGGGGTTCCGCATCGGTATTTGGCGAAGTCGGTCGGTACGAAGAAAGGGCTTATGGCGGAACTGCAAAAGACGATGACGAAAAAGAAAGCGAAGCGATTTATGAAGGAGAATGGGATTATCGTGTATAAAAAAAGGCTCATCCAGCCGGAGAGGGAGTTTTCGAGCGATCTGAACTGGGATATCGCCACAATTCGCGAACTGAAAATGAAAAAGGGGAAGCAGACGGTCGAAATCACGGTGCCGATCGGCGAGACAAGGACAGCACAGCGGGATGTCCTTACGTTCGTTTACGTGAAAAACAACGGATGGAAGGTCCATAAAGTGGAATGACATCAAGATGCAGGGAGAGGGGAAGAAGAAGCTTTGCGAAGTACACTAAAATTTATTGAAATCGATGAAACGCTTCATGCCGTAATTGTAAGCGATTACAATTAAAATTACAATTCATAATTGAAAAATAATTATAAAAAGAGTGTTGACTCTGCTGAAAATCCGATATATGATAGCAACAATCCATTTGATTATGTGATTTATTTCACAAACTTTACAAGAAATTTCTTGTTCTGTCTGCTTTGTAAGGAGAGGGTGCGAATGAGAAGCGACATGATTAAAAAAGGCGTCGATCGGGCGCCGCACCGCAGTTTGCTATATGCGACAGGCGTGAAGACAAAGGATCTAGAGAAACCTTTCATCGGCGTCTGTAATTCCTATATTGATATTATCCCGGGCCATAAGCATTTGAACCGTTTCGCTGAAATCGTCAAAGAGGCGATTTGGGAAGCGGGCGGCATCCCGTTCGAATTCAATACAATCGGTGTCGATGACGGCATCGCCATGGGCCATATCGGGATGCGCTATTCCCTCCCGAGCCGTGAACTCATCGCGGACTCGGCGGAGACGGTCATCAATGCCCACTGGTTCGACGGTGTGTTCTATATCCCGAATTGTGACAAGATCACCCCCGGGATGCTCATGGCGGCGGTCCGGACGAATGTCCCTTCCGTCTTCGTATCAGGCGGGCCGATGGAAGCGGGGGTTTCCGCGGAAGGCGCAGCTCTTTCCCTGACATCGGTGTTCGAAGGGGTCGGCGCTTACAAGTCAGGCAAGATGAGTGCGGAGCAGCTGCTGGATATCGAGCAGAACGCCTGCCCGACATGCGGTTCCTGCTCCGGCATGTTCACCGCGAACTCGATGAACTGCCTGATGGAAATGCTGGGGCTTGCACTTCCGGGCAACGGTACGATCGTTGCCACATCCGATGAACGCCACCGCCTGATTAAAGAAGCGGCAAAGCATTTGATCCGGATGGTGAAAGAGGATGTCAAGCCGCGCGATATCGTGACGAAGGAAGCGATCGATGATGCCTTCGCGCTCGATATGGCGATGGGCGGCTCGACCAACACGGTTTTACATACACTCGCGATTGCCCATGAGGCGGAGATCGAGTACAGCGTCCAGGATATCAATGTCGTTGCCGAGCGGGTTCCGTACCTTGCGAAGATCATGCCGGCTTCCGACATCTCGATGGACGATGTATTCCGGGCGGGCGGTGTCAGCGCCATTATCAATGAACTGACGAAAATCCCAGGAGCCATCCACCCAGATCGGATCACGGTCACCGGGAAGACGATCGGGGAAGATGTCGCTGCGCATCACATAACGGACCATGAAGTCATCCGGACGAAAGACAATCCATACAGCGAAGTCGGAGGATTATCGGTCCTCTTCGGCAATATCGCTCCTGACGGCGGCGTCATCAAAGTCGGAGCCGTCGATCCGACCATCAAGGAATTCACGGGTGAAGCGATCGTATTTGATTCACAGGAAGAGGCGCAGGACAGGATTGACGACGGAACAGTGAAAGAAGGCCATGTCGTCGTCATCCGGTATGAGGGGCCGAGAGGCGGGCCCGGGATGCCGGAAATGCTGGCACCTACGTCGGCGATACAGGGCCGGGGGCTTGGAACGAAAGTGGCGCTGATCACGGACGGCAGGTTCTCCGGTGCGTCGCGCGGCATTTCCGTCGGGCATATTTCCCCGGAAGCTGCGGAAGGCGGACCGATCGCCCTTGTAGAGAACGGCGATGTCATTTCCATCGATTTGACGAACCGCACGATCGAGCTGGAAGTGCCCGAAGCGGAACTTGCAGAACGGCGCGGGCGGCTCAAGCCGTTTGAACCGAAGATCCGCAAAGGATGGCTCGCCCGGTATTCGAAATTAGTCACCTCCGCCAGCACTGGCGGCGTCATGAAAATTTGATATGTATGAACGCGATGATGAGGCAAAAGTGATCAGAGAACGCATTCCCAGAGAGCCGGCGATGGTGGAACCCGGCAATGCGCCTGAACGCGACATCCCCTCGGAGCGGGCCGTTGAACTATAGTAGGCGGCCCCGGGCACGGAACATGTGCCCGTTACAAGCGGACATTTCGCACTAGTGAAGTGTCCATGAGGCGGCAGAAGCCGCGAACAAGGGTGGTACCATGAAAAGTTTTTTCATCCCTTATGCAAGTTGTTTTTGCATGGGGAGAAAAGGCTTTTTATTTTTTGATAAAAAAGCAATGAGAATAGTCAGGAGGAGTTAGCAAATGAGTGCTGAAGTTCAAACGAAGCAGGCCGTACTGGAACGTGCGCCAGAGATGGAGAAACCGGCAACACCCGTAGTTTCGGACGGATCGGCCGTCCTGATCCAGGCGCTGAAGGAACAGGGGGTCGAAGTCATTTTCGGATATCCGGGAGGAGCCGTCCTGCCGATTTACGATGCGCTGTACAAGGATCCGATCCCGCATGTGCTTGCCCGTCATGAACAGGGGGCCATCCATGCGGCGGAAGGATATGCCCGGGTGTCCGGGAAACCGGGCGTCGTCATCGCCACATCGGGCCCAGGTGCGACGAATCTCGTCACCGGGATTACGGACGCGATGATGGATTCACTGCCCCTCGTCGTCTTCACCGGGCAAGTCGCAAGCTCGGTCATCGGTACGGATGCATTCCAGGAGGCGGACATCATCGGCATCACGCAGCCGATCACGAAGCACAACTACCAGGTCCGTGATGTCCAGGACTTCCCGCGGATCATCAAAGAGGCGTTCCATATCGCTTCGACGGGGCGCAGGGGGCCGGTTGTCGTCGACATTCCGAAAAACGTGGCGACGGAAGTATTCATCACTCCGGACGTATTCGAAGCGGAAGTGGACCTGCCGGGGTACCAGCCGACGACGGTGCCGAACTTCCTGCAGATCCAGAAGGCAGCGCAGGCCATCTCTTTTGCGGAAAAACCGCTCATCCTGGCGGGGGCCGGCATCCTGCATGCGGGAGCTGCGGAAGAGCTTCAGGCATTCGCGGAACGATACCGTATTCCGGTCACGAACACATTGCTCGGCCTCGGCAGCATCCGCGGCGACCATGAGCTGTTCCTCGGCATGGCGGGCATGCACGGGACGTATACCGCGAATATGGCGATCAGCGAATGCGACCTTCTCCTGAATATCGGTGCCCGGTTTGACGACCGGCTGACGGGGAATCTCAAGACCTTCGCACCGAACGCGAAAGTCATCCATATCGATATCGATCCGGCGGAAATCGGAAAGAACGTGCCGACCGATATTCCGATTGTCGCAGATGCGAAAGAGGCGCTGAAGCAGCTGCTGCATGTAGAAATGAGTGCACCGGAGACCGCAGATTGGACCAGCGCACTTCAAGAAAAGACTGAAGATTTCCCATTGTGGTACAACAGTGACGAAGACGATCTGCTTCCGCAGCAGGCGATCGAAATCATCCACAGGCTGACGGAAGGGAAGGCGGTCGTCACGACGGATGTCGGCCAGCACCAGATGTGGGCGGCGCAGTATTATCCGCTCCATAACCCGGATCACTGGGTTACGTCAGGCGGTCTCGGCACGATGGGCTTTGGCTTCCCTGCCGCAATCGGGGCACAGATTGCGAAACCGGACAAGAAAGTCGTCGCCATCGTCGGAGACGCGGGTTTCCAGATGACGGCGCAAGAGCTGTCGTTGCTGCAAGAGATGCGCCTGCCGGTCAAAGTGGTCATCTTGAACAACGGTGCGCTCGGCATGGTGCGCCAGTGGCAGGAGACTTTCTATGAGGAACGGTATTCCCAGTCTTTGATTCCCGTGCAGCCGGATTTTGTAAAACTGGCGGAAGCCTACGATCTCAAAGGCTACCGGATCACGAAGCCGGAAGAAGCGGAAGCGGTTTTCAAGGATGCGCTGCTGTCTGACGAACCGGCTCTCATCGACTGCCGGGTGAAGCAGGGCGAGAACGTCTACCCGATGGTCGCCCCAGGCAAAGGACTACATGAAATGATTGGAGTGAGCCGCACATGAAGCGAATCATCACTGTCACCGTCATCAACCAGAGCGGTGTCCTCAACCGGGTCACCGGGCTGCTTATGAAACGGCAGTTCAATATCGAAAGCATCACGGTCGGCCATTCCGAGCAGCCGGGCATGTCGAAGATGACATTTATCGTCCATGTCGAAGACGAGCAGAAGATCGAGCAGCTCGTCAAGCAGCTGCAAAAGCAGATCGACGTCATCAAAGTGAATGATATCACCGATAAAGCGATCGTCATGCGGGAGCTCGCCATCGTCAAAGTCGTGTCGCCTCCGCAGGCAAGAAGCGAAATCAACAGCTTCGTCGAACCGTTCCGCGCAACGATCATCGACTCAGGGAAGAACGTCGTCACGTACCAGGTCGTCGGCAGCCCTGAAAAGATCGAGGCGTTCATCGATCTCGTCAAACCATACGGCATCAAGGAACTGTCCCGGACCGGCGCCACCGCCTTCGTCCGCGAAATGCAGAAAGCGCCCGGGTCCCAGCAGTTTTCCATTTTGAAATAAATCCGATAACTAAAAACCAAAAAACTAGGAGGAATTCCAATGGCTAAAATGTATTACAACCAGGATATCAATGAAGGTGCACTACAAGGGAAGAAGATCGCGGTGATCGGGTACGGTTCGCAAGGTCATGCGCATGCGAGGAACTTGAAAGACTCCGGCTTCGACGTTGTCGTCGGGATCCGCCCAGGTAAATCATTTGATCAGGCGAAAGAGGATGGACTAGAAGTGAAGACGGTCCGGGAAGCTGCAGAAGAGGCGGATGTCATCATGATCCTTCTCCCGGATGAAAAGCAGAAGAAGGTGTATGAGGAGGAGATCGCGCCGGCGCTTGCGGCAGGGAAATCACTCGTCTTCGCCCATGGATTCAACGTCCATTTCGGACAGATCAAACCGCCGGCTGATGTGGATGTCTTCCTCGTCGCTCCGAAAGGGCCCGGCCATCTCGTCCGCCGCACATTCGAAGCAGGAGCTGGCGTACCTGCCTTGTTCGCGGTATTCCAGGACAATTCCGGCCAGGCGAAGGACGTGGCGCTTGCGTATGCAAAAGGAATCGGGGCGGCTCGCGCGGGAGTGCTCGAGACTTCATTCAAAGAAGAGACGGAGACGGATCTGTTCGGGGAGCAGGCAGTGCTTTGCGGCGGCCTTACGTCACTCGTAAAGGCAGGCTTCGAGACGCTTGTCGAAGCCGGATACCAGCCGGAGCTTGCGTATTTTGAAACGATGCATGAATTGAAGCTCATCGTCGACCTCATGTATGAAGGCGGCATGGAAGGTATGCGCTACTCAATTTCCGATACGGCAGAGTGGGGAGATTTCGTCTCCGGCCCGCGCGTAGTCGACGCAGAAACGAAGGCACGGATGAAAGACATCCTGACGGACATCCAGGAAGGCAAATTTGCGGAAGAGTGGATCGCGGAGAATGAAAACGGGCGTCCGAACTTCAATGCTTACGAAACATCCGAAGCGGAGCATGAAATCGAAGTGGTCGGCAGAAAACTTCGTGAGATGATGCCGTTCGTCAACCAAGGCAAGAAAATCAAACGGGAAGAAGTGGTCGCGAGTGCGCAAAATTGATATTTTCGACACGACACTAAGGGACGGTGA
The DNA here is from genome assembly GCF_055389225.1 of Sporosarcina sp. GTC18466. Taxonomy (NCBI): domain Bacteria; kingdom Bacillati; phylum Bacillota; class Bacilli; order Caryophanales; family Caryophanaceae; genus Sporosarcina; species Sporosarcina sp. GTC18466. The sequence goes on along the minus strand of NZ_AP044037.1, from coordinate 1,248,083 downwards.
GCAATCAGCCGGCATCAATTTGAACACGGCGGAGAAACTTGAAATCGCCCGCCAGCTCGAACGGTTCGGCGCAGCGGTGATCGAGGCGGGGTTCCCCGCTTCGTCGCCAGGCGATTTCGAGGCGGTGAAGCGGATTGCGGAGACGGTGAAACGTTCGACCGTGACAGGCCTTGCGAGAGCGATGAAGAAGGATATCGACATTTCGTGGGATGCATTACAGGCAGCAGAGCAGCCGCATCTTCATGTGTTTCTCGCCACTTCCCCCATCCATATGGAATACAAATTGAAGAAGTCGCCGGATCAGGTCGTTGATATCGCAGTGGAAGCGGTCAAATATGCGAAGCGGTCCTTCCCGCTCGTCCAGTGGTCGGCAGAGGACGCATTCCGATCCGATCCAGCCTTCCTTGTCAGGATTATCAATGAAGTGATCAAGGCGGGAGCGACGACGATTAATATCCCGGACACGGTCGGCTATGCGACGCCGGCGGAATACGGGGCGCTCTTCAAGTTTTTGAAGGAGAATGTGACGGGGATTGACCGGGTGAAGCTGTCCGCCCACTGCCATAACGATCTCGGCATGGCAGTCGCAAATTCGATTGCTGCCATCGAGAACGGGGCGGATCAAGTGGAAGGGACGATCAACGGGATCGGGGAGCGCGCAGGCAATGCGGCACTGGAAGAGATCGCTGTCGCCCTCCACATCCGGAAAGACTTCTACAACATCGAAACCGGCATCAATCTGCAGGAGACGAAGCGCACGAGCCAGCTCGTCAGCCAGCTGACAGGCGTCGTCATCCAGCCGAACAAGGCGGTCGTCGGGAAGAACGCATTCGCCCATGAATCAGGCATCCACCAGGACGGCATGCTGAAAAACCGGGAGACGTACGAAATCATTACGCCGGAATTGATCGGCGAGACGACGGCGCCTCTCGCGCTCGGCAAACATTCCGGCCGGCATGCGTTCAAGGACCGGGCTTCTGCGATGGGCTTCGAACTGTCCGAAGGGCAGCTGAATGAAGCGTTCGCCGAATTCAAGACGCTTGCAGACAAGAAGAAGGAAATTACGGAAGATGATCTGTTCGTTTTATTCACAGGGAAGCAGATCGAACATGTGGACGTGCCGGTGTATGAATTGAAAAACGTCCAAGTGCAATATGGTACCTCGAATGTGCCAACCGCGACCGCTACGGCGATTGTGCCGTCCGGCGAGGAGATGATCGTCGCGACGACGGGGGCGGGTTCGGTCGAAGCGATCTTCAACACACTCGAGCAGCTCGTGAATGGCAATGTCCATATCCTGGATTACCGCGTGACATCGATCGGTAAAGGAAGAGATGCCCTCGGGGAGGCGGTCGTCAACCTAAGTTTCGACGGCAATAGCCTGACGGGGCGTGCCGTAGCGCAAGACGTGCTGGAAGCATCCGCGAAAGCGTATCTGAACGCGATCAACCGGCATCTCGTGAAAACGGCAAAGTCCGAAAAAGTGAAAGTCATGTTATAAGCAGTTCCTACTATATATAAGAATCATCACTACAGAGGAGGAGAATGACGATGGAAAAAAGAGTGGCAGTATTGCATGGTGACGGAATTGGCCCGGAAGTGACCGCGGAGGCGGTCCGTGTACTCGATGTGATTGCTAGGCGTTTTCAGCACACCTTTCATTTCCAGCAGGGCCGCATCGGCGGGGAAGCGATCGAGGCATGCGGCAATCCGCTGCCAGCGGAAACGATCGAGTTATGTGAAGCGAGCGATGCCATCCTCCTCGGAGCGGTAGGCGGCCCGAAGTGGGACTTGAATCCGCCGGAGCTGCGGCCTGAAAAAGGGCTGCTCGGCATCCGCAAGCATTTCGGCCTGTTCGCTAATGTGCGCCCCGTAAAGGCGGTCGCCTCTTTGCTCCACGCGTCTCCTCTGAAGGAAGACGTCGCAAAGGACGTCGACATGGTGATCGTCCGCGAATTGACAGGGGGCATCTATTTCGGGAAACCGAGCCGGCATGACGAGCAATCAGCAGTCGATACACTCGTCTATACAAGGGAAGAGATCGAGCGGATTGTCGAAAAGGCATTTGAGCTCGCGCGCCACCGGAGAGGGAAAGTGACGTCGGTCGACAAGGCGAATGTGCTGTCGTCCAGCAAGCTGTGGAGACAGGTCGTGGAAGAGAAGAGCAAAGAATATCCGGACATCACGGTGGAACATCAGCTCGTCGATTCCGCTGCCATGAAATTGATCACACGCCCGGGAGCGTTCGACGTCATCGTCACAGAGAATATGTTCGGCGATATTCTGAGCGACGAAGCTTCCGTGATCACCGGGTCCCTTGGCCTTCTGCCTTCCGCCAGCATCCGCTCGGACGGCTTCGGATTGTATGAGCCGGTCCATGGGTCTGCGCCGGATGTGGCGGGGAAGGGGATTGCCAATCCGGCGGCCGCCATCCTGTCCGCTGCCATGATGCTCAGGTATTCATTCGGCATGGAAACGGAAGCTGCCGCGATCGAGGAAGCAGTCAATGCAGTATTTGCGGACGGCTGTTTCACATCCGATCTTGCAGGCGGGGAACGGACACATTCGACGAAAGAATGGACGGACAAAGTGATAGCGGAGCTCGATCTGCAGTTTGTTTCAAACAGCATCATGTTCTCATACGTGTGAAGGAGGAGACGGTCAAATGGCAAAGACGATTATCGAGAAAATCTGGAACCGGCATATTGTGCATGAGGAGCAGGGCAAGCCGGATCTGCTCTATATCGATCTCCACCTCCTGCACGAAGTGACGTCGCCGCAAGCGTTTGAAGGCTTGCGGCTGGCGGGGCGCAAGGTGAGGCGGCCGGATCTGTGCTTCGCGACGATGGACCATAACGTGCCGACGAAGAATCTTCCGGTCATCCGTGATGAAGTCGCGAAAAAGCAGATCACGACGCTGGAGCGGAACTGCCAGGAATTCGGCATTGAACTCGCGGACATGGAGCATCCAGACCAGGGGATCGTCCATATCATCGGGCCGGAGCTCGGCCTTACGCAGCCCGGCAAGACGATCGTCTGCGGCGACAGCCATACGTCCACGCACGGGGCATTCGGCGCCATCGCGTTCGGTATCGGGACGAGTGAAGTGGAGCATGTGCTGTCGACGCAGACATTATGGCAATCCAAGCCGAAGACGATGGAAATCCGGATCGGCGGCGAACTCGGCTTTGGGGTGACGGCGAAAGATGTGATCCTCGCCATCATTGCAAAATTCGGCATCGATGTAGGAACCGGCCATATCGTCGAGTATACGGGAGAAGCCATCAGGAAGCTGTCGATGGAAGAGCGGATGACGATCTGCAATATGTCCATCGAGGCTGGCGCCAAAGCCGGATTGATCAGTCCCGACGAGGTGACGATCGACTATTTGCGGGGCAAGCGTTTTGTTCCAAGCGGTGCACAGTTCGAGGAAGCAGCGGCTGAGTGGCTGGAACTTGCAACGGATGAAGGGGCGGTGTATGACACGACACTCGAGATCGATGCTTCTGAAATCGAACCGTTCGTCACATGGGGGACGAATCCGTCGATGGGCTCGGGGATTTCAAGGACAGTCCCGACTGCCGGAGACTGCGCCACGGAATCGGACCGGCAGGCGCTGCAAAAGGCCCTCGCCTACATGGATCTGGCGGAAGGGACACCTCTCACCGATATTGAAGTGCAGCACGTCTTCATCGGTTCCTGCACGAACGCGCGGCTCAGCGATCTACGGAGTGCCGCAGCCATCATTGACGGCCAGAAAGTGCATCCTTCTGTCACCGCGATTGTGGTACCGGGATCTCGCACAGTCAAGCGCCAGGCGGAAGAGGAAGGGCTCGACAAAGTCTTCATCGCAGCCGGATTTGAGTGGCGTGAATCGGGATGCAGCATGTGTCTCGCCATGAATGATGATGTCGTGCCGGCAGGCGAAAGATGCGCCTCCACATCGAATCGGAATTTCGAAGGCCGGCAAGGCGCCGGCTCCCGGACACATCTAGTAAGCCCCGCAATGGCGGCAGCTGCCGCAATCAACGGAAAGTTCACCGACGTCCGCTCCATGCAGCCGGCGCATGTGTGAGAAGGAGGCGGAATTCATATGAAACCGATCAATCAAGTAGACAGCGTCATCACCCCGCTCGACCGCAAGAATGTCGATACCGACCAGATCATTTCGAAAGAGTTCTTGAAGCGCATCGAGCGCACCGGGTTCGGCAAGTACTTGTTCTACCATTGGCGTCACCGCCCAGGCGGCGCTCTGAATGAAGATTTTGTTCTGAATAAAGAACGATATGAAGGATCGACCGTGCTTGTCGCCCATGAGAATTTCGGCTGCGGCTCCTCCCGTGAGCATGCGCCATGGGCGATCCTGGATTATGGATTCAACGTCGTCATCGCCCCAAGTTTTGCGGATATCTTCCATAATAATTGCTTCAAAAACGGTATATTGCCGATCCGCCTGGCAACCGCGGAAGTGGAGGAGCTCCTTGCGAAAGGAGAGGAAACACCATATGCCGTGCGTGTTGATCTTGAAAAACAGACAGTGGCGGGGGAAGACGGCGCAGTGTATTCATTCCACATCGATCCGTACTATAAACAGATGCTGCAAAACGGCTGGGATGAAATTGCGCTGACCTTCCAATATGAGGATAAGATTGCCGCGTATGAACAGCAGGTGTAAGGAGTCCGGATGACGGGCTCCTTTTATTTTTGTTCATAAAATCGTGCCGAATTCGGAAAGTTATCCTGTCCACTGGAGACTGCATCATGTATACTATGACTAAACGCTCAAATTCATAGATTGAATATATGTGACTAGAATATAGATGATAGAGGTGGACACGTGTTTATTTCAGCATTGAATGACCGTAACTTTTCGATGAAGATCCGCGAGGCTGGCAGCACTTCGGATGATGGGTGGAAGAGGGTCTTTGGAAAAGAGGCGGCGGCGGTGAACCCGCTTGCGGCAGTGAACCAGGGACGGAATTCCCTGATCCTGAGCGCAGTGAAGACGAACGACTGGTCTTCCTACCATGCGTTCGAAGCGAAGCAGCATCCCGCTTGGTACGAGAAGGTCGGCAGCGGATATGAGCCGAACAAACTGTATTACGCCAATCTGATCGACGTGCAGAACCGTTCGCTGCAGGAAGCGGTCCAGGGCGGTGACAAGGCGGAGATTGCAAAGCGGCAAGCCCGTCTTGACGAATCGATCGGCGACTTCAAGAAGGCGCCGGGGGACGTGCCGTACGTAGTCGCGTTCAGCACCAATCCGGAACTTGCCCAGAAGCATGGAATCGAAAAGCCGGCTGACGGCTGGTTTGATTCACCGTATAACAGCGAAAAGGCAAGAGCAGAAGGCCGTTTCGAAGACGACTATTGGTATAACAACCCGTATTTCGAAGACCATCCGAACGAGTTGGCATTTGCCCTGGAAGCAGCGCAGGAAATGCGGCCGGATCTTGCGAAGATTGCTGCGACGATCAATAAAGGGGCGTATGAGCGCAACGCGGCGTCCTCTTCATTCGCCGCTAAGCCGGTGGAAACAGCTTCGGCACCCGCGCCAGCGGTCATGCTGAAACCAAGTGAGGAAACAGAAGCAGCGGCGGCTGCCCAAAAACCGGAAAGGGAAGTGGCCATGATGCGGGAGTCCGTCGTGAACTTGGCGGAGCAGCAGGCGAAGTCTTTTGGAGCAGGCGAATTGATTGCCAACCTTTTCAGAGATAAAGAAGAAACAGTAAAAACGTCATATGACTTTCTGCTTGAGCGGCTGGATCAGCAAGCGCAGCAGCGGAGAAGTGAAGTAGTGTGAGCCTTGAAGCTCACACTTTTTTTATGGTAGAATGCCACCTAGACATTCGAGGAGGGGAAGAAAATGAAAAAAACGGCATTATTCGCAGCGATGCTCGGCGCTTCTTTTGTGCTTGGCGCGTGCAGCGACAAAGACGATAAGGCGAAGGAAGAGGACAGTGCGAAGACGGAGCAGGCCGAACAGGGCCAAAAGGACAACCTGAAAGATCAGGGGGCCGTTGACAAATCGGACACAGCCAAGTCGGATGATGAACTGAAAGAGGAGTTTGCAAAAGAGGAAGGCGTATCTGGCGTCAGCTTGATCGTCACGGAAGACGGAGGCGGCTACGTGCTTCTTGATTTCGATGTAGAAGGCGACATGAAAAAAGAGCGGGCGGAAGAGCTGGCGGACAAGTTCTTGAAAGAGATCGAGAAAAAATATCCTGATGAAAAGATTGATGTGCAAGCGAGAAAGAGCGGCGAAACGTTCGCACAGAAATCGAAGGGTGAATAAGTGGGAAGGCCATCTCCGCAAGCGGGGGATGGCCTTTTGACTTGCGGTGCGATGCGTGCCAGCTTCTTATTGCACGGTTACCGGCCGGGATTGCTTCGAAACGGGACGATGTTGCGTTCAGCTTCGCCGTATTGCTCAGTTTGGACAGGTTATTGCTCGTTTGCGAGGCGGCATTGCTTCATTTCGAATGATATTGCGCTGTTTGTGCATTTTGGAGCGGTGGCAGGTGGTTTGCTGAGCTCATGCCGTCGCCGTCATTGAGCAATGCAGGTAAAAGGGCGGAATTCTTTTCATGTATCCGCCAATCAATGGCAGGCTTCAAGTAAATCAGATATGATATGATGAATGAGAGAAATTATAGGAGGAAGAGAGGATATGCCACGAGGTAAAACGATGAGATTTTTGCATGCTGGGGCATTGACGGTCGCGCTCGCCCTGTTTGGATGCAGTTCGACGGATGCCGAGAGTGCCGTAACGGTGGAACAGAATTTTACGGACATACATAACGATTTTTGGGCGCGGTCCGAGGTGACGCGGCTTGTCGATATGGGGGTCATCAATGGATACCCGGACAAGCAATTCCGTCCGTCTGTCGAGGTCACGCGCGGCCAGGCCGCAAATCTGATGGCGAATGCGCTTAAATTGCCGGACGCCGAATATAAGCCTTTGTTTACGGATGTAAGCGCAAAATCGTCACACATGAAAGGTGCCATGGCGACATACGAAGCGGGAATTTTCCTCGGGAAGGAAAATAAAACGTTCGGCGTAGCGGATTCTTTGACGCGTGAGCAGATGGCAACCGTGATTGTGCGTGCGTTCAAGCTGGAGGACACTGGCGAGGAAATCCATTTCAAAGATGATTACCGCATCAGTGAATCGCATAAGGAAGGCGTGAAAATTCTGGCACAGCACGGGATCACGACCGGAAAGGAAGATGGCACATTCGATCCGAAGACGCCTGTGAACCGGGCGACGTATGTCGTATTCCTGCACCGGGCCATGGTTGAGACGGGGCTGATCGATGAAATTCAGGTCGTGTCCTTTAAGGAAGCGCAGACGTTCGGCGACTACGAGCCGATCCGGGCGGAACGGAACTTTGCGGAAGTGCCGGTGGCGGAAGACGTGAAGACCTATTTGCGGTCGACACATCAGCTGCAAGCGGCCGGAACGAAAACGGTGAAACATCCTCATGCGACCGATCAGGTCTATTCGTATAAGGTGAGCGGCGTGCCGGGCGTTCAGGTCAACGTGACGAAGCGGGAGCTGCCGAACGGCGATTACTTCCTGTTCACGGAAATCCGGAACAACGAGAGACTGCCGATCACCGTCGATCTGGTCCAGACGGAGACGGACGTCACGCGGAGCCTGCTCCATACGTATGACAGGTTCCCAATCAAAAAAGATACCGATGATACATTCGGCTTCGACTTGACGACATACCCGACAGGATTGTTCGAAGAAACCGCAGCGGACGGCAAGAAAGCTCAGAAGATGATCGGAAAATCATATCGTTCGAAGGAATTGACGATGAAATATCCGAATGGATCAGTCAGCCGGACACGGGAATTGAACGAAGAAGCGGAAGCGTTCAGCGGCGTGAAACTCGCGGACAGTCAGCTGTCGGTGTACCGCTTGAAATCCAGCGGGTATGATATCGTCGATCAATGGATCCTCGTCTCAGGTGAACAGCTGTTCAGCACGAAAGAGGAAATGAACGATTGGATGCTGGAATCGGCAGTTTATTATAAGAAACGAAACAAGTGGTATACGGCAGAAGGGCCGTACAATAAAATGGCGACTACGATCGAACCGATGCCGAAATCAGGACGCGGCTACGGCCGGAATCTTCTTCTTGTGAAAGAAGACCGGGTCATGGCAAAGTATCTCGTTACGAAAGAACGCTATTACGAAAGCCTTCTATATAATTCCTACGCGAACCTCGATATTTTCAGGGGGGACAAGACGTATTGGAATACGGAAGTGACGAGCACGTATTTGAAAGGCCTCTTCGGTTTGACGGCGCCGTTCGTCGACACAAGATTTAACGAACAGATCGCTTTGTTCCTTTACAATGGAGGGAAAGCGTTCGGACATACGGATTACAATGAAGGGCTGAAAAACTACGCGGACTTGCTTGTCTCACAGAAGAAAAAGGGGAATATCATCGAAGTAGCAAAAGACGCCTATTACATCCCTGATTACTTCCCGGCAAAGCAGAACGTGAAGACGCATACCTCGATGAACCATGCGCTTGGCGGCATGAACATTTTGCTGCTTGCCTACAAGGAATTCAGCGATCCGGTTTATCTGGAGACGGCGGAAGCGATTCATGCGGCGATGGAGAGGGATGTCGATCAATGGATCCGGCCGGACGGGGATATCTGGTATAAGATTTCGCCTGACCATACATTCGTCGGACGCGATTACACGCATCTGACGCTCGAGGATCTGATCAAATCCTATGAAATGTGGGGAGACATCGATAAAACGAAGCAGCCGGTGTTCGAGAAGATGATCCGGTCGAAAGCGGGCTTTATGGACCGCAATGAGAAAGGGTACACAACGAAAATCAAAGAAGGCCTTGAGCGGATCGGCATGTCAGACTTGCTGCCGCGCGGGGAAGAGCATACAGACGCGTTATAAAGAAAAATGCCCAATGGAGCGTGAATCGCTTCATTGGGCACTTTTTTATTCAACAATCTTTGTAACGAGGTCGGAACGGATCCATCCGAAATCGGACGGCGGATTCAGATCGGAGACGACCTGATACCATATATAGCCGTCGCCAGCTAACATTTCATCAACAATAACGACCGGGTAGCCGAACGCATTCTGATAGCCGGGGTTCCGCTGTTTGTAGGTGAACAGCTTCGCGCTCATCGCGTCAGGGCTTGTCCGCACGTTCACGCCGCTTGGCCCGTCGTAAGAGATGATGCCGAGCTGCGCCTGCATGAAGTCATGCTGGCCGAGGAACTTGTCGATCCGCCACATATGGCCCGCAATCTTGCTGCCCCAGTTCGGGTCGGACGCATATTTGACGTTGAAGCCGACCGCCTTATTGCCCGGAACGGCGCCGTTCGAATGCTGGCCGAGCGGGTTCGCATAGTTCAGATTGATGTACCGGTTGATGAACGCATCGATGCTCCGTTTCGGAGAGGCATACACTTCACCGGCTTCCGGCGTAGAGTCGAACACTTTGATGCCGAACAGGTTGTTCTTCTTCTGCGCGTTCGCACTGATGCCGTAGTCGCTTTCATGGATGGCAGCAGCGAGAATGAACATCGCATTGACATTATATGTCGCTTCGATTTCCTTCATATAAGTGCCGAGCCCGATCAGTTTGGACTTCGATGTAAGGCCTTGGTACCGTGCGATTCCTGTGCTTTCCCGTTCGCGGAGGACTTCCGTGATATAACGGTCGAGGTCTTCTCCGCTGTAAGAAGTCGGAATGCGCACAGATTGGAATTGGAAGTATGGGTAATGGGTGATCGTCCGTTTGCTTCCCGCTTCCGTGAAATGCACGCCGTCCAGGCTGTAGTAGGTGCCCGCCTGCATGTTACTCGCAGCGGGGCCGATCGAGTAGACGCCGTAGTTTTTGCTAAGGTTATCATACGCGTAATGCGTAAGGATTCCGCCAGCATCCACTTTATAATGATCATAGCCTGTCACCAGTTCTGCAGGGACAAGATCCACTTCACTCTGCTTCGCATAATAGGTCGAGCCTGCGACTTCTACGATGACATGATCCGGGCTGCTGCCGATATATTTCATCTCGCGGCCCTTTTGGATGTAGGTCACTTCATCTTTTAAGTTGGAGCTCTTATACAAGGACGTGAACTGCTTCGGATTCTGGGCGCCGAATGCGCGTCCTGTCTTCATTTTGATGATTTTATTGTTCTTTTGGATCGCCTGTATGGATGAAGATGCATTGTAGACTGCCAATGCATCTTCATAGTTTCCGTATATGGCGAGCGTCGGCACGACTTGTCCGTTTGTTATGGAGCTCACTTTGTACACTTCGGGATCCACATCCGGAACGCTTGGCGTTGTGCCCGGTTCACTTGGGACGGAAGGCTTCAGCACTTCAGCCGCGCTTTCCATGCGGTACAGGAATGCGGCCGCATGAGCGATTGTGGCATTAGCCTGCGGTTTAAAATAAATGCCGTTCTTCTGGTGGTCTCCCCGGATAATGTTCAGGTTGACTGCGGCTGCAACCGCATCCCGGAAGTTAGGTGAAATTTTTGCAGTATCTTTGAACTTCATGTCGATTGTCTGGACAGGCAAGTCCATATACCGGAACGCTTTGAAAATCATGGCCGCCATATGCTGTCTTGTAATTTTGTCGTTCGGCCGGAACGTGCCATCCGGATAGCCGGAAAGAATGCCTGCGCCGGCTGCGTTCTGGATTTCGACAGTGAGGCTTGAATTCGCCTTCAAATCCTTGAACGTATACTTTGTCGAAACGGGAAGCTCAAGGGCACGTGATAAATAAGAAGCGAATTCACCGCGCGTCACCGCTTTGTTCGGGTTGTAGTTTCCCTTTGCATCCTCCCGGATCACATGTTTCTGAATCCAATAATTCAATTCCGCCTCCATTTGGTGGCCTTTTATGTCACTAGCTTCGGCCACGGTTTGAAATAGAGAGGAAAGTATAAGCAATGTCAGTGCTGCCATCAATGTGAATCGTTTTTTCACTTGTAAACCTCCTTCTGTCTGACTATTAATATAGTAACAGATTCTGGAGGCAATAATAAGGTCTAATCTTTGAAAGTGTAATAGATTAGGAAAGAAAAAACGTGTAATCTGACGTTTTTTTGAAAAAGGAACTAAAGGGGACCCCGGTGCGTCCAAATAGATGCTATAATGTCAGGAGGGTTTGCCCCTTACTAAATCGGCGTGCATTCGTAGAAAGGGTATTAAATTTAACATGACAACGATTATGGATAAACTGAAGCAGAAAGAAAATGCTTATATACTGATTTCCCTGGCAGTGCTTCTTGTCGCTTTGTTCCTGCCAAGCTCGATCGCACTTATTGTGACGTCCTTATTTTTCGCGGCTTTCGCATTTCTGATGCCGCAGCAGAGCCTTGTCTTCCTCGTCATCTATGTCAGCATCCGGCCGCTTCTTGTCGAAGTCAACACAGGCGTGAAGCTGATCGGTGACTTGATCACGTTTGTCGCATTCTTGCGGCTGCTTATCGCTGCAAGGAAAGATTTCAAATCGCTGTTCCATTTCAAACTGTTCGAATGGGCGCTGTTCCTTCTTTGCATTGCGGGGGCGGTGAGCGGTTATATGCATGGGGTGCTGCCGGCAGCAATCATCTTCCAAGTGCGGACATTCATCATCATGTACTTGCTCTATTACATCGTGTCCCGCATGGTGCTGCCTGCGAGCTGGCTGAAGAGCCTTGCCTGGGCGACTGTTTGGACAGGCGTCATCTCCTGCGTCCACGGCCTGATCGAAAAGCTGTCACTCCGGCAGCTCCTCCTGCCGGATGTCTGGAAATACAAGACGCTGTCTCCGACGAACTTCGTGCGGATCTACGGCCTGCCGGGCAATCCGAACTCGCTCGCGCTTCTGCTGTTCTTCGGGATCCTTGCGATTCTGTTCCTTCAGCAGCTGTATAAAGGGCAAAAGTATACATGGTTCTTCCGAGTCAATCTGGTCCTGTTCATCGGGATCTTCATCTTGACGTATTCACGGGGCACATGGATTTCGGCGTTTGTATTCGGCGCCATTTTCATCGTGCTGACAAGGAACTGGCAAGTGCTAAAACGGCTCGCCATTTCGGGCGTCGCAGCGGTCGCGCTGATCTATTTCCCGGTCAACTGGGGTGTCAGCTATGTTCAGTCGCTTGGACTGGAGGCGCCGGAACCGGGTGCGGGAAGCATCGGCGGCCGGCTCGGCGAGACATTTGACCAGAAGAACCTGGCTCTGATGAGCGAAAGCGGGCGGTTCTTCTATATTAAAAAAGGGTTCGAGATCTTCAATGATTACAAACTCGCAGGAAGCGGATTCGGATCGTTCGGCGGATCGGCGACGCTTTCCTACGGTTCACCGATCTATGACCATTACGGCATCCGTTCCGATATATACGGTGGAAAGTACTTCTATTCGGACAATCAATATATCCAGATCATCACGGAGACCGGCATCATCGGCGTCATCCTGTTCGCCGCCTTCCTGCTCGGCATGCTGTGGATGTTCTGGAAAGAACGGAAGACGGTATTCGGCAAGTTCATGATCGCCTTCTGGTTCGCGACGTGCTTCTCGGGCGTCTACTATAACATCTGGGAATTGAAGCTATACACGATGTTCTACTTCCTGCTATTCGGAGCGTTCGCTTCCGTGACAGGGCAATATGCGAAATTCAAAATCCATGATAAATGACAGACAGCCACCTGTGCAGCTTTTGCTGCCAGGTGGTTTTTCCTTCTTATGGATTATGGAAAGCCACCTCCATCTCTGGTAAGCTGTAGATTGATTCAGAGAAAGGAAGGTGTCGACTTATCAAGTATTCTAGCGTAACGGCTCGATTTGCCGGAAAACAAGTCGCAATGGCAGGACTCGCTGCCTCACTCATATTCACAGTCCCGGCAGGCGCTTCTGCAAAGACAGAAACAGTTGAGAGCTATCCCGTATCCCGAGGCGTGACCTATTCACATTACACCCATTCAGGCACGAACCATATCAACCATCTGAGCATCAATCTGAACGACCCGTATACGAAGCTGTCTGCAGGCATCCCTTCGCCGATCGCGAAGACGGAAGCGACCACGACACTCGCAAACCGTGACTCGAAAGAAGGAAACCGGGTTGTTGGTGCGGTCAATGCATCGTTCTTCGACATGAAGACCGGCCTGCCGATCTATTTGATTTCACAGGGGAATGAAATCATCAACGGCGGCGCCATCTCGAGTTCCCCTGATTACTACGTCAGCCAGCCGATCGCGTTCGGCGTCATGAAAGACGGCCGTGCGGAAATCGATCACTTCAACTTCGACGTGCGCATCGACGCGAATGGGACAAACCTGAAAATGACGGGCCTAAACCGGGAACGGCAAGGTGGCGAAACGATCATCTTCACCCCGCAGCATATTTCAAAAACGACCGGTTCCAATGAATTCGGCATCGAAATTGTCGTGGACACCGGATCGCCGATCACTTCTACATACTATGGACAGAAGGTAACAGGGAAGGTCGTTAAGGTCCGCGACTATGGATCCAAAGAGAAAGTGGAGATTCCAAGCACGGGATTCGTCATCTCGGCGCATGGGGAACGTGCGCTGGAACGCTTGAAAGGCCTTGCGGTCGGACAAGATGTCTCTTTGTCGATCTCGATGGATGATAAGTGGATGGACTCGGAATTCATGCTTGCAAGCGGCCCGATGCTGTTGAAGGACGGCAAAGTGAACATCACGATGAATACAAACAACTGGCGGGCAAAAGCGATGACGGCACGCACTGCAATTGCGATCAGCAAAGATAAGAAGCAGGTCCATCTGGTCACGGTCGACGGACGCAGCGGCTACAGCAACGGCATGACGCTCACCCAGTTCGCGAATTACCTGGCGTCGCAAGGGTACGACCGTGCGATCAACTTTGACGGCGGCGGTTCGACAGCGATGGGCATCCGTAAATACGGAAGTAACACCGTTGTCCTCGGCAACCGCACAACAAGCGGCAGCCAGCGGAAAGTGTCCGCCATCGTCGAAGCGATCAGCACAGCGCCGACGAGCGATCCATCGATCCTGAGCGTTTCCCGCGCCCAAGTCGGGGAGATGCTGGTAGGGGCGAGTGTTCCGCTTACACTGAATTATGTGCTTGACCAATACTACAACCCGCTGAAGGCGGATCCATCCGCCGTCACGATCACGTCTGAAAACGGTAAAGTGAAAGGGTCAGGACTTACATTTACGGCGACGGAAGCAGGAACAGACCGCGTGAACGTCAACTATGGAGCCGCGACCCAGTCATTCCCGATCACAGTCGTGGACGCGCCAGCAAAAATGACGATCACGCCGGCAACAACCAAAGTGAAGCCGGGCTCGCAGACGTCATTCAAACTGAATGCGACGGACGCGCAAGGAAAGCCGGTCATTTATTCACCAGAGCAAGTGAAGTGGGATGTCACAGGCAGCATCGGTTCCATCAGCCAATCGGGTGTCTTCAAGGCGTCTTCCGTGCCGGGCAGCGGGCAAGTGACAGCTACACTAGGCACGAAGACTGTCACCGTACCGGTCGAACTGTCGGACGGTACGCCTGCGTTCAAAGACATTCCGGCTGATTATCCGTATTACGCGGAGATCAATTACTTGAAGAACCATGGGTATATCAAAGGGGATATCGACGGCAAGTTCAACCCAGGACAGACATTGTCCCGTGAACACGCCGCTGTCATCTTAAGCCGCGTATTCAATCTGGATACGACGAAGCCGGGTGCCGAGAAGTTCACGGACGTCCCAGCATCCCACCGCTATTTCAATGAAATCAACGCGATTGCGGAAGCCGGACTCGTCGGCGGCAACAACGGCAAGTTCGACCCTGCCGGCCAGCTGACACGCGCGCAAATGGCTGCGATCCTCGTCAAAGCATATGAGCTGAAGGGCGAATCGGCGAAGAAGTTCAATGACGTCCCGAGCAGCCACTGGGCGTACAAACAGATTCATATTTTAGCAAATCACGGCATCACGACTGGCAACGAAAAAGGCCAGTTCATGCCGAACAAGCCGGTCAACCGCGCTCAATTCAGCGCATTCCTGTACCGCAGCATGACGAAATAAGCGTGTGCCGCCCTTCTTGAGTGAGGGGCGGTTTTTTCGTTCGCGAGTTCCCAGTGCTCAGATAGCGATGATAAGCGGGCGGGTTGCTTCTTTCGGCGGGTGGATTGCTCGTTAGGAAGGGGCCTTGCTTTAAATGGGGATGTGTTGCTGTTATGAGCAGGCGGGTTGCTTAGTTTGATAGCTATATTGCTTCATTCAATCAATTGATACGCCTGGCGAGGGGTATTGCTCGCGTCACGGAAGAGATTGCTTCGATTCGCGGCTGTGTTGTCGTTTTAGCCGGGCCCATTGCTTCATTCGTTGCGAACATTGCTTCCTGACGCTTTGATGTTGCTTAGTTCGGCTCGTAAATTGCTCATTTGATCTGCGTGCATGTTTTCAACATCCGGTTCAAGTCACGCAACCGTAATTATCGGTTCATTTTCATGAATCTTGCAGCCGTGCTATAATGAACTCACCATTTATTAAAAGGAAGTCATCATATGAAAATCGGGATTGTAGGCAATTACGGAAACGATAATAATGGGGACGAAGCGATTCTCCTCAGTTTGATTAAACAAGTGACAGCGACATTTGAAATCAGGCGCAGCGAAATTACGGTGTTCAGCAATAACCCGAGGCAGACGGCTGCGAGGTATGGGGTCACAAGTTATCCGCTGTACCACCGGGCAGGCAATGCGGCGAAGACGTTCATTGCGACGTTCAAGAACAACAAGCGGATCGTCCGGACTTTCGACCTCCTCATTATCGGAGGCGGCGGCATTCTGATGGACCTGTATAAGAGGGAAGCGCCGCTGTACGGATCGTACGCGATGATGGCGCACCAGGGGAATGTTCCGTATGTCGTCTATGGCTGCGGGGCAGGGCCGCTTTCGACGAGCCTTGGAAAATGGTTCATCCGTTATATGTGCAAGCATGCGGAGAGTGTATCGGTACGTGATCCGGAATCGGCGGAGCTGCTGCGTTCGATCGGCGTGCGCGAAGAGGTGAAGGTGATCGGGGATCCGGCATTTTCATTGCGCACCGAGGAAGAGCGGAAAGAAAGCGAAGCGCCGCTGAAGATCGGTGTGACCGCAGTTCCGTATTATAACGCGGATTACTGGCCGCAGGGGAATACGGAAATCTACGGAAAGTATGTTGATGGCATGGCGCGCAATCTTGACAAGCTTGCAGATCAGCATGACGTCGATATCACGTTCTTTGCGACAAAGTTCCCGCAGGACGCAAACGTCACGAAAGACATCCAGGCGAAAATGCGCCATGCGGACAAAACGGCGATCATCGATGAGAACCTGTTGCCGGAGCGCATCTTGGAAGTGACGGATTCACAGGATATTATCATCGGGACGCGTCTTCACTCATTGATCCTGGCAACTTGCACGAAGACGCCGATCATGGCGATCGCCTATCATCATAAAGTGAAAGATTTCATGAAGCTGGCAGACCTCGAGGCGTATTCGTTCCCGATCGATGATCTGCATAACAACGACGGGCAGTTCCTCGATGCGTATGAAGACATGTCGAAGGACTGGCAGGAGACGCTGTCGAAAACGGCAGCCCTGTCGAAAGACCTGTATGAGGAATCAATGAAAGGCACAAGCCAGTTTAAAGAGGCGCTGAAGCAGACAAGCGACCGCGCAGCCGGATAAGAGGGAAACGCCGCAGAGGATCACTTTGCGGCGTTTTTTGATTGCTGAAAGTCACGGAAAAGGGTTTTCGGAGTATCATGTCGAATGAAGGGCTGGAAGATCACTTTGAGGGGGATGGAAGATGAGAAATGAAGAGATGCTGCTGATTCCGGGGCCGACGCCGGTCGTGGATTCGATTTATGATGCGCTGGCGAGCGAGACGCGCGGCCATACCGATCCGCGGTTTGTAGCGATCTATCAGCATGCAATCGAGCAGACCCGCGAACTGCTGAAGACGGACGGGGAAGTGTTCGTCGTGTCTGGGTCGGGGACGATTGCGATGGAAATGGCGCTCGTCAATACGGTTGCGCCTGGTGAGCGGCTGCTTGTCATCAGCCAGGGTTATTTCGGGGACCGGTTCATCGGCCTTGCAGAAGCGTTCGGCATCGAGATCGACGTGCTCCAGTCGGAATGGGGACAGCGCGTCGATCCGGCGCAAGTGGAGAAGAAGCTGGCAGAACACAAATATAAAGCGGTTACAGTGACGCATGCGGATACTTCGACGGGCGTCGCGGCGGATCTCGATGCGCTTGTGCCGCTTATCAAGAAACACGGTGCGCTTGTCATCGTGGACGGCGTCTGCGCGACAGCGGCTATGGAAGAGGACATGAGCAAGGAATACGGAGCGCCCGGCAATACGATCGACGTCGTGCTGACCGGATCGCAAAAAGCGATTGGCGTACCGCCGGGGCTTGCAATCGTCGCATTCAACAAGTCTGCGCTAGAAGCACGGGAAGCACTCGAGCGCGTGCCGGCGTATTATTGTGACATTAAAAACTGGCTGCCGGTCATGCATGATCCATCCAAATATTTCGCAACGCCGCCTGTCAATCTGATCTATGCGTACGAGGAAGGCATGCGGATAGTGCTTGAGGAAGGGATGCAGCAGCGGATCAGCCGCCATGCCGCTTTCGGAACGGCCGTCCGCACGGCGCTCCGCGAATACGGCATGACGCCGCTTGCGGAGGAGGAGGTTGCCGCCTCGACGCTCAGCTGTATCTTGTACCCGGATGGCGTCAATGATGCAGATTTTCGGGCCAGGCTCGCGGGCAGGAAAGTGATCGTCGCCGGTGCGCTTGCCCACCTCGCGGGCAAAGCATTCCGCATCGGCCATATGGGCAACACGACGGAAGACATGCTGGCGGAAGCCATCCGCCTGATCGGTGAAACAATGCAGGGACTTGGCCACGAAGCGGATTGCGATAAAGCGGTGACGCGCTTCCGTGAGCTGGCGTCTGTAAATGCTTGATTGAAAAAATGCCGCCCCGGCAGCCTGATGAAGATGGCTGCTAGGGCGGTTTTTGGTTTGGTTGCTGGGTGTTCATGGCGGTGAATAGGCGTTGGGTCGCCGTAAACGGACGATCAAGCTGAGGCATAGGCGTTGGCCAGTCGTAAACGGTCGTTCAGGCTGGTAAATAGGCTTTGGCCGGCCGTAAACGGTCGTTCAGGCTGGTAAATAGGCGTTCGTCGGTCGTAAACGGTCGTTCAGGCTGTTAAATAGGCGTTCGCCGGTCGTAAACAGGCGTTCAGGCTGGTAAATAGGCGTTCGCCAGTCGTAAACAGGCGTTCAGGCTGGTAAATAGGCGTTGGCCAGTCGTAAACAGGCGTTCAGGCTGGCAAATAAGCGTTCGCCAGTTGTAAACAGGCGTCCAGGCTGGCAAATAGGCGTTGGCCGGCCGTAAACGGGCGTTCATGCTGGTAAATAGGCATTCGGTTGTCATAAACGGGCGCCCGCCACCCTAAACGGCTAATTCCAGGATAATTCCTGCTACTCCGATCCCTCTTTCACGTCCACCCCGACATCCGGCTTGTCGGTAAACACGCCATCCGCGCCGATTTCCTTCAGATCAGCCATCTCAGCTGCATCGTTCACTGTATACGGGTGGACAGCGAGGCCGTGGGCGTGCATTTGTTGAATGAGCTCCTCTGTCACCATGTCTTTATTGATGCCGATGCCGGAAGCGTAGCGCGCAAGCCGTTTTAGCTGGCGGTCTGAAAAGTGGGGCGGTTTCTTGAAGGAGTAGAGCTGGATGAGTGGGATGGACGGCTCGAGCTTATGCAGGTGCTTCAGGCTTTTTGCGTTGAACGACTGAAGAATCACGGGAGGCAATTTCCCGCGAGCGGCAAGCAACCCCGCACTCTCCAGCTGTTCCAGCAATTCCTCCTCCATGCCGGGATACTCGGACGGCGCTTTTAATTCAATGTAGTAATTGGCATCCGTCCTGAAATGCCGGAACACTTCTTCGGAGCTGACGATCCTCGTCTTGAATGAATCCGGTTCGGCAGACACCATCCGTTTTCCATCCGCGTCGGTTTCGTCCTCTGTTTTAATTTCATTGAATGTCGCATCCTTGACGGCTATTTTTCCCTGTTCGGTCTGCACGGATTTATCATGCATGACGATCAGCTCCCCGTCCTTCGTGCGCTGCAGGTCGAGTTCCAGATAATCCGCGCCCATCTCCATCGCGAGTTCGTATGCCGCGATCGTATGTTCAGGCACGTAAGCGGAAGCGCCGCGGTGCGCAATTACAAGGAATTCATCTTCAGGGAGCGGCACGGCCGTTTCCGATTGTCCGCAGCCCGCGAGCGTGAGAAGGAAGAGAAGCGCAATCCATTTCTTTTTCATGAAGCAACCTCCCGAGTGAATAAACTGAAAGACTGGGCTGATGATCTGTTAGCATCCTGTCTTCATTGTAAAGCTTTCGTAAAGAAAAATCGAAAAAAGGAGGGAATTCGACAACTTTCGTTGAATTAAGTACGGGAAGCGGAAGATGCTTCCAGTATACGAGATAGAGAGAAAGGATTTGGATGCATGAAGAAAGTGGAGCTGGTCAATGTCTCTAAGTCATATGACAAGCAGGTCGATGTGATTTCAGGCATCAATGTCACGATCGAACCGGGCGAATTCTTCGTACTTGTCGGTCCGTCGGGGTGCGGGAAAAGTACGATGCTCCGGATGATCGCGGGCCTTGAGGAGATCACGGGCGGCACGCTGAAAATTGGTGAAAAGGTCGCGAACAACCTGTCGCCAGACAAGCGCGATCTGTCGATGGTCTTCCAGAACTATGCGCTGTATCCGCATTTGTCCGTCCAGCAGAATATCACGTTCGGGCTGGACGTAAAAAAGATGAAGAAAGATGAGCAAAAGCAGCGGGCCCACAAAGTCGCTGAGATGCTCGGGCTCACCGAGTATCTGGACCGCAAGCCGCGGGAGCTTTCGGGCGGACAGAGGCAGCGGGTGGCGCTTGCCCGGGCAATCGTCAGTGAGACGCCGATCTGCCTGATGGATGAGCCTCTTTCCAATCTCGATGCAAAACTGCGTGCCCATATGCGTTCGGAAATCCGGCGCATCCAGCGTACGCTTGGTATCACGATGATCTACGTGACGCATGACCAGGTGGAAGCGATGACGATGGGGGACCGGATCATGATCCTCCATGAAGGGAAAATCCAGCAGATCGGGAAGCCGATCGACATTTACAACTATCCGGCAAATCCGTTCGTCGCGACGTTCATCGGCTCTCCGCCAATGAATCTCGCAAAGGGGCGGCTTGACAAAGCAGCAGGTGCTCTTATAATCGGCGATGCGTTCAAGCTGCCTGTCCCAGCAGATGAAATCGGCCAGCTGCCGGAAGGTGATATGACCATCGGTGTCCGGCCGGAAAGCCTGCAGCCTGTTACAGAAGGGGCGGATCAGGCCAATGTCTTCCGGGCGCTAGTTGACAACGTCGAAGTGCTTGGAAATGAAACAATTCTCGCTTTCAAAGTGGGTGAGTCGGAGTGGATGGCGAAATGGCCGGGCCAATGGCATATCGAGCTTGGATCCGAAGTTCCCGTCCAATTTGAATTCGGCTCCCTGTCCATTTTTGACGCAGCGACCGGCGCTCTCGTCAAGAAGACTGATGACAAAGGCCAGTACGCCGGGACCCTCCGCCGGGAGGTGGGCGAATGACCGAGAAACGCAGCTGGTGGAAGCGGACTGTCGACGCACGCACGGCGCTGCTTTACCTATTGCCTTCAATCCTCGTTTTTTCGGTGTTCGTCTTCTATCCGATGTTCCGGACGATTTATCTTAGCTTTTTCCTGACAGATCAAGCGGGCAACGCGGCGATCAATGTCGGGTTTGAAAACTATCAATACTTGCTCGGATCTTCCGAGTTCCGCAACAGCATGAAGGCGACGATCCTGTTCGTCCTGTACACGGTGCCGATCGGCGTCGTGCTGGCTTTGTTCTTCGCTTTGCTTGCAAATGAAAAACTGAAGGGCATCGGCTTCTTCCGGACGATGTATTCGTCGACGATGGGAATATCCGTTGCGGCATCTTCAGTCATCTGGCTGTTCATGTTCAACCCGGGGATCGGAATGTTCAACCGTGTGCTCGGCCTGTTCGGCGCGGATCCCATCCAGTGGCTGCTTGATCCGCAATGGGCGCTCATTTCGGTCGCCATTTCGACGATCTGGATGAACCTCGGCTTCTCGTTCCTCATCCTGCTCGGCGGGCTGCAGAATATCGATGAGCATCTGTACGAGAGTTCACGGATCGACGGGGCGGGTTATTTTTACAGACTGCGGCGCATAACGATACCGATGCTGTCGCCGACACTGTTTTTCATTATCACGATTTCGCTGATCAACGCCTTCCAGACATTCGGCCAGATCGACATCCTGACGAAGGGCGGTCCGTCGCAATCGACGAACCTCATCGTCTACTCGATCTACCGGGAAGCGTTCATCAATTACCAGTTCGGCACCGCGAGTGCGCAGGCGGTCATCCTGTTCATCATCATCATGATCGCGACCATCCTGCAGTTCAAGCTCGGTGAGAGGAAGGTGCATTACCAATGAAAACAAGCCTTCCAGCGAAAATATGGATTTATTTCCTGCTCATTGTAACGTCGCTATTCGTATTTTTCCCGGTGTTGTATGCGTTCTTAATATCATTCATGACGGGACCGGAAATCATCCAAGGGAAGTTCTTCCCGGAGTCGTTCAGCTTTGATAACTATGTGAAAGTGTTCGACCGGCTGCCGCTCCTGAACTATCTATTAAACAGCTTTATCGTCTCGGCGACAGTCATGATCGGTCAGCTGATCGTCTGCAGCCTCGCTGCATACGCGTTCGTGTTCTTCCAGTTCAAGGGCCGGGATTTCATCTTCTTCCTGTTCATCTCCACAATGATGATTCCTTGGGAAGCGACGATGATCCCGAACGTATTCACCATCCGTGCACTTGACTGGTATAACACGTATCAAGGTCTGACGCTGCCGTTCTTTGCGCTTGCGTTCGGAACATTCCTGATGCGCCAGCATTTCCTGACCATCCCGAAGGAACTTCATGAAGCATCGCGCATCGCGGGTCTCAGCCGCTTCAAGTTTTTCTGGAAAGTCGTGCTGCCCGTCTCGAAAACAAGCCTGGTGACGCTTGGTGCATATGGATTCCTGACAACATGGAACATGTATTTATGGCCGCTTTTGATTACGACGAACCAATCCGTCCGGACGGTTCAGATCGGTCTGAAGCAGCTGCAGTCCCAGGAAATCGCGACCGAATGGGGGGTGGTCATGGCAGGGGTCATCGTAGTCATCATACCGACGCTGCTGCTGTTGTTCCTAGGACAGAAGCAGCTGCAAAAGGGATTATCGCAAGGTGCTCTAAAATAATTTTGAATTGAAAAGGGGAGTCATCATTCATGAAAATGGCTAAGAATCCGTTACTGGTACTGCTTTTCGCCCTGATGCTCGTTCTCGCGGCATGCTCGAACAGCGATAGCAGCTCTGGTGGTTCAACTAATGAAGGCGGCAAGAAAGAAGCGACGAAGACGGAAGACGGCAAAGTGACGATCGATTTCTGGCACGCGATGTCCGGCACAGGCCAGGAGTCCATCGATGAGATCGTCAAAGGGTTCAATGAATCACAGGACAAATACGAAGTAAAAGCGGAATACCAAGGATCCTATGAGGAGTCCTTGACGAAACTCCGCGGCGTGGGCGGAACGAAAGAAGCGCCTGCCATCACGCAAGTGTTCGAAGTCGGAACGAAGTACATGATCGACAGCGGCTATATCGAGCCGATGCAGTCCTTCATCGACAAGGACAATTACGACCTGTCGCAGCTTGAGGACAATATCCTCAACTACTACCGTGTCGACGGCGATCTCTATTCCATGCCGTTCAACTCTTCGACACCGGTCATGATCTACAACAAGGACGCTTTCAAGGAGGCGGGCCTTGATCCGGAAAAGGCTCCTCAAACGTTCGCTGAAGTGATGGATGCGGCGGAGAAATTGACGACTGGCGACATGAAAGGCTTCTCCATGCTGACATACGGCTGGTTCTTCGAGCAGCTCGTTGCAACGCAAGGCGGCCTGTATGTGAATGAAAACAACGGGCGTACAGGGGACGCGACAGAAGCGGTCTTCAACGGTGCGGAAGGGCTTAACGTATTCAACTTCCTCGACAAGATGAACAAGGCCGGCACATTCGGCAACTTCGGGACGAACTGGGATGATATCCGCTCCGCGTTCTCGACAGGAAAAGTCGCCATGTATATGGATTCGTCCGCTGGGGTAGCGGGTGCGATTGCGAACGCGCCGTTTGAAGTGGGCGTCGCGTACATCCCGCATGCTGACGAAGTGAAGCGCAATGGTGTCGTCATCGGCGGCGCATCCCTCTGGATGTCGAAAGGGATTGCGGAAGAAGAGCAGGATGGCGCTTGGGAATTCATGAAGTACTTGACGACGCCAGAAGTCCAGGCGAAATGGCATCTCGATACAGGCTACTTCGCGATCAACCCGAAAGCATATGACGAAGAGAATGTAAAAGAGAAATGGGCGGAGTACCCGCAGTACAAAGTGACAGTCGACCAGCTGCAGGACACAGTTCCGGGCTATCCGACGCAAGGCGCCCTCATTTCGGTCTTCCCTGAATCCAGACAGCAGATCGTAACAGCGCTTGAGGAACTGTACCAAGGCAAAGATCCGCAGGAAGTGCTGGATAAAGCGGCAGAAGGCACAAACCGCGCGATCGAAATTGCGAATAAAACGAAGAAATAAGGATGCAGCCAGGTGCGGACAGAGTGGAAAAACCTCTGTCCGCACTCTTTTTATGTGCAAGTGTTGTCAAAGTACTGATTCATTCTACGAAACTGACTTCTCATATGATATAGTAGTAACGTGCTTCGGTAAATGAGTTATCATTTTCCTGTTTGCATAAAGAAAACCAATAAAGGAGATGTAAATATGTCGTTATTTAAGAAGGCTGGAATGTGGATCGTCATCATGGCGCTCGCACTTAGCGGATTCGGAATGAATGTAAGCGCTGCCAGCTCTCAAGACGTCACGCGCGGTGAATTCATCAAAGCGGTCGTCGAAGCACTTGATTATGAAGTAGGGGACGGAAGTTCGCTGCAATTCGCAGATGTTAACAAATCGCTCGCGCCATTTGTTGAAGCTGCTGTCAAAAACGGCCTTGTGAAAGGCGCGACGGCGACCGAATTCAAGCCGAACGAGAAACTGAAACGTGAACAGGCGTTTCTGATCGTATCGCGTTCCATCAAGACGGAAGAGATGTATCCGGTTTCATTGCTGGATAAGTTCAAAGACAAAGACCAGTTTAAGACGAACGAACCTGAGGAGCTTGCAAAGAGTGTCGCACTTGATATCTTCAGAGGGTACGAGGCGGACGGAACAGCAAGACCACAGAACAACGTAACAAAGGTGCAAGTGAAGAAAATCATCGACCGTTTGCTGGAAGTACATAGCACTCAGCCAGAAGAGCAGCCGGCGGATGATACTGTTGCCCTCCGGATTCTCGGCACAAGCGATATCCACACGAATTACATGAACTATGATTACTACCAGGACAAGCCGACAAATGAGTATGGCCTTGCAAAAACTGCCGTATTGATCGAAGAGGCACGTGCAGAAAATCCGAATACGCTTCTGTTCGATAACGGAGACTTGATCCAAGGAACTCCGCTCGGCGCATACAAAGTGTCGGTCGATCCTTTGAAAGAAGGGGAAACTCACCCTGCATTCGCGGCATTCGAAGCGCTTGGCTATGATGCTGCATCAGTTGGTAACCATGAATTCAACTTTGGTTTGGATTATTTGAAATTGGTTATGGAAGGGACAACCATCCCGACAATCAATGCGACTGTCCATGATGCAAAAACAGGAGAGACGATGTTCAATCCTTATGTGTTGATCGACAAGGAAGTTGTCGATGGCAAGGGCGCAAAACATGACCTGAAAGTCGGCGTCATCGGCGTTGTCACGCCAGGCATCATGAAGTGGGACAAAGCGCTTCTTGAAGGGAAAGTGACTGCGGAGGATCCTGTCGTTTCCGTGAAGAAATACATTCCGGAACTGAAGGAAAAAGGCGCAGATCTCATCGTCGTCATCTCGCACTCCGGAATCGGTGATGAAACATACGAACCGGGCGAAGAGAACGTCACCTACCAGCTTTCGGAAATCGAAGGCGTTGACGCCATCGTGACGGGCCACGACCATGGTCTGTTCCCTGGAAAAGATTATGGACACTTGAAAAATGTCGACCTTGAGCAAGGTACAATCAATGGCACACCGGTTGTCATGCCAGGCAAGTTCGGAAGCCACCTCGGCCTCATCGACTTGACGCTGAAGCCGGCTGATGGCACATGGGAAGTAGTGGGCAGCAAAGGCTTCCTTCGCGAAGTTCATAAGGATTCCGATGAAGTCTCTGAAAAAGTCGTAGAAGCTGTAAAAGAAGCGCATGAAGGCACAATCGAATATGTGCGCAGCGCAGTCGGTGAAACGACAGCACCGATCACAAGCTACTTCTCGCAAGTGAAAGACGATCCATCTATCCAGATCGTGACAAATGCGCAAAAGTGGTACGTAGAGAAAGAAATCAAAGGCTCGCAATATGCGGACCTTCCAGTTCTATCAGCTGGTGCACCGTTCAAAGCGGGCGGCCGCAATGGCGCGAACTACTATACAGATATCCCGGCAGGTAAAATCGCGATCAAGAACGTCGCTGACCTGTATGTGTACGACAATACAGTCGCGGCCCTCGTCTTGACAGGCAAGGACATCAAAGAATGGCTCGAGTTCTCAGCAGGCCAATTCAACCAGGTCGACCCTGCTAAAACGGAAGAGCAATCATTGATCAATCCGGAATTCCGTACGTACAACTTCGACGTGATCGACGGCGTGACATACGAAATCGACGTGACACAGCCGGCGAAATACGACCGTTCCGGTGAAACGATCAACGAAGACGCAAACCGTGTGAAAAACTTGCAGTATGACGGCAAGCCGATCGACCCTGAACAGAAGTTCATCGTCGTGACAAACAACTACCGCGCAAGCGGCAACTTCCCGGGCGTTCGGAGCGCCATCGACACGATCGACTATGCGTACGAAAACCGTGAAGCGATCATGGATTACATGATTGAAGAAAAAACGATCGACCCGACAGCGGATGGCAACTGGAAACTTGCTCCGGTTGAAGGCGATGTCAACATTACATTCGAATCGTCTGCAAAAGCGGAGAAATTCGCATCGAAGGACGGCGATATCCAGTTCGTCGGCCCGACAAAAGACGGATATGCCAAGTTCTCAATTAAATTGAAGTAAGCACAAGGGCAGAGGAGCGATCCTCTGCCTTTTTTTATTGAGCCAGCAAGGATGATGAGTGATTCATTTAGCGGTCGGAACGAATCATTTAGCATGACGAGCGATTCATTTATTGTGGGGAACGATTCAATTAGTATAACGAGCGATTCATTTATTGCGGGGAACGATTCATTTAGCATGGCGAGCGACCCATTTATCCTCCGCAACGATTCATTTGGCATGACGCGATCCATTTATCGTCCGGAACGAACCATTTACCGTGCAGCGAACGAAACGTTCATCCAGTCGGCTGCCGGATTGCCAGATGGAACACCGGCTGAAACAGCGGCAGGCGGAAAATCTGAAACGGTTAATTCCCGTTTGTTGGGGTATCGTAGTAGATAGTATTGACCTGAAGGAGCTGTATAAGAATGAAGGAGAAGTTTCAAGCAGAGCCGAATGACCATGAGGGTAAGGATGAAAAGTTCACAGGTATGCCGAACGCGCAGTTTCCAGACATGGAGCCGAGGCAAGATGCTGAGAAGCAAGTGGAACAGTTTACGAATACGGTCGGAAAAACAGACCGCAATCCGCAAAATTAATTACCTTTATGGTGAAAGGCATCCCGGCGCACTAGCGCAGTGATGCCGTTTCTTTTTAGACAGCCTCTTTTCAAGAGAAGGTTTCTATGTATAATGGAAGGGGTGGTTATACATGGAAGGGTTTTGGTGGAAGTTGAAAAGAAGAATAGTGATCGCTTTCATAGTCGCAATTGCGGCTGCAGGCTGCAGCAAGTTGAAAGCGGAAGAACCGGCCAGCATTCCGTCGGATTTTACCGGCAAGCAATTTCAGATGGATTCCATTCAATTGGACGTGCAAACGAGCACCATCACGGTCGGGATGATCGGCGATATCCTTTTGCATAATCCTCTCTATACATATACGTCGTATGACAAGTCATTCGAGGATGTCCGAGATGACATGCAAGGGATCGATTTCCTTCTCGCTAATCAGGAATCCTTGCCGGGTGGCGTGGAACTTGGCATATCCGGCTATCCCAGGTTCAATAGCCCGAAGCATATTATCAGGGATGTAAAGCGAAATGGCGTCGACCTTATCAATATGGCGAACAATCATGTGTTAGACCAAGGGGAATCCGGACTGCGCAAGGCGATTGGGCATATGAAAGAGTATGATATGCCCTATATTGGCGCCTATGAAACTCCGGAAGACCGGGAGAGGGCGCGGATTGTTGACATTGACGGTGTCCGTCTTGGCGTCCTTGCGTATACGACAGGAACTAATGGGCTGCCGATCCAAAAAGGGAAGGATTATATGGTATCTCTTGCAGACCCGGAAATGATCGGACGAGAGATCGCCGAGATGCGCGGGCGGGTGGATTGTCTGATTGTATCCATGCACTGGGGCACGGAATATGAGTTGGCGCCTTCCGCGGAACAAGAGGAACTGGCACGAGTTGCAGCGGAGGCGGGGGCGGATATCGTGTTTGGCCATCACCCGCATGTCCTTCAGCCCTATGACAAGATAGGGGAAACGCATGTGTTTTATTCACTCGGAAACTTCTTTTCAGGCCAGCAGTTTGATAAGACAAACATTGGCGGGATTGCGACAGTGCAAGTGACGAAAACTGAGATGACGGGACGACAGGCGATAAAGACCGAAAAACCATCCTTTTATCCGACAGCTGTCGTGCGGGATGCAAAGCGGCGTTTCGTTGTGGTCCCGCTCGAAAAAGCCGGCCCAGGTGCCGCGCAAAATAGTGCATGGGTTCAGGAACAGATCGGCCTTCCTGAATGATGAAAAGAGTCCGTTCCTCGCCAAAGGAACGGACTCTCTGCATATTACTTCGCCTTTTCAAGCTGCTTTGTCGTTTGCAAGAAGTTGGAAACGATTTTAGCTGCCTGTTGATGTGTTGTGAATTTCTCAGGCATGAATTTGCCTTCATAACCGGAAGCGATATCATTTTCGTGCAGCAAAGAAATTGCGTTTACCGCTTCAGCCGAATACTTGCCGAAATCGGAGAATGGCGCTTGCTCATCCGCTTTCATCGTCTTGCCTGAGTAGCTCTCAAGTGCACGTTCGATGATCAATGCGAACTGGGCGCGTGTAACCTTGTCATTCGGGTTGAATTTGCCGTCTGTTCCTTTGATGATCCCGTGCTCATAAGCAGCAGCGATTTCAGACTGAAGGTCAGCGGACAATCCGGAGATATCAGAGAACGGCGCTTTGCCTGTCGCTTTCTGGTCGTGCGCTTTTACGATCCAGGATACCATTTCAGCACGCGTGATATAAGCACCCGGCTTGAAGGAATCTGCATTGCCGAGGATGCCGCGTACATAAAGATCGGAAATGTACGGGTATGACCAGTTGCTGAGCTTCACGTCTTTATAAGGGACTTGAGCAACAACGCGTCCTTCAAGATCGCCGTTCACTTCTTTAAGGGACTTCATATAGTCTGCAAGGTTTTCCCAGTCGCTGAAGCCAGGTTCGCTGACGCGTCCTTCATCATGTGCTTTGCCAAGTGCTTCAAAACCGTCGCCGCCTTTGGCAGTGAAGACGTTTGTCGCTGCTTTGTACATCTCATCGTCCTTCACTTCTTTGCCGCCGATTTTAATGGAGACGACGCGCTTGCCCGGTTCTGCATTCATATCAAATAGGACTTGCATGCCAGCTACGTGCAAGAAGCCGCCATTTTCTTTCGGGAAGTTTTTCAACGCATGTTCCATCGTCGATTTTAATTCCGCACCAGAAATCTTAGTGATGGCAAGCGGATTGCCGAATGGAAGGACTTCCAAGATGTTTCCGTATGTCACAGGGCCTTTTTTGATCGACGTCCGGATTCCGCCGCCGTTTTGGAATGCGATCGCAACGTCAGGGTCTACTTCCTGCGCTTTTTGAAGCATTGCATCCGCAATGATGTTGCCGAGATTCGTTTCGCCGGCACGTACGCCGCCTGTCAATGTCTTTAAATCTGTAGACTTATCGCGAAGGCCGTTCAAGAATACTTCCGCCATGGCGCCGGTCTTTTCGGATTTTCTTTTTTCAACCTGGTCCTTATATGGCTTAAGAAGTGCTGCCGCTTCTGCATCTTCTTCGACATCTTTCAGCTTGATCAGCTGGCCTTTATATTCTTTCACGACGCCATTTTCGTCAAATGTGACATCCAGCTGGCCAAGATTGTTCAAATACTCGCCAGTTTGGACAATCAGGGTAGGGACATCGCCATTTTTGATGACCTTAGGCTCTTTCAATTCCGTATGGGAGTGGCCTGCCACGATAATATCAATGCCAGGGACGTGTTCAGCAAGCAGCATGTCATTTCCGTAGCCGTTGTCAACTTCTGATCCGATATGCGTGACTGCGATGATCTTGTTGATGCCGAGGGCTTCGAATTGTTTTACCATGTCTTTTGCTTCGGTGATATAATCAGTGAACATTACTTCAGCGGGGCTTGAGATGCTTGGTGTCTCTTCCGTCGTCAAACCGAAGATGCCGATCTTTTCGCCTTCCACTTCCTTCACGATTCCGCTGTAGATCTTGCCTTCTTCAGGCTCTTCGGAGATCGTCCGGCTTTGGATGCCGCTGAGGAGCTTGTCCTTCGTGAAGTCGACGTTGGAAGCGACGATCGGGAACTTGGCCGTTTCAACAAATTCCTTGAGAGCCAAGTGGCCGTCAGTGCTTGTGCCAAGGTCGAACTCATGGTTTCCGAAAGTAGCTGCATCATACTTGAAATAGTTCATGAATGCGATGTCGGCTTTTCCAAGGAATTCATTGAAATAAAGCGTTCCGACAAAGTTGTCGCCGGCATTGAGCAATACGTTTACCGGATACTCCGCTTGTTTCTCTTTCAGCATAGTCGCTAGTTTCGGAGCATTTTCCAGATGACTGTGGATATCATTCGTATGGAATACAGTCATCGAGAAATCTTTGGACACTTCTTCCGCTGAAACGACAGCAGGCGAGAAGCCGGCCGCACTGAACAGCAACATGGAAGCCGCTGCTCCCGCAAAATATTTCTTCGACATGTTACACCATCCTTATTCAAATTTTCCTACCGCTTTCAAAACTATGAAAAGCAATGTAAGTGCATACATTACAAGTTTAGCATTATAGCGACAATAGAACAATAAAGTTTCTGTAAATTGTCAAAAGAAAAGCCGGAAAGGATGAATCCTTTCCGGCTTACGCTTATTGTGCTGAGTAGTATTGGACCAGACCTTGATAAATCGCTTCTGCATATATTTCAGCATATTTGTCACTTGTCAGTTTCTTATAGTCGTCCGGATTTGAGAGGAATCCAAGTTCCACTAGGACGGCTGCGACATTATTGTTGCGGATGACGTAGAATCGCTGGTCTCGTACACCGCGATCCGCCATGTTTGCCCGTTTGATTATATTATCATGGATCTTCTTCGCAAGCGCCCGGCTTTCAGCAGCATTCGGGTTTGTGGAAGAGTCATAATAGACTTCCGTGCCTTTTGCGGCCGTGGAGCCTGCCGAGTTAACATGGATTGAAACGAATGCTTCTGCATAATGTTTCTTCGCAAAATCTGTCCGTTGCTGAAGCGTCAGATAAGTGTCCGTAGAACGGGTCATCAATACTGTTGCACCGGCTTTTTTCAGTTTTGCTTCCACGCGTTTCGCTACATTCAGAGTGATAGTCTTTTCGTTCTCATGTGTCTTCATCGTGCCCGGATCTTTTCCGCCATGGCCGGCGTCAACGACGATGATGCGGCCTTTCAGCGGATTGCCCGATTGGTTGATCAATTTTAGATAGTTTTTATGGACATAGCCTGTCCCTTTATTCGTATTCACTTTTGCCCAGTTGCCTGAGATCGAGATGATCGGAACTTTTTCACCGAGTTTGAATTTGCCGATGACTGCTGAAGTGCCGTCTGGAGACTTGCGTACATTCAAGCTGTTCGCTGTCACTTTACCGATGAGACCAGTTGCTGTCTGTGGAACTTCAGGTTCTTCCGGTTCAGTGACTTCCGGTTCACTCACTTCCGGTTCGCTCACTTCAGGTTCAGATACCTCAGGCTCTTCAGGGGTTTCAACATCACCCGGTTCTGATGTGGCGACGTCATCATCCGGCTTCGTGACGCCAACGTCCTTCGTATAGTTCTTGCTGATATAGCCGTTGTGCCCATCTAGTATGATGAGGAGCCAATCGCCGTTTTGGCCAAGCACTTCGACGATTTCGCCGTCTTTCAGCTTACCGATCACATCCCCCGTGATGGCAGGGTGGGTACGGACGTTCAGCGTTGTTCCGCCGGTGGAAACTTTGGCGAAATAGGTCCGGGATGTTTGCTCCGGGAACTTTACGGGTAATTTGTATTTATCATTTAGTGCACGTGCGACGAAAAGAGAGAACTGTGAGCGGGTCAGAAGGTCGTTCGGAAGGAACTTTCCGTTATCGCCTTGTGAAACGCCGCTATAATATAAACCGTTGATCATTTCTGCATAAGGATGGTTCTTCAAATCTGTAAGCATGAGAGGGCGGTCGACTGTTATCTTCTCTGAAAGATCGAAAGCCTTGGAGAGGGCATAGCCCATTTCGTCACGCTTGATGTTTTCATTCGGATGGAATTTGCCGTCTGCGCCTACTTTCAGATAACCGAGTTCCACAGCACGGCTTGCATAATCATACTGTTCAGTGCCAGGCTTCAAGTCTTTGAATGAGATAGAAGGCGTTGGCATGTTTTGTTTTTTGTTGGCGATGACTAGCATCTTCGCCACATGGGCTCTAGTCAAATTGCCGCCCGGGTTGAATTTATCAACCTTGTTGACGATTCCGAGATCAGCTATGTAGTGGACTTGCTCGAAATATTCCTTGTCAGGTGAGACGTCTGAGAATTTGAACTGTGCTGAAGAGTGCCCCGGGACGATGGAAACAAGAGCGAAAAACAAGAGGGCGACTGCTGCCCATTTGATTGTTTTCATGATGTCCTCCTAAATGTCTTTTAGTGTAGTTTAAGTGTAACAGTGTCGTTTTCATAAATCTACATGTTTTTACATAGTTTAATAGCATTGTAATATAAAAAAACTGCCGCTCCATATCGGAACGACAGCTTGTCTTATTATTTGCTTAATTGCTCGACAATCTTGTTGAATTGCTTTTCAGTAAGCTGATCATTCAAGCCGAATGTTCCGTCCGCATAGCCGCTCGCGATATGGTTGTAGGCAAGCGTGCTGATATATTCAGTTGCCCAATGGTCAGCAGGGACATCTGTGAAGACTTGCGTCGAAGAACCTGTCAGCTGGAACGCTTCTACAATGATTTTTGCGAGTTG
Organism: Sporosarcina sp. GTC18466; assembly: GCF_055389225.1. NCBI lineage: Bacteria > Bacillati > Bacillota > Bacilli > Caryophanales > Caryophanaceae > Sporosarcina > Sporosarcina sp. GTC18466. Next base: position 1,215,407 of record NZ_AP044037.1, on the reverse strand, counting down.
TGCACGTGTCAGGGAACCGTTCGGATCGAATTTCCCGTCGTTTCCTGAGAAGATGCCCGCGTTCGCTGCAGCTAGAATTGCATCATGCTGTGCATGGTCTGCAGGGACATCAGTGAATGTCATGCTATTATCAGTGACTTCAAGGCCGAGTTCTTTTGTGAGCACTTCAGCGACTTGAGCGCGTGTTACATAAACCGGTGTTTTTTCGGATGTTGCCGGTTCGTCGAAAGCGACCGTTTTGTCAGCTGCGAAATTTGCTACACGTTTACCCCCAAGGTACCGTTTTCCCCAGTATGCAGGATCATTGATCGATGAGATCATGACGCCTTTGCTTGTTGAAGAATGGATGAACCGGCTGGAGCCGATGTAGATGCCGACATGTGAAACGCGCTTGCCGGCTGTGTTGAAGAAGACGAGGTCTCCTGTTTTCAGATCGTTTTTCTTAACAGATGTTCCCATTGCATACTGTTGTCCAGCGGATCTTGGCAGTGAAATTCCTTCTTTTTTAAAAACATATTGCGTATATCCTGAGCAGTCGAATCCTGACGTGGTTGTCCCGCCATATGAGTATGGCGTGCCTAGATAGTTTCTCGCTGTACTGACGAGCGAAGTCGGTGAATTCGCTGAGGCCATGGCTGGAATCGTCGTTGAGATTAATAGTGTCATACACAAGGCTACAAAAAGTCTTTTCATGCTACTTCTCAAATTCCCCTTTCGCACGTTTGATACAGTGTGCTTTTATCTGAAACCAATACTAGCACAGCTAAACCTTCATTTCCGTTACAGGTATATTACATTACCGTTACAAAAACTATGTTTCTATGAAAACGCATTCATACTAGCGGTTTCTGGGGCCTTCTTTCTAAGTAAGGAGGCCTTTTTATGTGGAAAGTTGCAGAAAAAACTTGTTTACAGCACTCCAAATGGCTGGCAGGAACCTATTTGCATATGTTTCGTTTGGTTTATGACAGCGATGTAACATAAGTCGTTTTCGAGTAAGGGGAGGTATGGTATCCCCCGCTTATGGTATAATCGTTCAATGGCTACTAGCACGCAACATATCGAGATTGGAAGAGAATTGATGCAAAAAATAGCGGTTTTCAGCAATATGTACCCATCCGGGCAACATCCGACATATGGCATTTTCGTCAAAAACCAAGTCGGACTCCTTCAGGAAAGCGGACTTGATGTCGATGTGATCGCGATTGACGATCCGGCAAAAGGGAAGGCGGCAGCTATCAAGAAATACGGAAAGTGGTTTTTCCATTCCTTCTTCTATCTGCTGTCGAATCGGAAAAAGCTTTCGCTCACGCATTCGCATTACGCGTTTCCGACTGGACTCATCTCGTTGATCGGAAAAAAGATGATGAACATCCCGTATGTCATCACAGTGCACGGCGGGGATATCGACAAGATGGCGAAAAAGTGCGGAAAAGTCGCTTCTCTCACCCGTTCCATTCTGCATTCGGCAGACGCCGTCATCGCGGTGGGAGAGCGGCTGAAGGAGGAAATCACCGGTTCCTTCGGGGTGCCGGAGGACAAGGTTCACGTGATGAGCATGGGTGTCGACACGAAAGTATTTAAAAAGCTCCCGAAAGAGCAGACGCGAGAAAGTCTTGGCGTCAGGCCCGATGAAAAAATCATCCTGTTCGTCGGCAACTTTATTGAAGCGAAAGGGCTGCTGGAACTGGTGGAAGCGGTCGGCATTGTCAATAAAACCATGCCTGAGGCGGCGCTTCATCTGATCGGGTCACCGAAGGACACTGCATTTCTGGAGAAGCTCGGAAAGCAGCTTGCCGAAAAAGGTGTAAATGCTGTCCAGCTCATGCCGCAGCCACAGGCGGAGATCGCAAAATGGATGGCCGCGTCGGACGTATTTGTCCTCCCTTCCCACCATGAAGGGTTCGGCCTTGTAGCACTCGAAGCGATGGCATGCGGAACGACTGTCGTCGGATCGGATGTCGGCGGCCTGTCGAAGCTCCTTTCCGGCAAGTCGGGCATTCTAGTGGAACCGAAAAACGCCCGGTCGCTTGCAGACGGGCTGCTCACGGCACTGGATGGCAATGCGCAGGTGGATGAAGAAACGGTTGCACAAAAGGTGGACGAGAATTCGTATGGCGCGATTCTGAAAAGGCTGCTTGCCCTCTACAGCCGGATCGGGGACCGGCCATGAAAAATAAATTCATAAAAATCATCGGGGCGGTCGCCATTATCAATATCGTCGCCCGGCTCGTCGGCTTCCTGCGGGAGATGGTGATCGGCAATCAGTACGGGACCTCCTACGTGGCTGATGCCATCGCGACGGCCTACACGATCCCGAACTTCCTGTATCTAGTCGTAGGCGGCGGGATGACGACCGCCTTCATATCGGTATTCCATTCGACGAAAGCGGATAAAGGCCTGTTCGTGCGCAAGACATTCACGACCGTCCTCGTGACAATTTCGGTCATCACACTGCTGGCCGTCATTTTTGCAAGTCCGCTGCTAAAGCTTGTGTTTCCAGGACTCGAGCCGGAGCAGTTTTCCGCGACTTATAAGATTTTCATGTGGATGATGCCGTCGACGATCGTGCTTGTCCTTTCGACATGGATGAGCGGCTTGCTGAATCTGCATGACCGGTTCCGGCTTTCGAGCTATGCAATCCTCGTCTATAACGCGCTGTTCGTCCTGGTCGGTGCACTGTTCACCGCCATGATCGGCCCTGTGTCTTACGGAGTCGGCGCGCTTGCCGCCGCGGTCGCGATGGTCGCGTTCCTCTACTTCGGCATCAGAAGAAGCGGGCTGTACTCCCTGAAACCTTCCTTCGGCATGACGGAGGATGTGAAGAGGGTATGGGTCATCGCGCTTCCGATTTTGCTGGGCGGCGCGTCGCTGCAGTTCTATGCGATCATCCAGCGGGTGGCTGCATCCGGGCTTACAGAAGGTGCAATTTCCGCAGTCAACTATGCCTCAAAGCTAAGCGGCTTTCCGCAAGCCGTCTTGATGACAGCGGTGACGACAGTCATCTACCCGATGCTCAGCAAGAAAGAAGGGGAGGGAGATACTGCTACGGTCCGTGCCCTCTATAAGAAAGGTCTGCTGTATCTGACGGCATTGATCGTACCGGCGACAGCAGTGGCGTATTTCTTTGCGGAACCGCTTGTGCGGCTGATTTTCGGACACGGGAACTTCGGCGAAGCTTCGATCCAGATCACCGTGCCGATTTTCAAGGCATTCTCCCTGTCGATGTTTTTCCTGGCTGCGAATACGTATGTCACGCGGTTCTATTACGCGAAGGGCAACTCCGTATTGCCTGTCATTTTCAGCCTCGTCAGCGTCCTAGGGATCAACATCCTGATCATCTATGCATTCGTCGGTTCGTACGGAGCGGTCGCGATCGCCTACGGAACTGTCATCAGTTCGGCTTTCAATTTCATCATGCTGTGGATCTACGCACGGCTGAAGTGGAAGTTGTAATGAAGAGCATTTCTCCCAAGCTTCGGGAGAAGTGCTTTTTTATTTAAAGTTTTTTCAGAAGAGAGCGACAAACGATTGATATAAATGAAATACTCTGTATAATTGAGCTAAGAATCCATTTTCATATTGTGCGAGACTGCTTAGAGATTCTCTATCAACCATTTTGAAAGCGCTTACGAAAATGGGTGCATAAAAAAGGGGGTAGAAATGGTGAAGAGAAAACAATGGGGGTTTGTTCTGTCGCTTCTTTCGGTGATGCTAGTCCTGGCCGCTTGCGGCGGGGGCGGAAAGAAGAACATTGCGATTGGTCCGCCGGCGAGTGAGACGAACAACGTATCAAAGATCATCTTACAGTCGTACGGAATCGAGGACGGTGATTATAAGGCGTTCCAAGAGAGTTTCGGGGCGGCGGCTGACGGAGTGCAGGACGGCAATATTGATATTTCCATCGGAATCCTGGGGCTTCCTGCGTCCAGCATCGAAAGTTTGCAGGCATCTGCGGGTGACGTGAAGATGATCAGCCTGTCGGATGACGCGATCAAGAAAATCGAAGAGGATTCAGGCTATAAGCCGTTCACCATTCCGAAAGATTCGTATGATTTCCTGACGGAGGATGTCCAGACGGTGACAGCGTATGCGATTCTCATGGGGAACACCGATACGATCGATGAGGAACTCGGCTATGAACTTGCGAAGAGCATGATCGAAAATGCGAGCGAGAATACACATGCGCAAGCAAAAATGATGATCCTTGAAAATGCGCTGAACGGAGCGGAAGGGCTTCCGATCCATCCAGGCGCGAAGAAATATTACGAGGAACAGGGCCTGACAGTGGATAATGACGTAGCGGAACTGTCCGCGTCAGCTGGCGACCGGAAAGCTGAGCTCACGCTCGGAACAGGCAGCCAGGGAGGCACCTATTACCCGCTTGGCGGCGAAATGGCTAACTTGTGGAATAAATATATCGACGGCATCAATGTGACGAACGTGGAGACAGGGGCATCGGTCGAGAACTTGTCGACAATTTCACAAGGGGATATGGACCTCGGCATGACGGTGCACGTGCCGGCGCTGAATGCGATCAATGGCAAGGCGGACTTTGACGGCAAGCCAGTCACGAACGTGGCGTTCATCGGCCATATCTATCCGGAAGTCGTCCAGATCGTCACTCGTGAAAAAACGAAGATCACTGGTTTTGAAGACTTGAAAAAATAAAGAGGGCAAGGAGGGTATCAAGTGAAAAAAGGAAATGAAAAGGTGGTCGATGCGCAGGATATCCTCGAAAAGTATGATAAGGAGAACCAATTTCGCGTCAATATCGGAAGATGGGCATGGGTGGTCGCTTTTCTAGCGATCTCCCTCACCATCTTCCATCTGTATACCGGTTTCACAAGTGTCCTGCCTTCCCAGCAGCAGGGAGCGATCCATCTGGGCACGGCGCTCGGCATCATCTTTCTGCTTTATCCTGCCAAAAAGGCTTGGAGGAAAACGCAGAAAAGCGTCCCTTGGTATGATGTTTGCCTGGCGTTCCTTGCGATGTATGTGTCTTATCATAAGATCATCTTCTTTGACGCCATCCTTCAGAGCCGGGTGTCCGGCTACAGCATCCCGGATATCCTGATTGCGACGATCGGAGTCCTGCTCGTTCTCGAAGCGACGCGCCGGACGGTCGGTCTGCCGATTGTCATCGTGGCGTCGATCGCCATCCTGTATGCGATATTCGGCAACTTGATACCGACCAAGATCTTATCGCACCCGGGTTTTTCCTTTGACCGGACGACAACGAATCTCTGGTTCCGGGAGAGCGGCGTATTTGGAACACCGCTGCAGATTTCAGCGAAATTCATTTATCTGTTCCTGTTTTTCGGCGTCCTGCTCGTCAATACGCCGATCGGACAGTTTTTCAACAATCTGGCCTTCTCTTTGACAGGCCGTTATACGGGCGGCACGGCAAAGGCCGCTGTTGTTGCAAGCGCCTTGCAAGGGACCGTATCCGGAAGCTCGGTCGGCAACACGGTTGCCACAGGTTCGTTCACCATTCCGATGATGAAACGTGCCGGGTTCAAGCCGGAGTTCGCGGCGGCGACGGAAGCATCCGCATCGACGGGCGGGCAGATCATGCCGCCGATGATGGGGGCTGCCGCATTCATCATGATGGAGTACTTAGGGGTCAGTTACGCGGCAATCATGATGGCGGCCGTCATTCCGGCTATCCTATATTTCACAGGGATTTTTATCGGCACGCATTTTGAGGCGAAACGGCTGAGGATCCTTGGCTTGCCAAAGTCCGAGCTGCCCGTTTTCAGGAAGATCTTCATCCGGGACGGCTATATGATCATTCCGCTCCTCGTCATTATCGTGACGATCATGTCCGGCTTCACGCCGCAGCGGGCCGCGCTTTTCGGAATCGCTTCGGCATTCGTCATCTGGATGTTCAACGCATTCGCCAGGAAGGAATCCGAATTCTCTTTCCGCAAAGTGCTGTATGTCCTTGAGCAGGGAGGACGCGTTGCCTTGCCAGTCATCGCAGCAGTCGCCACAGCCGGGATCATTGCCGGTGTGGTGAGCATGACGGGTCTTGGCGCCAAATTTGCGGCTGGCATCATCGCCCTCTCGAACGGCTACCTGATCCTAGCGCTGTTCTTCACGATGATCTCCTGCATCATCCTTGGCATGGGCTTGCCGACGACGGCGAACTACGTCGTGACCGCAACGATTGCGGCGCCGGCGCTGATCAATGAATTCGGCATCGCGCCGATCGCGGCCCATATGTTCGTCTTCTACTTCGGAATCGTGGCCGACATTACGCCGCCTGTTTGCTTAGCGGCCTATGCAGGCGCGGGTATTGCGAAAGCGAATCCGTTCAAGACGGGGACGACAGCGGTGAAACTGGCGATTGCAGCGTTCATCGTTCCGTATATTTTCATCTATAATCCGATATTTGTATTTGTCGATGTGACAATCATCGGTCTCATATTCGGTCTTGTCACTGCACTCATCGGCATGATGGGTGTCAGCAGTGCGGTGATCGGGTACTTTGTCCGTAATTCACGGATATGGGAACGCATCATCTTGTTCGGAGCGGGTCTCCTTCTCATCATTCCAGATTTGATGACCAGCTTGGCGGGTGTCATTTTGATCACGCTAATTTGGGCTATTCAGCGAAGGAGACCGGAAGAAGGGACAGAGACGGAAATTGTGACAGTTTGATAGAAGGGAAAGACCCTCCTGTGCATGGGAGGGTCTTTCACGTTTCCATAAAGAAGTTTGCTTCTCCAATCCGTGCGTAGAGTCCGCTTCGTTTGAAGATAGGTGTTTTTTCTTTCGGCAGCCGTTTCACTACGATCCGGACCCCTTTTCGATCCGCTTCATCAAGCAAGGCGAAGAGGGCTGCTTCGCCCGTTGCATCAATCATCGATAATCGGGAAAAATCAATAATGACGGTAGAGGCGCCTTCGAGCAGTGATGATGAACGGTCTTCCAACACCTTGGCTGTACCGAAAAAGAGAGGGCCGGTAATTTCATATTTCATGACCCGTTTCAAATCGTCCCCGAACAGATGCAGTTCCACTTCGGAAAGCTTTCCTTGTTTGATGTCGAGCTTTCCACTCATCTTTTTCAAGAAAGATAAAGCGGCAAGCAGGATTCCGACTTGTACGGCTACCGTCAGATTGACGAAGACGGTGAGCAAAAAAGTCATAAGGAGCACAATCGTGTCGCCAGTGCGTAAAGATGCGATATGGACAAAGGCTTTGCGCGCACTCATATTCCATGCGACATACATGAGGATCGGCGCCATGGCGGCGAGCGGAATGTAGGAAGCGTATGGCGCGAACAGAAGCAGGAAGCCCAGGACGAAAAGGCTTTGCACCATGCCGGATACCGGACTGACCGCACCTGCCCTGATATTAGTGGCGGTCCTGGCGATTGCCCCTGTTGCAGGGATGCCGCCGAACAGCGGGGTGATGATATTAGCGATTCCTTGGCCGAACAGCTCGCGCTTCGAATTATGTTTTCCTCCATCCTGCATACCATCCGCCACGACTGCAGATAATAATGATTCGATTGCGCCGAGTGCTGCGATAATCAATGCAGGCTGCCAAAGGGTGACCAGTTTGGAGAAAGTGATTTCCGGAAAATGCAGTCCCGGCAATGTCTGCGGAATCCCGCCGAAGGAGCTGCCGATTGTCTCGACGCGGCCCGGATACAAGAATATGGATAACAGCGTCGGAATGAGAAGGGCGACTAACAGCAAAGGAACCCGCGGCGCGACTTTCGGCAAAATGAAGATGACAGCAAGACCCATGCAGGCAGTCAAAATGCTGAACCAGTTCAACGTATGGAACTGCCTGGCGACGCTTGTCATATTCTCATGGAAAAATTCATGGTTGCCGAGACCCGTCAAACCGAAAAAATTACCGAACTGCCCCGTGAAAATAATGACCGCAATCCCGGTGGTGAAGCCGATCGTCACGGAGCGGGGGACAAAGTGGATCAAATGACTGACACCAAGAAAGCCCATGACTAGTAAAATGACGCCTGCCAGCATCCCTGCGAGGAGAAGATCCTCATATCCGTACTGGAGAACAATCGCAAGTAAAATTGGAATGAAAGCGCCTGTCGGACCTGCAATCTGGAATTTGGAACCTCCGAACAGCGCTACGAGGAATCCGGCGATGATTGTCGTATAAAGACCATATTCCGGCTTTACGCCGGAGGCAATGGCAAAAGCCATCCCAAGTGGAATGGCTACGATACCGACTGTAATGCCTGCAATCAGGTCTCTCCGGAAGGCTGACATGTTATATTGCGCAAAACGGTCATCTGTAAACAAATATTTCACTTCTCCTATAGTAATATTTGAATAATTCTACTAACTATATTATACTCAAATTTGAAAAAAGAGACAAGAGAGCTAAATAAATGTGTTAGAGACACCAATTAATGAGTAGGTAGTCTTAGATTGTGGAAATAGCCGGTTCTATTGTATGTAAACGTTCAGGCAGAAAACAAAGGATTGCTTAGTGACATTATAGCTATCCAATGCGCTCACTTAACAGGTAGTGCGGTTCATTGATAGCTGGCCGCAATAGGGTTACTCTAGAGAGTGTACAAGCGTTAACGATGTAATTATTTTCAATAAATAATGATGAGAAGAGGTCGTATGATGAAATTTGAAGGAAAAGTTGTCTTTATCACTGGCGGGGCATCTGGCATGGGCGAAATGATGGTACGGTTGTTCGAGGAAGAGGGCGCGCATGTGATTGCTGCCGACATCAACGAGGAGGCGCTTGCTGAAAAGTGGGGTTCTCATGACAAAGTCGACTCTGTCCGTCTGAATGTGACGAGCGACGAGGACTGGGCAGCTGCGATGGAAAAAGTGATGAGTACACATGGCAAACTTGATGTACTTGTCAACAATGCCGGAATTTCTACGGAGAAACCGATGGATGCCATCACCATTGACGACTGGCGTAAACTTTCGGATATTAACGGTTTCGGAACATTCCTCGGTCTTAAGCATGCACTCGCCAATATGAAGGATGCGAAACAGGGATCCATCGTCAATATTTCTTCCTATACAGCGATGATCGGAATGGGGCTTAATCCATATTCTGCATCCAAAGGATCGGTGCGCGCGATTTCCCGCGCAGCGGCAGCAGAGTATGGCCAATTTGGCATCCGCGTGAACACGGTTTTCCCGGGAGTCATTGAAACACCGATGACAAAAGGCCTCGAATCTTCCAAAGCGACGCTTGAAATGCTCATCAAGATGACGCCGCTTGCTCGCCTTGGACAACCTGAAGATGTCGCGAAAGCGGTCATGTTCCTAGCTTCAGAAGATGCTTCGTATATTTCTGGCGCTGAACTGGTCATTGACGGAGGCTATTCTGCACGGTGATCGATAGTTGAAAAAGGAAGGCATCTGCCCGGTAGCTGGCAGATGCCTTTTTTTCATATTTGTACGGAAGGGAGGGGTTCTAAGCCTGCTGCCGCAAGTACGTCCTGCTTGCGAAAGACTTCCTCGGTCTTCCCGTCAACTAGGACAGAGCCAGCCGCGAGAACAACCGTCCGGCCGAATGTCTCCTGGACAAACCGCATGTCATGCAAGATGCAGACGACCAATTTCCCTTCACCGTGCAAGCGGCGGATCAGCTGCTGCACTTTTTTCCTTCCCGGGTAATCCAGGCCGGCAATCGGTTCGTCAAATAGGATGATGTCGGTATCCATCGCCACGACGGAAGCAATGGATACAAGCTTTCGGTTGGCGAAGCTCAGGTCATACGGATTTTCGTCAATCGTTTGCTCAAGCCCGACTTGCCGGAGCGCCTGGAGAGCCATTTCCTCTGCCGCCTTCTTGTCATAGCCGATATTCAGCGGACCGAACATCACTTCTTCCAGAACAGTGCTTTTGAATAATTGGTCGCTTGGATTTTGGAAGACAAGGCCGATATCCCGGGCCAGCTTGGCGGCCGTCGTTCGGGAGATATCGGAGCCGTTGATCAGGATCCGCCCGCTCCCAGGTTTTATCAATCCTTTCAGCAACTTCATAAGCGTCGATTTTCCCGCACCATTTTCGCCGACGATAGCGACAGGCTCGCCTTCCATGCGGAGAGAGATGCCCTTCAGCCCTTCGCTTGAAGACGGATAGCTGAACCGTACAGCGTCCAGTTCGATTGCAGCTGTCCGGTTCGAAAGGGGCGGCCGCTGAATGTCTACTGGCTGCATGCCGGCAAAAGCTGCATCCGGAGGTTCGATTCCGAAGTGCTCCAAATCCTTTCGTGCTAGTATCTCACCAGGCAAGCCATCCTGCACCAATTTCCCTTCATCGAGAAGAAGGATCCGGTCGGCATAAGCCGCTAGTTTCTCGGTCTTATGCTCTGTTATGATCACTGTCATCCCTTTCGAGACGAGCGATCGTGCGAGAAGGAAGATCTCTTCGGTGCTTGCCGGGTCCAGCTGTGATGTCGGTTCGTCAAGGATCAGGATATCCGGCTTCATCGCGACCACACTTGAAATGGCAACGCGTTGCATCTGACCGCCTGATAATGAAAAGGGGTTCCTCTCTTGCAAATGGGTGATGCCGAGAAGTTCCATGCTCTCCCGGATGCGCTCATGCATCTCTTTCGGCGGAATCCCCATATTTTCAAGTCCAAAACCGATTTCCTCATACACCGTGAATTTGGCCCCGGTCATTTGTGAAAACGGTTGGTCCAGAACGAGGCCGACTATCCCGGCAAAACTTGCGATCTCATGTTTGAATACTTCTTTGTTCCCGATGAACACATGCCCGCCGTAAGCCCCTTTGAAAAAATGGGGCACGAGTCCGCAGAGCGCATAGCATAGTGTCGTTTTCCCGGCACCGTTTTTTCCAGTGATGCCGATCAGCTCGCCCCGCTGCGCCGAAAAGGAGATGGAATCAAGGGCTGCTTTGCTGCTTTCAGGATATTTATACGTCAACTCGTCAACACGGATCATATGGCAAACCTCCAGGCGATTGCGCAGAGCAGGCCCGCGCACAGCAGCACCCTCAAAGCGGCGGCATGCCTATAAGGAACCGCCTGACGGAGCCGCGTCTTTCTGCCAGCCGCGCTGAATCCCCTGATTTCAAGCGCGATCGACCGCTCTCTTGTTTCATTTAGTGAGCTTAAGACAATCGGACCGATCAGCGGCAGAAAGGATTTGATGCGGACTGCGAGCGGCCCGTCTGTCTCAAGGCCGCGCGCCCGCTGGCTATCCATAATTCTTCCTGTCGTCATTTTCATCTGCGGAACGATCTGCAAAACTGACAGGAGGATATAGCCGAACTTTGGTGAAAGCCCCTGGGAAATGAGAGCTTCGACAAGATCATCGGGCTTAGTCGTCAAAATCAGGACAGCGAATGATGTAATCATATTGACGACCCGCAGTGCGATCAAGAGTGCGATGGAAATGCTCTCTTTGTAGATTGTGACAGGTCCGATGTCAAAGAGGGCAGTCTGACCGGAAGGGTGGAACAGTCCCTGAACGACCAGAATCGAGGCAATCAGGATAATGCTTACCCCGATAAGTGGAAGTGCATGCCTGAAAACCCGTCCTATGCATAAGAGCGCCATGCTGACAGAAACGATGCAGAGCACAGGCACGAGTGAATTCGCCAAATAGGAAGAAGCGACTGAAACAGCGACAAACAGCAGTTTTGTCAGCGGATCCACCCGGTGGATCGGCGATTCCTTATCCACATACAACGTCATTCTATTCATGCGGGCCCATCCTCACAGCCGCTCAATCCCGTTGCGCTGATCATATAAAGCAAGGACGTTTTTCGGCAGGCTTTTGAAGATGAGGTAGCTGAGCAGTACCGTGATCATCTTGTCAGGAACGTCCACAACAATACTGTCTGCAAAAGAGGCCAGCCATAGGGGGCTTCCTTTTGCAAGCATCACGCCGAACAACGCATCTCCCCAGACATTTCCTGTTGTGCCTTCCCAGAAGCCGATGTTCAGCGGCGTCGAGACGGCTGCGGCAATAAGTCCGACAACAAAGCCGAGAATCAGCGCTTTTTTTACACTCCCGATCCACCCTTTATAGGCCATGATGCCGGCTGCAATGCCGATGACGGCTGACGTGATGGCATATACGAACGAAACGGGGGAGGCGGTGAATCCATAGATGACATTGTTGATCATCCCGACAAGCGCGCCGACAATGGGCCCTGCGAGCATGCTGGACAGGATGGTGCCGATCGAATCGATCCATAGCGGCAATTTGAGCAGTTCAATAAAGAACTTCCCGATGAAATTGATGCCGACTGCGGCCGGAATCAAAACGAGGGCGGCTGTTGGCAAACGGAAGGACCACATACTTGTACGTACCATTTTACTATCTCCATTCAAAATATATTGTGGTGTGACTAGTGTAAAGACACATGACTATACTAATCTATTTTGATGGAAGAAGGAAGCCCCTATTTGGAAAAAATGAAAAGACCAAGCAGCCCCGATGAGTCGCTTGGTCTAATTGATTATTCATGTGACAGCTGGTTGAACCGTTTGTATCCGACGAACTTGTCCTTCCAATAGACGTTGTCGATGGATGTGATTTCAACTTTCTTTGTGCCGGCATGGATGAAATTGCCGTCACCGATATATATGCCTGCATGCGAAATGCCATCCCGATATGTATTATGGAAAAACACGAGATCCCCTGGAAGAGGCTCCGTGACATCGACAGAGTTCGAATACATGGCGATAGTGTCGTAACGCGGCAGGTCCATGCCGGCTGCCTTGAAGACATAGTAAATGAATCCGCTGCAGTCAAATCCGTCTGGCGTCGCTCCTGCCCATACATAAGGCGTATCAAGAAGCGGCATCGAAATCTCTACTGCTGTCCGCATGATGGAAGGCGAGCTATTCGGAAGTGCAGCCGCAGTCGTTGCCGCCTGTTTCGCCGGATGCACGTTCGGTTTAGCTGCCGGCTGCTTGTCCGCTTGAGGTGCTGGTGCTTTAAACAGCGCTGTTGCGGAAGTCTCTTTTGTCACCGAAACGCTTTTCACGTTTGCGGCTTTGTCCGCAGCGACCTTTGTTCCAGTCGGTTTCCCGGAGATTTCCTTCCCGACAATCAGCTTCTGGTCAATTTTAATGTCTTCCGTTTTCAAGTGGTTCAACGCTTTTAATTCATCGACTGTCAATTTATGCGATGATGCGATCTTCCATAGCGTGTCGCCCTTTTTCACGACATACGAGCTTGCGGCCTCTGCCTGTCCTGCTGTAAAAGCAGCAGCTAAAGCAGCCGCGGCGACAAACGACAAAATTTTGGTTTTCATCGTACTCCTCCGTTCGCTAAGTCCCTATGATTCTATTGTAATGTCGGCTAGTCGACAAAACAATAGGATAATAGGCTTGAAGCGTCAGAAAGAGTAGGATTTCAGCAAGTTTTCAAGCTTCAGCGCAAGGCCGATGTTCCCTTTGACCTTGAGTTTCCCCATCATGAACGCCCCAGTCGCATTCAGGTCGCCAAGAAGCAGTTTCTTGAAATCCTTTACGCTCATCGACAGATTGCAATCCGCTTCTTTGGAGGTCTCTCCCGTTATGGCTGTCGTAGCACCGTCTTTCAATTGAAGGGCAAACGCACCGCCGTCGTCCCCTTTCAGGTCGAACGAATAAAGAACGTCCATTTGCCCGAATGGCTCAGGGTTCGCGTTCATCCGCTCCTCGATCACAGTCCAGATCTCATCCATCCCCATCGCGTGAATATCCATATTCCCATCCTCCTGTTTCAAAAAAATGAATTCCCATTCATTATAGCATGGAAGGCCGGGCGGTTGGGGCAATGCTTTATTTCCTACTGAATTTTCTTTACATGCTATATGTAGAAAACTACTATTGCGCCGATATTATCCATAGGACTATCCAGCTTGAAAGGAGGCGATGATTTGGAGCGATTGACAACAGAGGGAATCGAGGCTTTACAGGAATTGTACCGCCAGCAGAAAAAGATATTTTCCCATGCGAAGGAACTGCAGATCTCACGTCATTCGATGAAGGAAGTGCTGGAGGATGTGTGCAGGGGAATTGCATCCATCATGGATTGTGAACGGGTGAGTATTTGGCTGTTTGATGAGGAAAGCAATAAAATGACAGCACAGAATGTATATAACGGAGACCAATCTTATCATTATTCGGGAAACGAGATTACCCGTGATCGCTACCCGTCCTATTTCCGGGCGATCGAACAGGAGCGTGTGCTGGCAATCGAGGATATACATAATCACCCTGCTACAAGTGAATTGAAGGAGTGGTATCACTATCATGACAATAGTATTTGGGGTCTGATGGATGCCACCATTATTTTAAGCCGCGGGTTAGGGGGAGTCCTTTGCTGCGAAACGACGAAAGAGCGGACTTGGACTTCCTTGGATAAAGTGCTCGTCGCGTCAATTGCAGACATGGTGTCCTTCATTTTCGACAGGATGCAGCGCATGGAAATGGAAGACTATGTGCGCAGGCTGGCGTATACCGACCTATTGACCGGGCTTCATAATGAGTATTCGTTCATGGAACAAGTAAGCGGCAAGCTGCAGAAACTGGAAAAGGGGCAGCGCGGTTTATTCATCTATATGGTACTCGACCAGTTTGACGAGATTCAGAGTGTTCTCGGCCCCGATATTGCATCTCAGCTCATCCGGCTGACGGGTGAACGGCTGCTTACGGTATTCCCTGAACCCGCTGTCACGGCACGGATCGCGTTTGACCATTTCCTGATCTACTCCCCGTATGACGGCGATACGGACGAGGAAATGATTGTTCGCAGAATGGAGCTGATCGGCAATGAATTGAGAAGGCCGGTCTATATACATGGCCAGGAAGTGCATTTGACGTTCAGCTACGGTGTCTCCATGTACCCTGACCTTGCACTTGATGTGCATGAGGGCATCCAAACGTCCATGCTTGCGCTGCAGTCTGGAAGGAGGAAGATGAAACGGCGGGTGCGCAGCCTATATGACAAGCGGATGCACAATGAGATGAAAGAAGCGCTCTTTTCGGAAATGAACTTGCGTAAAGGGCTGGAGAACCGGGAATTCCTATTACATTATCAGCCTCAGGTGGACAGGGAGGGGCGCTTGACAGGCTTTGAGGCGCTCATCAGATGGCGGCATCCGGAACGAGGGCTGATTTATCCGGGGGATTTCATCGACCTTGCGGAATCGACCGGGCTGATCATCCCGCTCGGGGAATGGGTCATCCAAGAGGCGACGCGGCAGCTGGCGGTATGGCACCATGCGGGATGCGAGGATCTCACCGTGTCGGTCAACTTATCGCCGCGCCATTTCCTGCAGCCGAACTTCCCGTTTTATCTGCAAAAATGTGTGGATGGCAGCGGAATCTTCGCGCACCATGTGAAACTGGAAATCACGGAGAACGTCGCCCTCGAAAATCCGATGGTCGTGGAGAAGCGGATTTCCGTCCTGCGGGATCTCGGCTTTGTCATCTCCATCGACGATTTCGGGAAAGGCTATTCGGCCTTCAGCTACTTGAAGCAGTTCACCGTCCAGGAAATCAAAATCGACCGGCAGTTCATCAACGAAATCGGAGACGACTCGAAAGGCGATGCGATTGTGCAAACGATCATCCATCTGGCGCGCCTGCTGAAACTCGATCCGCTCGCGGAGGGCGTGGAAACAGCGGAGCAGTGGGAGCAGCTGAAATTGTATGGATGCAATGCTGCGCAAGGCTACTACTTCAGCCGGCCCGTGCCTGCCGCCGAAATCGACGGCCTGCTCGCATCGTGCGCGCCAGGAAGCCTGCCGATCCTGCCGATCATCACGGCCGCCGCTTATTGATATCAAGGAAGCTGTCCTTTGCGGGACGGCTTTTTTGATTGGAATAAAGCATTCCGCCGTGGAGATTAGTTGGAGTTGGGGTAAATGAAGCAATCTCTTTGTGAAAGTAAGCAATCCGGGTGGTGAAGTGAGCAACATGCCTTCTAAAGCAAGCAACAACGGCGCGAACGAAGCAATCCCGGTGCAGAAGTAAGCAGCATGTCCTCTTAAGTAAGCAATAGCGACGAAGACAAAGCAGCACCGCTGTGAAAGTAATCAGCCCGTTCACAAAGCAACCGCGACGCGAATGAAGCAACTCATGCGCAAAAGTAAGCAATCCGCCTCCTGAAGTAAGCAACCTGTCCAGTACAGTAAGCAATCAACTGCGCTAACCAAGCAACTCATGCGCAAAAGTAAGCAACATGCCCTCTGAAGTAAGCAATCCGCCCGGCAAAGCGAGCCGCGTCCGCAGTGCGGCGGCAACAAAAACGTCCGCTGACGACAAAAAACAGGCAAGAGTGGAATGCTCTTGCCTGCTAAGATCAGCCTCTGCCGATCGGCCAGTCGAATGGCGACGATCCGGGCGGTGAATGTTTCAATATGTCGAAGACCGGGATGGTGTACGCGAACAGGATGAGCGCACATGTGATGCCGACCCATAAATACCAGTTCTCCAAAACTTTCGGTGTCTTTTCCGCATCCTCTTCTTCCTCGGCGATCGGGAATTCCTGGACACCTTTTGGCGCGAAGAAGGCTAGCTGGATGAAGATGTAGATCATGAGCACGATGCCGACGAAGAGAATCGTTCCGCCGATCGCCTGTGCAAGCTGATAGCCGATCCATGTTTGCACTTGCTCTCCGCCCGCATAGTTCGAGAAGTTCGAGCGGCGCGGCCCGCCGAGCAGGCCTTGGATATGCATCGCGGACGACATGATTGTCATGCCGACTGTCCAGATGATTGTCTGGATGATGCCGAGTTTATTCAATTTCGGAGTCAGGCGGCGGCCTGTCAAATGGGGTACGAGCCAATAGGCGATACCGAAATATGTCAAGATGACAGTTGTTGCAATTGTTAAATGGAAGTGGCCAGTTACCCAGATCGTGTTATGGATGAGCGAGTTCATTTGGTGGGAAGCGTTGACGATACCGCCCGCTCCGCCAGGGATGAACGCGACCATGCCGATGAACGGTGCAAGGAAACGGACATCTTTCCAAGGGAGATGCTTGAACCAGCCGAATAGGGTTTTGTAGCCTTTGCGGCGGCCGGTTGTTTCAAATGTCGCGAAAATCGAGAAGGCAGTCATGAGTGTCGGGATGACGACCATCATTGTCAAGACGACTTGGATAAATTTCCATGTCGGATCGATGCCCGGTTCTGTCAATTGGTGGTGGAAACCGACCGGAATCGAGAACATGAGCAACAGGATGAACGAAAGTCTTGCGAGTGAATCACTGAACAATTTTCCACCGATGATTTTCGGGATGATCGCATACCATGCCATATAGGCAGGGAGCAGCCAGAAATAGACGAGCGGGTGACCGAAGTACCAGAACAGCGTACGGCTGAGCAGGACGTTGATCGTTGCCGCGTAGCCGAGCGACCACGGGATGAACTGGATCACAACCGAGATGGCGACGCCGAGAGACGCGATGACCCACATCGCCATATTGATGACGACCATGAACGCGAGCAACGGAGATTTTTCGCCTTTATGCGCTTTCTTCCATACGTACAGCTGGCGGAAGTTCGTGAAAGCGGCGACCCAGCTGCCGATGATGACGAGTGCCAAACCGATGTAGAACGCGGGATGGGCGCGAAGCGGTGCATAGAATGTGTAGAGTACGTTCGCTTCACCGACCAAAATGGTGACAGCCGCCATGACAGTACCGACGAGCATTGTCCAGAATGCCCACCAGCCCGCTTTGCGCTGCTGATCCGACAAGCCGACTGTTTTGCCGAGCAAGGCGAATTGGAATCCGACGATGAAGAATGTTGTGAGCACCAGGCCGAGAATGACGCCATGAACAGTAAGGATCGTATAGTAATTAATTCCGAAAGGCAGCGTGAACTTGCCGGATCTTGCGAGAGTCTGGAGCAGTCCCATCAGTCCGCCGACGAGCAGCGCTGTGAAGGTGACATACATGAACGCCATATAGAGACGGGCGTCGCGTTTCGGGATGGATAGCTGTTTCATCATTCATACACCTCCACAGTGCCGAACATCTGATGGTGGCCGATTCCGCAATATTCATTGCAGACGACGGTGAACTCACCAGGGTTTTTCATTTCCACTTCAAGCCGGCTGACGTGTCCAGGTTCCACCATCATATTGACATTCGTCCCTGCAACTTGGAAACCGTGAACGACGTCCTTAGAAGTGATCTGGAATAAGACGGTCGAGCCTTTCGGGATTCGGATATGTTTCACCGGTGTCCCTTTTTCATCGCTGCCGAAATCGTAGTTGAACGCGGATGCGACAATATTCACTGTATATTTGCCATCGGCGACTTCGCGAAGGCCGAGATTCTCCGGCTGGAACGCTTCGTTCGCTTCGACATGATTCGGATCGATCGTTTCAATATGACTTTGCGGATGCGTACCTTTCCAAAAAGCCGCGAATCCGATGATGACGAGGAAGAGTACGAGAGATGCCATTCCGAACGCCAGCCATATTTTTTCAAATTTATGCAAATGCATTGTTTTCCCTCCTGACGGGTAATCCTATCTTGAAATGAATAAATAATAGCAGCCGAACCATGTAGCAAGAATGAAAACGCCGAGCAGCATGACCGCGATGAAGGTGCCTTTCAGGTTCATCTCCTGGTTATGGGAGGCATCCTGCTGTCCTCTGTCGTGAGGAGCCGCTGTCCGTTTCACTTCTTGGTTTTTCAACTTTGTCATAAGCTCACCTCCAAGGTGTTGTTTCGTTTTGTTACTTTTATCATAATCGAGCACGAAAAAATGAGAATCAGGGATTTCCCTATGAAACAAGTAATGGAGTCTTTGTTCACACTTTATTCAAACGCACTTCGAAATTTTGACATAGTTGAATATGTTTTAATTAGGGGAGCGCGGGAAAAGAAAAATGGTCAGGCAGCAATCAAGCGCAGAAAACGCGCTGTCTTCCCCATTGACCGGGCATTCCCGGGAATTTACAATGAGAAAGCGTAAAAAATCCATAGGAAAGACGGTAGATACAATGAGCGAAATAAATTGGGTCCAAGTAGATAGCCAGGAAGAAGGGGCAGAGCAAGTATACGGACAGATCAAAGAGGAACTGGATGCGGGACGGCTGCATGTGCTCGGTCTTGCTACAGGCAGCACGATGATCCCGGTATATAAGCGCTGGTCCGAATCAGAATTGGACTTCTCTGACGTCACGACGTTCAATCTGGATGAGTATGTCGGCCTCACAGCTTCCAATCCGAACAGCTATGCCTATTTCATGAATGAACACCTATTCTCCAATAAACCGTTCAAGGAAACGAATATCCCGAATGGCATGGCGGAGGATCTCGAAGAGGAGTGCAAGCGATACGAAGCAGCCTTGGATGAAAAAGGATTGGACGTCCAATTGCTCGGCGTCGGGGAGAACGGCCATATCGCCTTCAATGAACCCGGCACGCCTGCAAACTCTGTGACGCATGTCGCACAATTGACCGATTCGACACTTGGCGTCAACAGCCAATACTTCGAGAACGATGATAAAATTCCGGAAACGGCTTTGACAATGGGGATCGCCTCCATCCTTCATGCGAAAAAGCTGATCCTGCTCGCCTTCGGAGAAAAGAAGCGTCCGGCGCTTGAAAAGCTGAAAGAGGGCGGAGTGGATGCAGAATGGCCGATTACCCATTTGCATACACACGACAATGTTACAATTATTACAGACCTGAAAATCTGATAGAACGTGAAGAGACCGCATTCCTTTTGGAGTGCGGTCTTTTTTTAGGTAGAAATACATATCAGAAGGTTATATTTTTGTCATTGCCTTGTTACATAACTGTAATGTTTAGAGGGTGAAATGCATGATAAAGTGTTTGTAGATGATTTATTCAGACAAATAGAACACGGGGGACAATATGAGAATACTAACACGCATGCAAAAGCCTTTGGCGGTCATTGCAATGGCACTACTCTTATTTGTTGCGCCTTTCATGGGTCAAGCTGAAGCGTCATCCAAATCAGCCGATATACTGGAAACGGCCTTCAGTTTGAAAGGGACGAAATATGTATACGGCGGTACGACAACAGCAGGGTTCGACTGTTCCGGCTTTGTCGGTTATGTTTTCAAACAGCACGACATCAACCTAGCGCGCACGGCATCCGGCATGTACGCTTCCGGAAGCTCCGTTGCTAAGGATGACCTGGAGGAAGGCGATCTCGTATTTTTCAATACGACAGGCAAAGGGGTATCCCATGTTGGAATCTACGTCGGTGACGGTAAATTCACTCATGCTTCCACTTCCAAAGGTGTCCGGGTAGACGCGCTGAATGACCCGTATTACTGGGGAAAACGATATGTCGGTGCGAAACGCATTTCAAATGTGACTACTATTGCAGCTAAATAAGATAGAAGATGAGAAGCGGCTCCTGTTATACAGAGGGGCCGCTTTTGCTTTTGATTCAGCCAGGAAGGACTTTTTTCTAACGCAAAAACGCCACACGGCCGGATCCAGGCAGTGTGGCGTTTTGTTTGCTGTTTTATTGTGGAACACGGATAGTCCAGCGGGAGAAGTCCGGATTCTCTTTGCGGACCATGTCCTTCGGATAGATGAATGTCCACGGCTTCGTTGTGTTCGCCTTTACGGAAAGAGGAGCGAGTGTGAACGAGCCGCTTGCGACGACTTCGCCAGTCGCATCTACAAGTTCAAGCGGGAGCTTTTCGATGTTGATCTGCTTCGAGTGGCCGTTGCGGATGAAGACGGATGCGGCGATGCTGCCGTCTTCCTGTTCCTTCACTTGGAAGCCTGCGAAATTCACTTCACGCGGCTTGAGCTTCGGCATGCCTTCGACGACTTTTGCGAGGGCGTCCTTCTGCTCCTGGGGCAGGCCTTCTTCCCAAGCTTGTTCGAATTCAATCTTATGCGGAACCATGGACTGGACGTTGAACGCCAATTTCCAGCCTTCTGCCGGCGGTTCTTCGACTAGGATATTGTCTTTCGTGAAGACGAATACCCATGGACGTGCACTGCGGCCAGGCATGTCGCCAAGCTCCCCGAGGTCGAATTCCTGGGAAGCGGCCGTTTTGCCTTCCGCGTCGAGAAGCATGAGCTCAACCGAACCGACGGAGATCGTCTGGTCAAGCGACGAGCGGAAAAACGCTTTGACGAGCCAGCTGCCGTTCGCCGGTTCGACGTCGATGTCGATGCCGGAGAGTGAAATCTGGTTCGGCTTGAGCGGTTCGAGTTCGTTCGAAAGGAAGCGGAAGACGTATTCCTGCTCCTGCGAAAGCGACCATTCAGGATGAAGGGAGAGCGCAGTTTCGACATCCTCCGTGCCGCCGGCTGCGCCGGACCCTTCTAGGATTTCATTGGAATCAACCGTGCTTTCCGATCCGGTCTTATCTGTCTTTTTGAATAAGGAAAAGAGTTTCATATCGATTGGGCCTCCTGTTGTTGGGAAATGAGCTTCATGAAGCCGATGACTTCGGAAGCGATGTTGCGGCGCAGTTTCTGATAATGCTTCGCGAACAACTGCAAGCCTTCACGCTGATAAATACGCATCGGATCTTCCTGGCCATATGACCGGAGACCGATCCCTTCCTTCAGACGAGACATGACATCCAAGTGTTTCACCCACATCGTATCGATATGGCTGAGCATCACTTGCGGGATGATCTGCTGTACTTGTTCATTCTCAGCGAACAGGTCAAGGTATGCGAATAGCTCGTCCACCGGTTCCTTGTACGCTTTCATGATATCCTGGACGCGTTCATACGAGCGGTCAAGCGTGACAGGGTAGAGCAGCAGGCCGTTCATCGTCTGTTCGATCCGGTCATAATCCCACTGATCCGGCGTCTCGTTTTCAGGGCAGCTGTCGTACACGACGAACTCGACTGCTTCTGACACCATCGTCTTCAGCATATCGAACAGTGCATCCTGCTCGAGCACCTTATCACGGAGCGAATAGAGGACGCCGCGCTGGTCGTTGATGACATCATCGAGCTTCAGGTTGTATTCACGCATCGAGAAGTGGGCGCCTTCGACAATGCGCTGCGTCCGTTCCGTCAGTTCATTCACTTCAGGGTTCTGGACAAGGCCGGTTTCATCGGCTCGCACTTTTTTCTGGAACTTCTCGAGATCGTCCTTCGCGAACCGCTTGAACATATCATCTTCGAGAGACAGGAAGAACTGGCTTTCACCGACGTCGCCCTGGCGTCCGGAACGTCCGCGCAATTGGTTGTCGACGCGGCGGCTTTCATGCTTCTCCGTTCCGAGGACAAACAGCCCGCCAAGCTCATGGACGTCTTCGCCAAGCATGATGTCTGTTCCGCGGCCTGCCATGTTGGTAGCGACCGTAATATGTCCGCGCTGTCCGGCTTCGGAAATCAATTCGACTTCCTGCTCGACGCTTTTTGCGTTCAACAGACGGTAGTCGAGTTTGTGCTGGTCGAGAGCTTCGGCCACTTTTTCAGATTGGAGGATCGAAGTCGTACCGACGAGGACAGGTTGTCCTTTTTCATGACGTTTCACGACTTCTTTCGCGACCGCTTCGTATTTCTGTTCGATGGTTTCATACACTTTATCCGGCGAATCGATGCGCGCCCGCGGACGGTTGGTCGGAATCTGGATGACTTCCATGCCATACACTTCCCGGAATTCCTTCTCCTGTGTTTTCGCTGTGCCGGTCATGCCGGACAGTTTCGGGTACATCCGGAAATAGTTCTGTATCGTGATCTGCGCTTGCGCCTTGTTCTCATCCGTGATCGGCAATCCTTCTTTCGCTTCGATCGCCTGATGGAGTCCGTCCGATAACGTACGGCCTTCCATGATACGGCCTGTGAACATATCGACGAGTTCGACTTTGTCCTCTTTGACGATATAATCGACGTCCCGCTTGAAGATGACATGCGCCCGGACCGCCTGGATCATATAATGGTAGAGCGTCTGATGCTCGAGGTCATACAAGTTGTCGATGCCGAATGCCTTCTCGACCTTCTCGATGCCCGTCTCCGTAAGGGACGTCGCTTTAGTTTCATCATCGAAATCAAAATCGACGCCTTTTTTGAAGCGTTTTGCGAGTAATGCTGCAATGGAATGAAGATCCGGATCCGCCTGCATCTTGCCGGCGACGATGAGCGGCGTTTTCGCCTCGTCGATCAGGACGCTGTCGACTTCATCGATAATTGCGAAATGGTAAGGACGCTGCACTTTCTGGGAAATATGCTGCACCATATTGTCGCGTAAGTAATCGAAACCGAATTCCGTTCCGACACCATACGTGATATCTGCTTCATAGGCAGCTTTCTTTGCCGGGCCTTGCATCATCGGCACGTTGAGGCCGACTGTAAGTCCGAGGAAACGGTGGATCTGGCCGATCTGCTCGTAGTCACGCTTCGCGAGGTAGTCGTTCACCGTGATGACGTGGACGCCTTTCCCTTCGAGCGCGCGGACGTAAGAGGGAAGGGAAGCAACAAGCGTCTTACCTTCACCCGTCGGCATCTCTGCAATATTTCCTTCTGTCAGCACCATGCCGCCAATCAGCTGTACATCGAAATGCCTCATGCCGAGGATCCGTTTGGATGCTTCCCGCACGACAGCGAATGCATCAGGGACAATCTGCTGGACAGTTTCGCCCGCTGCAAGACGGTCCTTCAGCACTTCTGTCATATGAGCAAGCTCTTCGTCAGACAAATTGTCATATTTTGATTCCAGGTTATTTATGTGTTGGACGATTTTTCTATATTTCTTCAATTGTCTTTCGCTCGTCTGATTCGAGCGTTTAAATAGTGATAGCATGCGTGACGCTCCTTTACTATGCTCCTTCTGAAAGGATACGCTACTATTTTATCAAACAACGGAACAAAAGACTACCTTAAGTCGTCAATTCAAACGACACTAGGAAACTACTTGCGGATATTTTAAAAGAAAGGGGGTATACTAGATTTAGTCAGCAAGTCAATTCCGGGGAAAGTGTGCCATCCGGCATTAAATATGATATAATACGCGTGGCTAAATATATTACAGTTATTCAGGGAGGAACGACATGCTATTCCTTGCTATGGCCGCTGCATTTGCAGCTTCTATCATACTCACACCGCTTGTCATCAAACTCGCATTCAGGATCGGAGCGGTTGACCGCCCGAACTATCGGAAAGTGCATGCGAAAATCATGCCGCGCATCGGCGGGCTTGCCATCTTCGGCGCATTCATGGTCGGCTATCTCATACTGCGCCCGGTTGACGCGCATGTCAATGAACTAGGGATCATCGTCGGAGCCTTCATCATCATCATCACAGGCGTCCTTGACGATATGCTTGAAATCACCGCAAAAGCGAAATTCGCAGGACAGATTGCGGCAGCCCTTGTCGTCGTCATGTGGGGCGGACTGCAGATCGATTTCATCAACATCCCGTTTTACGGCCAGCTTGACTTCGGTTATCTCAGCATACCGATCACAATCATCTGGATCATCGGCATCACGAATGCCATCAATCTGATTGACGGACTGGACGGTCTTGCTGCGGGCGTTTCGACAATCGCCCTCATCTCGATGACGGTCATGGCTGCGCTCATGGGCAATGTGTACGTTATTGCGATTGCTGCAATCCTTGCTGCAAGTTCCCTTGGATTCCTATTCTTCAACTTCCACCCGGCGAAAATTTTCATGGGTGATACCGGATCGCTGTTTTTAGGCTATATGATCGCGGTGCTTGCCATGCTCGGTTTCAAGAATATCGCTGTCGTATCGCTCGTCATCCCGATTATCATTCTCGGCGTTCCGATTTCCGATACATTCTTCGCGATTGTCCGCCGCGTCCGGATGAAGCAATCCATCACAGCACCGGATAAATCGCACTTGCATCACTGCTTGCTGCGGGCAGGGTTTTCACACAGGCAGACGGTTCTGATCATCTATGGACTAGCTATTCTGTTCGGTGTCGCTGCCGTGCTATTTTCGCAAGCGACCGTCTGGGGAGCGATTGTCCTCATCGGCGTCATGCTGCTTGCCATCGAGCTGTTCGTCGAAATCATCGGCCTCGCGGGCACGAATTACAGACCGATCCTCAATCTTGTCAGGATGATCGGCAAATAATTATGACAGAAACACCGGCAATGGGAAGGTAATCTTCTCATTGCCGGTGTTTTGTGTATATAAAAGAGCCGCTCCCGATTTATTGGGGAGCGGCTTATCCTATTACTGAGAGAACGTGCTCTCTTCAGCTTCATCTGCTGTTCCTGTGACATGTTTCGTGCTGCTGTCCGTCAGGCTGGATGAATCAGGGATCAGGCCGAGGCTTGATTTCAGGATCTGTTGTACATTTTCAAGGTCTCTGTCGTCCAGCTTGTAATAATAAATGCCGGTCGACCAGTCGTCATATCCTCTGATCGACAGTGTGTCGACTTCAGGCATGCCGCCTTTTGCGTATTCAATGAACGAGGTCATTTCATCATATGTCATGTTCGTTTTCATATTGTTGCCGACCGCTTCGATGACATCACCGTATTTTGTAACGGATTTGAAGGATGCCGCTTCTTTCAAGATGGCTTTGATGATCATCTGCTGGCGTTTGCCGCGTTCGATATCGCTGTCCATCTTACGGGTCCGGGCAAGCGCAAGGGCGTGTCTTCCATCAAGTCTGTGAATCCCTTTTACGAGCTTGATGGCGTTTTTATCGTTCTCATCCTTCTCGATCCGATCATACGGCACTTCGACTTCAATGCCGCCGAGCGCATCGACGATTTCGATGAACGCATTGAAATTCATCTTCATATAGTAATCGATCGGAATATCAAGCATCTCTTCCACTGTCTCGATTGCAGCGTGCGTGCCGCCGTATGCGTGTGCATGTGTGATTTTATCCTTGTAGCCGACTTTCGGTATATAGACATACGAATCACGCGGAATGCTTAAAAGCTTCACCGATTTCTTATCGGGGTTGAAAGTCGCGACGAGCAATGCATCCGAGCGGCTGTTATCATCGCCTTGCATGCGCGCTTCACTATCATCCACCCCGATCAGAAGGATGGAGACATTATCATGGGCGGGCTCGACTTTCGCTTCCGCCCGCACTTCGGACTTCGGTGTATCCGGCACAGCTTCATATGCCTTCTCCACCGCTTGTTGCGCTTTCTGCTGCAGCGAAAGGGCGTAGGCCGCTACGACAAGCAGTCCGGACAAAGCGGTCAGCAACCCGATTTTAATGAACAAGCGGCTTTTGGATGACCGCTTCTTCATTTTCTTATAATCTTTTCTTTTCATGTATGAGCCTCCGAAAGAGATCGACTATGGAATCGGCATTGCCCGAGGGCATGAAAAAAAGGCGGAATTCCATCCGGCCTGCATTCCATGTCAGATCATTTGTGTGCATCCATTTAGTACGACGCCAAGCTGGCGCATAAAGTTCTCTTTATTCAAATAGACGCCAACTTTCCTCATTATACTATCAAATTCTTGCAACGTATACTACTTTAGACACTGAACTCAAGGAATGTCTCCGAAACATGCATAATCTCCGCTTTCCCGTTCGTCAGTTCTGTCATCCATTCGGTGAATTTGTCGACATCTAGAATGGGTGCATACATGTACAGGCTGACCCCTTCATCATACGTGATTTCATGGAGAGGGTAGGGAGACTGTCTCGCTTCGTTTTCCACTTTGCCGAGCAATGTATAATCAATGGTCACTTTCATCAATGCGTGCAGGCGCCGTTCGACAACACCGCTTGCTGCAATCCCTTCCGAAGTCGCCCGGCCGTATGCGCGGATCAAACCGCCTCCGCCGAGCTTGATGCCGCCGAAATAGCGGGTGACGACAACTGTCACATCTTTCAGCCCCTGCTTCTTCAGCACTTCGAGCATCGGAACGCCTGCCGTTCCGGATGGCTCCCCGTCGTCATTCGCTTTCTGGATCTGATCATGCTCCCCGATCATATAGGCGGAGCAATTGTGATTGGCGGAATGGTGTTTTTTCTTGATCTCCTGAATGAAGGCCGTTGCTTCTTCCTCTGTCTCTGTCCGTTTGACATGCGACAGAAACCGAGATTTTTGTATGATTAATTCGTTTTCACCGTACTTTCCTACTGTTTTGTAATCTGCTCGCATTTGCAGTAAACCTCCCATTTGTAATACAATCTTAATACGCAAATAGTAATGTGATGATATAATAAAGTGAACCAGCGCTCAGCGAAGACCGGTATGACTGAATCCGGAAGCATTTGTTCAGCAGGCATCCGCCGACATTGCCGGAAAAAAGTTGCCGGGCAGAATAGGTCTTTGTTCTAATCGAGTTATCCACAGTGTATAAGGTATTTCCGAATACTGCAACACCGCTATCTTTCCTTGTAAAGAATGGTTTCTGGCAGGAGGGGATGAATTGGCAGAGAAGACTATAGATATCCGGAAACTGGAATCCATTTTCGACAATATGGTAAAGGCGATGGACCAGTCAAAGAACGATATTTTTACAATTAGCGAGCAAAGCAGACAAAGCTATGAAGATATGCGGAGTGAGCTCACTATTATAAAAGAGGATATTTCCCGGGTAATAACTGAAGGGGACTACTTGGAGGATATGACAAGGCATTCCCGCAGAAGGCTTGCAGATGTCTCGAAAAACTTCATGAAGTATAGCGAAGAGGAAGTCCGCCAGGCTTACGAAGTGGCGAATGATCTGCTTGTCAGGCTGTCGATCAATCGGATGGAGGAGAAGCAGCTGCGGGTACGCCGGGATGAACTGGAACGCCGGATCGCCTCCCTGCTGGAGACGATCGAGAGAGCAGACCATCTTGTGAACCAGGTGACAACGGTCATTACATATTTGACGTCCGACTTGAAAAAAGTGGGGCAAGCGCTCGAAACTGCTCGACAAAAGCAGGAATTTGCAATCCAGATCATTCAAGCGCAAGAAGAGGAACGGAAGAGGCTATCCAGGGATATCCACGACGGACCGGCGCAGATGCTTGCGAATGTGCTCCTCCGCTCGGGTCTCATCGAAAAGACGTTCACCCAAAAGGGAGCTGAATCTGCTCTTGATGAAATGACCCAGTTAAAGGAAATGGTCCGGAATGCACTGCATGAAGTCAGGCGGATCATTTACGATCTGCGGCCGATGGCACTGGATGATCTCGGGCTGATCCCGACGCTGCGCAAATACTTGTCGACGGTCATGGAGTATCAGAAAGGGATCATCATCCATTTTGTGAATAACGGCAAGGAACGCCGATTCGAATCGAACATCGAAGTTGCCATTTTCAGGCTTGTGCAGGAATGCGTGACAAATTCATTGAAACATGGCAATTCAAGGGATGTGTGGGTGAAAATAGAATGGCTTCGTGATACAATGAACATTGTCATCAAAGATAATGGGCAAGGTTTTGACCAAACAGAAACAAAAGATAAATCATTTGGTATCATCGGAATGCGAGAGCGCGTCGACCTGCTGAAAGGTGAAATGAAAATCTTGTCATCTGCAGGCGAAGGGACGACCGTGCTGTTCCGCATTCCGCTTACCGACGAGTTACTAGCTGAATAGGGCATACGGGAGGGAAATGACAATGACTAAAATATTGATTGTAGATGACCACCAACTTTTCCGGGAAGGCGTGAAAAGGATCCTGGATTTCGAAGATTCCTTCGATGTAGTAGGCGAAGGGGACGACGGCAGTGAAGTGATTGATCTGTACCGTAAATATGAGCCGGATGTCGTGTTGATGGACATCAACATGCCGCGCATGAACGGAGTGGAAGCGACGGATCAGCTGCGGAAGGAATTCCCGGACGCCAAAGTGATCATGCTGTCAATCCATGATGATGAATCATACGTTTCGCATGCGCTGAAATCGGGCGCGCTCGGCTACATGCTGAAGGAAATGGATGCAGACGCGATTGTCCAAGCGATCAAAGTCGTCGCTGCCGGCGGCTCATACCTTCATCCGAAAGTGACGCATAATCTCGTGTCGGAATTCCGACGCTTAAGCGAACGTGAATATAAAGGTTCATTCCAACAAAGCGAAATCCGCCGTCCGCTGCATCTGCTCACGAAGCGTGAGTGTGAAGTGCTGCAGCTTCTGACAGACGGACAAAGCAACCGGACGATCGGTGAAACGCTATTCATTTCAGAGAAGACGGTCAAAAACCACGTCTCCAGCATCTTGCAGAAAATGGGCGTGAACGACCGGACGCAAGCTGTCGTCACAGCGATCAAGAACGGCTGGGTCGAAGTGAAATAAGAGCAGGAAACAAAGGGAGAGGGGAGGGATAGATCGCCTCTCTCTGCAATATGAAATGGGCTCTCCAAGCGGAAAAGCCCTTTTTCTTATGTATGGAGGGAATCAAATGAAACGAAAATGGCTAGTACCCATGCTGTCGGTCGCCCTGGTGCTCGGTGCTTGCAGCAAGGGCGAAGAGAAGCCGCCTGCTGCGCAGGGCTCAGTCGACGACGGGGAAGCTGCCGGCGGATACGGCGCAATCGACCACGGTGTCAAAGACAAGGGCGTCGGCTTCAATATGGCCGGCGACTCGATCGAAGAAGCGGAAAATGTGCCTGCGGAAGATGAGAAAAGCATCCGTCAAGCATTCGACGACTATATTGACGCGTTCAACGAGAAGGACATCGACCAGTACATCGCCCTTTTATCCCCGAACTCGGAAAGCTTCAATATAGAGGAGGAGCGCACGCTGCTCGGCACGATGTTCGAGGAATACGACATCAACCGGAAAGCGAGCGACGTGACGATCGTCAAATATAACGGATCGGAAGCCCAAGTCTTCAGCACGCTGAAAACGAAGCTGAAGCAGATCGAATCCGGCCTCACCACAAATCCGACAGGCCGCCAAGTGACCGTCTTCACAAAAGAGGACGGCGCCTGGAAAGTGTCTGCCGTGCATTATATCGGAGACAGTGAATCGAAATGAACAAGACCCCTTGCGGATGCCTGACAGGCGCCGTGAGGGGTTTTTTAGGTTAAAGTTGCTGTGAAATGATAAAACTGGCTTGTAACTGGACGTTGCTTGTTTGGAGTGAGCTAGCAAGCTGGTCGAACGGAGTTAGGTCATTGTGGAAGGGGGCAGCCGGCTGGGCGCAGGAAGCGACGGGCTGGGCTATGTAAGCAATGGGCGGGTCTCAGGAAGCAACAGGTAGTGCGAAGTAAGCAAGAGGCGTGGCAAAGTAAGCTATCGGCCGGGCGGAGGAAGCAACGGCTCCGGCAAAGTAAGCAATAGGCATGGCGAAGTAAGCAATCGGCTGGGCAGGAGAAGCGGCAGGCCAGTTGAAGCAACAGCCTCGGCTTAGTGAGCAATGGGTGGGTCTTAGGAAGCAACGGGTGGTGCGAAGTAAGCAAGAGGCGTGGCAAAGTAAGCTATCGGCCGTGCGGAGGAAGCAACGGCTCCTGCAAAGTAAGCAATAGGCATGGCGAAGTAAGCAATCGGCTGGGCAGGAGAAGCGGCAGGCCAGTTGAAGCAACAGCCTCGGCTTAGTGAGCAATGGGTGGGTCTTAGGAAGCAACAGGTGGTGCAAAGTAAGCAATAAACATGGCAAAGTAAGCAATCGACCGATCAGAGGAAGCAACATTCCCGCAAACGAAGCAACAGGCCATGCAAACTCAGCAATCACCTGGTCCGCCCCGCAGCCGCCCAGCCCCGAAAACAGACCGCAATCAGACGCGCAAGCTGTGCCGACATAAATTGGAATTGCATATCCAGTTGTATTTCTAGAGCATTCGGCATATAATAGAACAAATGTTCCTTTCGAGGGGAGGAAGTTGTGATGCCTTTAATACCGACGAAGGCATTGCCGCATTTCGAGAATATGATTTATTTGCCGATGCTTTGCATCATCTTGGAGCGGGATCGTATGCAGATTGAAAAGGGGTCTTTTAAACTGAAGGCGCCGTACTTGAAGATGATCGATGAGGCACTCCGATGCGTCAGGGCTGAACTGCAGGAGACATCCATCTATTTGCGGAAACGGAAGATGCGCGTGGTGCGCACGAAGACGGATGACACGTTCACGGAGTACGTGTTCATCAATGGGGGCTATGAGGATCGCAGGCGGTATTTGAATATCCGCCTGCGGAACCGGACGGAGGAGCTGCTCACCGTCTACTTCCAGATGGCAGCAGGCATCTCTTCGTCTCAGTCGGGCTTGAACCGGTAGGATTTGTTCAATATGAACTGTTTTTTGACGAAATCCTTTTCCAAGAAGCGCGCTAGTGAGCATTGGCGGAACATCGAAGTGGCGGAGATGTTCAATTCCAGATGCTTGTTGTTTTCAAGATAGACGATGCAGCCTAACTCGGTAGGTTCGATGTAATCGATTGCGTGGTAGGCGATCCACGTGTTTTGGTCCGAGCGCGGTGACTGGGTCGGGATGAACACGAATGGCGTGTCATAGGCCTGTGTCAGTAAGATGGGAGTCTTATGAATCTGCCCGAGAATGAGTTTTGCAGTGTTCGTCAGCAAGTGTAAAGAGGTGCCGTAGTATTTCGTTGATTTTTGCACTGTATGTATAGGCTTTGACGGGATTTCGAATGCATCATCCCGTTCGATGACGTATGTGTGAATGGTATTATCTTTCCGTACAGGCTGCAGGACAAATGTGTTAAAAGAGATTACATAGTCTTCGCTTTTTGATGGCTTTCTCATTTTCCAATTACACCCTTTCCTTTAAAAAGATATATTCCTAACCTATTGTAATCCAAGAAAAATATAAATCAACAAAATAGATAATTAATTTATCCTAATTTGTAAAATGATTAAAAGGATCTATGGAAATGAGTGGAATGTAGCAGGGAGAAAGGAGGAAGGACTAGTGGGAGACAAAAAAGAAACCCTCTCGCTAATGAGAAGGCTTCCTCTTCAATTTATCGTTCTTGGTACCCAACCGCCGCAGCGCCGAGTGTTTTCGCCGCGATGAGCATGGAGCGTTCATCGATGTCGAAACGCGGATGATGATGCGGGAATGGTTTTTCAGGCATGGCGCCTGTAAAAAAGAATGTTCCCGGGACGTTCTCCAAGTAGTAGGCGAAGTCCTCGCCGCCCATTTGGGGTTTTGTGCGGACGGCTTCCACTCCCGGAATCGTTTCCGCCATCTCTTTCAGGAATTCCGTCTCTTCCGGGTGGTTTACAACCGCCGGGTAGCCGCGGTAGTAGTTGAACTCGATTTCGCAGTCCGAGGCGATTGCTGTGCCGCGGACAACGCGTTCCATTTCACGTTCCATGAGGTCGCGGATTGCAGGGTCGAATGTCCGCACGGTGCCGCCGAGTTTCGCCGTGTCCGCGATCACATTGAAAGCATTATCCGCGACGAACGATCCGACGGACAGAACGGCGGATTCAATCGGATCGACCCGGCGTGAGACGAGCTGCTGCAAGTTCATGACAAGCTGGGAGCCGATGACGATGGCGTCTTTTGTCTGATGAGGCGAGGCGCCGTGGCCGCCGGCTCCTTGGATGGCAATTTCGAACCGGTCTGCGGCCGCCATGATCGGCCCTGGCGCGTATTCGACGCTGCCGAATGGCGTCAGCGACCAGAGATGCGTTCCGAAAATGACGTCGACTCCGTCGAGGCAGCCGTCTTCGATCATCGAGATGGCGCCGCCTGGAGCATATTCTTCCGCATGCTGGTGGATGAACACATATTCCCCGGCAAGCTGCTCGCGCAGTTCGTAAATCGCCTTCGCTAGCTGCAGCAATGTAGCGGTGTGTCCGTCATGTCCGCAGGCGTGCATGACGCCGGGAACGGTCGACTTGTATGGCACATCTTTCTCATCGTGAATGGGAAGGGCGTCAAAATCCGCACGCAATGCGACCGTCTTGCCAGGACGCGCCCCTTTGACGCGGGCGACAACACCGTTTCCTCCGACGCCGCCGCGCACTTCCACGCCGAGATCCGTATAAAAATCCTGAATGTACTGCGCTGTCTTCTCTTCCTTGAATGAAAGTTCCGGATGCATATGCAAATGGCGCCGGATGACCACCATATCCTCATACGCTTGATCCAGCTTCTCCAGCAACAGCTCCCTCATCGCCATACCCCTTTTCAAAAAGCATTTTCATTATTATAGCAATTTACTTCGGGGTCCGCAATAACAGCTGTTCAAAGAGATTCATCTTCCTCTTTCGCAGTATACGTCGTGATGTAAGGAGCCCCTGCGAAGATCCGCGTCGTATTATCAGTGAACCCATCGGCGGATTTCGGGTCATGGGCTTCCGTGAATGCGGTGGAATGCTTCCATTTGTCGAATGACATCGCATCCTCCCATTCCGTCATGACGACATATGTGTCGGAATCCAGCGGACGAAGCAGGCGGAAAGCGGTGAAGCCGGGCTGGTTCTCGATCATTTTGGCGCGTGAGGCGAACCGGTGCTCGAAAACCGGTTTCCCTTCATCGGATACCGGGATATTATTACAGACATAATATCCATTTTGCGATAATTGACCGGACGCGCTGATCACTTCATAGCGCCTGGGCGCCTGGAACACTGATTTCTTCTCGTCCGTTTCATACATCAAAAGAGAGCCGCCGCTGCCGTGCAACAGCAAGATGTCTTTTGAGGCGTGCTGATTCCTGATCTTATCAAGAAAATCCCTTGTTCCTGTCGTCATATAAATGAACATCGCCATTACCTCCTCGTATTGGTTGCAGTAATCATATTTTCCCTTCTACAGGCAAGTCAAACAAACGGTGGCTAAATCGTGTCACGCGCCGCGCACAAATTTATGACAAGCGGTTCAAATGCTATACAATAAGGCCGCAGTCGTCTATATTGGAAGGCGGAATAAACAATATATGATAGCAATTACAAAGAAAGTAGGAATCGATTGATGACCACATTTAACGATACTCTGCTTCGCGCCGCAAGAGGCGAAAAGATCGGCCATACGCCTGTCTGGTATATGCGCCAGGCGGGACGTTCACAGCCTGAATACAGGAAGATCAAAGAGAAATATTCCCTTGAGGAGATTACGCATCAGCCGGAACTGTGCGCCTACGTCACAAAACTTCCGGTCGACCAATATGGCGTCGATGCGGCGATCCTTTATAAGGATATCGTCACGCCGCTGCCGGGCATCGGAGTCGACGTGAAGATCAAGGCGGGCGTCGGTCCCGTCATTTCAAACCCGATCCGCGACGTGAAGGATGTCCAGAATCTCGGGGAATTCGATCCGGAGAACATCAAGTTCGTGACGGACACGATCAAGCTTCTCACGCAGGAGCAGCTGAATGTGCCGCTTATCGGATTCGCAGGAGCGCCGTTCACGCTTGCGAGCTATATGATCGAAGGCGGTCCGAGCAAGAGCTACAACAAGACGAAAGCGCTCATGGTGTCGGAGCCTGAAACATGGTTCGCGCTCATGGATAAGCTTGCGGATACGACAATCGCTTATATCGGCGAACAGGTCGCAGCCGGAGCGAAGGCGATCCAGATCTTCGACTCATGGGTCGGCGCACTGAATGTCCAGGATTACCGGACGTTCATCAAACCGGTCATGACGCGCATCTTCACGGAGCTGCGCAAACTGGACGTGCCGCTGATCACGTTCGGCGTCGGGGCGAGCCACCTCGCGAACGAATGGCATGACCTGCCAGTTGACGTCGTCGGGCTTGACTGGCGCCTGCAGATCGAGGAAGCGGAAGCGCGCGGCCTTACGAAGCCGCTGCAAGGCAACCTCGATCCGTCGCTATTGCTTGCGGACTGGCATGTCATCGAGGAGCGGGCGAAAGCGATCATCGAGCAGGGCGTCCGCCACGGCAGCCATATCTTCAACCTGGGCCACGGCGTCTTCCCGGAAGTGCAGCCGGCCACCCTTAAGAAACTGACAGAATTGATCCATACGTATAGCGCAGAATTACGCAATTAAAATCCAGACGAGGTGAATGAGATGACGAAAAAGACGATGGGACTTCTCGTGATGGCGTACGGAACGCCGTACAAAGAGGAAGATATTGAACCGTATTACACGCATATCCGCCGCGGCCGCAAGCCTGCGCCGGAGCAGCTCGAAGACTTGAAAAACCGCTACGAAGCGATCGGCGGCATTTCCCCGCTGGCGAAAATCACGGAAAATCAGGCGCAAGCGCTTGCCTCCCGGCTGAATGAAAAGCAGGATGACATCGAATTCAAGCTGTATATCGGCCTTAAGCATATTACACCGTTTGTCGAAGAAGCGGTCGAGCAGATGGCGAAGGACGGCATCAAGGAAGCGGTCTCGATCGTCCTTGCGCCGCATTACTCCTCCTTCTCCGTGAAGTCGTATAACTCCCGTGCGAAAGAGGAAGCGGACAAATACGGCATTTCGATCACCTCGGTCGAGAGCTTTTATAAGCAGCCGAAGTTCATCGATTTCTGGTCACGCCAGATCAAAGGCGCGTTCGACGCGATGGACGACGCGGAGCGGGAGAAGGCGTGCCTCGTCGTTTCCGCGCACTCGCTGCCTGAGAAGATCCGTCAGGCGGGCGACCCATACCCGGACCAGCTGGAAGAGACGGCTGGCATGATCGCAGAAGCGGCTGGCGTAAAACAGTACGCAGTCGGCTGGCAGAGCGAAGGGCAGACGGGCGAGCCGTGGCTCGGGCCGGATGTCCAGGACTTGACGCGTGCGCTGCATGACGAGAAAGGCTACACATCCTTCGTCTACACGCCGGTCGGCTTCGTCTCTGACCATCTGGAAGTCCTTTATGATAACGATCACGAATGTAAAGTCGTCTGCGACGAGATCGGCGCGGCATACCACCGTCCGGAAATGCCGAATACGGATCCGCTCTTCATCGACGCGATGGCGGATGCGGTCCTCGGCAAGCTTGAAACTGCCTAATGGGGTGAAGGGATGAACAGCGAAAACAAGAAAGTCGTCATCGTCGGCGGCGGCATCACAGGGCTCGCGGCCGCCTTCTATCTGCAGAAGGAAGTGAAGGAGAAAGGGCTGCCTGTCGACATCCAGCTGATCGAAGCGTCCAACCGTCTCGGCGGGAAGATCCAGACCGTGCGGAAAAACGGCTTCGTCATCGAGCGGGGGCCGGATTCCTTCCTCATCCGCAAAAAGAGCATGGACCAGTTCGCGGAGGATCTCGGAATCGCGGACCAGCTCGTCCGGAATGCGACAGGGCAGGCGTTCATTCTCCTGAATGAAAAGCTGCACCCGATTCCAGGCGGCTCCGTCATGGGGGTGCCGACGCAAATGGGGCCTTTCCTGAAGTCGGACCTCTTCACAGCGGCCGGGAAGCTCCGGGCAGCGGGCGATATCCTGATGCCTCGCTCCAGTGCGGCCGCGGACCAGTCGCTCGGTGCGTTCTTCCGCAGACGCTTCGGCGGAGAGCTTGTCGAGAACCTGATCGAACCATTGCTGTCGGGTGTCTATTCAGGTGACATCGACCAGATGAGCCTGCAATCGACGTACCCGCAGTTCTATGAGGTCGAGAAGAAGCACAGGAGCCTGATCCTTGGCATGAAGAAGACGACGCCGAAGCAGGTGCCGCAGAAAGGCGGACGCGGTGCCGGGAAACAGGGGGCGTTCCATTCGTTCCGCGGCGGCCTGGAGTCGATCGTGGAAGCGGCGGAGCGGAGCCTCGATCCGGGCATCGTCCAGAAAGGCGTGCGCGTCATGAAGATCGAGAAATCGGACGGGCAGGCGATCCTTCATTTGAATGATGGGAGAAGGCTTGTCGCGGATTCGGTCATCATGACGGCGGATCATGTCACGGTGAGCCAGCTGTTCGCACCGTACGGCATCCTGAAAGGGCTTGGCGAGATCCCGACGACGTCTGTCGCAACGGTGGCGCTTGCGTTCCCTGAGGAAGCGGTCGTCCAGGACGCGGAAGGCACGGGCTTCCTCGTCTCTCGGCGCAGCGATTATTCCATCACTGCATGCACATGGGTGCACAGGAAATGGCCGACGACGACGCCGGACGGCAAAGTGCTGCTCCGTGCCTTCGTCGGAAAGGTCGGCGACGAAGCGATCGTCGATTTGCCGGATGACGAGATCGAGCGCATCGTCCTCGCTGACCTGAGCCGCATCATCACGATCAAAGGCAAGCCTGACTTTTCCGTCATCACCCGTTTCAAAGAGGACCGGCCGCAATACCGGGTCGGCCATAAGGAGCGGATCGAACAGGCGCGCAAGGAGATCAAAGCTGAATTTCCGAACGTCAAACTGGTCGGCGCCACGTATGAGGGCGTCGGCCTGCCGGACTGTGTCAATCAAGGGAAAGCGGCAGTACGGGACGTGCTCTCGGATTTATTCGATTAAAAGTGGAAAGGGCTGCCTGCGGGCGGCCTTTTCTTGCATCCATGGTTAGGAAACTGGCGAAAACGGTTATAGAAAGGGCAGGCCGCTTGATAGAAAAGAGAAGGCCGCGAAGGGGAAAACACCATGAAACGCTTACTGCTATTGTTATTATTGATCATCCCGCTGTCCGCCTGTTCATTCGGCGATAAATGGAACAGCGCCATGCCGAAAGACGAATTTCTCGTCATCGGGCACCGGGGCGCTTCTGCGTATGTGCCTGAAAATACGCTCGCTGCTTTTAAGCTCGCAAAAGATCTGGAGGCGCCGTATATTGAACTCGATATCCATGAAACGAAAGACGGGGAGCTCGTCGTCATGCATGATAAAGACGTCAAGCGCACGACGGATGCCAAAGGGAAAATCGAGACGTTCACGCTGGCTGAGCTGAAACAGCTGTCGATCGATGAGCGGAAAAAAGAGAAAGTCGCCATAGATACGGATGGGAAAGACCTTGCGGTGCCGACCCTCACCGAAGTGTTCGATGAGCTCGGCGACTCGATGAATTATGTAGTCGAGCTGAAAGACCCGGAGCGCTACCCGGGCATTGAAGGGAAGCTGCTCAGCGTCCTTGAGGAATATGATCTGCTTAAAGAGGACAAGCATGGCAGGCCGCGCGTAGCGATCCATTCATTCAACAAAAAATCACTGAAGCATGTCCATGAACTGAACGACGAGGTCCCGCTGCTGCAGCTCATCTCATTCGACGAAGGGGAAGAGGCCGAGTTTTCGAAGAAGGAACTGGACGATCTGCTCACATATGCAGATGGGGTTGGTGTCAGCTACGAAGCAATTGTGCCGGCATTCGTCAACTATATGCATGAAAAGGGCCTCGCGGTCTACGCGTACACAGTGGATGACCCGGAGGAAGCTTTGCGGCTGAAGGCGATGGGCGTCAACGGCATCCATTCGAATAAACCCGATCTGCTGGACCGGGCAGAGGAAAAAGAGGGGCTGTCCGAGTAGTATCGGCGCCCCCCTTTTTCCGTTAGCTTGTCTTTTGCTTGTCCATTAAAGGACAGGCGTCAATTCGGAATTCAGCACGCGCTGCGCCGCGATGACGACGCCTGAAGCTGTGCGGCCGTATACGGAATAGATGCCGCCCGCTTGATTCGGTGCGATTTCCACTTCATATTGGAATGCGCCGCCTGTCAAAGGCAGTGTGACAAAACCGGAAGCATCCGCCCTGACATTAAAGTTGGCAGAGCTGAGCAGCCGTCTTGTCCCATTCAATCGATACACGCGAACTGTCCCTGTCAAAGGACCGCCTGTGCGATTGAGGATTTTGACGCGTACCGATGTGGCGTTGGATGGCTGGTTGCCGGTGTTTTCGATCGGACCCGTTGTAAGTGGCATGTATGTTCACCTCCCCTGATCGATAGTGAATCTGCAGATTCTACTGTCATACTATGCAGCGTGCAGAAGGGTGAGTGGGAGCTTGTACCGAATCGGGGAGATCATCTACATCTGCAAAATATAAAAGAGACGGCTTCTGCTCAGATGACAGCAGCCGTCTCTTTTCAGGGTTAACTCGGTTTGCGGTTAGAGAAGAGATAGGTTTCATTGCACGAATCGCATGTGTTGCCATAGCACTCATGCTGTTCTTCGATTGTTTCACCACAAGATGTACACAGTTTCGGGGGCAGGTTCCTGAAGAAGTCGACAATGCTTTCAGCCATCCATTCCACCTCCTGTTGTCTGTACTACTATTGAATAGAAATTGGTCGTTTGTCATATAACAGATGCGATAAAAAAATTACAGCATATTGCATGCGTCGCATTTCCTGCTGTAGCACTCATGCTGTTCCTCGATCGTTTCACCGCAAGATGCGCATTCCTTTGGCGGCAGGGACTTGAAGAATTCTACGATGTTCTCTATCATATGCACCGGCTCCTCTCTTTGTTATAGGACTGAGATTAAATTATTGGTAGTGTATTATAACATTGAATCTTTTGTCAACACTTTTCCCCCTACTTCAGATAAAATGGACGTATCACGGTACATAAGGAGCGAATTTCATGATTTTCATTGACAATAAAGGGATCACAGACCCGCGCATCAACCTCGCAATCGAGGAATATCTATTGAAGACGATGGATGTCGAGAAGGACTCGTATTTGCTGTTCTATATCAACGAGCCGTCGATCATCATCGGACGGAACCAGAATACATTCGAGGAGATCAATACCGAATTCGTGGATGCGAACGGCATTCATGTCGTCCGCCGGCTGTCGGGCGGAGGCGCCGTCTATCATGACCACGGCAACTTGAATTACAGCTTCATCACGAAAGACGACGGCGAATCGTTCCGCAATTTCAAGAAATTCACGGAGCCCGTCATCAAGGCGCTCCAGGAACTGGGCGTGAAAGCGGAGCTGCTCGGCCGCAACGACATCCTCGTCGAAGGGCGGAAAGTGTCCGGCAACGCGCAATTCGCGACGCAAGGACGCATGTACAGCCACGGCACGCTCATGTTTGATACGGAAATCGAACGCGTCGTCTCCGCGCTCAAAGTGAAGAAGGACAAGATCGAGTCGAAAGGGATCAAGTCGATCCGCAGCCGCGTCGCGAACATCTCGGAATTCATCGAAGGGCCGATGACGATCGAAGCGTTCCGCCAGCACATCCTGAAGTCGATCTTTAATGGATCGGAAGATGTTGAAACGTACGAACTGACCGATAGGGACTGGGACAATATCCGCGTGCTTTCCGCGGAGCGTTACGGCAACTGGGACTGGAACTACGGCAAATCGCCGAAGTGCAACGTCCAGCACTCCCACCGCTTCCCGGTCGGCGGCATCGATGTCCGCCTGCAGGTGAACAAAGGGAACATCGAGGAAGTCCATATTTTCGGCGACTTCTTCGGCGTCGGCGACGTGGCGGAGATCGAAGAGAAGCTGCAAGGCGTCCAGCATGAACGCGAGTCCATCAACAGGGCGCTTGACGGCATCGACATCCCGACCATCCTCGGCGGCATTACGAAAGAGGAATTTGTGAATTTGATTTATTGAGATGGTGGAAAGCCCGGCGGATGCCGGGCTTTTTGTATGCAGCCGGCCGGGGGGCGGGTTGCTTCGTATGGCGGGAGGATTGCTTGGTCAGGAAGGCATGTTGCTTCGTGCAGGCGGGCGATTGCTTCGTTTGGCAGAGGGGTTGCTTCGTTTCGGTGGTGATTGCTTCATAAGGCGGGCTGATTGCTCATTTGGCTGTTCGGGAAGAGGGTTGCTTCGTTTGCAGGCTTGATTGCTTGGATTAGGCGGGTGATTGCTTCATATGGCCGGTTTGTTGCTTCATAACGAGGTGCGATTGCTTCGTTTCGCC
This sequence comes from Sporosarcina sp. GTC18466, assembly GCF_055389225.1. Classification (NCBI taxonomy): domain Bacteria; kingdom Bacillati; phylum Bacillota; class Bacilli; order Caryophanales; family Caryophanaceae; genus Sporosarcina; species Sporosarcina sp. GTC18466. The sequence continues at coordinate 1,174,883 of NZ_AP044037.1, read as the reverse complement.
TGTTGAATGCTTCATAAGGCGGGCGGATTGCTCATTTGGCTGTTCGGGAAGACGGATTGATTCGTTTGCAGGCTGGATTGCTTAGATTGCGCGGGTGATTGCTTCGTTTGGCGGGCTTGTTGCTTCATATCGAGGGATGGTTGCTTTGTTTCGCCTGTTGAATGCTTCATAAGGCGGGCTGATTGCTCATTTGGGTGTTCTGGAAGGGGATTGCTTCGTTTGATGGCTGGATTGCTTGGATTAGGCGGGTGATTGCTTCGTTTGGCCGGCTTGTTGCTTCATATCGAGGGATGGTTGCTTCGTTTCGTCTGATGAATGCTTCGTAAGGCGGGCCGATTGCTTATTTGGCTGTTCGGCAGGCGGATTGCTTCGTTTGCAGGCTGGATTGCTAAGAATAGGCGGGTGGTTGCTTCGTTTGGCCGCCTTGTTGCTTCATATCGAGGGATGATTGCTTCATTTCGTCCGATGAATGCTTCATAAAGCGTGCCGATTGCTCATTTGGCTGCCCGGAAGGCGGATTGCTTCGGGTGATGCCCCGCTCGCCCGGCGCGTTACTGCGGGAACGTTGGAAATGCGGTATAATTGGCGGAGACTGAAAGGGGATTGAACGATGGAGAACCACCGGATTTTCATTGTGGAGGATGACAGGAAGATCGCGGCGCTGCTGGCGGAGACGCTCCGGAAGTATCAGTATGATGTCGCGATTGCGGAGAACTTTGACCATATCATCGAAGAGAGTGCGGCGTTTGACCCGCATCTCATTTTGCTCGATATCAATTTGCCGTCCTATGACGGATATTACTGGTGCCGCCAATTGCGCCAGCATACGACGTGCCCGATCATTTTCATTTCTGCGCGCTCCGGCGATATGGACCAAGTATTTGCGCTCGAGAACGGCGGGGATGATTTCATTACAAAACCGTTCCATTACGAAATCGTCCTCGCCAAGATCCGGAGCCATCTGCGCCGCTCGTTCGGGGAGTATGCGCCGAGCCAGGCGGAGCGCATGGTGAAGCTGGGCGCGCTGACGCTGTTCATTGAACGGATGGAGCTGCAGCTGAGGGAGACGGTGATCCCGCTTCAGAAGAAGGAGTGCGTCATCCTGGCGCTGCTCATGGAAGCGTCGCCGAAAGTCGTCGCGCGGGAGACGCTGCTCGAGGAGTTGTGGGATGACCAGTCGTTCGTGGACGAGAATACGCTGAACGTCAATATGACGCGCGTGCGCAAGAAGCTTGCGGATTATGGGGTGAAGTCGTCGATCGAAACGGTGCGCGGTTCGGGCTACCGGCTGCTGCCTGCGCCGGAGGAATCATGAAGCAGTTTCTGCTGTTCCTCCGGGAGCATACGCCGCTCCTCATCTTTGAAGTGTTCCTCGTCATGTTCATCCTGCTGCTCTATTATCTGGACGGCTTCCGTGGGATGAATACGGCGATCTACTCGATCGTCATGACGTTCCTGCTGACGGCGTGTTTCCTTGCGGGCAAATACATTATGAGGCGGTCGTTTTACGCATCGGTCACGCGCAGGCCGGAGCGGATGGAGGATGCGCTGATCCGCGGGGCGCAGTCGCCGGAGAACCGGCAGACGGCCCAGTATATGCGCAGGCTCTACGGCATTTATCAGAATGAAGTGCAGACCCTCTATGCGTCGCAGCACAGGCAGCTTCATTTCATGAATCAGTGGGTGCACCAGATGAAGACGCCGCTGTCCGTCATCAATCTGCTGCTGCAGGAGGAAGGGCCGCTCGACCGCAAAAGTGTCGCGGAAGAGGTCGATAAACTGCGGTTCGGGCTGGAGGCGGTGCTCGTCAATGCGCGGCTCGATACGTTCGAGCAGGACATGCGGATCGAGCAGGTGAACTTGCGGCAGCTCGTGCAGGATATCGTCAACGAGCATAAGCGGCTGTTCATCACAAGCGGGGTCTTCCCGGCGATCCAGATCGACGAGTCGTTCACCGTGTCGACGGACGCAAAATGGATGCATACGATCATCGCGCAGTTCATCACGAATGCAGTGAAATATACGTTCGAAGAAGGGAAAAAGGTCCATTTCACGGCGAACCAGGAGGAAAAGGGGATCTGCCTCCGCATACGCGACGAAGGGATCGGCATCCCGGCATCCGATCTCAAGCGCGTGACAAAGGCGTTCTTCACCGGCGAGAACGGGCGGCTGACGGGCGAGTCGACGGGCATGGGCCTGTATATCGCGGCGGAAGTATGCGAGAGGCTCGGTCATCCGTTGTCGATTGAATCGGAACCGGGCAGCGGCACCGTCGTCCGCTTAGAATTCCTGAATGGAGAGAGGGGGGCCCCGAAGGATGGAGAGACGCAAAATCGTCGAACTGACAGAAGTGACGAAGATCTATGAAGGGAAAGTGATGCACCGCGCGCTGAACCGGCTCGATTTCGAAGTGGATGAAGGCGAGTTCGTCGCGGTCATGGGGCCTTCCGGGAGCGGGAAGACGACGCTCCTCAACCTGATTTCGACAATAGACTTGCCGACATACGGCAAGATCGTCATCGACGGCGTGGAGCCTGAAGCGCTCAGCCAGAACGAGCTTGCCCTGTTCAGAAGGCGCAACTTCGGCTTCGTCTTCCAGGATATCAACCTGCTGCATACGCTGACGGTCGAGGAGAATATCGTCCTGCCGCTGACGCTCGACGGCATGCCGGTCCATGAGATGGAGCGGAGGGTCTCGATGCTGGCGGATCAGCTCAGCCTCGGGCAGATCTTGAACCGCCGGCCGGACGAGCTGTCGGGCGGCCAGGCGCAGCGGACCGCGATCGGTCGGGCGCTCATCCATACGCCGAAGCTGATCCTCGCGGACGAGCCGACGGGGAACCTGGATTCCAAGTCAGCGAAGGACGTGCTGGAACTGTTATCGAACGTGAACCGCAAAGAGCGCACGACGATCATCATGGTGACGCACGACCCGATTGCGGCGAGCTACTGCGACCGCGTGCTGTTCATCAAGGACGGCGAATTCTTCAATGAGATCTACAAGGATGAGCGGCGCCAGACGTTCTTCCAGCATATCCTGAACGTGCTGTCGCTGCTCGGAGGGAACGTCCATGATCTGCGTTCCTTGTAAACCGGAAAGGGGGCGGGCTAGATGACATTCCGCCAGTTCGCCTTCCGGAACGTCGTCAGGAACCGGCGGATCTATGCCGCCTTCTTCCTCGCGAGCGTGTTCTCGGTCATGGTGTTCTTCCTGTACTCGATGCTGCTGTTCCACCCGTCGATCGAAAACCGCTTCGTGCAGGAGATCGCGTTTGTCGGCATGAGCGCAGCGGAATTGATCCTGTTCATCTTCACGCTGTTCTTCCTGTTCTATTCGATGCGGGCGTTCCTTGAGGCGCGGTCGAAGGAGTTCGGGATCCTGCTTCATCTCGGCATAGAGAAACGGCAGCTGCACCGGCTCATCTTCATCGAGACGCTGATCATCGGGATGGCGGCGATCGTGACGGGGACGTTCCTCGGATTCATGTTCACGAAGTTCTTCTTCATGGTCGTCAAGCAGATCGTCCTGCTGCCGGCCTTGCCGCTATACTTGTCCTGGAAGCCGTTTGTGCTCACGGTCAGCGCGTTCCTGAGCTTGTTCGTCATCATTTCCTTGTCGGCACCGGTCTTCATCCGGACAGGCAAAGTCGAGGAACTGATCAGCGGCGAGGCGGCTGACCAGCGTTCCCACGGATTTTCGCGCGTGCGGGCGGGGTTAGGGCTGGCGCTGCTCGCCGTCTCGTACGTGATGGCAGCGGCGATTGCGAACTCGTTCGTCATCAGCCTGCTGTTCCTGCTGCCGCTGCTTGCCGTCATCGGAACGTATTATTTTTTTACGGATTCACTGCCCTATTTGCTGCAGCAGATCAGGAAGCGCAAACAGATCTACTGGCAGCATTCCTGGCTGCTGTCGATCTCGGAAGGGGTTGTGCGGCTGAAGGAGAACGCGCGGATGTTCTTCATCGTCACGATCGTCTCGACGCTTGCCTTCATGTCCGTCGGGCTGCTCGCATCCTTGACGTCATTCGCGTCGCAGTACCGGGAAATGAACCCCCTCGGCCTCGTCTACCAGAGCTATCCCGGCAACACGCTCGAGCAGCGGCATGTCGCGGGGCTCATCGAGGAGCTGGAGGACCGGCAGCTTGAATACACGCTCGTCCGGTTCCCGATCATCGTGCAGACTTCGTCATTCACGAACAATGCGGTGTTCATCTTGAAGCTTTCGAATGTTAACATGCTCGCAGCTTCGTTCGGATATGACCCGGTTCGCCTGGAGCGGGGGGACGCCGTCTTCCTGCCGCCGTCGGGATCCGCATATAGTGCGCTCGCGCGGAGGACAGTCAGCACGGAACTCGTTGAAAGCGAGATTGAGGTGGAGATCAAAGGCGCCTACCCGCACCAGCTGTTCCCGGCGAATGCAATCGGCACGAACGCGATCATCCTGAATGACGCCGACTTTGTGGAGATGCTGAAGGCGGATATTGACCCGATTTCGTCCTACTACGCCTTCAACGTCCCGGACTGGCAGCAGACGCCGGACATCGGCCTGCGCATCTCCCACTCGATTTCGGAGTCGTTCATCAGCGGGACCGCGCAGCGCCTGCCGTATAAATTCGACAATCCGGGCGCGAATTACGCGATCATCCGGACGACGTTCTCGCTGCTGCTGTTCATCGGGCTTCTGCTCGCGGGCGTCTTTTTCCTCGCAGCGGGAAGTTTCATCTATTTCCGATTATATACGACGCTCGACCGCGACAAGCGCCAGTTCGACGTGCTGCGGCGGATGGGCATCACGGACCGCGAGTTCAAGCGGATCGTCAACCGGCAGCTCATCCCGCAATTCTTCTTCCCGTGGGGCGTCGCGTTCGTCCACAGCTCATTCGCATTCCTGTCGCTGCAAGTCATCTGGGACGCCCTCGCCGAAATTTCGATCGTGCGGGAGATGCTCCTCGTCCTCGGCGGCTTCACGATCATGCAAGTGCTGTATTTCTATCTGATCCGCTGGCGATACCTCGCCCATATCAAAACACCGGCTTAGTTGGCTGGTGTTTTTTTGGTGGAGCGGGGAGGAAGTGAGCAATGGACTGCTTGAAGTGAGCAACGAAAGCCGGTAGGAAGCAATCGGGCCGTCAAAGTAAGCAACGGCGCTCCAAAACGAAGCAACATTGCTGTAAAGTGCGCAATGCAGGCTGGATAGGAAGCAATGAGGAGGGCGTGCTCGGGTTTATCTGCTCAGTTTCTGCCGAGATGAACTCGTGATTCCTTCTTTTAATCTAATAAACCCACCCCTATTCAGGAAAATCACACCCAATAGCATTGTAAAATCTAAATTTTTCTTATATAATAATAGAGGTGAGAAATGAATGAGTATTCATTCAAAACGCAAAAGGGGGAGTTTACATGAATTTAGTCATGCGGGTCCACGAGACTGCGAAATCACAGCCGGGCAAGACCGCGTATCACTTCATGGGGAAAGACACGTCGTATGCGGAATTCGATCAGTCGGTGTCGATGTTCGCAGGCGCTCTGCAGGAGATCGGCATTGGCCGAGGGGACCACGTGGCGCTATTGCTCGGAAACACGCCGCATTTCCTCATTTCGCTGTATGCTACGATGCGGATCGGCGCGACGGCGATTCCGGTCAATCCGATCTATTCGCCGGATGAGATTTCGTATATCCTACATAACAGTGACGCGAAGGCGGTCATTGCGCTGGATGCGCTCCTGCCGTTAGTCGAGAAGGCGGCCGCCGGATTCCCGTCGATCCACGATTACATCATCTGCGAAACGGCGCCCGATGCCCTTGAGAAGATGATGGCGCTGCCGGACGCGGTGAAGGAGAAAGTCCATCCGTTCTCGCAGTTCATCATGACGGGCCGCCCGGATCTTGAGCCGGTTTCTGTTGATGAGAATGAAACCGCTGTCATTTTGTATACGTCGGGGACGACCGGGTATCCGAAAGGCGCGATGCTGACGCATAAGAATCTGTATTCGAATGCGCGTGATGTCGGCGATTATCTCGGGTTCTCGGAGAATGACCGCATTGTCGCGACGCTGCCTGTGTTCCACGTGTTCGCGCTCACGGTCGTCGTGAATGCGCCGCTGCTGAAAGGGGCGACGGTGCTGCTCATTCCGAGATTCAGCCCGCGTGATGTATTCCAGACGATCAAGGAACAGAAGGCGACCGTGTTTGCGGGCGTTCCGACGATGTTCAACTTCCTGTACCAGTATCCGGACGGGGACCCTGCTGATTTCAGCACGATCCGGCTTGCGATCTCAGGCGGTTCGTCGCTTCCGGTCGCGCTGCTCCACAACTTCGAGGACAAGTTCAGCACGCGCATCTCGGAAGGGTACGGCCTGTCCGAAGCGTCGCCGGTCACGTGCTTCAACCCGCTCGACCGCGACCGGGTGCCGGGCTCGATCGGTACGAACATCGTCAATGTCGTCAACAAAGTGGTGGACGAATTTGGGGATGAAGTGCCGTGCGGGGAAGTCGGCGAACTCATCGTCCAAGGCCCGAATGTCATGAAAGGCTACTACAAAATGCCGGAAGAGACCGCGGTCGCTATTCGTGACGGCTGGCTTTACACGGGTGACCTTGCAAAACAGGACGAGGACGGCTACTTCTATATCGTCGACCGTAAAAAGGATTTGATCATCGTAGGCGGCTATAACGTCTATCCGCGCGAAGTCGAGGAAGTGCTGTTCGCGCACCCGGATGTCGTCGAAGCCGCGGTCGTCGGCGTGCCGGATCCGGATTTCGGCGAGGAAGTGCAGGCGTTTGTCGTACTGAAAGAAGGGTCTTCCGTTGATGAAGAGCAGCTGAAGGCGTTCTGCGCAGGGAAGCTGGCGAAGTACAAAGTGCCGGAGACGATCGAGTTTCTAGCGGAACTGCCGAAGAATACGACCGGCAAGATCTTGCGCCGCAGCTTGAAAGACCAAGTGAAGGCGAATGGGATGAAATAAGGAGACGCTGTTTTCGGCTGGATGGCCGGGAGCAGCGTTTTTTTATCTGATAAGTAAGCAATAAAGCCGAAAAGTGAGCAATGACGGTTCCTAGTAAGCAATAACTGTGCGAAAGTAAGCAACAGCGATATGAAACTAAGCAACCGGCATGACGAAGTAAGCAACGCTGCTTGAAATCGAAGCAATAAAAATTTTTCATCATCAAAGAAGGAGATTTACTACGACTGTCGAAATATGTAGAGGAGAAAAAGATTGGGGGAATGAACATGGAAAAGGTAAAAGTGGACGATCTCTATACATTGCAGTCGGTGACGGACCCGCATATCGCGCCGAATGGCAAGGAAGCGGTATTCGTGAAGACGCATATCGACAAGGACGACAACAAGTATTATTCGAATCTGTTCCATATCGATCTCGAGACGAACGAGATTACGCAGTGGACGCATGGAAAGCAGCGCGCGATGCAGCCCGCGTGGTCCGCGGATGGCGTGCAGCTTGCGTTCCTGTCGAACCGTGATGAGAAGAACCAGCTGTATGTGCTGTCCGCAAAAGGCGGCGAGGCGCGCAAGGTGACGGATTTTGAGAAGGGCGTATCCGGTTTTGTCTGGTCGCCGTGCGGCACGAAGATCTGGATCAACGGCGCCGTGAAGCAAGGCAAGACGTTCACGGACAAGGAAGAGAAGGATGACAAGAAGAAGCCGGAGCCGTACCGCGTGACGAAGATGAAGTACAAAGCGGATGGCGTCGGGCTCTTGCCGCAAGATGTGTTCCGCCAGGTCGGCGTCGTCGATCTGAAAACGGACGAAGTGACGCAATTCACGGAAGGCGACTACCAGCATGGGCTTGAGGCGGTTTCGCATGACGGCAAGAAGATCGTCATCGGGGTGAACCGCAAAGACAACCTCGACCGGGAATTCCGCCAGCCGCTGTACCTCATTGACATCGAGACGAAAGAGGAGACGGTCGTCATCGACGAGGAAGGCTATTACGGCGGCGCGACATTCTCGCATGATGACCGCTATATCGCGTTCGCCGGCTCGGACCGCGCGTTCCAGAATGCGACGCACAGCAGCCTGTATGTGTTCGACACGCACCGCGGCAACCGCCTGAACGTGACGGAAAGCATCGATGCGCCGATCGGGGATGCGGTCGTTGCGGACCATCAGCAAGGGGCGTATGCGCCGGCTGCGGTCTGGACGAAGCATGACCAGCTGTACTTCCAGCTGTCGGCGATGGGCGACGTGCGCCTGTACTTCGCGACGCTGGACGGCGAAGTGTATCCGGCGTCTCCTGAAGATGAGCATGTGTACGGCTACGATATTTCGGAAGACGGCACGTTTGCGCTTCTGGCGGTGAGCAATCCGGTGAACCCGGGCGAATTGTATAAGATGACGATCGCGACGGGCGAGCGCGAGGCCCTCACTTCATTCAATCAAACGTACCTCGAAGAAACGGAGCTTGTGAAACCGGAAGCGATCCAGTTCAAAGGGCACAATGACTGGGATGTCCACGGCTGGCTCATGAAACCGGCGGGATTTGAAGACGGCAAGACATATCCGCTCGTCGTCAACGTCCACGGCGGCCCGCATGCGATGTACGGGAACTCGTTCTTCCATGAGATGCAGCTATTAGCAGCACAAGGATGGGGCGTGCTGTACATCAACCCGCGCGGCAGCCACGGCTACAGCCAGGAGTTCGTCGACGCGGTGCGCGGCGATTATGGCGGCGGCGACTACGAGGATATCATGGCGGCGGTCGACTACGCGCTGGAAGAGAACAGCTGGATCGACGAAGACAAGCTCGGCGTCACGGGCGGCAGCTACGGCGGCTTCATGACGAACTGGATCGTCGGCCATACGGACCGCTTCAAGGCGGCCGTCACGCAGCGCTCGATCTGCAACTGGATCAGCTTCTTCGGCGTGTCGGACATCGGCTATTACTTCAGCGAGTGGCAGATCCTGTCCGATATGAAAGACGTCGACAAGCTGTGGAAACACTCGCCGCTGAAATACGCGGAGAATGTCGAGACGCCGCTCTTGATCCTTCATTCCGAAAAGGACTTCCGCTGCCCGATCGAGCAGGCGGAACAGCTGTATATCACACTGAAAAGCATGGGCAAGGAGACGGAATTCGTCCGTTTCCCGGATGCGGACCACAACCTATCGCGGACCGGCACGCCGAACTTGCGCATCGACCGGTTGGACGAGATCACGGGCTGGTTCGCGAAATACCTATAAGAACCGGAGAATGAATTTGACCTATACAAACGATAACGTCACGATCAGGCCGATCACAGAAGAAGATTTGCCGCGCATGTGGGAACTCGCGTTTAAGGAAGAGGACCCCGAGTGGAAAAAATGGGACGCGCCGTATTATCCGCATAAAGCGATTCCCTATGAGACGTTTCTTGAGCGGAAAGAGAATTTCGTTCAGCAGGACGACATCTGGGCGATCGAGGCAGGCGGCGCCTTCATCGGCATCGTCAGCTATTACTGGGAGCATAAGCCGTCGCTCTGGCTCGAGATGGGCATCGTCATTTACGAGCCGGCCTACTGGAGCGGCGGGTACGGGACGAAAGCGCTCACGATGTGGATTGATCATTTATTCAATGAAAAACCGCTCGTCCGCGTCGGCCTCACGACGTGGTCGGGCAACGAGCGCATGATCCGCGTCGCGGAGAAGCTCGGCATGACGATGGAAGCCCGCATCCGGAAAGTCCGCTTCTGGAACGGCGTCTATTATGACTCGATCCGGATGGGGATGCTGCGGGAGGAATGGAGCCCGCAGCGCGCATGAGGTGGACGAAGCTGAAGCAGCTGGCGGAAGGCTTCCTGTGCGAAGAGCTGAAAGGACGCGTGAAGTACGACGTGACGGTGCACCGGAAAAGCCATGACCGTACCGCGACGCTTCGCATCACGCTGGACGGCGAGGAGATTTTCCGCGCTTCGGATATTCCTTACGACTTGCGGGTGAATGAACGGGGCGGCGAGTTGAGCGAAGAGCGCGCGATCGACCCGCTCAAATGGGACGGAGACTGGGAAGCCCTTTTCGCTTCGGCTGAGCTGAAGGAGCTCCACGCCGCCTATGACGATGCGGAAACGGAGACGCGGGAAGCGGGCTGCTATCCGGCATGGGAGATTGTGCGACTGTTGTGCGACTGTTGTTCGACTATGTCCAGATGCCGATTGCAGGTGCGCGAAGCCATGCCCATCCGTTCATCCGGGCGCTCGCCATGCTTGACCGCAGGACGGGGAAGCGTTCGCTAAGGGCGATGGACGTAGAAGAGGAAGATGGGCTCGTCAAGCGGTTTTACGGGATTCGCATGCAATGACAAGAGGGCAGCGCGCAGCTGCCCTTTTCTCATTGTGGAAAAACTTTCCCCTAATCAGGGAAGCAGTGGTACAATAAGGATATAGCACACAGGGAATGGCTGGAGGGAACTACATGGGAATTTACAATGTCATGGAAGATGTCGTACGCGATGTCCTGAATAAAAACAAAAAGGACCTTCATCTTTCATGCGATTGTGAGCGCTGCCAACACGACATCATGGCGATTGCGCTCAACGAACTGCCGCCCCAATATATCGTCAATGAACAGCACAGCCCGTATATCCGGGCGAGCCACGAAGCCGACCGGCAGGGGGCGACGAACATTTTGCTTACTGTGGCGAGGGCGGCGCGTCTTGTTGCGGATTCGCCGCGGTGCGGGAATGCAGGATTAATTACGCAGCAGGCAGAACGGAAATAGTGAGCTGCCTGACAAGAATCAGCAGAACTTTGGGACACTAGATTGTTGAGTGTCCTTTTTTGTGCCGCTGCATCATGAGGGGATGAGGAACATGAAAATAATTGAAACCGAGCGGCTTTACCTCAGGGAGCTGCGGATGGAAGATTAGCATGAGCTGGCGAAGGTCCTTTCTGATCCGGAGTCAATGCGCTATTACCCGCATCCTTTTGACCAGGAGAAGGTGAAGGCGTGGATCACCTGGAATGTGAACAACTACCAGCAATACAATCACGGGTTATGGGCGGTTGTCCTGAAAGAGGATAATACATTCATCGGCGACTGCGGCATCACGATGCAGGACATCGATGGGAGGCGGCTGCCTGAAATCGGCTTCCATATACGAAAGGAATACGAGAACCAAGGATACGCCACAGAAGCAGCGGCGGCCTGCAAGGACTATGCATTCACGGTCCTCGGGTACTCCGAAATCTACTCTTACACGACTTTAGCTAATAGGGCGTCGCAGAAAGTCGCTGAAAAATCGGCATGCAGCCGTTTGCGACGTTTGAAAAGAACGGCGAACCGAAGATTGTCCAAGTTGCCTATAGACCGTGATGCTGCATGCAAAAAGACACCGTGTCGCCACGGTGTCCAATCACTTCAACAGGCCCAGCACATTCTGGACGTTCTGGTTCATCTGGTTCACAAGCAGATGGTCGCCCTTCTGCCGGATGTCGAGACTGACGAAATTCATCATTTCCTTCGCCATATCGGTGTCTTCGAGCATCGACAGCGATTTCGTCAAGTTGTTCTCGAAGACGAGCGCGTTTGCCAGATGATGCTCGATCGATTCCATCTGCGAGCCGACTTTCGTCAGGTGCCCGGAGACGGTTTTGATGGCGTTGTCGACTTTGGTGATCATCGCTTCGGCGTCTTCCTGGGAACTGATGGAGAGCTTGACGTCTGCACCGAACAGCTTGTCCGTGCTCACATCGATCGTATCGATCTTCATCTGCTGGCCTGGATTTGCTCCGACATGTAGTACGATCGGCGCACGGTCCCCGAGGATCTGCTTCGTATTGAACTCGAGTTTCTCGGACGTATCGTTGATCGCGCCCATCAGTTCATCCAGTTCCGTCTGCGCAGCTGTCCGGTCACTTTCCGTCAGTGTGCCGTTCGCCGTCTGCACTGCCAGCTCCCGCGCCCGCTGAAGAAGGCCGTTGACGTTGTTCAGCCCTTCGTTCGACGCTTCTAGAACCGAGAGGCCGTCCTGCATATTGCTTTGAGCGCGGGAAATGCCGCGGATCTGCGCACGCATCGTTTCCGAAATCGACAGCCCCGATGCGTTGTCTGCGCCTTTCGCGATCGTTTTCCCCGAACCGAGCTTCAGCAGGCTCTTCTCGATCTGCGCCGTGTTGCGCTGGGAGCGGTTCATCGAAAACGCAATCTGCTCCTGGCTATGTATGCGCATATAGTCACCCCATTTACAGTAATTTCACCTATCCCTTTCTATATCGGCGCATTTTTATTGAAATGAAACCCCAATCTGCCGATAGAAAAGAAAAAGGCTCCGGAGTGAACCATCGTGAATTTTAACCATGCAGCACGCATCTACCGGGAAACGAATGCATCGACCCTCCCGAAAATTGAATATGTCATCCTTCTGCTGAAAGCGCTCAGCCGGAACATCGATGCGTGCCTGGAAGGAGCAGGCGCGCTAGAGAAGAAGGAAATGCTGCGGCAGGGCCAGGAATTGCTGTTCGAACTGCTGGCGACGCCGAACCGGAAAACGGAGGAGGGTGAGCGGCTCTTTACGCTCTATGTCTACCTGAACCAGCTGATCGTCACTGCGCAGCTCACGAGGTCGGGTGCATCCCTTGAAGAAGCAGGGCGGATCACCGGGGAACTTATCACTTCCTGGGAAGCGGCGCAGCAGAAGACGAGGCGGCAGACCTATACGTCGGATCAGATCTGAACGAAAAAGAGCGCCCATGGCAGGCGCTCTTCCACATCATTTTCCTTTAAACTCCGGCTTCCGCTTCTCCGAAAACGCCTGCAGCGCCTCGATGCGGTCCTCGGTCGGGATCGTCACTTCATACGCTTTCCGCTCGATCGCGAGCCCCGTCTGCAGATCCGCGTTCATGCCGTGTTTCACGGCGAACTTCGCCTGCTGCAGCGCAATCGGTCCGTTCTGGAGCATCAGTTCCGCGAACGCTTTCGTCTCTTCGACGAGATTTTCGGAATGGACGACTTTCGTCAAGAGCCCGCAAGCCATTGCTTCCTGTGCCTTCAAGCGGCGTGCTGTCAGAATCAGCTCGAGCGCTTTATTCTCGCCGACGAGCCGCGGCAGACGCTGCGTGCCGCCCGCGCCCGGAATGATTGCGAGCCCTGTTTCGGTAAGGCCGACGACGGCGCGCTCCGACGCCACCCGGAAATCACAGGCGAGCGCAAGTTCCAGCCCGCCCCCGAGCGCATAGCCGTCCAGCATGGCGATGGTCGGCTGCGGCAGATTGTCGATCGCCGTGAACACTTCCCCGGTCTTATACAGATTCCGCTTCACCTGCTGCTCCGTCAGCGACTTGCGCTCCTTCAGATCCGCCCCCACGCAGAACGCCTTCTCGCCGGTTCCCGAAAAGATGACGACCCGGATGTCCGGATTGATGCGGATCGACTCGATCACCTGCCCGAGCTCCGCCAGCAGATCATAGGAGAGCGCATTCATCGCCTCCGGCCGGTTGAGCGCGACGAACGCCAGATGCCCCTCCTGCACATACAGTATATGTTTCATTCCAATTAACCCCTTCCCATTTCCAGATACCTTTAACATAGCATTTTCAGGCAGGCAATTCTATCATCCGACATATCCCAACCTGGAAGTTTCGAATTCTCATGAACAATTACCTAAAAAGCATGGTGAACAAAGTCGCATTTTGGTATACTACTAAAAATGGGAGGTGAAGGGAATTGAGCCAGAATATTTTTGTCGGCAGGCAGCCGATTCTCGATCGCAAAGGAAATATCTACGGCTATGAGCTGTTATATCGCAACAGCATGCAAAACCGTTTCCCGATGATCGAGCCGGAGAAGGCGACGATCCGGCTGCTCGTCAATAGTTTCATGACGATCGGCATCGACAAAGTATCCGGTGGCACCAAATCCTTCATCAACTTCACGGGCGAACTATTGACACAAGATATTTTTACGAGTTTCCGTCCCGACCGGATGGTCATCGAAATCCTTGAGGACGTCGAAATCACGCCGTCCCTTCTGACCCGCATGCGGGAATTAAAAGCGAAGGGCTTCGTCTTCGCGCTCGATGATTTCGTGCTGCAGGAACAATACATGGTCCATACCTCACTGTTCGACATGATCGACATCGTCAAAGTGGATTTCTTCCATTCGGACGCTCCTCTACGAAAACGGATACGCCAATTCCTGAAGGCCTACCCGCATATCCGCATGCTCGCTGAGAAAGTGGAGACGCGCGCGCAATATGATGAAGCACTCGCCGGCGGATACGAGCTGTTCCAAGGCTACTTCTTCGCGGAGCCGGAAATCATCACGGGGAAGGAAATCCCGGCGAATCTATCCTGGCATCTGCAGATCCTCGAGAAATTGAACATGCCGACGCCGAGCATCAGCGAGATCGCGGGCATGATCCGCAGGGATGTCTCGCTGTCCTTCAAGCTCCTGCGCTTCATGAACATGCATGCGTTCCAGGTTCCGGCGAAAATCGTTTCCATCCAGCAGGCGATCGTCATGATCGGGCTGAAGGAGACGCGGAAATGGATGCAGGTGATGACGCTTTGCGAACTTGGCGAGCAGTCAGGCGGCCGGGTGAAGGCGCTCATCTCATATTCCCTTGCGCGGGCGAAACTGTGCGAGCTGCTCGCGGGCTACAAAGGCCAGGCGAACGCAGATGAATGCTTCCTCGTCGGGATGTTCTCGCTGCTGGACGTCATGCTGAACAAGAAATGGCCGGAGCTGCTGGCGCTTGTGCCGTTCACGGAGAAAGCCGCGGCGACGCTCCAGGGCGAATGGACGGATATCACGCCGTTCCTCCAGCTGGCGGCTTCGATGGAGCGGTTCGAGTGGGACCGGATCGAGCTCTACTCGAAGATCCTGGACATTCCGCCGCATGTGCTCGGTGAATTTTCCCAAGAGGCGAACCGCTGGGCGTATGAACTGGAATGACCGTTTGTTTCCGCGTTTTCATTTACGGCATAATTAGGTAGAATGGGAAGCGGGAGTTGATTTTATTGAGAACAGCAATTGTGACTGACAGCACCGCGTATTTGCGGGCTGATCAGATAGATGAGTACGGCATCCGCGTCATCCCCCTTTCCGTCACGATCGACGGGAAGGCGTATGAAGAGGAGATCGACCTGTCTACGGAGGATTTCTACGAGAAGGTGCGCGGCAACGGCCCGCTGCCGAAGACGTCCCAGCCGCCGGTCGGACGGTTCGCGGAATTGTACACGGCGCTGAAAGAGGTCGGGTATGATGCGGTCATTTCGATCCATTTGTCGAGCGGCATCAGCGGGACGTACGCAGGTGCGGTGCAGGCGGGCGAGATGGTGCAGGGAATCGATGTGTATCCGTTCGATACGGAGATTTCGTGCTATGCGCAAGGGTTTTATGTGATGCGGGCGGCTGAGCTTGCGAAGAAGGGCGTGGACCCGGAGCTGATTATGGACGAGCTGCGCGGGATGAAGAAGACGCTGCGGGCGTATTTCATGGTGGATGATCTCGGGCATTTGCAGCGGGGCGGCCGGTTGTCGAGCGCGGCGGCGCTGCTTGGCGGGTTGCTGCAGGTGAAGCCGATTTTGCATTTTGAGGATAAGGTGATTGAGCCGTTTGAGAAGATCCGGACGCGCAAGAAGGCGATGAAGCGGATTGCGGATATGCTGGCGGAGGATGATGCGAAGTTGCCGCTGGAGGCGGTGATTATACATGCGAATCAGCCGGAGGAGGCGCGGGTGTGGCGGAAGGAGCTGTCGGAGCGGCTGCCGGATGTGGAGTTTTCGATCAGCCATTTCGGCCCGGTGATCGGGACGCATCTCGGGGAAGGCGCGATCGGCTTGGCTTGGGTGAAGCGGGCAGGGAAGTAGTCTTTCGGCGCCGCTGGCTTGCGTTCCGGGCGGACGCGTTCCGCGGGCACGGCTTCAATCTCCTCGTCGCTTCGCTCCTGCGGGGCTTTCAGCTCGCGCTGTTCCCGCTGGAGTCGCCGCCCTCCACTCCAGCCAGCTGGAGAGTTCTAGGCTGCCAATCCACCACTGAGGGGTTAAAAGAAGAAAAGAAAAGAAAAGAAAAGAAAAGAAATGAAAAAAATAATAAGGGAGAGGGGTGATGCATGTGGGGAAGTCATTCGATCCTGCTGTCAGGGATTTTTTGGATGGCCGGGTTTGGCTGCGGGTGCACGCTCCTTTTTTGCGTGGGGAGATGGATCGGCATGTGGCGGAGGGGTTTGTGGAGGTGGTTCCGGGGGTGCGGGTCACGTCCGGTTTTTTGAGTGGGACGCGGTTTGTGTGTAATCGGTGTGAGAACCGGGATCCTGGGAAGTTTACGGAGTTTGATTGCGCGAAGTGCGGCGGGGCTTGTGTGTATTGCCGGAACTGCCTCAAGATGGGGCGGGTGTCGCGTTGTTCGGAGCTTGTTGTGTGGAGCGGTGAGCGGATTGATTTCCCAAGGGAACATAAGCTTACGTGGGAAGGTGTGCTGACGAAGCGGCAGCGGAAGGCGGCGGAGGAGCTGGCGGAGAGTACGCGGCTTTCTAGGCCGCATCTGGTGCATGCGGTGTGCGGGGCGGGGAAGACGGAGATTCTGTTTGAGCCGATTCATCGGCTGCTTTCTGAGGGGAAGCGGGTTTGTCTGGCGGCGCCGCGGGTGGACGTCATATTGGAACTGGAGCCGCGGCTGCGGGCGGCGTTTCCGGATACGGCGATTGAGGCGTTGTACGGCGGCGCGGAGCTGAAGGAGCATGCGGCGCAGCTTGTGCTGGCGACGACGCATCAGCTGTACCGGTTCAAGGAGGCGTTCGATGCGGTGTTTGTGGACGAGGCGGATGCGTTTCCGTATAAGGCGGACGAGACGCTGCGGAAGGCGGTGCAGAAAGCTGCGAAGCCGGGGGCGCCTGTCCATTTTGTGACAGCGACACCTTCGGATGGCCTGCTTGCGAATGTAAGAAAAAATGGCGCCGTTTCGACGATCGACGGACGTTACCACGGACACCCGCTGCCGGTTCCGCGTTTTGATCCTCTTTGGAATTATGCGAAGCAGATTGCGAAAGGGAAGCTGCCTCAGAAGCTGGCGGATTGGACGAAAGAGCGGCTCAATAAAAATGAGCCATTCCTCATCTTTTTCCACGAAATTGCCCTCATGGAGCAGGCGAAGCCTTTATTTCAGAAGCTCGACCGCCGGATCCGCTCGGTGCATGCCGCTCATCCCGACCGGAAAGAGCATGTCGTTGCGCTGCGCAAAGGGGAGCTGCCTGGGCTTCTGACGACGACGATCCTGGAGCGCGGCATCACGATTGCGAATGTCCAGGTGGCGGTCGTCGGGGCGGAGCAGCAGATCTTCGACAAAGGCGCGCTTATCCAGATCGGCGGGCGCGTCGGCAGGTCAGCGCAGCATCCGGGCGGCGATTTCGTCCTGTTCCATAACGGCATCACATACGCCATGGATGACGCGAAGCGGGAGATCCTGCAGCTGAATAAGGGAGGCGATTCTGGATGAACTGCCTCCTTTGCGAACAGCCGCTAGGCGCAAGGCCGTCGTGGCAGGCGCTCCTCGGCATCGAAAAATCGCGGACAATTTGTGAACCGTGTTCAAATTCCTTCGAGCGCGCCGACATAAAAGAGGAAGGCGGGATGCTCGATGCCGTCCATTCCCTCTATACATACAACGGGGCCATGCGGGAGTTCCTGCACCAGTACAAGTTCCTCCAGGACATCGCGCTTGCGGATGTGTTCAAGGAGGAACTGCGAATCGCGCTGAAAGGGAAGGAACGCGTTGTCCCGATTCCTATGCATCCTGAAAAGAGGATCGAGCGCACCTTTTCCCATGTGGATGAACTGCTGAAGCGGGCAGGGATCCCGTTCGTCCACCTGCTCGAGAAGACGGGGACGGATGTCATGGGGGAGAAGACGCGGGAGGAGCGGCTCGCGATGACGGATTTATTCACATTACAAGAAGGTGCGGCGGTTGATCCATTGGCGTATGTGCTCGTCGATGACATCTACACGACCGGCACGACGCTGAACCGCGCGGCGGCTGTCCTGAAAGCAGCGGGAGCCGTGCGCGTCGAAGCGGTCACCTTGATCCGCGCCTGACGACAACATGATAGGAGAGAACGAAATGGCTGAACTGCGAAATTGCCCGTCCTGCGGAGACTTTTTCAATTATACCGGCGTCCGTGAAGTGTGCGCAAAGTGCGCGAACAACGAAGAGAAGCTGTACGAGGAAGTGTACCGCTTCCTGCGCAAGCGCGAGAACCGCTCGGCGTCGATCGAGCGTATCGTCGAAGTGACAGGCGTCACCGAGACCCTGCTCCATAAATGGGTGCGCAAAGGACGACTGCAGCCTGCGCTGTTCCCGAATCTCGGGTATCCGTGTGATAATTGCGGGAAGCTGACGACAAAAGGGAAGCTGTGCGAGAGTTGCACAGATGACCTGCAGCGAGAACTGCGGACGTTCGAAGCCGCACAGGAATTCCGTGAATCGATTGCGGAAGCAGACCGCGGCACCTACCTCGCAGACCAGAAGAAGAACCGGTAATCCCTCTGCGGACTGCCGGTTTTTCGTTTCTTTGTATCACAACTGGTAAAGACCTCCCTCACGAGTCCTGGTATCTAGAACGACCGAACCGTTCCGGGAATTCATACAAAAGGCCCTAAACGTTCACCAATTTGAGCCGAAATAAAGTACAAGAGGCATATTGGGTGTGTTCCAATGCCGAGTGCTGCTGCACCTGGCATTCCGGCCACATATGCTACACTAACAGATACCGATAAAAGAGAGGAGCGAGACCAGATGAAAATCAACAACAACATGAACATCCAGCCGGTCAACCCGTACCGCAGCAACCAACTGAAAGCCGAACAGGCGAAAGAACAGGCCAACATGAAAATGGATAAACTCGAAATCTCATCAAAAGCAAAGCAGCTGTCCGAAATCACGCCGTTTGAAGCAGCCCGCAGCTCACGCGTCCAGGAACTCAAGGCGCAGATCCAATCAGGCGACTACCAAGTCAATCCTGAAACACTCGCCTCCGACCTGATTAACCACTTCAAAAAATAAAAATGATGAAAGCAGGTGGCCCGCATGTCCATCGACACGATTCTGTCCATTTTAGACAACCTCGAAAAACTGCATAAGAGCCTGCTTCGCATCGCGAATGACAAAACCGCCCTCATCAAAAGCGGCGACATCATCGGCATCGACCAGCTCTTGAAAGACGAACAGGCGCATTTAGCCGCCATCGTCCAGATGGATGCTGACCGCCAGAAAGCGGTTTCGGCCTACCTCGCGGGACAAGGACGTCCTGCCGGCAGCCCGACGATCACAAACCTGATCGACGCAGCTCCAGAAGCCGAAAAACAACACCTCACGGAGGCGAAGGACCGTCTCCTGCACGCGATTCATGAATTGAAATGGCAGAACGACCTGAACCAGAAGCTGACGTACCAATCCCTTCAATTCGTGAATCTGTCGCTGGACATGGCCCGCCCGCGCACCGACACGGCGACCTATACGAAAAACGAAATCACCGGCAGAAAAGAGACGAAGGACATTCCAACCTTCGACTCCCAGGCCTAAGGAGGAACACTCACCATGCGCTCGACATTCATGGGACTTGAAACGAACAAACGCGGACTGTATACGCAGCAGTCCGCTCTCTATACGACAGGACATAATATCAGCAACGCCAATACGCTCGGCTATTCGCGTCAGCGTGTCAACATGCAGGCGACTGCGGGGTATCCAGGCGTTGGATTGAATGCGGGCACAATGCCAGGATTCCTCGGGACAGGCGTCGAAGCCGGCTCCATCCAGCGTATCCGCGATTCTTTCGTCGACCAGCAGTACCGTCAGGAATCGAACAAACTCGGCTACTGGGAATCTAGATCGAAGGCGATCGAGCAGATGGAAGATGTCTTTGCAGAGCCGTCGAAGTATGGCCTGCAGCAGTCTTTGAGCGAGTTTTGGTCGTCGCTGCAAGTACTTGCAGGAAGTCCAGAGAATGGCGGAGCGCGTGCTGTCGCAGTCGAACGTGGTGTGGCGGTTGCTGACTCCTTTAACTACATCCATAAATCACTTACTGAAATACAAGATAATCTTGGCAAGGAAATTGGTGTTTCCACAAAGGAAATCAATTCGATCATGAACCAGATCGCGGACCTTAACCGTCAGATTGCGGATGTCGAGCCGAATGGCTATATGCCGAATGACTTGTATGATGCACGCGATGTTTTGCTGGATCAGCTGTCGGCTTATGTGCCGATTGAGGTCAGTTATGAAAAGACAGGCGGCAAATCGCTGGCGATTGCTGAGGGGACTGTGACGGTCAGCATTAAACAAGAAACAGGAAGTCCTATTACAATTATTAAAGGCAAGGACTACGCGGAGATGTCCATTGATGATGCGGTTGCTGGTGATCCGGCGGGGCCTGATAAGATGACAGGCTTTACGTTTACAGGAAAAGGCCAGGCGACTGGAGGTAAACTTGAAGTCTCCAACATGCAGCAGTCCGGCAAATTGAAATCCCTTGTGGCTTCATACGGCTATCCAGATGGAAATGACGTAAAGGGCTTATATCCTGATATGCTGCAGAAATTGAATGATATGGCGCAGGAATTTGCGAAGGCATTCAATGACCAGCATAAAAAAGGAACAGATCTGGAAGGGGTTCAAGGAACTGATTTCTTTATTACAAAGGATGGAAGTACCCAAATTAATGCAGGAAATATAAAAGTCGATAAAGCTTTTGAAGAGAACAATGGCTTATTGGCGGCGTCCAGTTCAGATGCAGGAATTGCGGAAGTTGGAAATGGTGAAAACGCAAAAGCGCTTGCCGGAATTCAATTCGATAAGATTAAGGATCCGAATAGTAAGCTTAATGGCTCAACCATCCAATCCTACTATGCAAGCATCATCGGTGAGCTAGGCGTCCAAGGCCAGCAATCCATCCGCGTGACGGAAAGCTCTGCCGTCCTGCTCGGTTCGGTCTCCAACCGACGCGACTCTATCAGCTCCGTCTCACTCGACGAAGAGATGACAAACATGATTCAGTTTCAGCAGGCATACAATGCATCCGCGCGCATGATTACCGTCGTCGACGAGACGCTCGACAAGATCATCAACGGCATGGGCGTTGTCGGAAGATAATAGGGGGAATTCGTAATGCGTGTTACACAATCAATGCTTTCCAATAATATGCTGCGTAACTTGTCCACAAGCTACAATAAGATGGGCAAGCTGCAGAATCAGCTCGATACAGGAAAACTCGTCAATCGTCCTTCCGATGATCCTGTGGTTGTCATGAAAAGTCTTGGCTATGGCATGACGGTCGATAAGGTGGCGCAATATCAGAACAATATGGGCGAAGTGAATAACTGGCTCGACAGCTCGGATGATGCGCTTGCGGGTGTTGGGGCGGTTCTAGACCGTGCGAAGTATATTGCGACCAATGCTGCAAATGCGGGTGCAATGACATCAGATGACCGGGATAAGATCAAAGTAGAGCTTGACCAATTGAGAGAACAACTGCAGGACCTGGCCAACACAAAGGTCGGGGACAAGTATATTTTCAGTGGAACAGCAACTGACAAACCTTTATACACTAAAGAGGGTGCCAATAAAGGATATCCAGGTTTAAGTACTGATGAAAATGCGAATATCGAGAAAACCGCTTTCGAGAAGAATGTTGAAATCGAGGTCTTTGATGGAGTGACACTCCGTGTAAATACGAATGCCGGCAAGGTCTTCAAAGAGATAGATGCAGTATTTGATAAACTTACACGTCGAGCAGAAAACAGTGACAAATATGATGATACGGTAGATTTCAGCAAGGAGCTTGAGACGATTGAAGGCCTTAAGGATGCAATCTTAACTCAACGAGCAGACATCGGTGCCCGCTCCAACCGTGCAGAACTTATGAGCAACCGTTTAGAAGTCCAAGAAGGCGCCGCGAAAAAGCAACGCTCTGAAAACGAAGATGCGGACTTAGAAAAAACAATTACTGAACTGATCACCCAGGAGTCCGTCCACCGTGCAGCCCTTTCAGTAGGCGCACGGATCATCCAGCCTTCCCTTGTAGACTTCTTGCGATAACGTACCATACTACCATGCCAGGCATCGTCACCTTGAAGGTGAGATGCCTGGCATCTGTGTAAGGAGAACAATGCCATGCAGATTCCACAACTTCAAATTCAGACAACCCGCGGCGTGCTCGGCCTGCAGATTGATAAGCCGGTACAGGAGATTGAGCAGCCGCGTGCTACCCAGCAGATTGAGCAGCCTGCAGCTATTCTTGAAATGTCCACAACAAATCCAGAACTCCAGCTCGACACGACTGAAAATCGGGCGGATCTCGACCTGAAAAGTCCCATCCGACGCGGCAATGAAAACGCGCAATATGGCGTTCAGCAAATCATGCAAGGCATCTCGCGCCGCGCAGCGGAAGGAGACCAGCTGATGCGGATTGAAGACGGCGGCAATGCCATCATGAGTCTTGCAAAACAGAATACCGAAAAGGATCCGGCTCCCCTCGGCATCCGCTTCGTCGGCGACCGCCTGAAAGTCCAGATGAACTTTACTCCTGGCTCGCTGAGCATAAACTCCATCCCGCAGAAGCCGGTCATCGATGCTCAGGTGAACAAACCGATCCATACATACACACAAGGGAAAGTGACGGGCGTGATGGAACAGCAGCCGTCCATCCAGATTGATTGGCTTGTCTAACCAGATGCCAGGCAAACTTCACTTACTTCTGTTGTGAGTGACGTGCCAGGCTTCTTTTATTTTGTCATCTAGTTTTGCGATACACAAAGAATATGAAAGAATGCTATCCTGTTAGTAATGAACATACCAGTCAAAGGAGCGATACTATGCTATTTCAAACCAAATTCCATGGGCCAGTTGAAATAACACCAGACCAGCTGTGGACTTTCCCGAAAGGCCTTCCCGGCTTCGAAGAAGAAAAACAATTTGTCCTCCTGCCGATCGATGGAAATGATGTCTTCCAAGTACTGCAATCGACAGCGACGCCGGCTGTCGCCTTTATCGTCGCAAACCCATATACATGGGCAACTGACTATACATTCGACATCGACGAGCCAACAGTTGACCTGCTCGGCATCCAATCGGAACAAGATGTCTTCGTACTTGGAGTCCTGTCGTTAAAACAGCCATTCGAAACATCGACGATCAACCTGCAAGCTCCGCTTATCTTCCAGGCGTCAAACCGCAAAGCGAAACAGATGATACTGAACGACAATCGCTTTGGCATCCGCCACACTATCGGCAAGGGAGGCAACTGACATGCTCGTTCTATCCCGAAAAACAAACGACACTATTCAAATTGGCGACGACATCCGGATCCGAATTCTAGAAGTAAAAGGGGACACAGTGAAAATTGGAATTGAGGCACCGAAGAACGTTGATATCTTAAGAGGGGAACTCATCCAGTCTATTACTGAAACTAACAACGAAGCTATCACACTGGACGCCAACTTATTCGCGCAGCTGACCACTAGGGAGTAAGCAACTGGGCCATTCAGGTGCAGACACCTCAGGTGCTAGGCTTCATGTCTTTATACGAATTATGCATCACCTGGCACCTTTTTCATTCCCACAAAAAAATCTTTGCTAAAACCACTAAACACTCCTGCCGCCCATCCGATATAAGAGATGTAAGCGGGAGAGCGAGACCGGCCGGCTCCCTCCCCGCCGACTAACACGGGTCACAAGGACGTGCACCCATACACACTCAAGGAGGAAATTACAATGAGAATTAATCACAACATCGCGGCTCTTAACACACACCGACAACTAGGCATCAACAACACTGGTGCTTCAAAAAACCTAGAAAAACTATCTTCTGGTCTTAAAATCAACCGTGCTGGAGACGATGCAGCAGGTCTAGCTATCTCCGAAAAAATGCGTGGTCAAATCCGTGGATTGGACATGGCTCAAAAGAACTCCCAAGATGGAATCTCTTTGATCCAAACAGCTGAAGGTGCTTTGAACGAAACACATTCCATCCTTCAACGTATGCGTGAACTCGCAGTTCAATCTTCGAACGATACAAACACTGGCGTAGACCGTGGCGAAATTCAAAAAGAGATCGATCAATTGACTGCTGAAATCGATCGAATTGGTAATACTACTGAGTTCAATACTCAGAAATTGCTTAATGGGGATCGTGTTGGTCTTTCGGCAGCAAAAGACGGTACAGCTACAATTCAAAATAATAGCCGCGGCGACGTTAAAATAGGAAATACATCCGTAGTTGCAGGATTAACATCTGGGGGAACTGTAACTATTACACGTGTTAATGATGCAACAGGGGTTGCTCAATTCACACTTTCTGATGCAGCAGATAGCGGAATAACTATGAATGCTCTAACATCAGCTGCGGCAAGCATCGATGTTGGAGGAACTACAGTAAATCTTTCTGGTCTTCAATCCATTGGTGTGGGAGAAAGTGTTACAATCACTATAAATGCTGCTGAAGCTGCTCAAACAGATGCATCTAAATCTGTCTCTTTACAAATTGGCGCTAACACAGGTCAAAACATCTTAGTAGGCATTAACGATATGCGTGCAGAAGCTCTTGGTGTGCGTGCTACAACTGGTGAGTCATTAGACGTATCCGATGCTGGCAAAGCCTCTACAGCTGTTACAGTCATTAATAACGCAATCGAAAAAGTATCTGCTGAGCGTTCTAAACTTGGTGCAACTCAAAACCGTTTAGAGCACACAATCAACAACCTTGGTGCAGCATCTGAGAACTTAACAGCCGCTGAATCACGTATTAGAGACGTTGATATGGCCGCTGAAATGATGGAGTTCACTAAGAACAATATTCTAACTCAAGCTGCTCAAGCAATGCTTGCTCAAGCAAATCAACAGCCTCAAGGAGTTTTACAATTACTCCGTTAATCCGGGTTAAAACCTCCTCAGCAATGAGGAGGTTTTTCATATCCAATACTTAAGTGAAGTGAGGAGAAATCATGAACCTCTTAGACAAAAATATTCAACAATTATCTCGAAAAAAGTCAAGAATTGATTTAGAATTTATACATACAGCCCCGGATTATGAGTTGCTACATTTTAATGGTGAGGAATCAGAATTCATTAAAAAGGATGGGGAGATTTACGAAATTAAATATGAAGTTGATCTAATGAATAAGCCTAATAAAACCATAAGGGAAATTTACTTTATTTTAGGTGTTAGTAATATTAATGAAATATATTCGCTCTTTGAATCAGCACATCCTAAAACGATTTTTTATATTGTTGAACCTCAGGCTGGATTTTTGAAATACACATTTAGTCAATTCGACTTTGAGCTATTAAGTAAATTTGATATTCGAATTTATTGTGATAGGTTAGATAACTTTCCTAATTTCCTTGAGGATATATTCAGAACAGAAGATACACTCTTAATAAGAAATATCAAAGTGTATGGGGATTACTTTTATCGAAACTTTGATTTAAATAAGCTTAGTGAATTTGTTGAGATTATTAAGACTAGTGTTAAACATAATTTATTTAAGTTCGGTAATTCAATAGAAGACTCACTTATTGGTTTAGCTAACAACACATATAATATGCGTTTTCTTGAAAGTTCATTAGATTTTACGAAGATGAAAGATTGTTTTAGAGGGAAGCCGGCAATTATTGTCTCAGCTGGACCATCATTAGAAAAAAATATTCAGCAAATAAAGGCTGGACAAACAACAGCAGTCATCTTAGCTGTAGATACTATTGCTGAAAGGTTGACAAAAGAAGGCATTATACCTCATTTTATATTTGCTATCGAAAGGATATATGAAGTATATGATTATTTCTTTAAAGGAAAAGAATACCCTTTAGAAACAACCCTAGTAGTACCGCCAGTAGTCCAGCCTAGAATACTTGAGGAATACAAAGGGAAAATCATTTTACCTTTCAGACAAAATGTGCATGAATATGAGTGGTTCAATCGTATTTATAATTTTTCGGAAGAGGTATTCATGCCTATGGGACTTTCCGTTGCCCATTTAGCGTTTGGATTTGCTCAACATTTAGGTTGCTCTCCTATCATTTTAACAGGTCAAGATTTAGCTGCGGGAGAAAAAGGAACGCATGTTGCAGGGACAATCTATGATCGAAAACCAGTTGAAAAAAATGAGGAGAGTTTAGAGGTTGAGGGATATTACGGTGGTAAAGTTAAAACCTCCCAAATTTGGTTGGAATTTAAAAACCTGTTTGAGTTGGAAATAAATAAATATAACTTACATGTAATTGATGCAACTGAGGGGGGGGCATATATACAACGCACCAAGAGAATGCCCTTAAAAGAAACTATTGATAGTTACTGTAATGTGCCGATTAATGTATACCAAACGCTTGAGAAAATAGAAAAATATAATATAGATTCTGAGGTAGTTGGAGAGAGATATAAAAAAGAGCTAGCCATTCTGGATGAAATTTGTACAGAAGCAAAAAGGATAGGAAGTATGTTAAAGTTAATAAAGATAAATAAAAGTGCATCTGTTTTAAAGTTGAAACAAGCCTTAGAAAAAATGAGTAAGACAGATTTACTTTTACAAACAGTAATGCGTCATCCCTTATACATGCACAACTTACAATCATATTTTGTTCTTACCTTTAATAAATTTAATGCAATTACAAATGAGCTTACATATCAAAATGTATCTCGGAATCTAGACATACAGTTAGATTTATGTGAGACAATAGAAACTGTAGGGGATTTGATGATTAAAACTATTGTATTAAATCAGAGCTTGATAAAGGAAGATTTATATACCGATTAATTCATTACTATTTATTAATTGGCAGTCTGTTTGAAATAAGTTTAAGGTGTGGATATTTATGATAAAAAATAAAACAATTTTAGTAACTGGTGGAACAGGTTCTTTCGGTAAAAAGTTCATCTCACGTATTCTTGCTGAAGACGTGAAAAAGGTAATTGTTTTTAGTCGGGATGAATTAAAACAATATGAAATGAAACAAGAATTCACAGACTCGCGGATTCGTTTCTTTATTGGGGACGTGCGTGATAAAGATCGGCTCTACCGTGCATTTGATGGCGTAGATATAGTAATTCATGCAGCAGCAATGAAACATGTCGATGCATGTGAATATAATCCTTTTGAAGCCGTAAAAACAAATATTCACGGGGCACAGAATGTAATTGAAGCAGCAATTGACAAAGGTGTGGAGAAAGTAATCGCCCTCAGTACTGACAAGGCAGCAAGCCCGGTTAATCTGTACGGTGCGACCAAACTAGCTTCAGACAAACTGTTTGTAGCCGCAAATGCATATGTCGGAGAAAAACACACAAAGTTCTCTGTCGTTCGTTATGGCAACGTCGTAGGGAGCCGGGGAAGTGTAGTGCCATTCTTTAAGAAGATTAGAGAGACAGGGAAGGTACCAATTACGGATCCACGCATGACACGCTTCTGGATTACGCTTGATCAGGGTGTACAGTTTGTAATAGATAATCTTCAAAGAATGCAGGGGGGAGAAATCTTTGTGCCTAAGATCCCGAGCATGAAGATCACAGATCTAGCTAAAGCAATTGCGCCAGATTGTGAAATGGAAATCGTGGGTATTCGGCCGGGGGAAAAATTGCATGAAGCGATGATTATGGAAGATGATGCTCGGCATACGGTTGAGTTTGAAACATATTATGTGATTCAGCCTGAATTTCCGTGGTGGTCTGACAGTATTAAAGCTGCAAAGAAACTTGACGATGGGTTTAGTTATAGAAGTGATTCTAATGGTGAATGGCTATCAATTGGTGAACTCAGAGATTTGGTGGATTTAATTTAAATAAGACTCGAGGGAAGTTTTTATGCATGTTCTTTCAGTGGGAGCAGGTCCTGAGCAAACTGCAATTATACAGTTTGCTAAAGACATTGGTTTATATGTAATAGCAATTGATGGACGTCAAGATGCTGAGGCGGCTCACATAGCAGATGAGTTTGTTTGTATTGATATCAAGGCAGAGAAAGAAGTTATTAAAGTAGCTAAAAGTTTTAATGTTAAATATGTTCTTCCGTCTCCTTTAGGCAGATATTTAACAACTGTAGGTGCTATTAATGACGCTTTGGTACTTCCGGGTCCATCTAAAAAAGATATTGAGAATTTTGTGATTAAAGATAAATTTATTGAATATTTACGTGATAATAATTTTTATACTCCTAGACAAGTAGTGGTGCCTTGGCATTGTCAAAATAGACTATTTAAAAAAATTGAAGAAATCGGGTATCCATGTATTGTGAAGCCTGTAGAAGGATCTGGAAGTCGCGGTGTATACGTTATAAAGGATTCCGCTGAAACAGCAAATGGTATTGAACAAATATTGCTTAGCTTAAAGAAAAATGAAGCAATAATAGTAGAAGAATTTGTAACAGGCAAGGAATTTGGTGTAGATGGCTTCTGCAAAAATTCTGAAGCTGTGATTGTTGCTATAAGAGAAAAAAGTATGACAGCTTTACCATATAGACAAGAAACAGGCTATGTGTATCCCCCAACATTATCTCTCAAAATGCAAGAAAAGATTTCAGAAGAAGTAATAAGGCTGTTTGAGTCTAAAGATTCCAATAACTATTATTTTCATGCAGATGTTATTGTTTGTGAAAATGAAGTTTTTATTGTAGAAGCTACAATGAGACCACCTGGTTTAAACATAACAAGTTTGATGTATAACCACATATTCGAGACGAATCCTTTGCATGATTTTATTCGTTCAAATACCTATGGAACTGAAATGCAAGTTGAATTTAATAGATTAAATAATAGTTACATTGGATTGTTTTTCTTTGATTTGCCTTTTGGTTCTGTTACTCATATCCCAGAATTCAGTGATTTTTATGATGAATCCGCTGAAGTAATTTATATAGAAAGTAAAATAACGAAAGATTTAATCTTACATCCTGTTAAAAATGGAATTGACCTAACCTCAAGAGGACATTTTATAATTAAAGCCGCAGAATGTAGCGATATGATTAAACTTAAAAATAAAATACTTAACTCATTTGATATTAGGAGATGAAATAAATGTATACACAAGACACATTGGACCAATTCAATAAAGACGCATGGGGAAAGGCCATTAGAAATAATCAGATGCTCTATCCTAGTGAAAAAGTAGTTGCATTCTTGGCTAGAAATTTTAAAGATTTAGCGAGTAATGCAAATAAGAAAGCCATAGATATAGGTTTTGGATCGGGAAGACATTTGAAAGTTCTTTTAGACTATAATTTTGAGACATACGGGATTGATTATAGTGAAGATAGTGTGAAAACAGCCAAGAGTTTATTGATGAAGGATGAGAGATTAATACAACTCAAACAGCAAGATTTAGCTAAAACAGACTTTGAAAATGAGTTCTTTGATGTGATTGTTTGTTATGGTGTGCTCTTTTTTAAACCTTTTGACGAAATGAAAGCAGATTTGAAACGGGTTTTCAAGCTACTAAGTCCCGGTGGTAAATTATTATTAAACTTAGCTACTAAAGAAGATAGCTTATACGGTAAAGGAGAAAAAATAGGCGATAATACTTTCTTGTTAGGAAAAGAAGCTAACGAATACGAAAATATGGTGTATACATTTTTTGGAGAGAAGGAAGCTGTTGAATTTGTAGAAGCAATTGGTTTTAGAGTTTCTTCTTTGGAACGGGAAGATTATTGGAAGAACAATCTGGAAAATCATCGTAGCTGGTGGATTATGTCTTTGGAGAAAGCGGCTATCCATGAAAATTGACGGTAAATCTATCGACTATTATTCACCTACATATATTGTTGCCGAAATAGGTGCAAATCATAATGGCGATATTGAATTGGCAAAAAAGACGATTGAAGCAGCAGCTGAAGCAGGTGTTGATGCGGTGAAATTTCAGACTTATTCTGCTGAGGAGCTGTTATCCGATCCAGAAAGAATTCTAGAGTATGGAGAAGAAGGACATATAGTTAAAGAAAAAATAGGGGGAATGTTCAATCGGATAGCATTACCGAGAGAGAAACATAGAGAACTTTTTTCATATGCTAATCAATTAGGTTTAGCAGCTTTTTCTACGCCTTTTAGTCCGAGAGGTGTTGATTTTCTTGAGAAATTAGATGTCCCTTGTTTCAAAATAGCGGCTTCTGACGTTAATTATGCAGAGCTATTAAAGAGTATTGCAGAAACAAAACTACCTGTAATGCTTTCACTTGGAAAATGCACTATCGGAGAAGCTGACCAAGCAATAACAACTCTTGAGAAATACGGGACAAAAGAATTAGTTGTTATGCATTGTATTGCTCAGTATCCTTCTCCAATGGAAGAAATGAATTTACGAGTTATCAGTACGTTGCATTCTATGTATCCTGAGCATATCATTGGGTTTTCTGATCATTCCCTCGGTGTTACAGCTGCTTTGGGTGCTGTAGTCCTCGGTGCCAGAGTAATTGAAAAACACTTTACTTTAGATAAAAAACTGGAAGGACCGGATCATTGGTTCAGCTTAGACCCAAAAGAAATGAAAACACTTGTAAATGAAATAAGAAATATCGAGCTGGCACTAGGCACATCACGGAAAATGGTTTTTCCTTCGGAAGTGGAAGAAAGACAAACTTCTATTCGATCTTTAGTACTGAAAAGAGAAATTAAAGCAGGAGAGAAAATAAAAGTTAGTGATCTGAAAGCTACTCGTCCGGGCGGCGGCATATCGCCTTTCGATGAAGACAAAGTTGTTGGGATGTCACCAACCTACGATCTAGATGTAAATACAGTATTGACTTGGGATCACTTTAAATGATAATCATTCATACTCTTGCTTCGGAGCAAGCTGGACTAGGTAACTACTTCCGATGCTATACTTTGTTTAGAGAATTAAAACTGAGAAAGCTTAAAGTTCTCTTATTTGTTCTCTTTGAGGATAGAGATATTGAGGTTATTAGTGAAAATGGAGTCATCTTTTTTACTGATATAAAAGAACTGTATAAGAGGATAAAATCATTTAGTGCTGAGATAAAAGTTTTTATAATAGATCTGCCTGTAGTGAGAACTAAAGATATAGAGTTTTATAATAATCTTTCTGGTCAACATTTAGTCACTTTAAACGACGCTCAAGTGAATGAGTTGAAACCGGATATATATATAAATACGGACCCTGTAGTTAACGGTAAGCTAAAAAATAGTAATGTTAAGTGTTATATTGGGGAAGATTTTCAAATTGTAAGAGAAGACTTGCAGGATTACCGACCAAATAGTTTTCAGGAATTAAAAAAAATCCAGAATATCTTAATTATGTTTGGCGGCAGTGATCCTGGTAATCTAACAGAAAGTTTTCTTGGGATAGTCGCATATCTACCTCTTGACTGTCAATATAAATTTGTTTTAGGACCTGGAATGGATATACGTAGAAAACAAAGCTTAATGGCAAAAGATTATAGGAATGTATATATGCTTAGCGATCCAGATATTCCAAAAACTCTCTCTTCTGCAGACATAGTGATCACAATGGGCGGCATGACCTCATATGAAGCTATGTATTTAGGTAAGCCTGTATTAGCGATTGAGTGGGAGTATATGGGGAAATATGTTGAGTACTTAGATTCATTGAAAATGCTTAAGTCATTAGGTAGTATCGACAGAGTTAACAGTAAAATTCTTACTCACGAATTATCTTCTATATTACAAATCAATGAGATAGGAAGGACAGGTTTTAACAAGATAGATGGTCAGGGACAGAAAAGAATTGCTGATATCATCGAACAAGCAATGCTGGAATAAAAGAGGTGATCTATTTTGAGATACGTAGTAATTATTCAAGCCAGAATGGGATCATCCAGGCTGCCTGGTAAAGTACTTTTGCCCTTAGGGAACAGTACGGTTCTATCATATGTGGTGGATCGCTGTAAAAATATTGAAGGAGTTTGTGATGTTGTGGTTGCTACTACAATATCCAAAAGTGACGATGTTATCTCTGAATGGTGTCACCAGAATAACATCAACTGTACACGTGGTTCAGAAGAAGATGTACTAGATAGGTATATTAAAGCTGCAGAGGAGTTTCATGCAGATTATGTAATAAGAGTAACGTCGGACTGCCCATTTGTAGACTACCAATTAGCTTCGCAAGCGGTAAAAAATATGGAAGAACGGCCAGCTGATGTTTTGCAGATTATTGGAGACTTACCTAGAGGTCTAGCTGTAGAGATAATTTCATTTTCTTCATTAAAAAAAATTAAGAAAGCTGCTTACGCATCTAGACACACGGAACATGTAACATATTATGCATATGAGCATCAACAAGATTTTACGTGGGTCAATTTAAAAGTCGCAGCTTTTCTAAACCAACCTGAATATCGAATTACTCTGGATACACAAGAAGACTACATTCTATGCAAAGAAATAGCCAATCGCTTTATCGGTGATAAATATGTTTCTTCTAGAGATATATTAAAATTTCTGTCAAAAAATCCAGAAGTCGCTTTTATAAATGCCCATATTCAACAGAAACCAGTAGAGTGAAGGTGTGTTTGAATGAAGAAACGCGATAGTTTTTTATCTTATAGTAAACAAAGTATATCTGAAAATGACATCGCGGCGGTAGTAGCTACACTACGGTCGCCTTTTTTGACACAAGGACCTAAAGTAGCAGAATTCGAACAGGCGGTGGCTGATTATGTCGGTGCCAAATATGCCGTCGCCTTCTCAAACGGCACAGCAGCTTTGCACGGCGCCTGCTATGCCGCAGGGATCAGCAAAGGTGACGAGGTGATCACTACGCCTATTACCTTTGCCGCCACCTCGAATGCGGTGCTGTATTGCGGTGGCACTCCGGTATTTGCCGATATAAATCCAGTGACCTACAATATCAATCCGGCAAGAATAGAGCAATCTATCACCGCGAAAACAAAAGCTATCATTCCTGTCGACTTCACAGGGCAGCCGGCAGATCTGGACAGCATAATGGAGATTGCTGAAACTCATGACCTGGTAGTCATTGAAGATGGAGCCCATTCACTTGGTGCGAGCTATAAAGGAAGAAAAGTCGGCTCACAGGCGGATATGACCATGTTCAGTTTTCATCCTGTCAAACCCATCACGACGGGTGAAGGCGGTATTATTACTACTAATTCAGAAGAATACTACGAGAGACTGAAATCCTTTAGAAGCCATGGAATTAACAAGACTCCGTATGCACGGGAGCAAGGTGACTGGTATTATGAGATGACGGATCTTGGTTACAATTACCGGATGACTGATTTGCAGGCGGCTTTGGGTTTGTCGCAGTTGAACAAGCTGGACAATTTTATAAAGCGGAGACGGGAAATAGCTGAGCTCTATAACAAAGCTCTTCGTAGCGTGCCGGGTGCCATTCTCCCTAAACAATTGCCGGATACAGAATCTGGTTGGCATTTATACATGATTCAGCTGGATGAAAATGTATTTAAGAAAAGTCGCAAAGAAATTTTTAATAAGATGCGTGAAATGAATGTAGGGGTACATGTTCATTATATTCCGGTTTATTGGCATCCATATTATCAGCAGCTAGGGTATAATAAGGGAATTTGTCCGATGGCAGAGCTGTGGTATGAGCATGCGTTAACGTTGCCTAATTTTCCGGGGATGAGTGATGAGGATGTTGAGTATGTGGTGGAGAGTCTAGCAAGTATTATTTAGCTAATAACTGAATCAGCCTGTAAGTAGCTAAGGTGAATATAAAGTAATTTTAGAATACTCAGCTAGTTTATTGGAGCTAATATTAACAAAATAACCCCTTTAAATGGGGTTATTTCACATTACGATTTAACGTTTTTTGTAACAAAAATTGGCTTGTCACATGCAGTGCAATGAGCTTGATAAGTTTCTTCCCTATACTTGCCATATTGACCTTTCTTGTCTTGTGAATCATAGTACATCCCAAAGTATTGATTATCACACGTATCACAAGAAACGATGACCTCTGTCAAATTAGTGTTCTCCTTTCTCAATTTGTATATTGCTAATATAACATAAAGTTACTTTGTAAACATGAAAGACAGTATTTTTAGATTTATGAGTTAATTTTATTATCCTATTCACTTAAGGTTTGAAAACATCAAAAAAGGAGTACCTCCCTAAGTCTTGTATAATGGTGTCCACTAAACCATCCCGAAAGAATGCAGTACTCTCGTTGCCCGTAATACGACATTAGAGCCAGCAGCTCATTTTTTCGCGGTTGAAATTCAATGTGTACAGTATGACACTCGGCATACAATAGACAGTCTGGTTGTGTTCATTAAACCGTAGGAAATCGTCAGGCTGCCGTCATCTAGATACAAGGCAGCAAGGAAAATAGGATGCGTGCAGCGGGTCAGGAAGAATTCTGTCAGTGTCTTTCGGACTTTATACAATTTGGCATGCAGTTGCTTGAAATACGTGTGGCTGGCAGAGCGCAAATAGTTGCCGTTGATACTGAATGGCAGATCGCTCAGCTGAGATAGCTTCCATTCACGATATTCTCTTCGACTTTCCCCGAAATGCTCTTGATAATGGTAATTCACACTCCTTGCTGCCCCTGTGCTGATATAGCCGTCACCGAGCAGGCTCCCTAATAGCAGTTGCTCCTGTATATCAGAAGGCTCCAACGATCCCATACTGCCCTCAAACCAGCAACGCCGGTCTTCGACGAGCTGCTTCTTTAACTGTTCTCTGTATAGTGGACACTTTTGTACTTGATGTTCTTTGCCAAAGAACGTACCTGAGTGATTGTCAGATTGACTGCTTTCGCCACGGATTCTGTCAGCGTGTTGGGGAAGTGGCTTTTTATATAGGCTATTGTTTCTTCGGTTGGCATATCGGTATACCCTTTTCAGAATTATTTAATGGAACATTTGTTTCTTTTATAGCATTCCTAGGCTGATTAAGTACATTCCTTGCCATAAATTAGCATCAAAAAAATCATAAAGTAAAAAACCCCCTTTTCCATCCGATATAATACCTATCAAGCAAACGTTCGTAAAGCCTGCAGTTAGAAAATTAACAACCAAGAAAGAAGGCATCCAGGCAATGATTATTAACAATGGACCATTCGGCTTTCAACGGAATATCAATCAAGCCAATTTACGTCTGGAAAAAGCTATGGGGAAACTGTCGAGCGGGAAACGGATCACTTCTGCAGCTGTTGATGCGTCCGGCTTGGCAATCAGTGAAAAGTTACGGGCATTACAGAGAGGTTCACAGCAGGCGATCCTTAACGTTCAAAATGCACAGTCACTCGTACAGACGGCGGATGCAGCCATGCAGGATCTTACGGATGTGGTTCAGAGAATCCGGGAATTGACGATACAGGCGATGAACGGTACAAATACAGATTTATCATCCGGTGATTCTGCAGATACACTTATCATTCAGAATGAGATCGATGAGCTGAAGAAAAATTTGGGGGATATCGTACATAACACGGAGTTTAATACAAAGAAAATATTAACGAATACGAATCCGGGTGAATATGTAACGGCAGACAGGAGTATATCGGTGAACCGGGCTGCACAGACTGTTGAATCTTCTGCAGCTGCATTGACAGGCATGAATACGGTTAGGACAGAACCTACCGATTATGTGAATTCGGCAAAAGTCGTATCTGCTTTAAGGGAGGTCAATGTCGTTCCTTCAACGTCCTCACCTCTCAGCGGGAAAGCGACAACCGTCAGGGATTATAATCCGCGTTGGTCAGCAGATGGCCAGACAATAGTGTTTGACTCTACCCGGGATAACGGCCGGTATAGTGTGCCTGCTGACAATAATAGTAACCCGATTGAAGACAGCAGTACTGCAACAGCAGCCACCCGTAAGGAAATGGGAGACTATCGATTGACAGTAGATCTATATGATCGCCTTGTACTGCAGGAAAGGTCAGGGAATGGATGGAGCACTAAAGCTTCTTACGATAATCTCAGTCTATCAGACAGGAACGGTTATTCATTCGCGCCTGTGACAGACCAAAACGGGAACCTGTCCTTTGCATATTCGAATTCAGACGGCAATATTTCCAAGGTGACGATTAATACAACAGACAATACAGTTGGCCCGTCCATCTCTGTCATTCCGAATACGGACAAACTGAACTTGCCGCCAGTCAATAATACGGTTTCTCTTAATGGTACTCCTGATCTGTATCGGATGAATGAAGCTAACCCTTCACTGATTGTGCATAAAGTGACGGACAGCGGTTCGCATCAACTAACTTACTGGGACGGTACGGGAAAAGAACCCGATACAGGATATTACACGGTGAACGAAGGCAATGTGACATTCCACAAAGATGCCATCATCGGTTTCGATTCGAACAGTGAGGACGATGCGCAAGACTATTATACGTTCGGCTATATAAGAGGGAATAGTTCTTCATTTCACACAGAAACCATTCCATCGTCTGCACAGCTATATAACATGCACGGAGAGCAGGGACCCATGTCTCTGCGGATTGAAATCGGCAGCAAGACAGTAGCCAGGGAACAGTATCTGTCTGAGCGGCCGGCTGATCACGGCGTTACGGGTGTCTATATCGATAAGCTATCCGGTAAAGCTGAGTTTTACGGTGATTTGCGGCCTGCCTATAATGAAACAGTGAGAATCAATTATGTGCCTGACAACGATCAGGACCGCACTGTGCAGACCTATGTACTGCCAGAGAAGATAGATACGTATAATCTGCAGTCCCATGATACCGGGTTGCCTAAATCCCTGGAAGTCTACGTAGGATCACGGAAGATCAGCTATGATGAAACGGGTACCAATGGGTATACGTATGACCCTGCTACCAGGCAGATCAGTATCTATGGAGACAGCCGACCTGATGTATTGAGCGGGAAAAAACTTCGATTTGAATACATCGCGGATACAAGCCAGACGAGCAATGAAGTGTATGGTATTTCACTAGGGACTACGAAACCGGAGATATTTAATCTTGGGGAAACTGGTGCGCCGAACTCGATCCGTGTTTTTCGCGGCAATGAGGAGATTATGTATTCGGCAACAGACGGCTTTCAATATAATGCTGAAACTAACACAATCGAATTGTTCGGAAACAGCCGTCCGAATGTTGGGGATGAATTTACTGTCAGAATGGTGGCAGTGCAGGAAGATCCGAAAAAACATGATAATAAATTAGAGATCAAACTGAACGGCAGGCCGGAACTTTATGATCCCGCTAACGCTGATTATCCTTCAACCTTACAGGTAAAAATCGGAGGAAGAGTCATTGCATACGACGAAACGAAACAGGATGGCTTCTACTATAATAAAGAAACAAACTCAATTGAAGTGTACGGCAACAGCCGTCCCGATGCGAATGATCTCCAACTTGTCAATCCTGAAGTCTCTGTAAAGTTTGTAACCGAAAGCGAAACGGTGAACCTTTATAACAATTCATATGATATCCGGCTTGCTCCCGGAGCTTCTTCCTATGGTATCGAAGGAGACGGCAATGTAAAGGGATTAAAAGTGTTTAAGAACGTCAGTGAGGAAATCCCTTATGACGCTGAAAACGGCTATACGTACGATCCAGACACAAAGTTAATTTCATTGCACGGCACATACCGGCCTACCAAAGACGACGCGGCAGCTGACATCCGTGTCTATGCTGTGCCAGAAGCTGCCCTCAGCCGTACAGTGCCGGCAGGTTCAACTGTCCACAAGGTGACTGTCAGTGGAAGAGAGATTCCTCCTGCGGAAGACGAAAACGGTAACGGGTATCTAGTCGAAGGGGGAACAGTACGGCTGGTGGGAGACGGAAGACCGGACGTCACTTTCGGAACACCTTCCTACAAAATGGAGGTATTGTATACCGAACCGCTCAGCCTGGACTTGCCGGTACATCCATTGCTCACAGGAGATCATTCATATTGCGACCATGAAACCGGCACGGCTCTTCCTGACGCTGAGATCGTTCCTGATTCTCAAGTCATCCGTCTCAATGGACAAATTCTTTCGCGGGATCAGTACGAAATCAACGGAGGTCATATCACACTGATTAACGAGGCAGTAGACCTCTCTGCTGGCAATCATACACTGAGCGCCGAGTATCAGATCCGACAAGGAATACATTACAAAGATAACTCCTACACCTTTCAAGTAGGCGGCAACGCAGGCAATCATAAAGTGCTGGATATCGCATCGTTCGATAACATGCTGGTAGATATGAGCGCAGTCTGTGTGCGTACAGCAGACCATGCGGCACAAGGACTTGAGATCATAGACAAATCAATGAATTTCATTTTGGGCGAACTTGGCAATATCGGAGCTGCCGAGAACAGTCTGGAGCATATTACAGCTAATTTGAAAATAGGCGAAGAGAGCTTAACCTCTGCGTTAAGCAGGATCGAAGATGTGGATATGGCGAAAGAATTAATGAACAGCACAAAACAGCAGATGCTGCTGCAAGTGGGGCAGACATTGGCAGGACATGAAAAGCAGAGAGCCGAGAGTGTGCTCAGCTTGTTGAAATAATTAGCCCGTGAAATATGTAAACGTCATAGGGAAGGTAATTGCTATGCTTCCTTCTGAATACATCAAAGAATTATTTTTCGCTGCTAATATTGGTCAGAGAATTTACATGAAACGAAAAGAACTCCAGAACTAATTTTGCTAAAAGGTTTAATATTTCAGCTCATACATTGGCTAAATATGAGAAATGTGAAGATGCTCCAGGACGGGGCGTGCTGGATACTATATTTGAAATTTTAGATATGAAAATTGAAGACTTCATGACAGAGAGGCATAAAAAAATATTGGAAGTCCGGTTGCTGTTAAAAGATGAAATTAAGATGATCAACGAGCGGATTAGCGAATTAGAAAGCATGACCAGATATTATGTAAAAGAAAATATAGAGCTCAGGAATTATTGGATGAAGATTGTTCTTTTGCAACTGAATATCCTGATGTAGCGGTAGAAGATCTTTTCTCTTGGGAAGATCACTGGGTGTCAGAAAAGATTTATTTACCAAAGGGTGTATATATCTTTGATTTGGAAATTGACTCCTCTGAAAGTAAATATGCTGAAATTAATTTGTATAATATCGTGAAGGCTAAAGAGCTGTCGGTTTTGTATGAAAAGGTGTCCGGACAACTGAAAATACCTTATATACTGGAGAACTCAGGGTATTATTTGCTGCAGATAAATCGTATACAAGAAAAGTGGAAGCTTAATTACCATAAAAAAGTTATCGGATGATATCCGCACTGTCGGAGTAAAAGGAAACTCTGGAAATCGATTTAGGAGGATCTCACATTGACAACAATTTTTAATCAACTGAAGGAAGCATTATCCGGCCGGGAAGGGCAGATAATCACGCGACAGGAAATTCATAAGTTAATGAAGGAGAAGTATGGATAGGCTACACTTAGTTGGACAGAAAAATTAAGGTCTTGTAGAATACATCTAACAGAAACGGAGAGATCTACAATGACTGAAAAAAGACCAAGAAGAACCTATACCCAAGACTTCAAAAAACAAATGGTTCAACTTTATGAAAACGGTAAGCCAAGAGCAGATATCATACGGGAATACGATTTGACCGCATCAGCTTTCGATAAATGGGTGAAGCAGTCTACAACCACCGGCTCATTTAAGGAAAAAGATAACCGGACACCGGAAGAGAATGAGTTGCTTCAGCTCCGAAAAGAAAACCAGCAGCTGCGGATGGAGAACGATATTTTAAAGCAAGCAGCGCTGATCATGGGACGAAAATAGATGTGATCCGCAATAACGCCCACCTCTATTCGGTATCAGCAATGTGCGACGTCCTCAATATTTCAAGAAGTACCTATTACGCCCGGATCCAGGCAGAAGCTCAAGTGAAACTAGAAGAAGATGAACAAAAACTGGTGAAACTGATCCGTGAGATCTTCTTTACGAGCCGAAAGAACTTCGGTACTCGAAAGATTAAGGTTGAACTAAAAAAGAAAGGTCATATTGTCTCCAGAAGGCGGATTGGCCGGATCATGCGCGAGGAAGGGCTTGTTTCAAATTACACGATCGCCCAATTCAAGCCGCATAAAAGCAAGTCTAATGAAGAAAAAGTGGAAAACGTTCTGAACCGGGAGTTTAACGGGCAAGAGGAACTGGCTGTCGTTGTCAGCGACCTTACATACGTCCGGGTCGGCTACAGGTGGCATTATGTTTGTCTATTCACCGACCTTTTTAACCGGGAAATCATCGGCTATAGTGCCGGTCCACATAAGGATGCCCAGCTTGTCTATAAAGCCTTGTCACGTATTGATCGTCCGCTCAATTCCATTCAACTGTTCCACACCGACCGTGGGAGTGAATTTGACAATCAACTCATCAGCGAAGTGCTGGAAACATTCAACATCAAGCGATCGCTGAGTATGAAAGGATGCCCTTATGATAATGCGGTCGCTGAGGCAATGTTCAATGTGGTAAAGACGGAATTTATCAAGCAAATGCGTTTTGAAAGCCAGCAGCAATTGGATCTGGAACTTGATGATTATGTGAACTGGTACAACAATTTTCGCATACACGGCACCCTTGATTATCTGACGCCAACGGAATACCGTAAGGCGGCCATAGGGAGCTAAGCGGATATCGTGCAAGGGGCGTTGCGCCTTTACAGTGAGGGGCAGGCATGATAGCCTTGGGGGCTTGGCCAGATACCTTTGAATCTGGCGTCCTGGCCGGAAAGTCATGCCTGCAGAGGCTCGCTGTCAAGTCGCAACATCAAATGGGCAAGGACCTTAAAAATTTTGTGCGGTTTAGTGTTGACAATCCAGTATGGAAGAAATCCTGACAGTGTGATGCCGACAGATTACTGTTATAACCGTTTGAATAAAGGGATTTCTTTTACGGAGCATCTATTTGAATATTTGACGCGCAGTACATATAAATATCTTGGTGATCACGCTTCTTATACGGGTGTGATTTACCAAAAAAGCCGCGAGACACATGAGGAAGAGGCTGTTGGGGAGTGGATAAACGGCGACAAGGTGCTATATGACAAAGACGGCAGTGAACGAATCAGTGGGCAGCAAATCCAACAGTTGTATGAGGAGTACTTGCGGATTTTGAGATATGAGCTATCCTTGCTAGGCTGCAAACCGACTGAACTCCGCCATCTGATTGGACGAATCGGTGAATTGCTGTGTGCGATACAAATCGGCGGACAACTGGCAAGGGAGACGAATCAACATGGATTTGACGTCATTAGCTCTGGCTCCCGGATTAGCGTGAAGACGACTGCCCAGCAAAACGGCGGTTTTGTGTCATTCAACCGAAACACGTTCCAGGAGATTGATGAAATATTTGTCGTTCAGTATAAACACGACGATTTCTACGTGATTTACCATGGTGAGAAAGAGCCGGTAGAGGAAATAGCTCGCATTTATGATGGAAGATATGAAGTAGATGTTGATAGGTTGAAAACGCTCGGGAAACACGCTGTATTAGCTTAGACACAGATGATAGAATAGGATTTGGGTTTTTTCATCAAGACAGCATTTAGTCCTTCTCGTTAGAGTGATGGCATGTTACCTTTCTACTGGCCAGAATATTAAGGTGCAGTATGTTAACACTCACTTCCTATGCACCTTAGAATAATTCGATGGTAATGGTTGAGTGTCAGGCAACGACACCCATTTAACAAGTAAGACGTGAGAGCACGATTTGAGTGCTCTTATTTTGCTTTTAAACATGCATTCGATCAAATCTCATCATATTTAATCTGGTAAATATATCTTTTTAATAACTACGACTACCTTAACCTTATGGCTCAATCACCTCCTGATCAACAACCGCCTCTATCTCTAACCTAGGCAAAAACTGCTCCTCCGATTGATTCACAATCCCTATACATCTTCACAAACCGCAGCTCGTCGATGCTGCATTCTCAAGTTCCATCTGCATGTGTTCATGATGCAACCTTTCCCTGCAAAACAAGTCAGATTAATCGAGTCTAGGATGGAAGTTAGGTTTTCAAATTCAGTAGGGGGCACATATGAGGAAATTGATTGATACCTATAAAGGGTTAGTGCTATTCATGTTCGGTTATTGGGGCGTCTGCTTTGTCATGTTTTTTCAGGAGCCCAATTTCCTCTATTTCATGCTGCCTTGGAATACGTTGTTAGCTTTGCTGCCATTGGTATTCATCATGAAAGCGGAAGCGGCCATGGGGCGGAGCAGAGGTGGCTGGACCGGATTCTGGGTGATTTGCTGGCTGCTCTTTTTCCCGAACTCGGTGTACGTGATTACGGATTTCATCCATATTACAAATGACAAGTTCTTGTGGCTGGCAGACGTTTCGCCGTATTCGGGGGAGTCACGGGTCGTGTACAGCCATGATAGCCGGCTGTGGGCTAAAATGTTCATCATCGGAGCAGGCTTCTTTTTTGCTTTGGTGGCAGGGCTGGAATCCCTCGTTATCGTAGAGCGGATGAGCCGGAGGAAGTTCTCAGTGTTGATCTGTTCAGCCGGATTGATCCTCCTCTCCCTGCTGACGGGGGTAGGTGTGTACATTGGCCGTTTTCTGCGTTTCAACAGCTGGGATGTGCTGGCCGATCCGGTTCAGCTTATAAAACAAGTCGTGTTCGGGTTGGATGCGTTTGCCATGCAGTTCATCCTCATTTTTGCCGGTTTTGTGGCTGGCGTGTATTTCCTATACAGGTCAATCAGGCGTCCGGCAAATTCAACGATTGACGGGTAGGTACGTATTACTGAGATTTCAACACAGTTAATCGCGATTAAGAACATAGGTTCGTATGTTTGCTGGACGTCCTACCGGTATTCGGGTATACTACAGGTACTACATTCAAGTAAGGAGGCTGTCCAGGTGGAAGAACGGATTTTGCAATTGCTTGAAGGATTGACGGTTGACGTGCAGGGGATAAAGGCTGACATGGGTGGCATGACTTCGGAAATGACTGACGTGAAATCAGGAATGAACGACATGCGGTCAGAGATGAATGACATGCGTTCAGGAATGAATGAGATGCGGTCAGAGATGAATGACATGCGGTCAGAAATGAATAACATGCAATCAGACATGAGTGGTATGAAGGTAGAGATGAGTGGCATGAAATCTGATATAGGCAGTTTGAAATCTGATGTAGGCAGTTTGAAGTCAGAGATGGCTAGCGTGAAATCGGAGGTAGCCCAGCTAGGTGGAAAAGTGTGACAAATTCGAAACGGACATGCATGGCAGGTTCGACAGAGTAGATGAACCGCTTGACGGGATTGGCGGGCAGTTTTGATGAACATGCCGCCCGCCGGATTGATGAATCGGATCTTGTAAAGAAAGAGTTCCAGGTGGTGAAATCCCGTATCTTTGATTTGGAATCAAGGACAGCGATTGGTCGTTAAACAATCGGCCTTATAAGATGAATTAAGCGAAACAAGAAGCCGATCAAGCGCCTGAAAGGCTTCTTTGCATAAGCTATATCCTTTTCTACTGTGGTTTCTTGCCACCAAGATCTAGCGCGACATTCAGCCTCTCCGTCTCTTCATCACCCATACCGCAACCAACAAACACGCAACCGCTGTCCCGGCCAAGTAGAGAACACTGAGCAGCGGCGTCACGGCGTGGCCGTGAATTTCGAAAGCGACGCCCATGTTCTGCCTGAACTCCTCGGCCATGCCTTCCGGTGCTCCTGCGAAGGCTTCCGTGATATACGGGCCCATGAGCACTTCGCGGAACAGGAGGGCGGCGTGCGAGACGGGGAGGTACTGGATGAGTGTCTGCAGGTAGCCGGGCAAGTTGCCGATCGGGATGTAGATGCCGGCGAGGAAGCCGATGGATGTGCCGATCAGGGTGCCTGCCGCGGCGAACGCGTTGGATGTCTTGAAGAATGAGACGAGCAGCATGACCATGGAGCCTGCGGACAGGACGGAGAGCACGATGACGCCTGCCGTCTTCAGCAGCTGGCTGGCCGTTAGGAGCGATTCTCCCGACAGCTTTAGCATCAGGACGGCGGCGAGGAGTGCGGCGAGGCACATGATGACTCCGACTGTGATCGAGCTGAGCAGGTAGCCGGCTGTCAGCGAGGATCTCTTGAGGGGAGTGA
This sequence comes from Sporosarcina sp. GTC18466, assembly GCF_055389225.1. Classification (NCBI taxonomy): domain Bacteria; kingdom Bacillati; phylum Bacillota; class Bacilli; order Caryophanales; family Caryophanaceae; genus Sporosarcina; species Sporosarcina sp. GTC18466. The sequence continues at coordinate 1,130,909 of NZ_AP044037.1, read as the reverse complement.
CCTGGAAATCGAGCGCCGTCTTGCGGGCCCGGTCCTCGACCATGATGCCGAACGCGCCGAGCGTCGTTGTGACGCTTGCGACGGCTAAGATGCCTGCGATGATCCAGGTGAGCAGAAGCCCTTGTTTTGCCGGAAATTCAGGCAATCCGTCCGCAATCAGATCTCCGAGGAAAAATACATAGACGGCGATGAGGATCGCGACGGACAGCAGGGAAAAGAAGACGGCCGCTTTGTCGCGGAAATACAGCATCATATTACGCTTCGCAAGTGTCAGCATGGCGGGCGGCCTCCTTTCTTTCCTGCACGCGCAGGAATACGTCTTCGAGACTGGACTTTTTCACTTCGAAAGAGGTGATGAGCGGGCCGTATTGATTCAATAAAGGGACGGCTGCAAGCGTCGTAGCCAGTTCAATCGTGAAGATGCCGTTCTTTTCCTGGAAGGGAAGCTGGTCGCGGATGAAGCGGTCCCGCAGTTCACGGGGCGACGCAGCCGAGAGCAGCAGGCGGTCTGCGGAGTGCTGCGTCCTCAGGTCGTCCGGCGTGCCGCTTGCGATGATCTTGCCGGCCCGGAGGATGACGGCATAATCGGAGTTGTCGGCTTCTTCGATGTAATGGGTCGTGAGGAAGACAGTCAGGCCGGTCTCCTGCTGGAGCGTCGTGATCGTCTTCCAGAGGTTCTGCCGGCTTTCCGGGTCGAGGCCGGTCGTCGGTTCGTCGAGGATCAAGATTTTCGGCTGATGGAGCAGGGCTCTCGCGATATCGGTCCGCCGCTTCTGCCCGCCTGATAGTTTTCCGTACTTGCGAGCAAGGATGTCCGTGATGCCGGTGCTGTCCGCGGTGCGGCGGATGGCGTCCCGCGTCTCCTGTTTCCCCATTCCGTACAGCCTGGCGCGAACCGCCAGATTCTCCCGGACGGTCAGCAGCGGGTCGAGCAGGCTTTCCTGAAAGACGACGCCGATCTCGCGGCGCGCCTCCTCCCCATGTTTCCGCACGTCCTTGCCATTAATGAGCACGGTACCGGCGTCCGCTTCCAGCAGCGCCAGCAAAATCGAGATGGTCGTCGATTTTCCCGCGCCGTTCGTCCCGAGGAATGCAAACAGGCTTCCTTTCTTCACGTGGAAACTGATGTCGTCCACGGCACGCACTTTTCCGAACGATTTCTTCAGTCCGCTTACTTCAATGCTGTTCACCACTAGCCCCACTCCGTTTCTTCGCAATGACTTCATTGATTTTCCGTTCATCGGCTTTCGTGTTCAGGTAAATGAGCGCGATGACAAATGCATAGGCGAGCAGCCCCGACAGCAGGACCGTCGACCAGTGGTACAGGTCAAGCGGGAACATATCGAAAAAAGCTCCGCCGGCTGTCAACACCAGTACGATGCAGAGTACTTCCAGGAAATGGACGACGAGCGGCTGTTCAAACGGCAGCAGGTGCGTCAGGTACATGAAACAGGTGATGAGCGCGGACACGAGGAAGAGGGTGATGCTCATCCGTTCCGTAAGCGGCGGGAATATGCCGAGCTGGCGGAACAGGAGATAGAACAAGGAACTGAAGGTGAATGCGAAGCACGCTGCGCTGATGTAAATCAAATATTTTTTCATGTGAATCCTCCTTATTCCAGGAAATATGTCTTGAACGCTTTGGCGTAATGCCGGTTCACGACGGTCTTCTCGCCGTTTTGCAGGACGGCCTCGAAACGGCCGTTGATGAGCGCGCGGACACTTTCGATTTTGGCAGTGTTCACAATCAAGTGCTTGCTGATACGCAGGAAACGGGTATGCTTCAGCTGTTCTTCGTATTCGTACAGCTTCAAGGGGCTTTCGTACACGTCCTCTTCCGTGTACAGGAATGTCGCATTATCCACGGATTCGATGTAGTAGACGGATTCCGTTTCGAGCGTATGGTGGACGCCGTCTTTCTGGCCCGTGAAGGAGATCATCATCTGCTCGATCTGCCGGATGATGCCGCGCAGCCGGTCGTCCACTGCCGGGCATGTGATGGTGATTTCGGTCTCCGTGGCAGCCGGAGACTCTTGGATCGTCAGTCGGATGGTAGTCACCGCCTCTGTCTGTTCGTCTTGTTTGAATCGTATCACGCAGTTCCCTGTTCCACAATCACCCATCCGGTAAGTTGCACATGGGAGCTGGTAAGTTGCAGAGGGGGCCTCTTCTCGGGAATTTGAACTTGCTGCTTCCGCAGGAAAAGATCTTTTTCTTACATTCTTTTCTTTCTTACATTCTTTAGTAGTTGTTATCCGTCTGTTAGCGCTCTGTTGATGCTTTGTAAGTTTCTTTGCCAATAAGATACAGGCGAGTCACGCAAACGCCCCGTTACCAAGGGCTGGGAGCAATGATTGCTTTGTTGGGGACTGTGTCAGTTTTTCGATCTTCGTTTTTTCTTTTCCATTTGATGTTTTGCCTGTTTTTCATGAAATCTTTATGGTGCTTGCTATATTTCCTCCCTTATTAGATATATAGAAAGTTACAGATAAAAAGGATACATTTTGTTGAAAAATATTTTTATCGACGGCTGAAACACCTGACAGATTTCCACAATCCGTTACGCTTATTTCCGTTTTTATGGTAGAATGAACAGACGAAGTTGAATCTTTCTCGATTAGGATATATGACAACTGATGATTTGCATAGATAACATAAAATTAAGGAGGAGTGCGGCATGGGCCAGCCAGTCACGCAGGAAGTGATCCTGCAAGCGATTCTGGAATTGTCTACGCAAGTGAAGGAGAACAGGGAAGAGTGGAAGGCGGATATAGCCGAAATTAAAGAGTGGATGGTGAAGACGGACGAGCGTCTTGAAACGATCGATGCGAAAATGGACGTCTTCACGAAAGGGCTGCTGGATACGCAGGCGGAGGTTGTGAAACTGAAGAAGGCTGTGTTTTACAACTGAGGAACCTAGGTGTAAGGCAGATTGTAAATCGTTGAAACTTCTTTATCGAACACTATAAGAAACGAAAAAGCGGATTGCCCTCTACCCGGACAATCCGCTTTTCCTTATGCCTGTTTACCGCTCACACGCAAACCCATCCTTATCCCGGTCCATCTTCGCCTGGTATGCGGGATGGCCTTCGGGCACGCCGCTCGGATATTTCTTGCGCAGCTCGGTGCAGTTCTGGAACCATTCCGTGCCGCTCGCGTTCGCGACCGGCTTTTTCGTGCTTTCTGCTGGCTTGATCGCTGACGAAGATGCAGGCGGTTTAGCGGCTGGTTTCTTCACTGGAACCGCGCTGCTGTCAAAGCCTGAATCCGTCGCATAGTTCTCGACCGACCAGATGCCGATGCCTTTCTTTTTCGCCGCTGCCTGAGATTCCTCGAACGGCGTCAAGTGCCGGGTGTTCGGGGGGTAGACATACGCGACGCGGGCGAGGCCGGCTGCGAGCAACGATTTCTGGACGCTTTTGCCGTCGACATAGACATAGGCGAGGAGACGGTCATATTTGTCGAACCGTTCCCCGACGTCGAATTCGAGTGTCAGTTTGCCGCTGTTGACGAGCTGCCGGTTCATCTCTTTGGCTTCTTCGCCGAACGGCTGCTTGCCGAGGCGCGGGTGGTTCGTCTCCGGCGTGTCGATGAGCAAGTAGCGGACGTTCACTTCCTGCCCGTTGTATAACACTTTGATCGTGTCGCCGTCGATCGTTTTCACGAGTTTAACGGGGACTTGCGCAGTGGTCCCGGACGTCTCGACTTTCTGAGAGCTTGACGGTTTATCTGCTCCGGCTGATTTTTTGCTATCGGCAGACGGTGCAGCTGAGCCTGGCTGTTTTGACTGTTCTTCAGTGGCGGCAGGTATTTCTTCTTTTGTCTGTCCGTCCTGTTCTTCCTGCATGGAGGAAACTTCAGGTTTCCCTTGTATGTCGGCTGGAATGGAACAGCCGGCCAGAACTGCCAGCAGGCTGCTGCATAACAGGGCTGTTGCGCTTGCTCTCACGTTTTTTGATTTGTGTCTGATTCTCCATATTGCTGTCCAAACATAAAATAGGCTCATTAAGTCTTTCAATCTGTCATCCTCCTGGTTGCTGTCGTAAACCTATCTGAAATTCTAGCAGGGAATCCTATGTAAGTATAGCGTGAATGTATCTATGTGCGATCGGCTTCCGGCTAAATTAAGGATGGGGAAAGATCTTTATTAGCAAAAGATCTGGCTGCACTATATACTACATATAATAAGACATTGAGAACGGAACAGACAGAGAGGGGGTGTGCTGGATGGCTGACAAATTAAAGGTCAAATTAGAAGGACAACATCTGGATGGCGGGCGAATTCCAGTGGATATTCTGTCGAGAGTCCTCAAATCTGTTCAAACTGCCGTCTATGCACTCGGAGAGTATGAGCAGTCAGAGAATGCCTCGGTGCGCCAACGCGGGCCTGTACCTAAGAGAATAAAGGATCTTTATACACTTGAACTGATCAATACGGAGAAAGGATCGTTTATTGCTGAGCTGGACTTTCCGGCGGACGCGCAGGGCAGCAGTCATTCCGGCACGTTTTCCCTCTTTTATGATGCATGGGAAGCAGCCGGTTCAGCAGATCGAAAAAGGATGAGTGATCTATTGCCTGATCGTGCAGTGAGAGATCGCTTTACGAAGTCGGTCATTGAAATGCTGCCAGCGAATGATGACTATACTATTTCCTTCGCTCAAGGGCCGCGCGGATATACGGCTCCTCTTTCTGTTTCACGCAAAGCAGAAGTAAGTCGATTACTGAGCAAACCTCTTGAGGGGATACGTGAAGTTGTAGGTAAAATTGTTGAAATGAAAATCTTAGGCGACTCCTATATTGGTGTTTATCAAAACTCAAGAATCATAAAATGCTTTTCGTCCGACCTTGACAGTCCTGCATACCAGGCAATTGGGAAAGAGGCCATCATTAAAGGGGAAGCTCTCCTGAACCAGGACGGGACAATCAAGGAACTTATATCAGTTCAAGATATACTGGTAGCTGAACCAGGCAAGTTGCATATAGAGGATTTTATCCGAAATGGCAAGCACTATAAAATGTGTGAGAATTTCTTCGTTGAACTGGATTATTCCGAAGATTACTGGAATATTGAGCATGATCTTCTTGGCATCTATATCAGTGAGCCCAGTTTGTGTAACACAATGGATGCCCTTTATGAGGAGATCGAATTCTTGGTCAATGAATACTTGGATAGTCCTGAGGCAGAACTGACACTGGATGCTGTTCAATTGAAGGAGACCCTCCATCAGTTCGTGGAAAGCGTGGTGGAGATGCAGTGACCACTAGAAAAGTGAAAGAGATAGAAGCATCGTTAGGAAAGAAGGGGTTTCAACTCATTCAGTCCCATCATCGCTTTTACGTATTATATGTGGATGGTAAGAAAACGTCGATACGCACACGTTTGAGCCATGGAGCGAAAGAATATGATGATCACTTGCTCGGCCAAATGGCCAAGCAAGTGAAATTGCCGAAAGAGCAGCTGATTGCTTTAATCGACTGCCCATTAAGCGAAGAGGATTATAAAACGATTTTACTAGAGACCGGGAACTTGAAATTGAAATAGGACAAGCAAATCGCCATGCATTCGGTAGCACATCGCCGGATGCTTTTTCTTTTGTTTCGTAAGCCGAAATACCTCTATCCAACAACCTTGGAATCCATTATACTTAAAATAATCAAAACATTACATAACCGACTGGGGGAACTGCAAGTGGATTATTTATACAACCCGTATCCGACTGTCCGGCATGCCGCTTTTGCGCGCAAAGGGATGGTCGCGACATCACAGCCGCTAGCTGCACAGGCTGGCATCGAAATCATGCAGAAGGGCGGCAATGCGATTGACGCGGCGATCGGGGTGGCGGCCGCCTTGACGGTTGTCGAGCCGACGTCGAACGGCATCGGTGGAGATGCGTTCGCGCTTGTCTGGGTGAACAATGAGCTGCATGGGCTGAATGCTGCAGGGCCTGCGCCTGAAAAGATGACGCTGGAAGCCATGAAGGAAGCGGGGCACGAAAAGATCCCGACATACGGCTTCACGCCGATCACGGTGCCTGGGGTGCCGAAAGCATGGGCGGAGCTTGCGAAACGGTTCGGCAAATTGCCGCTCATCGAGTCGCTCGCCCCAGCCATCCGCTACGCGGAAGAGGGATTCCCGCTGACGCCGATCCTCGGAAAGTACTGGCGGATCGCCTACAATAAATTCAAGGCGCAGGAGTCCTCGGATTTCGATGAATGGTTCCGGACGTTCGCCCCGGACGGCAGACCGCCTGAGACCGGGGAGATGTGGAAATCGCCGGGACACGCGCGGACGCTGCGCTCGATCGGCGAGACAGGCGGCGAATCATTCTACACAGGAGAGCTTGCGGACAAAATCGCTGCCCATGTCGAGATGAACGGCGGATACTTGGCGAAGTCGGATCTCGAGACGTACAACGTCGAGTGGGTGAAGCCGATTTCGACGGATTACAAGGGGTATGACGTCTGGGAAATTCCGCCGAGCGGGCAGGGGATGATCACGCTTATGGCGCTGAATATCTATAAGGAATTAAGCCCCGCCGTCCCGAATACGGTGAAGACGCTGCATGAGCAGATCGAGGCGATGAAGCTCGCATTCATCGACGGGAAGGCGTTCATCACGGAAGAGGCGGACATGCCGGTTGAGACGGAGCATTTATTATCGAAGGACTATGCGGAGAAACGGGCGGCGCTCGTCGGGGAACGGGCGGCGCTGCCGGAGCCCTATGAGCTGCCGAAAGGCGGGACGGTGTATCTCGCGACAGCGGACGAAGAGGGCAATATGGTGTCGTTCATCCAGTCGAATTACATGGGCTTCGGCTCAGGCGTCGTCGTGCCGGGAACAGGGATTGCGCTGCAGAACCGCGGCGTCGATTTCTCGCTGGATCCTAGCCATCCGAATGTGCTGAGACCAGGCAAGCGTTCGTATAATACGATCATCCCGGGCTTTTTGTCGAAGGACGGGGAAGCGATCGGGCCGTTCGGGATCATGGGCGGTTTCATGCAGCCGCAAGGGCATTTCCAGGTCGTCGTCAATACGATCGATTATGGACTGAACCCGCAGGCGACGTTAGACGCGCCGCGCTGGCAGTGGGTGGAAGGCAACCGCGTGCATGTAGAACCGAATTTCCCGAACCACCTGGCGCAGGCGCTCGTGCGGCTCGGCCATGAAATTGTCCCGACGCTTGATAACGGCTCGTTCGGGCGCGGCCAGATCATCTGGCGCAACCCGGAAACAGGGGTGCTCGCCGGAGGGACGGAGTGCAGGACGGACGGAACGATCTCGGTCTGGTGATCGCTGTTGACTATTCCTCCCCTTCTATTATAGTAATAAGAACGTATGTTTCCGTTTTACATGAAGCGAAAGTATTCTTTTCGTGTTAAAATGGAGATACGGAAAAGGGAGAGGGAGGATCATTCATTGAACAATGAATTGAAAGAGATGCTGGAGTCGGTCATTCATACTGCCTTGGAACCTGTTATAGAACGTTTGGACAAACTGGAGGGCCGGTTTGATAAGCTGGAGGGCCGGTTTGATAAGCTGGAAGATCGCTTTGATGCGCTGGAAGGCCGCTTTGATAAATTGGAAGTTGAATTCAGCTCTTTCAGGACAGAAGTGAACACCCGCTTTGACAAGCTTGAAGAGAAAGTGGACGGCATTACGAAGCAGGTCGCTTCGAATACGGAAGTAATTAGCGAAATCCGAGGCCGGCTGGCGCAACACAAGGACCTGACAATCCCTTTTGAGAAAATGGAACAGCGGATGGACGAGTTCGCTTTGGATATGAAAGTATTGAAAAAAGCAGTCGCTTATTAAGCGGCGAGCCCGGAAAGGAGGGTGACGACGGTTGCAAGAGAACGTGAGCAATGAAATGATCCTGCAGGCAATCATGGAGCTGTCCGGCCAGATGAGTGAGATGCGGGCGGATATCACGGTTTTGAAACAGGACGTCGCCGAGCTGAAAGAGAACTACAACCGGCTTGACGAGAAGGTCTCCCGGTTCGATGATAAGCTAGAGCTATTGACGGATGATATTATCGAAGCGAGAGTCGAGATCAAACGCCTTAAGAAAGCGAAATGAAAAAATCCCGCCCGGCTGCTGCCGATGCGGGATTTTTCTCTATTACACAGTAAACCGTTCGATCGCTTTGCTCAGTTCCTCGCTCAGCTCCGTCAGCGTCACCGCTGCATCGGTCACCGACTGGATGGCGCGGAGCTGCTCGTCCGTCGATGCGCTCACTTCCTCGCAAGCGGCCGCCGCTTCCTGGGCTGCGGCTGCCATGCCTTGGATCGTGCCTGATACTTCGTCTTTATGGGACGAGATGTTTCCGATTCCGGCGTGGACCGCTTCGATCGACTCGCGCATGGACGCCATGAGGGAAGACAGTTTGCCGAACGTCGTTTCAGTGTCATGCACGACGATGCTCTGCTCATGGAACGTCTCTTTCGTCTCGGACATCTGGGTCGAGACGAGCCTTGATTCATGCTGAAGCTCCACCATTGCGGCTTTCACTTCCTCTGTCGCGCGTGCCGATTGTTCGGCGAGCTTGCGGACTTCGGATGCAACGACCGCAAACCCTTTGCCGTGTTCGCCGGCACGCGCCGCTTCAATGCTTGCGTTCAATGAAAGCAGGTTGGTCTGCGTGGAGATATCCGTGATCGTCTCCATGACGCCGCTGATCGCCTCGACTTTCACGTCAAGAGCTGCAATCACTTCTGCCATCGCAGCCATCTGATCTTCCCAGCTGCTGAAGGCGCCCTTCAGCTTGCCCATCTGCTGCTGACCTTCCTTGTTCATGCCGTCCGCTTCCAGGGCGATCGTCGACATCGTATCCGCTTTGCCGGCAATGTCGTTGATCTGCCAGCCGAGCTGCTCGGACTGGGCAGCCGCCGTTTCGCCGGATTCCGCAGAGTGGGCAGCGCCCCCAGCGATTTCACTGACCGCTTTGGACACTTCGGCGCTTGAAGCGGATGTCTCTTCAGCGACAGCGCTCATGTTCTCGGAGCTTGCGAGGACATTCTGCGCCGTGTCATTGACAACCCGGATGATGCTGTTCGTGTTTTCAACCATCGTATTGAAATCATTGCTCAAGTCGCCGAGTTCATCTTTTGTGCGGATCTCGGAACGGACTGTCAGATCACCGCCTGCGACCGCCTGCATATGCCCCTTCAACACGCCGACAGGGCGGAGCAGCCGGCTCGTCAGCAAGTACAGGATGACCGAGAAGAGGATGATGCAGATGAACCCCAGCACGTTCATGGAAACGAGGATGCCGTTCGCTAATTGATTGACATCTTTAAGATTATAGATTGCTGAAATCTTCCAGCCGACGCGGGGGATGGTTGTATACACATTCACCCGGTCGTTTCCGTCATGTGTGTAAAAGATCGAGCCGCTCTCTTTGTCCTTGTACATCTTCGCGATATACGGCAGGTCCATGAGGTTTTCGCCGACGAGGGAAGGGTGCACCATCGCGACGCCAAGGCTGTCGAACAGCACCGGATAGCCGTTGAACCCGAGATCGGTTCCCGTCAATGTTTTGCTGAGTTCATTCATTTTAATATCCAGGCCGAGCACGCCGACGAGCTGGCCGTCTTTTTGAACGGCTTTCATCAGGCTCACTTCATAGTCGCCGGAAAGACGGTCGATATGCGGGTCCGACCAGTGGACGGCCCCCGGTTCAGCCGCTGCTTCCTTATACCAGTCAAAGCTTGTCGGATCATAATCGCTGTCGAGCTCGACCACTGGCGACGTCAGCATCTCCTTCGTCGGCAAGGCGAGATACAGGAGGGACGCATCTGAATGGATGTTCAGGAATGACTTGAATTCATCGTTCAAGATGGATGGATTTTGCTTGTCTCCTGCCTGATATTCCTGAAGCCACGTCGCTTCGGACAGCTGCGTCAGCCCTTTCTCGTACGAATCGAGGAAGCGGTCGATATGCGCGCCCGTTTCGGTGACGAGCGCCTCGCTCTGCTGAATGAGGCTCTCCTGCGTGCCGTCTTTAATCTTCAGGTTCGTGTATGTCGTGATCGTCCACACGCTGATGATGAAGAGCAGGATGACAGTGACGATAATTTTGGTCTTGATGGATTTGAACATATGGGTCTCCCTTCGAAATGCATGTCATGCGTGATGCAGATAAATTACTCAGTTAGCTGTACTAAATATTTTTCGGATATAATGACAAGATATTTAGGGGTGTATAAATAAACTATTGTTCTTATTTTTTCCTCTTTTTCCTTCATTCACATAAAAAAGCACCAGGACGGATTGTCGCTGGTGCTAAGTTGGTTATACGTGGAAACGCTCAATCGCTGTATTCAGTTCTTCGCTCAATTCCGTAAGCTTGACAGCCGCATCCGTCACCGACTGGATGGCGCGGAGCTGCTCGTCGGTTGACGCGCTCACTTCCTCGCAGGCGGCCGCCGTCTCTTCTGACGTAGCAGCCATCGTCTGGATCGTGGACGCCACGCCGTCTTTTTGGGAAGTGGCTTGGCTGATGCCCTCTGTCACGGAAAGGATGGAGGCCTGCATGGATGCCATCAAGTTGGAAAGCTCCTGGAAGGTCGCTTCGGTCGCTTCGACGATTGTGCCCTGCTCGCGGAATGTGCTGACGGTCTCTTCCATCTGACGCGACACTCCGTTTGATCCGGTCTCCAGTTCCGTCACGGTCTTGCGGACTTCTTCGGTCGCCCGGACGGACTGCTCCGCCAGTTTCCGGACTTCCTCGGCGACGACTGCGAACCCTTTTCCATGCTCGCCTGCGCGTGCCGCTTCGATGCTGGCATTCAGCGCCAGCAGGTTGGTCTGCGAAGAGATCCCTGTGATTGTGTCCATGACACCGCCGATTGCCTGCACTTTCTCGCCAAGGTCGGAAATCACACCGATCATTGCGCGCATTTGATCGCCCGTTGTGTCAAATGACTGTTTCAGGCTGTTCATCTGGACTTGGCCGTTTTCATTCATCGAGACGGTCTGTTGCGTCATTTCAGCCATTTGTGCAGCTTTTTCATTGATATCATTGATCTGCCGGCCTAACTCATCCGCATTCTCCGCCACCGTTTCCGAGTCTTCCGCCGATTTCGCGGCGCCTCCGGCAATTTCCGCGACGGCGCTTGCGACTTCCGTGCTTGCGGCATTCGTCTCTTCCGCGACCGCACTTAGGTTTTCGGAGTTCTCGCGCACCTGGTCTGCAGAAGCCTGAACGACCGTGATGATGGAATTCATATTGTCGATCATGTGGTTAAAGTTCTTCGACAATGCACCGAATTCATCTTTCGATTTGACTTCGGAACGGACGGTCAGATCCCCTTGAGAGACCCGGTCCATCAGCTTCTGCAGTACGCCGACAGGTTTTGTCATCCGGCCAACTGTTACAAATAGTGCCGCCACAATGATCACAAGAACGATGAGCGAGATGACGAGCATCGTTAGCTGAAGATGATCCGCTAGGCCGTACAGGTTGTCCGTTTCATAGACGGCGCCCATTTTCCAGCCGTAGCCGGGTATTGTGTTGTAGGCAATGACTTTCTTGTGGCCATTTTCATCGGTGAAACGGGCCGTACCGCTTTCATTCGAATACATTTCCTTGAAATATGGCATATCTCCAAGGTTTTCGCCGGCTCTTTCAGGATGCACAAGGGCCGTCCCGTTTTCGTCCAGCATGATCGTATACCCTTCGTAGCCGACAGCGCTGTCCGCCATCTCTTTTGTCAATTGGGCGAGGTTGATGTCGGCTGCGAGGACGCCGGCCAGTTTGCCATTCTTCATGATTGCCTGAGAGGCGGTGATGACGTATTCGCCCGTAGTGAAGTCCTGGTAGGGTTCTGTCCAGTTCAGTTCGCCGTTGGCCTCAACTGCGTCCTGATACCATGGCCTCGTTGTCGGATCGTAGCCCGTCAGCTCTTTCTCAGGAACGAGCGCCGAGTATTTGGACGGGGTTGAATAATAGATGGCGGAGACATCCGGATAAATTGAGAGGAACTCCTGAAATTGCGTCTTGACGTCCGCCGGAATCGAATTTCCGGTAGCCGGCTCCCGGAATGATGTGATCAGATCCGAGGAAGCGATGAGACGGACGCCCGTCCCATACTTGTCCATGAAGTATTTCGTGCCGTAGCTCATCTCGCTTACAGTGCCCGCGGTCGTCTCCATAATGTCCTCGTAGGACTGCTTTTTTGTCTGGTCATTGATCATATATACCATCAATGAGATGCCGATGATGAACAGCAGCACGACCGTGCCGGTTATTTTTGTGCGGATCGAGGTAAACAAGGATATCAATCCCTTCTAGATTTCTTATATTTATGTCATATATTATTATTCGGCTGAAAATCTTAAAAGTGAATAGCATGCTTGATGAAATTTTACTTGGTACTGAACAGCCGTTCATGTGAAAGCGTTTGCAAGGTAATGTTAGAAGGAGAACTTTAGGATAATTGTTATTTTAATATAACGGACGAGTGAGAAATGTTGGAAGGGGGATGATAGGAAAAAGGCACCGGGGGATTCCCGATGCCTGGCAAGTCACACTGTAAAGCGCTCGATTGCTGTATTCAGTTCTTCACTCAATTCGGTAAGCTTGACGGCCGCTTCCGTCACGGACTGGATAGCGCGGAGCTGCTCGTCCGTCGACGCGCTCACTTCCTCGCAGGCCGCAGCTGTTTCTTCGGCGGTTGCTGCCATCGTCTGGATCGTGGAGGCGACTTCGTCCTTTTGGGATGCGGCACGGTCAATTTCCTGCGTCACCGCATCAATGGAATGCTGCATGGACTGCATCAGCGAGGTCAGCTCACGGAACGCGGTCTCCGTCTCATTGACAATCTGCCCTTGTTCCCTGAATGTCTCGATCGTTTCTTTCATCTTCATGGAAACGCTGCTTGAGCCTTCTTCGAGTTCTGTCACCGTCTTGCGGACATCTTCGGTTGCCTGCCGCGACTCTTCGGCCAGCTTGCGGACTTCCTCTGCGACAACAGCGAATCCTTTGCCATGCTCGCCGGCGCGCGCCGCCTCGATGCTGGCGTTCAGCGCAAGGAGGTTCGTCTGCGCGGAAATGTCAGTGATCGTGTCCATGACGCCGCGGATCGCCTGGATCTTTTCGCCAAGATCCGTGATCACTTCAATGGTGGACCGTAAGTTTTCTGCGGATGAATCAAAGGAGCCCTTCAATTCACCCATCTGTTTCTGTCCGCTATTGTTCATCTCGACGGTCTGCCTTGCGATGTCCGACATTGTTTCCGCTTTGCCGGTCACTTCGTTGATCTGTCTGCCGAGGTCGCTTGCCCGGTCTGCAGCCGACTCGGAATCTTCCGCTGACTTCGAAGCGCCGCCTGCGATTTCCGCCACCGCATTCGCCACCTCCGCGCTTGACGCACTGGTTTCCTCTGCGACCGCGCTCAGGTTCTCGGAATTCGACCGGACATGGTCTGCTGAAGAGCGGACGACAGAAATGATGGCGTTCATCTCTTCCGTCATCCGGTTGAAGTAGTTGCTCAACTCACCGATTTCATCTTTCGACTTGATCTCGGAACGGACGGTCAGATCGCCTTGCGCGACGATATCCATCAGCCCGCGCAGCGAAGCGATGGGCTTTGTCGTTTTCGTGATCGACACATACAGGCCGGCGACGATGATGGCTAGCGTGATCAGTGCGATGATGAATAATGAATTCCGGAGTTCATGGGCCATCGCATATAGTGCATCGACTTCATACACAGCCCCCATTTTCCAGCCTGCACCGGGAAGGGTCGTGTAGTTGACGACTTTCGATATGCCGTCTTCATCCTTGAATTGGACTGAGCCTTTTTCGTCGCTATACATCGCTTTGATAAATGGAAGATCGTTCAAGCTCTCGCCGGATCTCGTAGGATGCGAAATGGCGATGCCGTTCTCGTCTAGCATGATCGGATAGCCGCCGTAGCCCACTTGTCCTGCAGAGAGCTGCTCCGTCATGCTTGACAGGGCGATATCGAGGCCGACGACTCCTTGGAGCTGCCCATTTGCCAAGATCGCTTTGGAAGCGGTGATGACGAACTCGCCAGTCGCTTCATCGATGTATGGCTCCGACCATTGCACGGCATCCGGCGCTGCTGCTGCCTTTTCGTACCAGGGACGCACCGTCGGATCGAAACCGGAGAGGTCCACGTAGGGGTGGATGAACGTATATTTGGACGGCAGTGAATAATACACTGAAGTGGCGTCTTCATATACCGCAAGGAAATCGGTGAACTGTTCCTCCAGATCCGTTTCAGTGACAGGTGAGGAACGCAGACCGGAAAATTGATTCACTGTAGTGGATGTTGCCAAAAAGTCGATCCCTTTGCCGTATTGCTGTAAAAAGTATTCAGTCCCGTGACTCATTTCAGTTACTATCGCTTCACTGGAGTCCATTGCATTTGCGTACGATCTCTTTTTCGCCTGATCATTCGTCATGAAGATCATGAGCGCAATGCCAAGAAGAAAGAGGAGGACGACGGGCAAGGTGATTTTCATCCGGATGGAACGCAACATAAAGAGTTCCCCTTTCTATAGTAAGTTATCTATTTATTTATTCGGCTAGGAAAAGGGGAAGTGAATAGTATTTGAAAACATTTTATAGAAGGAGTGTTGTTAAATGAGACCAATTATTGGAATTACAACTGATAGAGATGGTGGATTGGGCAAAGTGATGTTGAACCAAGCGTATGTGGATGCAATTTGGCAGGCAGGCGGAATGCCGTTTTTGATTCCCGCGGGAGTGGAGGCGGACGCGGAGCGTGTGGTTGAGAAGCTCGACGGCCTGCTGCTGCCGGGTGGCGGGGACATCGATCCGGCGCTTTTCGGGGAGGAACCGTCATTGCACCTCGGAGCTGTCGCGCCAGAGCGGGATTCGCTGGAAAACGCAGTTGCGAAGGAGATGCTGGCTCAAGACAAGCCGGTGCTCGGCATCTGCCGGGGGATGCAGGTGCTCAATGTCCTGCTCGGCGGCTCCCTTTACCAGGACCTCGAGAGCGAATATGGCGGAAAACTCATCCAGCATAAGCAGAAAGCGCCGAGGAGCCATGCGACGCATACCGTGAAAATACGGCCGGGGAGCAGGCTGGAGAAATGGGGCGGAGCGGGCGAGATCCGTGTCAATTCATTCCACCACCAGGCGGTGAAAATGGTCGGCGAGCCGTTTGATGTATCGGCGAAAGCGCCGGACGGCATTGTCGAAGCGATTGAAAGTGCGGAACATCGATTCGCAGTCGGTGTCCAGTGGCATCCCGAAGAACTGGCTGGCGCCGGGGACAGGACGGCCCAAGCCATCTTTAAAGCATTCATAGAAGCATGCTCCGTGTAATGGAAGGCTTTTCGCCTTCCATTATTTTTGGTTATCCCCTTAACTTCATAAGGCATTTGCCGATACTAGGAATAACGAAGATCATTGCCAGGGAGGATTGGGAGTATGGTAGGTCGAATTGGGGGAACTTTGCCGCAGCCGGTCGCGTCAAAAGGGGAAGCGGGCGTGCAGGAAGCGGAGATGGCAGTTGCCAGCGTGCAGGCGATCAGCAACACGGAAAACCGCGGCGAAGAGGAACGGGCATTGCCGCTGGAGAAAGCGAGACAGATGATTGGCAGCATGAACAATTTCCTGGAGGGCGCAGGCACACAGCTCCGTTTCAGACTGCATGACGAACTGAACGAATACTACGTAACGATCGTCGACTCACAAACAGACGAAGTCGTCCGCGAAATCCCTTCCAAAAAGCTCATGGACATCCATGCAGCCATGAAGGAATTTGTCGGACTGCTCATCGACCGAAAGATCTAAGGAGGCTACATACATGCGAATCAGCGGACTCGCGACCGGGATGGACACCGAGCAAATCATCAAAGATATGATGAAAGCGGAGCGCATCCCGCTCGATAAGATTACACAGAAGAAACAGTACTTACAGTGGCAGTTGGATGATTACCGCAGTATTAACCGCAAACTGTGGGACTCTGCGAATAACATAGCGGACACAGTTGGACGCCAAGGGACTTTTATGAAAAAGTCTGTCAGTATATCAAATCCCGATGCGGTTAATATCAAAGGGCTTGGGGGCTCTAATGAGTTTTCGGGAACGATTGAAATAGGCCGTCTTGCTACTCAAGCGTCACTACGAAGTGGCGAATTGAAAAAAAATCTCTCTCCGGCAGATGTAGATAAGGAATCTCTTGGCTTAAGTGCTGATGGAAAGTTTACAATTCAAGCTCCAAATGGCGAGGAAACTGAGATATCCGTCACAACGGCAGACACAATCGGTTCTGTTCTGTCGAAAATCAATAAATCAAATGCAGGCGTTACCGCATTTTACGATTCATTTACAGGAAAGATTGCGATGACGGCTAAAGACAGTGGAAGCGGCAAAACGAATGGTGAAATAATAATAAAAGATCAAATCGGAGATGCCGCTGCCCAGCTGAAACTGACAACTGCTGAACACACTGCAGGGGTAAATGCTGAATTTACATTTAATGGGTTGACTACTGAGCGCAGTTCCAATACATTTACGATAAACGGTTTTGAAGTGAACCTTAAACAAGTCACAACAGGACCAGTCACTTTCAGCTCTGCTCCTGACACCGACAAAATCGTCGAAACAGTTGTTAAGTTTGTGGATGATTATAATAAAATGATTGATGAGCTGAATGCGAAAATTAGGGAACCGAAATATCGAAGCTACCAGCCGCTCTCTGATGAACAAAAGAAGGACATGAAAGAGAAAGAGATTGAACTATGGGAGGAAAAGGCAAAGAGTGGTACCCTGCGCAATGATCCTTCTATCTCAAACCTTTTGACCACTCTGCGTCAGGCGGTAAGCGAACAGGTGAAACTTTCTGATGGCACGTCTATTAGCTTGAAAGATATCGGAATTGAACAGATTAAGGATTTCAAAGAGAATGGGAAGCTTCAAATCAATGAGGATAAGCTTCGCGAAGCCATTACGGAAAATCCTAACCGGGTAGCTGAGCTGTTCTCCAAGTCATCGACTGAAACGGATAAAGGCGGCATTGCTCAACAGTTCAAGAAGGCTATGGACGACACGAGGAAAGTTCTTACCGAAAAAGCCGGTACGAGCGGTGCAGTCAGCGATACGTTCGCACTCGGCCGTACAATGAAAACAATCAATAAACAAATCGAGCGTTTTGAAGAACGCCTGAAGATGACAGAAGACCGCTACTGGAAGCAGTTCACGGCAATGGAACGTGCGATCCAGCGGGCAAATGCACAGTCAGCAAGCTTGATGAATGCATTTGGCGGCGCGTAATTGATTCCTTTAAATCCATGGAATTCCCTTTAGAAGGAGACAAGCAATAATGGCAATTAACAATCCGTACGCAACGTACCAGAACAACTCGGTGAACACATCGACGCCCGGCGAATTGACGCTTATGCTGTACAACGGTTGCCTGAAGTTCATTCAGCAGGCGAAGAAGGCGCTCGAGTCAGGCTCGATCGAGGAGAAGAATACGGCGACGCAGAAGGCGCAGGCGATCATGTCGGAGCTGATGGTGACGCTTGATACGTCGGTGCCGGTCGCTGAGAACATGATGGTGCTCTATGAGTTCGTGAACAACCGCCTGCTCGAGGCGAATATCCAGAACAACATGGCGTACTACGATGAGGCGGCTACGATCGTCACGGAGTTCCGCGACACGTGGAAGCAAGTGATCCAGATCAACCGGACGAAGCAGTACGCCGGCATGGATGAAGTATGATCCGCCCTGCGATGGAGCAGTGGCGCGGGATTTCACTGGAGCTGCTCAAGCTTGCGCAAGACGTGTCAGATGACCGCCGGGATGCGGTGATCGAAGATGTCGACCGGCTTCTTGATGAGCGGGACCGCCTGCAGCAGGACATCCAGCCCCCGTTCACGCCGGAAGAGGAAGCGCTCGGCAAGGAGCTCGTCGGGCTGGAGCAGCGCGTGCTTGCGGCGCTGACCGATTTCACGAAGGCGATCCGCTCGGATATCACCGCGGCGCAGTCGAAGAAGGAAAATATGAAGAGCTATGTCAATCCGTACGCCAAAGTCGGCCGGGACGGCATGTTCTATGATACGAAGCAATGACGAAGAGCGGCGGGAATCCATCTGATTCTCCGCCGCTGTTTGTATTTATCCGAGCAATGTCGCCATCAGGTTGCGCGCTTTCCCTGTGTCTTTCATCCCGTGCACGAGCACGCGGCCGTCTTTGAACAGGACGATGCGGCTGTTTTGGAATTCGAATGCGGCCAGGTGGCTGTTCACTTTCAATCCTTGGACGACCGGGCGGATGCTGGCGGCTACCTTGTTCAAGTCAAACTGCCGGCTTTTCGGATAGGTGAGTTGCACGGTATCCCGGCCGCAAAGCACCGCGGTGCGTGTTACCGTTCCTTCATTTAGAAACGGATAGACAGGGTCCGCCGAGCAGCTAGGGCAATCCGGTTTCCGGAGCGCGTCCACATAGATTGAAGAACGCTCGCCATTCCATAGATCGCTGCTCTCAAGCCGTGGCTCAAAACTTTCGCCCGCCGCGTATTTCAGCACATCCGCCACTTGCCGGGCAGCGACGGTGACGACGATCGGGCTGATGACGCCTGCGCTGTCGCACGTCATCATATGGGACGGCAATGTGTCAATCAGGCAATGGAGGCAGGGCTGTCCGTCTCTTATGCCGAACGGGTAGGTGAGCCCGTAGCTTCCGACACAAGCGCCCATAAAATAAGGAAGGCCGCGCTGGATCGCCGCGTCGTTCAACAGCAGCCGGATCTCCATATTGTCCGTCCCGTCGACGATCACGTCATGGCCTTCCAGGAGGTCAAGGATGTTTTCCGCCGTGACATCCGCCACGATGCCTGTCACGTCAGTGTCCCGGTTGATCGCCCGCAAGTGCCTTTCTGCGGCAACGGCTTTCGGCAGCTGGTCGATGACGTCCTGCTCCGTGTACAGCTGCTGCCGGTGCAAGTTGGTCCAGTCGATGATGTCCCGGTCGACGATGGTCAGTTTCCCGGCGCCCGCCCGGACGAGCATTTCGGAACTCGCTGAACCGAGCGCTCCCGCCCCCATGACGAAGACGCGCAGCTCCCGGAGTTTCTCCTGGCCCGCTTTCCCGATCGGCTGGAACAATTCCTGCCGCGAATAGCGGCTGTTCAATTCGGGATCAACCCTTCCATCGGACTGCTGGCGACAGCGTAATCGCGCTCCGGCATCCGCCCCGCTTCATATCCAAGACGGCCTGCTTCGATTGCCAGTTTCATTGCGTGCGCCATTTTGACAGGATCTTCCGCTGCCGAAACGGCGGTGTTCAGCAATACGCCGTCCGCGCCGAGCTCCATCGCATGCGCCGCGTCTTTCGGCGAGCCGATGCCCGCGTCGATGATGACAGGGACGTTTGACTGCTCGATGATAAAGGACAGGTTGAGCGAATTCAAGATGCCGCGGCCTGAACCGATCGGGGAAGCACCCGGCATGATCGCATGGACGCCGAGTTCCTCAAGTCTTCTTGCGAGCACGACGTCGTCCGACGTGTACGGCAGGACGATGAAGCCTTCTTCCAGCAGCATTTCACTCGCGCGGAGCGTCTCCACCGGATCGGGCAGCAGCGAACGGTCGCACCCGATGATTTCCACTTTCACCATATCGCAAAGTCCTGACGCTTTCGCGAGTTTCGCGATTCGCACGGCCTCTTTCGCCGTTTTGGCGCCTGCTGTGTTCGGAAGCAATGTGTATTTCGACAGATCGAGCTGCTCGAGGAAATTCGGCTGCGACGGTTCGAAGATGTTCATTCTCCGGACCGCGAATGTCAGGATTTCGGCTTCTGAAACGCGGACCGCCTCTTTTTGGGTTTCAAATGAAGGGTATTTCCCTGTTCCGAGCAATAATCTTGATGTGAATGTCTTATCGGCTATTGTTAGCATCTTATCCGCCTCCTACAAAATGGATGATTTCAATTTGGTCACGGTCTTTGATTGGCGCATCATACTTGCTTTTATCCAGGATCTCCCGGTTTTGCTCGATGACCATGATGCGGTCCGAAATCGCTAGATGATCCAGCAGTTCGTGGATAGTCCCCACGTCGGCCGGCAGTTCGCGCGGCAATCCGTTCAATGTGATCGTTTTCATTCCTCGCTTCCCTCCCATTGATGTCGATAAGAAAGGGCGGAGCGGACTGGATCGGGGGCACCGAAAATCGATGACATGACCGCGATGCCCGCCACCCCGATTTCCTGAAGGTGTTTCACATGGCCCGGCTGGATTCCGCCGATCGCGTACACCGGAATGCTGACGGCCTTTATGAGCTCCGCCAATTCATCCGTCCCTCTCCCCGCAAGGCCCTCTTTCGACCGCGTTTTGTACAGATGGCCGTACAGGAGCCAGTCCGCCCCGCCGGCCTGCGCCTGCTCCGCCTCCTCGGTAGAATGGACGGAAGCGCCGAACCGGATGCCGGGAAAATGCTCCGCGGCAAGCGGCAGCGGAATACCGTGCCCAGGCATCTGGACGCGCGGCATCTTGAAGATTTTCGCAATATCGGCCCGGCCGTGGACAATCAGCTTGTCTTTAGGAACCTGGTTGTCCAGAAGTGTTTCAATCAACCCCGCCAGCTCGCGGTCCGTCTTTGATTTCTCCCGCAAAATGACCCTGTCCAAATAGGGGCCCGCTTCGGATAGCACCTCAGCCAACCTATGGGCGGGCAGACGGTCGTTCGTCACGCCGATCAGCTCCATAACACCCCTCCTTAAACATACAAAAAAGACCACTTGCTAAAAGAAGCGAAGTGGTCGGCGGATCTGTATAAAAAGCGCCTGAAAAAAGCCACTTCCCTCCGCAGGTACAGACCTGTTCAGGTGATAAGGGTATCAGAGCCGCACTCTTCTCTCAGTCCTTGTAAAGGATTCCCCTAATGGTCAATTATGTATGGAGTTCAATTCGTCTACTACCATAGCATTCAATTGGATAGGCTGCAAGAGGAGTCTGACGATCAATGGCGGATAGGTGTTTCTCATCGTTAATTGGTAAGGAATGACTATATGAATGACTGTTCAGTAATGATACGATTTACATACAAGATAAGGAAAAAGTAGCTGCTCTAAAGAATGTTGCAGCTGGAAAGAGGGAGAACAATGGAAGATGTGCAGGTGCTGCAGCGGAAGCGTTATGCTCAAAAGAATACAATCTTATTTTTGACGCTGGGGGCTTCCAGCCTGATTGGAACGCTCTTTTATCTAGCGACAGGCCAGGACGGTCTGAAGACGGCCAGCATGGCAGTTCCGGTGACGGGTGCGCTGATTCTGTATCTGCTTGCGCTGAAATCCAAACCGCTGGAAGTGGCATATCCGTGGGCGGTGTTCGCCTTCACGGCAGGTGCCGCCATCTTTAACGGCTGGATCGGGGACCCGTCGATCGCAACGGCGGGCATCGCCTTTTTCATGCTTGGCCTGGCTAGCGTGCATATTTCAGCCGCCATCATGGGATATGGATTTGCACTGTCTTTGCTAGTCTTGCTTACATTTCTCGCCCGGTATCCGTACCAGGAGCAGATTGCGGAAAGCAAGGGGAGCCTGATGCTGGTTTTCCTGCTGCTTGGCGCCGGGCTGTTCATCCAGATCAGGCAGACAAAGAAACTGGAAGCGCAAGTTGGCGTGTTCACGGCGGAGCAGAACCGCAGGGCGGAGGAGGAGAGGAAAAAGCGTCGTGAATTGAATGACGGCGTTGAACAGGTAGCCGGCGACTTGCATGAGATCGGCCTGGCCGCAAAAAGGAACCTGGAATCGCAGCATGAATTGCTTGAAGTGATGGATGTGATTGCAGCGTCCGTGGAGCGGGAATCCGGCCAGATCTCGGATATTGCACAGAAAACGGATCGGGCGAAGGCGGCATTGCTGGAGATGCAGGAAGAGAGCCGGGATATGAATCACTCTTCCGCCCAGATGCAGAGCCACTCAGGCGGGGTCGTCAAGGATGTGCAAGGCGTGCGGGCTGGCATGGAAGGGGTTGGCTCGATGCTGGAAGGCCTGAATGGTTCCTTTGATTCGCTGACGGCAAATATCAAGAAGACGAATGAACTCGCGAAGTCGATTGCGGCAATCACGAACCAGACGAACCTGCTGGCGCTGAATGCCTCTATTGAAGCGGCTCGCGCAGGGGTCCACGGGAAAGGGTTTGCGGTTGTCGCAGAGGAAATCCGGAAGCTCGCCGCCCTTACATCTGAGACGCTGGAAGAGATCAATGCGAATTTGACGGACGTGAATCAGACAAACAGCCAGTCCCGGCATGATCTAGAGGAGAGCATGGGCAGGCTGCAGGAGCAGTCCAGGCGCACAGTCGAGGCAGAACGGAAGATCAACGGCATGCACGAGACGCTGGGGGCGTTCCATGAGCAGTTCGAGAGGTTTGATTCTAAAATGAAGCTGGTGGCGGAAGAGACGGCGGATATCGGCAGGATGACAGGGTCGTTCGCCGACCTGCTTGCGCAGTCAAGCGCGTCCGTCGAGGAAGTGAATGCGACGGTACATGCGGCAGTCAGTGACAACGAGCAGATCACGAGGACGCTTGCAGGTACGGTGGAGCGGACGCGGGGACTCGTGGAAGGGTCCGAACTGCAAAACTAGTTCGTCTTTGGTATAATGAAGTCAGCAGGACCGATGGAATGGAGCGTGTTGACCGTGTTATACAAGCGGACGGAATATTTCAGGCATACGTTTTCAGAGCCTCTTGAAGCGGAGTTCAAAATCTTCGTCGGCGCAGACCGTTCCGCCATGTCAAGCCCCGGAAAGTGCCGGCTGCTCGATATCAGTTCGGGCGGCGCGAAACTGGAAGCGGCATACGACATCCCGGGCGGTCCGGGTGATGTGGACCTGCACCTGACGTTCACGCTGTATGAACAGCCGATTACGCTCGACGGCACGATCCAGTGGAAGAAACGGGCCGATGACCACTTCACGTACGGGTTTCATTTTGCGGAAGACGCGGCGACGTCAAAGCTGATCGTCGACGAGCTGAAGCTCCGGATCAAGTCGGGGAAAGAGAAGAAAACGAAGCCGTGACGCCATTTCGCCACATTTCGACTTTTTTCTGAAAAAATTCTTTGTTTG
Source organism: Sporosarcina sp. GTC18466 (assembly GCF_055389225.1). Taxonomy (NCBI): domain Bacteria; kingdom Bacillati; phylum Bacillota; class Bacilli; order Caryophanales; family Caryophanaceae; genus Sporosarcina; species Sporosarcina sp. GTC18466. The sequence continues at coordinate 1,107,832 of NZ_AP044037.1, read as the reverse complement.
AAGAAGGATTTGAAAGGCAATATGGAGAAGTATATACCAACGGATCATAAAAGGAGGAGTTCATATGCTAGACTTTAACATCCGCGGGGAAAACATTGAGGTTACACCAGCTATTCGGGAATACGTCGAGAAGAAAGTGAACAAGCTCGAGCGCTACTTCACTGAAGGGGCGAACGCGACAGCGCACGTCAACCTGAAAGTCTATAACGACAGACAGACTAAAGTGGAGATTACCATCCCGATGAAAAACCTGACTTTGCGGGCGGAAGAGCGCCACGACGACATGTATGCGGCCGTCGACTTGATCGTCGACAAGCTCGAGCGCCAAATCCGCAAGTACAAAACAAGGGTGAACCGCAAATTCCGCGAACGTGAAGGCGTTGCAGCATTCCTTCAATCCGTCGAGAGGGAGCGTGAGGACGAAGACATGGCGCAGGATGATCACGAGTTCAACGTCGTCCGCACAAAACAATTCGACCTCAAGCCGATGGACCAGGAAGAGGCCATCCTCCAGATGAACATGCTAGGCCATAACTTCTATATCTTCACCGATGCCGAATCAGACGGCACGAACATCGTCTATAAACGAAGAGACGGCAAGTACGGCCTGATCGAGACAAATTAATGAATCAGCAAGCCCCCGGGGAGCAATCCCGGGGGGCTTTTTGATGTGTTCGGCGGACGGGTATGTGAAGTGAGCAATGACCCGGCCGAACGAAGCAACCAGCCGGCTGAAGTGAGCAATCGCTCGGCAGAAAGAAGCAACGAGGCTGAATAGTAAGCAATGTCTTGCGTTTTCGGAGCAATCAGGACTTGTTAGTAAGCAATCAACCGATGAAACTCGTTTTGAAAAGTTGCCTGCTTGCGAAGTGAGCAATGACCAAGCCAAACGAAGCAATCAGCCGGCTGAACTAAGCAATCGCTCCGCAGTAAGGAGCAATGAGGCTGAATAGTAAGCAATGTCTTGCGTTTTCGGAGCAATCAGGACTTGATAGTAAGCAATCAAATAAAGAACCTCGTTTGTAAAGTTGCCGGCTTGCGAAGTCAGCAATGATCAGGCCGAACGAGCAATCAGCCGGCCTAATGAAGCAACCGCCCGCCAGAAAGAAGCAATCAGACTCCAAAGTAAGCAATTTCTTGCTTTTGCGAAGCAACAACAGCGTGTTAGCAAGCAATCTCTCTTGTGAAAAACGCGCTATCCGCCAAGTAAGCAATCATCCGTTCAATCGAAGCAATCAACCGCCAATAATAAGCAACGGCCCAGCTAAACAAAGCAATCTAACAACAAAAACAAGCAATCACCCAGCGAAAGTAAGCAACACCCCGCACGCCGAAGCGATCAGCCTGATAAAAATCAGCAAACACTCCACAGCCTTGCGCAGCTTTCCGAAATGCCGCAAAATCGGACCCGACCATTTGCGCGCGTGTGTATAGAATGATAAAATGAAGGGTGAACTCAATGAGGATGTGACTATATGCTTGGCGTATTGAATAAAATGTTTGATTCCAATAAAAGAGATTTGAAGCGACTTGAAAAAATCGCGGACCAGGTGGAAGCGCTGGCGACAGAGATGGAGCGTCTTTCGGACGAGCAGCTGAAGGACAAGACGGCGGAGTTCCAGGAGCGTGTCCAAGGCGGCGAGACGCTGGATGCGATCCAGCCGGAAGCGTTCGCAGTCGTGCGGGAAGCGTCCCGCCGCGTGCTCGGGATGTATCCGTTCCGCGTGCAGATCATTGGGGCGTCCGCACTCCATGAAGGCAATATCGCAGAGATGAAAACCGGTGAGGGTAAGACATTGACGTCGACTCTCGCGGTCTATTTGAATGCGCTTGAAGGCAAAGGCGTCCATGTCGTGACGGTGAACGAATACCTCGCCAGCCGTGACGCGACGGAGATGGGCCAGCTGTATGAATTCCTTGGCCTGACGGTCGGCCTCAACTTGAACAGCTTGTCGAAAGAGGAGAAACGGGAAGCGTATAACGCGGACATCACGTATACGACGAACAACGAACTCGGCTTCGACTATTTGCGTGACAACATGGTGCTGTACGCGGAGCACCGCGTGCAAAGGCCGCTGCATTATGCGGTCATTGACGAAGTCGACTCCATCCTGATCGACGAAGCGCGGACGCCGCTCATCATTTCCGGGCAGGCCGCGAAGTCGGCGGAATTGTACCGGCTCGCGAACCGTTTTGTCATCACGCTGAAAAAAGAAGAGGATTATTCGTATGATGAGTCGACGAAAGGCGTCGTGCTCACAGAATCCGGCGTAGACAAAGCGGAGAAGGCGTTCGGCATCGACAACTTGTTCGATCTCAAGCATGTCACGCTCAACCATGCGATCAACCAGTCGCTGAAGGCGCATGCGAGCATGCATATTGACGTAGACTACGTCGTGCAGGAAGGCGAAGTCGTCATCGTCGACTCGTTCACGGGCCGTCTGATGAAAGGCCGCCGTTATAGCGACGGGCTCCACCAGGCGATCGAGGCGAAGGAAGGCCTCGAGGTCCAGAATGAAACGATGACGCTCGCGACGATCACGTTCCAGAACTTCTTCCGGATGTACGACAAGCTGTCCGGTATGACGGGTACGGCGAAGACGGAAGAAGAGGAATTCCGCAATATCTACAATATGAATGTCATTGTCATCCCGACGAACCGTCCGATTGCGCGTGACGACCGTCCGGATCTGATCTACGCATCGATGGAAGGGAAATTCAAGGCGGTTGCTGAGGATATCCGCGACCGGCATAAAGCCGGCCAGCCGGTCCTTGTCGGAACTGTTGCGATCGAGACATCGGAAATCATCTCGCAGTACTTGAAAAAGTACGGCATTCCGCATAATGTATTGAATGCGAAGAACCACGGCCGTGAAGCGGAAATCATCCAGGAAGCGGGCCAAAAAGGCGCGGTTACGATCGCGACGAACATGGCAGGCCGCGGTACGGACATCAAGCTTGGCGAAGGCGTGCAGGAACTGGGCGGCCTGGCTGTCATCGGCACCGAGCGCCATGAATCGCGCCGGATCGATAATCAGCTCCGCGGACGTTCCGGACGTCAGGGAGATCCAGGGGTGACGCAGTTCTATCTGTCGCTTGAAGATGAACTGATGCGCCGTTTCGGATCGGAACAGATGAAGAATATGATGACAAAGCTCGGCATGGATGACACGACGCCGATCCAGTCGAAAATGGTGTCGCGCTCCGTCGAATCCGCCCAGAAACGGGTGGAGGGCAATAACTTCGACTCACGGAAACGCCTCCTTCAGTATGATGATGTATTGCGCCAGCAGCGCGAAATCATCTATAAGGAACGGAATGAAGTGATCGACAGCGAGAACATCCGCGAGGTGCTCGTGAATATGCTGGATAATGTGGTGGAACGCGTTGTCGGCATGCACTCGGATGAAGAAGGCAAGACGCTCAACGCAAAAGGCCTTGAGGACTTCCTCGGCGCGAACCTCTTGCCGGAGGACCGTTTGACGGCAGCAGACTTCGAGGGCAAGACGCCTGAAGAAGCGGCCGGTTTGATCAAACAGGCAGTCATGGAACGCTATGACGAGAAAGAAGCGGAAATGTCCGAAGACCGCATGCGCGAGTTCGAGAAAGTCGTCCTCTTGCGGGCGATCGACTCGAAGTGGACCGACCATATCGACGCGATGGATCAGCTGCGTCATGGTATCCACCTCCGCGCGTACGGTCAGACCGATCCGCTCCGCGAGTATCAGGCGGAAGGCTTTGCCATGTTCGAGGAGATGGTGACATCGATCGAGAACGACGCGTCGAAATATGTCATGAAGGCTGAAATCCGCAACAACCTCGAGCGCGAGGAAGTGGCGAAAGGCCAGGCCGTCAACCCGAAAGAGGACGGCGAGAAAGTGACGAAGAAGCCGGTGCGCCGCGCCGTCAACATCGGACGCAATGATCCGTGCCCATGCGGCAGCGGAAAGAAATACAAGAACTGCCACGGCCAAGGCTGAGTGGCAGAAATGGCGAGGCGGCATTGAGCCGCCTTCGTCCACTTTATTTTCAGGAGGAACTTTTATGATGGAATTATCCGATGTTCGCAACGAACTCGACAAAACAGCTAAGAAATTAGCGGACTTCAGGGGGTCTCTTTGACTTAGAAAACAAAGAGGCACGAATCCAAGAACTTGATGAAATTATGCTGGAACCGGGATTCTGGGATGACCAGGATGCCGCGCAGAAAGTCATTTCCGAATCAAATGCGCTGAAATCGACAGTCGGCGATTACAATGACTTGAACGACACGCAGGAAAACCTTGAAATGACGCTCGAGCTTCTCAAAGAAGAGGCCGACGAGGATCTTCAGGAAGAGCTCGGCAATGAACTGAAGGACTTTAAGAAGAAAATGGATGATTTTGATCTTCAGATGCTCCTCAGCGACGAATTCGACAGCAGCAATGCTGTCCTTGAAATCCATTCAGGCGCAGGCGGCACGGAGTCCCAGGACTGGGCGTCGATGCTGCTCCGCATGTACCAGCGCTGGGCGGATGACCAAGGATACAAGGTCGAGACGCTTGATTACCAGGCGGGGGACGAAGCGGGCGTGAAATCGGTCACCCTTTCCATCAAAGGCCATAACGCATACGGCTATTTGAAAGCGGAAAAAGGCGTCCACCGTCTCGTGCGGATTTCGCCGTTCGATTCATCGGGCCGCCGCCATACGTCGTTCTCGTCCGTTGAAGTCATGCCGGAGTTTGACGGCGATATCGATATCGACATCCGTACGGAAGACTTGAAAATCGATACGTACCGCTCAAGCGGCGCGGGCGGACAGCACGTCAACACAACCGATTCCGCAGTCCGGATCACGCATATCCCGACAGGCGCGGTCGTCACATGCCAGACGGAACGTTCGCAGATCAAGAACCGCGAGCGGGCGATGAATTTATTGAAAGCGAAATTATACCAGCTCAAAGTGGAAGAGGAAGAAGCACGCCTAGCGGAAATCCGTGGCGAGCAGAAGGAAATCGGCTGGGGAAGCCAGATCCGTTCCTACGTATTCCATCCATATTCGATGGTCAAAGATCACCGCACCAACGAAGAGACGGGCAATGTCGGCGCTGTCATGGACGGCGAAATCGATATGTTCATCAATGCATACCTGCGTTCCAAAATTTCATAAGTCGACAGAAGAAAGCGTACAGCCGTGCGCTTTTTTCTGTTTTTTGGCAGGATATGCGCAGGTTTTAAAAACGGGAAGATGTGTATAGTAAAAGGTGAAGACATGTTTGCGCGCCCTGAATGTCATCAATTCGATGAAAAAAAGGGATTTCCAGCAGAGGAAGCGCTGCATGACTTTGGTATACTTAGGCAGGAAGCACAACTTATTTACGATAGGAGGAAAACAGATGAAGAACAAGCTTTTGGCCGTTCTATTCGGATCCGTCCTCGTTCTCGGTGCTTGTGGCGGAAATAAAGACAACAACGAGAATGCATCCGGCGGCGACACAGGCGGCACGGCGTCAGTCGATGCTGAAAAGATCATCAACACGAACTGTATCACATGTCACGGCAGCAACCTGGAAGGTAAAGGAAACGCGCCGGCTCTTGCCAACATCGGATCAGAGCTCGATGCGAACCAGATCCATGATATCGTGACAAACGGCCAGAACGGAATGCCTCCATTCAAAGGAACGCTCAGCGACGAGGAAATCACAGCAGTCGCAGACTACTTGGCAGCAAAGAAATAAAATGCAACGGACCGCATCGCTTCGGTGATGCGGTATTTTTGTGGCGATTACTAGGCGAGCGGCTGCTTAAGCTATTGCTTGCAGTGGAGCGATCATTGTTGACTTTTGAACGTTGTTGCTTGCTTTGAAGTGCTCATTGCTGACTTTTGAACGTTGTTGCTTGCTTTGAAGTGCTCATTGCTGACTTTTGAACGTTGTTGCTGCTTTGAGGTGCTCATTGCTGACTTTTGAACGTTGTTGCTCGCTTTGGGATGATCATTGCTGACTTTTAAACGTTGTTGCTTGCTTTGAAGTCATCGTTGCTGACTTTTGAACGACATTGCTTACTTTAAAGTGTTTGTTGCTGACTTTCGAATGTTATTGCTTACTTCAAAGCAGGCGTGACTTACTTTGAAGCCATTGCTTACTTCAAAGCAGGCGTGACTTACTTTGAAGCCATTGCTTACTTCCGAGTGGCCATTGCTGCCTTTCCGCTTTTATTGCTCACTTTGCAGCGGCCGTTGCTCACTTAGGGACCTTCATTGCTCATTCCCCGAATTTATTGCTTATAAACGGCCGTTCATTGCTTATTCATACACCCCGCTTCCCGAGATGTCCCCCTTTTCAATCGTATTTCAATGCCTAGTACTCTCAAAATCCAATTGAAACATATCTGTAATACTTACCAAGCCCACTCGTGCTATAATGGGCTTGTTGAGTGAAAAAAATGCAGATACTTGTAATCAGGTGGTTTTAGAATGATTGTCATGAAAGATGTGTACAAAAAATACCCGAACGGTGTCGTCGCAGCGAATGGAATTTCTGTCGAAATCGCGCGCGGCGAATTTGTGTATGTCGTCGGACCGAGCGGGGCGGGGAAATCGACATTCATTAAGATGATGTACCGGGAGGAAACTCCGACGAGCGGCGATATTTTAATTAACGGCATCAATTTGAGGACGCTCCGCAGCAAGCGCGTTCCTTTTTTGCGCCGGCAGATCGGCGTCGTCTTCCAAGACTTTAAATTGCTTCCTAAATTGAATGTTTATGAGAATGTGGCGTTTGCCCTTGAAGTGATCGAGGAATCGCCGCAGCAGATCCGCAAGCGGGTGAACGAAGTGCTGGCGCTTGTAGGCTTGACGCAGAAAGCCCGGATGTTCCCGAATGAGCTGTCGGGCGGCGAGCAGCAGCGCGTATCGATTGCGCGATCGATCGTTAATGTGCCGAAAGTCGTCATCGCCGATGAGCCGACCGGAAATCTGGATCCCGAAACATCGTGGGAGATCATGCGGATTTTCGAGCAGATCAATTCGCTCGGCACGACGATCGTCATGGCCACGCATAACAAGGAGATCGTCAACACGATGCGCCACCGCGTCATCGTTGTCGACGGCGGATTGATCACACGAGATGAAGACGAAGGAGTATACGGTTATGAAAGCTAGGACAGCGGGACGCCATTTTCGGGAAAGCGTCAAGAGTCTTGGCCGGAACAGCTGGATGACCTTCGCTTCGGTCAGTGCGGTCACTGTTACGCTTCTATTAGTCGGTGTGTTTATCGTCATCATGATGAACCTCAATCAGCTGGCGGATAATCTAGAGAATGATGTTGAAATCAAAGTCATTGCAGATCCGGCCGCGGATGACGCGGCGGTGCAGGAACTGGTGAAGGAAGTCCGGGCGACCCCGGGCGTCCTCGAAGTGCTCTATTCCTCCCGGGATGAGGAGCTGGACAAGATGATCCAGTCTTTCGGGGACGAACTCAGCCTTTACAAACAAAGCAATCCACTCGGAGACGCGCTGTATGTGAAAGCGGCAGACCCTCATGAAACAGAGGCGGTTGCGAAGGAAATCGGTACATATGACAACATATCCTCCGTCGTCTACGGCGAAGGGAAGATCGATAAGCTCTTCAAAGTGCTGAATATGAGCCGGAATATCGGAATGGTGCTGATTTTGGCATTATTATTCACTGCGATGTTCTTGATTTCCAATACGATCCGCCTGACGATTGTGGCGCGCGGACGGGAGATCGAGATTATGAAACTCGTAGGCGCGACAAACAGTTTTGTGCGCATCCCGTTCGTGCTGGAAGGGATCTGGCTGGGCATCCTCGGATCGATCATTCCGATGGCGGTCATCTCCTTCGCGTATTACGAGCTGTACGAACAATGGGAACCGAAACTGCAAAACGAATTATTCCAGCTGATGAATGCGATGCCTTTCATCCTGCAAGTGAATGGACTCCTGCTCTTCATGGGCGTGTTCATCGGGATGTGGGGAAGCTTCATGTCGGTCCGGAAATTCCTGAAAGTCTAAGAAAATCGTAAGGGGGAACTAGGATTTTGCTGAAACGTAAATGGGTAGTGGGAAGTTTCATTGCCGTCCTTCTCTTTTCTACATTCCTTGGAGGAACAGGCGTATTTGCGAGCACGCTGAAAGATTTGAAGCAAGAACAGAAAATGAATGAGCAGAAGAAGAAGAATCTGGATGCGACCATTCAGAATAAGAACAAAGCGATCGAGACGACAAAGAATGAGATCCAGAAGTTCCTTGATCAAATCACGAAAGTGAACAATGAAATCACGGAGACGAACGACAATATCAACCGTGTCATCACAAAGATCAATAATACGCAAGATGAGATCGACGAACTGAAGAAATCCATCAAGGACCTGGAGCAGAAGATCGCAGACCGCGATATCGTGCTGCGCGACCGGGTCCGTGCGATGCAGGCGAAAGGCGGCAATGTCAATTACATAGACGTGCTGCTCGGTGCGAACAGCTTTTCCGATTTCATTGACCGGTTCTCCGCTGTCTCAACGTTGATGGATGCGGACCGGGATATTATGAAACGGCAGAAAGAGGACATTGAACGCCTGGCAAAAGAGAAATCGTTAGTCGAGCAGAAGCTGGAAGAACTCGAAGCGGACAAAGCGAAGCTTGATAAGCTGAGGGCGCGCCTGCTTGAGAAGAAAAAGGAAAAGCATAAGGTGATCGATCAGCTGGAGGCGGAGGAAGAGCGCCTTTCCAAATCGAAAAAAGCCGCTGAGCACGAATACCACGAAACTATCGAAATCGGCGCAGACCTTGAAAAGAAAGTGATCGCCGAGCAGAAGCGGATTGCGGAAATCGCCCGCCAGGAAGAGGAGAAGCGCCGGAAAGCCCGAGAAGCGGCACGGGAAGCAGCCCGCAAAGCTGCCCAGTCATCATCGAGCACACCGAAAATCCCTCAAGTTTCAAACGGATTCTGGACGAAGCCGGTTGTCGGTACGTATACGTCGTCATTCGGCTGGCGGTACCACCCGATCTACCATACGCAGCGCCAGCACCGCGGGATTGACCTGGCGAATGCGATCGGCACGCCTGTCTTCGCAGCAGCGGACGGCGTCGTCTCGTATGCAGGTCATATGGGCGGATACGGCAATGTCGTCATGATCACCCACTCGTCGGACGGCCAGATCCTGACAAGTGTGTATGGCCATATGTCACGCGTGGATGCGCATGTCGGACAAGTTGTCGAGAAAGGCAAGACGCAAGTAGGGGCGATCGGAAACACAGGCGCCTCTACGGGACCGCATCTTCACTTCGAAATCCATATCGGGCCTTGGTCGGCATCCGGACCGAGTGCGGTGAATCCGCTCCGTTATATTTCGTTATAAAAAGTTCAAGAAACCGTCTCATTCCGAGGCGGTTTTTTCATATACATGAAGCACATTCGTCGCGATGCGCCCCGATTCCGTATACAGTAGAAGCAGCAGGAAAGGGGGGGACGGGATGAACGTTACGGCATATTACCGGATCGGCAGCATGTCGGTGCCTTCCGCGTGGATCGCGGTGATCGGGGCATGTCTCATTACATATATAATAATCAGGCGCTTCTATGGGAAGCAGATCGCAGGCGCAGTCCTTGATCCGTTTTTCACCGTCCTGGCCGTCTGGAAACTGTCGGTCGTGCTGCTCGATTTCCCGATTGTTGCACAATCCCCGATGGCTGTCCTGTATTTTGACGGGGGACTTCCCGGTTTCTGGCTTGGTCTGGCAGTCGCAGCCTTTCTTCTTTTCAATAAAATACGGAAAGGCAGGACGATCCCCGGGGAGATCGGGGCTCTGTTATGCGGCATCCTGCTGGCCCAGTCGTTTTATCAGATGCTGATGGCCTTGCTCAATGAAGGGCCGCTGTTTCCGCGGATACTGACACTGCTGTTGTTCGCCGTATTTTTAGCGCTGGCAGCCAAGCGTCAATTAGGGACAGGCCGCCAGCTCGGGCTGCTGTTCATCGCCTTGCATCTGTTCGTGTCTTCATTTCAGCCACAAGGCTTCATGAATGGCGCACTGTCCGTTTCGCTGCTCGCCGTCCTCTTATGGATCTGGCTGGAATTGGAAGGGACACGAAAATCGCATGAGACTTCGGAGGGTTGATTATGAATAAAAAATTGATAGGATACGTCATTGCGGCTTTGATTATCGGAGCGATGGTCGTCTATATGATCCGCTCGAATATGGACCAGGCGGAGCCGATCGACGAGGTCGGGGTGGCCGATGAGTCCGCAGTCGTCGACGGCGTCCAAGGTCTCGCCGAAGGGGATGTCCCGCCTGACTTTAACCTCGAGACGCTGGACGGCAAATTCCTCAAGCTATCGGAGCTGAAAGGAAAGAAAGTGATCCTGAATTTCTGGGGTTCGTGGTGCCCGCCGTGCAAGGCGGAGATGCCGCATATGGAGAATTACTATAAGAATTACGCGGAAGACGATAATGTGGAGATCGTGGCGGTGAATCTGACGTCCGGTGAAAAGCTTGGTTTGCAAGCGGTCGAGGACTTTGTTGATTCGTACGGTTTGACGTTCCCGGTGCCGCTCGATAAAACAGGGCATTTATCCGATGTGTACCAAGTGTATTACATACCGACCACGTATTTCATCGGGACGGACGGCAAGATCGCCTACCAGCTGATCGGGCCGATGGATGAAAAGAAAATCAGGGATATGGTCGACATGGTTGATTGAAGAAAGCGGCTTTCTGCAGTCGTAACGACGCTTTTCCGTTCATATAGTGGATGGAGAGGGGGAGACGTATGCGGAGAAGCCGCTTTTTGTTGTTTGCATTTCTGACGGTGTTCACAATTGGGCTGATTTTGCTGCTGGATGGCTGCGGCGCAAAGGAGAAAGGGAAACCGGACGGGGCGGCGGCAAGTTCGATTCCGGTCATAGATGAGGCATATAAAATGATCCAGGAGCTGGCGGTGTATGAGGTGAAAGGGGACGAGCTCGTCGAAGGGGCGCTGCGCGGCATGGCGGATGTCATCGATGATCCGTACTCCACGTATCTGTCGAAAGAGGAGGCGGAATCCCACCGCGAATCGCTTGCCGGCGAGCGGGTCGGGATCGGAGCGGAAATCACCCGTTCGAACGGTAAATTCATCATTGTCGCCCCGGTGAAAGGGTCGCCTGCCGAGAAGGCGGGGCTATTGCCATACGACGAAATCATCCGTATTAACGGGGAACGGCTGGAAGGCTTGACGCTCCAGGATGTTGTCCGGAAAATCCGCGGGAAGAAGGGGTCTTCCCTCACCATGACGGTGTATCGTCCTGAACTGACAAAACACCTTGAATTGACAGTTGTCCGTGATGTGATTCCTGTGAAAACGGTCAGCTCGGAAATCATGGAAGAGCGGGGCCAGACGTTCGGGTACATAGCACTCACGATGTTTGGCGATGAAAGCGCGGAAGAATGGAAAAAGGCGACGGATGAATTGGTCAAAAACGGGGCGGACGGATTGATCATCGACCTAAGGGGGAACCCGGGCGGCTACTTGCGCGCGGTCGGTGCGATTGCGGGCAGCCTGCTGAAGGATGAATCGGTCTACGCCTATATGCAGGATCCGAAAGGGAATTTGACGCCGCTCACCGTCGAAGCAGGCAAGCTGGAGTTTGATCCGAAATTGAAAAAGATGCCGGTCGTCCTTTTGCAGGATAAAGGAAGCGCATCCGCAAGCGAAGTGATGAGCGGCGCGGTGAAAGATCTGAAGCGCGGGACGATCATCGGGACGACGAGCTTCGGAAAAGGGACCGTGCAGGATACGATGGACCTCTCGAATGGCGGCGAGATGAAGCTGTCGACGCATAAATGGCTGACGCCGAAAGAGAAATGGATCCACGGCAGCGGCATCGAACCGGAAATCGAGACGGAGCAGAATAAGCTGTTCACGGAACATATCCGGATTGTGACGGATGTATACAGCGCCGGCAACTTCCATGATGACATTGCATATGCACAGCGGCTGCTCGGCGGCCTCGGCTACAAAGTCGACCGGACGGACGGTTTCTTCGATGAAGCGACCGCCCTTGCCGTCCAGCAATTCCGGACGGATGTGCTGAGCGACGCGGAGGACATCATGGACCGGAAATTCTTCAGTGCCGTCCGCGAAAAGGTGGAGGCGTACCGCAACGAGCGGAAGAACGACATCCAGCTTCAGATGGCGATCGGGTATATGCATCATGTGCTGACGGAATAGGTGGCTGTACCGCAGGCAGGGCTCTTGATGCCGGCCAGCATGGAGCATTGCGTAGTTTTGAGCCTTGCTTGCTTCCTTTTGGCGGAAGTTGCTTTGTCCGCATGCCGGATTGCTTCGTTACAGAGGACATTGCTTGTTTCAGAGGCAAGATTGCTTCTTTTAGACGGAAGTTGCTTCGTTCGCATGCCGGATCGCTTTTCAGCCAGAGATTGCTCGTTTCAGAGGCCGGATTGCTTCCTTTTGACGGAAGTTGCGTCAATTGGATGCCCGATTGCTTCGTTACAGAGGACATTGCTTGTTTCAGAGCAAGATTGCTTCTTTTTTGACACTGGTTGCTTCGTTCGCATGCCGGATCGCTCTTCAGCCAGAGATTGCTCGTTTCAGAGGGCAGATTGCTTCCTTTTGACGGAAGTTGCGTCAATTGCGTGCCGGATTGCTTCTTAACAGAAGATATTGCTGATTTCAGCGGCCGGATTGCTTCTTTTTGCGGGATATTGCTGATTTCCTGATCATCTGGCAGCTCCTCATCCGTTGAGGGGCTGTTTTTCATTTCTGTTAAAAAATCAATCAGTCTACCACGTGCGGCGATTCTTTTGATACAATAGTGGATAAACAATAGCAGGGGATGGGATGGTGGTGGACCGTGTCTGAACAAGATTGGATAGCGATCGGGAAGAGTATCGGCTCTTTTTTTGTCAATCCGTTGTTATGGGCCGCAATTCTGGCGGCAATCGCGCTTGGGTACTTCCGCGTGAAGCGGGAACGGCGTGACTTCACGATCCGGCTGCTGCCGGGATTGACGGAGATGCGCAGGCTGCTCGCGGAGTCATGGCTGCCGGCGCTTCTCGTGTCGGTGATTGTCTCGGGGGTCGGCCTTGCCGTTGATAAAGGGTGGCTTGTGCTGTTTATGGCAATCATGCTTATCATGCTCGTTACATTTTATTATCAAGCGATGTCACCTGTATATGCTATAGCGGGTGCCGTCCTCGCGCTGTACGGAGTCAGTCTGTTGAGTCCGGACTTTTCCTATCGGGGCTGGTTCATCGCTAATGTTGACTTGTTCGGCGGCCTTACGGTAACCGTGCCTGTCATTGCGGGCCTGCTGCTCATTGCGGAAGGCTTTCTCGTCAGGCGCCATGCGGAAAAATATGCGTCTCCGTATCTGGAGCCGACGAACCGGGGCCTTCGTGCCGCTGTATTCAAGGCGAAACGGCTTTGGCTGCTGCCTGTCGTGTTCCTGATCCCCGGCGACTTCATTACGGCTTACGTGCCCTATTGGCCGCAATTTACGCTCGGCGGGACCGCCTTCACGCTGTTGCCAGTGCCGATTTTGATCGGCTTCTCGCAAGTCGCGCGCAAGACGTATCCCGAGGAGCTGTTCCCGAGAATGGGACGGGCCATCGCATGGACAGGCATCGCCGTTGCGTTAATCGGCATCGCGGCGCTCTGGATGCCGATCCTCGGCTGGGCGGCACTGATCATCGGCGTTGCCTGCCGGGCAGCGATCTCGATCCAGGTCGCTGTGCGTGAACGGAAAGGACGCTATGTCGCGGCGCCGCAGGCAGGAGGCGTTGTCATCGCGGGCATCTTGCCGGATTCTCCGGGCGACCGTCTTGGCCTGATGCCGGGCGAATGCATCCGCTCCGTGAACGGCATCCAGGTGATGAACGAGAAGGAATTGTACGACGCCATCCAAGTGAACGCGGCCCATTGCCGGCTGCAAGTGATCGGGCGGGACGGGGAAGTGCGGCTCATGCAGCAAGTGCTGTATCATCATGACCATCACCGGCTCGGTCTGCTCGTCGTCAGGTAAGGAAGGGGGCTTCATTCATGGATGAATTCTGGACAAAACTGGTGCTCGCCCTCTTCATGCCCGGCCTGCTCGTCATCTTCTTCACGAGGGTGACGTTCCACCATATCGTCGGCCTCATCTTGACGCTCGCGCTCATTGCTGCGTCCGTCTATGCAGGCTACACCCATAATTTCTGGCTGTACGCGGCCGATGCCCTTTCGCTCACCCTCGGATTCTTCTACGCGGTGCGCATGGTGAAGCGGGCACGGCGGCATCCGGCCGGAGATGAGGAATAAAAAATCGCAAGCATAGGCTACAGCCCTGCTTGCGATTTTTATTGATTCACATAAAAAGACTATACACCGCCAGCACCCCGACCGTCCCGAGCACGACGGTCATCAGCCCGCCGCCGAGAAGAGCGATCAGGAACGCGGCCGCAGCCCCGATGATGCCGAACAGTATATTCCCTTCCTGGACGAACAGGATGGCCGGGAAAATGAGGGCGCCGAGCACCGCGTAGGGGATATTCGCGAGAATCCCTTTGACGAGCGGCGGCAGCTCTTTTCCGTCGAGGAACGTCAGCGGCACCATGCGGGGAAGGTACGTGACGAGCGCCATGCCGAGCAGCATCCACCAATATACCGGAGTTCCGATCATGACGAACTCTCCTTTCCTGCGGGTGCGGCTGTCGCCAGCTTGCCGCTTTTTGCGTAAAGCATTTCAATGAGGACGGATGAAACGAGGGTCGATACGAGAATCGACCAGCCCGTCGACAGCCATCCGGTGAAGTGGAACAGCGAACTGAGCAGCGCCGCCGTTCCCGCAAGCAAGACGACTTTCCGGTTCCCTTTCATCGAAGGGACCAGAAGACCGACAAACATCGCGTACAGCGCGATCGACATGGCGGCTTGCAGGAATGCCGGCAAATTGGCGCCGATCACATGACCGACTGCTGTGAAGACGACCCAGCTGCCATAGGCGATCAATGCGACGCCGAACGCGAAAGATGTCGCCACTTTGCCTTCTTTCCTAGTCGCGATGACCGAAAAGGTTTCGTCGGTAATGCCGAATGCATAGACCGCCTTCACCCATTTCGGCGCGCGGTGCATCTTTTCATTCAATGACGCCGTCATAAGGAAGTGGCGGATGTTGACAATGAAGGTGTTAAGCACAATCAGCACGGGATCGACTTTTGCAGCGATCAGCTGAAGCGATATGTATTGGGCGGCGCCCGCGAAGACGAACAGGCTCATGGCCGTCGCCTCGATCAGGGACAGGCCGGTCGTCTTGGCGAGCAAGCCGAACGTCAGAGCGACGGGGAAATAGCCGATCGCGATGCTTGTGCCTGCTTTCAGGCCCGCCTGGAATGGTTGAGTAGACATGCGTTCACCTTTCTCTATTTGTTTCTGCAATTATATAATAAATGTGCGGATGATGGTATTCTATGAGTAAAACGGGAATACTCGAAAAAAGCGGGCGACTGCCTGATGAGTGAAAAGAGATTGTTTCATAGATGGGACGGGGTTCAATGGGAGACTGGTTCAGCGTTGAAAAACTGGAGATGTATGCAGAACATTATAAGGCGTTCGGTCCGCTGCTCGGCTTATTGCTGCCGTTCATCGAATCGTTTCTGCCGTTTTTGCCGCTTTTTGCGTTTGTCGTAGCAAATACGATCGCTTATGGCATCGTGTATGGATTTGTCCTGTCATGGGCGGGCACGGTGGTGGGCTCCTATTGTGTGTTTTTGATCATCCGCAAATACGGGCGCAAGCGGTTTCTCCGCTTCCTTACCAAACATGACCGCGTCCAGCGGCTGATCCAGTGGGTGGAGCGCAACGGATTCGGCCCGCTCTTCCTCTTCATATGCTTCCCGTTCACACCGTCTGCACTTGTCAATCTGGTTGCGGGACTTTCGAACATGAAGAAGAAAACATATCTGCTCGTCCTCATGGCAGGGAAATTTGTCATGATCTTCACGATGAGCTTTGTCGGGTCGGATATCAAAGCGCTGTTCACCCAGCCGATCCGGACCGCCCTCGTCGGCCTGCTGATTTTCCTGCTGTGGGTCGTCGGCAAATGGTATGAAAAACGGCTGGACAAGCGGGTCGAACGGGAATCGAGCAATTTTCAAGGGACGAACGAGGAAAAAGAGGAAAATGATACAGATGATGGCCGGCATGATTGACTGCTTGGCCGTCTTTTTTATTGTTCGGGGAAGCTTGCATGTTTAGTTAGCCGCCGATGTTTTCATTTACAAAAAACTGGATTCCTCTTCAGGAAGCTATCAGTTCCGGTCCGCCGCTTCTTTCGGTACAATAGGAAGATAGGGAACTTATATTGATCGAGAGACAGAGAGGGGTTGGAAGTCTATGACGCTGAGGTTCATTTCCGGACGCGCGGGAACAGGGAAGACGACGTTCATCGAGCGTGAAATCGCGGCCAGTCTCGCAGAGGAGCCGCTCGGACCTGCAATTGTGTTGCTCGTGCCGGATCAGATGTCGTATTCGATGGAGCATAGCCTGTCGGTCAATTTCGGGCTGAACGGGATCATCCGGGCGCAAGTATCGACGTTCAAGCGGCTCGCATGGCGGATTTTGCAGGAGACGGGCGGCATCACCCGCAAGGAAGTCGACGGATTTGGCTACCGGATGCTCGTGCGCAGTGTGCTCGAGGAGAACAAGGACGAGCTGAAACTGTTCAGGCAGGCGGCGAACAAGAAAGGCTTCACGGAGAAGATCGGCGGGCTCATGAAAGAGTTCAGCCGGTATTGCCTGGACCGGACCTGCCTGCTGGACCTTGGCAAATCGCTGGAGCTGGAAGACGCGCCGCGCACATTGCGCGACAAGGTTGAGGATCTGACGCTTTTATTCACGAAAATCGAGGAGAAGCTCGGGACGTCGTATGTCGACAGCGAAGGGCATCTGGCGCTTCTCGCTTCGCAGATCAAACATTCCGGGTTGCTCGCTGAAGCGGATGTATATGTGGACGGGTTCGAAAGTTTCACGGCGCGTGAATACGAAATCCTGACGGAACTGATGAAGCATGCGAAACGGGTGACGGTCGTGCTGCCGATGGAGGACAATCTGTCGGGGCATGCCGATCACGAGCTGTTCTTCAATCCGGTGCGGACCGCCCTCCGCCTGCGGGAGATCGCGCGGACGGAATCAGTCGATGTGGAGGAGAGCGTCCATCTCGGCAAGCCGCTCCGGTACCAAAACGATGAGCTCCGGTTCTTCGAAGAGTCCTTCGAGCGTTATCCGGTGCCTTCCCGTGAATCGGAAGGGTGCATCCGGCTCATGGAAGCGTCGGACCGGCGCGCGGAAGTGCATGCGGTCGCGCGGAAGATCCGCGAGCTGGCGATCCGGGGCGAGCGCTATAAGGATATGACGGTGCTGTACCGTCAGCCGGATAAATATGATGAGTTGATCGAGACGATTTTCACGCAGTACGACATACCGGTGTTCATCAGCCGGAAAAAGCCGATGCTCCATCACCCGCTCATCGAATTCACCCGTTCCGTGCTCGAAGCGGTGCTGTCGAACTGGTCGTATGAATCGGTATTCCGCGCGGTGAAGACGGATATGTTCTTTCCGCAAGGCGAGGATCTGTTCACCTGGCGGGAGCGGGGGGACCGGCTCGAGAATTACGTGCTCGCAGGCGGCATCCACGGCAAGCGCTGGTTCGACGAGGATCGCTGGATCGTCAAACGCTACCGGGGGCTTGAGAAGTTCAAGACGGTGCAGACCGATGAGGAGCTCGCGCAGCAGGAGGAACTGCATATGGTGCGCGATCTCGTGCGGGAGCCGCTTGCGCAGTTCGAGGCGCGGCTGCTCCGCGCAAGGAATGGACGCGAGGTGGCGGAGGCGCTGTTCTCGTTTGTCGAGGATATGCGTGTGTACGATAAAATTATCGACCTCCGCACGGAAGAGGAGCGGGCCGGCCGTCTCCTCAGCATGACGGAGCACGAACAGGCGTGGGATAACTGGATCAATGTGCTCGACCAGTTCGTGCTCATGTTCGGGGATAAGACGATGGATCCGAAAGAGGCGGCGCGCATTCTCGATGAAGGGTTCGATACACTTGAATTCACCCGCATCCCGCCTTCGCTCGACCAGGTGACGGTGACAACGATCGAAATGAGCAGCCTGATGGAAATCGATTCCTGCTTCGTCATCGGCGTGAATGACGGCGTCTTGCCGCAGCGGATCGAGCCGGAAGGACTGCTGTCTGACAGCGACCGCGAATGGTTTGCGAGAAGCGGCCTGGAGCTTGCACCGACTGCGAAGATGAAGCTGATGGACGAGGCGTATATGGCGTACCGCGCGTTCACCGCATCGCGGGAGCGGCTGTTCATCTCCTACCCGATTGCGGATGAGGAGGGGAAGGCCCTTCTCCCGTCGCTGTACATTTCCCGCGTCCAGCAGCTGTTGCAAGGGGTCCCGCTTGAGCTGGCTGTGACAGATCCGGGCGAGCTGCTGCTAGATGTGGACCAGATGGAGTACATCAGCCATCCGAGGACCGCGCTTCCGTACATGGCGATGAAAATGAGGGAAGCGGAGCATGCAGGCGAGGGGCTGGCTCCCGAATGGCAGGCGGTCATGGATTATTATGAGGACGATCCGCTCTGGGCCTCCGTCGCTGCTTCCGTGCTGAAACCGATGGCGGGCAATCAAGCGGAGCGGCTCGCGCCCGACTTGACGGAAGGCCTGTACGGCTCGTCATTCGTCTCGAGCGTCTCCCGCATCGAATCCTATTACAGCTGTCCGTTCCAGCATTTTGCGACATACGGCCTTGAACTCAGGGAGCGGATGGAGTACCAACTGGAAGCGCCGTCGATCGGCGATCTGTTCCACGCAGGGCTCAAGTGGATTTCGGATGAAGTCTCAAAACGGCGCCTGTCGTGGGCGGAACTGTCCGCGGAGCAATGCTGGGTGCTTGCGCGCTCCGCAATGGAGGAGATCGCGCCGCGTTTCTTCAATCAGATCCTGCTGTCGACGAGCCGCTACTTATACATCCGCCGGAAGCTGACGCATATTTTGCAAAGGACGATCTTGGCGGTCACGAAGCAGGCCGCAACGAGCCATTTCCATCCGGTCGCGGTCGAAGCGTCATTCGGCCTTGGCGAACAGCTGCCGCCGCTTGAGATTCCGCTTCGCCACGGCAATAAGATGAACCTCTGCGGCCGGATCGACCGGGTCGACGGCGCGGAGATCGATGGCAAGGACTATGTGCGCGTCGTCGATTACAAGTCGTCTTCCAAAGGTCTCGACCTTGCGGATATCTACTACGGCATCTCGCTTCAGATGATGACATACCTGGATGTGGCGGTGAGCAATGCGGCAGAATGGCTTGGCGTCAAGGCGGACCCTGCAGGCGTCCTGTACTTGCATATCCATAACCCGATGATCAAATCGGAGCTGGAGCTCACCGAAGAATTGATTGAACAGGAACTGCTGAAATCCTATAAGATGCGCGGATTGCTGATCGAAGATGCGGAAGTCGTCCGGGGAATGGATACGGATCTCGGGAAGACATCGAATATCGTGCCGGCCGCGCTGAAAGTGGACGGTTCATTCACGAAGGCATCCAAAGTGCTAGCGCCGGACGACCTGAACGTCATCCGCAATTTTGTGCGGAAACGCCATCAGCAGGCGGGGGACGGCATGCTGGCGGGGGATGCGCGTGTGTATCCGTATAAGCTCAAGGACCAGATGCCGTGCACGTACTGCGCATACCGGTCTGTCTGCCAGTTCGACCCGTCGGACCCGGACTCGGAATACCGCAATTACGAACCGCTCGATGCAGGGCAGTCGCTTGAGAAGATGAGGAAGGAGGTGCTTGGCGATGAACATTCCCGTTAAACCGGAAGACGTGACGTTCACGGATGCGCAGTGGAAAGCGATCTGGGCGTCAGGGAAAGACATACTCGTCTCGGCTGCAGCCGGTTCTGGGAAGACGAAAGTGCTGATCACCAGGATGATCGAGAAAGTGCTGGATGAGAAGAAGCCGATCGACGTCGACCAGCTGCTCGTCGTGACATTTACGAACGCGGCGGCCGCCGAAATGCGGCACCGCATGGCAGAGGCGCTCGAGGAAGCGATCCTGAATAAGCCGGAGTCCGTCCATCTGCGCCGCCAGCTCAGCCTGCTCAATAAAGCGCAGATTTCGACGCTCCACTCTTTCTGCCTGAACGTCGTGAAACAGTACGCCTATCTGCTTGATATCGACCCGGGTTTCCGTATCGCCGATCAGACAGAGGCGGCATTGCTGCGGGACGATACGGTGGCGGAAGTGCTCGAGGATGCCTATGACGCGGAGGATCCATCGGCGATGTACCGGCTTGCGGACAGCTTCACGTCAGACCGGAGCGACCAGTCGATTGAGACACTCATCGACCGGCTGTACGATTACTCGCGGGTCCACCCGTCTCCAGAGGCATGGCTCAGGCTCATTCCTCAGCAATACGAAATCGGGGAACAGGCGGCGATCGATGAGCTCGATTTCATCGGTTCCTTGAAACAGGCGATCAGAAACGGGCTGGAGGAAGCGGAACATCTGGCGACAGATATGCGCCGCATCGCTCTCATGCCCGCAGGTCCTGAACCGTTAGCTGCAACGGCGGATGCGGATCTGCTCTGGATCCGCGAAGCGATCCGGCGCATGGAGGAAGGCTCGTGGCAGGAAGCGTATGATTTCTTCACTTCGCTTACTTGGGTGAAGGCGGGAACGATCCGCAAGAACACATGCGACGAAGAACTCGCGAAGCGGGCGAAGGCACTGCGGGATTCGGTGAAGAAGATCGTCACGGGCCTGAAAGATTCCTATTTCACAAGGACGCCCGCCCGGCTGCTGGATGAAATGCGTCTGATGGCGCCGATGATGCATACGCTCATTGAACTCGTCATCGAATTCGGCAAGCGGTACGGCAATGTAAAGACGGACCGGGGCCTCGTCGACTTCTCTGACCTTGAGCATTATGCACTCCGGATCCTGTCGAAGGAAGAGGATGGAAAGCTTGTGCCGTCCGATATCGCGGGCGATTATCTCGCGCAGTTCGAGGAAGTCCTCGTCGATGAATATCAGGACGTCAACTTGCTGCAGGAAGCGATCATCCAGCTCGTCAAGCGCGGCAAGGAAAAGGACGGCAATCTGTTCATGGTAGGCGACGTGAAGCAGTCGATCTACCGTTTCCGCCTGGCAGAGCCGAATCTGTTCCTCGGCAAATATGCGCGATTCCTCCCGGATGACGGCGAAGAGGGCCTCAAAATCGACTTGAACGCCAATTTCCGGAGCCGGAAGGAAGTGCTGGACGCAACGAACTTCATCTTCTCCCAAGTGATGGGCGAGCGGGTCGGTGAAATCGATTATGATGAGGCGGCCGCCTTGAAATACGGCGCCCAGTATCCGGAAAAGGAGATGCCTGCGCGGCTCACCCTGCTGTATGACGGAGGCGGCGAGGAAGAGGAAGACGCTACGGAGCTGACCGGCCAAAGCCTGAAGAGTTCGCAAGCGGAAGCGCGTTTCATGGTGAGGCGGATCAAAGAGCTCATGGAAGCGGGCGCAGAAGTGACGGACGCGTTCAGCGGCAAAAGACGGCCGCTCGAGTACCGGGATATCGTCATTCTCATGCGCTCGATGACATGGTCCGGAGAGATTGCAGAGGAATTCAAGCTTTCGGGCATCCCGGTATACGCGGAATTATCCAAAGGCTATTTCGAAGCGCTTGAAGTGATGATCATGCTGAACACGCTGCGGGTCATCGACAATCCGTACCAGGACATCGCGCTGGCGTCGGTTCTTCGCTCCCCGTTCATCGGCATGACGGAAAACGAGCTCGCGGGCGTCCGGCTGGCTGATAGGAAAGCGCCATTCTACGATGCGCTGCGCTCGTTCATCGCGCAGGGCGGGGCGGGAATCGCAGCTGAAACACAGCAGAAGCTGCAGCGCTTCTTCATCATGTATGAGGACTGGCGGAATCTGGCGCGCCGCGGCTCACTCGCCGACCTTATCTGGCAAGTCTACTCGGATACCCATTATTATGAGATGGTCGGCGCGATGCCGAACGGCAAGCAGCGCCAGGCGAACCTCAGGGCGCTCCATGACCGCGCGATCGATTACGAAAAGACATCGTTCCGCGGCCTGTTCCGGTTCCTCCGGTTCGTCGACCGCATGCAGCGGCGCGGGGATGACCTCGGCGCAGCGCGTTTCGTCAGCGAGACGGAGGATGTCGTCCGCATCATGACGATCCACTCGTCGAAAGGCCTTGAGTTTCCGTACGTCTTCCTTCCCGGCATGGGCAGGCAGTTCAACAAGATGGATTTCAATGAGCCGTATTTGTTCGATCAGCATTTCGGCCTCGCCGTCAAAGCGATCGATCCCGACATCCGGATCCAGTATACGTCTCTACCGTTCCTGGCGATGAAAGAGAAGAAGCAGCTTGAGATGCGGGCGGAAGAGATGCGGATCTTATACGTCGCGATGACGCGGGCGAAAGAGCATCTCGAGATGATCGCTTCCGTGAAGGATATCGAGAAGTCGATCGGATCGTGGCAGGACGCACAGCTCGTCGAAGAAGGCGGCATGCTGCCTGAGTATGTGCGCTCCAGGGCGAACGGTTATCTGGACTGGATCGGCCCCGCGGTTGCACGCCACAGGGATTTCGGGAAGTTCGGCGTGACGCAGGGCGGCACGCTGCTGGATGATTCATCCCTTTGGGAGATCAATGCGTATCCGGCCGCCGGCATGGCAGAAGCCGAAGACCCCGCGGAAAAGGAAACGGCGGAAGAAACGGCGCCCGCCGTACTGCAGAAGCGGGACGGTTTACTCGAGGCGGAAATCAGAAGACGCTTCGACTTCGTCTACCCGCATATGTCGTCCGTACGGAAACGGTCCAAACAGACGGTGAGTGAACTGAAACGGCTGAGTCTGCTGAACGACGAGCCTGATTTCGATGATCTGTTCACGACAAGGGACGACGAAGTGAGCACGCCGTATCTGCATGACCGGCCGGCATTCTTGCGGGAACGGACGCTGACCGCGGCTGAAGTGGGGTCTGCGATGCATACGATCATGCAGCATATCGACCTTTCGGCGAAGCAGTCCGTTGCAGATGTCGAACGGCTCGTCAATGACTTGCTGCAGCGCCAGCTCATCACGCAGGAAGAGGCGAACAGCGTCAATGCGCGGCTCGTCGCCCGCTTCTTCGACACCGATATATGGAAGCGGCTGAAGGGCGCGAAGCGTGTGTTCCGCGAGCTGCCCTTCACCTATGCGCATGACGGCGAGGACGGCGACTACCAGATCCTGCAGGGGATTGCCGACTGCCTGTTCGAAGACAAAGGCGGCTGGGTCCTGCTTGATTACAAAACGGACAGAGTGCGCGGCCTTATGCAGGACGATGCACTCACGGAGGAGATGCAGCGGCGGTACGGCATCCAGCTCAGCCTGTATAAGAAAGCGATCGAGGAGATCACAGGCATCCGCATCACAGAATTGATCCTGTACCTGTTTGACGGGGAAAGGGTCATCCATATCCAGGAGGAATCAGTTTGAACATGACACCGACGCTGGGCAAACGGATCGAAGCGCTCGATCTGCTGCGGGGATTCGCATTGCTCGGCATTTTCATAGCGAATATGCTCACATTCCATTCGCCGTATTTCCATATCAATCCGTATTCATGGTTCACGGCGCCCGGGGATGTCGAGACATTCAAGATCATCAACATTTTTGTGGAAGCAAGCTTCTATCCGATTTTCGCGTTCCTTTTCGGCTACGGCTTGAACATGCAGTATGAGAAAGGGCTGGCGGCTGGCGTGAAGCATGCGCCCCTCATGGCGAGAAGGCTCGGGATCCTGGCGCTCTTCGGCCTTTTGCACGCCATCTTCGTCTGGACAGGGGACGTCCTGTTCTCCTATGCCGTGCTCGGATTTGCGATGATTGCACTCGTGCGGGTGCCTGCCAAGTGGCTCGCCTCCATTGCTCTCGTCATGTACCTGATCCCGTCCTTCCTCATGATCGGCCTTTTATTCATGTCGGAAAAACTGTGGCCCGATGCGATCATGGATGACTATGTCAATATCCATGCCATTGAGCTCGCAATCAGCGCATACGGGCACGACAGTTACATGGGGGCGCTCGTCTACCGCGTGAAAGAGTGGATGAGCATCGGCCTGACGGGAACGCTTCTCGGCATTTTCATCATTTTGCCGCTGATCATGCTCGGCGCGGCATTTTCGAAAATGAAATTGATTGAGCGGGCAAATGAATTGCGGGGCAAGATTGCTGCTGCCGCAATCATCGGCCTTCTCCTCGGAACGGCGATCAAGTCCCTTCCGTTCATCTTTGAGCCGCACGCTTCCATGCAGCTGCTCCAGCAGCTCATCGGCGGGCCGCTTCTCGCAATGGGATATCTCTGCCTGCTCCTGCTGTTGACAGGAATCCCGGTATTCAGGTCTGTATTCCGGCCGATTGGAAGAGCGGGCCGGATGTCGCTTACGACGTATTTATCACAATCGATCATAGCGACACTCATTTTTAACGCCTATGGCTTCGGCTTATACGGAAAAGTGGATCTGGCGACAGGCACATGGATTGCGGTAGGCGTCTTCGCCCTGCAGGTCATCTTTGCGGAACTCTGGCTGATGAAATTCAGGATGGGTCCGTTTGAATGGATTTGGCGCAAAGGGACATACGGAAAAAATATGCCGAAAAAAGAGGGAAATGCGCAAGGCTTGTAGAATTGGAATGCAGCAGAGCCGCATTGGTTCGCGAGTATCTTAGTAAACGAGGAAGGTAGGGCTAGCACATGAAACTGTTATCGTACCGGTTTGGAGGCAAGACGGCATTCGGTCCGAAAGTGAAGAAAGAGGAAGCGGTCTGGGACATCCTGGCCATTGCGGAAGCTTACGGAGAGACGGATTTTCCGCAGACGATCATCGAAGGGATTGCAGGCGGAATGGATTTCGTCGAGAAGGTCCGCAAACTTGCCGAAAAGGCGCGGACAGACGAAGAGTCTCATCGTTTCAAGCAATCATTTACGGAAATCGAATGGCTCGCGCCGATACCGCGGACGCCGAAAAACGTGCTTTGCGTCGGCAAGAATTATGCGGACCACGCAGCGGAGATGGGCGGGGAAACGCCGCCTGAGAAGCTGATGATCTTCACCAAAGCGCCGACCGCAATCGCTGCCGACGAGCAGGAACTGCCGGTGCACGCCGATGTGACGGACCAGCTGGACTACGAAGGGGAGCTTGCGGTCGTCATCGGCCGGAAAGGGAAGGGCATCCCGAAACAGCTTGCCTATGACTATGTATTCGGCTATACGATTGCCAATGATGTGACGGCCCGTGATTTGCAGTACGGCCACAAACAGTTCTTCCTCGGCAAGAGCTTGGAAGGCTCCTGTCCGATGGGGCCTTACATTGTCACCAAAGACGAGATCCCTGATCCGCATCAGCTATCGATCGCGACGAAAGTGAACGATGAGGTGCGCCAGAACGGCAATACGTCCACGATGATCTTTAAAATCGATGATCTGATTGCGGAGATCTCGAAATATGTGACGCTCGAGCCGGGGGATGTCATCCTGACAGGAACGCCTGCCGGAGTCGGCAAAGGCATGAACCCGCCGTCCTTCCTGAAAGCGGGCGACACGGTGAAGATTTCGATCGAGAACATCGGCACCCTCGTAAACCGGTTTGCATGAGCCAGTTTCCTAACGCGGCCATCCGAATCTATGATAGGATAGATGCGAGGAACTGTAGATTGAAGATGAGGTGACTGTTTTGGATTTCTTGTCAAATACGACGCACTTCCATATTTTTACGTGGGTCGTCGGAATTATTGTCTTTCTCGTAGCGGCATTTATGCCAGCGGGATCAAAAGGTAAAAAAATCACGCATATGATTGCGCGCTTATTCTATGTGCTCATCCTGTTCTCCGGCGTCATGTTGTTCATCAAAGGGATGGATTACAACATGGGGGCGCAGTACGGCATCAAGTTCTTGCTTGGTATCATCACGATCGGCATGATGGAAATGGTCCTCATCCGGTCCGCGAAACAGAAGAATGTCACAGTCCTATGGGTACTGTTTTTCGTATTCCTGTTCGCAACCATGTTCATGGGCTTCAAGCTGCCGATGGGCTGGGAACTGTTCTAAGGCATTGATCAAAAGGGGGAGCGCATATGCACCAGGCATCCGGCATGATCTTTTTCATAGCGGTCATTGTCCTGATGGCACTGTTTGCGCTTTCTGTCATTTTGACATACCGCAGGCAGCGGTCAGATGAAGAAGAATGATAAAAGGCGGAATTTCCCACGCGGGAGGTTCCGCTTTTTTGTGTCATCTTTTCACAAAACAGCCCAATTTGCATCTGTAATATTTCCGAATTCCTTACAAGTGATGGCGGCAGGCGAAAGGGTTTGGTAAAATGGCGTGAGACATGCGTTTTTTAGGAGGCCTTTGTAGTGAAATTGAACTATGTACGTCATGCCGTTTTGGCGGCATCTTTAGCATTTGCATCCATCCTTCCGGCAACGGCGCACGCGGCCAGCGACCGCACCGTCGCTGACGAAAGCATATACGACTTGCTGGTCGACCGGTTCAATGACGGCAACCAGGCGAATGACGAAGGGGTGAATCCGCAGGACCCGTACGCATTCAGCGGCGGTGATTTTGAAGGGGTCGCCAAAAGGCTCCAGCACATCATCGACATGGGTTTCACCATCGTGTCGCTCGGACCCGTCTTTGACACGGAGACCTATGACGGCAGTGAAGTGACGGATTACGGGAAAATGGAACCGCACTTCGGTACGGAAGATGAATTCCATGCGCTCATCAAAGAGATCCACAAGAAAGAGCTGAAAGCGATGGCGGACTTCCCGCTAGGTATCGTCGGCAGCGATCATGTATGGGCGAAAGACGGCAACCTGCCATTCAGCGACCTGGGAGACGGCAAGATCGCCTGGGACCCTGAAAGCAGCGCGGTGCAGGATGCACTTCGGGAAGCCCTGGTCGATTTCGTCACAACCTACGACCTTGACGGCATCCGCCTCACGAAGCTGGAGGACTTCAGCGACCGGTATTTGAATGAATTGATCGCTTCCGTCAAAGAGGCGAAGCCGGGGATCTACGTCATGACGAACGAAGAGAGCGAGGCGGATTTTGATTCCAAACCGGATCTTGAGAAGATGCGCGTGCTCCGCCAGTCATTTGTCGAAGTGAATCCCGATTCGTCAGGGATGACCCATTTCTCGAACGCGACGGAAAACGAAATGACCGAATTCGACGACCTGCTCGGCTCCCGTTTCACATACGACATCGTAGAGAAGCGGATGTTCCCGCCGACCCGCTGGAAACTTTCCGCAACCGCGCTCTTCACCTTGCCCGGCGTGCCGACCATGCCATACGGAACTGAAATCGCCGTGAACGGCAAAGAGGCGCCCGAAAGCCATCCGATCATGAACTTCAAGACCGACATGGAACTGAAGGACTTGATCGGCAACCTGAACAGCCTCCGCAACCAGTCGGAGACGCTGCGAAAAGGCAAATTCGAGCTCCTGTACAATGAACACGGCTACATCGTGTACAAGCGATCCTCCGATAAGGAAACATGGATCATTTCCATCAACAATACCGATAAGACCGCGGACGCCATGATCCCGGCCGATAAAATCGGAGCCAACAAAAAGCTCCGCGGTCTGCTCGACGGCGACTTGATCCGCGAATCCAAAGACGGCATCTTCCGCATCGTGCAAGACCGGGAAACCGCGGAAGTCTACATCGCCGACGAAGACAAAGGATTCAACACGCCGTACCTGATCGCCACCATCCTCGTCTTCAGCTCGTTCCTCGTCTTCCTGATCATCCTGATCCGAAGAGGACGCAAGACGGCGCAAGAGGGAAACATCCATAAATAAGACAAGCCTTCGCACTGGTGTCATCCAGCTGCGAAGGCTTTTTAAGTAGGGGAGGAGCGGCCGGATTTCGCAAAGTAAGCAACCCGCGCGATTTAGAAGCAATCGTGTGTAGGAAGTAAGCAACGATGCTGGTCAAGTAAGCAATGACGGCTCTAAACGAAGCAACGGCTAGGTCGAAATGAGCAACGACTGCTTGCTAGTGAGCAATAGCCTCCTTGGCATGGGCACTAGGCTGCGCGGATGTGGCGTCGCCATCCATGTAAGCAATCCACGCAAATAAGAAGCAATCATCAACCGAAAGTAAGCAACAGCACCAGTCAAATAAGCAACACCCACTCCAAACGAAGCAACGACTGGCGCAAAATGAGCAACAACCACTCAAAAGTAAGCAATAGCCTCTCGCGCACGGCGCAAGGCTGCACGAAACCGGCGCGCCATCCAAGTAAGCAATCCACACAAATAAGAAGCAATCGCCAGCCAAAACCAAGCAACCGCACCAGCCAAGTAAGCAACGCCCAATCCAAACGAAGCAACGACTGGCTCTAAATGAGCAACAATCCCTCAAAAGTAAGCAATGGCCTCCCGCGCACGGCGCTAGGTTGCGTGTAACCGGCCGTGCCATCGAAGTAAGCAATCCACACAAATAAGAAGCAATCGTCAGCCAAAACCAAGCAACAACACCAGCCAAGTAAGCAACGCCCGCTCCAAACGAAGCAATGGCTGGCGTGAAATGAGCAACAATCCCTCAAAAGTAAGCAATAGCCTCCCGTGCACGGCGCAAGGCTGCGTGTAACCGGTCACGCCATCCAAATAAGCAATCCACGCAAATAAGAAGCAATCATCAACCGAAAATAAGCAACAACACCAATCAAGTAAGCAACACCACCTCCAAACGAAGCAACGACTGGCGCAAAGTCAGCAACAACCACTCAAAAGTAAGCAATAGCCTCCCGTGCACGGCGCAAGGCTGCACGGAACCGGCCGTGCCATCGAAGTAAGCAATCCACACAAATAAGAAGCAATCGTCAGCCAAAACCAAGCAACAACACCAGCCAAGTAAGCAACGCCCGCTCCAAAAGAAGCAATGGCTGGCGCAAAATGAGCAACAATCCCTCAAAAGTAAGCAATAGACTCCCGCGCACGGCGCTAGGCTGCACGAAGCCGGCGTCATCATCCAAGTAAGCAATCCGCGCAAATAAGAAGCAATCGTCAGCCGAAAGTAAGCAACTGCACCAGCCAAGTAAGCAACGCCACCTCCAAACGAAGCAACAACTGGCGCAAAGTCAGCAACAACCGCTCAAAAGTAAGCAATAGCCTCCCGCGCTCGGCGTAATGCTTCCCACGCTACCAGCATCCACCCATAAAAAAGAGACGCCTGATCAAAGGCGTCCCCCGTCACTTCACTCATTCACTTTATTCAAAAAGAACATGGCAATGGTCCCGGGGCCGGAGTGCGAGCCGACTGCGGAGCCGATCATATGCACTTCGACCGCTTTCGGGTGGAAGCGCTCCTCCACTGCTTTTTTCACTTCGAGCGCGGTCGCTTCGTCGTCGCCGTGGCTGATGGCGATAATCTGTTCCGAGAGCTTGTCGCCGCGTTCCTCCATAAGGTCCACCATCCGTTTCAGCACTTTCTTGCGGCCCCGGTGTTTTTCGAGCGGGACGAGCTTGCCGTTTTCCACATGCAAGAGCGGCTTGATGTTCAGGAGCCCGCCGATGAAGGCGCTCGCCTTGGAGACCCGTCCGCCTTTCGCTAGGTAATCGAGGTCTTCGACTGTGAATAAATGCTCCATATGGGCGGCCATCGCGCGGATTTTCCGTTCGATCGTGCGCACATCATCCCCCGCGTCCCGCAGGCGGACCGCTTCTTCAACGAGCAGGCCATGTCCGAGCGATGCGCAGCGGGAATCGATGATGACGAGGTTCATCCCCGGATTGCCCTCTTTCACCTGATCCTTCATCATGACGCCCGTATTGTATGTACCGGACAGCTCGGAAGAGAATGCGATGTACAATCCGTCTTCTCCCGATTCTGCTAGATCCTTCCACAGTTCGTGGAATAATTCCGGTGATGCCTGCGACGTCTTCGGATGCCCGCCGCTCCGGATATCCTTATAAATCTCTGTAGAATCAATTTCCGCGATATCATCATATTCCTTGCCGCCGATCAACACACGCAGCGGGATGAGTGTCACGTCATTCTCCTGAAAGAACGACAATGGCAGATCGCATCCGCTGTCCGCATATATTCTCATGTACTACCCCTCCCAAAGGTTCTTTCTATATAGATTCTACGCCAGGCGCAATCTTTCCTCCAAGACGCGCGCAATTCCATCCTCATTATTCGAAAGTGTCACTTCATTGGCAATCGATTTCAGCCGGTCGATCCCGTTGCCCATTGCAACGCCGACCCCTGCATAGTCGATCATCTCAAGATCGTTGTCCTCGTCGCCGAACGCGATGATCCGCTCGCGGGGGATATCGAGCCACTTGGACACATGCGAGATGCCGACTGCTTTATTCAACCCGTGGCGGACAATTTCAACGACATCCCACGGAGCTCCCCAGCGTCTATGATCAATCACTTCCGCATGGACTTCCGCCAAATGCCTGCGGATCGCTTCGACATTTTCACTGTCAGACTGGATCAGCAAACTGGTCGGCGCGTCCGTCAGCGATTTCCTGATATCGCCTTCCTTGATGACCGGGTTGCCTAATTCGAATATGTCGAGAAGCTGCGCGTCATGCTTCTGCAAGTAGACATCATCCATCACTTCCGCGATGATATTCTCGATGGGGAAATCTTGCATCGCGTCAATGACATCACGGACGACAGGAAGCGAAATCGTTTCGTGGATCGTCTTCCAGCTTCTGTCTTTCGGATGGTGGACAAAGGCTCCGTTGAAATTGACGATCGGCGTCATGAGATCCAGCTGCTTGTAATAAACTTCACTCGCGCGGTACGGGCGGCCAGTCGCAATCATCACTTTGTGGCCATGCTCTTCCGCTTTCTTCAATGTATGTGCGGTCTTTTCGGATATGATCTTTTCATCTGTCAGCAATGTTCCGTCGAGGTCGAGTACTATCAAATGCGGTTTCAAAGGCAATTCCTCCAAGTTATACGGTTATTGTATTCTTTACTATAACACGCTTTGCTGCCAGTTAATCATTTCAACCCTTCATCGGGGAAGGTGCGCTGAAGGGTGAACTTAAGGGTGCAATGAAGGGCGCACTTAAGGGTGAACTTAAGGGTTCCCTTTTGTTTTTTTAGAAAAACTTTGTTACGCTCTACTAAAAGTCAGAAGGTGTTTATGATGATAAAAGTGATGGAAGAGACATGGAAAGGGATTCCGCTGCTGCATATCTCAGAGGAAGAAACAAAAGAAGACGCGCCGGCGGTCATTTTCCTGCACGGTTTTACAAGTGCGAAGGAACATAATCTGCATTATGCATACAATATGGCGAAGCAAGGCATGCGTGTCCTGCTGCCGGAAGCACATTTGCACGGCGTCCGCGCAGAAAATCTGGATGAAGTGCAGCTCAGCCTGCGTTTCTGGGAAATCATCTTGACATCGATCGAGGAAGTGGAACTGCTGCACGAAGAGCTGACAAGCCGGGGCATCCAGCGTATCGGGGTCGGCGGCACATCGATGGGCGGCATTACAACACTCGGCTGCCTTGCCGCCTATGACTGGATTGACGCGGCGATCGTCATGATGGGGGCGCCGGGCTTTGTGGAACTCGCCAAACACCAGATGGCCGGTTTCGAGCGGAAAGGGTTCGAGCTCCCGGTCACGCCGGAGGAACGGAAATCGCTGCTCGACTCGCTCGCCATGTTTGATTTGACGAAAAAACGGTCGCGCCTGGCAGGACGGCCGGTCCATTTCTGGCACGGCAAGCAGGATGCGGTCGTGCCGTATGAGCCGACGCATAATTTCTTCATGGCGGCGAAAGAGGATTACCAAAACGCGGCAGGACGTTTCACCTTTACGACGGACAAGACGGCTGGACACGCCGTATCACGCAGCGGAATGCTCGAGGCATGCGATTTTCTGGCAACATATTTGAATGAATAAGCAGATATTTGCTATGATGGAACCAGTACTTGAACGGAGAGGAGAATGGCTAATGATGGATGAAGATATGAAAGGCAGCCTATACGGGGCGCTTGAGAACGTCATCGACCCGGAGCTCGGCATCGATATTGTCAATCTGGGACTTGTCTATGATGTGGACCTTGACGATGAGGGGACAGCGCACATCACGATGACGCTCACTTCGCTCGGCTGTCCGATGGGCCCGCAGATTGTGGCCAATATGAAGCAGGAACTTTTGGAGCTGCCGGAAGTGAAAGACGTCGACGTCAACATCGTCTGGAATCCGCCATGGTCCCGCGATAAAATGTCACGCTATGCAAAAATGGCGCTCGGCGTCCGCTGAGTCAGAAGCCGTATGACCGTTTCAACAGGTCATGCGGCTTTTTTTGTGCATCCGGATATTGAATGAGAACTTCTCTGCAAAGCGGGTAAACATCGCGGTCAGCCTGATTTCTGCCGCCCCCGGCTTGCTGCGTTTTGCCCCGCCGAGCACGGGTAGAGAACATATAGTGCCTCGGGCAATCCTCTTTACTTTATCAGGAAATAGGACTATAATTAAATTAATCAAAGATAGTCAAAGTCAAACACAAATTTAAATGAGGTGAATGCGAATGAGAATGGATGGCGTACAGGAAGATCAGCGGACTCCGCTCGAGCAGTTTGGACGCAATCTAGTGGAAGAAGTGAAGAATGGAAAGATGGACCCGGTCATCGGACGGGATGAGGAAATCCGCAATGTCGTGCGGATCCTTTCGAGGAAGACGAAGAACAATCCGGTGCTCATCGGGGAGCCGGGCGTCGGGAAGACGGCGATTGTCGAAGGGCTCGCCCAGCGAATCGTCAAAGGGGACGTGCCGGAAGGGCTCAAGGACCGTCAGATTTTCGAGCTGGACATGAGCGCGCTCATTGCCGGTGCGAAATTCCGCGGTGAGTTCGAGGAACGGCTGAAAGGTGTCTTGAAGCAAGTGAAGGACAGCGACGGGGAAATTATCCTGTTCATCGATGAAATCCATACGATTGTCGGGGCAGGGAAGACGGAAGGCGCGATGGATGCCGGCAACATGCTGAAACCGATGCTGGCCCGCGGCGAACTGCACTGCATCGGCGCAACGACGCTCGATGAATACCGCATGTACATCGAGAAGGACCCGGCGCTTGAGAGAAGGTTCCAGCAGGTGCTCGTCCGTGAACCGTCGATCGAAGATACGATTTCTATCCTGCGGGGACTGAAAGAACGGTTCGAGCTCCACCACGGCGTGCGGATCCATGACCGGGCGCTTGTCGCCGCGGCGACGCTGTCGGAGCGGTATTTGACGGATCGCTTCATGCCGGATAAGGCGATCGACTTGATCGATGAAGCGAGCGCGATGATCCGGACGGAAATCGACTCGATGCCGCAGGAATTGGATTCGGTGACGCGCCGGATCATGCAGCTGGAGATCGAAGAGCAGGCGCTTCGGAAAGAGAAGGACACGATCAGCCAGACGCGTCTTGAGGCGCTTCGCGACGAATTGCAGGACTTGAAGGAATCCTCCTCGGGCATGCGGGAGCAGTGGACGAAAGAGAAAGAAGCCTTGCGTGCAATTCAGGAGAAGCGCGGCGAACTCGACCGGTACCGCCGTGAACTGGAAGATGCGCAGAACCGTTTTGACCTTAACAAGGCGGCGGAACTGCAGTACGGCAAGATCCCGGAACTTGAGCGGGAACTGAAAGAACTCGAAGGGCCCCTTGAAGGCAGCCAGGACAACCGGCTGCTCCGGGAAGAAGTGACGGAAGAGGAGATTGCGGCGATCGTCGCCCGCTGGACAGGGATCCCGGTCACGAAACTCGTCGAAGGGGAACGGGAGAAGCTCTTGCGGCTCCGCGAAACTTTGGAAGAGCGGGTCATCGGACAGGATGACGCCGTGCAGCTCGTGACGGAAGCCGTCTGGCGCGCCCGCGCGGGGATCAAAGACCCGAACAAGCCGATCGGATCGTTCCTGTTCCTAGGACCGACAGGAGTCGGGAAGACGGAACTCGCGAAGACGCTCGCCGCAACGTTATTTGATTCGGAAGACCATTTCATCCGGATCGACATGTCGGAGTATATGGAGAAGCACAGCGTGTCGCGCCTTGTCGGGGCGCCTCCAGGCTATATCGGCTACGAGGAAGGCGGCCAGCTGACAGAAGCGGTGCGCCGGAACCCGTACTCCGTCGTCCTTCTAGACGAAATTGAAAAGGCGCATCCGGACGTATCGAACATCCTGCTTCAGATCTTGGACGACGGCCGGATCACCGACAGCCAGGGACGCCTCGTCCATTTCACGAACACGATCGTCATCATGACATCGAATATCGGCTCGGCCTATTTGCTGGACGGCAAATTCGATTCGGAAGACCACGCGGCAGAAGACCTCGTGATGGCGGAGCTGCGGCAGCATTTCAAGCCCGAACTGCTTAACCGGATGGACGATATCATCATCTTCCACTCACTCTCCGGGGATTCATTCGGCCGGATTGCGGACAAGATGCTCGGAGACCTCGTCAAACGGCTCCGCGCGCAAGACGTGGACCTCGTGTACGACGGCAGTGTCATCGACTGGATCGTAAAGGAAGGGACAGACGCCGACTTCGGAGCACGGCCGCTCGGGCGTTTCATCCAGCGGCATGTGGAAACGACCGTTGCAAAAGAGATCATCAAAGGCGACATCTCGGAAGGGCAGCGCCTCCACTTATCCATGGAAGACGGCAAACTGCTCGTGACGAAGGAATAACAGGAAAAGAGCCATCCGCAGATCAGCGGGTGGCTCTTTTGGCATTTTCTTAATGATCCGCGACTGGCTCGTCCGGAATGATTGCGGAAATGAGCAATACAACAATCGCAAGAACAACAGATACGATTACGCCTGCTGTGAAATCGAAAGGCGTAATGTCGGCAATGGAGCCGGTTACATAGTTCACCATTGTCACAAGAAGGAATGACCAGACGAATGTCATGATATATTTCATTACTCTCACCTCAACATACTCTTGACTATAATCCCATTTATCATACCATACGACCGGCCGGGGAGGAACCACTTTATGCCGCGCTGCTATTTTCTTGCGGGAAATGTGACATCATATTGAAAAATCCTTTGACTTCTTTTATAATTAACACCAGGTACTAATAATAGATGATAAGGAACGGGGTATGGAAATGAGCGTAGGATTGATCAGTATTGGCCGATGTGTCCCATCTCATGTTGTGACGAACGCAGACCTTGAAAAGCGGATGGATACGACCGACGAGTGGATACGGACACGCACCGGGATTGAGGAACGCCATATCGCTTCGGACGAAATGGATACATCCGACATGGCGTATGAAGCGGCGCAGGAAGCGATCGAGAAAGCCGGCATCACGCCGGATGAAATCGGCATGATCCTTGTCGCCACAGTGACAGGGGATAAGCCGTTCCCTTCTGTTGCCACAATGATCCAGGAGCGTCTTGGCTGCATGAACGCTGCCGCAATGGACGTTTCAGCCGCCTGCGCAGGATTCATGTATGGCGTCGTGACGGCCAAGCATTTCATCGATGCGGGCACGTACAAATACGTTCTCGTCGTCGGCGTTGAAAAACTGTCCAAGATCACGGACTGGGAAGACCGCAATACGGCCGTTCTGTTCGGAGACGGGGCGGGTGCTGCGATTGTCGGGAACGTGTCCGAAGGCAGAGGGATCCTTTCGTATGACCTCGGCGCAGACGGCCGCGGAGGCAAGCATCTTTACCAGGATAAATACATTTACATGAACGGCCGGGAAGTCTTCAAGTTCGCGGTGCGCCAAATGGGTGAATCAGCAGTGAACGTCATCGAGAAGGCGGGTCTTACAAAAGAAGATGTCGATTACTTGATCCCCCACCAGGCGAATATCCGGATCATGGAATCATCCCGGGAACGTCTCGGCCTGCCGGTTGAGAAAATGTCGAAGAGCGTCCATAAATACGGCAACACATCATCAGCCTCCATCCCGCTTTCGCTGTATGACGATTTGGAGGAAGGCAGAGTGAAAGATGATGATGTCATCGTTCTTGTCGGCTTCGGCGGAGGCCTTACATGGGGCGCCATTTGTATGAAATGGGGAAAATAAAACGCGTTTCCGGTATACTACATCTAGAAGAAGCGTGCAGTTGATATGATGAAGGGGAGAAAACAACGATGGAAAAACGACGTGTAGTAGTGACAGGGATCGGCGCCATTTCGCCGGTCGGCAATACGGCTGAAGATTCCTGGCAAGCGGTCATCAACGGAAAATCCGGCATCGGGCCGCTGACAAGGCTTGACCAGGAGCAATTCCCGGTGAAAGTCGCCGCTGAAGTGAAAGATTTTGATATCGAAGAATACATCTCTCGGAAAGATGCGCGGAAAATGGACCGGTTCACCCATTATGCGCTCGCCGCTTCCATCATGGCGATGAAGGACGCCGGGCTCGAGCTCGACGAGGAGACTGCCCTTCGCACGGGTGTCTGGATCGGCTCCGGCATCGGCGGCATGGAGACGCATGAACAGCAGTTCAAGACGTTCCAGGAGAAAGGGTACCGCCGGGTGAGCCCGTTCTTCGTGCCGATGATGATTCCGGACATGGCATCCGGCCAAGTGTCCATCCATTTCGGCGCGAAAGGCATCAATTCCTGTACTGTTACCGCATGCGCATCCGGCACGAACTCGATCGGCGACGCGTTTGAAGTGATCAAGCGCGGCGATGCGGACGTCATGATCACAGGAGGAACCGAAGCGCCGATCACGACGATGGCGGTCGCTGGATTCTGCTCGAATACGGCACTTTCCCTCAACCCGGATCCAAGTACGGCATCGCGTCCGTTTGATAAGGACCGCGATGGTTTCGTCATCGGGGAAGGCGCGGGGATCTTGATTCTTGAAGAATATGAGCATGCGAAACAACGCGGCGCAAAGATCTATGCTGAAATCGTCGGCTACGGATCGACAGGCGACGCGCACCATATTACAGCGCCGGCACCTGAAGGCGAAGGGGCTGCGCGTGCAATGGAGCAGGCGCTCAAAGAAGCGGAAATCAATCCGGATGCGATCGATTACATCAATGCACACGGCACGAGCACGCCGTACAATGACCTGTTCGAGACGATCGCGGTCAAGACGGTGTTCGGCGACCATGCATACAAACTCGCGATGAGCTCCACGAAGTCGATGACAGGCCACCTTCTGGGCGCGGCGGGCGGCCTCGAAGCGGTCTTCACAGTGAAGGCGCTGCAGGAGGGCATCATGCCGCCGACGACGAACTACGAAACGCCAGATCCGGAGTGCGATCTCGATTACGTGGTGAATGAAGCGCGCAAAGCCGATCTCGGCTATGCGATGAGCAACTCGCTCGGCTTCGGCGGCCATAATGCTTCACTCGTCTTCAAGAAAATCTGATAGAAAAAACGGCCAACCGTCCGGGTTTCCGAGGCGGCTGGCCGTTTTTCTCTTCTGTCGTAAAGAGCCGGGGACAATCATAGGGTAGAAGAAACAGCAAAGGATGGTCGAAGTGACGCGGCTTTTCCTCTTCCTCATGAGCTACGGGCTCATCGTCATCACCGTGACGCATATGATTTTCTATTTGAATTACATCACACTCGGATATGGATGGGGCCAGGTGCTCAGATACATCGTGTCCACGACGGACTTTTACATCTTCCTCGCAGCCGCCGTCATTTTGACAGCCGTCGTCTGCGTCCGAGCCCCATCGCCGCCTCCATCTTTGTAAGTGTCTCACGCGCGATGGCGTCTGCTTTTTCCGCGCCTTCATCCAAATAGCGGTCAAGCTCAGGAGACTCGAGCAGTTCCGCGTATCTTGCCTGGATGGGCGCCAGATGACCGATGATCGTCTCGGCGACGCCCGCTTTGAAAGCGCCATAGCCAAGCCCGTCATACTTCTTCTCGAGTTCCTCGATCGAAGCCCCGCAAAGCGCTGATTCGATAGTCAATAGATTGGATACGCCCGGTTTATTCTCCACATCATACTTTACGAACCCGTCTGAATCGGTGACAGCGCTCTTCACTTTCTTCTCGATCTCTTTCGGCGTGTCCAGGATGGAGATGGTGCCTTTCTTATTCGGGTCCGACTTGCTCATCTTCTTCAGCGGATCCTGGAGCGATTTGATGCGTGCGCCATTTTTCGGAATCCGGAGATCCGGTACCGTCAGCACATCTCTGTACCGCTTATTGAACCGCTCCGCAAGATCGCGCGTCAGCTCGACATGCTGCTTCTGATCATCCCCGACCGGCACGATATTCGTGTTGTATAAAAGGATATCAGCGGCCATGAGGGGCGGATACGTCAGAAGCGCAGCGGAAACCCCTTCCTTGCCGTCTGATTTATCTTTGAACTGCGTCATCCGCTCGAGTTCCCCGATATATGAAATGCACTGCATGATCCATCCGGCCTGTGCATGCGCAGGAACTTCCGATTGGATGAAAAGGATCGCCTTCTCCGGATCGATGCCGCTCGCTATATACAGGGCAGCGAGCGAACGGATCGTCTTTGCCAGCTCATCCGGGTCCTGCTGCACGGTGATCGCATGCTCGTCAACGATGCAGAAAAGACAGTCGTTCGTATGCTGGAGCTCCGTGAACTGCCGGAACGCCCCGATATAATTGCCCAGTGTAACCGTGCCGGTCGGCTGTACGCCTGAAAAGATAGTTGTCATCTTGTTCTCCTCCTTGGAAATAAAAAAACAGCCGTCCCTAAAAAAAGGGACGACTGATCATAGCCGTGGTACCACCCGAATTGCCCGAAGGCCGCTCAGCGCCGTAACGTGGCGGGACGTATGATGCTACCCGGGCTTGCCGCTCGCATCATAAGCTCAGGAACCCAATTCATCATGCGCAGCCGCCTGCTTGCACCAACCGCAGGCTCTCTGTAGACTGGACGCAGGACTACTCTTTCCGTCATCGCGTAAATGTCATTGGTATGTTACATGCGATTATAATACGGGGCGCGGCGGAATGCAACAGGTCGGATTCATGTTTGAAGCAGGAATAATAGGGGAATTGCTAAATGTTGATATCCAAGCGATCGGTAGTTTGGTAGAATTGGAAGTAGTGAAAGGGTGAGCAGACATGAAATTGGCAAGATGGGGGAGCGCGCTGATCCTCGCCGCCTCTTTCGCATTTTCGACGGCCCATGCGGAGGAAAGCGGACAGGCGGAAGACTTTGCGCAGCGTACATATGGATTCAAGGACGTGGATGGAAGCCTGGTCCTGGATTCAAAGTTATTTACATATGATTCGGGCCTTACGTTCGAATATCCGGATGCAGTCCGGGGCATCTACGTCACCGGCCACTCGGCGGGGGGCGCCCGCTTTGAACGGCTGACAAAACTGCTGGACGAGACGGATTTGAACGCCATGGTCATCGACATCAAGGACGACTACGGCAATCTGACATACGTGCCGGCGGATGACTCGCCGCTGAAAGCCATGGATATCGGCAAGCCGTACATCAAAGATCCGCGGGCCATGCTGGAGACATTGGAAGAGAAGAAAATCTATCCGATCGCACGGATTGTCGTCTTCAAAGACAGCGTCCTCGCGGAACAAAAGCCTGAATTATCCTATATGGAAGGCAACGCCCTCTGGAAGAACGGACGCGGCGAGGCATTCGTCAACCCGTTCCTCAAAGAGGTGTGGGACCACAATGTCGAAATTGCAATCGAAGCCGCGAAAATGGGATTCAAGGAGATCCAGTTCGACTACGTCCGTTTCCCGGAAGGGTTTGAAAAGCGCTCCGACACGCTGACATATTCAATGGGCGAGTATAAGGACTCTGAACTCGACTCCGTACAGCGCCGGGTGGAAGCAGTCACTGATTTCGTCGCCTATGCGAATGAACAGCTGAAACCGTATGGCGTTGATGTCGCCGTCGATATCTTCGGCTACTCGGCAACTTTGCCGGAAGCGCCTGGCATCGGCCAGAACTTCTCGAAGATCTCCGAGAATGTCGACGTCATCTCGTCGATGATCTACCCGAGCCACTGGACATCTTACTTCGGCATCGCTAAGCCTGATCTTGAGCCGTATAAGCTGGTGGACGCCTACGCGAAAGTCGAGAATAAAAAACTTGGTGAACTCGAAAATCCACCGGTATCACGCCCTTGGCTGCAGGACTTCTCTGCCCCTTGGCTCGGCAGCGGCAACTTCCTGCGCTACGGCAAAAAGGAAGTCGAAGCGCAGATCAAGGCGCTGAAAGACAATGGCATCAACGAATTCCTCTTGTGGAATGCGGGCAATACGTATACCGAAAACGTGAACTATAAGCAATGATGGGAACCGGGGTGTTTTCGCCCCGGTTTTTTATCGTATGCAAAACCAAACTTTTATTCCCCTGCAGTGAAACTTTCAGGCGCCTAGAAACGTACTAGTAAGAGAAAGGCGGGATCGGCTGCCAAGCAACCGGTTTTTTCATTTTATAATGAGTAAATGAGAAAGCGAAAGAATTGACAAAGATGATGTTTAATTATTTGTCTCAGCGGGTACAACAGTATAGAAAACAAGTTTACGTTAGAAGAACAGCAGAAAACCCCTGACTATTGCGGAAATGTGTCAGGTGAAAAGGATGTAAAATTATTTCTTGAAAAAGTGTATTCATTCCTGTCAAATACGTGTATAATATGAGTCAAGATAAATCTTTTAAAATCATTCTAATGTAACCAATGAAATTTCAACATAAGCAAGCCGACTGAAAAGGAGTGTCAGCGAATGGGAGTCACATTATTTACTTCACCTAGTTGCACATCATGCAGAAAAGCGAAAGCATGGTTGGAGGAACATGATATTCCGTATTCAGAGCGTAACATCTTTTCGGAACCTTTGAATATAGATGAAATCAAACAGATCTTGCGCATGACCGAAGACGGTACAGATGAAATTATTTCAACCCGTTCGAAGATCTTCCAAAAACTGAACGTCGACGTGGAAAGCCTTCCGCTGCAGCGTCTATATGAATTGATCCAGGAACATCCAGGCCTTCTTAGACGGCCGATCATCCTGGATGAAAAAAGGCTCCAGGTAGGGTATAATGAAGATGAGATCCGTCGTTTCCTTCCTAGAAAAGTGAGAGCCTATCAGCTGCTAGAAGCGCGGCGCATGGTAAACTGATTAAAGAAATAGGAAAAAGCTGATAGGGAGTGGAGTTTTCTCGCCATGGCCTTATCAGCTTTTTGATTTCCCCCTTGCTTTCTGGACCGGCGTTCTCTACAATGCTATATAAAACAAAGACTTCTTTTTCGGAGTTTTTGAATAAGATGGTTTATACGTCCTAGGTGAACCCTTTCATATCCTGCCGGACGGTCATATAGTAAGTATAAGCATTGCAGATTGCATGCAAACAAATAGTAAACGGTATAAAAGCCGTTTTTAGGAAGGGAGAGAAAAGGGATGGAAATAGAACGTATAAATGAAAACACAGTAAAATTCTACCTTTCATACGTCGACATTGAAGAACGCGGCTTTACGCGCGAGGAAGTCTGGTACAACCGCGATAAAAGTGAAGAGTTGTTCTGGGAAATGATGGATGAGATTAACGGAGAGACGGAATTTGAAATAGAAGGCCCTCTATGGATCCAAGTCCATGCGATGAACAACGGGATTGAAGTAACTGTGACGCGTGCCCAGATGCCTGAAGGGGAAGATGCAGAAATGCCATTTGGCATGGATGACCCGCGCAAGATGTTCCCGCACGCTCCGGATATGTTCGGGAAAGAAGAGATGGATGAAGTGGATGATGAGCCGGATGAGTGGACGTCCGATATGTTCGTGTTCCAAGAATTTGACGATCTCATTCCACTGGCCGGAAAAATTCCTGCCTATGACATTGGCTCTTCCCTCTATCTTTTCGAAGACAAATATTATTTGCATATCGAATTCGACGAGCAGATGTCCGACACGGTCAAGACAAATATTTGCAGTGTCATGACGGAGTACGGTGCGTTGTCCAACATGACAATCCACCGCCTGGAGGAGTATGGCAAGCCGATCATCGAGTCGGAAGTCTTCGGGACGATCAATAACTTCTTCTGAACCAAATGCATATTCAAGAGAGGCCGCAGCCGCGGTCTCCTTTTTTATTTGCAATACCGAATGGAAGTTCGTATGATGAGGGAGAGGAGGGGATGATCATCTTACTAGCTGTAGATTCCAATGGCGCCATCGTCCATTCACTGGAACGCTCCAAAACGGAGCTGATCCGTTTGCGGCGGACCCGGTCATTCACCTGTCCGCAGTGCGGTGAACCAGTCCAGTTGAAGGCGGGCGATGTCGTCATTCCGCATTTTGCCCATCTGCGTGCATCAGATTGCGAGACATCGTTTTCAGAGGGCGAGACGAAAGAGCATCTGCTCGGGAAAGATCAGTTGCTCAAATGCATCCGGCAAAGCGGCCGCGACGCCGAGCTGGAGCCTTATTTGCCGGATCTGCGGCAACGGCCCGACCTGTTAGCCATGCACGAAGGCCGCCGGCAGCCTATTGAGTTCCAGTGCAGCACGATTCCGCTTTCGGAAGTGGAGGAACGGACGGAAGGATACCGGAACGCAGGAATGGAACCGCTTTGGATTTTGCTTACCCCGGCAAAATTGCAAGCGCTGCCCCTCGGCCTCAATATGATCCGGCTTTCGAAGTTCCAAGAGCACTTTTTAACCCCAACCCATCTTCTTACCTATCACCCCCTTAGTGAATCATTCCATTACTTCAGCGGCCTTCTGCATGTGGCAGGGCAGCGCTATATCGGCATGCATTTGAAGCTGCCCGCCCGGCTGCAGCCGTTCCCCTTCGCGATTCCCCGGCCGCTCACCTTTGAGATGATCCAGCAGTACGCCTCCCTCTATTCCGCCAAGCGGAAGGAGTTTCTAGCAACCCGTATTTTCAACAATCGCAGGGGCGTCAAAAATCCTTTTCTAAGATGCTGTTATACACTCCGGATCCGCCCTGAGAACTTGCCCGGCTGGATCGGGCTGCCGGTGGAAAATGCGGAGTCGTTCAGAGAGCATGATGCGGAATGGCAGCTGCGTCTGCTCGTTGCCATCCGGAACGCAGACTTTCCATTCGGCGCAGCTCCGCTTCGGTTTCTGCACCGTTTCGTCTCCGGCTTCGCAGGC
Source organism: Sporosarcina sp. GTC18466 (assembly GCF_055389225.1). Classification (NCBI taxonomy): domain Bacteria; kingdom Bacillati; phylum Bacillota; class Bacilli; order Caryophanales; family Caryophanaceae; genus Sporosarcina; species Sporosarcina sp. GTC18466. The sequence goes on along the minus strand of NZ_AP044037.1, from coordinate 1,064,680 downwards.
GAGACGGAAAGCCAGACCAGTGCATGTACTGCATATCTCAAGATGCTGGAAGAATGGGGCATCACTTCATTTGAATCAGCAGAAAAACTTGGCGAAAATAAGATTTTGCGCATACTTTCTGATAGATTTCTTGCAAAACAGGCGCGAACTTGAGAAAATGAATTTGATTCGCTTTCCGAAGAAAAGCGAGAAGGAGGAGACAGAATGACAACGGATACAAAGAACAAAGTATTGACACGCGAAGAAGTGAAAGTCGAAGATACATGGCGCCTTGAAGATATTTTCGCGACAGATGAAGCATGGGAACAAGAATACAAAGAACTTGAGGAGCTCACCTCTAAAGCGGAGTCCTTCAAAGGGACATTGCAGGACGGTGCGGATGCTCTGGCAAAAGCCCTTTCCTACCGGAATGAACTCTATGAGCGTCTTGGCAGATTGTATAATTACGCGCACCTGAAGAACGACCAGGATACAACGAACAGCAAGTATCAGGCGATGGAGAGCCGTGCAAGATCACTTTCCGTGAAGGTTTCTACCGCGCTTTCCTACTTCACGCCGGAACTCTTGTCGATTTCAGAAGAGGAACTGAACAGCCTTGCTGCAAACAACGACGACTTGAAGATCTACAAGCATGAGTTTGAGGAATTGAATAAGATGCGCCCGCATATCCTGTCCGCTGACAAGGAAGCGCTTCTCGCGCAAATGCGTGAAGTGGCGGGCAGCCCGTCCAACACATTCAGCATGCTGAACAATGCCGATTTGAAATTCCCGATGATCAAAGACGAGAACGGGGAGGAAGTTGAGCTGTCACACGGCCGCTATATCAACTTCCTGGAGAGCACAGACCCTCGCGTCCGGGAAGAGGCATTCAAAGCGATGTACGGCACGTACGGCGATTTCCGCAACACGTTCGCCTCCACATTGTCCGGGAACGTGAAAAGCCATAACATCAACGCGCGGATCCGCAACTACGAATCCGCACGGCAGGCGGCTTTGTCGGAAAACCATATCCCAGAGGAAGTGTATGACAACCTCGTCGCGACTATCAATAAGAATCTCGGGCTCCTGCACCGCTATGTAGCGCTTCGCAAGAAAGTGCTCGAGCTGAATGAACTTCATATGTGGGATATGTTCACTCCGCTAGTGAAGGATGTCGACATGAAGGTGCCATATGAGGAAGGGAAGCAGACGATGCTGGAGAGCTTCCACCCGCTTGGCGAAGAATATACATCCATCGTAAAAGAAGGCCTTGAGAACCGCTGGGTGGATGTCCGTGAGAACAAAGGGAAGCGTTCCGGCGCCTATTCGTCCGGTGCCTACGGAACAAATCCGTACATCCTCATGAACTGGCAGAACAACATCGATAACATGTTCACATTGGCGCATGAATTCGGCCATAGTGTCCATAGCTACTACTCCCGGAAGAGCCAGCCGTTCATCTATAGCGGCTACTCGATCTTCGTCGCGGAAGTGGCGTCCACAGTGAACGAAGCGATTTTGAACGATCACCTGCTCAAGACGATTGACGACGAGCAGAAACGCATCTACTTGCTGAACCACTGGCTCGACGGGTTCCGTGGAACGGTCTTCCGCCAGACGATGTTCGCCGAGTTCGAGCACTTGATCCACCAGCTCGATCAGCAAGGTGTTCCGCTCACAGCTGACAAGCTGACGGAAGAATATTACGCATTGAACCAGAAGTATTTCGGAGACGCGGTGGAGGAAGACAAGGAGATCGGCCTCGAATGGGCACGGATCCCTCACTTCTACTACAACTACTACGTCTACCAATATGCGACTGGCTTCAGCGCAGCTGTCGCACTCAGCCATCAGATCCTGACGGAAGGGCAGCCGGCAGTCGACCGCTACATCAACAACTTCCTGAAAGCCGGTTCATCCGACTACCCGATCGAAGTGCTGAAAAAAGCGGGCGTCGACATGGCAAGCGCGGCACCGATCGAAGAGGCGTGCAAAGTGTTCGAAGAGCGCCTGAACGAATTGGAAGAGCTATTGAACAAACAATCATAAGCAAGACAAAGCGGCCGCCCTGGGATCATCCCGGGCGGCTGTTTGCGTCTGGAGCCGGACGAAAAAGAGTGAAGATCTATGCGGGTAAACAGGGGGGAGGCCGCAGCAGCGCCAATCCATCCGGCCTGCCGCCAGTTCGCGCTGCACCGCGTCAGTTCTCCCGACTCCGGCGGCAGTGTTCTCAAGCCCCGGCACCAGTTCCCACATCAGCTGCGCCACGCGCTCCTGCATGTACACCAAATCACCATCTCGCGCCCGCTGGACCGTCCTGATACCCAGCGCATCAGCATTCCACAGCTCTCTGTATAATTTTGTATAATCTTGTCGAGTACGTTATATCTCTATAATGAAAAATGAAGCGCTTACATTTTTGACTTCTCATTACTTTTTGGAAAGAGGACCTCTGCAGTGACTACTGCAATAGTGTTTCCGGCAGATCTATTTGTGACATCTATGTGAAATGCATTGTGAAATGTTGACTCAACTATTATTCCGTGATAAATTATAGACGTGAAATAAATCACAAACCAAACATACACCCCTTTTGTTTGAACGTGAACATTTCTCCCATTCCCTTTTAAGGACCATCCCTCTCCCCCAGGAGGGATGGTCTTCGTATGTACATGCATATTTACAGATATACAAAAACCCGATTCCTCGATGGAATCGGGTTTTTACGCCTTTTTTCGCCAAAGTGTCGTCCGCTCTAGTGGAAGCCGCTCCACTTTTTGCTGCAGGAGCCGCTTCTTCAACTCGCGGTCCGCCTCTTTTTCGGAAATGGAATAAATTTCGGCTATTTCATTTGTCGATAATGTATCGAACCGGTTGAAGAGATCATCGAGCTTCGGAGGACATTCCGGGCTTGCAGGACTGCCAAGCAGCTCTTCCAGGATCTGTTCATACACTTCATATTGATACAGCCCGCTTACCATCAGGCCCTCGTCTTCGATATTGCCGTTGAAAAATACGAATGTCGGCGCTTCCTCTACTTCCATTTCATTTGCCAGGTATAAGTCCACTTGAAGAGAACGCATCACATTTTTAGAAGAGAAGTCGCGGATGAACTCATCAACATCCAATTTCAGCCTTTCGGCAATTTCAACGAGTACGGAAAATGAGGTCACATTCCGGTTTTTGAGGAATGTATACTCATACAGTTTGGAAAGGAAGCGGAAGCCCGCGCGTTTTCCTTGGAACTCCGCCGCTTTGACAGCGATGCTCGGAAAGGCGGGATGGCTTTTTTCACAAGCTTTCGAGTCGTCTTGCCCGATGCAGATCATGTTCGTCTTCGGCAATGACGTACGAAGTGCGATTTGGAGCGAGAAATACCGCTCATATTCGATTTGCAGTTTCCGCAGGGCGGGCTGCAGTTCCCAGCAATCTTTGCACAATGGATCGACGAATACATATAGTTCAATCGGCCGCGACTGGGAAGAAGGTGTAACCGGATCTTCCAAAAGAAGCCTTCTGTTCACCGATCATCACCCTCATTCCGGTTCACCATGTGGTTCGCGGTCAAGACGAGCCGTTGATAGTATATCTCGCGGAGAGGGCCGTCAAGGCCGACTTCATCCATCGCTTCAGCCATGCATGAAAGCCATGCCTTAGCCCGCGTCGGTGTGATTGGGAATGGCATATGGCGTGCCTTCATCATCGGATGACCGTGCTCTTCGGTATATAAATTGGGTCCTCCCAAATATTGCGTCTGGAATTGTTTTTGTTTCCGTGCAGTTTCTGTCAGGTCTTTAGGGAAAATCGGATACAGGTCCGGGTGGACAGCAACTTTTTCGTAAAAACGGTCGATAAGTTCCGATAACGTTTCGGCACCGATCTCCTCATAAGGGATCAAAGGTTTTCGAGTCATTTATGTCAATCTCCTTTGCTCTGACTGTAATGACATTTTATCAACGAGGGTATTCTTTCACAAACAAATAGCCTTGCAATGATTTAAACAGTGAGATTTTGATAATGGCCAAGGACCTTTTGGACATACTGCTGTGTCTCTTTGAACGGCGGAATTCCTCCGTATTTCCTTACATTTCCGGGACCTGCGTTATAAGCGGCCAGTGCAAGGCGGACGTCATTGCCGAACTGGTCGAGCATTTGGCGCAGATATTTCGCGCCGCCCATGACGTTCTGCTGCGGATCAAAGCTGTCCGTCACGCCGAGGTGCCGTGCTGTTCCAGGCATCAGCTGCATGAGCCCGGCAGCTCCCGCATGGCTGAGCGCCTTTGGATTGAAGTCACTCTCCTGCTTGATGACAGCGGAGATCAGATTCTCGGGCACGCCGAATCGCTGAGCGGCTTCCTTTATAATATTCGCGATATCACCGGTTTCATGATAGCTGTTTGAAATGGGGGCGGCATTTCCCCGTTGCGTCTCCAAACCGCCTGATAGCATCGCGGGCACGAATACAGGGTTGATCCCGGCGTATTGCAGGGAATCAGTGCCCATGCTGCTGAGCAGGGAGGCGGACTGGGAGGTGAGCGCTTCGGTGATCGAGGAATCGCCCGAGCCCATCAATTCACCGAGCAATTCATCGAAAATCCCTGTTGTCCCTCCTGCGTTTGCGTATGTCTGAACAGAGCCTAATGTCTGCATTGCATTTATATCAAGTAACGTGCGGATCATGTGTGAATCCATACCAATCTTCCTTTCAGGGACTGCTTCTGATGATCTCCCTTAGAGGCGGGAGTCCCTTGCTTCCAGTATACCAAGGATTGAGGTGAATCGCATATTCCAGACTGCATGAAAAGTGCGCATATGGTAGACTGAACGTATGATTACTGAAAGGAAGTAGAACGAATGCGTAAACAAAACGAAGTCGCAAAGACGATCATACAGGAACAAACGATATATTTCTTGCTAGAAGGCACAGCAGGAGAAGGGGGGACACCCTCCGGCAAGATGATCACCGATTCGGACAACGAGGCGTTCGTCTACCTGCTCGAAAAGGAAGACGGCTATACGTACATCCATTTCCCGAAAGATGTCTGGCCGGCGATGGCTGAAGTGCTGACGGAAGGGAAGCGGCCGATCCTGAAGGCGGGAGACGCGGAAACTGAGCTGACAGGATTTAAGGAAGAGCTGGAAATGCTCATTTTCAACATCGAAGGGAACGACAACTACGGAGAGGAATTCACCACTGCTGTCGAAAGCCAATTTGAATCCGTGCTGCAAGGGGCGGAGTAAAGGACGAAGGGAGTGCCGGTCATATGAATGAATGGAAGCAATTTCTCGGACCGTATAAGCAGGCGGTCGCCGAACTGAAAGTGAAATTGAAAGGCCTTCGCTCGCAATTCGAAATAGAAAATGTACATACACCGGTCGAATTCGTCACAGGCCGCCTGAAGCCGCTTGCCAGCATCTATGACAAAACGCTGGAGAAGAAAATTCCGTTCGAGCCTTCCGAAGCACTTGCGAAGGAGCTGCCGGATATTGCGGGCGTCCGCCTCATGTGCCAGTTTGTCGATGATATCGGCAAAGTTGTCCAGATCCTTCGGCAGCGCACCGATATGACGGTTGTCGAGGAACGCGATTACATCTCAAATAAAAAAGCGAGCGGCTATCGGTCGTATCATATGATCATCGAGTACCCGGTGCAGACGATCCACGGGGAGAAGACCATCCTCGCTGAAATCCAGATCCGGACGCTTGCAATGAACTTCTGGGCGTCCATCGAGCATTCCTTGAATTATAAATACCGCGGAGAATTGCCGGACGAGATCAGGCACCGCCTGGAGCGTGCGGCGGAAGCCGCTTTCCGGCTGGATGAGGAGATGTCCCTCATCCGCGACGAAATCCACGACGCCCAGCGTTATTTCAGCACATATAAAGAAACGACGGAACGCGATTACGGCGACCGGAAATGGAAAGGGGAGTAGGGGCCATGAAGTTTGCTATCCAGACGCGGACCGATGAAATATCAGAGCGGCTAAGGGACGAAGCGAAAGGCTATCTCGCTGATTTCGGGCTTGAATATAACGAGGAGGAGCCGGATGTCGTCCTGTCGATCGGCGGCGACGGGACGCTCCTCCATGCGTTCCACAAGTATATCCATCGCCTGGATCATACCGCATTCGTCGGCATCCATACCGGACACCTCGGCTTCTATGCCGATTGGAAACCGATAGAAATCGAAAAGCTCGTCATTTCAATCGCCCGGAAGGAATACGAGACGATCGAGTACCCTTTATTAGAAGTGAGCATCAACTACAGCCATTCCGAAAAGACCGCGACGTATCTTGCGCTCAATGAATCTACAGTCAAATCGCCTGATGTGACGCTCGTCATGGACGTGGAACTCAATGGCCTCCATTTTGAGCGGTTCCGGGGGGACGGCCTCTGCATGTCGACGCCGTCCGGCTCCACCGCGTACAATAAAGCGCTTGGCGGAGCGATCATCCATCCGTCACTCCCAGCGATGCAGCTGACGGAAATGGCGTCGATCAATAACCGGGTGTTCCGTACCGTCGGCTCTCCCCTGATATTGCCCGCACATCATAATTGTGTGCTGCGGCCGGTGAAAGGCCCAGATTTCATGGTGACAATCGATCATCTTCAGCTTCTGCATAAAGGCGTAAAATCGATCGAATACAAAGTGGCGGGGCAGCGCGTGAAGTTTGCCAGATTCCGTCCGTTCCCGTTCTGGAAACGCGTCCACGATTCGTTCATCGCGAGTGAGGACTGATGACAATGGAAGAGAGTCGGTTCCGGCTCGATTTCACAGTTCAGGAAGAGATGCTGCTGCGGGAATTCTTGCGGGAAAAAGGAATCTCCAAAAAGACGCTTGCCGCTACAAAATTCGAAGGCGGCCGCCTTCTCGTCAATGGGACTGAACGGACAGTACGCCACCTGCTTGCACCCGGTGATGCCGTATCTGTCCTGTTTCCAAGAGAGCAGGCGAGCGATGGCCTGTTCGCGCAAGAAGGGCCGCTTGAGATCTTGTATGAGGACGAGGCAATCCTGATTCTTGATAAACCAGCCGGGCAGGCGACGATTCCTTCGAGGGATCAGCCGGATGGCACGATTGCAAACTTCGTCCTCGGCAAATTCAGGCGTGAAGGAGTCGCGAGCACCGTGCATGTCGTCACCCGCCTCGACCGTGATACATCCGGCGTCATATGCATCGCAAAAAACCGGCATATCCATCACCTGCTTAGCGTACAGATGAGTGCGACTGGGTTCGGCCGGCGGTATATCGCGTTTGTGGAAGGCATTCTCCCTGATGAAACGATCTCCATCGAGCAGCCGATTGGCCGGAAAGAAGGGAGCATTATCGAGCGGACGGTCCGGCCTGACGGGCAATATGCCCGGACGGACGTGGAACCGCTCGCTTGTTTTGATGCAGCCGGCTATGCCTATACGGAAGCTGCTTTGACGCTCTATACAGGAAGGACGCATCAGATCCGCGTCCATATGCAGTGGCTCGGCCATCCGCTCGTCGGCGACGACCTGTACGGCGGATCGCTGCAGCTGCTTGGCAGGCAGGCCCTTCATTGCGAAGAGATCCGTTTCCTCCACCCTCTGTCAGGCGAAGCGCAAGTGTTCCGCAGCGCCCTTCCCCGAGATCTGCAGCATCTCGCTAGTCGTCAAAATGAGTGAACTTTTCGGGCATGAAGGGCTGACGGGAAGGGACGGAAGCGACTGTCTTTTCGGGATACCGGACGGCGGTCAGCTTGCCTCCGAACACACAGCCCGTATCGATGTTGACCGTGTTATGGATGAACCGGGCCTCTTCCACCGGGGTATGGCCATAGACGATGAACGGGGCGCCTTTGTAGTGCTTCGCCCAATCACGCCGCTCGGGCCGGCCGTCCTGCATCGTCTTGCCAGTAATATCGCCATAGGTGACAAACGTGCGGATGCTCTTTGAAATTGGGGCTCCAATCATATGTTCATGGATGCCGGCATGTGCGATAATGAGTTGTCCATTTTCGGCCATCACATAGGGCGGCAGCAATTCGTAAAATCTGCGGTACCGCACGAGAAATGCCTCCCTTTCCATCGGCGGCATGGCATCCAGCTCGGCAACAGTCGTCTCCAGGCCATGCGTCAGCTGGACATGATTGCCTTTCGCATACCGATAGAACTTATTGCAGTGGTTCCCGGGCGCATAGTGCAATACTCCCGCATCCTGCATGCCGAACAGGAAAACAAGCGTTTTCAGCGATGCCGGCCCGCGGTCCATCGCGTCCCCGGCAAACGCGAGCTGACGGCCGTCCGGATGTTGCGGAATGCCGTTAATGAGGGAATACCCGAGCTTTTCGATCAGTTCCATCAGCTCCTCAAAGCACCCATGGATGTCACCGATAATATCGTATTTCATCAGAACTGGACTCCTTTCATGAAGAGGATGACAGCTTTAGCGTATCACTAGTATATCTTGATATCATGCCCCGATGCATGGCAGAGTGGAAAGGAAGGTGCAGCCATGACTGAGTTTGAAGAAAACAAAGAAGACATCACGATTGATGAAGAAAAATTGACGAACGCTCTGGAGCGGGATGATATTTGGACGTTCCGCGAGGAGTATCTGTCCCTTCACCCATATGACCGGGCGATTTACTACGAACGGATCACGCCGGAATTACGCGGGCGGATCTACCAATACCTCTCGCCGAAAGAGCTTGCTGAAATATTTGAGACAAGTGAAATCGATGACGGCGAGTACAAAGAGTTCCTTCAGGAGATGGACACGACGTATGCGGCACATATGATTTCGCATATGTTCGTCGATAATGCGGTCGATGTCCTGAAAGAACTTGACAAGTCCCAGATCGCCAGCTATTTGACGCTGATGGATAAGGAAGCGGCGGCGGAGATCAAATCGCTCCTGCACTACGAAGAATATACCGCCGGATCGATCATGACGACGGAATATGTATCCATACCCGAAAACTCGACGGTCCGCTCCGCCATGACCATCCTGCGGAATGAAGCCCCGGGCGCCGAAACGATCTACTACGTGTTCGTCGTCGCGGATGACAACAAACTGACTGGCGTCGTCTCGCTCCGTGATCTGATCATCGCGGAAGAGGACGCGCTGATCCGGGACATCATGAACGACCGTGTCGTCAGCGTGCTCGTTTCTGACGACCAGGAAGACGTCGCGCGGAAGACGCAGGACTATAACTTGCTCGCCGTGCCGGTTGTCGATTTCCAGGATCACCTGCTCGGAATCATCACTGTCGATGACATCATCGACGTCTTGGATGAAGAGGCATCGGACGACTACTCCAAACTCGCCGGTGTCGCGAATATGGATTCGATCGACAAAGACTCCCTGTCCGCAGCCAAAAAGAGGATCCCATGGCTCTTGATCCTGCTGGTCCTCGGCATGCTGACCGCGAACCTGATCGATATGTTCACCGAAACGATTTCGCAGGTCGCCCTGCTGGCCGCATTCATTCCGCTCATTGCGGGAACTGCCGGAAACAGCGGCACCCAGGCGCTTGCCGTCGCGGTCCGCGGAATTGCGACACGCGACATTGAAGAGGAAAGCAAACTGAAGCTGCTCATGAGAGAAGCGGGAACCGGGCTCATTACAGGCCTCATCTGCTGCATCTTCGTCATCGGCCTTATCTTTGTCTGGAAGCATGAGTTCATCATTGCGCTGTTAGTCGGTGCAGCAATCCTCGTTTCCATCTTTGTCGCGACATTGTCGGGATCCTTCATTCCGATCTTCATGCATCGAATGAAAATCGACCCGGCTGTCGCTTCCGGACCGTTCATCACAACGCTGAACGACGTCATCAGTATCCTGATCTATCTGGGGCTGGCGACAACATTCATCAGCAAGCTCACCTGACAAACGTCCGATTTCCGAATGAACTCCCTGAAACCTAGGCGCATATACTGCTAGCAAAGGGGGTACAAATCATTCGCATGCAAAAACCGCTATTGTTTGTACAGGGGCCTCCGGTATATACACGGATCGTCGTTGTGGATGAAGAGAGCACGTCTGTCTTCGTCATGAAAGAGGAGGAGAGAACGGGCTCCCCGGCGAGCGCGGGCTATATCGCCGAACCGCTTCAGGAAGTGGATGACGACTTTGGCATGGAAGAGCGATATGAGGCGCAGCCGGCAATAAGGCCGCATAAAGTCATGGAAACACTTGCGTATCTGAACAATCCATTCCGGCGGCAGGCATACAGTCCGCTCACGTTCATTCTGCCGGATGAACGGATCAAAGGGACCATCCGGAAAATGGAGGAAGATACCATTTGGGTAGATCCCCACGGGGTGGAGACGGATGTCATGACCATTTCAGCGGGTGAAATTGAGTCGATCCTCTGGCGCGGCCAGCCATTTGAAATAAACGACTGAACGGGGCTGTCCAGAAAGTATAGAACTTATTGCAAGGACTTGAAGAAATATTTTTCAAGAGGATATAGAAAATCGCCAGAAACGGCCGACTCCTGCGGGAACAGCACGAGTCCGAGACCCCGCAGTGAAGCGAGGAGGCTCGGGCCGTGCCCGCGGAAAGCGTGCCGGTTCTGGCGATTTTCGTCTTTGTGGACAACTCCGTTTTTTTGGCTGCAAGTGCAGGCTGAACAGGTCAATCTGCCGCGACGGCTATATCGTTCGCTGTTCATCACAAAGAAGCAATCAGTTGTCCAAATGAAGCAACCCTCAGCATTTACGAAGCAAGGCGGCATCCAAACAGCGCAACAACACCCAGCAACAAAGCAACCTGTCCCCCTAACAGAGCAATCACGCCCCGAAACTAAGCAATCTCTTCCGCCGATCCGCTCCCAAGGAACAGCAAAAACGCCGGGGGACCGAGAAATCGGTCCGTCCGGCGCTCACATTAGTCGCTCAGCGAATCACACTTCATCGCACTCGATGAAGACATCACGGATACACTGGATGCCGCAGAAGCAAGTCAAGTCAACTGTGACACAGGAGCCGGTCGCCTCAAAGCGGACAGCGTCGCATACCGCATCAAGGTCAAGTTTACCGTTCTTGAACAAGTCGATGGCTCTGCCTCTCGCATCGCGTGGCTCCAATACTTGCAGAGTCGCACAGCAGTTATCGAAAATATTTTGTACTCTAAAGAATATTGAGAAGCAAGTTGCACACTCTCTAGCACGATTCTGCTCGTTTGTCGTTTCGTTTTCCCTTGCTGCCCGTCTACGGTTGAATAACGCTTTGAATGGATTTCCTTGTTCGTCTAGCAACATGAACACACGTGTGTTTGCGCGCTGGCGTGCTGGGCTGACAAGGCTGCCAAGCGGAGTTAAGAAGCAGTCTGTTCTGCAATCGTCACAGTCGATATCATCCCGGATATCCTGCACGCGTTTGATTGCGCGGACCACTTCACAAATGCAGTTATCGTGACGACGTACATCACTTACGTCTTCATTTCTTCCACATCCCATTCATTCCACCTCCTTTTCAGTTCCCTATACCTTATGCGGCTGCTACATGGGCAGCAGGGCGGACAACACGGGTATGAATAAAGTTTTGCCCTGAATGCCATACTGTGAAAAAAAGGGAGGGGATGGATGTGCGTAAAGGAGTAATCTTCATTCTCCTTTCCATGCTTCTGCTCGCAGGCTGCTCCAAAGATGCTTTCAGGATGGAGAACGGCACGGATGAGAATGGAGAGGCGGCTGAAGCTATCGTGAAGAAGGATAAGCGGATCAAGTCTTCGGCAATCGTCATGCATGATAAGTATCTGCTTGTTGGTGTCCGGGTTGAAACATTTTCCCGGTATAAGAAGAAGAAAGTCGCTAAAGAGCTTGAAAAGAAATTGCAAGAGGAGTTTCCTGACATGAATGTCACTGTGTCCGCTGACAGTAAAATCCTTTATGAGACGAACAAGCTGATCGACAGCGGTGAAAGAAAAGGTAGAAGCACTAAGATCGATAATCTGTTATCACTTTTGAAGGAAGAGACCTGATGAAAAAAGAGAACTATCCGAAGTTTGAGCAACAGCTGTCACCGAAGCCGCCTGTCTTGAAGAATTGCCTGAAAGCATTTCTCACCGGAGGGACCATTTGCCTGATCGGCCAATTTGTTGCGTTGTTCTACATTACATTCTTTGATTTCACGGAGAGGACTGCCAGCAATCCGACTGTGGCGACGATGGTCTTTTTCGCGATGCTGCTCACCGGCTTTGGCCTCTATAAGAAAATTGGCCAGTTTGGCGGGGCGGGTGCCGCTGTTCCGATTACGGGATTTGGGAACGCGGTCGTCTCATCCGCGATTGAGCACCGGACGGAAGGATATGTCCTCGGTGTCGGCGGGAATATATTCAAACTTGCAGGATCTGTCATCCTATACGGCGTCTTTTCCGCGTTTGCGGTCGCCTTGATTAAAACCATCCTTGTGAAATTGGGGGTCGTCTCATGGTGACACGCGGGTGCGTCCAATTCAAATCGACGCCGTCCATCGCTTCGACAGGCGTGGTGGCAGGCCCTTTGGAACAAAAGAAGAGCCCTTTCCAAGATGAGTTCGATAAATTATACGTCAGTGAGCGATGCGGGCTCGATACAAATGAACATGCCCATGCAAAATTAATGGAAGATGCTGTGATGATTGCGCTCAGTAAAGTAAGTGCGGTGCCCGAAGATGCCGATATCCTGCTGACAGGCGACCTCGTCAATCAGATGACACCATCAAATTTCTGTGCGGAATCTTTAGGCATCCCGTTCCTCGGCATGTTCTCCGCGTGTGCGACTTCTGTCTCCTCCATGCTGGCCGCTGCCATGATGACTGAACTGGGCATATCGGAACTTGCCATCGCGGGCTCCTCAAGCCAGCACAATGCAATTGAGAGGCAGTTCAGATATCCGATTGAATACGGTGTGCAAAAAGGGGATGCGGCGCAATGGACCGTGACGGCAGCAGGGGCTGCGGCAATTACTCCATATGCTGCAGGCCTTCCGTGCATTGAACGCGGAACATTTGGCAAAGTCATCGATCTAGGGACGACCGATCCGCTGAACATGGGATCCGCCATGGCGCCGGCAGCGGCGGATACGTTAATGCGTCATTTGGAAGGACACGGCGCATCGCCAAGTGATTACGACGTCATCATGACAGGTGACCTCGGAAAAACAGGCCTCACGATACTGAAAGAACTTGTGAAATTAGAAGGAATAACATATACATCCAATTTCAGGGACGCCGGCCAAGAGTTTTACGGCGGCGACTCCGCTTTTTTTTCAGGAGCAAGCGGCGCCGGCTGTTCGGCGGCAGTCTATTTGAGTCACATCTATAATAAGCTGCTGGCGAGGAAATATAAACGGGTGCTGTTGATTGCAACAGGCGCATTGCTTTCTCCGCTTTCCTTCCAGCAAGGCGATACGATTCCTTGTACAGCACATGCGATCGAACTAACGATGAAATGAGTGGTTCCCATGTATTCAATCTATATTACCGCCTTCATAGTCGGCGGCCTTATCTGTGTAATCGGCCAATTGTTATTTGATGTCTTTAAACTGACTCCCGCACACACCCTTTGCATTCTTGTCGTCACGGGATCGATCCTGGACGGCTTTGGATTATACGAGCCGTTCATCGACTTCGCGGGAGCCGGCGCGACGATTCCTATCACGTCTTTCGGTAATGCCTTGACCCACGGGGCTCTGGCGGAAGCCGAGGCCCATGGATTGATCGGCGTGCTGACAGGCATGTTCGAAGTGACCAGCTCCGGCATCACATCCGCAATCCTTTTCGGATTCATCGCTTCCTTTTTGTTCAGATCGAAAGGGAAGGCCTGAAATATTGTGCATTCGCCCCCTCCAACTCTTCGCCTCCTGCATAGGATAGGTGGAAGGGAAGGAGGGATTTTTAATGGCTGGAGGTTACGGGCCTTGGGGTCCAGGTTGCTTTGGAGGCGGTTATCCTGCAGGATGCGGCGGCGGCTATGGCGGCGGCGGTTACGGCGGCGCAGGCGGCAGATACGGCGGTTCTTCGTTCGTTCTGATCGTCGTACTCTTCATCTTGTTGATCATCGTCGGCAGATCGTTCGTATGAAGGGGGGAGTAAGTGCATGAACGATTCTTTTTTCCGGAAAATCGAATCTAAAACAGGCGTGCCGATGGAGGAAGTGTTTGCACTCGCAAATGCAATCCAATACGCAGATTTCACTGATGAACGGCAAGTGCGCAAAATTGTAAAACGTGTCGGAAAGCTTGCGAACAAAGACGTACCGCCGCATCTGGAAGATCAGCTTGTCAGCTCGATCATGTCAAGCGGCAGTTCGTTCAACATGAGTGACATTCAGCGGATGCTGGGCAATTAAAAAAAATCTCCGGAATAGGTTTTAAATTCAGCGCATATGGATATAGAAGAATAAAGTGCGCCAAAAAACCAATGGAAGGGTGTGGGCTAATGGGCTACCGACTGCCGGTTGAACCAATTCAATCACAAATCTATGCAAACCGTCTCAATGATGAGCGATACGACTTCGCTTATATTGACAGAGTTCAAAAAGTGAATCTTGAACCTGAATTCATGGAACAATATAATCGTGTTATGCAGCAGCATGTACAAATCGCGGAAGAGGGCAGGCAAACGGAACGCACATCCAAGCTCCCGCCAGAAAAAGCTGGTTTTACCTATCCGAATCCTGTGAATCTGTCGCCGGTGATTGCGAGGGTCACGGGTAAAGGCAACGCTGTCAATCAGTATGTGTAATAGAAAAACCTGTTTTGCCTATGCAAAACAGGTTTTTTTCATAAGGAAAGAGGCTGAAAGTCCTTCTGCTGGAGATCGGACGGTTCAGCCTCTTTTTATTCCGCGAAATTCTTTTCCATCGCTCGGTGGGGAATATCCGCATCCATGAATTCTGGGGATGTGACGGCATATCCGAGTTTTTCATAGAATGGAATCGCATACGATTGTGCATTCAGGATGATCCGCTTCATGCCGGCACTTTTTGCATGCTGTTCCAAGGAATGCATGACCAGATTGCCAAGATGTTTCCCGCGATGTTCAGGCAGGATGCAAACACGCTCGACTTTGCCGACTCCCTGCTCGATTTCCCGTATCCGTCCTGCACCGATCGGCTCGCCGTCAGAGTAGACGATAAAATGAGCTGCTGTTTCGTCGTGCTCGTCTATTTCAAGCGTCAAAGGCACGCCTTGCTCCTCGACGAACACTTTTTTCCTCACAAAGAACGCATCGTCCCGTTCACGCTCGTTTGCTGCAATCTGTACTTCGATCAACGTGCCTTACTGCTCCTCATCAAGACGGAATGTTTCATACACAGTCCACGAACCGTCTTCGAGCTGGTACAGGAGATGCATGCGGTCGATCGTCTCGGTATGATCGACGCCGATCATCTTCAATTGGCCGACGATATCATCATGCTCGGTCGGATTCAATTTCTGAGCGATCGTAATATGAGGGACGAACGAATACTCATTGGTAGAGCCGGTGAACACCGAATCTAGATCCTTGTGAAGGCTCATCAGTTCATCATTCGGCGTGACTTTGAAATAGATCGTGTTTGTAATCGGGGCAAACGTACTGACTTTAGAGACGTTCAATTCGAACGGTTTGTTTTTGATAGCGATTTCACGAATTTCTTTAGCCACTTGTTCAATTTCTTTATCATCCGCTTCGAACACATCTTTTAACGTCATATGAGGTGTGATCAGTGCATAGTGGGGGTCATACCGTTTCCGGTAGCCGTTAGCCAAGTCTTGCAAGTTCTTTGAAGGAAATGCGACAACGCCGTATTTCATAATAAAAAACCTCCTTTGGAAAAATGGTGTTTCGGTTCCATGTTGCAATTATAGCAGATGAATCGGTTTTTTGCCTTATTTCGCATCATTGTAATTTTCCAGCAATGCCCTTCTTATATCTTTTTGCCAGTAAGTCCACGTATGATCTCCCTCGAATTCTTCATAGAAATATAGGAAGCCTTTCTCTTTGATCACTTTATTCAACTCACGGTTCGGCGTCAGGAAATCGCGCTTCCCGTCAATGGTCGTCTGCACTTCGGTCTCCCCGGTGCCGATCAAGTGATAGATGGAGAAACTCGAAGGGTCCTTGCAGTTTCTCACCTTGTCCAGGACGGAGTCATCTACATAAGGGGAATGGAGCATCACCTTGCCGAAACAGTTCGGGTATTTGAGGGCAGTGAGCAGCGAAATGGTTGCGGCGAGCGAATCACCGATCAGCCCCCTGCCGGCACCTACCTGGTAGGTCGGATAATTTTCATCAATATAAGGTACAAGTTCGTGGGCGAGGAACCGGATATACGCTTCGTGCCGGTCGCCTTCCGGGTGGTACAGCCGCCTGCGCTCCGTGACATTTTTATACGGGACGCCGACAATGATCATATTATCGATTTCCCCCTCGTCCAGGAGTTCATCCGCCACCCGCCCGATCCGTCCAAGCTGGAAGTAATCCTTTCCGTCCGACGCAATCAGGACAGAATGCTTATATAACGGGGAATACGCATGCGGGAGATGAATGAGCACTTGCATTTCCTCATCCAGCGATTTGCTGTATAACGTCACTTCCTCAATCTTTCCGTACTTCACTGTAAAAATCTCTCCTTTTTCGTTATCGTGTATTGAAATTGTAACATAGGATGAGGAACAGGTATAATGCTGGAATAAGGCATCCGCAGGGAGAAAGGGGCCACGCTGCAGATCAGCATGACAAGACTGAATTAAAAAGGGGTTGTATTGTATGTTCACAGGTAAAAATATCGTTCATTCCGACGTCGTGACAAAGGCGACGCACGACGCGCTCACTAGAAGAGGGGTTTCGCTGAAAGATATAGCGGAAATCGTTTATGAGATGCAGGCACCGTACAACGTGGGGCTGGATATGGAAGAATGCATCGATTCAGTCGAAAAGGTCCTCCGCAAACGGGAACTGCAGCACGCACTGCTAGTCGGCATCGAACTCGATGAACTGGCGGAGCAGGGAAAGCTTTCTGCGCCGCTACAGCAGATTGTGGAAAATGATGAAGGGCTCTTCGGGGTCGATGAAACGATTGCGCTAGGCGCCGTATTCACATACGGCTCGATCGCGGTCACGACTTTCGGACACCTCGATAAAAACAAAATCGGAGTCATCAATGATCTCGATACGAAAAAAGGCGGGGGCGTGCATACCTTCCTCGATGACCTGGTCGCAAGTGTTGCATCCTGCGCGGCATCGCGGCTCGCCCACCGAAAACGCGACCTCGAAGAAGCCGGGCTGACATATAAGGACTTAGCAGAAGACTGATTGACGGGAAGGGAGAGTGATCCCTTCTTTTTTTATGCCTGCCTATAGGTGTACAAATAGCAAACAATAATGATTATTATCTGTGGATTGTACGGTGTCCGAAATAGGTGGAAATGGGTGTGCTGGCAGTATATTAGATGGTTTGAATGAATTCATGATTTGTATATTCAATAAAAAAGAAAGAAAACGGACAGCTGGAATCGCTTTCAAGAAACTGACAATTCTCAGAAGGACGTTGACAAATCAGCCTGCTATCATGGTAGAATGGACTCTGAGATTGGAAACTACTAAATAAAGGGGAGAACAATTGAATGAAAAATAGTAAAATCCGTCTGCTTGCTTTGATCACGATGGTTGCTATGTTAGTTCTGGCGGCATGTGGATCAGATGACAAGAAATCAGAAGCCGGCGATTCCGGTAAATCTAAAGACGACTACAAATATCTAAGCCTATTGACTGGCGGTACGCAAGGCACATACTACGCTCTTGGCGGCGCCCTTGCGGATTTCATCTCTGACGGAACTGGCGTCAAGACGACTGCTGAAGTTTCCCAGGCATCTGCTGCGAACATGACGGCACTCAAAGAAGGCAAGGCTGAACTTGCTTTCGTTCAAACGGACATCGCGTATTACGCTTCTGAAGGGGAAATGATGTTCAAAGACGACGTTGTGGATGATGTATCCGCAATCGGCGCACTTTACCCTGAGACTGTACAGCTTGTAACACTTGATAAATCAGGCATCAAATCGTTTGAGGACCTGAAAGGCAAGAGCGTATCCGTTGGAGCTCCAGGTTCCGGAACATATGCGAACGCTGAACAGCTTCTTGAG
Source organism: Sporosarcina sp. GTC18466 (assembly GCF_055389225.1). Classification (NCBI taxonomy): domain Bacteria; kingdom Bacillati; phylum Bacillota; class Bacilli; order Caryophanales; family Caryophanaceae; genus Sporosarcina; species Sporosarcina sp. GTC18466. Next base: position 1,046,618 of record NZ_AP044037.1, on the reverse strand, counting down.
ATCCACGGTCTTTCCATGGACGATATCAAACCTCAGAACCTTGACTTCGGTGAATCACAAGAAAGCTTGCAGGCTGGCCAGATCGATGCAGCTTTCATCACTGCAGGTACACCGACAGGCGCGGTTGAAGGACTCAACGCTACTAATCAAGTATTCGTTGTTCCTGTAACAGAAGAGAAGGCGGATGAGCTGATCTCGAAGTACCAGTACTATGCGAAAGAAGTCATCCCTGCAGGCACATACGGCCTGAAAGAGGATACACCGACTGTTTCCGTCGGTGCGATGATCGTCGTGAAAAACGATATTCCTGAAGATCTTGCATACGAGATCACGAAAGCGATCTATGACAATGCGCCAAACCTTCAGCACGCAAAAGGCAAGCTGATCAAAGCTGAAACAGGCCTTGACGGCGTGGGCATCCCGGTTCACCCAGGTGCTCAGAAGTATTTCGATGAAGTGAACAAGTAATAACGCGGACAATAGATAGGGGGCGGTGAAGCTTTGTAGCTTCTGCCGTCCCATTCTTCATTACATACATCGGAAAGGATGTGGCGGATGAAAAGGAAAAGAAGAATCATCCTGCCAACTCTTTTGCTGTTGCTCCTGCTTGTCCTCGGCATTTTTTTCCTTCCACTCAAGAAGGCATTTACATTCACAGAGTACCGGACAGAACATCCGGCAGTTTTTTATGTGCAAGTTTCAGATAGCCCGGACTTTGAAATCAGGTATGTCCACTCGATCTTTTTAACGGAAGTCGTTGAAAAGTACAGGATCCATGGAAGCGATTCCATGAGAATGATCTCCATGCGATATGAGGACGTCGGGATCGGCTTGCCCGCTTATGCGGAAGAAGGGGAATCGCTTGTCGTCAAGGACGGCGTGTATACGCTTTCGTTCGATGATAAAGTGCTGGACTCCTTCGTCCTGTTTGTCGGTGATGTCGATGCCGGCCTGCATTTTAAGTACCGGGACATCGAATATGATTTGAAGAAGCATCTGACACGAGGGGATTCATATACCTTTGAGATCAAAAGGCTTTCCCTCTACCAGATGATGAAAGGAGTCGAAATGAATGGCTAAAAAGAAACAAAAAGAAGAGCAGATCGAACCGGGCAGCGAGAAATTCGATACGCTTTCCGAAGAGGAACAGCTCGAACTGCTTCAGAAATATGATCCGGAATCGAACACGCGCAATGTCGCAGGGATTATCAAATATATCATCTTTGGCGGCCTGCTTGCGTTCTCGCTCTTCCAGCTCTATACATCAATCGGTAAACCGTTTACAGCGTATATCCAGCGGTCCATCCACCTTGGTTTCGCGCTGTCCATCATTTTCCTGCTGTTCCCGGCGTTCAAGAAACCGGGCATGAAGCGCAATAAAGTACCATTTTACGATATCATCCTGTCGCTGATGGCAGTTGCGGTCGGCCTCTATTGGCCGCTGTTCTATGATGATCTTGTCTTCCGGGTCGGACGCGTGACGACACCTGACCTGATTGTCGGGATCATCGCGATTCTGCTGACGCTTGAAGCGGCTCGGCGTGCTGTCGGCTTGCCGATCACGATCATTTCGGTCGTCTTCCTGATCTACGCGTTCTTCGGACCGTATTTCCCAGGGTTCCTCGCACACCGCGGACAAGATGTGGAGAGCCTTGTACAGCTCATGTTCTTTACGACGGACGGGATCCTCGGAACCCCGATCAGTGTATCGTCGACCTTCATATTCGTGTTCCTCCTCTTCGGGGCCTTCCTCGTCAAGACGGGGGTCGGGAACTACTTCAATGACCTGGCTGTCGTGCTGGCAGGGCGTCTCACTGGCGGTCCTGCGAAAGTGGCGATCTTCTCAAGTGCACTCCAAGGGACGATTTCGGGAAGTTCTGTTGCAAACGTCGTCGGATCGGGTTCTTATACCATTCCGATGATGAAAAAGCTCGGCTACCGGAAAGAATTCGCCGGAGCCGTTGAAGCGGCCGCTTCGACGGGCGGGCAGATCATGCCGCCGATCATGGGTGCTGCGGCGTTCCTGATGGTCGAATTCATCGGCAACGTCACATACTGGGAAATTGCGAAAGCCGCCGCAATCCCGGCGCTGCTTTACTTCACAGGCATCTGGATCATGACGCACTTCGAAGCGAAGCGTGTCGGCCTGCAAGGGATGAGCGAAGATCAGATCCCTGACCGGAAAGCGACACTGAAAAAGATCTACCTGCTGCTTCCGATTGTTGGAATCATTTTCTTCCTGCTGTTCGGTATCCCGACGATGAAAGCCGCATTGCTCGGTATCGTCTTGACGCTCATCGTAAGCTTCTTCGATAAATCGACGCGTCTTGGCATTAAGGACATCATCCTCGCGCTCGTCGACGGTGCACGCACAGCGCTGGCGGTTGCTGCCGCTACGGCATGTGCCGGTATCATCGTCGGTGTCGTCGTGAAAACAGGTCTCGGACTCAGCCTGGCGAACGGTCTTGTATCGGCAGCGGGTGGCAATATCCTGCTCACGCTCATCTTTACGATGCTTGCCGCTATCGTGCTCGGCATGGGCTCGCCGACAACTGCGAACTATGTCATCACGTCGACGATTGCAGCTCCTGCCATCATCACTTTGCTGATGCTCGGTTCACCGGCTGATGCAACAGTTCCGGTCGTTGTTGCGATCTCTGCGCACTTGTTCGTGTTCTACTTCGGCATCGTGGCGGACATCACGCCGCCCGTCGCGCTCGCCGCTTTCGCAGCATCCGGGATTTCCGGAGGCGATCCGATCAAAACGGGGGTCAACTCGGCGAAACTTGCTATCGCCGCGTTCATCATTCCGTATATGTTCGTCTTCAATCCGGCGCTGCTCATGATCGACGCCTCATTCCTTGAAATCATCTGGGTGACCTTCACCGCCATTGTCGGTATGGTGGCGATCGGCGCGGGGATCATCGGTTTCTGGTACCGGAAATGCAACTGGCTGGAGCGCCTCATCATTGTCGCGACAGGCCTCTTGCTCATCTTCCCTGAGACGCTCACCGACATTATCGGCCTAGGCCTGTTCATCGTCATGTTCGCGATCCAGTGGAAGACGAAGGATAAGGGCAACAAGAATAAAATGGCAACTGCTTGATCAAAAGCCGCCTTCGACGCGATATGCTGCGTCAAAGGCGGCTTTCTATATAACTGTGTATAATGAAATTATCCGCAGCCTGCAGATTGCAGTTCTGCATGTTGTGCAATGATAGGAACAACAACCCTTTGCAAGGGAATACAACAGTCGAAAGGAACGGATGGTTTGCAGCTTACACTGACTTTCATCATATTGGGGATCACGGTCATCCTGTTCATGACAAACCGGCTGCGCACAGATCTGGTCGCAGTCCTCGCGCTGCTTGCCATGACCCTCGTCGGCATCCTGTCGCCGCAGGAAGCGCTCTCCGGCTTCTCGAATTCGGTCGTCATCATGATCGCCGGGCTCTTCATCATCGGAGCGGGCATCCTCCGCACCGGGCTTGCAAAGATGGCGGGTTCTTTGCTTTTGAAATATGCAGGAGACAGCGAGAAGCGGCTCTTTGTCCTGCTGCTTGCCATCGTGGCGGCGGTCGGCGCCTTCATGAGCAATACAGGGACGGTCGCGCTCATGATGCCGATTGTCGTCAGCATTGCGATCAGCTTGAAAAGCAGCCCGTCGAAATACTTGCTGCCGCTGTCCTATATGGCAAGTTTTTCAGGCCTTCTCACGTTGATCGCGTCTCCGCCGAACCTCATCATCAGCCAGCTGCTCGTCGATAACGGCTACGCAAAGCTCGGCTTCTTCCAGATCACCCCGATCGGCATCATCGGCGTTGTGGTCGGAATCGTCTACCTGTTCCTCATCCGCAACACGCTTTTGCCTACGGGGGAAGGGGCTAGAACCGCGCGGGCGGGACATACACTGTCGCCGAAACAGCTGTCAGCGGATTACGAGCTCGGCGGCAATCTGTTCCGCATCAAGGTTCCGGGGGAGTCGGAGCTGGTCGGCAAGCGGCTCGCGCAGCTGAAGATCCCGGCAAACCATCATCTATGTGTTCTGAAAATCAGCCGTAAATCCTCTGAGAACATGAAGCTGCTGCCGATGACATTCCAGGAGATGGCGGGTCCCAGCAGTGTGATCCAGGCGAAGGACCGCCTGTACGTGCAAGGGTCCCTCGTGAATGTCCAGCGTTTCACCGAAAACTTCGGCCTTATAATGGAAGAAGCGGAACCTGAAGCGTCCGAGCTCATCTCCAAGCAATTCGGCATCGCGGAAGTGCTCTTGACGCCCCATTCGTCCTTCATCAATGAAACGATCCGCGGCGTCGGCTTCCGGGAGAAATACAATGTCAATATACTGGGCATTAACCGGCAAGGGGAGTATGTCGCAAGGGACATGACGAAGCAGCGTCTCCGGTTCGGGGACTCCCTCCTCGTCCAAGGGGCGTGGGAATCCATCGAGCTGCTCGCGAAAGAGACGAAGGATGTCGTCGTCATCGGGCAGCCGAAGGAGCATGCGGGAGTGGCTGCGGCAAGCGGCAAGGCATGGGTTGCAGGAGCGATCATGCTGCTCATCGTCGCCCTTATGGTGCTTGAAGTGTTCCCGGCCGTCATTTCGGTCCTGATCGGCGCGGTGCTTATGATTGTGACAGGCTGCGTGCGGAACATGGATGACGCCTACGGACAGATCAACTGGGAAAGCATCATCCTCATCGCCGCCATGCTGCCGATGGCGACAGCGCTCGAGAAGACGGGCGGCATGGTGATGATGGCAGAAGGGATCACGAACCTGCTCGGCGGCATCGGTCCGCTCGGCGTTCTCGGTGGCATCTTCTTCCTGACGATGCTGTTCGGACAGTTCATCAGCAATACGGCAACCGCCGTCCTGTTCGCACCGATTGGCATGACCGCCGCCGTCACAATGGGCGTCAGCCCGTATCCTTTCCTGATCGCGGTCGCAGTCGGGGCAAGCATGGCATTCTCGACACCCGTCGCATCCCCGACCAATGCCCTCGTCATGACAGCGGGCAACTACGAGTTCCGGGATTTCGTCAAGGCAGGCGTGCCCTTGCAGCTCATCATGTTCGTCGTCATGATGGTGTTCATCCCGCTATTTTTCCCGTTGTAATGAAAAGAAGGCAAGCAGCTGCGGCTGCTTGCCTTTTCGTATGGGACGGATATCTGCAATTGGGTGCCAAAGGTAGCGATGCTGTTTTTCAAAGTAAGCAATCAGGAAATAGAAGTAAGCAACCGCCAAGTGAAAGTAAGCAACACTGGTTCCGAAGCAAGCAATCACCAAGCAATAAGCAACATCGCCATCAAAGTAAGCAACACTGGTTCCGAAATAAGCAATCACCAAGCGATAGTAAGCAACATCGCCTTCAAAGTAAGCAATCACCAAGCGAAAATAAGCAATGAAGCATTCAAAATCAGCAATCCTCGCGCCAAATCATCACACCCGGCCGCCCCCTACGAGCAGCCTGTCCGTCAGTGGATGGCGGATTTGAATGTTGCGCCATGCGTCTCCTGCGTGTTCATGACGGTCACGAACGCTTTCGGGTCCACGTCGCGCACGATGTACTTCAATTTGGAAATCTCCAGCCGTGTGACGACGACATAGATGACATCCTTCTCGCTGTCTGTAATGCCGCCGCGGCCGTGAAGCTTTGTCACGCTCCGGCCGAGCCGCTGGACAATCGCGTCGCTCAGCTCTGCATATTCATCCGAAACGATGATGACCGCTTTCGTCTCATCCAATCCCTGGATGACCATATCGATCATCTTGGAAGCGATATAGTACGTTAAAATGGAGTACATCGCTTTTTCCCACGTCAGGACGAAACCCGCCCAGCCGAAGATGAAAATATTAAAGAACATGACGAACTCACCGACAGAAAATGGAATGCGGCGCGTTAAAAGGATGCCTAGTATTTCCGTACCGTCGAGCGCACCGCCGTTCCGGATGACAAGCCCGACCCCCATGCCGAGGATCAGCCCGCCGAAAACGGTCGCAAGAAGGGGATCCGTGACAAACGGCCCGACTGATTTCAATGGAAACTCGATGACCGCGAGCAGAATGATGGCGACAATCGAAGAGATGAAGAAGTTCTTTCCGATATGCTTGAAACCGAAGAATAGGAAAGGCAGGTTGATCAGCAAGATCAAGACGCCGAACGGAAATCCGGTAATGAAGTTCAAGAGCAGGGAGATTCCGATGATGCCTCCATCAATGACTGAATTAGGGATCAGGAAAAGCTCAAGCCCTACCGCGGCAAGTGTGGCGCCGAGCGTTATGAGGAGAAAGCGTTTCGCCACCTCGCTTGGACGCTCTTTTTTGTGTTCTCTTTTCATAGGAACAGCTCCTTCTGCAGGATAGGATGAATGGACCGTTTTCCGGAACGGCCCTATGCATCCAATGAAACACCCCGCAAGTATATAGATAGTATAACAGTGAAACCGGTTGCAGAAAAAGATTGACTTTCTATTTGAAAGGATATAATATTCTTTTTATTGAAAAAGGCAGCCCGGATCCTGCATGTCCGGGCTGCCTTTCTTCAATTTAATTATGACAGCGGGAAGTTCAATTCATACAAGGCACTCGGCCTTCCTTGTTTATACGTCATCTCTTCTCCGGTGATCAAGATGTAGTCAAAATCAGTCATCTTCTTGATGATCCGTTCCGCGGTACGGCGCGTTACCCCCATATGGACTGCCAGATCGTTCGCGGTGAATTGCTTGGATTGACGGAACCTTCCGAACTGGATCACTTTCGATAGATTGGCGGGACTTAATTTCGTCTGTTCCGCCATCTCCTGCATCATAGGGGTATTCACTTGCAGGTTGATAGTATGGGCTTCATCAGGATATGGTCCCCGCAGGCGTTTTGCACCGTCCAGGATATAGAACTTACCGGGACCCGCCAGAAGTCCGATCGCCTGTCGGGCATTCTGAGCAGCCTCGACAGTCGTCTCGCCACATCCGAATGCCATGCTGGCGTGCTCGGAGATGTCCCTGAACAGAGCATGGAATGGCTCCGTGGCAACAGCAGATTCGATATTGCCTAGCGTTGTGAACAAGTTAAATCCTTCTTCATCCGGGGAGATATGCCCGTGAAGCAATCCTGCCAGCTGTTTGGCGGCATTCTGCACAAGGGCAGGTGACTCCGTGCGGATCAGGCCGACCGCTATCTGGGATGAACGGCTTCTTTCAAGGAGCACCACCTGCTTCGCTTCCTCGATCGTCCGTAAGATGGAGCTTTCCGGGTCGATCATCTTCATGGAAGGGATCTGCAGTTCACGCAGCTGTTCATGGACGGCGTGCACGCTTGTCACTGCCACTTGTGTCTTGCCTTCCGCAAACAGTTTTGCGTGGAAGCCGGTGACACAATCGATTGCTTCCGCTGATGTAAGGTAATGGATATAGGGTATTCTGATGGCACTTCCGAGATCATTCAAAATATGTTCCATCGGTCCCTGTTCTCTAATATCGATGGACACGGTATCCATCCCGATCTGCCGCTCCAAGGACAGCGACAGCAATGTGGCAGTGATCGCGGTCTCATCTTGCCTGAGAACCACATATGGAAGACGCATCGCTTCGACTGCCTCCCGCGCATAGTCGAAAGGCAGGGAGCCCGAAAACAGGATGACGTCGCAAGGCTTCAGGCGCTTCACGATGTCCCGCGCCTCCAGCGGCTCCGCATAGATATAAGGGGATAACGAGACATCAGCGCGGTGGGGGGTCCCGGTGAGCGATAGCACACGCGCGCAAAACGAGGATGAGCCAATCAGTGCAATTTTAATCATAAAGATCCTCCGTAATTATAGCGACCATTTAACGACAATGATACAATAGTTATACGATAAATCCAACAGGAAAGAGGAAAAAACTTCATGAAAATAACTGATATCCAGGTCTTCGCAATTGAGCTCCCTCTTCATGAGCCATTCATCATCAGCTATGCGACTTATGACACGATGCCGTCCATCATCGTCAAAGTGACGACTGACACGGGTCAAACGGGTTACGGAGAGGCGGTTGCGGATGAACATGTGACAGGGGAAAGCTGGGAAAGTACATATGCAGTCATCCTTCATACGCTCGCGCCCGCATTGATCGGCGAGAATCCGTTGAACCTCGAGACAATCCACGAAAAGATGGACAAGGCAATCAAAGGCGTGCCTGCCGCAAAAGCGGCCCTTGATATCGCTTGTTATGACGCGGCAGGCAAAGCGCTGGGCGTGCCGGTATACGACCTGCTCGGAGGCAGATACCATGCCGAATTCCCGATCACCCACGTCCTCAGCATCAACCCGCCCGGGCAGATGGCGGAGGAAGCGGAAACGCGCGTTGCAGAGGGGTACCGCTCACTCAAGATGAAAGTCGGCACGAACATGCCGGAAGACGTCAAGAGGATTGAAGCGGTCCGGGAACGCGTCGGCGATGCCATCGCGATTCGCGTCGATGTGAACCAGGGATGGGTGAACAGCGCAACGACCCTTCAGGCGATGCGGAAACTGGATGCCTGCGGACTCGACTGGCTGGAGCAGCCTGTCAGCGCGGACGATATCGATGCCATGGTGGAAATCAAATCGAAGACATCCTGTCCGGTCATGATCGACGAAGGCCTGCGCGGCTTCCGGGACATGAAGGAGATCATCATGAAACGGGCCGCCGATAAAGTGAATATCAAGTTGATGAAATGCGGCGGCATCTATCCTGCGATGAAACTTGCCCATATGGCGGAGATGGCGGGGATTGAATGTCAGATCGGATCGATGGTCGAGTCCTCTGTCGGCTCCGCAGCAGGTTTCCATGTCGCCTTCTCGAAAAAGATCATCACAAGCGTCGAGCTCACAGGTCCGCTAAAATTCAGCAAGGATATCGGGAATTTGAAATACGACGTGCCGTTCATCCGGCTGACGGAAAAAGCGGGACTCGGCGTGGATGTGGACGAAAACGTGCTGGCCGAGTTGACCGTGAAATCAGAGAAGGTGTCCCGATGAATAAGCTGTTTTTGAAGGACGGCAGAATGGTGATGGCCGTAATCCTGGACGACAGCCATCTCCCGGCCATGCTGGAGTTGCAGGACCGGGTGATCGGTGCGCTGGCAAACCCCGGATTTCTTCAGTCTCTCACAATCCCCGAGTTCGAGTGGATCCTTCGCGGCAAAGGGAGGGTGCTTGGCGCATTCAGTGAAGATGGCCAGCTGATCGCCTTTCGCGCCATGCTCGTCCCGCCAATCGACGAGGAGCATCTTGGCAGGGACGTTGGCATTTCGGAAGAGGAACTGCCAGCTATTCTATATTCCGAGATCTCTGCCGTCGATCCCGCTTTTCGCGGAAATGGCTTGCAGCAGCTTCTCGGCAAGCAGCTCTTCGAGGAGACCGATCTATCCAATCACCGTTATATCTGCACAACAGTCGCCCCGTATAACATTGCAAGCCTAAAGGATAAGTTTGCGCTCGGCATGCATGTGGCCGCATTGAAAGTGAAATATGGCGAAAAGCTGCGGTATATCATGTTGCGGGACATGAGTGCGACCGGCTCCAAATCCTTCACCCAATCAAAAGATGTGGAAATGATAGAAACAGAAGCCCAGCAAAAGCTGCTGGCTGAAGGATGGATCGGCACCCGGATGTATCAGGCGGAGGGCAAGTGGTTCGTCAAATACCAGAAGTAAACGAAGGCTTCCGTTAAAAAAACGGGAGCCTTTTAGGTATATATGACTAAATATGAATCGTCTGTTATATAGAAAAGGAACTATTAACTGTTTTCTACAAACTACCTTCCTAATCGTATTTTTATAGTCTATACTAATTAGTGGTTTTGTAATTATAGGGGGATAACAATGAGATTTACAGTAAAAAGAAAGTTGTGGGCTGGATTCCTTTCGATTATTCTTTTTTTAGCAGGGACCGGGGTGTTATTCTATATGACGCTTCCGTGGATCAGTACTCAGTATGATGACCTTCTGGATAACCAGATGGAAGTCGTCATCACCATGGAGCAGATGTCCACGCTGCAAAACGAAATTTCCAATGATATGCGAGGATACTTGTTATATAAGCGGATCGGTTATTTGAAGAACCGAAGGGAACTGCTTGATTCATTCAATGAACGTCTGGAACTATTGGAAGACCGCTTGACGTCGAAGGAGTCACTGGCCATCATAGAAGAGATCAAGCAGGCCGCCGGCTCATATGAGAAGCTGACCGAGACAGTGATCAACGACTTTAACGTGGGCAGATTCGAGGAAGCGATCGGCAAAGCGGAAGAGGCAGAATTGTACCAGGACATTATCATCGAGAAGGCGGATGAGGTGATCGGCAATCAGCGCGCCGAAGCGGACCGGGCACGCCAACAGCTGGTGAAAGACATGTCAATGCTCGGACTCGTCATTCTCGCGGCAGTGGCCGTTGTCGCTTTGATCAGCGCACTGATTGCGGCTTACATCAGCAGAAGCATCACGAAACCGGTGCAGATTGTCACACATGCGATCAAACGCCTGGCGACCGGGGACTTTTCCACCGGACCGCTCTCCATCAAGAACAACGATGAGATCGGTGATATGGCAGCCGCTTTCAATCAAATGACGGACGATCTGCGCGGCAGCATTTCATCGACACGCGATACGGCCAACGAACTGGCGGCACAGGCGGAACAGCTGTCTGCCAGCTCGCAGGAAAGTCTCGCTGCCTCAGAAATGGTGGCAGAGATTGCGGAGAAGAATCTTATGTCTAGCGATATGCAGTCAAATATCGTCAAAGAGGCATCGGATTCCATGAAAGAAATGGCCGGCGGCATCAATGAAATAGCCGATAACAATGAGGCGATGCATGCGTCGTCGACGACAGTCGCGAATCTAGTGGAGGATGGCGCGGCCATGATGGAAGAAGTGGCCACGCAGATGACAATCATCTCGGAGACGATTTCCGAATCGACCGGGATCATCAATGAACTGGCTGACCACTCTGCAGCCATCCGGAACGTGACGGGGCTGATCACCGGCATCGCGGAGCAGACCAACTTGCTCGCGTTGAACGCCGCAATCGAAGCCGCGCGTGCAGGCGAACACGGCAAAGGATTTGCGGTCGTGGCGGATGAAGTCCGGCACCTGGCCGAGCAGTCCAAGCAGTCCGCCGAAGAGATCGGACGAATGATCGAGACCATCATCCAGAACGTCACGAGAGCGGTCGACAGCACCGAATCCGGCAATGAACGTGCACAGGAAGGCATCGGCATTGCCAGAAAAGCAAATCAGGTCTTTGAAGAAATCGAAAAAGCAGCAAACGATGTGGATGATAAGGTGGAGCTCGTTTCAGCCGCCATCCGGAACATCCGAAATACGACGGAACAGGTCATCGAAGGGGCTGCAAAAGTGCAGGAGCTTGCTGCTCAAACTGCTGCTGAAGCCCAATCGACAAGCGCGGCCACCGAGGAACAGCTCGCCTCCAACCAGGAGATTTCCTCCAGCGCCCACACCCTGTCCGAAGCCGCAGAACGTCTGCAAGCGAACATGGCGAAGTTTACAATATAATGGGAAGAAAAGCCGCTCAATTTTGGGCGGCTTTTCAATTTGCAGGAGTGGCCGGGTGCAAACGAAGCAATCAAGCAGCCGAAGTGAGCAACAGGCACGCGGAAAGCAGCAACCCGGCGGCTGAATCGAGCAACGGGCATGCGGAAAGCAGCAACCCGGCGGCTAAAGCGAGCAACGAGCATGCAAAACGAAGCAATCATGCAGCTGCTCCATTATCGCAAACTCGTACACGGTCCTGACGCTGGCAAGCACAATCTCCGTACACATGCAAACAGCTAGAATTTTCATTACTCCACTATTGCCTGAAACTTCCCTGAATGGTACAATCAATGTCTGTTTTAAAACCCCGACATCTCCATCTACATATCGCAGGACGCAAACTATTAAAAAACCGGAGGATCTGTCCATGCAGAAACATCCTGATTTTACATGTGAATTGGAGCGTCTGACCTACACCAAAGATTACATGCAAAAACTGCTTGCCGAATCAAGGCGCGATGTGGAATCCTCACAGGAGCAGGTCCGGCATGCGATGGCCGATCTCGATTATCTGGATTCCAGTTTGAGCTTCATCAACATCCTCACGAATACCCGCTTCTTTGAGATGGCCCGCTCCCAGAAGGAGGGCCTCGAAGCGATCCAGCAGAAACCGTATTTCGCCCGTATTCATTTCCAAGCCGAGGAGGAGAAGGACCAGTTCCTCTATATCGGCAAGACATCGGTATTTCATCAGGAATCGCAGGAGCCGATCATCGTCGACTGGCGGTCCCCGGTCGCGAATGTCTATTATGACGGCCGGCTCGGCGACTTGACGTACAAGGTGCGCGATGAGGAAATCAGCGGCCATCTGTTCTCGAAACGCCAATATAAAATAGAAGAAGGCGAACTCCTGGATATCCGGGATATCGACCTGACGACCAATGACGAACTGCTGCAGGAGGCGCTTGCCGGCAAGGCGGATGTGCGGCTGACGGAAATCGTCTCGACCATTCAGGCGGAGCAGAATGAGATCATCCGGGCGAATCTCCATCAGCCGATCATCGTCCAAGGGGCGGCGGGAAGCGGAAAGACGACGATCGCCCTTCACCGGATCTCCTATTTCCTGTACACCATGCCGGATTTCCCTGCGAATAAACTGATGATCCTTGCCCCGAGCAAACTGTTCATGGAATATATCGGTGATGTCCTTCCTGAGCTCGGCGTCGGCAATATCCATCAGTCCACATATGCGGAGTACGTCCTTGCGGCGACCGGCATCTCTTTGAAGTTGACGGACGCAAACCGGAAACTGGAACTGCTTGCCGCAGCCGAGGCGCTCGATGAGGAGACGCTTTTCATCTCCCGGATGAAAGGGTCGCTTGCGTATAAAGACGTCATGGATCGCTACGTACAGAGACTGGAGCAGCAGAGCGCCGCGCTGTTCGAAGACGTCTATATCGATAAATACCGCATCATGCGGGCTTCCAGGCTTCGGAAACTGTTCCTTGAGGATTTCGCTTACATGCCGGTTGAAAAGCGGCTGGAGCGCATCAAGCGCATCATGCAGTCGGAAGTGAACCGGAAACGGAAGCAGCTGCATGCCATTTTGTCGGATAAATATGAAGCCGCCCTCGACAAAGCGCTGTATGGCATCCGGGACGACGAGAAACGCCGGGCCCGCATTACGAGAATCATGGAGGAGCGCGACGAACGGCTGCCGTCGGTCGAAAAGGAAGGGAAAACGAAAGTCTCTTCTTATATGAAACGATTCAAAAAGCATAACGTGAAAAAGCTGTACCGGCAATGGCTGTCGGATGAAAGTCTGCAGCAGGATCTTGCGGATGACTGGCGCCCCGAAAAACGGGCGGCGTTTCTCAAACTGCACTTGAAAGAGGCATGGGAGAGCGAGGATTTGGCGGCGCTCTATTATTTGCATGCCCGCCTGAAGGGTGTCGAGGAGAAGTGGAAAATGCGTGTCGTCTTCATCGATGAAGTGCAGGATTACAGCGAGTTCCAGCTGGCTGCATTGCAGGCGGGGCTTGAAACGGACATGTTCACAATGGTCGGCGATCTTGCGCAAGGCATCCACAGCTATCGGTCGCTGACGTCCTGGGACCCGGTCAACACGCTTTTCCCGCGTGCCACGTATACGACGCTGCAGAAAAGCTACCGGACGACGATCGAAATCATGGAGCTTGCGAACGAAGTGCTCATGCAGATGGATGAAGACTTGCCGCTCGTCGAACCGGTCGTCCGCCACGGCCGTCCTCCTGAGTTTCATGCAATGGCGACGTTTGACCCGGCAGTGGTACAACAACTGCACACTGATATCCAGTCGAGGGGCCACCGGTCGATCGCCCTGATCACGAAGACGGGCCGGGAAGCGGAAACACTCCACGGCCTGCTTCTAGACGCGGGACTCCCTGTGCAATTTCTCGATGAACAGTCGGACATTGACGGCGACCGCCTTCTTGTCGTGCCGAGCCACCTGGCAAAAGGCCTGGAATTCGATGCAGTCCTGATCGCAGCCTTTGATGAACCGTTCCGTGACCATCCGATCGACCGGAAGTTGCTGTATGTCGCGATGACAAGGCCGATGCATGAACTTCACCTGCTGGGTATGCCGGAATTCGGCAAGCTAGCTTTATGAATCTCTGCCATATTCCAGTGGACAAACTCCTGTCCGCATTGTATGATATTCGCAGCAGTATGGAATATACAGGAAAGCTAGTTGCCGAGATGAAGAAAATCGCTATGATCCTCTCTGCGATCCTGCTAGCGGCCACGTTTACCGCAAGCGGCCAGCATGCGGAAGCAAAGGGCGAGAAAGTGGTCAAATACAAGAATTGCACAGAGCTCAATAAAGTCTATAAAGGCGGCGTCGCACGCGCGGCCAACGTGAAAAACAAAGGCGGCAAGACGAAGTTCACGCCATTCGTCTCCCAGGCCCTCTATGACATGAACAAAGGGCTCGACCGGGATAAAGATTTCATCGCATGTGAAAAATGAACAGGAGAGGAGGCCCATCCGGCTTCCTCTCCTTTTTTTATTGATAACTATTACTTATGTAAAACGTTAATAACTATCTAATTTTCTTATAAACCGCAAAGGAGTACACTAGAGATAATGACAGAGGGGGTGTTCCTCATGGAATATGTCGGACTATTTTTGATCGGCGTGGCGGCGACAACGATCGGCACGATGGCGGGTGGAGGAGGATTGATCAGCCTGCCGGCGATGCTGCTGCTTGGGGTGCCGATCCACTCGGCAATCGGCGCAAATAAAGTATCGAATACGGTCAGTTCCTTCTCCAGTTTTCTCGTCCTCTTGAGACAGAAGAAGGTGTCCTTTCGGGAATCCTGGTGGATGATCCCGGTCAGCCTTTTCGGAGGGGCGAGCGGCGGATTCCTCGCGACCCGGCTGACGGAGGGGCAGCTTACCATAGGCGCCATCATCCTGCTGACCTTCGCATTCATCACATCGTTTCTCGGAAAAGGGGATTTTACAGGGGATCAACAGCTCAAACCAGGCAAAGCAAGCATCCCTGGCCTGTACAGCATCGGCATTTACGACGGGATGTTCGGCCCGGGGCAGGGGACATTGATGTTCTATCTGTTCGGATATTTACGCATTTCGTATATCAGGGCAGTCGGCCTTGTACGGCTGGCTACGTTTTCTAGCTGTTTCGGAGCAGCTGTCACCTATATCGCCGCGGGAAAGATCATCTGGCCGGTGACGCTTATGCTCATGCTCGGTTCTGTAACCGGTGCCCAGCTTGGCGTGCGCCTCGCTGAAAAGCTGAAGCCTGCTTACGTGAAGCCGCTCTTGCGGGTTGTCACCGTCATACTGATATTGCAAATCGTCCTTGAACAATTGTAAACAATATGCGCGTCACCTCTAGGCTGTCATATACATATGATGCAATGATAAGAAAGGGGCTGACAAACGTGCAGGAAATGTACTTGCAAAACCCGTATGACGGCGCCGGCCACCCATATCCATACGACCCGGGCTTTCAGCAGACGGCTCCCTATGGGAACGGCATGCAATACCAGCAATCTTCCGATTTTGCGCAGCCGCAGATGAATCCGTATGGCTGGGCCGCTCCCGCAGCTGCCAGCATGCCGCAGCAGGCAGGCCAGCATACGCCAAGCCATGGACATACCCATGCGCACGGCGGAGCGACGACGTGCCAGAAAGGACATACACATCTGCATCCGGGCGTGACAAGTGTCCCAATTGAAACGGAGCAGGGGCATGTTCATTATTTGAGCGGAAATACGACCTTTGAGGATGGCCATATCCATCAGTATGAAGCATATACAAGCGTCCCGATTCCGCTCCCCGGCGGGTATCATACGCATTATGTGGAAATCAGGACGACGGAGGATGACGGGCACATCCATATCATCAAAGGGTACGTGGATCCTTCCCTCAGTTAAGAAGCGCAGATAGCTGGCGCTTCTTTTCCTTTGTATGAAGCGGCCGGCCAGCGGGTATAGGTGATAATAAGAAGAACGCGGAAAGGGGGCGACGCAATGATCCGGACGATGGGGGAAACGAGAGAAGGCGTCCTCGTGTATGATTTCACGCTGGAGGAGATCAAAAACCGCAAACTGGCATGGTACTGGGTCGATTTCGATCAGCCTACCCAGCACGAAGCCGACTATTTAAGCACCTATTTCAATTTTCACCCTCTCGCCATCGAGGACTGCCTCGGGCGCCTGCAGCGGCCTAAAATGGATGCGTATGACGACTATTTGTTCTTCGTGCTCCACTCAATCTGCCAGGAGGATCTCATGCCTGAGGAATTGAATCTGTTCATTGGCGACGGATTCATCGTCACGTTCCATTTCAATCAATTGCAGGAACTGAGCCAGGCAAGGGAATCCGTCATCAATCATAAAAAGAAGTGGGACAGGGGATATATGTACGCAGCGTACGAAGTGATCGACAAGGTGGTCGACCAGTACTTTCCGATCCTGTATAACATCGAAGATCATCTTGATGAAATCGACGATCAGCTATCGCCGCAAAATGTCCATTTGTCAATGGATTATATATTCGAAGTGAGGCGGGATCTGCTGCGGCTGCGCCGCACCATATTTCCGATGCGCGAACTGCTATACCGCATGCTCGATTCGGAAAGGCTCGATCTGACAGCGCATGAGCAGGCGTATTTCTCGGATATTTACGACCATCTGCTCCGCTTAGTGGAGATGGTAGATGCGAACAGGGAATTGACGGCGGATATACGCGACAGCCAGATGTCGATCAATTCGGACCGGATGAACAGCATCATGATGACGCTGACGATCGTTTCGACGGTGTTCATCCCGCTGACGTTCATCGCAGGCGTCTATGGCATGAACTTCGATTATATGCCGGAGCTTCATTACCATTATGCATATCCTGCCATCCTCATCATCATGGGGCTGATCGCGCTGGCATTGCTAATCTGGTTCAAGTATAAAGGCTGGCTCGGCATGGACAAGTCATAGAAGGACAGAGGCGCGCGTGCGTGCCCCTGTCCTTTTCATTGCAATGTAAAATAGGCGGCCTGCTCGTATTTTGGCGTGCGCTCCGGGTGGATGGCGAAGAGGGAGAACCCTGCCACGTCAAAGCCGATCGGCGTAAAATTCTCTTTTTCTATGACGATGCCGTAATCGCTCTTCCTCTTTTTGGCTATCGTCATATGGGGCGTGAAACGGTTCGATTCCTGCTTTCCTGTCAAAGAAGCTGCAGCGCCATGGACGTCGCGCTGCAAAGAGGCAAGAGGGTCCGATTTCTCCGTGCCGATGTAGACGACGCGCGGCCCTTTCGGCGAGCCGAAAAATGAAAGGTGGCTGAACTCAAGATGGAACCCCTTATGTGAAGAGGCGGTCTCGCTTAGTGCCTTTGACAAGGGACCGAGCTTTTCTTCCGGCATGGCGCCAATGAAGAACAGCGTAATATGCAAATCTTCCATATGGGGAAGGACTTTGTATGTGTCCGCAAGCTGGAGACGCTCGCGGAATGTTTCCACCTGTCCGCAGATGGAGGCGGGGGCTTTGATGCCGATGAAATAATGCCGATCCATAGTTGACCTCCTATTTGCTCCGCTTAGAGCGTTTTTCCTGTATACTAGTCTGAAAATAGGGGTGATGCAAATGATACGAGGAATTCTGTTCGATTTGGATGATACATTGCTGTGGGACCGGAAAAGCATCGACACCGCTTTTCGGAAAACATGTGCGTATGCTGCGTCAAAAGCGAAAGTGGACGCCGTGCAGCTCGAGAAATCGGTCCGCAGCTCGGCAAGAAGGCTGTATGAGTCCTACGATACATATGAATTCACCAAGATGATCGGCATTAATCCGTTCGAGGGGCTGTGGGGGCGCTTTGACGATCCGGGAGACGAGTTTGGAAAGATGAAGGAACTCGCTCCTATATACCAGCGGGATGCATGGACGGACGGATTGCGGGAAACAGGCATCGCGGACCGCATGCTTGGAGCGGAACTTGCGGTACGTTTCCGAGATGAGCGCAAGGCATGCCCGTTTGTCTATGAGGAGACGTTCGATGTGCTCGGACGCCTCCAAAAAGACGGTTTCCGGCTAGCGCTTCTGACAAACGGAGCACCGTCTTTGCAAATGGAGAAATTGTCTTTGACTCCTGAGCTGGCGCCTTATTTTGATGGTGTCATCATCTCGGGCGCGTACGGCAAAGGAAAACCGGACGAAGGCATATTCCGCCATGCGCTTGAAGCAATGGGCATCCCTGGGGAGGAAGCACTCATGGTCGGCGACAATTGCATGACGGACATACTTGGGGCTTCCCGCGCCGGAATCCGATCTGCCTGGCTGAACCGCGAAGGGAAGCAGGCTCCACGTGACGTGCAGCCGACTTATGAAATACAGGATCTCACCGGCCTGTTTGCCATTTTAGAGCAGGCGGACCAGCAGACTGTCTAATGAGAAAACGAGCCGGTATGGCTCGTTTTTTCATTTTCAAAAGGATTTCTTCTCTGAGCGTAGTATGTGAAATGACTGCGCGGGTCATCCTTCATTCAAATAGACTTTCTGGGCTGCTGCGACGCCGGTTCCCAGCTGAATCGATTTCCCGAGTTTCATAAGAGCGAGGTCCAAGACACCGATCGCCTGCAGGATATCGGCAGGCGAGCAGTATTATGGCGCCTGTCTCCTCATTAAGCAGAAAATTAAATTAGGTACAATGATAACAAAACAAAACTCCCTGTCAACAATTTTTCACCGGCTGGACGAATAATTTCTATTCATTGAGACAAGCTAAAATGGAAACCCGGAAAATGAAAATGGAAAGAGGAGAGACGAATGGGAATTCTAAGCGGTAATCCAAAAGACGAGCCGATGCATTATGGCGAAATCACAGGCTGCTGGGCGTATGTCGGAGCGAACAAAGGGCTGATCAGTGCATATGAAGCATTCATCAATCATGCAGGTGATGAAGACTTGAAAGCGCTGCTAAAAGAAGCAGTTGACACGATGAAGGAAGAGAACAAAGAGATCGAGGGAGTACTGAAGGAAAACGGCATCACGCCGCCGCCGACATTGCCGGAGCGCGCTGTCGCCAGTTCCGATGATATTCCGGTCGGAGCACGTTTCATGGATCCGGAAATATCTGCAGCTGTCTCGATCAACGTCGGCCAAGGCATGGTATCTTGCAGCCAAGTGATGGGCCAATGCTTGCGTGAAGATATCGCTGTGATGTTCGGCAAGTTCATCACTAATAAGATGATGTTCGGCAAGAAACTGCTTCGCATGAACAAGGAGAAGGGCTGGATCATCCCGCCGCCGATCCACCACGCACAAGGGTGACAGCTGGAATTTTCCAGCTGTTTTTTTTATTGCTGCATAAGCACTTTATCGTGCGAACTATCAGAACAGATGGTAAACTGACAAAGATAACTAGACAGGGGGAATGGCAATGAAAACAGCCGTGGAAACGAAGAAAGAACATGTCGTAACGGATTATCACGGGACGCTGGTCGAAGATCCCTATCGCTGGCTGGAAGATGCGGATGATGCGGAAGTCAAGCAATGGGGAGATGCACAGAACGCATTGACGGCAAGATTCCTGGAGACCTATCCTAAACGGGAAGAGGTCAAGGAAAGACTGACTGGACTATGGGACTTTCCAAAGTATTCTGTTCCGCGAAAAGAAGGGGACTATACCTATTATCAAAAGAACGACGGCCTGCAAAACCAGTCCGTGTTCTACCGGACGAAGGATCTGGCGTCAGGTGATAAGGAGCTTGTGCTCGATCCGAACACGATGAATGAGGAAGGGACAGCCGCACTTACGAACCTCGCCTTTACGAAAGATGGGAAGCGCCTGGCGTACGGGGTTTCTTTCAACGGCAGCGACTGGCAGGAGATCCGGATCCGGAATCTTGAAACAAACGAAGATGAATCCGATCTGATCAAATGGTGCAAGTTCAGCAGCATCGCCTGGAACGAAGAAGGGACGGGCTTCTATTATAACCGTTTCCCTGAGCCGGGCACCGTTTCTGCCGAAGATGAAAGCAATTATAACAAAGTGTACTGGCACACGGTCGGCACGCCGCAAGAGGACGACAAGCTCATTTATGAGGATCCAGCGAACAAAGGGCTGTCATTCAATCCGATATTGTCGGATGACTACAAATACCTGATCCTGTCTGTCTGGAAAGGCACGGAGAATAAAAGCCGGATCTATTACAAAGAGGCAGGGACGGATGGAGAATTCATCAAGCTTCTTGCGGATGATGATGCCCGTTATGACTTTGTCGGAAATGACGGGACGCTCTTTTACTTTGTGACGAACGCTGATGCACCGAAAGAGCGGGTCATAGCGATCGATATCGACAACCCGAAGCGCGGCAACTGGAAAGATATCATCCCAGAGCAGGAAGATGTATTGGCGTTCGCGTCCATCATCGGCAACCGGTTCGCTGTCTGCCATCTGCATAACGCGCACTATCAGCTGAAAATCCATAGTCTTGAAGGAGAGCATCAGGCGGATGTGCCGCTGCCGGATTTCGTGACAATCGCAGGCATCTCGGGCAAGCGGAAAAGCCCAGAAATGTTCATCGGCTATACATCATATCTCGCACCGCTATCCGTCGTGCGCTATGACATTGAAAAAGGTGACCTCAGTACGGTGTTTCAATCCGACCAGTTCAGTTCAGCGGGTTATGAAACAGTCCAGGTCTTTTATCCGTCAAAGGACGGGACCGAGATTCCGATGTTCCTCACCCATAAGAAAGGGATCGAGAAAAATGGTGCCAATCCGGTTTTGCTGTATGGCTATGGCGGATTCAATGTAAGTCTTACGCCGACCTTCTCACCAGCGGTCCATCTATGGCTCGAAGAGGGCGGCATCTATGCAGTCGCAAACTTGCGGGGCGGCGGTGAATTCGGGGACGATTGGTATAACGCAGGGACGCTTGAGCGGAAACAGAATGTCTTCGATGACTTCATCGCAGCAGCGGAATGGCTGTTAAAGGAGAAGTATACGAGCAGCCAGAAGCTGTCCATCATGGGCGGCAGCAACGGCGGGCTTCTGGTCGGTGCGTGCATCACCCAGCGTCCGGATCTGTACGGGGCGGCTGTCTGCCAAGTGCCGGTCATTGATATGCTTCGTTATCATAAGTTTACTGTCGGCAGGTATTGGGTCACAGATTTCGGAAACGCAGAGGAGAGCGCTGAGCAGTTCAAGTATATGTACGCCTACTCACCGCTCCATAATGTGAAGGAAGGCACGAGCTACCCGCCGACCTTGATCACGACGGCGGATACGGACGATCGGGTCGTTCCGCTTCACGCGAAAAAATTCGCGGCAACGTTACAGGCGGCACAGGCGGGCGACAATCCGATCTTGCTGCGGATTGAAAAGAACGCAGGGCACGGCCTCGGGAAGCCGACCGTGAAAATCATCGAGGAACAGACGGATATCTATTCCTTCCTATTCAAGACATTGCAAGTCGATTGATAAGAGAAGAGCCTGGCATCCAGTATGCCAGGCTTATTTTTGGTTTTCCCAAGTACGGAGGGATGGGTAGGGATCGAAGGACCATTCCGTCCGGCCATTGTACTTATACATGCCGTAATGCAGATGCGGCGGGAACTTGCCCGAGGTGCCTTCCTTTCCGTACCCCGAACTGCCTACAAAGCCGATGACGGTGCCAGGCTCAACGACATCGCCTTCCGAAATATCCTTATTGAAATACGCAAGATGGGCAAAATAGTGATACGTATTATGATTGTCGCGGATGCCGACGCGCCAGCCGCCGTACTCGTTCCAGCCCATCACTTCGATGACGCCATACGAAGTTGCACGGACAGGAACGCCATAGCCCGCAAAAATATCAGTGCCTTCATGGATTCGTCTGCCGCCCCACCCGCGCTTTGCGCCCCATGTCCCTTTATACGTGTAATTGTATTCTTTAGGGATCGGGAAGCGGTGCTCATCAAGGTCGATCGTCTCAAAATGAGAAAACAATTTCGCGATCGCCATCACCTGCTTGACGGTCTCCTCTTTTCCATAGAAGTCTTCAAGAGCAGTCCGGAATCCGTCCTCCGCCGGACCGTATTTCAATAAGTGTTTATGGATAGTTGCAAGAACATCTGCCGGATTATTGCGGTCTGCAATCCCGTCAAGATCACCGTCTTCGCCATGTCCTCCGAAGTAGCCGATTGAAAATGGCGAGACATCTTCCAGGTCAGGGTTTACCGCGCCTGCCCACAGTTCAGGCGGGTGGAGGATCGAAATGGGTCCATCAACCTTCGGCAAGTCTTGGCGCACCTGCCGGATATTCCGCTCATATTGATCAATGGCGGCAAGATGATACCAGGGAACGAGGTCATCGCTGAACCGTAAATAGAACTCCATCCGTTCATTCGGAAGCGTCTCCGTCTCCTCTGACAGGACCGCTGTGCTGAACGATAGAAAAAAGATGAAAGTGAAGGCAACAGCCATTCGGCGCATGACGCAATCCTCCTTTGCTCCTTGTAGTGTGCCCAGAGTGGAATGAATCATGAAGCCGGAAAAGCGGTTTGTTCGATGGCTGGAATAGATATATGAATATGCTATGATTAAGCTAGCAAGTTAGAAGATTTCGAGAAAGGGGAGATCTGGAAGATATTCTGCTCGTCAGCAATGCCAATATCGGAGGAACGACAACCGCGGCTGCCATGGCAATCGCTAAAGGATGGAAGAACCTGATCGGGCCGATTCTCGTTGTTGGAACAATCGGGTACATCATCGGAAACTATATAGGCACAACGCTCGGCCTCTGGTTTGGCACGATGCTATAGAAGCATGCGGGATGGAACTCGCTTCCCGCCGTGCTATACTGACGTAGAGAAACTACCTAGATTCAGACTGGAGTGACAGACATGGAAAAACTGCAATCGAAGGAACAATTCGAGCAGCTGCGCAATGAGGAACGGGTCGTCTTCTTATTTTCGGCGGACTGGTGTCCTGATTGCCGCATCATCGAACCGATCCTTCCCGGCATCGAAGCGGATTATCCCGAATACACATTCATCTATGTAGACCGCGACGACTTTATCGAAATATGCCAGGAAAATGACATCTACGGAATCCCAAGTTTCCTCGCGTTCAATCAAGGCAAGGAAACCGGCCGCTTTGTCAGCAAAGACCGGAAGACACGGGAGCAGATTGAGGAATTTTTGAATAGCCTTTCTGCTTAAATGAAAAGGACCTCTTCTCGTGAAAAAAATGTCTCGAATTTCAAAGGGTCTCTGTACAATCAAAAAAGGCAATTTCTGTTCAGTTTTGATCAGAAATCGCCTTTTTCTTCCTCTCTTCACTGCACTTTTTCCGTAAAGGAGCTAGAGGCGCGGTTTCAGATTGACGGAAAACGTCCGCCCGGAACGGAAATCCACGGCGCCAAACGGAAAAGCCCGGCAGGACCAGTAAATCGTTTCATGCCGAGCTAAAAAGCAACTTGGGTACTTTTCGGTGCCCTTCTCCTGAAAGGAGCTTTCCTTTTTTGCTTATTCATTCAATTCATCATGCATCCGCTCGGGATAATCCGTGAAGATCGCCTGGACGCCGGCTTTTTTCAGCATATGGGCGTACTCCGTGTCGTTCACCGTAAAGGTTCGGACCGGGATGCCGGCTGCGAAAACCTCTTCGAACGAGGGGCGGATTGCGGTTGGGAACAGAACATGATAGCTATCAGCAGGAATCGAGCGTAAATAAGCGAGCGGGCGGACTAGGACTTCCATCGTCAACGCACCAGTCTCAATCTGCGGCGCGAGTTCCTTCGCCTTTTGGATGGCACTGTGGTCGAATGATGACAGGATCACCCGGTCTTCGAAGTGATAGGCATGGATGAGCTCCAACACTTTTTCGACCATCCCTTCATACGGGAAGATGTCTGACTTCAGTTCGATATTTAAAATATGTCCAGTATCTTTGAATACGTTGAACACGTCCCCGAGCGTCGGGATCTGCTGCCCTTCGAAGTCCTTGGAGAACCAGCTGCCGAAATCATATTGGCGCAGCTCCTCGAGTGTCATATCCTTGACGAACCCTTTCCCGTTTGACGTCCTGTCGATCGTTTCGTCATGGATGATGGCAAGTTCACCATCCTTCGTCATATGTACGTCAAATTCGATGCCGTGTACAGGGAGACGGGCCGCTTCCTGAAAGGCTGCAAGTGTGTTCTCAGGGAATGTTCCTGATGCTCCCCGGTGTGCAAAAATGTTCATCTGTCAGACTCCTTCCGGTTTTAAGGGTAGATCGTTACTTTGACTATATCATACGCTCATAAAAAAGACCGTTTTCCACAGGAAGACGGCCTTGATCATTCAATCTACATCGAGATCGCTATTTTCTTTGATTTCCTCGAGGAGAATCTCGGCCCCTTTCGGACTGATGTACATTCCATTGGATAGCCGCCGGTTCTCAGGGGAAATGACACCGGTAACAACACACGCCTCATCGACTACGTATTTCCGCAAGATGATCATGTCGTCATCCACAAAAATTTCAAGAGGCGAGCCTTTGTCCAACTGAAGGGTATTCCTCAACTCTTTCGGAATGACGATACGTCCCAGATGATCCACTTTCCTGACAATGCCTAAACTGCGCATGCATATTTCCTCCTTTTGATATGCAATTCCACCAGTTATTGCTACTCTGCTAGCGGATTTCATATTTTCCAAAATGATTAGTATACTCTGCTTCTATTTCCTTATTTGCTACTATTCCTTTTCTCCTTCTTTTAAAACTTTGCAACCGGACTATTTCTGGTAAAATGAGTAGGGTTATAAAAGGAAAGGAGCAATCGTCATGGCAAATGGTATACGTAAAACTACGGCACTCGACTATGCGCAAATCATCTTAGGCGCTGCGCTTGTCGGCTTGGCCTTTAACTTATTTCTTCTTCCTGCAAGGATAGCGGCGGGCGGAGTTTCGGGAATCAGCACAATCGTCTATGAAATGTTCGGCTATCAGCCGGCATATACGCAGTGGATTATCAATATTCCGCTGATTGTCCTTGGTTTTGTGCTTGGCGGCAAAGAGTTCAGCCTGAAGACAATCGTCGGCACGTTCGCTGTACCGTTCGTCATCTGGCTGACGCACGATATGCATCTGACGCTTCATAATCCGATGCTGAGCGCGATTTACGGGGGGATTATGCTTGGCATCGGGCTTGGCATCGTCTACCGCGGAAACGGCTCCACCGGCGGCACTGCGCTGATCGCCCAGCTGCTCAAAAAGTATACTGGCATCTCGAGCGGCTTTTCCCAGCTGATCGTCGATGGGATTGTCGTCGTGACGTCCGCATTCGTTTTCAACTTTGAACTTGCCCTGTATGCCCTCATGTCCATCTACGTGACAAGCAAGGTAATCGACTTTGTCCAGCTGCAAGTTTCTCCGACAAAGCTGGTCCTCATCATCACGGAGCATGAGCAGCAAGTGCAGGCGATCATCCGCGACGAGATCGACCGGGGTCTTACAAAAGTGAAATCGACGGGCGGGTTTTCCGATCATGATAAAACGATGATCTTCTGCGTAGTGGAACAAGCGGAGGCGGTTTATTTGAAGAAGGTTCTGCAGACTGCCGAACCGACCTCCTTCGTCATATTCTTGAATGCTTCTGAAATACTCGGTCTCGGATTCTCAAAAGCTAAAATATATCAATAATTCATGCTTCACTCTAATTATTGCAAAAAATAAGTGTTTTGTCTAGGCGATGCTAGGTATATATGCCTTTTTGCAAACTGCAAGTGCTGCTGGATATGCAAAGACCGAATCATCCGGAAATTAATAGATGCATTTTAGAAACATCATGGTATACTAGTGAAAATTGAATAGTTCCTTATCAAGAGAAGCTGAGGGATTTGGCCCGACGACGCTTCAGCAACCTCTGCGCAAGCAGGAAGGTGCTACTTCCAACAAGATGTGAATCTTGAGAGATAAGAGCGATATAGAAGCAATGCCTCGTTCCTGTCTCCAGCGGAACGAGGCTTTTTTAATTGAGATGAAGGGGGAATGGCAATGCCAATCAATATACCGAAAAGCCTGCCCGCAGGCGAATTGCTGAAAGAGGAAAAGATTTTCATCATGGATGAAGAACGGGCGACCACGCAGGATATCCGGCCGCTCAGCATTATCATCTTGAACTTGATGCCCGAGAAGGAACGGACGGAACTGCAGCTGCTCCGGCTTCTTGGCAATACGCCACTCCAGGTGAACATTTCGTTTCTGCATACCGCATCGTACGAGTCCAAGAATGTGAGCAAAAGCCATCTGGAGGAATTCTATACGACATTCGATCAGATCAAAAACCGTAAATTTGACGGGATGATCATCACAGGCGCGCCGATTGAGCATCTGCCCTTCGAAGAAGTCGTATACTGGGATGAAATGAAGCAGATCATGGACTGGTCAAAGACGAACGTGACATCCGTCCTTCATATTTGCTGGGGAGCGCAGGCCGCGCTGTACCACCATTATGGCATTGACAAGCATGACTTGCCCGGAAAGCTTTCCGGCGTCTACAATCATACATTGACCGATCCGACCGTCACACTTGCGAGGGGCTTCAACGATGAGTTCAGAGCACCGCATTCGCGATACACATCCGTTTCCATCGACGAAATCAAATCCCATCCAGGCCTTGAACTGCTGGCCGTTTCGGATGAAGCGGGGGCGTTCATCATCCTGTCCAAAGATGAGAAGCATATCATGGTCACCGGTCACCTGGAATACGATGCAACGACACTGGCAGAGGAATATGAGCGGGATCTTGCAAAAGGGCTCGATAGTGAAGTGCCTGCTAATTACTTCCCTGACAATGATCCCACCAGGCGCCCTCTCAATACATGGCGTTCCCATACGCATCTTTTGTTCTCCAATTGGCTGAATTATTATGTGTACCAGGAAACGCCGTTTGATTGGAAGTAAGCTCCGGAGCGCATAATTTCACCTGGACAGCGCACACTCCTTAACACGGAGGTGTCACAAATGGGTGATGGTTTTTTTAAGTTTGAGTTTTGGGAGATGACAGCCCGTGTCATATCCACATTCATTGTGCTGCTGATCCTTGCAAGATTCCTTGGAAAAAAACAGATTTCCCAATTGACGTTTTTCCATTACGTAACTGGAATCACAATCGGCTCCATCGCAGGGGAAGTCGCGGCGCAATCAGAGACCCCTTTTATTAATGGTATTTATGCAATGGCTTTATGGGCGGTTTTGACCTATGCCATGAACCTGATGACATTGAAGTCGAAAAAAGTCAGGGTCTTACTGGATGATGAACCTACCGTCATCATGCATAACGGAAAACTGAATGAACAGGCGATGAAGAAAGAACGCTTGAATTTGAACGATCTGAATATGATGCTCAGGGAACAAGGAATCTTCTCCATCAAAGACGTAAACTATGCCATCTTGGAGACGAATGGACAATTAAGCGTTCTTGTCAAAGCAGATCAAGGGCCGGCGACGAAGAAAGATGTGAAAGCGCCAGCACCTGACCCGAAATACATTCCAACTGAAATCATATCTGACGGGAAAGTCCAGACAAAGAACCTTCAGGAGCTCGGTCTGACCGAGCAGTGGCTGAACGAACAGCTGAAGAGCCAGGGCATCGGGAAGGCACACCAAGTGTTTTACGCGGAAATCCAGCAAGACGGCAGTCTGCATGTAGATCAGCGGTCTGCATAGGAAGGGATTCGCCAACGCGGCGGATTCCTTTTTAACTTGTTTGGTGATGGGGCAGCTGCTATGGTAGAATAAACGATTGATATCCATTGCCAATAAACGGTTACTGACCATAGAAGATCTAGGAGGCACTTATGCGTAAAGATCAAAAACAGCCCTCACGCCATTCGGCTGCTCATCATGTACAAGAGGAATCGGAAATGCTCCCATTCTTGCTGCAAGCACTTGGGAAAACAAGCCGTAATTCTGTGAAATCCATCCTGTCCAGGGGACAAGTGAGTGTGAACGGCACCACGGTCACCAGGCATGACCATGTGCTGCGGCCAGGAGACCAAGTGGAAATTCTCATGAACAAGGCGGCAAAGGAGGAAAGCCGCCTGCAGGGGATCACTATTCTCCATGAAGATGATGATTTGATTGCGGTGGATAAAGAAGCGGGTCTTCTGACGGTTGCTGCAAAAGACAAGTCTGAAGTCACTGCGTTCAGCCAAGTGGCAAAATATGTCCGCGGGATGAATCCGAAAAACAGGGTCTTTGTCGTCCACCGGCTCGACCAGGGTACGTCCGGCGTGCTGCTGTTCGCTAAGAGTGAAGAGATGAAGCGGAAATTGCAAGACAACTGGAACGAACTTGTGAAACTGCGCTTGTATACTGCACTCGTGCAAGGGAACGTCAAGAAGGATGAAGGCACGGTCAAGTCCTGGCTCAAAGAGACGAAGACATTCAAAATGTATTCCTCTCCGGTGGATAACGGAGGGCAGCTCGCCATCACGCACTACCGGAAGCTCCGCGGGGGCCATAATACGACCTTGCTGGAGTTGAAACTTGATACGGGACGCAAAAACCAGATCCGTGTTCATATGGAAGAGATCGGCCATCCGATCGTCGGAGACAAAAAGTATGGCTCTACCGTCAACCCGATCAAGCGGCTCGGACTCCATGCGAACGCCATTGAGCTGATCCATCCTGTGACGGGTGAACGGATCCGTTTCGAGTCAGAAGTGCCGAGGGAATTTTTCAGGAAAATAAAGTGAAAAGAAAAGCAAACGTCCAACCGGAACGTTTGCTTTTCATGTTGTTATTGCAAGTTCTGATTTTGTCCCATTTGGCCCATCTGCGCCTGAGCAGGAGCATATGCACCCATGATGGCCTGCATATCCTGCTGAGTCAGCTGTGGAACCTGGTAGAAGTGGTGTTTATTCTGATAAATGGAAAGCTCGTAAGCCATTTCAATGCAATTCGGGACAGAGTCGGCAAGGATTCTGCGAACGACAGGGTTTGTCGTCTCCAGGGCAGCCATCGCTTTATGGGAAGCAGCTTCTTTAGTCGCCCCAAGCAAGAAGCCTGAAATGACTTCATCATTCAGCTCATTTGCAGATTGCATAGGCTTCTTCGGCTGGGACGGCTTCATGCCGTAAACAAAGTCGTTACCAGTTTTCATCTTATAGCTTCCAGTCGGATGGGATGGGTCCTGTCCTGTTTTGAAAGCTTGCAGTGTAATATTGTATTCATCCTGCATAAAGCGGAGCTGGCGATCCAGAATATCAAGAAGCTCAGGATCTTTTACGTGAGGCCGCAAGATAACGGATTGGTTCATTGCGCCAATTGCGGCACTTAGTACTTCATGGACATCGAACATCTCATGGCCGCCATGGTTCATCTTCTGAGGAACAGGGCCGGTTTGCATATTCTCATGCGTCTGACCGAATGGATTTTGGGTCATGTACAAGTCCTCCTTTTGTTTGTGGTCAATCAAATATAGTATGGTGAAGCAAAAGGGAACTATACGCGAGAAAGCCGGCGAGCGCAGTCATAAAAATCATCCTTCGAAAATAGATTATACGAGAGCTTGTATAGTATAGCGGAAGGCGGATGATGGACTTGCAAATCCACGTAGTACAAAAAGGACAAAGCTTGTATGGGATCGGGCAGGCATATGGAGTATCGTATGAAACAATAGCCACGGCGAATGAATTGCCGGATCCTGCGCGGCTTGCGGTCGGCCAAGCATTGGTGATCCCCATTACAGGGAGATATCACTATGTTCAGCCGGGCCAGTCGCTGTACATGATTTCGCGAATGTATGGACTCTCTGTAGCGGAGCTCGCAAGGATAAATGGAATCTCGCAGTCAGGTATACTGCAGATCGGACAGCGCCTGTATATCCCGCCGAAACAGAAAAGACTGATTGACACGCTCGCTTATGTTGAACCAAGACAGCCCATCAGCGACGTGCTGATCGAGGAAGTGAGGCGGCGTTCGCCGCAGCTGACTTATTTGGCAATGTTCAGCTATGAAGCGCAGCGCAACGGCACGTTGAAAGAACCGCCGATTGATGATTTGCCGAAATTGGCAGCAGCTAATGGAACAGTGAATGCGCTTGTCGTCAGCAATCTGGAAAACTATGCATTCAGCGGAGATCTGGCAAACGTTTTATTCACGGATAAGAAGGTCCAGAGCCGCCTGTTTGAAAATATTGTCCAAGTCGCGAAGCGGGTCGGGTATTTGGATGTCCATTTCGATTTCGAATTTCTGAAGCCTGCCGACCGGGAATTATATAACGATTTTCTGAGAAGCGCCCGCGTCCGTTTCAAGGCTGCGGGTCTCGGACTATCAGCGGCACTGCCTCCGAAAGGCAGTGAAAGCCGGACAGGACTGTACGGCGCATTCGATTATAAGACAATTGGCGAGATCTGTGATTTTGTCACTCTGATGACGTATGAGTGGGGATATTCCTACAGCGATCCTCAGGCCGTCAGCCCACTGCCGCAAGTCAGGGGGATCGTGGAATATGCAGTGAGCAAAATACCGTCCGAAAAGATCTTCCTAGGCCAGAACTTGTATGGGTATGACTGGGCCGCCCCGTTTCCGCCGCAGAGCGGAGTTGCAGCGAGGGCGCTGAGTCCTCAGCAGGCGCTGCTCCAGGCGATTCGGATGAATGCCGCCATCGAATACGACTACACTGCGCAGGCGCCGCATTATACGTATTATGAAAATGGAGTGGAGCACGTCGTCTGGTTTGAGGACGCTCGCAGCATCCAAGCCAAATTCGACCTCGTCAAAGAATTCAACTTGCGAGGCATGATGTATTGGAAACTGGGATTGTCGTTTCCGCAAAACTGGCTGCTTCTCACAGACAACTTCACGATTCGGCGACGATAAAGACAAGGGGAACCATCCGGCTATAAACAGCTGAAGGTTCCCCTTTTTTCATTCTTTGGCTATATAATTCAGCACCGTTTGAAATACGTCGATATCAGGGTTGATGAGCAGAGCTGGAAGGAATGCAAAGGTCAGGATGATCATCAGATTCGCTCCGATGACAGTACGCAGCAGCTTGTGGATTCTCATAATGCATCTCCTCTTTCTCTTCGTTTTTCTCCCATATACAATTGACTGGGCCATACTACTCCTGTTTTTGCAAATTGTAAATGGAATATATTGCTCCTGAAGAAATGCGATGTACATGGATTATTCATATCCGAACTTCATTGTATTCATTTTCCTGATAAAATAGTTGTGTATATTGAAAGATTCAGTAATAATAATGAAAACGGAGAATCTACTGCGGTACATTCCCAATCTATGACAGAGGACATACTTTTTTGTTCTTCGATGACCTAACAGAAAGGGATGAGCTTATGGCTAGAATTCATGCAGAACAGGATAATCGGAACCGTGCGAATGACTATGTGCACGAAGTATATGAACTTGTAAAAAGGCGGAATCCAGCCGAGACAGAATTCCTTCAGGCGACGAGGGAAATATTCGACTCTTTGCGGCCGGTGTTCAGAAAGCATCCGGAGTATATTGAAAACGGCATTCTGGAACGGATTACTGAACCGGAGCGGATTGTCTCTTTTCGCGTCGCCTGGGAGGATGATAAGGGAAAGGTCCAGGTGAACCGGGGATTCCGCGTGCAGTTCAACAGCGACCTGGGGCCGTATAAAGGCGGCATCCGGTTTCACCCGTCCGTCAACAGCAGCATCATGAAGTTCCTCGCGTTCGAGCAGATTTTCAAGAATGCGCTGACCGGCCAGCCGATCGGGGCAGGCAAGGGAGGCGCGGATTTCGATCCGAAAGGGAAATCAGACAGGGAAATCATGCGTTTCACGCAAAGCTTCATGACTGAACTGGCAAAACATATTGGACCTGATATCGATGTGCCTGCCGGTGACATCGGAGTCGGCAAGCGGGAAATCGGTTATATGTTCGGGCAGTACAACCGGCTGAAGGGCGGCTATGAGGCAGGCGTCCTTACCGGGAAGGATCCAGACCATGGCGGGAGCCTCGGCAGGAAAGAGGCGACAGGGTACGGCACCGTCTATTTTGTGGAAGAGATGCTGCGTGAGCACGGCATGTCGTTCGAAGGCATGAAGGTCGTCGTATCGGGGTCCGGCAACGTTTCGACATACGCGATGGAGAAGGCGCAGCAGCTGGGCGCACGAGTCGTCGCATGCAGCGACTCGGACGGCTACATCTATGATGAGGAAGGCATTGATCTGAAGACAGTCAAGCGGCTGAAAGAAGAGGAGAAGAAGCGGATTTCCGAGTATGTGAAAGAGCATCCCGGCGCCGAGTATCATAAGGACTGTTCGGCGATCTGGTCCATTCCATGCGATGTCGCCCTTCCTTGCGCCACGCAGAATGAAATCGATGAAGTGTCCGCACATCTTCTGATTGCAAACGGGGTGAAAGCGATCGGGGAAGGCGCCAATATGCCGTGCACAATAGAAGCGATCAACATCTTTCTTGAGAATGACATCTTGTTTGCTCCCGCTAAAGCGGCGAACGCGGGGGGCGTCGCTGTATCAGCTATGGAAATGTCACAGAACAGCATGCGTCTTGGATGGACGGCAGAAGAAGTGGATGACCGGCTGAAAGTGGTCATGCGGAATATTTACGCGAGCTGCAAGGAAGCCGCGAAGGAATACGGCGATCCAGGCAACTTTGTCATGGGTGCCAACATAGCAGGCTTCCTGAAAGTGGCCAATGCCATGGTCGCTCACGGCATCCGGTAAAAGAGAAAGTATACCACTGCAATGAAAATTGCGGTGGTTCAGACTGTATACAAAAGGGTTGGAGATCACAGATCTCCAACCCTTTTGAGTAAACAAGTCATTTAAAGTGGATTGAAACAACGTTGATTTCCGTTCCGGGCGGACGCTTTCCGGGGGGCTTGCCCTCAGCCTCCTCGTCGCTTCGCTCCTGCGGGGTCTTCACGCTGCGCTGTTCCCCCAGGAGTCGCCGCCCTGCACTCCTATCAACTGGATAGCGCCGGTGCCCTCCAAGCCTAATTAGCCATCTTCTTCAAATTAATGGCTTCTGAATGGTTAAACCGCAGAAATACGGCCAAATGGACCCTGCGCTGTCCAATTGGCTTGAGCCGTGCCCGCGGAAAGCGTGCCGGTTCTGGCGATTTTCGTCTTTTCAGACACCCCTTTTTTCACATTATCCTTGCAATTCATCAACTCTATGATATTATAAACATACATTTAAATGAATAATAATACATAAGAGTGAATGGAGGATGATGAGGATGGCAAAGAAAAAAGTGGTTTTGGCATATTCCGGAGGCCTGGATACATCAGTGGCGGTGCAATGGCTCACCGATCAAGGGTATGATGTCGTCGCGTGCTGCCTGGATGTCGGCGAGGGGAAAGATTTGAATTTCATCCAGCAGAAAGCACTGCAAGTCGGTGCGGTGAACAGTTATGTCATCGATGCGAAAGAGGAGTTTGCGGAAGAATATGTGCTCCTCGCATTGCAGGCGCGCACGCTGTATGAAGAGAAGTATCCGCTCGTATCCGCGCTGTCTCGCCCGTTGATCGCCAAAAAACTTGTGGAAATCGCCCATAAGGAGCAGGCGGATGCGGTTGCCCATGGCTGTACGGGCAAAGGGAATGACCAGGTCCGTTTCGAAGTCGCCATCAAAGCGCTGGATCCTTCGCTTG
This sequence comes from Sporosarcina sp. GTC18466, assembly GCF_055389225.1. Classification (NCBI taxonomy): domain Bacteria; kingdom Bacillati; phylum Bacillota; class Bacilli; order Caryophanales; family Caryophanaceae; genus Sporosarcina; species Sporosarcina sp. GTC18466. Next base: position 1,012,952 of record NZ_AP044037.1, on the reverse strand, counting down.
AAGTGATTGCCCCGGTCCGAGAATGGAGCTGGTCGCGGGAAGAGGAAATCGAGTATGCAAAAGAGAAGAACATCCCCATTCCGATCAATCTCGACAGCCCGTATTCCATTGACCAGAACCTCTGGGGCCGAAGCAACGAATGCGGCATCCTGGAGGATCCATGGGCGGCGCCGCCGGAAGACGCATTCGGCTTGACGGCATCGATCGAAGACGCACCGGACACGCCGGACGTCATTGAGATCGGATTCGAAAAAGGGGTCCCGGTCACGCTTGGCGGGACAGCATACCCGCTGGACGCATTGATTCTTACGCTCAATGAGATTGCAGGGAAACATGGGGTCGGCCGTATAGATCATGTGGAAAACCGCCTCGTCGGCATCAAATCCCGAGAAGTGTATGAATGCCCGGGAGCTGTCACGCTCCTGACAGCACATAAGGAATTGGAAGATATCACGCTTGTGAAGGACGTCGCCCATTTCAAGCCGCTCGTTTCACAAAAACTGAGCGAACTCATTTACAACGGGCTCTGGTTTTCCCCGCTCCGCCCGGCTCTTGAAGCATTTATTAAAGAGACCCAGCAACACGTCAATGGGACGGTCCGGGTAAAACTGTTCAAAGGCCATGCGATCGTGCTGGGCCGCAAGTCCGGAAATTCACTCTATGACGAGAAACTGGCCACCTATACATCCGAGGACCAGTTCGACCAGACCGCTGCCGTCGGTTTCATCCAGCTATGGGGCCTGCCGACTGAAGTGCATAGCGCAGTGAACCGAAAAGAGAGAGTGGAGCACTAAGAAGTAGGGCAAAGGAATGGTTTCCTTTGTCCTGTTCTTTTATAGGCAAGCGGTCACTGGGTTGTTCGGCTCACTTTCACAGAACCAACCACCCATTTACTAAATGGTGGTAAATAATCAATTCTCGAAATTTGGCACAAATCTTGAAGCTTTATAGTAGAATCTCTATGATGTGTGAAAACGAGTAACCGAGAATAGGAGAGAGTGAATAGTGGAACAAGAACAACCTCAGGCAGTGAAACGGAAATCGCCTGCCCTGCTGATTATCGTGTTGACCGTATTGTTCGTAGCCGCGGCTGGCACCGTGTCTGCATTTTTATTCCTGAACAAATCACCGAAAGTGCAATACTTGCTTGCGGAAACGAAGACGATCAGCCAGATGAATGAATTACTGCAAGCACGTTATCAAAATGAAGCTGACTGGATGGAAGTCCAGAAGAAGAAGCCGGTCGAGACGATCTATGACCTGTCGGCTGAGTGGAATGATCCGTATGTCGACTATGACATGGAGGAGATCCAGTCCATCGTCAACAGTGTCAAAATACAGCTTGGCCAAGTGAAGGATCCCGTCAAAAAAGAATGGGAGACGAATGCCAGGTTCACATTCGGCAACATTGATTCGGAACTCGGCAAACTGTTCATCACGCCTGAACGTCTGCTGCTCGCCTTGCCGTTCACGGATCAAGTGATTCGCTTCGACGACAAGGATTATGGGAAGTTCATGAGGGAGACAGATGATCCTGATGCCTATACGGGCGAAGAGACGCTTGGCCTTTCCCACCTTTTCGAAGAAAAATACGGCCTGTCGGAAGAATTCCGGAACTATGTACAGAAAGAGTATTTCACTTATTTGTATGAAGAACTTCCAAAAGATGCGTTCACCAGCGAAAAAGAGCAAGTGGACGTGTTCGGGGAGAAGCTGAAAACGCAGCGTGTGACGATGGCGCTGACGGAAGAGGAAGTAAAATCACTGCTGAAGAATTTATTCCAGAAAGCCCGTAATGATGAGAAGCTGAAGGCCTTGATCAAAGAGCAGCTCTCCTTCTCCTCGATGGCGGATGAGATGACAGCAAGCGACTTGACAGAAATGATCCGGGACTTCGAGGATGGATTGGATGATGCTGCAAGAGGCGTCGATGACATCAGATTGCCGGATGGACTTACATCGACGATCTGGCATGTGAAGAACAGCATCGTCAAACGTGATTTCAAAATGACGGCGGGCCCGTCAGATGATGATCTCGTGCAGCTTAAGATCCGCGGCATCCAGCGCTTGAAAGAGGATAATCAAAAATGGGATTATGCCATCGAAGGCAATGATGTGTCGGCAGGCGACGGGGGTGTCGTCTCATTCACGGGCGACCTGAATTGGAAAGATGACAAAGCCTCCGATTCCATGAAAATCGTCTTGGAAGACATGGAACTTACTTATAACGGAAAAGAAGAATTGAAGGGGAACGAACGGACCTTCAACCGGTCACTTTCATTCTCGGACGGATTTTCCGAGCCGGCGCTTGTCTGGACTGGAAAGGCTGTGCACGAGAAGGACTCCATGAAAGCGGATCATGAATTCACGCTGGAAGGGGAAGATTTCGGACTTGATATGGTCACCCTCCACGTGAAGCAGAACGGCAAGATCGTCAAGAAGGTCGATATGCCGGATCCTGAGAAGAAGACCGTCAATATCGGAGTGATGACCGAGGAAGAGCTGGAAGAATTCTTTGAACGAGACATCATGGACGACTTCGAGTCATGGGTCATGGACTTGATGGGCGATCTCGAAAACGAGCTGGGCTACTGAAGCCGGCCTGATAGGAAGTGAACAGTGTGAAGCCGATCCGGAACATGCTATTTTTCACAACTGCACAATTGAAACAGCTGAAGAAGAAGTGGGGGACCCTTCTTCTTCTTTTTCTATTTCCGCCCGTGCTCATCGGACTCGCCGTTCTTCTTTTGGCAGGCCTCCTTGTACCGGAAGGGAAAGAGCCGATCAAAGTGGCGCTTGTCGATGAGGATAAGACGAAGGAATCGGAACTCATCAGCATGCTGCTGACAGAATCGGCAGGAGACGACACATTCCTGCAAATCAGGAGCGAGTCAAAGGGGCAGGCGCAAGCCAGCCTGGCGAATGAAGAGATCAGTACATACATTTCACTGCCAAGCGGATTTACAGAACGGCTGTACGAAGGGAAGCCTGTGACACTGCCGGTTGCATTCAATCCGGCGCGCCCGGTTGACAGCTATATTGTAAAAGGGCTGCTCGACAGTCTTGCCCGGTATATCGGTGCAGCGCAGGCGAACATCCTTGTCATCAATGACTATGCGAAGGAAACGCCGATGAAGAAAGACGAACGGATGGATCTGATGTTCCGCCAATTCATGGATTTCACGCTGTACACCCTTGGGAAAGATAAGTTGCTGGATGAAGAGAAGATCCGCAATGCCGCGACGTCCTCCCCAGCCATGTATTATTCTGTCGCCGCGCTGTTCACCACATTTTCCATTTGGATCCTCGGCTTGTATACGTTGCTCGGGACCGAAGAGAAACCTGCGATGCGCATGCGGCTGCGGCTGTTCGGCGTCACAGAGGGACAGCGGACAGGGGCACGGCTGCTGGTCGCCTGGTTCTGCTCCTTCGTGCCGGTTTTGCTGCTCGTGTCCCTCGGTCTTGCAAATGCCGAGGCGGATTTTTATGCGGTGGATTATGGACGGGTGTTCCTGTTCCTAGGTCTGTACGGTTTGACGCTCGTTTCTGGGATTGCTGTGCTCGGTGTCTGGGCGGGCCAGCTGAAAGCGGGGCTCTTTCTGCAAACTCTTTTCACTGCCGCTGTCGTGTTCATGAGCGGGGCGATTGTGCCCGCGATTTATTTTCCGCAGGCCTTGCAGGAACAGCTGCCTTATCTATTCTCCTATGTTGACATGAAGTGGCTGATCGACATTATCGTGGACGGCAGGAATTACGCCGACTTCATGGAGCCTGCCCTTCATGCGGCGGCACTGCTTGCACTTCTTTGGCTATCCATTGCGGTTCGGAAGAAGGTGGCTGCATGATCACGTCTCGGGTGAAAAGTGAATGGAAGAGCGTTTTCATGTGGCTGCTGATTCCGCCGCTGCTCACGATTCTCGCAATGAGAGGAGTCGGGAGCTTCCAGGAGCATGCGAAAGTGCCGATCGGACTCGTGATGGAAGATGAGTCCCCTTTTGCTGAGCGGCTTGCAGAAGAATTGAAGGCGGACAGCTTGCTCGCCGTAAGGGAATTGGATGAGGATGATGCGCTCCATGCCCTTGCGCAGCATGAGCTCGACAGCGTGTTCATCATCAAAAAAGGATATGGGGAACACGTCCTGGCCGGCAAACGGAACGCACTGATCACCGGGTATTCATCCAACCGGTCATTCGCCTATACGGCGGCGCGGGAGACAGTCATGTCACTGGCGCAAGAAGATCTCAGCCGCTCCAAAGCCGCGTACATTGTTGAGCGCCTGTTCAATGACTATGGCATGTCGGACCAATGGGACTATGAAAAAGTCACCGCCTCCGCGTTAAGCAGGCAACAGGAAGAGGAGCTCTTAAAGACGCGTTTCGTGTACGGAGCTGAAGGGAAACAGGCGGAACAGTTGCCGCTCCTTGATAGCTGGGGGGCATGGGCATTGTTCGCCATCATCAGCGCATTTTTCCTTTTCGACTGGATGATCAAGGAAAGCGCGCCTGATATGAAGATCCGGTGGCTATACAGCTCGAAGCCGTTTCAAGTGTATGCCCTGCAGGTGTTCCTGCTGTACACAGGCTTGACGCTGCTGGCGGATGGCCTGGCGGTATGGCTGTTCCACGTGTTCCTTGGGGAGGGCGTGACAGGAAAGTTTCTGCTCGCGCTGCTAGTCTTCCGGCTGACGATGAACATGTTCGCGTTCTTGTTCGCAATCGTCATCGACGGTCTTATTGTTTACTACGGAACGGGGATTGCTGTCAGCCTGCTGCTTACGGTCGCTGGGGGCGGCTTGATTCCACTGGACGGCATCCAAGGCCAGTACCGGTGGATCGAGGCGCTGAGTCCGGTTCAATCATTATTGAAGAGCGGACTCCCGGGAGCCTGGCTCATAGTACTTCTGCTGCTTCTTTGTGCGTGGCTATGGAAAGGGGGGAAACGGATTGCTTGAAGTGACAGATATTGCAAAAAGATACCGCAGGAAAACGGTCCTGCGCGGCATCTCCTTCACCGTGGAACCTGGCGAAATCATTGGACTTGTCGGGGAGAACGGGGCCGGAAAGTCGACGCTTCTCCAAATTATCGCAACGGCCATGCAACCTACGTCAGGAGAGCTTCGTTTACATGGTACGCAGTATGACGGCGAATTGAAAGCGATCCGGCGCAAGATCGGCTACGTGCCTCAAGAGATTTCCGTATGGGAAGAATATACGGTCAAAGGGAATATGGAGTTTTTCAATAAACTGTCCTGGAAACCGCGGACGCTTGAAGAATGCCGGATATTATGCGAAGAAATGCAGCTGATGGAATGGAATGAGCCGGTCCGTTCATTGTCAGGGGGGACGAAGCGCAAGCTGAACCTCGCCATCAGCCTGTTGCATGATCCGGATCTGCTTCTGCTGGACGAACCGACTGTCGGCATCGATCTGAAATCGAAGACGGAAATCGGGGTGTATCTGAAAAGGCTCGCCAAGCAGCATGGAAAGATGATCATCTACATTTCGCATGATATGGAGGAGATCGAGCATCTGTGCGACCATGTCTACTCGATCGGGGAGGACCCGTTCTACCCGGAACTGCTGGCTGGCCGCGGCATTTCAGTTGAGCGGCTCCGCTGAATTCATTGTCCGGCAGCCTCCGTCATACACTATGGGCATACGGAAAGGTGATTCTTCTTGAAGACACGCAAAAGATGGGGGATCGGAATCGTTGTAATCATTGTGCTTGCTGGCATGGCTGCCCTTTGGGTCATGTCCGGCATCTGGATGGAAGAAGGAAAAGGGCCGGCTGCAGATGGGACAAACGCGTACGCTATTGTCCTAGGAGCGAAAGTGAACGGGGAAACGCCTTCGCTTTCATTGAGATACCGCCTGGAAAAAGCGGCGGACTACGCAGATAGGCATCCCCATGTATCCTTGATCCTATCAGGAGGACAAGGGCCGGATGAAGGGATTGCCGAAGCGGAAGCGATGCGTCGGTACCTCGTGGAACACGGCATTTCGGAAGATCGTCTTCTGCTGGAAACAGAATCCACTTCGACATATGAAAACCTGTTGTTTTCAAAGCGGCTGCTGCCGGAAGGCGTGGATTCAGTCACGCTCATTACAAGCGATTACCATGTTGCCCGTGCGCGGAAACTTGCTGAACATATGGGGCTCAGAACAGACAGTATCGGCGCGAAAACACCACGCTCCGTCCGCGCCAAGCAAAACATCCGGGAGCGCCTCGCTCTGATCAAGACATATATTGCAGGAAGATAAAAATAGGATACTAAAACTCCCCGAAACGCAGCGTCTGCTGTTGCTGCGTTTCGGGGAGTTTTTTGCCGGCTGTGGATGGATGGGACGTCTTGCTTCTTCTTCCAGGCGGATCATCCTGTCAGCCGAAATGTATTACAACGTTTCAATCGGATGGAATTCAGGTTTCATCTTGTCGAATGTCGCGATATAGCGGAAGCCGATGGATTTCAATAAATCGAGCGATTCCTTGAACTGGTAGCCGACATGTTCCGTCCGGTGGCTGTCGGATCCAAGTGTGATGATTTCCCCGCCGCATTCCTTATACAGCTGCAGCACGTCCTTACTCGGCAGTCCGCAGTCCAGCCCATACCGGACGCCGGATGTATTCAGCTCGATCCCTTTCCCGGCAGGAATGATCTCCTTAAAAATTTCCGATAGCAAGTCATGGAAAGGATGATTCACTTTCTCTTTTGCATAACGCTTGATCAGATCGACATGTCCAAGGACCGAGTAGGAGTCGAAAGAGCGGACGCAGCGGAGCAGCTCCGAATAATACGCCGTAAATGCCTCTTCTGTCGTCCGGCCTTCAAAAATTTCCCCGTAATGCAGTCCTTTTCGTTCCACGGTGTGCATAGAACAAATGATGAAATCGAAGCCCTCCTGCTCCGCCATTTCCGCGCATTGCTGCAGAATGTGCGGCTGGACACCGATCTCGACACCTTTCTTGATCCGGATCTGCCCCTCATATGCCTTCTGTAGCCGCTTGATCTCTGCGGCATATTTCTTTTTATCAAAATCAAAAAAGATCGAGTCATCCGGATAGTCATAGTCGACATGATCGGTGAAGCAGATCTCCTTGAGACCTGCCGCAATCGAGGCAAGGACCATATCCTCCATTTTCATCTCACAATCTCCTGAAAACTCGCTATGCATATGGTAATCAAACATACTGCAAAATTCTCCTTTCGGTTGACAAAACTGAAAACTGATATTATAGTACTCTATAACTTCATCACAGTAAAGTAATAAAGCGATGATGCATACACTTTGCACATGAGTGCATGCAAGGAATGGGGGAACACAGTGACTGTACTTGCTAGGAAAGACAGATTCTTTCAACAGACATTGCGGACGATGGAAAATCGGTTTGAATCATACGGTTTCGAGAAAGTGCGGACACAAGCCCTGGAATCGTATGAGTTATACATGGACGCAGGAAGTTCCATCGACCGGCGAGAGATGGTCAAAGTGATCTCTGGCGCCGGTGAAGTGCTCGTCTTGCGGCCGGACGTGACCATTCCGATTACAAAGGAATTGTCTCATGCGAAAGAAAAGCTGACAAGCGAACACCGTTTTTACTACATACAGGAAGTGTTCCGCACATCAGGAGAGGCGCATGCGCCGCTGTCGAGAATACAGGCAGGCGTCGAATATTTCGGGGAAACGACTGCGATGGCGGATGCCGAGACGGTTGCGCTTGCAATCCAGACTCTTAAAGATCTGGGATTTCCGCAGATCACCATTGAAATGGGCATGCCGGAACTTTTTCAACTGCTTGCCGCAAACATTCCGGAATCCCAAAGAGATCTTATTAGACAGCTCATCAGAACGAAAAATAAGGTTGAACTCCATCGCATGCTTGGTCAGATGGATGACGCGCCCGAGAACAGGATCATCCGCAAGATTCCTGAACTGTATGGAAAGCCGTCTGATGTTCTGCAAAATGCGCGGACTTGGTTCAAGGGACAGCGGATGGAACATCTTTTCAACCATTTGGAAGAAGTGAACCGCCTTCTCGGAATCTACGGTCACGGCGAGTATATCAATCTCGATCTCGGCCTGCTCAATGACATGGATTATTACTCAGGCATCGCGATACAGGGGTATGCAGGAACGTTCGGCAAGCCGGTTCTCATGGGAGGGCGGTATGACCGTCTCGTCCGCCAGTTCGGTGCCGAACTTCATGCGGTCGGTTTTGCATTCGAAGTGGATTCATTGATGGAAGCGATGGAGCAGCCGCCTGCCGGCAGCAAAGCAAGGCAGATCTGCTTTTATTACGATGATCAGAGCGTGGAACTGGCAATCCGGCTGTCGGAGGAGATGCGCCGGGCCGGCTTCCGGGCCAGCATGGCAAAGAGGGCTGGAAAGGAAGACACAACGCTGTTCGTGGATTTGAACAATGGAGAACAGATGTTATCGCGCTGCGGTGAAAGGATTTCATTTGAAACAGGAAAAGAGCTTGAAGCGCTCTTGGAAAGGGGGGGCGGCTGATGGTGCCACTTACAATCGCAGTCGCAAAAGGGCGTACGGCAGAGCGGGCAATTTCCATCCTGCGTGCATCCGGAATTGATTTTGATGGATACGGCGAAGGAAGCCGGAAGCTCGTATTCCGCAATGAGCGGCGTCAGATCGATCTGCTCGATGTGAAAGCGGTCGATGTTCCGACGTATGTGGAAAAAGGGGCGGCGGATATCGGGGTGATCGGCAAGGATATTTTGATGGAAGATCCGCGGGATGTATATGAGCTGGCGGACCTCGGCATCGGTGCCTGTAAGATGGCCGTGGCAGGTTTCAATCGTCCGCTGCCGGATGAACGGCTCCTCGTCGCTTCCAAATATCCGAAGATCGCCATGGACCATTTCAAGCGGAAAGGGATCCGGCCGGAAGTCATCAAACTGAATGGCTCCGTAGAACTTGCGCCGCTCATCGGACTCGCGGATGTAATTGTCGATATCGTCGAAACGGGATCCACACTCCGTGAGAACGGCCTCGTGGTCCTTGAGGAGATTGCGGATATCAGTGCAAGGCTTATTGTGAATAAAGCAAGCTATGCGACGAAGACGCAGCGGATCCAGGAATTCATCATGGCGGTCGAATCAGGGAAGGAGTTATGCAGATGAGAGTGCTCGATGCGGACCAGTTTTTCCGCGAAAAAATGGCCGTGGATGGCAATGGAAAGGCGGAGGGCGGTACGGATCAGGCAGTCCTCGATATTATCCGGCAAGTCCGTAAAGAGGGCGATGCGGCGCTGAGGAGACTGACAGAACGGTTCGATGGCGTGAGGCTGACCGACTTCCGAGTTTCAGAAGAGGAGTTCCAGGAAGCCGAAAGGATGGTCCCAGAGCGGCTGATGAGGGCGCTGGTGAATGCGGAGAGAAGGATCAGAGCATTCCATGAAGGCCAGAAGGAGCGCTCTTCATTCATGACAGAAGAAAACGGAATCCTCCTCGGGCAATTGGTGACACCGATCGAGAGGGTCGGCATGTATGTGCCGGGCGGGACAGCGGCGTATCCTTCCACTGTCCTCATGAATGCGATTCCTGCAAAACTTGCGGGTGTCCGGCAGCTGGTCATGGTGACCCCGCCAGATCAAACTGGCAACGTGAATCCGGCAGTTCTAGCTGCAGCAAGGTTCTGCGGCGTGGACGCCGTCTATAAAATCGGGGGCGCCCAGGCAATTGCTGCCCTTGCGTATGGAACGGAGAGCATTCCGAAAGTGCTGAAAATCACAGGCCCCGGCAACCAGTTTGTCGCCAGTGCGAAAAAGTGGGTGCATGGCGATGTCGCAATCGATATGATTGCGGGGCCGAGCGAGATCTGTGTCGTCGCAGACGAAACGGCGAGTGCAGCGTATGTGGCGGCCGACCTGTTATCACAGGCGGAGCATGATGAGCAGGCGGCGGCTGTTTGCATCACCACAAGCGAGACGTTTGCGCGGGCACTTGCCGCGGAAGTCGAAATCCAGCTAGGCCGGATGAAACGGAAAACGACCGCCGCAGCTTCGATTGAGAAGAATGGCCGGATCATCATGGCTTCGGGGATCGAGGAAGCGATTGAAACGGCGAACCGGCTGGCGCCGGAACATCTCCAGCTTATGATGGAGAATCCGATGGAATATCTTCCGTCCATCCATAGCGCTGGAGCAGTTTTTATCGGCCCGTATTCACCGGAAGCACTCGGCGATTATATGGCGGGACCGAACCATACACTTCCGACAGGCGGAACGGCAAAGTTTTCCTCACCGCTCGGCGTATACGATTTCCAGAAGAGATCGAGCCTCATCCGATTCACGGAGAAAGCATTCGATGAAGTGGCTGGCGATATCATAGCAATCGCGGAAGCGGAGGGATTGCAGGGGCACGCCGATGCGGTGCGGATCAGAAGGGGGAACGTTAGGGATGAGAAAAGCGGAAGTCTTGCGGAAGACAGCCGAAACGTCGATCGAGCTTGCGCTATTGATTGACGGAACGGGAAAGACGGACATACGGACGGGGGTCGGTTTCTTCGATCATATGCTGACACTGTTCGCGGCGCATGGCCGCTTCGACTTGACGGTATCATGCGACGGGGATCTGGAGGTGGATCAGCATCATTCCATCGAAGATATCGGCATCGTACTCGGCCAGGCGGTCCGTGAGGCGCTGGGTGATAAAAAAGGGATTGAGCGGTATGCACATGCCATGACGCCGATGGATGAGGCGCTTTCCGCTGTTACGCTCGATATTAGCGGAAGGTCGTTCCTTGTATTTCGGGTCGATGGAATGAAAGAAAAAGTGGGTTCATTCGATACGGAGCTGGTCGAGGAGTTTTTTCTGGCGTTCACTAGAAGCAGCGGCATGACGCTTCATATTGAACTGAAATATGGAAAGAACAGTCACCATATAATCGAATCGATCTTCAAAGGGTTTGGAAGGTCGCTCGGCGCTGCAGCCGCGCTGAATCCGGACGTGAAGGGAGTCCCTTCGACAAAAGGGATCTTATGAGGAGGGGAAACGGATGATTTTATTTCCAGCGATAGATATCCTGGGCGGGCGGTGTGTCCGGCTCAGGCAAGGGGATTATGGGCAAGAGACAGTCTACCACGAGTCGCCTGCTGATATGGCGAAAGAGTGGCAAAGGCAGGGAGCTGAATATATCCATGTCGTCGATCTGGACGCGGCGAAATCAGGACAAACGGAAAATCTGTCTGCAATACGTGAATTGACGGAGGCGGTCCAAGTTCCTGTCCAGGTAGGCGGAGGGGTCCGAAACCTGGACAGGGTCCGGACTTTGCTTGAGCTTGGCGCGGCTCGAGTGATCATCGGGACGGCTGCGGTGCGGGACAGGGATTTTCTAAGGCGGGCGGTCTTGGAGTACGGGGAGCGGATTGCCGTCTCCATCGATTCACGTGACGGGTTTGTCGCGACGGACGGCTGGACGCAGGCAAGCTCTGTCAAAGCGCTCGATCTTCTTATGGACCTTGAGAAGATAGGCGTCCAGACAGCTGTAAGCACCGACATCTCTAGGGACGGGATGCTGGAAGGGCCGAGTATCGCAGAACTAGCTAGGTTCGCGAAAGCTTCCGCTGTCCGCATCATCGCATCAGGGGGAGTTACGACAGAGAAGGACATTATGGAATTGCGCAACAAGGGCCTGTACGGAGCAATCATCGGGAAAGCCCTGTACGAAGGCAATTTGTCACTTGAATCTTTACTGGGGGCGGAGCAGCTATGAAAGAAAAAAAGATTATTCCTTGTTTGGATATAGATAGCCGGAAAGTCGTCAAAGGGAAGAAATTCCTTGAAGTGAAGGAAGTCGCCGATCCGCTTGAACTTGCAAAAAAATATGTCGCGGAAGGGGCCGATGAACTCGTTTTCTATGATATTTCAGCAACCCGGACAGGAAGGGCCATATTCCTGGACTTGATCGAGGAAATCGCAGCCGTAACATCTGTCCCTTTCATCGTGGGAGGAGGCTTGCAGTCGCTTGGCGATCTGGCGGCGGTATTTGCGGCGGGCGCCGACAAAGCTTCCATCAATAGTGCAGCCCTTCGGAACCCCGATTTTGTGAAGGAAGCCGCGGAACAATATGGGCCTGAGCGCATCATGTTATCGATGGATGTGAGAAAGACAGGGGAAGGGAAATGGGAAGTCTTCGGGGAGGCCGGCATGAAAGCGACCGGCATAGACGCAATTGAATGGGCGAAACAGGCCGAGCAGCTCGGCGCCGGTGAACTCGTCGTCAACAGCATCGACGGGGACGGAATGCGGGATGGATATGACATTGCCCTCTATGAAGCCTTGCACAAGTCAGTCCGGATTCCTGTCGTCGCGAGCGGCGGGGCCGGAGAGCCGGAGCACTTTGGGGAAGTCCTGAAAGAGGGACGCGCGGACGCTGCACTGGCCGCTTCTGTCTTCCACTTTGGCGACATTCGGATCAGCGACTTGAAGGATAGCCTTGCAGAGGGGGAGATCTCATGCTTTTGAATACCGAGGGGATCGTCTTTGGGCCAGGCGGACTGATTCCTGCAATCGTCCAGGATGAGCGGACAGGCGAAGTGCTGATGCTTGCTTATATGAATGAGAGGTCGCTTCAAAAGACGATGGAGACAGGTGAGACGTGGTTCTATAGCCGTTCGAGAGAGGAACTGTGGCATAAAGGCGCGGCGTCGGGGAACCGGCAACGGGTCGTCAGGATGGTGCTCGACTGCGACCGGGATACGCTTCTTCTCGAAGTGGAGCCGCTCGGTCCTGCTTGCCATACCGGCGAAAGAACCTGTTTCGGCTCAGGAAGCGGCAGCATCAGGCGCACGCAGAGGAACATTGTCAGAGACGTACAGAACAGCATCAAGGAGAGACGCGCCAATCCATCGGAGGGTTCCTATACTTCCTATCTGATCAGGGAAGGGATCGATAAAGTGTGCAAAAAAATCGGGGAAGAGGCGACGGAGGTGGTCATTGGCGCAAAGAATGGCGACCGCCGGGAGATTGCGATGGAACTCGCCGATCTGGTGTATCATTCCCTTGTCCTCATGGAAATGACAGGTGTCTCGATCGATGATGTGAAGAATGTGCTTCTTGAAAGAAGCGGAGGGGAAGGCGGATCAGGTGAGTGAACTATGGAGCACGAAGGCGCGTCTTGCGGAGCCTTATGTGCCAGGCGAACAGCCGAAGGATCAGGGATTTATCAAACTGAATACGAATGAAAATCCTTACCCGCCAAGCCCTCTTGTGCAAGAAGCGATCGCCGCGGAAATTGAAAAGCTGCAATTGTATCCTTCTCCCTTCGCGGATCCGCTTCGCGAGACGATCGCCCGCTATTATGGCTTGGCGAACGAGTACGTGTTCGTCGGCAATGGCTCCGATGAAGTTCTGGCACTCGCATTCATGGCCTTTTTCGAGCCAGGCAAAACGATCCGCTTCCCTGATATTACATATAGTTTCTATCCGGTATATGCAAAGTTGTTCGATGTCCCGTTCGAACTGGTGCCGCTGAACGGCGATTTCACCTTATCTGCCGAATCGTTCATTCATTCGCAAGGAGGCGTGATCTTTCCGAATCCGAATGCGCCGACAGGTTTGTTCGAGCCGCTGGAGGCGATCGGGAAAATCGCTAAAGGCAATCGCGGCAAGCTGGTCATCATTGATGAAGCGTATGCCGACTTCGCGCCCGGTTCAGCCATCCGCCTGATCGAGGAGCATGAGAACCTTCTCGTCATCCAGACGGCATCCAAGTCTCGGTCGCTTGCGGGACTGCGCGCCGGGTTCGCGCTTGGCCAGCCGGCGCTGATCGAAGCGCTCAACCGCATGAAGGATTCGTTCAATTCCTATCCCGTCGATCGCCTCGCAATTGCAGGGGCCGCAGCCGCTTTTAAAGATGAAGACTACTTTGCCGGAACGATCAAAGCCATCAAAGCGACGAGGGAGCGGGCGGCATCACGACTGGCAGAGATCGGTTTTCATGTGCTTCCCTCGGACGCGAACTTCCTTTTCGCGGAGCATCCGACCGTAGGGGCCCGATCCATCTATGAGCAATTAAGGGAGCGCGGCATTCTCGTCAGACATTTCGACAGTCCGCGGATTCGGAACTTTCTTCGCATCTCCATTGGTACCGACGAGCAGATGGATGCCCTGTTTTCAGCGCTCGCTTCATTCCTCCGCTGATGACGGAGCGGCCGCATCATGATATACTGGAGTTGAATTTGCGGGGCAATGGACCCGACTTTCAATTCGGAAGGATGTGGCTTCATTGACACCGAAATACGTGGATGTCGCTCTGATTGTGTTTCTTGCGTTTTTAGCCGTAACCCGGTTCATGGAGGGCAGGACAGGCTTCGGCACCATGCTTGCGGTACTTGCGCTGATGAATGTGTTTGTACTCGTCATGAAAATAAAGCAGGACCGTGAACAAGGGTCCCCATCGGAGAAGAAAAAAGCGTGATTTTATGCAACTGGCCATGGTTTTGTGTTATAATTACCGAATGCAAAACGAGAAACGGGGAATTGAAATGAAACAATCCATATATGGTTCGACGTTAGAACAACTCACGGACTTCCTTGTTGCGAATGGCCAAAAGAAATTCCGCGCCGCCCAAGTATGGGACTGGCTTTATAAAAAGCGGGTCACCTCTTTCGCGGACATGACAAATATCAATAAAGACTGCCTTCAGCTGCTGGAGGATCACTATCATATACAGACGCTTGAACAAGAAGTAAAACAAGTGTCAGCAGACGGCACAGTGAAATTCCTGTTCCGCCTGGAAGACGGCAACTTGATCGAAACGGTCCTGATGAAATTTCCGTACGGGCAATCGGTCTGCGTGACGACCCAGGTCGGCTGCAACATCGGCTGCAGTTTTTGCGCAAGCGGACTGCTGCGGAAAAACCGCGATCTGAATGCGGGAGAAATCGTCGGCCAGATCATGAAAGTGCAAGAGCACCTCGATGCACTCGGCAATGAAGAGCGCGTCAGCCATATCGTCGTCATGGGCATCGGGGAGCCGTTTGACAACTACACGAACCTGATGAACTTCTTGCGGGTCGTCAATGACCAGAAAGGCCTTTCTATCGGGGCGCGGCATATCACCGTTTCAACGAGCGGCCTGACGCCGAAGATCCGGGAATTTGCAGAAGAGAATATCCAGATCAACCTGGCTGTCTCCTTACACGCGCCGAACAATGAGCTGCGGACGCAGATCATGAAAATCAACAAGGCATATCCGATCGAGAAGCTGATGGAAGCGATCGATTACTATCTTGAAACGACAAACCGCCGGATCACATTCGAATATATCCTCCTTCGCGACGTCAATGACCACGTCGAGGAAGCGGAACAATTGGCGAAGCTGCTGGCGAACAAACGCCACTTGGCCTACGTCAACCTGATCCCGTACAATCCGGTCGATGAACACGGCCAGTACAGCCGGAGCGAAAACGAAGCCATCAAGGCATTCCACGAAACGCTCAAAAAACGCGGCATCAACTGTGGCGTACGGCTTGAACATGGCACTGACATCGACGCTGCCTGCGGACAGCTTCGAAGCAAGCAGATCAAGAAACAGAAAGCATTGGCATGATAAAACGCACACCTTACGCGGCCTTCCGCGTAAGGTGTGCGTTTTTTTTGTCGTTTCAATGGCAAAGTAAGCAAAGCGCAGGGAAAAGTAAGCAATACTGGCCGCAAAGTGAGCAACACATGCGGCGTAGCAAGCAACGAATGCGTTAGAGTGAGCAATACAACGCGCGAAGTAAGCAACACACGCCGCGAAGTAAGCAATGCACCGAGCTGGGGGGCAGCAAAGCTAAGTGAGCCGCGACAGCAGCACGTGCCGAGAAAGTAAGCAATGTGGTCGTCAAAGTGAGCAATACAACCCGCGAAGTGAGCAACACATGCGGCGGAGCAAGCAACGAATGCGCTAAAGTGAGCAATACAACGCGCGAAGTAAGCAACACACGCCGCAAAGTAAGCAATGCACCGAGCCGAGGGGCAGCAAAGTGCGCCGCGACGGCAGCGCGTGCCGGGAAAGTAAGCAATGTGGTCGTCGAAGTGAGCAATACTGGCCATGAAGTGAGCAACACATGCGGCGAAGTGAGCAACAACAGCTGAAAAGTGAGCAACATACGCCTGGAAATAAGCAACGATAGCTGTAAAGTAAGCAACGCACTCCGGCAAGTAAGCAAGACAGCGCGCCAAGCAATCTGCGTCGCGTATCAAGCCATGCTTCCGCTAAAACATTCACCCACCAGCCAATTCAACAGTCCAATCCTAAAGCAAAAAACCATCCAATCAAGAAGGATGGTTTTGTCCTTTATCCGAAGGTTTGATCAGCATTTTGACCGCTTGGACAATCAATGCAACACCAAAGCCGAGTGTGGTGAAAATGAAGAGAGACAGAATTCCCGCAGCATCCCCTAATTCCTTGTCCATCACAAAGCTTCTGAACATCTCGGCGAATCCGAGAATAAGCGCAATCATGAAAATCCAAAAGCTGGCTTTCATTTTATAGAACAATAATAGGATCGCCAGCATCCCGATCGTGACGCTGAATATGGCGAACGTCAGGTAATTTTTGAAGATCAGTTCATTGCCGAGTACTGTCCTTGTTCCGAGGATCATCAGGACGAATGAGGTGAGGGCTGTGAAAAATCCTATTTTCCAAATCTTACTGTCCATCTTTTTGGCACCTGCTTTCCGTCTCCATCATATCGGAAATTGGTGAATTGGGAAAGCAAAAGAAGCGCCACCCGCTCATGGATGGCGCTTCTTCAATACATTATGATCATTTATTGGCGACGATGACAAGCTTGCCATGGTCGAGTTCACGTTCCGCATCGGCCGCTTCCTCTTTCGAGAGGCCAGCTGCTTCCATCTTGCTGCGCAATTCATCGCCGCGGGACGTGAACATGTTTTTCATGCTGTCCAGGAAGCCTTGTTCCTTCATGCCGACTTGTTCTGTATCGAGGGCGTCAGAGATGTCTTCCGATCGCTTTTTATCATGTGCGAACACATAAATATCATCGTGAGTGAACCCTTGTGTTGTCAAATCCTCGATTTCCTTCTTCGCTTGCACTGCGTTTTCCACAATTCGTTTCATTGTCATAATGATTCCCTCCTATATGGTTATATTCTTCTATACCACAGGCAAGATCATCTGAAACAAGTCTGACAAGCAACTGCTTGGCTATCGTCAGGAAGGAAAGAAATCACCGCGCAGCTTTCGGTAGGAAGACATGAAATGCTCCGGATCGGTTGCGATGGAAAAGGAGAAGAGTCCTTGATTCGTATGCAGATAAAATAAGCCCGAACCGCTTGAGAACGGACGGTAGGAGACATCCTGGACATGATGGATCGGGAAAATCCGATCTGGCGTGTGGACTTCCGTTTCAAACAAGAGGATTGCATGCTGAAGCTGCCTTTCCTTTTGTACAAACCACTCGACGGTGCGTTCCACCCGGGAGAACGGGAGCGAAGAGATCAGCCGATCACTTGGTTGCATAGGGTACCCTCCAATCATGTTGTTTCTATCCTATCCTTTTCCGGTTGAATGCACAAATAAAAACACATCTGCAGTAATATGAATGATTTGTGTCCAAAGTACGTCTAAAGCGTGTCGCATGCAAGCCGTTCATATCAATCAAATTGACGGTAGTGAAAGAACTGCGCTAAGCTGAAAAAGAAGAGGAGGCGTTCTAGATGAAGAAATCATACATAATCATATCACTTATCCTGCTGCTGGCTCTCGCGGCTTGTGGAAAGAACAAGAACGAGGAGGCGCCTGCGCATGACACATCCGCTGACAGTCAGGCGGTCGTGCCGATCTCGGTCGAGCTGACGGTGCCTGAACACGCGGAAGCCGGCGAAGCGGTAACCTTTGAAGCGCTTGTCAAACAAGGCGACACGTTTGTCGATGACGCGGACGAAGTGGTCTTTGAAGTGTGGGAGGAGGGAAAGAAAGGCGAAGGCGATATGGTGGACTCGAAGCTTGCGGGCGACGGTCTGTATAAAGGTGAAATGTCGTTTGAGCACGACGGCTTGTTCCATGTCCAAGTACACGTGACTGCGCGTGATATGCATACGATGCCTGAAAAGGAAATCACAATCGGCGAAGGCGGTCATTATGAGGAAGGTCATCATCACGATCATGGAGCGGAAGGTTTCTCCATGCATTTCATGGTGCCGAAAAATGCAAAGACAGGCGATACGCTGACGTTCATTACCCATGTCCAGAAAGACGGGGAACCTCTCGGAAAAGCGGATGTCCGCTATGAAGTCTGGAACGCGGCAAAAGAAGAGGATGCCCATGAGTACTTGGATGCTGTCGAGATGGAAGCGGGCGAATACCGCACCTTCAAACGGTTCGAGGAAGCAGGGACCTACCAGATTCAGGTCCATGTGAAAAACGAGGAAGGGCTGCACGAGCATCAAGTTTACGAGCTTGTTGTGGAATAAAGACGGAAGAGCCTCCGGGTTATGCGGAGGCTCTTTCTTTTTCAGCCGATCACTTCGAACAGCCCGATGACGACGAGCAGCAAACCGGCAATCCGATCCGATTGCCTGCCGAACCAAGAAGGTCCGATGAGATGGCCGACTTTCACGCCGATATGGATGGAAAGGAACGAGAATACGCCTACGGAAACAGAAGCAAGAACCGGTTCAACGCCTGCGATGCCTGCGCCAAAGCCGATCGACAGGCAATTGACGGCCATGATAAAACCTAGAAAAAGTGATTCCTTCCATGTGATTTCTTTGATTGTGCCGCTTTTTCCATCCTGCGCAGCAGGCTGTTTGATGAGGAGCCATGCACCGAGGGCGATGAGCAGCGATGCGCCGATGACGTTCCCGGATTGTGCGGATAAATAGCCTGAGAGCACGCTGCCCAGAGTGATGGATGCATAGGTGAACACCATCGAAATGATCGAGATGACCAAGTTATATCTGAACGGGATCCGGCTTGCGCGTAGGCCATAGGAGACACTGATTCCCAGGTTATCAAGGTTTGCGGCGATGCCGATCAACAGTACTGTGAATAAATGCATGAGATCCCCCCATATTTATCATGTAGTCTAGTATGTATATGAGAAAGCGAGGGGCAGGTCTTAGGCATTCCTTCTTCTCAGACACAGGTAACATTTCTCGTCTTTTTCTAATTCTGTTGGTACACTACATATATATGTTAGCTAAAGGAGTTGTCAGTAATGACGGATTACCCAGAAAAAACATGTTCAGTTGAACGCCTTGTAACAGTTCCTGAAGATATCCAAAAAGTGCTGGAAGGGAAAAAGACAGCGACACGCCGCAACGGTGTCTATGCTTATCCAGGTGAGATTATGGTTCTGGACGGCAAGGAATACAAAGTAGATAAACTATATTCTCAGACTCTCGGGGAGTTGACAGATGAAGAGGCGAAACAGGAAGGTTTTGATTCGCTGGAAGAATATAAGCAGTCCATCCTTTCCATGCATCCTAAAATGCCTTGGCTTCCGAAAATGAGCGTCTGGGTACACGAATTCAGCCCTGTAGAGAAGTAAGATGGCGGCATGAAAGTGGACTTCTACACGACCATCCTCTATCTGCATATCTTGAGCGCCATCCTTGCAACGGGACCGCTGTTTGTCCTTCTGCCGATCATCGGCAAGCTTGCCAAGTCTCCGCGTGAATTGGAAGGCGCGCTGTTATCCCTGCTGAAAACGATCATCCGGCTCGTCATGCATGCGGGCCATGTCCTTGTCATCACAGGAGTGCTACTCATTATGCTCGGACTCTGGCCGTGGCACACCTCCTGGGTTGTCATGACGGTCGCTGTAATGCTCATATCCATCGTGTTCCTTGCAAGAGGATTCTCACGGGTGCTGAAAGATTTCGATCCAGCAGCCGATAAACAGCTGATCATCCGAAAACTGAAGAAGACAACATGGCAATACATAACGCTTATGCTGGTCATGTTATGGCTGATGGTGCAGAAACCTCAGTTCTGGTAAGAAAGAAGTGTCCGTTGCAGGATGCTTCTTTTTTTAATGCTAGAAATGCGATATACTCCATTGAAATAGGGGAGGGGTAAATGGGATGGAACTTATTGAAAGTAAAGATTCACAGCATTTTAAGCGGCTGGCGGCTCCTATATTGCAAGAGGGGGAAGACCGCTACAACTTGTTTGCGGGGGTGTTGAAAGGGATTTGCGAAGGCCGATATGAACGTCCTTACATGGCAGCAATGGTGGAAAAAGAGGAGGTGCTTGCTCTGTTTCAGATGACACCGCCGCATCCGATGAATGTGATTATTGCAGACGATGGGCGGGAAGGGGACATCATCCGCGAAGCGATCAGTTCTCTTGTGACACGTGAAGTCAAAGTCCCTTCTTTAATCGGGCTGAGAGAGACTGCGGAGAAATTTGCTGAATGCTGGACGGAAACCCTTGGCCTTTCAAGTGAAGTGCTCATGGACCAAGGGATCTATCGCCTGGACAGGGTAGTTCCGGACCTTTCCTATAGCGAGGGAGACTTCAGAGTAGCCAGTGAAGCGGACAGCGGGCTGATTTTGGAGTGGTATCAGCAGTTTGAACAAGACACGCACCTGCCAAAGACGGATGCAGAGGCGGCGCGGGCTAAGGTTGATCAATTCATAGCAGGGCGTGAAGTGTTCCTATGGGAAGCGGAAGGAAAGACCGTCGCTATGTTGAAAAAGTCGCGCCCGACCGATCGCGGCATCACGGTCTCCCTTGTCTTCACACCCCGTGAAGAACGGAAGAAGGGATATGCGCGGTCCTTGGTTGCCCGCGTGTCACATGAACTATTAAAAGAATATGAGTTCTGCACGCTGTATACGGATATGACGAATCCGACGTCGAATAAAATCTATCAGGAAATCGGATACCGGAACATCGCCGATTCCGTCCACATCGGTTTCGTTTGACCAAAAGGCCCGCCTGTAAAAAAAGGGCGGGCCTTCTTATTGGAAATCAGCTGAGTTTCCCTCCGGCGGTTTCTGTTGCGGAGAAGATGCCAAGCTCTTCGATTCTCGATACTGCTTCCCGGATCCGTTCCTCATCTGCCAGCAGACCGACGCGGACATACCCTTCGCCGTGTGTTCCAAAGCCGATGCCTGGCGTGACAACAACGCCTGTTTTAGACAGCAGTAAATCCGCGAACTGTGCACTCGTGTAAGGAGGCGGCACAGGGAGCCACGCGAAAAACGATGCTTTCGGCGCATCCACTTCCCAGCCGATGCGGCGGCATTCCGCTATCAGGACATCTCTTCGCTTTTCATACAGATCGGTCATTTCCTGCACGCAATCTTGCTCATCTTGGATGGCGGCAATTGCTGCATGCTGGACGGCAGGGAAGATGCTGATGAACAATTGGTTCTGGAGCTTGGTGATCGCTTCAATCATCTGGCGGTTTCCAACGGCAAAAGCGACCCGCCAGCCAGCCATATTATAAGTCTTTGAAAGCGTATACATTTCAATGCCGACTTCTTTTGCCCCTTGTGCCTGCATGAAGCTCATCGGTTTTTCCCCGTCAAATCCGATGCCTCCGTATGCCATATCATGAAGGACGAATATGTCATGTTCACGGGCGAATCGTACCGTCTCCTCAAAGAAGGGGAGGGAAGCGACAGCGCTCGTAGGATTGTTCGGATAGTTCAAATACATAAGTTTCGCCTGTTGTTTGACGTCTTCAGAAAGAGCCTCGTAATCTGGCAGAAATTCATTTTCAGCAAGCAGCGGCATCGTCCTGTACTTGACATCGGCAAGGTGGATGCCGGACAGATAATCAGGATACCCCGGATCCGGCAGCAGCATCAGATCGCCTGGGTCCAGCATTGCAAGCGGCAGCTCAACAAGCCCGATCTTAGATCCCCCGATGATGGCGACTTCCGTATCGGGATCGATGTCTACGCCGTACTCGCGCTTGTAAAATGACGACACCGCTTCGCGGAACTCGCGGATTCCATTAAAAGGTGAATACCCGTGTGATTCAGGTCTTTCGGCTGCTTCTACGAGCGCTTTCACAATATGGGGAGGCGTCGGCTGATCCGGATTCCCCCTGCCCAGATTGATGATATCTAGGCCCGCTTCCCTTGCCGCATCTACTTTTTTGACAAGCGACGAGAAGAAGTGCGGCGGCATTGCCTGCAATCGTTTTGAAAGTATCATACTGATCCCCCATTCCCTTAGTTTGGAAATCAATTCTTCTTCTCCATCGTACTATACTTGAAACTAAATATCCAAATTATATTCAGATAGTTTAGTACATTAAAAAAACCAGCCGCTCGTCCGGCTGGTTCACTGGCTTGACTCCATCACATAAGTGAGAAGATGTTCCCATTGATCGATGGTCTGTTCAATCTTTCGATAATCTGCCGACTTTTTCGCGAGTCTTTTATCAAGATCTTCATAGAAACGGATAATCCGGGCTGGCCGGTCCGCATCATCGAAGATCAGCTTCATTTCCACGGTGGCCACTTTCCGGTGGATGATTTTTTTGGCCGCTGAGATTTTTGTGGCGGCGGGATCTCCTACGGTCTGGCCAAGAGCCGTGAGTCTTTCTTCTGTGCGATCTCCAGGCTTTTTATCGGCCCTTTTCAACATGCCGTTTTCATAAATACAGACAGCGAGCAGATCTTTGAAAGGATAATCTTTTATCTCATAGGGCATCCCTTTATATGCCTTGTTGACATATTTGCCGTTCTTCATCGGCGGAGTCCACAAGTAAATCCGTTTGTTCTTGTCGTCTACAGCCAATTTCGAGAGCAAGTCAAAGCTGATGAACGAATGTGACTCCGTATAGGATGGCTTTGAAGGCGTAAAAGTCGCCAAGTAGTCGGCCTGCTTTTGTTTCGCTTTCTCTTCATAACGTCCCGATAGATACAGGAAGAGCACAGCGATTCCGAAAAAGAGTACAAAGAAGAGGAAGGCGGGCAATATCCGGTCCTGCCGGATCAGCACGAATAACGCCACGATCCCAAGAATAGGCGCAAGACATCCTAGGCGTATAAAAAGGTTGGATTCAGTCGATTGCATGAAATTCACTCGTTTCTAAAAGTTGCTTTTCCCATCATAGCTAAATTTATGTAGGTTTTCAATGCCACACTTCATATAAAACCAGAAGGGACATCTAAAAAACTGCCCCTCGGTAAAATCCGGGGGCAGCCTCTTTCCATCAATCCACTTTTGCAGATTCGATCTCGTCTGTCAATTCAACCAGCTGGTCGATCAATTCACCGATATAAGCAATAGTGTCGCGCAGCGGCTGCTCGGTCGTAATATCGACACCTGCCATTTTCGCAAGTTCCGCAGGGGATTTCGTGCCGCCTGCTTGAAGGACTTTGAGCCAGTCCTGTACTGCCGGCTCTCCTTCTTCCAGAATGCGCTTCGAGACTTGTGTAGAGATTGTGAGACCTGCACTGTACGTATATGGATAGAGTCCCATATAGTAATGCGGCTGGCGCATCCATGTGAGCTCGGCACCTTCGTTGATTTTCACATCATCGCCCCAGAACTCTTCCAGCACTTCGCGTTTCAATTTGTTAAGGACGTTCGCATTCACGCTGCCGCCTTCGTCGATCCGCTCATAGACCTTGCGCTGGTAAGCCGCTTCGAGCAGGTGAGTGACGAAGTTATGGTAGTAGGTGCGGGCAACGATGGACGAAATGACCCAGCGCTTGAATTTCGGATCATCCGAATTCTTCAGCAGATGGTTTGCCATGAGCATCTCATTCATCGTGGATGGCGCCTCAATGAAATAGAGCGATGGACGCGAGTTAAAGATGTTCTGATGTTTGTGCGCATTATAGAAATGGCCGGCGTGGCCAAGCTCATGCGCCAGCACAAACACATCTTCCATGCTGCCTGTCCAAGAGATCAGGATGTATGGATGGATGCCATACGGGCTTGAGCAGAAGGCGCCAGTCGATTTACCGATGTTCTGCGCGAAATCCGTCCAGCGTTCCTTATACGAGCGGTCCACCATGTTGACGTAGTCATCGCCCATGATGGCAAGCGCATCATCAATGTATTTTTTGGACTCTTCTATAGAGATTTTCGGTTCATATCCAGGATCAAGAGGAATCTTCAGATCCGAGAACGTCATTTCATCAAGTCCATACACCTTTTGAAGAAGCTTCGCATATTTGCGCATATGAGGCGCGAGTTCCTTCATGATCAGATCGATTTGGCGGTCATACATGGAACGGTCGACTTCCTGGTCGAACAGGAGGAATTCGAAGACGTCCTTGTAGCCGCGCTCGTCAGCCATCGTCTTCTCCTGTTGAAGATGCATATCGTATGTCTTCGCAGTCGTATGCTGGTACTCACGGAGCTTGGATTGGAATGCATCATATGCCGCACGGCGCTTTTTCGTATCCGGTTCGGATTCCCAGCCGCCTTCGAAAGAAGTATAGCTGAGAGGGAATTTTTCGCCGTCCACTTCGAACTCGCCAAAATTGATGTCGACAAGCTTTGTCGTGTTGTATAGGTCATACGGGCTGCCAAGTACGGAAGAGAATGCAGCAAGCGTCTTTTCGACTTCCGGATGCAGGCGATACGGCTTTTCGCGGATCACTTCGTTCAAGTAGTGTTTGTATGCATCAGATTTCGCTGCAGCTTTTTCAAGTGTCTCAGCCGGCAGCTCGGACAATTCGCTTCCCATGAAGGACAGCTGGCTGCCGAGTTTTGCGGCGATGGATCCGAATTTGCTTGCGCGCATCTGCGCCTCGTCATTCGTCTGGTCTTCGCTCATGGAGAGGCTAGTATATGTACCGATCGGCACAAGTTTCTTGCGGATATCCTCGTAGCCTTTCATCGCTTCGATGACAGCGTCTTCATCAGTGATGTTGCCTTTGAATTTCTCTGCAAAGGCAGCGACTTCCTTTTGGATTTCTTCTAAAGCGGCATTGTAATCGCTTTCCGATTTGAATAAATCATGGAGGTTCCACGTCTCTTCCACTTTCACTTCTGATCGTTTCGGCAAACTTTTGACCATTCTCATCTCTCCCTTTTATTACGATTATCGAACTAAGTCTATTATATAGCAGACTCCTCGAAAAGTAAAAACGAATAGAAAGATTCTTTATAAAACAAACTAAATACTATAACATGAAAAACAACTAGATCCTCCGACTGCAAAATAGTAATACGTTCTATTAAAAGAAGTTGTGAATCACAAGGACTGGGGCTATCATTGCTGAGAAAACTTAGCAGAACAAGAGGGGGCTCACGGTGATGAGACGTGTCGATGTGGTATATACGCTGATTATAAAAGAGGAAAATGTGCTATTGGTGAAGAATAGGAAATACGATAATTGGACGCTGCCTGGCGGTTCTGTGGAGGAGGGAGAGACGCTGGAGGAAGCGGCGGTAAGGGAGGCTTGGGAAGAGACGGGATTGCGGGTCTCCGTCAGCCGGCTGCTTGCTGTGAATGAAGCGTTCCGCGAGAAAGAAGGAAACCATGTCCACTTTTTTACGTTCCTGAGTGAAGCGGCCGAAGGAGATGTTGATGTGCAGGATACTGAGGGGATTTTGGAGGCTGCCTGGATGAGTATGAATGAGGCAAGCCGTGAGCTGCCTTATCATAAAGGCGGCATCGAAGGTTTGCTCAAAGATTCGATTCCGTATACATTTCAGGGGATTCAATAAACAGGAGGAATGAGAATGGGATATATTGAAGACTTGCGCGCGGAAGTCGGCAACCGACCTTTAGTGCTGACGGGAGTCGGAGTTGGCGTCTTTAACAAACGTGGGGAAATACTGCTGCAGCTCCGTCATGATGGAAGATGGGGCGTTCCGGGAGGATTCATGGAGCTTGCGGAGTCAGCGGAAGAAGCGGGCCGGCGTGAAGTGAAGGAGGAAACCGGAATTGAAGTCGGCAAGCTGCATCTTGTCAATGTAATCTCAGGTCCGGGGACACATACTATCTTGAAAAACGGGGACGAATACTACTCGGTGACTATCATTTACGCGACCGACGATATAACGGGCGGCGAATTGAAAGCGGACGGCGTCGAAGCGATGGAAGCCCGGTTCTTTCCGGTCAACGGCCTGCCTGAAAGCATGAATCCGGTAATCTCTAGCATGATCCGGCAATATGGCCAGCGGATGCTGCGGAAAGAGGACCAACCATAAAATGAGAAAGCGGGAGCCTCGCGTAAGGCGCCCGCTTCCCTATTTATTTGAAGCGAAGAAGCGGACCAGCCAATCCACATCGAGCGGGCCGTCTACAATCTGATAGTACAGCAAGGAGTTTTGGATGATGATATTTTCATTCACAACAATGGTGACTGTCTTGCCTGAGGGATCCACAAGGCTCACGCTGAATTGGTCGATATCATCCGCGATGCTGATTTCTGCCGGGTCAATTTTCTTCACCTTGTAATCCTCCAAAAATGTAAGTAATGCTTCCACTTCTTTTTTGTTGTCGACTACCCATGTCTTTTCAGGCATCGATAACATCGGCGGCATATTGAAAAGGAGGGTGTCGAAATCCGCTTCCATGGAACCGATATAGTCCGCGAATGTTTTCTCGTTGTATTCATCGATTGATTTGATCATCACGTAAGCCCCTCCGATCATAAGGGCTAGCAACAGTAAGGCTCTTATTCTCATATTCGATTCCTCCTGGATTCGTTTCTATAGTATACGTGCGGAGAGTGCGGGTGGAACAGTACATATCTATGAAATGAACAGGCTAAAGATTAATGATAAGCATACTTTCCGATAAAATCAGAATTCTGTCGTGAGTAGCACGCTGCAAGTGTTATAATGGAAATAGACAATAAGAGTGGGAGGAATGAAAATGACAAAAGAACTTACACACGCGATACAGGACGATTATGCTGATGATTTTGCATGGTGCTATGGCTGTGGGCGCCTGAATGAGACAGGCCACCACTTCAGGACAGGCTGGGACTCCGGCGCGGGTCAAGACAATCAGACCGTGACATACTATGAGCCTGAGAAAGATAAGATCGCGATTCCCGGTTTCGTTTACGGCGGGCTGATCGCTTCATTGATCGACTGCCATGGAACAGGCTCATGCGCTCTCGCACTTCACCGGAAAAATGGGCACGAACCAGGTGACGGTGCGGAAGTTCCACGATTTGTTACGGCATCCCTTCAAGTGAATTTCGTAAAACCGACGCCCCAGGGTAAGACATTAAAGGCGGTCGGCACGGTAGAGGAGATCCATCCGAAAAAGTTCAAGGTGGATGTGAAAGTGTTTGCAGGCGATGATTTATGTGCGACTGGGGAAGTGGTGGGCGTCATTATGCCTGCGACATTTACTGCGAAATAAAACGGAACCTTTCGTCATACTATCCGTAAATGATAGGAATCGCGGAGCCTTCCGCCAGTAAGCTAAAGGGGATGGGTGTTAAGTATGCTATATGTAATGGGAATCGTGGCAATTGTCATGTGTGTGCCGATTACGGCAATCGTTTCGGAACATAAGCGCAAGGCGATGAAATTGAAAGCGGAGATCGTACGTGAAGAGATAGAACTTGAGAGGCTGAAAGAGCAGAACTTCATCATTGAAACCGAGAAAATGAAGCTGGAACTCCAACAGATGAAACTGGAACATAAAGCTGGCAGCAAGGATTTATACAAGATCGAATAGGGGGCGTGCCGCATGCAGGATGAGATGCCGAAATACAACGATCTGATCGGGGATATCCTGAAACGCCATACAGATGAAGGCGGGATGGAGAATTTGCAGGGACAAGGGAAACCTCTTTCCAAGGATTATTTGTCGGGCGACACATTCGCCCACTTCCAAAAGATCGCTAAAGATGCAGGATACAAGCCGCACTGGCTGAAGCTGCAGCATGAGATCAAGGACAGCCTGATTGAAATGCGGGGACGCATCGGAGAGCTCACTAGGGATGAAATACAGGAAACGGTCAGAAAGCTGAATGAAAAAATAGCCGAGCATAATAGACACTGTCCGCCTCCCATGCTGAAAGGAAAAGTGCGCGAGGACTCAATCGATGAAGCGATCGAAAGATGGAAATAGGATGCAGGGTTCCGGCTTGCGCTTCCATTGTTATCCCTTTGCGGCCGCCCTCCTGCTCATTATCTTGGCGGGATGCACGAATGCCTCAGCCGGGGGGCAGGGGGAGTCTTATGAGTTCAGTGAACGGCATGCACCGCCGCCTATTGAAGTCGATCTTACAACTCCGTACGAAAGGCAGATTCTGAAAATGACGCCGGAAGAGAAAGTCGGCCAATTGCTTGTCGTCGGCTTCAGCGGGCAGGCGTTCTCGCCGTCTCTTGAAAGGCTGATCAAGGACTTGCATGTAGGCGGGATCATTGTTCTTGGCAAAAACATTTCCACGGCTGACGCTCTAGTCGATCTGCTCGATAAAAGCAAACAGGCAAATGCCGGCAATCAAATCCCCCTGATCCTATCGGTTGATGAGGAAGGCGGAAAGGTCTCAAGGCTTCCAAAAGGGATCCGGAAAGTGGCTGCCGCGCGCAAGATCGGAAGCCATCCGGATCCTGACGCCCCGTACCGTGCAGGAAGGTATACCGGCCAGGTTCTGTGGGCATTCGGATATAATATGAACTTCGCTCCTGTGCTCGACGTGGACAGCAATCCGCGCAATCCGGTCATTGGAGACCGGTCATACAGCCGGGATCCGGAAGAGGTTGCAAAAGCGGGAATTAGGATGATGAATGGATTGAAAGAAACGGGAGTCATCCCGGTAGTCAAACATTTCCCGGGGCATGGAGATACGGCGCTTGATTCGCATAGGGCACTGCCGGTTGTTGATAAAACGCTGGAAGAGCTGGAGAAGACGGAGCTGCTTCCATTCCGGCAGGCGATTGACGGCGGAGCGGATGCAGTGATGGCCGCGCACGTCGTCTATCCGGCGCTGGACCCCTCCAGGCCCGCATCGCTTTCCAAAAAGGTGATCAGCGGACTATTGCGCAGCGAGATGGGATTTGATGGCGTCGTTATTACCGATGATCTGACTATGGGTGCGATCACGGGAAAAAGAGATGTGCCGGAAGCTGCACTGGAAGCGTTCCTGGCAGGGAATGATCTGCTGCTGATTGCGGGGGATGAAACAACCCAAGCCGAAACGGCGGCTGTATTATTGAATGCCCTGGAAACAGGACTCATATCGGAGGATCGGCTTGATGAAAGCCTGATGCGGATCTTGCGGCTGAAGGAGAAATACGGCCTGCGTGATGAGCAGGCGGGCAAAGTGGATATCGCAAAGCTGAATGGCCTGTACGAAAAGGAGTTGAAATGAAACTTTACCGCCTGGTGAATCGTATACTATACTATACTTCATCAGAACGGAGGAGTCTTTATGGATAACCGCGGAATGCGCGTGCTTGTACACGCGAGCGCGTTTTTTGCCCCTTTTCTAGTACCTTGCGCCGTTTATATATTTTCTGATGACCCCGAAGTGAAACGGGTCTCCATCCAGGCTTTGCTGTTCCAGCTGGTGATGGGTGCGCTGATCTTCGTATCATCCATCTTAAGCTTCCTGCTGATCGGGCTTCCATT
Source organism: Sporosarcina sp. GTC18466 (assembly GCF_055389225.1). Classification (NCBI taxonomy): domain Bacteria; kingdom Bacillati; phylum Bacillota; class Bacilli; order Caryophanales; family Caryophanaceae; genus Sporosarcina; species Sporosarcina sp. GTC18466. The sequence continues at coordinate 983,446 of NZ_AP044037.1, read as the reverse complement.
CGTAGTCATCTTCATTTTGATGACACTGATTGTGCCGATCATCGGAATCGTGAAGTCACTGAATGGCGAACCTTATAACTATCCGATTGTCGGCCGCTGGTTTTAATACCTGACCCTGCTGCTGGTAAACTAATAAAAGGTGTTGTCCCAAAAAGACGAAAATCGCCAGAACCGGCACGCTTTCCGCGGGCACGGCTCAAGCCTCCTCGCTTCGCTGCGGGGTCTTGAGACTCGTGCTGTTCCCGCAGGAGTCGGCCGTTTCTGGCGATTTTCTACATCCTCATAAGAAATGTTTTTTATGTTCTTGAAAAAAATTCTGCTTTCTGGACAGCCTCTTTTTACATTGGCAGCATCTTCATTAGCGGTTCAATTTCTTTTCCACATCGTCGACGATGTCATTCACGGAACGTCCTTCCACGCTGACGACAGGGAAGTCAAACTGATCGACATTGACGTCGCTGAGTGCGCGTACGACACCGACGTCACAGCCTTTCACGTTTTCATCGCTTTCAAACATCTGCACTTCATACCCTTTTTCCTCAAGCACCTGCTTCACGTCTGTAAATGGATTTTCAACTGCAACTTTTGCCATTCATAAAACCTCCGTTTGTAATTTTGTTCATCTCACAATCTGTTTTCCCGATATCGTTTGTGATAAACATAGACGGCGTTCCGGCTCCTGCAAGGAGACAGCCCAAAAAAGCAGCAATCCTTTTGCGGATCACTGCTTTATTCCAAATCCGTTTCTCTGCTTTCCGCGCTGGATTGGCGGAAACCTGAAAATGCGTCGACAGCGGTTGTGACGAGAGTCGCAAGCCCTACTCCTATGATAATCCAGCGCACCTGGCTATAGAGATCTTCAGGGGACTTCTGGAAGATGCCGGCGAAGAACGAGGCGAGTGCATGCTCAATCAAAGCTGGTTTTAAAACGATAATAAGGATGAGAAGTGTCCAAAGCATGTTGACGATGAAATTTCCTATAGCGAGTTTTTTGGTCCATTCCGTGGAAAATGACTTATAACTGGCCAGCACGATTTCACATGTGATGAGCAGCATGGTCACAGGCATTAGTATAGTGAGGGAGATGCTTTGCAAAAAGGACCCCATGCCTCTTCTCCTTTCTCTTCGTTTGCTCGTAGTGTACCCCGGGCCCCTTCTTCCTTAAACAGCACAACAGGAGATAGTATATAAACGGCAAGCCGTATCATGTATACTGAGGTACATGCAGGGCTTGGTCCGGCTTCCTGCAATCGAAAAAAGGGGGCAACCAATCTTGACTACGATAAAGAAGATGAACCCGGCAAATCCCGTGTATGCTGTCATGTTTGCAATCAGCGGATGCCATCTTCTCAACGATACGCTTCAGGCGGTCATCCCGGCGATGTTTCCTGTGCTGGAGCAGGAGAGGGGATTATCATTCACCCAGCTGGGATTCATCTTTTTCTCTTTGAATCTTGTCGCCTCAGTACTTCAGCCGGTCATCGGATTTTTTAGTGACCGGAAACCGATGCCGTATGCGCTGCCGGTCGGAATGACATTCTCGATGATCGGAATGGCAGGCCTGGCGTTCGCGCCTAGTTACCTTTGGATTCTATTGTCTGTCGTCATCTTAGGACTTGGATCTGCAATTTTTCACCCGGAAGGTTCGCGTGTCGCGTTTCTGGCAGCGGGGGATAAGCGGGGGCTGTCCCAGTCGGTGTTCCAGGTGGGCGGAAATTCCGGACAGGCGCTGGCTCCTCTGATCAGTGCATTTGTCCTTGTGCCTCTCGGCCAGATCGGCGCAGCGGTCTTCATTGTCGTAGCAGCCATCGGGATTGCCGTGTTATCAAAGATCTCCTCCTGGTATAAAGACCAGCTGGAGCAGGAAAAGAACGGGAAAAAGAAGAAAGTGCTGCTGTCTTCCCTTGGGAATTTGACGAAAAAGCAGATTGGCACCGCATTGACGCTGCTGCTGATCATCATTTTTGCACGGTCGTTCTACGTGACTAATATGACGAGCTTTTACGTGTTCCACCTGATTGATTCGTATGGATTAAAAATTGAGCAGGGGCAATTGTACATATTCCTATTCATGGCTATGGGGGCGGCGGGCACATTTTTCGGAGGTCCCGTTGCAGACCGTTTCGGCCGGAAAACAGTGATCATCCTATCTTTGCTCGTTCCTCTTCCGCTCTGTCTGCTGCTGCCTCATGTCGCGTTGTGGGCGGTCGGCATCCTGCTGGCGCTGATCGGCTTTTTCATCATGCTCAGCTTTGCAGTTACAGTAACATACGCCCAGGAGCTTGTGCCGAGCAAAATCGGGACGATGGCTGGCCTGACAGTAGGCCTTGCGTTCGGCATGGGGGCAATCGGCGCAGTGGCGATTGGTGTCCTGATGGATAAGATCGGCATCTACCCAACGATGATTGCGGCTTCGTTCCTTCCATTCCTTGGTCTTGCTGGCCTGGCATTGCCGAAAGACGGCAAAGTGACAGAAGAGGCTTCCTCGGCATTGAAATAGAAGTGGAATAAGGAATGATATTCTTAGAATGCTGCTGGCTGTAGACAAATCCCGAAGAATTTTGGATTGCCTGCTATAGTCCGTGGCATTTTTTATTCCCGCAAGATCGTATAGCATAGATTTCTTTCATTTTCCCAAAGAAACACCATGTTAGTTTTTAAGCAAAACGGGTATAGGATACGAGAATAAAAAGGGGGTAACTGTTGACTTGGGTAGTAGAAAGTTTTGGAAAAATCCGGTATTCTCCATTTCGGCAATCGTCATATTGGCGCTTGTCCTGCTGGGAGCACTTCTTCCTAAGCAGTTTGGTGAAGTAGCGGATACATTGTACAGTTTTACGACGGTGAATTTCGGATGGTTTTACTTATTGACGGTCTTTATTGTCATCCTTTTCTTGATTGGACTTGCAATCAGCAAGTATGGGGCCATTCGGTTAGGAGGGGATGAGGAACGGCCGGAATATCCGTTTTTTACTTGGATCGGCATGCTTTTTTCTGCGGGATTCGGTGTTGGCCTTGTATTCTGGGGCGTTGCAGAACCGATGAGCCATTATTTCACGGCACCTCTATCGGATGTCGAGTCACATACGAAAGAGGCGGCCCGCGTTGCGATGGGATATTCGTTTTTCCATTGGGGCATTTCACAGTGGGCCATATTTGGGATTGTCGGCCTCGTCATCGGATTTCTGCAGTTCCGCAAAAAGAAGGATGGCTTGATCTCCACCGCTTTGGAACCGCTCGTCGGCTCGAACAAAGCACTGAAGACAGGGATCGATTCATTCGCAGTCATCGCGACTGTCATGGGAATTGCCACGTCAATCGGGATGGGCGTCCTGCAGATGGGAGGCGGCTTGGAATCCGTCTTTCCTGTCAAAAACACATTCTGGGTACAGCTCGCCATCATCGGTGTCGTCTGTATCGCCTATTTGCTATCCGCTTCAACCGGGCTCAAGAAAGGGATTGCATATCTCGGCAATTTCAACTTGGCAATGGCACTGGCGCTGCTTGTGTTTTTCTTCATCGTCGGGCCGAAGGTGTTCATCATGGATACTTTCACACTAGCGATCGGTGATTATATCAATAACTTCATCCGCTATAGTTTGCGGCTGCAGCCCTATAAAGGCGGCACGTGGGTGCAGGACTGGACGATTTTCTATTGGGCTTGGACGATTGCATGGTCGCCGTTCGTCGGCGCATTTGTCGCGCGTGTCTCGAAAGGGAGGACAATCCGCGAATTCATCGCGGGGGTCATGGTCATACCGCCTGTTTTTGCATGTATGTGGATTGCAACACTCGGCGGCACGGCGCTTTATAATGATTTGAACAATGGGACGAAAATAGCGGAAGCGGTGGATGCAGATGTCACGTCGGCCATTTTCGAGACGTTCAATCATATGCCATTCACGAATGTCCTTTCAGTACTCGCAATCATTCTGATCTTGACATTCCTCGTGACAAGTGCGGATTCAGCAACTTATATACTAGCGAGCATGACGACAAAAGGGGATTTGCTGCCGCCCCTTGCTGTTAAGATCATCTGGGGCGTCCTCATGTCAGCCATAGCGGCTGTCCTTCTCTATGCGGGTGGCCTGGAAGCTCTTCAGACCGCGTCACTAGTTTCCGCCTTGCCGTTCACGCTGTTCCTGCTTTTGCTGATCTTCTCGTTTGTGAAGCTGGTGAAACGGGAACCGATCACCGTGCGGCCGACTGATATACGAAGATTTGAGCACATCGAGAAAGAAGTAAAGAAAAAAGAGAAAAAGAAGAAGGCTTCTAAATGAATGAAAAGGGATCCAGCCGTAAATAGCGGGCTGGATCCCTTTACCTATTTATCCATCTGACCGGACGGCGTATGTTCTCAAGCTTGGCCATTCGAGGCAATTGAGCTGGCCGCCGTATACTGCGGCGCCGTCAATCCCGATAATCTTGTTCTTTCCAAAATAGACGGTATGGTCATCCTCCCCGCGAAGATACTTTACAGGAGTATGGCCAAAGATGACTGTCTTGTCCCCTTCATATCCGTTATGGAAAACATCCCGGACCCAGACAAGATCATATGGATCAGTATCGGCGGCTTCTTGGCCGGGAATGAGGCCCGCATGGACGAAGATCACGTCATCCTCTTCCACGTAATATCCAAGTGATTGGATGAATGCCAAATGCTTGTCCAGCTCTTCGCTATGTAGTTGCGGCGCTTTAAAATCCGCATCTTCCGGAACTAGAAAATCGCTCTCATTGAAACCGTAACTCATCAATGTCTGGTCACCGCCGTTCCGCTCGGTCCAGTTTCGCCAGGCCCGCTCCTCGCCAGTCGTCAATGATTTGACCATCATCTCCTCATGGTTGCCGCGCAGCACGATGGCGCCGTCCTCGTGGAGCTGCATCACTTTCTCGACGACCGATTTGGAATCTGGTCCCCGGTCGATATAATCACCAAGCAAAATGAGCCTGTCGGAAGATGGGGAATACTGCACTTCCTCCAGCAGATGTTCCAATAAATCAAGTTTGCCATGGATATCACTGATGGCAAGTGTTCGTTTCATATGTATCGCCTCCGTTTTCCCTCAACTCTGATTTTACCTGACATTCATGTTACGATTAACTAATAAGCTTAGAAGGAGGGAATCTGCCATGTGCGGCCGTTTTACATTATTTGCGCCTTACTATGACATCGTTGAGAGGTTTTCTGTCGACTCTGCCTTCCCGGAGAGCGATTATATACCAAGCTATAACATTGCTCCGTCCCAACAAGTCGTCGCTGTTTTAAATGATGGCCGGCAAAACCGGATGGGATTTTTACGGTGGGGATTGATTCCCCGGTGGGCAAAAGATGCAAAGATCGGATACAAGATGATCAATGCCCGGGCGGAAACAGTTGCAGAAAAGCCTAGTTACCGGCAGGCTTTTCTGAAGAGAAGATGTATCTTGCCGGCGGATTCATTTTATGAATGGAAGAAGAATGGAAGTTCTAAAACGCCTATGCGCATCAGATTGAAAGACGATGGTTTGTTCGGCATCGCAGGTTTGTGGGAAACATGGAAATCTCCAGAAGGAGAGACTATCCATACTTGCACTGCCATTACGACAGCACCCAATTCACTCATGGAGCCGATCCACGACCGCATGCCTGTCATCTTAAAACGTGAAGATGAAGCGGCTTGGCTGGACCCTGCAAACAACGATCTTGATTTCCTGGGAAATATACTGCAGCCATTTGATGCAGAACAGATGGAAGCATATGTAATTTCATCTAACGTCAATTCCCCAAAGAATAATGATCATTCTTTGATTGTTCCAGTTTGCTAATAAGGGAGGGATTAAATGTTATCGTTTTATTTGCAATCCGCAAACCGCACCATCGTCTTTACGGGTGCGGGCATGTCAACTGAGAGCGGACTTCCGGATTTCAGATCGGCCAGTAGCGGTCTGTGGGAACAGAAGGATCCAAGCAAAGTCGCAAGCGCAGAGGCGCTGAATCAAAACGTCGACCAATTTTTCCGTTTCTACCGCCAGCGGGTTCTCGGCCTTAAGCAATGCGCCCCGCATAAAGGGCATGACATTCTAGCGAAATGGGAACAGCAGGGACTCATCGAAGGGATCATTACACAGAATGTAGACGGTTTCCATGCGGCCGCAGGCTCCAGCAATATGATGGAGCTGCATGGTTCGCTGCGGAACGTGCATTGTGAGTCATGCGGAGCCGTCTATGGAAATGACACATACGAACAACAGGACTATTACTGTGCGTGCGGCGGGACATTGCGGCCGTCTGTCGTCCTTTTTGGTGAAATGCTGCCTGAAAAGGTATTTCTGCAGGCAGTAGCGGAAACGGAGAATGCCGATTTATTCATCGTGCTGGGCTCTTCCTTGACAGTTTCTCCGGCCAATCAATTTCCAATGCTGGCCAAGGAGAATGGAGCGAAACTTGTCATCGTAAACCAAGAACCGACACCACTCGACGAATACGCGGACCTGGTCATCCATGACCGACCCATCGGCGAGGTTCTTAGTGAAACTGACAGGGAACTAGCTAAAGAGACATAATCCTCATGTGAATGAAGCGAGGCGTTCTGCAGGACTGCCGGGCAAGATGATTTTTTCAAGATCTTTCAGAGGGATCGGGAAATAAGGGAATCCATAGACGTATGCAGCGAGTTCATACAGCTGGAAATAGATGACGATGGAAGTGTCTGCCAGATAGAAATCCTGATCATCCCTGATTGTTGTGAACGGAGGATTGAGCAAAGTGAGATCCGATTCTTTGATCTGTTCCCGGATCACGTCGGAGAGGACTTTCACGTAAGAGCTGCCGTTTTTGAACAGATCAGGCAAGCTGTATTGCTTTCCAGTAGAGGCGTCGAATGTGAGTGACTTTACAATCGTCATCCCGTGCGCGCCGCCAGTAAAAGAGTAGACAATCAGATTCAGGCTGAGGACAGCCCGTTCATTTGTCTTGATTTCGTATCCTGCTGTCATTTCTATAAGGCTTGGGTCGTGGAAATTCTGTTCAATGAGCAGGTCATTGTAGGCATCTATGATGGCGGTGTTCATCTCATTTTCAACCTCGTGGTCATGCATGCCGTAAATTATTGGATAATCAATCGTTACAGCGGGGGAATCCTGGACGATCCTCCTCGTTTTGATCAGCAACGGTGCATCCATTTTACATCAGCCTCTCTAAAGATAATCTTCCGGTAGTGTATGAGCCGGCAGGGAAAATGGTGAAACGAGGAAAGAAGGCATCCCGTCTATCGTAGACGGAATGCCTTCTTCTTTGATCAATCGATTGTTTTTTTCTTGCGGAACTTGCCGACGAATTCAAATACGACCGGGACGAAGATCAGGGTGAGCAATGTGGAACTTATCAGTCCGCCGATCACCGTGATGCCAAGCCCTTTCGAGATGAGTCCGCTGCCTTCCGCGCCGATTGCGAGCGGAATCAGTGCACCGATCGTCGCCAGAGCAGTCATGAGGATCGGGCGCAAACGGGTCGCTCCTGCTTCAAGAATAGCCTCGCGCGTCGGAAGCCCATCCTTCTCCATGTTAATGACACGGTCGATGAGGACGATGGCGTTCGTCACTACGATTCCGATCAGCATGAGCAATCCGATCATCGCGGAAACGCTGAGTGTCTCTCCGCCAATCCACAAGCCGACAAGTGCACCGATGACTGTGAACGGAAGGGAGAACAGAATTGCAAATGGCGCAAGTCCTCCGCCGAATGTGACGACAAGGATCAGATAGACAATCGCGATTGCAGCAAGCATTGCAAGACCAAGCTGCGTGAACGCTTCTGTGATATCTTCTGTCACACCCGCCGTATTGATTGTCACGGAAGAAGGAAGGTCGATTTCATCGATTTCCTCTTTCACATCAGCAGATACTTTAGAGACATCTTTCGGAATAATGTCCGCTGATACGCTTGCGAACAGTTTGCCGTCTCTCCGTGAAATGGTATCAGAAGTGGTTCCTTCCTTCACTTCGACCAGCTCTGAAATCGGAATCTCCATGCCTAGAGGCGACATGACTGTTTCATCTGTCAGATCATCGATTGTTTTGGGCTCTTTTTTGCCTTCATCGACGTAGACATCGATTGTGACAGAGCCATCCTTCAATTTTGTAAGCACTTGCTGCTGCTGGTTAGGATATAACACCATTCCGACCTGGGCTGTTGTCAAACCGTATTCGGACAACTTCTCCTGGTTGACAGCAAGCGTGTATTCCTTATAGGTTTTGGCAAGGCTCGTTTTGGTGTTCTTCAGATCATCATGGCCTTCCAGGATGGACTGGATGTTCTCGACAACCGGTCTGATGTCATCAAAACTGTTGCCGTACACATAATAGCTCACTTGATTGTTGGAACCGCTGACGGAGAAGTCTTGTGATTTCCATTCGCCTTCCACGTCAAAATCATTCAGCTTCTTCAATGTCTCTTCTTTCACATGGTCAAAATCGGCTGTGTCCTTATCGAAATTGACGAACATGAGGGCACCGTTCGATGCGCCAGGCGACATTGGATTTTGTCCGCCGACAGAAGACTGGATATTCTCGACATCTTTCAAGCCGAGCAGGTAATCTTCCGCCTGTTTGACGTTTTCATCAACTGTCGAAAGCGGTTCGCCAGGTTCAGGTGAATAGGTGATATACATCATTTTCTGTTCTTCGTCCGGCAGAAGGCTGACACCGACGACGGGAACTAGGAACAGGCTGCCAGCGAGCAAGGCAAGTGACAGGATGACGGTGATCGCCTTATGGTTCAATGTCCAGTTCAAGATGTTCCGGTACCCGTTTGCAAGTCGTCCATGCTGTTCTTTATGGACAACTTTCTTGCCGTTCAGCTGCTTCGCGAACAGTGAATGGGCCAGCATCGGAACAATGGTGACTGCGACGAGAAGGGAAGCGAGCAACGCGAATACGATCGTAAGGGCGAATGGCATGAACAATTCGCCGACCATTCCGCCGACTAGGCCAAGCGGTATGAAAACTGCCACAGTGACGAGCGTGGAAGAGGCGATCGGTCTGAACATCTCTTTTGTCGCTTCGCGGATCAAATCGCGTCCGCGCAGTTTCTCAGTAGAGAGATGCATCCGCCGGTAGATGTTTTCGACTACGACGATCGAGTCGTCGATGACCCGCCCGATTGCGACTGTCATTGCACCGAGTGTCATCATGTTCAATGTGATATCGAGCTCTTTTAAGAGCAGTACGGCGATCAGCAGCGACATCGGGATCGATACGATCGAAATGACCGTCGACCGGAAGTTGCGTAAGAACAGCATGATGATGACAACTGCGAATAGTGCGCCGAACAATGCCTTGCTGAGCATCGTTTCTACGGACTGTTCAATTGGTTCCCCTTGATCTAGCGTAGTGGAGAGGGAGACGCCTTTATTCTCTTTCTCGAATGCTTCCATTCGGTCTTTCACTTCATTGACGACAGTCACCGTATTGGCATCCTGGGACTTCACCACTTGGACGGCGATCGCATTTTTTCCGTTCATGCGTGAAATCGACTCAGCTTTTCCGATATGCTCGATTTTTGCAATATCTCCAAGTTTGACTGAAGGCAATGTGAATCCTTGAGGCGCCTGGCCTTGCGACATGCCGGCCTGGGATGCGCCCTCTGGCATTTGATCCGCCTGGGCTCCGCCTTGCTGCATCTGACCGGCTGCATCAGCGCCCTGCATCTGCATATCAGCACCGGCCGGAGCGCCCGGCATGACAGGAATGAGCAAATTCTTCAGCTCATCGACTGTTGTGACTTTGCCGTCCACGACGACGGATTGTTCCTCTTTGCCGAATTGGAACAGGCCGAGCGGCATTTTCAAATCGGTTCCTTTGATCAATTGCTTGACGGTTTCTTCATCAAGATTATATTCAGCCAGCTTCTCTCTATCGAAGGTCAATACGACTTCTTCGATTTGCTGGCCTGAAACTGCCACGCTGGAGACCCCGTCGATCCCTTCGAGATCAGGGACGAATGCGTCTTCTACGAGCGCAGTCAGCTCTTCGAGGCTCTTATCCTTATCGGAGACGCTGATTGCCATGATCGGGAATGCATTGATGCTGATCCGGCCGATGGAAGGATCCATGGCAGCGTCCGGAAGGGATAGCTGGCCAAGTGATTCTTTCACATCCTCCTCAGCTTCTTTCATATCTGCGCCAAAATCATATTCGATCTGGATGGAAGATGCATTCTGATAAGATGTTGAACTGACGGATTTCACGCCTTTCAAGTTCTGGAGCGCTTTTTCCATCGGTTCGGACACTTCATTCATCACCTGGTCAGGTGTCGCGCCTGGATAGATCGTTGTGACACTGACGACAGGGATTGATATATCAGGAATCGTTTCGAGCTTCATGCGCATGCCCGAGTAGATTCCGGCGACTGTGATGATGATTGTCAGCAGCCATACAGCCAGCTTGTTCTTCATGACAAAATTAATGATCGAATTCATAGTTGCCTCCTATTTTCATTTTGACGGATTCAGTAGAATACTATAACATAGTATCTGACCGGTCAGTCATATGTCAATCGGAACGGTAAGATAGATGGAAAGAGGAGAGGATCTGGTGGATAAAAGGACTCTATTAATCGAGAAAGCGACGGAGCTTTTCGCGAAAAATGGATTTGAAACGACGTCTGTCCAGCAGATTACCGACGCATGCGGCATGTCTAAAGGCGCTTTCTATTCCTACTTCAAATCGAAGGAAAGGATCCTGATTGCAATCTTTGAACACTTTACGTCCAAGCTGGCGGCCAGGATCCAATCTATATTTGATGGTACGATTGCTGCTGATGAAAGATTAGTCCACTATTTTTTAGTGCAATTCGAGGAGATCCTGAAGTATTCGGATTTCATCCTTATGCAGGTCCGGGAACAGACGAACCCGGGCAGTGATGAATTGATGAAAGTGCTTGATGGGTTGCGGCGGCTCGCGTATGACATGCAGGAGCGGCTATTCCTTGAAAGGTACGGCAGCCAGGTGATCCCGCATCTAGCGGATCTCTATGTCCTGGTCAATGGATTGTCCGGCAGCTATGTACAAGTGGTGCTCAAAAACAGGGGATCGATCGACAGCCTTGCGCTGTCCCGCTATATCGTTGCACGCATTGATTCGATTGTAAAAGGTCTCGATGAACCATTGCTTGAAAAAGGACAGCTGATCGGCTTCGACGACCGATGCAGCGGTCTTGCTGATGCCAAGGAGAATGTACTTCAGCTGCTGCGTTATTATAGCGACAAAGTGGATGATGCGGAGCTTTCAGTCTCGCTTGAAGTGATCGAGCAGGAGATGAAGCGGCAGAATCCCCGCAAACCGGTTTTATCGGGCATGCTGATGACCATAGGGGAAGATGCCGGGATGGATGATTTACGTGAAGGCCTGGCCGGCTTTATACAGACCTTATAAAAAACGACCCGCTTGACCGGCTTGCTGCGTCCGATCAGGCGGGTCATTTTATCATTTGCTCAATTCATCATGGATGAGGTCGATATTGTAATTCAAGTATTTTACATACGTATCGACTTCGTCGCCGGGCTTCCCGATTTCATCGGAGTAGATTTTCTTCTCTGCGATACGGACCCCGGTTTCATTCGCCACTGTTTCCATCGGACGAGGGTCGACGTTCGATTCGATGAACAGGACAGGCACTTTATGTTCTTTGATGAAGCTTACCAAGTTTTTGATCTGTGTAGGAGATCCGTTTTCCTCGGTATCGATTTCCCAGATGAATGCTTCTTTCAAGCCGTAATGCGTCGCCATGTACTGGAACGCGCGCTCGCTTGTGACAAGTGTGCGGTTCGCTTCCGGGATATCATTGATGCGTGTCTCGTAATCTTTGTCGATCTCTTTCAAGCGCTCAACATATTTATCGCCGCGCTCCTGGATCTCTTCTTTCTTGGAAGGATGCTTCTTCACTAGTATATCCCGCATATCTTCAGCCATTTTGATGCCGACAGCCGGGTCGATGAAGGCATGCGGGTTGATCTCCTCCGGACGTCCATCGGAATGGGCCAAATACATCGGTTCTACGCGCTCAGTGAGACTGAATACGTTTTCGTCTTTCTGGTTGACGTTTTTTACCATTTTAGCAAACCAGCCGTGGTCTCCGCCTTCCAGGTTGAGGCCGTTATAGAAAAGGACATTCGCATCAGTAGCGGCTTTGATGTCGTCTGGAAGCGGTTCGTATTCATGTGGATCCGTGCCGGTTGGAACGAGGTTATACACTTCGACGTCTTCCCCTCCGATTTCGCGTGCCATGTCAGCGATGATTGTGAACGAACTGACGACTTTCAGCGGTGCGTCGTCATCTTTTTCAGCTCCCTCGCTGTCTTTGCCGCAAGCGGCCAGTAAGAAGATGGATAGTAAAGGCAGCCATGCCCATTTGATCAGTTTTTTCATTTCCCGATGTAACTCCCTTTCTATTATTTCGCAGGTGCGAATTTTTTCTTGTTGCCCGATTTGAGCTTTCTTGTAATGATCCCTTGCTTCGGCGAGAAGAGGAAGGCAAGGATGAATAATGCGGTTGTTGCAAGCGCGATGACCGGTCCGGACGGCATATTGTACTCAAAGCTGAAATAGAGGCCGATGACCGCAGAAAACGCTCCGAAAATTGACGATAGGACGACCATGACGGACAGCCTGTTCGTCAGCAGGTAGGCGGTTGAAGCCGGTGTGATCAGCATCGATACGACAAGGATGACGCCGACTGTCTGAAGCGATGCCACTGTGACGAGTGTCAGCAGGAACATGATCGAGTAATGGATGAATCTTGTCTTCAGTCCGTAAGCCGCAGCCATCGTTTCGTCGAAGCTTGAGACGAGCAGTTCTTTGTAGAACAGGACGACGACAAGGATGATGATGCTTCCGATTGCAAGTGTCAGCCACATATCGGATGTCCGGACGGCAAGCACATTCCCGAAAAGGATCTGCGTCAAGTCTGTCGCGCTCTGCGCCCTGGTGATCAAGATGATTCCGAGTGCAAAGAAGGCGGAGAATACGATGCCGATCGACGAGTCGCTTTTGATGCGGCTGTTCTGCGTGATCGCCCCGATTCCGAAAGCGGTCAGGATCCCTGTCAGCACGGCGCCGTAGAAGAAGTTGATGCCGAGCATATACGAGATGGCGACTCCGGGCAGCACAGCATGCGAGATGGCATCTCCCATTAACGCCATTCCGCGCAGGACGATGAAACTGCCGATGATTCCGCAAATGATGCCGACCATGACGGAGGTCATCAATGCTTTCTGCAAGAATGCATATGTCTGAAGGTCATGTAAAAATTCCATCAGTACTGGACCCCCAATCCGTCCAGCATGCCAAATGGCCGCTCATACGCCTTTGTCATCTTGTCAGGCTGGAACACTTCGCTGACAGGTCCGGCATCGATCAATTTCTTATTGATCAGGACGAGCTCGTCGAAGTAATTTTTCACTTTCGACAGATCATGGTGGACGACAAAGACTAGCTTTCCGTCTGCCTTCAGTTGTTTCAGGATGTCGATGATGACTTCCTCGCTCGATACATCGATGCCGACGAACGGTTCATCGAGGAAGAAATAGTCCGCCCGCTGCGCAAGCGCCCGTGCAAGGAACACACGCTGCTGCTGGCCTCCCGATAACTCTCCGATCTGCTGGTTTGCAAAATCGAGCATGCCGACCTGTCCTAGGCAGTCGAGTGCCCATTCCTTGTCTTCTTTTTTCGGCCGCTTCAAAAGGCCGAGTTTCGGGTAGGTGCCTAAAACGACTGTGTCCTTCACCGTAATCGGGAAATTCCAATCGATATTGGACCGCTGCGGAACGTAGGCGATCTGTTTCCGTACCCGATCAAGCGGCTGCGAATTGATCATGACGGTTCCATGATCTTTCGGAATCAATCCGAGCATCGCTTTCATGAGAGTGGACTTGCCCGCTCCGTTAGGGCCTAATATGCCAATCAGATTTCCTGATGAGAAGGAGAATGACACATGTTCAAGCACTTGTTTGCCGAAATAGGAAACTGATATGTCTTTCACCGTTATAGAATCCGGCATGTGAATCCCTCCAATAATAGATAGTTTTGTTGTAATGGACTTTCCCTAGGGCAACTTTTGAACAAAAAAATATAAGCTGGCTTCCAAATGATTCAAAAGCCGGAGATACATTTTTGACGAAATGCCGCCTGACCAGGGGTCCAAGCGGTCGAAAGTTTTGGTAGACCAACAAAGTTTCCCTTGAGCAACTTTCATCAGTATAGTATAAACCAATTTCAGAGTAAAGCTTTTTTTCTCGATATTTTTTGCAGAACAGACTTCAGCTCTTATTCTTCAAAATGCTGTAAACTAGAACTAAGAAAAGAATGGGGGAGATCGTGATGAAATTTTTCCATACAGCGGATTGGCATCTCGGGAAACTTGTGCAAGGCGTACATATGACGGACGGACAGCGCCACGTGCTCAGGCAGTTTCTGGACGCTGTCAAAGAAGAGAGGCCTGATGCTGTGATCATTGCAGGAGATCTATATGACCGTGCTGTCCCGCCAACGGAATCTGTGCAACTGCTTGACGAAGTGCTGCATGAATTGATTGTGGAATTGAACACACCTGTCCTGGCGATTGCCGGCAACCATGACAGCCCAGGCCGCTTGCATTTTGGCAGCGGGCTGATGCGCCAACAAGGCTTTTATATCGCGGGCAAATTAGATCCGGATGCCCAGCCTGTCGTTCTTCAGGATTCATTTGGGGAAGTCCATTTCCATCTCGTCCCTTACGCGGACCCGGCCGTCATCCGGCATATATATGAAGATGAGACAGTGACGGATTTCAATAGCGGGATGAAAGCAGTGCTGAAAAGGATGGAACTCGATCCGAATGCGCGACATGTTCTCATCGGCCATGCGTTTGTCACTCCTCACGGCGAGGAGGCGGATAATACGAGCGAATCGGAGAGGCCGCTCTCCATCGGGGGAGCTGAATATGTCTCGGCCGAATTGTTCTCATCCTTCCATTACACGGCGCTCGGCCATCTCCATCAGGCGCATAACGTCTGCAATGAGACAATCCGATATGCAGGATCGCCCATGAAGTACTCGATATCCGAAGAGCATCATAAAAAAGGATTTACAATCGTCGAGATGGGGGCTGATGGGACGGTTGAGATTGAAAAACGGCCGCTCTTCCCTAAACAGGATATGCGAACAGTCACAGGAACGATCGCGGAACTGCTGAAGCACGAGCCGAGTGACGATTTTGTGTTTGTGAAACTGCAGGATGAAGTGCCTGTTCTTATGCCGATGGAGAAAGTGCGGACCGTCTATCCTCATGCCATGCATGTTGAACGGGTCATCCTTCAAGCGGCGGCCGGTCTTGAATCAAGTGCGGTCCTGAAAGAAAAGCCGGGGGATCTGGAGTTATTCCGGATGTTCTATGAAGAGATGAAGGGCGAGGAAGCGGATGAAGAGACAGAGCGGATCTTTGCTGAGCTGCTGCGTGATGTCCTATATAAGGAGGAGGAAGGGCGATGAAGCCGATTACAGTCAAGATGACAGCGTTTGGACCGTATAAGGAAACGGAGCTGATTGATTTCACCGAGCTAGGGAATCATCGCCTGTTTGTTGTCTCAGGTGCAACGGGGGCTGGAAAGACGACGATTTTCGATGCCATCTGCTTCGCGTTGTATGGGCAAGCGAGCGGTGAAGACCGAACGGAAGTCCGGACGCTCCGAAGTGATTTTGCGGATGATGCTGTGCAGTCGGAGGTTGAGCTCGTATTCCAGGTGAAAGGCCATACATTCCGCATTATGCGTCAAATCCCGTATACGAAGGCGGGCAATAAGACGGAAACGGCGGCAAGGTGCGAATTCTTCGAGCGGACCCTTGCAGGTGAGGTGCCGTTTGTCGACAGGCAGATCGTCTCGGAGATTAACCGGAAAGTGGAGGAACTCATCGGTTTTACGCATGCGCAATTCAGCCAGATCGTCATGCTGCCGCAAGGGGAATTCAGGAAGTTCCTCACATCCGACACCGAAAATAAGGAAACGATCCTGCGGAAAATATTTCGGACCGAGCCGTACCGGGAACTCATTGAGCGCCTGAAAGCGAAACGGATGGAGTTGCATGCGAGCTGGGAAAATGAACGGGCGTCATTTGACCGGTTCATCCGGCAAATTCCTGAAGCGGTCCCCGTCCGGGAGTCAGATCTGTTTACAATCGTACAAGCCGAACACCCGAATCTTGAAAGATTGCTGACAGCGATGGGCGAGGAGGAGCTCTTTTATCTCGATTGCAGCGAAGAGGCGAAAAGCCGTTATGAGCTGGCCTATTCGGAGCATGCCAAGAAGCAGGCCGCATACGCAGAGGCAAAGGCGGTCAATGATAGATTTGCTGAACTAGAGGCAAAGAAAGCGACTTTATTACAGCTTGAGGAAAAGCGCCCATTGATGGCAATGGATGAAAAAAGGCTGCAGGATGCTGAACGGGCAGCCTCTATCCGGGAAACTGAACGCCACTATCAGGAACAAGCGGCAGATGCGGCTGGCAAGCAAGCAGCTTATAACAGGTCGGCCGAGGCTTTAGTGCAGGCAAAACGGCAATTTGACGAGGCATCAAAAGGGCTTGCCATGATGGAAGAACGAAAACCGGAGAAGGAAAATTTGGAACGGCTGCATAGGGAGCTTGAAAGCTATGTGCCGGCTGTCTTGGAAATAGAGCAGCGAAAAGCCGAAATCAATAGATTGACCAAAGTACTGGCAGATTCCAAAGACAAGCTGGATAAAGTGATTCAGCAGGAAGCCGCCAAGTCGGAAGATGCCTTGCATAGGCAAGCGAAAATCTACCAGATGGATAAGGAACTGCTGTCATTTGAAGAACAGGTTGATTCATTGCACAAGGTGAATTTGATCTGTTCCACGCTTGAAGACGCCGAGCGCATGAAACAGGAAGCAGTTAGAATGCGGCAGGAGGTGGAGCATAGCAGAGAACAGGCAGAAGCGAAGGCCGGCAGTTTCAGGGCTCTTGAACGGGAATGGATTGAAAACCAGGCCGCAGTTCTCGCCTCAACTCTTCATCCCGGTGATTCCTGCCCGGTGTGTGGCAGCACCGACCACCCGGTACTTGCGGAGCATACGAATGCCGCCGTTACGAAAGAACAGCTTGAAGATGCCCGCCGAAAGAAGGAAGAAGCGGCGGACCGGCACCGCAGCCTGCATGCCAAGGCGGAATCAGCCGGTGAATATTTGGCAGAAGTGGAACGGAAGATCGAAGAGATGCAGATCGACCGTCCTCTTACCGAGCTGAAGGCTGAACAAGCACGCTTGAAAGAGAGCATCGGCAGGCTAAGGAGCTTGCGCGAACAAATGCCAGAGCTGAAAAGCGCAGCGAGGAAAATCGCTGACGAACTGGAAGCTTTAAGAAGCCAGCAGGATGCGATGAAGCAGGACATGCTCAAGCATGAGTCGGCCATGGGAAAAGAGGAAGCGCTTTGCGGCCAGCTCATGGAGAAGGTGCCGGAAACATATCGAGATCAATCCCATCTCGCCGGAACAATCCGTTCGACAGAGCGAAAAAAGAACGATTTGGAAAATCAGTTTGCGGTGATACAAAAAAGATTTGAAGAAACGAAGGAATTGCTGACGAAGGCAGAATCGGCCGAACAGTTCACCAAGCAGTCCATGCAAGAGAGCATGACCAGGAAGGATGACGCCCGGCTGCGTTTTGATGAAGCGCTCCGAGATTCCGAATTCCTTGCAGAAGAGGAGTTCCGTGCCGCATATATGGAACCTGAAAAACGGAAAGCGCTGCGGGAATCGATTGATGGCTATAAACAAGATATCGCCATAGTGAATGAGATGATCAAATCACTTTCAGGGCAATTGGAAGGAAAGGCAAAGACGGTTCTGGAAGAGCTTGCCGGCCGCATCCAAGAACTGAAAAAGGATTATGAAGAAGCGCTTTCGCATAGCCATGCGGCAGAGACCCGTGGAGAGAAGTTGAAAGAGCTGAAGCGGAAAATAGAGAAATCATCCGGCGATATAGGGAAAATGGAACGGGAACTTGTGAAGGTGACGGATCTCTATGATATTTTAAGAGGGCAAAATGGGAAGAAGCTATCGTATGAGCGGTTTATACAAATCGACTATTTGGAACGGATCATCGCATCCGCCAATGTCCGGCTGCGGGAATTATCCGCCGGCCAGTTCGAACTGATGCGCAGCGGGCGGCAGGAAGCGCGCGGCAGGCAAAGCGGCCTCGGGCTTGATATTTATGATGCGTATACCGGCCAGAACCGGGACGTGAAGACATTATCAGGCGGGGAGAAATTCAATGCATCCCTGAGCCTTGCGCTAGGAATGGCGGATGTGATCCAAAGTTTCCAAGGGTCTGTCTCCATCGAAACGATGTTCATCGACGAAGGGTTCGGATCTCTCGACACCGAATCACTCCATAAGGCAATTGACACGCTGATCGATCTTCAACGTTCAGGCCGTCTCATCGGCGTTATCTCTCATGTGGAAGAACTTAAAGCATCTTTCCCGGCAATTCTGGAAGTGACTAAATTGAAGGAAGGGCATAGCCAGGCGGCCTTTAGAATTATATGATGAAAGTAAGGGAAGAACCTGTTTTTGGTTCTTCCCTGATTGTTTTTTACTAGCCGTCTCCGGTATATTTTCATTTATTTCTAGAAGATTCTAGTTACATCGATTTTTTATTGATTTTCATCGTAGCAGACGGTATGATGAGGGACGTTACTAGATTACGTATTCATTCCCAGTTGCATTTGGTTCAGGAGGCATCATCCGGTATGCAGAAAAAAATATCTTTTTCATCTAATGTTGTGATCGGAGTTATGCTGTTCGCCCTCTTTTTCGGGGCCGGAAATCTAATATTTCCAGCGGCGCTCGGCCAACAGGCGGGTTCTTCCCTATGGCCGGCCATCATCGGGTTTTTGATCACGGGTGTAGGATTGCCGTTTCTCGGCATCGTCGCCATGGGGTTTTCAGGAAGCAGCAACTTGCAGATGCTTGCCAGCCGTGTCCACCCCGTGTACGGCATCGTGTTCACTTCCTTGCTTTACTTGACGATCGGTCCGTTATTCGCGGCTCCGCGAACAGGGGCGGTCGCATATGACATAGGCATCTCCACATTCGTTCCGGACGGCTATGGAAAACTTGCTTTGTTTCTCTTCACACTCCTGTTTTTCGGGATTACATATCTATTGTCGCTGAATCCGGCAAAAATCGTCGATACGATCGGCAAATTCATGTCGCCTGTCATCATCGTCCTGCTGATCGTCCTTCTGTCCATGGCGGTTCTGAAACCGATGGGAACGATCAGTGCGCCAGAGCCGGAGTATGCGCAGCTTCCTTTCTTCCAAGGTTTCCTGGAAGGCTATAATACGATGGATGTCCTATCGTCACTTGTGTTCGGCATCATTATCATCAATGCCATCAAAGCGATTGGCGTGACAGACAGAAGGCAGATCCTCGGTGCTACCGCCAGAACCGGCATCATCGCGGCCGCTTTTTTGGCCATTCTCTATATCGGAATCGCGTATCTCGGTGCGACATCCAAGGAAGTCCTTGGCCTATATGAAACAGGCGGACCGGTGCTCAGCAATGCATCACTCCATTATTTCGGGACGTTCGGCTCTGTGCTGCTGGCCATCATCATCATCCTTGCCTGTTTGACGACAAGCACAGGTCTTGTTATCGCTTGTTCGGAATACTTCACAATGCTCTTGCCGAGGCTCAGCTATAAGATGCTCGTCACTGTGTTCACGTTATTCTGTTTCATTGTTTCCAACTTCGGTTTGGATAATATCATTACATATTCTTTTCCGGTGCTGATGTTCCTCTATCCGCTCGCAGTCGTGCTTATGCTGCTGACATTCGTTTCACCACTGTTCGGCCATGCTCGGATCGTCTACGCAAGCGCTATCGCAGTAGCCTTCCTGGTCGGCATCATCGACGGCATCGTTTCGCTCTATCACTCACTCAAGGTGCCGGACGAGGAATTTCCGGAATGGCTCCAGGCAGTCACCGGTCTTTATGAAAGGATCCTGCCCTTCTATTCAAATGGGCTTGGATGGATCGTGCCTGTCCTGATTGTCATCTTCATCACCGGCCTTATCGCTTTGAGCAATAGGAAATTTCATAATAACAATATATAAATAAACCTGGAAAAGGCGCCAACTGCCTCTTTCAGGTTTTTTTGTATCAATTGTAATATTCTAAATTGAATTTGTAACAGGAAATGAAGTGAATTGTAATCTGTTTGTAACGTGCTGCTGTTAATCTGTTCGTAGACTAAATCGCAAGGAGTAGAAAACTTGAGAAAACAAATTGTGACGCTCATTTTGGCAATACTCGTATTGACTGGCGGAACGACCGAAAGTTTTGCAGCTTCTTCAACGTACACAGTCAAACGAGGCGATTCGCTTTACTCGATCGCAAAAACACATCATGTGTCAGTCAGCCAGATTAAAAAATGGAACGGCTTAAAATCAAGCACAATCCACCCGAATCAGAAATTGAAAGTCGTAAACCCGAAAGCGGCTGGAAACAAGGTCGCCACGGCGAAGACATCTACGAAAACAACTAAGAAAACGCCATCCAGATCTAATTCAGACACAGTTGTCAAAGAATTTTACGTATCCGCCAGTGCTTACACTGCGAGCTGCAATGGCTGCTCAGGGATCACGTCAACCGGCATCAATCTGAAGAAGAATCCGGATCTTAAAGTGATTGCCGTCGATCCATCCGTCATCCCGCTAGGAACGAAAGTGCATGTGGAGGGTTATGGTTACGCGGTCGCGGCTGATAAAGGAAGCGCCATAAAAGGCAATAAGATTGATGTTTTCTTCCCGTCAAAAAGTGATGCATACGCGTGGGGAAGAAAAAAGGTGAAGATAAAAATATTAGATTGACAGCAAGCCGTCTTTCTCCGTAAAGGGAAAGGCGGCTTTTGTAATTTTCAAAAGATGGTGCGTTCCTTATTACTTCGTGCTAGACTTGAGGAAAATGGGAGATGGGGGAGAACGTTGGACAAACGACGGTTGATAATTGGATTGATCGCTATTCTCGCGATTCCAATCTATATTTGGATCGCTTACGTGGAAATTCCCGGGAAGGCGAAGGTCGGTGAGGAAAAACTGCAGCAAAGCCCGTTATCACATGATTTTGCAAATTCGCTGCCCTTCGAAAGTGATTATATGGGAGACGCCTCGAATATGGGCAACTTATTCCAGTCGTTGCCGCTTAGTGAGTATAAAACAGGAATAGAGCTGGATCCGTATCATTATTCTGCAGTGATCCACTACAATACTACTTGGAATGAAGAGTCGAAAAAAGTTTTCTTATACAATTCGACGGCTGCATTTGTTCTGATTCATAATCTGGGGACAGTTCACTTGGATTTTTCAGACAGGACGGTAAGTGCTTCCCGTGAGGACGTAGAGAAATGGTACGGCGATACATGGCAAGAGCTGAAGACCGCAGATGGATTTGCCAAGCATGTGCAGAAACCTTTGAAACAGGATGATATTGATGAATGGCTATTTACGTTCACGGAAGGGGAACAGGATTGATGGATATCTATATAATTACAGGGGCTTCAAAGGGCATCGGCAGTGAACTGCTGAAACAGCTAAGTAAAAGCGGGAGTCGTGTATTCGGGATGGCGCGGACCAATCCGGGTGCCGTAAAAGACTTCTTTACAATCGACTTGGAAGATACAGCATCACTCAGCCATGTGTTGAAAGAGATCATATCCAAGACACGGGAAGGGGCTTCCTCGTTCACATTGGTCAATAATGCGGGGACAGTGGAGCCGATCGGGCCGGCGGGTTCACTGGATCCGGAATTGATCGGGCGGGCGGTCAGCGTAAATCTGACAGCGCCGGTCGTCCTTGCCAACGAGTTCATAGCGGTACTCGCTGGATTCAGCGGACCGAAACGCATCATGAACATTTCATCAGGAGCCGGCCGAAACGCATATGAAGGGTGGGGCGTTTATTGCGCAACGAAGGCAGGCCTTGATCATTTCTCGCGTGTCGTCTCTATGGAGCAGCAGGCGGCAAGCTATCCGGTGAAGGTGGTCTCGATCGCTCCAGGCATCATCGACACAGGGATGCAGGAGACGATCCGTTCCAGCGAAGAGAAGGATTTCCCTCTTCTGTCGCGGTTTATTGATTATAAGGAAAAAGGGCTCCTGAGTTCAGCTGAGGAGACCGCGCGGAAACTGATCGATTTCATGCAAACAGAGTTTGATCGGCTGGATGGTGACCCGATCGCTGACATACGGAATTTTTGATAAAGAGAAAAACGCCCGCTTGTACTCAAGCATGGCGTTTTTCTTCATTTCCAGTCAGTCTCTTAAAATTCCTTGCTCTTCCACAAGACGGAGTTCGCTGAAATCCCTTACTTTCTCCAGTGCAATGAGGAAAGGCGGGTTGTTCCGGACGTTCAGCAGTTCGTAGCGGATGACATGCATGTCCGCCTGATGGATTTGTCTGACGAAGCTTAAGAGGGCATCCCGTTCTTCCTTTCCGCCTTCGTGGCCATCGTAAACAGAGATTGTGATAATGCCGCCTTTTTTCAGAAGAATGGCGAGTGCCTGTACAGCTTGGATCGTGGATTGTGGTTTTGTAATGATGGACAGATCCTCACCGTATGGAAGATAGCCGAGATTGAACATGGCGCCTCCGATCGGCTCGTTCACGTGGTCCGCTACGTTTGCATGGCTATCATGGATGAGTGTAACCCGGCTGCTCAGTTCACCGAGTCTCTCCTTTGTCTTCTCAAGTGCCGCTTTTTGTATGTCGAAGGCCGCAACATGCCCTTCCTGTCCGACGAGTTCAGCGAGGAATAGTGTATCGTTGCCGTTTCCAGCAGTCGCATCTACGACAGTATCCCCTTGTTCGACAATGCTTTTGATCAGTCTCTTTGCGTATGGCAGGACGCGGTGCAGCGTGATGGAGCTGTTCATATCAATTCCACTGCCTTTTCATAATATTTTCCTTGCCAGCTGCCGCGCCGTGCAAGTTCCCGGTCGATTCCGTTCAGAACATCCCATTTCGACGCGCTCCACATCGGGCCGATGAGCAGGTCGATCGGTCCGTCGCCCGTGATGCGGTGGATGATCATGTCCGGAGGCAAGATTTCCAGCTGATCTACGACAAGGGAGATATACTCGTCTTGGCCAAGGAATTCGAGCAGCCCTTTCTCATATTGCTTTACCATCGGCGTCCCTTTAAGCAAGTGGAGCAGGTGGATTTTGATCCCCTGTACATCAAGGGCTGCAACCTTTCGGACTGTTTCCATCATCATGCCATGATCTTCCCCCGGAAGGCCATTGATGATATGTGTGCAGACCCGGATGCCGCGATCGCGCAATTTGCGGACGCCATCTGTGAACGCCATGTAGTCATGCGCCCGGTTTACGAGCTTCGCAGTCTCTTCATGCACCGTCTGCAGGCCAAGTTCCACCCACAGGTAGGTCCTCTCGTTCAATTCGGCGAGATAGTCGACGACGTCATCGGGCAGGCAATCGGGACGCGTGGCGATCGACAGTCCGACTACACCTTCCTGCTGAAGGGCGGCTTCGAATTTATCTTTCAGGACGGGCAGCGGGGCGTGCGTGTTCGTATATGCCTGGAAATACGCCATATACTTGCCATTTTTCCATTTGCGGTGCATGGAAGCCAGAACTTCGGCAAATTGGTCGCCGATCGGTTTAGCGCGGTCCCCCGCGAAATCTCCCGAACCTGCCGCGCTGCAAAAAGTGCAGCCGCCATGGGCGACCGTGCCGTCGCGGTTCGGGCAGTCAAATCCTGCATCCAATGAAACTTTGAAGACTTTGCAGCCGAATTCATCCTTCAGGTGCCTCGACCATGTATGATACCGTTTTCCTTCTGAAGGGAACGGAAATAATTCCTTTTCCAAAGATGATCACTCCTTACGAAATAGATTGTACCATGAAGCATAATGTTTTCAGCGTTTCTGTCATGTAACTGTTGAAATAGGGTATAGGCGGATAATGGAGGCCAGAAATGCCTGCATGCTCTGAATTATGGAACATAGCGGGAATATCTTGCCGGCTTTCGTGAAAAAGCATACACTCAAACTATATTTTGACAGATTGGGGGTGGAGGAATGCCTAAAAAAGTGTGGCTGCTCGTCATTGGTATGTTCGTCAACGTCATCGGCAACTCGTTCCTTTGGCCGTTGAATACGATATATATGCACGATTACCTAGGGAAGTCGCTAGCTGTTGCGGGGCTTGTGCTGATGGCGAATTCAGGGGCGGGTGTCATCGGGAACCTGCTTGGCGGTTTCTTATTCGATAAAATCGGCGGGTATCGTTCCATCATGACCGGAATTTCCATCTCGGTCCTTGTCCTCGTCGGGCTCGTCTTTTGGCATGGCTGGTATCCGTACATCGTCTTCCTGACAATCCTCGGATTCAGCGGGGGAATCATTTTCCCGAGTATGTATGCAATGGTCGGCACCATCTGGCCGGAAGGCGGCCGGAAAGCGTTCAACTCGATTTATCTGGCGCAAAATGTCGGTGTAGCGATCGGTCCTGCGCTGGCGGGAGTTGTGGCCTCATTCCATATCGATTATATTTTTGGGGCGAACTTGGCATTTTATATCCTGTTCCTCTTCATCGCCTATTTCGGCTATAAGAAACTCACCATCGCGCCGGACCGGCATACGGACGTATTCCGTGAAACCGCACCGATCAAGAAAAAGGCGCCGTTCTATGCGTTGCTCATTCTGACAAGCGGTTATCTTCTTACATGGCTCGTCTACTCCCAATGGTCGACGACGATATCCACACATGCACTTTCTGTCGGTGTCTCCTTGACCCAATACAGCTCGATTTGGGCGTTGAACGGTGCGTTGATCGTACTTGGACAGCCGATCATCAAGCCGCTGATCAAAAAACTGGAGCATCAGCTGAAGACCCAGATGATCATCGGCCTGTCGATTTTCATCGTTTCATTCATTCTGGTCAGCTATGCGGGCACTTTCAAGATGTTCATCGCTTCGATGGTCATCCTGACATTCGGGGAAATGCTAGTCTGGCCGGCAATTCCAGCGCTTGCGAGCCAGCTGGCGCCGAAAGGGAAGGACGGTTTCTATCAAGGGATCGTCAACTCGACAGCCACGATCGGAAGGATGATCGGCCCTTTCGCTGGCGGGGTCCTAGTCGAGATGTACAATATGCACGCCATGCTGCTCATCCTGACGGCGTTCATGAGCATTTCCATCATTACAACGCTGCTATATGACCGGCCGATGAAATCTGCCGAAAATCCGAAACCGGAGAACCTGTAAACAGGGGCTCCGGTTTTTGCGCACCCTGAAATATTGCAACGTCCGAAATAGTTTGTTTTAATAGAATTGAGATGTATTTACAAAAAACGCTTGCGGAATAGGGGGATTTTATTCATGAAACCGATTTATCAAACCGCGAAGGAAGCGGTTTCACAGATCAAGGACGGCGCAACACTTATGGTTGGCGGCTTCGGGCTCGTCGGCATTCCCGAGCAGCTCATCTTGGCGCTAGTTGAATCCGGGGTGAAGGATCTGACAATCATCTCCAATAACTGCGGAGTTGACGATTGGGGGCTTGGTCTGCTGCTGAAAGAGAAGCAGATCAAGAAGATGATCGGCTCTTATGTTGGAGAGAACAAGGAGTTTGAACGCCAAGTGCTTTCAGGCGAGATTGAAGTCGAACTGACGCCGCAGGGGACGCTGGCAGAGAAGATCCGTGCAGGCGGTGCAGGCATTCCTGCATTCTACACCCCGGCCGGAGTCGGCACAAGCGTGGCGGAAGGGAAAGAGACACGCGTATTCGGCGGCAAGGAATACGTCCTTGAAGAGGCGCTGACTGCTGACTTCGCCCTTGTCCGTGCTGCAAAAGCGGATAAATTCGGCAACCTCATCTATAACAAGACGGCGCAGAATTTCAATCCGATGATGGCGGCGGCAGGCAGATTCACGATCGCTGAAGTCGAGGAGCTTGTCGAGACAGGAGACCTTGATCCAAATACGGTACACACACCTAGCATCTATGTGCAAGGCCTTCTGCAAGCGAAACAGGAAAAACGGATTGAGCGCCTGACAACTCGATAAGAAAGGGGAATGGGAACGATGACAGTCAATTACAGAGAACGCATTGCGCGCCGCGCAGAAAAGGAAATCAACGATGGAGACTATGTGAATCTTGGAATCGGCATGCCGACCCTTGTGGCGAACTATATTTCGGATGATAAAACGGTCGTCCTGCAATCCGAGAACGGGCTGCTCGGCATCGGGCCATATCCTACGAAAGATGAGGTCGATCCGGATCTCATCAATGCGGGAAAAGAGACGGTCACCGCTATTCCAGGTGCAGCGTATTTCAATAACGCCGAATCATTCGCAATGATTCGGGGCGGTCATATCGATGTGGCCATCCTTGGCGGCATGGAAGTTTCCGAAAAAGGGGATCTCGCCAACTGGATGATCCCCGGCAAAATGATCAAAGGGATGGGAGGCGCGATGGACCTTGTCCACGGCGCGAAGAAAATCATCGTCATCATGGATCATACCGCAAAAGACGGCACGCCGAAGATCCGGAAAGAATGTACGCTGCCGCTCACAGGCAAGGAGGTCGTCGATAAGATCATCACGGAGCGCGCACTGATCGAGGTGACACCGGATGGACTTGTCCTTAGGGAAGTGTTCGAAGGGTTCACGGTCCAGGATGTCGTGGATTCAACAGATGCAGAGCTGGATGTTTCCAGCGTTACACAGTAAACTGAAAAAGAAGTTGTACTTCCGCACGTTTTAGGGTACACTACAATAAAATATCCGTATCTATATGTTTGGCATTGAAGAGGAGCAGTAATCGAAGCGATCGGTTTAGAGAGCAGGCGGCCGGTGCAAGCCTGTACGATTCGACGATGAACTCGCCTCCGAGCCTGCACGGGTGAACTGACAGTAACCGGTGCCGCCACTCTGGCGTTACAGAGCGAGTGGGCGGAGCAATCCGCCAATGTGGGTGGCACCGCGGGAGCATATACGACTCTCGTCCCTTATGATGGCATAAGGGACGGGAGTTTTTTTATGTTCCCGCACTGTTTCCGGAGCTGTCCGGAATAAATGATGGAAGGAATGAATGCACGATGAGCTACAATCACTTGCAGATCGAAAAGAAATGGCAGCAATACTGGAATGACCATAAGACTTTCAAGACGGTGAATGATCCGTCGAAGCCGAAATTCTACGCGCTAGATATGTTCCCATATCCATCCGGCGCCGGCCTTCACGTCGGACATCCGCTCGGCTATATCGCGACGGATATCCTAAGCCAGTTCAAGCGTAAACAGGGATACAATGTACTTCATCCGATGGGCTGGGATGCGTTCGGACTTCCTGCTGAGCAGTACGCTCTTGATACAGGAAATGACCCGGCTGAATTCACGGCGAAAAATATTGCTACGTTCAAGCGCCAGATGAATGAGCTCGGCTTCTCATACGACTGGGACCGCGAGATCAATACGACAGATCCTGCTTACTACAAATGGACGCAATGGATCTTCATCCAGCTTTATAACCGCGGCCTCGCTTATGTTGACGAAGTGCCTGTCAACTGGTGCCCGGCTCTCGGCACGGTGCTTGCGAACGAAGAAGTCATCGACGGAAAATCGGAGCGCGGCGGCCATCCGGTCGAGCGCCGTCCGATGCGCCAGTGGGTGCTGAAAATTACGGAATATGCGGACCGCCTGCTTGAGGATCTAGACGACCTTGATTGGCCTGACAGCCTGAAAGACATGCAGCGGAACTGGATCGGCCGTTCGGAAGGCGCGCAACTGACATTCGATGTCGACGGCAAAGGGGTTTCATTCGAAGTATTTACAACGAGACCGGACACGATTTTCGGGGCGACCTACGCGGTGCTGGCGCCTGAGCATAAACTGGTCGAGCAGATTACGACAGAAGAGCAGAAGAGTGCAGTCGCAGCATATCTCGATAAAGTGAAATCAAAGAGCGATCTTGAACGGACGGACCTTGCGAAGGAGAAAACAGGCGTTTTCACCGGCGCCTATGCAATCAATCCGGCAAGCGGCGAGAAAATGCCGATCTGGATTGCCGACTACGTCCTCGCTTCCTATGGCACAGGCGCCATCATGGCGGTGCCGGCGCATGATGAGCGTGATTATGAATTCGCGAAGACTTTCGATTTGCCGATTGTCGAAGTAGTAGAAGGCGGCGACATCTCGAAAGAGGCTTATACCGGTGACGGCAAGCACATCAATTCGGGCTTCCTGGACGGATTGGATAAAGAGGAAGCGATCAGCAAAGCGATCGAATGGTTCGAAGAAAAGGGCAAAGGCGAACGGAAAATCACCTACCGTCTCCGTGACTGGCTGTTCTCCCGCCAGCGCTATTGGGGCGAGCCGATTCCGATCATCCACTGGGAAGACGGATCGATGACGACGGTCGATGAGTCAGAATTGCCGCTCATGCTGCCGAAGACATCGAACATCAAGCCGAGCGGAACTGGTGAATCGCCGCTTGCGAATATCGAGGAATGGGTGAACGTCGTCGACCCTGAAACAGGAATGAAAGGCCGCCGCGAGACGAATACGATGCCGCAATGGGCGGGCAGCTGCTGGTACTACCTCCGCTATATCGATCCGAAGAATGACGAAATGCTTGTCGATCCGGAACTAGCGGAACGCTGGCTTCCAGTCGACATTTATGTCGGCGGTGCAGAACACGCGGTGCTCCACTTGCTGTATGCCCGTTTCTGGCACAAAGTCCTCTATGACGTCGGTGTCGTGAAGACGAAAGAGCCATTCCAGAAGCTGTTCAACCAAGGGATGATCCTCGGAGAGGGCAATGAGAAGATGTCCAAATCGAAAGGAAATGTCGTCAATCCTGACGATATCGTCCATTCGCACGGCGCGGACTCCCTGCGTCTGTACGAAATGTTCATGGGGCCGCTCGACGCATCGAAAGCATGGTCGACAAATGGCCTCGATGGCGCACGCCGCTTCCTGGACCGGATTTGGCGCCTCCTTGTGAATGAAGACGGAACGCTCAGCAAGATCATTACAGACGAAACAGGCGGGCCGCTTGAAAAGGTTTATAACCAGACCGTGAAGAAAGTGACGGAAGACTATGAGGCGATGCATAACAACACCGCCATCTCGCAAATGATGGTCTTCATCAATGAAGCATACAAAGCGGACTCGATTCCAAAAGAATACGTCGAAGGCTTCGTCACGATGATTTCTCCGATCACTCCGCATTTCGCGGAAGAACTATGGGAGAAACTCGGCCATACGGATTCCATTACATATGCCGCTTGGCCGACATATGACGAATCGAAATTGACCGACGACACTGTCGAAATTGCCGTTCAAATCAACGGTAAGATCCGTGCGAAAATCAATGTGCCGAAAGATATTTCCAAGGAAGATCTGGAGCAGGCGGCGCTTGCGGATTCCGACGTGAAACAATGGACAGACGGAAAGGAATTGAAGAAAATCATTGCGATTCCTGGAAGACTTGTAAATATTGTCGCTGCCGATTGATCGGCTGCAAAAACCGCATGCGGGGAAACATTCTCCCGGCATGCGGTTTTTTTGTGGTCTGATCGTGAGTGCAGTAACAAGCAATCGGCATGCGTTTCGAAGCAACTGACAGCTGATTGTAAGCAATGCTCTTGACTTTCGGAGCAATCAACAGCGAAATCGAAGCAACCAGCCCGCGGAAGTAAGCAACCCGCCTGTTTTTCGAAGCAATCCACGTGCAGGATTCAAGTATGCGGCGGAGCTTTTGTGCGCAGCTCGGTAAGGGGCTGGCTAAAACGGCATAAATTTGGCGCAGACAACAAACGCGCATAAAAAAACCGGGAACCCGCCGGCCGCCGCATACAAAATGTACGCGAAGCAGCAAGCAGGGCCCGGCTTAGCCTTCTCAATCGTTTTCAGCAAACAGTCCCGCATTCATCCCCGCAATCCTGCCTGTGACGAGCGCTGAAGTGATATTGTAGCCGCCTGTGTAGCCGTGGATATCGAGGATTTCTCCGCAGAAATACAGGCCGGCTTTTTTCTTCGATGCCATCGTCTTCGGCTCGATCTCTTTCACGGAGACGCCGCCGCCCGTTACAAACGCTTTTTCCATCGGCTGCGTGCCATTCACATTGACGATGAATGACTTCAGCAGATGTGCGAAATTCCGCAGCCGGTCTCCCGTAACCCGCGCACCTGTTTCGGCGCTGTCGATGTCCGCCTGATCGAACAGGAAAAGGAGCCACCGCTCGGGGACAAGCCCTTTGAACGCGTTTTTCAGCGACTTTTTCGGATCTTCTTTCAAAATGGCTTGGAGGCGGGCGAGCACTTGCTCTTCATTGGCGTCCGGCATCGAATCGATCCGTACCTCCACAGGCTTGCCGCCGTTTTTCTTCATCTCTTTCACGGCATATTGGCTGCAGCGCAAAATAGCAGGGCCGCTCAGTCCGAAGTGGGTGAATAGCATATCCATCTGATGCGTGACCAGCGGCTTGCCTTTCGCATTCAGGACGGACACCGCGACGTCGCGAAGTGCCAGCCCTTGCAGTTCGGATGATTTGATGAACCGATCCGAAGAAAGCAGAGGCACTTCGGTCGGAAACAGTTCCGTCACCGTATGGCCGGCCCGCTCCGCCCATGGATAGCCGTCGCCGGTCGAGCCGGTTTGCGGAACTGCCTTGCCTCCGACTGCTACGACAACTGCGTGGGACCGTATTTCTTCACCGGAATCAAGCCGGACGCCGCGCATTTGCTCTTCATCCATCAGCAGCTTTTTCACACGAGTCTCAAGACGGATCTCGACATGCAGCCGGTCCAGCTCGGCAAGCAGCGCATTCACGACATCCTTCGCCTTATTGGATACCGGGAACATCCTGCCGTGATCCTCCTCTTTCAGAGGAACGCCGAGGCCTTCAAAAAACCGGATGATATCAAGATTGCTGAAGACGGAAAACGGGCCATAGAGGAAGCGTCCGTTTCCTGGAATATGTTTGATGATCTCCTCGGCAGGGAGGCGGTTAGTCACATTGCACCGCCCTCCGCCGGAAATCGATAATTTATGGCCAAGTTTTTTTCCTTTATCCAGCAGCAGGACTTTTCTTCCGCCCTCGGCAGCCGCAATCGACGCCATCAGGCCGGAGGGACCCCCGCCGATGACTATGACGTCATACATAGGTAGAACCACACTTTCCGTTTTTCCTCCATTATACATGAGGGAGCTATTTGGTCACAGGTACAAAAGAGGGGATTATTTTTAATGTATATCTTAACGGGGCTACTGGTTGAAATTTATTCAATGAAAAGACATGTTAGGATTGCAGCGGAAGGCGGCGACTCCTGCGGGAAGAGCACGAGCTGAAGACCCTGGACTGAGCGTAGCGAGGGAAGCTTCTGAAGCCGTGCCCGCGGAAAGCGTCCTCCTGAAGCGGAAATCCGGATAGATGATAATAAAATTGAGGTTGAAAATAACTTAATACTTCATTTACAACTTTCTAGCCGCGAGTTTTTCATTGTGAAAATAAGCAGCCGGGGGTAAACTGTAAGATAGCGTAATTTTGCCTCCCGGGTGACTTGAAAGCCGGAGGGCTGATCAACTTCAGCGCTTCGCCGCCATGCGGCATGCGAGAGAATGAAAGGAATCAACTATGTCTAACTTAGTCAAAGGAACTGCCATATTAACAATTGGACTGTTCCTGTCAAAAGCGCTCGGCCTATTTTATGTCATTCCGTTTTACGCAATTATCGGCAAAGAGAATATCGGCCTTTATCAATATGCATACATACCATATAACCTGGCGCTCGCCGTAGCGATTTCCGGTGCGCCTCTTGCCATTTCCAAATTTGTATCGAAATATAACGCAGCCGGCGACTTTGCGACCGGGCGTAAACTGATGAAGTCAGGCATGTTCGTCATGGCGGTGTCCGGCTTCCTTTCGTTCCTCGTCCTGTTCTTCCTGGCTGAGCCGATTGCACGGATTGTCATCGCATCGAAAGGCCAAAATTACACAGTGGAAGAAGTCACGACTGTCATCAAATGGGTCAGCTACGCACTACTGGCCGTTCCGCTCATGAGCATCACCCGAGGATTTTTCCAAGGGTACCAGAAGTTCGAGCCGACCTCGGTATCCCAACTTGTTGAACAGATCGTCAGGATTGGGGTTGTCTTGATCGGCGGTTTCCTCGTCGTCAATGTCCTCGGGCTTTCTCCAAGGACGGCAGTGAATTTCGCCGTGTTTGCCGCCTTTATCGGCGCTCTCGCGGGACTCGTCGTGCTTGTGCTGTATTGGCGCAAATATAAACCCGAATTCAATCAACTATATGAAACGGGCGAGCAGGCGAGTGCCATCTCTTTCTTCGACATGTACAGGGAAGTCATCGGCTATACAATTCCGTTCGTGCTTGTCGGGGTCATCAATCCCCTCTATCAGTTTGTGGACATGCTGACGTTCAATAAAGCGATGTATTCGATCGGACTGGATGCCGTTTCCGATGATTATCTGGCAATGCTCAACTTCACTACCCATAAGATTGTCATGATTCCGGTCATGGTGGCCACAGGATTCTCGATGGCGCTCGTTCCGGTGATCACGAATTACTTTACGAAAGACGATCAGAAGGGCATCAACCGGTCACTCGACCAGACCTTCCAGATCATGCTGTTCCTGACGGTTCCGATGGTGATCGGACTGATGACCCTCTCGAGCGAGTCCTATCAGTTCCTATATGAAAAAGATGCGGCGGGAGCAGCGGTTTTGTTCAGCTACGCACCAGTCGCCATCCTGTTCGGCTTATATTCCGTAACGGCGGCCATCCTGCAAGGGATCGACCGGCACAAGTGGATCATTTTTACCTCTCTGCTCGGACTGCTCATCAAGATGATCATCAATATCCCTCTGATCAAATTGTTCGAAACGAATGGGGCCATTGCGGCAACTGCAATCGGCTATGCCGTCGCGGTAGCCATCAATATTTATATCATCCGCAAACAGCTGAACTACAAGTCGAATATGGTCACACGCCGTTTGATCTTGATTGGCATTTTTAATTTGATCATGTTTGTTGCTGTCTTTGCGACATTGAAAGGGCTCACTGCCATCAGCCCGGCAGGCAATAAAATGCAAGCGTTGCTGTATGTCCTGATCTGCGGGGGTGTAGGGGCCGCCATATACGGCCTCCTGTCGCTCAAGACAGGGCTTGCGCAGAAACTGTTCGGTGACCGGCTTGCGAGGATCACGAAAAAACTTGGCTTTGGAAGGTGATTGAAATGCGGCTTGATAAAATGCTTGCAAACATGGGCTACGGCTCGCGGAAAGAAGTGAAAAAGCTCCTGAAGAACGGAGCTGTCAAGGTGAACGGGGACCCCGTGAAAGATCCGGCACTCCACGTTGACACCGGGAAGGATGAAGTGACGATTCTTGGCGAGACGGTGGAATATCGGGAGTTCATCTACCTGATGATGAACAAACCGCCTGGCGTCGTATCAGCCACAGAAGACAACCGTGACAGGACAGTGATCGACTTGCTGGAACCGGAAGACCGCCATTTCGAACCGTTCCCGGTCGGCCGGCTCGATAAGGACACGGAAGGGATGTTGCTCATTACGAACGACGGGAAGCTTGCGCATAATATCCTGTCGCCGAAAAAGGAAGTGCCGAAAACGTATTACGCGAAAGTGGACGGACTGGTGACGGAGGAGGATGTTGCGAAGTTTGCGCAAGGCGTTACGCTCGAAGATGGTTATGAAGCGAAACCGGGCCATCTCGTAATCCTGGAATCCGGGGAACTGTCAGAAATCGAATTGACCATCACAGAAGGGAAGTTCCATCAGGTGAAGCGGATGTTCGAAGCTGTGGGCAAGCGAGTCGTCTATTTAAAGAGAATGTCCATGGGCGGACTTGCGCTCGATGCGTCGCTGGCACTCGGGGAATATCGTGAAGTGACAGAGGATGAACTGGATCTGCTGATAGGCGGGAAATGAAAAAAGGGCTGAGCGGCGCTGCCGTTCAGTCCTTCTTTTTCGATTATGGATGCAAAGTCATGAAGGCAATTTCACTTTCTTCTCAGTTGTTGTCCATTTTCCGCGTGCCGGGCTGGTAATCAAATCATTGTACTCGAGGACATTCAAATCGCGCTGTGCTGTCCGGTTCGTGATACCGAAGGCCTCGACTACACTTTCTGTAGTTACTGTACCTTTGTCAAGAATGTATAGATAGACGTCTTTAACGCGGGTAAGCATACGATCAGTTGCAGGATTCAACTTGGGGACCACTCCTTCATCATCATTTTCCAAAAACAATGGGCATGTGACGCTTGAATGTTACCTTTCGTTTCGTGAAATCTTTCCTGACCTTGCACTCCTTTCGAACGTGAAGCTGACAGAGTAATGTTCTGACAATATAATTATACTCCATTTTTGTTAATTGTGCATGAATTTAATGGATTTTATGTGCCTGCCTAAAAATAAATGCATACACAGCCGGCAGAAGTCAGGAAGCATCATGGTTTCAGCTGGTTTCCTTAAATCTTACGGGGGGTCCCCTCTGTTTTTCTTTATTTTCTTTGCCGGTCGTGTGAAAATAGTTATAACTGATACGTGCTCATTCGACCTTGCGCGAGCCGTAGGGATTATTGAAAGAAGGTGCTTTTTTTGATGGATTGGAAACAGGAAGCAAAAAAGCGGGAAGAACAGCTTGTAGCGGATTTGCAGGAACTGGTTGCAATTCCCTCTGTCTTAGATGAGGATTCAGCGACAGAAGAGGCTCCGTTCGGTCCAGGACCGAAGCGTGCTCTGGACTGGATGCTGGAGCAAGGGAGACGCGCCGGGTTCACTGTGAAAAATATCGATAACAAAGCGGGACATATTGAGATGGGAGAAGGGGAAGATCTGCTTGGGATCCTTTGCCACGTCGATGTTGTTCCAGCCGGAAGCAATTGGGTGCATGGACCATTCGATGGAACCGTAGAAGATGGGAAACTGTTCGGCCGCGGTTCAATCGACGATAAGGGCCCGACGATGGCTGCATGGCATGCTATGCGGATGGTGAAGGATTCGGGCATCGCTCTTGCGAAGCGCGTCCGGCTGATCATCGGAGCTGATGAGGAGAGCGGTTTCCGCTGCATGGACCGGTATTTTGAAACCGAAGAGATGCCGACTATCGGATTTGCCCC
Source organism: Sporosarcina sp. GTC18466 (assembly GCF_055389225.1). Lineage (NCBI taxonomy): Bacteria > Bacillati > Bacillota > Bacilli > Caryophanales > Caryophanaceae > Sporosarcina > Sporosarcina sp. GTC18466. The sequence goes on along the minus strand of NZ_AP044037.1, from coordinate 948,231 downwards.
TGATGCCGACTTCCCGATCATCAATGCAGAGAAAGGCATCGCAGAGATTGTTTTCCGTCAGCGTCCATTCACTAAAGACGGGCAGCTGATGAAATTCCATGCCGGAAGCAGGACGAACATGGTGCCTGATTTTGCGGAAGCGTCCTTTTCCCGCAAGCCTGATGAGATCCGGGGCCAATTCGAAGAATATCTCAAAAATAATGCGGCCATTGGCGAACTCAAAGAAATGGATGGCCATACTGTTATCACGATGCACGGGAAATCAGCACACGCAATGGAACCGGATCAAGGCGTGAATGCAGCAATCCTGCTTGGCGCTTTCCTGAATGGCATTCTGGAACCGGGCTCTTCGAAAGACTTTACCGATTTTCTTGTAGATGCATTCGGGAATGAATCCAGGGGGCGACATTTGGACCTCGCTTATACGGACGAGATTTCAGGCGATACGACATTGAACGCTGGAATCGTCACTTTCGATGAGGAGCACGGGGGTGCTATCACTGTCAGCATGCGTTACTCAGTCACCTATCCGTTTGATGAGAAATTGAAGATGTGCGAGGGGAAACTTGAAGGCTCACGTTTTGCGGTGGAGGTGCACTCCAACTCCGCTCCTCACCATGTCGATGCAGAAGATCCGTTCATCAAGACACTCCAGGCTGTCTATACGGACCATACGGGCGAGGAGGCCGAATTGCTTGCGATCGGCGGAGGAACATATGCCCGGGTTCTTGAGAAAGGCGTCGCTTTCGGCATGCTGTTCCCTGGCAGGGAAGATGTCGCGCACCAGGCGGATGAATATGTATATATAGAAGATGCAGTGAAGGCAGCTGCCATCTATGCGGATGCAATCAGCAGGCTGGCAGGGAAGGAGAACGAGTAATGATTTATTTTGTGGATGGCAAGTATACAGATGCGGACGGCTTCAAGCTGTCCATCGATGACCGCGGTTACTATTTCGGGGACGGCGTCTACGAGGTGGTGAAAGTGTATGGCGGCGAACTGTTCACTGCAGGCGAGCACTTCACACGCCTTTTTGAAAGTGCAGAGAAGATCAAGATCGATTTGCCGTATACGAAAGAGCAATTGATCGAGGTTGCAGAACGCTTGGTGCGGGATAATCAGATTGACACCGGCCATATATATATCCAGGCGACCCGGGGATCGGCACCGCGTGTGCATCAGTTTCCAGCTTCTGACGTCAGCCCGGTCATCACGGCATACGCGATTGAGAATCCCCGCCCGCTGAAAAACATCGAGCAAGGGATTTCCGTGAAGATCGTCGATGATATGCGCTGGCTCCGCTGCGACATCAAAAGCTTGAATCTGCTCGGCAATGTCCTCGCGAAACAGGAGGCGTTCGAGGCAGGATGCGCGGAGGCGCTCTTCGTCCGGGATGGCATCGTGATGGAAGGATCGTCTTCCAACTTCTTCGGAATCAAAGACGGAATCGTCTATACCCACCCGGCGACGAATTTGATCCTGAACGGTATTACGCGACGCGTTGTGCTTGAGCTTTGCGAGGAATTGGGTATCCAGGCCGTGGAAACATGGTTTACGCCAATTGAAGCGCTTGCGATGGATGAGTGTTTCATCACATCCACAACAGCAGAAGTGACACCTGTCATTTCGATCAATGACCATAAGATCGGCGAAGGAAAGCCAGGTGAATTGACGAGGAAGCTGCAGGACGCATTCAGCCGGAGAATTCCTGAGCCGGCGAGCGAGTAATCGAAGCGGGGGGATTGCCATGGCGCAGCTTGTGAAGCTGCTTGATTATATTTCTCGGTATGAGAATGATTTATCGCGCTATCCGACGCAGTTCATCCGATTGAAGAAATCACAATGGGAGCGTATGAGATATTTATGGGAGTCGGGGGCGGAATTGTCGCTGGCACCCGCGCCCGAGGAGCATCCGGAAGAGGAACGGCCAGAGGAGGAGAAATGGTTCTCTCCATTCCTCCGGCTGTTTGGCAGAAGAACGGAAAATGAAAGTGATGCAGAGGCAGCGGCCGCCGCGGAACCGGCGGAAGAGGAATTTGATTTTAAACCGAATATCATCGCGCGGCCTCGTGACCTGGACCATTTGCGGCAGCTGTATGTGGACCAGCTCTTTCATTTTCAGATGAAGTGGGCGAGTTCCACCATGCTGGAGAAATCGAGAGTGGATGGAAAGTTCCTTAGGGATTCATTGCTTCGTGAAATGACTCTGAAGCTTCCGGACAGCTATCTGCTGTTTTATTATCCGATCCTGAAGGTGAAAAAAGCGCCGGTCGAACTCGATATTCTGCTGCTTACGCCGCTTGCCTGCATATGCATCACAGTGGTCGAAGGGCAGGATGCCGCGGCGTATGAAGGGGGAAGCGACCGTTTCTGGACGAAGCGGTACGGAGAGAAGGAATCGAAAGTCCTGAATCCCGTTCTTGCGCTGAACCGGATGGAGCGGATTGTGTCGGGGCTGTTTGCGCAAAGAGGCATCGAATTCCCGATCCGCAAAATGATCATTTCGCGTAACGGGTATATCGACTATCCGGGAACGCCTTACGATATCCGAGTCATCGACAGGCGCTCATATCGTGAGTGGTTCAACAATTTTGCGCAATCGACATCCCCGATGAAGCGTGATCAATTCAAAGCGGCACAGGCGATTCTCGATGTCGGGCAGACGACTGCGATGAGCCGCCTGTTCGAATCATTCGAGCAAGCTGCTGACGATGAAGAGAAGACAGAAGACTAAATAGAAATGAGTGTAGATGAACATGCGGTTACGCAATAAACCATGGGCAAAAGACTTCATGGCAGAACATGAGGACATCCTGATCACCGAAGATCGGGCGAAAGAAATTGATTGGAAACAGGAATTTGGGAATGATCATCCGGTCCATGTGGAAGTCGGAACAGGTAAAGGGCAGTTTGTCATCGGGATGGCACTTGCGAACCCTGACATCAATTACATCGGGATCGAGCATTTCGACAGCGTGATCGTATCGGCGCTTGAGAAGGCGATCGAGAAGGACAAGCCTTCGAATCTCAGGCTGCTTCGCGCAAATGGAGCAAACCTCGAGGAATTATTCGGAGACGGGCAAGTGGACAGGGTTTATCTGAATTTCTCAGATCCTTGGCCGAAATCAAAGCACGCGAAAAGAAGGCTGACCCATGAATCCTTCCTTCAAAAATACGAACATGTGCTGAAGCAGGGCGGCGAAATCCATTTCAAGACGGATAACCGAAAGCTGTTCGAGTTCTCGCTTATCTCCTTGACGGATTATGGCATGCGCTTGCTGGATGTGTCGCTTGATCTTCATGCGGATGATCCCGCGGGCAATATCATGACGGAATATGAAGAGAAGTTTTCTGCGAAAGGGCAGCCGATTTACCGGCTGGAGGCGCGTTACGAAAACGATTAACCGAAGGGGGACGTTTGTATGGATACATACACATTTCACGATATGAAACTTACTTGGCTTGATGGCGGCGTCAATTTCTTGGATGGCGGGACAATGTTCGGTGTTGTGCCGAAAGTCCTCTGGTCAAAACGGTATGCGTGCGATAATGACAACCTTATCGAACTGCGCACCGACCCGATCCTTCTTCAATATAAGGGGAAAAACATATTGATTGATTCGGGTATTGGCAAAGGAAAATTGGATGAGAAAAAGAAAAGGAATCTCGGTGTTCGAGCTGAATCGAGAGTCCAGGAGAGCCTGGAGGAGCTTGGTCTTACGTCGAACGATATCGACATCATCCTGATGACGCATCTGCATAACGATCATGCGGCCGGCTTGACAGGCTGGGAGGACGGCAAGCTGGTCTCTCTCTTCCCGGATGCGGACATCTACGTGTCGCAGATTGAGTGGGATGAAATGCGGAATCCGAATATCCGGTCCGCGAATACGTACTGGAAAGAGAACTGGGAGCCGATCCAGGACCAAGTGAAGACATTCAGTGACCGGATTGAGATCATGCCGGGAATCGAAATGGAGCATACAGGCGGCCACAGCGACGGACATAGCATCATCCGTCTCACGCAAAACGGGGAAACGGTCATCCATATGGGGGATATCATGCCGACCCACGCACACAGCAATCCTCTCTGGGTGCTTGCCTATGATGATTATCCAATGGCATCCATTTTCGCAAAAGAGCGGCTGATGAAAGAGGCGCTGCCGGGGGGCTATAAATTCATCTTCTATCATGATGCCGTGTACCGGATGGTGAAATTCGACGAAACCGGCAAAAAAGTCGTGGAGTCTCTTGCACGGACTGCACAGGAATAAGAAAAAACCGTCATGCCAATCGGAGGGAATATCCGGGGCATGACGGTTTTATTATTTTTTAATCAATTCTACAACAGTGCCAGTCTTGGAATCTGCAGCAAACTCATATTGTTCCAAAGTACCGTTTTTGATGCGGGAGATGCCGCCCCGGTATACTTCCATCGAAATGGCCCCATTGCTGAACGGTTCGGGTTTCATGACAATCCATGATCCGTCGATCGGCCCCTCTTTCTTAAAGGCGCTTTTCACATTGCCCAGCACATCTTCTGCCGGAGTTTTCAGCTCCATGCGTTCCATTGCCTGATTCACAACAATGCCTGCAGCCACCCCGGTTGCCACGCCGGCTAGGAATTCCTTCATTTTCATCATACATACCCCCCTGGTCGGTTTCCTTACAAGTGTAACATAATTCATGAGATTGTCGCACTGAGATGTATATGAAGTTCCAATTGGTGTCTCTCGTCCTTTTTTGTTGCCATGCCCATGTGGACTCCAGGTTTGCATGAACTTTTCCCGATGCCTGGATTTCGAAAAAAGGGACTAAACTATCATTTCTTCAAATTTAAAAGATTTAGTGTTTTATTGTCGGAATTAATAGTGTAGTATTTTGTTCGTATTCATATTTTATTGGCAAAAGGGGGCAGTATTATGAAAGCAGGAACCGCTGTAAAACATGGCGTGAAACAGGGGAAACGAAAGGGAGCGAAACCGCTCGCAGCCAATGGGGGAGTTGACTACGAGGGGATTGTGGCGACGGAGCAATATCAAGGGATGCTTAGGCGGAAAAAGCGGTTCATCATTCCGATGACAATCTTTTTCCTGCTGTTTTATTTCATGTTGCCAATTTTAACTTCCTATTCAACGGTCTTGAACAAGAAGGTATATGGGGATATCTCTTGGGCTTGGGTGTATGCGACAGCACAATTTGTCGTCGCCTGGGTTTTATGTACGGTCTATGTCAAAAAGTCGGCGTCGTTTGACCGGGATGCCGATGAAATCCTAGAAACGATTCAGAAGGACAGGGGGGCGGCCAAATGAATGCTACGGTGGTCATTCTGTTTTTACTAATCGTGATTGCGACCTTATTCATTACGTACTTCGCTGCGAAGCGGACGCAGACGACAGGCGATTTCTACACGGCGGGCGGCGGCCTGACTGGCTGGCAGAATGGACTTGCCATTGCGGGTGACTATCTATCCGCAGCATCGTTTCTCGGTATCGCCGGGATGATCGCTCTCTTCGGATTCGACGGCTTTTTCTATAGCATCGGATTCCTGATTGCGTACCTTGTCGTCATGTTCCTCGTTGCGGAGCCGCTCCGGAATCTTGGGAAATACACGCTCGCCGATATGATCCATGCGAGGTTTGACGCGAAGAAAGTCAGAGGAATGGCGGCGATCAGCACGATCACAATCGTCATCTTCTATATGATTGCGCAGCTCGTCGGAGCGGGAGCGCTCATACAGCTGCTGTTCGGCATCAAGTACTGGATCGCTGTTCTGATTGTCGGCGTCATGATGACGATCTATGTTCTGTTCGGCGGGATGACGGCGACGAGCTGGGTGCAGATCGTCAAGGCTGTATTGCTCATGTTAGGGACAGTCATTATCGCTTTTCTTGTATTTGCGAAATTCGACTTCAGTCTTGCTCAAATGTTCTCAGAAGTGAAGACGGCGACGGTCCATGGGGAAGCTTATCTGGAACCGGGGCTTAAATATACCGTGCCGCTGGATACGATATCACTCATGCTCGCCCTAGTTCTCGGGACAGCAGGATTGCCGCATATCCTCATGCGCTTCTTCACGGTAAAAGACGCAAAGACGGCAAGAAGTTCTGTCGTCATCGCAACTTGGATTGTCGGTATTTTCTATGTGCTGACCGTGTTTCTTGGCTTTGGTGCTGCAGCGTTTGTCGGATTTGATACGATCAAAGCTGCGAACCCGGCCGGGAACATGGCCGCCCCGCTTCTGGCAGGCGCTCTCGGCGGTGATATTCTGATGTCATTCGTCTCAGCAGTTGCGTTCGCCACAATTTTGGCGGTTGTCGCTGGCCTTGTTTTGACAGGCGCTTCTGCATTCGCGCATGACATTTATGGGCAAATCATCAAGAAAGGGAAAGTGAGCGATCGTGAACAGATGCTCGCGGCCCGCTACGCTTCTTTATTCGTATCGGTCTTTTCCATTGTGCTCGCTCTGTTTGCTCAAACGATGAACGTTGCTTTCCTCGTCTCACTCGCATTCTGTATCGCAGCCAGCGCGAACTTGCCAGTGATTTTATACACGATATATTGGAAACGCTTCAATACGACAGGCGCCATGACTGCGATGGCTTTCGGCCTTTTATCGGCCCTTATTCTGGTCGCCGTCAGCCCGAATGTATTTGCACCCGAAGCGGGACAAGCCATCTTTGTAGGGGAAGCGCTATTCCCGCTCACAAATCCGGCAATCGTCTCCGTGCCGCTCGGCTTCCTTGGCGGTATCCTTGGAACGGTGCTCTCCAAACAGAAAGCGGACATGCGCAAATATGCGGAAGTCAGCATCCGTGCGAACACAGGGTACAAAGGATGAGCTGATATACCGGCGGGAGATTCCCGTCGGTTGCTTTTTTATGTTTTCACAAAGGCGAAGGTTATGAAGGGGAAAATAATTTCGGGTTCCTAACTATTCTGATGGAAAGTTCGCCCCGTTTCGTCTACAATGGAAGTAGTACATAAAGATTTGGAGGATTCGCGTAATGGAGAAAGAGACACTCACGATGTTCAAAACATTGACGGAACTGCCGGGTGCGCCGGGCAATGAGCATTTCGTCCGCAAGTATATGAAAAGCGAGCTGGAGAAGTATTCCGATGAAGTGATCCAGGATAATCTTGGCGGCATCTTCGGTGTCCGTAAAGGTCCGGAAGACGGACCGCGCATCATGGTAGCCGGCCATATGGATGAAGTCGGCTTCATGGTAACAGCGATTACTGATAACGGCATGATCCGCTTCCAGCCGCTCGGTGGCTGGTGGAGCCAAGTGCTCCTCGCGCAGCGGGTGCAGATCATTACGGATGAAGGCCCTGTTGTTGGAGTGATCGGCTCCATTCCGCCTCATCTGTTAAGCGATGAAGTCCGTAACAAGCCGATGGATGTCAAAAACATGCTGATCGATATCGGTGCGGATGACAAGGAAGACGCAAAGCGGATCGGAATCCGCCCTGGCCAGCAGATTGTCCCGATCTGCCCGTTCACACCGATGGCGAATGACAAGAAGATCATGGCGAAAGCTTGGGATAACCGGTACGGCTGCGGCCTTTCTATCGAATTATTGAAAGAAGTGCACGGAGATAAATTGCCGAACACTTTATACTCAGGGGCGAATGTCATGGAGGAAGTCGGTCTTCGCGGCGCCCAGGCGGCTGCCCGAATGATCAACCCGGATCTCTTCTTCGCACTCGATGCAAGCCCGGCAAACGACGCTTCGGGCAATAAAAATGAATTCGGCCAGCTCGGCAAAGGAACATTGCTGCGGATCTTTGACCGGACGATGGTCACACACCGCGGCATGCGTGAATTCATTCTCGATACTGCGGAATCCAATAATATTCCGTACCAGTACTTCATTTCCCAAGGCGGCACAGACGCGGGGCAAGTCCATGTATCAAACGAAGGCGTGCCGAGCGCGGTCATCGGCATCTGCTCGAGATATATCCATACATCTGCGTCAATCATCCATACAGATGATTACGCGGCAGCGAAGGAATTGCTCGTCAAACTTGTGAAAGCTTGCGATCAGACAACAGTTGATACAATCAAAGCGAACGTATAATAAATCCATGGCCGTCCTTTTGTAAGGACGGTCTTTCACATGAAGGAGATTGCTGAAAATGGAGTTTATCATCGGAACAACGAACCAGGCGAAAGTGAAAGCTGCCCGTAATGTGCTCGGTCTTCACTTTACCGGATACAGCCTGCAGGAGGCAAAGGTGGCGTCAGGTGTCAGCGCACAGCCGTTTGGAGATGAAGAGACGATGCAAGGGGCGGTGAACCGCGCGAAAAGTGCAGCGGAGTTAAAGGAAGGTGCAATTGGCATCGGCCTTGAAGGAGGTGTGCGATTCATCGGAGAGCAGATGTATGTCTGCAACTGGGGAGCACTCTCTTTGCCGGATGGGACTGAATTCACTGCAGGCGGCGCCCAAATACCGTTGCCCCGGGAAATTGCAAAGGAATTGCAGAATGGCAAGGAACTCGGCGTCGTAGTCGATGAATATTTCAAAGAGAGCGGAATCCGGCATAGCGAGGGCGCAATCGGAATGTTCACCGCGCATGCGGTCAAAAGGGATGCACTATTTGAACATATTATGCAGCTGCTCATCGGACAGCTGAAATATGCGAAAGGCGAGTAAATAGGAAGGCTCGCTTGCAACAGAAGATAAACAACTATAAAATGGGTATGCGAAATCCATGCGTAACTAGATTGATTGGAGGAGGAAGAATGATCCCGAAATGGAGATTCTTATTCCTGCTGGCCGCTGCCATGTTGCTGCTCGCCAGCTGTGGCAAGTCACTCGAGGAGAAAGCCGATGATGGGCTGGCGGCTGCCCGCAGTTCATTTGAGGAAAAAGGAAAGAAAGCGACTGAAGAAATAGAAGGGATCAAACTGTACAAGCCCGTCGGATATGTGGTAGAGGATTCATCAGATCCCCAAAATATAATCTTGACGAAAAAAGATGAGACGTTCATCCTCTTCATCAATCCGAACGAAGGCAAAAACAGTCACTTCTTTTATGATCTCATGAAATCCCAAGAGAAGGGGGAGATCGTAAAAGAGGAGATGTTCACCGGCAAGGATGATTTCGGCTTCGCTTCCATCTTGGATGCGGGAGATGGAAAAGTGGAATTGATCACGAGCATCGGCGGCGTCAAAATGTCGACGATTACAAAAGAGAAGAATATCCCGGGGCATATGGCCAGTATGATGGAGATTGTCCGTTCTGTTGAGCAAGAATAACAAAAGCAAGCAGAGAAAGGAAGTGCAGGTACCCTTGAAATCTTCACAGTTGGTGGACATCTTAAAGGAAAGGCTGCCATCGGAAGATCTGACATGGCAGTTTGACCGGAAGGCCGATAAAGTTCGGCTGGACCATAACGTCCTGAAAAGGGGGATTGATATCTCCCTGCCAGAAATATTGGCGAAGTATGAGGAGAAGAAGGAAGCGGCCATTGACGAGATTGTCTATACGATCGGTGAGACATTCAAAGCAATGGAAAAAGAGATGAACGAGGGGTTCCTGGAAGGGGAAAACGCCATCTATCCTGTCATCCGTTCGACATCCTTCCCGCTTGAATCGAAAGCGGGAAGCCGATTCGTGACGAAGGATCATACGGCGGAAACCCGAATCTATTATGCACTTGACCTCGGGACGACATACCGGCTGATCGACGAAAGCATGCTTGACTCGATTGGCATGACCGAACAGGAAATCTATGAATCCGCCCTCTTTAAGCTGCGGTCGCTGAGCACAAATTATAAGAAGGACGAAGTGGCTGGCAATACATATTACTTCGTCAACAATAATGACGGCTATGACGCCAGCAGGATTCTGAACAATTCTTTCCTGAAAGAGATGGAGTCGAAGGTGAAGGGACATATGACGGTTTCTGTTCCGCACCAGGACGTCCTGATCATCGGAGATATTCAGAACGACACTGGATATGATGTGCTCGCGCAGCTGACGATGCAATTTTTCACAGTCGGCAAAGTGCCGGTCACTTCTTTATCATTCATATATGAGGATGGCAAACTGGAGCCAATCTTCATCATGGCAAAGAACCGGGTTACCCGAAAGGAAGGAAAAAAGAAATGAACGCATTTTACAATCAGGCAGGCGTCGGCAACGTCCTGCTCGTCCAATTGACACCGAATCAGCCTGACTCCGTTGCGGCTGAAACATATGGCGATCTCACATTGCTGAAAGACGAATCGACAGGTGAGCTGGCAGGTTTCAACCTGTTCAATGCTACGCAGTATGCCGAGCTTCACGAGAATGGCCAAGTTGAAGTGACAGAAAAGCTCGTCAGCCAAGTTAAGGAAGCATTCAACAAAAACGGCGTCGAGATTGACCTGGATATCGACTTGAGCCCTAAATTCGTAGTTGGACATGTAGTATCAAAAGAGAAACATCCAAATGCTGATAAATTGAATATTTGCCAGGTCGATGTAGGAAGTGAGATGCTTCAAATCGTTTGCGGCGCTCCAAATGTTGAGGCCGGCCAGAAAGTGGTTGTCGCTAAAGTAGGGGCTGTCATGCCGTCAGGAATGATTATACGCGATGCGGAACTTCGCGGAGTGCAATCCTCTGGCATGATCTGCTCGGCAAAGGAACTAGCATTGCCAAATGCGCCAGAAGAAAAAGGCATCTTAGTCCTTTCAGAGACTGCCCTCCCAGGAGAGCCATTTACGAATCAATAAGCCGCATGCAAGTGGAAAGACGAAGGACGGAATATGCCGTCCTCCGTCTTTTTTCATGAAGAAATCTCTGCCATAATATGTAAACGGTCTTTCTTTTTTTGACAGATGTTTGATTTCGCATTGCGAAACCTGTTAAAATCAAATGATAGTCTAAGAAAGAGTGATGGTATTGAGTTGGATTAAAAAAATAATGAACAGATTCAAAGAAACAGATGAAAATATGGAACTCTATGACATGACGGAGCAAGAAGAGATAACAGAATCAGCCGATGAGGAACTTTCACCTCAGGATACGAAACGGCCGGCTTCTTTCCGATTCCCGATCATCACTGATGCAGAAATTTATGGATGGGATGATGATGAAGGCGGCCATTCTGCGGCTCGTGACAGAGAGCAGAATGAAACGTTTACGACAGAATTTGACGATGATTTCGAACCGACCCCCTTATATGAGAACGAACGCTGGCCGGGGCGCGGCGAGAAAGTCACAGTGCACCGGACAGAGACTGGAACACAGCAGCATGTACTGCATCAAAAGCAGCCGGAGCAGCCGAACCTTAAAACGAAGAATGTGAAGCAGCAGGAAGAGAAGAAGCCGCAGATCGGCCGGCCGAGCCGTCCTTTCTCGCCGACTGAAGTTCCGTCTCCCGTTTATGGTTTCAGGAAGCCGCCACAAAAAACGCCGGCACCGCCAGCTGTCACCAGGGAACAAGAGGAAAGTGAACCGATACATACGGAAAGTGGAATTCGCCAGGAAGAACAGCAGTCTGTAGAGTGGACTATTCAAAACACTGGTGCAAAATTTCCGAGCACAGATGAAAACCTAGCCGACAATGAGCAGCCATGGGAATATCCACATGACATGATAGAGCCAGATCATGAAGTTCCTGTTCCTGATCAGGCAGCGTTAGGTCAAGCAGAAGCAGAGCAGGAAGCCGCAGCGGCGCTTTCTGAACTGGAAATGAACGCTGAGCCCAGCGAAGAACAGGCAAAAGAGACAACTGAGCCTGACGAGATGATAGTCGGCTTCGAAGAAGAACAGGGCATGCCGGATGTACCGGAAGCGGAGCCTGCCGCGAATGCAACTGGCGGTCAAGCTGCAGAATTGCTCGTTGACGATCCAGAAGCACAAACAGAGCAGGAGGCCGTGCTATCGCCTGTTGAAAAGGAAGAAGACTTCCAGGCGGAAGACCCATCATTTGAAACGGCGGAAGAAGAGAAAGACCAGTCCGCACAACTGCTTGAGGAAGAGGCCAGCGAGCCCGAAGATCCATATTCCGGAATAGCGGAGGATGTCGATGAACAGTCAGTGCAGCTGACAGAGGAAGTTACGTCTGACAGCGAGCCTGAAGCAGAGGATGTCACTATGCAGCAGGCCGAAGACTTGCCGATCGGCCAGCCAGGTCAACCATCCAGCCATGAACAGGAGACTGGGGAAACACTCCAGGATGGACTTGAAACGCCTGCAGCAGCAGCGAGGAAAGAACGGATTGTTCCGTTCAATGTCCTGATGCTGAAATCGGATAAACAGAAACTGGGCATGATGGAGAATCTCGAGTATATGCCGGCAAAAAAAGCATCCGCGCCAATTGAAGAACAGGAAGCTCCCAGGCCGGAACAGGAAGCTGAAAAAGAGACCCGGACCCAGGAAGAAAACAAGCCAGCTGCTATGTCCGGCGACGTATCTTTTGAAGAGGAACCTTATGAAGAGTTGGAAGATGAACCGTACTATGCGTTTCCGTCCCTCGATCTCCTCGTCCAGCCTGAGGCCCATATCGAAGATACCGAGTGGCTTGCAATGCAGTCCGGTAAATTGGAAGAGGCGCTTTCGTATTTTTCGATCCAAGCTAACGTCATTGAGGCGGTGCAGGGTCCGACGGTCACCCGGTTTGAGCTGACAGTCGGCCATGGAACAAAGGTGAGCAAAATCCGGAATTTGACGGATGACTTGAAATTGGCGCTCGCAGCAGAAGATATCCGGATCCAGGCGCCGATACCAGGCACAAGCTCAATCGGCATTGAAGTGCCAAACCGGACCATGCGGGCGGTCCGTATTTCAGAAGTGATCGAGACAGAACAGTTCCAATCGTCCGATTCGCCCCTCGAGGCGGTCCTTGGCCTCAGTTTGACTGGAGAACCTATGACACTCGATCTTAGGAAGATGCCGCATGGAATGATTGCGGGCGCAACAGGTTCCGGAAAATCGGTATGTATCAATTCCATTTTGACGAGTCTGTTATATAAGTCGGCGCCGACAGATGTGAAGCTTTTGCTCATCGACCCGAAAATGGTGGAACTTGCGCCATACAATGGCGTGCCTCATTTGCTGAGCCCCGTTATCACGGACGTGAAGGCAGCAACGGCCGCGCTCAAATGGGCGGTCGATGAGATGGAGCGCCGCTACGAACTGTTTGCGCATGCCGGAGCGCGGAATATTGAGCGGTACAATGAAATGGCGATGGAGAGCAGGCGCTTCTCATTGAAAATGCCATATCTTTTGATTGTGATCGATGAGCTTGCGGACTTGATGATGATGGCTCCGGCAGATGTGGAAGTATCCATCAGCCGCATTACGCAGAAAGCGAGAGCGTGCGGCATCCATTTGATCATTGCAACGCAGCGGCCTTCCGTTGATGTCATCACAGGCACGATCAAAGCGAATGTGCCTACCCGGATTGCGTTCTCCGTATCATCGCAAGTGGATTCACGGACCATCATAGACTCTCAAGGGGCTGAACGGCTCCTTGGCAAGGGGGATATGCTGTATCTCGGCAACGGCCAGTCTTCACCTGTTCGGCTGCAAGGGACATTTGTCACGGATGAGGAAATTGAACGTATAATAGAACATGTTCAAAACGAAGCACAGCCAGAATACTTATTCGGCCAGGAGGACTTGCTCAGAGCGGTGGAGATGGAGGAAGACGCGGATCCGCTTTTCGAGGATGTGTGCAAGTTTATCATTGATCAGGGAGGGGCTTCGACTTCCCTCTTGCAGCGTAATTTCGGCATCGGCTATAATCGTGCAGCGAAACTGATGGATAAGATGGAAAAGCTCGGTTTCATTTCAGAGCAAAAAGGGAGCAAACCTCGCGATGTCTATGTGACTGAAGCGGAATTGGCACAATATGCAGGGACGCCTTCCCGTGGCGAACTGTAAGCAATTCCGAGGGAGTGAGCCCTTCTTCGAATCGTAATCGTAATGTAATGAGACGATGGAGCCGGCAGCCTTGTTTCATGGTATAATCGGTGTGGTCACTTTACTTGTATAAAATTTACGCTTATCTTATTTAGAATGTGGGAACAGAGATGGTCCCGGGAGGTTGCATTATGACATTGTTTCATTTTACGGGGATAAAAGGATCGGGTATGAGCTCGCTAGCCCAGATTCTCCATGATTCATCAAATGAAGTACAGGGATCGGACGTGGAGAAACACTTTTTCACAGAAGACCCGTTGCGTGAGCGGAAGATAACCATATTGCCTTTCGACGAAGAGAATATAGTTCCTGGCATGACAGTCATCGCAGGAAACGCATTTCCGGACGACCATCCGGAATTGCTGCGAGCAAAAGAGATCGGCCTGGACGTCATCCGGTATCATGATTTCCTCGGACGCTATATGGAACAGTTCATTTCGGTCGGCGTGACAGGATCTCACGGCAAGACGTCGACCACAGGGCTTCTTTCCCATGTATTGTCCGGCCACGCGCCCACTTCGTTCTTAATTGGAGACGGAACAGGCAAAGGGGTCGAGGACAGCAAATACTTTGTTTTTGAAGCATGCGAGTATAAACGGCATTTTCTGGCCTATAAGCCTGATTATGCGATCATGACAAATATCGATTTTGATCATCCTGACTACTTCAAGAACTTGGAGGATGTCATGGATGCGTTCAATGAAATGGCGATGCAAGTCGGGAAAGCGATTATCGCTTGCGGTGATGACCATCAGCTTCAGCAAATCACGGCTAATGTGCCTGTCGTCTTTTATGGCTTTGATGAGACGAACGACTTTTACGCGAAACAGATTACAAAAAATCAGGCAGGTTCGACGTTCGATGTATATGTGAGGAATGAGTATTTCAATTCGTTCACCATTCCGCTTACAGGCGACCATGCAATTTTGAATGCACTTGGTGTCATTGCGCTCTGCCATTACGAAAATGTCCCAGTGGAGGTCATTCAGGAACGGCTTTCAACATTCAAAGGTGTCAAGAGGCGCTTCACTGTCAATGAACTGGGCGGCAAGACGCTGATCGATGACTACGCACATCATCCTACGGAAATCAAGGCGACGCTTCAATCGGCGAAACAGAAATATCCGGACCGCGAAATCGTCGCGATATTCCAGCCGCATACGTTCACAAGGACAGCAGCACTGCTTGAAACATTCGCGGAAAGCTTATCCCATGCGGATTCAGTCTATCTTTGCGATATCTTCGGTTCTGCCCGGGAGAAAAACGGTTCTTTGACGATCACCGATCTCATCAACAGGATTCCAGGCGCGGCGCATTTGACGCTTGATAAGATCGAATCCCTTGAAAAACATGGGGATGCTGTCTATCTGTTCATGGGAGCGGGGGATATCCAGAAGTTTTTGGATGCCTATAAACAATATATTGAGCAACAGAAAACAGCTTGAGCCTCTATGGTTCCAGCTGTTTTTTTTCGCTCAATTCTAGAAGGATTTACAGCAAGTAATTTCATAAAAGACTGTCTTTTTTTCCATACATAAAATATATTTTCTTTTTTGAAGGGAATCGAGGAAATATGTCGAATAGGGTATAAGGGCCTTGCGTTTAGTCACCCTATGGTTAGGGTAGAAAATACTTATATGAGGAGGAAGCGCCTTGGTGGTTTTATTGTATATAGCGGCGATTGTGGCCGCAATCGCATTTTTGATTTTGTGCGTTAGCCTCGCCATGACACTCGGCTCATTGAAAAAGACGATGCTAAGCGTATCTGAGACGATGGAAGGCCTGCGAGGGCAGCTTGAAGGCATCACGACTGAAACGACAGAGCTCCTGCATAAGACAAATCAGCTGGCGGAAGACATCCAAGAGAAATCGGAGCGCCTGAATACGGTCGTAGATGCTGTAAAAGGTGTCGGGGAATCAGTAAGCGGCCTGAACGGATCGCTTCGCAGGGTTTCCGAGTCCGTTACAGTGAGTGCGGAAAGAAACAGCGACAAAGTGGCCCAGGTCATCCAATGGGGAACAGTCGCAATGGATCTTTTCGACAAAGTGAAGGAGCGGCGGCCACAAAAATCATCAGGCTGGACAGTCTACGCGGCGGATCCAAGCCAAAAACAGCTGCCAAGCCCAGCTGACCGCTTCCAATGAACTTCTGAACCAGACTATAAAGGAGGAATTGAAATGGCAGACTACAATGGCAAAAAACAAAACTACAATGATGATCACAGCAGTCATCAGTATTATGGGGAGAATGGGTTCAAAAACACATTCGGCGAACCTGCACATTTGCCAGTGAATTATGGGCACCACACGAACACGGATAATTTCTATAAAGACGAAGACGACAGCTCCGGAGCGGGAACGTTCCTTCTAGGAGCCCTTGTCGGCGGCGTGATCGGCGCAGCGGCAACACTGTTCCTTGCTCCGAAAACAGGAAAAGAAATGCGCGAGGACTTTACCGAGCAGGCTTCGCAGCTGAAGGACAAGAGCATTGAACTGACATCGGCGGCAAAAGACAAGGCGACTGATTGGTCATCTGCGGCCAAGGACAAAGCGACCGAATTGACGTCAGCAGCGAAAGACAAGACCGAGGACCTTTCGAAGACCATCCAAGAGCAGTCAGGACAAATTGTGGATAAGGTCAAGTCGATGGCAAATAAGACATCGATCCCGATGGATGATGGGACAGCTTCTTCCGAAGGTGAAGAATCAGAGGACTATAAAGAGAGCATGAAACAGAAGAACAAAGATGCCGCAAAAGATAACACAACTAAAAACAGCGATGTCGCCTATGACAATAGCGAGAATTTCGGTGAAAGCAAAGTGACGAATCAAAACCATATTTCCGTCGAAGAGGAAAAATGATCAAAAGGGCTGCCCCGGGAGGGCGGCCCTTTTGATTTGTCACAGCTAAGAAAATGTCGGCCACATCAACTCTCCCCAGAAGGAGCGAATTGGATGTCCAGAGTATCCCCATTATAAATTGCATCATTGAAACCGATTGGCTCTCCATTCCGCAGCAATTCATAACGGCCTGATGTTTCAGTCGGCAACTGATAATCCGTGAAGGCGAAGATGTCTCCGAAGACAAGCGGAGTTTGCGTAAGCTTCGTAAAATCCACTCGATCTCCGGATTGCAGAACCGTTGTCTCTTCGGCCGGATTGCCATTCACTTGTATAGAGTATTGCTTTTTTAGGATGTCGATCCGCTTTCCGTCGAATGTGACAGTTGCCCGGGCGGCGAGGGTGACACCAGCCCTGCCGGCAAGTTCTCCAATGGATGGAAGATGCGGGTCTCTTGATGTGAATTCCTCTCCATCTCTGACAATATAGGATAACGTGACTGGCTTCGTTCCTGATAAAAAGCCTCCTGCAGCAGCTTTTACCGGTATCTCTTTTCCATCAATGAACAAGGTAACTGTCTTGGAAGGCTTTTCGTTCAGATGTAACATAGTAAGAATATCATTCAGTGTCGTCCCGAATATCACTTCGATCTCATCATGATCAGCAACAGCTGTATTTGCATCAGCCTGTGAGCCGTTCAGCTTGAAAATCGGTTTGATGGTGTAGGCAATTCCATCGATGGTGACTCGTTTCGCCGGCAAATCCTCAACGAGATCCCCGATTGTCGCGGATGCATCTTTTCCATCTGAACCCGGCGTCCATTTTATTTGATCTCCATTAGCGATCAAGTCTTTTGAGCTTGCCGGTCTGTCGTTTACAAGCAGGACGGAAGGATTGCCATGTCCGCCTGGGATTAAAATCGACTTTCCATTTACAGTGACGGACATGCCGAGTCCCGGCTTGCCGTATAAATCGCCGGATCTTACTTTTGCTGCGAGGAGGGCGTCCCCGACTGTCATCTCCTTCAGTTCAAAGAGACGTATGATTTTTTCCTGGACCGTAACGGTCATATAATGGATAGGAGCCCGCTGCGCAGCGATTGCAATGCCGATTGGCGTGACAAGCGCAGGCGAGGACGTGATCGATTCTTCATATGTGACGCCAGTCAGGGCATCCAGGCCGCGCAGTGCGACGCGGTTTTCCGGCAATCCAAGGCGGCTGCTGATTTCACCAGTCAGGCCAGGCGTGAGACTGCCGCCGCCCACTAGCATGACAGCCTGTGGCGATTTGCCATTGTTTAAAGTAAGGATTTCTTCGGCGATGCTGGCAGCCAGTTTTTCAATCGCCGGTTTGATCGTTTCCCGGACTTCTGCAGAAGCGATCCGCTGCTCAAACCCAAGGATATCAGTAATGATGACTTCCTCTTCGGACAATGTCCGTTTGACCTGTTCAGCGACCGGGAAATCGAGAAGATACTGGCTGCTCAGCGCTTCGGTGATTTCATCTCCGGCCACCGGAACCATGCCGTAGGCGACTACAGTATTGTCGTTTGTGATCGCGATGTCTGACGTGCCTGCACCGATGTCGACGAGTGCGACGTTAAGCCGTCTCATGGAGGGCGGGATGAGTACATTGATGGCGGCGATCGGCTCTAGCGTCAATGCTTCCATTTCGAGGTCTGCCCGCTTCAGCGCGGATAGGAGCGATTCCACGACGACCCGCGGCAGGAATGTCGCAATCACTTCAGCAGAAGCGGTCAACCCTGTCTGATCGATGAGGCTGCCGATCTCATCACCGTCGAGCCGGTATCGGAGTACAGAATATCCGACACAATAGTAATAATCATCTTTCGCCATTTCTTCCGACTGAAGCAATGTCTGCTGGGCATGCTGGACGGCAGCGAGTTCCAGCCGGTTGATATCTTCGGTGGTCAGCAGCGCATGCTCTGCAAGATTGATCTGCATGGAACCTCCTGCAGTGCGCAGGGCCCGGCCGGCTGCCGCGACGCTGACACGTTTGAGCGGTCCATGCCGTTCCTCCAGATCCGCCTTTATCTCGGAAATGACAGCAGCCACGCTGACAACATTATGTATTTGTCCATCGATCATCGAGCGCTCCCTATGTTCGATCGATACGAGATCCGCCACATGGTAGATACCCTGACTTTCCTGTAAAATAAGACCGACGACGGAGCGTGTTCCGATGTCGAGTGCAAAAAGGGTGGTAGTCAGTTTCCCTCATCCTTTCGGGGTGATTGTATTGCAAATTATAGACAATTTGCAGAAATAGCGTGACTTTACAAACGGTTTTCATTATACTAGGTCTATTATATAAAAATGTAACATAGAATTCCGCCTGCGGGAAGAGGATGCTATGTACGGGGAGGAGCCATCAAGATGAGACAAAATGATTTAGACGAGCTGCGCAGCCAAGTGGATGAGCTGAATTTGAAGATCCTTGAACTGATCAATGAACGGACAGCTGTTGTTCAGGAAATCGGCAAGGTGAAAGAGAAGCAAGGTGTGAACCGATATGATCCGATCCGTGAGAGGGAAATGCTGAACTTCCTGAAGGAAACGAATAAGGGCCCTCTACCGAACGGTATTTTAGAACAGATCTTCAAAGGCATCTTCATGTCCGCATTGGAAATCCAGGAGGATGAGCAGCGGAAAGCGTTGCTCGTATCCAGAAAGCGGAAGCCGGAGGATACAATTGTTGACGTGAAGGGCGAAAAAGTCGGGAATGGAACGCCGACATTCGTATTCGGTCCATGTGCGGTGGAATCCTATGAACAAGTGAAAGCGGTAGCTGATTCCATAAAGGCGAAAGGCTTGACGATGATGCGGGGCGGCGCGTATAAACCGCGGACGTCACCGTATGATTTCCAAGGGCTTGGACTGGAAGGGCTTAAAATATTGAAGAGGGTAGCGGATGAGACGGGGCTCTCCATCGTCACCGAGATCATTACGCCTTCGCATTTGGAAGAGGCTCTTGAATATATCGATGTCATCCAGATCGGCGCACGGAATATGCAGAACTTCGAATTGCTGAAAGAGGCGGGGATGGTCAATAAGCCAGTCCTGCTGAAGCGCGGTCTAGCAGCGACGATTGATGAATTCATCAATGCGGCGGAGTACATCATTTCAAAAGGGAATTCGAATATCATGCTTTGCGAGCGAGGCATCCGCACGTACGAGCGGGCAACCCGCAATACGCTTGATATTTCAGCAGTTCCGATCTTGAAGCAGGAAACTCATTTGCCGGTGTTCGTCGATGTGACGCACTCGACAGGACGGCGTGATCTTCTCCTTCCTACAGCGAAAGCTGCAATTGCGGTCGGAGCGGACGGCGTCATGGCGGAAGTGCACCCGGATCCTGCAGTTGCCTTGTCCGATGCTGCACAGCAGATGGATCTGGATCAGTTCGATGAGTTCTACAATGAAATCCAGAAGTTCATGAAAACGTACCAAACTGTATGACCTGCAGCCGGATGGTCAGAATTTGATACATTGACGAGGCGCCAGACCTTTTATGGATCTGGCGTTTTGTTTATAATGGATATAACAATGGAATCGCAGGAAGGAGCTAGGTCAATGGCAGTAACAATATACGACGTTGCCCGGGAGGCGAATGTGTCGATGGCGACAGTGTCCCGGGTGGTCAATGGGAACCCGAACGTCAAACCGGCAACCCGCAAGAAAGTGTCCGAGGTCATCGAACGTCTCGGGTATCGTCCGAATGCGGTGGCGCGGGGTCTCGCCAGCAAGCGGACAACAACGGTGGGCGTCATCGTACCGGATATTTCAAAGAGTTATTATGCGGAGCTCTCAAGAGGCATCGCCGATATCGCTACGATGTACGAATACAATATCATTCTGTCCAATTCCGATAAACGTGAAATTCGTGAAATGGAACTTGTCGAGGACCATCTCGGGAAACAAGTGGACGGGCTGATTTTTATGAGTGACTCGATTGGCGAAGATATCAAGCATGAGCTGGCGGCTGCACAAGTGCCGATCGTCCTTGCGGGCACACTGGCATCGGATACGGATTTGCCGACCGTGAACATCGACCATGAGGAAGCCGCCTATTTGGCGACAAAGAAACTGATTGATAATGGACATAAAAGGATTGTCCATCTGTCAGGGCCATTCACCCGCGATATCAACCGCCTATGCAAAAAGGTCGGTTATGAACGTGCTTTACGGGAAGCCGGTCTTGAGCTGAGGGACGATTATATTATTGAAACGGATAATACGTATGATGATGCCTATGAAAAGTGGGGGATCATCCGCGGGCTCGCAGGAGAAACGCCTACCGCCATCTTTGCTGGGAATGATGAGATTGCCGTCGGTGTCTTGAACGGAATACGGGATGCTGGTTTGTCGGTGCCTGAGGACTTCGAGCTAATCTGTTTTGAACATACGCTTCTCTCGAGAGCCGTACGCCCGCAGCTATCGACAATCGTCGTGCCGCTGTATGATCTGGGAGCGGTTTCGATGCGCCTGTTGACGAAATTGATGAATGAGGAAGAAGTGGAAGATCACGACGTACTGCTGCCGTTTCGCATGGAGGAGCGGGAGTCGACGAAATAAGAGAAGGGTGTCTCAGCGACTGCTGCTGAGGCACCCTTTATTCGTATATCCACATGTCTGGATCAGCGGTTGTTCGCTTCGTTGCGGATCAGATGAAGCGACCGTTCGAGCATTTGTGCATTTTTCTCCATGATCTCCGTTTTGCGGGGGATCGGTTCGTAGAGCGGAGAAGGGTCGTCCCATGTCGTGATTAGCGGAACGGGTGATTCTGCCTCCCATTTTGCGAGCCACTCCGCCGGCAGATTGCCTTGTGGGGAGGGGAGCTGTTTCATTGCAAGCCAGATCTGTGACCAAGCACGAGGTACGACCCGCCAAATATCATAGCCTCCGCCGCCGACAGCGATCCACCTGCCGTCGCAATATTCCTCGGCGACCTCCCGGGCGATGCGCGGGATCTCCTTGTAGATCTCCATTGTCCCGTACAGGTGAGTAAGCGGGTCGAAATAATGAGCATCCGCCCCGTTCTGCGTCAGCAGGACATCAGGTTTGAAGTATTCGGCAATCTCCCGCAAAGAAGTCCGATAAATATCGAGGAATGATTCATCTTCTGTGAATGCGTCGATCGGAAAGTTGAATGTCTTTCCATAGCCTTTTCCGTTGCCGCGTTCTGTCACATTACCAGTGCCGGGAAAAAGATAGCGTCCTGTCTCGTGGATGGAGAGAGTACAGACAGAAGGGTCATCATAGAACGTCCATTGCACTCCGTCGCCATGATGGGCATCAGTATCTACATACAGAACGCGGGCATTGTACTTTTTCTGCAAGTACTTGATGGCGACCGAACTGTCATTATAGACACAGAAGCCTGATGCCTTGCCTTGGAAACCGTGATGAAGCCCGCCGCCCAGATTGACGGCATAGCGTGCACGTCCTTTCATCACTTCATCGACCGCGGTCAATGTGCCGCCGACAAGCATGGCGCTCGCTTCATGCATATTAGGGAAAATGGGTGTATCTTCCGTCCCGATGCCGTACAGATCGGCCACTTCACTGCCTGCTTCCCCCTTGCTGGCTCTTTTGACGACTTCAATGAATTTTGGGTCATGTGCGAGCAGCAATTCATCATCTGTGGCCATCCTTGGCGAGATGATGTCCTCATCCTTGATTGCATGAATAGATCGTAATAGATCGAGGGTCAAGACGATTCGTTTCTGGTTGAATGGGTGTGTATCTGAAAAAGAGTATCCGAGCTGTTCCTCTGAGAATACGAAAACTGCATCTTTTTTCATTGGCCTGCGCCTGGGAAATTCGGCCAAAGCACATCGAATCCGTTTTCTTTTAATCTTTGGATGATTGAAAGCGGATTCATTGTTTTGATCCGGATCACTAAGATTTTGTTTTCTTCATTCTCCTTATCGGGATAGACAAGGACGCTTAACACATTCGTATTCTGCTCGTGGAACACTTTGGATACTTCAAATAGGATACCAGGGACGTCGGGAACGCGGACTTCGATCTGCGAACCTGGCTTATGCGCACCCGTCAATTCAATATAGTTATACAGGAGGTCGGTCTCCGTAATAATGCCGACAAGTTCACCACCTGAAACGATCGGCAGGCAGCCGATCTGGTGGTCATAGAATATGACAGCGATCTCTTCTACAAAATCCATCGGGTGGCCAGTAAGCGGATTCGCTGTCATGATCTCCGCCAGCGGCAGGCTATACAAGCTTTTCTCATGCTCGGGCAAGAAGGAAGGGGCTGCTTCCTTCAAGTCCCGGTCAGTCACGATGCCGACCAATTTTCCGGACTCCACGATCGGCAAGTGGCGAATCCGATGTTCTTTCAATACTTGCAGCGCGTCCTTCACAGTATCGGTTGTCGATAGTGTGATGACGTCCGTCTTCATGATTTCTTCAATTAACATAAGGGTCCCCTCGCTTTCAATACATGAAACGGTTCATGAATCGCAGGCTGTCGAATTGCTGGATGGACTCCTGATCAATCCGCTTTCCGATCCTTGCCATGAGGCAGTTCGCGGGATGTGAACTGATTTCGGGATCGTCCGTCGCATAATATTCAAGACCGCCCGCGTTCATCATCTTCTCCATCACTTTCCGGTATTCCCATACATTCAGTTTCGTATTTTTCAGATCCCAATGCCAATAATATTCTGTCGTGATAACAATATAATCTTCCATCGCATCATCCATCATAGAAACTTCGAGCAGCGATTTTCCAACACCGCCGCCTCTGAATTTAGGAATGACCTCGATCGCCCCAAGCTCAATCAGATTTTCCATATTGCCTTTTGACCAGCGTTCCAGCGGATCGGGATACAGATACGTCACATATCCAACAATCTGGTTTCGCTCTCTTGCGATGATGATCCGGCCCTCTGGCAGGTCTGCAATCTCAATAAGTGCTTTGTGCTGTTGCAGCGGAGGGCGAAACGCAATCAGATGCTCATGGAAATCTAGTTCCGCAAGCTTGGAGGAAGGGATGGGGCCTTCAATGATCAGGTCACCGCTGGGGTGCTTCAACTCCATCGCATTGTATGTTTTTGGATGTTCCAACCGATTCACCGTCCCAATTATAATGTTCCTCTTTTACTAGTATACATGAAAATTTACTTCCGCACGTCTTCAATTCTTACGAAATACAAACATAATACGAAATATAGTAATTTGTTAGCCAATATGAAGTGAATCATGTAAAATAGACAAGGTAAACGTAATGGAAAGGGTGATATGGTTATGGTGACTAAGATTTTACCAGTCGTTCAAGGGGAGTATAATTTACAAGACTATGACGAGACGGTACGCTCTTTTTCGTGGGAGGAAGCGAAGAAGCAGTTCAGCTGGCATGAAACGGGGAAAGTCAACATCGCACACGAAGCGGTTGACCGTCATGCTGAATCATACCGGAAAAATAAGGTGGCCCTCTATTACAAGGATGCAGAGCGGAAAGAGGCCTATACGTTCAATGAGATGAAAAAAATGTCCAACAAGGCAGCGAATGTCTTGCGGGACTTTTCTTCACTTGAAAGGGAAGACCGCGTATTCATCTTCATGCCCCGCTCGCCCGAATTGTATTTTGCTATTTTAGGGGCGCTTAAGAACGGCGCGATTGTCGGGCCGCTATTTGAGGCTTTCATGGAAGGAGCGGTATACGACCGGCTCGCAGACAGTGAAGCAAAAGTGATCGTGACGACTCCTGAACTCGCTGAGCGGGTGCCGGTGGACCGTCTGCCTCATCTGAAGCATATCTTCCTTGTCGGGGAAGGAATCGAAGAGGACGATCTACATATCGACTTCAATAAGCATATGAAAGAGGCTTCTGCACATTTCGATGTGGAATGGATGGATCTTGAATCGCCGACCCTCTTGCATTATACATCGGGTTCGACAGGAAAGCCGAAAGGGGTCCTGCATGTCGAAGCTGCCATGACTCAGCAATTGCAGACAGCCCTTTGGGTACTTGATCTGAAGGATGAGGACGTATTCTGGTGCACAGCGGATCCGGGCTGGGTGACAGGAACTGCATACGGCATATTCGGTCCGATGCTGGCAGGCGCGACATCGCTCATCGTGGGCGGCCGATTTTCGGTGGATGCTTGGTATGAAGCGATCGAAGAATATAGCGTGTCCGTCTGGTACAGTGCGCCGACTGCCTTCAGGATGCTGATGGGAGCCGGAGCAGGACCAATCGAGAAGTATGACTTATCCTCACTCCGCCATGTATTATCAGTAGGAGAGCCGCTGAATCCGGAAGTCATCCGCTGGGGGATGGAAGTGTTCAACAAGCGAATCCATGATACATGGTGGATGACAGAGACGGGCGCACAGACCATCTGCAACTTCCCGTCCTTGCCGATCAAGCCGGGGTCGATGGGGAAACCAGTGCCAGGCATAGAAGCGGCAATTGTAGACGACCAAGGAAATGTACTTCCTCCAAACCGGATGGGCAATCTCGCCATCAAAAAGGGTTGGCCGGCGATGATGCGCAAAATCTGGAACAATCCCGAGAAATACGCCTCCTACTTCTTGAATGACGAGTGGTATGTATCAGGAGATTCCGCCTATATGGATGAGGATGGCTATTTCTTCTTCCAAGGCCGTGTGGACGATGTAATCATGACGAGCGGAGAGCGGGTAGGACCGTTCGAAGTCGAAAGCAAGCTGCTCGAACATCCTGCGATTGTCGAAGCCGGCGTCATCGGGAAGCCGGACCCTGTCCGTGGTGAGATCATCAAGGCATTCGTTGCACTGCATGAAGGCAATGAACCGACGGACGAATTGAAGGAGGACATCCGCCAGTTTGTAAAACGAGAACTGGCAGCCCATGCGGCACCGCGTGAAATCGAATTCAGGGATAAACTTCCGAAGACGCGGAGCGGTAAGATCATGCGCCGGGTTCTCAAAGCTTGGGAACTCGATCTGCCAACAGGCGACTTGTCTACAATGGAAGATTAAAAGAAAAGCGTCTGGTCCTCCATTTGGAGTGCCAGACGCTTTTTCAATTAGTCATCATCATCGCTATCATTATTGTTTCCGTTTCCGTTCCCTTGGCCGCCGCCATTTTGGCCAGGATTCGGTTTTGTGCCGTTTTCTTTATTCTTGTCTTTATCTTTGTCTTTATCTTTATTCTTGTCTTTGTCTTTATCTTTATTCTTGTCTTTGTCTTTATTCTGTTCTTTATTTTTATCTTTGTCTTTATCCTTATCCTTGTCTTTATCCGGATTTCCTGGATTTACTCCGCTTCCCGGCGAAGGATCAGCAGAGCCGTCTGACGTGTGATCATCAGGTTCTTGGCCAGGCTGCTCATGATCATGGTCCTCATCCGCAGAAGGTGCATTGCCCCCTATGGTGACAATATTCGATGCGGCCGACAGCAAACCTGTAATATCCACGGCCCGTACATAGTAGGAGCCCGGTCCGGCATTATACGTATTGGATGACGAAGCTGACACAGCTCCGATCTTCGCATTATCCCGATAGATATAATAGCCGACGACATCGCCTGACGGTGAATTTGTCCACGCGAGCGACGAACCATTCGTGGAAGCCTGGACAGGTGCAGGATTGACGCTGTCTGCAGGGAATACGGCCCCTGATACAACACTTGATGAGATGGATCTTCCGCCAAACAGCTTCGAGCCGTCTCCTCCGAATGGCCCTAACATCCGTTTGACGAATTCCTCGCTCACACCTGTGCCTCCAGAAGAGACGAATTCCCGTGGAGTCGACGGCAGCGCCAAGTAGCGTACACCATTGACCGTTACATAAGATGCACTTATGATGCTGTCATCCGGTTCTGTCGGAAGCATCACTTTCGAATTGAACAGATCTGACGTTACTAGACCCGCTGCGGAACATGCAGCGGATGGGGCGAGACCTGAAATGCTGCAGAAACTTTTCTCCACGACACCTTCCGGCTTCGCGAAATGATCATTTGCTCCGACAAGATCCGGCCGTACTTCATTCGCGACGTTCATGAACCTGCCGAACAGCATGCTAGTTCTCGTTGTCGGATGAAGCTGTTTTGATCCTCTTGTGTACAATTTCCTTTTCTGATCTTCATACCCAAGCCAAACGCCGAGAGAGATATTCGGATTGTAGCCGACGAGCCATGAGTCTGCATACGCTTGTGTAGTACCCGTCTTCGCGGCTAGGTCAGTTGTGAAATTCATATATTTTGGCACTTGCTGGCCTGTACCGCCTGGCTTCAGCACGTCTCTCAGCATATCAGTCACAATATATGCGGTTTCCGGACTGAAAACTTCTACCGGTTCACTCTGATGTTCGTAAACAACATTGCCGTTTACATCTTCGATACGCTCAATTAAATACGACTGGACAAATTTCCCGCCGTTCGCGAACATCGCATAGGCATTTGTGTTTTCCTCAACACTCACACCTTCTGCCATGGCTCCAAGCGAAGCGGAACGGATGACGAAATCCTGCTCATGCAGTTTTTTGAAATTCATTTTAGCCATGAAATCCATTGGCCGTTTTTCACGGATCTCTTCATAAAGACGGCCGGTAGGCAAGTTCAATGACTTTGCCAGGGCCTCGCGTGCAGGCACAATGCCATCTTCCTGATTTTCATTATAGTTGCTGACCTTCCAGCCCGGAATGTCGATCTTCAAGTCGACAACAGGACTCCCGGCCCCGATGACCCCATATTCGATCGCAGGACCGTAGACGAGGAGCGGCTTTATGGAAGAACCGCTTGCCCGGAAGCCTTGCGTCGCATAGTTCATGCTCGGTTTGCTATCGAGTCCTCCTACAAACGACAGGATGCGCCCGGTATGGTTCTCGATCATAATGGAACCGACTTGCACCGGATCTTCTACGATCATCGTTTCCCCTGTCTCGGAATCTTTTTCCTCGCGTGTATACGTGAAGCCGTAATGCTCGAAGTTCTTCGCCACATCGTTCATCTTGTCATACAGACTCTGGTCGATTGTCGAATAGATCCGGTAGCCTCCTGTCCGCATCTCACGGTTGGCGAGGATATAATATTTTTCTTTGAGCTTATCGTTCTGCTCGAGTCTCTCTGGATCGATGCCATCGCGCTTTGCAACGACTCTCATGAGAATATCGATGGTTCTGTTCTGAATTTCCTGCGTCAAGTATGGATACCGGCTTGTCGGACGGTCGGTATCAGTTCGGAAATCCTTCGAGATATCGTAGGCGATCGCTTTTTCGTATTCCTGCTTTGTAATATAGCCTGTCTCTTTCATCCGGAAAAGGACAATCTTCATCCGGTCTATGCCGGGTTTCAGAGCCTCTTCGGATTTCGGGCCGCCGCCATATTTCCCGCTTTTGAAAGGCGTATAGGCAAATGGGGCTTGCGGAATTCCGGCGATATAGGCGGCTTGCGGCAAGGTAAGATCTTTCGCACTCACGCCGAAGATCCCTTCTGCCGCCGTTTCGATGCCCGCGATGATATCCCCGTGCACATTCCGTCCGTATGGGATGATGTTCAAGTACGCTTCCAAGATCTCATCCTTGTTCATGAAGTGCTCAAGCCGCATTGCAAGAAGGATCTCTTTCGCTTTCCGTTCGTATGAAACTTCATTGGTCAAGATCTGGTTTTTGATCAATTGCTGTGTCAATGTGGATCCGCCAGTCTGGCTTGACGAGTTCGTGACGTCCTGGAAAAGTCCCCGAAAAATTGCTTTTGGCACTATGCCGTTATGAGTCTTGAAATATTCATCTTCCGTCGCCAGCACTGCATCAATCGCATGTGGCGACACATCTTTCAGTGTCGTTTCACGGCGCTCGATATCAGCGCTCACCTTGCCAAGATACTTATTATCGGCAAAAAAGATCTCCGATGTCTCCTCATAATTGAAGATCTCGCTGCGCATCTCCGCTTTTGTCCGGAGCGGCTCTTTTGCGACCATCGACGCGAAATAGCCGGCGCCGACCGAAGCCGCGAAGACACCAAGCGTAACGCCGAAAATGAGGAACAGAAGGAACAGGTTCCAGACGACTCCCGACGTGATCCGCCCCCATTTCGCCCATCGCTTCTTCTTCATGTCTTCAAACTTCTCTTCTATTTGATCAATACGATTTCTCCGTTTTTCAGCCAACGTGATACCCCCCTAAAATCCTTCCTATTATAGCACATATTACAGGTAGCCGAATATTCTATTTGACAAGTGTCTATTTTATACTACAATAAGGGATATATATTTTACACGCATGATGAAAAAGTCGGAGTAGCGGCGATTGATCCGTATAGAGAGGCAGCGGTTGGTGGAAGCTGTCCGGTAGACGTTCAGCGAATTACAGCTTTGGAATGCGGACGCGAGCGCGGCGATAGTGCGCAATTGAGCGGAGAAACGAATGTTTCTCAAGCCGGGTGGTACCGCGTCGACAACTATTGTGAATGACGTCCCTGCATGATCCTGTTGGATTGTGCGGGGGCTTTTTATTTTGAGGAGGGTTTCAATTGACGAATGAATTACTGGAAGACTTGAGATGGAGAGGGCTCCTTTACCAGCAGACAGATGAAGAGGGTATGGAGAAACTATTAAATGAAGAGAAAATCTCATTGTACTGCGGAACGGATCCAACGGCGGACAGCCTCCATATCGGCCATATCGTCCCGTTTTTGACACTTCGCCGTTTCCAGCAGCATGGACACCGGCCGATCGTGCTCGTAGGGGGAGCGACGGGAATGATTGGGGATCCGTCCTTCCGCGCGGATGAACGCCAGCTTCTTTCGGATGAGCAGATTGCAAACAATATTGCGGGTATCCAGAAACAGCTGGAGCAGATTTTTGATTTTGAAAATGAAAACGGGGCAATCCTTGTCGACAATAAAGACTGGTTCGGTGAAATGACTGCGATTGATTTCCTCCGTGATTACGGAAAACTTTTGAGCGTCAACTACATGCTTGCAAAAGAGAATGTCTCTTCGCGTCTTGAGACGGGCATCTCCTTTACGGAGTTCTCCTACATGCTGATCCAAGGGGCGGACTTCAACCACTTGTATGACCACTATAATTGCCGCGTCCAAGTAGGCGGCTCCGACCAGTGGGGCAATATCACGACAGGTCTCGAGTTCATCCGAAAAACGCATGATGAGAATGCGAAGGCGTTCGGGATCACCATCCCGCTCGTCACAAAAGCGGATGGCACGAAGTTCGGAAAAACTGCGGGCGGATCCGTCTGGCTCGACCCGAAGAAGACATCGCCATACGAGTTTTACCAATTCTGGCTTAACACTGCAGATGCAGATGTCGTCAAGTACTTGAAAATCTTCACGTTCATGACGCGCGAAGAGATCGAAGAGATCGAGAAATCCGTCGCCTCGGAGCCGCATATTCGTAAAGGTCAGACAGCCCTTGCGGAAGAGATGACACGCCTGATCCACGGGGAAGATGCACTTGAAGCCGCAATCCGCATCTCAAAAGCCCTATTCAGCGGCGATCTCAAGGCACTTACTGTTAGTGAGATGAAAGACGCATTCAAGGATGTGCCGACATATGAAATGGAGAAAGCGGACAAGAATATTGTCGACTTCATTGTCGAAGCCGGTGTGTCCCCATCCAAGCGTCAGGCCCGTGAGGATGTCACGAACGGCGCCATCTCCCTGAACGGAGAAAAAGTGACCGATCTGGGGCATATCGTCGGAGAATCGGACCGCTTGGAAGACACTTTCACGATCGTTCGTCGCGGGAAGAAAAAATATACGATGGTGAAGTACGTATAAGCTGCGGAATAAGCAACCACTTGCTCATATTCCGCAATGAACATGGATTTGGAAGCAATGGGCCTTCCTAGTAAGCAATAGAGCGGCAAAATAAGCAATGCGACGCTGAAATAGCGCAGCAAGGCGTGCGAAGGAAGCAACAGCCTAAAAGCATGAAGCGTCCACGGCGCATGGATGCCGAAAAAGATTGTAACATAGCAACAAAGCCGCTTTCCATGCCGGA
The DNA here is from genome assembly GCF_055389225.1 of Sporosarcina sp. GTC18466. NCBI lineage: Bacteria > Bacillati > Bacillota > Bacilli > Caryophanales > Caryophanaceae > Sporosarcina > Sporosarcina sp. GTC18466. Next base: position 917,481 of record NZ_AP044037.1, on the reverse strand, counting down.
AAGTGGCTTTTCTTTTCGTTACTCCCTAATTTCACGCATCCTATTTGTATACTCGTAGATTTCAATATGGCGGGACGATTTACTTATTTCAATTTCGACAACGGATATGAAAGAGGGACACATTCCATATAAGGTTGTGTCCCTGATGACTATGCATTTTTCTTTTTCGCTGCCGTCCGTTTTCGCGGTGACGGCTTTTTTGTCTTCTCGAGAGACGCTTGCAATGCCGCCATGAGATCTGTGACATTTGTCGGGGCGGCTGCCTGTGTATCGCTCACTGCGACCGTCTGTTTTCCGGTCTTTTTCTCTTCAATCAATTCCATTAGCGCTGTCCGATATTCATCATGATATTTGGAGGCATCAAAGGCGGTTGTCAATTGGTCGACGAGCAATAGTGCGGTATCCAGCTCTTTTTTGACGACGGTATCCTCACTTGGGATGTTCGGCACATCGGCCACATTCCGCACTTCATCAGGAAAATGGATCGTCTCCATGAGAAGCGCTTCCTTATAGACACGGACTACTGCCAGCTGCTCTTTGGATCGGATGATGATTTTTGCTACACCGATCTTTCCGGACTCTTTGAGTGCTTTGCGCAGCAGGGCGTAGGCCTTTCCACCGCTTGCATCTGGGGCCATGAAATAGCTCCGCTCGAAATAGATGGGATCGATTTCTTCCAGTTTCACAAAATCAATGATTTCCACCGCTTTATCCTCGTTCTCTTTCTTCAGCTTTTCCAATTCCTCATCATCGAGAACGACGAATTTATTCTTTGAGTACTCATATGCCTTCACGATGTCCTCGTTCTTCACTTCTTTACCGCAGCCGGCGCATACTTTTTGGTAGCTGATCGGCGAGTGGCATTCTTTGTGGAGCTGCCGTAATTTGATGTCGTTGTTTTCCGTTGCGGCATGGAGCTTGATGGGGATGTTGACGAGACCGAAACTGATGCTGCCTTTCCAAATGGTATGCATTTGAGCTCACCTGCTTTTTCATTAGTATGGAAGAACGGAGGAATCCTATGTATACATGCGGCATTCCGCTGTACACTAACGAAAAAACGAGGCGGAGTACAATGAAACCGATGCTTATGGTGGACGCGGAATCCATGCCGCTGGAAGGCGGCTGGCTCTACGAGACAAAATACGATGGCTTCCGGTGTCTGCTTGAGTGGACGCACGAGGGGATCCGCCTGCACAGCCGCAACGAAAAACGGCTGGACGACATGTTCCCGGAAATTGTTGCCGCGTGCGAGCGGCTATATGAAAAAGCCAAACCCTTTATGCCGCTCTGGCTGGATGGAGAGATCGTCCACTTGCGTAATGATTTTGCAAGCGAGTTCCTTGTAGTCCAGACGCGCGGGCGGATGCGTAAAAAAGAAGTGATCGAGCAGCATGCGGATTCATTCCCATGTAAGTTCGCCGCATTCGATCTGCTGGAGATCAAAGGGGAGGATCAGAAAGGCAAGCCGCTGAAAGAGCGGAAACATCAGCTGGCGGCGCTTTTCGAAAGTTTGGAACTGCCCGGTGACATCGACTACACAAACCGCGCAGCACTGCAGATGATCCATCCATCCGGCGATGGACAGCGTCTCTGGAGTTTGATCCGGACGAATAACGGGGAAGGGCTGATTGCGAAACGGGAAGCGAGCAAGTGGAACAATGAACGTCGGACGAACGAGTGGCTGAAAGTGAAAAACTGGCGGACGGTCACTGTACTTGTGACGAAGTATGAGAACGAAAACGGCTTCTTCACCGGATCCATCTACCAAGAGGGCCAGCTGGTTGACGTTGTCACGTTCAAGCATGGTATGACTGAAGAGGAACACGATACTACTCGCACGCTATTCATGACGAAGGGGAAACTACAGGCAGGAGAGGGGAGATGGGAGCTGACCCCGTCAATCTGCGCCGTCATCGAATGCATCAGCTTTGACGGCAAGCATCTCAGGGAGCCGCGTTTCAAATCCTTTGAATTCGGGGCTGCTCCGGAAGACTGTCGCTACCCGCGGATGCTGCGTGAATTGAACCCGGTTCCCGTACGCGTTGCGATTACACACCCGGACAAACCGGTATGGCCAGAGCAGGGTATCGTGAAAGATGACTATCTTTACTATTTGCAGGAAGCCGCCCCCTATATGCTGCCATTTCTAAAAGACCGGCTCCTTACCGTAATCAGATATCCGCACGGAACAGGTGACGAGAAGTTCTATCAGAAAAACGCACCGGATTCTGCACCTGATTTTGTCCGGACAGGACGTGAAGACGGAATCGACTATGTCATATGCGACGGAATCGAGACGCTGCTATGGCTAGGCAATCAGCTGGCGCTTGAACTCCATATCCCTTTTCAGAAAGCAAATACTAAAAAACCGTCCGAAATCGTCTTCGATCTTGATCCGCCGTCCGTCGGGGAATTCCAGCTTGCCGTTGAGGCGGCTGTACGTTTAAAGGCGATCTTTGATCAGTTCAAGCTAAAATCCTTCGTCAAAACCTCGGGAGGCAAAGGCTTGCAGCTTTATATCCCCTTGCCGGAGAACCAATTTTCCTACGAAGAGACTCGCATCTTCACAAAATTCGTCAGTGATTTCCTGTGCAGCCAAGAGCCCCTATGGTTCACGACCGAGCGTCTTAAAAAGAACCGGGGCGGCAAGCTGTATGTGGATTACGTCCAGCATCATGAAGGCAAGACGATCATCGCTCCATATTCCACGAGGGGAAGGGAATTGGCGACGGTTGCGACGCCTCTTGAATGGAGCGAAGTGAAGGAGGGTCTCCATCCGGAGCAATTTACGATTCCGGACGTGCTGGTGAGGATGCGAAAGGCGGGGAATCCGTTTCGGGCAATGCGAGAGGCGGGAGACAGGCAGGAGTTCGGCAGGGTGGTTGAGCAGTTGAAGTCTCTATTGCATTGAGCAGGAAGGCATACGGGGCCCCCCCCCCGGGAGGTCGTAGATGTGGGGGGGACCCCGTGTTTGTAGATCAGGGGGCCTTTTCCTCCAGTATCTTACAGTTCACCTTTGACAACGTTCCCATCCTGCTTCGCCTTTTCCAGAATCGGTGATTTCTCTTGGCCTTTCATTAAAGGGGAATTGTCTTGCACGGGATCTCCGTACGCCGTGTATGTGGAAGGGTCTTTCTTTTTCTTTTCGCCAGCTGTTCTGGTGTCCTTCTTTTGCATAATCGGAATGCCTCCTTTGGATGAATGATGATTTTATCGTGTCCATTCTGAAGGTGATTATTCAGAGCGCGGTTCAAATAGAAAAAACCCCTTGGCATCCGCCGAAGCAGATTCCAAGGGGTTCTATTCTTATTAACGGCTGTAGAATTCAACGATAAGTGCTTCGTTGATTTCAGCAGGCAATTCGCTGCGTTCAGGCATGCGGACGAATTCGCCGACTTTGTTGTCAGCATCGAAAGTCACATAGTCAGGAACGAAGCTGTTCACTTCTAGTGCTTCACCGACAACAGCAAGGTTTTGGGATTTCTCGCGAAGAGAGATCTTTTGGCCCGGCTTTACGCTGTATGATGGGATGTCAACGCGCTTGCCGTCAACAAGGATGTGTCCGTGGTTGACAAGCTGGCGAGCTGCACGGCGAGTGCGTGCAAGACCCATGCGGTATACGAGGTTGTCAAGGCGAGTTTCAAGAAGGATCATGAAGTTCTCACCGTGCTTACCTTGCATTTTAGACGCTTTGTTGAAGATTGTTTTGAACTGGCGTTCGTTTACGCCGTACATGAAACGGAGCTTTTGCTTTTCTTGCAATTGCAAACCGTATTCAGATAGTTTTTTACGCTGGTTCGGACCGTGTGGGCCTGGAGCGTAAGGACGCTTTTCAATTTCTTTACCAGTGCCGCTTAGCGAGATGCCAAGACGACGGGACAGTTTCCAAGATGGACCTGTATAACGAGCCATGAGAGACTCCTCCTCTGTTTTGGTTTTATTTTGTATAAAATAAGAACCAGACGCATTCATGCTGCACGCCATTCTATAGTTCTGCACCTTCGCCTTCGCAGCCCTAAGGTTACGCGGTACACCTCAAAACGAGGAATAGACTGGACAATACAGTACATACGACTGCTGCAACTATTTTACACAAGGTTCATCATACCAATTTGGACAAACTGGGTCAAGTAAAATCTCGGAATGATAAAATTTCCCTTTCTTTTTGATAGCATTACTAGGTGAAATGGATTACCATATAGTAAATAGAATCGTTCGTCTTCAGGATTTCAGCAGAGGTGATATCGTTTTGAACCATCAACTAACTCTCTATCAATTGAAAAGTAGTCTGTTCGATCTATGTTCTGTTCCAGCATCGGACCAGTCTGTTGAGCGGAAATTTGATCTGCTGAAACAACGGTTTGCCGACCTCTTTCATCTTAAGCGGGTCGATCTCCTCCTGTTCGGCAGCAACCGGGCGCAAGTGGCGCGGGGGTTGCTGGATGAGCCTCTTCCCCTTAGTTCGACAGAGATGCTGGCGCCTTCGGATTTCGATATGGAAGAGGAGATCTCCGAGAGGGGACATGGGTTCGCGGATGATTATCTAATATTCCGGGATCAGAATATGGAGCCTCTCGGCGCGTTCTTGTTCAAAGCGACGGATGAATGGCATGCTTTTGCCGCAACTTCCTATCTGAGAGAACTGAAAGAGACAATCAGCAAGTTTCTGCATCAGACGCTTGAATGTTTCGCTTTGATTGAGAGGGAAACCAACTACCGCAAGCTGTTCGTTGTGACAGAACTGTTCAATTCAACAATGGACGGCGATGTCGTACTCGGCGGTGCGATTCAAGAACTGAAAAATTCATTTCCTGGTTTTGAGGTATCCCTCATCCTGTCGCATGAACGCAAGGGAAAGGCAGTCACTTACCGGCTCTTCGATTATTTGAATGAACGGGCTTCAGCAGTGGATGCCTTTTTATCGGGCGAGCTGACTGTCGAGCAGGAGAGTGAGTCCCCGGCAAGCATTCTGAATGCGCCCATCAAAGGAAGGCAGGGCATTTATGGCGTGCTGCAGATTGTCGGGGGCGGAAAGACGGAATTTACTCCGATGCAGCGGAATTTCATAAGGATGATTGCGAACGCGGCAGGCAACGGACTTGAAAATGCTTCATTATATGATCAGTCCCACCGGCTGGTTGAAGATTTACAGCTCGTGAACGAAGTATCGAAAAAACTGAACAGCAACATGGAAATGAATGAGATGGTCCAATTCCTGAAAGGGCAATTCGATAAGGCGTTTCATCCGTCTGAGATAGGGCTCGCTTTCTATGAAGAGGCTGCCACGCCTAGGATCTATGCGAGCAGCGATTTTTTCAGCAGTGAAGAGGGATGGCAGTACATTGAAATTGCTTCGAGCCGGCTGCTGAGCGGCTCGGATGCGGTATTTGAAGCGAACCTCCATCACGCCATCCGGGGCGCGGGCCCGTTGCGCTACAAGTCTCTCGCTTCCATCCCGATCCTCCATCAAGGCGAGATGATCGGATTCATCATCCTTCTTGGCGAGGATGAGTATTACTTCTCGTTCGAGAGCTTTAAGCTGATGCGTTCGCTGATCGCCCATTCGTCGCTTGCCATGTCGAATTCACTGCTCCGGCGAAAAATGCAGGAACTGGTGGATCTCGATAACTTGACGAAATTATATACAAGACGCTACCTGGATGCGTATATCCAAAAGTCGATGGAGAACGATGAGGCGGGTGTATTCATCCTCCTGGATGTAGATAGCTTCAAGCAGGTCAACGATACTTTAGGGCACACTGTCGGGGATGACGTGCTCGTACAGCTCTCGAATGTGATCATGAGAGAAGTCGATGGAACCGGAGTCGCAGGCAGATGGGGCGGAGAAGAAATTGCCGTTTTCCTGCCGGCTATATGCAAAGAGAAGGGGATTGCGTTTGCGGAGAAGCTGGTCGCCCGCATCCCTGAAGTGACCGATCCGCGCGTGACCGTTTCTGCCGGACTGCACGGTTGGGACCAAGCAACCACAATGTCATTCAAAGAGCTGTTCCAGTGCGCAGATAAGGCTCTGTACGAGGCGAAACGGACAGGCAAGGACAGACTGGTGGTCTTTGATGAGTCCGCAGTAAGTACTTGACGAACAAATGCGTGAAGAGATGGGCTTGATTTCCTGACGGGAAATCGGGCCTTTTTTATTTGCAGCTGGAACCGCCAGGAAAAAATAGTAGCCAAGCCTTTCCATTTCTAGCGGCATCGAGTAGTATAGTAGGTAGGGAGTAATGAAAGCGATTACATTTTACTGAAAGGCGGTTATGTTGATGAAAAACGAGAAGCTACACCGGGATACCGTCGTCATTCACGAAGGATATGACGACACAATGCACCATGGCAGTTTGACGGTCCCGCTTTATCAGACATCCACTTACTCATTCGACACGGCACTGACAGGGGAGAGACGGTTTTCCGGGGAAGAAGCCGGCAATATTTATTCCCGCCTTGGAAATCCGACTGTACGGGTGCTCGAAGACCGGATGACTGCCCTTGAAAAAGGGGAAGGCTCGCTTGCTTTCGGTTCCGGGATGGCGGCAGTCAGTTCGATCCTCGTCCATCTGACGAAGGCAGGGGATCATATCCTTTGTTCGCGCGGCATTTACGGCTGCACATTCGGCCTTTTGAATATTATGCAAGAGAAATACGGAATCACGCACGATTTAATCAGGATGAATACGGAAGAGGAGATCGAGAAGGGAGTCCGGCCGGAGACGGTGTGCATCTATGTCGAAACGCCGATCAACCCGACGATGGAGCTTGTCGATCTGCACGCCGTCATAAACGTTGCGAAGCGGCATGGCTTGCGTGTAGTTGTCGATAATACGTTCACTTCACCTTATTTGCAGAATCCGCTGGAACTTGGAGCTGATTTCGTTCTGCATAGTGCGACGAAATATATCAACGGGCATGGTGATGTTATCGGAGGGCTCCTGGTCGGCAGCGACAAGGATGAGATGGAGAAAATCCGGATGACGGTCCAGAAAGATTATGGCGCGATCATGTCTCCGTTTGACGCATGGCTCCTCATCAGAGGACTGAAGACGCTGCCTGTCAGGATGGAGCGGCACACGGCGAATGCTGAAAAGCTGATCACCTATTTGAAGGGCAAAGATCTGGTGGAAGGCATTTACTATCCATTCGATCCCGACAATCCGCAAGTGGAGATTGCGAAGCGCCAGATGAGTGCGGGCGGCGGCCTGATCTCCTTTGATGTGAAGGGCGGCAAGGAAAGCGCACAGCTGTTCATGGACAGCCTGTCCCTGATCAAAACGGCTGTCAGCCTCGGGGACGCTGAGACGCTCATTCAGCACCCGGCGACGATGACCCATTCAGGCGTACCGGCTGAAGAGCGGGAGAAGATGGGCATCAGCGATTCGCTGCTCCGTCTTTCTGTAGGACTTGAACATGCGGATGACTTGATTGCGGACCTCGATTCCGCATTCCGGCTGCTAGAGAACAAGTTCGCGAAAACAATGTAAACGGAAAGAGCCTTGGCATGGTCGCCAAGGCTCTTTCTCCTTTCAGATATGCTTGATGAGCGCGCGGACGGCCGCTTCCAGGCCATCCCGGTCTTCTTCATTGAAACGTCCGGTTTCCGGGCTGTCGATATCAAGGACGCCGATCACTTTTCCGTTTTTGACAAGCGGAACGACGATCTCGGAACGCGAGGCAGCGTCGCATGCGATATGGCCAGGGAATTTGTTGACGTCCTCCACGATAATTGTTTCCTGATTTTTAGCAGCAGTGCCGCAAACTCCTCTGCCGAGAGGGATGCGGATGCAGGCGGGAAGTCCTTGGAATGGCCCGAGGACCAATTCATCCTCTCCATCCATTAAATAGAAACCTACCCAGTTGATGCGGTCAAAAAAGACGTTCAGCAAAGCGGAAGCATTGCTGAGGTTGGCATAGCGGTTCGGCTCGCCGGCAACGAGGGCTTCCAATTGGGAAGCGAGTTGCGTATAGCGTTCTTTTGTATCTGCGGAAAATTGTGTAGCAGTGAACATTCCGGTTCCTCCTTTGGTCTTCTTTCATTATAAATCAGTATACGGCTTTGCTGAAAGTTTCTACAAATTTCGAGCTTCGTTGACGGCAAAACAGTTTTTTCCCTGCAAAACATTCATTTCTGCCCCGAAAACTCTTTAAACATGGTACTATATAAGATAATATCATTCTAGAGTGTCTTCATTCTCATTGTTGCGGAATAGGGGGATCACAATGATGAAATACTTCATCATTCCAATCGTACTTTTAATTGTGCTAATTACCATCGCATTTTTATTCAGGCGTAAACATATAAGTGAAATCGGACGGCTGGAAAATGAAAAGATGCAAATCCAGAATCAGCCGATCTTTGAAGAGATGATGAAAGTCAAACAGCTGAATATGACGGGTGAAACGGAAGAGAAATTTGAACGCTGGCGAAACGAATGGACAGAGGTCATCGATGTTCATATGCCGGCCATCGATTCGCTTCTTTTTGACGTCGAAGATATGGTGGACCGTTTTAAGTTCAAGAAAGCGACGGCGACCGAAAAGACGATCCAGGATAAGATCCGGCAATGTGAAAAACAGAAAACGGAAATCCTTGCTGAATTGAACGAGCTGATCGGCAGCGAAGAGAAGAACCGGATTGAAATGGAAAACCTGAAAGAACAGTACCGTGCCGCGCGTAAAACGGTACTTGCCCATCAACATGCATTCGGGCTTGCCGTAGAGCCGCTGGAAAAGGAGCTTGAAGCTTTTAATCCGAAAATCAGCGAATACGACGAGCTTACCGCGAATGGAAACTACTTGCTTGCGCGAGAAATCGTCATTTCGCTTTCTGCGAGAGGCGAAAGGCTGTCTGAACTGCTGCAAGACATTCCGCCGCTTCTTTCAGAATTGCAGACGAAAATTCCCGCATCACTGCGGGAGCTGCGGAATGGCCTGCGGGAGATGGAGGAACAGTCATATCATCTGGCTCATCTGGAGCTTCCTAAACAGCTGGATGGAATCGAGGAAAGCCTCGCTGAACTCCTGGATAAGATCAAGGCACTCGATATTGATGCTGTAAAGAAAGAAGTGTCCGATATCAATGACCGCATCGAATCGTTCTATGACTCACTCGAAGGGGAAGTCCTTGCCAAAAACTATGTGGATACATCATTCGAACAGATTGGAGACAGTCTCGATTTCCTGATCCAGCATACTAAGGATACATCCAACGAAGCATCCTACGTGCAGCAGAGTTATCGTCTAGATGAGAAAGAGGCGAAAATCCCTCAAAATGCGTTGAAGCGGCTCGACAGCCTCCAAAATCGCTATCATATGGCGGCCAACCGGTTTGATGAGCAATCGACAGCCTATTCCATGCTTGAAATGGAATTGAAGGAAATCTCAGAAGAGCTGGATCAAATTTCGGTTGAGCAGGAAAGCTTTGCAAACCGGATGAAAAACTTGCGGATTGATGAAAACAATGTTCGTTCCCAGCTTGAGGACCTGTCCCGCGAATTGCAAAATGCGGACCGTAAATTGCAAAGGGGCAATATTCCAGGGATTCCGGATGAAATGGATGCACGCCTGGAAGAAGCGGAAGAACAGCTTTATCTTGTGGCGCAGAGCTTGCAAGAGGTGCCGCTGAACATGTCCCTTGCCGAAACGTACTTGAAGAATGCCGAAATGGCGGTCCGTGACGTGAATGAAAAGGTGGAACAGCTCCTTGAAAACGTCATGCTGATCGAATTGATCATCCAATACGGCAACCGTTTCCGTGCGACCAATCCCGCCATGCACGCACGGCTGCTCGATGCGGAAGAGTCGTTCCGCCAATTCCGGTACGCGAAGGCGCTGGAAGAAGCGGCGACGGCAGTTGAAGAGGTAGAACCTGGCGCCATCAAACGAATTGAAGGTATGCTGAAAGAGCACGCGTAACAACTGAGCCACCGGCATTTGCATATGCAGGTGGCTTTGTCACGCTTACGAACTGCGATTTGAAAAATTCAGGCGCTGCTTCGGCCATACTAGGTGTAAAAGCATTCTGAAATGAAAAGGAAGCGAACGAATTGACTTATTTCGATAATAGCGCAACGACCAGGCCGTCTGAGGACGTGCTGGCATCTTTTGTAGAGGTGAACCGCAGATTTTATGCAAATCCGGCTTCCATCCATGGGAAAGGAAGAGAAGCGGAGGAGCTTCTTGACAAGTCCAGGGAGCAGATTGCTGCACTGCTTGGCGCAACGGATGGTGAAATCATCTTTACATCCGGCGGGACAGAGGCGAATAATCTGGCAGTCATCGGATTTGCTTATGCCCTCATGTCGAGAGGGAAGCATCTCATTACAACGGAAATTGAGCATCCATCAGTTTTGAATGCTTGTAAATACTTAGAAAAACAAGGCTTTGAGATCGACTACTTGCCTGTTGATCAGGAAGGTCTCATCTCATTGGAGGATTTAGGCCGGACGTTACGGAAAGAGACGACTGTTGTCAGCATAATGCATGTGAACAACGAGATTGGGACCATACAGCCGATCCTGGACATAGCCGAGCTTGTTCATGCACGCTCAAGAGCGGTCTTCCATTCCGATTCCGTCCAAAGTTTTGGCAAACTGCCCGTTTCAATTGGAAATGGCGGTCCTGACGCGGTCACCGTGTCGGCCCATAAAATAAATGGATTGAAAAATTCGGGCATCCTGGCCGTAAGAAAAGGATTGTTTCCAAGAGCGATCAATTTTGGCGGAGGTCAGGAAAAAGGACTTCGCAGCGGCACTGTATCTGTTCCGAATGCCGTCTCCACAGCAAAAGCGATGCGTTTAAGCAATGCTGTGAAGGAAAATGAAACGTACCGATCATGGCGTGATCGATTGATCGCCTTTGTAGAACAATATGAGAATATACGAGTCATTGCGCACCGGCACGGGGCGCCCCATATCCTCTCCTTAGCATTTCCGAACATCCGCGGTGAAGTGGCCGTGAATTTCTTCCAAGAGCACGGGATCTATATTTCAACATCAAGTGCATGCTCCTCAAAAAGTTCGGAGACAAGTCATGTAATTGAAGCAATCCAACTGGATCACCATCACAAATCAGGGGTGGTCCGTATCAGTTTCGGAACAGATAATACAGAAGCAGATCTGCAGAAATTTGAAAAGGTATTCAGCGAGTTTATGCAATTGCTCGAAAGGGGCTCAAGATAAATGGAATGGAATGAATTATTAATACGCTATGGTGAAATGTCACTAAAAGGAAGAAATAGGAACAGCTTTGTACAGCGATTAAAGAAAAATATTAAACACGCGATGCATGACCTACAGACAGTCAAATTGCGGGCGGAACGCGACCGGATGTTTTTGACCGCGGATGATCAGGCAGATATGCGGGAAGCGATCGAACGACTGCCGCTCATTTTTGGCATCCAGTCGTTCAGTCCAGTTGCAAAATGCAAAAAGGACCTTGAGGCAATCAAAGAAAAAGCGGTTGACGTCATGGGGTCCATCGACACGGCAGGAAAGACATTCAAAGTGGAAATCAGGCGGACTGACAAGACATTCCCTCTTGTGACAGGTGAACTGCAGCAGGAGATTGGAGCGCATGTACTCAGGCATTTTGAAGGTCTCGGCGTAAAAATGAAAAAACCGGACATTGAACTGCGCGTTGATATCCGAGAGGAAGGCGCTTTTCTGACAGCCAAAACATATAAAGGAGCTGGCGGGATGCCGGTCGGATCGAATGGCCACTCGCTGCTTATGCTTTCCGGAGGGATCGACAGTCCTGTCGCAGGATATATGATGATGAAACGCGGTCTGTCGCTCGATGCCATCCATTTTGCGAGCCCGCCATTCACGAGTGAAATGGCAAAGAAAAAAGTAGTGGATTTGACGGAGAGATTGAATGCGTTTGGCGGCCGGATCCGGCTCCATATCATACCGTTTACTGAGCTGCAGCAGGCGATTGTCCAGCAAGTACCAAACAATTTGACGATGACGACGACCCGCCGGATCATGCTGCAAATTGCGGACCAAGTGAGGGATGAGATCGGTGCGCTCGGCATCGTTACTGGTGAAAGCTTGGGACAGGTTGCAAGCCAGACCCTTGACAGCATGACGGCGATCAATGCGGTTACCGCGACTCCGATCCTGCGGCCACTTGTCGCGGCTGATAAGCTGGAAATCATCGAGATTGCCGAAAAGATCGGCACATATGAAATTTCCATCCGGCCATTCGAGGATTGCTGCACGATCTTTACGCCTTCCAATCCTAAAACGAAGCCGAAGCTCGAGAAAGTGACTCATTACGAAAGCTTTTTTGATTTTAATCCGATGATCGAAGAAGCGGTACGTACCCGCACTATTATAGAAGGAAATCAAAAAGAGCAAGATCCGTTTGGAAGCTTGCTTTAAACAGTAGAAAATTACCAGAAAAACCTCCCGCATGATTTTTAGAATGTCAGCCATTCTATAGTCAACAAGGAGGTGATACAAATGGCAAACAGCAACAACAACAACTCCAACCAGCTTCTAGTTCCAGGAGCTCAGCAAGCAATCGACCAGATGAAATACGAAATCGCTACTGAATTCGGTGTCAATCTTGGTCCTGACTCTACATCGCGTGCCAACGGATCCGTCGGCGGAGAAATCACAAAGCGATTGGTACGTCAAGCCCAACAGCAAATGAACACGTACCACCAGCAATAATTGAAAGAAGGGCCGCTCCGCAATCGGGGCGGCCCTTAGTATTCCCGCTTCGGTTAGAATCTTTACAACAAGGGCAGACTTAGTTTTTAAAAATAAGTTGAATTTGTGAGTATGCTTTTTCTGCTTTGAGCCATTCTATAGTCACAAGGAGGTGACACCCATGACAAACAGCAATAACAACAACTCGAACCAGCTTCTAGTGCCGGGTGCACAACAGGCTCTTGACCAGATGAAATATGAAATCGCACAAGAGTTTGGTGTAAACCTCGGTCCTGACTCGACATCGCGTGCCAACGGATCCGTCGGCGGAGAAATTACAAAGCGATTGGTCCGTCAAGCCCAACAGCAAATGAACACATATCAACAATAAAGTTTCGGGAAACCGTCCTTAGGGGCGGTTTTTCTTATGCAAAGAGTATGCCCGACTAGTGCCCATCATAATCAAATCCAAAACCGTTTCGGTGTTCGGAATTTGAATTTGATTAAAAACGTTTGTATAATTGCGATATATCAAAGGGGGATTGATAGCATGGATCGCGATGAACTTTTTGCACCGGAGCAGTATAATATCGTAAAGGAATTTGAACGTTTTGCGGATGGGAGTAATAAGGAAGCCCTTGTTTATGTGAATGCCGCAGGGGAAGAGCAACGGATTACATATGACGTTTTAATGGAAAAAGCAAATAAGGCTGCAAATGTATTTCTGGATAATGGACTCGCTAAAGGCGATGTCATCCTAGTCATGGTGCCTCGGCGCATCGAAGCGTATATCACATATATCGGCGCTCTTAAAGCGGGGCTTGCTGTTATCCCAAGTTCCGAGATGCTCCGCGCATCGGATATCGAATACCGCCTCGAGCATAGCGGTGCAAAGGCAATTGTCGCCTATGAGGCGTTCACGGATCAATTTAGCGGCGTCGCGACAATCGATCAAGTGATGCTGTTTGTGATCGGGAAAGCGAAAGAAGGGCAAAGATCTTTGACGGATGCAATGGAAGAGGCGTCCGGTGAATTTAAAATGGCGGATACGAAATCAGGGGACATGGCATTCCTTTCGTACACTTCGGGAACGACCGGAAAGCCGAAAGGGGTCGTCCATACGCATGGCTGGGGATATGCCCATCTTCGGACGGCAGGGGAGCAATGGCTCGGCATTAGAGAAGGTGACATTGTTTGGGCAACAGCAGCTCCTGGCTGGCAGAAATGGATCTGGTCACCATTCTTGAGCGTACTCGGAAGTGGTGCGACGGGCCTCGTGTACGATGGGAAATTCGATGCGCACACTTACCTTCGCTTGATCGGTGACTATAAGGTGAATGTACTTTGCTGCACGCCGACAGAGTATCGGTTCATGGCGAAAGCGGATGATTTGGAGGGCTACGACCTTTCTTCCTTGCATAGCGCTGTTTCAGCAGGCGAGCCGCTGAATCGGGAAGTCATAGATATCTTCGACCGGGCCTTCTCTCTTTCGGTGCGTGACGGCTACGGACAGACTGAAAATACATTGCTTGTCGGAACGATGCTTGGCATGCAGCCGCGTCCGGGTTCGATGGGAAAGCCGACTCCTGGGAACCGGGTCGAGATCATCGACGAGTTTGGCAACCCTGCCGGTATCGGAGAAGTGGGCGATATCGCCGTTCATACGTCAACGCCTGCACTGTTCAAGGAATACTTGAATGATCCCGAGCGGACAAAAATGCAGTTCCGTGGAGACTATTATGTTACAGGCGACCGTGCTAAAATGGATGAAGACGGCTATTACTGGTTTGAAGGCCGGGCAGACGATATCATCATCAGCTCTGGCTACACGATCGGGCCGTTTGAGGTGGAAGATGCGCTCACGAAGCATGAGGCGGTCCGCGAATGTGCTGTCGTCGCAAGTCCTGATGAAACACGGGGCAGCGTCGTGAAAGCTTATGTCGTCCTCCGGGATCCTTCCAGAAAGAATGAGGAAGGGCTCGTCAAAGAGCTGCAGGAGCATGTGAAGCAATTGACCGCACCTTATAAATATCCTAGAAAGATCGAGTTTATGGATGAATTGCCGAAAACGGCATCAGGTAAAATTATGCGCGTGGAATTGCGGAAAATGGAAAACCAATAAACATAAAACCGTTTGCGCTGAGCAGCGTGAACGGTTTTCATTCATTTTAGAGAGGTGCCTGCGAATGCAAAATGATAAAAGTGGTGTCCTCCTCGTAGCAGGCTCCTTTGTCATCTGGGGTGTCATGCCGATTTTCTGGAAGCAGCTCGAACATGTCGGAAGCGGTGAAATACTGATGAGCCGCATTGTCTGGGCTTGTATTTCTACATTGCTTGTCGTGTTCCTATTAAAAGGCGGGGGGAAACTGATTAGTGATATCCGGACCCTTTGGCAAGACCAAAAAGCGTTTTGGAGTTTATTCGCCGCATCGGTCCTCGTGACAAGCAATTGGTTCTTATTCATATGGGCCGTTAATAACGGACACCTCGTTCAGACGAGCCTCGGCTATTACATCAATCCGCTTGTTTCTGTCCTGCTCGGGGTGATTTTCTTGAAGGAGCGCATGTCGCCGCCACAAAAAACTGCGTTCCTGCTGGCGGCAATCGGGGTCGGTGTGATGATCGTCTTTTTTGGAAACATCCCTTGGGTTTCCCTAGGTCTCGCGTTCAGTTTTGCATTATATGGATTCATCAAGAAAAATGTCCGCCTTGAGGCTTTACGGGGGCTGGCGATCGAGACGACATTCATATTTCCATTTGCTCTCGGTTATTACATCTGGCTGTATGCCCACCAGAATGCAATATTCCTTCACGCCGGAGTGAAGACAGATGTGCTCCTGATGTTGACAGGCATCGCCACGGCCCTTCCTCTTTTGCTCTATGCGAAAGGGGTGCAGAAGATCCCGCTCTATCTTTCGGGATTCATCCAATATATCGCTCCTACAATCATGCTGTTTCTGGGCGTCGTTGTGTACGGCGAGACGTTTGGAGCACAGGAGCTTTTGCCCTTTTCCTTTATCTGGGCGGCGCTAATTCTGTTCACCGGATCCAAAGTGATGGAAGCGATCCGGTATAAGCGGAGCCATTCGATGGAATGAAGAAAACTAATAGCTGCGGCGGCCGGGTGTCCTGCTTGGTATGGGCCGGGTGTCCTGCTTGGTATGGGCCGGGAGTGCTCCGTGCAGCAATAGCTAGAAAAATTAAAAAATCGCCAGACGGCCGACTCCAGCGGGAGCAGCACGTGCCTCAACACCTCACAAAGAAGCATGAGGCTTGAGGAGTGCCCGCGGAAAGCGTGCGTACTGGCGATTTTCGGCTTTTTGGACAGCCGCTTTTCTGTTATAAATAGATGCGCTGAACTTTCTCCCAGAATGAATTGTCTCTCAGTTTTACGGTCTTTACGACCTGGGCGCTGAGTTTTATTTCGATGTGCTCGACGCGGCGGATGCCGAGAGCTTCATTGTCGACGGCAATGGACGGGAAGTCATTGCCATCCTGGTGTACATTCAATTCCAGCTTGCGCTGGCCGCTCAGGATGAAAGGCGAGCCGAGCGTCCGGAAGCTGTTGTTATTGACCGAAGCCAGTTCAGTCACCTGAAAGCACGGGAGCAGAGGGTCTACTACCGCACCGCCGACCGATTTGTTATAGGCGGCGCTTCCGGTCGGCGTGGAGATGATCACTCCGTCGCCGAGGAATGTCTCGAACAGATGGCCGTCAATCCGAATGTCCATCGCGAACATCCGGATGATATTGGAACGGAGGCTGAATTCGTTCAAGCACAGAAAAGGAGCATGTCCATCAATGGTCACTTCGAGGACCGGATATCGCCGCACTTCGATTTCCGATTTGCGGATCGACTGGATGACGTCCTCCAATCTGTCATAGTGGAAATCGCAATACATTGCGTGCTTCCCAGTGGTCAAGATGCCGGCATAAAGGGTGTCCTTCCGGAAACCAGTCTTCCGTACCGCTTGCAGGAAGGTGCCGTCCGTTCCGAGTGAGATGATGCAATTCGCGCCGCCAGGATGCTCCAGCACATTGAACCCTTCCAGGCGCAATGCGGCGGCAACATTCTCTTTTTGATCCACTGATTTCTTGTCCTGCTTGGAAAAGATATATAAATTGTTTCTGCTCGTCATACAGATCTCTCCTTTCCATACACTTCCCCCATTTTAACAAAGAATGAAACATTTCACCGCTATATTCGTATAAAATGATGGAGCAATGAAAGGAGAGGGAATTAATGAATGGAAAACGTTGGATCGCAATTGCGGCCGCGACAATTTTAGTTTTCGTGTCGATCGGCATCAATTCGCTTTCGTACATATTCACAAGGGATCTGAATTCGTTCTTTAATGAGTTGGCAACACCGGACTCCCTGATGGAAAGTGTAATCGAGCCAGGTAACTCGCGTGAACGGATTGCCGTACTGAATGTTGATGGAGTGATCCAGGATACCGGCGCGGCTTCCTTGTTTGCATCTGCCGGCTATAACCACCAGGCGTTCATGTCGCAGCTCGCTTCCATATTGGATGATCAGACAGTGAAAGGGATCGTGCTGGAAGTGAATTCGCCAGGAGGAGGCGTAATGGAATCCTCCGATATTTATGATGCGATCCGCATCATCCAGGAAGAGCGGGATATCCCGATGTATGTGGCGATGGGCGGCATGGCCGCTTCGGGAGGCTATTATATTTCGGCCCCCGCCCAAAAGATCTTCGTCCATCCGGAGACCATCACGGGTTCCATCGGCGTCATCATGGAGAGTGTCAATTATGCTAAACTTGCAGAAAAGCTCGGGATCGACTTTGATACGATCAAAACAGGGCCGTATAAGGACATGATGAGCGGAACGCGGGAGATGAAGAAAGAAGAGCGGGAGATGCTTCAGGAAATGGTCAATGATTCATATGAGCGCTTTGTCGACATCGTCGCGGAAGGCCGTCATATGTCGGTCGCCGATGTGAAAAAAGTGGCGGATGGCCGGGTCATGAACGGCCGCCAGGCGATCGAGGCGGGGCTCGCTGATGACCTCGGAAAAGCGGGAGACGCCATCGAAGCGATGAAAGAGGATTACAATCTGCAAAACGCAACCGTATTTGAATTCGGCTTGAGCGATGGCATCGGGTCATTGTTCGGCATGAAAACGGCACGGCTGCTATGGCATGATCCGGAAGCTGAGTTGATCGGCAAGCTGCTGTCCGATTATGACGCCCCGCGGATGATGTATTTATACGGTGAGAGATAAGGAGGGAGACCATGACAGAACATGACGGACAATTCATCATGACAGAAGCCGGCAAGGCCGGGAAACCTGCAGTGGAAGAAGCCTTCCGCCAGAAGTACGCGGGATTTTGGATACGTTTCTGGGCGTATCTCGTCGACTTGCTCATCGTGACTTCGATTAGCGGCATCTTCGTGAAGCCGATTTTCAGGGTTGCCGACCTGCCGATCACAAAGCCGGGCTTCCTCTTTTTCAGCCCATACAAACTTGTTTTGCTTATCTTGCTGCTCGTTTACTTCGCGCTGATGACAAAATGGCTTGGCCAGACTGTCGGAAAGATGATTTTCGGAATCCGTGTCGTTGGGCGGGAAGGGAAGCTGTCCTGGAGCACCATCCTGTTCCGTGAAATCATAGGCAGGTTCATCTCCAAAACGCTATTCATCCCTTACCTGCTTGTGATTTTCATGCCGAAGAAAGAGGCGCTTCATGATGTATTCGCCGATACGCATGTCGTTCACGAACACGTGTATGAACGCTCTGCACGAGTGAGAGCCGGCAGCGCAGAGGGTGAACAGTTGCCAGACGTTCCTGTTGTTTAGTAGAATGAAGGAAATTGAGAGGGAGGGTCTATAATGGCAAAAGTCACATTTAAAAATGAGCCTGTCACATTGCTTGGAAAAGAAGTGGCGGCAGGGGACAAAGCACCTGAATTCACGGTATTGTCGAATGATCTGCAGCCTGTGACGCTTGACGATTCTAAAGGGAAGATCCGATTGATCAGCGTTGTGCCATCGGTCGATACGGGAGTGTGTTCAGATCAGACGAAACGGTTCAGCGATGAAGCGAAGTCATTTGGCGACAACGTTGAAGTGATGACAGTATCCGTCGATCTTCCGTTCGCGCAGGCGCGCTGGAAAAACGCAGCCAACATTGAGAATGTCGAACTTCTGTCAGACCATCGCGATCTATCATTCGGGGAAGCGTTCGGCGTAGCGATCAAAGAACTCCGACTGCTCGCGCGTTCCATTTTCGTCATCGATCCGGATGGCAAGGTGCAGTACGCGGAATATGTGAATGAAGTGACGGACCACCCGGATTATGAGAAAGCTCTCGAAGCGGTCCGGAAGCTCGCTCAATGAGCTGTTGAACGCAAAACACAAACAAGAAGGGGGGACCCACTCGGAAACGGGTGGGTTTTCCGCTATGAAGAAGACTATCACTATGTACACCAAGGAGTCTGTCATGACAAACACTGAAAATATTTTCACTTTCATCGATCGGAAAGCAGGGGCGGGCGGTTCCTTATATTTAGAAGGGATCACTGAAGCTTGCGGCGAATGGCTGCTAGGCAAAGATGCGCCTGACGTTTCAGGCGATGTCACGAGGGAAGAGATCAGAAGAGGCATTCAGCTGGCGGTCCTGAAAGGGATGAAGCAATTTGCCCAGCCGCATCATCAGATGACTCCTGATTCTATCGGGATGCTAGTCGGCTATTTTGCAGAGAAGCTGCTTAAGCCCAAGAATCAGGAAACTTCCAGTGTGCCGATGATATTGGATCCTGCGGCAGGGACAGGGAATCTGCTGTTCACTGTCATGAACGCACTCGAGAGCAACACGGACGCTTCAGCAGTGGAGATAGATGAACTGCTTGTCAGGCTTGCCGCCGCTTCATCGGAGTTAATGGAGCAGCCTGTCCGTTTTTATGTCCAGGATGCACTGCGTCCGTTGCTGATCGACCCTGTCGATCTCGTGGTCTCAGATTTGCCGATCGGCTATTATCCTGATGACGACAATGGGCTCAATTTCGAGATGATGCCAGCTGAAGGGCATGCATATTCCCATCATCTTTTCATCGAACAATCATTAAATCATCTGAAAGAAGGCGGCTTTGGCATCTTTGTAACGACTGCCGGCCTGTTTGATTCCGAGCAGTCTGAAATACTGAAGAAATATATCAAGCGGCATGCCGTAATCCGGGCGATTATCCAGCTGCCTGACACGCTATTTAAAAATGCTGCACAAGCGAAGATCCTCTTGATCGTTCAAAAGCCGGCGAAAGAGATGGCAGGAAAGCAATCATCGGATGTGCTTCTGGCAAAAGTGCCTGATATGACTGATAAAAATTCAATGATCCAGTTTTTTGGGAAAGTCGATAGATGGGCCGCAGAAATTTGATGGCAGCGGCAAGTTGGGGGTGAAGTCATTTGTTGATCATGGCAGTCAATGCAGGCAGTTCATCACTTAAATATCAATTGCTCCGGATGCCTGAAGAACAAGTAGTCGTAAAAGGCAGAGTGGAGCGGATCGGTCTGCCAGATTCCATTTTTATCATGCAGGCGGATCACGTGGATGTGAACGAAGTGAAGGATATACCGGATCATGAAGAGGCGATCCAGATGCTTCTCCGTTATTTGCTCCGTGAAAAGATTGTGTCATCGTTTGACGAAATCGATGCAATCGGACATAGAGTTGTCCATGGGGGCGAATCATTTGCGGAATCTGTCGTCATCGACGAGGATGTCGTGAGACGGATCGAGGAGCTGTCGACATTTGCGCCGTTGCATAATCCGGCGAATGTCGTCGGAATTCTGGAATTTCAGCGTGCGCTTCCAGGCGTGCCGGAAGTCGCCGTTTTCGATACCGCTTTTCATCAGACAATGCCGGAAAGTTCGTATCTATATCCATTGCCATTTGAATACTATGAGAAGTACGGAATCCGTAAGTACGGATTCCATGGCACTAGCCACCAATACGTCACGCAGCGTGCGGCAGCCATGCTGAACAGGCCGCTCGGACAGACACGGTTCATCTCCTGCCATCTTGGGAACGGAGCGAGCATCGCAGCGGTGCAGGGCGGAAAATCGATTGATACGTCAATGGGCTTTACGCCGCTGGCCGGCGTGACGATGGGAACCCGCTCGGGCAACATCGATCCCGCATTGATCCCTTATATTATGGAGAGGACGGGGAAATCGGCGGAGCAGGTGATCGATGTGCTCAATAAGCAGTCCGGAATGCTGGCACTGTCCGGGTATTCAAGCGACTTGCGGGATATTACGCAGGAGGCGGAGGCCGGCAACGGACGGGCGAAACTCGCTCTTGACGTGTTCACAGACCGGATCCATAAGTATATCGGTTCGTATGCGGCAAGGATGGGCGGAGTGGATGCCATCATCTTTACTGCCGGCATCGGTGAAAACAGTCCGGAAGTCAGAAAGAAAGTATTGGAGAGCCTGGAATTCATGGGGGTATATTTTGATCCCGACCTGAATGAAGTGACAGGCAAGGAAGTGTTTATCAATTTCCCGTATTCTCCTGTGAAAATCCTGGTGATCCCGACGAATGAAGAAGTCATGATTGCAAGGGAAACTGTGAAAACGGCACATCTAGGTTGAAAAAACCGCCTCCGGCATCAAAGCTGGCAGGCGGTCTTCCTTATGCTTACTTATACTTCTTCCGGTGTACGGACGACGAGGACGTCACATTTTGAAGAGCGGACGATATTTTCGGAAACACTTCCGATGAGGAAACGTTCGACTTTGTTGAGGCCAGTCGCCCCGCAGATGATGAGGTCCGCGGATAGCTTGGACGATAGATCGCGGGTGATCATTGTCTTCGGCGATCCATACTCCACATAGATGTTGACGTTAGTAAGACCGGCTTTTTCAGCTTCTGCTTTATACCCGTTCAATAGTTCTTCCGCAAAGTTCTGTGCGCGTTCAGCGATCGAGCGGTCATACGCTTCGACTGCCGCATATGAGCGAGTGTCGATGATGTTCACCAGGTTCAGTGTCGCCTCGTTCCTGTTTGTGATCGCCACTGCTTTTTTAAATGCCCATTCCGACTCTTTCGACCCGTCAACGGCAACAATGATCTGTTTGTATTGTAGTACCATCTAAAACATCTCCAATCTGTTTGTTTATCTTTCTACTATACCTATTCGCTGCATAGTGAAAACTTCCTGCCTGTTCCGGAAAAGTTAACGTCAAATTGCGACAAATTTGTCACAGCGGATCGATCGCCGGTAAAAAGAAATCGGCGAACAAAAAGAACAAAAGTGATCAGGTTTCTGATAAGATTATAAATGTATGGGCTCCCGCGACGAAATCGGACAGACCCCGAACATCCCTTAAGGAGGAATTGTAATGCGTATTGGTGTACCAAAAGAGATCAAAAACAATGAAAATCGTGTCGCTATGACGCCGGCAGGTGCCTTCAACCTTAGCTCAGCCGGTCATGAAGTGCTGATCGAAACAGGTGCTGGTCTTGGCTCGAGCTTCACGGATGAAGATTATATCGAAGCTGGAGCGAAAATTGTCGGTACGGCGGAAGAGGCATGGGCGGCGGATATGGTCATGAAGGTAAAAGAACCGCTCGATTCCGAATTCGGTTATTTCCGTGAGGGCCTGATCCTGTTCACGTATTTACACCTCGCTCCGGAATTGGAATTGACGAAAGCGCTTCTTGAGAATAAAGTGGTTGGAATCGCTTACGAGACAGTCCAGCTGCCAAACAACTCGCTTCCGCTGCTAGCTCCGATGAGTGAAGTGGCCGGCCGCATGGCTACGCAGATCGGCGCGCAATATCTTGAGAAGATCCAAGGCGGCAAAGGGATCCTTCTATCCGGCGTTCCAGGCGTTTCACGAGGCAAAGTGACGGTCATCGGCGGCGGCCAAGCTGGCACGAACGCTGCAAAGATTGCAGTTGGCATGGGTGCTCAAGTGACGGTGCTCGACTTGTCTGTTGAGCGGCTTCGTCAGCTAGATGAAATTTTCGGTAACGATATCCAGACACTTGTGTCGAATCCATTCAATATTGCGGAATCAGTCAAGGATTCCGATCTGGTCATCGGCTGTGTATTGATTCCTGGCGCGAAAGCTCCTAAACTTGTATCCGAAGAAATGGTCCAATCCATGAAGCCAGGCTCCGTCCTTGTTGACATCGCGATTGACCAAGGCGGCATCTTCGAAACGTCCGACCGTGTGACAACGCATGACGATCCGACATATATCAAGCACGGCGTCGTCCACTATGCGGTTGCGAATATGCCGGGTGCGGTTCCACGCACATCGACAATGGCATTGACGAACGTGACTGTGCCATATGCGCTTCAAATTGCCAATAAAGGGTACAAGCAGGCGTGCCTCGACAACGCAGCGCTCCAAAAAGGCATCAACACTTTGGAAGGCCATGTGACATACAAGGCTGTAGCAGACGCGCAAGGCCTTGAATATGTGGCGGCAGAATCCTTATTGAATAACTGATCCGGCTGGCAACTGCCGGATGCATGAAAAGACCCAAGCAGTGCAGCACGCACAGGCTTGGGTCTTTTTATTGTTGCTGGATCATTGATTTTTATGGTTTGATGATTTGAAGTTCTTTCGGGAATTTCGTTAGCACCTCAACACCATCCGCGGTTACGACTACATCATCTTCGATACGAACACCTGTGATGTCAGGGTGGTAGATGCCTGGCTCAATGGTGAAAACCATGCCTTCTTCCAGTGCCAAGTCGTTTGTGCCTGTAATGGACGGGAACTCATGGACCGAGATGCCGAGACCGTGTCCAAGTCGGTGCGTGAAGTACTCGCCATATCCTGCATCCGTGATCGTATCGCGTGCCGCTTTATCAAGGTCACGCGCTTTTACGCCTGGCTTCACAAGGTCGATTGCAGCCTGCTCCGCTTTCCGGACGGTCTCGTAGATCTCCCGCTGTTTTTCGGAAGGCTCCCCGAATGACACGGTGCGTGTGATATCAGAACAGTATCCCTCATAGACGACACCGAGGTCAAAGAGGACAAAATCGCCTTTCTGGATCTTCCGGTCTCCTGGCGTGCCATGCGGAGAGGCGGTCTTCGGACCGGAAAGGACCATCGTATCGAAAGACATCTTTTCAGCGCCAAGCCGTTTCATTTCGAATTCAATCGCCATCAGGATTTCGAGTTCCGTTTTCCCTTCGGCAATCTCGCTGCAGCCGATTTCAATTGCACGGTCTGCCAGCTCAGCTGCTTTCCGCAATTTGCGGAGTTCATCCTCGCTTTTAATATTGCGCATCCGATTCAATTGCTCATCCAGACGGCTGAATGTCGCTCCCGCGATCAATTGCTCCATTTTTTCAAGCCGTTCAACCGTCAAATGCGATTTCTCGATAGCGATGGAAGGAGAAGTCAGGCTGCGTGCTTGTACGGCGTTTGCGAGGAGCTCCCAGGCATCATCCGTATCGGCATGCCCCACAATTTCAAACGGCCAGCCTGCCGCCTTTGCATCCGGCACTTCCATCAGCGGACAAATTAAGAAAGGGTCCGCTTCCTTGAATACCATGACGCCTAGCAGCCGCTCATGCGGGTTGCTTAAAAAACCCGAGACGTAAAACACGTTGTCCGGCGTTGTTATGAAGGCGGCGTCAATCCCTTCTTCTTTTAGAAACTGCTGTATTTCATTCACTTTTTCCATGTGAACTCCTCCTTTGCCATATCATCGTACCAAAAAAGAGGGTTTTCGTGTTGGACAAAGAAACTAGACATGACCAACAATATTTGGAGGGATATTAAATGGAAATCTCATACCATGGACATTCTGTAGTGAAAATTAAAACCGGCGGAAAAACGATATTGATCGATCCGTTTTTGACAGGCAATGGTTTGACCGATTTGGATCCGGCCTCCGAAAATCCAGATGTCATCTTATTGACGCATGGACATAACGATCACGTCGGAGACACAATGGATATCGCGAAACGATGCGGCGCCTTGATCGTCGCGCCGAACGAGCTCGCCGTCTATCTCAGCTGGCAGGGGCTGGAAACACACGGCATGAACATAGGCGGCAGCAAGGAGTTCGACTTTGGCATTGTAAAATATACGAAGGCATTTCACAGCTCCTCTTACACGACAGAGGAAAATGAGATCATCTATACCGGCATGCCGGCTGGAATTTTATTCACGGCGGAAGGAAAGACGATCTACCATGCGGGAGATACGTCCCTATTCGGTGACATGGAACTGATCGGAAGACGGCATCCGATTGACGTTGCCTTCCTCCCGATCGGCGACAACTTCACGATGGGACCGGAGGATGCGGGGGAAGCAGTGAAACTGCTGAATCCTAAACTGACGGTTCCTGTGCATTATGATACGTTTCCGCCGATCAAGCAGGATCCCCGAGATTTCAAGCAGCTAGTAACAGACCATGAAGTGAGGATCATGGAGGCTGGAGATACGCTTTCCATCTGAAAGAGAGGGGCTGTCCAGAAAGTATAAATTTCATTATAAGGACCTTTTTAAAAAATTCTTAGGAGGATGTAGAAAATCGCCAGAAACGGCCGACTCCTGCGGGAACAGCACGAGTCTCAAGACCCCGCAGCGAAGCGAGGAGGCTTGAGCCGTGCCCGCGGAAAGCGTGCCGGTTCTGGCGATTTTCGTCTTTTCGGACAGCCCCTTTTTGGAGCGCTGCGGCGGGTGTCCTCTTTGCGCCAATTCGATTACATCTATGCTAAAATGGGCATAGGTGATTAGAGAAAAAGGTGAAAGTGATGTCGACGAAACATGAACTGATACTGCGCTACATCGAGGGGCTCGCAATCGGCGAGAAAATCTCCGTCCGCCAAGTGGCAAAAGCACTCTCCGTCAGTGAAGGAACCGCGTACCGCGCGATCAAGGAAGCCGAGAACCAGAAGCTTGTCAATACGATTGAACGGGTCGGGACCATCCGGATTGAAAAGAAAAAGAAAGATAATATCGAACGGCTGACCTTCGCGGAAGTCGTTAATATTGTGGACGGGGTGGTCCTTGGAGGCCGCGGAGGCTTACATAAGACGTTGACGAAATTCCTGATCGGCGCCATGCAGCTTGACGATATGCGAAGATATATCGATGCAGGCAGCCTGCTCATCGTCGGGAACCGGCTGAAAGCCCATGAAATCGCCCTGGAAGAAGGGGCAGCGGTGCTGGTGACCGGCGGTTTTGATGCGGCTGATGAAGCGAAGAAGCTTGCGGATGAATTGAATCTGCCGATCATCTCTTCAAGCTATGACTCATTCACAGTCGCGACGATGCTCAACCGGGCCATTTACGACCAGCTGATCGAGAAGGAAATTCTGCTGGTAGAGGATATCCTGACTCCGCTCAGTGAAACGGTCGCATTCCGGCCGAAGGAGACGGTGAGAGACTTCAATGAGGTGAACCGGCGCACGACCCACTCGGGTTATCCTGTCATTGACGGAAGCGGTAAAGTCGTCGGCATTGTGACGTCCCGGGACGCGGTCGGAAAGCACGAGGAGGAGACGATTGAAAAGGTGATGACGACAAACCTCATCACGGTGACGGCGAAAACGAGCGTCGCCTCAGCCGGCCACAGTATGATATGGGAAGGGATCGACCTCTTGCCCGTCGTTTCATCAGCAGGCAAATTAGAGGGGATCATCAGCCGGCAGGATGTCCTGAAGGCGTTTCAGATGACGCAGAGACAGCCGCAGCAAGGCGAAAAAATCGACGATATCGTCATGAATCATATGAAGGCCGGATCAGACAGGCCGCAGACCATCGAATTCACGGTCGCGCCCCAAATGACAAACCAGTTCGGTTCCTTATCGTACGGTGCTTTCACGACACTCTTGAATGAAGCCGGAAGTCGCGCCATCAAAATGAAAAAACGCGGGGAAAGCCTGCCTGAGAACATGAACGTCTATTTCATCAAGCACGTACAAATCGGGAGCACTGTCACGGTCGAACCGAAAATCCTACATATGAGCAGACGCTTTGCAAAAGTCGATTTCGACCTCTTTTCGGACGGCGATCTCGTAGCGAAGGCGATGATCATGTATCAGCTCTTCGAAAGATGAAAAAAACTGATGCATGGATGCATCAGTTTTCGTTCAATTGCGTCTCTTCATCGACAAACTGCTTATAATGGTTTGCCGCTTTCCGGTTGTTGATGAAAATATAAACACCGAACAATATGAAGATCGCTGACACTACGTATGTCGCAACCCCGCTGAACAACAGCAACTGGTTGACGCCGAAAAAGAAGAGCAGGCCGCCAAGGAAAGAACCCGCGAGGCTTGCGAACATCTTCTTGCGGATCGGAAACACGTGGCTCGTGCGGAATTGACGCGTTTTAAAATAAAAATAGAAGACGCCTGATGCAACGATGCAAAAGACGAGGACAAAATTCAATGTCTTCATGATAAAAGCCCTCCAGTAAAGAACTTCTTCCATTGTAGCGGCTTTCAAAAGGGAATGCGACTAGTAAAAATCAAAATCCGGAGGGAAACGGACATGCAGAGACAAATCATTGACACAATTGAGCAATATGACACGATTATCATACATCGGCACGTGAGACCCGATCCTGATGCATACGGTTCCCAGGTGGGACTGAAAGAACTCATCATGGCGAATTATCCGCACAAGAAAGTTTTAGCAGGAGGCACGCATGATGACCTGCTCTCCTATCTGGCCGGCCAGGATGAAGTGACAGAAGATGATTATGAGGGGGCTCTTGTCATCATTACGGATACTGGAAATACGGAGCGGATTGACGCCTCTTCCTATAAAAAAGGCGCATTCCTTT
This sequence comes from Sporosarcina sp. GTC18466, assembly GCF_055389225.1. Lineage (NCBI taxonomy): Bacteria > Bacillati > Bacillota > Bacilli > Caryophanales > Caryophanaceae > Sporosarcina > Sporosarcina sp. GTC18466. Next base: position 890,021 of record NZ_AP044037.1, on the reverse strand, counting down.
TGAAAATCGACCACCATCCTGACGTCGATCCCTATGGAGATCTGCGCTGGGTCGATACGACCGCAAGCTCGACTTCCGAGATGATCTATATGCTATTTGAGACAGGGCGTGAGCTTTACGACTGGCGCATGCCTGATTCTGCGGCGCGTCTGCTGTTTGCCGGCATTGTCGGCGATACAGGGAGGTTCATCTTCCCGAGCGCTACGGACAGGACGTTCGAGGTTGCAAGCCAGCTGATCAAATATGACTTCGATCGGACGCGGCTGTTCGCTGGAATGTATGAAGTGAAGAGGCCGCTTTTACATTTGCAAGGTTACATGTATCAGAATTTCACGATGGATGAGAACGGGACGGCTTATTTGAAGATCACGAAAGAAATCCTGCAGGAATTCGGCGTTACAGTGTCCGAATCATCCCAGCTTGTCGGTTCACTCGGTGATGTGAAAGGGATCTGCGCCTGGGTCATCTTTGTAGAGGAAGAGGATCAAATCCGCGTCCGCCTCCGTTCCAAAGGGCCGATCGTCAATACGCTTGCAGCGGAATATGGGGGAGGCGGCCATCCGCTTGCATCCGGAGCTTCCGTCTATTCATGGGAAGAAGCGGATGAAGTGATTGCGAAGCTGCAAGCCCTATGCGCTGACAGATAAGAGAGAGGCGGTGGGAAGATATATGGAACTTGTCTACCCGCAGATTGTCACCGGTGCCGACCTGCTGCGCGGCATCATTAAATTGGATGAACTTGCTCCGCTCCTGAAAAGGAGGGGAGCTGTCTCTTGTGGCATCGTGAATTCTAAATTGTATGGAGTCCGTTCGTTCAGTAAAGTGATGAAGAAGCATGGCATCCATCCGGTCATCGGCTTGTCTGCCATGATTGAGATCGAAGGGGCCGATCCGAGCGGCGCTCTTCTTTACATGTATGCGAAAGACGATGAAGGATACCGCAACCTCGTCAAAGCAAGCAGTGCAGCATCGACGAGGGAGGGGACCATTCCGCTGAAATGGCTGGAGGCGTACTCAAAGGGCTGCGTCGTCGTCTGCCCATTGACAGACCCCTCTTGGGAGAGTCTCCGGAGCGAAGACGCCGTGGCAAGGCTCCGCTCGGCCTTGAGGCAAGCGGAACTCTACATCGGCATCAGCAGGGCAGGCGGGGAGATCCATGACGAGGAGGAACCGATTGTCCTGACCGCAGGCAAACTGGGCCTCCCAATAACCGCTTGCTATGAAGCCCGCTTCCTGGATAAAAGCGATGCGTTTTCGTACGAAGTTGCGGAAGCGATCAGGCAAGGCTATAAGCTGAATGACAGCGGACGTCCGCGTTTCTCTTCGCAGGCAGCGTACACACCTGAGAAGGAGGAATTGCAGGCATGGTTCCACGACCGGCCGCAGTGGCTCGCCGAAGCGGGGCGGATCATGTTAAGCTGCGATGCGGAAATTGAGCCGGGACGGCAATTAATGCCCGTGTTTCCGGTGCCTGGCGGAGAAAGCGCCCCTTCCTATTTGCGAAAGCGAAGCGAAGAGGGGCTAAGCGGCCGGATTCCATCGCCGGATGCAGCCTACATGAAACGTCTCCAGTATGAGCTCGATATTATCAGCAAGATGGGGTTCGCCGATTATTTCCTGATCGTCGAGGATTTCATGAGATATGCAAGGGAGACCGGAGTGCTGACCGGGCCAGGACGGGGATCATCCGCCGGTTCGCTCGTCGCCTATGCGCTCCGAATTACGGATGTGGATCCCGTCAAGTACGGCCTCATCTTTGAACGTTTCCTCAATCCGGGACGGGTGACGATGCCTGACATCGATATCGACTTCGCGGACAACCGCCGAGGTGAAGTGATCGACTATGTCGCCCGTAAGTATGGCAAGAACCATGTTGCGCAAATCATCACGTTCGGCACATTGTCGGCGAAGTCAGTCGCCCGTAATGTCGCCCGGGTGTTCGACTTCTCAAATGAAGAAATGTCCTTCATTTCGAAACAGATACAGGACGGAAACGGAAAGCATCTGGAACAGGTCGCATCCCGTTCGCAAGCATTGCAGAAATGGATTGCCCTTGACCCGATCAGGCAGAAGTGGCTGCAGGCGGCCATTGCGCTGGAAGGGCTCCCGCGCAATGCATCCACCCACGCTGCAGGCGTCGTCCTCGCTCCTTGCCCGCTTGTGGACGCTGTCCCGGTCCAAAGCGGCGGGGACGAAATCTATTTGACGCAGTGGGCGATGGGTGATGTGGAAGAGCAAGGCCTTCTGAAAATGGACTTTCTTGGCTTGAGGAACTTGACGCTTCTAGATCGCATGAAATCGATGATCGAATTTGACACGGGACGGAAAATCGACTTTAGCGCGTTTCCGCTTAACGATCAGCGGACATTTGAATTGTTCCGCCGGGGCGATATGACAGGCATCTTCCAATTTGAATCGGAGGGCATGCGGGATGCGCTCCGGACAATCCGGCCGGAACGGTTTGAGGACCTGTATGCCATCAACGCCCTGTACCGGCCGGGTCCTATGGAAAATATTCCGCTCTACAGCAGGCGGAAAAACGGGCACGAGAGTGTACATTATATCCATCCGTTGCTTGAAAGTGTCCTGAAAGAAACGTTCGGAATCATCGTCTACCAGGAACAGATCATGGAGATTGCAGTGAAAGTCGCCGGCTTTTCCATGGCGGAAGCGGATCTGCTCAGGCGGGCCGTCAGCAAGAAAAAGCGTGAGATCATGCGTGAAGAACGCAGCCATTTCATCAGCAGTGCGGAGCGGAATGGTGTGCAAGCCGGCGTGGCGGAAGAAATCTATGATTTGATTGTCAAATTCGCAGATTACGGGTTCCCGAAAAGCCACGCGGTCGCTTATTCGCTGATCTCTTACCGGCTCGCATTCCTGAAAGCTCATGAGACGCCGTATTTCTATGCGGCGCTGCTAGGGATGGCAGGTGGAAATGACGAAAAGACGATGGAACTCATCCGTGAGATGAAAGAGCATGATATCGAGGTCTTGCCTCCTTCCATCAACCGGAGCAAGTATTTGCCGACAGTTGAAAAAGGAGCTATAAGAATCGGGCTTGGCATGATCAAAGGCGTGTCTCCCTCTGTCTACGAAACAATCCGGCGCGCCCGGAGGAAGGGGACTTCCTGGAAATCACTGTTCGACATGGCAGCCGCGATGGGCAGCGAATTCAATGAGAAGTCTGCCGCCGCATTCATCCATGCGGGCGCGCTTGATGAGTTCGGGGAAAACAGGGCCGTCTTGCTGGCGTCTGTTGATGCAGCGAAGAAACATGCCGCATTCGTCAGCCCGGATGGCGATGACCTTCTCGAAGATATCATCCGGCAAGTCGCAAGTCCCAAATACACGCCGGCAGGAACGATGCCGCGAATGCTCATGCTGGAAAACGAAAGGGATGTCCTCGGTTTCTATCTTTCCGAACATCCGGCAGTCGAGTTGAAAAAAAGGCTCGACAAGCCGGTCGCGGATATTTGTACAATCCCCTCGATGCGCGACCGGGCATTTGTGACGGCTATCGGTCTGATCATCGATATAAAACGGATCCGGACGAAAAAGGGAGAAGCGATGGCATTCTTGAAATTGCAAGATGAGACAGGGGAGATTTCCTGCACCTGCTTTCCGAAACAATACGCTGCCCAAAGTAAGGTGCTAGAGGAAATGACCATCGTGACGTTCAGCGGAACTGTCGAACGGCGCAACGGTCAGCCTCAGCTCATCGTCCAGTCCATCGACAGGATACAATAGGATTTATGACAGGCAAGCGGGCGCGCCCGCTTGTTTTTTGCATTCAGGAGAAGAATCACAATAAATAAAGGGCTATGAGGCAGGATTTCCATGAAAGATGTGGAATTCCCTTTACGTGGCGTCCTCTTTTCTGTATGCTAGGAACAAGAGTGGTCAGACCACTTTCCAACGATGAATCCCAAAGGGGTCTTCACATGCAAAATCAAAAGCCTCCATCGAAAATGTTTTTGGATATTGTCGGTGAATTGAGGACTATTATTAATAGGGAAGGAATCAAGGCGGGGGATAAGCTTCCATCGGAACGCGTTCTCGCTGAGCGTCTTGAAGTCGGAAGGTCTACAGTCCGGGAAGCGCTCAGAAGCCTTGAATTGCTTGGACTCATTGAAACGAGAAGGGGAGAAGGAACATTCCTCGGTGATTTCAAACGCCACCAGCTCGTGGAAGTGCTGTCCACTTTCATCATGCAGCAGCCAAACTCGTTGATTGATGTGAATCGGACGAGAATGATCCATGAGCAGGCCGCTATTCAGGCAGTCTGCGAAGATCCGGCTTTACGGCAATTGCCTGTATGGGAAGGCCTGATCACGCGTATCGAGCAAGAGGGAACGGCCAAGCGCGAAGATATCATCCGGGAAACAATCATCCTGACAGGCAACCGGCTGTCATTGAAAATCTGGTTTTTATTGAAACAATATAGCGGAATCCCATTCGATGAAAACATGACACAAGAGGAGAACGCCCTCGTCCTCGCCATGCTATCCCATATGGCGGAAGGGGAGAGTGCCCTTGCGGTTTTCGCATATCGACAATGGATGGAACGAGTTGAAGGGGAGAGAATGGCATAATGCGGAACATATTCACGAAAAGCAAGCGGAAACAGTCGATCACCATCCCGTCCACGGAAGCGAAAAATGATGTACCAGAAGGGATCATGACAAAGTGTCCCGAGTGTAAAGAGATCATATTGACAAAAGACTTGATGAAAACAGATAAAGTTTGTCCGAAATGCGATTACCACTTTAAGATGACAGCTAGGGAACGAGTGGAAAGCCTGTTTGATGAAGGCACATTTGTGTCGATCGACGATCATCTGAAGACGGAGAACCCTCTTCAATTCCCTTCTTATGCTGAAAAAGTGCAATCCGATGCGGCCAAGACGGGATTGAATGAAGCGGTTCTCACAGGCACGGGGAAAGTGGACGGGCAAGAGATCGCTGTCGCTATCATGGACTCCCATTTCCGGATGGGTTCCATGGGCTCAGTTGTCGGGGAGAAAATCACACGCATCGTTGAGAAGGCGACAGCTTCAGGAATTCCTGTCATCATCTTCTCCGCTAGCGGCGGCGCACGGATGCAGGAGGGGGTGCTGTCCCTTATGCAGATGGCCAAGACAAGTGTCGCACTTAGAAGGCATGCAGAAAAAGGATTGCTGTTCATCTCGGTGATGACATATCCGACAACGGGCGGCGTGTCCGCAAGTTTCGCATCCGTCGGAGACATCAACCTGGCGGAACCGAAAGCGCTGATCGGCTTCGCGGGCAGGCGTGTCATCGAACAGACGGTACGCGAAAAACTGCCTGAGAATTTCCAGACAGCCGAGTTCCTGCTCGATCATGGACAGATCGATGCAGTGATCCACCGGCGTGACCTGAAAGATAAACTTGCAGCCATCGCCCGGCTGCATCAGAAAGGGGATGCTTCGAATGAGTAAGACACTTGCGTTCGAAGAGCCGATCGTAAAACTGCGCGAGAAGATCAAAGAGCTGGAAGACTTCACGGAGAGCAGCGAGGTCGATCTTTCCGACGAAATCAGCAAATTGAATGCGCGGCTGAAACATTTGGAAGAAGAAATCTATTTGAATATGGAACCGTGGGACCGCGTGCAGGTAGCGAGACACCCGATGCGGCCTACGACGCTCGATTATATCAAGGAACTGTTCGAGGACTTCATCGAATTGCACGGAGACCGCACATTCGGCGATGACGCGGCGATCGTCGGCGGCATCGGATCATTCGACGGGAAGCCGGTGACCGTCATAGGACACCAGCGGGGGAAAGACACGAAGGAGAACGTCCGCCGCAACTTCGGAATGCCGCATCCGGAAGGGTACAGGAAAGCGCTGCGCCTCATGAACCAGGCGGAAAAGTTTGGCCGTCCGATCGTCTGCTTCATCGATACGAAGGGAGCCTATCCGGGGAAAGCCGCGGAAGAACGCGGACAAAGCGAAGCGATCGCCCGCAACCTTGTCGAGATGGCAGGACTTACGGTGCCGGTCATTTCAGTTGTCATCGGTGAAGGAGGAAGCGGAGGGGCGCTTGCGCTAGGCGTAGCGAACCATATCCTCATGCTGGAGCATTCCACGTACTCCGTCATCTCGCCGGAAGGGGCGGCGTCGATCCTTTGGAAGGATTCCAGTCTTGCAAAGCAGGCGGCGGAAGCGATGAAAATCACGGCTCCGCATCTGCTGGACATGGGCATCATTGACGGAATCATTCCCGAAGTGCTCGGAGGCGCGCACCGCGATGTGAAAGCCCAGGCGGAAATGATGCGAGACGCATTGCGGCAATCGATTGATGCGCTTTGCGCCCTTTCAGGTGCTGAACTTGTTGACAGCAGGTACGATAAATTCCGGAATATCGGGGTATTTACAGAGTGAATACGGATGCGGGCGAACAGGCCGCATCTTTTTTAGGTCCAGGAAACGGAAGTCCACGTCCAATAGTACGTCTAGCAATGGAGAGGAGTCAGGTGCCATGAAAAAGATAGCGGTTTTAACAAGCGGCGGAGATGCGCCAGGCATGAATGCTGCAGTTCGTGCGGTTGTCCGGAAAGCGATTTACGAGGATATGGAAGTGGCCGGGGTATTCGGCGGATACCAAGGGCTGATCGATGGGAAGATCGAACTATTGCAGCTTGGATCCGTAGGCGATATCATTCAGCGCGGCGGGACGATGCTCCGATCAGCGCGCTCTGCGGAATTCATGACGGAAGAAGGGCGCCTGAAAGCGATGCGGATGATCAAACAGAACGCAATCGAAGGACTTGTAGTCATCGGGGGGGACGGTTCGTTCCGCGGCGCCCGTGAACTGATGCAGCTTGGATTGCCTTGTGTATGCGTACCCGCAACAATCGACAACGATATTAATGGGACAGATTTCACGATCGGCTTCGATTCAGCGCTCAACACTGTCATTGAAGCGATTGATAAGATAAGAGATACAGCCTCATCCCATGAAAGGACATTCATCATAGAAGTGATGGGTCGGGATGCCGGTGACCTGGCGCTTTGGGCTGGCCTTGCAGGAGGAGCGGAGACAATCTTAATACCCGAAGAGCCGTATGATATGAAGGACGTGATCGACCGTCTGCAGAGCGGCACCGGCAGGGGGAAGAAGCACAGTATCATCATCGTGGCGGAAGGTGTCATGTCTGCATCTAAGCTGGCTGAAATCCTAAAGGAGCAGGCGGGCATCGAAACACGGGTATCTGTCCTTGGCCATATTCAGCGCGGCGGTTCACCGACGGCAAGGGATCGCGTCATTGCCAGCCGTTTTGGTTCCCGCGCAGTGGAAGTGCTGAAAGCCGGGGCAGGCAGTGTTGCGATTGGATTGCGTGACCAGATGGTGGTAGACTATGATTTGAATGAAGTGTTCGCTGAAAAAGAGCATAAATTGGATATGGAGCTGTACAAACTGTCGAAGCAGCTATCCATCTGAGTCCTTTGCGGCAGGAGCAGCCTTGCCTGCCTGGGACGGAGAAAAAGCGAAAGGGCGTTTTATGATGAGAAAAACGAAAATTGTATGTACGATCGGGCCCGCGAGCGAGTCGCCCGAAATATTGGAGCAGCTGATCGATGCCGGGATGAATGTCGCCCGGTTGAATTTCTCGCACGGCTCCCATGAAGAACACCGTGCGCGTATCCATGCGATCCGTAAAGCGGCCGAGAAAAAAGGGAAGATTGTCGGAATCCTCCTTGATACAAAGGGCCCTGAAATTCGGACGAACAATATGGAGAATGGACAGATCGAATTGGTAACAGGCAAGACGATCGATATTTCCATGGAGGAAGTCATCGGGACAGAGAGCGTGTTTTCCGTTACGTACGATAAGCTGATTGAAGACGTGGAGATCGGCTCTACAATCCTTTTGGATGATGGGCTGATCCAGCTTGAAGTGACAGGCAAGGATATGGGCAGAGGGTTGATTCATACGTCCATTGTGAACTCAGGTGTATTGAAGAACAAAAAGGGCGTCAATGTGCCGGGCGTGTCCGTTCAGCTTCCGGGAATTACCGAGAAGGATAAAGAGGACATCCTATTCGGCATCCAGGAGGATGTTGACTTCATCGCCGCTTCTTTCGTCAGAAGAGCATCGGATGTCATGGAAATCCGGGAGCTTCTTGAGTCGAATGGCGGCTCCGCAATCCATATCATCCCGAAAATCGAGAACCAGGAAGGCGTAGAAAATCTTGATGAAATCCTCACTGTTTCGGATGGATTGATGGTAGCAAGGGGAGACCTTGGTGTTGAAATACCGGCGGAGGAAGTTCCGCTTGTCCAAAAACGCATGATCGAAAAATGCAATCAGGCAGGAAAGCCGGTCATTACGGCAACTCAGATGCTTGACTCCATGCAGCGGAACCCTCGTCCGACAAGGGCGGAAGCGAGTGACGTGGCGAATGCCATTCTGGATGGTTCCGATGCGATCATGCTGTCAGGAGAGACCGCAGCAGGACTTTACCCGGTTGATTCTGTCCAGACAATGGACCGGATTGCACGCGTGACGGAAGAGGCGGTCGATTACCGTTCCGTCGTTTCTACTCGCAGACGTGAAAAACACGGCAATATGACAGAAGCGATTGGACAGGCAGCAGCGTACACTGCCATCAACTTGAAGGTGAAAGCGGTGCTTGCGCCGACAGAAAGCGGCCATACAGCGAAAATGATCGCGAAATATCGGCCAGGCTGCCCGGTCATCGCAGTGACATCGGGTGCGGTCTGCGCAAATAAGCTGACGCTCGTCTGGGGCGTTTATCCGATCATCGGCAAGAAAGTCCAATCGATTGATGAAGTCCTTCAGAATACAGTCGAAGAAAGTGTCAAACATCAGTACGTGACCCATGGCGATGTTGTCATCATCACAGCGGGCGTCCCTGTCGGCGAAGCGGGCACGACGAACTTGATGAAGATCCATGTGATCGGCGATATGCTCGCAAAAGGGCAAGGGATCGGTAAATCAGTAGCGTTCGGCCGTGCTGTCGTTGCCCATACTGCCGAGGAAGCATTGGCTTATGACACGGAAGGTGCCATTCTTGTGACCAAATCATCCGATAAGGACATGATGAGGGCTATTGAGAGATGTGCCGGACTCATCACGGAGGAAGGCGGCTTGACCAGCCATGCGGCTGTAGTCGGCCTGAGCCTTGGCATCCCGGTCATTGTCGGCGTGGAAAAGGCGACGGAAGTCATCATCCATGGAAGCGATATTACGATGGATGCAGAATCAGGCGTCATTTACAACGGGCATGCTCGTGTCCTTTAAAAACATGGAAAAGGCTGCTTTGCAATTGGAAAAGGCAGCCTTTTTGCCTGGAGGTGAACTGGTATGAAATGGCTAGTGCCTATCTTCATCCTTGTTCCGTCAATCGAAATTGCACTACTATTGTACTCCGGAAAAACACTTGGTCTTCCGGCCACGATCACTTTGATTTTCATAACGGGCATCGGCGGAGCTTATTTGGCGAAACGCCAAGGACTTAAAACGTGGCGTGAACTTCAATCCCGTTTAGCGACAATGGATGCCCCTGGCAACGCGCTGATTGACAGTTTTTGTGTTTTCCTAGGCGGCATACTTTTGATCATGCCGGGATTTCTTACGGATATCCTGGGGTTATTGCTGCTTTTCAAGGGACCGCGCAATATCATAAGGCCATTTTTAGTGAGATGGCTTTATAACAAATTTGGAAAAAGGACGATCGTTATCCGTTGAATAAAGGGTTCTCTTTCACTTTGATGGCTGCGAACAAAAGGAATGGCGTCAATAGGATGCCGGCAATCCCGAATAGATAGACGGAACATGCTGTGATGATAAAAGCATGGACGGGTTTCAAGCGAAAAGTCGATGCGTACAAATAGGATTCGAACATCTGCCTGGTCGTAATAATAAAGAAGTATAGAAATAAGAGAGAGATGGCAGTGGTCATCTCTTTTACATAGAAGAAGAAAACGGCCATCGGAATCAGAAAAAGACCAATTCCAAGAAATGGAAGGCTATCTACCAGAGAGACAAGAAATGCGCTGCCGAGAGGCGATTCGAAGTGAAGCAGTGCAAAACCGATCGATAAAGTGATATACGTGGCCAGAAACAGTCTGGCTTCGACAAAGAGGAATGTACCGATCAATTCGCCGGCTTTTTTGATCATCCGTTTTGCAGAGGCGCGCATGGATGTCGGGAAATAGATCAGGAACCAGAACCGGTCTTTACCGGATTCCCGCAGAGCAAAGAAATAGGCAATCAAAAAAAGGAACAGGTTAAAGATCTGCTGGAAAATTGCGCTTAGAAATTTTACTGCATCTTCGAGGAGTGTTTGTCCATATTGAATGACTTTATCTTCTAAAAACATAAATATCTTACCTGAAAAGTCGGTGTTTGCTGTGAGTGGCAATATATGTTTTTCAACGACCGGTACCGCATTCATGAGCCCGTGCAGTGTCATAAGTGTGAACGTGCTGAAGAGAAAAATGAAGATAGTCATGACGATCAGCGCGGCGAGCGTGAGCGGCAGCTTAAAAACAGCCCGCACCGCCTTCAGGAATGGCGCGGTGAAATAGGCGACAATGACTGCGATCGTAATTGGCGGGATGATGAATAAGAGGGCAAATGCGGCAAGTGCAGGGATCCATTGCAAGACTATGTTGGCATAACTTTGATTCTGCTGGTTTACCTTGTTTTTCAATGCTTCAGCCATCCTTTATAGTCAGTTGAAAAAAAGAATACAAGCGTTTCCATTCACAAAGCTGTCAAGTTTGATTATAATGGTGCATGTAAGCGTTTTAGACAGAATTCATTATCAGTGAAGCCATTTTTCGTATTGCGAGGGGGAATTGGCTATCCTGGACGAAGGAGCGAGTTTAATGACAGCATCAAAAGGATTGGAAGGAATTGTAGCGACACAATCTGCCATCAGTTCGATCATTGATGACACTCTTACATACGTCGGCTATAATATCGATGATCTTGCTGAACATGCAAGTTTCGAAGAAGTCATCTACCTTCTTTGGCATCAGCGTCTGCCAAAAGAGGACGAGCTTGCTGAATTGAAACAGCAGCTTGCGGATCACATGTCGATTCCGCAAGAAGTGCTAAACCATTTCAAAACGTATCCGATCAAGGAAGTCCATCCGATGGCAGCACTCCGCACGGCAGTCTCCCTTCTAGGATTATACGACGACAAAGCGGAAGATATGTCCGACGAAGCGAACTACCTGAAGGCGATCAAGCTGCAGGCGAAGATTGCAACAATCGTCACTGCGTTCTCGCGTGTACGCAAAGGACTTGAACCGGTAGCTCCAAAACCTGAACTTGGCTATGCGGCAAACTTCTTATATATGCTGAATGGCGAAGATCCGGAAGATATCGCAATCGAAGCGTTCAATAAAGCGCTCGTGCTTCATGCAGACCATGAATTGAATGCATCCACATTCACGGCTCGCGTATGCGTCGCCACTCTGTCGGATATGTATTCTGGTATCACAGCTGCGATTGGCGCCCTTAAAGGACCGCTTCATGGCGGCGCTAATGAGCAAGTGATGAAGATGCTCATGGAAATCGGCTCCGAAGAGAACGTGGAACCGTATATCCGCCAGAAGCTCGACAACAAAGAGAAGATCATGGGCTTCGGCCACCGTGTCTATCGCAAAGGGGACCCGCGGGCGAAGCATCTCCGTGAAATGTCCAAAAAGCTGACGAGCCTTCGCGGAGAAGAGAAGTACTATAATATGTCCGAAAAGATCGAGTCAATCGTAACTGGCGAGAAAAACCTTCCGCCAAACGTTGATTTCTATTCGGCTTCGGTATATCATTCACTTGGTATCGATCACGACTTGTTCACGCCAATTTTCGCAGTTTCCCGGACTTCCGGATGGGTTGCGCACATTCTTGAACAGTATGCGAACAACCGGTTGATCCGTCCGCGTGCGGAATATACGGGTCCAGGCATGCAGATGTATGTGCCCGTGAACGAGAGATAAGATCATAATGAGGGTGGGGCGGCAAACACGTTGCCGGCCCACTACTTTTGACGAACAGGGAGGACATAAGCAATGGCTAAAATTACAATGGAAAATGGTGTTTTGAACGTTCCGGATCACGCAACGGTCCCATTCATCATCGGGGATGGAACAGGCCCTGATATCTGGCATGCAGCTTCACGCGTGCTTGAAGCTGCTGTTGAGAAAGCATACAACGGCCAGAAGAAAATCGAATGGAAAGAAGTCCTTGCAGGGGAAAAGGCATTCAACGAAACTGGCGAATGGCTTCCACAAGCGACACTTGATACGATCGACGAGTATCTGATTGCAATCAAAGGACCACTTACAACTCCAATCGGCGGCGGTTTCCGTTCATTGAACGTGGCGCTTCGCCAGGAACTGGACCTTTATGTATGCCTGCGTCCAGTCCGCTACTTCACTGGCGTACCTTCCCCGGTCAAGCGTCCTGAAGATACGGATATGGTCATCTTCCGTGAGAACACTGAAGACATCTATGCGGGAATCGAGTACCAGGAAGGCACTGAAGAAGTGAAGAAAGTGATCTCTTTCCTTCAAAACGAAATGGGTGTCAACAAGATCCGCTTCCCAGAAACTTCAGGAATCGGCATCAAGCCAATTTCCAAGGAAGGCACGCAGCGCCTTGTCCGCGGGGCGATCAACTATGCGATCAAAGAAGGCCGCAAATCTGTAACGCTTGTACACAAAGGCAATATCATGAAGTTCACGGAAGGCGCATTCAAGAACTGGGGCTACGAAGTGGCTGAGCAGGAGTTCGCCGATAAAGTGTTCACATGGAACCAATACGACAAGATCAAAGACGCGGAAGGCACGGATGCAGCGAACAAAGCACAATCCGATGCGGAAGCGGCTGGCAAGATCATCATCAAAGACTCGATCGCTGATATCTTCTTGCAGCAGATCCTTACACGTCCAAAAGAGTTCGATGTCGTTGCGACAATGAACCTCAACGGAGACTATATCTCTGATGCACTTGCTGCGCAAGTTGGCGGCATCGGCATCGCACCAGGTGCGAACATCAACTACGTGACTGGACATGCGATTTTCGAAGCGACTCACGGTACAGCTCCGAAGTATGCGGGCCTTGACAAAGTGAACCCGTCTTCAGTCCTTCTTTCAGGCGTTATGATGCTTGAGCACATGGGCTGGAACGAAGCGGCGAACATGATCACGGCTTCAATTGAAAAGACAATTGAAGAGAAAGTCGTCACATACGATTTCGCCCGTCTTATGGATGGCGCTAAAGAAGTGAAGACTTCTGAGTTTGCGGATGAATTGATTAAGAACCTATAATTTTGTAGACTAGCGTAAAGGGAGGAGAAATCCTCCCTTTTTGTGCATTGTGCATAGTAATAAAAACAAAGGAGATGTTTTTTCATGCCAATGAAACGCAAAAAAGTATCGGTGATCGGGTCTGGATTCACAGGCGCCACTACCGCATTCCTGCTTGCTCAAAAAGAACTTTGTGACGTGGTGCTCGTCGATATCCCGCAAATGGAAGATCCGACAAAAGGGAAGGCACTCGACATGCTGGAAGCGGGGCCGGTCCAAGGGTTCGACGCGTCGATCGTCGGAACAGCCGATTACGCTGAAACAAAGGATTCAGATGTCGTGATCATTACGGCGGGTATGGCGAGAAAACCGGGGATGAGCCGCGATGACTTGGTCCAGACCAATCAGAAAATCATGAAATCCGTAACTGCCGACATTGTGAAGCATTCTCCACATTCAACAATCATTGTTTTGACCAATCCGGTCGATGCGATGACGTATACTGTATATAAAGAATCAGGCTTTCCGAAAGAACGGGTCATCGGGCAATCCGGCGTCCTTGATACCGCTCGGTTCCGGACATTTGTCGCACAGGAGCTGAACCTATCCGTAAAAGACGTCACCGGTTTCGTCCTCGGCGGACACGGTGACGACATGGTGCCGCTTGTGCGATACTCAGCTGCCGGCGGCGTGCCGCTTGAAACGCTGATTCCAGCTGGGCGTCTCGAGGAAATTGTCGAGCGCACACGCAAAGGCGGAGCGGAAATCGTCAACCTGCTCGGGAATGGCTCCGCATATTATGCACCTGCCGCATCCCTTGTGGAAATGGCGGAAGCGATCTTGAAAGATCAGAAGCGCGTCCTACCTGCAATCGCCTACTTGGAAGGTGAATATGGCATGGACGGCATCTACCTCGGTGTACCGACAGTCCTCGGAGCAGGCGGCATCGAAAAAATCATCGAACTCGAGCTGACCGAAGACGAAAAGTCGGCTTTATCCAGATCAGCCGAATCTGTCAAAGCGGTCATGAAAGTACTTTCTTAAAGAGCGGAGCAATTCCGCTCACAGACTGTAGCCAAACCCCGAAAAATTTGGGTTTGCCTGCAGTCTTTTTTCTAGTTGATTGGAGTGCAGGGCGGCGACTCCTGGGGGATCAGCGCAGCGTGAAGACCCCGCAGGAGCGAAGCGACGAGGAGGCTGAGGGCAAGCCCCCCGGAAAGCGTCCGCCCGGAACGGAAATCAACGTTGTTTTTAGGCCGCTTCCAATGACTTAGTTAAGCAAAAAGGGTGGAAATTTGCAATCTCCTATCCTTTGGATCTACAGTCCGAGAGCGGAGCAATTCCGCTCTTTTTTATTTCTCGTATATTGGCCGCTTGCCTTTCTTGTCGCAACATTGATACACTTCTAATAGAAAGATGAAAAGCCTTTGTGGAGGAGGAAACAGGTTGATATTAGGTAAAAAGCGAAGCATCGGCAGAAAAGTCGAAGAGATTACGGTTGGCGAGAAGTTGAAACTGACTGAAAAGATAGAGGACAAAGATTTGCTTCTCTACCTGGGTCTCACGAATGATGCGAACCCACTCTATATCCAGCATGATTACGCATCAGGCACACCTCATGAGAAACCGATCGTGCCGCCGGTGATGCTGACGGGCATTGTCACGTCAGCCATCTCTAAATACTTGCCGGGCCCAGGATCGCATATCATCGAGCAGCATCTGCTGTTCCCGAAGGCTGTCTACCACTATGAAACGGTCGAATTCCTGTTTGAAGTGATCCGTGTCCAAAAAGAAGAAAACACGATCATCATTAAGGTAGAGGCAAAAGACGAGACGGGTGAAACTGTCATTGAAGGCACAATCACTGCCATTCCTCCGAAGACGGAAGACCGGCTTATGACAAGAGCCCTCGATAATTTCTGATTAACCGAAGTGCTGGATACGGGAATACCTGTACATGAAGAGAGCATTACATAGATAACAGGGGGATGACAGGCATCGAAAAGAAAGTTTTGATTGTCGATGATGAGCAATCGATTCGCATGCTGCTTGAATATAACTTGCAGCAGGCGAATTATGAAACGTACATGGCAACGGATGGGGCGGAAGCGATTGAAATGGCAGAGAAGGTGGACCCTGACCTCATTCTGCTTGATTTGATGTTGCCGAAAATCGATGGGATCGATGTATGCAAAACATTGCGCCGAAGCGGCTGCCACGTGCCGATCATCATGCTTACAGCGAAAGGGGAAGAGCTGGATAAGGTGCTCGGTCTTGAAATCGGGGCTGATGATTATATGACAAAACCCTTCAGTCCTCGTGAAGTCATCGCACGTGTCAAAGCTGTCTTGCGCCGTACTGGAAGCCGGCAGGATGCCGAAATGGACGGCTTAGTTCTGGAAGCTGGTCCGCTTGCAGTCTACCCGGAACGATTCGAGTCGACATTGAACGGACATCCGCTCGAATTTACACCAAAGGAATTCGAGTTGCTCGTCTATCTTATGCAGAACAAGAACCGGGTGCTGACGCGGGAGCAATTATTGTCTGCGGTTTGGAATTATGATTTTGCGGGCGACACAAGGATTGTCGATGTCCATGTCTCGCATTTGCGGGAAAAGATTGAAGAGAATACAAGAAAACCTCTATATATCAAAACGGTCAGAGGCATCGGTTATAAGTTTGAGGAGCAAAAGGGGAGATGAAGAGCCTTCGCGTAAAGCTGCTTGTTGCAAATGCAGTGCTCTTCTTCATCTTTCTCGCTGGTCTAGGCATCGTTCTCGGCCAGTTTTTTCAATTATTTTCACTTGATCCAGAGAAGAGTGTGGAGCAGGCATACTGGTTTTATCTGGCGATTGTTCTCGTTTTAGGGGGCGGCCTCTATTTTCTGTTAGTGCTCCGTATTTTCAGCCATTACATAAAACCTGTCGATTTGGCGAATACGACGGCACGCCGCATTGCGGCAGGAGATTATTTGGCGAGGGTACCCCAGACGAATGAGGATGAGTACGATGAGAGTATTGGCTTGTCCATCAATCAATTGGCCAGGAATTTGCAGGAAGTCTCGATTTTACGCTCGATGGAGAAGGAACGGCTGAACACGCTGATTGAAAGCATGGGCAGCGGTTTGCTCATGTTCGGCAGGGAAGGGTCTGTGAATTTATTGAATGGAGCATTCCTTCGTCTGTTCGGCGCAAGCGAGGAGGAATTGATCGGGAAGACATTCAAGGAAGTTAATCTTCCAGAGGAGATCAAAGAACTGATTGAAGATGTCTTTATGAGAGAGCAGGTCTGTGAAAAAAATGTGCGCATTCAAAAGGAAAACAGCTCCACTCACTTAAGTGTTTATGGCGCGCCAGTCATCGGCAAGCATGGCAATTGGCTGGGCATCATCATTGTTCTTCATGATATTACAGAATTGATCCGGCTTGAGGAAGTGAGGAAGGACTTCGTGGCGAATGTGTCCCATGAACTCCGGACTCCGATCACTTCCATCAAAGGTTTTACGGAGACGCTCCTCGACGGGGCGATGGAGAATCCGGACGTGCTCCGTGATTTCCTGAACATTATCCAAAAAGAGAGCGAGCGGCTCAAGCTGCTCGTCGATGATCTGCTGGAGCTGTCGGGAATCGAACAGGAGCGGTTCCATCTAGAGAAGCGCCCGGTGCACGTTTTGTCATTTATTGAGGATGCGGCACAAATCGTTTCCGGCCCGCTCGAGAAAAAACGGATGAAGATCGAGCTCCTGATCGAACCTGATTTGAAGGTCGAAGCAGATGCCGCGCGGCTCGTCCAAGTGATGGTGAATCTTTTTTCGAATGCCATCAATTATTCCGATGAACAGACAAAGATCACTGTTACAGCCCGGCAGAAGGAACGGGAAACAGTCATCGAAGTGAAAGATGAGGGAATGGGCATCTCGGAAAAGGAACTGCCGCGCCTTTTCGAGCGGTTTTACCGGGTGGACCGGGCGAGGAGCAGGGAATCAGGCGGGACCGGCCTGGGCCTTGCGATCGTCAAGCATCTGGTCGAAGCCCATGGAGGACGGGTGACGGCGGAAAGCACGGCCGGGAAAGGGTCCGCCTTTGCGATCCATCTCCCTAATTAACAGATTCTATAGCCGATCAATGACAGGCAGAGTGGAACTGCGGCTTCGGCCGCCGTCCATTCTGCCTGATTTTTATTTATGTTGAAACCAATAGGGCTTTTATCCGTATAAACAGACATACATAGAAAAGGGGGAAGTTGTATGAGTACGAAACGTATTCGAGTCATGGTCGGCATGATACTCGCTGCGGTTCTTTTGATTCTTATCGGATTTACAACATGGTATACAGTCGATGAATCGGAACAGGCGGTTGTGATCACGTTCGGTAATGCAGAAAATACAGTCACGGAATCGGGCCTTCATTTCAAATTGCCATGGCCGATCCAGCATATTGAAAAACTGTCGAAAGAGACATTCAGTCTTCAATTCGGCTACAAACAAGATCCTGACGGAGAGCTGGTCTCGTTTGACAAAGAGACTAAGATGATCACGGGTGATGAGTATATCGTCCTTGCGGATATGATTGTCCAGTGGAAGATCACAGATCCGCAGAAGTATCTTTTCAACTCGGAGAACCCAAAAGAAATCTTGCATGATGCGACATCAGCATCCATCCGATCAATCATCGGCAGCTCAACGATCGATGCGGCATTGACGGATGGAAAAGCGGAGATTGAAGGGAAGACGAGGGAATTATTGACGACACTTGTGAACAATTACGATATCGGTATATCGATCCAGGGCGTTAAGCTACAGGATGTCGAGCTTCCGAATGCTGATGTGCGTGCGGCGTTCACTGCGGTGACAGATGCACGGGAAACGAAAAACACGAAGATCAATGAAGCGGAAAAATATAAGAACCAGCGGAAAAACGAAGCGGAAGGGGAACGGGATGCAATCAAGTCCAGAGCGCTTGGACAAAAGACAGCCCGTATCGAGCAAGCACGAGGAGACGTCGCTCTGTTCAACGATCTGCAAGCGGAATATGCGAAGAGCAAGTCGATCACCCGTCAGCGGCTGGTGCTTGAGACGTTAGAAACCGTATTGCCGAAAGCGAAAATCTATATCATGAATGACAATGGCGAAACGGTCAAATATCTGCCGCTGCAGCAACTGGAGAATACACCGCCCGTCCAGCCGGCTGATAAAGAGAAAGCGGAAGGAGGCAGCGGAAACTGATGGCAGACAATAATAATAACCCATTCAAAAGTATAGAAGAGAAGTTCCTTGAAAAGCAAAGGCAGAAACAGCAGGAACGACAGCAAAAAAGTACGCCGGGCGGTCCGGGAAAAGTAGTCACTCCTAAGCGGCCGGTCAATGTGCGGAAATACGTGAAACAAGGGATTGCCGCCACTATCATTTTTGCTGTATTAGTCATCCTTCTGGCGAATGTGTTCATCGTGAAGGAGAACGAGTACCGGGTCGTCCGCCAGTTCGGCGAAATCAAGCGGATTATTCAGGAGCCAGGTTTGAATATGAAAGTGCCATTCATACAGACTGTGTCGACATTGCCGAAAAACAAGATGACCTATAATGTGTCCGAGGCGGAAATCAGCACAAAAGATAAAAAGCGGATCATCATCGACAATTATGCAGTCTGGCGTATTACAAACCCGATGGAAATGATTTCGAATGCCCGGAATATCGTTAATGCCGAGCAACGGATGGAAGAGTTCATCTATTCGGTCGTCCGCAACGAAATGGGGCGCCTGGAGTATGCGGAAATCGTCAAAGACGGTGATTCCAAGCGGGGCAACCTGAATGACAGCATCACCGAGAAAGTGAATGCCTTCCTGCAAGAAGGGAATTTCGGCATTGAAGTCATCGACGTCCGCATGAAACGGATCGACCTTCCTGAAGAGAATGAGCACTCGATCTATACACGGATGATTTCCGAGCGGCAATCGACAGCTCAAGCCTATTTATCGGAAGGTGACGCGGAAAAGCAGCGGATTACCGCGGAGACCGACCGGGAAGTGCAGGAGATGCTGGCGACTGCTAAGAAGGAGGCTGCCATCATCCATGCCGAGGGCGAAGCGGAAGCAGCGAAGATCTATAACAGCACATTTGCGAAAGATCCGGAGTTCTATAACCTGTACCGTACGCTGCAGTCATATTCCAAGACGATCGGCGATGAGACGATGATCATCCTGCCGGCAGATTCACCATATGCAAAAATTTTGACAGGCTATATCGAATAAGCGAGAGCGCCATTTTCATTTCTCCTTGCCCGCGTGGTAAGATAAATGAAGATGGCTCTTTTAGTTTATGAATTTTTTAATGCCTGTACATGAAGATATAAGGGGAGGAACCAATTTGTCTAAAAAGAAGGTTATCTTGCTGGACGGCAACAGCCTTGCATACCGGGCGTTTTTCGCCTTGCCGCTATTGACGAACGACAGCGGAATCCATACCAACGCGGTATACGGTTTCACTATGATGCTGCAGAACATACTTGCAGAAGAAAAGCCGACTCATATGCTGGTCGCCTGGGATGCCGGCAAAACAACATTCCGTCATGCGACGTACAGTGACTATAAAGGCGGCCGGCAAAAGACGCCGCCCGAGCTTTCCGAACAGTTCCCCTATTTACGGAAACTGCTTGATGCTTATCAAATCAAGCAATATGAACTTGATTCGTACGAAGCGGACGATATCATCGGAACGCTTAGCAAGGAGGGGGACACAGAAGGGGCGGAGATCGTCGTCATCTCGGGGGACAAGGACTTGACGCAGCTTGCAAGCTCTAACACGACTGTGTGCATCACCCGAAAAGGGATCACGGATATTGAGCGGTATACACCTGCGCATGTCGAAGAGAAATACGGCATAACGCCTGAGCAGATCATAGATATGAAAGGGCTTATGGGAGACCCTTCCGATAATATCCCGGGTGTGCCGGGTGTCGGCGAGAAAACGGCATTGAAGCTGCTGAAGGAATTCGGGACGGTTGAAAACGTCTATAAGTCCATGGATTCCGTTTCAGGAAAGAAGCTGAAGGAGAACTTGCAGGCGAATGAAGAGCAGGCTTTCATGAGTAAAAAGCTGGCGACTATCGAAACAGAGGCGCCGATCGATATTGCGATTGGCGATCTCTCATATGACGGGCCAAATGAAGAGGATGTGCGCACCATCTATCAAGAGCTCAAATTCAAGACACTTCTTGAGAAAATGGAAACTTCAGCACCTGCTGAAGAATTGCCTCGTGAAGACATCGAATTTGAGATAAAGAGTGAAGTTACTTTTTCCGACCTGAAGGATGAAATGGCGATTCAAATTGAGATCATGGACGAGAACTACTTGAGCGGCCAAATTCTTGGTATCGCCTTGACGGACAGTAAAAAGACTTTCTTTGTCCCTTATGAGAATATGACCGCATCGGACGATTTGAAAAAGTGGCTGGAAGATGGCGGGAAACGGAAACTTTCCGCAGATTCAAAAGCCGCATACGCTTCGCTCGCACGCATGGGCATCATGTCGGACGGGTATGATTTTGATCTGCAGCTAGCCGCTTATATTGATAATCCGCAGGCGACATATACGGATATCGCATCGATTGTGAATGAAATCGGCATCGGAGGAGTGGAGTCCGATGAATCGATTTATGGCAAAGGAGCAAAGCGATCCATACCCGATATGGAAAAAGTGGCAGAGCACGCTTCGAGGAAGGCGCTTGCCACGTGGAAAGCATGCCCGTTGCTGGAGGAGAAGCTTAGAGCGAATGATCAATTTGAACTGTATCACAAGCTTGAACTGCCGCTTGCCGCTATTTTAGGGAAAATGGAATCGACTGGAGTGAAGACGGACCTCGAGACGCTCAAGGCGATCGGCAAGGAGCTTTCCATACGTCTTGAGGAAGTTGAACGGACGATTTACAGCATAGCGGGTGAGAAATTCAATATCAATTCACCTAAACAGCTTGGCGTCATCTTGTTTGAGAAGATGGGGCTGACACCGATTAAAAAGACGAAAACCGGTTATTCGACGGCAGCAGATGTGTTAGAGAAGCTGGAGAGCGAACATGAGATCATCAGTTATATCCTGACATATCGCCAGCTCGGCAAGCTGAATTCCACCTATATTGAAGGGTTGTCAAAAGAAATCTATGCAGACGGGAGAATCCATACCCGTTTCCAGCAGGCGCTTACTCAGACAGGACGTCTCAGCTCCATTAACCCGAACTTGCAGAATATACCGGTCCGCCTTGAAGAAGGGCGTAAAATCCGTGCGGCTTTCGTCCCATCTGAACCCGGCTGGATCATGTTTGCAGCCGACTATTCACAGATTGAACTGCGTGTCCTTGCGCATATGTCGCAAGATGAAAAGTTGATTGAAGCCTTCAAGATGGGGGCTGATATCCACACAAAAACGGCGATGGATGTATTCGGGGTGGATCAGGATCATGTCACATCGGATATGAGACGTACCGCAAAGGCTGTCAATTTCGGCATTGTCTACGGCATCAGTGACTACGGACTTTCTCAAAGCCTCAATATCACCCGGAAAGAGGCGGCGCGTTTTATCGATACGTATCTTGCAACGTTTCCAGGCGTGAAACAATATATGGAGGACACGGTGGCAGAAGCGAAGCGCAAAGGGTATGTGACGACGCTCATGAACCGGAGACGTTATCTGCCAGATATCACGAGCTCAAACTTCAACTTGCGCAGTTTTGCCGAACGGACAGCCATGAACACGCCGATCCAAGGCACTGCCGCTGATATCATCAAAAAGGCGATGATCGACATGGATGCACGTCTAGAAGAGGAAAAACTTGAAACCCGCATGCTCCTTCAAGTGCATGATGAATTGATCTTCGAAGCACCGTCAGAGGAAATTGAGATTCTAAAGAGAATCGTGCCAGAAGTGATGGAATCCGCACTTCAACTGGATGTGCCGCTCAAAGTGGAATGGGCGTACGGATCTTCCTGGTACGATACGAAATAAAAGAGGGGGGTCCTTATGCCTGAATTGCCAGAAGTCGAAGGGGTCGTCCGGGCGCTCGGACCTGCATCCCGGAATCGTGTCATAAAATCTGTCGACATATCCGATACTGTCCGAACTGCAAAGTTGGCCGGCAAGGAAGCGATCGTAAAAGGGATCACGACAGAGGATTTTGAGGCACATATGCCAGGGATGCAAATTGAGGAATTGACAAGACGCAGCAAATATATTTATTTTCATCTGAGTAAAGAAGGGGTCCCTTCCCTATTGGTCAGCCACCTAGGTATGACAGGCGCCTGGTTTGTCGTGGACAGCCTGGAGGACATCAAAGAAGAGCGCTTCCGGAAACATGTACATATCGTTCTGCATATGGAGGACGGTGGACTGCTTGTCTATTCGGACATCCGCAGATTCGGGGAACTCAGGCTGCTGAAAGAGGAGGGCGATTACCCGCCTCTCCTTGAAATGGCGCCTGAGCCTTTCGATGACCTCGCCCTTGCCCATTTTCTGACGATGGCGGACACACCAAAATATGCACGGAAACCGATTAAAGAAGTGATCATGGACGGTCATGTCTTGTCCGGGTGCGGTAATATCTATGCGACAGAAGCGCTGTATGCGATGAAAATCCATCCTCACAGATCGGCTGAGCGGATCAGCCGAAAACGGAAGATCGAGCTGTTTGAAACCATTGTCGCTATTTTGCTGGAGAGCATTGAAGCGGGCGGCAGCTCGATTTCGGATTACCGCAATATTAACGGGGAAGCAGGCTCGATGCAGGAACGGCTGAAAATGTACGGAAAAAAAGTATGCCCGGGATGCGGTGCAGCCGCTAAGACGATGCAGATTGCAGGAAGGACATCCGTCTACTGTCCTTCCTGCCAACGGTGAAAGGAGCAGACAGATGATCATTGGATTGACTGGAAGTATAGCGAGCGGCAAAAGTACGATTGCAAAGTTGCTGAAAGAAAAAGGGTATCCGATTGTCGATGCAGATGAAATATCAAAAGAGGCGGTAGCTCCCGGCAGTCCTGTCCTTGCCGAAATCGCTGAAACGTTCGGTGAAGATATCCTCTTGCCGGATGGAGGACTGGACCGGGCAAAATTAGGGGAAATCATTTTCAATGATATTGATGAACGCCAAAAACTGAATGGGCTCATTCATCCAGCAGTACGAAAAGAGATGCTGCGGCAAAAGGAGGAATGGCTCGATAAAGGGGCCGACACAGTCATCATGGACATCCCTCTCCTCTTCGAGAGCCGTCTGCAGCCGTTTGTCGAAAAGATCCTAGTCGTTTCTGTCAGCAGGGATGTGCAAAAAGAGCGCCTCATCGCGAGAAACGGACTTACCGCTCAGGAGGCGGATGCACGGATCGAATCCCAATATTCGATGGAAGTGAAAGAACGGGGAGCGGATGCCGTCATTGATAATAACGGGACAATCGAGGAAGCGAAACGGCAACTTGAAACCATATTAGAGGAATGGGGCACGAAACCTCTATTCTGAAAAGTGGAATATTGTTATTTCCTTCACAAACTCTATACGCTTGCATAAAATGTGTTATACTAATGAGCGAGTAAAAGATAAACAGTATAACATACATGCGGGAGGAACTGTTATAATGACTTCTTCAATAGCTATTAATGGATTTGGACGTATCGGACGGATGGTATTCCGCCAGATGATGATGGATGACAAGGTGAATGTTGTCGCTGTCAATGCATCATATCCACCAGAAACACTTGCTCACCTCATAAAGTATGACACAAATCACGGCACATTCGATGGAGAGGTCTCCATTGATGATAATGCCCTCATCGTGAACGGCAAGCGGGTACAGCTGATTTCCGAGCGTGATCCATTGAAATTGCCATGGAAGGAACTCGGTGTCGACATCGTCGTGGAAGCGACGGGGGTCTTCAACGCGCGTGACAAAGCGGCAATGCATCTGGAAGCTGGGGCGAAAAAAGTCATTTTGACAGCTCCGGGCAAAAACGAGGATGTCACAATTGTGCTTGGCGTCAACGAAGACAAGCTTGACATTGAACAGCATGATGTCATCTCCAACGCAAGCTGCACGACAAACTGTCTCGCGCCAGTCGCTAAGGTGCTGAATGATTCGTTCGGAATCGAGAATGGACTTATGACAACTGTCCATGCCTATACTAATGATCAGAAAAACCTTGATAACCCACATAAAGACTTGCGCCGTGCCCGTTCTTGCGCACAGTCGATCATTCCAACATCGACAGGTGCCGCAAAAGCCCTTTCCCTCGTCCTTCCTGAACTCGAGGGCAAAATCCATGGAATGGCGCTCCGCGTACCAACGCCGAACGTCTCTTTGGTCGACCTTGTTGTCGACGTCAAAAAAGACGTGACAGCGGAAGAGGTGAATGAGGCTTTCAAACAGGCTGCAGAAGGGGAAATGAAAGGGATTCTTCGCTTCACGACCGAACCGCTTGTCTCTGTCGACTTCAATACGACGACTGAATCAGCGACGATCGACGGACTGTCAACAATCGTCATGGGTGACCGTAAAGTGAAGGTCCTCGCATGGTATGACAACGAATGGGGCTATTCTGCCCGTGTTGTAGAGTTGACTAAGAAAGTTGCAAACCTTTTGAAAGATAAAGTGAATGCATAATTGGATATGCCCGGCAGCTGAAGTGAGCTGCCGGGCTATTTTTGCGTTTCTTGTCGAAATTCCCCTGGACAAATATATTTTACACGGCTGTTCTGTTATAATGGAGAGTACTAAACGCTTAATGTGGAGGAACAAATATGATATGTCCAGCTTGCCATTATAACGGCACCCGGGTCATCGATTCCCGGCCAGCGGAAGAGAACCGCTCCATCCGGCGACGGCGGGAATGTGAGAACTGTGCATACCGTTTCACGACGTTCGAGAAAGTGGAGGAGATGCCTCTTGTAGTCGTGAAAAAGGATGGTACGCGGGAAGAGTTCAATAGCGAAAAACTGTTGCGCGGCCTGATCAGAGCATGTGAAAAACGGCCGGTTGACCTGCAATCCTTGAAGAACATCGTATATGGCATCGAAAAGGATATACGCAGCGCCGGCATCGTCGAAATCAATTCGGGCGAGGTCGGTGAAAAGGTCATGGAAAGGCTAGCTGATGTAGACGAAGTCGCCTACGTCCGATTTGCGTCGGTATATCGACAATATAAGGATATTGATGTATTTATTGAAGAACTGAAACAGCTGCAGAACCGAAAGGAATCGGAGTAAGCAGCGTTAGAAACGAAGGAAGGAGGCCTGGGCGGGATGCTATACAAAGAGTTACAGGCTGTCGATTCATATAAGATCAGAATGCCGCACCCGTTTTCTGAGTATGACCGCCAGCTCCTGACGCTGTTTTATCAGCCGCTGGTCGGCGCGAATGCGATGAGTTTGTTCATGACGTTATGGGCAGATGCGGAGCGTGACAAGGAGAGTGAGTATAATCATTACCACTTGCTGAACGTACTCGCGGTTCCGCTGGGACAAGTGTTCGAATCCCGCATTTCCCTTGAGGCGATCGGCTTGCTTCGTACATACCGGAAACAGCTGGATCATGACAGGGCATTCCTATACGAACTGCTTCCTCCGTTAGATGCGAAATCATTTTTTGAAGACCCTCTTCTGTCGACATTTTTGTTCAGTAAAATCGGTGAAAACGCCTATCGGGGCCTGTTAAACCGCTTTGCGTCAGAACCGCCGCTCGAAGCCGATTATGAGGAGGTGTCCAGAACATTTCTGGATGTCTATAAACCTGTACGTTTTACGGTACCGGAAACCGCCTCTGAGGAAGGCCGATTGCAAGGCCGGGAACAGTCTGCCGGCTTGCCGCTTAAGAAGCAGGATATCAGCTTCGATTTTGAATTGATGCGTGCGGGGCTCTCCGAACAAATGGTGCCCGCTTCCTCATTGGCCGCCATTTCGGAAGATCTGATCAGGAGGCTGGCATTCCTTTTCTCCTTCACGCCGCTAGATATGCAGAAAGTGATCATGATGGCGCTTGATGAGAATCTGAAAGTCCAGGAGGAAAGGCTGCGAAAAGCGGCCAGCGATTATTATAAGATGAACCGCTCCAAACAGCCGCCGACCATTGAAAAATCATTTGCTGAGAAGCCGGCCGAAGAAATGCCGCAGAAACCTATGACCCAGGAAGAGAAATTCATTCACGATATGGAAAACACATCACCGGTCGACATGTTGAGACAATATACAGGCGCCGAGCCGCTTGCCGTTGACGTTGAGCTTGCGGAAAGACTGGTGAATACGTATGGATTCCCCCAAGGCGTCGTCAATGTCCTCCTTCAGTATGTCATCATCCGCAATAACGGGAAGATTACGAATAAATTCGTCGAACGCATCGCTTCCACATGGCGGAACAATAAAGTGACGACAGCACGGAAAGCGATGGAGCTAGCACGCAGCGAGTCCGACCAATACCGGAAATGGCTGAACGAAGGCCAGAAACCGGTCGGAAAGCGGAAACCGGTCCGCGAAGAGAAAGTGCCTGAATGGTTCAATGACAAGAAAGAGCCGGGTGCGAATGGCAAGAAACAGGAAACTGCCGAATCCAGCACGGCAATAGAGGAACGGCGTCAGGAATTGCTTGCAAAACTGAACGCCATGAAGAGTGAGGTGAAATAATATGGAGCCGATTGGAAATACGATGAAACGGGTCATCAATGCCCCAGCTCTTGCGGAACGGTATGACCGGCTGCGAAATGAAATCCTTGAAGACGAAGGCGTGCAGCGGTTTTTAGATGACAACTCGCAGACTGTCGATAAACAGGTTGTCGACAGAAGTCTAGGAAAACTGTATGAATACGTCACCGCTTCGCATAAATGCGGTAAATGTCCGAATCTGGACGATTGCATCAATGTCATGAAAGGGTTTGAACCGAAGCTTGTATTTACCGGCAGCTTCATCGACCTTGACTATATCAAATGCCCGAACAAGCAGGTTGACGATGAAAAGCGGCAAGTAGCCAGAATGATTGAAAGTATGCATATGCCGAAGGATGTCTTGGCAGCGCGCCTTCATGATATCGATCTTCTGCACGATGACAGCAGACTGAATGTCGTCGATGCTGCCGCACGCTTCGTCAATGAATATGTGGAAACCGGTGAGCTTCCGGCAAAAGGGTTATATATACACGGACCGTTCGGCACAGGAAAATCCTATATTCTCGGTGCTCTTGCGAACGAGCTAGCAAATCGGCAAGTGCGCACAGTCATCGTCTATATTCCTGAGTTCCTCAGGGAGATGAAACAGTCCATCCAAGATCAGACGTTGAACGAGAAGATCGATTTTGTAAAGAAGGCGCCTGTCCTCATGCTTGACGATTTTGGTGCAGAATCGATGTCGGCATGGTCGCGGGATGAAGTGCTTGGCACCATTCTTCAATATCGCATGGCCGAAGGATTGCCGACATTCTTCACGTCCAATTTCACGCCGGATGAATTGCAGCATCATCTGACGTACTCCCAGCGCGGCGAAAAAGAGGAAGTGAAAGCCGCCAGACTGATGGAACGGATTCGGACTGTCAGTGTGCCGATTGTACTTCGCGGAAAAAACAGGAGACGGAACTAATCGACAAGAACCCTTGATTTTCGCTGATGGATTCCTTATACTAATGAATAATCACTTAATACGAAATGCATGGAAGAGGACAACTTGCGACTTATCACCTTACAGAGAACGGGGTCATCGGCTGGAAGCCCCGCAGGATTGATATTCGCTTGACCGCCTTGGAGCAGCAGCGGTGAACATCAGTAACCGTTGACGGTACCGGCCCGTTAGCCGATCGAGAGCTTCGTCTTTCTGTGTAATGCGGGAGGAAGGAAGAAGGGTGGAACCACGAGCTGCAGCTTCGTCCCTTTATAGGGACGGGGCTTTTTTGCGTTCCGGAAAATTACTGAAAAGGAGTGTCGTACTATGTCTGAACAAATCGCATTAAAATTCCCTGATGGGGCTGTTAAGGAATTCCCGAAAGGCACAACGACAGAAGAAGTGGCCGGGTCCATCAGTCCTGGCCTTAAAAAGAGCGCACTTGCCGGTAAAATCGGCGACAAGCTGATCGACTTGAAAACACCGATTGAAGAGGATGGAGACATTGCGATCATCACACCACAATCACCGGAAGCGCTTGAAATTTTGCGTCATAGTACTGCCCACCTTCTTGCGCAGGCTGTAAAGCGCAAATTCCCGGATGCGAAGCTTGGGATTGGTCCGGTCATTGATAACGGGTTCTATTATGATATTGATTCGCCGGTTCCGATCACTGCAGAGGACCTGCCGGAACTCGAGAAGGAAATGAAAAAGATCATCGGCGAAAACTTGCCGGTCGTCCGCCACGACGTCTCCCGCGTGGAAGCGGAGAAACGGTTCAAGGAGATTGACGATCCTTATAAAATTGAACTTCTGGAAGCCATTCCGGAAGGGGAGCAGGTATCCATCTATGAGCAAGGCGAATTCTTTGACCTGTGCCGCGGCGTCCATGTCCCATCCACCGGGAAACTGAAGGAGTTTAAGCTGCTCAGCATCGCGGGTGCCTACTGGCGAGGCGACTCGGACAACAAAATGCTCCAGCGGATCTATGGAACTGCCTTCTTCAAGAAAGACGAGCTGCAGGAACATCTCCGCCTTCTGGAAGAGGCGAAAGAGCGCGATCACCGGAAAATCGGCAAGGAGCTCCAGCTCTTCACAAACTCGCAGAAAGTCGGACAGGGACTTCCGCTCTGGCTCCCGAAAGGCGCAACAATCCGCCGCGTGATCGAGCGCTACATCGTCGACAAAGAAGAGAAGCTCGGCTACGACCACGTCTATACGCCGGTTCTCGGCAGCGTCGAATTATATAAGACATCCGGCCACTGGGATCACTACCAGGATGGCATGTTCCCGGTCATGAGCATGGACAATGAGGACCTGGTGCTGCGTCCCATGAACTGCCCGCACCATATGATGATCTATAAGAACGGCATCCACTCATACCGGAATTTGCCGATCCGGATTGCTGAGCTTGGCACTATGCACCGCTATGAGATGTCTGGAGCCCTTTCCGGCCTTCAGCGTGTCCGCGGCATGACGTTGAATGATGCGCATATCTTTGTCCGGCCGGATCAGATCAAAGAGGAATTCCAGCGCACTGTCCAGCTGATCATCGATGTCTACAAAGATTTCAATATCGATGATTACTCCTTCCGGCTCTCTTACCGTGACCCGGAAGATACAGAGAAGTACTATGATGACGATGAAATGTGGGAAAAGGCGCAAAGCATGCTGAAAGAAGCGATGGACGACATGGGGCTCGAATATGTCGAGGCGGACGGCGAAGCTGCATTCTACGGTCCGAAACTTGACGTGCAAGTGAAGACAGCGATTGGCATGGAAGAGACTCTGTCAACAGTCCAGCTTGACTTCCTGCTGCCTGAGCGCTTCGATCTCACTTATATCGGAGAAGATGGCAAACAGCACCGTCCGGTCGTCATCCACCGCGGAGTCGTTTCCACTATGGAACGGTTCGTCGCTTTCTTGATTGAAGAATATAAAGGCGCATTCCCGGCATGGCTCGCACCGGTCCAAGTGGAAGTCATCCCTGTCTCGCCGGAAGCCCATTTCGACTATGCCATTGAAGTGCGCGAGAAACTCGTCAATGCAGGATTCCGTGTCGATCTCGATAGCCGTGACGAAAAAATCGGCTACAAGATCCGCGAAGCGCAAGTCCAAAAAGTGCCATTCATGCTCGTTCTCGGCGACAAAGAAGTCGAATCTGGTGAAGTGAATGTCCGGAAATACGGCGAACAGAATTCTGAAAGCATGCCTTTCGAGGACTTCCTCGCGCAGCTGCGGGATGTTGTGGAGAATAAGAAGTAACAATGAAGGCAAGCGATTAAAAAGAGCGCCAACTTGAATTAGAGTAGATTATGAAATAAACAATTGACCTTTAAAAAGAATCGTGGTACTATTAATAAGGTTAATGAATACAGGTTGTGGTGGAAGAAGAGGCTGCCCGCTTCTCACCTGAACGACGCTATCCTAGCTGTTGTCAGGTAAGACACAAAGTGAACGTGCCGCGCATGCGGATGCGCGTACACATATGCGGGCAGACGATCGGTTCTCCGGTTTGTCTGCCCCTTTTTTGTGCCGGCCCTTCCGGCGCTTTTCCGAAGCCTGTTCAGGCGGCAAACCCAAAATCGTGTATTCGCGAGACAATATCCGGAGGTGGATTACTATTAGCAAAGACATGTACGTAAACGAAGGCATCCGTGCCCGCGAGCTTCGCCTGATTGACCACAACGGTGATCAGCTTGGAATCAAATCGCGCAACGAAGCGCTTGATATCGCAGCCCGTGCGAATCTGGACCTCGTCCTTGTCGCTCCGCAAGCCAAGCCCCCAGTAGCTCGTGTAATGGACTATGGGAAATTCAAGTTCGAACAGCAGAAGAAAGAGCGTGAAGTCAGACGTAACCAAAAGGTCATCAACATCAAAGAAGTGCGGCTCAGCCCTACGATTGATGAACATGACTTCCAGACGAAGCTTCGCAACGGCATCAAATTCTTGCAAGCTGGCGACAAAGTGAAGGCATCCATCCGTTTCCGCGGACGTGCGATCACGCACAAGGAAATCGGGCAGCGGGTACTTGACCGTTTCGCTGAAGCATGCAAGGAAGTTTCTACGGTTGAGGTCAAGCCAAAGATGGAAGGACGGAGCATGTTCCTTATACTTGCACCGACCGTAGACAAGAAGTAACGAACGATTGAACGATTTAGGAGGAACAGATCATGCCAAAAATGAAAACTCACCGCGGATCCGCAAAACGTTTTAAGAAAACTGCATCCGGTAAAGTGAAACGCGGCCGTGCTTACACTAGTCACCTTTTCGCGAACAAGTCGACAAAAGCGAAGCGTCATCTTCGCAAAGCAGCACTTGTCTCTTCCGGCGACTATAAACGCATCCGTGAAATGATCACATACATGAAGTAAGACTCCCTAAGCGGGAACCAACATTTTTAGAGGAATCTCAGGAGGTAATGAACTATGCCACGCGTAAAAGGTGGAACAGTGACGCGCAAGCGCCGTAACCGAGTATTGAAACTAGCTAAAGGCTATTTTGGATCGAAACATAGACTATACAAAGTCGCAAACCAGCAGGTCATGAAGTCTTGGAACTATGCATACCGTGACCGCCGCCAGAAGAAACGCGACTTCCGCAAACTTTGGATCGCTCGTATCAATGCAGCTGCACGCATGAACGGCCTTTCTTACAGCACAATGATGCACGGCCTTAAAGTGGCTGGCGTTGACGTGAACCGTAAGATGCTTGCAGATCTTGCAGTAACAGATGCTGCTGCATTCGCTCAGCTTGCAGATACAGCTAAGAAATCTGTAGCAAAATAATAATTTTGCCTAACAAAAGCGCCTTCCCCCGGCTAGCCGGATGGAAGGCGCTTTTGTCGTAGATGATAAAAATTTTCCTTTCGCACCCGCCTTATAAACAGTACTATAGGAAAGGGGGGATATGTATGGAAGAATTATTACTGACATGGATTGCATTCTGTTCCATTTGGACATTTTTTTTGATGGGTTACGACAAACGGCAGGCGAAACGAAAGAAGAGAAGGACTCCGGAAAAGACACTTTGGCTGTTTGCCATAGCCGGCGGCGGGATCGGTGCATATTTTGGAATGCAGATGTTCCGCCACAAGACATTGCACACGTCTTTCCGGGTCGGTTTCCTGATGCTCGCTTTAC
Organism: Sporosarcina sp. GTC18466; assembly: GCF_055389225.1. NCBI lineage: Bacteria > Bacillati > Bacillota > Bacilli > Caryophanales > Caryophanaceae > Sporosarcina > Sporosarcina sp. GTC18466. The sequence continues at coordinate 857,960 of NZ_AP044037.1, read as the reverse complement.
TAGACCTCGCGTTGATATTCTACCTAGCCGGTTTTTTTATGCCAGGCCGCCTCAATAGTTGAGGCCCGCTCGGCTTACGGGTTTTTCATCAATGTCTCAATTGGATTCTTCCAGTTGATCTCGGCATTTGGATAATTGGATTTGATTTCGGCTTCAAGAAAACGAAAGTCGTCTTTCGTGAATCCTTGAAGTTTTGATTCATCCTTCACCCATGCAAAGATGGAGACGACATCAAAGGAATCGGCAGTCGTTCCGAGATACTTCTCCCCTTCAAACAGGGCGCCTTTATATGTGATGAAAAAGTTTTTCCTGACATTCTTCACGTCATCATAGAAATAATATTGTTCCTGCTCAAACGCATCATCAAGCTTGCGCTTCGGATCCGTCAAATAGCGGATCCCGCGATAAAATAGATAGATGATCAATAAGATGACGACAGCTCGAATCAATAGCATTACCATGGCTTGCAACCCCTTATGCATAGAAGTAGTCCCTCTTATACGGATGAGAGGGAAGTTTGGTTTCAAGATAAATTAAAATTCCGGAGGTTTTATTATGGAACTGACATCTTTATTCGAAAAACAGCGTGAACTGGATGCATATATCCAATCTAACCATGAACCTAGCGCTAACCGATTTTTAGATAAAGGACTTGCCTTGCTTGTAGAACTGGCGGAACTCGCGAATGAGACGCGGTGCTTCAAGTTTTGGAGCCATAAAGGTCCGTCGCCCGCTCATATTATAAAAGAGGAATATGTGGATTCCATCCATTTCCTTCTGTCGCTGGGAATTGAAAAGGGATTTGACGATATGAAAGAATGGCCGGCAGGTGAACAGGAAGGAACTTTAACAGAAATCTTCCTCAAAACGAATAAAGCAATCCATCTATTTCTGGAGAATCCGACGTTGGAAAATTATGAAGACGTGTGGATATATTATGGTGCTATAGCTTCAAAATTATCTTTTTCTGCCGATGATATAGAGGAAGCATACTGGAAGAAAAACAAGAAGAATTACATACGCCAACAGGAAGGATACTAATTACTTAATAGAAAAATAAATTAAGATTGACAGACAGGCCTAATTGAAAATATGATATAGGTATGTAAATAGGAGGAGGCATCACCGTGAACGAATGGAGTAAAGAAGACTTTGGTATTAGGCTGAAGGCTTTACGTGAGCAAAGGGGATTATCGATGATGGCATTCGGGTCTGCAATCGGTACTTCTGCAAGCCGTATTAAAGACTGGGAGAAAGGAAAGAATGCTCCGTCAGCCGCGTGGATTGCAAAAATTTCGGAACGATTCAATGTATCGACAGATGAATTGATCTTAGGCGATCCGCGGACTTCCAAGGCTTTTACCGGTAATACCGCATCCACCGACTCGTTGTATGAGCGGTTGCGTGAGCAATTGGCGATTGATAAGGAAGAAGAGTCGGCTTCTGACGCTACGGTTGCCCTTTACACGCAAATCGACGCTGAAAATAAGGAGCGCTACCGGAGCGGCAGAGGAAGAAGGCTCGCGGAACGAGAACTTCTTTCGTTAGTTGTCGATTTGCCGAAAAAAGATTTATTGGAACTTGTTGAATTAGCGAAGATTAAGAAGCGCTGGTTGTGATTTTACGAACTGTCCTTTCTCCCATCAGGGAAGAAAAGACAGTTTTTTTGCTAATTACAACAATATGAAATTGGCAGACGATGAGGTATGATAGGGATAGGATGAGGATCTATATAAGAAAGGGGATGTGGCTGTGAAAGCGTACATACACGGAAAAGACGGACTTCATGTGGAAGAGGTCGCTGAACCTGAAGCACGCCGGGGGGAAGTGGTAGTCGCACTCAAGGCAGCGGGACTGAACAGGCGAGATCTGTATATACCTGCACGGAGAGGGTCCTCCCAAGAAACGCTAGTTCTCGGATCGGACGGGGCGGGAATCGTTGAGTCGGTCGGGGAAGAAGTGAGTGGCTGGAAAGCGGGTGATGAAGTCATTATCAACCCGTCTCTCAATTGGTTCGAAAAAAGTGATGCGCCTCCGGATGGGTTCGATATTCTAGGGATGCCGGACGACGGAACATTTGCCGAAAAGATCGCCATCTCAGCTGAACAGCTTGAAAGGAAGCCGGCAAATTTGGACTGGAAGGAAGCTTCTGTCGTTGCGCTGTCTGCGCTGACCGGGTACCGCGCGATGTTCACGCAGGGGGGTCTCCAGCAAGGCCAGACCGTGTTTATTCCTGGGGCGGGAAGCGGAGTGGCCACGTATTTGATCCAGTTCGCAAAGAAGGCTGGCGCCCGTGTGATTGTTACGTCAAGAAGTGAAGAAAAACGGCAGCGCGCTTTGAAAATCGGAGCAGACCGGGCCATTGACACATCTTCCGATTGGCCTCGCGATCTGAAAGACGAAAAAATCGATCTGGTCATCGAAAGTGTTGGACGGGCGACATTCAACCGTTCGCTTGATGTGCTGAAAAAGGGAGGCCGTATCGTTGTTTTCGGAGCAACGACGGAAGACCATGTGGATTTGAATCTGCGTTCTTTTTTCTATGGCCAGTACAAACTGTTCGGCTCAACGATGGGGAGCCGGGAAGAGCTGCGGGAAATGCTGAAGTTCATGGAAGCACATTCGATCCGCCCCATTCTGGATCGGGCATATCCTCTTGAAAAGGCAGAGGAGGCATTCGAACGCCTTCAGCAGAACGAACAGTTCGGTAAGATTGCGCTTGTAATGCCGGAAGCATAAGAAATTACTATAAAGTCACAGTGGAAGGGTGGAAATGGGAATGACTGAAAAAACGATGCCATTGACTGATTTGACAATCGCTTCCCAAGCGATCATGAAACCGATTGCAGAAATAGCGGAAGAGGCGGGAATCCCGGCAGATGCGGTGGAGCCGTATGGCCGTTACAAAGCAAAAATCGATATCAACAAACTAGGAACGAAGACAGCTGCTGGAAAAGTCGTGCTTGTCACAGCGACAAGCCCGACACCGGCGGGAGAGGGTAAATCGACAGTGACAGTTGGTCTAGCCGATGCTTTAGGCAGGCTTGGCGAAAGATCCATGGTGGCACTCCGGGAGCCGTCCCTAGGGCCAGTAATGGGCATCAAAGGCGGGGCAGCCGGCGGCGGTTATGCCCAAGTTCTCCCGATGGAAGAGATCAATCTTCACTTCAATGGCGATATTCACGCGATCACCACTGCGAATAACGCCCTCAGTGCGCTGATCGACAACCATATCCATCAAGGGAACAAGTTGAACATAGATCCTCGTCGGATCACCTGGAAGCGCGCACTGGATATGAATGACCGGGCTCTCCGTCATGTGACAGTCGGGCTTGGAGGCCCAGCCCAAGGCGTTCCGCGTGAAGATGGATTTGATATCACCGTCGCTTCCGAAATCATGGCCGTATTCTGTCTTGCGACAAGCCTGCAAGACCTGAAGATGAAGCTATCCCAAATGGTCATCGGCTATACGTATGACAAGGAAGCGGTCACAGTAAGGGATCTTGGCGTGGAAGGGGCTCTTGCGCTGCTGCTGAAAGAGGCGTTCAAGCCTAATCTTGTGCAGACGATCGAAGGAACACCTGCATTGATCCATGGCGGTCCTTTCGCGAATATTGCGCACGGGTGCAATTCACTCATCGCGACAAATACTGCCCGGCAGCTTGCGGATGTCGTCGTGACGGAAGCTGGTTTCGGATCTGATCTGGGTGCAGAGAAATTCATGGATATCAAGGCGAGGAAAGGAGGCTTTGCGCCTGACGCAGTAGTCCTCGTCACTACAGTGCGAGCGCTGAAAATGCATGGAGGTGTCGCAAAGCAAGACCTCGCCTCGGAGAATGTCAAAGCGCTTGAATCGGGAATCGTCAATTTGGAAAAGCATCTTGAGACAGTCAGGACATTCGGCGTTCAGCCTGTCGTCGCTCTGAACCGTTTCATCACAGATTCGAAAGCGGAGCTGGACTATATCCTTTCTTGGTGCAAGGTGCGAGGGGTCAGAGCTGCTTTGACAGATGTCTGGGGGCAAGGCGGCCAAGGCGGACTCGATCTAGCCAAAGAAGTGATGGCCATTCTGGAGGAGCCGAATGATTTTGCGCCGATCTATGAAGTGGAGCAGCCGGTTCTTGATAAGATCACTGCCATTGTACAGAAGGTATATGGCGGGAGTGGCATCATCCTAACGGATAAGGCAGTAAAAGACTTGAAGGCGATTGAACAGAACGGCTGGGACCTTTTGCCGGTCTGTATGGCGAAGACCCAGTATTCCTTCTCGGATGATCCGAAGAAGCTCGGACGCCCATCCGATTTCAGCATTACCATCCGGGAGATCATCCCGAAACTTGGAGCGGGCTTCCTTGTATGCCTGACAGGCGATATTATGACGATGCCGGGACTGCCAAAACAGCCTGCTGCGCTCAATATGGGAATCGATGAGAACGGCAATGCGGTTGGCTTGATGTAACAGTGAAATAGGAAAAGAGGTGCGCGAGTAATTGGCGCACTTTTTTTCTGCACTTTCATGGCGATTTTGTGAAGTGTTATGCCGTTTTGCAACGTAATAGGTCCATATGCATAGTGTTACTCCTTCAATTGGTCTATAATGGAATTTGAATACATAGTTCATTGTTAGGGGAGATGGAAGTTTGGCGAGGAATTTCAGGACAAAACTGACTGTGATCCTCATCCTGTTCTCATTATTGCTTTCCTTTATCATCGCTGCGTTCGATTACAAGAAACTACGGGAAAACGTCCTGCTTGGACAAGCGACCCAAATCGCGATGGCGGAAGATAAAATCATCGGCAGCCTTTCGGCCATTGACAAAGCATACGGCCTGTTTGAGGATGATATGGCTGGGATGATGAAGGATATATCTTTGAGACTGGTTGATCAGTATGAAAAACAGAATGACTTCTCATTATGGGATTTTGAAAAGCTCAGCAGCGACACGGGATTGGATATTTTCATTCTGGACGATCAGAACACTGTAATTTACAGCAACTTGAGTTACGATGTCGGACTGGACTTCAATGAATGCTGCAGCAAGTTTGCCAAGCTCTTGGATGAGAGAAGGAATGGGGATGCTTTCAGCCATGACGGCATGGATATCCAATCAAAGACAGGAGAAATTAAAAAGTTTAGCTACATGCCGACTCCTGATCATGCTTATCTAATTGAATTGGCCGTTTCGCTGGAAGACCAGGACATCTTCAAGACATTCAATTTTTTGGGCGAGAGCCGGAAGCTTGTAACCGAGTATGACATCATTGAAAACATCAGTGTATACAATTCAGGGGGATTTTTACTTGGCCATCGTACTCAGAACTTTGACCATAAGAAAATAGAAGAACCTTTCCTCTCCATGTTCAAGGAAGTGAATTCAAGCGGGATTCCGCAAGAGATGCCAGTTACAAAAGATGGCCATGATTTGACATATCGATACATACCTTATAAAGCGGAAGAGAAAAGGGGCTACTCGACAAACCGGGTTGTGGAAATTGTCTACAACAACTCGGCGCTGGAAGGCTTGCTGAACTCCTATAAAAACCAGTTCATTTCCCAGCTCGCAATCATCCTTGCAGCATCGGTCTTTCTATCGTTTGTAATCGGGAAACTTGTCGCACAGCCGATACATCTTGCCTTCCATGACAGCATGACCGGCCTGAGGAACCGGGCGGCGTTCGAGGCCGAATTCAACCGTGCAAGAAAGCGCGGCACACCTATGGCATTGCTGATGATCGACCTGGATAATTTCAAAAACGTGAATGATAAGCTTGGTCATCGGGAAGGTGACCGAATCTTGAAGCTGGCAGCCTTGTCTATTGAGGAGGTTGCGTGTCATCCGCATGTTGCAGCCCGCGTGGGAGGAGATGAATTCTTGATACTTCTCAAAACGGGAGAAGATGACGTTGTGCGGAAAAAAGCAGAAGCAATCCTTTACGAGGCAAATGAGCGATTGAAGGAGTTTACGGCGGCCAATGATATCGGTCTTTCCGTCAGCATCGGCGTCGCCCATGCAGAACAAGGTGATGACTTCGCAACGTTATATGAAAAGGCGGATAAGGCGCTTTATATATCAAAGGAAAACGGTAAAAACAGGTTTAGTATCTTTCATAAAGACCAATGTGTAACGATGTAAAAGATGCCATGCTGATCCGGACGGCGGACAGCATGGCATTTTCTTTTAAAGTGCTTTGTCGTCTACATTATCAAGCCAAGTGCGTGCCGCCCCGACGACTGATTCCACGCAGCCATCTTCGAACGGGGAAATGAGATTCGCTTCCTTGACGAGTTCTGTAAAGGATTTGGATCCGCCAAGTCTGCAAAGATGCAAATAATCTTTCCATGCATCTTCCCGGTCCTCCAGGGAGCGTTTCCAGAATTGGAATGCGCAGATCTGGGCAAGTGTATAGTCGATATAATAGAACGGGGACTCGTAAATATGTCCTTGACGCTGCCAGACGCCGCCTGCCTCGAGATACGGGATGCCGTCATAGTCGCGCTTCGGCAAGTAGGTCTTCTCCAGATCCTTCCACGCGGCTTTCCGCTCATCCGGCGTCATTTCCGGATTCTCATAGACGATATGCTGGAATTCATCGACTGCCACGCCGTATGGCAAGAAGAGAAGACCGCTTGAGAGGTGGGCGAATTTGTATTTCTCCGTCTCCTCTTTAAAGAACAGTTCCATCCAAGGCCATGTGAAGAATTCCATGCTCATCGAGTGGATTTCCGCACCTTCATGGGTAGGCCACATGTACTCAGGAATGCCGATGTTCCGGCTGGAATAGACTTGGAACGCATGGCCCGCTTCATGTGTCAGCACGTCGATATCTCCGGACGTCCCATTAAAGTTCGAGAAGATGAAAGGCGAATCATAGTTATCGATGAATGTGCAGTAGCCGCCCGATTCCTTCCCTTTTTTCGCTTCCAGGTCAAGCAGATGCTTGTCAGTCATGTATTTGAAGAACTCAGCCGTTTCGGGCGACAGTTCGTCATACATTTTTTTGCCGTTTTCAAGAATCCAGTCGGCGGATCCTTTCGGCTTTGCATTCCCCGACAGGAAATTCAGTGACTGATCATAGAATTTCAGCGAGTCCACGCCAATCCGCTCTGCCTGGCGGTCATACAGCTGATTGGCTAGCGGCACAAGATGATCCCGCACCTGATCCCGGAAGTTCTTGACCATCGAAGCATCGTATCCGATCCGGTTCATCCGTGCGTAGCCTAGTTCCACGAAGTTTCTGAAGCCGAGCTTCGTTGCGATTTCATGGCGCAATTTCACAAGATCATCATAGATGCGGTCGAATTGTTCGCCATGGCCTTCATAGAACGAATAGTTCGCTTCCATGGCCGCTTTTCGAACATCACGGTATGTCGATTCCATGTAAGGTCCGAGCTGTGCGAGTGTCAGTGTCTTGCCGTCAAATTCGATCTGCGCGGAGGCGACTAGCTTCGCATATTCGGATGTCAATTTGTTTTCCTTCTGCAAGAGCGGGAGCACTTCCGGCGAAAATGACTTGATGGCGTTATCCGCAAGGGCGAAAAGCTGGGAGCCCCATTTTTCCTCCAATTGCTTGCGGAACGGTGTTGAGACAAGCTCCTTGTAATAGGCCGTCTCCAGCTCCTGGAATTCTGGGCTGATATGGTCGAAATAATCACGTTCCGCCTGATAGAATTCATCGTTTGTATCAATCGAAGCACGGATATAGACAAGGTTTGCCTGTGTCGAGTAATCGCTTCCAATTGCGTTGATCTTCTCCATTACATCATTCTGTTCTTCGTATGATTGTGCGTTGCGGAACTGTTCCAGCAATGCATGGAACTCTTTCTTCACGTCATCCATTTCAGGACGGGTGTATTGGTATTCTTCAAATGTCAGCATGGACGCATCCCCCGTATTGTCATAATGTTATACTCCTTTCTTATTGTTCACCAACTTCAATGAAATTGCAAAAGAAAAATGTCACCGGCTGCGTATTTCTGCGTTCTGCAATTTACGGCTGTTTCGTGTACGATAGGGGAAGGTGAATACTATACGATAGGTGAGGCGGTTACAGTATGAACATAACGGAATATACAGTCGAAAAACTGGTGGATCCAACAGGGATTCTGAGCGGGGAGAGATATGAGTTCCACCTGTACGTCATGATGGATGAAGAGGATGAACTATATGATGAAAAAGGGACCGGACTTCGGGTGCTCTATTCCGTCGATCGTCCGGAACCGGGCAGGATTGCATCCTATCACTTCTTTGACCGGGCGACAGGCAAAGTGCTCGATTTTGAACTGGAAGAGGATGAAGAAGCGGAAGTCTTGATGTTTTGCACGTCACATGCCGGCGAGGCGGAAGACCAGGAGTAATGCTGCTTATATCAAAAGAAAGCGTACAGGAGATGGCCGTTCCGCCCTATACCTGTACGCTTTTTCATATCAGATTAAAATGTGAACCGGCTGACTTCTTTTTGCAAGTTTTCCGCTAGATTGGCAAGCACTTGTGAACTTGAGGATATTTCCTCGTTCACTGCAAGCTGTTCTTCCGTCGCGGCCCCCGTCTCTTGGGCAGTGGAGGCGGCCGATTCAGCTAGGGAACGCAACTGTTCCGATGATCCGTTGATAGATTTTGTCATCGTCCGGATTTGCTCGAGTGCTGCAGAGACGCTATTGACATTACCGCCTACCTCATGCACAGCGTTCTCTATCTGCTTGAAAATTTGATTGGAGTCGGTTGCTTTCGCTTGGCCGCTCTCCACGCTGGCACTGCCTTCTTCTATTGCGACTACAGCCTTTTTGGTTGCCAGCTGGATGGAACCGATCATCTTTTCAATATCGATGGCAGAAGTCTTAGACTGCTCCGCCAGCTTTCGGACTTCCTCCGCTACTACGGCAAAACCTTTCCCGTGTTCACCCGCACGTGCCGCTTCTATTGCTGCATTCAGTGCAAGCAAGTTTGTCTGATCGGAGATGGCGGTGATCAGTGATGTCACATTCTGGATTTCAACAGATTGCTTTGCCATCGTGCGGATCATCTCCGCTGCTTCCTGGATCGTGTTATGGATTTGCCCCATCTGCCCCGACATTTCGCTCATCGTATCAGAACCGGCTTCCACATAGGAAATGACCGACCGCATGGAAGTGAGCATCTTATCATTATTGGCCGAAATCTCATCCACGTCATGGGATAAAGCCCCGACTGAATCGGCTGATTCGTTGACGAGATGTGTCTGCTGTTCGCTTTCTCTCATATTCTTTTCAGATGCGGCCGCGACCATTTCACTCGATGCGAGGCTTTCTTCAGCACTTGCGGATAATTGTTCAGCCTGGGCAGCCAGCTGCTGGGATGAAAGACGGATCTGCTCGAGCAGCTGCCTCAAGTCGATATTCATCTTATTAAGCGCTTCTGCCATATCACCGATTTCATCATTGCTTGTGACCTTCACTTCCCTCACGGCCAGGTCCCCTGCTGCGATTTTTTGCAATGTCATTGTCATCGCTTTTACCGGCATGCCGATTTTCCGGTTGATCAAATATGTAACGATGATGGATAGAATGATGGCTGCTGCAATCAAAGAGAAGATGATGATTTTGATGACTGAAGTCATTTGCGCGAGTTCCTCGCGTGCATTCTTCATCTCAAGGAGCTGCCGCTGTTTCAGCTCATTCGCTTTATCCATCATCAAGCTGTTCAAACCGCTTGCTTCGCGGAGTGCTACCCGGTTTTGTGCATCGTTGCTCCGCATAAGCATATAGCTGATCGATTCCACCATTCCGCTGAATTCCTCATGCATGGCGATAATTTCTTCGACAAGCCCATTATCTTTATCCTTTTGAAAGGCTTTCTGCATTTCGCTGATTAGCTGTTCGGCTTGAGCAGTTGAATCATCCCGCATGGCTACGAAATCGCTCGTTTTGAACATGACGTATCCGCTGATTGCATTGTATCGGTCTTTTTGGGCAATGATCAGTTCATCCGCCAGATTCACCTTATGCATTCGATCGTCAAGCATCCGGTTGAATTCGGTGTTCATTTTTACAGTGGATAGGTAAGCTGCTGTTCCCAGCAATAACATGAGCAGTAAAAGGATTGAAAAACCGGCCCAAATCTTTTTTGATACAGAAAATCTCATATGCATTCTCCCCCAGTGTTGCGACTTTTCTCATATCTAAAAGTACTTAAATACTATTATACGTATTTGGGGAAATAATACTATAGGTAAAATTAAAAAAAATATCCGGTTGGGTGAGGACATCTGAATTACCATTAGAATTGACCCGCTTGTAGCAGTCAGAAGGAAATTACGCAAGTTTTGATTGGCTTACTTCCTTTTTCGGTGATGTTAAGTAAAGCGTTAAAAGGGGAAAAAACCAATGAATATGAAGGCGGATTATGTGTATTTTATTGAAAAATGATAGATAATGTGTAGAGTAGGAAAGAGACGGATGGCACTTCTATCCGGCCTCTGAATAGACTAACGAAAATGGAGTGTTCATAGATGACCAATGAAGTTGTCGATATTACGATTATTGGCGGAGGGCCGACTGGTCTTTTCGCATCGTTCTATGCAGGTATGCGTGAAATGTCAGTGAAAATCATCGATAGTCTGCCGCAGCTCGGCGGACAGTTGATTGAACTGTATCCGGATAAATATATTTATGATGTCGGTGGATTCCCGAAAATTCTGGCGAAAGACTTGGTGGCCAATCTTGTGACACAGGCTCACTATTCGAACCCTGAAATCCATCTTGGCGAAACGGCGGTCTCCTTGGAGCGTGACGGCGACCATTTCGTCCTTACGACGGACAAAGGAGTTCATTTGACTCGCACGATCTTGCTGACAGCCGGCATTGGTGCATTCCAGCCGCGTAAAATCGGCTTGGCGGAAGAGGCCGATTTTGAGGAGAAGACGCTGCACTATGGCATTAAAGATCTGTCGATGTTCAAAGATCAGAAAGTCTTAGTATGCGGAGGCGGCGACTCTGCGGTGGACTGGGCGCTGATGCTCGAGGATATAGCTGGAGAAGTCTCGCTTGTCCATCGCCGGGAACGGTTTACAGCGCATGAGACGAGTGTCAATCAATTGATGGATTCAAAAGTGAATGTGCTCACATCCCGCTCGGTTAAGTCGATCAACGGGGAAGAGGGCATTGTCCGTGATGTGGTCATTGCGCAGAAAGACGGCACAGAAGAGATCGTGGAAATCGATCATGTCATTGTCAACTATGGCAACATCTCTTCACTCGGACCGATCAAGGAGTGGGGTCTTGAGATGGACCGCAATTCCGTGCTGGTGAATTCCCGGATGGAGACAAATATTGAAGGGATTTATGCGGCAGGGGACATCACGAATTATGATGGTAAAGTGAAGCTGATTGCTGTTGGCCTCGGCGAAGCTCCGATTGCCGTCAATCATGCAAAAGCACATATCGACCCGAAAGCGCGCTTGCAGCCGCTTCATAGTACAAGTGTATTCAGCTAAACAGAAAAAGCGACGGAAAACAAGTTGGTTTCCCGTCGCTTTTTTCTATGTCTTTTTCTCATCAATCAAGCTCTGAAACTGTCACGAATGTATAGCCTTGACTCTCCAAATAAGAGAGCACATCATCGAGTCCATCCGCGGTCGCCTGATGGATATCATGCAGGAGAATGATGCTTCCGTCTCTTGTATGTTCTTTCACTTTGGAGAGAATCTGAGATGGATCGTGGTTTTTCCAGTCTTGTGTGTCAACGTTCCAAAGGATGACCGGCAAGTCAGACAAGCTTCGCACCCGCTCATTGACTGCACCGTACGGCGGACGGAATACAGTCGCTTTTCCGCCTGTGACTTGTTCAATGATCGCAGATGTATTTTTGATTTCCCTGAGGATCCGGTCGCTTTTCAATTTAGGCAAGCTGGCGTGATTCCATGTATGGTTCCCGAGTTCATGGCCCGCTTCTTTTACGGACTTAGCTATGTCTGGATAGTATTCTACCCGGCTGCCGAGCATGAAGAATGTAGCTTTCGCATTATGCTTCTCTAATGTCGCGAGGATTTGCGGCGTCACTTTCGGGTCCGGGCCGTCATCAAATGTCAACGCGACCTTCTTGGTGGTATCCTCATTAGTATCCGTCTCTTCAGCAGACTCTTCATTTGTCTGTTTGTTTTCGTGCGTTGGTTTTTCCTTTTCAACAATCTCATCCGCCGACTCGTTCTCGCCGCCCGTCTCTCCAGTCTTCTGTTGTTCTATAAGGGGGCGATAAGCGCTTTCCAGCAGACTTTCTAGCGATTGGAGTGGCAGTGAAATAATAGCCGGTCCATTTTTGGCATCCATTACGATAGAAGGATGAAGGTAAAAGATCATCTCCTCATCGGTAATGGCATAGTCACTGAAATTTTTCCATACAGGGGAGAGGTGTATATTCATCTTATCCTCTGACAACTTACCGGAAATCGACTGATCCGCCCGCAGTGCTTCTTCCACTAGAGTAGATACTGTTTTCAAATGTTGAGGATTCCGTCCGAATACATCTGCAATGGACGGCATCGCGCCGGTCACAGGGTCCAAATGGAACGAGCGGATTGTAAATGTAAAGGTGCTGTCACTGAAGTTGCTGCTTGTGACAATGACGAAAGAATATTGTCCGGAATGTTGTTTCATCGTCTCAAAGGAGATATTCAGTTCACCAGTGCCATCGGGCTTTTTGTCTTTAAGAATTGCCATCGAGTTTAGGAACTTATTACGTTGACCGCTAATATAAGTTTCCACTTCCTTATTGAATTCCGCATGCTCGCTTTGCGGGTATTGGATGGCGTATGGCATCTCCGCCTCGTTCGATGTCTCGGTAACGATCTTAATCCCTTTATAGGAGGAATTGGTCGACTTGACCTTTGCGGCGGCAGTCTTATGTACGCTTTGCGGGGCTTCAGCCGTTTCATGCGCCGGCCCGGTGGAAGCAATTATGTATATTGCGGCGATTGTCAATGAAATGATGGCGATTGAAAATGCGAAATCGATCCAGCGCATCCGCATTTTCCGCCGATGTTTTCTCATACTTTCATTCTCCTTTTCTTTATTCTAATAGGTAGACGGGCAAGCGTGTCGAATAGTTTCGAAATGGTGATATGTATTCAAACTATTTTTTGCATGAAAGTAGTTTTATCTAGTAAATTCACCAATCAACTGTTATTCATTATACCGCATACGAACCTCATAGAGTGAAAAAGATAGGAGCGAGCGAAAGAATATTACAGGGAATTTTGAGAGCGGAATCCAGCATAAGCCTCTTTTAAAAATGCGTCAAATGTGCTATACTGTTTGACGGCCTGGATCTTGCAAATGCAGGTTAGCTGTTATGTGTTTACAATCGAATATTGTTAAACCGAACCGGCTGTTATCCCTATTGCAAAGAGAATAAACAGAAGGTGGTTACACGTGATGGAAAAAGGAAATTACCGAGTATTATTGTTTTACAAGTACGTGGAAATTGAAGATCCCGAGACATTTGCCGCAGAACATTTGGCATTCTGCAAAGAACTCGGATTGAAAGGCCGTATTTTGGTCGGCGCGGAAGGCATCAATGGCACTTGTTCGGGTACTGTCGAACAGACGGATGCGTACATGGCGAAAATGCATGCCGATGAGCGGTTCCATGACCTTTGGTTCAAGATCGACGAGGCGGATGGACATGCATTCAAGAAGATGCACGTACGCCACCGTGAGGAAATTGTAAATCTTAGCCTTGCGGATGATATCAATCCAAATGAATTGACCGGAGAATACTTGAACCCTGAAGAATTTTATAAGCAAATGCAAGATGAAAATACAATTGTCCTTGATGCACGGAATGATTATGAATATGATCTCGGCCATTTCCGCGGTGCCATCCGTCCGGATATCGAGACATTCCGCGAACTTCCGGAATGGATCGAAGAGAACCGTGAGATGTTCGAAGGCAAGAAGATTCTCGCGTATTGTACAGGCGGAATCCGCTGCGAGAAATTCACAGGCTGGCTGAAACGTGAAGGTTTCGACGATGTTGCGCACTTGCATGGCGGCATTGTCTCTTACGGGAAAGACCCTGTCGTGAAGGGTCAGCTATGGGATGGCCAGTGCTATGTATTCGATGAAAGGATCTCTGTCCCGATCAACCATGTAGAGCATGTCGTTGTCGGAAAAGACCATTTCGACGGCACGCCTTGTGAACGGTACGTCAACTGTGCGAACCCTGAATGCAATGCGAAAATCCTTTGCTCCGAGGAAAATGAAGAGCTATATATGAGAAGCTGCTCAGATGAATGCCGCACGCATCCTAGAAACCGGTACATGGTCGAGCATAACCTCTCCCGTGAGGAATTCAATGCAAGACTTGAAATGATTGAGAAACACCGCGAGCAATCTTCGGCAACTGTATAAGTGAGTGAGAAAGCATCGATGCAAATGGCATCGGTGCTTTTTTTGAGGACTTTGCTCACTAATACATCCTAGTTAACTGGGAATACACTTGTAGATTCGGGTCATATTTTGGTGGATCAGAAACTCTTTCTGTGTTGCCTCGTATACAACTTATGACGATCAAACAGGAGGGGACTGGCATGAAAATGAGGATGGCAATGCTTCTCTTCGCCACTTGCCTGGCGGCAGCAGGCTGTTCAAATGACGGAAAGGGCGAAGCGGAGGAGACGAATCCTGCAGCTGAACAGGAAACGAAAGAAACGGATGCTGCATCGGCAAATTCGCTGGAGAAGGAGGAGGCCGGCAAAGAGGAGGCGGCTGTTGAAACCCTCTCTTTACCTGCTAGGGAGCGAGCAAATTCAGCGGAGGAACTAGCGGAGTTTCCGCCGGGAGAACTGACGGAGGAATTCTCGCTTGAACGTGAAACGTCCATGTGGATCGGCAAGGAAGTACATTCTGACATACGCAGCCAATTTTTAGAGCAGATGGAGCCGATCACCGCAGAGACTTCGGATCCTGAGGAGCTATATGGCGCTCTGCTTCATTTCCTTGCAGGAGCGAGATATGAGGAGTCGGTCAAACCGCTGCTTGAATATACGCCGAATTTCAAGGAGCCGATTTTGCCGGAACCATATGAAATTACGGAAGACGGGAAGCCGTCTGAAACACCGAAAAATGCGGTCATTCTGCTGGATGCGAGTTCCAGTATGCTGCTCATGGCGGACGGCAGGCTGAAAATGGAAACGGCGAAGAATGCAGTGAAAGGATTCGCACAGACGATAGGCAGTGAAAGTGATGTCTCGCTGTATGTGTATGGCCATGCAGGCACCCAGAACAAATCCGATAAAGAGCTGTCCTGCACGACGATCGATGAAGTGTATCCGCTGAATAAATATGTGGAAAAGGACTTCGACAAAGCCGTGAACGATGTGAAAGCGGCCGGCTGGACACCTCTTGCTGGAGCCATCCGGAAAGCCCATGAAGATCATGAAGGGACAGATGACGACATCACGTTGTACATTGTCAGTGATGGAGCCGAAACATGTGACGGAGACCCTGTCGAAGAAGCAAAGAAGTTTGCGGAACTGTCTGCAGACCGGCATGTGAACGTGATTGGCTTCCAGGTGGATTCCACCGCGGAAAGCCAGTTGAAAGCAGTGGCGGAAGCGGGGAACGGAACGTATCTGGCAGCGGATACACTGGATGAGATGTCGACAGGTATATCGAAGATGTGGATTCCATCCGAACTTGATCTGGTAGGGCTGATGTATACGAAGGCGGATGCATGGCCGAAAACTATGGCGCTCGATGAAGTACGCCGGATGCATGATTCAGCAAATAGCACGGTCCGCATCGAAAGCGACCGGCTGGAAGGGGCAGCGAATCTGCTGGAGCGGGAAAAAATGATCGATACGGAGACGAAAGAAAAGCTTTTGGCGATCATTGAAGAACACCGATCCGCATACAAGGGAATGGTGGATGGCCTGAAAGAAGAGAAGAGGCGAATGATCGATGATGAGATTCAGCGCATTGATTCGAAAATCGACGATTATATCGAGCGGATGCGCAATCTGAAGAAAGGTAAATAGTTGTAAGGACGCCAAGCACGACGTAGAGTGAGCTTGGCGTTTTCCACTTGCTGAAAACGGACAACAACAAAATATACCTTCTTCCCGCTTTCAGATGGTATACTACAAAGAGTGAAATTCAGCATTGGAGGATTTAGAACGGATGGAATGGAAAAATATATACCGCGGCCTCTTAATGGGGATCAGCGATTTGATACCAGGCGTGAGCGGGGGTACAATCGCCTTCATACTTGGCATCTATGACCGGCTGCTGGATTCGATCAGCGGCTTCTTCAGCCGGAATTGGAAAAAGCATATCGGCTTCCTGCTGCCGCTTGCGATTGGCATCGGCTTGACACTAGTCTTCTTCAGCAAGGTGATCGCCTATTTACTGAAAAACTACGAACAGCCGACACAATTCTTTTTCCTTGGCCTCATCATCGGCATCCTGCCGTTCATATCCAAGCAGGCAGGTGTACGCAGGAATTTCAAAGCTGGACATTATCTGCTGCTTCTCATTGTCGGGGCCTTGCTCGCAATGACAGCATTCATTAAACCGGCAGACTCAGCCGTCATTACGTCTCTCAATGCTTCGAACGCACTCGGCCTCTTTTTTGCCGGGTGGGCAGGCAGCATGGCGATGCTCTTGCCGGGAATCAGCGGCTCTTTCATCCTGCTGTTGCTGGGCGTCTATCCGACGGCCATCAATGCGCTGTCGACATTGAACCTCCCATTAATAGCGGTCATCGGTGCTGGCGTGGCAGTCGGGTTCATTGTGAGCAGTAAAGCAATTTCGTATTTGCTGCATCATTTCACGCATGTGATGTTCGCCATTATCATTGGCCTGATCCTCGGGTCGGTATTTGTCATTTATCCTGGCGTCCCGGAAAGCGGTACCCCGTTTGTCATGAGTATCGTCGCGCTGATCACAGGGCTGATCGTCGCAAATATGTTCAGCATTTCTGAACCTGCAGGCAAGTGAATGGGAATGAGAAAGGCGCACGTTTCATATTACTTGAAACGGCGCCTTTTTAGTTTGATTCATGCAAGCTGGAGAGCCAGAAGCACAATCCAGGTGATATGGTACACGACGACAACTACATATATAAGCAGGGCAGAAGTCAGCAGGATATGCAGAAGGGTCCGGTGGGGCATCTTTGTCACTAAAATCAAGAGAATAACGGGCAATGAAAACTTAATGAAATAGAATCCGAAAACGTTAGCTTCATACAGATATCGCATAATTGGATTCAATTCATAAATAAATCCCTGGCGCAAGCCTAGGTCCGTAAAGATCGCGTCAATCAAGCTTAAACATAATAGAAGAAAACTGGCGTGCCACAATCTGTTTCTTGTATGGGGCAATGTTTTGGCTGTTTCCATCAACTCACACTCCCTGCATGATTCACTTTACACATACGCCTCGGATAGTTAGAATGTGGAGAAATCACATTATTTATTCATCTATCGCATGAAAAAAGTTTCTGGATGAATGGGGGGATCAACATGGCACTGCAAATGAGAAAACCTGCTTTGAAATATGAACAAGCATATAAATCATTTCACGAGGAATGGAAGAGAGGCGGCGAAATCTATACACCATCCTTCATTAGGCGGGATGATAATGATTTTGAACACTTGGTGAAACGTTGTTCAGATGCGGAAATGGGGATCGGTCTGCCGGAAGGATGGCTGCCGTATTCAACCTATTGGCTCATGGAAGAGGAGACGGTTATCGTTGGCGCAGTCATCCTGCGCCATGGATTGACGGAAGAGCTGTACAAGTCGGAAGGCCATATCAGCCTTGGGATCAGACCTGGCGAGAGAGGGAAGGGGTATGGTTCGATGATGGTGAAAAGGTCTCTGGAGGAACTTGGAAAGTTGCGGATCGATCGTGCGCTTGTTGTTTGCGAGGCAGGAAATACTGTCTCGGAAAGGATGATAGTACGTGCGGGCGGCATGCGAGATGTCGATTTTACAGAAGAGGATGGAACAGTACTCAAGAGATATTGGATCAGCACTTCCTGACAACTGAGATTGTTATTATGTTATGCGTGTTCAGCCTCTTTTTTGACGCTACACGGTACGTATGCAAAACAAGCAGCAGCCACTCGAAATGAGCGGCTGCTGCTTTTAATATATATTACCCGACGGGCTGTTCTTCTAGTACGTCATCCATAGAGATGTTCATCGCTTTTGCGACGCCTTCCCCATATGCAGGATCCGCTTGGAAACAATGGCAGATATGGCGCTTCTTGATCTCGATTGGCGCATCCCCCATATTGCGCGCCGTGTTGCCAAAGAGCCTTTCCTTCTCCTCATCACTCATTAAATTGAAGAGTTTCCCGGGTTGTGTGAAGTAGTCGCTGTCATCTTCGCGGAAATCCCAGTGAGCGGCATCGCCATAGATTGTAAGCGGCGGCTCTTTGAAATCAGGCTGCTCTGTCCACTCGCCGAAGCTGTTCGGCTCGTAGGATGTCCGGCTGCCGTGGTTTCCATCGACACGCATCGCACCGTCCCGGTGGAAGCTGTGGAACGGGCACTTCGGAGCATTCACGGGAATTTGGTGGTGATTCACGCCAAGACGGTAGCGCTGTGCATCTCCATAGGAGAAGAGACGGGCCTGCAGCATCTTATCTGGTGAGAAGCCGATGCCTGGTACAACATTTGCAGGTGTAAATGCTGCTTGTTCCACTTCTGCAAAATAGTTGTCCGGGTTGCGGTTCAGCTCGAATTCGCCCACTTCAATCAATGGGAATTCGTCTTTGTACCACACTTTCGTCAAATCGAACGGGTTGTACGGCATATTTTGCGCCTGCTCTTCAGTCATCACTTGGATATACATCTTCCATTTCGGGAAATCCCCGTTGTCAATGCTGTCAAGAAGATCGCGCTGGTGCGTCTCGCGATCCGTTCCGATCAATTGCACTGCTTCTTCGTCCGTCAAATTCTCGATTCCCTGCTGCGAACGGAAATGGAATTTTACCCACACGCGTTCATTGTCGGCATTGATCATGCTGTACGTATGGCTTCCGAAACCGTGCATATGACGGTATGTCTTCGGAATCCCGCGATCGCTCATGACAATGGTGACCTGGTGGAGCGCTTCGGGAAGGGACGTCCAGAAATCCCAGTTGTTTGTCGCGCTGCGCATATTCGTGCGCGGATCACGTTTGACGGCATGGTTCAGATCCGGGAACTGCATGGGATCTCGGAAGAAGAAGACGGGCGTATTATTGCCCACCAGATCCCAGTTGCCCTGCTCTGTATAGAACTTCAAGGCGAACCCGCGGATATCACGCTCGGCGTCTGCCGCTCCGCGCTCGCCGGCAACCGTGGAAAAACGTGCAAACATCTCTGTCTTCTTACCGACTTCGGAGAAGAGTTTTGCTTTCGTATACTTTGTAATGTCATTTGTGACAGTGAATGTTCCATAAGCGCCAGATCCTTTTGCGTGCATGCGGCGTTCCGGAATCACTTCCCGGTCAAAATGAGCAAGTTTCTCAATCAGCCAGACATCTTGCAGAAGAACCGGGCCGCGGGGGCCCGCAGTCATGGAATTCTGATTGTCCACAACAGGAGCACCAGCCGCTGTCGTTAATTTTTGAGAACGATTATCATTGATTGTCATTGTCAAAGCCCTCCTTTGGTAGATGAAACGTTATGTTCCACTACACTATAGCAAACAAGAAAGCATTTTACTAGATATTTGTTTAGAATCATTATCGAAAAGTAATCTTTATCAAGAAATCATCATTATTCGACAAGGATTTTCTTTGGATGACAAAGAGGAACCTGCACGAAAAAAGAACAAGGGACCGAATCGTCATCGAAATGGACGCAATCAGCATATCGTCTTGCGGGTGAAAGCGCTTTTCGATAAATTCAATATAAGTTATTCGTGTTTTTTCAGAAATATTGAACTGTTGCTTAAACGAGTGGGGGGAAATTAATGGCTTCAATTATTAGAAAAAAAGACAAACGAGCCGAGAAAGGGATTTGGAAAGCGTATCTTCGGCTGATGTTCAAAGCGAAGCTGCCATGGGGATGGATGATCTTCGTTACCGTACTCTATTTGATATCCACAACACTTTCTTTACTATTCCCGGATTTCGCTTCAAAAGTAGCTACTGGTGTGCTAAAACCTGAAATCATAACCGGTTTGCTCATTATTATCACAGCCGATGTGCTCTTTTCGGGTATTTTGCGTTTCTTCAATAAGCTACTCATCATTAAAATCGATGTCCGTTACAGGTCATTGGTATGGGAACGGCTAGTTCGCTCGCCGCTTCGTTTCTTTGACAGTATGAAGCCGAATACGATGATCAGCCGGATCACGACAGATGCGGCGACAATCAGTATGGTGCTTGGATCACAACTGCCATCCATGCTTGCGCTGATTTACGGTACGGTTGGTATCGTAGCAGTCATATTCAGCTATAATTGGCGTCTCGCGGTGCCTGTTGTAGTATTCTACGTTCCACTTTACTTGCTGTTCAACTATTACTACGGTAAATGGAGTTATCGTACATATAAAGAGACCTATAATAGACTGTCCACCTTAACTCAGTTCCTCTCAGAACGTCTAGTGAGTGTGCCGCTGATCAAAACTTTCGTCACTGAAAAGAAAGAAGACGAGCTGGGTCAGCAAAACCTGACCTACTACTTCAAGGCGAACTTGCGCAGGCACTTAGTCATGTGGGTAGAAAATCCGATCGGATCCCTTTTGAACTTGGCGGCGGATATCATGATGATCGTATATGGTGGTTATCTCGTTAAAGCCGGTTATATCACCATTCAGGAATGGGTTGCGTTCTTCATGTATATCGGAATGCTGTGGGGCATGCTCACTTCGTACCTCATGATGTATATGGAACTGAAGAAAAGCCAAGGAGCTACCGACCGGATTGCGTTGCTCATGGAAGGTGAATTGGAGAAGTATGATCGTGAAAAAGGCATCAGCAAGCTGGAAGATGATATCGTTTTCAAGGAAGTTGCTTTCAGCTATGATGATAAGCCTGTTTTGGGACATGTCAATTTCACAATTCCTAAAGGAAAAATGACAGCGCTTGTCGGACCGAGCGGCAGCGGAAAGTCGACGATCTTCTCGTTGCTCCAGCAATTTTACAATCCATCAGATGGTGTGATTTCGGTAGGCGGTACGCCAATCTCCGAATACCATCTAAAAGATTGGCGGAACCTGTTTGCGATTGTTGCGCAGGACAGCCCGATGATTACCGGCACGATCCGTGAGAACATTTTATACGGCGTAGACCGGGAAGTATCTGATCTGGAGCTGGCGCAAGCAGCTGAAAAAGCGAACGCTTTAGACTTCATTAAGAAATTCAAGGCCGGCTTTGATATGTATGTCGGCGAAAGTGGATCAAACTTATCTGGCGGCCAGCGCCAGAGAATCGCGATTGCACGGGCTATCCTGCGGGATTCGGATATCTTGCTGCTTGATGAGGCGACAGCAAGCCTTGACAGCCAGTCAGAACGGGTTGTACAGGATGCTATGGATACATTGATGAAGGGCAGGACGACTGTTGTCATCTCTCATGATCTGTCAAATGTCAAACACGCCGATCAGATTGTCGTGCTCTGCGGTGGAACGATTGATGGTACCGGCACACATGAACAATTGATGAAGTCGAACGAGTTGTACCGCAATCTGGTGAGACTTCACACCGGGCCGAACGCAGGCTGATACTTGCGACCGCAAAAGGGGGCAATTATATGGAACAGACAAAAAAGAGGGGTTGGAAAGAGTTTTTTGGGCTGATTTTCAAATCAAAGCTGCCCTGGACTTTATACATCCTTGGGACATTATTCACAATTGGTTCAACCGCTATTTCCTTGGCGATGCCGAAATACGTAGGATCGCTTTTTGAAGGTAACATTTTCGACGACACTGTCGTCCGGAATTATATCCTTCTGAGTATTTCATCCACCATTGTCATTGCGATTGCAACATTGTTCTTCTCAATAACTCCAGCAGTCACAAAGCGTAATGTGCAAAGGACTGTCTGGACGAAAATCATTAATATGAAAATGAAGGATTATTCACGGCAGCCTTCCCAGCAATTGATCAGCCGTGTAACGGAAGACCCGCGTTTCATTGATAATGTCCTGCAATGGCTGAAGACGGTATTGACGTCGACCATATCATTAGTCGGCTCATATCTGATCATGTACAGCATGAATCCAAAGCTGACATTTGCATTATTGCCGGTCGTTCCATATATCTTGATCGTCTCGGCGATAGTCGGACACTTTACACAAAAGACACAAGCGGGCGTTCAGGCGCAATTTTCAGGAATAACGGCTTTCTTCGCTGAGCGCTTGCCCCGTATTAAGATGTTAAAGTCTTTTACTAAAGAAGAAGAGGAAATGGAAAATGGCCGGGCCGTATTGGTCGAGCAATATAAGGCTGAAAGAAAGAGGGCGGTTGTCGACCTGTATGCCGAACCTTTGATGCAAAGTACGAGAGCGATTGTAATTGGAATTGTTCTGGTGTACGGAAGTTACTTGCAATCAATCGGAGAGTTAAAGGTCAGCCAGGTCATATCTTTCTATCTGTATGTCCAGTTCATTCATACTCACGTGCTTCAATACGGTCTGTTCTGGCAAAACCTGAAGGCTTCTAAAGGAGCTTCGGATAAGATTGCCGACATTCTGGACTCGGAAAGTGAGAAACTTGAACGGGAACAGCCGATCAAAGATGAGGCGTACCATGATATCTCCTTTGAGAATGTATCATTTGGCTATGGCGAAGAGCCGGTTCTTACGCACCTGAATTTCACGATACCAGCAGGTAAAACGACTGCCCTTGTAGGGCCAAGCGGATGCGGTAAATCGACTACGTTTAAATTGATAGAACGTTTCTACGAGCCGGATGCAGGCAGTATGAAAATTGGTAATCTGGATACGAAAAATATCCATTTGGATGATTGGAGACGTTCCATCGCTTCCGTTTCTCAATCAAGCCCGTTGCTATCCGGTTCAATTCGGGATAATATCACTTATGGGCTTGATCGGGAAGTGACGATTGAAGAATTGCGCAATGCTGCACAGCTGGCAGATGCACTTACATTCATTGAAGAATTCCCGGAAGGTTTTGAGACGGAAGTCGGGGAGTTCGGTACTAAATTGTCGGGCGGCCAAAGACAGCGGATTGCTATTGCCCGTGCATTTATACAGGATGCACCGATCTTACTTCTCGACGAAGCAACTTCCAGTCTGGATGCCGAATCTGAAGATCGGATCGAAAAGTCGTTGAAAATTTTGATGGAAGGCAGAACGACAGTCATCATCTCGCACGACATGAATTTCATACGCGAGTCAGATCAGATTGTCGTCATCGACCAAGGATCCGTCAATGGGGTCGGTACACATAAGGAACTTTACGAAACGAATGAGTTGTATAACATTCTTGTGACCATCCAATCAGACAAAGATAATAATTTGTCTCACATTTGATCCAGGGCAGTTATTGGATGCCCGATTTTAGGGGCATCCAGTTTCTCAATATAAAAATTTCAGGAGGTAACGAAAATGAAAAAATGGATGATGTTGTTAATGGTTCTTGTTCTCAGCACTGCGCTCGCAGCTTGCGGAGATGACAATGAGAAGGCAGGAGACAATAACACTGGAAACGGAACGGATAAGACAGAAGGTAATTCAACAGATACGGACGCAGGTGCTGAATCCTCGGATATCACCCTTGACAATGAGATGTTCCAAAAGAATGAAAAAGGTTTTGAAATGAAAGACCTAGGACCAGATCAGGAAGAACAGCTTTTGCTTGATGTTGTGGAAGATCGCCGTGTAGAAATCAATGGAGAAGACATGCTTCCTCTTCAAATGTTCGAAGTGGAGCCTGATAGTGAATTTCTAGATGATGCTCATAAAAATGGCGAATGGGTAATGGAATACGAAGGTGAACGCGCTCCTTTGCCAGTCAAAGTGGTAGGGGATAACTATTTGTTCTTCCTAGGTGAGGGACACCCTGATTTCGACAAAGTGATGGAAGCATTGGATGAATTGAATTAATCAGAAAAACGGGGCGGAGACGCTCCGTTTTCTTTTGAGCAAAAAACCTATTAAACTGATAGAGTTACATAACATTGAATCCGGACTTTCTTTTCTGTATAATTTAATATATAGTAACAGCAGAATACGATTGTGTTTTTGACGGGAAGCGCTAGGGCAGGTAGGTGGATTGGCTTATGGATAATTTCTTATTTCTTTTAAGCGGGCTGAAAATTACTGTGCAGCTTTGTACGGGCATCCTGATCGGCTTGACATTAGCAGGTGCATCACCGGCCAGACGGTTGAAATGGTTTTTTTTCATCTCGGCTGCTGCTGGGTTATCGGTTTCTGCTATGCAGCAATTCCTGAATCCAGGTATTCCTGCAGCGCTTGGATACCTGCTGGTGTTTCCTTTTCTGCCACTCCTGCTTCGAATCTCGTACAGGCAGTCATCGATTGCCATGCTTCTTGCGATGTTTTACGATTTATTGATCGTCTCCCTTGTGGGATATAATCTCTTCGATGTAATGCTTGTCCATAACGGAATATCGATGGACATCGGAGCGCAAATCTCCATTGACTTGTTTATCAGCTTGACCAATATCTTTATAGCCATTGTGCTTGTTTCGAGATCTGCCGCTCTGTTTCCGGCATCTTTGTTCGAGCTGCCGCTTGGCTACGGTAGAACTGGAGGGTGATCAAACGCAAATTCCGCTGAGCCGGACCAATTACAATGAGCTCAAAGCGCTGCTTCAAGCAGAGGCGGGCGGACTTGCGATCCATTGATGTGAAAGTGCACGTATAAAAGCCGCCTCAGAAGAGTCGACACTCTTCCGAGGCGGCTTTGTCATTGCCAGAACGGCAATCTGAACAAGTAGCCGATCGTCAAGCAGATGATCGAAGAAACAGTGGTGCCGATTGAGGCGAATAGCAGATATCGTTTCATGTCCATACCGCTGGAGCCGGACAAGTAGCAAATCAAATGGCGCATGCCGGGTACAAAGTAGCCCAGCGTCACTGCCCAAGGACCGTATTTTTCAAACCAGTGATCGACTTTCCTGAGCCGTTTGGGCGAAAGGCTGACCCATTTGCCGTACTTATGAAGCAGTGGCTGGCCTACTTTCCGCCCAATCGTGTATGTGAATACGGTTCCCGACATCACACCGACAATCGTAATTCCCATGGCAAGAAGGTAATTGAACAACCCGATGGACGACAGATGACCGACAAAAGCGACCACCACTTCATCAGGCACCGGCAAGCCGAAAATGCCGAGTGCGAGAAAGAGAAACACAGCATAGTAGCCGTAGTGAAAAAAGAATTCTTGAAATTGCAACATACACGTTCCCCATTTATTGTATATTCTAAAGATGTGACGTCAAGAAATGTTCCAATGGCCGACAGCTTCTCCTACGCGCACTTCGGTGCCTGGCTGTAAAGAGGGATGGAATCCTTTGTGTCCCTCGACAAACAGGATGACGGTAGAGCCGAAAGAAAAGAAACCGAACTCCTCGCCTTTCTTGCATTCCTTAGAGGAATCACGGATTTGGATGCTATTGACGTTCAGCGCACCGACTTTGACGATGGCAATCTTTCCGTGATCCGTGTCCATTTCCGAAATTAGCCGCTGGTTCGTCGCAAACGGCCTGTCGCCAAGACGCTGTCCCAGGTCATTGACAGGAAATGATACGCCGCCAAGCGCATACCTTGTTATAAGAGTTCCGTCGATCGGATAGTGGAAATGGTGATAATGGCTCGGTGATAAATAAAAAATATAGTAGAAACCGCTTTTATAGGCCGATGCCACCTTTTCATCGCCGAGAATGTCGTTTATACTATAAAGATGATCTTTGATTAAAAATGATTGATCATCTTGGATTCTGCCGCATGCGCTCAGGCAGCCGTCCACAGGAGAGACGAGCGCATTCGGAGATGAATCGACGGGGCGGATGCCCTCTTTCAAGTTCCGTGTGAAGTAGGCTTGCAGGCTTTCGTATGTTTCCAAGGGGTATTCTGCTTCCCCCTCATTAATACGATATGCTGACGCAAACGGACGTATCAGCGGTTTGCTTACTTTCGAGCCGGATATAAATTTGAGCAGTGAGGAAGAGACAGGATGGCCTGTCAGTTCCACGAAATATTTAAATAGAGTCCGTTTCATTGGATCGTCTCCTATGCGTATGAAATAAAAATTGAATAGTAGGAGGAACAAAAATGTTTTTATCAAGATACCTTGATTATACTAAAATCAAAGCCCAACTTGCTAATGCCATTACATTGATGAACCTTAGCCTTGGTGTCATCGCTATCATTCTTATAACAAAAGACCTCAGCCATATGAGCCTTGTCTTCATTTTCCTGGCAGCGCTGTTCGACCGGTTTGACGGGATGGTGGCGCGCCACTTCCACGCGGAATCCCTTTTCGGCAAGGAGCTCGATTCTTTGAGCGATTTGATCTCATTCGGTGTGGCTCCTGCGCTGCTGATCTATCATACCGACCTTTCCGCAATGCTGTGGGTCGGAATGGCAGCGACGATCTTCTTCATTATAACAGGTGCAGTGCGTCTTGCGCGTTATAATGTGAAGGAATTTGATGGAGCATTTGTCGGAGTGCCGATCACTGCGGCAGGTGTAATCCTTACGTTGAGCTATTTCCTCAGCCCGTATGTCGGTCCTGCGTTCTTCGTCTTTCTGATGGGGATCCTCGGTGTGCTGATGGTGAGCAACATCCGGATTGCAAAAGTGTAATTGGAAAGTGGAAGGCGCGCAGCAAGTTGCTGCGTGTCTTTTCTATGGTATGGAAGGAAGGATCAGGCCATAAAAAAATCTGTTTCCCTGTTTACAAGCTTTCCGATTTTGTGTATACTGTTTATTGTTCCATTACGGAGATGTACCCAAGAGGCTGAAGGGGACTGACTCGAAATCAGTTAGGGCGTTCACGCGCCGCGGGGGTTCAAATCCTCTCATCTCCGCCATACATAGAATATTTAAACGACAGTGCCAAAAGAAGTCCGCTTCTTCAGGCGCTGTCTTTTTATATACCACAATGCCGGTCCCTTTCAGTTTATCGATTCCCTTTCTTCTGGTATTCTAGTAGGTAGAAGAACGAGGACAAGGAGTGGTGGGAATGTCAGGACCTGCATTAAAACAATTGCAAGCGCACCGAGCCATCCATGATGGCGGACTATCAGGAGCTGTCGAGAAGACGGACCAGCTGATCGGATTCCTGGAGAAAGGGGACCGGGATCTAGCGGACCGGGCGGCAGATGCGTTAGTCGATTACTGGAAGACGCGCGTCATCAGCCATGCAGACGCAGAGGAGCAGGGGTTCTACCGGGAAGTCGAACAGGAGAATCCGGAGCTCCGGGATGCGGTCATCCAATTGACACGGGACCACGACCTGCTTCGGATCATTGTTGCAGATATCGAGGATCTTCGTGAGAAAGAGGGACTCAGTCCATCTGTTCTCCAGAAGTTCTATGCGTTGCTTGTCGTCAATGAAATCCATAGCCGGGATGAAGAACGGATGCTGTTGGAATGATAGGGAATTACGGACGTAAAGCGCCTTGGCGGGTGCTTTTTCCATGTGTAGAAGGGGGTGTGGACATTGGATGAGGCGCTGCAAGCCCTGAATACGTACTTTGGCTATCCCGGTTTCCGGACAGGTCAGGAGCAGGTGATCCGGAATGTGCTTGCCGGGAATGATACGCTTTGCGTCATGCCGACAGGAGGCGGGAAATCGATCTGCTATCAGGTGCCGGCTCTCGTCTCGGAAGGCACCGTCCTTGTCATATCCCCGCTGATCTCGTTGATGAAAGACCAAGTTGACGCTCTGTACCAGCTTGGAATTCCAGCTGCATACATCAACAGCACTTTGTCATCTGAAGAGTATTTCGGGATCATGGACAATGCGCTGGAAGGGAAATACCGGCTGCTCTATATTGCTCCTGAGCGGTTTGATTCCCCTTCATTTACCGAGCAGGTGGCCAAAATGGATATTTCCATGATTGCGATTGATGAAGCACACTGTATCTCTCAGTGGGGCCACGATTTTCGGCCGAGCTACCGGATGATCAACCGGGTCATTCCGTTATTTCAGAAACGGCCGGTCGTACTAGCGCTGACCGCGACGGCGACGCCTGCTGTACGTGATGATATTTGCAGCCAGCTCGACATTGATGAAGAGAACACGGTTATGACAGGATTTGAAAGAAGCAACCTGACCTTCTCGGTGATAAAGGGGCAGGACCGCGACCGATTCGTCAAAGACTATGTGATGAAAAACAAGGAAGAGGCAGGCATCATCTATGCGGCGACGCGGAAAGCGGTCGATCAGCTGCACCTGATGCTGAACCGATCGGGAATCAAGGCTGAGAAATATCATGCTGGCCTATCGGATGTGGAGCGGCAGACTGGGCAAGAACGGTTCCTGATGGACGAAGCGACAGTGATGGTCGCGACGAACGCTTTCGGGATGGGGATCGATAAAAGCAATATCAGGTATGTGATTCACTATCAGATGCCGAAGAACATGGAGAGCTACTATCAGGAAGCGGGTCGTGCCGGCCGTGACGGTCTCGATAGCGAATGTACATTGCTTTTCTCCTCGCAGGATGTCATTACCCAGCGGTTCCTGATCGATCAGTCGCAAGATGCGGGACGGATGCCGGCAGAACTCGAGAAGCTCCAGTCGATGATCGATTATTGCCATACGGAATCTTGTCTGCAGAAATTCATCATTTCCTACTTTGGCGAAACAGAAGCGTCCGATTGCGGAAGATGCGCGAACTGTACGGATACGCGGGAGAAGAATGATGTGACTGTGGATGTGCAAAAAGTGCTGTCATGCGTGATCCGGATGGGACAAAGGTTTGGCAAGACGCTCATTGCGCAGGTGCTGACAGGCTCGAAAAACAAAAAAGTGCTGGAATTCGGTTTTGACAAACTGTCCACATATGGATTGCTGAAAGACCGGAACACAAAAGACATCTCCGATTTCATCGAATTCATCATCTCCGAAAATTATCTCGGCGTCGAAAATGGGCAATTTCCGATCATCTATGTCACAGAGCGCGGAAAGGATGTCCTGACCGGAAAGGTGACTGTCTACAGAAAGGCTGCCGTCGTGGTGACAAAACAGATCGCGGCGGAAGATCCGCTGTTCAATAGGCTGCGTTCCTTACGCCTGGAACTGGCACAGGAAGCAGGCGTCCCTCCGTTTGTCGTTTTCTCGGACAAGACGCTGCGCGACATGGCCGCCAAAATGCCGAAAACAGAAGAAGAGTTTCTTGAAGTCAACGGCGTGGGTGCTGCGAAGCTTGAACGCTACGGCGACGCATTCATCGAAGCGATCAAATCATTTCGAGCGGAAACAGTCGGATAAATTGTTATAAACGAAAAGACAGAGGTCTCAAGGAACCTCTGTCTTTTTGCCTTCTCATATTGGTTTCGTGACACGCCTTGCTCTCATGCCGAAAATGGTGTAAATGGAGACTGCCAGCAAGATGAACCCTGTTACCATGAATCCTCCTTTGAATGACAGATCCAAGTACCCGATGACACTTGAGCCCGCGACTACGCCAATTGAGAAGAATGCATAGAAATAGCCGTATGCCTTCCCGCGGTATTCGGGTTCCGACGAATCGATGAGCAGCGAATTGATTGACGGAAACAGGAATGAAAAGCCGACCCCGTAACAAGCCATGGCAGCAAACAGCAGGCTGAGTTCCTCCACCTGGCTGAGGAACAAAAGGCTGACCGCCATCATCAGCATACCGAAAGCGAGCGTGACCATCGGCGCCGCCCTGTCAAAAATCCGGTTAATGGGAAGCAGGAAAATGAGGATCGCTACAATGCCGAATGTGCTCAGCAAAATACCGCTCATTTTCGTGTCATAGCCGAGCGCCTCCACTTTCAGAGGCAGGATCAGTGCAAGCACTCCTTGGGAGAACATTAGGAAAAAGGCGCCTGCAAATGCCCGCACCATGCCAGGGTTCTGAAATAGCTGCCGGACGCGGAACTGGACGGCATCCGCTTTTTCCTTCTTCTGATACGTGAAAGAACGAAGCAGGAAAAATGCAGCTGCTGCCAGTATGAACATAATGACCCCGTTCACCGCCATGATGAACGGCGCGCCGGTTTTCGCAGCAACGATACCGCTGTAGGCAGGCCCTATGATTGCGGCCATCCCGACAAACGCACCAGACACAGCGACGCTGCGTCCGCGCTTTGACTTTTCCGCACGGTTTGCAAGGAATGTGAACGCGGCAGGCACAATCAGCCCTTCCATGAAACCGTGGATAAAACGGACGCCGAGTAATATGTAGGGCCCATCTGCAATCATGTAAAGAAGCAGCGCAATGCCTGAAGCAAAAAGGCCCGTCAATAGAACAAGGAACGGCCCCCGCTTATCTGTCACGAAACCGGAGATGACGTTGCCGATTGTATTGGAAAGGGAATACATGCCGACCACGAGTCCGGTGACAAAAGAGCTTGCGCCGAGCATGGAGGCGAACGGGCTCATGATCGGTAGCTGTGAAAACAGATCGAAAAAGGAGAAGAAGACAATCAAGTAAACAAAAAATCGCATGTGAAAGCCTCACTTTGACTAGATATCATTAGTACTACTCTACCATCTTTTCGATAGTTCGGGGAATGAATTGTTCCTGCGGAATTAGAATATGCATGTTGTCTCATCATGTATTCACGCGCTACAATGTAAGAAGTAAATGAATTGCTAGAGGATGGTGTCAATTATGGAAAAGAGAATTAGAGTCGGAATTGCCGGCTACGGGAATTTGGGAAGAGGCGTGGAGGCTGCCATCTCTTTGAATGATGATATGGAGCTGATCAGTGTATTCACAAGAAGGGATCCCCGGTCGGTCGAGCTGCTTGATCAAACCGTACCGGTCCGCGCGCTCGCTGAAGCCTCATCGTTCACAGATGAAATTGACGTCATGATCCTGTGCGGCGGCTCCAAGAATGACTTGCCGGAGCAAACGCCTCAGCTGTCTTCACTTTTCAATACGATTGACAGTTTTGATACGCACGCGAAAATCCCCGAGCATTTTGCGGCAGTAGATGAAACTGCGAAAAAGGCGGGGAAAGTCGCAATCATTTCGGCCGGCTGGGACCCAGGCCTCTTCTCCGTCAACAGGCTTATGGGCGAAGCCATCCTGCCTGCGGGTGAGACGTATACATTCTGGGGAAAAGGACTAAGCCAAGGACATTCCGATGCGCTGCGCCGAATTGAAGGGGTCAAAGGGGCAGTCCAATATACGATTCCGGTGGATACCGCAGTCGATCGTGTCCGCAGCGGCGAACAGCCTGAACTCAGCACCCGTGAAAAACATACCCGGGAATGTTTCGTTGTCCTTGAAGAGGGGGCCGATGCGAAAAAGATCGAGCAGGACATCATCGCAATGCCTGATTATTTTTCTGACTACGACACCACTGTCAACTTCATAACCGAAGAAGAGCTTACAAGGAACCACTCCGCAATGCCTCATGGCGGGTTTGTCATCCGCAGCGGAAAGACAGCTGAACAGAATGGTCACGTGATGGAATTTTCGCTGTCGCTGGACAGCAATCCGGAATTCACGTCGAGTGTGCTTGTTGCGTATGCACGCGCGGCATACCGCTTGCATGAAAAAGGGGAATCAGGCGCCAAGACGGTCTTTGATATCGCTCCGGGTCTTCTATCGCAAAAGAGCGCCGCTGAACTTCGCAAAGAGCTTTTATGAAAATTTGTAAAAGGTTTGCGAATCGTTATGAAAAAAGGCGAGTTTGGATTATACTAGTTCTGTAAATTTATTTTGGGGGTCGAAATAATTGGCGAAATTAGATGAAACAGTAACTATGCTGAAAGATCTCACAGACGCAAAGGGAATTCCCGGCAACGAGCGGGAACCGCGCGAAGTGATGAAAAAGTATATCGAGCCGTATGCGGATGAAATTGAATACGATGGCCTCGGTTCTTTGATCGCGAAGAAAACGGGCAAGGAAGACGGCCCTCGCATCATGGTGACAGGCCACTTGGATGAAGTGGGCTTCATGGTGACAAAAATTGACGACAAAGGGTTCATCTCCTTCCAGACGGTCGGCGGATGGTGGTCCCAAGTGATGCTCGCGCAGCGCGTTACGATCGTGACACGCAAAGGGGACACTGTGACAGGCGTCATCGGTTCAAAGCCGCCGCATATCCTCACTGCAGAAGCTCGCAAGAAGCCGGTCGACATTAAAGACATGTTCATCGATGTCGGTGCGGAAACTAAAGAAGAAGTGATGGAATGGGGCATCCTCCCAGGAGATATGGTCGTTCCGCATTTTGAATTCACTGTGATGAATAACGACAAGTATCTGCTTGCGAAAGCATGGGATAACCGAATCGGCTGTGCGATCGCTATAGACGTCATGAAGAAGTTGAAAGACGAAAACCACCCGAACGTCGTATTCGGTGTGGGCGCTGTTCAGGAAGAGGTCGGACTTCGCGGCGCGAAGACGGCTGCTGCGACAGTCAAACCCGATATCGGCTTTGCGGTCGATGTAGGGGTTGCCGGTGATACGCCAGGCGTTACATCGAAAGAAGCGATGGGGAAAATGGGCGATGGCCCGCAAATCCTGTTGTTCGATGCTTCGATGGTTTCGCATAAAGGCCTCCGGGACC
Source organism: Sporosarcina sp. GTC18466 (assembly GCF_055389225.1). Taxonomy (NCBI): domain Bacteria; kingdom Bacillati; phylum Bacillota; class Bacilli; order Caryophanales; family Caryophanaceae; genus Sporosarcina; species Sporosarcina sp. GTC18466. Next base: position 825,274 of record NZ_AP044037.1, on the reverse strand, counting down.
TTGTCGTCGATACAGCTGAAGAGAATGGCATCCCGTACCAATTCGAGGCGATTCCTGGCGGCGGCACGGATGCAGGTTCCATCCACCTGAGCAACAACGGCGTTCCATCTCTCGCCATCTGTATCGCAACCCGCTATATCCATAGCCACGCGGCGATGCTGCACCGGGATGATTATGAAAATGCTGTAAAACTCATCGTCGAAGTCATCAAGAAGCTTGACCGCGACACTGTGAACCGCATCACATTTGAATAATTTGAGGAAGGGATTGCACTGACTCTAGTGCAATCCCTTTTTTTTTGATTAACCGGCTGCTAATGAGGGTAGATGGGTAGTTGCAACGGTAAACGGCCTTCCAACGGGTCCGGTCAATATATGGATATAAAAAATATTTATAATAATTCATTTGACTTCATAAATATTCATATATATACTGAACTACACAAACCATCTTAAAGGAATGGAGAGGGTTCATAATGGTACGATTACACAAGAGTGTTCCTGATGTCGAAAGTAATTTAAAGGGGTGCGATATGCTGTCGCTGCTCGATTATACAAGTGAGGAGATTGCATACTTATTGCAAAAAGCCTATGACATGAAACGGGCGGCTTTAAAAGGGGTGCTTCCCCCGCTGCTTGCGGGGAAGACGCTCGGGATGATTTTCGAGAAGCATTCGACTCGCACGCGGATTTCTTTTGAAGTGAGCATGATCCAGCTGGGAGGGCAGGCAATGTTCATGAATTCCCGTGATCTGCAAATCGGCAGAGGGGAGTCTGTCCACGACACAGGGCATGTGCTAAGCGAGTATCTGGACGGCATCATGATTCGGGCGAACTCCCATCAAATGGTGAAGGAACTGGCGGAACATGCGTCCATCCCGGTCATCAACGGGCTGACAGACCTTTATCATCCATGTCAGGCTCTTGCTGATCTGCTGACTGTCAAAGAAGAGAAGGGAAGCCTTGCAGGATTGAAGCTGGCGTATGTAGGAGATGGAAACAATGTGGCGCATTCGCTCATTATCGCGGCGGCCCATATGGGGATGCATGTGTCGGTTGCAACGCCGAAAGGCTATGAATGCAACGGGTATATCCTGGAGAAAGCGAAGTTGCTTGCGAGCAGGAATAGCGGCAGCATCCTGGCAATGCATGATCCGGCAATGGCAGCGGAAGGAGCCGATGTAATCTACACCGATGTGTGGGCGTCGATGGGGCAGGAGGCTGAGACAGAGAAACGGCTTGCTGATTTTGCCGGCTTCCAGATCAATGAAGATCTCGTCTCCCTCGCGAAGCCGGACTATATGTTCCTGCATTGCCTGCCAGCGCATCGCGAAGAGGAAGTGGCGGCTTCTGTCATAGACGGACCGAATTCGTTTGTGTTCCAGCAGGCGGGCAACCGGCTTCACGCCCAAAAGGCGGTTCTTGCAGTCCTGCTTGGTTGACAAAATCCTCTTCAAAAAGGATTATACCCTTTCAAAAAAGGGGCTGCTGTGACCAGAATGGCAGCAAATGTCGCTATCCAAAAGTATCCTGAGTAGATGCGGGGGCCAGGATTCTTCCTCCAAGCTGTTTTTGCGATAGTGGAAACGCTATAACACAAATAAGTTATGCCGAACCAGTTGACCCAGACGTTTCCTGTGAAAGCGATATTCCTTGCCTCTAGTGCGGGCTGTAAAATATATATTGTGATGGCGAGTCCGATGGCAAGGTAGATGCAAACTTTCATCATAGTTGCCGCAATATCTCTCATTATGTCTCTGCACTCCTTTGGGGTATATTTCCATTAGCATAACATAGAAAAAAGGGCTTTTCAAAGCGGCGATTGACTCGCTTTGAAAAGGCCCTTTTTCTCATTGCTGCATTGTGAATGATTGTGCAATCTGCTGCGTCATCCGTTCTTTCTCCTGTTCATCAGAACGATTCCACAGGTTTTCAAAAAACACGCCTAAACCAGGAAGAAGTTGTTCCTCTCCCTTTGTCATTGCGTCGTCTACGATGCCTCTGATCTCCGCTGCGCTGTTATTCTGCATGTTTGCGGAAATCGCTTGTCGTATTTGAAAATTCATAGTTACCAGCCTCCTGCCCGTATTGTGTGCAAACCATCGCTAATCATACCCATTTTTGCTACACTGAAAAGAAAAAGGCGGGCATTTAAGATGAAACGTATTGAATCAAGACAGAATGCATTAGTGAAACATTGGATCAAACTGAGCACGACGCGTAAAGAACGAGAGAAAACAGGAGAATTCATCGTGGAAGGGTTCCATTTGGTAGAAGAGGCTCTTAAATCAGAAGGAACTGTCCTGCATCTGATTGTCAGGGACGATCTGTCGCTGCCGGCTTCTTTCCCCCTGGAAGGTGTGCAGCTCATTGAAATACCATCGCAAATCGCGAAGGATCTGGCGGAAACAGAGCAAACGCAGGGAATCTTTGCCCATTGCAAGCAGCAGGCTTATGACGAGGCGTCGTTCAGCGATTGGAAAAAGATACTATTGATCGACTCGGTACAAGATCCAGGGAATGTGGGAACGATGATACGGACGGCAGATGCTGCAGGAATGGATGCCGTCATCCTCGGGAAAGGTTCTGCAGATCTATATAATCCGAAAACGCTCCGATCCTCGCAAGGCTCGCATTTTCATCTGCCCGTTGTCAAAGGGGATCTTGAAGAATGGACGGACCGCGTCAAACGGGATGGCTTGCGCCTGATCGGGACAGGCCTGACAGACTCGGTTGATTATGGAAGTGTCGAATGTGCTGGTCCCTTTGCATTGCTTGTTGGAAATGAGGGGAGCGGGGTTGATCCGCTGCTGCTTGGCAAAGCGGATGATATCGTAAAAATACCTCTTCATGGGAAAGCGGAATCTTTGAATGTGGCGGTCGCGACCGGCATTCTGCTCTATGCGTATGCTGCTTCCGGAAGCAGATAAAGGGAGTTTGGATTTATCACGTGATTACCCCTAGTATTGCCCGAACGTTGCAGGTTATGTATAATACAACTAGAATAATGATTGAAAAGCGATGACCGGGAAAAGTAGATGGCAAATGGGCTGACAGGGAATCCGCACCTTGACTGGAAGTGCGGGTGGGCGCATGGCGATTGAAATTCACCCCGCGAGCTGCCGCCGGGACCAGGAAACTGTAAAGGCGTGCCGGGCATGGACCGTTATCCAGAATGAAGTGATTATGCGCGTTTTGCATAATAATCAGGGTGGTACCGCGAACTCGTCCTCGTCCCTTTTATAGGGGCGGGGCTTTTTTATTTTGAAAGGAGAATGGCAATGGAACTTGAGTTGCAGCAATTGAAGGAAGAAGCGCTGGCGAAGATCGCTGACAGCGCCGATGTGAAAGCGTTGAATGATGTCCGGGTCGCCTACCTCGGTAAAAAGGGGCCGATCACGGATCTCTTGAAAGGCATGGGCAAACTGCCTGCTGAAGAACGGCCGAAGATGGGTGCGCTTGTCAATGTCGTCCGTGAAGAAGTGACGAACGCCCTGGAAACACGGATGGCGTTGCTGGAAGAGGAAGCGATCAATGCGAAACTTGCGAAAGAAGCGATAGATGTAACACTTCCAGGCCGGCCCGTTAGGACTGGCAATCACCATCCTCTCACGCGCGTGGTGGAAGAGATCGAGGATTTCTTCATCAGCATGGGGTATGAAATCGCTGAAGGGCCTGAAGTCGAGAAGGATTATTACAATTTTGAGGCGTTGAACTTGCCGAAAGGCCATCCGGCGCGCGATATGCAGGACTCCTTCTACATCACCGAAGACGTCCTTCTCCGCACGCACACATCCCCTGTCCAGGCACGTACAATGGAGGCGAAAAAAGGTGATGCCATCAAGATCATCTGCCCGGGCAAAGTGTACCGGCGGGATAACGACGACGCCACGCATTCCCATCAGTTCACTCAAATTGAAGGCCTCGTCGTTGGCGAGGATATCCGCATGAGCGATTTGAAAGGGACGCTTGATCTGTTCGCGAAGAAGATGTTCGGCGCTGACCGTGAAATCCGCTTGCGCCCAAGCTTCTTCCCGTTCACGGAACCGTCTGTTGAAATGGATATCTCCTGCTTCAAATGCGGAGGCAGCGGATGTAATGTCTGCAAGAAGACAGGCTGGATTGAAATTCTTGGGGCGGGTATGGTCCATCCGAACGTTCTGGAGATGGCTGGATATGATCCGGCGGTATTCACAGGGTTCGCTTTCGGAATGGGTCCTGAGCGGATTGCGATGCTGCGGTACGGCGTTGAGGACATCCGCCATTTCTATACGAATGATGAGCGGTTCTTATCACAATTCCATCAGGCGGAAGCGTAAGGAGGAGAAGGTCAATGTTAGTATCATTAAATTGGTTGAATGATTATGTGAACATACATGGGATCGAACCTGCCGATCTCGCTGAAAAAATTACGAGGGCGGGAATTGAAGTCGATTCCATTATGGATCGCGGCCTAGGGATGACAAATGTCGTCGTCGGCCACGTGAAGGAGTGCGTCAAGCATCCGGAAGCGGACAAGCTCAATATTTGCCAGGTGGATGTCGGCGAGGAAACGGTGCAGATCATCTGCGGGGCGCCCAATGTCGCAGCTGGCCAGAATGTTATCGTTGCGCGTCCAGGTGCTGTTCTGCCTGGAGGCATGAAAATCAAAAAAGCAAAGCTTCGCGGCGAGGAGTCGTGCGGCATGATTTGCTCGCTGCAGGAACTCGGCATTGAAGGGAAGCTCGTTCCGAAAGCGTATGCGGAAGGGATCTATGTCCTGCCAGCTGGCTCGCTCCCGGGCGAAAACGCTTTGCCTTTGCTTGGGCTTGACGATACTGTCCTGGAATTTGATCTCACACCGAACCGGTCAGACGCCCTCAGCATGCTTGGGGTTGCCTATGAAGTGGCGGCCATCCTGTCCCAAGGGATCGCCCTGCCTGAAATCACACTTACAGAAAGCGATGAGAAGGCGGAAGACGTGCTGAAACTCCGTGTCGAAGCGGAGAAAGACAATCCGATGTATGTGGCGAAAGTCGTGAAGAACGTCAAGGTCGCTGAATCACCGATGTGGCTGCAAAACCATCTGATGGCTGCAGGCGTCCGCCCATTGAACAATGTCGTCGATATCACAAACTTTGTTTTGATGGAGTACGGCCAGCCTTTGCATGCTTTTGATTATGACCGGCTTGAGACGGGCGAAATTGTCGTCAGACATGCAGAAGCCGGGGAGAAGATGACGACGCTTGATGACGTGGATCGTGAACTGAAAAGCCATCATCTTGTCATCACGAACGGCAAAGAGCCGGTCGCACTTGCAGGCGTCATGGGCGGTGCGAACTCCGAAGTGCATGATGGCACGACAACTGTTGTAATCGAATCCGCTTACTTCGCGCCAGGCTCCGTGCGGCAGACATCGAAAGACGTCGGACTCCGAAGTGATGCGAGCAGCCGTTTCGAGAAAGGCGTCGATCCGAACCGTGTTCAGGAAGCGGCAGACCGCGCCGCGCAGTTGATCGCTGAGATCGCAGGCGGGGAAGTGCTTGCGGGTTCTGTCGTATTCGATCAGCTTGAAAAGACTCCGGAAAGGATCATCGTCTCGCCGGATTATATCAATAGCCGGCTTGGCATGAAAATTTCTATGGATGAAATGATGACGATTTTAAAGCGCCTGCGAATTCCAACGGATGCTGTGAATGGCCAACTCGTCATTGATGCGCCGACAAGACGCCAGGATTTGAGGATCAAAGAGGACATCATCGAAGAGATCGCTCGGATGCATGGCTATGATGAAATCCCGATGACATTGCCCGTGACCGAATCGAAACCGGGAGGCTTGACGCCGTACCAGGCGAAGCGCCGCATCGTCAGGAATTTCCTTGAAGGAGCCGGGCTGTATCAAGCGATCACCTACTCTTTGACATCAAGTGGACAGGCGCAAGCCTTCGCACTGGAAACTGCAGAAACGACCCGTCTTCTCATGCCGATGAGTGAAGAGCGGAGCACACTGCGGCAAAGTCTGATCCCGCATTTGCTTGAAGCGGTCACATACAATGTGGCGCGCCGCACGGATTCGGTCGCCTTGTACGAAACGGGCTCTGTCTTCCTTGGCACAGAAGAGGATGGATTGCCGAAGGAAGTCGAGCATTTGGCAGTCGCGATGACAGGTAAATGGGTGGATCATGCATGGCAAGGAGAAACGAAAAAAGTTGATTTCTTCGTTCTGAAGGGGATTGTCGAAACGCTCATCCACCGGCTTGGCCTGTCGAGTGAGCTGTCGTTTGCAAAAGCGGAAATTGCAGGTCTCCACCCTGGCCGTACAGCCGACATCTTCCTCGGCGAAAAGCGCATCGGTTTCCTTGGACAGCTGCATCCTTCCGAGATGAAGCAGCGTGACTTGAAAGAGACGTATGTCTTGGAGATGAATCTAGCAGAGGTTCTGACAGCGGATACTGACGAACTCGTCTACAAGCAAGTACCGCGATTCCCGTCCATCAGCCGCGATATCGCGCTCGTCGTAGAGAGTGGAAAAGCTGCCGGTGAACTGGAGCAGATCATCCGGAAAGCAGGCGGCAAGCTCCTGAAAGGCGTAAAGCTGTTCGATCTGTATGAAGGGGAGAACGTCGAGGAAGGAAAGAAATCCATCGCCTTCTCGCTTACCTACTTCGATCCGGAGCGCACACTCACTGATGATGAAGTCGTGAAAGCGCATGACAAAGTGCTTGCGGCACTGACAACAGAAGCGGACGCACAGCTCCGCGGATAAAAGAAACGGCTGTCCAGAAAAGTATAAATTTTATTGCAACGATGCTGAAGAAATACTTTTCAAGAGGATGTAGAAAATCGCCAGAAACGGCCGACTCCTGCGGGAACAGCACGAGTCTCAAGACCCCGCAGCGAAGCGAGGAGGCTTGAGCCGTGCCCGCGGAAAGCGTGCCGGTTCTGGCGATTTTCGTCTTTAGGACAACCCATTTTCATTTCACCTGGAAACCGATCGTCGATTGCATGTCATATTCTACTGCCATGTCACCCGGGGCAACGCCTGCAAGGAAACGGGCGCGGCCATTCATGACATATTCGCCTTGCGGAAGGCCGCCGCCATGATCGACGATGGACTGGACGAAAGCGGCATACTCCGCTGAATCACGGTCGCTGAACCCTCCTGCAAACCTGTAAGTCTCCCTGTAAGGTTCTCCTTTTTTAAGCGTTGTGACCAGCAGCGGATCATCCATCGCATAATCGATTTCATACCCACGCGTCTTTTCCGTAATCGGGAAATAGAAGGGAGAGGCGCTGTGGGAGATATCGATGGAATCCTCTTCTCCTATGTATAGGAGCTCCCCGTATATCGCAGGCACTTCAAATTCTCCATAGGACGGCCTTTCGGACACAAGGCGGAAAATAAAATCCCCTTGCTGCACTTCGGCTGTCTGACTGATAACTTCCTTGACCGTGGAAGTGCTCACGGTTTTCTCTGACCAGGCATCGCAGCCGCAAAGCAGCATGAACAGGATTGCAAGGAAAGCGATTTTCTTCATGATCAACACCTCTTTCAAAGTAGTACGTTTTGAGAGAGGGGAGGTTACCTGTATTTCTTCTCGGCAAGTCTTTTTGCTTTGCTTGTATTAGCGAAGTGATGTTTCGTCATGCTTCGAAGGAAGTCATCTCCCTTAGCGAGCAGGATCTTCGCAGCCGCCTCATCGACTTTTGGCCCCGCCCCTTTCGGAAGCGGAAAGCCTGCGATGCGGCTGAGCCGATCCATCTCTTCAAGGAATGCGAAGCGGGCGATGATCGACGCGGCTGCAACAGCAACGTGCAGCCCTTCCGCTTTAGTGGAAAACAGTACATTTTCACGGATGATCTCCTTTTGTGCTTTTACGTGATTGTAATAGACCCCTCTTTCTGCAAATTGGTCGATTAGGATATAATTCGGCTGTTCGCCGCCTAGCTTTTTCAGCACTTGACGGATCGCCTGGTTATGAAGAAGAGCTTTGATTTTCCCGGCGGAATATCCTTTGCCCTGCACTTCGTTGTATTTCACGTTAGGCAGCGTCAGGACGCTATGCACAAGGGCTGCCTTCAAATCAGGAGCAATCTTGCGCATATACTCATCATTCAGCAGTTTGGAATCTTTGACACCAAGTTCCTGGACGAGCGGAATCTGCTCCTTGCGTACATAACAGGCGCAGACAGTGACTGGTCCAAAGAAATCGCCGGTCCCCGTCTCGTCAGATCCGATGACAGACAGGGTGGCAAGGTCTTCCGGCAATGTTTCACCGGCCGGCTTTTTCGCTGTTACACGGGCAGCTGATACCACCCCTCCTCCCCACTTTGCCGCTTCCCGCGCTGAGCCGGCTCCTTGGAACAGCACTTTTCCTGATTTATAAGCAGTGACCGCGACATCCGGCAATTTGGCTGCAAACACGACGCCCGGCGCTTTACGGTCGACCTGGTGGCCCGCGTAATGAGATGCGACCTTTTTAAGGCCATCTGCATCCGTTGTAATGACTTGTTGGCTCATTGAAACACCCTTCCCCTCGTTGTACTGCTATTGTACAATACAATCACTAGGCTTAAACCATGAAAATAGCGGGTATGCATCATTGCGGCCGGGCGGGGAGTACGGCCACGCGAATCGGCGGCTATTTTTTTCACAATGAAAACAGTTTCATGGTATGATGGAGCATAGGGTTCCCGCGGTCAGGGAGCAAATCAGGCATAGGAGGTCGGTTCCATGGCAGACGAGCAGAAAACTCGGGTTTCGGTTGATATTTTCGGACAGACGTATACGATCGTCGGCGGCGAACCGAGCAGCCATGTCCGGCTCGTCGCTTCGATGGTCGATGACAGGATGCGGGAGATCAGCGAGCGCAATCCATATTTGGACAGCGCAAAAATCGCGGTGCTTACCGCAGTCAACACAGTCCATGATTATTTGAAACTGAAAGAGAAAATTGAACAACTGGAAGAAGAATTGAATAAGTTGAAGGGTTGACGGTCTTTTATGTTAGATTTACTTATCGTATTCCTCCTCCTAGGAGGGCTGATTACAGGATTCAGGCGCGGCCTGATTGTTCAGGTGATCCATATGGCGGGTTTTCTCATCGCCCTTATTGTAGCTTACATATATTACAAACCGCTTGCGGAAAAATTTGTCCTCTGGGTGCCTTATCCGGGTGTAACGGCAAATCTAAAGATAGGCTGGGCAGTGGAGCAGCTTGATCTTGACGAGACATTTTATCGGCTTCTTGCTTTCGTCCTCATCTTCCTTGTCGTCAAGTTCGCTTTGCAGCTGATCGCATCCATGTTTGATTTCCTGAAGTTCATGCCGATTCTCGGATTCGCTTTCCGTTTTGCCGGAGCTGCACTCGGGTTTGTAGAGTTCTATATTGTGATTTTCCTGCTGCTCTATGTCGCTGCGATGATTCCGGTAGATATGGTGCAGACGACCATCCATAATTCCATCTTGGCGAATGCGATGTTCGACCATACGCCGATCATTTCAGAAACGGTGAAGAAATGGTGGTATATTTATAAAAACTGATTGCTTCCCCTTTTTAAGAGGGAAGCTTTTTTTACAGTGATGCAGAGGAGGGGTTACCATGAATAAAAAGACGATCATCAGGACATTTGAAAAGATTGCGCTCTATATGGAACTTCTAGGGGAGAACCCGTTCAAGGTCGGGGCATTCCGGAAAGCTGCAAATGTGCTCGAGCTCGATCCGCGCAGCCTGTCTGAGATGGACGATATCCTGAAACTGAAAGGGATTGGAAAAGGGACAGGCGCTGTCATCACCGACCTGCTCGAGAAAGGGGAATCCGATCTTCTGAAAGAGCTGGAGGAAACGGTTCCGAAAGGGTTGATCCCCTTGCTTAAAGTTCCGGGACTTGGCGGAAAACGGATCGCCAAGCTGCGGGAGGCGCTCGGAATCGATTCTGTGGAATCGTTAAAGGAAGCGTGTGAAACGCATGAAGTGAGCAAGCTTCCCGGCTTCGGAAAGAAAACGGAAGAAAAACTGCTGAATGAATTGAAGCAGATCGGCATGAAAAAGGAGAAACTGCCTGTATGGCAGATCGAAAGTTTCGTTCAGAGCGTTCAAGAAGAGCTTGCCGCAATTCCGGAGATCAAACGTTACCAGGTCGCCGGAAGCTTCAGAAGGGTCGAAGAGGAGAGCAGCGACCTGGATTTCATCATTGTGACAGACGAGCCTGGAATTGTGCGAGAGAAGATCCAGCATGCATTGCCGATTGAGGAAATCATTGCGGCAGGAGACTCCAAACTGTCCATCACGCTCGATTTCGCGGAGCTTGTAGATGCGGATTTCAGGTTCGTAGCGGAAGACCAATTTGCGACCGCTCTGCACCATTTTACAGGATCCAAAGAGCATAACGTGCGGATGCGACAGCTTGCGAAGTCGAAAGGCCAGAAAATCAGTGAATATGGCGTCGAATCGGAAGATGGTTCGGTTCGCACTTTTGAAACGGAAGAACAGTTCTTTGCCCATTTCGGATTGCCATTCATCCCGCCGGCGTTGCGTATGGATGGGACGGAAATCGACAAGGCGGATCAAATCTCCGGTATCATAATGCCTGATGATATCCGCGGGGATTTCCATATGCATACGACCTGGTCGGACGGAGGTTATTCCATCCGTGAAATGGTGGAGGCTTGCCGGGAAAAAGGGTATTCACATATGGTGATCACAGACCATACCCACTACCTGAAAGTAGCAAACGGCCTTACGCCGGAACGGCTGCGGCAGCAGATCAAGGAAATCAGGGAATTGAACGAGGAATATGACGATATCGAAGTGTTCGCGGGAACGGAGATGGACATCCTGCCGGACGGAAGCCTTGATTTCGAAGATGAATTGCTGGCAGAACTTGATTTTGTCATCGCCTCGATCCACTCGAATTTCAGCCAGCCGCGGGAGAAAATCATGAAAAGGCTGCATTCCGCCATATCGAATCCTCATGTCGACATGATCGCGCATCCGACTGGGCGAATTGTCGGGCAGCGGGAAGGCTATGATCCTGACGTGCTCCAGCTCATCGAATGGGCGAAGGAATACGGTAAGGTGCTGGAAATGAACGGAAGCCCTCACCGTTTTGATTTGAATTATCATTATTTGGCGAAGGCTCAGGAGGCCGGCGTCCATATCGCCATCAACACAGATGCCCATGCCATCAATCAGCTCGAATACATGCAGATGGGTGTGCAGTACGGCCAGAAAGCCTGGCTGAAAAAAGAGACGGTCATCAATACATGGCCGCTCGAACGATTCATCCGTGAAATAGTGCGGAAATGAAAGGAAGTGCAGGACATTGGAAAACCGTGTCTTGAAAACTCTCGAATTTGATAAAATCCGTGCCATCGTGGCGACGCACTGTACGTCGTCCGCCGGCAGGGCTTATATAGAAAAACTTGTCCCGAGCAGCGAATACGGAGAGGTCGCCCGTCTTCTTGAAGAGACGGACGAGGGACTTGCCATCCTCCGGATCCGCGGCAACGTGCCGATGGGAGGGATCAGCGACGTCAAACCCCATGCGAAACGGGCGCAGATCGGCGGCATGCTCAGCGCATATGAATTGATGGAGATCGCAAATACGATCCGGGCAAGCCGTGTCCTTCGTCAATTCATCGAAGCGGTGCATGAAGACGGTGAAATCGAAATACCCCACTTCCTGGGGAAAAAGGAAGCTATGCCGGTCCTTACCGGTCTTGAGCACGAGATCAATCACGCAATCGATGATAACGGCTATGTGATGGACAGTGCCTCATCTGCCCTCCGGTCCATCCGGCAGAGCCTGCGCACGCAGGAAAGCAGGGTGCGTGAGAAGCTTGAGGGGTACACAAGGGGCCGGAATGCGGCGAAGATGCTGTCGGACTCGATTGTCACCATCCGGAACGACCGCTTCGTCATCCCCGTCAAAGCGGAATATCGTTCTCATTTCGGCGGTGTCGTCCATGATTCCTCTTCATCCGGCCAGACGCTTTTCATCGAGCCGGACGCAGTCGTGCAGGCGAATAATGAAATCAGAGCCTTGAAATCAAAGGAACATGACGAGATTGAAAAGATCCTGATCGCACTTTCCGCGGATGTGCAGGAAGTCGCCCATGATCTGTTTCTACTTGTAGATGTGCTCTCGGAAATCGATGTAATCTTAGCGAAGGCGAAGTATGGCACTGCGAATAAATGCTCGAAGCCTGCAGTGAACGAAGAAGGCTATATCCGGCTTGTGAAGGCCCGCCATCCGCTCCTTCCGATGGAAGATGCTGTCGCGAACACGATCGAATTCGGCAAGGAGATCACGACGATTGTCATCACGGGTCCGAATACAGGCGGAAAGACGGTGACACTCAAAACGGTCGGCTTGTGCACGCTCATGGCGCAGGCGGGTCTGCCAATTCCTGCGCTCGATGGCTCGGAAATCGCCGTCTTTGACTCAGTCTACGCGGATATCGGTGACGAGCAGTCCATCGAGCAGAGTCTCAGTACCTTCTCGTCCCATATGGTCAATATCACTGACATCCTGAATAAATTCGATTCCCGGTCTCTACTCATCTTTGACGAGCTCGGATCTGGAACTGATCCACAGGAAGGGGCGGCGCTCGCGATTGCGATCCTTGACGAAGTACATGGCACAGGAGCACGAGTCATGGCGACCACGCATTATCCAGAACTGAAAGCGTACGGCTACAACCGTCCGGGTGTCGCGAATGCAAGTGTGGAATTCGATATCGACACACTCAGCCCGACGTATCGTCTTCTGATCGGCGTGCCAGGGCGGAGCAACGCGTTCGAGATCTCCAAACGCCTCGGGCTCGGCGGGCATATCATCGACCGTGCGAAAGGCTTTACGGGCTCCGATCGCGGAGAGGTCGATTCGATGATCGCTTCCCTTGAATCGAGCCGGGTACAGTCAGAGAAAGACGCGGAACGGACACATGAGCTCCTGCAGGAGACCGAGTCGCTGAAAAAGGAGCTGGAAAGCAAGCTTTCCGAATACGAAGAGCTGAAAGACAAGCTGGTTGACCAGGCGAAGGAGAAGGCGAAGAAAATCGTTGAGGACGCAAGGCGGGAGTCCGAAGCTGTCATTTCCGATTTGCGGGCACTGCGCCTGAACGCTGGCGCAAGTGTGAAAGAACACGAGCTGATCGAAGCGAGAAAACGACTGGAAGGCGCTGCCCCAGCAGAGAAAAAGAAGGCGGTGAAGGCGAAGACCGGTCCTCGGCCTCTCGCGGTCGGCGACGAAGTCAAAGTCATCACTTATGGCCAGAAGGGCACGCTTCTTGAAAAGGTTTCCGATAAGGAATGGGTGGTCCAGATCGGAATCCTGAAAATGCGGCTTGATGAATCCGTGCTGGAATACAGCAAACCAGAGAAGATGAAGGAGCCGGTTTCATCCGCATCACTGCGCGGCAGGGATTCCTATGTGAAACTGGAGCTTGATCTTAGAGGGGAAAGATATGAAGATGCCATCCAACGTACGGAAAAATATCTGGATGACGCACTCCTGTCCAATTACCATCAAGTATCGATCATCCACGGTAAAGGGACAGGTGCTTTAAGACAAGGAATCCAGACCTACTTGAAGAGCCACCCGCGCGTTAAAAGCTTCCGTTTCGGCGAAGCAGGAGAAGGCGGGCATGGCGTAACTGTTGTGGAATTAAAATAAAGTGAAACCTTTTTTCGTCAGCGCCGTATAAGGTAGGATGATTGAACGGTAAAGGAGCAGTCCAACATGTCGAAAACTGGTTTTTGGAGCCACCCGCTCGTGGAGACCGCCGGCTATTTCAGTGTCGTTGTCCTCTGTCTCATCCTCGCGATGGTCCTGTTCGAACTAGTGACCAAATATCGGAACTGGGAGGAAATCCGGAAAGGGAATGTGGCTGTTGCCCTTGCGACCGGCGGAAAGATATTCGGTGTCGCTAATATTTTCCGCTATTCCATTGAGCAGCATAACTCGTTGCCGCAGATGATCGGATGGGGGTTATATGGCTTCGTCCTATTGATCTTCGCCTATTTCCTTTTCGAATTCCTGACACCCAAATTCCACATTGACAAAGAGATAGAGAAGGACAACCGCTCTGTCGGCTTCATCTCGCTGACCATTTCTGTAGGTCTTTCATTTGTCATCGGAGCCAGCATCTCATAGGAGCGAAAGCAATGGAAAAACTATCGAAAATATTGATTGTCGTCTGCGTCGTATTCATACTCGTAGGAGTCTACTGGATGCTCAAACATACGCCTTGACCCGTCGCCGGGCAAGGCATTTTTTCTGTCCGCGCAAAATATATTGATTGAAAGCGTATTCATTTACAGATATAATTGATTAAATAGGGAATTTTCTAAGAATAAAAGGGGGTTTTCATGATGACAGCAAGGCCTTGGCTGGATCTTTATCCACCCGAGATTGCGAAGACGATCGACTATGACCGGATTCCGATCCAGGAATTTCTGACAAATTCTGCGGAGAAGTATCCGGAAAAAGCGGCGATCCATTTCATGGGGAAGGAAATTACGTTCAAGGAATTCCATGAGTCGGCGCTCAAATTCGCAAACTACCTGATTTCGCTAGGCATCGAAAAGGGGGACCGGGTGGGGATCATGCTGCCGAACTGCCCGCAAAGCGCTATCGCTTATTACGGCATACTGTATGCTGGAGGGATCGTCGTCCAGACGAATCCGCTCTATACGGAGAGGGAACTGGCCTATCAAATGGCGGATTCAGGAGCGAAAGCTATTATCGGGCTGGATATCTTATACCCGCGCATCACAAAAGTGTTAGGTGAGACATCTCTTGAGAATGTGATCATCACGGGAATCAAAGATTATTTGCCATTCCCTAAAAACGTGATCTATCCGTTCATCCAAAAAAGGGAGCATGGCATTTCGGTAAAAGTCGAGCACCGGGGCGTCAATCATCTGTTCACCGAAATCATGAAGTCGGCAAAGGCGGAGCCTATCGAGTACGATTTCAATTATGATACGGATGTTGCGCTTCTCCAATATACAGGAGGGACGACCGGACCGCCAAAAGGCGTCATGCTGACCCATAAGAACCTTATCTCCAATACGCAGATGTGCCGAGAATGGCTGTACCGGTGCAAAGATGGAGAAGAGACGGTCATGGGCATCCTGCCATTTTTCCATGTATACGGGATGACGACAGTCCTGATTCTTTCTGTTATGCTTGGAAATAAGATGGTCCTCGTGCCGAAGTTCGATTTTGAAACGGCTCTTAAGACAATCGACAAACAGAAACCGACGCTATTTCCGGGCGCTCCAACCATCTATATCGGTCTGCTGAATCATCCGAAGCTTGCTAGTTTCGATCTGTCTTCGATCAAGGCCTGCATCAGCGGTTCCGCCGCGCTGCCAGTCGAAATCCAGGAAAAGTTCGAGAGAATCACGGGCGGCAAGCTTGTTGAAGGTTACGGCCTCACGGAAACGTCTCCGGTCGCCATTGCGAACTTCGTTTGGGACGGTGAGCGAGTGAAAGGCTCGATCGGTGTTCCTTGGCCTGATACCGACGCATGCATACTTGGACCTTCAGGAACTGAACCGCTGGCGCCGGGTGAAGTCGGGGAAATCGCTGTAAAAGGGCCGCAAGTGATGGAAGGGTACTGGAACCGGCCTGAAGAGACAGCCGGAACGTTCCGGGACGGCTGGCTGCTGACGGGGGACCTCGGTTATATGGATGAAAAAGGATACTTCTATGTAGTGGACCGCAAGAAAGACATGATCATCGCAAGCGGGTTCAACATTTATCCCCGCGAAATCGAGGAAGTCCTCTATGAACATGACGCGATTCAAGAATGTGTCGTTGCAGGTGTGCCCGATCCGTACCGCGGAGAAACAGTGAAAGCATATATTGTCCTGAAAGAAGGAAAAACGGCCACCGAGGAAGAACTGAATGAGTACTGCAGAAAGCATCTCGCAGCTTATAAGGTTCCAAGGAAATATGAATTCCGCAGTGAACTGCCGAAGACGGCGGTCGGTAAAATCCTGAGACGCGCACTTGTGGAAGAGGAGAAACAGAAAGCCGGAAAAGAAGTGCAGCCGGCTGGTTGAAATGCTTGACGGAAATTGAATAAACGATTAATATGGAAATATGAATGAACCATCATTCATATTTCCTTTTTCGTGGTGGTGATAAATAATTGAAGCGGGATAAACCGAAATACAAACAGATCATCGATGCGGCGGTCGTCGTTATCGCAGAGAATGGTTACCACCAGGCGCAAGTTTCTAAGATTGCCAAAGAGGCAGGTGTTGCGGACGGGACCATCTATCTTTATTTCAAAAATAAAGAGGACATCCTCATTTCCGTATTCCGTGAGAAGATGGGCATCTTCGTACATAAGCTCGAGGAAATTCTGAAGAGGGAAATATCGGCATCGGAAAAGCTGCTCAAAATGATTGAAAACCACTTCAAGGTCATCCATGACGACCGGCACCTCGCCATCGTCACGCAGCTTGAATTGCGACAATCAAACAAAGAGTTGAGATTCCGGATCAACGAGGTGCTGAAAGAGTATCTTGGACTGCTCGATTCCATCCTGAAAGAAGGAACGGAGAGCGGGGAGTTCGATCCGCAGCTCGATATCCGGCTCGGACGGCAGATGGTATTCGGCACAATCGATGAGACGATCACCTCATGGGTGATGAATGAGCAAAAATATGATCTTATGAAACTTGCCCCGGAAGTGCATCGTCTACTGATGAACGGAATGAAAGCGTAATCATCCTTGAAATGGTATGATAATGTAGAGTCATAGATGGGAAGGACGGGAGATTATGGAGTATATCAACGTACAACATGATGAAGGGGTCGCTGTGCTGACAATTGACCGCCCCCCTGCGAATGCACTTGCAAGCGGCGTCATCAAGGAAATCGGCGAAGCAGTCGAAAATCTCCGGGAAGACAATTCCGTGCGGGTCATCGTTCTCAAGGGAGAGGGTAGGTTCTTCTCAGCTGGAGCTGATATCAAGGAATTCACATCTGTCACATCCGGGGAAGCGTTCTCCAAACTTTCCGCTGAAGGACAGGAAGTCTTCGAAAAGATTGAGAGCTTCCCGAAACCAGTCATCGCTTCCATTCATGGAGCGGCGCTGGGAGGGGGCCTTGAACTCGCCATGAGCTGTCATATCAGGCTCGTCACTGAAAAGGCGAAGCTCGGCTTGCCAGAACTTCAGCTTGGCCTGATTCCAGGCTTTGCAGGCACCCAGCGTCTGCCTCGCTATGTCGGTTTTGCAAAGGCGGCCGAGATGCTGCTGACAAGCGATCCGGTGTCCGGGGAAGAAGCAGTGCGGCTTGGTCTTGCAAACCACGCCTATCCGGAAGAGGAACTTTCCGGCAAGACGATGGAGCTGGCAAAGAAAATTGCGGGGAAAAGCCCGGTGGCGATGAAAGCCGCACTGCGTATGCTCCAGTATGCGAAACATGAGGCGTACTATGAGGGAGTGAAGGCAGAAGCGGATTCGTTCGGTGAGGTCTTTGTCTCCGAAGACGCCAAAGAGGGGATCCAGGCGTTTATTGAAAAAAGGGAACCTGATTTTAAAGGGAAATAATACTAGCCAGGGAGGTCTGTAAAATGAACATTTACGCATTAGTGAAACGTACATTTGACACAGAGGAGAAAATTTCGGTAACAAACGGAAAAATCGCCGAAGATGGCGCGGAATTCATCATCAATCCGTACGATGAGTATGCGGTTGAAGAAGCGATCCAGCTGCGTGACGCGCACGGCGGCGAAGTGACAGTCATCACAATCGGCGATGAGGAAGCGGAAAAGCAGCTTCGTACAGCGCTTGCAATGGGGGCTGACAAAGCGGTCCTCATCAATACGGAAGATGATCTTGATGAAATGGATGAATTCACAGTCGCCAAAATCCTGGCGGAGTATTTGAAAGATAAAGAAGCCGATATCATCCTTGCAGGCAACGTAGCGATTGACGGCGGCTCCGGACAGGTCGGTCCCCGTGTCGCTGAGCTTCTCGGCATCAATTATGTAACAACGATCACAAATCTGGAGGTCGATGGCACGAACGTGAAAATCGTCCGTGACGTCGAAGGGGATTCTGAGAAGATCGAGACGTCCCTTCCGTTGCTGATCACTGCGCAGCAAGGCTTGAACGAACCGCGTTACCCATCCTTGCCGGGCATCATGAAAGCGAAGAAGAAGCCGCTTGAAGAACTTGAACTCGATGATCTTGATATCGATGAGGATGACGTGGAAGCGAAGACGGAGACAATCGAAGTCTTCTTGCCGCCTGCAAAATCAGCAGGACGCGTCCTTGAAGGGGATCTTGGCGATCAAGTGAAAGAGCTGGTAGACTTGCTGAACAAAGAAGCGAAAGTTCTATAATCGTATTTTCATATCGTAATAGGAGGGACTCTATATGTCTAAAAAGGTATTAGTACTCGGAGAAGCCCGTGAAGGGGCTTTACGTAATGTATCGTACGAAGCGGTCGCTGCGGCAAAAAAAGTGTCCGGAGGCGGAGAAGTTGTCGGCGTTCTGATCGGAGATTCGGTGCAATCGCTTGCCGGCGACATGATCGCATACGGAGCAGATCGCGTCATCACGGTGGAGCATCCGCATCTTAAACATTATACATCTGACGGTTACGGCCAGGCGTTCATGGCTGTCTACGACCAAGAGAAGCCTGAAGCGATCGTCTTTGGCCATACAGCGAACGGAAAAGATCTTTCGCCGAAGATTGCCAGCAAGATCGGCTCTGGACTGATCTCAGATGTCACTTCGATCGAAGGAGAAGGGGACGATTCGGTATTCATCCGTCCGATCTACTCCGGTAAAGCGTTCGAAAAGGTGCAGAATAAGGAAGGTTTGCTGTTCTTCACAATCCGTCCGAACAATATCGAGCCGCTTGAAAAAGACGACAGCCGGACTGGCGACGTTTCTTCCGTCTCAGCTGATATCACTAACCTTCGTACAATCATCAGTGACGTTGTCCGTAAATCGACGGAAGGCGTGGATCTTTCCGAAGCGAAAGTCATCGTAGCTGGAGGACGTGGCGTAAAGAGTGCGGAAGGCTTCGAACCTCTCGAAGAACTCGCGAAGCTTCTCGGCGGCGCAGTCGGCGCTTCCCGCGGAGCGTGTGATGCAGATTACTGCGATTACTCCCTGCAGATCGGACAGACGGGTAAAGTCGTCACTCCTGACCTTTATATCGCAGCGGGTATCTCTGGAGCGATCCAGCACTTGGCCGGCATGTCGAACTCCAAGGTGATCGTCGCGATTAACAAGGACCCTGAAGCGAACATCTTCAAAGTGGCCGACTATGGCATTGTCGGCGATCTGTTCGAGGTTATCCCGATGATGATCGAAGAGATCAAAAAAGTGAAGACGAACTGATTTCAAAAATGAAAGGCTGCCCGAAGAGCTAGGAAAACTAGCCTCTGCGGCAGCCTTTTCGATTGATCAGTGTCTGACGGGTTTTCATGTGTAAGCATAACTTTAGCCCCTGATATTAGGGCATGCTATAATTCAGACAGAGTTGTATATTTAAAAGGAGGAATTTGAACATGGCTATCATTCACGCAACTGATGCGGACTTCAAAGATCAAACAAAAGAAGGTCTCGTTCTTGTGGACTTCTGGGCTACTTGGTGCGGACCATGCAAAATGATCGCTCCGGTTCTTGAGGAACTTGACGGCGATCTGGATGGCAAGGCGAAAATCGTGAAAGTGGATGTCGATGAAAACCAATCGACTGCCGGAGAATACGGCATCATGTCGATTCCGACTCTTGTCCTTTTCAAAGACGGAGAAATCGTCGACAAAGCTGTCGGTTTCCAGCCGAAAGAGCAGCTTGCTGAAATGATTGAAAAACACGCGTAATGACAACAGGGAACCGGGAACCTTCAGAGGGACCCGGTTTTTTAATAGGTGAGAGACTATGAATGAATTAATAGAACAGAAACTTGCACTGCTTCCGGACTTGCCGGGCTGCTATCTCATGAAGGACCGGCAAGGGACTATCATCTACGTAGGGAAGGCGAAGGTGCTGAAGAACCGGGTCCGCAGCTATTTCACCGGCAGCCACGATGCGAAGACGCAGCGGCTTGTCGGTGAAATTGAGGATTTTGAGTATATTGTCACCTCTTCCAATATTGAAGCGCTCATACTTGAGCTGAACCTCATCAAAAAGCATGACCCGAAATATAACATCATGCTGAAAGACGACAAGACATACCCATATTTGAAAATCACATCAGAACGAAATCCGAAGCTGATCGTCACCCGGCTGCTGAAAAAGGACAAAGGGAAGTATTTCGGACCTTATCCGAACGCCACTGCCGCGCATGAGACGAAGAAATTGCTGGATCGCCTATATCCATACCGCAAATGCCACACCTTGCCGGACAGGGTCTGCCTCTACTACCATCTCGGCCAATGTCTCGCTCCATGCGTGAATGAGGTTTCACCGGAAACATATAAGGAGATGGTAGACAGTATAACGAGATTTCTGAATGGCGGTTACAAGGAAGTGAAGGCGGAGCTGACCGAAAAGATGAATACAGCCGCTGAAAACCTTGAGTTTGAGCGTGCGAAGGAATACCGCGATCAAATCGTCAATATCGAGGCTGTCATGGAAAAGCAGACGATGATGATGAACGACTTTACAGACCGGGATGTCTTTGGCTATGCGGTGGAAAAAGGCTGGATGTGTGTCCAAGTATTTTTCGTGCGTCAAGGCAAACTGATCGAACGGGACGTATCGATTTTTCCGCTGTATCAAGACCCGGAAGATGAATTCCTCACCTTCATTGGGCAGTTCTATGGGAAATCAGGCCATCTCCTGCCAAAGGAAGTACTGCTCCCGGAACGTACGGATCTTTCGATCATCGATCAGCTACTTGAGACATCCGTGCATATTCCGCAACGTGGGAAAAAGAAGGACCTTGTCAAATTGGCGACGAAGAACGCAGGCATTTCACTGCGCGAGAAGTTCCAGCTGATCGACCGCCAGGAACAGCGGACAATCGGGGCATGCGAGGATTTGGGCGATGCGATGAATATCTATCCGCCATTCCGCATCGAAGCTTTCGACAACTCCCATACGGGGGGCGTCGATCCCGTATCCGCGATGGTTTCGTTTGTTGACGGAAAGCCGAACCGCAAAGATTACCGAAAGTATAAAACGAGGACGGCCGCTGCCCATGATGATTACGGCGCCATGCGTGAAGTGGTGCGCCGAAGATACACACGTGTATTGAAAGAGGATTTGCCTCTGCCTGATCTTATCATCATCGATGGAGGAAAAGGGCAGATGGAAATCGCGAGGGAAGTGATCGAGGATGAACTCGGACTATCCATACCGATCGCGGGATTAGCGAAAGATGAGAAGCACCAGACCGCTCAGCTCCTCTACGGGACGCCTCCAGAAATCGTTCCGCTGAAAAAGACGAGTGAAGCCTTCTATCTCTTGCAGCGGATCCAGGATGAAGTCCACCGTTTTGTCATCACATTCCACAGAAAGCGGCGCGATGCGGGATCGCTGACCTCTTCGCTCGATAATATACCGGGAGTCGGGGAGAAGCGGAAGAAGCAGCTGCTGAAACACTTCGGCTCCGTCAAGAAGATCAAAGCGGCCAGCATGGAGACGCTGAGGGAAGCCGGGCTGCCCGCAAACACTGCCAAAGCTGTGTTCGACCACTTCCATGCGGAAAATAGTGAAGGCGGCGGCTCCTGAGCAGGAGCTGCACCGCCTTTCCCGCAGCAGGCCTCTTAGGCCCGCTGAATATGTTTGATTATACTTTTGTCTTTGCATCCCATTTGACGATGAACCGTATCTGTTCGCGATCCGGCTCCTTTTCTCCATAGCATTCTGTCAGGAAACCATTCAATTTCTGGAACTGTTCAGCTATGAATCCGGCTTCGAGCTGATAGGAACGGTTTTCCACAAGCACTTTGTCGATGGGGCCCAGTATGAACTCCGTTCCATCTTTTTGCGGCTTACTATTTACATTCATCAGAAGAGGCCCCCAGCCAGCTTCTGAAAAGAAGCCTGGCAGCTCATCGCTGCTGAAGATCGGAAACTTGCGGGCGATGTCCTTGCCTGCCCAGTACAAGATGTCATCTTCGTGCTTGCCGAGGATGGAGGGAAGGACGTGGTCACGCAAAAGATCGTAGCCGAGGCGTGTCGGTGTTTCGTATGTAAGGTTCGTGTCCACTAGCATGCAATCCTTTCGCTGAAATCTCGTTGTAAGTGAGCAAGGTCTTTGGCAGGGGCTAAAAAGTCCACATCGCCTTGACCTCCTCATATGTGAGGAGTACAATGATACATGTTATTATATTGTACCATGAAGGGCCAAGCCGTTAAAGGCTATCCGGCAATGCCGGACAACTTTCGGCCGACCCAAAAAATAAGGGAGGGTAAAAGACTTGTCGAGAGAATCAGATTTTTACGTGCGCAGACTGCATTCATTGCTCGGAGTCATTCCAGTCGGGATTTTCGTGACCCAGCACTTGATCGTCAACCATTTTGCAACGCACGGTGAAGAAGCATTCAACAAAGCATCCAACTTTATGGGGAACTTGCCGTTCGTCACCTTCTTGGAATGGTTTATCATTTATATCCCTTTGATGTTCCATGCGTTCTACGGCATCTACATAGCATTCACTGCCAAACCAAATGTACAGCGCTATGGGACATTCCGTAACTGGATGTTCCTTCTTCAACGTATCACTGGCGTGTTCCTGGTCATCTTCATCGCATGGCATGTGTATGAGACGCGGATCCAGAAAGCGCTTGGCACCGAAGTGGACTTCGACATGATGGCGAACATCCTATCGAACCCGTTCATGGTTGCGTTCTATATCGCCGGAATCCTCTCCGCGACGTTCCACCTGGCGAACGGACTATGGTCATTCTGCGTTTCTTGGGGACTTACACAATCTCCTCGTTCGCAGACAGTTGTTTCTTACGTAACAATCATCGCGTTCCTTGTGCTTTCGGTCATCGGAGTTCAAGCATTGCTTGCATTCGTGGTCTGAGGACAGAAGGAAATATAGTGAATATGTAAAATTTGAGGAGTGAAAAAATAATGGCTAAAGGCAGATTGATTGTCGTTGGTGGCGGTCTTGCCGGCTTGATGGCGACCATAAAAGCGGCAGAAGAAGGAGTCGCAGTCGACTTATTCTCGCTTGTTCCGGTTAAACGCTCCCACTCCGTATGCGCGCAAGGCGGCATTAACGGAGCAGTAAATACAAAAGGGGAAGGCGACTCGCCGGATATCCACTTTGACGATACAGTATACGGAGGGGACTTCCTTGCGAACCAGCCGCCGGTAAAAGCGATGGCGGAAGCGGCTCCTGGCATTATCCGTTTGATGGACCGCATGGGTGTCATGTTCAACCGTACGCCGGAAGGTCTTCTGGATTTCCGTCGTTTCGGGGGAACACTCCACCACCGTACGGCTTTCGCCGGTGCGACAACAGGGCAGCAGCTTCTGTATGCGCTGGATGAGCAAGTGCGCCGCCACGAAGTGGATGGGCTAGTCCAAAAGTATGAACACTGGGAATTCCTCGGTATCATCATGGATGACGAAGGCATTTGCCGAGGCATCAAAGCGCAGAACCTGAAAACGATGGAAATCAAAGCGTTCCCTGGCGACGCGGTCATCATGGCGACTGGCGGACCTGGGATCATCTTCGGTAAATCGACGAACTCTGTCATCAATACAGGATCGGCAGCATCGATTGTTTATCAGCAGGGCGCAAAATATGCGAACGGTGAATTTATCCAGATCCACCCGACAGCAATCCCTGGAGACGATAAACTCCGTCTCATGAGTGAGTCTGCGCGTGGTGAAGGCGGACGTATCTGGACATATAAAGACGGGAAACCTTGGTACTTCCTTGAAGAAAAATATCCCGATTACGGAAATCTTGTGCCACGTGACATCGCGACACGTGAAATTTTTGATGTCTGCGTAAACCAGAAGCTCGGCATCAACGGCGAGAACATGGTATACCTGGACCTTTCCCATAAAGATCCGCACGAGCTTGATGTCAAGCTGGGCGGCATCATTGAAATCTATGAGAAATTCACGGGCGAAGACCCGCATAAAGTGCCGATGAAGATCTTCCCGGCAGTCCACTATTCAATGGGCGGACTATGGGTCGATTATGAACAGCACACAAGCATTCCTGGATTGTTCGCTGCAGGCGAGTGTGACTATTCACAGCACGGAGCGAACCGTCTTGGAGCGAACTCCCTCCTTTCCGCCATTTACGGCGGTATGGTAGCTGGCCCTGAAGCTGTCAAATATATGAGGGGCGTTAAACGCTCTGCGGATGATCTTCCTTCATCCCTATTTGAAACGGCTATTAAGGACGAGCAGCAGAAATGGGAAGCGACACTCAAGATGGATGGAACTGAGAACGCGTATGTCTTGCACCGCGAGCTTGGCGAAATCATGACAGAGAACGTTACGGTGGTCCGTTTCAATGACAAGCTTCAGAAGACGGATGAGAAAATCCAAGAGCTTCTTGAACGTTATGAAAACATCAATATCACGGATACACAGCAATGGTCAAACCAAGGCGCGACATTCACGCGTCAGCTGAAAAACATGTTATACTTGGCACGTGTCATCACTCTGGGAGCATTGAACCGGAACGAGAGCCGAGGCGCTCATTACAAGCCTGATTTTCCGAACCGTGACGATGAGAACTTCCTGAAGACGACAATCGCGGAATTCGACGGGAAGTCTGCGCCGATCCTTTCTTATGAAGACGTGGATGTTTCGTTGATTCCTCCGCGGGAGCGCAACTATTCCAAGAAGAAGGAGGATTGACGGTAAATGAGTGAGCAAACAGCTGTCAAAGAAGCGGCAGTCAGCAAAAAGACTGTACGCTTTGAAATACAACGTCAAGATACCCCGGATTCCCAGCCATACTGGGAAAAATTCGAGGTTCCCTATAAGGCGAACATGAACGTCATTTCCGCTTTGATGGAAATTCGCCGGAATCCGGTGAATGCGGAAGGCAAGAAAACGACGCCTGTCAACTGGGACATGAACTGCCTCGAAGAGGTGTGCGGAGCGTGTTCAATGGTCATCAACGGACGTCCGCGCCAGTCTTGTACGGCGCTGATCGACCAATTGACGCAGCCGATCAAGCTCGAACCGATGCGTACATTCCCAGTTGTGCGTGACCTTGTAGTCGACCGTGAATTCATGTTTGATTCGTTGAAACGGATCAAGGCTTGGGTTCCGATCGATGGCACGTATGACCTGGGCGACGGACCGCGTATGCCTGAGCGCAAACGCCAGTGGGCATATGAATTGTCGAAATGCATGACTTGCGGCGTATGTCTTGAGGCATGCCCGAACGTCAATGACAAAACGAACTTCATCGGACCTGCATTGTTGTCACAAGTCCGTCTGTTCAACTCCCACCCGACAGGTGCGATGAACAAAGACGAGCGTCTCGCGACAATCATGGCGGACGGCGGAATCGGCGAATGCGGCAACTCGCAAAACTGCGTTGTCGCTTGTCCAAAAGGTATTCCGCTTACAACGTCCATTGCAGCGATGAACCGTGCGACAAACATCCAGATGTTCAAAAACTTCTTCGGAAGCGACCATATGGTGGACTAATTAGTCTACAGAGCCCTCTCCACATGCAGTGGAGGGGGTTTTTAGTTACACCGGGAAACTCTTCTGTCGTTTCTGACAATCATCTGCTATACTAAGAGAATGAATGTTCATTCATTATTAGTGAGGGGGAGAAATCATATGAAGACAAGCTATATTGGGGAAGATCCGCAAAAATGGGAGGCGGAATTTGATTTTTATGTGCCGGTCACTGTCCGTTTTTCCGAAACGGATATGTATGGGCATTTGAATAACACAGTGACGTTCGCGTATTTTGAGTATGCACGCATCGAATATTTAAAGACAATCGGGGAGATGGAAGACTGGCTTGATCCGAAGGGCACAACAATTCCAGTCGTCGCTGATCTTGTATGTGATTACAGGAAGCAAGTGTTCTTCGATGAAACGTTATCAGTCTACGTGAAAGCGGCTTCAATCGGTACGAGTTCTGTTGATATCCATTACATGTCGAAAAATGCCAAAGGTGAGATCGTGTTCACCGGAAGAGGGACAATTGTCCAAGTGAGCAGGGAAACGGGAAAACCTGCCAAATGGACTGATGAACAGAAATCACATTTCATGAAGAAAGTCTCCATCTAGCCGGCACAGCTCTTATCCTCTTCACATATTGTAAAGTGAACGTGGATAGGAGGGGCGCGTCTTGACAGGAGAAATGAACAACCGTTCTTTGCTGACAGCAAGGGAACGAGAAATCTTCGACCTTCTGGTGGAAGATCATACGACGAAAGAGATCGCAGGACGGCTCGGCATCAGCGAAAAGACAGTACGGAACCACATATCGAATACGATTCAGAAACTCGGTGTTTCCGGCAGGGCTCAAGCGATTGTCGAATTGTTGCGGTTAGGGGAACTGAAATTGAACTAATGCAAGCATGTTTAGGCAGGCCGATTGACCAAGATTACGAAAAATGTTGCGCTTGCCGTAAAAAAAGGCGACAATAGGAACACAGTATTGTTTTGTGGGAGCTGGTAAACGTGACAGGTCACGAACATCTACGTCCGAATGTAACGGATGATGTCGCCCGTATGGAAAAAGAGCTGCGATACATCTCAGCCATCATCAAGCACCAGGGGCGCAAATTACTTAGCAATTATACGATCACACCACCACAATTCGTCGCGCTGCAATGGCTGTTTGAGCATGGCGATATGACAATCGGTGAATTGTCGACGAAAATGTATTTGGCATTCAGTACGACAACGGATCTTGTCGATCGGATGGAAAACAATCATCTTGTGAAACGGTTCCGCGATGAGCAGGATCGCAGGGTAGTCCGCATCCACTTGCTGAGCGAAGGTGAACGGGTCATTGAGGAAGTCATCAATAAGCGGCAGGATTATTTAAATTCTGTGCTTGTCGATTTCTCGCCGGAAGAACTGAACGAGTTTTCAAGATTATTGACAAAACTGCATGAAGAAATGCTGAAGGATTGAGGGGTTCGCGTGGAAGCACCAATCGGAGTGATCGATTCGGGTGTCGGCGGTCTGACTGTCGTAAAAGAAATGCTCAGCCGCCTGCCCGGCGAACCGATCGTATATATAGGCGATGACGCCCGCTGTCCTTATGGTCCGAGGCCTGCAGCGGAAGTCATCCAGTTTACACATGAAATGGCGGAAACACTTGCGGACATGGGGATTAAGATGCTTGTCGTCGCATGCAATACCGCCACTGCGGCTGCGCTCGACTCGTTGCGGGCATCTTTTTCATTCCCCGTCGTCGGTGTGATCGAGCCTGGTGCGAGAGCAGCGGTAAATGAGTCGAAAACAAGCGAGATCGCCGTTTTAGGAACTGTCGGTACCGTGAAGAGCAACGCATATGTGGATGCCGTACTGGCACTGTCACCTCGCGCTTCCGTCATTCAGCTTGCTTGTCCTGATTTTGTGCCGATTGTTGAAAGCGGCAAATATAAGTCGGCGGCAGCATCCGAAATCATAGGCCGGACTTTGCGGCCTTTTGCGTCCGAAAGCTTTGATACGGTTATTTTGGGATGCACCCATTATCCTCTTTTGGAAGATCATATCAGAGCGAATTTGCCGCAAGGGACAACTATCGTATCTTCTGCCGTCGAAACTGTATTGGACGTAGAGCGGCAACTCGCGGCTGGCGGTTTAAACAGCATGTTAAGCAAGGCTTCTGGCCATGTATTCTATACAACAGGCAATGTGGAGGAATTCCGTTCTGTCGTCACAGATTGGCTATCTTCCGAAATGCCCGATGTCAGGCCTATAAAATTGCGGATGACCGGACACCCTTTATAGGGGGTCCGGTGTTTTGGATTGACGAAAAGGATTGTGATAAGATGAATGCTGTACATAACGACGGAGGTGACCGCCATGAGACATGACGGAAGAACGGAAGAGATGCTTAGGCCAATTACAATCGAGACGGATTACCTGATCCATCCGGAAGGTTCCGTACTGATTACGGTAGGCAATACGAAAGTGATCTGCACGGCATCCATCGAGGAACGTGTTCCGCCCTTTCTCAGAGGGAGCGGAACAGGCTGGGTGACAGCGGAGTACTCTATGCTGCCGCGGGCG
Organism: Sporosarcina sp. GTC18466; assembly: GCF_055389225.1. Lineage (NCBI taxonomy): Bacteria > Bacillati > Bacillota > Bacilli > Caryophanales > Caryophanaceae > Sporosarcina > Sporosarcina sp. GTC18466. The sequence goes on along the minus strand of NZ_AP044037.1, from coordinate 797,099 downwards.
ACAGGCCAGCGGACACAGCGTGAGTCGTCCAGAGGGAAAGTGGGAGGACGCACAATGGAAATCCAGCGCCTGATTGGCCGTGCAATGCGTGCTGTCATCGATCTGCCGGCGCTTGGCGAGCGGACGATCTGGATCGACTGCGATGTCATCCAGGCGGACGGAGGCACGCGAACCGCTTCCATTACGGGTGCATATGTCGCAATGACAATGGCGGTCGCGAGATACGCAATGCAAAAAGGGCTGGCGGTATTTCCAATCAGTGATTACCTGGCTGCAACAAGTGTCGGGAAATCCGAAGAAGGCAGCCTGATTTTGGATCTTGATTATATCGAAGATTCTTCCGCCGCGGTTGACATGAATATCGTCATGACCGGATCCGGAGAATTCGTTGAAATGCAGGGGACTGGCGAAGAAGCCACGTTCACGCGGGACGAGATGAACGCCATGCTCAATCTTGCTGAAACGGGCATTCGTCAATTGGTCGATCTTCAACAGGAAGCGCTTGGCGACATGGCAGACTTGATTGGCCGAAAAGGGGAGGAAGCGTAATGAAAGAGATTGTAATCGCAACCAATAACAAAGGCAAAGCGAAGGATTTCGAAGCCCTTCTGAACCCCCTTGGCATACAAGTGCTGACACTTGCCGATCTGGAGCAGGACATCGATGTCGAAGAGACAGGAACGACTTTCGAGGAAAACGCAATCCTGAAAGCCGAGACGGTTGCAGCTATTTTAGGCAAGACGGTCATTGCAGACGACAGCGGGCTGGAAGTCGATAAGCTGGGCGGTGCGCCAGGCGTCTATTCCGCACGCTACGCAGGCCTTGCGAAGAATGATGACGCGAATATCGATAAACTGCTGAACGCGCTCTCCGGTGTCCCTGAAGAAGATCGTACAGCACGCTTTAGATGCGTGCTCGCCGTCGCAGGACCGGGCCTTGCGACAAAGACATTCTCAGGCAGCTGTGAGGGCAGGATCCTGACGGATAGGAAAGGGACAAACGGCTTCGGCTATGACCCTGTATTTTACGTGCCGGCGGAAGGGAAGGCGATGGCGGAATTGACGCCTGATGAAAAAGGGGCCATTTCGCATCGTGGCATGGCCATACGTGAACTTGAAAAGAGCCTGCCTGAATGGGTCTCAAAAGAGTCATGAAAATTGTCGTCATCAGTGATTCCCATGGAGACACGGAAACGGTTCAAGCCGTTTCCGCCATCTCTGCGGACGCTGTATTCCATCTTGGCGATAGCGAGCTCCAGGCGGATGATCCGCTTCTTCAAAACGTGATCCGGGTTGGAGGAAATTGTGATAGGGATGTACGCTTTCCGAAGAAAGCTGTCAAAGAAGTCGGGAACAAGCGCATCCTTGCAGTACATGGTCATGAGCATGACTGCAAACGGACACTGCTGCCTCTTCAGTACGCAGCGCTTGAGGAACAGGCAGACATCATCCTGTTCGGCCACTCGCATCTCTATGGTGCAGAGATGAAAGACGGGATCCTCTTCCTGAATCCAGGCAGCACAATCCTTCCCAGGGGCGGTAATCGCCCGACATATGCGGTCATCGAATGGGGACAGGACGCAACCGTCTCATTTTACACACCTGAACATGAATTGGTCGACAGCTTCCATATCAAGAACTTTTGAAAAAAAGCCGTTGACTTTTCAAGTTGGCACACCTATAATTAAATTTGTCCTTGGAGCTCTCTAGCAGCCAAGTACATGTCTCAGTAGCTCAGCTGGATAGAGCACACGCCTTCTAAGCGTGCGGTCGCAGGTTCGAATCCTGCCTGGGACGTATATATGCAAATAAAACCCCTTACTAAAATAGTAGGGGTTTTTCTTATTATATAGATAGATAAATTTTATGGCGATCATCAGTGAGCCCCCGATTATCGCCAGTAGTTCCCTCTATTTATTATGTAAGTTTCCCTGTTCCTCATCAAACTCCAAAATATCGACGAAGCACTCGATTGCCGCGTTGATAAATTGGTCATATTGGTAAGGTGAAGTTATGTATGCCGAGGCGCGTTCCATTAATTCTGCATCTATAAGAAGCGGACGCTCCTTTGAAAAGACTAATGACTTATAACGAATATTTGGCTTGTGATTCTTCTTGCTATTGTCTACGACTAGTTTTAACTGGACCATACATACCAACCCCATTGAATATTAGTAAGCTAAATGATTTTTGTAATATGATTGTAACATGCAATTATTGCCCTTTGAAGTGGAAGATGGTGGGAAGTATCTTGTCACTAAATGTGCAGGCATAATTCATTTCCGGTTGGAAAATGCTATATGGTATAGTGTAAGGTAAGGAAAGTGGGTGATCGTTTGAGGCGAAAATATGGAAGGCTTCTGAAAAAAGGGAATCTCGTCGTATTCCCGGGAACCTATGACCGGCTTGTGGAGGCAGGTCTTGCTGCGGTTGACGAGGAACGGTTTGACGAGGCGGTCGATCTTTTCGACCAGGCGATTATGTTGAATCCGGACAGCCAGGACTTCCTTGGTCCTTACGCGATTGCTTTATATGAACAGCGGGATTTCATCCGCGCGAAGGAGATATCCGCCCGTTTGCTCCATAGCGGGACTGCGGACTATTTGTCGGCGATGGAGCTGTATCTTGCTGTGAGCATCCAGCTGCAGCATTATGAAGAGGTGCGTGAGACGATCGATACCCTTCTAGAGGAAGGGATTGTTCCGGAGCATATGGTGAAAAAGTTCAACTATCTTCTGGAATTGAACGACCGCCTTTCGTTGCGCTATGACGAGCGGGAACCGGAGCCCTCGGAGGAGAAGTTCTCGTTCGAAGAATTCCTATCAATCGGCACGGAAATGCAGCAGGCGATGCTGGCGTCACTTGAAAATAGCGAACTGGAGGAAATGATCCCTGTCTTGCTGAAAATCGTTACGGGAGAGAGCTTTTCACCGGTTGTGATGACTTTCGCTTTATTGCTGTTGAAACAGTCTGGCTATGATGAACAGGTCGAGATCCACAAGTTCGGCAGAATCATTACGGTTATTCCGTCGCAGCTTGCCATGCCGGGAGAGGATGAGACGATCCTTGCTGTCGACCGTCTTCTTGAAGATACGTTTGAGAAAGACCCGTCGAAATTAGAAATGGCCAGAGCCATCCTTCGTAAATTCGGCATCGTCGCCTATCCGTTTTCATGGAACGGATATAGCCTTCTGGAAATCTCCACGGCCTATGAACAATACATAGATCATCTGATGACAGGATGTAAGATGCCTGAGACGGACCTGCATCAATTCATCCGGGAAGTCGATATGGAACTGGAAGGCTGAACCTCGGCGGAAGAGCACTAAAAATGTTGAAAGATAAGAAGACTATGATATACTGTAATGGTTGTAAATGACGTATATACGTGCGAAATATGCAATGTCCATAATGATTCGGAGGTATTTTTCAATGTCTGTTAAATGGGAAAAAGAAGAGGGGAACAAAGGTACCCTCACAGTTGAAATCGCTGCTGAAAAATTCGACGCGGCACTTGATCAAGCATTCAAAAAGGTAGTAAAACAAGTTCAGGCACCTGGTTTCCGTAAAGGGAAGATGCCGCGTAAAATGTTCGAACGCATGTATGGCGTAGAGGCGCTCTACAATGACGCACTCGACATCGTATTGCCGGAAGCATATGTAAACGCGCTTGACGAAGCGGACGTAGAGCCGATCGCTCAGCCGGACATCGATGTAGAGCAAGTGGAACAAGGCAAGCCGGTCATCTTCAAGGCGCATATCCAGCTCAAGCCTGAAGTGAAGCTTGGCGAGTACAAAGGACTTGAAGTCAAGCGTCAGGACGCTGAAGTCACTGACGAAGAGATCGAAGAGCAGCTAAAGGACCGCCAAAAAGCATTTGCTGAAATGGTGATCAAAGAAGACGGTGCCATCGAAAACGGCGACACTGTCAACCTTGATTTCGAAGGATTCTCTGAAGGCGAAGCGTTTGAAGGCGGAAAAGCGGAAGGATACGATCTTGAAATCGGATCCGGATCGTTCATCCCAGGCTTCGAAGAGCAGATGGTCGGCCTTAAACAAGGCGAAGAGAAAGACATCGAGTTGACGTTCCCTGAAGAATACCACGCAGCTGAACTTGCTGGTAAGCCTGCAGTGTTCAAAGTGAAAGTCAACGAAATCAAGACAAAGGAAATTCCTGAACTTGATGACGAACTTGCAAGTGAAATCGACGAAGAAGTGAAGTCACTTGACGAGCTTCGCACGAAAATGAAAGAACAGACAACGGAAGAAAAGAAATCCGCTGCTGAAACAGCCCTTCGCGACGACCTCGTCGAAGCAGCTGCTCGCAACGCAGAAATCGAAATTCCGGATGTTATGATCGAAAGTGAAATCGACCGCATGATGGAAGATTTCGGACGACGCCTTCAGATGCAAGGCATGAACCTTGACCTATACTACCAGTTCTCCGGCCAGGATGAAGCTGCGCTCCGCACTCAAATGAAAGACGACGCACTAAGCCGTGTCCGTGTTTCCTTGACGCTTGAAGCGATTGCTAAAGCTGAGGATATCCAAGTATCCGAAGAGGAAATCAACGAAGAACTTCAAAAGATGTCCGACCAGTTCGGCATGGAAATCGACCAGATCAAACAAACACTCGGCGGAACAGACGTCCTTGAAAACGATCTTCGCTTCAACAAGACGGTTGAGTTCCTTGTAGAGAACGCAAAAGTCACTGAATAATCATGTGTGTAAGCAGCATACTTACGTTAGGATCTGTATGTTGGCTTGCCGGCAGGTATCATACATGCAAATAAGACAAGGTACGGAAGACCGTACCTTGTTTTTCATACAGACAGAAAACAATCCAAATTAGTTGATTAAATCGGGGGAATCTTGTAAGATTGTCACTTGATAGGGGTGAGCTTGATGTTCAAATTTAATGATGAAAAAGATAACTTAAGTTGTTCTTTCTGCGGGAAGACACAAGACCAGGTACGTAAATTAGTCGCTGGTCAAGGTGTATATATTTGTGATGAATGTGTCGAATTATGTGCTGAAATCGTGGAAGAAGAAGTCGGTCTTGACGAAGATTTCGAACTGAAAGACGTTCCGAAACCGCGTGAGATCCAAAATATCCTCGATGAATATATCATCGGCCAGGACCGTGCGAAAAAATCGCTTGCGGTCGCTGTCTATAACCACTACAAGCGTGTCAATACGAACAGCAAGATCGACGAAGTGGAAATCGCCAAATCGAACATCGTGCTCATCGGACCGACAGGCAGTGGTAAGACGTTGCTCGCTCAGACGCTTGCGCGCATTTTGAACGTCCCGTTCGCGATTGCGGATGCGACATCACTTACGGAAGCCGGTTATGTAGGGGAAGATGTCGAGAACATCCTTCTCAAACTGATCCAGGCTGCCGATTTCGATATCGAACGTGCTGAAAAAGGGATCATCTATATCGATGAAATCGATAAAGTGGCCCGTAAAGCGGAAAACGCATCGATTACGCGTGACGTGTCTGGTGAAGGCGTCCAGCAAGCATTGCTGAAGATCCTGGAAGGGACGGTTGCAAGTGTTCCGCCGCAAGGAGGACGCAAACATCCTCATCAGGAATTCCTTCAAATCGATACGACGAATATCCTGTTCATCGTCGGCGGAGCATTCGACGGCATCGAAGATATCATTAAGCGCCGGACTGGACGAAAAGTGATTGGTTTCGGCACCGATGAGGAGAAAGAGGCGAAAAAAGAAGGGTCTGTGCTTGCGCAGCTTATCCCTGAAGATCTTCAAAAGTTCGGCCTCATTCCGGAATTCATCGGACGTCTGCCTGTCATCGCGACACTCGAGCAGCTCAATGAGGATACGCTGTATCAAATCCTCACTGTTCCTAAAAACGCGATCGTCAAGCAATACCAGAAGATGGTTGAGATGGATGGCGTTGAGTTGAAGTTTGAAGATGATGCGCTGATTGAGATCGCAAAAGAAGCGATCGAGCGGAAGACGGGAGCACGTGGACTCCGTTCCATCATCGAAAACATCATGCTCGATATCATGTATGAACTTCCATCGCTTGATGAAGTGACGGAATGTGTCATCACAAAAGACGCAGTTCTTGGCAAAGGGAATCCGCTTTTATTCCGCGAAGACGGCTCCCAGCTAGAACTGGATCAAGAAAAAACCGCATAAGTTCAGGGAGGAGAGGCTGACTCCGAAGATGCGAATCATTCGCTCGTCGGTTGTCGGCTTTTTCCACCTTATATGAATGAGGAAAGTTGGATATACATAACTATGGAGGTGACTTCCGTATGCCATCAAAGGAAAATATACCTGTATTGCCCCTGCGCGGAATGCTCGTCTATCCGGGGATGATTTTACATATTGACATCGGGAGAGAGCGCTCCGTTTTCGCAATCGAGCATTCGATTGCAAATGACCATCTCATCCTTCTCGTCGCGCAGCGTGATATCGCGCTAGAAAATCCGGAGGCGGATGATCTGTATGGGATCGGAACGCTTGCGACAGTCAAATCGCTGACCCAGCTGCCGAACGGCACACACCGCGTTCTCATCGAAGGCTTGGAACGTGCGAGGTGGTCGGATTATCGCGAAGCGGATTTATATCCGGTGGTCGACGTTCAAGGATTGCCGGATGACGAGACGCGTGACGCAGAGAGCGAAGCGCTGATGCGCACCCTTATGTCTTATTTTAAAAAGTTTGCAAAAGTGTCACGCCGTGTCTCGAAGGAGTCGCTAGTTTCATTCGAACAGATTGAAGAACCAGGAAGGCTTGCTGATACGGTCGCATCCCATATGCCGATCAATGTGACGACGAAGCAGGAAATCTTGGAGATGCTCGATGTGAAGGAACGGCTCGAGTGGATGATCAGTAAACTCCACAACGAGCAGGAAGTGATGAATCTCGAACAGAAGATTGCTGAGCGTGTACGGGAAGCGATGGAGCGCACCCAGAAGGAATTTTATTTGCGTGAGCAGATGAAGGCGATCCAAACAGAGCTCGGAGACAAAGATGGCAAAGGGCTTGAGGTAGCTGAACTGAAGGAACGGATCGAAGGCGCCTCCATGCCTGAAAGTGCCCAGGAAGCAGCGCTCCGCGAACTGGACCGCTATGAAAAGATCCCGTCCGCCTCTGCAGAAAGCGGCATTATCCGTAACTATATCGAATGGCTCGTGACGCTTCCTTGGTCTATCGCATCAAAAGATCAGCTGGATATCAAACGGTCGGAGGAAATACTCGACCGTGACCATGAAGGCCTTGAAAAAGTGAAGGAACGGATTCTGGAATATTTGGCAGTCCGCCAAGTGACGAAATCGCTCAGAGGACCGATCCTCTGCCTGGACGGACCGCCAGGAGTCGGGAAAACGTCCCTCGCCCGCTCAATCGCTGAATCACTCGGGCGTAAGTTTGTACGCATCTCGTTAGGCGGAGTGCGGGATGAGTCCGAAATCCGCGGTCACCGCCGGACATATGTCGGTGCGATGCCAGGCCGGATCATCCAAGGCATGAAGAAGGCGGGCACGATCAATCCAGTCTTCCTGCTCGACGAGATTGACAAGATGTCGAATGATTTTCGGGGCGATCCGTCTTCCGCGATGCTCGAAGTGCTTGATCCTGAGCAGAACAGCACGTTCAGCGATCATTATATCGAGGAGCCATATGACCTCTCGAATGTACTGTTCATTGCAACGTCGAATGATCTGAGTTCCATCCCGGGACCATTGCGCGACCGGATGGAGATCATCTCGATCGCCGGATATACAGAGCATGAGAAACAGGTGATTGCAAAAAATCACTTGATTCCAAAGCAGCTGAAAGAGCATGGATTGACGAAATCCCAAGTGAAAGTGACCGATGAAGCGATCATCGACGTCGTCCGTTATTATACCCGGGAGGCGGGTGTACGGAATCTGGAACGGGAAATTGCGAGGATCTGCCGCAAAGCTGCGCGGATGATCGTCTCCGGCGAGCGGAAGAGCATCACGGTGAATCCGAAGATGATTGAGACGCTCCTGGGCAAGCGGAAGTTCAAGCACGGCCAGGCGGAAGAGGAGAATCAGATCGGCGTAGCTACCGGCCTTGCTTATACCGTCGTCGGAGGGGATACGCTGCAGATTGAAGTTTCCTTGTCACCGGGAAAGGGTAAGCTCATTTTGACAGGCAAGTTAGGCGATGTCATGAAGGAGTCCGCACAGACCGCCATGTCCTATGTGCGTTCAAAAGCAGACGATTTTGGCATCGACGAAGATTTCCATGAAACGAAAGATATTCATATACATGTTCCGGAAGGTGCCGTGCCGAAAGACGGTCCATCTGCCGGAATTGCGATCGCAACAGCGCTTGTTTCTGCACTGACACGGCGGAGAATCCGCCGTGAAGTCGGCATGACGGGTGAAATTACACTTCGCGGACGGGTTCTTCCGATTGGCGGCGTAAAAGAGAAGACGCTCGGCGCGCACCGCGCTGGCATCACGACGATCATTCTTCCTGCCGAAAATGAGCGGGACATCGAGGACATCCCGAAAAGCGTACGCGAAGAGCTTACGTTCCACCTCGTGTCAGATGCGGAGGAAGTGCTGAAGATCGCTTTGGAGGCGAAAGAGAAATGAAAGTCAATAAGGCGGAAATAGTGATAAGTGCTGTAAAACCGGAGCAATATCCGGAAGATGGTTTTCCGGAATTCGCGCTAGCCGGCCGTTCAAATGTCGGCAAGTCATCTTTCATCAACAAGATGATTGGCCGCAAGAGCCTTGCGCGCACCTCCTCAAAACCAGGGAAGACGCAGACGCTCAATTTTTATAAGATCGAAGAACAATTATTTTTCGTGGATGTTCCGGGATATGGCTATGCGAAAGTGTCAAAGTCAGAACGCGAAGCATGGGGCAAAATGATCGAACGGTACTTGACGGGCCGGGAACAGCTGCGTGCCGTCATCCAGATCATCGACTTGCGCCATCCTCCGACTGAAGATGACCGGCTCATGTACGATTTCATCGTCCATTACAATCTGCCTGCCATCATCATTGCGACAAAGGCGGATAAGATTCCGAAAGGGAAATGGGCAAAGCATGCTAAAGTGATCAAGGAATCGCTCGGCATGCGCATAGACGATCCGCTCATCGTCTTCTCCTCAGAGAAAGGCATCGGCATGGAAGATGCCTGGCGGGAGATCGAAAGCAGGATGTAATGATGGAAGAGGTCCGGTAGGCTTTGCCTTTCCGGACCTTTATCGTAGTACTGCCGATTATCATGTAATAATCATTTTAAAAATAGCCTGTAAACCATTGGAATTCATAGCTTGTTCACAATTGATCCCTGAAATTCAGGGAGCCATATGTTATAATAGGAAGCGTGAATTAGAACGTGAGAGGTGTGAAGGACCTTATGCATACAATCGTAGTAGGCGTCAACCACCGGACGGCCCCAGTCGAAATTCGGGAGAAGCTTTCCTTCACGGAAGCTGAACTGCCTGAGGCGATGCGTAAATTGCAGCAAGAAAAAAGCATACTTGAGAATATCATCGTATCGACATGTAACCGTACAGAACTTTATGCAGTGGCGGATCAACTCCATACAGGGAGATATTACGTCAAGCGGTTTCTCGCGGATTGGTTCGGCCTTACGATCGATGAGTTGTCTCCGCACCTTTTCATTTATGAAAATGAAGATGCCTATGAGCATCTGATGCGGGTCTCAGCTGGCATCGATTCGATGGTTCTCGGCGAGACGCAGATCCTGGGGCAGGTGCGTACCAGCTTCCTGAAAGCACAAGAGATCGGGACGACCGGCACGATTTTCAATGAGCTGTTCAAGCAGGCAATCACGCTTGCGAAGCGTGCACACTCGGAGACGGCCATCGGTGAAAATGCGGTGTCTGTATCCTATGCAGCCGTGGAGCTTGGGAAGAAGATCTTCGGTTCTTTGAAAGACAAACATGTCGTGATCCTTGGAGCAGGGAAGATGGGAGAACTCGCCATCAAGAACCTGCACAGTAACGGGGCGGCAAAAGTGACGGTTGTCAATAGGACATTGTCAAAAGCGGAAGAGCTTGCCGGACCGTTTGGCGGTTCCGCAAAATCGATGCAGGAATTGCAGTGCACGCTGCTGGAAGCTGATATTCTGATCAGCTCAACAGGCGCCCAGAACTTCGTCATCGATGTTGAGCTTATGAAGCTTGTGGATAAATTGCGCAAGGGGAGACCGCTGTTCATGATCGATATTGCAGTTCCCCGCGACCTCGATCCGCGCATCGGCGATTTGCCGAATGTCTTCCTGTATGATATTGACGACATGCAGGATATCGTGGAAGCGAATCTTGCGGAACGTAAGAAGGCGGCGGATGAGATCGGCGTCATGATTAAACAGGAGATTGTACTTTTCAAGGAGTGGGTAGCAACGCTTGGCGTCGTGCCGATCATTTCCTCTCTCCGTGAAAAGGCGCTCGGCATACAGGCAGAAGCGATGGCGAGCATCGAGAACAAGATGCCGAACCTGACAGACCGGGAACGCAAACTGCTGAACAAACATACGAAATCGATTGTCAATCAGCTTTTGAAGGAACCGATCCTGCAAGCGAAGGAACTGGCAACCGACCCGGATGCGCTTGAGAAGCTTGCGCTGTTCGAGCAGATTTTCGGGCTTGCAGACCGAAAGCAGGAAGTAGTTCAAATACAGAAGGAAACAAAAACGGAAAATCCGAAGCTGGCGCCAGGACTTTCCTATTAAGGCTCGGGCGGCCTTCCTGTCTGCTCTTACAGCAGGCAGGCGGGCTGCATCCGGCCATATTTCTTTTTAGGAAAGGCAGAGACGGCATCATGGCTGAAATGACGTTGGCAAGATTCCATGAAGTGATTGTCATCCTGTATGCGGTGAGCCTTGTATTCTACTTCCTGGATTACTTGAATAAGGATACGATTGCCCATCGGAGCGCATTTTGGATCTTGTCGGCTGTTTATATAATGCAGAGCGGTTTTCTGCTCACTCAAATCATTGAAACTAAAAGATTCCCGGTGCTCTCCTTGTTTGAAGGCATCTATTTTTTTGCCTGGCTTTTGATCACACTGTCGATCATCCTGCATCTGTTTTATAAAGTCGGCTTCGCCGTCTTTTTCCTGAATGTGATCGGTTTCATCTTCATGGTGATCTACACATTCGCGCCGTACCGGCTGGAGCAGTCGCCGATCGGGGAATCACTTATCTCTGAATTGCTTTTCATCCATATCACCTTCGCGATTCTGTCTTACGCGGCGTTTGCCATGTCAGCCGTGTTCGCGATTTTATATTTGCTCGTTTATAATGTGTTAAAACGGAAGAAGTGGACGAAACAATTTGTCCGGCTGCCTTCGTTGAATCAGGCATGGATGGGGATGAAAGCGTCCGTGTTCATCGGCATTCCGCTTTTATTCATCAGCCTGGTGCTGGGCCTCCAATGGGCGATTGTGGCGCTGCCGGAATGGACGGTGCTTGACACGAAAATTATCGGCTCCTTTTTCCTGATTTTGCTTTATAGTCTTGTATTAGTTTTGCAGAGCCGTGGCAGACTGAAAGCGAATGATTATGCCTGGGCGAACGTGTTCGCATTTTTGATCGTACTCGTCAATTTCTTCCTCGGCAGCAGATTATCCCAGTTTCATTTCTGGGTCTGAGAGACATCCTCCATGGAAAGGAATGTGTTTAATTGAGAAAAATCGTTGTGGGTTCAAGACGGAGTAAACTTGCGCTTACGCAGACAAACTGGTTCATCGACCAGATGAAGGCAGCCGGCGCGCCGTTTGACTTTGAAGTGAAAGAGATCGTGACGAAAGGCGACCAAATCGTCGATGTCATGCTGTCAAAAGTGGGCGGCAAAGGGCTATTTGTCAAAGAGATCGAACAGGCGCTATTTAATAAAGAAATCGATTTTGCGGTACATAGCATGAAAGATATGCCGGCACGCTTGCCTGAAGGGCTGACGATCGGCTGCATCCCGAAGCGTGAGGATGCACGGGACGCCTTCATATCGAAAGGGCATGTCTTGTTCAGCGACTTGCCAGAAGGGGCTGTCGTCGGGACATCCAGCCTGCGCCGCAGCTCCCAGCTGCTGCTCATGCGGCCAGATCTTGAAATTAAATGGATTCGTGGAAATATAGATACTCGCCTGAAGAAAATGCAGGACGGCGAATACGATGCGATCATCCTGGCTGCCGCTGGACTTAAGCGGATGGGCTGGAGCGATGATATTGTGACGGAATTCCTGCCGCTTGAAAATTGCATCCCAGCTGTCGGCCAAGGAGCACTTGCTATTGAATGCCGGATTGATGACGATGAGCTTCTATCGGAACTGGCGAAACTGACAGATCAAAAGACGTGGAAAGAGGTCGAGGCGGAGCGTGTATTCCTTGCGGAGATGGATGGTTCCTGCCAGGTTCCGATTGCAGGGTTTGCGGTGACAGATGGTGAACAGACTGAGCTGACAGGCTTCATCGCCTCCCCTGACGCGCAGCAAGTGTTTAAAGAGACTGTCCGCAATGTAAGTCCGGCTGAAGCTGGCAAAGCTGTCGCGGCCAAGCTGAAAGTGCAGGGAGCTTCCGAGGTCATCGAGAAAGTGAAGGCGGACATGGATGCGTGACGTTCTTCCGCTAACCGGGGAAACGGTCATTTTCACCGGAACGAAGAAATCGCATGAAGCATTCGAGCTTGTCGAGACGTATGGAGGCACGCCTTTCCATGCGCCTTTGATCGAGACATCCGAACTGATTGCAGCTGATGATCAGGCGTGCTTGCGTGCTGCTGATGCGTACGACTGGGTTATTTTCACGAGCCAGTCTGCCGTCCGGTCATTCGGGGCTAAGATGGAGAGGGAGGGGATGCGCGCAGACCGCTTCTCCTCCAAGATTGCAGCTGTCGGAACGAAGACGGCAGAGGCGCTTGACCGGCTCGGTTTCCATGTCAGCTTTATTCCGACACGCTTTAGCGCGGATACATTCGTCCAAGAATTCAAACCGGATGGCGGCCGGAAGCTGGATGTCCTGTTTATTCGGGGAACACTTGCGGGTTCTTTGATCCGTGAGGAACTGCCATTCTCGGTCGATGAATGGACCGTCTATAAGACAGAGCCTTGCCTTGATTCGATAGGCAGATTAATTCCGAAGATTACGTCCGGAGAGCCTGTCTCCGTCCTGTTTGCGAGCCCATCTGCTGTCCGCGTCTTTGCGGAACACGTGGCGCCCCAGGCTGGATTTACCGGCTATACAATCGGTGCGATCGGCCATGTGACAGAGAAGGCGCTCCTTGAGGAAGGGGCGGCTGTCCATGCCATGCCGGACACCTATACATTACCCGAACTCGTCAATGCATTGGCGAAAACGAAAGGATGATACATGATGGACAATTTGCAATTCAGACGGAACCGCCGTTTGCGCACTTCTTCGGCGCTCCGCAGCATGGTGCGTGAAACGGAACTGAAGAAAGAGGATTTCATCTATCCGATTTTCGTAGCGGAAGGGGAGAACATCAAAAACCCGATCGCTTCGATGCCGGGTGTCTTCCAGTTTTCCCTTGATAAGCTTGGCGAGGAGCTCGATGAAGTCGTTTCACTTGGCATCCCGTCGGTCATCCTGTTCGGCATTCCGGCGGAAAAGGACGCTGTCGGCTCCGGGGCATACCACGATCACGGAATCGTCCAGGAAGGCATCCGCTTTGCGAAAGACCGTCATCCTGAGTTGATCGTCATTGCGGATACATGCCTGTGCGAGTACACAGATCATGGCCATTGCGGTGTCGTCGAAGGCGAGAAGGTGCTAAACGACCCATCGCTAGACTTGTTAGCGAAGACGGCAGTTGCCCAGGCGAAAGCCGGCGCCGATATCATCGCTCCGTCCAATATGATGGACGGATTTGTAGCGGCGATCCGGAAAGGCCTTGACGAAGCGGGATTTGAGGATATCCCGATCATGTCGTATGCCGTGAAATATGCTTCCGCCTACTACGGCCCGTTCCGGGACGCTGCGGAATCCGCGCCGCAATTCGGCGATCGGAAAACGTATCAAATGGATTATGCGAATCGTCTTGAAGCGCTCCGCGAAGCGGAGTCTGATGTGATGGAAGGCGCTGACTTCATCATCGTGAAACCTGCGTTATCGTATATGGACATCATCCGTGACGTAAAGAACAATGTTCTCCTTCCTGTCGTTGCCTATAACGTCAGCGGTGAATATGCCATGGTGAAAGCGGCCGCGCAGAACGGCTGGGTTGATGAGAAACAGATTGTACTTGAGACACTGACTAGTATGAAGCGTGCTGGCGCGGATATCATCATGACCTACCACGCGAAAGACGCAGCACGCTGGCTGGAGGGAAAGTAAATGGCTAGATCTTACGAGAAATCGAAAAGAGCATTCGCAGAAGCGGTCGACCTATTGCCGGGCGGCGTCAACTCGCCGGTCCGTGCATTCAAATCGGTGAACATGGACCCGATTTTCATGGAAAGCGGCAAGGGAGCTATCATCAAAGATATCGATGGCAATGAATACATCGATTACGTCCTGTCATGGGGGCCCCTTATTTTAGGGCATACAGACCCAGATGTAGTTGCAGGCATCAAGCGCGTAGCGGAAACAGGGACGAGCTTCGGCGCGCCTACACTTCTTGAAAACGAACTTGCAAAGATCGTCATCGACCGGGTGCCGTCAATCGAAATGGTGCGCATGGTCTCCTCCGGAACAGAAGCGACGATGAGTGCGCTTAGGCTCGCGCGCGGCTATACGGGTCGCAGCAAGATCTTGAAATTCGAAGGCTGCTACCATGGCCATGGCGATTCCCTTCTCATCAAAGCGGGTTCTGGCGTTGCGACGCTCGGTCTTCCGGACAGCCCCGGCGTTCCGGAAGGTGTTGCGAAAAACACGATCACCGTTCCGTACAATGACCTTGAGAGCGTCAAAGTGGCATTTGAACAGTACGGCGACGACCTTGCTGGTGTCATCGTAGAGCCGGTCGCGGGCAATATGGGCGTCGTCCCGCCTCAGCCGGGTTTCCTTGAAGGCTTGCGTGAACTCACAGAGAAGAACGGAACGCTGCTCATTTTCGATGAAGTGATGACAGGATTCCGCGTCGGCTACACTTGCGCGCAAGGCTACTTCGGCGTCACGCCTGATCTCACTTGCCTCGGTAAAGTGATCGGCGGAGGTCTTCCGGTCGGCGCATACGGCGGCAAGCGGGAAGTTATGGAACATATCGCTCCGGCAGGAACTGTCTATCAGGCGGGCACCTTGTCCGGCAATCCGCTTGCGATGACTGCGGGAATTGAAACGCTTAAAAAGCTGACCCCGGCTTCCTATGAATACTTTATGAAGCTCGGCGACCAGCTGGAAGCAGGGTTCCGCGAGGCGGCGAAGAAATACAATATCCCGCACACCGTCAACCGTGCAGGATCGATGATCGGCTTCTTCTTCACGAATGAGGATGTCGTTGATTACGATAAAGCAAAGACATCCGATCTGACATTGTTCGCGGAGTACTACCGCTTGATGGCAGAGGAAGGCATCTTCCTTCCGCCTTCGCAGTTCGAAGGAATGTTCCTGTCGACTGCGCATACGGAAGAGCTCATTGCGAAGACTGTGGATGCGTTCCACAAAGTATTTGAGAAATTGGCGAAATAATTTGCAGGCTCCCGTGAAAATGGGAGCCTTTTTAGTATGTAATAAGAGATGCATGGATCCGGCTAGTCTACTTCCTCCCTCGTGAGCATAGGATGACAAAGGAAAAGAGCGAGGGAGGGAGTCCATTGCGGAATTTACAATGGAAGATGGAAGAACTGTTTTATTTCCCGGGACATATCGGTGTTCCGGATGGTGCGCAGTCCGTTAAGGTGAAAGCGGGATTCACGGAGAAACGTACGAATGACGGTGTCCGGCTGACGGGTATCTATCATATTGCCGCAAACGTCAACTTCAAGGAAGGAGAGCGGGCGGAAGAGCAGCCGGAGAGCGCTTTGTATATCGACGACGTTGAACTGGATGGCACGTCAGGGTATTTTGAATATGCGGTGCCTCTTCATATCGATCTGCCTCCGGAAGTCGGAAACCCGATCCATATACAGGCGAAGGGGGCGGCGGCTGAAGCGGATGAGAACGGTGCGCTGAAGCTCTCGTGGAATGTCGATTGTGTATACGGAGACGCGGTGGCACAGGCAAAACCCGAATCGTCAAGCTTGGCGGCTGTAAAGACTGATGCAGCTCTTGATGCAGTGGTTAAAGCAGAGGCTCAACCTGTACAAAAGAAAGAAGCTGAAATTGCGAAGGAGGCTGCTGCTCAAGACACTGCTGTCGCGGAGAATACTAAACAACAAGAAGCAGCTGAAGCGTCACCAGTTGCCGAGGCTTCAGCACCTGCAGAGCCTGTCCAAGAAATTGCCATGGAAGCGGCAGAGGAAGCCTACGATGAAACAGTAGCACTGGAATCGACCTCCAGTTACATGGCGGCTGCCGAGACGCCAGCGATGTCGCATGTCGCAACGTATGACAGCTCGCCAGCGGATAATGGGGACGATATGCTGTCATACATCGCGTGCCTGGAAGATGAATGGACGACGACCACCTTCCGTTCAAATGATGTTTTTGTATAACAGGAAGGCGATTCCGACAAGGACGCAGAGAAGCAGGAAGTCGCCTGTCGTCGGAACGAACAGCAGCCGGAGCAACTGGAAGCAGCAGATCGGGATGATGATGCCTTTGCAGTAGAACCTGCATTTCCTGAGCCAAGGCGGCAGCAAGTATGGGTTATAGCCTCTTCGCATAAGAGCACTCCTTTCATATGATAGGTGAAGGCCGGAATGCCGGATCCATATTGACGTACCAATGCCTATCAGGTACAATATGGACAGCTGCATATTGATGCGTTGATCGGGTTTGAAGCAGACTGGACCATCCAAGAGAGGGCTCGCGCGGTGAGAGAGCCTATGGACGTTTGCCGAATGTCGCCCGGGAGCAGTTTTCGTGAAAAGTTATAAGTAGCGAAAGCCGGTTAGAAGCCGTTATCAGATGTTGAGGTGCATGGTTTCTTCATGCACGAATAAAGGTGGTACCGCGAATAATACTCCTTCGTCCTTTTTATGGCGAAGGGGTTTTTTTATTTTTCGGGTACTATCCGCATCTGACATTACAAAGGAGGAAATGGCATGACAGACAAACTTACGATGCCGACGAAATACGATCCGAACGCGATCGAGGCAGGCCGCTATGAATGGTGGCTTGAAGGTGAATTTTTCAAGGCGAATCCGGAAAGTGGGAAAGAGCCGTATACGATCGTCATCCCGCCGCCGAACGTGACAGGCAAGCTTCACCTCGGGCATGCTTGGGATACGACGCTTCAAGACATCCTGATCCGGATGAAGCGGATGCAAGGGTACGACGCGCTCTGGCTGCCGGGCATGGACCATGCGGGCATCGCGACACAGGCGAAAGTCGAAGAGAAGCTCCGCGCAGATGGCAAGACGCGCTATGATTTAGGCCGTGAAAAGTTCCTTGAAGAGACTTGGAAATGGAAAGAGGAATATGCCAGCCATATCCGCGCGCAGTGGGCGAAGCTCGGCCTCGCGCTCGATTATTCCCGTGAGCGGTTTACGCTTGACGAGGGACTTTCAAAAGCGGTCCGCGAAGTGTTCGTCAAGCTATATGAGAATGGGCTCATTTACCGCGGCGAATACATCATCAACTGGGATCCGGCTACAAAAACTGCCATCTCGGATATCGAAGTCATCCACAAAGATGTGCAGGGTGCATTCTATCATATGCGCTACCCACTCGCAGACGGAACTGGCAGCATTGAAATCGCGACAACGCGTCCTGAGACAATGCTTGGAGATACAGCGGTCGCCGTCCATCCGGAAGACGAACGCTATAAGCATCTGATCGGAAAGACAGTGAAGCTGCCGATTGTCGGACGCGAAATTCCGATCATTGCAGATGATTATGTCGATATGGAATTCGGAAGCGGTGCGGTGAAAATCACGCCGGCACATGACCCGAACGACTTTGAGATCGGCAATCGCCACGACTTGCCTCGCGTCCTCGTCATGAACGAAGACGGCACGATGAATGCGAAAGCGGGCAAGTATGAAGGGATGGACCGGTTTGATTGCCGGAAACAGATCGTCAAGGACCTCCAGGATATGGGTATCCTCTTCAAGATCGAAGACCACTTGCACGCAGTCGGGCATTCCGAGCGGAGCGGCGCGGTCGTCGAACCGTATTTGTCGACACAATGGTTCGTCAAGATGGCTCCGCTTGCAAAAGAAGCGATTGATCTCCAAAAAGGCGAAGGGAAAGTGAACTTCGTGCCGGAGCGTTTCGAGAAGACATATTTGAACTGGATGGAGAACCTGCATGACTGGTGCATCTCCCGCCAGCTCTGGTGGGGCCACCGAATTCCGGCCTGGTACCATAAGGAGACCGGTGAAGTGTATGTAGGCCATGAAGCGCCTGCAGATATCGAGAACTGGAACCAGGACAACGACGTCCTTGACACATGGTTCTCCTCCGCGCTGTGGCCATTCTCGACAATGGGCTGGCCCGATGCGGACAATGAAGAATTCAAGAAGTACTATCCGACAAACACACTCGTCACAGGCTACGATATCATCTATTTCTGGGTATCCCGCATGATTTTCCAAGGGATCGAGTTCACAGGGCAGCGTCCGTTCAAAGACGTTCTCATCCACGGCCTCGTGCGTGCGGAGGACGGACGGAAGATGTCCAAGTCGCTCGGCAACGGTGTCGACCCGATGGATGTCATCGACCAGTACGGCGCGGATGCGCTCCGTTACTTCCTCGCGACAGGATCATCGCCTGGCCAGGATCTCCGGTACTCTACGGAAAAGGTCGAAGCGATCTGGAACTTTGCGAATAAAATCTGGAACGCCTCACGCTTTGCGCTCATGAACATGGAAGGCATGACATTTGACGAGATCGATCTGACTGGCGAGAAATCCGTTGCGGATGCATGGATCCTGACCCGCTTGAACGAAACGATCGAGCAGGTGACTAGATTGTCTGACAAGTATGAGTTCGGTGAAGTCGGCCGTGCGCTCTACAATTTCATCTGGGATGACCTGTGCGACTGGTACATCGAGATGGCGAAGCTGCCGCTCTATGGCGAAGACGAAGCGGCGAAGAAGACGACGCGTTCCGTTCTTGCTTACGTACTCGATAACACGATGCGCCTCTTGCATCCGCTCATGCCGTTCATCACGGAAGAAATCTGGCAGAACCTTCCGCATGAAGGGGAGTCGATCACGACGGCTGCATGGCCAGTAGTAGACAGCGCGCTGACGGACGAGAAGAAAGCGGAGCATATGAAGCTTCTCACAGAACTCATTCATGCGGTACGTAACATCCGCGCTGAAGTGAACACGCCAATGAGCAAGAAAGTGCCGCTCTATCTGTCCGCGAAAGACGAAGAGACAGTAGGGGTGCTGGAAGCGAACCGCGCGTACATCGAACGCTTCTGCAATCCGGAAGGGCTTCAAATCGGAGTCGGCATCTCAGCACCAGGCAAGTCGATGTCCGCTGTCATATCGGGCGCAGAGCTGTTCATGCCGCTAGAAGGGCTGATCGATATCGGTGAAGAGATCCAGCGGCTCGAAAAGGAACTCGACAAGTGGAACGGCGAAGTGAAACGCGTTCAAGGCAAGCTTTCGAACGAACGCTTCGTCTCGAAAGCGCCGGAAGCCGTCGTAGCGGAAGAACGCGCTAAGGAACAGGATTATCTGGAGAAGAAAGCGGCCGTCGAACGCCGGATCGCTGAATTGAAAGACATGTAATAGATTGAATTGCCGCCCGGAATGGCTGAAAGAGCCGCGCCGGGCGGTTTTTTGGCTTGTCGAGAGGAACGCCCGTGGCCGTGCGCCTATTTACCGCCGCTGAACGCCCGTTTAGCCACTTCGAACGCCCTTTCAGCCACATTGGACGCCCATTTACCGCCACGGACGCCCTTTTAGCCACATTGGACGCCTATTTACCGCCCCGAGCGCCCGTTCAGCCATGCCGAACGCCTATTTACCGTCCAGAGCGCCCATTTAGCCACATGGAACGCCTCTTTATCCATTTCCAATAACAAAAAGACGCCAGCCATGACAGCTGGACGCCTTTAACACTCACTTCCATAATTCTTTTAAGATATGCTCCATGAGCAGACCGGCGACGGAAAAGCCGTGTGTCGCGTATAACGACCGGGCGCCGACGGGATCTTCGATTTCATTTAGCAGCCACCCGCCTCCGGACGGCAGGAAGTCGATGCCGATATAGTCGCTGCGCAGTGCTTCCGCGATACGCACAGCGTATGCAGCCAGTTCAGCAGGTGGTTCAAACGCCTCCACTTGTCCGCCAAGCGTGTAATTGGACTTGAAAGAATCACACCCCGTCCGCTTCACCGCGCCGACCACTTCTGTGCCGATCATGAAAACGCGGACGTCGGTGGATTTCGATTCGATATAGGGCTGGACGAGCAGCGGATGTCCTGGCAGCTGCTCTGCCGCTTGGTTCAACTCGGATTCATCCGTGCAAAGGAACACTTCGCCGCCGCCATGGCCGTTTGCGGTCTTGATGACAAACGGAAACGGGGGATGACCGGTTTCCGTCCATTTCCGCGTCGGAATCGCAGGGACGCCAAGCATGCTTGCCAGCTGGAATGTTTTCAGTTTGTCATTCGCCGCCTCGTTGACAGATGCCCGGTTGAACAGGCGGAACCCCCGGCTCTCGAACTTGCGGGCAAGCTGGGCATCGCGGCTGCGGTAGATCATGAAGTCCGCGTCTTGATCGGGCACTTCCTCATCCACTCGCAATGAAAGCGAAATGCCAAGCCTAGCTGACTGCTCCTTCAAGTCGCCAATAAAACCGATGTTTCGTTTAGCTTCTGCAGAAGGATAATAAACATGGCCCTTCATTTCAATACCTCGAGAATATATGCGATCATCCGGTCCGCCACATTGATGCCGGTGACATTGTAAATATTGCGGATATGCGCTGCGGCATTCACTTCGCAGACGAGCGGCCCGTTTTCTCCATACAGCAGATCGACGCCGGCAAATTCTGCACCGACCGCCTTTGCCGCCTTGAGTGCGATCTCTTCCTGCTCCTTAGAAAGATCAATGATGCTGGCGACTCCGCCGTTCGTTATATTAGCCCGGAAATCCGTCTCCGACTCACGGTGCATCGCCGCAATGATTTCGCCCCCCACAATATTCACCCGGATATCACGTCCGCGGCTTTCCTCAATAAATTGCTGGAACACATAATCGACCCCTCGCAGTTCCTCCACTTTTTCGAAAAACTGCTCCTCATTCTCTATCAGATACACTTTCATCCCGAAGGAACCGTGGCCTTCTTTAATGATCAACGGCAAGCCGAAACGCTGCAGCACACGCTCGTAATAGCCAGACTCCAAGATGGTGAACTTCGGATAGACTTTCGGCGCGATGACTGTCTCTGGCATAGGAATGCCTGCAGCCGCCAGCTTCAAATATTGTTTCGCTTTGTTGTCGCATGTCTCGATCACCTCCGGATCGTTGAAAACCGGAATGCCGAGTTGCTTTAAATATGTCGCTAGCAGAATATCCTTGTCCAGGAAGACAACGAAATCCGGCAGCTCTGCTGGCAATCCGGCTAGATCCATCATCACCTCATAGTTTTTCCTAATGAACGCCCGCGCGCCTGCCCGTTCAGCCGCCTCAGCAACTAGCTCCGCCTGATCCGAAAATTTATCACTCGTCAAACTTCCATTATAGATGACCCAACAACTTCTCATAGTAGACCCCTCCGGCCGTGATATACTTACGCTAACACGATTTTATCATATGGAGGGATTCAATTGATTCCGAAGTTGGATGAATATAAGGAACGTTTTCAAATAAAAAGTGAGGACTCGATCAAGCCGGGGCTGGAAGCGATGGAAAAAGCGCTCCGTCTTCTGGGGCATCCCGAAAAAGGGCTGCCGGTCATCCATGTGGCAGGGACAAACGGAAAAGGCTCCACTGTCGCTTTCATGGAAGCCATCTTGCAGTCACACGGCTTCACGACAGGCGTTTTTTCTTCGCCGGCCCTCATCGATCTGCATGACCAGATCCGACTGAACGGCAAACCGTCGTCAAAAGAGGAAATGGATGCGTCATTCAGGCATCTGGCAGAAGCGGGCATAAGCGGGATGCTGACGGATTTCGAACTGCTGACGGCTGCCGCCTTTTGCACATTCAAGAGGAATGCGCCGGATTATATACTGCTCGAATGCGGCATGGGCGGCACGCTCGACAGTACGAATGTCGTGACACCGCTTGTGTCGGTCATCACTTCAGTCGCACTGGATCATGTTGGATTTCTTGGTTCTACAGTAGGTGAGATCGCATCCCATAAGGCAGGCATCATCAAAGAGGGAGTTCCTGTCGCGACAGGCATATTGCCGGAAGAGGCGTCATTAGTTGTAGAAGCGAAGGCAAGAGCGGAAAAAAGTCCGCTGTATGTATACGGTAAAGATTTCATCATGAAACAGGAGGAAAGGTTTACTGAAACTTTCAAGGGGAATAGAGAGTTTGTACTACATGATAGAAGGATGAAAGGCCCTCATCAGGCGATCAATGCCGCAGTCGCAATCAAGGCCCTGTTGCTCGCGGGAATCAAGCTGGAAGAGTCTTATGTAACAGAGGCAGTCTCAATGACCCAGCTCCCTTTCCGCTTCCAGCAAGTGAGCAAAAATGTCTTCTTTGACGGGGCACATAACCCGGCCGCCGCGAGAATGCTGACCGAAACCATTCAAACGGAATTTCCCGGTGAGAAGGTGGACTTTGTGATCGGCATGCTGAAGACTAAAGACATGCAGCATACTCTCGAAGAACTGATGCCAGTCGCCGCATCCTTTACATTCATTGATTACCCCCACCCGGATGCTGCCTCAGCTGAACAGATGTCGTTAATATGTCGCCATTCCAAGAAAAGAGTGACAACTTACACGGATGATACTATAATACTAAGTAACGAAAACGGAAGAAAGAAAATAGTTGCAGGATCACTATACCTAATAAGTAGCCTTTTAGACTATCATGATCTATAATAAGGATACAAAAGACTATGTGTAATGATTTGGAAATGTTGTAAAATTGATTTGGACAATTTATTGTTTTTCAGGTATTCGATGAAATGGGGGGCGACATAATTGGGAAAAAGGGCTAAGGGGCTGGCTGTGCTTTTTGCTGCCTGGCTGTTAATTGTTCCTTTTGGTTTTATTTATACAATGAAACATTTCGCTCCTCAAGAAATCGATCCCTTTCGCTTGGCACTCTATATATGCCTAGCAATACTTGCCACCATCCTTGCCGTGAAATTCAACGGAAAACCAATCTCTCTCACTACTTGGGTGACAATGTCGGTCTTTTTGGAGTATGGGTTATTTTACGAAATGCTAATTATGCAGCTTTCCCTGTTTGTAATATTGTTCACGCAAAGGAACAATACAGGGGTAGTCAAACGCTTTGCAGTAAATTCGACTATGCTTTTTGTCGCTTCAATACTATCAGCGGCAGCTTTTTATTTGGCGGGCGGTAAAATCGGCAACCATAATTTCTGGCTCGTTATTTTTACTATGACGGTTTATCGTTTAGTACAGACCTTTATTAATCTCATGTACTTAAAAGTATACTTCAAATTGTCGGGATCCCAGCATAGTTATAGCATACGGGATGATGCCTTTGAATACGCAAGTATCATCCTGCTCCTCCCAATGTCCCTGACACTATACTTCCTGCTCGATACGATTGGAAATAGTGCATTTGCTTTGATTGGAATTCCATATGCAGTAACGGTTCTGATCATACGTTCCTACAGCAGATCGGAACGCGTGAACAGCGAATTGAAGGAAGCAGGCGTAATTGGAAATGAACTCGCGGGTTTGTCTGATGAACAAGAGATACATGATGAGCTGCTTGAAAGAACGAGCAAACTTTTCCATGCAGATTATGCTTATTTATATAAGAATGAAGATGGGTGGCTTGAACGCTGCCGCGGTTACGAACTAGGCAAGTTTATCGATAGCCGTTTTGGCCCTTTTACACCCGGCGAAGAAATCTCCAGGATGGTTGTGAAAGAGAAAAGGGCAATACTGTTCAACAATCGCCAGGAATGGGGCAAGGTAAGCTTACCAGGGGCCCAAGCTGAAGTAGAAAGCATCCTTTGCATTCCAATCGAACAGAATGCGGAAGTTGCATTCGTACTATTGCTCGGTGCGAAAAGAAGAAACGCATTCAAAGAGTACCAGTTGAAAATCCTTGATATGCTCAGCTCTTATTTCATTGTCTCACTCACAAAGGCAAGCCTTATGAAGGATGCAATCATGAAGAGCGAGAAATGTGCACTTACTAAGCTGTATAATTATAAGTTTCTTGAAGAACGGCTTGTTTCCGAGATGGAGAAAGTGCTTGAGGGGCACACGGATACACTTTCAGTGGTCATGCTGGATATCGATCACTTTAAGAAGGTGAACGACTCATACGGCCATCAGAGCGGCAATGATATCCTCGCTTCTTTTGCAAAGCTGCTCGAAAAAGCGTTGCCGGAAGGGGCGACAGTAGGACGCTATGGAGGAGAGGAGTTCCTGTTTCTGCTGCCTGGTTTCACAAAGGACAAAGCTCTCGACTTTGCTGAGAAAATGCGGAAACTGATCAGGCGGACACCATTTTCCATTCTGCCTGATTTGGACGGACAGTTGAAACAGATTGACGCCTATATCACTTCGAGCATCGGCGTCTCAACAGCACCGGATGATACCGATGAAGCGATGACGCTGCTCAGGAACGCAGACCGAGCTCTCTACATTGGAGCAAAGCAGGCAGGAAGGGATCGTGTCGCTGAATACATCAGATAAGGAGGGGTGGGAATGAAGCTCTCAAAAGGGCAAAAATTAACGATATTGGCTGCTTGGATGTTGCTTGTTCCTGCGCTCCTTTATATTGCGATAACATATTTTCCGGTTGGGGCCTTAAAACCTATCGATCTTACAATCAATCTTATTATTTTTGCAGTGATTATGGCGATGCCGATCCGTATGAGCAGTGTCTCGTTGACGCTTGAACGCTGGGTGCTCTTCTATGTATTCTTCCATTATGGAACAATTGTAGAAATGTTGTTCATCCAGCTGGGGATGTTGCTAATATTATTCAGCGACAAATCTTCCTCTGCTAAATTGACAAGGTTCGCTTCAAACTCATTGATATTTGCCATCGTTTCCGTCACAAGCGCCTCAGCTTATTACTTTCTTGGCGGTACCTTGATGGAACAGAGCGTCGGAAAGCTTGTCGCCTTAGGCTTTGTGTATGCCTCTGTCTATTCGATAGTAAACAATCTTTTATTGCTAGGCTATTTCAAATTCATCAATCACAAGCCGATCGGTTTCGGAGATTCATTCCTGAAGGACTACTGGATCACCATATTGCTGCTCCCATTCGCCATTATCCTTTGTTTCCTAGTAGAACCGCTGCAAAACAAAACGTTCTTTCTGATCGGCATCCCGTTCATCCTCGTTCTGCTCGCCACGCGCAAGTTCGTGAAAGAGGAAAGATTGAACGATGTCCTCACCTCAGGAACTGCAATTGGCCATCAATTGGCAGGAAACTTATTGGTACGTGATGTGCTGGATGCGTTCATTAAGAAACTTGGAACAGCGATTCCGTACACGAATGCCTATATCGTGGATTTACGAGCCGGAGGACAAGAACTTGTCCTATTGAAAGCCGTGGAAGGCGGGGTAGCTGTCAAGGAACCATCCTGTTTTAATTTCCCTGTGAATTGGTCAGAAAATGATGGAATTGACAGCGAGTCGGCGAATGTTTATTCACATCGCAAAAGCATTGAGCTTCTAAAGGGCTATACTTTTTCCTTGTCCACCCAAAGCGTGATGACTGTTCCGCTAAAGCGGGGAACTACGACAGAAGGATTCCTTTTCCTAACGTCGGATGAAAAATATACATTCACCGAATTACACTTGAAAACGGCAGAGCTATTAGGCGGGTATGTAACCGCCGCAATCGACAAGGCGAAATACTATGAAAAGACGATTGAAAAGAGCGAGCGTTGCGGACTTACAGGTCTCCAT
This sequence comes from Sporosarcina sp. GTC18466, assembly GCF_055389225.1. Lineage (NCBI taxonomy): Bacteria > Bacillati > Bacillota > Bacilli > Caryophanales > Caryophanaceae > Sporosarcina > Sporosarcina sp. GTC18466. Next base: position 770,994 of record NZ_AP044037.1, on the reverse strand, counting down.
AATTTCCGATATCTAGAAAGACAAATTGAAAAAGAGACCACTAGATTTAAAAAACAAGACATATGCACTTTAGCTGCCATCATGATGGACATCGACCATTTCAAGTCGATTAACGACACATACGGCCATCAAAGCGGCAACGATCTGCTTTGCGCCTTTGCGGGCCTCCTTCGGAAATATGCAAAACATGATATGACATTAGCGCGATATGGTGGAGAAGAGTTTGTTCTCCTGCTGCCCGGTATGGACAAAAATCAGGCATTCAAAATGGCGGAAGATATCCGGAAAGAGGTGGAAGGGACTCTGTTCCGTGTAATTCCTGACCTCGGCGACAAGCGGGAGCCGATCGATGTGCGCATGACCATCAGTGCAGGTGTCGCTTCGGTGCCGGAAGATACGGAAAATCCAAAAGATGTACTTCGTAATGCAGACCGTGCGCTTTATATCGGAGGGAAACAGGCTGGACGGAATCGGGTTGGGGTGTATGGGGAAGAACAGATATATCTTGCGCAATAAAGGCTGGCGGCTGCCAGTCTTTTTTAATACTCTTTGAATAATAGTTGAATCGTCACAATACATTTCTATGCTATTCGTAATAAGAATGATAGAATTGAGAATAAAATGAGAGGCGAGGAGGTGACAAGAGTCGTGAATAGTCATATAGTGACATTAAAAAACGAACAGGGGCTGACTCTTGTAGAAATCCTTGCAGCTTTGGTTATTTTGGGAATCGTTTTCGTTGGTTTTATGACGGTTTTTCCGCAGATGACGAGTTTTAATACAAGAACAGAAAGTAAACTAGACTCTATGAATGAGGCAAGAAATATACTAGAGAGAATAAGGGGCAATTCTCTTCCCGAAGAGTGCAAGGAGAAAGATGGAATATGTACAATTTACTATGAGGTTTTGGATAAAGACCAAAAGGAAAAGTACAACGTTAAGTTAGATTACGTAACTAAACCCGACTTATACCCACTCGCTGATGCGCCCGAACAAACCACTTTGCATCAAGTTCACATTCAAGTCTTTGATGCTGTTGATAATAAAGTCCCTATAAGTGAAACATTTGGCTATGTGCATGATTAAGACAAATAAGAAGGGATCGAGGAAAGAGCATGTCAAAAAAAGAATCCGGCATGACTTTAATAGAGGTATTAGCCGCACTGGTTTTGTCTTCTTTAGTCATCCTTCTTATCTGGACAACAGTTGCAGTTAGTATGAAATACAATATAGTCGAAACAAGAAAATTACACATGCAGCAAGAGGCGAACTTTATTATTACTGATTTGCAGCGCATTCACAGAGGAGATTATATATGCTATGAAGTAAAAGATGAAGGAAATGGAAGATGGAGAATTATAGAATGTGAGACAAGAAAAACAATATCACACTATGAAAGCGACGAATACATATATACTCTTTCGGTCAACACTGGTAAAATTTATACAAAATGGATTGAAGGAGACGCCAATAAGAAAAGTGCTTATCTTCCCTCTTACCCATTGACTGTACGAATAACATCTAGGTCAGGTACTAAAGCCAATGTTGAAGTTGATACAACTATTTCAAGATATGACGAGCGAATTATGAATGAGAGGTGATTCCGATGTATGTTAAAAAAAATGAGAGAGGTTATGCATTGCTAATTGTACTTTTCTTGATTGTTTTCATACTAGTAATCACATCTGTATTTGTTAGGGGGTCCTTAAGTAATGCTAAACAAGAAATAAAAGTTGACCGTAAACAGGTATCCGTGATGCTAGCTGAAATGGGAGTTGACTATTACACGAACTTATATAACAATCACTTCCTGAGTGTAAGACAAGCAATATGGGATGAAGAATTCAGGAAATTCACAGAAGAAAGGACAAGTATTCTCAACGACAAAACAAAGAAAGATAAAGAAAAAGCAATTAAGGAAAGAGCGGACTATTATAGAGGACAGGTATATAAACAAATACTACAAGAGCTAAACACAGTTAATACGTCGTCACCAAATGCTTTATTTAATGTTGAAAAAAAAATGTCAATATCTAACTTTTATACTTCAGACGAGCTTTACATTAAAATTAGTGGTTCAATTGTCGGAATGTATAAAAATAACGTCAATTCCTATCTGGATATGAATTTGTTATTATTTATTCCTGACATGCTTAAACCTAAGGGAAACGGAACAACAGTTGATGATGAACCAATTATTAATTTTACTCCCGTAGATAAGATATCTGTGCCTCAAGTGAAAGAAAACAGCAACTGTGCGAAGAACAAACAATACCAACAAATGAATAATGTAGATATTAAGTGTTTAAGTTCGAATTTTGTTGGTGAACAGATACAGCAAAATAATTATGTTTCAATATCCAGTAATTTCAACTTCCAGTCGAAACAATTACAGCAAAATTATCAAAGTATTAGTCTAAACTCTTTAGGAACTTTTACTTCAGAACAAATTAGCAGTAACGGATCTGTTAATATCTTGGCGGGAGGAAAGCTTATCTCTAAACAAATACAACAAAATAAAGGAGTGAGCATTCATACGAATGAGGACTTTAACTCTGAACAAATAACTCAAAATACCATGTATCTCAGTATTACCGCGCTTGACGACATTAAAACAAAGCAAATACAACAAAATAATAATACAAACATAAAAACCAATGGAAACTTTGAATCTGAGCAAATACAGCAGAATAAAGGATTCATCACAATCGAAGCAGGAGCAAATTTCAAGTCCAAACAGATCGAACAAAACACTAATTTGAAGATAACATCAAAAGGCAACTTCAGTTCTGAGCAAATACAACAAAATAAAGGAGTAAATAATATTAAGGTTGGCGGAGAGTTTAAATCCAAACAAATCCAGCAAAACAGCAATATGAAAGTCGAAGTTAATGGCAAATTTGAATCAGAACAAATTAAACAGAATAACAATCTAACGATAGTAGCTAATGGTAACTTTTCTTCAAAGGAGATTGAGCAAAATGATAAGTTAAACCTGATAGTAGCAGGTGATTTAAATGCTGAAAAACTTAAAATAAGGTCTAACAGTCGGGTATGTGTTGGTGGTAATCTCGCTGTTAAATCAATAGAAAAAGACTCGACAAGTGTAATATATACAATCAAAGGAAATGGGGTAAATAACAAGAATGTTACGTTAATTGATAAAGAAAAATGGAAAGAGAAATGCGGGTCTAATATTCAGTCTGCAACTGAATTTGATTGGAAAGGACCATCTGTTCAAGTGGACTATTAAACTTTAATTAAGTCTATTAAGAAGCGGGGATGAGCATGAAGAGAATAATACTGATTACTACCTCTTTGGCAATAATATTATTATTTTTATCGACTGTTACTTTTGCGGCTGATTTTCGTTTTAAGAGAAGTTTTCAACATCACACGCTGGCAGGCCCGTATGATGTTTCTGGATTGACTGCCAATGAAGCAAAAGAAAAGCTGGCCAGTGATGTCACGGCATTACATGATGAGCTGGATTTGCAAATCGCTTACTTAGATAAAGCAATAAAAGTACCAAAAGAAATCGTTGCATTCAATGTAGAAAAAACTATAGAAGAAGCAGAGTCTGGTAAGGAAAATCCATTATACGCGACTATATCTCCGGAAGGCCTTGAAATGCTGATCGACCAGCAGTTTGACCCGCTCATGCTCTCAGACACTTCCATCCTATCTATTAAAGAGGGCATTGAGAAAGAGATGCAGAGTGGTGTGTTTCCCCAAGTTGTTCATCTGACTGATTATATAATCGCTGCAGATCAAAGGAAAGAGGTTGTGGCAGAGTCTATCATACCTGTTGACGGCTTATCTGCAGCATTGGCAGAAGCTGCTCATGTCTTGGACGGCTGGCGGATTGATGCTCATCAACTATTCTCGTTAACCAACGTTCTTGACGAGGGGATTCTGGCTCAGATGACAGACGAGGAACTGACCGTGCTTGCTTCAGGGCTTTACAGAGCTGTCCTGCAGACTAATTTCGTTATTGAAGAGCGGGCGATCAGCAATGAACTTCCTCTTGGAATCGATCCGGGTTTTGAGGCGGCGGTCAATCGTCGGGTTGGTATAGGTTTTTCTTACAGGAATCCAAATAAAGCTGTTTATACGTTGCATGCTGACGTATCTGGAGGTAAATTGCATATTTCGATTGAAGGCCTGCCGTTCATCCATACGTATGAACCGTATATTGAGCGATTGGATACCTTCCCGGCAAGGACAGTGAAACAGTTCAGCGCCTTTATCGGAACTGGCCAAGTCAATGTGAAAGAACAAGGACAAGACGGGCTGGAGGCGATTGTCCAGCGCTATGTACTGGAAAAGGGGTCAATTGTTGACACTGAATCGATATCAAAAGATTTTTATGCTCCTATGCCGCGCATAGAATTGCATCCGCTGCAAGACGAACGAAGCAGCGACTCTTCGCAAGGATCATCGCTAGATCCGAATAACAATCCTAATGATGACGACGGTTCCGCAATGGACCCAGGGGTTACGGCTCCACCAGCTGCAACTGGTGATGGAGTAAGCGGAAATGACGATAACGCGAATGAAGCAGATGGACAAGGGTCAACTTCGGCCGGCAGTTCGTCTGGTGTAGGTTCAAGTAATGATGCTAACACCGGCACAGAAAATACAGGCACTGATGCTGATAAAGCGCCGATCTATGATAAAAGCGGAATGCCGATAAAAAAGTGAAGAAAAGGTTGGTGATCGACTGATGGCGACCAAACGTAAACGGCTGGGGGACCTCCTTGTAGAAGCGGGCCTTATTACTGATGAACAGCTCGGAACGGCACTTGCAGAAAAGCCGCGCGAACAGAAACTCGGGGATGCCCTTTTGCAGCGCGGCTATATTACGGAACAGCAGTTGATCGAAGTGCTCGAGTTCCAGCTCGGCATTCCGCATGTCAATTTGTTCCGCTATCCGTTCGATCCGAAGCTATTTAATATTGTGCCTAAGGAATTCGCGAAGCGAAATCTGATTGTTCCGCTGAAAGCAGAAGGAGATCGGCTGTTTGTTGCGATGTCCGATCCGATGGATTATCTGTCAATCGACGACTTGCGCTTATCCACCGGCTTCCATATCGAGACGGCCATTGCTTCAAAAGACGATATTTTACGGACGATTTCCAAGTACTATGAGGACGAATTGCTGGAAGACTTTATGATCGAGCAGCCGGAGGATACACGGGAACAGCAGGATGAATTGACGGATCTGGACTCGCCGATCGTCCGGCTTGTGAACCAGATACTGACTTCCGCGATCACCCAGAAAGCGAGTGATATCCATATTGACCCTCAGGAGCATCAGGTCGTCATCCGTTTGAGGATTGATGGCATGCTGCATACGGAGCGGTATTTGCCGAAGCATATGCAGGCGATGCTGACTGCGCGGATCAAAATCATGGCACGTCTTGATATCACGGAGCAGCGTGTTCCGCAGGATGGACGCATTAAAGTGAACATCGATTTTCGGCCGATCGACCTCCGGGTTTCCACGCTTCCGACAGTTTTCGGAGAGAAGATTGTCATGCGTATTCTTGACTTGAGCAGTTCGCTGAACGACCTCGGGAAACTTGGATTCAGTGATTTGAACCTGCAACGGTTTTTACATGAAATCGAGCGTCCGAATGGGATTGTCCTGATTTCTGGTCCGACAGGTTCGGGTAAGTCCTCGACACTATACGCAGCGCTCAACAAGCTGAATCAGGAAGAAGTGAATATCATCACAGTCGAAGATCCTGTAGAGTACCAGCTGGAAGGGATCAATCAAATCCAAGTGAATCCACAAGTTGGTCTTACATTTGCGGCAGGATTGCGGTCCATTTTGCGGCAGGATCCCGATATCGTCATGGTCGGTGAAATCCGGGACCGCGATACGGTCGAGATTGCGATCAGGGCCTCGCTTACAGGCCACCTCGTCTTAAGCACCATCCATACGAATGATTCAATCGCTTCAGTGACGCGCCTTCTCGATATGGGCGTCGAGCCGTTTCTAGTCACTGCGTCAGTCAATGCGATTGTCGCCCAGCGCCTGATCCGCCGGGTTTGCCGTGACTGCGGAAGACCGATGCCTGCGTCGAACCGGGAGAAAGAGATTTTTGCAAAGCGCGGTAAAACGATTGAAACGGTTGTGCGCGGACCGGGCTGCGCGGTATGCAATATGACCGGGTACCGGGGACGGATCGCCATCCATGAAGTCTTGATTTTGACCGATGCCATGCGGGAAGTGATCAATAACGGCGGTTCGCCTGCACAATTGCGGGAGATCGCCATACAAAACGGCACCGTCTTCCTGATCGATGACGGTCTCGAAAAAGTGAAACAAGGCATCACGACAACTGAGGAAGTTTTACGAGTTTCACTGACGGAATAGGGGTAAGGATATGGAAGAGACAATCGATGGTTTATTGACAAAAGCATTTGAACTTGGCGCATCGGACATCCATTTGACCGTAGGCGTGCCGCCGGTGTTTCGTGTTCATGGCGATTTAAAACGCTACGGGACTGCAGAAGTGGACGGTGATTTTACGGGAATGGTCGCTAAGATGACCGTGCCAGGGAAACTGTACGAGGAGTTCAAGGAAAGCGGGCAGATCGACTATTCCTATGAGGTGCCGGGTGTCTCGCGTTTCCGCGTCAATGCGTTCCAGCAGCGCGGAGATGTATCCATTGCATTCCGGACAATACCGACGAAAATCCCGTCGATAGACGATCTGCAGATGCCGGGTACGCTTAAACAGCTGGCTGGAACCGCACAAGGGCTCATTCTAGTGACAGGTCCTACCGGCTCCGGTAAGTCCACGACGCTTGCTGCGATGCTCAGGTATATCAACGAGACGATGCGCAAGCATATTATCACTTTGGAAGACCCGATTGAGTACGTCCACTCGCATGGGACTTCGCTCATCGATCAGCGGGAGGTCGGGTTTGATACCGATTCCTTCGCTGCAGGGCTCCGTGCGTCGCTCAGGCAAGACCCGGATGTCATCCTGGTCGGTGAAATGCGGGATCTGGAAACGATCTCTACTGCCATTACAGCAGCAGAAACAGGCCATCTCGTGTTTGCAACCTTGCATACATGGAGTGCGGCATCCACGATTGACCGGATCATCGATGTCTTTCCGCATGGCCAGCAGTCTCAGATAAGGGTCCAGCTCGCTGGGGTATTGACCGCCGTCCTGTCCCAGCGTCTCTTTCAGACAGCAGACAGGAAAGGGAGACGTGCAGCTACAGAGCTGATGATCAATAACCCGGCAATTGCCAATCTGATCCGTTCAGAGAAAGTGCATCAGATCTCGAATGTCATCCAGACGAATCGGGCGATGGGCATGCATATGATGTCAACGTCAGTGAAGCAGCTTCTTGACCAAGGCATTATATCCTATGATGTAGCCATGCCGTATCTTGAAGGTGATGATTCCTAATGGCACGTTTCAAATATGAAGGTCGCGATGCACAGCAAATACGGACGGGCATCATTACGGCGGGTAATAAGCGGGAAGCCGCCATCAAGCTAAAAAGCCAGGGGATCCGGGTGAAGAACTTGCAGGAAGTTGCGGAAACTGCATTGACAAAAGATATTCAACTCGGGAAACCAGTGAAGCGCGCACAGTTCATCATGTTCCTTCGGCAGTTCTCCACGCTTCTCCGCGCCGGCGTTACAATCGTAGAATCGATCCGCATCTTATCCCTGCAAGTAGAGGGGAAGATGTTTCAAAAAATCCTTGTCTCGATCGGAGATGATTTGCGGGGCGGAGGATCCTTGTCTGCAGCGCTTGCAAAGCATCCGAAAGCGTTTGAACCGCTTGTCATCAATATGATTGAAGCGGGGGAGATGTCAGGAACCGTCGATGACTCGCTTGACCGGCTTGCGGACCATTATGAGAAAGCACACCGGACGAAGCAGAAAGTGCTGTCTGCTTTGTCATATCCGATCGTTGTCGGCATTGTCGCAATTGGCGTCGTCATTTTCCTGCTTACATTCGTTGTACCAATGTTCGTCGACCTGTTTGCGAGTGTCGGCGGGGAACTTCCATGGCTGACTCAATTTGTATTGAAGGCAAGTGACTTCATGGTCGACTACTGGTACTTGTTCATCTTGTTTGCGGCTGCCATTTTTGTTGCAATCGCCATGATGAGGGCGAACCCAAACGGAAAGTTCCTACTCGATACATTCCTATTGCGGCTGCCAATCTTCGGGGATATCATGAAGAAATCTTCACTTGCTACGTTGACGCGGACGCTTAGTTCGTTGTTCTCTAGTTCCGTGCCAATCTTGCAGTCTCTAGCAATGACGGAGCGGATTGTCGAGAACGAAGTCATTTCCCGCGTCATCGCCCAGTCAAGGGAAACCTTGCAGCGTGGCGGGTCGCTAACAGAACCGATGCTCGGCCACTGGGCATTCCCGCCATTGATTCCGCATATGATTGCGATCGGAGAACAGACCGGATCTCTCGATACAATGTTGGCAAAAGTCGCGGATTTTTATGAGAAAGAAGTCGACGCAGCAACAGACAGGCTGAAAGCGTTGATTGAACCATTGATGATTGTTTTACTGGCGGGAATAGTCGGGACTATAGTCTTGTCCATTTTACTGCCGATGTTTAGTATTTTTACACAGATTGATAACTTGTAAGACTATGAAAAAGAGTTAGAAAGAAACATAGGATAATAGTTTTAATTAGAATAGGAATTTGGTATGCTGAATATATACTAGAACTGATCTTTCAAAGGAGGAAGTTAGAATGAAGAAATTTTTGCAGAAGCGTTTGAAGAACGAAAAAGGCTTAACGCTTGTTGAGCTCTTGGCGGTTATTGTTATTTTGGGGATTATTGCTGCGATTGCGGTACCTTCGATTGGAGGAATTATTGACAATACAAGAATAAAAGCAGCAAATGCAGATGCACAAAATATAATTTCAGCCGGAAATTTGTATTTTGCTGATAATCCTGATAAGGAATCAGTTTCACTTGCAGACTTAAAGACTGAAAAATATATCGATGATTCTGGAACTTTTAAAGGTACGGCAACAGTTAACAAGGTTTCGGGTGGCAATACAATTACCGGTGATGCAACTTGGAAGACTGGAAAAACAGTCAAATATACTGCTGCTTCAATAGCAGATATTAATGCAGCTGGTTCAAAAGGAACTTCAGGAAAAGTGGACGTAACAAGATAAAATAAAGGAATGATGTTGTCAATAAAGATAACATCATTCCTTTAATGCTTTATGTAGGGCGTTCAGTAGGTATTATTGCAAGTACTTATAAGTGAATTCATCTTGGTTTCTATAAAACTAGTATATCTGTTTGTTTTATCTAAATAACTATAACTTATGACACTTTCCTGGTAATACTTCTATTGGATCTATGAAGTAGAGATATGTCTGTAGAGTCAAACATTAGAATTTATTCCCCATCCCTTTCCCCATCCCTCCCCATTTGCTATACTCATACTATCAACCTACTAACTTTCAATTTCCCTCAGGAGCTGACACAATGTCCATTTTTTCGCGACGTCCCAAAACGGTCTCGCTGACGATTGATGAAGAGGCCATCCGATACATAAAACTGAAATCAGCAGATCCTCTCGTCATCGAACAGGCGGAGGAGGTGCTGGTTCCCCCGAACACGATTGTCGAGGGGAAGATTGTCGATGCCGAAACGCTCACTGTCCTGCTGGAAGGCTTTGTGAAAGAGTGGGGCATCGCAAAGCGTGACGTGAGGTTCCTCTCCCCTGATACATATGTGCTCATCCGGAAAGTGGCGTATCCGAATGATGTGGAACTTGATGAACTGAAAAGCCATTTCTTCATTGAAATCGGTTCGACGATTTATTTGCCGTTTGATGATCCGGTGTTCGATGTCGTTCCTTATACACCGTCAACAGAGACGAACGAGGCTATTTTAATTGCATCAAAAGAGAGCGTCCTGAATGTTTACGAGAATGTACTGGAGGCGGCCAAGCTAAAGCCGGCGGTCTGTGATATCAGCCCGCTTGCGCTGTATCGCCTGGCGCACCGGCTTTATCAGTATGACGGCTCTGAACATGTGATGCTCGTGGATCTCGGCGCGGGGAAGATGACTGTCTCTATTTTCCACGATCATTATCCGCTTTTCGTGCGCCCGGTGGATCTTGAGCAGACCGCAGATTTGTCTGTCATCGGCACTGAGGAGGAAGGAGCTCCTGCCATTACTCCTTCTTCCATCGTCATGGAGCTTGAGAAACTGATGAATTTTTATCGGTACAATATGCTGAATGGCGCTGCGTCAATCACGCATTTGCTGATAAATGGCGAGTACGGCCGGATGGATGGGCTGCTGGCGCTTGCCCGAGAGCGTTTTAGCGTTCAGGCAAATAGCTTTAGCGAGACGCCTTTGACGCTTTCTGACGGCCAGCCGCTTCCTGCCCGCTTCCATCGCACATTAGGCCTCGCGCTGAAAGAGGTGCGCTGATGTTAGTCGATATTAACTTATTGCCTGAAAGAGAAAGGGAACGGTCGCAGCTTGTCGTCGGTGCTATCGCCATTCTGGCAGGCGCCTTGCTTGTCTATCTCATTTTCTCGATGCTTGCAGGCCGGCTTGAGGCGGACACCGAGCAGCTGGACAAGCAGATCATTACGCTTCAAGAGGAACAGCAAGCCCTTCAGGATGAGCGGCCCACCGGAATGATTGGACAGCGGACGGATCTTGCCGCAACTGTCCAGTTTGCCGAAGCGAATCGGTACGAGACGCTGCCGCTCATCCGCGATATGGTGGCATTGCTTCCGGAACGCGGCTTTTTCCAGGAGTTCGAATTCGAACAGCCCCATAACGCAACGGTCATGATCCAGTTCGATGATAAGCAGGAGGCCTCTTTCTATCTGGCGCGTCTGCTTGCAAGCGAGTCGGTCACTTCCGCCGCACTGGAGTCGGTCGTAGCTGTACCGCTCGAGTCGGATGATGGAAAACTACACTCTTACGAGATACCGAGATATGAAGCTACATATGTAATCGAATTCGCCGATAGTCGATCTGCTGAAATTGAAAATACAGGCGAGCCGCTTGATACGATGCCTGCTGGCGAAGAATTGACGGACGAAGGGGAGGGTGCGGATGAGTAGGTTCTCGAAACGGCAGAAAGAGCAGGCTTTGGTCGCACTTGCCGCTGTTTTCTTTATTGCACTTTCCCTCTATTCCTATTTCCGTATATACACACCTGCTAAAGATGCAAATGAAAATGCCCTCAGCACAATGACGAATGAGCGGAACGTGCTATTTGCACTGGAGAAGCAACAGGCGAAAATCGAGACATCCGCTACGTCCAGCTCCCGGCCGCTTCAGCAAAAAGTTCCCGTAAAACCACTGGATGATCTGATTCTGCTGCAAGTGAATAAGGCAGAGGTGAAATCAGGGACGATTGTTGAGGAAGTGAATTTTGAGCGGGAGGCATTAGTCATCGATCCGCCATCTGAAGAAGCCGGCCCCATGCAGTCGGTCGTGACGGAAGTGAAGCTTCATGCAGGCAACTATGCACAGCTTGACCGGTTTATAGAAGAAATTGAATCGATGGAACGGATCTTCATTGTCGACGCGCTTGAATTTGAAGTGCCCGAAGAGCTGCAGACGGTATTAGAAGATGAGGACCGGACCCTGAAACTGGCCGTCCGTTTTCATGCCCTCTACCGTCCGGATTTAACGGATCTTGCTGACGAGGCCCCTAAAGTCGATCCGCCGAGACCTGCAGAGAAAGACGATCCAACTCCGTTCAACTCTTCGGCTGGCATTGGGGAGGGGAATGAAGATTGACCACCGTCTATGTCATCCTCTTCTTCCTCTACGGCCTCCTCTTCGGCTCCTTCTTCAACGTCGTCGGCCTGCGGCTGCCGAAGAAGGAGTCGATCGTCCATCCGCCTTCGCATTGCACGAACTGCGGAAGGCGGCTTGGCGTCCTTGACTTGGTTCCTGTGCTGTCGTACGTGTTTCTCCGCGGCAAGTGCCGCGGGTGCGGGAGCCGGATCAGTGCGGTCTATCCGCTGATGGAGCTGATCACCGGCGTGCTGTTTGCGTTTTCGTTCTATCATTTCAGCTGGAGCGCCGAACTGCTTGTCGCGATCCTGCTCATGTCGATGCTCGTCATTATTACTGTTTCGGACCTAGCCTATATGATCATCCCCGACAAGATTACATTGCCGTTCGCAGCGGTATTCCTAGTCGCCCGCTTTTTCATTCCGCTGGATCCTTGGTGGGACAGCGTGCTTGGCGGCGCGGTAGGCTTCAGTATTTTATTCCTGATTGCAGTGTTGTCGAAAGGCGGCATGGGCGGCGGAGATATCAAGCTGTTTCTGGCGATCGGTTTCGCAATCGGTACGGTACATACACTCTTGACACTGTTCCTCGCCGCTTTGATTGGTTCCGTTATCGGGGTCCTCGTTTTGAAAAAGTCCGGTAAAGGGCGGAAGACGCCGGTGCCGTTTGGGCCAGCGATAGCGCTAGGTGCGGTCATTTCCTATTTTTTCGGGGCCGATCTTGTCGATTGGTACGTGAACCTCTTGTAAATGCTCGATAAGTTTTCAAGGACAAGACGACACATGTCTTGTTCTTTTTCATATGCCGTTTGATATGGTATGTAAAAACGGGGTGGACGGGCATGAATTTTAAGAAGCGTTATTCGAGAATAACCGTACTCATGGCGGTTCTGCATGGCGTCATTATAGGGGTCGCTGCAGTCGCTGTTGTCGGATTTGTCCTAACGATGGCGGGCAAGGGAAAGGACAAGGAGACCGCGGGCGAGGAAGTCGCGGCGCAAGGTCCGCCTCCTGTCGAAGCAAAAGCGGATGGGAGCGGTGGAGGCGGAGGGACCGGTGAAACGCTGACGCTTTACGCCAAGCAGCATGGCGTCTTTTCCTCAGCGGAATCGGCGTCCGGTTTCATCGCCCAAGACCCGGCGCTTGCGAAGGCGGCGGTCATCCAGGCCGGCAGCCAGTATTATGTCTGGAGTGCGATTGGCCTGAAAGAGTCGGAAATCGATGCGGACGCAGCGCAGGATACGTTCCGCAAGCCGTTCAAAGTGGCGGCGGGCGCTTGTAATGCACCTGGCTCTGGAAAACTGGCCGAGCTGCTGAAGGAGACGGACGCGGGTAAAATTAAAGATTTGGCGACTGGCGGAAAAGCCGCCGCAGGAGATACAAAAGCGGCCGAGTTCGCGCGCAACATCGCTGCTGTCATGGCGTTTACCAATGATCTGCAGCTGATCCGCCTGCATCTGTTATCATATTATTCACACGAGGATGACTGTGCGATAATCTCATTTTAAATGCGGAAACCATATTAAATCGGCGTTATCGCGTTTTCATGACAATTTTCATTCCTTCCCTTCTGGCGTATGATGTGGGGAAGGAGGTCATGCATATGTTTTTTGAATCAATTTTTCCATTCATCTTAGCGTCATCTTCACCAAGGAGGAAGGAACTGCTCGAGACGCTCGGCTTTGAATTCAGCATCCTGCCAAGTGATATTGACGAGGACATCGGGCTGCCGGGAGATGACTTTGGGGCATTCGCAGAAAAGCTGGCACGCGCGAAAGCGGAGGCGGTCGCAAGCGGCAGAGAAGATTCTGTTGTGATCGGGGCAGATACGATTGTCGTGAAGGACGGCCGTATTTTCCATAAGCCGAAAGATGCCCAGAAGGCGATTGATACCCTTTCCCATTTCTCAGGCGCGTCACATTCCGTCTATACGGGGGTTGCGGTCATCCACGAAGGGAAAACAGACTCGTTTGCCGTAGAAACCAAAGTGTTCTTCCGAAAGCCTGATGACGAATTGATCAAGGCCTACGTCGCTACCGGAGATCCGATGGACAAGGCAGGGGCATACGGCATCCAGACAGCTGGCGCGCTGCTTGTCGATAAAATTGAAGGCGATTACTACAATGTCGTCGGCCTGCCTGTTGCGGAGCTCGCTTCCCGCCTTCGCAAGCTCGGTCTCATCACCTTGAAAGCGGGTGAGGCTTGAATTGACGGTTACAACGAAGCCGCAGATGATGATCCGGGATGTCCATCAAGCGGACAGGCCTCGTGAGCGGCTCATCCGCCAGGGGGCGGGCAGCCTGTCGAACCAGGAACTGATTGCCATACTGCTGCGGACGGGGACGAAAGAGGAGTCTGTCTTGATGCTGGCGAACCGTATCCTGAAATCGTTCGATAAGATCCAGGACCTGAAGGACGCGACAATCGAGGAGATGACATCCGTCAAAGGGGTCGGACAAGCGAAAGCGGTCCAAGTGCTGGCAGCTGTCGAAATCGGCAAGCGGCTCTATCGCCAGCATTCCGAAGGCAGATATGCGATCCGCTCACCGGAAGACGCCGCCGCGTACTTGATGACGGATATGTCCTCTTTGGCCCAGGAGCATTTCGTCGCACTCTTTCTGAACGTGAAAAACGAAGTCCTGCATAAACAGACGGTATTTATTGGGAGCCTGAATTCGTCGATCGTCCATCCTCGGGAGATTTTCCGCGAGGCGGTGAAACGGTCTGCGGCGTCCATCATTTGTGCGCATAATCATCCGTCCGGCAACCCTTCGCCGTCTCCTGAGGACATCGAAGTGACGCGCCGGTTGGTCGAAGCGGGATCCATCATCGGCATCGAAGTGCTCGACCATGTCATCATTGGTGACCATCGTTTCATCAGCCTAAAAGAGAAAGGGTATATGTGACACTGTGATTTTGATCTGCTATCCGTTATAATGTGAGTTATGATTTCAACAAGACCTAGCTAACGGTCGTGCAGAAAGGAAGAACGTATGTGTTTGGAATAGGATCAAGAGATGTCGGGATCGACCTCGGCACAGCTAATACATTGGTATTCATCAAAGGGAAAGGGATCGTGCTCAGGGAACCGTCCGTTGTAGCGAAGAATACGGTGACGAATGATATCGTCGCGGTCGGAAGTGCAGCGAAGAACATGATCGGCCGTACGCCGGGCAGCATCATCGCAACTCGTCCGATGAAAGACGGCGTCATCGCGGATTTTGAGACGACAACTGCAATGATCGAACATTACATGAAAGAAGCGACAAAAGCGGCGGGCAGCGCGTGGAAGAAGCCGAATGTCATGATTTGCGTACCATATGGCATCACATCCGTCGAACAGCGTGCAGTCATCGATGCGGCGCGACAGGCGGGAGCGAAAGACGCGTTCACGATCGAAGAGCCGTTTGCTGCTGCGATCGGTGCAAATCTGCCAGTTTGGGAACCTACGGGCAGCATGGTCGTCGATATAGGTGGTGGTACGACAGAAGTCGCAGTCATCTCCCTCGGCGGCATCGTGACGAGCGAATCGATCCGCGTCGGCGGGGACTCGATGGATGGCGCAATCATCAGTTACATACGCAAGACATACAACCTGACGATCGGTGAACGGACAGCCGAAGCGATCAAGATTGAAATCGGCTCCGCACGTGTTTCGAACAAGGCGGAGAAGATGGAAATCCGTGGCCGTGACTTATTGACAGGTCTTCCGAAGACACTTGAAGTGAATTCGGATGAAATCGTCGAAGCGCTCCGCGAATCGATCGCTCAGATCATCGAAGGCGTCAAGAAGACTCTCGAAGCGACTCCGCCGGAACTGTCCGCGGACGTCATGGAGCGGGGAATCGTCCTTACTGGGGGCGGCGCACTGCTCGCAAACCTCGACAAAGTCATCTCCGACGAGACGAATATGCCTGTATTCATTGCGGAAGATCCGCTTGATTGCGTAGCGATCGGGACAGGCAAGGCGCTCGACAACATCGACGTCATCAAGAAGATGCAAGCTAGGTAATAGGGGAGGATAGTTGCAATGCCGCGCTTTTTTTCGAATAAACGATTGATATTACTGCTTGTGGGCGTCATCGTGCTTGTGGCATTGATTTCATTCTCCTTGAAGGATCGGCAGCATGCCAACATCCCTGAACAGATCGTGAAAGATGTCGTCGGCTTCGGACAGTCACTGTTTTCGAAGCCGGCGCATTCCATTACAGGGATGATCGACAGAGTTGACGGGATACTCAATACATATGAAGAGAACAAACAACTGAAATCTAGATTGCAAGAATACGCGGCGAACAAATCGCAGCTCACTGACCTCCAGGCGGAGAATAAGAGGCTCCGGAACGAACTTGGCAAGGTGGATGACCTCAGAAGTTACAACCCGATCCATGCGACCGTCATCTCGCGGAATCCCGATCAATGGGAAGAGAAGATCATTGTCGATAAAGGGTCGACGAGTGGTGTCGAACTCAATATGGCGGTTATGACGGCGGACGGCCTGATCGGGAAAGTGGTCCTTGTAACAAAAACGACGTCGACGGTCGAACTGCTGTCGACAGAGAACCGGAATTTCCGGGTGGCTGCTGTCATTCCTGGCGATACATCGATCTTCGGACTGATTGAAGGCTATGACACGGAGCGCCGCGAATTGATCATGAAACGGATCGATTCGAGCTTTGATGTGAAGGAAGGAACAAAGGTGCAGTCATCAGGACTCGGCGGCATATTCCCGAAAGGCCTTTATATCGGCGAAGTGACGGAAGTGTCGACGGATGATTATGGACTGACGAAACTGGCATACATCCGGCCAGCTGCGGATTTCTCTCTGCTTGACCATGTCATGATTGCAAAACGGAACTCGGTTATGGACAAGACTGGGACGGATTCATCCAATCCGGCAAATTCAGCTGACGAAGAGGAAGAGGGGGAGGATGAATCATGAAACGGTTCATCATCCCTCTCATTGCACTTATTTTATTTTTCCTCGAGCCTGTATTCAGCCTCTTCTCGCCGATTGAGGTCAAAGGGCTTGAATATGTGCTAGTTCCGCGTTTTGTCATCGTGTATCTTATTTTCACAGCTGTTTATTACAACCGGAAACGGGCAATCGTGATCGGTTTCGTACTTGGTCTCTTGTATGATATGTATCATATTGATATTATTGGAGTATATACGTTTTTATATCCGCTGGTCTGCTATCTCGGTGCGCTGCTCATACGCCAGATCCATCGCCATATCGCCACCGTGATGTTTTTATCTGTAGTTCTGATTATTATTCTGGAATTGCTATCGTATTTCTTTGCCAGTCTCATAGCTTTGACATCAATTGGGCTGGAGGAGTTCATCGCCAGAAGGCTCGTACCGACGACAATCGCAAACAGCGTCTATATCGGAATGTTCGGGTGGCTGTTTAAAAATGTGATGACCCGAATCGGACTTGAAGAACAGGCCGGATCATAACAACAAACTGTGGGGGACGGAAATGACTACGAAACAACAGTATGTAACGATAAAAGGGACAAAAGACGGCCTTGTCCTCCGGCTTGACGATAAATGCGCATATTCGGAAATGATCGAGGAGCTCAGACGTAAAGTGAGCGAGAACAATTTGGATGGTGTGGCGGAAGTGAAATTGCACACGGGGAACCGGTATTGTTCGGACGAGGAATTGAAGGAGATCATGGCCATCGTCCAGGAATCTCCACATCTCCGCGTTTCTAAAGTACAGAGTGACGTCATCTCGGTCGATGAATGCAACCGGAGGATTGTCGAAAGGCAGTCGGAGACGTACATAGGAATCGTCCGCTCGGGACAAGTGATCGAAGCGGAAGGCGACCTCGTCGTGATCGGCGATGTGAATCCGAACGGCAAAGTGCTCGCTGCAGGCAGCATCTATGTGCTGGGCCGGCTGAAAGGCATGGCGCATGCCGGCGCGAACGGTAATAAGGACGCGGTCATCGCGGCCTCGTGGCTTGAAGCGACGCATCTCATCATTGCCGATCAGATGGAAACGATGACTGACGAACTGACAATCCTTTCGGAACAGCCTGAAATGGAATGTGCCTATCTCCATTCGAACGGCTTCATCGCGATCGACCGTTTGCAGGAACTGCGGATCATAAGGCCTAATCTGTCGACTTTCAAAGGAGGAAGCTGATGTGGGGGAAGCAATAGTTATAACATCTGGTAAAGGCGGTGTCGGGAAGACGACAACATCTGCGAACCTTGGCACCGCTCTGGCCCTGCAAGGCAAAAAAGTGTGCCTCGTGGATACGGATATCGGCCTACGGAACCTGGATGTCATCCTCGGTCTCGAAAACCGCATCATCTATGATCTCGTCGATGTCATCAAAGGCCGCTGTAAAATACACCAGGCGCTCGTGAAGGACAAGCGGTTTGAAGACGGCCTCTATTTATTGCCGGCCGCCCAGACAACCGATAAGAACGCCATCTCGCCTGAAGAAATGAAGCAGCTGGTCACGGAACTGAAACGGGAATACGATTATATTCTGATCGACTGCCCGGCAGGAATCGAACAGGGCTATAAAAATGCGGTCGCAGGCGCGGACCGTGCGATCGTCGTCACGACGCCTGAAATCTCAGCCGTCCGCGACGCCGACCGGATCATCGGGCTGCTCGAAGCGGAAGATATCGAGCCGCCGAAACTGATCATCAACCGCATCAAGAGCCAGCTTGTAAGCAAAGGCGACGCTTTAGATGTAAATGAAATCACGACCCATCTGTCTATCGACCTGCTCGGCATCGTGCTGGACGACGAAAACGTCATCGCCTCCTCCAACAAAGGGGAGCCTGTCGTCATGGATCCGTCCAACCCGGCCGCGATCGGCTACCGCAACATCGCGAGGCGCATCCTCGGCGAATCGGTGCCGCTCATGTCGCTCGATACAGGAAGACCCGGCTTTTTCGGCAAACTGAAATCGCTATTTGCAAAATGATGATCTTCCGGCACCTGCCGGAAGGTTTTTTATATGGATTGCAAGTTTGTCAGTGGGCAAGTAAGCAATAATGGCTTGATAGGAAGCAATCAGCGGCAGTACGAAGCAGCCACCTGCCCGAAGCAAGCAACCAGCCTGCCGTGCGAAGCAATTAGCTGCCCGAAGCAAGCAACCCGTCTTCCAAACGAAGCAATTAGTCGGGGTGGGCATACGGCTGCCTGGGCGAACGGCGCAAAGAATGCTGAAAAGCAGCCGTCTAACTTCGAAATCTCCTCATCATGCGAGGATTATAGATAGATTGTCAACTTGGTAAGGAGCAAGTAAGCAATATAGGCCTCATAGGAAGCAACCGCCCGCAGTACGAAGCAATCACCTGCTCGAAGTAAGCAACCAGCCTGACGAACGAAGCAATCACACATCAATTCGGTGCAACACCGGCCCAAAACGAAGCAATCAGCCGCGGCCAGCATACGGCTCCCTAGGAGAACGGCGCCAGGAATGCTGAAAAGCAGCCGTTTAATTCGGAATCTCATCGTCACACGAGGATTCTAGATAGATTGCCAACTTGGCCGTGTGCAAGTAAGCAATAACGGCCTGATAGGAAGCAATCATCCGCAGTACGAAGCAATCACCTGCCCAAAGCAAGCAACCAGCCTGCCGATCGAGGCAATAACACATCAATTCGGCGCAACACCGGCCCGAAACGAAGCAATCATCCGCGGTGGGCATACGGCTCCCTGGGAGAACGGCGCCAGGAATGCCGAAAAGCAGTTGTCTAACTTCGAAATCTCATCGTCACGCGAGGATTATAGATAGATTGCCAGCCTGGCAGTGGAAAAGTAAGCAACACCGGCCCAAAACGAAGCAATCAGCCGCCATCAGCACTGGGGTGCATAGACGAACTGCACAAAGAAAATACCGAACCTCCTAAGATCCGTACGCCGCAAAGCGGCTGCAAACAGCTGCATAAACCTCACAGCCTCCCACTCTGCCGCCTTCGAAACTTCCTCTGGATCCGCCTATACTAATCTGCCTGTCCGCGTCATATACTGGGGCAAAAGGTGGTGCGGCGGATGAAATGGAAAACAAAATGGATGGCGGCTATCGTGCTCTCGATCGGAGTTATCGGCGTCGCGAAGCTCGAAGAGGCCGGGATTGTGCGGAAGCCGGTGACGCAATATGTGACGACCGGAAAAGATTTTATTGTGATGAAAAAGTGGGTTGCTTCGTGGATTGATAAAGATGAGGGGAATGCTATCACAGTTGCGGCTGACCCAGCGTTCGTCACGCCGTTTGCGTCATATGAATCGATGCAGCCGTATGAGAACGGCGTCATCGTCTCCTATACAAATCCGATGACAATCGAGGCGCGCGGGAACGGACTTGTTGTGTTTACAGGGTTTACCCGGCAGTCGGGGCGGACGATGACGGTTCTGTATGATGACGGTGATGAAGTGACGTACGGGTTTGTCGGGCCGATCGCGAAGCTGCCGTATACGTCTGTGAAAAAAGGGGACAGCCTTGCAGTCATGCAAGAAGAGACGATGTATCTGCAAGTGAAGAGGGAAGGCGTCTTGCTTGATGCCGCCATGCTGGCGACGTATTTTTCAGGTGGAACAAGTGCAGATTAGGCTCCATCCTATTTTGCTGCCATTCTTTCTATTCCTGGCCTTCACAGGCGGCCTATCCATGTATGTGCTTGTTTTTGTCTCGCTTCTCGTTCATGAGGCGGGGCATTTGTTTGCGGCGAAGCTGACGGGGATGCGCGTGCGTTCGTGCACGATTTTGCCGTACGGCGGTGAACTGTTCATCAGCGGACGCCATCTCCATTCGAAGTGGGAAAGGCTGGCTGTTGCGCTGGGAGGCCCTTTCATGACGGGTATCCTTTATATCACGGCTCTGCTGCTGGCCTTCCCGGGATCTGAGGAACTGGTGAGGATCCAAGCGGCCATCCTCCTGATCAATATGCTGCCGATCTTGCCGCTTGACGGCGGACAGGCCCTTTGCGCGCTGCTGGAAACGGCTGAAAAGAGACATGCCATCAAGTCTCTTTTTTTAGTTGGTTCGATTGCCGCCTTGCTTGCCATGACGATATTCCTGCTGAGCGGACTGCCGCAGACGGCGCTTTTCCTCTGCCTGGCCCTGTTTCTGCTCTTTCAGAACATCGGCTCCTACCGATACCGGAAATATGAATATGCATATGAGCGTCTTACAGAAAAACAGTTGACTCCTTGACGGATGCATGGTAGTATTTTAATGTTATTGATTGTAGCACCCGTGCTACAACCGCACTGATAAGGTACAAGCATCCAGAGAGGATCACCTTGGAGGGCGAGTCTGAGTCTATAGAGGAGGTGCAAGTATGTACGCAATTATTGAAACTGGCGGTAAGCAAATCAAGGTTGAGCAAGGCCAAGAGGTATACATCGAGAAATTGGTCGGTGACGCTGAAGAAACAGTGACATTCGACAAAGTTCTTTTCGTAGGTGGCGATAACGTGAAAGTTGGTGCTCCATTCGTGGAAGGCGCGACTGTCACTGGTAAAATCGTGAAACAAGGCCGCGGCAAGAAGATCACTGTCTTCAAATACAAGCCGAAAAAGAACTACCACAAAAAGCAAGGTCATCGTCAGCCTTACACGAAAGTTGTCATCGAAGGCATCAACGCGTAAGACGCCATGATCAACATCATCATTCGTGAAACGATGCCAGGCCGGATTGCATCTTTTGAGATGGAGGGCCACGCGGATTTTGCGGAGTATGGGAAAGATCTTGTTTGTGCGGGCGCATCTGCGGTCTCTTTCGGAGCCGTCAATGCGATCATCGCACTCACTGGCATCACTCCCCATATCGAGCAAGGATCCGGCGGAGGCTATCTGCGGGTCGACATACCGGAAACGGATAAGGACTCCGACATCCAGCTGATCCTAAGGGCGATGGTTGTTTCATTACAAACGATTGAGCAAGATTACGGGAACCATATACAGATTACGTTTGAGCAGTAAGGAGGTGGATTTCATGCTACGTTTGGATCTTCAGTTTTTCGCATCGAAAAAAGGAGTAGGTTCTACAAAGAACGGTCGTGACTCCGAATCGAAACGTCTTGGCGCTAAGCGTGCCGATGGACAATTCGTATCTGGCGGATCAATCTTGTACCGTCAACGCGGAACAAAAATTCACCCAGGTGAAAACGTTGGCCGCGGCGGTGACGATACACTATTCGCGAAAGTCGATGGCGTCGTTCGTTTTGAGCGTTTTGGCCGCGACAAGAAAAAAGTGAGCGTATACCCTGAAGCT
Source organism: Sporosarcina sp. GTC18466 (assembly GCF_055389225.1). Taxonomy (NCBI): domain Bacteria; kingdom Bacillati; phylum Bacillota; class Bacilli; order Caryophanales; family Caryophanaceae; genus Sporosarcina; species Sporosarcina sp. GTC18466. The sequence continues at coordinate 748,944 of NZ_AP044037.1, read as the reverse complement.
CAGGAAGCTTAATGTACACGCAAACGGGACTGCATCTTACATGCAGTCCCGTTTTTTAATTGCTGAAAGCGGATGATGCATTTAAGACGGTTCTAGTGATATACTCAAACATATGACCAGATGGGCGGTGACCGTTGTGTCTGAGAACTTGACAGTCGTCGGTGCGCTGAAATACGCCCGGCATGATTTTTTGAATGAACTCCAATTGGTCCTCATGCATCTGGACCTTGGTAATACGAGCAGGGCCAAACAAGTAATCCAAGACGCGACAGAACGGTACAAGCAAGCGTCGATGCTTGAAAATCTTCGCATGCCCGAAGCCGAGACATGGCTGCAGACCGTTGAATGGCGCCATTCCGTATTCACAAAGCGTCTTGCATGCTCGCTTGTCCCGCGAAACAGGAAAGCTGACAGCGGACAGGTGGCCGCTTTTCTGGAAGATGCCGTCAAGCAGCTGATCGGTGAACTGGATCCTTATGAAGAGTATGAAATGAATATTGCCGTCACGGACGATGGAGAGGGCTGGCAAATCCGTTTGCAGCTTCCTGCCCTGCCAGGTGAAAAGAAGGTATTAATCCCGGCACCCACGCCCGGCTTTGAAGCCGCGGAGTCAATCGAGGATGGCTGCTGGGTACTCACAGTCCGCGGACGATAGGAGGAAGAAAATATGTTTGTCGATCACGTGAAAGTATATGTAAAAGGCGGCGACGGCGGCGACGGTATGGTTGCGTTCCGCCGCGAAAAATATGTGGCGTACGGAGGCCCTGCCGGCGGAGACGGAGGCAGAGGCGGCAATGTCGTGTTCATCGTGGATGAAGGCTTGCGTACATTGATGGACTTCAGATATCAGCGGCATTTCAAGGCGCCGCGCGGAGAGCATGGCATGAGCAAGAATAAGCATGGCCGTGGCGGTGAGGATCTTGTTGTAAAAGTTCCGCCGGGCACGGTCGTCAAGGACGCGGAGACTGATCAAATCATTGCGGATCTCGTCGAGGATGGCCAAACGGCTGTCATCGCGCGAGGAGGACGCGGAGGACGCGGCAACTCGCGGTTTGCTACGCCTCAGAATTCAGCTCCGGAACTTTCGGAGAAAGGCGAGCCGGGTGTTGAGCGCGAAGTGATCCTGGAGCTTAAAGTGCTTGCGGACGCAGGACTTGTCGGATTCCCGAGCGTCGGCAAGTCAACGCTGCTTTCTGTCGTTTCCGCAGCGAAGCCGAAGATTGCCGATTATCATTTCACGACGCTTGTTCCGAATCTTGGCATGGTCGAGACGGAGGATGGGCGTACATTTGTCCTTGCAGATCTTCCCGGCTTGATCGAAGGGGCGCATGAAGGGGTCGGTCTCGGCCATCAGTTCCTCCGCCATATCGAAAGGACACGCGTCATCATCCATGTCATCGACATGTCTGCAATGGAAGGCCGTGATCCGTATGAGGATTATCAGACGATCAACGAGGAGCTGGAGCAATACAATCTGCGTCTTACAGAGCGTCCTCAATTGATTGTCGCAAATAAGATGGATATGCCCGATTCGGAAGAGAACTTGCGGGTGTTCAAGGAGAAACTCGGCGACGAAACGATTCCTGTGTTTCCGATCTCTGCTATTACACGGCAAGGATTGGACGGGCTGTTATTCAAAGTGGCTGACCTTCTTGAGACGACACCTGAATTTCCGCTTCATGAGATTGCTGAAGAGGAAGAGCATTCCGTCTTGTACAAGCATGAGGCCGAGACGCCTGACTTTGAAATCAGCCGTGCTGATGATGGCGCCTATGTGCTTTCAGGCTATACGATCGAGCGGCTGTTCCGCATGACGGACTTCAATTTCGATCAATCCGTCCGCAAATTCGCACGCCAGATGCGCGGCATGGGCGTCGATGATGCGCTGCGTGAACGAGGAGCCGAGAACGGCGATATCGTCCGGATCCTCGATTTCGAATTTGAATTCATTGAATAGGGCTTGTCAAGGGGGTCATGATGATGAAGCCGTTTGGCGAAGGAAGATTTTATCTCGTCCGGGAAGACGTGCTGACAGAGTCGATGCAGAAGATGCTGGAGGCGAAACGTCTTCTTGCGTCGGGTGAAGAAAAGACCATTCAGGACGCAACAAGGCGGGTCGGCCTGTCGAGGAGCGCTTTTTACAAATATAAAGATACCGTCTTTCCGTTTGAGTCGATCGCCCGCGAACGGGTGCTTACTATCTTTATCCAGCTGGAAGACGTAAAAGGCTCACTCGCAACGATCATGCGGATCATCTCAGAAGCAAAGTGCAATGTGCTCACCATCCATCAGACGATTCCCATCCAAGGCCGTGCCAATATCACGCTTTCTCTTGACGTCACCGAAATGCCGATCAAGATGGACGAATTCATGCACGCGTTAAACGCGCCTGTATTCGTGGAATCGGTCCATCTTGTCAGCTCTGGCGCTTTGTAGAAAAGGGAGGGGAAAGAAGTGGGAGATTCCAATTACACGCCGCTTGTCGCTTATTTAGGGCCAGAGGCGTCATTTACACATGTGGCCGCCGTGGATTTGTTCGGGAATGAGGGCCTGATTGCACAGCCGACCATTCCCGATTGCATTGAAGCGGTCGCGGAGGGGCGCGTCAGCTATGCGATTGTGCCGCTCGAGAATGCGCTGGAAGGGTCGGTCCCATTGACGATCGATTACCTGTTCCACAGCAGCGATCTGTATATCAACGCGGAGACCGAAGCGCCGATCGAGCAGCATCTTATGGTGAATGAAGCACGGAAAGATGCACCGGAAACAATCGAATCCGTCCATTCGCATCCGCACGCGCTGGCGCAATGCCATAAGTACTTGCAATATACACGGCGGGGGACGCCGCTGATCCAGACGACATCGACAGCGGCAGCTGCAAAATTCGTCGCGGAACATCCTGAAGAGCCGATTGCCGCTATCGCGAACCGGCTTGCTGCTGAAACATACGGCTTACATATCGTGGAAGAAAACATCCATGACTTCCGGTTGAACCATACCCGTTTCGTCGTCCTTTCCACAAGAAAAGGAAAACTCGAGACGGAAGGCCATTCAAACACTGCCAAAACGACACTCATGGTCAAATTGCCGGAAGATGACCGGTCCGGTATATTGCATAAGATCCTGTCCGTCTTCGCCTGGCGCCGTCTTAATTTAAGTAAAATCGAGTCGCGGCCGATGAAGACGGGTCTTGGAAACTATTTTTTCATCATTGATGTGCTGGAAGACGAAACACATCCGATGATGACATGGGCTCTCGAGGAGCTGGCCGCCTTGAAATGCGACGTGCGCTCATTCGGTTCCTATTATACGTATAAGCAGAAGCCGTCAGGAGAATGATCCTGATGGCTTTTTAGACTTCCGCCATTCCGCATATTCGCCCATCCCTCGTCGTATACATAGTAAAAGAGGATGCCCTTGCTGAGATAGGCGTCACATCAGCGGGCGTTCGTTCATACGATGGATTGATGGAAGGGGGATTTTTTGTAGTGGATGTCCATGTTGTCGTTAAAGGTGATACATTATGGAAAATTGCAAGACAGTACGGTATCCCTTTTGAAGACTTAAAGAGGGTGAACGCACATTTGGCGAATCCCGACTATATCGTGCCGGGCATGAAAATCTTCTTGCCTGCGCGTACAGAAAAGCCGGGACAGATGAAACCGCCTGCCAAAGGGGAGCATGTAAAGCCGCTGCCAAGTCCAGAGAAGCCGCCGCAGGCAAAACCGCCGCAGATGGAAGTTCCGAAGCCGAAGCCTCCTCAGGCGAAACCGCCGGAAATGAAGCCGCCACAGCCGCCGCAGGTTCCGCAAAAGCCTGTCAAACCGGTGCCGATTCCGCCGCAAATGGAGTTGCCAAAACCGCCGGCAGTCCAAGCGCCGCCGACAATGCCGAAACCGCCATCGATCCAGGCGCCGCCAATTGTTAAGCCGATGCCGAAACCACCTCAGCCGAAGCCGCCGCAAATGGAAATGCCGCCACAGCAGCCGCCGTCCGCACCGCCGATCATGCAGCAGCCGCCGATGCATATTCAGATGCCGCCGCCAATCCAAGTGCCGGTTCCGTACCCGGTGCCGCATTACATTCCGGTGCCGTGCGGCTGCATGCCGATGCATGAATCCGGTCATCATCACATGCCTTCTTTTGATCATCATTTTAAAATGGATGAGGAATCCACAATCTGTCCTGGGCAAGCACCAGGAGGCTTGCCTCCGCAATATCCGGTCACCGGAGATTGGCAGATGCCCGAAACCAAGCCGATGGAGCAGATGCCTGTAAAGGACTGGAAAGAATCGTCGATGTACCGCCATGCGGATGAGGAGGATGTACATTGTCCGCCTGAGCAGGGGTATATTCCGCAGATGGTGTCGCCTGCCATGCAGCCGGGCCAGTTCGGTCCAGTGTATCCGATGAATCCGCAGCCATATCATTTCGGCTGCAGTCCGAACTGTGACTGCGGTTGCGGACAGCAGCAATGGAATCCGTGCGGCCATCAGCATATGATGATGCCGGCCATGCCTCAATACGGCCACTACCCACAAGGTTTCCCGCATGCAGGCATGCACGGATACGGTTACTATTGAGCGGCATATGATGCCGAATGAACAGGTTAAGCAGATTAAAGAGAATGTCTGGAAGGTGGAAGGGAAGGAAGGCTCTTTTTCCGTAAAGCAATACCGTTCAAATTCAACAGCGTATAAAGTGAAATCGGTGCATGAGGTGCTGGAGCAGCTGAAATTTCCTCACATTGTCCCGCTCTCTCCTTCGGGCGACCGGCTGATTGTCAAACAGCGCTGGCTGGAAGGGGCGAAATCGGTAAATTTCAAACGGCGGGCTGATCGGACAGATTCGCTGGCTGCACTTTGCCAACTGCATGAAACGGGAGACTTGTATGATTGGCAGGCGAGTCCCTTTCTGCACCGATATCCGCTGGTGGATAAATGGGAAATGCGTCTCGGTCGTTTTATTGACAGCAGGACGCTGCTCGAGCCTATGCTTGGCAGGAAGTCTGTTGACGAGATCATTTTTTATGCAACTGAAGCCCTGCCGGCCGTGAAGCAGGGGAGATGGATGGAGGGCCGGCAGACACTGCTGCATGGGGACGTGGTGCATCATAATATCATGAGGGATTCGGACGGAATCATCCGGTTCATCGACTTCGACCTCGCCTGCCTTGGGCCTCCCGGGCTGGAACTTGCCCTCTGGTGCCACAGGGTCCTGCCGCATGTCGATTATAATATTGCATTTCTCTCGGCTGAGCAGGACGCCGTCGGGAAGCTCGATGACAGAGCCAAAGCGATGCTTCTATATCCGAATGAACTGCTCCGGGAATGGCTGCACCTCTTATCAATGCCGGAGCAGTCAAGAAGCAGGCTCGCTGGACAGCTTGTTCCGTTCACAGAACATGCGCTGTCCAGCTGGCCGGGTCTCTGGTATGAAGTCGAACAGAGCATTTCGGGATCAGGTTGAAATAGCAACAGGAAAAGCCGCTGTCCAAGCGGTTTTTTCTGTTTGTCCGTAATCTGCCCGCCAAGCAGAATGCCGCAAATGCGGATTCGGAGTCTTGGCAGCACAACGATAGGTAGAAAACCCGTTCGTATGCTATAATCGGTATATGAAATAGGGGGAGAGTTTGTTGTACGATTACATAAAAGGCATTGTGACACGTGTGACGCCCGAATATATCGCTCTGGAACAAGGGGGGATCGGCTATCAGGTAATGACGCCGAATCCGTATGCATTCCATTTGACCGGAGAGCCTGAGCAGGTGTTCACGTATTTGCATATCAGGGAAGATGCACACCATCTGCTCGGGTTCAAGACGCTCGAGCAGCGGGAACTGTTCCGGAAACTGATCACCGTTTCGGGTATTGGGCCTAAAGGGGCACTAGCGATATTGGCAAGCGGCATCCCATCTCACGTTGTGAGCGCGATTGAAAGGGAAGATGAATCATTCCTCGTGAAATTCCCGGGTGTCGGGAAGAAGACGGCGCGGCAGATGATCCTTGATCTGAAAGGGAAATTGCATGACCTGTTCGACGAGATCGAAATGCCGGATGACGAGCCGTCGCTGCTGAAGGTAGCGGAGAACGATGAGCTGGAAGAAGCCCTTCTAGCCCTGGAGGCCCTCGGTTATTCCGCACGTGAAATCTCGAAAGTCCGTCCGCATCTCGAGAAAGAGGAACACGATACGGAAGGCTATATGAAACTTGCACTTCAGTTATTGCTGAAGCAGAAATAATTAGGAAGGGGGGATCCGCCGAATGGATAGGGTCGTTTCAAGTGAACATTCCAATTTTGACGAGGGTTTCGAGCAATCGCTGCGTCCGCAGACATTAAGCCAATATATCGGACAGGAGAAGGCGAAGGAGAATCTTGGCATCTTCATCGAAGCGGCAAGGGGCCGGAATGAAAGTCTGGACCATGTCCTGTTGTATGGTCCGCCGGGTCTTGGAAAGACGACGCTCGCTTCCGTCATTGCAAATGAGATGGGCGTCAATGTCCGGATGACTAGCGGGCCTGCGATTGAGCGGCCGGGCGATTTGGCTGCAGTCGTTTCGTCGCTTGAACCGGGTGACGTCCTGTTCATCGACGAGATCCATAGGCTGAACCGGGCGATCGAGGAAGTGCTCTATCCGGCGATGGAAGATTTCTGTCTAGACATCGTCGTTGGGAAAGGGCCGGCTGCAAAATCGATCCGCCTCGACCTGCCCCCTTTCACCCTCATCGGAGCGACAACACGCGCTGGTTCCCTTTCAGCCCCGCTGCGTGACAGGTTCGGTGTTCCGCTGCGTTTAGAATATTACGGAACGGACCCTCTCCGGGAGATCATCGTCCGAAGCGCCGGTCTTTTCGATGTAGCGATTGACGAAGAGGCGGCGCTTGAAATCGCCAGGCGATCCAGGGGGACGCCGCGGATTGCGAACCGCCTGCTGCGCCGGGTGCGCGACTATGCCCAGGTGCGCGGCAACGGAAGCATCACGTCAGCCATCGCGAAGGAAGCGCTTGAGATGCTGCAGGTTGACTCTCATGGACTTGACCATATCGACCATAAGCTGCTGCATGGCATGATCGGACGGTTTCGCGGCGGCCCTGTCGGCCTCGATACGATCGCTGCGAGCATCGGAGAGGAGTCGGTGACGATCGAGGATGTCTATGAGCCATACCTCCTTCAGATCGGCTTTATCCAGCGGACGCCGAGGGGCAGGATCGCGACTGGATTGGCGTACGAACATTTAGGCTATGCTTACCCTGAAGAAGGGTGACAGGATACTTATATAAGGAGTCTTGACGTTATGGATGTAAATGAATTTGATTTTGAACTGCCGGAGGAACTGATCGCCCAAACACCGCTTGCGGACAGGACAGCGAGCCGCCTTATGCTGCTCGATAAGGAATCAGGGAAGATTGAACATAGAACATTCCGTGATATTGTCCAGGAGCTGAATGCCGGCGACGTCATCGTGCTGAACGATACAAAAGTGCTTCCTGCGAGGCTGATCGGTACAAAAGACGAAACAGGCGCCTCCATTGAGGTCCTCTTGCTGAAAGAGACGGGCAATGATGAGTGGGAAACGCTCGTCAAACCTGCCAAACGGGTGAAGCCGGGGACCGTCGTCACATTCGGTGACGGGCGGCTGAAAGCGGAGTGTACAGAGGTGCTGGAGCAGGGAGGCCGCATTTTCAAATTCTCCTATGAAGGGATCTTCTACGAGATTTTGGATTCGCTTGGCCAGATGCCGCTCCCGCCGTATATAACGGAGTCTCTCGAAGACCAATCGCGCTATCAGACCGTCTTTGCGAAGGAACGCGGTTCTGCCGCCGCGCCGACTGCCGGCCTTCATTTCACGCAGGAGATCCTGCAGGAGATCAGGGATAAGGGCGTTGGGGTCGAATTCATCACACTGCATGTCGGTCTTGGCACATTCCGGCCGGTCAGCAGCGATACGATCGAGGACCATACGATGCACTCTGAGTATTACCAGGTGACAAAAGATGCTGCAGATGCGATCAACAGCGCCAAGGAACGGGGCGGCCGCGTCTACGCGGTCGGGACGACTTCCGCCAGGACGCTTGAAACGATTGCGAGCGCGAACGGCGGCAAAATTGTGCCCGCAAGCGGATGGACATCAATCTTCATCTATCCCGGCTATGAATTCAGCATTTTGGATGGCCTTCTGACTAACTTCCATCTGCCGAAATCGACGCTGATCATGCTTGTCTCAGCGCTAGCTTCAAAGGAAATCATCTTGAACGCCTACAATGAAGCGGTCCGCGAGCGATACCGGTTCTTCAGCTTCGGCGATGCGATGTTCATCAGACCTCCTAAAAGAAAGGACCAGCTATAATGCCAGCTATCACATACGAACATATTAAAACTTGTAAGCAGACCGGCGCGCGTCTTGGCATTGTCCATACGCCGCACGGCTCGTTTGAAACACCGACATTCATGCCGGTCGGAACACTGGCGACCGTCAAGACGATGTCGCCAGAAGAATTGAAGCAGATGGGCGCAGGCATCATCCTGAGCAACACGTACCATCTATGGCTCCGCCCGGGACACGAAATTATCAAGGAAGCGGGCGGCCTCCACAAATTCATGAACTGGGACCGTCCCATCCTGACCGATTCCGGCGGCTTCCAGGTATTCTCCCTGAGCGATTTCCGGAAAATCGAGGAGGAAGGCGTCCATTTCAGGCACCACTTGAATGGCAGTAAGCTCTTCCTGAGCCCCGAGAAGGCGATGGAGATCCAGAATGCGCTCGGCTCGGACATCATGATGGCATTTGATGAATGTCCGCCATACCCTGCGACATATGATTATATGAAGTCTAGCGTCGAGCGGACATCCCGCTGGGCGGAGCGCTGCCTTACGGCTCACGCTCGTCCGGAGGATCAGGGACTGTTCGGAATCGTGCAAGGCGGCGAGTTCGAGGAGCTTCGGAAACAGAGCGCACGTGACCTTGTCTCACTCGACTTCCCCGGCTACGCGATCGGCGGCCTTTCTGTCGGTGAACCGAAAGACGTCATGAACCGCGTGCTCGAATTTACGACGCCGCTTCTTCCGGCGGACAAGCCGCGGTATCTGATGGGTGTCGGCTCACCGGATTCGCTCATCGACGGCGCCATCCGAGGCGTAGATATGTTCGACTGCGTCCTGCCGACCCGGATTGCCCGCAATGGCACGCTCATGACGAGCCAGGGACGGCTTGTCGTCAAGAATGCCGCTTACGAACGGGATTTCGGCCCGCTTGACCCGGAATGCGACTGCTATGCATGCAAAAACTACAGCCGTGCATACATCCGCCATCTGGTGCGGGCTAATGAAACCTTCGGACTCCGCCTGACGTCTTATCATAATCTGTACTTTTTGCTTCGGCTGATGGAAAAAGTGCGGAACGCAATCCGAGAAGACCGTCTCGGCGACTTCAGGGAAGAGTTTTTTGAGCAGTATGGATTCAACAAACCAAATGCAAAAAACTTTTGAATCTTGTATAATGACTAATGAGTAGAGGGGGGATAGTTTTGGATGGACAATACAGCGGCATCATCATGCTTGTCGTGATGTTTGCAATCATGTGGTTCTTGCTGATCCGGCCTGCGCAGAAGAGACAGAAGCAGACGCGGACGATGCAGGACGCATTGAAACGAGGAGACAAAGTCATTACGATCGGCGGTCTTCATGGAACAATCGATGCAGTGGATGAAACATCCGTGTTCTTGAAAGTGAATGACGGTTCCACTTTGCAATTTGATAAACAGGCAGTTGGACGAGTTATCGAATCTGCCCAAGCGTGAAACTGAAAATGCCGCGGCTTGCATACAATGCAAGCTGCGGCATTTTTTATGGATACAGGCGGGCAGACAAAATGATGGTATAAGGGCATCTGCTGCTCGGGCATCCTTCATAAAGAGAGGAGGAGGCTACATGGGCGATTTGCTGCAGACCGGGTTCCGGACTGTATTCTTATATGTTTTAATTTTGATCGTACTCCGGCTGATGGGCAAAAGGGAGGTCGGGGAGTTAAGTGTCATTGATGTGGTCGTCTTCATCATCATGGCAGAGGTCGCCGTATTTGCTCTGGAATCACCTGATCAGCCTCTGATCGAGTCGATTATCCCGATCCTCATCCTTCTCGTCATCCAGCTGCTGACGTCATACCTTTCGATGAAAAGCAAAAAGTTCAGGGATGTGGTAGATGGCGATCCGACGGTCATCATCCAGGATGGACGAATTATGGAAGAGGAAATGCGGAAACAGCGCTATAACCTCGATGATCTATTCCAGCAGCTCCGTGAACAGCAAGTTGGTTCTGTCACGGATGTGACTCATGCCTTTCTCGAGCCTTCAGGCAATCTGTCAATCTTCACGAAAGAGAAGACACCGCCCGTCCTCGCCCTCATTTCAGATGGCGTCATCCAGGAACGGCATATCGAAAACATCGGAAAAGACAAAGACTGGCTGCTGTCGGAATTACAAGCGGCCGGCGTGGAAGATGCCGGCCATGTCTTTTACTGCTCCTATGAGAAAGGGAAGCTGCATTTCCAGCTGAAAGATGCTTATCAGTGAATTTTGACAAGACGGCCGATCATCTTGAAATCATTCTTTTTCACCTGTCCGAACAGCAGAAGGATCAACAGCAGGAAGCCTGTAGTGATGAGGCATTCCGACAGTAAATTGAAGTTGCCGACCGGAATGAAGATCGGCCGCATTACAGCTGTCATGATGAATGATACGTAGGGCAGCGCGAACATCGTGAATCCTGCTGCAGCGGCTTTGTTCCTGCGGAGAGTCGCGATATGCAGGAAAGAGGTGATCAGGACACCGAATCCGATTGCAAGGATTGCCCCGGTCACAGCCAGGCCAGGTTGTGAAGCGAGGACGAACATGACACCGAGCTTTGCGATCCCTCCGTATACCGAATTCATCATGCCGGCCTTCGCTTCCCCGGTCGCCTGTAAAATGGAATATAGCGGGCTCTGGATGTAGTAGAAGAAGAAGACTGGTGCGAGCAGCGCCATGTACTCGGATCCGTTCGTTACATGAAAGAGCTTTTCAGCTAGCGCCTGTCCGTGGACATAGAACACAGCGGCTGCGAACGCCCCTGTCAAAGCGGAAAGGCGGAGGGCCAAATGTACGCGCTCCTTCAGTTTATCCCGGTTGCTTGAAGCGGCGGCTCCGCTCACAGCTGGCACAAGGACAACAGACAAGGCGTAAGGAATGAACGACGGAAACAGAAGCAAAGGGATCAGCACCCCTGAGATGACGCCGTACAGCGAGGTGGCGGCGACTGCCCCAATACCTGCGAGTGACAGGGCGCGCAAGAAGATGATCGGTTCCAGAAACCATGTGAACGTGCCGAATAGCCTGCTGCCGGATGAAGGCAGGGCAATCGAGAGGAGAGGCTCCATCGGGAACCGTTCTCTCGTTTTGTTCGTGTTCTTCTCTTTCCGTTTGTGCTGAGAGTATTTGTAGAACAGGTAGAGGACGGACAGGGCTTCTGCAATCAGTGTGATGCCCATAGCATAAGCGGCGTTCATCGCATTATTTCCGTCGACCAGCATCTTCTGCAAAAGCCAAGTGATCAGCACGATGCGGCAGATCTGCTCGATGATTTGCGACCATGCCGTCTCTTCAATCCGGACGATCCCTTGGAAGTACCCGCGGATCAGGCCGCCGATTGCAGCGATCGGGATGATGGCGATTGCGACATAGAGAGCTGTCGAGGTGGCGCTATTGCCTAATAAAGTCGTGGACAAAAAGGGCACGAAAAGGACGGAAGCCGGGATGAAAACGACGCCCGCTAAAATCGTGATCACCGTAGCGGTTTTCATGACCGCAGGCAGTTTTGCAGTTTCGCCTTTCGCTTTCAATTCCGCGATCACTTTGGCCACAGCAATCGGGACGCCCAGCTGGACGAGGGAAAGGAAAAAGATAAATGCCGGATACGCAGTCATGTAGATGCCGACCGCCTCTTCACCGGCGACTCTCATAAATTGGATCCGATAGACAAAGCCGAGCAGCTTTGTCATGAGGGCGGCAATCATTAGGATGGCTGTGCCGCGTATGAATGTAGACATTGTCCAAACATCTCCTTCTCATTTCCAATCAATTCGTATAAACTGAATGTATGCGTGTGGATGAGCGTTTACGACTGTATAGGAAGGGACTGTTCGAGGATGGCAATGGAATTCAAGGAACTCTACGATCATGCGTTTCCGGCAATCGAGAGCAAAAAGGCCGAGCTTCATTTGTACGGGTATGATTCTGTGAAAGAATCCGATATTTGGATATTCTGCCTGCGGAAAAAGTGGCGGAAGAGAGACGTGGGGGCTATGCGAATCCATGAGATCATAGGCGATATCCTGTCACTTACGCCTGCTGAATTCATGACGTATACGCAGATAGAGGAACAGCGGGGGTCCGATTGGTTTTCTGATTTAAACCAGGAAGAGCTTCAGCTGCTTCTCGGTAAAAAATAATGAAAAATGCTGTAATCGTCGATTTGACATTTGCAAAACACTGTCTCATAATTGGAGTGTTGTATTTGCCTTTCTGCTAAATGGCATCGAACAAGCTGTGCCAGCAGCAGACAATGGGCAATCGCACACTGCATTCATTAACTGTACATAGCTAGATTCGCGCTGTTCCACGTACAGAGGGGGAATACCAACATGAAGAGAAGAGGACGCGTTGTCGCGTTTCTATTATTGCTAGTGTTATTCGGCTCGTTGATCGGAACGACAACGAAGCCAATTTTGAAGGATGTAAACCTGGGGCTTGACTTGCAAGGCGGATTTGAAGTCTTGTACCAAGTCGAACCGCTTAAAGACGGTGATAAAATAACGGAGGATGCCGTCAATGACACGCAGCGTGCATTATCAAACCGTGTCAACGTTCTAGGTGTCAGCGAGCCGAGCATCCAAATCGAATCCGGCAACCGGATCCGCGTACAGCTTGCGGGTGTAGCGGACCAGGAGTCTGCACGTGAGTTGCTTTCAACGCAAGCCAACCTTACGTTCCGCGACGTCAACGACAATCTGCTGCTTGACGGAACGGATTTGAAAGAAGGGAAAGCGAAGGCGAACTTCGGCCAAAATGGCAACCCTGTCGTCACACTGGAGATGAAGGACCCGAATAAGTTCGGCGAAGTTACGTCAAAAGTTTCCAAAATGGGACCAGGCAATAACTTGATGGTGATCTGGCTCGATTTTGAGGAAGGGAAGGACTCCTTCAAGGAAGAATCGGCTAAGCCGAATCCTAAGTTCATCTCCGCACCTCAAGTCAGACAGACAATCCAATCTCCTAACGTAGAAATTTCAGGAAGTTTCACAGTCGATGAAACGAAAAACCTTGCAGGAATTCTGAATGCGGGTGCACTTCCGGTCAAATTGAAGGAAATCTATTCCACTTCGGTCGGCGCACAGTTTGGGGAACAGGCGCTGGATAAGACGATTGTCGCAGGCATCATCGGCATCTCGCTCATTTTCCTGTTCATGTTCCTTTATTACCGCATTCCAGGTCTTGTTGCGGTCATCACGCTATCCATCTATATCTATCTGATCTTGTTAGTGTTCACACTTATCAACGGGGTGCTCACCCTGCCAGGCATTGCGGCGCTTATGCTCGGGGTCGGTATGGCAGTTGACGCGAACATCCTGACGTATGAGCGGATCAGGGAGGAGCTGCGGGTCGGAAAATCCATCAAGACGGCGTTTGCAATGGGGTCCAAGTCATCGTTCACTGCCATCCTTGATGCGAACGTCACGACATTGCTTGCGGCTGTCGTCCTGTTCATCTTCGGGACAAGCTCTGTTAAAGGGTTCGCGACAATGCTCATCATCAGCATTATCGTCAGCTTCCTGACAGCTGTCTGGGGATCCCGTCTATTGCTCGGCCTGCTTGTGCACAGCGGCATGTTTGATGGGAAAACGTCATTCTTCGGCATTCCGAAAAAGCGCGTCCATGCACCGGAAGAGAATGTGGACACGCTTGATCTTACGACAAAGTTCGACCGGTTCGATTTTGTTCATGCAAGAAAACGATTCTATGCAATTTCCATCGTATTGATCGTCGCGGGCATAGTAGTGCTCGGCGTCTTCAAACTGAACCTTGGCATCGACTTCTCCAGTGGTACGCGTGTTGAAGTCCTTTCTGACAGCCCGCTTACAACAGAACAGCTGAAAGCGGATCTTGAAAAGATTGGTCACCCGACAGATGATATCGTCATTTCCGGCGATACGAAAAACATCGGTGTCGCACGCTACAAACAGGAGTTCAGCCAGGACCAGGTCAATAAATTCAAAGCGGACGTCAAGAAAGACTACGGCCACGAGCCGAACGTCTCGACAGTCTCCTCACAGGTCGGAAAAGAACTCGTGAAAAATGCCCTCCAAGCGCTTCTTTACGCCGCGCTTGGCATCATCATCTATGTCGCACTGCGGTTCGAATGGCGGATGGGTGTTTCATCCATCATAGGATTGATCCATGATGCATTCTTCATGGTCGCCGTCTTCAGCATCACGCGGCTCGAAGTCGACATCACATTCATCGCGGCTGTGCTGACGATTGTCGGTTATTCCATCAATGATACGATCGTCACCTTCGACCGGATCCGGGAGAACATGAACAAGGTTGGACATATCGATGATGAAAACCATCTGGCAGATATCGTCAACAAATCCTTGCGTCAGACGCTCGGGCGTTCCGTCAACACGGTGCTCACCGTTATCTTTGTCGTCGTTGCATTGATCTTCCTTGGCGCTGAATCGATCCGTCCTTTCTCGATCGCCCTCTTGATCGGTTTGTTCGCGGGTACGTATTCGTCCATCTATATCTCGGCTCAGATCTGGTACGATCTGAAAAAACGGGAAATCAAGAAAGCTGGAAAGATCGATGTACGGAAAGAGAAGAAGCAATGGGGTTCGGACGAGCCTGTCGTGTAATGGCTTATCGAAGATTCAAACAGGGTATACGCTACTGTATACCCTGTTTTTATTTTTCAGAGGAGGCCTGACCTTATGAAAACGCAATGGGCTCTTATATTAGGAATCATTTTCGCGATCATCATCGCGGTATTTGCCGTGCTGAATGTAAGCAGCGTCGAAGTGAACTATTTGTTTGGCACATCGGATTGGCCGCTCATCCTTGTCATCCTCTTTTCTGCATTGCTGGGAGCAGCCATCAGCGGCTTTGCGGCCATGTTCCGGACGATCCGGCTGAACCGCAGAATCAGCGAACTCCAGAAAGAGATGACAATGAAGGAAAACCAGATCGCCGCCCAGCAAAATGAATTGAGTGAACACGGACATCCGGAGCAGCCCCGTCCGTTGAATGATGCCGATCTCCCGTGAGGCAAATAGGAAAGTGAACAGCGCTGTGCTGTTCGCTTTTTTAATGGCAAGTACTTGTATGGCGGGCAGATCATTGAAGCGACCCTCTCCTTCCGATATAATGTAGAGGAGATAAGGAAGTGATCCGTTTTGATTGAATCGATGAAAAATTGGACGGTGCGCCGTCCGGATGAACAGATTGTCAGCCAATTGACCGATGCACTTGGAATCCCTTCGATCCATGCGAAAATCCTCGCATCCAGAGGGATAACGGCTCCAGAAGAAGCACGGTCCTTTTTACATATGGATGAAACCTGCCTCCATGATCCATATATGCTCCACGATATGGAAAAAGCGGTCACCCGCATACGGAAGGCTGTTGAAAACAAAGAGAAAATCGTCGTATATGGCGATTACGATGCGGATGGCGTAACGAGTGTCACTGTCCTGACGACAGCGATCGAACGTCTAGGCGGGCACGTGGAATTTGCAATCCCAGACCGCTTCAAACACGGTTACGGACCGAACTCCGAGCTGTTCGGTGAATTGAAGGAGCAGGGGGCCGACCTGATCATCACCGTCGATAACGGGATTTCAGGCATCGAACAGATCGCCTATGCCAAATCACTCGGCATGGACATCATTGTGACAGACCACCATGAGATCGGAGAACAGCTTCCAAAAGCGGATGCGGTCATCCATCCTCGTCATCCTGAAGGGAACTATCCATTCGGTGAACTGGCGGGCGTCGGCGTGGCATTCAAAGTGGCATGTGCGCTGCTGGGCGAAGTGCCCGCTGATCTGTATGAGATCGCTGCGATCGGAACAGTGGCGGATCTTGTACCGCTGAGGGACGAGAACCGGTTCATCGTAAAAGAGGGGATCCGCCGTTTGCGCACGACAAGCCGCCCGGCGGTCAAAGCACTCATGAAAGTGGCGGGAAGCGAGCAGAAGGCCGTATCGGAAGAGACGATCGGCTTTGTCATCGGACCGCGCTTGAATGCCCCGGGCCGGCTGGGGAGCGCTGCGCCGGCTGTACAGCTTTTGAAGACGGAAGACCAAGCGGAAGCCTTTGCGCTTGCAGAGGAGCTGGACGCTCTCAACAAGGAACGGCAGGCGCTTGTTGCGGAAATCGCGAAAGAAGCGGAACAGATGATGGACGTGCTGTACGGTGACATGCTTCCTTTTGTCATTGTGCTAGACGGAGAAGGGTGGAATCCGGGGGTTGTCGGCATTGTCGCGTCCCGTTTGACGGAGAAATTCTACCGGCCGGCGATCATCCTTTCCCGCGACGAAGCGACGGGTCTTGCGAAAGGGTCTGCCCGAAGCATCGAAGGATTCGATCTCTACAAGGAGCTGTCTAAGAACGCGGATATCCTGCCGCATTTCGGCGGTCATACAATGGCGGCGGGCATGACACTGAATGCAGATGATGTTGCAGTGCTGCGTGAGCGGCTGAATGAACAGGGCAAGCACGCACTGTCAGCAGACCTCCTGATCCCCCGCCTGGAGATCGATGTGCCGGTCGCCATGGAAGAAGTGTCGGTCGAAACGATCGAATCAATGGAGCTTCTCCGGCCATTCGGCATTTCATTTGAAAAACCTGTTTACCTGCTAGAGGGTGTGGAAGCTCCGGCAGTCAGGAAAATAGGCACATCAAAAAACCACCTGAAGATGGATCTGGCGGATGGTGAATGCCGCCTGGACGCAATCGGTTTTGGCGTCGGGGAAATTGCGGACGAAATCAGTCCTGCTGTGAAGATTTCCATTGCAGGGGACTTGCAAGTGAATGAATGGAACGGCAGAAAAAAACCGCAGCTCCTGATCGAGGATCTTCTCTGCGAAGAATGGCAGCTGTTCGATCTGAGGGGGATCCGAGAGCCTGCAAGATGGCTGCCGCAAGTACCAAGGAAGCAATCAGCCTTTATTGCGTTCCAAGAAAAGACCGCACATCTTTTCCAGCACTCATTGAAAGAGGAGACCATCTATGTGCTTGGAAGGGATGAACTGCCGGAATCCGATTATCTTGTCCTTCTGGATTTGCCGGACAGCGGTGAGGCAATTGGCGTGTTGATGGAGGACATGCGGCCCAAGCGGATTTATGCCCATTTTCACGTCGATGAGTCCAAGTATTTCGAGGGGATACCAGACCGGAAGACGTTCGGGTGGTACTACAGCTTCTTGAAGAAACGCGGCAGTTTTGCGATTAAACAGCAGGCGGAGCAGCTGTCGAAACATAAAGGGTGGAAAACCGACTCAATTTATTTCATGACAAAGGTGTTTTTTGAACTTGGATTTGTTATGATAGAGAATGGTGTTGTTTCCGTATGCGAAACGGATGGCAAACGGGATCTCGAGGAAGCGCCTTCCTATCAGGAAAGGAAACGGCAGATCGAGATGGAACGGAAGCTTCTTTATGCGCCTTACACGGAATTGAAACAGTGGTTCGATTTGCAGGCAACTGTTCAGCACGTATAATGATTAGATGGATCGATTCATGCAAATTGCCTGCTTGCGTCAGCGGTATGATCGGCAGGCGTCACCCGGCGCCAGTTATTTGGCCCCGTACGGCATACCGTGCGGATAGGGATTGCTGAAGCGATCATGTCGATTTGGGAGGAACAATGATGGACTTACGTGAATTCGTTACAACTGTCCCTGATTATCCGAAGCCTGGAATCAGCTTCAAGGATATCACGACAATTATGGATAATGGAAAGGCTTACAAATATGCGACAGACCAGATCGTCGAATATGCGAAGGAAGTCGGCACCGACATCATCGTCGGTCCTGAAGCCCGCGGTTTCATCATCGGCTGTCCTGTTGCCTACGCGCTGGAAGTCGGCTTCGCGCCGGTGCGCAAGCCGGGCAAACTGCCTCGCGAGACCATCGCTGTCGAGTATGATTTGGAATATGGAAAAGATTCATTGACCATCCACCATGATGCCATCAAACCGGGCCAGCGTGTCCTGATCGTCGACGATCTGCTTGCGACAGGCGGCACAGTCGGCGCGACAGTGGAACTGGTTGAAAAACTGGGCGGCGTCGTAGCAGGCTGCGCGTTCCTCATCGAGCTGTCATACTTGAACGGCCGCGAACGCCTTAATGGCTACGATATCCGCACTTTAATCCAATATTAATGTTGAATGAAGACCCTCCGCGACGTTGCGGAGGGTCTTTTAATGTTATGCCGCATGACGAGCCGGCCAGCTAACCGGCGCCGCCTTGCGGCCAATCTGCAAAATATACGAAGAATCGACACTTTACATTCACATCTGTTTATACATACAATAGGAATACGATTATTTTTTTGGCGAATCGCATGAAAGGGGAAGCAAAATGGCGAAAAACCGTGACATGACAGCTGAAGATGTTTTTGAATTGGTCGCCTCCTATATGAACGATGAGCATGTCACGTTCGTCAAGAAGGCGTATGAGGCGGCGCTGGCTGCCCATGAAGGCCAGTTCAGAAGTTCCGGGGAACCGTACATCCTCCATCCGATCCAAGTCGCGGGCATCCTGGCCGAGTTGCAGATGGACCCGTCAACGGTCGCAGCCGGTTTTCTGCATGACGTCGTGGAGGACACGAATGTCAGCAGGGAGGACATCATACGCGACTTCGGAGAAGAAACGGCATTGCTCGTGGATGGCGTCACAAAACTCGAGAAGTTGAAGTTCAGGTCAAAAGAAGAAAAACAAGCCGAAAACCACAGGAAAATGTTTATCGCGATGGCGCAGGACATCCGTGTCATTCTGATCAAACTGGCGGACCGGCTTCATAATATGAGGACACTCAAACATGTGCCCGAGGAGAAACAGCGGAGGGTAGCGGCGGAAACGCTTGACATATTCGCACCGCTCGCCCATCGGCTTGGTATTTCCACAATCAAATGGGAGCTCGAGGATACTGCACTCCGGTATTTGAATCCGCAGCAATATTACCGGATCGTCAATTTGATGAAACGGAAACGGACGGAGCGGGAGAATTATCTGGAGAATGTCATGGAGATCATCCGGGAAGAAATCAAAGAGATGGGGATCGAGGCTGAACTATCCGGACGGCCGAAGCATTTATACTCGATTTATCGGAAAATGGTGCTCCAACAGAAGGAATTCAATGAAATCTATGACTTGCTGGCGGTCCGCATCATTGTAAGCAGCATCAAAGATTGCTATGCGGTGCTAGGCATCATCCACACATTATGGAAGCCGATGCCGGGCCGCTTTAAAGATTATATAGCGATGCCGAAGCAGAACTTATATCAGTCGATCCATACGACGGTTGTCGGCCCGGCCGGAGATCCGCTGGAAGTGCAGATCCGGACGGCAGATATGCATAAGATCGCCGAGTATGGGGTCGCGGCGCACTGGGCGTACAAGGAAGGCAAGTCGGTTGCAGAAGTCCCGTCGAATATTGATAATAAATTGACTTGGTTCAGGCAGATCCTCGAGTTCCAGAATGAATCTTCCAATGCGGAAGAGTTCATGGAGTCGCTGAAATTCGATCTGTTTTCCGATATGGTGTATGTATTTACGCCGGACGGGGATGTCATCGAGATCCCGAAAGGTTCGGTACCGATCGATTTTGCATACCGTGTCCACTCGGAAGTCGGCAACCGGACGATCGGTGCGAAAGTGAACGGGAAGATGGTTCCGCTCGATACCGAATTATTCACAGGCGATATTGTGGAAATCTTGACGTCAAAGCAATCGTTTGGCCCGAGCCGGGACTGGCTGAAAATCGCAAATACTTCGCAGGCGCGCAATAAAATCCGCCAGTTTTTCAAGAAGCAGCTTCGTGAGGAGAATATCATCAAAGGCCGGGAACTTGTCGAGAAGGAGATCAAGTTCCAGGAATACGATGTGAAAGAGGTCCTCACCCAGGAGAACATCCAAAAGGCGATCGAGAAGTTCAGTTTCACGTCGGAAGAGGATATGTATGCAGCCATCGGATCGAGCGGCATCACAGCCCAGCAAGTCGTCAACCGGCTTGCCGAGAAATTGCGCCGTCAGCGGGAACGCCAGGACACGATCGACAAGATTGTCTCTGAGATGAACACCGTGCAGAATCAGCCGGCAACGGAATCGGGCGTAATTGTCAAGGATATCGACAATATGCTCATCCGTCTTTCCAAATGCTGCAATCCGATTCCAGGCGACGAGATTGTCGGATTCATTACAAAAGGCCGGGGCGTTTCTGTTCACCGCACCGACTGCCCGAACGTGCATCATGCAGAAGAGGAAGACCGCCTGATGGATGTGGAATGGGGGATTGCCCCTACTAATTCCAAGAAGGAGTTCCAGGTGGATATCGAAATTTCGGCATTCGACAGGCAAGGTTTGCTGAATGAAGTGATGATGGTGGTAGCGGATACGAAGACGCCGATGGTCGCTGTGAGCGGAAAGGCGGATCGGGATAAGATCGCCCGCATCAATATGACGATCAAGATCACTGATAGCACGCATTTGCAGCGGATTGTCGATCGGATTAAGCAGATTGGGGAAATCTATTCCGTCCAGCGGACTATCCATTGATACAGCGAAAACGTCAGCCAGGAAGGTGTTAGAGATGAGGGTATTATTACAGCGCTCCGGACCTGCTTCCGTGAAAGTCGATGGCAGCGTGACCGGATCGATTAAGAAAGGGTATGTCCTCCTTGTCGGCATCACGCATGGGGATTCCGAGGATGATGCCAAATATATCGCGAAAAAGATCGCAGGACTCCGGCTCTGGGAGGATGAGGACGGCAAGATGAACCGCTCCATTGATGAAGTGGAAGGTTCCATCCTCTCCGTGTCCCAGTTCACGCTCTATGGAGACGTTAGAAAAGGGCGCAGGCCGAGCTTTATCGAAGCGGCGCGGCCGGAAGCCGCTAAACCGCTCTGGGAGTATTTTAACCGTTGCCTGGAGGAAGAAGGCCTATCCGTTCAGACAGGGATTTTCGGTGCGATGATGGATGTCGAACTCGTTAACGACGGGCCTGTCACCATTATGGTCGAATCGAAATGACAAAACGCCTTCTCATCCCATTCGGGGTGAGAAGGCGTTTTCCTGCTGATATCACTTTGCATCAAAATAGTCGAGCAGACCTTGGTAAATACCGAGTGTAGCCTGTTCTCTAAAGACCTCTGTCGTCAGGATGCTCTCCTCTGACGGATTTGACAGGAATCCGAGTTCAATGAGGATGGCATCCTGCATATTTTCACGGAGAACAAGATAGTTAGCCGGCTGGACGCCCCTGTTCCGCAGCGGTACTGATGAGCCGAGACTTCCGTTGATTGCGTCGGCAAGTGGTTTTTGGCCGTTCTTTGTATAATAGGTCGTGAAGCCGGTGATGCTGCTGTCGGGATTGGCGTCGTAGTGCAGGCTGATGAATGCGTCTGCTTGATACTGATGCCCGGTAGCCACGCGTTTCCGCAGCGAGACGTATGTATCCGAGTCGCGAGTCATGACCACGTCGGCTCCGCCGGCCCTCAGTTTGTCAGAAAGAAGTTCAGCCGTCATGAGGGTGAGGATTTTCTCATCTGTCCCCCTGGCACCGGTCGTTCCGCGGTCATTTCCGCCGTGCCCGGCATCTATTACGATTGTCAATCCGTTCAACGTACCCGGCATACGTTCTTTTTTCTTCTTTTCTTGCTGAACCGAGCTTGCGCCTGTATGCCTGCCGTCCTCCGAAACGACCCATTTTGCGACGTACGCAGATGGACCGCCCGGCATCTCGATCTCATACCAGTCCCCGGCATCCGCGATCACATTGAATCTCTCGCCTGCATTGGCACGCTTGACGATCTCAGATGATGTGCCAGCCGCCTGCCGGATGTTTGTACCGTCGGTGACAACGGTCACTTGCTTGTCCTTTTTCGTCCCGGCCGCCTCTTGTCGAACTTCTGACTGTCCGGAAAACGTGCCATGGAAAGAATAGACCCATCCTTCCTTCTTGCCGCCGAGCGACAACTTCACCCAATTGCCTTTGATCTCCAGAACATCAAATGTCTCGTTCTTATGGATCATACCGACCTTTTTCGAAGATTGGTCCGGATGCTTTCGCACATTGAGCGCGTCCACACCGACCGAAAAGCGTTTCGGCTCCTGCTTAGTCTGAGCGGAGACGGGAATGACATCTTCTGTTTTCGATATTTCGGTTATGTATTGCCGGTGGACCCAGCCTTTCGTCCCGTTCCATGTAATCTCCGCCCAATCACCGTCAATCCTGGATTGGACAGCCTCGTCGCCCGCATTCATCCGGCCGATGACAGCGGAACCGATCATAGGCGATGTCCGGACGTTCAAGCGATCTACTTTCGATACGATCGCTTTCTCGGATACGGTTTTCCCTTCAGCCGAAATGGTGAGCCAGGAAGCGATCCAGCCTTCCTGTCCGTTCCAATCGATTCCGAGCCAGTCGCCCTTCACCGCTTTATAGGTGACAGTCTCGCCCCTTTTCAGGGAACCGATGACCGGATACGTCAGCCCTGGACCGGAGCGGATATTCAATGAGTCCGTTCCAATTGTCGCTGTTGTCCCTTCTGCCTGGATCTGCTGCAGCGGGCTGAGCACCATGACCAGCACCATAAGGAGTGCTGTCCATTTTATTCGTTCTGGCAATCTGCAACACTTCCTCCCTTGTCCTTTTCCTTATTGTAGAAGGTAAGACGGCCGGTTTGCAAGCCGATGATGAAAAAAGGTTGACACTTTGGCGGGGTTTGATTAACATAATCAATAATCGAAGAAACCTTTGCAACCGATGACATGGCAAGTAGCGTTATCACTGGCTGAAAAGAGAGGGGAGGACGTGGCTGAAATCCTTCCTGCTGACCGGATACACGCGAACAACACCATCGAGGTTCCATGCTGAAACGGGGATCCCCCTCTTACTAGGCATGGACGGAGCCGGCCGTTACCCGGACACGAGTGGGCGCGGTAGCTAGCGCCAATTTGGGTGGAACCGCGGAAGCTTATGAAAGCTCTCGTCCCTTCTATAGGAGGGATGAGGGCTTTTTTCGTTGTTTACAGGAAAAGGTGGACTGGAAAGGGGAAGTCAAATGAATCTCAAAGTGCCAAGAGGAACACAGGACATACTGCCGGAGCAGTCGTGGAAATGGCAGCGTGTAGAATCGATCATCCGTGATGTATGTGACGTATACCGCTATAAGGAAATCCGCACACCGATTTTTGAGCAAACCGAATTGTTTCTCAGAACTGTGGGAGATACTACTGACATCGTCCAAAAGGAAATGTATACATTCACAGACCGCGGCGACCGTTCGATGACTCTGCGTCCTGAAGGAACAGCGCCTGTCGTCCGTTCGTTTGTCGAAAATAAGATGTTCGGCATACCGGATCAGCCGGTAAAGCTCTATTATCAGGGGCCGATGTTCCGCTATGAACGCCAGCAGGCTGGCCGGTACCGCCAGTTCGTCCAATTCGGAGTGGAGGCGATCGGCAGCGATGATCCAGCGATCGATGCGGAGGTCATCTCCCTAGCTCTTGAAGTGTACAAACGAGCTGGCCTGACGGACTTGAAGCTTGTGCTCAACTCGCTTGGCGATGCAGAATCGAGGAAGGCGCACCGGGAGGCGCTCGTCTCTCATTTCGAGCCGAATATCGGCGAATTCTGCGGGGATTGCCAGAAACGGCTTGAGAAAAATCCGCTCCGCATCCTTGATTGCAAAGTGGACCGGGAGCATCCTTTGATGGCGGCAGCCCCTTCGCTCGCCGATTACCTGAATGAGCCGTCCCGGCGTTATTTCGATCAGGTGAAGGGCTTTTTGGATGATGCGGGGATCGTCTACGAAATCGATCCGAATCTCGTCCGCGGCCTTGATTATTACAATCACACCGCGTTTGAGATCATGAGCACATCGAAAGGATTCGGAGCGATCACAACACTATGCGGCGGCGGCAGGTATAATGGTCTTGCAGAAGAGATCGGCGGTCCTGCTTCTCCGGGAATCGGATTCGGCATGAGCATCGAGCGTTTGCTTCTTGCGCTCGAAGCGGAAGGCAAGTCATTCGAACATGCGCCTGAACTTGATGTGTATGTCGTTACCCTAGGGGAAGAGGCGCACAGGAAAGGGTTCAAGCTGGTGCAAGAGCTTCGAAGAGCAGGCGTGAAAGCGGATATGGATTACATGGACCGGAAAATGAAAGCCCAGATGAAATCGGCAGACCGCTTTGACGCGGAAATCGTCCTCATCATAGGTGAAGATGAAGTGACCGAAGGAATTGTCCAGTTGAAACATATGACGGACGGAACACAGGAAAAAATCCAAGATGGACAAATAGTCGGGAAGATACAACAATCGTTGAGATAAGGAAGGTTGATTGAAATGCGACGGACAGCTTATTGTGGAGAATTGACGGAACAGGAAATTGGCAGGAAGGTGACATTGCAAGGATGGGTCCAAAAAAGACGTGACCTCGGAGGGCTGATCTTTATCGATATGCGCGACCGGACGGGGATCGTGCAAGTCGTCTTCAATCCGGACATTTCAAAAGAGGCGCTATCCATTGCGGATTCAGTGCGGAGCGAATTTGTCATCGAACTGACAGGAACAGTGGTGGAGCGGGAAGAAAAGCAGAAAAACGATAAATTGAAGACGGGTGGAATCGAAGTCCAGGCGGAATCGGTTGAAATCATCAATGACGCAAAGACACCTCCGTTTGTCATCGACGATGCGTCGGACGTCAACGAAGAGATCCGGCTGAAATACCGCTACCTGGATCTTCGGAGACCGCATCTGGCGAATGTCTTCAAAATGCGTTCAGACATCACGAAGACTGTGCGGAATTTCCTTGACGATGAAGGGTTCCTTGAAGTGGAAACCCCGATTTTGACAAAATCCACTCCGGAAGGCGCGCGCGACTATCTTGTGCCGAGCCGCGTGCATGACGGGGAATTCTATGCGCTGCCTCAATCGCCGCAGCTGTTCAAGCAGATGCTGATGGTATCCGGGTTTGACCGCTATTACCAGATCGCCCGCTGTTTCCGCGACGAAGATCTCAGGGCGGACCGCCAGCCGGAATTCACACAGATCGATATGGAGATGAGTTTCATGTCGATCGATGATATTATCGAGCTGAACGAGAGGCTCATGAAAAAAGTGATGAAGGATGTCAAAGGCATTGACATCGAGACACCGTTTAAGCGCATGCCGTACGATGAAGCGATGGGCCGTTTCGGTTCTGATAAGCCGGATACACGGTTCGGAATGGAATTGACAGATGTTTCCGGTCTCGTCAAAGACTCGGCTTTCAAAGTGTTTGCATCTGCGGTCGAATCGGGCGGCCAGGTGAAACTGATCAATGTGAAGGGAAGTGCAGACCGCTTCTCAAGGAAAGATATCGATGCGCTAGGAGAGTTCGCCTCCCGCTATGGCGCAAAGGGACTGGCCTGGCTGAAGGTCGATGCGGAAGGCGTGAAGGGGCCGATCGCGAAATTCTTTGAGGGCGAAGCGGCTGGATCGCTAGTTGCCGCGGCCGGCGCGGAAGACGGAGACTTGCTCTTGTTCGTAGCGGACAAACGGCAAGTCGTCGCCGATAGTCTTGGCGCGCTCCGTCTGAAGCTTGGTAAGGACCTGGGCCTGATCGACGAATCCAAATTCAACTTCCTGTGGGTCACAGACTGGCCGCTCTTTGAATACGACGAAGAAGAAGGACGTTATTATGCGGCGCATCACCCGTTCACCATGCCGGCTGATGTGGAAATGCTGGAGACAGACCCGGCAAACGTCAAGGCGCAGGCATATGACCTTGTGTTGAACGGCTACGAACTTGGCGGAGGATCGCTCCGCATCTATAAACGCGACGTTCAGGAGAAAATGCTCAAAGCGCTAGGCTTCAGCATGGAAGAGGCACGCAGCCAATTCGGCTTCCTGCTTGATGCGTTCGAGTACGGGACACCTCCGCACGGCGGCATCGCGTTCGGACTTGACCGTATTGTCATGCTCCTATCCGGCTCAACCAATCTCCGCGATACGATCGCATTCCCGAAAACGGCCAGCGCCAGCTGCCTGCTCACGGATGCGCCAAGCCCTGTCGCTGAAACGCAGCTTGCGGAGCTCGGAATCGACATCCGTGGAAAAGAGGAAATACAGTAAAGGTTCCGAGTTTTCCTGAAGGTTTTTTCTTGAACGGAAAATGAAAGTGTGATAGGATACAATTAATACGAATCCTGGAGTGTTCGTTAATGGCTATCAGTTTTGACCGAACATATTGATCGTAGGGAGACTCAATTCCGGCTTGGATGGCATGCCCTCTAAAGGGACGTCAGAAGGGATGGATTGGACACCCACCTGCAGAGTGCGGGTTCAAAGCGATTAAGCCATGACGGCACATTCGGGATTCGTCAACTTTACTTAAATTCCCCTCTTGCCTACAAGGCCGGAGGGGTTTTCAAATAGAAGGGCGGAGTCAGTTTGAAGCACCAATTCTCCAGAAACGAGCTCGCAATCGGCAGAGAGGGGCTCGATTTGATAAAAGGCAAAACCGTCGCAATCCTTGGAGTCGGAGGCGTCGGTTCATTCGCAGCGGAAGCATGCGCCCGTAGCGGTGTCGGCCGGATCATCCTAGTCGATAAGGACGATGTCGATATTACAAATGTCAACCGGCAGCTAGTCGCGACCCTTTCGACAATCGGCCGCTTAAAAGTTGATGTCATGATGGAACGGATCCACGACGTCAACACTGAATGTGAAGTGATTCCGCTCCATATGTTCTATACCGAAGAGACGTATGAGAAATTTTTCAGCTATCATCCAGATTACGTCATCGATGCATCTGATACGATCAGCTATAAAGTGCATCTCATAAAGGAGTGCCTCGAGAGGGGAATCAAGATCATCTCAAGCATGGGTGCCGCGAATAAGATGGATCCGACACGGTTCAAAATTGCAGACATTTCGAAGACGCATACCGATCCTGTAGCGAAAGTCATCCGGCACCGTTTGAAAAAAGAAGGCATCAAAAAAGGCGTGCCTGTCGTCTTCTCAGATGAGAGCCCGATTGTCATCCGGGAAGATGTGGTAGGTGCGGTCGGCAATCCGGATGCTGCCATCCGCAAAGCGAAAATGCCGCCAAGCTCCAATGCCTTCGTCCCATCCGCCGCGGGCCTTATATGCGCCAGCTGGGTGATCAATGACATGGTGAAAGACATTCCGATTGAACGTGTTAACAGCAAATGACGTATCAGCGTGCGGATTCCCGCACGCTTTTTCTTATTCTTTATAAAAATATTCAGCAGTTCGCCATATTTCATATAGCATGGTGCATTTGAACCATGTATAATAGTAGTAAATAGAGTGTAAGTCCGACATAGTTTGCGGGCTTAGCAGAGGGTGAGGACAATATGAAGCAACATGATGGTATTTTGCTTGAAAGTGGAACGAACGAGCTTGAAATCGTTGAATTTGAAATGGGGCATAACCGGTTCGGGATTAATGTGATCAAAGTGAAAGAGATCATTTTACCTACTCCGCTTGCACCGATCCCACACTCCCATCCGGCCATCGAAGGCATTATCCAGCTGCGCGGGGAAGTGATGCCGGTCATCAGTATGGAGAGGGTCATGGGCCTGCCTGAGACAATCGGTAAAAACGAAGGAAAATATATCGTCACCGCTTTCAACAAGCAGCAGGTTGTCTTCCATGTCCATGAAGTAAGCCAGATCCACAGGGTTTCCTGGAATCAGATCGAAAAACCGGCAGATTTGTACTCCGGAGATTCTGCCCAGGTGATTGGCGTCATCAAACGGGAAGCAGACATGCTTCTCCTTCTCGATTTTGAAAAGATTGTCATGGAGATCAACCCGGACAGCGGCATCCGTATCGAGGAACTCAAGAAGCTAGGCAAACGTGAACGATCCGATAAACGGGTATTGGTTGCAGAAGATTCGCCTTTGCTTCGTAAGTTATTGAACGATACGCTTGCGGAAGCAGGATACGGCAATGTCGAGTTTTTTGAGAATGGAAAAGACGCTCTCCATTACTTGGAAAGCATCACAGAGGAAGGAAAAGACGTGACGAAGGAGATTCAGCTCGTCATCACCGATATTGAAATGCCGCAGATGGACGGGCATCACCTGACAAAGCGCATCCGGGCGAACAGCAAGCTGGCGGCATTGCCTGTCATCATCTTTTCATCATTGATCACCGACGAATTGAAACATAAAGGGATCAGTGTCGGCGCGAATGATCAGGTGAGCAAACCTGAAATCACTGAACTTGTCTTGAAAATGGACGAGCATATCCTATAAACAGACAGGGTTGCTGATCGGCTTTTCGGTCGATCGGCAACCCTGTTTCTCATTTTTTCCGGAATTCCTTTAGCCGCTCATAAATGGCGGCCATCTTCTTCTCTTCTCCCGCAAGCACCGGCTCGTAAAATTCGGTCTTTCGGAGGTTTTCCGGCAGATAATCCTGATTGACCCAGCCTCCGAATGAGCCGATCGGGGTATCGTGGGGATATTGATAGCCGACATGGCCAAGTTCCGCAGCCCCAGCATAATGGGCATCGCGCAGATGCGGCGGGATTTCGGCGGCCTGGCCCGTGTGGAGCTGTTTCGATGCGGCATCGATCGCTTTGTAGGCAGAGTTCGATTTCGAGGCGAGACACATTTCAATGACTGCGTTCGCAAGCGGTATCCTTGCTTCCGGCATGCCGAGCCGGATGGCGGCGTCTGTCGCGGCTGCGACATGCGGGCCTACAGAAGGGTCCGCAAGGCCGACATCTTCATATGCCATGACAAGCAGCCTCCGGGTGACGGCGATCAGATCGCCTGTTTCCAGCAGGCTTGCCAAGTAATAAAGTGCGGCGTTTGCATCGCTCCCCCGGACGGATTTCTGCAAAGCGGACAATAAATTATAGTGATGCGAGCCCTTCTTGTCACCGAGAAGGGCTGAGCGCCCGACGAGGTTGTCAATGAGCCAGTCCTCGACGATGATCTTGCCATCTTCCTCGTCACTTGCTGAAACGACTGATTCCAGGACCGTCAGCGCTTTTCTCGCATCCCCTCCTACGCCTCCTGCAATCCGGGCGATCTGATCATCCGTTATTTCAATTGCCTGCCTGCCAAGCCCGCGGTCCTTGTCATCCAGCGCGCGGCGCAGCAACTGTTCGACATCTTCTTGCTGAAGGCTCTTCAGCTCAAGTATTTCGCCGCAGCGTGACCGGATGGCCGGATTGACATCATGGAAAGGATTCTCCGTCGTCGCCCCGATCAGTACGATCGAGCCGTTTTCGACATGGGGGAGCAGCGTGTCCTGCTGGAGTTTATTGAACCGATGGATCTCGTCGAGGAACAGGATCACTTTTCCTGTGATCCTCGATTCGTTCACGACATCCTCTACGTCTTTCTTCCCGGAAACTGTGGCGTTCAAGGCGATGAACGGCAAATCCGCGGTGCCCGCGATTGCATGGGCGAGAGAAGTCTTGCCGATGCCCGGCTTCCCGTATAGAAGCATGGAAGGGACATGGCCTTTCTTCACCATTCTGTATAATGGGGTCCTCTCCCCGATGATGTCCCGCTGCCCAGCGATTTCGTCGATGGTCCGAGGCCTCATCCGAAAGGCTAGTGGTTCGTTGTTCATTTCATCACTCCTCAAACATCCGTTCCACTCATTATACAGGAGGTGCCGGCTGAAGTCATATGGAGGAAGCGGCAGGCCATATATGCTATACTATTTGAAGCATTTTATCTTGCAGGCAAGGTCCTGCGGCCACTAGCCGGCCGCCGGGCGTGAAAAAAAGTGACGCAGCAGGCGTACTTGATAAAAAGGACGATGTGCAATGAGGATTTCTACAAAAGGCAGATACGGGCTGACGATTGTCGTGGAGCTCGGCAGGAAATATGGAGAAGGCGCTCCGATGCCTCTCCGGAAGATCGCGGAAGAGCAGAATCTTTCGGAAGCCTATCTGGAACAGCTCATCCCGCCGCTGCGCAACAGCGGGATTGTCAAAAGCGTACGCGGTGCGTATGGCGGCTATAAACTGGCGAAACCGCCAAAGGACATCACGGCAGGAGATGTTATCCGACTGCTGGAAGGACCGATACAGCTAGTCGAAGAGATTGATGAAGACGATGTGCCGCAGCAGGAGTTATGGCATCGCATCGGAGAAGCGATCCGAGGGGTGCTCGACAATACGACTATCGAAGATCTCATCGACCCAAAAAGGCCTGCGGAACCGGAAGGCTATATGTTTTACATTTAATTCAGATGCAAAAGGAGAAATCCGATGGAAACGATATATTTGGATCATGCGGCGACTACGCCTGCCCGTCCGGAAGTGATGCAGGCCTATATGGAAGCGATGGAATCGGTGTTCGGAAACCCTTCAAGCATCCATCAATATGGCAGGAGCGCGCGGAAATTGGTGGATTCCGCCCGAAAAACGATTGCACAGTCAATCAATGCGGAGCCATCCGAAATCATCTTCACTTCCGGCGGTACGGAAGCTGATAATATCGCTCTTTTCGGCACAGCGCGTGCGATGAGGGAAAAAGGCGATCATATCATCACGACTGTGATTGAACATCATGCGGTATTGAATTCATGCAAGGAGCTGGAACGGCAAGGTTTTAAAGTGACCTATCTGCCGGTTGACGAAAACGGCAGGATTACTGCCCGCCAGGTGGAAGAGGCGCTGACAGACCGGACCGTCCTTGTAACTGTCATGTACGGCAATAATGAAATAGGAACGATTCAGCCGATCAAGGAAATCGGCGAACTTTTGAAAACCCATCAGGCGATGTTCCATACGGATGCCGTCCAGGCTTATGGAATCGTTAATTTGGATGTGAAGAACTTGGAAGTCGATCTGCTGTCGGCCTCCGCTCATAAATTGAACGGGCCGAAAGGGATCGGGTTCTTGTACCAGCGGAAAGGCGCGAATACTTCACCCCTCCAATATGGCGGAGAGCAGGAGAGGAAGCGCCGGGCCGGAACGGAGAACGTGCCTGCGATGGCGGGTTTTGCGAAGGCTGTCGAGCTTGCGAAAGAAAGTCTTGCTGAAAACCAGTCCCGCTACCACAGATATGCAGAGATTGTCACCAGCGTGCTGGATGATCAGTCGGTGGATTACGAAGTGAATGCGGAGCTGGCGGAAAGGCTTCCCCATGTCCTGAACATCAGCTTTGCTGGAACGGACATCGAATCCCTTCTTGTCAATCTGGACATGGAAGGGATCGCTGTCTCGAGCGGTTCCGCCTGCACAGCGGGCTCCCTGGATCCTTCCCATGTGCTCGTTGCCACATGCGGAAAAGGGTCGCCGAAATTGAGGAATTCAGTACGCATCAGTTTTGGCTATGGACTTGATGAGAACGTGGTCCGGGAAGCTGCCGGACGGATTGCCTCTATCGTTAAAAGGCTTGCGAATTGAAACATAAAGGATGAAAACAATGACTACTCATAAACCAATTGAACAAACAAGGGTCGTTGTCGGCATGTCAGGCGGAGTCGACTCGTCTGTCGCGGCACTTCTTTTGAAGGAGCAGGGCTATGATGTAATCGGCATCTTCATGAAAAACTGGGATGATACCGATGAATTCGGCGTCTGCACAGCGACTGAAGACTACGAAGACGTCATCAGTGTCTGCAATGAAATCGGCATCCCGTATTATGCCGTCAATTTTGAACAGCAATATTGGGATAAGGTGTTCACCTATTTCCTTGATGAATATAAAGCGGGCCGCACGCCGAATCCCGATGTCATGTGCAACAAGGAGATCAAATTCAAGGCGTTCCTGGACCATGCGATGAGCCTCGGAGCGGATTACCTTGCGACAGGCCACTACGCCCGCATTGCGCGCACGGAAGACGGGGTCGCTATGCTTCGCGGCAAGGATGCCAACAAGGATCAGACCTATTTCCTGAACCAGCTGACGCAGGAGCAGCTCGATAAAGTGCTGTTTCCGATCGGCGAGCTTGAGAAAAGTGAAGTGAGGAAACGGGCGGAAGAGGCGGGCCTTGCTACAGCGAAGAAAAAGGATTCCACCGGCATCTGCTTCATCGGTGAGCGGAACTTCAAGGAATTTCTCGGCCAGTACTTGCCTGCCCAGCCGGGTCCGATGAAGACGATGGATGGCGAAACCGTCGGGAAACATGACGGACTTATGTATTACACGATCGGCCAGCGCCACGGCCTTGGCATCGGCGGAGCGGGTGAGCCGTGGTTCGTCATCGGCAAAGATCTGAATGACAATACTCTCCTGGTCGGTCAGGGGTTCCATAATGATGCTCTCTATTCGGATAGCCTGACAGCTGTGAACGTAAGCTTTGCGACAGCACGGGAACTTCCTGCTTCTTTCAAATGCACGGCGAAATTCCGATACCGCCAGCCGGATACGGGCGTCACTGTCGAACTGCTCGGCGAAGGCCGTGCTGCTGTCTCGTTTGATACGCCGGTGCGTGCAATCACGCCAGGACAGGCGGTCGTTTTCTATGACGGCGAGGAATGCCTCGGCGGAGGGACGATCGATACGGTCATCAAAGATGGGAAAGAACTTGATTACGTCGGGTAAGGAGTGGAAGATAGATGGATTATAACGCCATGGGCATCGAAGCCCTGCAAGAAGGGAATTACGAGAAAGCGATCGAGTCGTTCGTCAAAGCGGCAGAAGAGGATACCGAGAACCCTGTCGGCTATATCAATCTTGGGAATGTTTTCACTGCTGCGGGGGATGCGGAAAGGGCAGAGAAGTTCTTTCAGAAAGCGCTGACGCTGGACGCGGAGGCAGGAGCGGCTTTGTATGGCCTGGCGAACCTTTACTATAACAGCGAGCGGTACGAAGAAGCTGCGAAGCTGTACGAGAAGGCGATCCGCAGCGGCATGGAAACGGCAGCAGATCCGTATTTCATGCTGGCGAAAAGCCTGGAACGCTCCGGCAATGATAAGCTGTCGCTGCCGTATATGCAGCGTGCTTCGGAACTTGCGCCGGAAGATGTGGAGATCCAGCTCGCATATGGGATTCTGCTGGCGAAACTGGAAGTCTTCGAACCTGCTGCAGATGTGTTGGAAAAAGTCGCCTTGATGGATCCGGAGAACGCGGATGCCCATTACAACCTGGGCCTAGTCTACGCGGTTTCAACGGACCGGGCAGATGAAGCCGCCTCCCACCTGGAGAGGGCATTCACTATTGAACCTGAGCATGTCCAGGCCAGGTATATATATGACATGATCAAACTGGGCAATGAAAACGGAAAGTGAAATCTGTAACGACGGGACGGTGAAGAGCATTGGATGGATTGGCAGGAAATGAAGGAAAAGAGGAACTGTTTATCGTCGGCCGCCCTGTCGTCACTATTTTTCATAATCCCAAAAGTCTTTTCACCATCGCAAAGCTGAAGATCACAAAGACGAACTCCGGCTATGCTTCGAAAGAAATCGTTGTAAAAGGCAGTTTTCCGGAACTGACGGAGAATGAGGAATACAGGTTCACGGGACGCTTGATCAACCACCCGTCGTATGGCGAACAGTTCGATTGCGTGACATTTTCGAAGGAGATGCCGGAAACGGAAGATGGCCTCGTCCATTATTTATCGGGTGACCTGTTTCCTGGAATCGGCCGGAAGACGGCCATCCAAATCGTCAAGACGCTCGGAAAAGATGCGATCCGCAAAATTGTGGAAGATCCGGCGGCTCTGGATGCAGTCCCAAAACTTTCGGATGAACGGAAAGAGATCGTTTCGAGTGTTCTTCAGCAGAACCTCGGCCTTGAGAGGACGATCGTCCAGCTGAACGAATGGGGATTCGGCCCGCAGCTCGCCATGCGGATCTACCAGACGTACCGGGATGAGACTCTGCAAATGCTGCAGGAGAATCCTTACAGGCTGATCGAAGACGTGGAGGGGATCGGCTTCCAGCGGGCTGATGACCTTGGCAGGCAGCTCGGGATGACAGGCAATCACCCAGACCGTATAAAAGCGGCCGTCCTCCACTTCATCAACCAGGCCGTCCAATCGGCGGGGCATGTCTATCTGCTTGCTGATGCTGTGCTGCCAGACGTCAAGCGGATGCTTGAAACGAGCCAGCCCCAAAGAATCGAATTTAACGATATTTCGCAATCCATCATCCATCTCGTCGAGGAAGGGAAGCTATGTGCGGAAGAGAGGAAGCTGTATATCCCGTCCCTCTATTTCTCTGAAATCGGCATTGCATCCAAGCTTGAGAAGATCATGGATAATGATGCGAAAGACAGATTTCCCGCTTCGGAAATCCGAAAAGCGATCGGCGAAGCAGAGGAACGGCTCGGCGTGACATACGCAGAGACACAAGCCGCCGCCATCCAGACTGCGATGAATTCACCCGCCATGATTTTGACCGGCGGACCCGGCACCGGCAAGACGACAGTCATCCGGGGCCTTG
Organism: Sporosarcina sp. GTC18466; assembly: GCF_055389225.1. Taxonomy (NCBI): domain Bacteria; kingdom Bacillati; phylum Bacillota; class Bacilli; order Caryophanales; family Caryophanaceae; genus Sporosarcina; species Sporosarcina sp. GTC18466. Next base: position 714,251 of record NZ_AP044037.1, on the reverse strand, counting down.
TGGAAGTGTATGCTGAGCTGCACGGCCTCCCGCTCGACCCAAAAGAATACGCAAAGAAGCAGGAGCCGTTCCCGATCGTGCTGGCAGCACCGACAGGGAGGGCGGCGAAAAGGATGTCCGAATCGACCGGACTCCCAGCAATGACAATCCACCGTCTTCTCGGTTTCACAGGACAAGAGGATGATGATGCAGAGGGACGGGAAGTTGAAGGAAGGCTTGTCATCATCGATGAGATGTCAATGGTCGATACATGGCTTGCCCATCAGCTACTGAAGGCGCTTCCCGCGGATATACAAGTGCTGTTTGTCGGCGACCAGGATCAACTGCCGCCGGTCGGGCCCGGCCAAGTGCTCCGAGATATGCTGGCATCAGGCAAGCTTCCCGTCATTGAACTGACGGATATCTACCGGCAGAGCGCCGGGTCGACGATCATTGAGATGGCCCATATGATCAAACGGTCCGATTGGCGGGACGATATCATTAAAAAGACATCCGACCGCTCGTTTATACGGGCGGATGCCGAGCAGATCAAGAGTGTGGTTGAGCAAGTTTTGAAAAATGCCCTGGCGAAAGGGCATTCCATCAAGGATATTCAAGTACTTGCGCCGATGTATAAAGGGCCGGCAGGGATTGATGTCTTGAATAAGATGATCCAGGAGATGGTCAATCCTCCCGGCCCCGACCGGAAAGAGATCGTCTTCGGGGAGGTCACGTACCGGATCGGCGACAAGGTGCTGCAGCTGGTAAACCAGCCGGAGAGCAATGTGTTCAACGGAGATATGGGAGAAGTCATCGCTATTTTGCGCGCGAAAGAGACCGTCGAGAAGAAGGATATGCTTGTCGTCTCTTTTGATGGCATAGAAGTGACATATGAACGCAACGATCTGAACCAGATTACCCTCGCGTATTGCTGTTCTATCCATAAATCGCAAGGCAGCGAATTCTCGACTGTCATCATGCCGGTCGTCCGCAGCTACCGGAAAATGCTTCGCCGGAATCTCCTGTATACGGGCATCACACGGGCAAAGAACTTTTTGATCTTATGCGGTGAACCGAAGGAGTTCAAAGACGGCATCCAGCGGACGGACGAGCTGGAAAGGCAGACGACGCTGAAAAAAAGGCTGCAGGGCGACCTGCCGGAAGAAGCGGCTGAACCTTCAGCAGGCAATCGGGCGGGAGCGGCGGACAAAAGCCCAGGACCGGACGAAAAGGCCGCGGCCCGTCTGGAAGAAGTTCCGGGGGATACGGAAGCCGAGGGTCCACGGAGCCTTTCTGCAGACAATATCCTGCTCATCGACCCGCTGATTGGCATGCATGGCGTTACGCCGTACGACTTTTTGGAGGCGGCCGATTGACAGGCGGAGTTTTTTTACCTATAATCCAAACTATCATATATGCAACACGATGACGGAGACAGTACGCATCTCTTCCATGCCCAGAGAGGAACCCCTTCAGGCTGAAACGGTTTCCATGGAAAATGACGGAACGCTACTCCCGAGTGCAACTGATCATTGCCGTTTGCCGCGTTAAGGCCTTCTGAGATGCCGGCGGGACACGTGCCGGCGAATTAGGGTGGTACCGCGAATCTACACTTCGTCCCTTCCAAGGGGGCGGAGTTTTTTTATTTTCCGGAATATGCGGCCGGTAAAAAAACGGAGGTAAATACAGATGAAGAGATTGACTGCTGCACAAATCAGGCAACTGTTTTTGGACTATTTTAAAGAACATGGGCATAACCAGGAGCCTTCCGCTCCGCTCGTGCCGATTGACGATCCGTCACTTCTGTGGATCAACAGCGGAGTCGCTACGCTGAAAAAGTATTTTGATGGACGGGTGATCCCGGAAAATCCCCGGATCGTCAACGCACAAAAGTCGATCCGGACGAACGATATCGAAAATGTCGGCAAGACAGCGCGCCATCACACATTTTTCGAGATGCTCGGCAACTTTTCAATCGGAGATTATTTCAAAGAGGAAGCGATTGAACGTGCATGGGAATTCCTCACGGATGAAAAATGGATCGGATTCGATCCGGAAAAACTGTCTGTGACCGTCCATCCGGAGGACGAGGAGGCATACGGCATCTGGAAGGACAAGATCGGCGTGCCGGAAGAGCGGATCATCCGCCTGGAGGGCAACTTCTGGGATATCGGTGAAGGCCCGAGCGGTCCGAATTCGGAGATTTTCTATGACCGCGGTCCTTCTTATGGAGACGATTTTTCGGATCCTGAGCTGTATCCAGGCGGCGAGAACGAACGATATCTTGAAATCTGGAACTTGGTATTCTCCGAATTCAACCATAACCCGGATCATACGTATACTCCGCTCCCTAAGAAGAACATCGATACGGGGATGGGCCTCGAGCGGATGGCGTCTGTCATCCAGGACGTGCCGACAAACTTTGACACGGATCTCTTCATGCCGATCATCCATTCCGTCGAGAAGGCATCTGGAGAGACATACGGCAAAGATTCAGGGAAGGATACGGCATTCAAAGTGATCGCCGACCATATCCGGACCGTCGCATTTGCAATCGGGGACGGGGCGCTTCCTTCCAATGAAGGGCGCGGCTATGTCCTTCGCAGATTGCTGAGACGTGCGGTGCGCTATGCGAAACAGCTAGGCATCCAGCGCCCGTTCATGTATGAACTGGTTCCGGTCGTCGGCGACATCATGAAGGATTTCTACCCGCAAGTCGCGGAAAAACAAGACTTTATCATGAAAGTGATCAAAAACGAGGAAGAGCGGTTCCATGAGACGCTGCATGAGGGACTGTCCATCCTCTCAGGTGTCATCGAAAAAGCGAAGGAATCAGGTGAAGCGGTCGTCTCCGGAGCAGATGCGTTCCGTCTTTATGATACGTACGGCTTCCCGTTTGAACTTACTGAGGAATATGCGGAAGAAGCGGGCGTCACTGTCGACCTCAAAGGCTTTGAAACGGAAATGGAAAACCAGCGGAGCCGCGCACGTGCTGCCCGCCAGGACGTGGACAGCATGCATGTCCAGTCGGAAGTTCTCGGCGGATTGCACCAGGAGAGCCGGTTCATCGGCTATGGCCAACTGGAATGCGATGCTGAAATCCTGGCTCTCCTTCAAGGCGGACAGCTGGTGCAGCAGGCTTCCGAAGGGGATGAAGTGCAATTCATCCTCGACAAGACACCGTTTTACGCAGAAAGCGGCGGCCAGATCGCTGACAGAGGGATCATTACCAACGAGTCGTTTATCGCGGATATCAAAGATGTCCAGAAAGCGCCGAACGGCCAGAACCTCCACACGGCGACCATCCGCTCGGGCGAGATGCATGCAGGAGATGCAGTGCATGCGAAAGTAGAGAAAGATTCCCGTAAATTGACGATCAAAAATCATACAGCGACGCATCTTCTCCATAAGGCGCTGAAAGAGGTCCTTGGCGAGCATGTCAACCAAGCGGGCTCGTATGTCGGCCCTGACCGTCTCCGTTTCGACTTCTCGCATTTCGGGCAGATAACTGATGAAGAGCTTGAGACGATCGAACGGAAGGTGAATGAGAGGATCTGGGAGGACATCACTGTCGACATTGCCCAGAAACCGATTGACGAGGCGAAGCAGATGGGCGCGATGGCTTTATTTGGTGAAAAATATGGCGATATTGTAAGAGTCGTTTCGGTCGGAGATTATTCCATTGAGTTATGCGGCGGGTGCCATGTCAGCACGACAGCTGAAATCGGGCTTTTCAAAATCGAGTCTGAGAGCGGAATCGGAGCCGGCACGCGCCGGATCGAAGCTGTTACAGGCAAACAGGCATACGTTTCATTCAAGAAAGAAGAAGGGCTTCTTGAAGAGGCGGCACATCTGATGAAAGCGAACCCGAAGGATATCGTATCGAAGACGGGTGCTCTCCTTGCCGACCTTAAAGAGATGCAGCGCGAAAACGAATCCCTCTCAGCGAAGCTAGGAAACAGCCAGCTGGACGGCATCCTTGCGTCCAAGCAGGAGATCGAAGGCACAGCAGTGATTGCGGCGAAAGCGGATGTGAAAGACAATAACGGTCTGCGCCAGATGATCGACGAACTGAAACAGAAGATCGGCAGCGGTGTTGTCGTCCTTGGTACTAGTGTGGACGGAAAAGTGATGCTGGCAGCAGGTGTGACAGATGATTTGAAAAAAGGGAACTTGCATGCAGGCAAAATCGTCAATCACGTAGCATCCATTTGTGGAGGAAAGGGCGGCGGCCGGCCTGATATGGCTATGGCCGGAGCGAAGGACGCTTCTAAACTTGATGAAGCATTACAATCCGTGTATGATTATGTCAAATCGGAAAACTGATCGTCACGAGCAGCAAGTGGCGGCTCATATGTGAGATTGATTCGGAAATGGCATGTCGGGTATAATGGATACGGGAATCATATCCGGCTCCTAGAAACGGATGATTGGAAAGCGGGGTGTCGATTATGAATCCATACGACAAGACGATGAAATTCAACTTCCCTGAAGAATCGATGGAGCAGGAAGTGAAACAGGTCATGCTGCATGTTCACAAAGCGCTTCATGACAAAGGCTATAATCCGATCAATCAGATTGTCGGCTATCTCCTTTCAGGCGACCCAGCCTACATTCCTAGGCATGAGGATGCGCGCAACATGATTCGGAAGTTGGAAAGGGACGAGATCCTTGAAGAGCTTGTCAAATTCTATATCCGTGAAAACGGAGACCGCGAATCATGAGGACGATGGGACTGGATGTCGGATCCAAGACGGTCGGCGTCGCGGTCAGCGACGCCTTCGGCTGGACTGCGCAAGGCATCGAGACTGTCGCAATTGATGAAAGTGCCGGCCTTTTTGGAATCGACAGGATACGCGAATTGGCATCCAAGTATGAAGTCAGCGCTTTTGTCGTAGGCTACCCAAAGAACATGAACAATACGGTGGGACCCCGCGGGGAGGCATCGGAAAAGTATGCCGAATTGCTGAAAGATGAATTTGGCTTTCCGGTCACCCTATGGGATGAGAGACTCACGACAATGGCGGCCGAACGCATGCTGATCGATGCGGATGTGAGCCGCAAAAAACGCAAGGCTGTCATCGATAAGATGGCGGCAGTCATGATACTTCAAGGGTATCTTGATTCAAAAAATAGATGAGGTGATGTAATGGAACACGGACAGGAAACAATGACAATCGTAGACGAGCATGGGGACGAGCATGTATGTGAAGTGATCTTCACGTTTGACTCCGAAGATTTCGGAAAATCGTACGTCCTATATCATATCCTAGGCGAAAATGAGAATGTGGATGACGATGAAGAAATCGAAATCCATGCGTCAGCTTTCATCCCTTCGGAGAATGAGGAAGACGGAGAGCTTATGCCGATCGAATCGGATGAAGAGTGGGATATGATCGAAGAGATGCTGAACACATTCCTTGCTGAGGAAGACGAAGAATAATCATACATGCACGGGACGGAATGGTGCTCGCCATTCCGTCTTTCTTGTGATTGTTTGTGAAACCGTGCACGAAAAGAGGTGGCATGTTGGATGGGGAATGAGAACAGAGGCGGGAAAAAGGACGTCATGTTCGACCGGATGACGGAACATAAGAAAGAAGCGAAGATTGTCAGACGCATTGTTTTTGCAGTTGCACTTATTGTTCTTTTGATCGGACTCATCGGCGGACGTTCGGTCTACAAATACATAGTCGAATCGCTGCAGCCCGTCGATCCGGACTCCGAAAAAGTCATTGAAGTGGAGATTCCAATCGGTTCAGGTGTATCAGTGATCTCCAAAAAGCTGGAAGAGGCGGGTGTGATCAGGAATGCGCGCATCTTCAAATATTATGCAAAGTTCAAGAACGAATCGCAATTCCAGGCGGGGACATACGGCCTGACGAAGGCAATGACGCTGGATGAGCTGATCCAAAGTCTCAAGACGGGCAGGGTCTATCGTGAGCCGATATTCACGATGACTATACCGGAAGGGCTGACGCTTGATCAGATTGCGAAAATCGTCGAGAAGAAGACAGGCATCAAAGAACAGGATTTCATGGCCTATGTCGAAGATAAGAAGACGATTGAAGGTCTGATGGGCAAATATCCGAATCTGCTGACGGAAGAAATATTCAACGAAAATATAAAGCATCCGCTGGAGGGATATCTGTTCCCGGCGACCTATCCGTTCTATGAAGAGAAACCGACGCTTGAAACAGTTGTGACGGACATGCTTGACGCAACGGCTGCGAATATCACGCCGTATCTTGGGTATTTGGAGGAAAACAAAAAATCGGTCCACTGGCTCCTTACCTTCGCTTCGCTGCTCGAAAAGGAAGCGACAGCACAGGCGGACCGTGAGACAATTGCGAGTGTCTTCTACAACCGGCTTGAAAAGGGCATGCCGCTCCAGACTGATCCAACCGTGCTCTATTCTCTAGGCGTCCACAAAGACAGAGTGCTCTATTCGGACCTGGAAGTGCAAGACCCGTATAACACCTATCAGAACATGGGGCTGCCGCCAGGACCAATTGCAGGAAGCGGTCGTTCTTCCATCGAAGCTGTCATTGAACCGTCGCATACGGACTATTTATATTTCCTTGCGGATAAGCAAGGAGAAAACCATTTTGCAGAGACATATGACGAGCATCTGCGGAATCGGGCACTGTATCTTTCGGGAGATTGAATCGGATGATTGGAAGTGGGATGTATGAAGGACTATAATCAGTACATTGCTCATTTCAGCGGACCCGAAAATCCGCTGATAACCGAGATGGAAACATATGCGGAGCTAAATAGGGTTCCCATCATGGACCGCTCAGGCATCGATACATTCATCGGACTGCTGCGCATCCAAAAACCGGAGCATATCCTTGAGATCGGAAGCGCCATCGGCTATTCTGCGATCAGGATGGCTGAGGCTCTCAAAACAACGAGCATCACGACCATCGAACGTGACGAGGAAAGATATGCCCGGGCTGTCGAATACGTACAGAGAAGCGGCATGCAAAACCGTATACGGCTCATCCAGGGGGACGCACTTCTGCTTGAGGAGAGCGAACTGGAAGGCGGCTCGTTCGATGCGCTGTTCATCGACGCGGCGAAGGGGCAGTACCAGCGCTTTTTTGAGAAGTACTCAGCTTTCCTGAAGCCCGGCGGCATCGTTTATTGCGATAATATGTTCATGCATGGAGCGGTGCTCCTGGAAGATGCTGAATTGCCGAAACGCAACCGGACGATGATTCGCAATCTGAAGAGTTTCACCAGATGGGCGATGGAAAATGAAGCGTATGAAACTTTCCTGCTTCCTGTTGGGGACGGGATACTGATAGCAGTCAAGAAATAAAGAGAGAGGCATTCCTTGCTGAAGGAGGAAACGGGATGAAAGAAGGAAAACCTCTTGTGATCGGAATTGCAGGCGGTTCGGGTTCCGGGAAGACAAGTGTCACTAACCGGATCTATGACGTGTTCAAAGAGCACTCGGTCGTCGTGATTGAACAGGATTATTATTATAAGGACCAGTCGCATCTTGAATTTGAGGAGCGGCTTATGACGAACTATGATCACCCGCTCGCGTTTGATACCGATCTGCTGATCGAACATGTCGAAAAGCTGCTTGACCGCCAGCCGATCTCAAAGCCGGTCTATGATTACGCATTGCATACAAGGTCGGATAAAACGGTGCCGATCACGCCGAAAGACGTCATCATCCTGGAAGGGATTCTGGTGCTGGAGGATCCGCGGCTCCGAGAGCTGATGGATATCAAGCTGTTTGTCGATACGGATGCGGATCTCCGGATCATGCGCCGTCTTATGCGTGACATTAACGAACGGGGCCGGACGATCGAATCTGTTATCGAACAGTATCTGACAGTCGTGCGGCCGATGCATAACCAGTTCATCGAACCGACAAAAAGGTATGCTGATATCATTATTCCGGAAGGCGGGCACAATGAAGTGGCGATCGACCTGATGGTCACAAAAATAAAAACAATTCTTGAATCTGGAACCAAATTGTAATATGATGGATTCAGAATTTGACGTACTATTTTATATTTGAATGCTATGTCGCATACCTCTTGGAGGAGCGGCATAGTGTTTTTATGAACAGGATTATGAGGAGTGTTGTAAAATGGTTTCTGAAAAAAAATATCCAATGACAGCCGCTGGAAAAGCGAAGCTTGAAGAAGAACTTGATTATCTGAAAACGGTCAAACGGAAAGAAGTCGTAGAACGGATTAAAATCGCACGCAGCTTTGGCGACCTTTCCGAGAACTCTGAATACGATTCTGCAAAAGAGGATCAGGCGTTTGTAGAAGGCCGGATTTCCACAATCGAATCGATGATCCGCAATGCGGTGATCATCACAGAGGACGAGCTGACGAACGATGAAGTGCAGCTCGGGAAAACGGTTACATTTAAAGAATTGCCAGATGGCGAAGAAGAGACGTATACGATTGTAGGATCCGCGGAAGCGAACCCAATCGAAGGACTCATCTCAAATGACTCGCCAATTGCCAAAGGCTTGATCGGCAAAAAGAAAGGCGATGACGTGAAAATCATGACGCCTGGCGGAGAAATGGTCGTCACCATCATTGAAATCAAGTAATATATGAACTGAACGAAGCAGATGGAGGAGACGCAAGCGTTTCCATCCATCTGTTTTTGCATGTAGGCATTCAAGTGTGAAACCTCATGCAGAGTTATCAAGTCTTATAGACAATAGGTACTGGAAGGGAGAGACGGGACATGCCTGAGAGAGAACCTCAATTTTCGAGAGTAGGCCGAAAAAGGCAAAAAAACAAATCCAACCTTATATTGAATAGCCTGATTGGTATCGTTGTTGTGCTTATTATCATCGTTGGCGCCACTATTATCACAGGGGGGAATGACGATCAGGCGGACGGGGATAAGCAGTCCGCGATTGAAAAGAATGAGAAGACTGACAGCACTTCCGATAAAAATGCGGATTCTGAAGATACCGGGCAGAATGAGCCGGAAGGCGAAGGATCATTGAGCGAGGACCAGGATGATGACGGAGCTGCCATGAATCCCGAGGACGACAGTGAACTGTCTGGGGAATCGGGCAGCAATGATGAGAAACACGAAGTGGAGTCTCCGCAGCCAGAAGAAGGAGAACTCGTGAAGATTGAATCCCCTGATGATCCGGTTGTCAGCGAAACGGTCATCAATGAATCGTGGAAGCCGATTGGGACCGTGCAGACGGGGGAACATACTTCCCTATATGACGGCGAGTCCGATGATTGGAACGAAAAGAAGAAGGCGCTGGCCTATGCGACAGGATTGCCTGAGGACTCCATGATCTTCAAAAGGATCAAGAATGGAGGAAGCCCTCAGAAGTCAATTGGCATCGTCTCTTCCAGCGACGGCTCGGAAAAGTATCGGGTTTATCTCGAATGGGTTGACGGACAAGGCTGGAAACCTGTTAAAATGGATAAGTTGACCACATTGGATTTTGATTATTGAGCGGAGGGTAATGTATGAAAATCGGTATTATCGGTGCAATGGAGCAGGAAGTGGAATTGCTGCGAGAGCAGATGGAAAATAAGAAAGTGACCAACGTCGCGAACTGTGAATTCATCGAAGGTGATTTGGCCGGCCGCGATTGCGTGCTTGTCAAGAGCGGGATCGGAAAGGTGAATGCGGCAATAGCGACTACCTTGCTGCTGGAGCGCTATAAACCGGAAGCCGTCCTCAATACGGGCTCGGCTGGAGGTTTCCATGAAGACCTGGATATCGGTACAGTCGTCATCTCGGATGCGGTGAAACATCACGACGTGGATGCGACCGCTTTTGGCTATGAAATCGGACAAGTGCCGGGAATGCCGGCAGCTTACCAATCTGACGAAAAGCTTATGCGCATCGCCAAGGAAGCTGTCGAAGAGGTTGGCGAACATGCCCATTTTACAGGGCTCATCGCATCGGGTGATGTGTTTATGAGTGATCCATCGCGCGTAGAACTTGTCAGAGGCCAATTCGCTGATATGATTGCAGCTGAAATGGAAGCGGCGGCAGTCGCTCAAGTGTGCCACCAATTTGGCGTGCCGTTTGTCGTCATTCGGGCATTATCGGATATCGCAGGCAAGGAATCATCGGTGAGCTTCGATGAATTTTTGCCGATCGCCGCCAAACATTCTTCAGAAATAGTTGTGAAAGCGATATCGAAATTATAATACGGGTATGGTATGATATAGTGAAGCAACAATTGGTTAAAGGAGTGGATCTGCATGTTCTTCCTAATGACTGGAGTTTTCGTCGTAACTGCGGTAATCGCGGTCGTCATTATGCGCGAGGTAACGACAGATTAATTTTGTTATAGTGTACTGCCTGCCAAATGGTTCACCGCGATCCTTGGCGCATTTGATGAGGACACATCAACCCAAAAAGCGTTCCCGCACCGCATAGGTTATGCGGGAGGAACGCTTTTTTTGCCGCTTTTTTACGTTTGATCATTCGCTATATTCATGCTTGAATAACTGGTATAGTTTAACAATGGCCCGTTTCTCGATGCGCGAAACGTAGCTTCTTGATATGTTCAGCTGTTCTGCGATTTCTTTTTGCGTCATCGGCTGGTCGTCGAGCAGGCCGTACCTGCGCTGGATGATTTCCAGTTCCCGGCTGTCTAGTTTTCCTAGATGTCTGTAAAGCCGTTCGAATTGCTCTTTCTGTTCAACCGTTTCGATCGGCGCCTCGTCGTCCGTCTGCAATAGGTCCGCTATCTGCAGGGACTGGCCATCTTTGTCAGTGCCGATCGGATCGAAAAGGGAGACGTCCTTTTGCACTTTCTTCTGCGTCCTGAGGAACATGAGAATCTCATTCTCTATGCACCTGGCCGCATACGTGGCAAGTTTGGTCTTCCGGTCAGGTGTGAAGCTGTTCACCGCTTTCATCAAACCGATCGTCCCGATGGAAATGTAATCGTCGAGTTGTTCGTGTTTCGGATGGAACTTTTTCACGACGTGCGCAACCAGACGCATATTCCTCTCGATCAGTTCATCCCGGGCGCTTTCATCCCCTTCCGCAAGACGCCTAAGGCAATCGGCTTCTTCCGCTTTCGACAGAGGGCGCCGGAACGCCTGCCCGCGGATATAGCCGACCATCGCCGGAATTTCAAGCCACAGTTGGACTAGCGCCATGACGAATCCGCTCATTGGTCCACCTCCTGTGTCTAGTACAACAGCATATGCGTCCGATTTAGCGGATAACACTTGGAAGTGCGGGCAGTGCATCTTTCCGGCGATCCTGCTCGGCGACGGACGTACAATACGCGGCATTGTGATATAATCGTTGTAACCAGATTCCCGTAAATGCTCTAACGGGATGGTGTGTTATTTTCATATAGGGTGGAGATTGTTTGTATAACTTATTTTTACCAGATGAATATGTAAAGGACATCTTTCAGATCACTCCGGATACATTAAAGGAAAAAGGGATCAAAGGCATTGTGACCGACCTTGACAATACGCTTGTCGAATGGGATCGTCCCGAAGCGACCCCGGAAGTCCTCGAATGGATGCGTATGATGCGGGATGCGGGGCTGAAGGTGATCGTACTGTCGAACAACCATGAGCCGCGGGTCCGCGACTTTTGCCAGCCGGCAGGCATCCCATTCATCTTCGAAGGGAGAAAACCTCTTGGCAAGGGATTCAAGAAAGCGCTTGGCCAGCTGGGTCTTCCGAAAGACGAAGTCGTCATGGTCGGAGATCAATTGATGACGGACATTCTGGGCGGCAACCGGTTCGGGGTCCATACGATCCTTGTGGTGCCTGTGGCAAGCTCTGACGGCTTTTTTACTCGATTCAACCGCAAACTTGAAAGGAAGATCATGGCCCGCATGCGAAAACGCGGCCTGATCGATTGGGAGGAATAATCAGTGGAACAATTATTATGCATCGGCTGCGGCGTGCCGATTCAGACGGAGGACCCGAAAAAGGACGGATATGCGCCTGCTGCTTCGCTGGACAAGGAGACAATCCTTTGCCAGCGCTGTTTCCGGCTCCGCAACTATAATGAGTTGCAGCCGGTATCTTTGTCGGGAGACGATTTCCTTTCCATTCTGAATGGCATAGGGAGCAAGGATGGCCTTGTCGTGAAGATTGTTGACATCTTTGATTTTAACGGCAGCTGGATTCCCGGGCTTCACCGGTTTGTCGGCAATAAGGATATCATACTGGTCGGCAATAAGGCGGACCTGCTGCCGAAAGCTGTGAAGGAATCCAAGCTGAAAAACTGGATGCGGGAAGAGTCGCACAAACTCGGCCTCAAGCCGGCAGATATTCTCCTTGTCTCTGCCCATAAAGGCACAGGCATGCAGGAGGCTCTTCAGGTGATCGATGAAAGGCGGCGCGGTAAAGATGTCTACGTCGTGGGCTGCACGAATGTCGGCAAATCCACATTCATCAACAGGATCATCAAGAATGCGACCGGGGTAGGAGAGACGATTACGACCTCCCATTTTCCAGGAACGACACTTGATTTGATCGAGATTCCGCTTGACGACGGCAAGGCCATCTACGACACACCCGGCATCATCAATGACCATCAGATGGCACATTATTTGAGTGCTGAAGATCTGAAGGCCATCACGCCAAAGAAGGAATTGAAGCCGAAAGTCTATCAGTTGAACAGTGGGCAGACTCTGTTCATCGGCGGATTAGCCCGATTCGATTTTCTTCGGGGAGACCGGTCTTCCTTCACAGTGCACGCTGCGAACAGCTTGCCGATCCATCGGACAAAGCTTGAGAACGCAGACGCATTGTATGAAGAGCACCTCGGGGAACTGCTTTCTCCGCCTACTGGGGAATCGCTCGAAACGTTTCCGCCTCTCGTGCGGCATGAATTTTCGGTGAAGAAACCGAAGACAGACGTGGTCATATCCGGTCTCGGCTGGATCACTGTCCAGCACCCGGATGTGTCCATCTCAGTCCATGCTCCCCGGGGCGTCAATGTGGAATTGCGTCCTTCATTGATTTGAGAAAGGAGCGGGAGACGTTGAAAAAGTGGTTTGCGGTCATCGGAGATCCCATCGCACAGTCGATGTCTCCGTTCATGCATACGAAATGGTTTGAGGAAGCGGGCATGGATGCCGCATATATTCCGGTCCATGTCACGCAGGACAAGGTCGGGGAGGCGGTCCGCAGCCTGGCTGTATTAGGCTGCACCGGCTGGAATGTGACTGTGCCCCATAAGACAGCGATCATTCCGCATCTTGACAAAATCGACCCTTTCGCCGCAGCAATGGATGCGGTCAATACGGTTCATTTGCAGGACGGGGAGCTGCGCGGCTTTAATACGGACGGCATCGGCTTTGTCCGTTCCCTGGAAGAGCAATACGGGGAAGAAGGAAAGACCGGGGAAGTTCTCGTCATCGGCTCGGGCGGTGCTGCGAAAGGGATTGCCCATGCACTGCGCGAGAGCGGGTACGGCCCGATCACCATAACGAACAGGACGCCTGGCAAAGCAGAAATGCTCGCGCAAGAACTTGGCGCTTCAGCGATCCCTCTTCAGGCGGCGGAAACCCGGATTGGCAGCTACCGTCTAATTGTTCAGACGACATCCGTCGGCATGAATTATTCGGATGCAGGAATGCCGCTTGACCCATCTGGTGTGCAAAGCGGGACGATTGTCTGCGACATCATCTACAATCCGCTGGAAACGGAATTTCTCATGCGTGCGCAAAGCAGCGGCGCCAAGACATTGAACGGACTCGGGATGTTCGTCCACCAAGGGGCTCTTGCCTTCGAAACGTGGACCGGGGTCAAACCGGACACATCCCGCATGATTCGTGTATTAACAGAAAAGCTCGGAGGGAAAACATGCTAACAGGTAAACAGAAAAGTTATTTACGAAGCGAAGCGCATCATCTACAACCGATTTTCCAAATTGGGAAAGGCGGTTTGACCGATGCGATCATCAAACAGATCGAAGAGGCGCTGGAAGCCCGCGAACTGATTAAAGTGAGCATCTTGCAGAACTGCGACGAGGACAAGACCGACATCGCAGAAAGGCTTGAGGACGCGGGAGTCGAAGTCGCGCAGGTGATCGGCAAGATCCTTGTTCTATATAAAGAGTCGAAGGAAAAGAAACGGATCGAACTGCCGTAAGGGGGATTCGCATGAAACGGATTGGAATACTCGGCGGTACGTTCAATCCGCCGCACGCCGGTCACCTCATCGTCGCAAATGAAGTGCTTCATGCACTCTCCCTCGATGAGGTGCGCCTGATGCCCGCCTCCATTCCGCCTCATAAAGCAAAGCCGCAAGACGCCACGCCTGCGCAGCGTCTGCATATGGCGGCGCTTGCGACAGAAGGTGCTGACAGGATCTCCGTCTCGCCGTTCGAGGTGGAGCGGGGCGGCATCTCGTACACATATGACACGATGGAAGCGATGGTAAAGGCCGAGCCGGATTCCGAGTTCCACTTCATCATCGGCGGAGACATGATCGATATGCTGCCGAAGTGGCACCGGATCGATGAACTGATGAGACTGGTGAATTTCGTGGGAGTCCAGCGGCCCGGGACATTGGCAGAGACGGATTATCCAATCAGGATGGTCGGAATCCCGCAGATCGATCTGTCGTCCACATTGGTCCGGGAGAGGATCCGGGCAGGCGGGACTGTTACATTCCTCATCCCCGAATCCGTCGAAACGTTCATCCGTGAGGAGGGATTGTATGTTGAGTAAACGGCTTGAAGAGGAAGTGGAAAAGCGCCTTCCTCAAGGACGCGCGGCCCATGTGCTCAGGGTGCGTGATACCGCACTGGAACTTGCGGAGCAATATGGCGTCGATCAAGAGAAGGCTGAAATCGCTGCACTTTGCCATGATATTGCGAAAGCGATGGATCCTGGCAGCCTGCGGACCATTCTCACCGAAAACAACATGGATGAGCGCTATCTCGCATTTCATCATGAATTATGGCATGCCCCGGTTGGCGCATTTATCGCACAGCATGAATTCGGCATCAAGGATGAAGACATACTGAATGCAATACGATTCCATACGACGGGCAGGCGCGGAATGTCGCCGCTCGAGAAGCTCATTTATGTGTCCGACCTAATTGAGCCGGGACGCACTTTTCCGGGGCTGAAGGAACTGCAGGCTGCAGCCGGGCGTTCGCTGGATGAAGGCATGCGTGACAGTATAGCGCATACCATCGCTTATCTGGTCAGCAAGCGGAGCGCCATCTTTCCGGATTCCTTTGAATGCTACAATGAATACGCCGGGATACCCAACTATTAAGACATCATGAAAGGATGGAAATTATGCCAACATTATTAGAAACAGCATATAAAGCCGTAGATGACAAGCGCGGAGAGGATATCGTCGTCCTGAACATGGAAGGGATTTCGCTAATCGCAGATCAATTCATTATCACTCACGCCAATTCAGAGCGCCAAGTGCAGGCAATCGCACGGGAAGTCGCTGACAAGGCGTCAGAGAACGGCTATGAAGTGAAGCGGGTGGAAGGGCTGGATAATGGAAAATGGGTCCTTGTAGACCTGGGAGACGTTGTCGTCCATGTCTTCCACCGGGATGAACGGGACTATTACAACTTGGAAAAGCTTTGGGGCGACGCTCCGGCGCTTGATATGGCCGATCATCAATGACGGTGAGCTACAAAAGCTTCGCAGCCGTCTATGATGAATTGATGAGCGACATTCCGTATGACCGTTATGTCGAGCTCATTGAGGAAGCTTGCGGACAGCCGTTGAAAGGGCTGCGTCTGCTTGACGTCGGCTGCGGAACCGGGCTGCTGTCCGCGAAGCTGGCAAAGCGCGGGGCGGACGTGACGGGGATCGATTTGTCCCCGGATATGCTGAAGGTCGCCGAACGCCGGGCGGCCTCGCTAGGTTTCGAGATTAACTTCCATGTGCAGCCGATGCAGGAGCTTGATATGCCTGCGGAATTCGACGCGGCTGTCATCTCGATCGATTCCCTGAATTATGTGCAAGCGGAAGAGGACGTCGCAGAGACGTTCAAAAGGATCCACTCCGCGCTGAAACCGGGCGGTGTCCTGTTGTTCGACGTCCATTCGACTTTCAAGACCGATGTCATCTTCATGGAAGGCCCTTTTGTTTTTGACAACGGGGGCATATCGTATATATGGCAGGCGGAAGAAGGCGATGAGGAACATTCCGTCTACTCGGAGATCGCTTTTTTTGTGCGGGAACCGGGCGGTCTGTACAGACGGTTTGACGAAGTCCACTATCAGCGGACATTCGATGTGTTTACATATGTTGAGTTGCTGTCGGAAGCAGGCTTCACCGTGGAACGGATCTTTGCGGATTGGGAAGACGAACCGCCGGCTGAAGAAAGTGAGCGTATTTTCTTCCAAGTTAGAAAGTAGGCTTTGCGCTAAATGGGAAAGTGGGCTATAGTGGAGATGTCTCCATATGGATGCCAGGATGAAAGGGGAAGATTCCGTTTTTATCTAAAGTATCCGGCAAGTGGCGCAAACTTTTAACCCCATTAGCAGCAATCCTGATCATTTCCGCGATTGTGTTCTTTCCCCGAGGACAGGCCGGCAACGACACGCTGGCAAGCGGACAACTCCCATTTGAAATGAAACCTGGCTTAGAGCTGCCAGCTGAACCGGAACCGGCTGACGAACCACCACAGCCGGAGCCGATCATGGTCGACGTGAAAGGTGCGGTACTGCATCCAGGTGTGTATATATTATCTGAAGGCGACAGGCTCATCGATGCGATCAATAGTGCAGGAGGCTATAAGCCGGATGCCGATACGAGATCGATCAACCATGCGATGAGACTGAAGGATGAATTTGTCATCTATGTTCCGCTTGAAGGTGAAGTGCCGGAAGAGATGCCGGAGCTGCTCACAGGCATTCCTGCGGACAAGGAAGACGGCAAAGTGAATATCAACACAGCGATGGAAGCGGAATTGACATCGATTCCCGGAATCGGGCCGTCGAAGGCCGCCGCAATCATCGCCCATCGGGAAGAGAACGGCCCGTTTGACCGTCCCGAATCACTGATGGATGTCTCGGGCATCGGGCAAAAGACATTCGAAAAGCTCGAGCCATTCATCTCTGTAAAGTAATCAGAATGGAGGCAACCATATGGAGCGGATCACATGGGACCAATTTTTCATGGCACAGTGCCATCTGCTGGCGGTGCGAAGCACATGCACCCGGCTGTCTGTCGGTGCGACCATCGTGCGGGATAACCGGATTATCGCAGGCGGATACAACGGATCCATCTCGGGCGGCGATCATTGCATCGATCATGGATGCTATGTCGTTGGCAACCACTGCGTACGGACAATCCATGCGGAAATGAATGCCCTTCTGCAATGCTCTAAATACGGCATACCTGCTGAAGGCTCGTCATTGTACGTCACGCATTTCCCGTGCCTGCAATGTTCCAAGGCGATCATACAGTCCGGAGTGCGCCATGTGTATTATGCGAAAGACTATAAGAATGATGAGTATGCGCTAAAACTGTTCGCGCAGTCTGGCGTATCTGTCCAGCATATTCCATTCGATCCGGGTGCCATCGATTTCAGGATGGAGGAGAAAAGCAGCCTGATCGAAGAGCTGCTCGGAAAACTTTCAGCCGGCGGCACAACCCCTGAAGAATTGGCCCAGCTTAAACAAAGGGCTGATGGATTATTTGGCAAAACTTACTGAAAAGCAGACCTGTCTATATCGCTATACCGGTCGCAGTATCGGCGTTCGCCGCATACGGGCCGGTTCATCTATTATGGATCAATGCCCTGCTTCTTCCCATCTTCCTTTTGCGGAAGGATGATCTCCTTACTCCCCTGCTGGCGATTATCGCTGCGACTATTTCTTTTTTCCACTTCCAGACCTACATCCAGACCATCCTTGAAGCACCGGATTCCCATACCTTGACAGCCAGGTTCACGGATACTGTCAAAGTTGACGGAGCGAAAGTGAAAGGCTTCGCTAAAACTGAGGACGGCTTGACAATCTATATTTCCTACACACTCCATGATGAATTAGAAAAAGACCACTTTCTGGCAATGCATATACCGGCCTACTCTTTTACATTTTCAGGTGCATACGGCGAGCCGCCGGGTCCAGCCCATGACTATTCATTCAATATGGAAGCTTATCTGAGGATGAACGGTGCGGAACGGATCTTTGAGGCGGACGAAATCCTGTCCTTCTCGGAAGCTGCCGGCGTGAGAGTTACGCTGTCAAAATGGAGGCGGAAGGTCAAGGAGCATATTGCAAGCACATTTCCAAAGCCGCTGATCACAGAAGCGGAAGCGCTTATTATCGGGGACCGGAGCGGGATGGATGAGCAGCTTGCGGACGATTACCGGACGCTTGGCATCACGCACTTATTCGCGATATCTGGTTTGCATGTCGGTCTGCTTGCGTTCCTCTTGCGCCTCGTCCTCGTACGCATGCGGGTGCGGATTGAGACCGCGGATACGCTGCTCATAATCCTTCTGCCGATCTATGCTGTGCTTGCAGGCGGTGCACCGTCCGTTTGGCGTGCAGTGACCGTCACTGTCCTTTTGCTGCTTGCTTCGTCAGGACGTATTAAGATGCGGGCAGATGATGCGCTTTCGATGGTGGCGGCAGGCACGATTGTGCTGCAGCCGTTCATCGTCTTCCAGCCGGGCTTTCAGCTCAGCTATCTCGCCGCTTTCGCACTTGTGTATTCGTCTGGTATCATCCTGCGGAACCGATCTGCTCTGCTCGCTTCGTTTCTAGTCACTTCAATCACACAGATCGCCTTATATCCAGTGCTGCTGTATCATTTCCATGAGCTGTCAATCTCATCTTTCTTTGTGAATCTATTGTATGTCCCTCTCTATTCGGCTTTCATTCTGCCTATGAATATAGTTCTGTTGCTGCTTTCGGTCATGTTGCCGCAGGTAAGCGGCCTTCTATTTTCCGTCTACACGCCTGTGCGTGTTTGGCTCGGTGAGTTGACGACGTTCTTGGCTTCTTTACCGTATCAGCTTTGGACGCCGGGCAAACCGCCAGCGAGCCTCGCCGTTCTTGCGGTCATCGGTATGTTCCTGTTCTTCATCCTGCTTGAGAGAAAGGGAAAATGGCACCTTGCCTTGGCTTGCCTTCTAGTGCCGGCGCTGTCCATGCAACTCCGGCCGTATGCTGATCCGGCGCTCTATGTCACCTTCCTTGACGTAGGCCAGGGGGACGGAATTGTCATTGAACTGCCGCACCGGAAAGCGGTATATATGATAGATACGGGGGGAAGGGTCCAGTTCTGGGACAATGATTGGAAATCTCCTGAACAGCCATTTGAGATCGGAAGGCGCATCGTAGTTCCGTTCCTGAGGGGGAAAGGCATCCAGGCGGTCGATAAGATGCTCCTCACCCATGCGGATAGCGACCATATGGAAGCGGCTGATGAAGTGATGGAGGAAGTGCGTGTGAGGGAGATCCATATTCCGCCCGGCAGTGAAAAAGAGAAAACGATGGATCCAGTGCTTGCGATTGCAAAAGAGCAGAAGATCCCTATCATTTTCGGAATGGAAGGGCTCGGCTGGACTAAAGAGGGATTCGGGTTCACATACGTGGCGCCTGCTGAAGGGGAATATGAAGGAAATGACAGCTCGCTTGTGCTGTTCATGGTGCAGGATGGCCTGTCATTCCTTTTCACAGGGGATTTGGAGACGGAAGGGGAGCAGCGCTTCGTCCGTGAGTATGGAAACATGGACTTCGGAAAAGTTGTCCTCAAAGCGGGCCACCATGGCAGCAGGACCTCGAGCACAGACGGCTTTGTCGAGGCGGTTGCTCCTGTCATCTCTGTCATTTCCGCAGGCAAGAACAACCGATACGGCCACCCTCACCCAGACGTCTTGGAGACATTCAAGAAACATGGCATCCCGGTCATATCGACTGCCGAAAGCGGTTCCATCACGTTCAAGGTCAAAAATGGCGATTTTCAGCTGCATACATCAAGGGGGCAATAAAAACAGGCAGCTCCCGTTAAACGTGCCGGGTGCTGCCTGCTTTTCGCTTGTATTAGCGTGCGACGAAGTCGACGATTGTAGCAATAACGAAAATTGCGGAGAAAGCTACGAAAGATACTACAAATCCGACTCCTGAATCGATCAAATCATTGCGTTTTGACTGTACGTCTTTTTCAAACTCATTCATTGCTACACCTCCTGATTCCTTTCTAGTATAGTTGAATGGTGATAAAAAATCCATCCCAATCCGTATTTGTGCGGACGCTTTGCACAAACGACACAAATTGTCCATACATCATGGGTACTGTCGGGTATAATAGAGAGAGTGAGGAGGGATCGCATGGCGAATGCAGAATGGAAAAGGATCGGAGCAGGTGACGTGGAATCCGTCTACTTGGTGAGCGGTCCTGAACGCCATATTTTTGACGAAACGGTGAACAGGCTGATCGAAGCGATGCCTGATATAGAAGAAGATATGGTAATCAGATACGATCTGGAAGAAACGCCTGTTGAGGTTGTGCTTGAAGAGGCGGATACACTTCCATTTCTTGAAGAGCGGAAACTTGTAATTGCTGCGAACGCTTCATTCCTCAAAGCTCCTGATAAATCGAAAGAGAAGATCATACATAATATAGATCTGCTGCAAAAATGGCTGGCCGATCCGTCTCCGACGGCGGTCGTTGTCTTCCATGCGCCATATGAAAAATTGGATGGCCGGCTAAAGATCACGAAAACGATGAATGAGAAAGCGGCTGTCATCGAGGCATCCCGTCTGTCAGGACGCGACCTGACAGCTTGGATCCAGCAAGAGGCAAGCGCTTTTGGGGTCAAAATGGAGAGCGCACCGGCACAGCTGCTTGCGGACTGGGCAGGGGATGATCTGGTTATGCTGTCGAACGAGATTTCCAAGCTCGCCACATATCTCGGAGGAACCGGCGAAGTCACAGAAAAAACGATTGAACTGCTTGTTCCACGCACACCGGAGATGGATGTCTTCCGGCTGACGGATGCTTATTTGACAGGCAATGTAGAGGCGTCCATTTCAATTTACAGGGATCTCTTGCGTAACGGGGAAGAGCCGATCATGCTGACATCGCTCATTTCCGGGCAAATACGGCTGATGATTCATGTGACATCGCTGCGGAAAAAAGGCTATCACGCCCAGCAGATCGCTAAAATGCTGAATGTCCATCCATATCGCGTGAAATTGATGCTGGAAAACCGCAAGATCCCGTCCGCTGATAGGCTGCATCTGCTGCTGTCAAAACTTGCAGACATCGATTACCGGCTCAAGTCGGAAGGCGGCCGCAGAGAACGGATCCTTGAATTATTCTTCATGGAGCCGATCACTTCCTCGTCTTTGTAAAACGAAAAGGGCTGTCCCAATTGTCTGAGACAACGGGGACAGCCCTATTTTGCACTCATTATTGAGCTTTCTTTGTAAGACGAGCTTTTTGACGAGCTGCTGTGTTTTTGTGGATCAGGCCTTTGCGGGCAGCTGTGTCCAATTTTTTCACCGCGTCCTTCAAAAGTTCAGGAGCGTTCTCTTCTTTATTCAATAGCGCGAGGTCAGCTTTACGTACAGCAGTACGCATTGCAGACTTGACTTGAGAGTTTTGCTCGTTTGCAGCAGCGCTCTGTTTTACACGCTTGATAGCACCTTTAATGTTTGGCATTCCATTCACCTCCAATTTCAGGTAAGACAAGAGCTATTCCAAGTAGATACGGATTCTCTTTACAACATTAACATTTTAGCAAACACCCCGCCGGAACGCAATAAAAATATGCAAAGAATATTTCCTTTACACGACGAGCAAACTGTTTTTGAGGTGAATGAAAATGGGACAATTCGATTTTTACCGTACAGACCTTGTAGTGGAAAACGAGGAAATGGTACGGCATCAGACTGATTCCGAAAAAGACAAGCTGCAAAAGACGGACGATGTGGTATTCAACGAGACCCGCCACGGCAGCATTATGCTCACTAAAGTGAAGATCTTGCCTGAAGCGGAAGAGCGGATCGGTAAGAAAACAGGGACATATATCACTCTTACTTCCCCGAGCCTCCCGCCTGGCGATAAAGATGGCATTTCTGATATGACCGCCATGCTGATGGATCAGCTGGATGAGCTGCTCAAAGAACATAAGCTGCCCCAAGACGCTAAACTATTGTTCATAGGCCTTGGCAACAGGGAAGTGACACCTGATGCTGTTGGTCCGATGACAATGGATCGCATGACAGCGATCGTGCCGGATTATTTCTCGGAGGAAGGCGCCGAAGTATTCGTGTACGCACCCGGCGTCACCATCCAAACGGGCCTTGAGACGGCAGAATTCGTGCGCGCGATGGCCGACCAGATCAAACCTGATTTGCTCATCGTGGTGGATGCACTGGCTGCACGCGACAGTGCAAGGCTCTGCAGGACAATCCAAATGACTGATACGGGAATTCATCCAGGGTCAGGCGTTGGCAACAGCCGTAAAGAGCTCTCGAAAGAGACGCTTGGAGTGCCGGTGATTGCCATCGGGATTCCGACTGTCGTGGATGGCCCCGTCCTGATCGCCGATGCAATCGATACGATGTTCACATATATCGCTTCGAAAATCGAGGATGAGTCACGGCCATCTTCCAAACTGACGGTCTCCAATTGGCTATATGAAGCAAATGAGAATGCTGACCGCTCAAAACTCATCCCGATTTTCGGCGACTGGTCAAGCTGGCCGCACGAGGATCGTGTGCAGCTTTTCGAAGAAGTGCTCTCCAACCGTGAATTGAATACATTTATCTCCCCTAAAGAGATCGATGCATGGGTCGCCATGTATGCAGACTGTTTAGCTGATTCATTTTTCGGCTGGATCGATAACTTGAAAGCAAGTCATTGACGCATATCCCCCCGCATATAGTTGGAAAACGGGGGGATGTCTTTTGAAAAAATCACTGCAAATCTGGTTCACTGCGATACTCGCTCTCTTCCTATTCCCGATCATCATTCAATTCCTGCCATCTGAGACTCCAACACAAGCGCCAAAACTCATCAAGGACAATGCGTATATCGTCTATGCCGCAAATATCATGGAAGAAGAGGGTTCAGCTGCTGAAGAAGACGCAGCAGAAGAACCTGCTGCGCCTAGCGGGTCCGCAAATGTCCTGCTCTATTTCACGCATTCCGAAGAAGCGTATGAACCGGTGACAAAAGCGGCGGGAGGGAAAGCGACTGCTTCCCATCAAACGGAAAACATCATGAAAATGGGAGAAAAACTGAAAAGCCAATTACTCGTGAATGGGATCAACGCCACCACGCTGGATGTCCACAACGGCCTCGAAATGAAGAAGAAGGGCATCCATTACAGCAAGGCGTACCAAGCAATCCGTCCATATGTAAAGGAAGCGATCAGCGGACAGCCGTATGATCTGGTCATCGATATGCACCGCGATTCATTAGGCCATGACCGTACGACAATCTCCCATGAGGGGAAGGATTACGCAAAAGTGGCATTCGTCATAGGAACAGAGCATCCTGCATATGCCCAAAACCTTGAAATGGCAAAAAGGATCCGAAATAGCATGGAAACCATCGTTCCGGGAATCACCAGGGAAATCATCAAAAAAGGAGGCCCGGGCGTAGATGGTAAATACAATCAGGACCTGGACCCAGCCGTTATTCTCGTCGAACTTGGCGGGATCGGCAATACGGAAGATGAACTGAATCGTACGATCGCCATCATCGCTGAAGCGATCAATGGAGTTCTGAACGAATAAGCAAGACAGGGCCGGCCACACTGCGAACCGGCTCTTTTCTTTCGGCAAGAAAGTATTAGTAACATGTTGTGCAGTTATTTGCTATAATGCTTGTAGCTTAAATAGGAGTGAACTGCACAATGAATCATGAGGAAAGATTGGCACGCCAGAAGAACATACGGAACTTTTCGATCATCGCGCATATCGACCATGGGAAGTCGACACTGGCCGATCGGATCTTGGAGAAGACAGAGACTCTCAGTTCCCGTGAAATGAAATCCCAATTACTTGATTCGATGGATCTGGAACGCGAACGCGGCATCACGATCAAGCTGAACGCGGTCCAATTGAAGTATACGGCGAAAAACGGCGAGGATTATACAATGCATCTGATCGATACGCCGGGACACGTCGATTTCACATATGAAGTATCACGCAGTCTCGCAGCATGTGAAGGGGCGATCCTTGTCGTCGACTCTGCACAAGGAATCGAGGCGCAAACACTTGCGAACGTTTACTTGGCTCTTGATAACGACCTTGAGATTTTACCGGTGATCAATAAGATCGACTTGCCGGCAGCAGATCCGGAGCGGGTGAAGCAGGAAATCGAGGATGTCATCGGCCTTGATGCATCAGAAGCTGTTCTCGCTTCCGCGAAAGCCGGGATCGGAATCGAGGAAATACTTGAGCAGATCGTCGAAAAGGTGCCTGCGCCGGAAGGAGACCCGGAAGCTCCGCTTAAAGCGCTCATTTTCGACTCTCACTACGACCAATATAAAGGCGTTATCGTCAACATCCGGATCGTCGAGGGAACGGTCCGGCCGGGCGACTCCATCCGCATGATGGCGACGGGCAAGGAATTCGAGGTTCTGGAGACTGGCGTTTTCACGCCGCATATTTCCCAGCGCGATGAACTGACTGTCGGGGACGTAGGATTCCTTTCAGCATCCATCAAGAACGTCGGGGACACGCGCGTCGGGGATACGATCACGTCTGTCAATAACCCTGCCAGCGAACCGCTGCCCGGGTACCGGAAGATGAATCCGATGGTTTTCTGCGGCTTGTATCCGATCGATTCCAACCGGTATGTCGATCTTCGGGAAGCGCTCGAGAAACTGCAGTTGAATGACGCGGCGCTCGAGTTTGAAGCAGAGACTTCCCAGGCGCTAGGTTTCGGTTACCGATGCGGCTTCCTTGGATTGCTGCATATGGAAATCATCCAGGAGCGGATCGAGCGGGAATTCAAAATAGACCTGATCACAACGGCGCCAAGCGTTATTTACAACGTCGTCATGACGGACGGTTCCGAATTGAAAGTGGACAACCCGTCCATGATGCCGGCAGCACAGAAGATCGACCACGTGGAAGAGCCATACGTCAAAGCGTCCATCATGGTTCCGAATGATTATGTTGGATCGGTCATGGAGCTATGCCAGCGCAAGCGGGGGAACTTCGTAACGATGGACTATATCGACGCATCACGTGTCAACATCATCTATGAACTGCCGCTTGCGGAAATCGTCTATGACTTCTTCGATCAGCTGAAATCGAGCACAAAAGGATACGCTTCGTTAGACTATGAACTGATCGGCTATAAACAGTCCAAGCTAGTCAAAATGGATATCCTCCTCAATGGCGAGCAGGTGGATGCCCTCAGCTTCATCGTCCACCGTGACTTCGGCTACGAACGCGGAAAAGCGATTGTCGAGAAATTGAAATCGCTCATCCCTCGTCAGCAGTTCGAAGTGCCGGTCCAGGCGGCGATCGGCCAAAAAATTGTCGCACGCTCGACAATCAAATCGATCGGTAAAAACGTCCTGGCAAAATGTTACGGCGGGGACATCTCGCGGAAGCGGAAGCTTCTTGAGAAGCAAAAAGAAGGAAAGAAGCGGATGAAACAAGTCGGTTCCGTTGAAGTTCCGCAAGAGGCGTTTATGGCTGTATTGCGAATGGACGAGGAATAAGCACGGGCGAGGGGAAGGGCTTCCCTCGCCTTTTAACGTTCAGCATTGGCAGGCGAAGCCGGATTGCTCCGGCTGCTAAACGGATCGTACGCCTTGCCAAACCAACCGCTTCCTTAACCACCCATCACACTGCACTGTCACACCTGCCAGTATCGTTTGCGGTTTTGGCGGTGTTACAATAAACAGGGTCTTGTTTTTAATCGAAAGGAGGCAGTCCAATGCGTGGAGTTTACATCCATATCCCATTCTGCCATCAAATTTGCCATTACTGTGATTTCAATAAAGTCTTTTTCAAAAATCAGCCTGTCGACGAATACATTGAATCGATCGGACAGGAGTTTACCATAATGGAGAACGAAGGAATCTCTTTTGACCAGGTCGAGACTGTTTTTCTTGGGGGCGGAACACCGACGTCATTATCCGCCGCTCAATTGAAACGATTGCTGGAGATCATCCGAATGCATGTCAACACTGATCACCTGAAGGAGTTCTCGACCGAAGCGAACCCGGATGAACTGACGAAGGAGAAACTGCAAGTCCTCTTTGAGGGAGGAGTCCGGAGGTTGAGCATCGGCGTGCAGTCTTTCGATGAGGAACTGCTCCGTAGAATTGGAAGGACCCACGGCGGGGACGATGCGGAGCGCGTCATTGAAATGGCGAGGCAGACCGGCTTCCGTGATATGAGCATAGACTTGATCTACGCGCTGCCCGGCCAGACGGAAAAGGTATGGGAGCATACGCTGGATAAGGCGCTTGCACTGGACCTGCCCCATTACTCCGCCTATTCGCTCATCATCGAGCCGAAGACCGTGTTTTATAACCTGATGAATAAAGGCAGGCTGCCGCTGCCAGGGGAAGATGCTGAAGCGGCCATGTTCGGTATGGTGATCGACCGCATGGAATCGCGTGGTCTTCATCAATATGAAATCAGTAATTTCGCGATGCCCGGGCATGAATCTATCCATAATAAGATCTATTGGGAAAATGATGAGTACGCAGGAATCGGCGCTGGAGCACATGGGTATGTGGGCGGCGTCAGATATTCGAATATCGGGCCTTTGAAGAGATATATGAAAAAAACAGCGAACGGTGAACGCCCTGTCGCTGACAGTCATACTGTCACAGAGAAAGAGGCGATGGAAGAGGAAATGTTCCTTGGCCTCCGCAAGATTTCAGGGGTTTCCGAAGCATTTTTCGAAAAGAAATTTGGCAGACAGCTGGCCGGTATATACGGTAATGAGTTAGAGAAACTCATAGACGAAGGATTGATTGAGCGGTCCGGCGGGAATTACAAATTGACCAGACCTGGGGTTTTCCGGGGCAATGAAGTGTTCCAGCGGTTCCTTCTGTAAAACGAGCCGAATCGTTGACACGCCCGTTAGGATTTGATAAATTAAATGAAGTATTAGCACTCATAAACAAAGAGTGCTAACAGGAGTGATGAACATGTTGACAAACAGGCAATTGCTGATCTTGCAACTAACGGTTAACGATTTCATCGAATCCGCACAACCTGTCGGCTCAAGGCAGTTATCGAAAAAACCCGAAGCGCCTTTCAGTCCGGCAACCATCCGAAATGATATGGCGGACCTTGAAGAACTAGGTTATCTGGAAAAGCCCCATACGTCGTCAGGCAGGGTCCCTTCCGAAAAAGGATACCGGTTCTACGTCGATCATTTATTGAAACCTGAAAAACTGAATCTGGAAGACTCTTTGCAGCTGCGGTCCATTTTCAAAAATCGCGTCATGGAGACAGAGGAACTGATCCGCAACTCTGCGGTCATCCTGTCCGAACTGACAACGTACACGGCAGTACTGCTTGGGCCTGATGTCACTGCCCACTCGGTCAAACGGTTTTCCATCGTCCCTCTCGCTGACACGAAAGCGGTCGCGATCATTGTCACTGATGGCGGGCATGTGGAGAACAGGGTGTTTGACGTACCGGAAGGCATGACAGCATCCGATATCGAGAAGATGGTGAACATCTTGAACGAGCGCCTGGTGGGTACGCCGCTCAGCCTTCTGCAGAAGAAGCTGGCAAGCGAAGCGAGCCTGCTGTTTGAGAGGCATGTCCATAATGCCAGCCAGGTGTTCGCCTCCTTGCAAAAAGCGACGGAAGTCAAACCGGAGGAGCGGCTGTTCTTCGGCGGCAAGATGAACATGCTGAAACAGCCGGAGTTCCACGATATACAGAAAATGAAAATGTTCTACGAGCTGCTTGAAAACGGGATGCCGGCAATGGCATTATTCCAGGATGAAACGAAAGGGATCCATGTCCGTATCGGTTCCGAGCTGAACAATGACGCAATGGAAGACTGCAGTGTCATCACGGCGAGTTATTCCGCGGGCGGCAATACGTCCGGATCCATTGCGATCATCGGCCCGAAACGGATGGATTACAGCAGGGTGATCACGCTGCTTGATATTATTAGCGGGGATTTGTCCACCGCCCTTGCAAGTCTTACTGCCGGCAGCGGCACATCCGCTGAATCACCCGATAGGAGGAATGGATAATGACTGAAGAAGAAAAAGGACTTGAGACGGAAAACCTTGAGCAAGAGGAGCAGGCTGAAGGGAATTCTGCAGAAGCTGAACAGGAAGCTGCTGGAAGTACAGACAGCACACAGACTGAAGATCCTTCAGGCGAAGCTTCAGAGATTGAAACATTGAAAGCGAAGCTTGACGAGGAAGAAACGAGAAGGCTGCGCATGCACGCTGATTTTGAAAACTATAAGCGGCGTGCCAACCTTGACCGCGAAGCGGCTGAAAAATACAAGGCGCAAAGCCTTATGGTGAATCTGCTGCCGGTCCTTGATAACTTTGAACGTGCGCTATCCGTCGAGGTGAAGTCAGAGGAAAGCCAGTCCTTATTGACGGGGATGGAAATGATCCACCGAAGTCTGCTGGAAGCAATGAAATCGGAAGGACTCGTCGAAATCGAGGCCGAAGGAAAGGAATTCGACCCGAATTTCCACCAGGCCGTCATGACTGGGCAAGATGAGGAAAAACCGTCTGGAACCGTGCTTGATGAACTTCAGAAAGGGTATATGTTGAAAGATCGTGTCCTGCGGCCATCGATGGTCAAGGTGAACGAATGATACACTGGTTTTTGAAGAGGAATTAGCCATTGGTGAAAGTCGGAATGTCGCATATATTAGGAGGAATTTTAGTATGAGTAAAATTATCGGTATTGACTTAGGGACAACAAACTCTGTAGTAGCAGTATTTGAAGGCGGCGAAGCAAAAGTCATTCCAAACCCGGAAGGCAACCGCACAACCCCTTCAGTCGTAGCATTCAAGAATGGCGAGCGGCTCGTAGGTGAAGTCGCGAAGCGCCAGGCGATCACAAACCCGAATACGATCATGTCCGTGAAGCGCCATATGGGTACGGATTACAAAGAGCATGCGGATGGCAAGGAATATACACCTCAAGAAGTTTCCGCTATGATCCTCCAATACATGAAAGGGTACGCGGAAGACTATCTTGGCGAAAAAGTATCCAAAGCGGTTATCACTGTTCCTGCTTACTTCAATGACGCACAGCGCCAGGCGACAAAAGATGCAGGCACGATCGCGGGCCTTGAAGTTGAGCGGATCATCAACGAACCGACAGCTGCAGCCCTCGCTTATGGCATGGACAAGACGGAAGAGGATCAGACTATCCTCGTGTACGACCTTGGCGGCGGTACATTCGACGTTTCCATCCTTGAACTTGGCGAAGGCGTATTCCAGGTGCAGGCTACAGCGGGCGACAACAAGCTTGGCGGAGATGACTTCGATAATGTCATCATCGACTATCTTGTCCAGGAATTCCGCAAAGAGCACGGCATCGACCTCTCTAAAGACAAAATGGCGATGCAACGCTTGAAAGATGCTGCTGAGAAAGCGAAAAAAGATCTTTCCGGCGTGACGAACTCACAGATCTCATTGCCGTTCATCACAGCTGGAGATGCTGGCCCGCTCCACCTAGAAGTGTCGCTTTCCCGCGCTAAATTCGATGAGTTGACTGCTCATCTCGTAGAACGCTCGATGGTTCCGACTCGCCAGGCGCTAAAAGATGCCGGCTTGTCCCCATCTGAAATCGACCGTGTCATCCTGGTCGGCGGTTCTACGCGGATCCCTGCGGTTCAGGAAGCGATCAAGAAAGAAATCGGAAAAGAGCCATACAAAGGCGTGAATCCGGATGAAGTCGTAGCGATGGGTGCGGCAATCCAAGGATCCATCATCACGGGTGATGTGAAAGACGTCGTTCTTCTGGACGTAACTCCTCTATCTCTCGGTATCGAGACAATGGGCGGGGTCTTCACGAAGCTGATCGACCGGAATACGACAATCCCGACAAGCAAATCACAAGTCTTCTCGACAGCAGCGGACAACCAGCCGGCTGTTGACATCCATGTCCTTCAGGGTGAACGCCCGATGGCAGCTGATAACAAGACTTTGGGACGCTTCCAGTTGACTGACATTCCGCCAGCTCCACGAGGCATCCCGCAAATCGAAGTGACATTCGATATCGATAAAAACGGTATCGTTACCGTCAAAGCGAAAGATCTTGGCACACAGAAAGAGCAGAACATCACTATCCAATCGAGCTCCGGCCTTTCGGATGACGAGATCGATCGCATGGTGAAAGATGCTGAATCACACGCGGAGGAAGACAAACGCCGCAAAGAGGAAGCTGACCTGAAAAACGAAGCGGATCAGCTCGTCTTCATGGCAGAAAAGACGTTGAAAGACCTTGAAGGCAAAGTGGATGAAGCAGAAGTGAAGAAAGCGGAAGAAGCGAAGGATGAGTTGAAAGCTGCCATTGAAAGCGGCGACCTGGATGATATGCGATCCAAGAAGGAAAAACTTGAAGAGATCGTTCAGCAGCTATCCGTCAAACTTTACGAACAAGCACAGGCGGCATCACAGGCTCAAGGCGAATCAGCCGACGGCCAGCAAGATGATGGCGTAGTCGATGCTGATTTCGAAGAAGTGGACGATAACAAGAAAAACTGACAGTGACAGCTTGCATGAGAAAGTCAAAGTCCGAACTTTCGGCTTTGGCTTTTTCGTTTGTGCAGGTATCATGCGAACGGGAAGAAAGTGCAACGATCCATATTAATTAGTAACGCACTTCCTCTTCGCATGGTACACTAGAACGTATGTAAATACGGGCTGGCGAGCCCTGATATCACCATGTCAGAGTTTGGGAGAGTGGAATGATGAGTAAGCGTGATTATTATGAAGTGCTTGGCGTGCCGAAAACGGCCTCAAAAGAAGAGATTCGCAAGGCATACCGGAAATTATCCAAGCAATATCACCCCGATCTAAATAAGGAAGCGGGAGCCGAAGAGAAATTCAAAGAAATTACTGAAGCTTTCGAAGTGCTGAGCGATGAAACGAAACGTTCGCAATATGATCAATACGGCCATGCAGATCCGAATCAAGGATTTGGAGGCTTCGGAGGCGGCGGATTCGGCGGCTTTGGCGGAGGCGGAGCGGACAGTTTCGGTTTTGAAGATATATTCAGCACGTTCTTCGGGGGCGGATCGAGGCGCCGTGACCCGAATGCGCCGCGTAAAGGCGATGATCTGCAATACACCATGACAATCGATTTCATGGATGCGGTCTTCGGAAAAGAGACTGAAATAGAAGTGCCCCGTGAAGAAGAATGCGACCGATGCCATGGCACAGGAGCCAAAAAAGGCACATCCGTACAAACATGTCCGGAATGTGGAGGGGCAGGGCAGATCTCTGTCACGCAAAATACGCCGCTTGGCCAGATGGTCAGCCAGCGCACATGCCCGACATGTCACGGAACCGGCAAAATCATTCCTGAGAAATGCGAGAAATGCCACGGTGCAGGACGCGTGACAAAACGGGCGAAGATCAAAGTGACGGTTCCTGCAGGCATCGACGACGGGCAGCGCCTGCGCGTCGCAGGCAAAGGGGAAGCCGGTATCAACGGCGGACCGGCAGGCGATTTGTACATCATTTTCCGGGTGAAAGCTCACGAAAAGTTCATCCGTGAGGAAGATGATATTTACTTGGAGCTTCCGCTTACGTTCCCTCAAGTGGCGCTCGGCGATGAAATCCAAGTGCCGACAATCCACGGGAACGTCAAATTGAAGATCCCGGCTGGCACACAAACAGGCACCAACTTCCGTCTTCGCGGCAAAGGCGTGAAAAATGTGCACGGCCACGGCACAGGCGACCAGCACGTCATCGTGAAGGTCGTGACGCCGAAAAAGATGACGGAAAAACAGAAAGAGCTGCTTAGGGAATTCGCATCGATCGATGGCGGTGCACCTGACGAGTACTCCAGTTCACTATTTGATAAAATCAAGCGGACGATTAAAGGCGACTGAAAGGATGAACGATGATGAAATGGTCTGAGATTTCCATCCATACGACAAACGAGGCGACAGAAGCGGTTGCAAACATCCTGCATGAGGCGGGTGCAAGCGGAGTAGTCATCGAAGATTCCAATGAACCGGATCGGGAACATGAAGACCGTTTCGGCGAAATTTACGATCTGGATCGAAGTGACTACCCTGAAGAAGGGGTCATCGTAAAAGCTTATTTGCCCGTCAACAGCTTTTTGATCGAGACTGTCGCGGAAATCAAAGAATCGATCTCCAATCTTTCAAAGTTCGGCATCGAGACGGGTGCTGGCACGATCCGCACAAATGAAGTGGATGAAGAGGACTGGGCGACGTCCTGGAAGAAATACTACCATCCCGTCAAAATTTCCAACCGGTTCACGATCGTGCCGACATGGGAGGAATATGAACCCGTCGACTCTGACGGGCTGATCATTGAACTTGACCCGGGCATGGCGTTCGGTACGGGCACGCACCCGACAACAGTCCTTTGCCTGCAGGCACTTGAAAAGTATGTAAAGGAAGGCAGCGAAGTGATTGATGTCGGCACTGGATCAGGCGTGCTTGCGATCGGAGCCGCGATGCTCGGGGCTTCCAAAGTATATGCGCTTGACCTTGACGAAGTGGCAGTCCAGGCGGCAAGGGAGAATATTTCCATTAACGGCGCAGAAGACACGGTGACAGTCTCGCACGGCAACCTCCTGGAAGCGGTTGAAGGTCCTGCGGATATCATTGTCGCGAATATTCTTGCCGAAGTCATCCTCACCTTCACAGGCGACGCCCATTCCCAGCTGAAAGAAGGCGGACTCTTCATCACTTCCGGCATCATTTCCCAAAAACGCGACCAAGTCAGGGATGACCTCATAGAAAAAGGATTCGAGATTGTCGAGACTGTACTCATGGAAGACTGGGTTGCCATCATCGCCCGCAAGGAAGGGGCGTAAGGCGTGCAGCGCTATTTTTTAAAGCGCCCTTTTGATGACTGCGGCAAGGCGGCAATCGAGGGCGATGACGGAAAGCATATTGCACGAGTCATGCGAATGGAAGAAGGGGACCAGGTGATTGCGGTAAGCGACGGGGAAGCGTTCGCTGCCCGTATAGACAGGATTGGCACGGATGAAGTCCTGATCAGCAAAATCGCTGATCAGCAACCACCTCTTCCCGCTAACGAGATGCCTGTGCGCGTTGCAATCGCAAGCGGCCTGCCGAAAGGCGATAAGCTGGACCTGATCGTGCAAAAAGGGACGGAGCTGGGGATGGCGTCCCTCATCCCGTTTGAAGCGGAACGTTCCGTCGTCAAATGGGATGCGAAAAAAGGGGATAAAAAGACAGAACGGCTGCGCAAGATTGCGAAAGAAGCAGCTGAACAATGCCACCGGACGGCAATTCCGGAGATCTCCTCCCCTCTGTCATTCTGTCAGCTTATTGAAACCGCAAAAGAATTCGACATCCTCCTTGTTGCGGATGAGGAGGATGCAAAGAGTTCTGAACCGAATAAGATTGCAGACAGGCTGAAAAACGTGTATCATAGACAATCGATACTTATCGTTTTCGGGCCGGAAGGCGGACTCTCAAGGAAAGAAGCGGAACTACTTGCGGCAGCAGGTTTCCTTTCCGTCTCGCTCGGGCCGCGCATCTTGCGGACCGAAACGGCGCCGTTATATGCGTTGTCCGCCATGTCTTACGAATTTGAATGAAAGAGGTGAGCAGCTGATGTCTTCGGTCGCTTTCCATACATTAGGCTGCAAAGTGAATCATTACGAAACAGAAGCGATCTGGCAGCTTTTCAAGGAAGCCGGATACGATCGCGCTGATTTCGAAAAAAATGCTGACGTCTACGTCATTAATACATGCACGGTGACCAATACGGGAGATAAGAAAAGCCGTCAGGTCATCCGCAGGGCGGTCCGTCAGAATCCTGATGCGGTCATCTGCGTCACAGGCTGCTATGCCCAGACATCGCCCGCTGAAATCATGGCGATTCCAGGTGTGGATATTGTCGTCGGCACGCAAGACCGCACCAAGCTTCTCGGTTTGATCGATGAATACCGCACCATGCGCCAGCCGATCAATGCGGTCCGCAACATCATGAAGAACCGGGTATACGAGGAGCTCGATGTACCGGCGTTTACCGACCGGACCCGTGCGTCCCTAAAGATTCAGGAAGGCTGCAACAACTTCTGCACCTTCTGCATCATCCCTTGGGCGCGGGGACTTATGCGTTCGAGAGATCCTGAGGAAGTGATCCGCCAGGCGCAGCAGCTAGTAGATGCCGGCTACCTGGAGATTGTGCTTACAGGCATCCATACGGGCGGCTACGGCGAGGACTTGAAAGAGTACAATCTTGCCCGCCTGCTCCGTGATCTGGAAACGAAAGTGAAAGGCCTGAAACGTCTTCGCATCAGTTCAATCGAGGCAAGCCAGCTGACCGATGAAGTCATCGAAGTTCTTAAGGAATCCGAAATCGTCGTGCGGCATCTCCATATTCCGATCCAGTCCGGTTCCAATACCGTGCTCAAACGGATGCGCCGCAAATATACGATGGAATTCTTTGCAGAACGTCTCGACCGTCTTCGGGAAGCCCTTCCTCACCTTGCAATCACATCTGATGTGATTGTCGGGTTCCCTGGTGAAACAGAAGAGGAATTCATGGATACGTACAACTTCATCCGTAATCACCGTTTCTCCGAGCTGCATGTCTTCCCATATTCCAAGCGGACAGGCACGCCTGCCGCGCGGATGGAAGATCAGATTGACGAGGAAGTGAAGAACGAGCGGGTCCACAGGCTCATCGAGCTGAATGACCAGCTTGCGAAACAATATGCCTCGGAATTCGAAGGGGAAGTCCTTGAAGTGATTCCGGAAGAGAAGTACAAGCTGGACCCAAGCAGCGGGCTGTATGAAGGATATACGGACAACTACTTGAAGGTCGTCTTCCCCGCTGATGAATCAATGGTAGGAAAGCTTGTGAAAGTGAAAGTTGTAAAAGCCGGCTACCCGTACAATGAAGGTCAGTTTGTGCGAGTGATCGATCAGGAAGAAGCGCTTGTATAAATGATGAAGCTGTCTCCCCGGCCGCGGGAGGCAGCTTTTTCGTGCATCGTCAACTGTTGTTTGCTATAGTTGAGGAGGTACATACAACTGCAGGGAGGAATGGAACGTGAGCACGAATTTTGCCTCATATATTGACCATACATTGCTGAAGGCGGATGCAAGGAAGCAGGAGATCGAGACACTCTGTGCGGAAGCGAAGGAATACAACTTCGCATCTGTTTGCGTCAATCCTGCATGGGTTGAAATGGCAAGCGCTGAGCTGAAAGGGACGGACGTCAAAGTTTGCACAGTCATCGGTTTCCCTCTCGGCGAAACGACATCCAAGGTAAAAGCCTTCGAAACGGAGGATGCAATCCAGGGCGGTGCCGAGGAAGTCGATATGGTCATTAACATAGGAGCGCTTAAGAGCGGCCTGGATAATCTCGTCAAAGAGGATATCGAAGCTGTCGTCAAAGCGGCGGAAGGTAAAGCGATCGTCAAAGTCATCATCGAAACTGCCTTGCTCACTGATGAGGAAAAACGAAAGGCATGTGAATTATCCCGTGCGGCTGGAGCAGACTTCGTCAAAACATCAACAGGCTTTTCGACTGGCGGTGCGACGGAAGAGGATGTCAAGCTGATGCGAGGAGTAGTCGGGCCTGAGATGGGTGTCAAAGCTTCAGGCGGCGTCCGGAGCCTGGAAGATATGAAAAAGATGATAGCCGCAGGCGCGACACGCATCGGTGCGAGCTCAGGCGTACAGATCATGAATGGACTCAAAGCGGAATCTGATTATTGATTCCTCGAGATTGTTCCTGTTCAATATGATGGAATCTCGTAAAAGTTTTTTGTTGACCATACAGAAATTGTACGGTATAATTTTTCAGTACAAGGGCATCCGCCCTGTATGAAGTGTGCTCGGAGGGAGGGACAAGAGATATGACGAAAACTGTCGTTCGTAAAAATGAATCGCTCGAAGATGCTCTTCGCCGCTTCAAACGTACTGTATCCAAAAGTGGTACTATACAAGAGGTAAGAAAGCGTGAATATTACGAGAAACCAAGCGTAAAGCGGAAGAAGAAATCCGAAGCTGCCCGTAAACGCAAATACTGATTTCCCTTTAGGGCTCCTTTTGGGAACTTAACTTAACAATTACATGTAAACCGGATTGCTGAAAAAGGCAATCCGGTTTATTTACGCATAAAGCACTTTTTGCTGTTCTACGATTTCTTTTGTGAGAAATGAAACTTCCGGGTATTTCAAACGTATAAGAGATATAATTGAAGCAGGAAGAGGTGAAACGATTGCTGAGAAGAATGAAAGTGTTTGTATTGTTGTCGTTCTTCGTTCTCGCAGCCGCCATGCCTTTTGTACAGGCTGACGCGGATACGGTGAAAGTATATAAGGTTCCGGTTGACGACGATGTGGAGAAAGGGCTGTATGCCTTCCTGGACCGTTCTTTTAAAGAGGCAAGGGAAGCCGGTGCGGAAGCGGTGGTGCTGGAGGTCAACACACTCGGGGGATTCATTGATGCTGCCGGGCAGATCGGCAAGCTGCTGGACAGCCAGCAAGAGGAGATGGAGATCATCGCCTACGTAAACGACCGGGCCATAAGCGCGGGAGCTTATATCGCACTCCATGCTGATAAGATCTATATGGCGCCAGCAGGCAAAATGGGAGCCGGCCAGGCCGTGACTGGTGAGGGCACTGCTGCAGATGCAAAGATGCACAGTTTCTGGGTCGCCGAGATGTCGGGAGTTGCGGATGCCAAGGGCCGGGATGAAAGAATTGCAAAAGCCATGGCAGAGCCTGACATCGACCTCCCGGAGTACGATGCTCCTAAAGGCAAACTGCTGACGCTGACAGCGAAAACTGCTCTGGATGCGGGATATAGTGACGGGACGGTCCGTTCATTCTCTGAGGTGCTTGACAAGTCGGGTTACTCGGA
Organism: Sporosarcina sp. GTC18466; assembly: GCF_055389225.1. Lineage (NCBI taxonomy): Bacteria > Bacillati > Bacillota > Bacilli > Caryophanales > Caryophanaceae > Sporosarcina > Sporosarcina sp. GTC18466. The sequence goes on along the minus strand of NZ_AP044037.1, from coordinate 677,280 downwards.
TGCCGAGGTCGTGTCCACAAAAGTGACGATCGCAGAGTCGATTGCCCGCTTGATCACCAATCCGGTCGTCGTTCCGATCCTGCTCTCGATTGCCGGGCTCGGACTTGTCGTCGAGCTCTATTCACCGGGATTCGGGGTCGCAGGGGCTATGGGACTTGTGTCGCTGGCGCTGTTTTTCTTCGGCCACCTGGTGGCAGGCCTTGCCGGTTATGAATCAATCCTGCTCTTTATTATCGGAGCCGGTCTGATCGTGCTCGAAATCTTCCTTTCTGGGGGCATCGCCGGGGTCATCGGCGCTGTCGCTATTGTGGCAAGTATCATTTTGGCGGGTGGCAACCCTATGTATATGGCGCTATCAGTGTTCATTGCAATTGCCATCGCGGTCATAGGAATGGTGATCATTATGAAATTCTTCGGAAGAAAATTGCACCTTCTCAATAAGATGGTGCTCATGGACGCAACGGACACGGAAAGCGGTTACGTATCAAATGTCAATCGCACCGATCTGCTTGGACAGATTGCTGTCACCGTGACCCCTCTCCGTCCTGCCGGAACAGTCAGGCTGAACGGGGAGCGGATCGACGTCGTCTCGGAAGGAAGCTATATCGGCAAAGGGAAAGATGTTATGATAGTGAAAACGGAAGGTTCCCGCATCGTTGTGCGGGAATGTCAGGAAAAGGGGGAAAATAAGTGATGGAGATTTTTGGAGGATTAGGAGCAATCGGCCTTGCTATTGCGGCTATTGTCATCATCATCGTACTCGCTGTGTTCTTTACGATGGTACCGGTGGCGCTGTGGATTTCCGCGATGGCGGCAGGAGTGCGCGTCAGCATTTTCACATTGATCGGGATGAGATTGCGCCGGGTTATCCCGAGCCGCGTCGTCAATCCGCTCATCAAAGCGCATAAAGCAGGTCTCACCGTCAGCATCAACCAACTGGAAAGCCATTATCTTGCAGGTGGTAATGTGGACCGTGTCGTCAACGCGCTGATTGCCGCGCACCGCGCGAACATCGAATTGACATTCGAGCGGGCTGCCGCAATCGACCTTGCTGGACGGGATGTCCTTGAGGCAGTACAAATGTCAGTTAATCCAAAAGTAATTGAAACGCCATTCATTGCGGGTGTTGCCATGAATGGTATCGAAGTGAAAGCGAAAGCGCGTATCACCGTACGTGCAAACATCGACCGTCTAGTTGGTGGAGCCGGAGAAGACACAGTCGTCGCACGTGTCGGCGAAGGTATCGTCTCCACGATCGGTTCTTCCGTGGACCATGCGAAAGTATTGGAGAATCCTGATTTGATCTCCCAGACAGTGCTAGCAAAAGGCCTCGATTCCGGGACAGCATTCGAAATTCTCTCGATCGATATCGCGGACGTTGATATCGGCAAGAATATCGGAGCGGAACTTCAGACGGAACAGGCGCTTGCGGATAAGAACATCGCACAAGCGAAAGCGGAAGAACGCCGCGCGATGGCTGTTGCGAACGAACAAGAGATGAAAGCGAAAGTACAAGAGATGCGTGCGAAAGTGGTCGGCGCGGAAGCGGAAGTGCCGCTTGCCATGGCGGAAGCGCTACGCACGGGCAATATCGGGATCATGGATTACATGAATTACAAGAACATCCAGGCGGATACGGGAATGCGCGACTCCATCAGCAAAATTGGCGGAGATCAGCAAAAGCCGGAGCAGACGAAAGAATGACGGTCTAGCACCCAGTTCCCGGAAAGGGGATGTATGAATGGAATCGCTGATTATCGTTGTCATCATGGCGATCATAAGCGCCGTTTTTGGCGGCGCTAAAAAGTCGCAGGAAAAGCAGGGTCAACAGCAAAAAAGACCGCCTGCTGCGGGGCCGAAGCCGTTCATGGAACAGCCGCGGCAGCCGGATCCGTTTAAAAAACTGAAAGAGATGTCCCAGGAGATGTATAAGGAAATCCAGCGGGAATTCCAAGAACCTCCTGAAGAGCCGCCAAGCCGCCAGCAGCCAGTCAGCCCTCCTCCGCGAAAAGAGCCCTCGCGAGAAAGGACGACTGCTGCGCCAAGGCCTGCAAGGAAGCCTGTGCAGGAACTGAAGCATGACCATCCCCAGCCTGCGCTGGATGCGATTAAAGCAGAGATGGAGCAGCAGCGGAAAGGACGATTGACGGCCCACGGCGGTAAACGACGCCAGCTGGATATGGAAGATGCGCAAGGTCTTATGCCTAGAACGGAAGAGGATCTATTGAAAGGGATCATCTTTTCGGAGATATTGGGACCGCCAAAAGCAAAACGTTAATCATCAGCCCCCTATTCTCGTCATACCATGAGAATAGGGGGTTTAGCCATGCGAAAATTATTCAAGATGGATCCTTCCGTCCTGATCGATAACTATTCCTCCATCCGGATCACCGGGCCATGCAGCCTTTTGAGGCTCAGCCCCGCTTCGTGCGCGATCAGGACTGGAGACTATGTGATTGATGTGGCCGGTAATGATCTCCATATCGAAACTCTTTCAGAAGAAGTGGCGGTTCTGCACGTAAGTTCTGTCGAGCTGATTTCCATCAGGCCCGCAGAAGAAGGAGCCCGGCCATGAAGCGCGGAAAATATGAGGTGACCTTGCGGGGGAATGGAGAAAATGCATTCCTTGCGAAACTTGCCTCTTCCGGCATCAAGGTGGTCTCCCTCTACAAAAGCGGAGATGGATCCTGCTTTGTCACGGACCGGAAAGGGATAAGCTTCATCCGTAAGAACAGAAGGGGATACCGTCTGCGGGTGACGATCGAGAGGATTGGAGAGGAATCAGTCGAGAGCCGGCTGTTTTCATCCGGTTTCTTTCTCGTCGCCTGTTTGATACCGGTTTTGGCGTCCCTGTTCCTATGGAAAGTGGAAGTCGATTCGCAAATGCCGGAAGTGGCTGAGCGGATTGAGGATAAGCTCTCAAAAGCTTCCATTACCAAGCTGCGGCCATTGTTCATGCTGCCTGACGAAGGGGAGATCCGCCAGCTCATCATGGCAGACGAACCGGAACTGTCCTGGGTGCGCTTCAACCGTTCAGGCACGACGTTACGCATCATTCCGATGATGTCCCCGCGAACAGGAGAGAAAGTGATTAAGGAGGAGGCTCTTTCGCATCTCTATGCACGTACAGGGGGCGTTATCACGAGCTTCAGGCTGAGCCGGGGAGAACGGGTCGCCCACCTACATCAGACGGTCAAGAAGGGCGATATGCTTGCGACAGGCATACTAGTGCAAGGGGATAAGACGGCGGTCGTCGGGGCGGACGGTGAAGTGTATGCAGATTATTGGTCCGAATATAATTTTTCGTTGCCGCGGGAGATCGACATGCAATTGATGGGGGAAGAGATTGTCGATTTCACATGGCGCTTGCCTTGGGACAAAAAGAAGGATAACCGGATAACCTTCCAATCGCCGCTTACAGTCAAGCAAAAACGCATGGACGAGAAGAGCCGCATCACCTTAACGGAGGGCATGGAAGAAACCATCATCCTGCCATTGCTCAAAAACAAGATCCAGCTGGAATCCTCCCCAAGTCTCACCATAAAAGATGAAAACATTTTACATGTGTCGTTCGATAATGATAAAGTTAGTGGGACTATATTGTTTTTAATGAATGACAATATTGCTGTAAAAAGACCGATATCCCAAGGAGACTGAAAAATTGAGCGAACAAATGATTCAACTTCATCTCGAGGAACCGAACGAAGCTATCATGCTGCTCGGCATATCCGACCAAAATATGAAATTGATTGAAGAGAATTTGGGCATCGCCATCTTGACCCGCGGGGAAACCATCTCACTTGCTGGCGAGGAACAGGCGATAATCCTCGGAAAGTCATTGCTTGAAGAATTGCTGAAAGTCATCCGGAAAGGAATCAACATAAACTTGCGCGATGTTTCGACGGCAATCGAAATGGCGAAAAGCGGAACACTTGAGTATTTTGCAGGATTGTATGATGAGGAGATCGCACGCAGCGCGAAAGGGAAAGCGATCCGGGCGAAGACGATCGGCCAGCGTGAATATGTACAGGCGATCCGTCGCAATGATCTGGTTTTCGCAATCGGGCCTGCAGGTACCGGGAAAACGTACCTTGCTGTCGTCCTGGCTGTTCAGGCGCTTAAGAACAGTTCCGTGAAACGGATCATCTTGACGAGACCTGCGGTGGAAGCTGGAGAAAGTCTTGGCTTCCTGCCTGGTGACCTGAAGGAGAAAGTCGATCCATACTTACGTCCCCTTTACGACGCACTGAATGATGTCCTCGGCGCCGAACAGACAGCACGCCTTCTGGAGAGAGGCGTCATAGAGATCGCTCCGCTAGCATACATGCGCGGACGGACTCTTGACGATGCGTTTGTCATTCTGGACGAGGCTCAGAACACAACAAAGGCACAGATGAAAATGTTCCTGACCAGACTCGGATTCGGGTCGAAAATGGTGATTACCGGGGATAAGACACAGATCGATCTGCCGCGGGGCGTTGAATCTGGACTCATCGCCGCTGAAATGATCTTGAAACGTGTCGGCGACATCCATTTCCAATTCCTTGAGCAAGCGGATGTCGTGCGTCATCCACTAGTTGCAAAAATTATTGATGCATATGAAAATGAGCAGTCATAATACATGACTGCTTTTTGTCTAACTTCCTGACGAATTGTGGCGGCAGCTATAGAAAAAAGGGAGAAAGGGACAGGGGGGAGTCATCTTGCGTTCCATTGTTAAACGCCTGAAACAGCTGAAGTTCACATATCTTGCACTATTCGTCATCATTATATCGTCTTTCATCCTGTACGCGTTCATGTACAGTGATGTGAAGCAGGAGACGTATGAACTGTCCGCATTCCAGATCTCACCGACGACGCTCAGGTCGCTCAAGACGGTCGAGGATACGGAAAAGACCGAGCAGGAAAGGGAGCGGGTAGCGAGGGAAGCGGCTCCCGTATATCAATTCTCGGAAGAGGTTGCGAAAACCAGAAAAGCGATTGCCGGAGACCTGTTTGATATCATCCTTGAGGCGAAGAAGCAGGAAGGGACAGGCGAGACAGACCCGGACAAGCCTGCTCCAAGTAACAAAGAGCGCCTGAAGCAGGTCCGCGAGAAGCTGTCGAAACTTGAAGAGGAAGAACCGAATCTCCGGCTGACGGATGAGGCGATTCTGAGTCTTCTTAGTGAGAATGCTGTCACTCTGGAAAAGATGAGAACAACAATTGTCAGTATGATCGGGGATGAACTCGCAAAACCGGTGAGGACCGGCGACCTGTCCACCGTCCGGTATGAAGTTGAACGTAAAATCAGGCTATCTGATTCCATACCGCCCAATGAATTGCAGACTGCCATCACCATCGCCCGCTCTTTGATCGTAGAGTCCGAGAAAGTGAACGAGGAGCTGACCGAAAAACGGATTGAGCAGGAGAAAAATGCGGTGGAACCGACCCGGATCCTGCAAGGACAAGTAATCGTACGTGAAGGGCAGTTCATCGACCAGGAGACCTACCGGCAGCTGGAACTGACCGGGCTGCTGACCAATCAGTCGTCGACCAAACCGCTGATCGCCCTGGCATTATTCGTCCTATTCATCTCTGCCATCATCTTTTTGCATTTCAGGACATCTGATGCTGACAGTGGCGTCAAGAAGAAATGGCTGCTGATCGTCTACTCGATTTTTTTCATTCTTATCATACTGATGAAACTGATTGGAATGATCGATAAGGAATTCGACGTGCAAGTCGCTTTCCTTTTCCCGACAGCACTCGCCCCGCTCCTTGTCAAACTGCTGACAAATGAGCGTCTCGCTTTACTGATGACATTTATCACAGCAGCTGCAGCCGGCATTATGCTGCAAGAAGGGTATGCTGCAATCATGCAGATGGAGATCGCCCTCTATATTCTGATGAGCGGGCTCATCAGCCTGTACTTCCTCGGTGATAATGGAAGAAGGTCGAACATCCTGCGGACCAGCATCGCAGTCGCTGTATCGAATATGCTTTTTATCGCATTCTATCTTTTGATGACCCAATCGACATATAACCTGACGGAATGGCTCTTCTATTTTAGTGCGGGGCTCGCATCGGGGATATTATCGGGGGCATTGACAATCGGTCTTATGCCGTTTTTTGAATCTGCATTCGGCCTTTTGTCCGATATGAGGCTCATCGAGCTTTCAAATCCAAATCATCCGCTACTGAAAAAAGTGCTGACAGAAGCACCAGGTACATACCATCACAGCGTCATGGTGGCAAATCTTGCGGATGCGGCTTGCGAATCCGTGGGAGCCAATGGCCTTCTCGCCAGAGTCGGCTGTTACTACCATGATATCGGCAAGACGGTCAGGCCAGGGTTTTTCATTGAAAACCAGCATGGAGGAGTGAATCCGCATGATTCATTGCCCCCTGAAAAAAGTCGTGATATCATTATTTCCCATGCTGTTGACGGAGCTGAAATGCTGAAGAAGCATAAGATGCCGAAAGAGATCGTCGACATAGCAATGCAGCACCATGGGACGAGCTTTCTGAAATTCTTCTTTGTGAAAGCGAGGGAGACTGAAGGGTCGGCGAACGAAGATGACTTCAGATATCCAGGACCCAAACCGCAAACGAAGGAGATTGCTATCATTTCAATAGCGGACAGTGTCGAAGCAGCCGTCAGGTCAATGAAAGAGCCGACGCCGGAAAAGGTCGCCGGACTCGTGAAGTCGATCATCAACGATAAATTGAGTGATGGGCAATTTGATGAATGCGATCTTTCAGTCCGCGAACTGAAGACTGTGGAAAAAGTCATTTGTGAAACGCTTAACGGTATTTTTCACAGCCGGATCGAATATCCAGAATGACCCGAAAGGATGACAGGACTAATGCTTGAATTTTATTTTGAAGATGAAACGGGCAGCACAACAGATGAGACGGAGCAGCTGATCCGCGGACTGCTGTCACATGCCGCAAAAATGGAGAAGTTGGAGGGCAACCCTGAAGTGTCCATCACATTCATGGATGACAGCGCGATACAGGAAGTGAATAAGGAGTACCGCGGAAAGGATGCTCCAACGGATGTGATCTCCTTTGCTTTGGAGGAAATGGGAGAAGGGGAAGTAGCGATCGTCCAGGAAGAAGGGATGCCGACCGCGCTTGGTGATATCATTATCTCTCTTGAGACGGCGAAACGTCAGGCGGCCGAATATGGTCATGATGAAAGCCGCGAAATCGGCTTCCTGGCGCTTCACGGTTTCCTGCATCTGCTCGGCTATGACCATATGGACGAGCAGGAGGAGAGAGTGATGTTCGGCCGGCAGGAAGAGATCCTCTCCTCCTACGGGCTCCAAAGATGAATTTCATCCGCAGTCTCGGCAAGTCGTTCGTCTACGCATGGAGAGGCATTGTCCACGGAGCCAGGCGGGAACGGAATGTCCAAATCCATTTGGCCGCCGCTGCCTCCGTACTGGCTGCTGGCATCTTGACAGGCCTCTCCCGCACCGAATGGATGATCGTGCTCATCCTTTTTGGCGGGATGATCTCTCTTGAACTGATGAACACGGCGATTGAACGGGTTGTGGATCTTGTGACGGATGAATACAAAACACTTGCGAGACAGGCGAAGGACACCGCTGCAGGAGCGGTTCTTGTATTCGCCATTATGAGTGCCATCATCGGCGGCCTTCTGTTCATACCTAAATGGTTTTTCAACTAATCAACTGAGGTGATACATATGGAAAAAGAACAATTGATCAATGAAGCGAAAGAGGCACGCAAGAAAGCGTATGTGCCTTATTCCAAATTTGCGGTCGGCGCAGCGCTCCTCACGGATGACGGCAAAGTCTACCAGGGATGCAATATAGAGAATTCGGCATACAGCATGACGAACTGCGCAGAACGCACAGCATTTTTCAAAGCGATTTCAGAAGGGGATACAACTTTCAAGGCACTGGCCGTTACTGGCAATACTGAACATCCTATTTCGCCATGCGGGGCATGCCGCCAGGTGATCGCTGAATTCTGCGATCCGTCCATGCCTGTGTATTTGACGAATCTGGAAGGAGCCGTCCAGGAAACGACAGTGGCAGAGCTGCTGCCAGGAGCATTCACGAAGGAGGACATGGATTATGGAGCAGGAGAATAATGGATTCAAGTCCGGCTTCATTTCCATCATCGGCCGGCCGAATGTAGGAAAGTCGACATTCCTTAACAGGGTGGTCGGCCAGAAAATCGCCATCATGAGCGATAAGCCGCAGACGACCCGGAACAAAGTGCAGGGGGTTGTTACGACTGACGCCTCCCAGCTTATCTTCATCGATACTCCCGGAATCCATAAGCCGAAGCATAAGCTGGGGGATTTCATGGTGAAGACAGCCCGCAATACGCTGAAAGAAGTGGATGTCATCATGTTCATGGTGAATGCGGACGAGCCTGTCGGGGGCGGCGACCGGTTCATCATCGATCTCCTGAAGGGAACGGAGACACCGGTGTTCCTCGTCATCAACAAGATTGACCTTGTTCATCCGGACGACCTCCTTACTATCATCGAATCGTACACGAAGGAATATGACTTTGCCGAAATCGTCCCTCTGTCAGCACTGAACGGAAATAATGTCGAGCGGCTGATGGAGACGCTGCAAACATACTTGCCGGAAGGGCCGAAATATTATCCGGATGATCAAGTGACTGATCATCCGGAACGTTTTATCATCTCCGAATTGATCCGCGAGAAAGTTCTTCATCTGACGCGGGAGGAGATCCCCCACTCTGTCGCTGTTGCCATTGAGAAGATCGCGCCGAATGAAGAGAAGAGCCTCGTCGACATCATGGCGACAATCGTTGTCGAGCGTGATTCCCAAAAGGGGATTGTCATCGGCAAACGCGGTGCTCTTCTGAAAGAGATCGGCACAAAAGCGCGCCATGATATCGAAATGCTTCTCGGCTCGAAAGTCTATTTGGAACTTTGGGTGAAAGTGCAAAAAGATTGGCGGAACAAGCCGGGGCAGCTCCGGGAGTTCGGTTTCCGGGAAGACGAATATTAAGCGGGGGTGATGGCTGGTGATGCACAAATGGGAAGGGATTGTCCTAAAGAGCATCCCATACGGCGAAACGAATAAAATCGTCACTCTTTTCACGAAAGAAACAGGCAAGATAACCGCGATGGCACGGGGTGCGAAGAAACCTGCCAGCCGTTTAGCCGCCATCACTCAGACGTTCACATACGGCTCCTATCTTGTCCGTTCGGGAAAGGGAATGGGATCCATTGAGCAAGGGGAAACGATCGATTCCATGCGGCATATCCGGGAAGACCTGGAAGCGACCTCCTATGCGAGCTATATCGTCGAATTGATCGACAAGCTTACGGAAGACCGGAGGGGCGAACCAGGGGTCTATCGTCTGTTGCACGCGGCACTCCATGCGATCAATGAGAAATATGATCCCGAAGCGATTTCCTTGTTTGTGGAGTGGAAGATGCTGCCGGTCGCAGGCATCCATCCCGTCCTGCACCAGTGCGCAAATTGCGGATCGACAGAAGGCGAGTTCGCTTTTTCATTTCAGGAAATCGGCTTTCTCTGCCATCAGTGTTTCCACACTGATCCGTATATCGTCCGTATTTCGCCTACACAGCTGCGTCTCATCCGTACATTTTATTCTGTGCCGATCGATCAGGTCGGTTCATTGGAATTAAAAAAAACGACAAAACAGTTCATGAAGAAATTAGTGCGCACCATCTATGATGAACAGGTCGGACTGCGCTTGAAGTCAAGGTCGTTCCTCGACCAGCTGGAACGGACGCCGGAACTGTCGGTGAAACGCGAAAAACCGGAACCGGAAGGTGATTGACCTTCCAGTTCCGGTTTTTAATTATATGGACTATTATAAAGTAAGTCGCTCAGCGATGTAGGACTGTACATCTTCGATCGGCATGCGGACTTGTTCCATCGAATCACGATGGCGGACAGTCACTTGCCGGTCTTCTTCGGAATCAAAATCATATGTGATGCAGAACGGCGTACCGATCTCATCTTGGCGGCGGTACCGTCTGCCGATTGATTGGGAATCATCATACTGGACTGCAAAGTGCTTGCTTAGTTCAGCAAATACGCCTTCCGCGCCTTCTGCTAGTTTTTTGGATAGCGGAAGCACAGCGGCTTTCACCGGAGCCAGCGCCGGGTGGAATCGTAGAACTGTGCGTGTATCGCCATCGTCAAGCTGTTCCTCATCGAATGCGTCACAGAGGAAAGCGAGAGTCACGCGGTCAGCACCTACGGAAGGCTCGATGCAATACGGGATGAATTTTTCGTTTGTGATCGGATCCTGATAATTGAAGTCCTCGCCTGAATGTTCCATATGGCGCTTCAAATCGAAGTCCGTCCGGTTCGCAACACCCCATAGTTCGCCCCAGCCGAACGGGAATTTATATTCGATATCGACAGTACCCTTTGAATAGTGGGACAGCTCCTCTTCGCCATGTTCGCGCAAACGGATGCTATCTTCTTTCAAGTTCAGATTAAGCAGCCATTGTTTGCAGAACTCGCGCCAATACGAATACCATTCCATATCCTCGCCAGGTTTGCAGAAGAACTCAAGTTCCATCTGTTCGAACTCGCGGGTCCTGAAAGTGAAGTTGCCGGGAGTGATCTCGTTCCGGAAACTCTTGCCGATCTGGGCAATGCCGAACGGAAGCCGTTTGCGCATCGACCGCTGGACATTTTTAAAATTGACGAAGATGCCCTGCGCCGTTTCAGGACGAAGGAATATTTCGTTTGCGGAAGAATCTGTCACGCCTTGGCTTGTTTTGAACATCAAGTTGAATTGACGGATTCCTGTAAAATCCTTTTCGCCGCACGATGGGCATGCGATATCATATTCCTTGATCAATTCTTCCATTTTATCAAACGGCAGGCCATCAACGACCATTTCGACCCCTTTTGCCTCAAGCGCATCTTCTATCAGCTTGTCCGCTCGGTGGCGCGATTTACACTTCTTGCAGTCGATCATCGGATCATTGAAGTTTCCGATATGGCCCGACGCCTCCCATACTTTCGGATTCATCAGGATGGCCGCATCGAGTCCGACGTTATGCTTGGACTCCTGCACAAACTTCTGCCACCATGCTTTTTTGACATTGTTTTTCAGTTCGATGCCTAGCGGGCCGTAATCCCATGTGTTCGCAAGTCCGCCGTAAATATCCGATCCAGGAAAAACGAATCCCCGCTGTTTTGATAAATTGACAATCTGATCCATCGATAACATATGGTTCCCTCCAAATAGAGTAATGACGTCCGGGGCAGGGGAGCGCATAATAAAAACACCCATCCCCGGACAAAATAGTCCGGGGACGGGTGCTGTAAGACCCGCGGTTCCACCCCGATTGGCCGTCTGCATTTTTGCAGACCGCCCGCTCTTGTTCGTTCCTTGCGGCTCCAGGCTGCCGTTTCATGCCGGTGCGGGCTTTCACTGTCCCCGCTCGCTTTGTGGCATTACTTATAGACCTTTCCTCACCGTTCAATTATGTGTACAAGTGTAGCATGATTCATATCCCGAGGCAATCCCTGCCCTGTTTTTCGGGCCGGCTTCATGATGTGTTAGGATTTCGTCTGTTAAAATGCTATACTAGAAAAGACTTATAATTGAACGCGCAGGACGGTGATCGAGTTGGAACTGAATAAGCGCCAGAATGAAATTTTGGATATAGTGAAATCGGAAGGGCCGATCACCGGGGAGCAAATTGCAGAACGGCTGCACCTCGCCAGAGCGACCATCCGGCCTGACCTCGCCATTTTGACAATGGCCGGTTATTTGGATGCAAGGCCGAGGGTCGGTTATTTTTATTCAGGGAAAAAGCCTGCTCAATCAGTCGCCGATGGAATGATCGGAATGAAAGTAGGCGATTTTCAGTCAAGGCCCGTCGTCGTTACAGAGAACATTTCTGTGTATGATGCGATCTGTCAGATGTTTCTAGAAGATGTCGGCACGTTATTTGTTATTGATAAAGATGCCCGGCTATCCGGAGTGCTCTCACGAAAAGATCTGCTCCGTACAAGTCTTGGCAATAACGATTTAGATAAGATCCCTGTCCATGTCATCATGACTCGCATGCCGAACATCACCTACTGTAAAAAACAGGATACATTGCTGTTCGCTGCGAAAAAGATGATTGAACAGCAAATTGACGCGCTGCCAGTCATTGTGGAGACAGATAAGGGACTTGAGGTCACCGGCCGGATCACGAAAACGAATATCACTTCTGTTTTCGTATCTCTTGCCGAGGACCATGAATTGTAACAGCTCATAACCATGGGAGTGAATCATATGGAAACTATTACATTGTTCATTGTTTCCGACTCGGTCGGGGAGACGGCAGACTTGGTTGCCAAAGCCGCCGCCAGCCAATTTACGCATGATCTTGAAACCGTCTCGGTGAAACGGTTTTCTCATATCGAAGACGAATCACAACTACAGGAGATTGCCATCCTGGCGAAACGGCAGAATGCAATCATCATCTATACATTGGTCAAAGGGTGTATGCGGAAAAAAATCTTGGAGGAGTGCAAAGTGCACAACTTGAAGTGTGTGGATCTTCTTGGCCCTGTCGTCGATCAGATCGGGGAGGTGCTTGGAGAACGCCCTTTTGAGGAGCCAGGACTCGTCCGGCAGCTTGATGATGATTACTTCAAAAAAATTGAAGCAGTTGAATTCGCCGTGAAATATGACGATGGCCGTGATCCGCGAGGCGTCATGAAAGCGGATATCGTCCTTGTCGGTGTCTCAAGGACATCAAAGACCCCTTTGTCCCAGTACTTGGCAAACCGCCGATTTAAAGTGGCGAATGTCCCTCTTGTCCCAGAAGTGGAACCGCCGTCGGAACTTTTTTCAATTGATCCGGAAAAGTGTTATGGCTTAGTGATCACGCCTGAGAAACTGAATTCCATCAGGAAAGAAAGACTGATCACGCTCGGGCTGAAGGACGACGCGAACTACGCCCGCATAGAACGCATCAATCAGGAGATTGCCCATTTCAATGATGTAGTCAGCAAGATCGGCTGTAAAGTCATTGATGTGACCAATCGCGCTGTCGAAGAGACGGCGAATGTCATATTGAGTGATATGGCGGCGAAAGGAAGAAGTTATAAATAAGAATATCAATTCCATAGTATTTCGAAGAAGAACCATCCGGGCAAAAAGGTTGGTTCTTCTTTTGCGGATTGTGTACAATAATAAATTGGCGACCCGGCCATAATAGCCGGCTGTCCGTGAATGTAATAGGCATCTCTGAAAATAGTTCAGACAGCAAGAAAATATTTTGTCGAATAAGCAGGATTTATGAATTTCATCTCGAATTCAGATGACAGAGGGAAATGGTGATGAACATGTCGAAAATCCCAGAGGAGACAATTGAGGAAGTCCGCTCGAAGACGGATATTGTAGACTTGGTCGGCGAATACGTCCAACTGACTAAGCGGGGGAGGAATTGGTTTGGCCTCTGCCCGTTCCACGGAGAAAGCACGCCATCCTTCTCCGTATCCGAAGACAAGAGCCTATTTCATTGCTTCGGCTGCGGAGCGAGCGGCAACTCGATCACCTTTGTCATGGATATCGAAAACCTCTCGTTTACAGATGCCGTCATAAAGCTTGCAGAACGGAGCTCAATTGAGGTCTCCCTTCCTGAAGGGGGCGGGCGTGAAAGCAGGCAAAAGAATCTGCATCAGCCGATGCAGGAAGCTCATGCACTTGCGGCAAGTTTTTACAGCCATCTTTTACTGAACACGGTGGAGGGGGAATCAGCTCTTCAGTATTTGGAGAAAAGAGGATTTACGAGGGAACGTATCGAAGAATATGGCATCGGCTGGTCGCTTAATGAGATGGATGCACTCACGCGTCTTTTGGAGCGCAAGGAATTTGATATGAAGGAAATGGAACAAGCGGGCCTCTGTATTATGAAAAATGATGGTACAGGCTACTTTGACAGGTTCCGGGGACGTATTATGTTCCCCTTACATGACGATAATGGGAACATCGTCGGCTTTTCCGCAAGGATATTGGCTGATTCCAAAGAGGAAGCGAAGTACTTGAACAGCCCCGAGACTCCGATTTTTGAGAAAAGCAAATTACTTTACAATTTCCACAGAGCTCGTCTTAACGTTCGGAAAACGGGTAAAGTAATAGTGTTTGAAGGATTCATGGATACGATTGCGGCAGAACGGGCGGGCGTCATGAACAGTGTCGCCGTCATGGGGACGTCGCTGTCTGAAATACATCTAATGAAACTGAAAAGGATTGCAAACCAGCTGATCATCTGTTGCGATGGAGATAATGCAGGATGGAATGCCGCCAAGCGCTTTGCTCTTTTAGCAATGGAAAAGGGACTGGATGTAAAAGTTGCTGTCCTGCCGGGCAAGATGGATCCCGATGAGTACATTTCAGTCCATGGAGAAGAGGCGTTCCGGGAGAAAGTTTTAGGGAATCCCCTGTCGTACATGTCATTCATCCTTGCCTATTCAAAGCGAGGAAAGAACCTGGGGCATGAGAACGACGTCCTGCAATACATTCACGAAGTGTTTGAGGACCTGGCGCAAAGGATTTCCCCGGTTGAACGGGACATGCTTTTGCGGCAATTGGAAGCAGATACGGGTGTATCTTCCGAAGCGCTGAATGAACAGCTTATGAAGAAAACCGGGAAACTTGCAAAGGCTGCAAAAGAAACGCAGCCAGAGCAGCCGCATTTGGCGGTGGAGAGGACTAGGAAAGATACTGGAGCTGATCGGGCAGAACGGATTTTGCTCTCCCATTTGCTCTACGATGGACATTTGTTTGACCGGCTTCGTGATGAGGGGACGGAAGTTTTTATCCGCGATGAATATAATGCCATTTTCATCCGGCTTGCCGGATTTTACGAGCAGCACGGGGAACCGGACTTCCATCGGTTCGCTGAAGCATTGGATGACCGGGAATTGCGTAAGATTGTCATGGAAGCTGCCATGATGGACCGTGATCCCGACCATGCTGAACAAGAGGCTCTGGATTGCCGGAAACATTTGGAGAAGCAGCGGGTCATCCGGAAGATAGAATCGATGATCAGCGAGTCAAGAGAAGCAGAAAAAGTGAACGATCATACCCGGGCGCTGGAGCTGGCCAGGGATATTATACAGCTCCGGAAATCATTATCGGCATTGTAAGCCAAATTCCGGTGTACTAAGGAGGAACGGGTATAATGGATGAAAAAAAGCGATCTGGAGAGATGGAAAACGATATGACGTTGGAAGAGATGAAAGCAAGTTTGCTGGAGACAGGGAAGAAGTCCGGAGAATTGACCCTCGAGGAAGTGACGGATAAACTTTCCGCCTTTGAAATGGAACCGGAACAATTTGAGGAATTTCTAGATCAGATCGAAGCTCAGGGCATTGAAATGGATCGGAAAGATGAAGAAGAAGCGGAACCTGGAAAAGCGGCTGCGGATGATGAGCAGTTCGACCTGAATGACTTGAGCGTACCGCCGGGCGTCAAGATCAATGACCCCGTCCGTATGTATTTGAAAGAGATCGGGCGTGTGGATCTTTTGACAGGTGACCAGGAAGTGAAGCTTGCGATCGCCATCCAGGAGGGCATGGAAGCAGAAGAGAAGCTGGAGGCCCTGGGAAAACCGGATGCATCCCTTCAGAAGACGATTTACGCGGGTGAAAATGCCAAGAAAAAGTTAGCTGAAGCGAACTTGCGGCTTGTCGTCAGTATTGCGAAACGGTACGTCGGCCGGGGCATGCTGTTCCTCGATTTGATCCAAGAGGGAAATATGGGCCTGATCAAAGCGGTTGAGAAATTCGACCATACGAAGGGATTCAAATTCAGTACGTACGCCACATGGTGGATCCGCCAGGCGATCACACGCGCCATTGCGGACCAGGCACGGACTATCCGGATTCCAGTCCATATGGTTGAAACGATCAACAAACTTATTCGTGTCCAGCGGCAGCTGCTCCAAGATCTCGGACGTGAGCCATCCCCTGAGGAAATTGGTGAAGAGATGGATCTTACAGCAGATAAAGTGCGTGAGATCCTGAAAATTGCCCAGGAACCCGTTTCCCTGGAAACCCCGATCGGTGAAGAGGACGATTCCCATCTTGGTGATTTCATTGAGGACTCGGAAGCGCAATCCCCTTCTGATCATGCGGCCTATGAATTGCTGAAAGAACAGTTGGAGGATGTCCTGGACACACTGACGGACCGGGAAGAGAATGTGCTTCGGCTTCGCTTCGGCCTGGATGACGGCAGGACCCGTACACTGGAAGAAGTCGGAAAGGTTTTCGGCGTCACTAGGGAACGGATTCGCCAAATTGAGGCAAAAGCGCTGCGAAAGCTTCGCCATCCGTCCCGCAGCAAACGTCTGAAAGACTTTCTTGAATAATACTACTTAATGCATCGGCAGGTAGCCGATGCATTTTGCGTACATACCGGCTTCGAACATAGGCCAAATTGATTCACGAAAGGTGAACATGGGATGAACCATAACCGGAAACAGATGATCATTACCGAGATAAAATACTGGAAGAGAAATAAACTGCTGCCTGAACATTACTGTGATTTTCTCATCACACTTTATGCCGGTGGAGAAGAAGAACGTATTCCGGATGAAGATTCGGTTCTTGTTAAAGAACGAAAAGGGAACAACAAACAGCTGATTCTGCTCAGCATCGCAGCGGCAGTTATATTCGGCACTATGTTTTTGCTCGATTCCTATCCAGGCTGGACTCTTTCACTAGCAGCGGGGCTCATAACGCTGCTGCTCGTGGTGCCCGCTGTCCGCAAGGTGAACAGCGGCGCTTTGGTTGCGACCTGCTATATATTGGCCGCATTCCTGCTGCTAGGCATTTCATTGAAAGTCTGGATGGCATTTTTTGACGATCAGACAATGATGCTTGTCGGCCTGCTCGTCATGAATTGCGCACTTTGGCTGTTTGCCGGCCGCATGCTAAAGTTGCTCTATTTCACAATTTCCGGAGCGGCCGGACTTCTGCTCGTCACCGGATTCATTTTTATGACGATGCGATAATAATACTTGCCGGCATCTTAAACTTTTGGAGAACGCTCTTAATAGGCTGCTTTCATAGGAAGATAGCCTATTTTGGCGTTTTTATATTTTTTTACGAAAAGTTTCTATTTCCCTAGTTGATGAATAGTTGAGAATGTACCGTTCAATTCGTTATACTATGAATGTAAGCGTTCACAACAAGGGGGAGAACCAGATGAATTTTGATTTGACAGATGAGCAGTTAATGATCAAACGGACAATGTGGGAATTTGCGGACCAGGTTGTCGCTCCAGGAGCCATTGACAGGGACCGTACAAATGAATTTCCAGTGGAAATCTTTAAACAGCTTGCTGATATGGGAATGATGGGATTGCCGTTTCCTGAAAAGTACGGCGGTGCCGGCGCAGATACAATCAGTTTCGCGATTGTCACAGAAGAATTGAGCCGTGCCTGCGCTTCTACAGGAATCACGTACTCTGCACATATTTCTCTTGGCGGAGCGCCGCTTAATCTATTTGGCACGGAAGAGCAAAAGGAGAAGTATTTGACGCCGATTTGCACAGGTGAGTCATTTGGTGCGTTCGGCCTCACGGAGCCGAATGCGGGCTCGGATGCAGGGGGAACCCAGACGACCGCGAAGGAAGAGGGAGACCAGTACATCATAAACGGTTCAAAAGTATATATAACAAATGCAAGTTATGCCAAACACCTAGCATTGACGGCGATCACCGGAATGAAAGATGGAAGGAAGGAAATCAGTGCCATCATCGTGCCGACCGATGCTGACGGTTTCACTATCATCGATAATTATGAAAAAATGGGGCTGCATGCTTCCAATACAACAGAGCTCGTCCTCGAAAATGTCAAAGTCCCGAAAGAGAATCTTCTTGGTAAGGAAGGCGAAGGTTTCCGTCAGTTCCTCGTAACACTGGATGGAGGAAGGATCGGAATCGGAGCGATGGCAGTCGGGATTGCACAGGCAGCGTACGACCGGGCATTTAATTATTCCAAAGAGCGCAAGCAATTTGGCAAGTCGCTTTCTGAATTCCAGGTGACACAATTCAAGCTGGCAGATATGGCGTTAAAGATCGAGCTTGCGCGGAACATGGTCTATAAGGCAGCGTGGCTGAAGGATCAGGGACGCAAGTTTACGAAAGAGGCGGCGATGTGCAAGCTGTACGCTTCTGAAATCGCTATGGAAGTCGCTGATCAGGCTATTCAGATCCATGGAGGCTACGGCTATATGCGCGAATATGAAGTGGAACGCTATATGCGTGATGCGAAGCTGCTAGAAATCGGTGAAGGGACTTCCGAAGTGCAGCGGATGGTCATCGCACGCCAGCTTGGCGTCATGCGATAATGCATGAGAGGACAGCCGTATCCATCGTTAAATTGAATGATTCGAAAACGAATGAAAAACATAGAAAGTTTGTCGAAATTGTCACAAACGGTGATTTGTTTATGGATAACTCTTTCAGTTTTCCCGCGGATACAGTACAATGTTAAGTGTGCACTGTATATAGTACAGAATAGATCCTGGTGAAGGAGGGTAATTCATTGAAAAACAATCCCGTAATACCTTATATTCTGATTTTTGCTCTTGGACTAGGACTCATTTTCTTTATGTCCCTTCATGGCATCGATCAGAAAAAAGAGATTGCCGGACCTGAAGAGGAAGGGAATCAAACCGAGCCAGCAGGTTCTGAAGCGGAAGATTTCGATCCGGAAAGCTTCACACAAGGAAAGTGCATCGGTTGCCACGGTGGAGATTTAACTGGCGGCATCGGCCCTAACCTTCATGGCCTGTCGGATGATAAAGACACGATCCATGACATCATTAAGAACGGCCAAGGCCAAATGCCAGCATTCGGCGGCCAGATCTCTGATGACCAGATCGATCAATTGGCAGACTACATCCTATCACTTAAATGAGAAAAGGCCGTCCGTATGACAAATCATACTGGACGGCTTTTTTACGTTCCAAACTGCTGCAGCATGACGTCTAAGTGCAAATAGGCAGGGCTTGGGGTACAATGAAATCGGAAAGGTGGAGTCCAGTTGAATCCATTGAAATTATCGGAGCGTTTGAATACGGTCGCATCATTTGTCCAAAGTGGTTCCGTACTAGCGGATATTGGCAGCGACCATGCGTACTTGCCTTGTTACTTGGCAAAACAAAATAAGATTACACTGGCGATTGCCGGAGAAGTTGCGAAAGGTCCTTATGAATCGGCAGTGCGCAACGTAAGGAAAGAGAAACTCGAAAATCGTATTGTTGTCCGGCTGGCGGATGGTTTAGACGCCATCCAAGACACAGACCAGGTAGACACAGTCTCAATCGCCGGGATGGGCGGTACACTGATCGCCTCCATTTTGGAAAAAGGCAAAGCGAAACTGAAGAATGTGCGAAGGATTATCACACAACCTAATATCCACTCGGTCGCCATCCGAAAATGGGGAGCTGAGAATGGGTGGGCTGTTTGGGATGAAGCGATTTTGAAAGAGGATGGCAAGCTATATGAGGTAGTGATCCTTGAAAAAGGGGATAGTTCCTACTCCGATTTGGAATTGCTTGTGGGCCCTAAGCTTCTAGCTGAAAAAAACGAGATATTTATCGAAAAGTGGCGAAGGGAAATCGAGGAATGGGAGCGCGTGCTTGAATCACTGGAAAAAGCGGAGACCACTAATGAGATAGAACAGAAAAAAGATCATTTGAGGACGTTAATCACAATTGTAGGGAAGGTGCTTCCAACGTGAAAAAAGTGAATGGCCATGAGATCATTTCATTATTTGAACAGTGGGCCCCCAAGCGGTTCGCAGAAGATTGGGATCCTGTAGGGCTGCATATCGGCAGACTGAACAGGGAGACTTCGAAAGTGCTTGTCACCCTGGATGTGAACGAAGAGGTTGTACAGGAGGCGGTAAGAACAGGAGCCAACTTGATCATTGCCCATCACCCGCCTATTTTTAGACCGATGAAGTTCATCTTGACCGATACGCCGCAAGGAAGGCTGGTCGAAACCTGCATTAAGAATGATATATCCGTTTATGCGGCACATACAAATCTTGATGTGGCGCCAGGGGGTGTGAATGATCTGCTTGCCGATCGGTTAGGCCTGCAGGGAACGGAAGTGATGACTCCTACATATTCGGATGCCCTCTATAAGCTCGCGGTGTTCTGTCCGGTCGACCACGCGGATCACTTACGTGAAGCGTTGGCAAAAGCCGGGGCGGGTGCCATCGGTGATTATGCGGGCTGCAGTTTCACGTCCGCAGGCATCGGACGTTTCACTCCGGTGGAAGGTGCAGATCCATTTATCGGATCAGTAGGAAAAATGGAGAAAGTGGAAGAAGAACGGATTGAAGTTGTCATGCCTGGTTCCATACGTTCAAGTGTCCTTAAAGCGATGCTAAAAGCCCATCCGTATGAAGAGCCTGCATACGATTTCTTCGTGCTTGATCAGCGGACGAATGAGTATGGTCTTGGCCGTGTTGGATCGCTAAAGGCCAGCATGCCGCTCGGTCAATTTGCTGATCTCGTGAAAAAGGCGCTCGATGTGCCGGCCGTCCGTTTTGTCGGAGATATGGACAAACCGATAAAAAAAGTCGCGGTATTAGGAGGGAGCGGCTCGAAATTTATCCGTGATGCGGCACGGAAAGGCGCGGATGTCTTTGTTACAGGGGATATGGATTTTCATTCAGCGCAGGATGCAGAGTCCCTCAATCTTGCTATCATCGACCCTGGACATCATGTAGAGAAGGTGATGAGTGCTGGCGTCGCTGGCCATATGCAAAAGCTGTGTGAGGAAAAAGGGTATGACGTCACTTTCCTGGCATCCGAAATTGACACGGAGCCATTTACGTTTACATGAAAACCAAAAAACGGAGGAACCAATCAGTTCCTCCGTTGCTTTTGCTCATAATGTGGCGTATGGCTCAATCCGTTTAACAGGCTCCGGATTTTTAATCTTCGGCAAAATCTTCTCAAGTTTGAACTTCCGCTCAGGATGATGTGTCGAAGGATCTTCCGGGTCGAATGCATCCAGGAATGCAATCACTTCCCGAACGACAATTGTCGGCGTCGAGGCGCCGGCCGTCACTGCAACTGTTTCGGCCCCTTTCAGCCACTCTATATCGATTTCCGATACGTCTGAAACACGGTATGCAGGAGTGCCTGCAATTTCAACGGACACTTGGGTCAGCCGATTTGAATTGTTGCTTTTCGGATCGCCGACAACGATCAATACATCCGCTTCTCCCGCCTGTTCTGCCACGGCTTCCTGTCTGACTTGGGTAGCCATGCAGATTTCCTTGTGAACTTCAATATGCGGGAATTTCTCTTTGAGAGCATCCATGATATGTGCGACGTCCCATTGGCTCATCGTCGTTTGATTGGTGACTAGCAACTTATCGTTCGTCAGCGTCATCTGATCGACATCTTCAAGAGATTCGATTAGGTGGACAGCATGCGGAGCGATTCCGATGGCGCCTTCGGGTTCGGGATGATACTTCTTGCCGATGTAGATGATATCATACCCTTCAGCGACTTTCTCTTCAATCAGGTGATGGGTAACGGATACATCCGGACAAGTTGCGTCGATGGAAACAAGGCCCTTCTTGCGTGCCAGCTCGCGAACTTCCGGCGAAACGCCATGAGCAGTGAATATGACGGTTCCTGTCTCGACCTTATTGAGAATGTCCAGGCGGTCTTTTCCGTCAAGGGTGATGATTCCATCCTCTTCAAAAGCATCGGTGACATGTTTATTATGAACAATCATGCCCAAGATATAAATGGGCCTTGGTAAGGACTTGTCGAGTGCCGCATTCCTTGCGATCACCATTGCATCGACAACCCCGTAGCAATAGCCTCTCGGGGATATCTTCAAAACTTTCATCTGAAACTCACTCCTCTAAAGTGATCTACATCCATTATAGATGCAGTGAGGAAGAGTTTCAAACTTATAATGCCGGCGGCTGGAAGATTCGCGGCACTGACGGTCCGGGTACTTGCGGCTTTGCTGCATTTGCTGCGGCTGATGCGCCGGCGCTCAGTCCGGCTGATGTCCCCGCATTTGCAGCAGTGGCACCCCCTGAAGGCAGTGATTGAAAACCTTTATACAGCTTCCACATAGCCGGCAAATTTTGCAGCATTGGTGCGAATTGCTGTACGAGCGGTGCGAATTGCTGTGCCGTATTCATGAAACGGTTTGCCGTCTGCATATACATTTCGATTTTTGATCCGCCTTGCTGCTGCTGGGGGAATTGACCGCCGCCTCCCGCGCCAGGCGGAAAACCTTGCATGCCGGGACCGAATGCTGAACGTCCTTGCGGCATCTGAGGACTTCCCATTTGCGGATTCGGGGGTTGCATATTTGGCGGTCCGAAACCCGGTTGTCTCATCGGCTGGAGCGGCTGTCCCGATTGCCGTGCGAACGGATAGAAGGATTGGTATCTCATCATGAACCCCTTTCTTTATAGTTGTTTTGCGCCTCGCGCTATATAGTATGCGAAATTACCTTACGACGGAACGAAAATCTGCTACAATAGAATGACGTTAGGAGGATTTCAATGTCCAAGTATACAGATTATCAATTTAAGCCCTTTTTGCGGGATGCGATCGAGCGTCTTGGTTTCAAAGAACCAACGCCGATTCAAAAAGAGATGATTCCGCTGATCTTGAAAGGGACCAGTGCAATCGGACAAGCCCACACCGGTACAGGCAAATCCCACAGTTTCCTAATCCCGATCGTGGAACGGGCGGATGAGGAAAATAACAGTGTGCAGGCAGTCATCGCTGCACCGACGAGGGAACTCGCTGCGCAATTGTCGACAGAGTTGAATAAATTGACGGAAGGGACAGGCATCAGATCTGCACTTTTGATCGGAGGAACGGATAAACAGCGCTCCATCGGGAAGCTGCAATCGGCTATTCCTCATATCGTCATAGGCACTCCCGGCCGATTACGCGACCTTGCCGAAACCGGATCACTGCCTCTCCATACAGCAAGTATCCTTGTCATTGATGAGGCGGATCTTGCATTCGATATGGGCTTCATCGAGGACATTGATCAATTTGCCTCCCGTATGCCGGATCACTTGGAGATGTATGTATTCTCTGCAACTATACCTGAAAGATTAAAACCGTTTTTAGCGAAATATCTAAGCAATCCAGTCCATATACAAATCGGCAAGCAAAAACCGCTTACAGAAGGCATGCGCTATTCATTGGTACCTGTGCGGAGTGCAAGCCGGAAAAAGAAGCTGCTGGCAGTGATGGAAGCCATAAACCCGTATTTGGCGATCATCTTTACGAATACAAAGCAGCATGCAGATGAAATTGCAGCTTTTCTCGCTGAAAATGGCGTCAAGGCTGGCAGGATCCATGGAGACTTGACTCCGCGTGAACGTACGCGGATGATGAAGCAGGTGCGCGATCTGGAGTTCCAATATATCGTGGCGACCGACTTGGCCGCTCGCGGAATTGATATCCCGGGTGTCAGCCATGTGATCAACTATGAACTGCCAGACGATCTCGAGTTCTTTATCCACAGAGTCGGAAGGACAGCGAGAGCGGGCCTTGAAGGCATCGCCATCACTCTTTACGAACCATCCGAGGACGATAAGATCGTTCAAATCGAGAAGATGGGCATTCCTTTCATCCATGAGGACGTGAAGAACGGCGAGTGGCAAGAAGTGAAGGAAAGGCATGCACGCCAGAAACGGGTTAAGGAAACGGATGAACTTGACCGTAAAGCTGCTTCATTTGTCCGCAAACCTGATAAGGTCAAGCCGGGTTATAAAAAGAAAATGACCCGTGAGATGGAAAGCTTCAAGAAGAGGGAAAGGAGATTGAACCGGAAAAAATGAGTGATGTCTTGTTAGGTTCCCATGTATCAATGAGCGGCAAGGATATGCTGCTCGGCTCCAGCATCGAGGCGGCGAGTTATGGGGCGGGCACGTTCATGATCTATACGGGCGCCCCGCAGAATACCCGCCGCAAACCCATTGAGGAACTCAATATTGAAGCGGGCCACCGCCATATGAAGGAAAATGGATTGTCGAACATCGTCGTTCATGCACCCTATATTATTAATATCGGAAATACAACGAAGCCCGAGACATTCAGGCTTGGCGTCGACTTTCTCCAAAAGGAGATCGAGCGGACAGCGGCAATCGGTGCGGATCAGATCGTCTTGCACCCAGGTGCCCATGTGGGTGCTGGAGCTGACGCTGGAATTGCGAAGATCATCGAAGGGCTGAATGAGGTTCTTACAGATGACACAGAGGTCAGGATCGCTCTGGAGACGATGGCGGGAAAAGGCAGTGAATGCGGCCGTTCGTTTAATGAACTTGCCAAAATCATTGATGGCGTGAAGAATAATGAGCGGCTGTCAATTTGCTTCGATACTTGCCACGTGCACGATGCAGGCTATGATATTGTCAATGACTTCGATGGCGTGCTTGACGAATTCGACCGGATCATAGGCAAAGACCGGATATCTGTCATCCATGTGAATGACAGCAAGAATGAGCGTGGAGCGGGGAAAGATCGGCATGAAAACATCGGTTACGGCCATATCGGTTTTGAACCGCTATGCTATATTGTCCACCATCCCGAATTCCTCTCCATCCCTAAAATATTGGAGACACCATTTATCGGTGACGATCCAAAAAAGAAAAAATCACCATATAAACGTGAAATTGAAATGCTCACATCTAAGACGTTCCAGAATGAACCTCTAGAAGTGTAAAAGAACGGCGGTCCCGCGGGAAACAGGGGGCCGTCGTCATTTTTTGTCACTCTAACATCTGTAAATATTGCTTTACTAATTCATCGCCTTTTTTCTCTCCTACTGCTTCTTTCACTTTGGCGATAAAACTTTCCGGCACACCGGAGAACAGCCAGTGGAAGGACACTTCTTCCAAAAGCGGACGCAGCTTCCGGATTTCCCCGATAGAAAGATGAACACCGTATTGTGCCGCTATTTCGCGTGCTTCCTCATCACTGCTCATCTTTATTTGATGGATGAACTGTAACATGGTCAATCATCACCATTCCTTCTTGAAAAGTTGTCTTCATTGCTGAAATCCGCTATACTTAGAAAGGTTGAAGCGTAACGGTTACGTTTAAGAGAGCCGATTCATGGCCTATCAGAAGGGCGGATTTCTCCCTATGGAAAAGAAGATTATTGAATGTACAGATGTCAGTTTCACGTACGGACAATCTAATGTCCTGTCACATATATCCCTTACAGTAAAGGAAGGGGAGTTTTGGGCTTTGATCGGCCCAAATGGTTCCGGCAAGTCTACTTTGTTAAAACTGATCTTAGGCTTATTAAAGCCGACGCATGGCTCTGTAAAGTTATTCGGAGAACCCGCCTCGTCGTTTAAGCAGCGGGAAAGGATCGGGTATGTTTCCCAAAAATCGAATGCATTCAATTCGGGATTTCCCGCAACGGTGCTCGAAGTCGTCCGAAGCGGCTTGACAAGAAAAGCAGGGCTGTTCAAGCGCTTTACACAGGAAGACACTGAATCTGCCATGAAAGCACTCCGGACAGTGGAGATGGAATCCTTCAGCACGAGAGCGATCGGTGAGCTGTCTGGAGGCCAGCAGCAGCGGGTGTTCATTGCCCGTGCCCTTGCAGCAGATCCCGACCTTCTTATCATGGATGAGCCGACTGTCGGGATTGATCAGCAAAATATCGCATCGTTCTACTCTATGCTGGAAACGCTCAATCGTGATTATGGAATTGCAATCCTTCTCGTGTCACATGAAATTGATATTGTCACTGGTCTTGCATCTCACGTTGCATGCCTGAACCGCACTATTCATTTTCATGGGATGCAGGAAGAGTATTATAAACTCGGGGACCGTGAAATTTCGAACTGGTACGGGCATCCCGTCAGGCGAATCCACCATGGATCCGGTGAGGGGGATCAATCATGATACATGCAGTGCTAACGTATGACTTCCTGCAGAACGCAGTTTTATCCGGTCTGATTATCGGATTGATTGCTCCTCTTCTTGGATTATTCATCGTCGTCAGAAGGCTATCGCTCATTGCGGATGCGCTGAGCCACGTTGCGCTTGCAGGCATTGCGGGAAGCTTATATATGAGCCAGCAATTTATCGTAATATCATCGCTCAATCCGGTCTATTTAGGTATGGGAGCGGCTGCGGTCGGATCTCTTTTGATCGAGAGGCTTCGTTCCGCTTATCGCCATTTTGAAGAATTGGCGATCCCGATCATATTGTCCGCAGGCATAGGCCTGGGCGCCATATTCATTTCTCTAGCGAAAGGATTCAGCACTGATTTGGTCGGATATTTATTCGGTTCTGTTTCAGCGGTCAGCCGTCAGGACTTGCTGGTCGTCTTGGTGATTGCGATTATCGTAGTCTTGTTCGTCCGGCTATTCTATAAAGAGCTCTTCGCGATTTCATTCGACCCTGAATATGCGAAAATTTCCGGTGTCCATGGAAAGCTTATTCAGGTGGCATTCATGATCATTGTCGCTCTTGTCATCGGTGCATCGATGAGGATTGTCGGGATCCTGCTTGTTTCCTCTCTTATGACATTGCCGGTCGCCTCTGCAATCCAACTGGCTAAAAGCTTTAAAGGTGCGATGTTCTATTCCATTGCAATCGGTGAGTTTTCCGTTATTTCCGGACTAGTGGCAGCTTATTATCTCGATATTGCCCCCGGCGGTACAATTGTCATCATCTCAGTACTTGTGCTGCTGTTCGTCTTATTGCTGAAAAAAATCCGTAATTTTGATGGCTTTAAACAAAGGGGAGGGGATCTGGCATGACACTCGACGAAGCATGGCGCATCCTGGCCGCTAATCAATTTAAACGGACAAAAAATCGAGAGACCATCCTAACGTATTTCTCGAAGCATGATAAATATATATCCGCGATGGAAGTGCGTAATTTTATGGCTCAGGACAATCCGGGCATCAGCTATGATACGATTTATAGAAATCTGGCGACCTTTTCGGAGCTTGGCATTCTGGAGGAGACGGAGCTTGGCGGTGAGTTGCATTTTCGCATGCAATGCGAAGCGGGGGTCCATCACCATCACCTGATCTGCACATCATGCGGTACATCGCGAAGCATTCCCTATTGCCCGATGTCAACGGTGAGCGGGGACTTCGGCGGTTTCGAGGTTGAGGGACATAAATTTGAAATATACGGCAAGTGTCCAAGCTGCCGGAAGAATTGAAAAAGGTGCGAACCCCTTGAACGGAGGTTCGCACCTTTTTAATTTGTCAGCTCACGGACAGGGAACAGCTTACGGATCCACTCGTCGGCTTCCGTCCAGCTTGTTACACGGATAACACCGTCCGGGATGCTCTTCCGGTTGTAAGGGGTATCGAATAGGAGGACGGGTATTCCAAGTTCCTCATGGATGTTGACCGCGTTATCATGCTTGTCTTCGAAAAAGCAATCGACACGGAATGACTTTGCCGCTTCGATCTTATGATGGCTGCCGATCAGCTCAATATGATCGTAAGGGATTTCTTCCCGGGCAAACCATTCTGCTGTACAGTCCTGAACCGAGGAACCGCGGGCGGAAATATAGTAGAGCTCATACGCATCATGCCAGGAATCCAGTATCTCTTTCACTTTTTCCTGGGCAGGTGAAGTCCTGTAGATCTCCTCTTCCGCTGTCAAATACCAATCGAAGAATTCCTTCTCATCCACGTCAAATGCCTTCGTCAGATCATACTCCGTAATATCATCGAGGCATAGATTGCATCCGAATCTGGAGTTGATATGCGGCAGGAGGGACGTGGGGCACGTCACCGTCCCGTCGATATCAATGCCGAACCGATATTTTCTCATTCAGCCGCTCCGCCTTGAAGAAGTAATTCCTCTTGGCGTTTTTTCTCGAAATACTCTTCGGCAAGTTTATCGATCTCTATCTTCAATTCATCGACCATTGTCTCTTCAGGCACTTTCCGGACTGTTTTCCCTTTCATGAATAGAAGGCCTTCCCCGCGTGCACCTGCAATTCCGATATCGGCTTCCCGTGCTTCGCCCGGACCGTTTACGGCGCAGCCGAGTACCGCGACTTTAATCGGCGCTTTAATTGTTGAAATATATTCTTCCACCTCATTCGCAATGGAGATGAGATCGATTTCGATCCGTCCGCATGTCGGGCAAGAAATGAGCGTCGCCGCATTCGAGGACAAACCGAATACCTTCAGCAGCTCTCTGGCAACCTTCACTTCTTGAACGGGATCCGCGCTCAATGAAACGCGGAGCGTGTTACCGATGCCCGCAGAGAGAAGGGCGCCAAGACCAGCGGCACTTTTGATGGATCCGGCGAATAATGTGCCGGATTCAGTGATGCCGAGATGCAGCGGATAATCGAATGCCGCTGCTGCCTTCTTGTATGCTTCGATCGCAAGGTTCACATCGGAAGCTTTCAGGGACACGATAATATCATGGAAGTCGAGATCCTCGAGGATCTTAATATGATGAAGGGCACTTTCGACCATGCCGTCCGCTGTCGGGTATCCGTATTTCTTCAGGATATGCTTTTCAAGAGATCCGGCATTTACACCGATCCGGATAGGAATGCCTTTCTCCTTTGCAGCGCGCACAACCGCCTCGACCTTTTCTTGGCGGCCGATGTTGCCGGGATTGATGCGGATCTTATCCGCTCCTTGTTCAATGGCGATCAATGCTAATTTATAATCAAAATGGATATCGACGACTAAAGGGATGTTGATACGTTCTTTGATGGCGCCGATGGAATAAGCGGCGCGCTCGTCAGGGCAAGCGACACGCACAACTTGGCAGCCCGCTTCTTCAAGGCGAAGAATTTCCGCGACTGTGGCTTCGACATCATGTGTCTTAGTCGTTGCCATGCTTTGGATGAACAGCTCGTCACTGCCGCCGATCGTCAAGTTGCCGACTTTGACAGGACGCGTCTTTGATCTGTGTATCATTTCACTCATGTAAATTCTCTCCTTAAAATCTCGTATCTGCGTAACCATTTTATCAATCAATCGGACAAAAGGAAAGGAACAGGTACTTGATTGTGAATATCATTCGCACTGACTGATGGTTTGACGGGGAACAGGCAATTTGACTTCAAGCCCGCCGATCATCTTCTGGTTCTGCAGATGGGGGTTCAATTCGTAGAACGACGAAAGCCGTTCCATGAATGTCTGGCCTGGATCAGGGTATAGGGAGAGCAGCGACTCGATCGTGTCGCCGTCGACTGTTCTAACCGTTATGCTTTTCAGCTTCTGCTCAGGACAGGACGTTTCAGTTTCAAAAAAGGATGCCATAGGGATTGTCCCATTTGTCAAGTCCTCTTTTACGATATGGAAAACGATGAATAAGAGTAGGGCGATCAGTAGAGTCCTCATTGCGGCATCCTCCTTTTTCCGCCACTCTATGCGGAGCCGGAGGCATCTATTCATCTATTCATCTTTGGATAATAGCGCAGTGCCAGTATCATATAGATGAGGTGGACCGCTGAAGACAGGTACAGCCCGATCCCTTCAAGCATGGGGATGAAGTCAAGCGCAAGCGTCATAAGGAGCGGAAATGTGATGGAGACGGCTGCCGTCCTCCAGACATGGCGGTATTCCGCGCGCCTTTTCATCAATTTCACGATCAGCAGGCCGATTGCCGCGAAAATGCTGACTCGCACAAAAATATAAAACGTCGAGATGACGACCTGGAAAACAAACGCAATCGGATAAATCAGGATGCCGATCGTCCTGCTGTATTCGATCAAGTCGGGGGACGCTTCAAATAGGGTTACATCCCCGAAGAGAAACCTGATGAATGACACAGCCGCGAACAGCCAGACGAACAAGAAGACATAGCTGATCACTTTGCCGATCGGCAGCAGACGGAACGCCGCAAGTTTCTTCGGTTCCCTGAAAGACGCCGCGAACAATTGCCGGTATTTCATCGGAGGGCCTCCTTTCTATTGACCGGTGTCCGGCAAGTTTGCACATACCATCTAGTCTACCACTTACAAGCAGACATTTGAGTTAGTATATTTTCGACAGAATGATGACAAATAGGAAGCCGATTGTTAAGGATATGTAAAGATTCCGCGGCTTCTATTTACAATCCATTCATAATCAAAAATAATGGGAGCGATACATATAATCAAAACATGGAGGTAGACCATTCGATGGGTGTTAATTGGCAAGAACTGATCTTCCAATTCGTCGGCGGACTTGGAATTTTCCTGTTCGCAATCAAGTATATGGGGGATGGCCTTCAAAAGGCGGCAGGGGACAGGCTCCGCTCCATTTTGGACCGCTTTACGACAAACCCGTTCATGGGTGTGCTGAGCGGGATACTAGTGACCGTTCTGATCCAGTCGAGCTCAGGGACCACAGTCATCACTGTGGGCCTTGTCAGTGCCGGATTCATGACCCTGCGCCAGGCGATCGGCGTCATTATGGGCGCTAACATCGGTACGACGGTGACCGCATTCATCATCGGGCTTGACGTCGGTGCGTATGCATTGCCGATCATGGCAGTCGGTGCGTTCCTCATTTTCTTCATCAACAAAAGTTCGGTTAAAAGCATCGGCGAAGTCGTGTTCGGCTTTGGGGGGCTCTTCCTTGGGCTTGAGCTCATGAGCAACGGGATGAAGCCGCTAAGTTCGTTGCAGGCATTTTCGGACTTTACCATGTCGATGAGTGAACATCCTGTGCTTGGAGTGCTTGCAGGCACCGTGTTCACAGTCGTCGTCCAAAGTTCAAGTGCGACTGTCGGGATCCTGCAGGGACTATATTCGGAACATCTGATTCCGCTTGAAGGCGCACTGCCGGTCCTGTTCGGGGATAATATCGGCACGACGATCACTGCGATCCTTGCTGCGCTTGGCGCGTCCGTCGCAGCACGCCGGGCCGCTGCTACGCATGTGCTGTTCAATGTCGTTGGCACCCTTGTCTTCATGCTGCTCCTGCATCCGTTCACGCTGTATGTCGAATGGATCAGTCATGTGCTGAATATCGAGCAGAAAATGCAGATTGCGTTCGCCCATGGCTCGTTCAACGTCGCGAATACGATCATCCAATTTCCGCTGATCGGCATGTGGGCATTCGTGGTCACCAAACTGATCCCAGGCAAGGATGTGGCTATTGAATATAAGCCGAAGCACCTGGACCCGAATTTCATCACCCAGTCGCCGGCTGTCGCAATTGGACAAGCGAAGGAAGAGATCATCCGGATGGGGGATTTCGCTGTGCAGGGGCTCGGAGAGACGTTCGAATACTTGAAGACGAGCAACAAGAAGCATGCGGTAAATGCCTATCAGATTGAAGACGCGATCAATAACCTCGACCGCAAGATCACTGATTATCTTGTCGACATATCAGCTGTCAATATATCCCCTGTTGAATCGGCGCGGCATGTCATGCTGATGGATGCGGTCCGTGATATCGAGCGGATCGGCGATCATTTCGAGAATATCATCGAATTGATCGATTACCGGGAGATAAATAAAGTGAAGCTTACGGATGACGCGATGGAGGACTTGTCCGAGATGTTCACGCTCACCATAGGGACAGTTGAAAAAGCGATGAATTCCTTGGATATGAACGACAGCCAGCTCGCGCGGGCAGTAGCGGAACAGGAAGACCTGATCGATAAGATGGAACGCAGATTCCGGAAGAACCATATCGTCCGGCTGAATGGCGGCCAATGCACCGCACAGGCTGGCATCGTATTTGTGGATATCGTCAGCAACTTGGAACGGATCGGGGACCATGCGGTGAATATCGCCGAAGCTGTGCTTGGAAAACGCATTTAAAATTGGAGGGTGATGCAGAATGGAATGGCTCGCCTGGATCCTTGCGATCCTTTGCTTTATCATAGCTTTCATAGGCCTGGTCTATCCGATCATTCCGTCCGTCGTTTTTATCATTCTTGGGTTTCTGGCATACGGCTTTACAATCGGCTTTGACGGGATGAACTGGTTCTTTTGGGTGGTAGAAGTCCTGTTTGTCGTGCTTCTGTTTTTTGCAGATACACTTGGCAATATTGTAGGCGTAAAAAAGTTCGGCGGTTCGAAGGCCGGCATGTGGGGGAGCACGATCGGTCTTCTGGCCGGACCTTTTGTCATCCCCGCTGCAGGCATTCTCATCGGCCCTTTTCTCGGCGCGGTTATCGCGGAACTGCTGATATCGCGTTCCGGTTTCAAGCAGGCCGTCCGGACGGGAATCGGTTCGCTGGTCGGTTTTTTCACTTCCATCTTTGCTAAAGGCGGAGTTATGCTCCTTATGATTGCCATTTTTGTCTGGTTCGTCCTTAGATAGTTCATTTCAATTGATTGGGATTCTTTAATTTGATAATGTTGAATACGAAGGATAAATAATCAATCAATTTAGGAGGAATGGACAATGGCTTATGAATTACCAGAACTGCCATACGCTTATGATGCGTTAGAGCCGCATATCGACAAGGAAACAATGAACATCCACCACACGAAACACCACAACACATACGTGACAAACGTAAACAAAGCGCTTGAAGGGCATTCGGATCTTGCTTCTAAATCCGTTGAAGACTTGATCTCCGACATGGATGCGATTCCAGAGGATATTCGTACTGCAGTCCGCAACAACGGCGGAGGCCATGCGAACCACTCATTCTTCTGGCAAATCCTTTCACCGAACGGCGGCGGAAAGCCGACTGGCGCGCTTGCAGAAGCGATCGACAAGAAATTCGGCGGCTTTGACGCATTCAAAGAAGAATTTGCGAAGGCAGCTACAACTCGTTTCGGTTCCGGCTGGGCTTGGCTAGTCCTGAACAACGGAGAACTCGAGATCACGTCAACACCTAATCAGGACAGCCCTCTCATGGAAGGCAAGACGCCTCTACTAGGACTTGACGTTTGGGAGCACGCGTACTACTTGAACTACCAGAACAAACGCCCTGATTACATCAATGCGTTCTGGAACGTAGTGAACTGGGAAGAAGTTGCAAAACGCTACGAAGAGAATAAATAATGCAACCCGGCATACATCTTGTTCGTCAAGATGTATGTTTTTTAGTTTATATAATGATATAATGATGCGTGGCCGGAAGAGGTCCGGCAACTATGGAAAGGAGGAGAAAGATGAGTAAGCAGATGCGCAAAGCGGATCAGGCGAAAGTAAGACAGCGGAAACATGTCGCATTCCGTATGAATTTCCTGTTTTTTTCGATCTTCGTCCTGTTTTCCATCCTGATCCTCCGGTTGGGCTATTTGCAGATTGTCAAAGGTGATGACTACAGACGTGAGCTCGAAAAGAAAGAGGAAATAGCCGTTAACACCAGTGTCCCCAGAGGCCGGATCTATGACCGGATGGGGAAGGTGCTTGTGGACAACGAGCCTAAAAACGCCATTACATATACGAAAACGACATCAACGACATCAGCGGAGATGCTGGAGATCGCAAAGAAGCTCGCAGATTTGATCGAGCAAGATACGAAAAGGGTCACACTCGGCGACAAGCGAGACTTTTGGATATTGATGCATCCTGATGAAGCGGCGGCAAAAGTGCCCGCTTCTGAGATCGCCAAAATTAGAAAAGCGGATGAAAAACTGACCGAAAAAGATATACAGCGGAAAGTCAACGGTCTGACGCGGGAGAGGATCACGGAAGAGGAGCTTGATTCCTTTACGAAGGAAGACCTAGAGATTCTCGCGATATATAGGGAGATGATGTCTGGCTACGCCTATTCGCCGCAGATCATAAAAAGCGGCGATGTATCTGAACGGGAATTTGCTGCCGTGTCTGAACGGCTGAGCGACCTGCCTGGCGTCAATACGACGACGGACTGGGAGCGCGTGAAACTGAGCGACAGCACATATATCGGCTCTACAACGACACCGGTTCAGGGGATTCCGAGAAGCCATCTCGACTACTTCCTGGCACGAGGTTATTCAAGGAATGACCGCGTCGGCAGCAGTTATCTTGAACAATATTATGAGGAACTGCTGAAAGGCCAGAAAGCGGTCGCGAAAAACATCAAAGATCGGACAGGTAAAGTGGTGGAAACGAAGACGGTGCGCGAAGGGGAACCGGGTAAAGATCTTGTCCTTTCCGTGGATAGCGAACTTCAAGAGTCACTTGAGACTCTAGTATCCGATACCTTGTTAAGGGAAAAGAAGCGCAGTACGGCGGGGCTTCTCGATCGTGCTTTCCTCGTCATGATGAATCCGAATAACGGAGAAGTCTTAGCTCTTGTCGGAAAAAAGCTCGTCAAAGATGAACAGACCGGAAAGTGGGAAATCCGCGATTATGCATTCGGAACATTCACTTCCGCATACGAAGTAGGTTCGACAGTCAAACTTGCGACTGTGCTCACTGGCTACAGCGAAGGGGTGCTGAACGTCGGGGAGGTAAAGATTGATGAACCGATCTACATCGGCACTACGGTAAAACGATCCCTATTCAACCAGTATGGACGTGTCGCAATCAACGATATCACCGCTCTCGGCAGATCCTCGAACGTGTATATGTTCCGGATCGCCATGGACCTCGGCGAAGCGAATTATCGTCCGCACAAACCGCTGCCGATCAACATTGCAGGCTTTGACCGGCTGCGGGAGTCCTATGCCTCATTCGGACTCGGTGCGAAGACGGGGATCGACCTGCCAGGGGAATATGCTGGGTATCCAGGCACTGAGACGATCACAGGTAAACTTCTTGACTTTGCGATCGGCCAGTTCGATACGTATACGCCGCTTCAGATGGCGCAATATGTCTCGACCGTTGCGAATGGCGGATACCGGGTGGCGCCGAAAATGCTGAAAGAGATACGGGAACCGTCACCTGACGGCAAGACGCTCGGACCGCTGATTCAAGAAACGGATATAAAAGTGCTGAATCGGATCAAAAACACAGACCGGGAAATTGAGCAAGTGAAGAAGGGTATGCATTACACGTACCATGGCCAGGGAGGAACGGCGCGCGGCCTGTTTGATGGCGTTAATTACACGGTAGCCGGAAAGACAGGAACAGCACAGTCGGCCTACTACGACGGTACAGACCGAAGCCTGTATGGCACAAAGACGGTGAACCTCACCCATATCGGTTTTGCGCCGGAAGAGAATCCGGAAGTTGCATTCTCGATTGTCATTCCAAACATCTCCACAGATCGAAGCAACTATCCGCATCCATCCAATGAAATCGCGAGAGCTGCGATGGATATCTATTTCAACTTGCAGAAGAAACGTGAAAAAGAGATCCGCTCCGATTCGACCGAACCTGAAATCAATCGTGTATCTGACTCGAAAGAGTGACCATGATAAAAGAGCGCCTCGTCCTGAACTTCATCTGGACTGGCGCTCTTTTCATTTCGTTTTCGTAATGAGGGAAGCGATCGTTTTAAGATCCATTGAGGAATCGACCTCATACTCACCGACTTGCAGGCGTCCTGCCAGTCCGTTGTCCGACAGGTACTTATCGAACTCGGATGCCTTCGGAATGACGCCTGCCCGTTCGAGCTGGGAGGAGATGGTCGTCGAAACTTCACCCTGCCGGATCGACAAGATCGTTTTGACGATCGGTTCTTTTCCAGCGCCCTTCGACTGGTCGCTTTCCGTTTCAATCTTCGCTTCAGACTTGTCAGCGGAAGATATTGTCTGCGCGGCGGCAAGTTCACGTTTTACGTTTTGCAGCTCTTCTGTCAGCCTGCTTACTTGGTCTTTATAAGATGCCTCGCTTGCCGGATCCGCCTTGCCGGCAGGAGCGAAATGAAGGATCCCTGCGGCGATAAGACAGCCGATGCCAATCGAACGCAATACATCACGGATCATACGCGTGCCCCTTTTTGCTGCAGCACATCAATTACTTCAGCGGGAGGAAGGGAGGAACGGGCGGAAATATCCTCGATCGGATAACCCTGAGCGTGCAGGGAGAGGATCTGGTTCACTATGATTTCATGCACAGGTTTCCGCCCGGTCTTTCCGGCGGCCGGAAGATCCGGCAGCGCGCCGATCATAAGCTCCTCTTCAACCGCTTTCAGCCGTTTTTTCAGTAGGTTGGTCTCTTGGTGGAGGCTGATGGAAATATTTTCGAGCTCTTCCTCCTGAGACTTCGAGGAACGGTTGAAAAAGAATGATAAAATGACACAGACGACTCCTATAGTAAGAAGTATGAGAGGTAAGTCCATTCTTGCATGCCTCCGGTCGGATATTGTTTCGGGCGGCAGACAATCTGCCGCAGCTTCTATTGCCTCTATCGTACCATATGGATGGCGTTAATGAAATTTCAAACTTTCTTCTGGACAAATGGATTGAATATGGTACAATGACATAGTCGTATAAATCATGCTCATGTTTTATCTATAAGTTTGTGATGAGTGGGAGGGACTACAATGCGCGTAAATATTACACTTGCTTGCACTGAATGTGGAGAGCGTAATTATATTACTAAAAAGAACAAGCGTAACAATCCGGAACGTCTTGAAATGAAAAAGTATTGCTCACGTGAAAAGAAACAGACTTTGCACCGTGAAACGAAATAATTGCTCAGGCCAAAACCTTCACGGGTTTTGGTTTTTTATTTTGAAAAGGGGGAATATGATGGTGAGTAAGTCACTGCAGCGCAAGCAGGTGCTTGCTATGTTAAGAAGCATGGACATCAACGAACACGCCGACGCTTCCTTGCGGATCGTCAAACGCTTTTTGCAGTCGGAGGAATACCTATCTTCCCGAACAATCGGAATCACGATATCACGGTTTCCAGAGGTAGATACGAGGCCGCTGATTGAAGCTGCATGGAAGAGCGGCAAAAGGATTGTTGTGCCGAGATGCTATCCTGCTGAGCGAAAGATGGACTTCAGGGAAATAACATCATACAATAGTTTGGAAACGGTCTATATGGATCTTCTCGAACCGATACTCTCTGCCACGGTATCTGTGCCGCAGGAAGAGATCGATCTGCAGGTTGTACCCGGGGTAGCGTTCTCGGCTGCAGGATATAGGGTCGGTTTTGGAGGAGGTTATTATGACCGGTATTTGTCGTGTTATAAGGGAGCTAAGATCTCTCTTGCGTTTGATTGTCAGACCGGGTTCCAAGTCCCTTTTGAACCACATGATATCCCGGTAGAAAGGATCTTCACAGAGCATCGGGTGATCGAATGCAGGATGGTGGACGAAAATGAAAACTTATTATGATGTACTCCAATTCCTGAAAGGCTACGGAACATTCATATACACAGGGGACCGGAAAGCGGATCTTGAATTGATGATAGCTGATACGCGGGAGATGTATGAGAACGGACTTATTGTAAAAGAGGATTATCTAAAGGCGATTATGATTTTAAAAGCTGAAATTAGGGAACTTTGACCTATTATACATGCGACTTCTGGTCTTATACTGGCTGTATATGAAACTTTTTGTCATCTCATCCGTCTAATAGATATGTATCGAACGAACTGAAATAATAACTGATTGGATCATGTGAATTGATGGTCCGGATGCTTGCGGGTTTACTTCATCGAGATTGGAAAGGAAGATTGCGAATGAAAAAAAGGTCATTACCCAAACATTCCGTACTCCTGATTGCCGTCGTCGCAACTTGGATTACCACATATGTCGGCTACCATACAAGCTTCAGCATGAAAATCGATAATGTTATGCAGGAGTTCATCCTGTTTATGAACCCACTCAGCTTTCTGTTATTTGTCTATGGAATCGCATTTTTCATCAAGAGCACAAAGCGGCGCAATGCGTATATCTTTGCTGTCAGCCTGATCACCTCGATCCTTATGTTCAGCAATGCCGTGTTTTACCGGTTTTTTAGTGATTTCATCACACTTCCTTTGTTATTCCAGACAAGCAACTTTGGCGATTTGTCGTCATCAGTGACCGCAAACTTGCATTGGACGGATATTTTCTTCTTTACAGACACGATTATCGTCCTGTTAGCCATCAAATTGCTTCCGGTCAAAGAACAGTCTATATCTTCCCGGAAAATGGGCAGGAAATTATACTTTGTTGTGGCAGCGACCATCCTTATGGTCAACCTCGGCCTGTCTGAGGCGCAGCGTCCGCAACTATTGACACGGAGTTTTGACCGTGAACTGCTTGTGAAAAACATTGGCACATACAATTACCATATCTATGACTTGTTCATCCAGTCGAAGACGCATGCGCAGCGGGCTTTGGCGGACGGCAGTGAATTGACAGAAGTAGGAAACTATATTAGCGCCAACTATGCTGAGCCGGATCCTGAAATGTTCGGAATTGCAAAAGGCCGGAATGTCATCATGGTCTCGCTTGAGTCGCTTCAAAATTTTGTCATAAACAATGAAATGGATGGCCATGTCATCACACCGTTCCTTAATGAGCTTACGAAAGATCCGGACACTTTCTATTTCAACAATTTTTATCATCAAACAGGACTCGGCAAGACATCCGATTCGGAGTTCATCCTGGAGAATTCGCTATACGGCCGCAATGGGGGTGCCGTGTTCTTTACAAACAGCGGTAACACATACCATTCCCTCTCTGAGCGGCTTGGCCAAAACGGTTACTTCACAAGCGTCATGCATGCGAACAACCGCAGTTTCTGGAACCGGGATATCATGTATCAAGCCCTCGGAGTCCAGAAATTCTATGATGTGGAAAGCTATACGATTGGTGAGGGGCAAGCCGTGAACTGGGGAATGAAGGATATCCCTTATTTTGAGCAATCGGTTGAACTGATGAAAGATATGCCGAAGCCATTCGCGACACGGATGATCACATTGACGAACCACCATCCATTCGACTTGGATGAAGAGGATATGCTGATTCCTGCATATACCTCCAATTCCAAAACGCTGAATAAGTATTTCCAAAGCGTCCGGTACATGGATGAAGCAGTGAAGACGTTCTTCGATGACTTGAAGAAGAGCGGTCTTTACGACAACTCGATCATCATCATGTATGGCGATCACTATGGGATTTCGGAAAACCACAATAAAGCGATGGGTATGTATTTAAATAAGGAAATCACACCTTTTGACAATGTGGAGTTACAGAAAGTGCCGATGTTCGTGCATATCCCTGGCTTCGGAAAAGGCAAAGTGATGGATGAACTTGCGGGACAAATGGATCTCCGTCCTACCATTCTTCATCTTTTAGGAATTGATACAAAAGAAGATATGCAGTTAGGTGCGGACGTCTTTTCGAAAGACCACGAGCCGTTTGTCATTTTCCGCGATGGTCGTTTTGTAACCGATGACGCCATCTATGCACACGAAGTATGTTACGATATCCACACGGGTGAACCGACTGACGCGTCGGTATGTGAGCCGT
The DNA here is from genome assembly GCF_055389225.1 of Sporosarcina sp. GTC18466. Lineage (NCBI taxonomy): Bacteria > Bacillati > Bacillota > Bacilli > Caryophanales > Caryophanaceae > Sporosarcina > Sporosarcina sp. GTC18466. The sequence goes on along the minus strand of NZ_AP044037.1, from coordinate 638,006 downwards.
ATGAGGAACGGGTAAATACGGAACTCAATTACTCGGATACGATCATCAACGGTGACTTGCTCCGTTTCACGGAAGAGGGGAAACGGGAAGCTCAATCGAAAGATAAGTAAAAAACCTATGTCTGCACGGGAAATTCCACCGTGCAGATTTTTTATATCATTGCCGGAGGAGGGCGGCTTTCTTGAGGAGAATAATCGTTGTAATAATCTTGTTGATGGTTCTGGCAGGCTGCTCAGAGGAAGAACCGCCTTCCGTCCAGCCTGATGTTGAACATATCCCGCCGAAAGAAGAGGAGACATTACAGCTGTTGCATATGCCTGAAGATCAATCCCATTACATCATAGGCTGGCAGTCGGATGAGAGCATTGCGTATGTCAAGGGGCATGATGTAATGTCCTTCAATCTAACTACAGGCGAGTCAAATATGATCTATACGGAAGCCACTGTCATTACGGATGCCCTTATTCATCCGGACAAACAATACATATTGCTTCATACTGGTGAAAGTGCCGACTCTGCGACCATCAAAATCATATCCATGGATGGCGTATTGCAAGACACCGTTGAACTTGCTTCGAATGAAGTCGAATTCGCCTGGAATGAAGACAACGACGACCAATTACTGTTCACTGCCTTCCAGGACGATTGGACATTCGATTTATTCCTTTATAATCGGGAGAAACAGGAGCTGGATCTCCTGGACCTGGATGATCCGTTTCCTAGCTGGCTTGGTGACAATCAAATCATTGCAACTGCAGAAGACAGAAATCTTGTCCTCCACATAGCGGATGATGGTCAACTCGAGGTGCAGATGGAAATGGAACAGACTCCGTATGTAGTAGTGGGCGGCAGAATGGTGACCATGCATGCAATTGGTAAGGGAACTGCCCATATGGGAGTCAGACATCCTGGCGGAGAAGAAGAATGGGGGTGGGAAATGCCAGTACAAGAAGGGCTTTACTCGGGTGCTGTTTTCCCAAGTCTGGCATCGATTGGAGACGATCGCCTTGTAGCAGGGATCGTAAACGAGGAGACATCGGGCGAAGTTCAATCCTCCATGCGGCTTGTGCTTCTTGAGGGAGGCGAAATGAGAGACGTAATGGACGGAATAGAGCCAGGCCCGCTTATTTGTTCCCCGTCTGGTGACAGATGTCTTGCGGGCTATGAAGGTGATTTGCTGATCGACATTCCGAAGAAGCGGAAAATCAGTTGGATCGTAAGCGGAAATTAAAAAAACATCTCCCGAAATGGGAGATGTTTTTTGGCTCGTCCGAATCAGTGAAGCTTCGGCGGATATCCTTGATAGATGATCGTTGCCACTGTGAATGCACCGAAAATGACGACAGCCACAAGATTGAATAGGATGCTTAAAATATTACGCTCTTTAAATCCCTGCACAGTACCGACCACTGCCAAAATAGCGACGAGGCCGAAAATAACCATTAATAGGTTCATGTAGTAGACACTCCTTTCTGAACGAAAAAATGAATGCCGATTAGCAATATTCCTTTTCTATTGTACTGTTTAATCGCCCTTTTGTCGAGGTTAATTCATGACGATTGTTTGAATTCGGCGCTTCTCTTCATTATGATGGGAAAAGGAGGTGGGAATTATGCTGAATGTGACAACATATCCGCTTGGACCTATTCAGACGAATTGCTATATCATCGACAATGGCAGTGAATGTCTCATCATTGATCCGGGCGATGAAGCCGGAAGATTAATCCGCATGCTTGAAAGGGACGGTTTGAGACCGCTTGCAATCCTGCTGACCCATGCGCATTTCGATCATATCGGCGGAGTCGAAGAGGTTCGAAATCATTTTACCATACCTGTCCATATCCACGAAGCAGAGTCTGACTGGCTGCAAACACCGGAACTGAACGGGTCGGCCAGATATCCCGGACTGCCTTTGATCAGCGGCAGACCGGCAGATCACTTAGTGCAGGCGGAAGGAGAAGCGGAAATCGGTCCTTTCCGTTATGAGATAAGACATACACCAGGCCATTCGCCGGGCAGCTTGACATATGTCTTTCCTGATGGCGGTTTCGCAATTGTCGGCGACACCCTATTTCGGCAAAGCATTGGCCGGACTGATCTGCCAGGCGGGGATACGGAGACGCTTCTCGAGTCTATCCATAATCGGCTATTGACCCTGGATGATGAATTTATACTTTACCCCGGACACGGGCCATCAACCACTCCAGGTGACGAGAAGGACACCAATCCATTTCTTAATGGCTTTTAACGACAAATAAAAAAACAGCCGAGAGGGCTGTTTTTTTGTTTCCGCATTTCCTTATTCGGCCATGCCTGGTACGTGGATGAATGTTGCATAATAGCTGAATCCGACCATGAAAATCATCAAGTACGCTCCGAACATGTACATGTACATACGCTCTGTCAGGTTCAAGTATCCAAGCAGCAGGAAGAAAACTGTGCTCGCAACAAAAATGAGCGATGCGGGCATCATGCCGCCGACAAAAAACATTACTGCGAAAACTCCTGTCCAAAAACCACATAGCTTGAACATGTTATCCATACGTGCGTCCCTCCTTACCATAAAACAATACAATGATCTCACACTCATTATAAATGATTGCATTTGCAAATGTAAACTTATATCCGTAAGTCTTGTGACAAAACAATGGACAAATGGTGAAACTGATGAGAATTCATGTTTTGAACGGAAAAGGTCTGTCTCGTTACCATTTTGCGAGGAAATCACATATGAAAATTCGAACTTGGCGGAACCTATTCACAATTTGATGCATTCATGTATACTTGGATATAGGCGGAAAACGGCCTTCCGCGCAAGGAAAGAGGGGTGTGGCATGAATAACGACGAAAATATGGTCGAGCTCAAATGTTTCCGTCTTTTAGAAGATGGCATCAGTCAAGATGCTACAGATATTCATCTTGTCCCAAAAATGAAAGGGTACGACGTGTTATTCAAGGTCGGTGTGAAACTGAGAAGGTCCGCAACAATCCCCGAACAACTGGCGGGCCGCATGATTTCCTTCTTTAAGTTCCTCTCCTCGCTCGATATAAGCGATCGGCGAAAACCCCAAAGCGGTTCATTCCATAAACGATTTTCCGATGATAATTATTCTTTCCGCGTTTCGACCATTCCATCCTTCCATATGAAAGAAAGTGTTGTCATCCGTCTGCAGAAGCATGACCGTATTGTACCGCTCAATGAGTTATGCCTGGATGCCAGGTGGGCTGAACAGCTTCGAAGGGCTGTCGCACAGCCGCAAGGTCTGCTGATGGCTACGGGTCCTACAGGCAGCGGGAAAACGACAACCATCTATTCACTGACAGCTCATTGTGTAAACGAACTGGACCGGCATGTCATCACGTTAGAAGATCCAGTAGAGAATGACCAGTCACATCTCTTGCAGATTCAAGTGAATGAACGGTCAGGCATGACGTATGCAGCTGGACTGAAAGCGATTTTACGCCATTCCCCTGATGTCATCATGATCGGTGAAATACGTGATGCCGAGACCGCTAAGACGGCCGTCCAGGCGGCGCTGACAGGCCATTTGGTCATTACATCCGTTCATGCAAAGAACCCAGTCGGCTGCTTTTACAGAATGGCGGATTTTGGTGTCACCATGGAAGAATTGCGGCAGACGGTCATCTGCGTTTCCGCGCAGCGGCTCATCCCTCGTGAAAACGGATCGCTGGGTGCGGTATTTGAAATTCTTGATGGGGGTTTGCTGGAAAAGGTGAAACATGATTTGTCAAATGGCGAACATGTAGAACTTCCAAAGAATCTTTCCTTAGAGTCTGCAATGCGAAAATATTCTTTGGTGAAGACACTATGAGTCTGTTCAAAAAAATGATTCCTCAAAAAGACGTAGTGGTCCAGAAAAAGTATTCGTTTTTAAAGAGGCTTGCTGAATTGCTTCGGGAAGGATATACATTCCACGACAGCCTGGTCATATTGATGCCGCATTATATGAAGCAATATGAGCCTATGCTGGATATGGCGGAAAGGGCTCTCCGCGGAGGCTTGAATGTGACACAGATTCTCGAAACACTCGGTTTTAAAAGGTCACACCTCCTGTCGATTGCTGTGGCGGAAGTGGATGGGACATTAACAGATTCGCTGGACTCATTGGCGGACCGTCTAAAACGAAAAGAGGAACGCGCCAAAAAGATTAAAGGGCTGCTTCTATATCCTGCAGTCCTGTTTGTTTTCATGGCGGTCCTGCTGCTTGTTTTCCGCCAGTATTTCCTGCCCAATCTGCAAATGCTTGCGTTCTCGCGGAAAGCTGAAGAAGGGATAGCTTCCCTTCTCCCCGTCCTCGTTTCCAGGCTTCCAGACCTGTTCCTCGGGATTATCGGCTTAGGTATAGGATTTTCCACAATTAGCATATTCCTTTACCGGAGCTGGCCGTCCGATAAAAAGATAAAGATCCTAGGTGCAGTGCCGTTTGCCGGAGCCTATTATATCAAGCTGAAAACGATGGAATTCTCCAGTGAATTGGGTTCGCTTCTCGGCTCAGGCCTGCCTATTCAAAGTGCGCTTGATATCTTGGAAGACCAGCAGCTGGATGATGTCATCGGACGGATTGCCGAAACATTGAAACACCATATTATTCACGGCGTGCCGCTTGAGCAGGCGGTTGTCCTGACGGAAGGACTGGTGAAAGGACTGCAGCCTTTTGTGAAGCACGGAGCTGATACAGGCCATCTGGCGAAAGAGTTGCTCCTTTATAGCGATCAGCTTAACGAAGAGATCGAGGCGGCGCTGTCAAAATGGATTTCCTTTGTCCAGCCCGCGCTCTTCAGCCTGCTGGCGGTCTGTATACTGGCTGCCTATCTTGCGATGCTGCTGCCGGTATATGGATTAATCGATACGATGTAAGGAGGATAACATGATGAAATGGTGCAACGAGAAAGGATTCACACTGATAGAAATGATGATCGTTTTACTGATCATCTCCGTACTCGTCCTGATTGCAATACCGAATGTGACCAAGCATTCCAAATCGATTGATGAAAAAGGATGCAGCGCGTTCGTTAAAATGGTCGAAGGACAAGTGGAAGCTTATAAAATGGATAAAAAAACACCTCCCAGCCTGATAGATCTGGAAAATGAAGGATACCTGCCAAAAGAATCAAAATGCCCCGATGGAAGTGAGATAGCGATAGACGCTGACGGCAAAGTGACCGCCGAGGGGTTGAATAAGAGTGCGGACCCAAACTAATAACAGGAATGAGTCCGGTTTTACATTCCTTGAGTTATTAATTGTACTGACGGTTGTTTCTGTAATCTCGGCTGTCATGCTGCCGCTCGCAGGAAGGATCTATGCTGAACAATCGGACGATCATGATCTGGAGGCATTCATCGCATCCGTCTATCATATGCAGGCGCATTCAATGGCGAATAATGTGATGACGTTTATGCAGACGCAGCGGGATGGTAAGACGTATATCGTCAAGGTGGGCCAAGGTTCCAGTGATGTATTGTCGAAGGTCGACTTTCCGGATGGCATGCGCATAGCGAGTTTCGGTTCGATGGAGCAGCTCGCTTTCAATAATGGGCAGATCTACCGTCCGGGAGCTATTATAATGCAGCAGAGGAGCCGGGTCGTAGAGCTTCGGTTCCAAATGCAGCATGGAAGGATATTGATCTATGAACGATAACGGATACTCATGGCCAGAGGCGATGCTTGTATTGTTCATCATAATGGTCATTTTTGGCACGCTGCTGCCACTTGGCTCCAAAATGACTTCAAGCCTGTCCGCTAAAAAAATAGGAATGCTCGCTTCCCGTGCCGCATATCAAGGGTCTATCCAACATGCGGCGTACGGGTTAATGGGAGGAGAGACCGAGACAGATGGCATGCGGTTCAGCTGGCAGGTCGAGGGGCGGTCCATATGTGTTGAATATAATGGTGATGGTGCTGTCCTATGCTTCGGCGAGTGAAAAATGAGAAAGGGTACACGCTTGCCGAATCATTGTTTCAGCTGCTGATCATGACACTGTTCCTGCATCTCTTTGTGCTATTCTTTTACTGGAAACAATCTTTGGGCAAGGAATTTATGGATGTCTCATTAATGGAATGGGAGCTGTTTTCAGCTGAACTTCAGAAACTGCTCGAAGAAGTGAGCGAAATCGAAGTGGTTCCTCACGGAAATGCCCTCCGCTTTGTCAACGAAAGAGGGGTGATTGAGGTGGAGAAGAGTGGAAATGTTATCCGGAAGAGGGTGGACGGCACGGGCCATGTTCCCCTTTATACAGGGGTTGAGCAAGTGCTGTTCACGTTCGATGAATACTCCGTCTGGCTGCGCGTCACAGACTTGAAAGGCGTTTCAAGGGAAAGGGGGTTTGCATTTGGGCTTGTTACGGAATGAAAGAGGGGCGATGTTCGCTGCGGTTCTTCCTTTCCTATTTTTCGTAAGCCTCTTTCTTTTCACCCTCGTTTCATGGCATAGTAGTTTATACAGGACATATGATTCCCTCGAGCGATATTACGAGAAGGAATTAATTAAGATGTTGAACAAGGTGGAGGAACATGAAACGAGTCTATTTAGTCGGATTCATGGGCAGTGGGAAGAGTGTGATCGGGAAACGGCTGGCATCACTTGCTAATATGCCGATTTACGACATGGATACGGAAATCGTGAAAAAGATGGAGATGACCATTCCTGAAATTTTTGAGACGTATGGGGAGGAGAAATTCAGGGAGCTCGAAACTGAATACTTGCGGCAGTATTCGGATGAGTGGGCGATTGTAGCGACAGGCGGAGGCGTCGCGATGAAGGCGGAAAATCGGCGGCTTATGAGGGAAACGGGTATTGTCTTTTTCCTGAATGCGCCTTTTAGGGATATTTGGCGCAGAATCGCTACGGACAAAAACCGTCCGATTGTTCAAAAGTCAACCAGGCAGGAGCTTGAAACACTCTATTATCGCAGGAAGCCTCTTTACTTGGAAAGTGCCCATTTCAAAGTGCAGACGGCCCACCGGTCCATTCAGGAAATCGCGGACTATATCAATTTTCAAATTACAAGAATGAAAGGCTGTTCAGAGAAGGATTAAATACATTTCACTCTCGAAAAACGAACATTAATATACTTCTTCAAGTAAACGTTCGTTAAAAACGGCTCAACTTAAAAGTGTTTGCCTATTTGTATCCGAAATGTTAAGATGTAAGGCGAAAGGGCTTTATTCGTCGGATTTTTTACATTTTACATGGTGCAGCTAAATATAGCGGATGATTGATCGGGGAGAGCACGCATGGGGCGTCGCCGAAGGAGCAAGTAACGGAAGTTATGAATCTCTCAGGTAAAAAGACCCGATCAGGACGCGTCTCTGGAGAGTGCCGGCTACGCGCCGGCCACCAAAGGGGTAAACCGCAAGGTCAAACTCTCAGGTACAAGGACAGAGGTTCTCTTACATGATAAGGGGACGTCTGTCTTTTTTTATACTAATTGACTAGGAGAGGATCTTTTTATGGTTCAGACGCTAAAACGCACCGCACTCTTTGATACATACGGAGAGTATGGTGGAAAGACAATCGACTTCGGCGGCTGGGAGCTGCCGGTACAGTTTTCAGGGATCAAAGCCGAACATGAGGCTGTTCGGTCACGGGCGGGCCTTTTTGATGTATCCCATATGGGAGAAGTATTTGTGACAGGTGAAGGCGCGCTTGATTTTCTTCAGCGGATCTCTACGAATGATGTTTCAAAGTTGAAAGACGGCCAAGCGCAATATACAGTCATGTGCTATGAGAATGGCGGGACTATCGACGATCTTCTCATTTATAAACGTGGGGAAGGAAGCTACCTTCTTGTTGTCAACGCGGCCAATATTGAAAAAGACGTTGACTGGATGAAAAAGCATGCAACCGAAAATGTGTTGATCGAAGATAAATCAGACGAGTATGGGTTGCTTGCATTGCAAGGACCTAAAGCTGAGACCATTTTGCAGAAATTGACGGATGAACCACTTAATGAAATCAAATTTTTCCGTTTTAAGGAGAATGTGAATGTAGATGGACACGAAGTCCTCATTTCACGCACTGGGTACACAGGAGAGGATGGTTTCGAGATTTACGGTTCACCGGAAGCAGTCAAAGCACTGTGGCCAGCCATCTTGAAGGCTGGAGAAGAAGAAGGCGTGGAGGCATGCGGCCTGGGCGCACGTGATACATTGCGCTTTGAAGCGGGATTGCCGCTTTATGGGCAAGAACTGTCCCAGGACATCTCTCCGCTGGAAGCGGGACTCGGATTTGTCGTGAAGTTGAACAAAGAAGCAGATTTCATCGGCAAAAGTGCACTCGCCTCCCAAAAAGAGAATGGACCTTCCCGCAAGTTGGCCGGAATCGAAATGGTGGATAAAGGTATCCCGCGTACAGGTTATAAAGTGTTTGCGGGCGGCAAGGAAATCGGATTTGTGACAACGGGTACACAATCACCGACCTTAAAAAAGAACATCGGTTTTGTATTGATTGACGCAGCACTTGCTGAAATTGGGACGGAAGTGGAAGTGGAAGTCCGCAACAAGATGCTAAAAGCGAATATCATTGCAACACCATTTTATAAAAGATCATAAAAGAAGAGGGGACATGGGCTATGAAGCATCGTTATCTTCCTATGACTGAGACCGACCGCCAGGAAATGCTGGACGCGATCGGCATCGAAACAGTGGATGAATTGTTTGAAAGTATTCCTGAAGAAGTCCGCTTTAAAGGCGAATTGAAGATCAAAGAAGCAAAATCGGAAACTGAGTTGAAAAAGGAGCTCGAAGCACTTGCGGCGAAAAATGCGGATTCCCTGCATTTCGCTTCTTTCCTCGGTGCTGGCGTCTATGACCACTTTAAACCGGTCATCGTCGATCATGTCATTTCCCGATCAGAATTTTACACGGCATATACGCCGTATCAGCCGGAGATCTCCCAAGGGGAATTGCAGGCGATTTTCGAATTCCAGACAATGATTTGCGAGTTGACAGGTATGGACTTGGCAAACTCCTCCATGTACGATGGCGGAACGGCTCTTGCTGAAGCGGGCATGCTCGCGGCAGGCCATACACGCAGGAAGAAGCTTCTCATCTCGGAAACAGTCCATCCGGAATCAAGGGACGTTGTCGAGGCATATGCATCAGGGCAATCTATCGAGGTCGTGACGATCCCGCAAAAAGATGGGAAGACCGATATCGATGAACTGAAGAATATGATTGATGGCGATACTGCCGCGGTCCTTGTCCAGTATCCTAACTTCTTCGGCCAGATCGAAGACATAGGAGCGGCTGGGGAAATTGCTCATGAAAAAGGCGGCTTGTTCATCGTCTCGTCAAATCCTTTGGCGCTTGGCGTATTGACGCCTCCGGGCGAGCTTGGAGCGGATATAACGGTCGGGGATGCACAGCCGTTCGGAATCCCGGAGCAGTTTGGCGGTCCGCATTGCGGATATTTCGCAACAACTACAAAACTCATGCGGAAAGTGCCAGGCCGTCTTGTCGGTGAAACGACAGATGAAGAAGGCCGCCGCGGATATGTGCTGACGCTGCAAGCTCGTGAACAGCACATCCGGCGCGATAAGGCGACCTCCAATATCTGTTCGAACCAGGCACTGAACGCACTTGCTGCTTCCGTTGCCATGACAGCTCTCGGAAAAAAAGGTGTCAAAGAAATGGCGTATCAGAACATCGTGAAAACGCGCTATGCAAAAGAAGCTTTCGAGAAAGCCGGTTTCGAAGTGAAATTTGCCGATGGACCGCATTTTAACGAAATTGTCGTGAATGCGAAGAAACCGGTCAAAGAAGTGAATGCGAAGCTGCTTGAAAAAGGGATGATCGGCGGTTATGATCTCGGCTTGACGTATAAGTCCCTTGATAACCATGCTTTGATCGCGGTCACGGAACAACGTACAAAAGAAGAAATCGATGCGCTTGTGCAGGAAATGGAGGCCCTTCATGCATAATTCAAATCAACCGCTTATTTTTGAAATTTCGAAAGAAGGCCGCATCGGCTACAGCTTGCCGGAGCTTGATGTTCCGGAGCTTGATCTGGCCGAACTTTTGCCAGGCGAATATATGCGTAAGCAGGAAGCAGAGCTGCCGGAAGTTTCGGAGCTTGATATCATGCGTCATTACACAGCGCTGTCCAACCGGAATCACGGCGTCGATACAGGATTCTATCCGCTTGGGTCTTGCACTATGAAGTACAACCCGAAAATCAATGAAGCAGTCGCACGCATGTCCGGATTTGCAAATATCCATCCACTCCAGGATGAGTCGACTGTGCAGGGCGCGATGGAAATGATGTATGACCTGCAGGAACATCTGTCTGAAATCACTGGCATGGATGAAGTCACTTTGCAGCCGGCAGCCGGTGCGCATGGTGAGTGGACGGCGCTTATGATGATCCGTGCATTCCATGAATCGAATGGTGACTTCAACCGGACGAAAGTGCTTGTCCCGGATTCCGCGCACGGTACCAATCCGGCTTCCGCAGCGGTTGCAGGGTTTGATACCGTTACTGTCAAATCGGGAGAAGACGGTCTTGTCGACATAGAGGACTTGAAATCAAAAGTCGGACCGGATACAGCTGCACTCATGCTCACCAATCCAAATACGCTCGGCCTTTTTGAAAAAGAGATCCTTGAAATGGCGAAAATCGTCCACGGAGTCGGCGGCAAACTGTATTATGACGGGGCGAACCTGAACGCTGTCATGGCAAAATCGCGGCCTGGTGACATGGGCTTTGATGCGGTCCACCTGAACTTGCATAAAACATTCACTGGCCCGCATGGTGGGGGCGGACCAGGTTCCGGTCCGGTCGGCGTTACAGCAGAGCTTGCGCCGTTCCTTCCGAAACCTGTGCTGATCAAAGAAGGGGACCGCTATACGTTCGATTATAACCGTGAGCAGTCGATCGGCCGGGTCAAGCCGTTTTACGGAAACTTCGGCATCTACCTGCGCGCTTACACATACATCCGCTCCATGGGTCCGGATGGCTTGAAGGCTGTGACAGAGTATGCCGTTCTGAATGCGAATTATATGATGCGAAGACTCGAACCGTATTTCGACCTTCCTTACAAACAGCATTGCATGCATGAGTTTGTCTTATCAGGCCGCCGCCAAAAGAAACTTGGCGTCCGTACGCTTGATATGGCAAAAAGGCTGCTGGACTTCGGCTTCCATCCGCCGACAATCTACTTCCCGCTCAATGTCGAAGAGGGAATGATGATTGAACCGACGGAAACGGAATCAAAGGAAACACTGGATTCGTTCATCGAGGCGATGATCCAAATTGCTAAAGAAGTGGATGAGACGCCTGAGATCGTCCAAGAAGCGCCTCACACGACAGTCGTCAATCGTTTAGATGAGACAAAAGCGGCACGCCAGCCTGTTCTTCGCTACAAGAAATCAGAAGAACAACAGCCCGTACACGCTTGACTAGCAGGAGGGGCGGCCGCCTCTCCTGCCGAAAAGTAAAAAAAACAAGTTCTCCCGATAGGGAAGAACTTGTTTTTATTTGCTTATTTGCTTCTGATTTTGCCTGTCCAAGTGCGGAATCCGCTTTGTAGATGGAAGAGCTGGGTATACCCTTTTTTCTTGAGAAACAATGCAGCACGTGCACTCTTGCCGCCATTCTGGTCGTACAGATAGACAGGCTTGTCAGGGCGGATTTCTTTGAATCGCTGGCGGAACTGCGAATATGGGATATTGCGCGCTCCGAGAATATGACCTGAATCGAACTCTTTGGGCTCTCTCACATCAATGAGCTGAGCTTTTCGGTAACCGGCAATGAACTCATCCTGCGTCAGATGTGTAACGGATTTCCGGACACGGAGCATCGTTACAACCATGTAAATGACGAGAATGAGGAGAACTGCCAACAGAATGTATAACTGCACTTCAATTTTCCCCTTTCTACCTATAGTTCTATTATAAAGATTACATGGCACTTGTTCAACGGGAATGATAAAATGAATTCCGTCAGCACTTGGAAAGGGGCTTGGATCAGTGGAGAAGAAGGTTTGGCATTTTGTGAATTCCGGGAAATGTTCCCCTTCGTACAATATGGCGCTCGATGAAGCATTGCTCGAATGGCATAGCGAAGGGAAGATAGGACCGGTGCTCAGATTCTATGAATGGGAACCGGCGACGTTATCGATCGGTTATTTTCAAAGCGTAGAGAAAGAGATTGACATGGAAGCGGTTGAACGTTACGGCCTTGGTTTTGTCAGAAGGCCGACGGGCGGCAGAGGAGTCCTGCATGAGCACGAACTTACATATAGCGTCATTGTGACGGAAGACTATCCCGGCATGCCAGAGACAGTGACAGAGGCGTACCGGGTGATCTCAGGCGGTCTGCTGGAAGGGTTCCGGAATCTTGGCCTGCAGGCGGAGTTTTCCGTACCGATGACCGAGGAGCAGAATGAGCGGCTCCGCAAACCGAAAAGCGCGGTATGCTTTGACGCACCGAGCTGGTATGAATTAGTGGTGGAAGGGAAGAAAGTCGCCGGAAGCGCGCAGACACGCCAAAAAGGGGTAATCCTGCAACATGGCGCCATTCTGCTTCACTTGGATGAAGAGAAGCTTGTGTCCCTGTTCAAATTTGAGACAGATGAGTCTCGTCAGCGAATGAGACGAAGTCTACCCAATAAAGCCGTCGCGATAGATCGCCTTGCGGGGAGAACGATAACCGCGAAGGAATGCGTGCCCGCTTTTTCGGAAGGGTTTGAGAAGGCGCTGGACATGACGCTGGTGCCGCTCGAGCTATCCACGGAGCAGTTGGCGTATGTAAAAGAGATCGAGCAACGGAAATATGCGAACGATGAATGGACTTACAAAAAATGAAAAACTGTCCGAAGTGAACTCTTGTTTCACTTCGGACAGTTTTTTTAGCCTGCCTGGACAGCTTGGCTTGGTGTGCTTTGCTGATCGGCCCTTTGGATATCGACATTATCAATGCCGACTTCTTCAATTTCGAGCAGTTTATTGAAAGAGGCGATGGCGACTTCCACTTGGTCGTCGTCCGGTTCTTTCGTTGTAAGCAGCTGGAGCCAAAGGCCAGGGTAGCCAAGGAACTTCAACACAGGAATATCTCTGAGCATATTCGTGAACTGGAGGACCTCAAATGAGATGCCCAGCACAACCGGGATCAGCAGGATCCGGTTGACGATGCGGAACCAGAACGGGTCCGCTGGCACGAAGAAGTAAAGGAACATCCCGACAATCACTGTGAACAGAAGGAAACTGCTGCCGCAGCGATAATGGAGCCTGGATTGCGCTTGAACATTTTCCACAGTGAGAGGCAGACCTTTTTCATACGCATTGATCACCTTATGCTCTGCGCCGTGGTATTTGAATACCCGCTTGATGAGCGGAGTCATGGATATGAGCGACACATACGTGAGCAGCAGCACAAGCTTGAAAAACGTCTCAATGAGCACCTGGGCTGTCCTTCCCTCGGCAATCGGTTCAAATAGCTTGGCAAGGAAGACAGGAACTAGTGTGAATGCAAATTTACCGAATAGGAAAGAGAGAATGCCGGCTGCTGCAACTCCAAGTACAAGCGCAAACTTTCCGGACGACTCTTCTTCTTCCGCTTTCACTTCCTCGCCCGGATCGACGCCATACCGCTCCTGGGCAAAATTCAAATGCCGTGAGCCAAGGCCAGCCGACTCGATCAAAGCGACAATTCCCCGGATAAAAGGGATTTTCTTAAGTTTTTGCGCTAGAGGCTTCTTTTCTTTGGGGACATAATAATAATCTATCGAATCGTCTTTCCGCCTGATTGCCGTCACTGTATGATCCCGGCTGCCGAACATGACGCCTTCAAGCAGCGCCTGTCCGCCGTAAGCAGGGGCGGATTGCTGTTTGTTTGCCATGGAAAGGGAACACCTTCTTTTCTCCTGGATACTGACGGCCAGGCCGTCAGTTCTTATTCCCCTATTGTACTAAAAAACAGCGCTGGCAACCACCAATAGGTTTAAATTTCTTCTGTTACCCTCACACTTCCTACTAAACGCAACTGTACTTGGAGGTACTTTTATGAAAATGAAAACAATGTTACTTACCGTTCTATTCGCTTCACTCGCTACGGTGCTTAGCTTGAAATTTTTACAGATCTTTCACTTTATCAAATGGTCGCCGATCGGCTGGGCTGATCGATGGCTTTTATTCGGCTCTTCACATGCCTTGTGGAAATGGACCATATTATTCATCGGCATCTTTATCATCAATGCCATTTTCTACTTCATCATCGGGCTGACAAGCAATATTCCCCCGACAGTGACCTCTATTATTATCGGTCTGATCGTGCCGCTTGCAATCGAGTGGGTCATCCAAGTGCCGGGTACGATGCGTGAAGCCTTTGGTGCCACGTCTTGGCCGTTTGTCGCCGTCCTTGCTGTCATAGTTCGTTTTATCACCGGAACAGCAGTCTATATGAAGAAACTTCCGGAACATACTGCGAAATAAGTTGCGACTATCGAACGATATGATAAAATGAGAAAGAAAAAGATGAGGGGAATGGTACGTCTGTGAAAGTGCTTGTCCTAAATGGGCCAAATTTGAACCGGCTTGGAAAAAGGGAACCCGGCATTTATGGAACGGTTACATTGTCTGATGTGGAAAGCCGTCTTCGCGATGCAGCTGAGAGATCACTTGTTGAAATCACGTTTTTCCAGTCAAACCACGAAGGAGCCCTTATCGATCGCATCCATCAGGCGGATGATGAGGCGCTGGACGGCATCATCTTCAATCCGGGGGCTTTTACGCATTACAGCATCGCTCTCCGGGATGCGGTCGCATCCGTGCGTGTGCCGGTCATCGAGGTCCATATTTCTAACATACATAGCCGGGAAGAATTTCGGCAAGTTTCCATGATCGCGCCGGTCTCGATTGGCCAAATGTCAGGCTTTGGCGTAGATGGATATGAACTAGCCCTGCAGGCGTTCCTTCTCCGAGGGAGAGGGGTACGAATATGAAACTAGGTAAACTAAGGGAACAGCTGAAGGAAAAAGGGATTGACGGCCTTCTTGTAACAAACCCGTTTAATCGCAGGTATATCACAGGATTCACTGGTTCAGCGGGCGTTGCGGTCATTTCGCAGAATGACGCCGTTTTCATTACGGATTTCCGCTACACCGAGCAAGCTGCGAAGCAAGTGCAAGGATTCCGGATTGTCAAACATGAAAAGACGATCGTGGAAGAAGTAGCTGAACAAGTCAAGCAGATGGGCCTCAACACACTCGGTTTTGAAAAAGACGACTTGACATTTGGCATGTATGAGCTTTATAAAGAGAAAGTCCATTCTGACCTTACGCCGGTTTCCGGTTTGATCGAAAAAATCCGAATCATTAAGACTGAGGATGAGATCGAGATCCTGAAACAGGCGGCTAAAATCGCCGATGATGCATTCGAACATATTTGCACATTCATCAAGCCGGGCGTGACTGAACTGGATGTCTCGAACGAACTCGAAATGTATATGAGAAAGCTTGGGGCGACTTCTTCATCGTTTGATATCATCGTCGCTTCCGGTGAGCGTGGAGCGTTGCCGCATGGCGTGGCGACAGATAAGGTCATCGAATCAGGGGAACTTGTCACGCTCGATTATGGCGCACTTTACAATGGCTACATTTCGGACATCACACGCACTGTAGCAGTTGGTGAGCCTTCCGACCAGATGAAGGAGATTTACGAAGTGACAAGAGCCGCGCAGCAAATGGCTTTGGAACAGATCAAACCGGGTATGACAGGTATAGAAGCGGATGCGATCGCCCGCGATTACATCAAGTCAAAAGGATATGGAGACGCATTCGGCCACTCGACCGGCCACGGAATCGGCCTTGAAGTGCACGAAGCGCCTGGCCTCTCTTTCCGCTCTGAGACGATCCTAGAGCCTAATATGGCTGTCACCGTGGAACCAGGCATCTACCTGCCAGGAATCGGCGGCGTCCGGATCGAAGATGATATCCTCATCACGGAGACAGGCAACGAGCGCCTGACGCACTCACCAAAAGAATTACGCATCTTATAATGTTCAAATTGGAGGAACCATCATGATTTCAGTTAACGAATTCAAAACAGGCCTTACGATCGAAGTGGATGGCGACATCTGGCGCGTCATCGACTTCCAACATGTCAAACCTGGAAAGGGAGCTGCGTTTGTGCGCTCCAAGCTTCGGAACTTGCGCTCCGGAAACGTCAATGAAAAGACATTCCGTGCTGGAGAGAAAGTGGAGAAGGCTCAGATCGACAACCGCCGCATGCAATATCTGTATGCAAATGGGGACGACCATGTTTTCATGGACAACGAATCATACGAGCAGATCGAACTTCCTTCCAAGCAGATCGAGGAAGAATTGAAATACTTGAAAGAGAACATGGAAGTCCATATCATCTCTTACAAGGATGAAGTGCTCGGCGTCGAGCTTCCTTCCACGGTTGTCCTGGAAGTCATCGAGACGGAACCGGGCATCAAAGGCGACACCGCTAGCGGCGGCTCCAAGCCTGCGAAGATGGAGACCGGTCTGACTGTGCAAGTGCCATTCTTCGTCAATACTGGCGACAAATTGATCATCAATACAGAAGAGGGAGAATACGTCTCCCGCGCATAATTTGTGAACCATGCGCAGCCCCGCATTCCTGAATCAGGAATGCGGGGTTTTTGCCGTCCCGGCTTTTTCCATCATAAACCGGCAGCCCTTTTCATACGTTAATGCAGGAGGGGGAACCCGATTGGAATTGAATGATCTGCTTCGTATTGCGGGGATAGGGCTTGTCATCGGTGTGCTGCATATCTTCTTTGAACAGACGGGCAAGAAGGAATTCTCCTTTTTCCTCTTTTTCATTGCATATATATATATCGCCGCTGAAATGCTTCGGTTTCTCAGAATTTTCTTCTCTGAAATCGCGGAATTCTTCAGATGGCTGTCGCTGTCAATGTAATGATGGCCCTGTTCCAGGTTGTTGCCGTGTTCCTTCTGCTGCTTGTCATCACTTATGCCGCACCCGGATTGAAACCGATCCTATTCGCTTTCATGTTCTTTGTGCTACTGCTCTTTATGTTCATTACCGTACTCTTGCCGTTCGGCCAGGGGATCAATGAGTTGTTCGGACGAATGCCCGGCCCTTATGTGAAGCTTCTTGTCGGCAGTGTGCTCCTGTTCATCCTGACCGAAGCGATTGCCCTTCATATCCGGGAGGAAGGGTATGCTTCTTTCGCATTCCTCGCGCAGCTTGCCGGCCGCGTCATGATCCTATCGCTTTGGCTTCCGCAATTGTCCGGAATGATCGGCATCCTATCCAAACTAATTACGAAATGATCGGAAGAAGGCCTATGCTGTCTATTATCCAATCCATAGCAGGATCCGTACTATCCGCATTTCTGATCGTCATCTTTGCCACGTTCCTCGTGCTGCTGCTCGATTTTTTGTTTCCGGCAGCCAAAAAATGGACGAGGCTCATGCTGTTCATCATCGCTGTCTCTATCGTACTTCAGCCGGCCTTTGAACAATTCGTCTTTATCCGTGATGTCACGCGCTCGATTGCAATGGCATTCATCGGCATCTATCCGGTGCTTGCGGCGAGCTTCGTCATCTCTGGCGGGGCGTTCAGCCTTCTCAATTTCCAGCCGGCGATGCTGCTGTTTGCGAACGGCGTTGTCGTCCTGTCGGAGAAAGTGCTGATTCCGATCCTTGCAACTGCGCTTTTGCTGGATATCCTGTCTCGCCTGCAGCCGGCCATGCCATTCTCTAAAATGTCGGACTTGCTGCGGACGACCCTGCTGGGGGCGGCTTCCGCGAGTGTGGCAGCATATGCAATCTTCATCACGACAGGAGGAACGATATCCTGGGCGATGTCCGGGGTCACGAGCGAGCCGATCAAAGAGCTGATCCGGCAAAACATTCCGCTGATCGGCGGTCTTCTGACAGACAGCATCGGAGCGGTCAGCTCTTACACATCGGGTGCGAGCATCTTCATCGGCGGCTGGCTCATCATCACGGTCTGGACAGTCGCGCTGCTACCGACACTCAAAACGCTTATCATCGGGTTTTTATACAGATGGACAGCGGCGCTGATCGAACCGTTCGCGAACGAAGATCTGACTGGTGTCCTCGATGATATCGGGAAATCGATGTTCGTCTTATGCGCAGTCTCCTTCCTCGTTGCGTTTGCATTCATTTACACTGCAATCTTTTCAATCATACTGATCAAACTGATGGCGGTCGCCAGATGAGGAGGAAGAGTGCATGATGGACTTCCTGCTTGGCGTCATCCTCCTTAGCGTCTTGTCCGTGGTGCTTCCTTTACTGGCACCCGAGGAATACGAAGATCTGATAATGGATTTAATGAAACTGGCGATGGGAATATGGATCATCCGATCATTTGCCTCATTTTTTGGTCATAGCTTGTTCTAACCGAGCATATTGTGAACCATAGATGACAACCCATATCCGGCTTAACGAAATGAATGGTGATCACATGAAGAATCCGAAGAGAACAACAATCCCGCTGCTCGTTGGCACGCTCGTCGTCATCGTCATCATCTTCATCAACACGGCGTCAGGATCGTTTGGGGGGGAAGGGGAGATGCGGGAATACGCGGAGCTGGAACAGGCTCTCATGCAAATGGAAGGCGTCGGGGAAGTCATCGTCTACTTCCATTATGGCCAGGGGGCTTCCCAAGATCCGCTCTCCGATTTATTAACAAGCCGTACAAGCAAGACGGGCGGTACACTTCAAGGGATTTTCGTCGTAGCGGAAGGCGCTGGGGATATACATTTGAGGAACAGGCTCGTACGGATCCTCTCATCGGTGCTCCAGCTTCCTGAACATCGGATCGTCATCGAAGAAATGAAGAAAAGGGGGACTCAAAATGAAAGCGAATAAGCGAACAGTGTGGTTTTTAACTTTACTCAGCCTGGTGGCGGTCATTTCGATCTATTATCTGAACCGGCAAGCGCCGATGCAGTTTGACGGCATCGCGATCTTCGGTGATAAGGACTCAGAGCAGGTCACGATCACAGGAAGCGACAATGAAACAAAACCGGTCTTTGCGGAGTCGGTCCTATTCGAAGAAATGCGGATGGAAGTCATGGATCAGCGCAGCAAATTGAAAGAGCAGCTCACAGCAAAGACATTTTCTCCGGATTTCTCGGTAGACGAGAAGAATGAAGCCTATAACGCCCTTGAGGAACTGACAAAACGGACTTCCAATGAAAATCTGATGGAAATGCAGATCAGAGCGCTCGGCTACCCGGAAGTTTTTGTGCGCTCGGAAGACGGAAGAGTGGAAGTGACAGTTCTTTCCGAGGACGGACATTCCAAACAGCTGGCAGATCAGATCTCCCAATATATCATGGCGAGCTGGGAAGATGCACGCACAGTCAAAGTCGATTTCAAAGGCAACTGAGAATAGAAGGAAATCTGGTGAAAAGACCCGGGACGATCGGGTCTTTTTTTAATTGACCCCCTTATCTATTTCTTTCTTACAGAAAAACGTCTAAAATAGTGGGGAAGGCAAGTATACAATAAAACGAGTCAGGAGAATCGAGTCATGTTGAAAATTCAAGAAATTCGCGAAATCATTAAATTGATCGATCAATCCTCCATCGAAAAATTCACATTCGAATCGGAAGGCACAAAAATTAAATTGGAGAAGGCTGGAGCCAATAAAAATAATGTCCAGACCGCATCTTTAGAAACAACGCTCCCTGCAGCGGCACCTGTGCAAGCGCCGTCAAACGTGCAGCAGCCGGCTCCGCAGCCAGAAGCTTCCGAACAGCCAAAAACTGAGGAACCTAAGGCAGAAGCGCAGCCGGCAGCTAAACTGGAAGATGAATCATTGCATAAGATCATCTCCCCGATGGTCGGCACCTTCTACAAAGCGTCCTCTCCGGACACGCCTGCATACGTGCAAAAAGGCGACACGGTCAAAGCGGATTCCATCGTCTGCATCGTAGAGGCGATGAAGCTGTTCAACGAGATCGAGGCCGAGGTTTCCGGCGAAATCGTAGAGATTCTTGTGGAAGACGGGCAACTCGTAGAATATGGCCAACCTCTCTTCCTCGTTAAAACGAATTAAGGAGGGGAAGGCAATGAAAAAAGTACTTATCGCGAACCGCGGGGAAATTGCGGTCCGGATCATCCGTGCATGCAAGGAACTTGGAATCGGCACGGTCGCTGTGTATTCGGAAGCGGACGCTGATGCGCTTCACGTTGAAATGGCGGACGAAGCATATTGCATCGGTCCAAAACTTTCGAAAGACAGCTACTTGAACTTTTCCAATGTGATCAGCGTAGCGAAATTGACCGGCTGTGACGGCATTCACCCGGGCTATGGATTTTTGGCCGAAAATGCGAGTTTCGCGGAACTTTGCGAAGAAGTGAATATTGAATTCATCGGTCCGACTGCCGAGGCGATTGCGAGAATGGGGACGAAAGACGTCGCCCGCGATACGATGCAGCAGGCGGGTGTACCGATTGTACCAGGTTCGGACGGCATCGTGGCAGATGAGACAGAAGGCCTCAAGGTAGCGAAAGAGATCGGCTTCCCGGTCATCATCAAAGCGACCGCTGGCGGCGGCGGGAAAGGGATCCGCGTCGCGCGCAATGAGGACGAGCTCGTCAAAGGCATCAAAATCACCCAAAAGGAAGCCGCCGCAGCTTTCGGCAATCCAGGCGTCTACCTGGAAAAGTTCATCGAGGAATTCCGTCATGTCGAAGTGCAGGTTCTTGCTGACAAGTACGGCAACACCATCTATCTTGGGGAACGTGATTGTTCAATCCAGCGCCGCATGCAGAAGCTCGTCGAGGAAGCACCGTCTCCAGCCCTTACTCCGGAGCTGCGTGCCGAGATGGGCGAAGCGGCGGTCAAAGCCGCACAGGCGGTCAATTACAGAGGTGCAGGCACAGTAGAATTCATTTTTGATCATATCAATAAGAAATTTTACTTCATGGAGATGAATACCCGGATCCAGGTGGAGCATCCGGTGACGGAAATGATTACCGGCATCGATCTCATTAAACAGCAATTGCTTGTCGCAAGCGGCGAGACGCTCAGCATCAAACAAGAGGACATCAAGCTGAACGGCTGGTCTATCGAATGCCGGATCAACGCGGAAAACCCGGCTAAGAATTTCATGCCGTCCCCTGGCCCTATCTCGATGTACATGGCTCCGGGCGGATACGGTGTCCGCGTAGACTCGGCTGCGTATCCGGGTTACACGATCCCGCCGTACTATGACTCGATGGTCGCAAAGCTCATCGTTCACGGGGACACCCGCGAAGAAGCTGTCTCCCGTATGAAGCGCGCGCTTGGTGAATTCATTATCGAAGGGGTTCATACGACAATCCCGTTCCATTTGAACTTGATGGACCACGAAGTTTTCAAGTCGGGAGATTTCGATACGAAGTTCTTAGAGCGGTATGATGTGATGAAGTGAACGGGCATGCCCGGCCCCTTGTCCACTGGCAGAATGTAAAACGAGGAGGGAACTCGATATGGCTGATAAGTCGAATCCTTCATTTGTCGGTACGGACCACGCGGGCAATGAACCGCTTGGCCGTGTACAGCTTGCTCCGGAAGTTTTGGAAGTCATCGTAGGGATAGCGACGAATGAAGTGGAAGGCGTAGCAACGATGAAAGGGAATTTCGCGACAGGTGTCGCAGAAAAATTCGGTAAGGTAATGCACGGCAAAGGCGTCAAGACGGAATGGGCGAATGAAGAACTGACCATCGACATCTACTGTGTTGTCGAATATGGCCGCCCGGTGCCGGAAGTCGCCCTCGACATTCAAAAACAAGTGCGGCATGCCATCTACCATATGACTTCACTTGAAACTAAGGAAGTGAACATCCATATTACCGGCATTGATTTTGATGCTGTCTCGGATGCGAAGTGATTGGTCTTGCGCAGCAGCCGGCAAAATATGGCCGGAACCGGAAAGCATCGTCTTCGGATGATGCTTTTCGGCTTGTTATGCTATATGAAACCGTGCGGAATATGCTATGATTAAGCCCGAGATATACAGTAGTGGAGGAGAAAACCATATGAAACGACGAGAAGCGCGCGAGAAAGCCATCCAAACCTTGTTTCAGCTCGACAGCGGAGCTATGGATGTGACCGAGGCGATCGGGTATGTGATGGACCACGAAGAGGATGGTCCGCTTACTATCGACCCATTTTATGAGAAACTGGTACGCGGTACGGTTGAACACATGAATGAGATTGACAAGGAGCTTGCGGGCAACCTTTCCAACTGGTCTCTTGAACGCCTTCCGAAAATTGAGCGCACCGTCTTGCGGATGGCATTATTCGAAATGCGTTATATCGATGATGTTCCGGAAAAAGTCGCCCTTAACGAGGCAATCGAGCTATGTAAGCTGTACGGCGATGAGAAATCTGGCCGTTTCGTCAACGGTGTGCTTTCAAAATTCAGCTGATAATACTATTTTCCAACTTAGCGAAACGTGATTGATCAAGACTGACAGTGTCTGGAGGAATGAAGATGACTGGCAAGATAATTGATGGACGTGCAATCGGAAAAGAAATCAGAAGTGAAATAAAGCAGCAGACAGGCAAGCTAAGTGAGCAAGGCTGCCAGCCGGGACTTGCGGTCATCCTGGTCGGGGAGGATCCAGCTTCGGCAACCTACGTGAAAAACAAGGAGAAATCGAGTGTCGAGGCAGGCATGAAGTCTGTATTGATCAAACTGCCAAGCGATGTATCTGCAGATGAATTGCTTCAGAAAGTGGAGGACTTGAACAATGATGATTCCATCCATGGCATCCTTGTCCAGCTGCCTTTGCCTCCCCATATTGATGAAAATCTCGTAATTGGGGCGATTTCACCCGCGAAAGACGTGGACGGTTTCCATCCAGTCAATGTTGGCAAGATGATGGTCGGCCAAGAGACATTCCTTCCATGTACACCGCATGGCATCATGGAACTCTTGAACCGCTCCCATGTTGACGTTTCGGGCAAGCATGCCGTCGTCATCGGACGCAGCAATATTGTCGGAAAGCCAATGGGACAGCTGTTGCTTCAAAAAAATGCAACTGTCACCTATTGCCATTCGAAGACTGAGGACCTCGCCAGCTTTACAAAACAGGCGGATATTTTGATTGTCGCGATTGGAATACCGAAATTCATAAAACAAGAACATTTGAAAAAAGGAGCCGTCGTCATAGATGTCGGAATGAACCGGGATGAAAACGGCAAGCTATGCGGGGATGTCGATTTCGATGAAGCGGTTCAGGTGGCGGATGCCATCACGCCAGTGCCTGGTGGAGTCGGTCCTATGACCATCACAATGCTTCTTAAAAACACATTGATCAGCGCGGAACGGGCATGCGGATCCAATTCATGACGCATCTTGTGTCTGGATGAGGATTGGATAGGGACGCTGCAGAGTTCCGACTGCAACGGAGTGCTGCAGCCAGCCGCTTATGAAGGGGGGACGCGTAATGCAAGAACAGACATACTTAACCGTGCAAGCACTGACAAAATACATACGACGAAAATTTGACGCAGACCCGCATTTGAGGAATGTCCTGATCAAAGGGGAACTATCCAATGTCAAACTCCATCCGAGCGGACATATTTATTTCACGCTGAAAGATGATAAAAGCAGGATCCAATCCGCTATGTTCCGTTCAAACGCGTCCCAGCTGAAATTCAAACCTGAAGAAGGCATGAACGTCCTGATCACCGGTGATGTCAATGTGTACGAGGCGACTGGCCAATACCAATTGTATGTTACAACGATGGAACCGGACGGAGTCGGCTCCCTTTTCCTTGCGTTCGAACAATTGAAAGCGACTCTTGGCAAAGAAGGGCTTTTTGATATGCGATGGAAACAGCCTCTTCCCGAACTTCCGTCCAAAATAGGAGTGATCACGGCTGAATCCGGCGCCGCAATCCGTGATATCTGTTCCACCATAGCAAGAAGATATCCGCTGGCTGATATCCTTCTATTCCCCGCAGTGGTCCAGGGACCGAAAGCCGCGCCATCGATTGTGAAAGCGATCAAACAAGCGGAGGAACACGGATCGATAGACGTCCTCATTGTTGGACGAGGGGGAGGTTCCATTGAAGATTTATGGGCTTTCAACGAAGAGATGGTCGCGCGGGCGATATTTTCTACCCGAATCCCGGTCATCAGTGCAGTAGGACATGAAACGGATACGACAATAGCGGATTTTGTTGCGGATAGGAGAGCGCCAACACCTACAGCGGCGGCTGAAATGGCCGTCCCTTCGAAAGAGGAATTGTTTGAAAGGATATTGGAACGGAAACGGTCCCTTTACATATCTTTCTCCAATCAGATCAAACACGAACGGAAGCGGCTGTCGGCTGCCCGTTCATCCTACCCGCTGCAGTATCCGGAGAGGCTGTACCGTCCCTTTATCGAGCGGCTTGGCTCGATGGAAGACAGGTTAGTCCGAAACGGAGCCGACATGACAGCGCGCAGGGGAGATGATTTGCAGCGGCTTGACAGAATGCTCGCCTTTTATTCACCAGAGAGGCGCATCGGGGAAGGAAGCCAGGCGATTGACCGGCTGGCGATGAGGATGACTAGAGCTGCAGGCCACGCGATCCGTGCTAAAAAAGATCGATTCACCTCTGCTTTGCGGATGATGCAGGCCCTCAATCCGTTATCTGTCATGGAGCGAGGCTTTTCAATCACATACAAAGGACATGACGTTATCCGATCAGTACAGGAGCTGGAGGAAGGGGAACGCATCCAGATCCGTCTCCAGGATGGTGTCGCGGAAGCGGATGTTCATGCGATAAGTCGAAACGAGAAGGGGGCTGATTGAATGGATACAGAAAATCTCCGTTTTGAAGAAGCGATGCGGCAGCTTGAGGAAATCGTCCAGAAGCTTGAGACTGGCGACGTGCCGCTTGAAGATGCGATCGCCTTATATAAACAAGGGATGAATTTATCAAAATACTGCCACGGCAAGCTGCAGGACGCTGAAAAGCAGCTGATTTCCGTCATAGATCAAGACGGGCAGCAAAAGCCGTTCCAACCGGAAAAAGGGGATAATTCCAATGACTGAACAATTGCAAGCGTTTATTGAGGAACGTCTTCCTCAGATAGATGAAGCCATGCTTTCCATGCTGGAAGAAGAAGGCGTGCCGCCAGTTCTGAAGGAATCAATGGCCTATTCGATACAAGCGGGCGGCAAACGGATCCGCCCGCTTCTTGTTCTGGCGGTCCTATCGGACATGGGCGTCCATAACAAGGATGCTGTCACCGTCGCCTGTGCAGTTGAAATGATTCATACATACTCTCTGATTCATGACGATCTGCCGAGCATGGACGATGACGATTTCAGGCGAGGCAAGCCGACCAATCATAAAGTGTATGGCGACGCTGTCGCGATATTGGCAGGAGATGCCTTGCAAGCGCTTGCCTTCAAGCAACTGTCTACGCTGACTGACACGGAACCAGTGAAAGTGCTTGAAATCATCCGCCATCTCGCAGACAGTTCGGGTCCTGCCGGCATGGTAGGCGGACAAGTGCTTGACATTGAAGGCGAACAGAAATCATTGACGCTGGAGGAGATGGAAAACGTCCACTCTCTGAAAACTGGGGCTCTCCTTTCATTTTGCATAGAAGCAGGGGCGATACTTGCTGGCGCAAATGAATCCGAGACCGCTTCCTTTAAAGAATATGCACGAAATATCGGCCTTGCGTTCCAAATCCAGGACGATATACTCGATGTCACATCGACGACAGAGAAATTAGGCAAAACGGCTGGCAGTGATGCGGAACGGGATAAATCGACATACCCAGCTTTGCTGGGACTGGACGGTGCGAAAGAACGGCTGGCGGAACATCACCGCCTGGCCGTCGAATCAATCTCATTCTTGCCCGATGAGCGTCCGCTTCTCGCCCAATTTGCGGACTACATCGTGAAGCGGGACGCCTGAAAACCGTCTGAATGGGTCAAACTGTTGTAATGGGGACCCTTCTTGGTATAATGAAGAAAGCACTGCGAGTATTGTGGCAATCAATTTATGAAGGTGCGTGATATTGATGGATCTAACTAAAATTAAAAATCCATCTTTCGTTAAGAATCTGAATCAAGAGCAGCTCCAGGAGCTAGCATCAGATATACGTAAATTCCTCATCGAACACTTATCAGTGACTGGTGGGCATATAGGGCCAAATCTTGGAGTCGTGGAATTGACAATCATGCTCCATCGTATGTTCAACAGCCCTGAAGATAAGATCATTTGGGATGTCGGCCACCAAGCCTATGTCCACAAAATCCTGACCGGCCGTGCCGGTGATTTCACAACCCTTAGGCAATTCAAGGGGTTGAGCGGCTTTCCGAAAATGCTGGAGAGCGAACATGACGTATGGGAGACAGGACATAGTTCCACATCCCTTTCCGCCGCGATGGGCATGGCCGCTGCGCGCGACATGCAAAAGGGCGGCAATTATGTCATCCCGGTCATCGGAGATGGAGCTCTTACAGGGGGCATGGCCCTTGAAGCGTTGAACCATATCGGTCACACAAAGACCAATATGACGGTCATCCTGAATGATAACGAAATGTCGATCGCCCCGAATGTAGGCGCTCTCCATGCTGTGCTTGGAAAGCTGCGGACAGCGGGTAAATACAATTCCGTCAAGGACGAGCTGGAATTCATCTTGAAAAAGATACCTGCTGTCGGTGGCAAAGTCGCATCTGCAGCTGAACGGGTCAAAGACAGCCTGAAATATCTACTCGTTTCCGGCGTCTTCTTTGAAGAGCTCGGCTTTACCTATCTAGGACCTATAGACGGCCATGATTTTAATGACCTTGAACGAAATCTTCAGTACGCGAAAAAGATGGAAGGCCCTGTCCTTCTTCACGTCATCACGAAGAAAGGGAAAGGATACCGGCCAGCTGAAGACGATAAGATCGGAACTTGGCATGGTACAGGACCTTATAAGATTGAAACCGGTGATTTCGTAAAGTCCGCATCCAAAGCGCCAGCCTGGAGCAGCCTTGTGTCCGAAACAGTTCGCAAACTGGCCAGAAAAGACCGGAGGATCGCGGCAATTACGCCAGCCATGCCGGTCGGCTCGAAACTTGAAGGGTTCGCCGCAGAATTTCCGGACCGTTTCTTTGATGTCGGAATTGCAGAACAGCATGCGGCTACCATGGCAGCGGGACTTGCGACACAAGGTATGAAACCGTTCCTTGCTATTTATTCGACCTTCCTTCAGAGGGCGTATGACCAGGTGCTGCACGATATCGCCCGGCAGAACCTGAATGTCTTCATCGGCATCGACCGGGCAGGCCTCGTCGGGGCAGATGGCGAGACGCATCAGGGTGTATTCGATATCGCGTTCCTTCGCCACCTGCCGAACCTTGTCATCATGATGCCGAAAGATGAGAACGAAGGGCAGCATATGGTGAAAACGGCGATCGACTATGATCAGGGGCCGATTGCAATGCGCTATCCACGCGGCAACGGACTCGGTGTTCCGATGGATGAAACGCTGCATGATATCCCGATCGGCACTTGGGAAGTACTCCGAAGAGGGACCGACGGATCGATCCTTACGTTCGGTACGACGATTCCGATGGCTCTTGAAGCCGCGGACAAGCTATCGGAGAAAGGTCTTGAAATCGAAGTGGTCAATGCGCGTTTCATCAAACCGCTCGATACAGCGATGCTCGACCGCATTTTTGCAAACGGGAAACCTGTAGTCACCGTGGAAGAAGCTGTACTCGCAGGAGGCTTCGGAAGCGCTGTCATCGAATATGCAAACGATAAACTTGAAAAAATTCCTCCAATCGAAAGAATGGGTATACCTGACCACTTCATTGAACATGGGAGCGTAGATAAATTGCTCGAAGAAATCGGCATGACTGCGGATCACCTTGCTTCTATGATGAAAACGTCCATAGAGAAACAGCGGACGGAAAGGGAAACGGTATGACGAAAGAACCGAAGGAACGGGTCGATGTCCTCCTCGTCCAGCGCGGATTGTCAGAAACGCGGGAACAGGCGAAACGGTCCATCATGGCAGGTCTTGTCTATTCAGGAGACCTGCGTCTTGATAAACCTGGGGAGAAGATCGCCCTTTCTTCGCCGCTCGTCATCAAAGGGAATGCGCTGAAATATGTGAGCCGCGGCGGCCTCAAACTGGAAAAGGCGCTAGAGGTCTTCGATGTGAGCGTAGATGGAAAAAACGTCCTGGATATCGGCTCTTCGACAGGAGGATTCACCGATTGTGCATTGCAGAATGGGGCAGCCCACTGCTATGCTCTTGATGTGGGTACAAATCAGCTCGCCTGGAAGATCCGGCAAGATCCACGGGTGACCGTGATGGAGAAGACTAACTTCCGGCATGTGGAAGCGGGGCAGTTTACAATGGGTACCCCTTCATTTGCGACAATTGATGTTTCCTTCATCTCTTTATCACTTATTTTCCCAAACTTGAAGTTGATTCTGGAAGAAGACGGCGATGTGATCGCTTTGGTCAAACCCCAGTTTGAAGCGGGCAAGGAAAAGGTGGGCAAAAAAGGGATCGTCAGGGACAAGGCTGTCCACCTGGAAGTGCTTCAGCGGGTTGCAGCCATGGCGGTCGAACAAGGGTTCACTCTGAAAGGCATTTCCTTTTCCCCTGTTACAGGCGGGGAAGGGAATATTGAATTCCTCTTCCATCTGCAGTCCGTCAAAGAAGCCGGCAATCCGTTTACGTCAGATGATTTTAAAGCATTGATCGCAAGCAGCCATGAGGAACTGACAGAACGCGCAAAATAATGCGCGTTTTTCAATGCAAATATAGAGAACTATATCTTTTTTTCAACGGAGTGATAGGATTGAATAAAGGACAGCGGCACATCCGCATCCGTGATATCATCACGGCCCAGGAAGTCGAGACACAGGACCAGCTCGTCGAAAAGCTAAAAAGTGCAGGCGTGGATGTCACACAGGCGACTGTGTCACGTGATATCAAAGAACTGCATCTTATCAAAGTGCCGCTACAAGACGGCCGTTATAAATACAGCCTGCCGCAAGTGAATAAATTCAACACAGAAGACAAACTCCGCCGTATGCTTTCGGATGCTTTTATCAGCATTGACAACGCGGGTCATTTTATTGTTTTGAAGACAATGCCGGGAAACGCCCATGCCGTCGGTTCGTTGATCGATAATCTGCCGTGGGAAGACATGCTCGGAAGCATCTGCGGTGATGATACATGCATGATCATTTGCCGAAATGAGCAAGTCGCGGCAGAAGTGAAGGAGAAGCTTCTCGCGATGATCTAGGTGTAAATGCCTGGCATCTCAAACGCGAAAGGGGGAAGACTTCAATGTTACGTGAATTATCTATTCGCAATTTCGCCATTATTGATCATCTTGAAGTGACATTTGAGGATGGTCTTACTGTATTGACGGGAGAGACCGGTGCGGGGAAATCCATAATCATTGATGCCGTCCAGCTGCTTGCAGGCGGAAGGGGATCGCAGGAATTCATCCGCCACGGAGCCCGGAAAGCTGAACTGGAAGGGCTGTTTACAGTCGAGGAGGCTAACCATCCTGTGCTTGAGAAGCTGCAGGAGTTCGGCATAGAACATGATGAGGGTACGCTGATATTGAGGAGAGACGTCAACAGCAACGGCAAATCCACTTGCCGTGTCAATGGAAAGCTGGTGACAATCGGCATCCTGCGTGAAATCGGCTCCCAGCTCATTGATATCCATGGACAGCATGATAATCAGGAACTGATGCTGGAAAAACGGCACATCAATCTTCTTGACCAATTTGCGGGGGAATCGCTTCGCCTTGCGATGGCAAGTTACACGGAGCTATATGATTCCTATATCAAGCTGAAACGGAAGCTCGATAATATGGCGGAAAATGATCAGCAAGCCGCTCAGCGGATCGATCTGTATACGTTTCAGTTAAACGAAATTGATGCAGCGTCTCTTGTTATTGGCGAAGAGGAGGAGCTGGAAGATGAGAAGCGCAAACTCCAGCACTTCAACCGCTTGTTCGAGCGACTGAATACGGCGTACGATTCCATAAGTGCTGACAATCATGCTCTTGACTGGGTCGGTTCCGCCATGAGCGATCTGGAAGACGCAGCTTCTATCGATACATCGCTTGGCGCCTACTCGGAATCAGTCGCCACAAGTTTTTATACGCTTCAAGATACAGCACATGAGCTGAAGAGTATTATTGATGGGATGGAATTTGATCCAGGCCGTCTGGATATCGTGGAAAGCCGATTAGCTTTACTTGTCTCTTTAAAAAGAAAATACGGCGCATCAGTTGAAGATATAATGATTTACAGAGATAAAATTGCCGATGAACTTGACCGTCTCCTGAATAGGGATGAACGCCTGGGAGAAGAGCAGGATAAATTCGAGCAGATCAAACAAGACTTGGACGTAGAGGCGAATGAGTTGTCCGTTATTCGCAAAGAAGCCGCAGAACGGTTAAAATCAAGCATCGCGGAGCAGCTGAAAGAGCTTTATATGGAAAAGTCGACATTTGATGTTCAGATCTTGCGTAAAGCGAACGGTGCATTTGATGCAAACGGATATGATGAAGTGGCCTTTTACATCTCAACCAACGTAGGGGAGCCGCTGAAGCCGCTTGTAAAAATCGCTTCTGGCGGAGAGTTATCCCGTGTCATGCTTGCGCTTAAGACAATATTTTCTAAACACCAGGGAGTCACATCGATCATTTTTGACGAGGTGGATACGGGGGTCAGTGGCCGGGTTGCCCAAGCGATTGCTGAAAAGATCGCAATGATTGCGACCCATTCCCAAGTGCTATGCATTTCGCATCTTCCGCAAGTCGCGGCGATGGCGGATCATCACTACCTGATCAAAAAAGATGTAAAAGATGACAGGACGCTGACAGACATAAATGAAATAACAGGCATGGACCGCATTAAAGAATTGTCAAGGATGCTGTCTGGCGCTGAGATCACGGAATTGACATTGCAGCATGCAGATGAATTGCTGAAGCTGGCGGAAAACAGGAAAAAAATATTCCGGCTTGCGTAGTTGGCGTACATACATTTTAGTATGTGCGTTTTTTATGTTTCAGACCATGTATGGTTGCAGCGAAAGGCCAGGATGTATTTTCCAAATCTATATACAGCACTGCAGTAAGCCGCTTTTGCTCGATTTACCTCTTATAACATTTCGGTGAACGGACATACCATTAGTACGTTAAATGAGGAGGTGAACTATGGAGCGGAATAGACGAAGTATGCTGACCGCAGTGCTGGCCGCGTTTTTCATTTTATTGCCGTTTGGACATGAGGCTGCAGCGGGCAGCGAATCAGTGATCCCGATGGGGCAATCCATTGGAATCCAAATGGATCTGACAGGTGTTTTCGTCACGAATGATGTGTCAGTCGGCGACAATGTCTGGCTCAGGGCTGGCGATTCGGTCCAAAAACTGGACGGCAAAGAGATAAAGGCGCTTAAGGATCTTGAGACAATTTTGCCTGAAGTGCAAAAAGATCAAGTACGCGTGATCGTTTCAAGCGGCGGTGAAGAAAACGCATTAGTGGCAGACACGAATGCCTTTAAACGTATCCTTCCGTTTCTGAAAGACCGGACGGAAGGGACAGGGACCTTAACATATGTGGATCCTCAGAAAGGGACGTATGGAGCACTAGGACATCAAATCGTCGACAGCTCATTAAAGTCTCCACCCTCCTTCAAGAATGGAGCCATCTATCTTTCAGAAATTGAACAGATCAAGAAAAGTTTGCCGGGCACTCCAGGATATAAGATTTCTTCAATTGTGAAGGACGAAGATTATTTGGGAACAATCCGATCGAATGGCGTGTACGGCATTTTTGGCGCATGGAATAGCGCTTACCAGAAAGTTTTAGCCGAACCGCTTGAGATTATGCAGCCAGCGGAACTAACTGTCGGCAATGCAGAGATCTATACGACGGTAAAAGGGACCGAAGTGGAATCCTTCCAAATCGAAATCACGAAAGTGGAGCCTGAACAATTCCAATTTATCTTGACGGATACCGCTTTATTGACGAAAACTGGAGGAATCCTCCAAGGTATGAGTGGCAGTCCGGTAATTCAAGATGGAAAATTTGTTGGGGCCGTCACCCATATGTTCGTCGATGAGCCGAAGAAGGGTGCTGGTCTCTTCCTGGTCACCATGCGCGGTGGCGAAAAATAAAACGAAAACATGAAGCCGATCCGATAAGGATTCGGCTTCATGTTTTTTATGTTCAGCGAAGTTAGTCGAAATATAGGGAAACCGTAATTCATAAGTTTCATTTTTTAGTTTTAGAAAGGAATTCCAGCGGTTTTGTCGAAAATCCTTTAAGAACAGTCGATAAACTATAAGAAGGTAAATTATTGGAGGTTAAAGGAATGGAAAAGGTGAAAATCGCAATTGCTGACGATAACAAGGAACTCGTCCGCACCATGCAGGCTTTTTTGGAACAGCAGCAGGAATTCGAAGTCATCTGGACGGCGCATAATGGAAAAGTCTGTTTATCGATGCTGAGCGAAAAGAAACCCGATATCTTGTTGCTTGATATCATCATGCCGCATCTTGACGGGATTGCTGTCCTGGAGACAATTCAGTCGGATTATAACTTATCGGGAATGCATGTCATCATGTTAACTGCATTCGGACAGGAAGATGTCATGAGCCAGGCGGCGAGTCTCGGGGCATCCTATTTCATGTTGAAGCCGTTTGAACTTGACCGGCTCGTCACGCAGATCTTCCAAGTGGCGGGGACAAATAAGCCCGTCGGCCAGCAGCTTCAAATGAAAACCCAAACAGTATCCGAAGAAGGGGTAATGAACCAGAAGATGCTTGATACGACAATCACCTCCATCATCAAAGAAATCGGAGTCCCAGCTCATATAAAGGGGTATGCCTTCCTCCGCGAAGCAATCCAGATGGTCTATACGGATGTTGAGCTTTTGGGCTCAGTTACAAAAATCCTATATCCAGATATCGCTGAGAAATATAAAACAACACCATCACGCGTCGAGCGGGCGATCCGGCATGCGATCGAAGTGGCGTGGAACCGTGGAAATTACGATGTCATCTCAAAAACATTTGGCTATACGGTACATCACTTAAAGAGCAAGCCGACGAATTCAGAATTCATTGCAATGATCGCCGATAAAATCCGAATTGAACATATGGCTTGCTAATACTGCTCAAAGCTCTGTTTTACGCATCGCGGCGTGAAGGGGAGCTTTTCTTTTTGGCAAGGTTCCTGCTAGCATCATTGCATCCTTCCGCCTATCCAAATAGTCGTATAAATAGACTATAATGAAAAGAGCGATAGGAGGTGGAGCTGTCATGCTTGTCCAAAATGATTTTTTTGATGTGTACATCACAGAGGAACAAATAGTGTTCCTTCGTTTAAAAAAAGGCGGCTACCCGATGAAATCCTTCGACCTGATCACAAGGCAGCACCCTCGTTTGAAGATTGAATCGTTTCCTGCTCTTAGGAAAGCGCTTACGGAAGTCGGGGAAGAGCATCAAATCGGAATATACATCCCGGAAATTGAAATTGACATATCACCAGATAAATTAAAAGCGGAAATCACCTTCAATGTGACGTTGGAGGATTTCCTATCCCGACGCGAAGAGATCCTAGCGCAAGCTTCTTACGAACTAGACGAAAGAGGGATCGCTTTCGGCAGGCAAGACCTAAGCGAAGTCACTTTCCTGCCTGGATCAGCCATCACAGCTGCTGTTGGCCGTGAACCGTTACGAGGGGAAGATGCCGTCATTACCTATATCGAAAAGCCGGAACGGAAACCCTTGATCAAGGAAGACGGTTCTGCAGATTATTATGATATGAATTTTGTGACCCCGATCGAGCAAGGACAATGGCTTGGTGAAAAAGTGCCTCCGCAAGAAGGGATCCCAGGAATTGATGTGTTCGGGCACGAAATACCAGCCCAGCGGGGAAGTGATGCGTTCCTTGAATACGACAGGAAGTCCGTCTTTGAAGTGCAGGAGGGCCAAAAAATTGTTCTGAGGGCAAGCCGGGGCGGGGCGCTTGACTTTATTGAAGGAAATCTTGTGAGTGTCAACCCTCAGCTCGTCATTAATGGTGATGTCGGACCCGAAACAGGTTCCATCACGTTTGACGGTGCCGTCCGGGTAATGGGAACAGTGCTTGCTGGTTATTCTGTCAAAGCTACTGGAGACATTTCAATCGAAGGAAGTGAAGGAGTCACCAATTCAAAGGAGATCTGCTCGTCTGATGGAGATCTGTATATCAAAGGCGGCGTGTTTGGCGGGGGAATGTCGATTATTGAGGCGAAAGGCGATATTTATATCAAACATGCAAATGACTGTAAAATGTTCGCCCAAACCATTCATGTAGGCCTTTATATTTTCGGATCCCATGTTGTTGCAGAAAGAGTGGCTGTGGATACCAATCAAGGTAAAATTATCGGCGGCCGCATCGAAGCGCTGTATAGTATCGAATGCGCATATGCCGGCAATCAGCACGAACGGCTGACACATCTCTCAGCATCCGGGATTGACAAGGACTTGATCTACAAAGAGATCCAGCATCTAGCTATAGAATTGAAAGAGGTTCAAGGGACAACGAGCCAGCTGGAGAAACATGTTTCGAAATTCGAAGGGGTCAATCCAGCTGGTTTGAAAGCTGAACAAAGGGACGCGTTGGAAAAAATGCAGGAATCGATTGGCGCGGCTTATGAGAAAATGTTCGAACTCGACAGGGAAATCCAGCATGGAATGAGAAAGATGCGAGATGCCGAGCCTCCGAAGATTTTTATTTCTAAAGAGGCCTATCCTGGAGTTGTGCTGTCTATAGGACAAAAATCGACCACTCTTACTAAAATTGCAACCGGAACATTCGAAATGATAGATGATGTGCTCAATGTCTAGACCTCTCGTCTTTGCGCATCGCGGTGCTTCGGCCAAATGTTTCGAGAATACGCTGGCGGCTTTTCAGAAAGCTGCAGACGTGCAGGCGGACGGTATTGAACTTGATGTACAACTGACTTCTGATGGTGTTCCTGTTGTACTGCATGACCCGACTTTGCAAAGGGTTGCAGGGAAACCGATTGAAGTTTCCCGGCTGACCTGGGAAGAACTTACGCTTATCCGGGTTGGCAAGCGGTTCGGAAGGCGTTTGTTCGGCAGCAAAATCCCGTCGCTGCAGGAAGCGGTCTCTTTTTGTCTGTTGCACCACTTGGCACTCAATATTGAGTTAAAAGAAGGGGTGGCGGAGAGGCCGGACTCTCTTCCGGCAATCCTTCACTTAGCAAATTTGCTGGATGAAGTGCATATTTCTTCGTTCGACTACTGCCTTCTTGAGCAGGTAAAGGAACTTGATCAAGCAATGGAGACGGCTCTCTTGCTGAAAAAGAAGCAGCTGGAATCTGTAAGGGAAGGTGTATTTACGGCGGCGGACAGTCTGCACTTCCATAAACGCCTATGGAAGGACGGTGCGAGGGATATTCTGATCAGCAGCGGCAAGCCGCTCCGTATGTACGGGGTCAATGGGAAGGAGGGGTTCATTCCGGATGCAAAATCGTTCGTATCCGGCTGGATCACCGATTATCCTGAACGTTTTTTGGAATAGATTGAAAAGGACATGACAAGCAAAAGCTTGTCATGTCCTTTTTCAGTACGTTAGATCATTTATCTTTGAAGCGCTCTGCTACCCGTCCCTTCCGACGATCCCGTCGAAGCAAAAAACCGGCGAAAAACCCTAGTCCTGCCGCAAACAACAAAAAACCGACGAGGAATTGAAGCCAAATAAAAGGGAATGGCTTAAAAAGAATACCGAAAAGAGAATCTCTCATCAATTTTATGCCTGTAGCAGCTGCAATTCCGGGAATGAGAAGGACGATAAATGCCGCTAATCGGGCCATTATGAACAACTCCTTACCGAGTTCAATTTTACAGCGTCAACAATTATTGTCAAGGTGCGAAGAATGGTGTATGATGAATATGGATTTGCAAAAGATTGCATTCATATTAAAGGAGTTTGAACATCCTTGCAAAACGTTCTTATCGTCGGGGCTGGCGAAGGAGGCTCCGTCTTATTGGATCTATTGGACAGATCGGAACTCATGACCGTAAAGGCCATTGTCGATAAAGACGCAAACGCTCCTGGGCTCGTCTCCGCAAAACAAAAAGGTATTTCTTGCGGATCCGACTGGACGGAGTTCCTTGCAGAAGACATTCAAATTGTATTCGATGTCACAGGAGACCGTGCTGTGTTTCCGGAGCTGATGAAAAAGAAAGCGGAAGGTACACTGATCATACCTGGAACAGTCGCAAATCTTCTCGTCCGTTCGCTGGAAGAGAACAATCGGTTTTTTGACCAGATCAAAAACCAGATACATAAACAGCGGCTGATCTTCGATTCACTCGATGAAGGGATGATTGGGATCAATAAGTCCGGAGCTATTGATTTCATCAATGAAAGCGCTTGCAGGATGCTTGGTGTGCTCGCGGGGAATGCTATCGGCAGGCCGATTGCCGAACTGATTCCCGATAGTAAACTCGTCCGGGTATTCGAAACGGGCGAACCGGAATTGAATAACGAACTCACACTTCCGAACGGGCTTAAAATTGTCAGTTCCCGTTTTCCGATCCTTACTGAAAAAGGAGAAAGGATTGGGGCGTTTGCCGTTTTCAAGGATATTTCGGAAGCTGTAAAACTGGCGGAAGAAATTACCGATTTGCGGCAAGTGAAAACGCTTCTGGAAGCGATCATCCATTCGAGCGATGATGCGATTTCTGTAGTCGATGAAAAAGGGAACGGCATTCTGGTGAATCCGGCATATACGCGAATCACCGGGCTTTCAGAAGACGAAGTGATCGGAAAACCTGCGACCGTCGATATCAACGAAGGTGAAAGTATCCATATGAAAGTACTGGAGACAGGTAAGCCGGTCCGTGGCGTGAATATGCGGATCGGGGAAGGAAACCGTGATGTGATTGTCAATGTTGCTCCGATCATCGTCGGGAAAGATCTAATCGGAAGTGTCGGGGTGATCCATGATATCACTGAAATGCGATCACTGATGCGGGAACTTGATTGGGCGCATTCAATCATCCGCAAGCTTGAATCGACGTATACGTTTTCAGACATTAACGGAACTTCATCTGAAATCATCCTTGCGGTTGAACAGGCGAAAGTCGCATCGAAATCCGAAGTGCCCGTTCTCCTCAGAGGCGAGCAGGGTGCGGGCAAAGAGTTGTTCGCCCATGTAATCCACTCTGGCGGAAAGCGGAAAGAGAAAGAATTCATCCGGGTGAATTGCAGTGTAATCGATCCGGATCTTATGGAAACGGAACTGTTTGGCAATGCCGAGGAAACACATTCCGGCTTGCCCGAAGAAGGGTTGCTCGCAGGGAGCGGTACTCTATTCCTCGATGAAGTGACGGACTTGCCGGAATATGTCCAGGCTGAACTTGTCCGCTGCTTAAGAGAAGGAATATGCAGAAACGGGAAAAAAATTGCCGTCCGCCTGATAGCAGGTAGCTCCATGAACCTTGAAAAGGCGATGGCTGATGGTTTCTTCAATGAAGAGCTCTATTACCAATTGAATCGGCTTTCCATCCACATACCGCCGCTCCGTGCTCGTAAAGAAGATATACCGGAGATCGCAGGACGCCTGCTCGGAAAGCTGAACCAGGAATTCGGGATGAGCGTGGAGCAAATTTCGGAAGGCGCTTTGGAGAGCCTCTGTCAATACGATTGGCCTGGTAATGTGCGGGAGCTTGAAAATGTCCTGAGCAGGGCGATGATCTATATGAAATCAGGAACGACGGTCATAGAAGAAAACGACATCCGAAAATCACTGTTTTCAAATACCGCCAAACAGGAGACCGAGAAATTGCCTGAAAAGAGTACTCTCGCCTCCATTATGGACGAATATGAAAAATCTGTGCTTGGAAAGGTGCTTGAAGAAAACGGAGGCAACAAATCACTTGCCGCAAGACGGTTAGGCATTTCCCTTCGTTCCCTTTATTACAAGCTGGAAAAGCACAAATTGATATGAGAGGGGGATCCCGGCAGTGCAGACTTTGGATTCACTTCTAGAAAAGGCAGTTTGCCCAGATGCAAGACCAGTTGTTGCGGTAGCCGCGGCAACTGATCCAGAGGTACTCGGAGCCGTTCACCTGGCACTTGAAAAGGAACTTGCGTCATTTCTCCTTTTTGGCGATGAAACGGAAATCACGCGGCTGATCGATGCAGCCTTCACAGAACTAAAGCAAAACGATTCAGTGAAGATATTGGACAGCAAAAGTGACAAGGAAGCAGCGGAGAAGGCCGTGAAAGCTGTTTCCGCAGGAAAGGCGCATGTTCTTATGAAAGGGAACTTGCCGACCGCCGTGATCCTGCGGGAAGTTCTCCATAAGGAATATGGATTGCGCAAGGAGAAAACTTTGTCACATGTTGCCGCGTTCGAAGTGCAAGGGTATGACCGGCTGCTGTTCGTAACGGATGCAGCCATGAATATTGCGCCAGATCTTACGGAGAAAGCGCAAATTGCGCGGAACGCGGTACGGGTAGCCCATGCATGCGGAGTTGATAAGCCGATTGTTGCACCGCTTGCCGCAATTGAAACTGTCAATCCTGCCATGCAGCCTACAATGGATGCAGCAGCACTGGTCGTCATGAACCAGCGAGGCCAAATCACAGATTGCATCATCGATGGCCCGCTTGCTCTCGATAATGCGGTTTCCGTTGAAGCGGCAAGCCATAAAGGGATTGAAAGCGTTACAGCAGGAAATGCCGATATTCTTCTTGTCCCGGACATCGAGGCTGGAAACATCCTCTATAAATCACTGATGTACTTTGCGAACGCAAAAGTCGGCGCTGTCATTGAAGGGGCCAGAGCACCCATTGTGCTTACATCGCGTTCGGATAGTATGGAAAGTAAACTGTACTCACTTGCACTGGCGATTCTTTGCTCAATAAAATAAACACCATCTTAGGAGGAATTACAAATGGAACTATTCAAGTATATGGAAAACAGCGATTACGAACAACTTGTCATCTGCCAAGATAAGACATCCGGACTTAAAGCGATCATCGCGATTCACGATACAACTCTCGGACCTGCGCTTGGCGGTACGCGCATGTGGACTTATGCTTCGGAAGAAGAAGCGATCGAGGACGCACTTCGCCTTGCAAAAGGCATGACATATAAGAATGCGGCAGCAGGCCTTAACCTTGGAGGCGGAAAGACAGTCATCATGGGAGATCCGAAGAAAGACAAGAACCCTGAGCTGTTCCGTGCATTCGGACGTTTCATCGAAGGCTTGAACGGCCGTTATATCACTGCTGAGGATGTTGGTACAACTGAAGAGGATATGAACCTCATCCACCTTGAGACGGATTATGTAACAGGCGTCTCCGCTGAATTCGGTTCTTCGGGCAATCCGTCCCCGGTAACGGCATTCGGCGTATATCGCGGCATGAAAGCGGCTGCGAAAGAAGCGTTCGGCAGTGATTCCCTAGAAGGGAAGACTATTGCGGTACAAGGCGTAGGAAATGTCGCTTATACACTTTGCGAGTACTTGCATGAAGAAGGCGCGAAATTGATTGTCACAGACATTAACAAAGAAGCTGTCCAGCGTGCAGTGGATGCATTTGGCGCGGAAGCTGTTGAAGTCGACGAAATCTATTCACAAGAAGCGGACATCTTCGCTCCATGTGCCCTTGGTGCCATTATCAACGATGAAACGATTCCACAATTGAAAGCAAAAGTCATTGCGGGATCAGCAAACAACCAATTGAAGAATCCAGAACATGGCGATCAGATCCATGAAATGGGTATCGTCTATGCGCCGGACTATGTCATCAACTCAGGGGGCGTCATCAATGTTGCCGATGAGCTTGACGGCTATAATCATGACCGTGCTATGAAGCGTGTAGCAGGCATCTATGAGACGATCGAGCAGATTTTTGCAATTTCGAAACGTGATGGCGTGCCATCGTACGTAGCGGCAGACCGCCTTGCGGAAGAGCGTATCGCACGAGTAGCTAAATCGCGAAGCCAATTCTTGCAAACGGAAAAAAGCGTTTTATCACGCAGAAAATAAAAAAAGCAGTCAAGCACAAAGGACGGTATGGGCATGCCAGAACAAAATTATCATGTCCTGGTGATCAATCCAGGATCCACATCAACGAAAATTGGCGTCTATGCCGCCGGAACTCTTGTAATGGAAAATACTATGCGGCATCCAGCAGAAGTGATTGCACGCTATCCTTCCATTATTGATCAATACGCATTCAGAAAGGAAGCCATTCTCGCAGCACTTGAAGAAAACGGCATTGAAACATCGAGCCTAGATGCGGTTTGCGGACGGGGCGGCCTGCTCCGCCCCATATCCGGCGGGACATATGCGGTTAACGAAGAGATGATCGCTGATTTGCGCAAAGGATATTCAGGGCAGCACGCTTCGAATCTCGGGGGCATTTTGGCTGATGAAATCGCATCGGAATTGTCCATCCCGGCGTTCATTGTCGATCCGGTCGTCGTGGATGAAATGCAGCCGGTTGCCCGCATTTCCGGATTTCCGCTAATTGAACGGAAATCGATCTTCCATGCCCTGAACCAGAAGGCAGTCGCAAGGCGGTACGCCAAACAGGCGGGAAAGCGCTATGATGAGCTGCGTCTGATCGTGGTGCATATGGGCGGCGGTATAACCGTCGGCGTCCATGAATATGGCCGTGTCGTAGATGTCAACAACGGTCTGCATGGTGACGGTCCTTTCAGTCCAGAGCGCGCGGGGACAGTTCCGGCTGGAGATTTGATCGACTTATGTTATTCCGGCATGCATTATAAGGATGAGCTGATGACGAAACTCGTCGGCAAAGGAGGCCTTGTCGGCTATCTAGGCACAAACGATGCGGTAGCTGTTGAAAAACGCATTGCAAAAGGTGACGAACAGGCAGCCCTCGTTTATGAGGCCATGGCGTACCAGGTTGCAAAAGAGATTGGCAGTGCGGCCGCTGTACTAGGCGGGAAAGTGGATGCGATCCTGCTGACAGGCGGACTTGCGTACGGTAAAGACTATATCGACTCGATCATTGAACGAATCGGCTGGATTGCGGAGGTCGCCGTTTTCCCTGGTGAAGACGAACTCCAGGCGCTGGCGGAAGGAGCCATGCGGGTCCTTTCCGGTGAAGAACAAGCAAAAACCTATCCATCGTGATGGATAGTCGAAGGAGGCCATCTATCTATGGCACAGGAATATGACGTAGTGATCCTCGGCGGAGGCACAGGTGGATATGTAGCTGCAATCAGATCAGCTCAACTCGGCTTGAAAACTGCTCTTGTCGAAAGAGAGAATCTAGGCGGAACTTGCCTGCATAAAGGATGCATACCGAGCAAGGCATTGCTGAAAAGTGCGGAAGTATACCGTCTCGCGAAAGAAGAGGCAGCCGGTTACGGAGTAGATACATCAGGTGCCACACTTAATTTCGCCCGGGTCCAGGAACGCAAAGGGAAAATTATTGAGCAGCTGCATAATGGCGTGAAGGCTCTTATGAAAAAAGGAAAGATCGATGTATATGAAGGGACAGGACGCATGCTTGGCCCATCCATCTTTTCACCGATGCCGGGGACAATCTCGGTCGAGATGAACAACGGTGAAGAGAATGAGATGCTGATCCTTAAGAACCTTGTCATTGCAACAGGTTCGCGTCCGCGCACCTTGCCCGGCCTGGAACTTGATGAGAAACAGATCATGTCGAGCGACGGTGCCCTTCAGATGGAGAGCTTGCCGAAGTCGATCATCATTGTCGGCGGCGGCGTCATCGGAATCGAATGGGCATCGATGCTGCATGATTTCGGTGTGGAAGTGACTGTCATTGAATATGCCGATCGGATTCTGCCTACCGAAGACGCGGATATCTCTAAGGAAATGAAAAAACTCCTTACAAAGAAAGGGATCAACTTTGCGGTCGGAGCGAAAGTGATGCCGGAAACGCTTCAGAAAGCGGAAGGTTCTGTAACAATTTCTGCAGATATCAATGGCGAAACAAAGGAATTCACAGCAGAAAAAATGCTTGTTTCCGTAGGGCGGCAGGCGAACATCGAAGGCATCGGACTTGAGAATACGGAAATTGAAACTGAAAAAGGCTACATCAAAACAAAGCCGACCTACCAGACGAAAGAGAGCCATATTTATGCGATCGGCGATTGTATAGGCGGCCTCCAGCTCGCACATGTCGCTTCACACGAAGGGATTGCAGCTGTTGAGCATATCGCAGGACATGATGCGCATCCGCTTGATTATGTCAACATTTCTCGTTGCATCTACTCGAGTCCCGAGGCGGCAAGCGTCGGCCTCACGGAAGCACAGGCGAAAGAGCGCGGCTTTGAATTGAAAGTCGGCAAATTCCCGTTCGCTGCGATCGGCAAGGCACTCGTCAATGGGAATGCCGATGGTTTTGTGAAAATCATTGCAGACAAGAACGCGGATGACATACTCGGTGTACATATGATCGGGGCGCATGTCACAGATTTGATCTCAGAGGCAGGTCTTGCCATGGTTCTGGATGCAACTCCGTGGGAGGTCGCTATGACTGTGCATCCTCACCCATCTTTATCCGAAATTATGGGAGAAGCGGCGCTGGCCGTTGACGGAAAAGCGATCCATATGTAAGCAATGCCGGAAAATCGGCATCAGTTAGAAGGGGGATATTGAAAAAATGGCTAAATCTCGTCATGAAGAGCTTGGACTTTCTAATGAAGACGTTCTTCACATGTATGAAACAATGCTCATGGCTCGCAGGCTTGATGAGCGTATGTGGCTTCTGAACCGTGCAGGAAAGATTCCGTTCGTCATCTCTTGCCAGGGGCAGGAAGCGGCACAAATCGGCGCAGCATTCGCGCTTGACAATAAAAAGGACTGGATTGCTCCTTACTACCGTGATATGGGTGTCG
The DNA here is from genome assembly GCF_055389225.1 of Sporosarcina sp. GTC18466. Lineage (NCBI taxonomy): Bacteria > Bacillati > Bacillota > Bacilli > Caryophanales > Caryophanaceae > Sporosarcina > Sporosarcina sp. GTC18466. The sequence continues at coordinate 595,083 of NZ_AP044037.1, read as the reverse complement.
TCCTGCATTTCGGCATGACGCCAAAAGATCTTATGCTCTCTGCATTCGCAAAAGCGGAAGACCCGAACTCCGGCGGTCGGCAGATGCCAGGCCACTTCGGTCAACGGAAAAACCGGATCTTGACCGGATCCTCGCCTGTTACGACCCAATTGCCTCATGCAGTAGGAGCAGCGCTTGCAGCGAAAATGAAAGGCGAAGATTTCATCACATTCGTGACACTTGGCGAAGGTTCTTCCAACCAAGGTGATTTCCATGAAGGAATGAACTTTGCAGGCGTCCATAAATTGCCGACTGTCGTCATGGTTGAAAACAATAAGTATGCGATTTCCGTACCTTTGGAAAAGCAGCTTGCGTGCGAGCATGTGGCAGACCGGGCTGTAGGTTATGGCATGCCGGGTGTCACGGTGGACGGAACAGATCCGCTGGAAGTGTACAAAGTCGTGAAAGAAGCGGCTGACCGTGCACGAAGCGGCGAAGGCCCAAGCCTTGTGGAAGCGGTGTGCTACCGTCTGACAGCTCATTCCTCCGACGATGACCACCGTCTATATCGGGATCCTGAGGAGCTGGCGGAAGAACGTAAGCTGGACCCGCTTCCAAAATTCGCGGTCTATTTGAAAGAAGCCGGAGTGATGGATGAAGAGAAAGCGAAGGAAATTGATGACAGAGTCATGAAATCCGTCAACGAGGCGACAGAATATGCGGAGCAGGCGCCGTATGCGGAACCTGACTATGCGCTTCTCCATGTATATAAAGAGGAAGGGGGAGACAAGTGATGGCAGTCCTTTCATATATTGATGCGATCACCCTCGCGATGAAGGAAGAGATGGAGCGGGACGAGAATGTCTTTGTTCTAGGGGAAGATGTCGGCCGCAAGGGGGGCGTCTTCAAAGCGACGACAGGTCTGTATGACCAATTTGGCGAATACCGTGCGCTTGACACGCCGCTTGCAGAATCTGCGATTGCCGGTGTTGCAATCGGTGCAGCCATGTACGGCATGCGGCCTATCGCCGAGATGCAGTTCGCAGACTTCATCATGCCTGCTGTCAATCAGATTGTCTCCGAAGCGGCAAAGATCCGTTACCGTTCCAATAATGACTGGTCTTGCCCGCTGACAATCCGTGCCCCATTTGGAGGCGGTATCCACGGAGCACTGTACCACTCGCAGTCTGTTGAAGCTATGTTCGCCAGCACACCTGGACTCAAAGTCGTCATCCCATCGACACCATATGACGCGAAAGGTCTTTTAAAAGCGGCAATCCGCGACGACGATCCGGTTCTATTCTTCGAGCATAAACGTGCATACCGGCTTATCAAAGGCGAAGTGCCTGAGGAGGAGTATGTCCTGCCAATCGGCAAAGCCGATGTGAAACGCGAGGGCGAAGATATTACAATCATCACCTACGGACTTTGCGTCCACTTCGCATTGCAGGCAGCTGAGCGCCTGGCGGAAGATGGGATTTCCGCGCATATCCTCGATCTGCGGACAGTTTATCCACTCGACAAGGAAGCGATCATCGAAGCTGCATCCAAGACAGGAAAAGTGCTCCTCGTGACAGAAGACAATCTGGAAGGAAGCATTATGAGCGAAGTATCCGCCATCATCGCGGAACATTGCCTGTTCGATCTGGATGCACCGATCAAACGTCTTGCCGGCCCGGATATCCCTGCTATGCCTTACGCTCCGACAATGGAGAAATTCTTCATGGTGAATCCGGACAAAGTTGAAAAGGCTGCCCGCGAACTAGCGGAATTCTAAACCGGAAGGAGTCCGATCCAAATGGCTGTTGAAAATATTGAGATGCCGAAACTCGGTGAAAGCGTCACCGAAGGCACAATTGAAAAATGGCTCGTCGCACCAGGCGACCATGTAAATAAATACGATCCGCTTGCTGAAGTCAATACAGATAAAGTGACAGCGGAAATCCCTTCATCTTTCGAAGGGACAATTAAGGAAATCATCGTTAAAGAGGGAGAAACCGTTGAAGTCGGCGTCATTGTCTGCACGATCGAAACGGAGGGCGGCGGTGAAGCAAAGCCAGAAGCTGCTCCTGCCAAGGAAGAGCCAGCTAACGAAATGCCGGCAGCAGGATCTAAAAAGCCAGCCTCTCCTTTGAAACAGCAGAAAGGGGCGGCTTCGGGACGCTTCTCCCCAGCCGTCTTGCGCCTGGCTCAAGAAAATGATATCGATCTTTCACTTGTTTCAGGTTCTGGAAAAGACGGTCGCATCACGCGGAAAGATCTGATGCAAATCATTGAAAGCGGTGAAATTCCGGCTGCTCCAGCGCAAGAGGAATCTTCGTCCAGCTCTTCGTCCAGCTCAACAGCGCAACCGGTCCAAAGTGCTGCACCGGCTGCAAGTCCTGCGAAGAAGGAAGCTGCGCCGGTTCCAGTGTCTCCGGGAGATGTGGAAATTCCTGTAACAGGCGTCCGCCGTGCAATCGCTGCAAATATGCTGCGTTCGAAACACGAGGCGCCGCATGCATGGACGATGGTGGAAGTGGATGTGACCAATCTGGTCAGCTACCGCGATTCACTAAAAGGAAATTTCAAACAGAAGGAAGGCTTCAACCTGACCTACTTCGCATTCTTCGTGAAAGCGGTCGCGCAAGCGCTTAAGGAATTCCCGATGATGAATTCCATGTGGGCGGGTGACAAGATCATCCAGAAGAAAGACATCAACATCTCAATTGCTGTTGCGACGGAAGACGCCCTCTACGTGCCAGTCATCAAGCATGCCGATGAATTGACGATCAAAGGGATCGGACGTGAGATCAATGAGCTGGCAACTAAGGTGCGCACAGGTAAGCTGAAGTCGGACGAGATGCAGGGAGGAACATTCACTGTCAATAATACAGGGTCATTCGGTTCTGTACAGTCAATGGGGATCATCAACTACCCGCAAGCCGCAATTCTGCAGGTGGAATCGATCGTCAAGCGTCCTGTCGTCATGGAAGGCGGCATGATCGGCGTACGGGATATGGTCAATCTTTGCTTATCTCTTGACCACCGCGTACTCGATGGGCTTATCGCTGGACAATTCCTTGCTCGAGTCAAAGGAATTCTTGAAAATACCACAAAAGATAACACATCGATCTATTAAGCAGAAAAATCCCCATGGCAATCATCGTCATGGGGATTTTTCATAGATCCTCTTCCGATAAGGGCGCAAGTCATGTAAACTAGTGAATATAATTATACTTTTCTGAGATAAAAGAGAAGATAAAAATACATTGCAGGAGGAATCCCAAATTGCCGGTACATATGATGAAAAATGCGAAGTTTCCTGAAGGCGACCTCGGCAAGTGGAAAGATCTTGTGGAGCAATCATTGAAAGGGCAATCGTTCAATACACTGATCACCCCAACTTGGGAAGGGATCGAGCTGCAGCCATTATATACAGAGCCGTATGATTCCACGCAATCCGAATCCATCCGGGAAGGAAAGAAGACGGCTGGCTGGACAGTTGCACAGCAAACGTTCGCGCAAAGTGGAACCGAATTCGTACAACAGCTTGAAGAGTCTTTAAGACAAGGCAATGAGTCGATCGTCTATAGCGGAATGCAACCGTTCGAATGGACAGATCAGGACCTTGTTGCGCTCGCTAAATTATTATTGCAATATCCTTTTCAGTTCACGGAAATGGAAAAAGACGATCCCATCTGGAAAGCGCTCGATTTCATTGAACATGCGGACCGGCATAAAGCACGCGGCATCGTGCAGGCAGGCGACTGGATCGTACCGCCGGGTTACCAGCATATCAGGACCAATGGAGCGGATGTCAGAAAGGTTCACTACGAGGGAGCAGACGCGGTTACTGAATTAGCTGCCGCCCTTTCCATAGCTGCAGGCAAGGCAGAAAAGGCAGAATCATTCAGCGCGTTTTCCTCTGGGTTTTATGTGCATTTCTCAATTGATACACACTTTTTCATGGAGATCGCTAAACTGCGGGCATTCCGGCTGTTATGGAAAGCGTTTGCAAGTGCGTATGGGGAAGAAGCACAACCTATTCCGGTTCTTGCGGAGACATCTTTGCGCTCCTATTCAAAAATCGATCCCTATGTCAACCTTCTGCGTGCGGGCAATGAGGCTTTCTCCGCCATACTCGGCGGGGCAGATTCGATCACAGTCCATCCGCATGATATGTTGACGGGACCTTCGACAAGTTCAATCCGGTATGCACGCAATATCCAATTCGTATTGAGAGATGAGACACATATTGAAAAAGTCGATGACCCTGCGGCTGGCTCTTATTTCCTCGAGAGGCTGACAGAGCAGTTAGTGGAACAGGCGTGGGATAGATTCCTCGCAATTGAACAAGCCGGAGGATATGAACAATATTTTGCGGCTACTAGCCTCCAAGATTCATGGAAATCAAGAGAAGAACGGATCAGGAAAGCAGAAACGCCGCTCGTCGGTACGAATATGTATGCAGATGCTTCCTCTTACCCGCTTATGGATGATCCCGGCAATCCGGCAGTGAGACGTTTCGCGGAGCCTTTCGAAGATATACGATCGAAATTCGCAGCTGCCCGGCCTGAAGTTGTGCTTCTCATGTTCGGTGATTTGAAACATGTGAAACCGAGAGCTGATTTCGTCAGCGGTTTCCTAATGACCGGCGGGCTGGAAAGCGAATGGAGCCCTCTATTCCAAGATGCTGCTGAAGCAGTCCAGTGGCTCGCGGACAAAAAGCCGGATTATGCAGTGATCTGTGCTCCCGCCGGCTTGGCAGAACAAGTCATTGGTCAGGTCCTCGAAGAAAAGCCAGCCGGTATCATGCTTGATGCAGCAGGCGCTTATGATCGAGATCTGATGGACGCATGGGTAGCTGCAGGTCTTAACGGATTCATAACAAAGGGGCAGGACCGGATTGCGAAACTCCAGGACATCTATGACAACTGGAAAGGGGGAGGCATGCACAATGAAAAGGCCTGACTTTAAAACAGTAGACATCCAAAAGTCCATGCATTTGTCCATGAAAGGTTCCGAACACTCAGAGGCATTCCTGACAAATGAAGGAATCGAAGTGAAGCGCAACTATTCCGAAGAGGATATCAAAGAGGCGGAGCATTTGAGGGACTTGCCTGGAATCGCCCCAAACACGAGAGGGCCGTATCCGACAATGTATGTCGCCCGCCCATGGACTGTCCGTCAGTATGCTGGGTTCTCAACTGCTGAAGAGAGTAACGCTTTTTATCGCAGGAATCTTGCGATGGGACAAAAAGGCCTCTCTGTCGCATTCGATCTTGCTACGCATAGAGGCTATGATTCCGATCATCCCCGCGTCAAAGGGGACGTTGGTAAAGCGGGTGTAGCGATAGATTCGGTTGAAGATATGAAGATCCTTTTTGACGGCATCCCTCTTGACCAAATGTCTGTTTCGATGACGATGAACGGGGCAGTGCTTCCCGTCATGGCATTTTATATTGTAGCGGCTGAAGAGCAGGGAGTTCGGCCAGAGCAGCTTGCCGGCACAATCCAGAATGATATTTTAAAAGAATATATGGTGCGAAATACGTACATTTTCCCACCCGAAATGTCGATGCGGATCATCGCTGACATTTTCGCCTATACATCCAAGCATATGCCGAAATTCAACTCGATTTCGATTTCAGGCTATCATATGCAGGAGGCGGGTGCGACGGCAGATATCGAACTTGCCTATACGCTTGCGGACGGTCTTGAATACGTGCGGACAGGGCTCGCTGCCGGGATTGACGTCGATTCATTCGCACCGCGGCTCTCCTTCTTCTGGGCGATTGGCATGAATTATTTCATGGAGATTGCAAAGATGCGGGCGGCACGTCGGATCTGGGCGCAAATGATGCAGACGTTTAATCCGGAAAACCCAAAATCACTTGCGCTTCGCACCCATTCCCAGACATCCGGCTGGAGCCTGACGGAGCAAGATCCGTTTAACAATGTGACCCGGACGCTGATCGAAGCGAACGCCGCTGCCATGGGCCATACCCAGTCGCTTCACACGAATGCGCTCGATGAAGCGATTGCCTTGCCGACAGACTTCTCTGCCCGCATCGCAAGGAATACACAGTTATTCCTGCAGGAGGAGACACTCATGACGAAGACGATCGATCCGTGGGGAGGCTCTTTCTACGTCGAGTCGCTGACGCAGCAACTGATGGAAAAGGCTTGGGAGCTGATTCAGGAGATAGAAGAACTCGGCGGCATGGCGAAAGCGATCGAGACGGGTTTGCCGAAAATGAAGATCGAAGAAGCGGCAGCCAAACGTCAAGCGAAGATCGATTCGAAAACGGAGACGATCATCGGGGTGAATAAATACCGGCTGGAGCAAGAGGAGCCGATCGATATTTTAGATATTGACAATACAGCGGTCCGCCATAAACAGATCGAACGGATCAACCGTATGAAAGGAAGCAGGGATGAGGAGGCAGTGCTGAGAAGCCTCGAAGCCATCACTGAGGCGGCGCGCAGCGGCACGGGGAACCTGCTCGCATTGTCTGTCAATGCTGCCCGCGAGCGTGCGACAATCGGCGAAATCTCGGATGCAATTGAAAAGGTGTCGGGACGGCATAAAGCTGTCATCCGGTCAGTGAGCGGGGTCTACAGCTCCAACTTCTCGAATCAGGAAGAAATTGATGAAGTGAAGGGAATGGCTGAAGAGTTCCTTGAAAATGAAGGCCGCCGTCCGCGCATCCTTATCGCGAAAATGGGGCAGGACGGACATGACAGGGGGGCGAAAGTGATTGCTTCGTCGTTTGCCGATCTTGGCTTCGATGTCGATATCGGTCCTCTGTTCCAGACGCCCGAGGAGACAGCGAGGCAGGCGGTCGAGAACGACGTCCACGTAGTTGGTGTCAGTTCGCTCGCTGCTGGGCATAAAACACTTGTCCCTGAACTCCGCGATGAACTTGCGAAGCTTGGACGGCCGGACATCCTCATTGTTGTCGGCGGTGTCATTCCTGCACAGGACTATACGTTTCTCCGCGAAAATGGGGCGAGCGCCATCTTTGGACCAGGAACAGTCATACCAGTCGCTGCACAGAAAGTGATCGAAGATATATATAGGAAGCTCGGCTACGAGGAAGTGATCGAGTGAATGAAAAAAAAGAGGGCACGATGTCCGTCATGGGCGGCATTGAATCCAATCATGACGGAATGACGGCGTCTCCGCGAAAAAGATTCCGGAAAAAGAACCGTGAAGAGGATACCGGCCGGCTTACGCGTGAGATCCATACCGGTTCACGGCTGCATATGGCGAAGGGGATTACGCTGCTTGAAAGCATCAACCTGGCTGATAAGCGGGCTGGCCAGGAACTGTTGCGCGAGCTGCTGCCTGCAACAGGTCGCAGCATACGCATCGGCATAACGGGTGTCCCTGGTGCGGGGAAAAGTACATTCATCGAAGCGTTCGGGCTAATGCTGGCGGAAGCAGGCCACCAGGTCGCGGTCCTTGCGATCGATCCAAGCTCCACTGTGACAGGCGGCAGCATCCTCGGTGACAAAACGAGGATGGAGCAGCTCGCTAAGCATCCTAAGGCGTTCATCCGTCCCTCCCCTTCCGCCGGGACCCTTGGCGGTGTGCATAAGAAGACACGCGAGACAATGCTTCTTTGTGAAGCGGCGGGCTATGATATCATCCTCGTCGAGACGGTCGGAGTCGGACAAAGCGAAACTGTCGTGCGCGGCATGGTCGATTTTTTCCTTCTTCTCGTCCTGACCGGTGCGGGGGATGAATTGCAAGGGATGAAGAAAGGGATCATGGAGCTTGCGGATGGCATTATCGTCCATAAGGCGGACGGAGATAATGAGAGACTCGCGAAAAAAACGGTCCGTGAATATAAACAGATTCTTCACTTCCTGCAACCTTCAACGCCCGGCTGGACAACAAAAGCGCTGCCGGTCTCTTCGCTCAAAAATACCGGCCTGCAAGATGCATGGAATATGATTCTCTCATTCAGTGAGCAGATGAAAGAGAGCGGTGTATGGGAAAAGAGAAGGCAAGCGCAGACGAGAGACTGGTTCCAGTCGGCGATCGAGGACCGGCTGCTTGATATCTTTTATTCGGAAGAGGGACGGAAGGAAGAGGTCAGCCGGCTGGAAAGACGGCTGCTGCAAGGCGAAATCACCGTTGCCGGCGCGATTGAAGAACTTTTCAAAGAGGACGGCAGCTAGCCGGGAGTACGGCTTTTGCAAGATGACCCGTCAACTGCTATGATTACCGTATAAGATGAAAGGGGAGTACGACATATGACAATGAATTTCAATTTCTATATGGACGATATAACAAATCAGGCCCGTTCTGAAATGGAAGCAAGCGGATACGAGCAGCTCCGGACTCCGGAAGATGTGGAAGAGGCTTTCAAACGCCCGGGAACAACTCTTGTAATGGTGAATTCGGTCTGCGGCTGCGCAGGTGGCATTGCACGCCCGGCGGCTGCGCATGCCGTGCATTATGACAAGCGTCCGACGCATCTTGTCACAGTGTTCGCAGGACAAGACAAGGAAGCGACAGCACAGGCGCGCATGCATTTCGGCGATTATCATCTTCCATCTTCCCCATCTTTTGCTTTGCTGAAAGACGGAGAGCTTGTGGCTGAAGTCGGCCGGCATGAAATCGAAGGGCATGATCCGATGTCTGTCGTCACGAATCTGCAAAGCAAGTTCGAGGAATTCTGCGAGGAAGTCTGATAAACGAAAAGTCCAACCAGGCCTTCGGGCACGGTTGGACTTTTTCATTTCTCATTTCAGAGTAACAGGCTCAGGCCAAAAGCGAGGGTTGAGGCGAGCATGGCAGCGACCATCATATAGACGACAAACTTCTGGATTTTTTTATTGCTCATCAGGCGATTCTCCTTACGCTATAAACTAACTCTATTTTACCAGAAAGCCAGCGAAACTCAACATGTAGCGGATTCGCTTTGTTCGCGTTACAATAAGAAGAGGGAGGGATGGAAGTGGAAAAAGTGGACCATATCGGCATAGCGGTGAAAAGCATCGATTCGGTGCTGGACCATTACATACATACATTAGGCCTGCAGCTGATCGGCATTGAAGAGGTCGAGAGCCAACAGGTGAAAGTGGCATTTCTGGACGCGGGGAATATAAAGCTTGAGCTGCTGGAGCCGATGAGCGAAAACAGCACCATCCATACGTTCATTGAAAAGAAGGGCGAAGGCATCCATCATATCGCATTCGGCGTTGCCGGAATTGAAGAACGGATGGCCGGGCTGAAAGAAAAAGGAGTGCGTCTTTTGTCCGACGAGCCGAAACCTGGCGCCGGCGGAGCACAGGTAGCCTTCCTGCATCCGAAAGATTCTTTCGGCGTCCTTTACGAGCTGTGCGATAAAAGTGGCAAAGGGGATCAGTAAAATGGATATATACGATAAAATAAATGAACTGTATGACAAAAAACGTGAAATTGAGCTGGGGGGCGGAGATGAACGCATTGAAAAGCAACATGAAAAAGGAAAACTGACGGCTCGTGAGCGGATTGACCTTCTGCTTGATGAAGGATCATTCGTGGAACTGAATCCGTTTGTCATCCACCGCACGAGAGATTTCGGGATGGACAAGTTGATTGGGCCGGGAGATGGGGTCGTGACGGGATACGGAAAGATTGATGGCCGCCCGGTTTACTTATTCTCGCAAGATTTCACCGTTTTCGGAGGAGCGCTTGGTGAGATGCATGCAATGAAGATTGCGAACGTCATGGATCTTGCTGCGAAAAACGGCGCGCCGTTCATCGGCCTGAATGATTCCGGCGGTGCCCGCATTCAGGAAGGGGTTGTATCGCTTGACGGTTATGGAGATATATTTTACCGAAATGCGATATACTCAGGAGTCATTCCGCAAATATCCGTCATCCTTGGACCCTGTGCAGGTGGAGCCGTCTATTCACCAGCGATCACCGATTTTGTTTTCATGACGGATAAAACAAGCCAGATGTTCATCACAGGACCGAAAGTGATCGAGACTGTGACAGGCGAAAAAATCAGCTCTGAAGACCTCGGCGGTTCGAAAGTGCATAACTCGATCAGCGGTAATGCGCATTTCCGGGGGGAGAGCGAAACGGAGGTCCTTAAACAGGTCCGTCAACTTCTATCCTATTTGCCGCAAAACAACGAAGAGAAAGTACCGCGCCAAGAGACGGGCGAAGGGGATGACTACCGTCCGGACCTTGCAGATGTAGTGCCCTTTGAAACAATCCGCCCGTATGATGTGCGGAATGTCATCAGTCAAATAGTGGACGAGGGTACTTTCCTTGAGGTGCAGCCTGAGTTTGCAAGAAATGCGGTTGTCGGGTTCGCCAGGATGAAAGGCGAGACGGTTGGCCTAATCTGCAACCAGCCGAAAGTGATGGCGGGCGGACTTGATATCGATTCTTCCGATAAAATTGCCAGATTCATCCGGACGTGCGATTCCTTTAATATACCGCTCATCACATTTGAGGATGTCACAGGTTTCTTCCCGGGCGTCAAGCAGGAGCACGGCGGCATCATCCGCCATGGCGCAAAGATCTTGTATGCCTATTCCGAAGCGACTGTGCCTAAGATCACCGTCATTCTGCGAAAAGCGTTCGGCGGCGCGTATGTCGCTCTGAATTCCAAAGCGATCGGCGCCGATATCGTGTATGCATGGCCGAACGCAGAAATCGCGGTCATGGGTGCAGAAGGTGCTGCCAATATCATCTTCGCACGGGAGATCGCTTCAAGTGACGACCCGGACACAACCCGCGCGCAGAAGATCGAGGAATACCGGACAAAATTCGCGAATCCATATGTCGCTGCTTCGCACGGTATGGTAGATGACGTCATCGATCCGCGGGAAACCCGCATCAAGTTGCTGCAGGCGCTTGATATGATGAGAGGCAAAAAAGAGGAACGGCCAAAGAAGAAACACGGGAACATCCCGCTTTAATTTGAAGAATGGAGTGAATAGACATGAATGAAAAAAGGTTGCTAGATGAATTTTTCGAGCTTGTCCAGATTGATTCCGAGACGAAACATGAAGGAACGATCGTTCACGTTCTGAAAGAAAAGATGGAAACGCTTGGTTTTAAGGTGACTGAAGATGATTCTGCTGCGCGCACCGGACACGGAGCGGGCAATTTGGTAGCCAATCTGAACGGGACAGCAGAGGGCGCCGATCCGATCTATTTTACGTGTCATATGGACACCGTCGTGCCGGGTAAGGGAATTAAGCCTGAACTTCGTGAAGACGGTTATATCTATTCGGATGGCACAACAATTCTAGGGGCAGACGACAAAGCGGGCCTTGCTGCTCTGTTTGAGATGGTCCGTGTGCTTAAAGAAAATAACATCCAGCATGGCGACATCCAATTCATCATCACAGCGGGTGAGGAAAGTGGTCTTGTCGGCGCAAAAGAACTGGACCCGGATGTCTTGAAGGCGAAATATGGATATGCGGTCGACAGCGACGGAAAAGTCGGCGGCATTGTAACAGCTGCTCCGTATCAGGCAAAACTTTGGACGACCATTCACGGGAAAACCGCTCATGCCGGCGTAGCTCCTGAAAAGGGTGTTTCCGCTATCAACATAGCTGCCAAGTCTGTTTCCCGGATGACTCTAGGAAGAATTGATTCGGAAACTACAGCTAATATCGGACGCTTTGAAGGCGGACAGGCGACGAATATTGTCTGTGATGAGGTCCATATTCTAGCAGAAGCCCGTTCCATCAACGAAGAAAAATTGGACAGACAGACAGCCCATATGGTGGATACGTTTAAACGGACGGCGGAAGAAATGGGCGGCAGTGCAGAAACCGAAGTGAAACTAATGTATCCTGGATTCCATTTTGGGGAGGATGCCGAAGTCGTCAAAGTTGCAATGCAGGCGATTGAAGCGGTCGGCCGCAAGCCGGAACTGATGACTAGCGGAGGCGGCAGCGACGGTAATGTATTCAACGGAATGGGCGTTCCGACGGTTACCTTATCGGTTGGATATGAAGAGATCCATACGAAAAACGAGCGTATGCCGGTAGAGGAACTGAACAAACTTGCCGAACTGCTTGTAGAGATTGTCAAAACAGCAGCGACCCGCGGAAAGAAGGGCTGAATATGGCGGATATGAAAGCGGTCATCGTCCGATGCGGCAATGAAGAGTACGCATTGCCGGTCGATTCGGTCGTATCAATCGAAAAAATGGAAAAAGTGAATCCCATCCCACACCTCCCGGATTATATGCTCGGCCTTATGCGGGCACGCGGCGAATTGACGCCAATCCTGGATTTTGAAAAAATCCTATACGGTAAGCATGCCGACGATCTGAATGAAGTGAGGGTTGTGATCGTGCAGACCGCTCAGCTTCATATCGGACTTGTTGTGCTGGAAGCGAAAGAAATTGTGGATATACCGGAAAGCAGCTTGACGACATCCGGGCTGATGGCGTATTCGCGGACGCCTTATTTCACAGCTGTCGCAAGCCTGGGCGACAGGATGATCACAGTCGTCGATCCACATAAGCTGTCGGAATCGTTGTCGGGAATGGATGAAATTGGAGAGTTTGTTCATGCGCAGGCTGCCGCGGAACAGTAAAAACAGAGCGTGGCTCATGCCCCGAGGGGATGAATCGCAGTGAGTGGTAAAACAAATGCACGGGTGATCCTTCATCTGGACATGAACAGCTTTTTCGCATCCGTCGAGCAGGCGCATGACCCTTCACTCAAAGGTCTGCCGCTTGCGGTTGCAGGAAATCCAAAAGAACGCCGGGGCATCCTCGTAACTTGTTCATACGAAGCGCGGGCGTACGGCGTCTACACGACAATGTCGGTAGGAGAGGCAAGACGGCTATGCCCCGATCTTGTCATCGTACCGCCCGACAGAGAGAAGTACCGGGAAGCTTCTGCTGCGGTTTTCACTATATTGAGATCCTACACCGATCTAGTGGAGCCGGTATCGATCGATGAAGCGTACATCGATATTACCGATATCGGCGGTTTGACAGATGCTGTATCCATTGCAGAGGAATTGCAGCAGAGGATACTCAGGGAACTGGATTTGCCCTGCTCAATTGGAATTGCGCCAAATAAGTTCTTGGCAAAGACTGCGTCAGATATGAAGAAACCAATGGGAATCACGATTTTGCGCAAGAGGGACGTCCCTCGGCTGCTTTGGCCGCTGCCTGTGATTGAAATGCATGGAATCGGGGAAAGCACTGAAAAGCGGCTGCAATCTATCGGTATCCAGACAATCGGTGATCTGGCACAAGCGGATGAAACGATTGTAAAAATCAAGCTCGGTAAAAATGGCCTCCGGTTGCACAGACGGGCGAACGGCATAGATCATAGACCAGTTGATCCGGCTTCGGCGGAGGAGCGAAAAAGTGTCGGCAGTTCAACTACGCTGCCGATCGATGAGACGGATGAGGAGGCATGCCTGCAGGTGCTGGGAAAACTTGCTTCGCAAGTGGCAGGGCGTCTCCAGCGCAATGAATTGGCGGCGATCTCGATATCCATCCAGATACGGACGTCTGACTGGCGCAACCAATCACGAAGCCGCTCACTGCTGAATCCCGTATATGACACCGAAGCGATTTATCCGGTAGCTGCAGAATTGTTCCGGAAAAATTGGGAAGGAGATCCTGTCCGTCTGCTCGGGATCACAGCTTCGAGTGTAGTGCCGATCAGCGATTTATATGAGCAGCTGTCATTTGATACATTCGAACGGCATGCAAAGGAAGTGCAAATGGAAGAACTGGTCTCGGATTTGGATAAGAAATTCGGAGAAGGAAAAGTGAAATGGGGCGCAGGATCCCGGCTGGGCCCGAAGGAGGGATAACGAGTGGAAATCACATTTTTAGGAACCGGCGCAGGCATGCCGTCCAAACAGAGGAACACCTCATCGCTCGTCATCAGCCTGGCAGCCGAGGAAGAAGGATACTGGATGTTTGATTGCGGTGAAGCGACGCAGCACCAATTATTGCACACGCCGCTCAAACCCCGCAAAATCAACAAAATCTTCATTTCGCATTTACACGGTGACCACATTTTCGGATTGCCTGGTTTTCTCGGTTCCCGGTCATTCCTTGGAGGGGATGAGCCGCTGGATCTTTACGGACCTAAAGGGCTGCAAGATTGGCTGAAAGTCACGTTCCGCTTGACGAAAACCCATCTTTCATATGAACTGAATGTCCATGAGATTGAAGAAGGTGTCATTTATGAAAATGAAAACTTCACTGTCACCGCTTTAGAACTGGCCCATGTCATACCAAGCTACGGTTTTCGTATAGAGCAGAAACCGCTCGCAGGCAAGCTGCTGATCGATCAGGCGCTTGCTGAAGGAGTTCCAAAGGGTCCGCTGCTGCAACAGTTGAAAGACGGGGAAGATGTGGAACTTCCTGATGGCCGGATTGTCAGAAGTGCGGACGTAACCGGTCCCCGTCAGCCCGGTTTCGTTATTGCGGTTCTCGGAGACACGAGTTATACAGAACAGGCAGTGGCTTTAGCGAAAAACGCAGACGTTCTGATCCATGAGGTGACGTTCGAAGAGGGGACAGAAGGGGCGAAGGAATTTGGCCATTCTACTGTCACGGAGGCCGCAGAGGTGGCGCGCAAGGCAGGCGTAAAAACACTGATCGGCAATCATGTCAGTTCCCGTTACATGCCAAGCGACATGAAACGGCTTCTTGGACAGGGACAATCGATTTTCCCCAATTTATTTATTGCAGATGACCTTTCTAAGTATGAACTGAAAAACGGTACCATACAGGAAATAACTGATTAACAGTCCGCCCTATTGCGCACGAGGGGCGGATTGTTTGGCGTTAAGAAAACCGTCTGCCCAGGAGGGGGAGACGGTTTCAATCAGGATCGGCTCAAAACGTCCAACCGCGCTCGTATTGCTTAAGGGACGGAATTTCTGTATGCAGCTCTTTCGCCGCCCTGTAAGGCCAGTAGGGATCCCTCAGCAATTCACGGGCGAGCAGGATCAGGTCGGCGCGTCCATTCCTCAATATCTCTTCTGCTTGCACACCTGTTGTGATCAGGCCGACTGCACCCGTTGGAATATCCGCTTCCCGACGGATCTCCTCTGCATAGGGGACTTGATATCCGGGAAACGGATCAATCGACGCTGGCACATTCGCCCCTGAACTGACGTCGATCAGATCCACTCCCTGTGTTTTCATCCAGCGGGCCATTTGGATATAGTCACGCGGTGTCATGCCGCCTTCTGCATAATCGTTCGCCGATATTCGGACAAATAATGGACCGTCCCAAATGGAGCGTACCGCATCAATGGTCTCCCGTAAAATCCGATACCTGTTCTCGCTTGGTCCTCCGTATTCGTCTGTCCTTTTGTTCGTCAGCGGTGACAGAAACTCATTCAGCAAGTAGCCGTGGGCGGCATGAAGTTCGATCACATCGAAGCCTGCCTCTTTCGACCGGGCAGCAGCTTCTTTAAATGCCTGGACAGTCCGCTCTATATCGTTTTGTGACATTTCTGCCGGTGTCTTGTATTTGTCATTGAATGGAATGCCGCTCGGTGCAAAGATTGGCCCGTCGACAGTCGCCTTGCGTCCCGCATGTGCGAGCTGGATACCAGTTTTCGCACCATTCTCCTTCATACGGGCAACCAATTCAGCAAGGCCTTTTGTATGGCCATCACTCCAGATGCCAAGATCTTCTGCTGTAATCCGCCCTTCCGGCAGGACAGCTGTCGCTTCAACAATGATCAGCCCCACCTGGCCTGCTGCGCGAGAAGCATAATGGACATCATGGAAACTTGTTGATTTCCCGTCTTCTCCGCAGGAATACATACACATCGGGGCCATGACGATCCGATTCTTCAAAGTTACGCCGCGCACTGTATAGGGCTCGAATAACAATGCCACATTTATCGCCTCCATTAATTACATTTCGATTCAAGTATAGCAAAGGGAAGACTTCAAGACTTCGTGCCAAGCTCACGGGATCTCGCTGCCGCTGCGCTAAGGCATTCAGCAATCGCCTCTTTGAACAATCGCCTTTCCAGCACGTTGAGCCCCGCCTCCGTCGTTCCGCCCGGACTCGTCACATTCCGTCTCAGTTCATCAGGCTCGGTGCCTGTCGCCCTCAGCATGAAGGCGGCGCCTTCGATCGTCTGTACGATCAATTCACGTGCCGTTTCCTTATGCAGACCATTATTAATTGCCGCCGCTTCAAGAGCTTCCGCCAAATAATATATGTAGGCTGGTCCGCTGCCGGAAAGGGCAGTGACGGCATGAAGATCATCCTCTTTCACCTCTTTGACGATGCCGATCGCACCGAGCAGATGCAGAATTTCCTCACGCAAACTGTCAGTCACAGTCTCGTTCATGGCAACAGCGCTTGCCGATTTGCCAATGGCGGCTGATGTATTCGGCATGCAGCGCGCGACAGGCCGCATGCCAAGCCCATCTTCAATCGCAGTGATCGGAACGCCAGCTATGACCGACAAGGCAGCAGCTGTGGGACCTACATAATTGGAAATGTCCTGCATCGCTTGCCGGATATCTTTCGGTTTCGTTGCCAGCACGATGAGATCAGCTTCACCGAGCGCACGCCTCTCCTTGCAGACAATCGATAACCCGTATTTCTGCTGCAGATTTTGTAATCTATCATCATCCGCCTTATTCATGACAAAAATGCGTTCCGGCATGACAACCTTATGAGTCACGATGCCAGCAATTATAGCCTCCGCCATCGATCCAGCCCCGACAAACACAATCTTCTCCATCTCGTCTCCATCCTTCCATTACTATTCAAATAGAAAAAAGGCGTTCCCATCCTCAATACAAAGGACGGAAAACGCCTGTTCCCGCGGTACCACCAATGATTCTGCAGGCCAATCCGCCTACAGCGCTCATTCTCCCGTAACGAGGGAGGCACGGCCGTTTTTGAGGCGGCAGCTCCAAAGCAGGTTCGAGTCGCGAGAGGGATACCCGGTTTGCAGCCATGAACGGGCTCTCTGAAATCCATCGCATCTCTACTGGTCTTCATCAATGCTTGATTATTAGAAAAATTATGGCATGCCATTTCTTGAAAGTCAACCTTTAAAATGAATCACCAAATATGATAAAAAGAAGGGCGATAACAGCGGCGACAAGCACGATCACTGTTATTTTCCATGGGCTGACAGGCGCTTTGCCACTCACCTTTCCGGTCTGGCCATTGACCAGGAAGCGGTATACTTTCGACTTGTAATTGAATGATGAGATCCAAAGCGGCAGCAGTACATGTTTGTACGTGATGTCCCTATGCTGCGTCGATACCTCGGAAATCCGGACTTCGTCGCCGATCTCTTTGCGCAAAATCGAATTGTCGATGCGCCGGCCAATCAATCCCTTGGCGTCCTGCCATCCGACATTCAGAGGAATGGAGTACCGTTCAGCCAGGAATCCGGACATATACTCCGTCCTGTAATCGACAAGCTCCTCAAGTCGGAAGGGCTCCACTTTATCCATCAGTCCGGAAGCGACATTGCGTGAGGCTTTGACAAGTACGTCATCGAAGAACTCAGAATGTCTCCCGTGCTTCGTCCGCCATCTGATCTTCCGGACTTGTTCGGTCACTTCCTTCGGTTTGCCGTCTTCCATGATGGTTCTTGTCTCGGTCACATAATAATATGTCCCGATCTGGACGGTGTAAGCGGAATGGGTCTGTGCATCAAATGTCCAGTAGGGGATATAGGCGCCCTTAATCCGCTGCAGCTCGTAAGATCGCTTCAGATCATTCGGTGCAAGATACCGTTTCCTGATCCATATCTTGAATTTCTCTGCCGCCTCCTTCTCACCGATCTTGAACGGGACGAGAAGGGAAGGCCGAATGCCGGCATCCGTATCGGAAAGAACGATGTGGCTGGAACCGCAAAACGAACAGAAATCAGCGGCAGCATCCCTTTCGAGCACTGTTTCCGCCCCGCAGCCGTCGCAACGGAAGACACGGCGGCTGTTGCCGAAGTCGATATCCTCCTGCCTGAGACCCGTATGAAAATCGAGCTCGACAGCATTGTTCCGCGTCTCCTCGATTTCAACCCGGGACCCGCAGAAGGGACATTTCAATTGGCCTGTGGCTGGTTCAAAAACAGTATTGCCGCCGCATGAGTCACATAGCCGGACGTCTGTTTCTTCCTGCAGGCTCAGTTCCTCTCCGAGCTCCCCGCCAGGCCGATCCACCTTCTCTGTCATGCATCGAGGCCTCCTCCGCACTCACCGCAGAACTTGGAAGCTAGGGAGTTTTTCGCCCCGCAATCAGGACATATTTTTTCTGTCGCTTGTTTCGCGCCGCATTCACCGCAAAATCTTGAATCCTTATTGATCATCGCTTGGCAGCTGATGCATGGAACTTTTTCAGCTTGGAGCGACTTGCCGCACTCCGGGCAGAATTTTGCCGTAGCACGGATCTGCTCTCCGCAATGCGGACATGGTTTCTTAGCCGCAGCTTGCGTTTCCGTCTGCTGCGCAGGGGAAGCGAATGCACCGGCCATCACTTGGCCGAGCGCAGCTCCAGTGCCAAGACTCGCTCCTGCCCCGACAAGACCGTTCCCTTCGTTCTTCGCGATGTCCCGGATCGCTTCAGCCGCCTGATATTGCTGGTATTGTCCCATGTTTCCGAGGACGCCCATCGTCGTTCTCGTATCCATCGCCTGCTCGACCTCTTTTGGCAGAGAAAGGTTCTCGATGAACAAAGAGGTGATATCGAGGCCGAACGATGCGAACCGGTCTTTCATCTTCACAAGCGCACCATTGCTTAACTCATCATAATTCATCGCCAGATCGAGTGCAGCGATGCGCGATTCACCAATCAGATCCGTCAGGCCCGACAGGATCATCTTCTTCAAGTGGCCTTCAATCGTATCGGTGTCATAAGCGCCATTTGTCCCGAACACCTCTTTTAGGAACTGGGAAGGGTCTTCGACTTTATAGGAATAAATCCCGTATCCACGCAGCCGGATCATCCCGAAATCAGCGTCCCTCATCATGATGGGATTGGAAGTGCCCCATTTTCGGTCGATGAACTGTTTCGTATTGACAAAATAGACTTCCGCTTTGAAAGGCGAGTCGAAGCCAGTCTTCCATGATTTTAATTTTGTCAGTATCGGCATGTTCTGTGTATACAGCAAATGGTGTCCGGGCAGAAACACGTCAGCGATCTCACCCTCGTTGACAAATATGGCTGCTTGCGATTCCCGGACAATCAGTTTCGCACCCATTTTAATTTCGTTGTTTTGCACAGGAAAGCGGTACACCATCCGGTCTGTGCTCTCGTCTGTCCATTCGATGACTTCAATGAATTGGCTTTTCAAAAAATCAAAGATCCCCACTCTCAGCGCCCCTTTTCACGACTGGATTTTCTGTTAGTATATCATATTACGAAAATGGGTCTCTGAAAGTTTCAGAAAGCGTCGCCGGATGACGTTCTGCTGTAAACGTTGTACAATGGACTGAATAGTGATTCAGTCCAGCTGTTTGAAGGAGTTTTGAAAATGATCCATAAAATTGTAATCCCGACACCATTCGCTGTCGGGGATGTCAATGCCTATTTGCTGAAGGGGGATGCCTTGTCGCTGATCGACGCAGGTCCGAAAACCGAAGCTGCATATGAAGCACTCAAATACGGGATTGCGCAGGCCGGTTATTCATTTGCGGATATCGAACAAGTCATTCTGACGCACCATCATCCGGACCACGCTGGCTGGGTCGATGCCTTCGGCCATGCGAGCATCATCGGCCACCCATACAATGACTTTTGGCTGCGCCGTGATGAAGATTTCATGGCATTCCATGACCGTTTCTATATGGAACGCCTCCTTGAAGAGGGGGTTCCTGAAAGGTACTTAAGCTGGGTGGACAAGATGAAGCGGCCCCTTGCCGTTATGGGAAGCCGCCCGCTCGACCGGATGATCGGTGAGGGAGAGGAACTTCCGGGCCATCCCGGCTGGCATGTGCTCGAAACACTTGGCCACGCACAAAGCCACCTTGCCTTCTGGAATGAGGAGGAGGGCAAACTGATCGGCGGTGATGTTGTGCTTGACAAGGTTTCTTCAAATCCTCTCATTGAACCGCCGATGAATCCGAAAGACAGCAGGCCAAAATCTCTTCTGCAATACAATGAGTCGCTCGAGCGCATTGCGGCAATGCCTGTTAAGATCATCTATTCAGGGCATGGGGACGAAGTGCGTGACGTGCAGCCGCTCATCAAAACCCGTCTCGCGAAACAGAAAGAACGTGCAGGTAAAGTGCACGGCATGCTGGCAGGAGGCAAGAAAACGATCTTCCAACTGACTCAGGAATTATTTCCACTAGTATATGAGAAAGAACTAGGCCTGACCTTATCTGAAACCATCGGCCAAATCGATTTTCTGCTTGACCGGGAAATGATCCGTGAAAAGGAAGATGAATCTGGAGTTTTGCAATATGAACAGGCGTAAGAGAGTTTTGATCACCGGGGCAACGAGCGGCCTTGGCAAAAGCATTGCGATGAAACTGCTTGCCGAGCCCGACCGCTTCATTGTGCAAGGTGTCGGAAGGGCGCCAGATGCGCTGTTTGATCTTCAAAATGAAGGGGCTGCTGTTTTCCCTGCTGACGTGACTGACATAAACCAGATGGATGCAGTACTGGAACAGACGGGCATACCTGATATCGTGATCCTTTCTGCGGGCATGGGAAGATTCACTCCGGTGCATGAGATGGAGGACGATGAGATCAGGCAGACGATGGACGTCAATGTAATTTCACAGATGCTGCTCATCAATAGGCTGCTGCCGAGCATGATCGCTAGGGGAAGCGGTCATTTGATTTTTATCGGATCGCAGGCCGGCAAAGTGGCAACACCGAAATCAGCTGTGTATGCGGCGACAAAGCATGCGCTTATCGGGTATGTCAACGCGCTCAGGATGGAGACGGCGGAGCTTGGCATCCACGTCACTATCATCCATCCCGGACCGATCGACACCCCTTTCCTCGACCACGCAGACGAAACTGGCAGCTACCGCAAGTCGCTCGGCAGGCATCTGCTAACTGTCGATACGGTGTCGGACGCCTGTATCAAGGTGATTGATAAACCGGTCCGTGAAGTGGATCTTCCAAAATATATGGGGATTTCGAGCAAACTGTATCAACTTGCTCCTGGACTAGTGGAGAAAGTGGGGAAGAAGTATTTTACAAAGAAATAAAAGCAGGCTGCTTGGGAACCCGTTTCCTGAGCGGCCTTTTTGGTAAGGAATTCTGTGAAAAATTAGACATGGGCAGAAACACTTGTACATTTCGTTACAACTGTTTATAATGTAAACAAATGTTTAAGGAGGCCGGATATCCGTGAATGAAAGAGAACGGCTTATATTTGAGCTGATCCGGAAGAATCCATTTCTATCCCAGCAAGAGATCGCTGACAGCCTGCAGATGTCACGGCCTGCAGTCGCAAACGTGATATCCGGGCTCATGAAACGCGGTGCGATTACTGGCAGAGCTTATGTGATTCCCGAGTCGAAGAGGATTGTCTGTATTGGCGGCGCCAATGTCGACAGGAAGTTCCACTTGAAAAAAACTGTCCAGTTCGGAACTTCGAATCCATCGACGCTCTCTGTAGCAATCGGCGGAGTAGCAAGGAATATCGGCGAAAACTTAGGAAGACTTGGCCATAAAGTCCAGCTTCTCAGCACCGCAGGACCCGATGCGGACTGGGATCTTATCCATGGCCACTCATCGCCATTCATCGACTTGTCAGCTGTGCAGCTGCTTGCCGGGCATTCGACGGGTTCCTACTCCGCAGTAATTGAGCAAAACGGGGAACTTGCCATCGCCATGGCGACGATGGACGTCTACAGCGAACTATCGCCTGACTATATCCGGACGAATGAGCGTCATCTCGCTGGCGCCGCCATGATTGTCATTGACTTGAACTGTCCGAAAGAGACCGTGGAAACTGTTAAAGAAATTGCGCAAACTTACAGGGTTCCTCTGTCGATCGCCCCGGTGTCGTCACCTAAAATGGTGAATATGCCTGAGTCGCTTGAAGGAATCACATGGTTCATCTGTAATGAGGATGAAGCAGAGACGCTGACAGGCATCCGGATTGATTCGCGTGAAGCGTGGGAACTTGCTGTCCGTAAGCTGCTTGATGCGGGAGTGGGACACGCGGTCATCACGAGGGGAGCAAAAGGCGTGATGTCCGGGAACCGAGGACATGAAGAGGTCCGCCACTTCGAAGCAGTCCCGGATGTACCGGTGCAAGACGTTACCGGTGCAGGTGACGCTTTCATTGCGGCACTGCTGCATGGCGTAGTATCCGGCTGGGAGCCGGTCGACTGCATTCACGCGGGTCGTGTGAATGCCGCGAAAACGCTTGCCGGCAGACATACAGTACGCCCGGAACTTAGTGAAATTCAACTTGAAAATGATATGGAGGAATACAGATGAAACAATTTATTTCATACTCAAAAGAAGTTGCCGACGCTTTACATGAAGGAAAACCAGTTGTCGCCCTGGAATCGACTATCATTTCTCACGGAATGCCGTATCCGCTCAATGTGCAGACCGCGCGTGAGGTGGAGCAGATCATCCGTGACGGCGGTGCTGTACCTGCTACCATCGCATTGATTGACGGTGAGATCAAGATCGGCTTATCAGATGAAGAGCTTGAACTGTTTGGAAATAGTAAAAACGTAGCGAAAGCATCCCGCCGAGATCTTCCCTATCTTCTTGCAACAAAGCAGCTAGGTGCGACGACTGTAGCAGCGACAATGATCTGTGCTGATCTCGCAGGCATCCGGATTTTCGTGACAGGCGGAATCGGCGGCGTCCATCGTGGAGCTGAGACGACGATGGATATTTCCGCTGACCTTGAAGAACTCGCCCAGACGGACGTGGCTGTAGTGTGTGCGGGTGCGAAGTCCATCCTCGATATCGGCTTGACACTTGAATACCTTGAAACAAAAGGGGTGCCTGTCATCGGGTACAAGACGGAAGAGCTTCCAGCATTCTATACACGTAAAAGCGGCTTTCCGATCAATTTCCGTGCGGATGAGCCGGCAACTGTTGCGGATACACTGCGCGTAAAATGGGAACTTGGATTAAAGGGCGGCGCGGTCATTGCAAATCCTATCCCTGAACAAGATGAACTTGCACCTGAACTGATCAATGGCATCATTGAAAAGGCGATCCAGGAAGCGAATGAAAATGGCATTACAGGAAAAGATACGACTCCGTTCCTGCTAGCGAAAGTGAAGGAACTTACAGAAGGCAAGAGCCTTGATGCAAATATTGCACTTGTGAAGCATAACGCTGTAATCGGTGCGCAAATCGCGGTTGCATATTATAAATGATGAAGTTAGCCCCTTAATGTGGATGGCTCCTGGCGTTTCACGCGTCTTCCGGAGCTTGACCGGCAGGGGCTTTTTTATATGCGTCATCAGTTTGCTGCTGGCGATGGGGGTGAATATGATAGACTTATATGAATCATACTTGCGGTACAGGGGAGGGGAGCTGGATTATGCCTAAGGAATTTGTCTTGTTTTCGGCAAGCCATATCAGCGCCATGATTGTTGCCTTCATCGCCGTGACGGCACTGTTTTTCACAAGAAGGAGATTGCGCTGTCTTGGCTGCAAATTGGTTTTCTTTGAACGGACAGCAGCTTGCTTTTTGCTGGCCTTGGAAGTCTCTTATCATGTTTGGATGTGGACTACAGGACGCTGGCGTCTGATCGATTCGCTTCCTCTTGAATTATGCAGCATCGCGTTGCTCGTCACAATCGCACTATTATGGACGGGAGATCGCCGAATGGCTGATTTTGTCTTGTTCGCTGGAATTGGCGGAGCCATTCAAGCCCTTGTAACGCCGGTGCTGGGCATCGATTTTCCTCACTTTCGCTTTTTCCATTTCTTCCTCACCCACACGGGCATCATATTGACGGGCTTGTACTACGTATGGATAAAAGGACATCAGCCGTCTTTGAAAGGCATCTGGCGTGCATTTTTATACCTGAACGTCCTAGCTGCCGCCATCATGCTGGTCAATAAGCTGGCGGGCGGGAACTATATGTTCTTGGATCATAAACCTTCCAGTGGAAGTCTGCTTGATTACTTAGGACCTTATCCTTGGTATATCGGGTCTCTGGAAATAGTCGCTTTGGCAACCTTCTTGTTGATCTGGCTTGCCCTTCGGAAAAGTTCACAGAATTGACTGGACGCATAAGCGGATGGATGCTAAAATTTAGTAACTATGGAGGTGCACAATCATATGGCACATAATGAGAAGACGGGCAAAATCAGCTTGAAAGACGCTGTGCGACAGCAACTGGAAGCCAAAAAGAACAAAGCGGGGGGCAACCGAACTGCCGAAAACCCGTTCCAGCAAGCTCCGAAAATGAAAAGCCAGCAGACTAAGAAAGTGAGTCAATCCCGCAGGAAAATGGGCGTCTGACGACAAAGCGACACATACCGTACGTGCGGTAGGTGTTGTTTTTTTATACGTTAATAAACTGTTGAGGGAGGAGGCTAGTATGAAAATCATTTTAGCACCGGATTCATTTAAAGGCAGCTTGTCGGCCGTGGTGGCGTCCTATGCAATGAAAGAAGGCATATCGGCAATGGTTCTTGAACTGGCTGGGTTCTATGATCACTTACAGAAGACGGATCTTATTATTACGGGCGAGGGAAAATCGGACGTACAGACTATATCAGGTAAAGCTCCGTTTGGAGTCGCTTTAGCTGGAGCGAAGGAAGAAAAACCTGTTTTACTCATATCGGGGAGCATCGAGGAGAAGGATTTTCACAGGCTGCAGCCCTTTTTCTTCGGTCTGCACAGCCTGACCGAAGGCGGTGTTTCCGTTGAAACTGCAAAGAGGGATGCTTACTTCAGGCTTGCCCAAAAAACACGGCAAGTCGTGGAGGGACATATAACTCAAAAACTTACAGGGAAATATTAAAAAAGACTGCCAGATTTCCTTTTCGGAAACCTGGCAGTCTTTTATATCACTATTTATTTGTTGTTTTTATCGTTTTTCAGTTCATCGTTCTGGCGTGCACGCGCTTCGCCGCCTTTATGGCCGATTTCTTCATAGAATTCGTGTCCATGCGTGCGTGCTGTTGCTTCGCCGCCTTTACGTCCTGCTTCTTCTAGAGACATTTTACCTTGGTTGTTTTTGTTGTTGTCTTTTGCCATGTTAAATCTCTCCTCGTGTTTTGTATTTTTCTTACATGGTTTGTATGGCCTCCTCACAAAATCTTAAACCTTCATTTCATCGGACAATTGTAATATAAGATGCTGGTAGGTAAGATAGGAGTAAATGCTTCCATAGGTTTCTACTATTTTCTTGTTGACTAAGCGGTTCCACTTAACAGCCGCAGCGATGAAAAAGAGAGTATCCCATACGGTAGACAGAGTACATAACCAAAAGAAGGGGGAGGGGACCCACGTGACATTCAAAGAAAGAAGAACTGAAGAAATCCTGCAAGCTGCTTACTGCGTGTTTGTCGAGAAGGGGTTCGAGTGGGCAACCATGCAAGACGTGGCGGATGCTGCAGGTCTTGGCGTCGCTACAGTGTTCCGTTACTTTCCAAAGAAAAATAAACTGATCATCGCTGTAATCGTCAAGATCTTAAAAGAGCGGCTGCCCTCATTTGAAAAAATCCGGCATAGTGAAGGGACTTGCTATGATAAAATTGAAATGCTGCTGAATCACTACATTAAAGTGAGTGAATCGCATGTGCAGAACGATATGAAGCTGCTCGAAGCATTCGAAACTTACGCGGCTTATGCAAAAGAACCTATTGAGGATATCAGTGAGTATCACCAGGCATATGCGGAAATCACAAATGTCATCAAAGCGTTGATCGAGGAAGGGAAAAATGATGGTTCCATCAGATCCGATATGGCGAACCGCGATGTGCTTGGCGCCATCTCGAATGTCATGGGTGTTTTCACAAGGAAATTGTCGTTCTTCGAAAGTGTCCGAATGGGTGAAATGGTGATTTTGCCGGTTGAGCAGGCAGTGATTGTGAAGACAATCTTGCTTGATTACTTGAAGCCGCCGTATGAGCAGGAAGCGGGGGAGTAACAACGAGAACTGCACTGACATGCAAAATGCTGATATACATAAGGGCTTGTACTATCCAAAGAAACTAGATAAAGAGGGAAATCCGAAAATATCCCGGATCTCCCTCTTTTTTATTTATACAGTTACGCCTTCAATTTCATTGATCTTGTCGGCGATCGCAATCGTCAATTGCTCAGCAGTTTCAGGTACAAAGTTCTTAAGGATTGAATTGATCATAGCGCCCATCATGCCGCCAGCTGTAATATCAAGATGGCCGGTCATACGAGTTGCTGTGTCGGATACCTTTTCAGCTTCAAAATAGCCGCCGCCGGTAAAGTTATCAGACAAGCCTTTTAAGTCGAATGTCACCTTGGAAGGCTCGATCCATTCTTTGATGTCGATTTGGAGCTTGACTGTCTTCTTCATAAAGCCAAGGTCTCCTTTGAATTTCCAAGTGGATTGTTTCTCGCTTAGGATTTCATGCTCGATGTAACCAGGTACAAGTGGGGCCCAGTTGTTCATGTCGCTGACAAAGTTCCAGATGTTTTCGATTGGTACTTGAAGTTCTACTGTATGTGTTCCGTTTGGCATATTAGTTCACGCTTTCTATTGTATTTTAATTATAGAGCAAGAAGCTCTGCATCACGTATTTCCCGAGATTCCTTTGCGCCGACTTCCTTGCCGACGATATAACCCATTGTCATAGCGGGTCCGATTGTACCGCCTGCGCTAGTATAGACAGGGCCGAGGATACCCATTGCAGCATTTCCAGCCGCATAAAGGCCATCGATTGCTTGTCCGCGAAGGCTCATCACTTCGCCTTTTTCATTGATGCGCGGACCGCCATTGGTGCCAAGAGCGCCAAGATGGACAGGAACTGCATAGAATGGCCCTTTTTCAATCTTGCCAAGGTTCGCGTCAGCACAGCCGCCGCCACCCAAGATATTCTCGAAGTGAGTCGTGCCGCGGTGGAAATCTTCGTCCACCCCTTTTTCAACATGTTCGTTCCAGCGCTTCACAGATGCTTCCAGTCCGTCCGGGTTTACGCCGATCTTCTCCGCAAGCTCCCGCAAGGATTCAGCTTGATCCACCCAGTCAGGCGCATCTTCGCCAGGCATCATCGTAATGATTATCGTAGCATCTTTAAGCTGCTGGTCGAAAATCATCCAGTTCGGCGCTTCGTTCGGGTATTCAAGTGCGACCGGATCGAAGTTGAAGAATGTACGCGGAAGGTCGTTATAGGTAGTTCCTTCGTGCGCAAAACGTTTGCCGTGTTTGTTGACGATGATGGAGTTTGGACCCATACGGCCGCCGCCCGTCTGATTCATGACATGGTCTTCGTATTCGAATGTAGGGTCCTGCATTGTCGGGTAATACCAAGCTTCCGCCATATTGCCTAGTGCAGCTCCCGCTTCCATCGCCATGATCAATCCATCGCCATCGTTTCCAGGAGGGGACATTGGATGCGTAATATGGCCCTTTAGGAATGTCTTGACCAATTCCTGATTCCATTCAAATCCGCCAGATGCCAGTACTACGCCTTTGCGAGCGCCGATAAAGATCTTTTCACCCTCTTTTTCAGCGACGACACCAATTACTTTTCCTTCGTCATCCATGACAAGCTCTTTGCCAGGCGTATTTATCTGGATATCGATGCCGCGGTCAAGTGACGCTTTCAAAAGAGCGGCTATCAAAGAACGCCCCATGGTGACAATGTTATTTTCCATGCGCTCCGCGACTTTCATGAAGTCGATTCCGCCGACAGCTCCGCCTTCAGCAAGCGTGAGCGGAGGGAACACCGGGTTTTGGCGGACAAGGGCTCCCCATTCGCCTACATCGTTTAGATTGAAAGGTTCCGGGTCAAGCGACCGTGTACCGTTTTTATATGCTTCCGGGAGGTGACCGTAGTATTCGGAATATCCTTCCGGTGTCTTGAAACGAAGTGGTGTATTCTCATGCAAGTAGTCAATCATGACATGTCCGGTATCAACAAATAGATCGATGAATTTTGGATCCGGCTCCTTACCTTGTGTGAGACGCTTAATAAAAGTGATTGCTGATTCGCGGTCATCTTCCATTCCTGCTTCTTTCATGTAGCGGTTCAATGGAATCCAGGGAACACCGCCGGAAAATGCTGTCGTCCCGCCAATTTGGTGCGTTTTTTCTAGCATCAGCACTTCAGCGCCTTGATCTGCTGCCAACACAGCGGATACGAATGCGGCTCCTCCTGTACCTAGAACAACAACATCGACTTCTTGGTCCCATTGTGCAGGTTTTTTAGCTGGCATTGCTCTTTCCCCCGTTTCTATGTGTATGTAATAAATAGATTTGAAAAATGATAGTGTTGCTATCATTAGGTACAGTTTACTGCACATACATTCCAATATGCAACAAGAATTTGATATATATTACCTAGTTTAATTTAAGTATATAGTAATATTGTTTTGTGGTTTATTATTTAAAAATTTATGCGTTTCATTGCAAATGCAGACTGAATACTATTTATAAAGCACTGATGCTAAAAAAATCACAAAAAATAATAGTCGGAAAAAAATAATAGGATGATCGGCGGCTAAATAAAAAAGTCATCGAAGGGGCTGGCCAGAAAGAATAAATTTCATTCTAAGGATAGTAAACAAACACTGTAAAATAGAAAACGCAGCATCGCAAATGGAAAAAACCTATAACCGAATGAGGACGGTTATAGGCGGGATGATACTTATATGTACTTTCTTTCTGCTTTGTGCTGAAGGTTGTTCATTTGTGAATGATATGCGGACTGAGTGCGTGTTCCAATGATGCATAAATCGATATTTTGTCGAATGATAGGCCGAGTTGTATGGCAGTTTGTGCGATCTCAGGCCGAATTCCGCATAAAGTAACATCAACGCCGATCAGCGCCAAGGAATCATGAAGCAAAAACAGCTGCTGGGCAACCATCGTATCGATCATAACAACGCCCGAAAGATCGATATAGAGCCTGTCCAGTTTTTTGGCATCGCACTGAAGCAATGTCTCTTCCAAGATATATGTCGCTCGGTCCGTATCGATATCGCCGATCAGCGGAAGCAGTCCAGTGTTCGCTGTAATCTTGATGACAGGGGAGCTGAGTTCATTGATCAGTTCCTGATGGCTCGTCAGCCGCTCCTTGGCAGATTTATCATATACTTGCATGAACCAGAGGGTGACTTTATCGAATGTCTTTAGAATCATCCCTTTCCATTCATCGATCTGATGTTTGGACACTTCATGTAATTCGGCGAATCTCTCAACAACCGCAAAATACTGGTCCCTTGTTCGATAGAACTCATGCATGATGGCATTCATAGGGGTGAGCTGGTGGCTTTCATCATTCGCGACGGCATGCACCCACGCCTCCATCTCCTGATAGAAGGCAGCCTTCTCTTCCTTGAACATTTGGAAGAAACGAAGGTGGAACGCCTTGTTCTGTTCTTTTAAGACACGGATTTTCTCCTCGTCCGTCACTCCATAGACACCTGTCTTATGTGAAAGGTTATGGTACCATTCCTCCGTCAAGTCGGAAGCCTGATCTATAAGGAATTCATAAAGTTCATTGGTCATCACCATCGATATGCCTCCTTCCTCTACTGCAAATCTGCTCTACTTTCTACTACTGTATTACAAATCATGCGGTTTGGCTATGATTTGTACAAATTTTATGTATAATATTGCGTTGGATTCCTCTTTGAACTAAGATGGGTATATTACCAAAGAAGATTTTTATAGAAAGGGGCCTTGTCTATGAAACTTGCAGAAGCATTGATTGCCCGGTCGGATTATCAAAAACGGATTGAGCAGCTCAAAGTCCGCATCAGCAATAACTTGAAAGTGCAGGAAGGAGAGGAACCGGCCGAAAACCCAAGTGAATTGCTCTACGAACTGGACATGGTCTTAAAAGAATTGACGATCCTCATCAAGCGCATCAACAGGACCAACTGCAAGGTGATGTTCGATGAAAAGCGGACGCTTTCGGATGCACTGACTGAACGGGATCAAATATGGAATCAGCGTTTGATCCTTTCCAAGATTGCTGAGCAGGCCTCCATCCGGACTGACCGTTTTAGCCGTATGGAAATCAAAACAATTAGCATTCTCGACGTGAAGGCCATCCAAAAGCAAGTAGATGACTTGTCAAAAATGTTTCGGGAACTGGATACGAAAATTCAGGGACTGAATTGGACTGTTGAATTAGAATAAGTGGACGTCGGTAGCTGGCCAATCACAAAGGTGAGTGCACACCCGCCAACAGGGAAAGTTGGACTTACTGGCAGGCGGAAAGGGCTACGCCAATCGGTTCAAATCCGTCATGAACAACTGAGGCCCAGTAAAGTGACAATAGTACAAATAGATTGTAACAGTTATGACCATGCACTAATTTGTGCGGCCGGCGAGGGTGGGTAAGGGGATTGTCCATAACCCAAAAACCGTGTAATCAAGCACGGTTTTTTT
This sequence comes from Sporosarcina sp. GTC18466, assembly GCF_055389225.1. NCBI lineage: Bacteria > Bacillati > Bacillota > Bacilli > Caryophanales > Caryophanaceae > Sporosarcina > Sporosarcina sp. GTC18466. Next base: position 564,625 of record NZ_AP044037.1, on the reverse strand, counting down.
CTTCGAAAGTATGGGATTGCCCCCGATCTTTTAAGTGTGCTGTCATATTTCATTCAAAAGGAACAGGCTGTTTAAAACCAGGCTCCAAAAGAGCTTGGTTTTTTGACGTTTATTTACAGTTTCACAGTCTCATTGAATGACGTTACCGATAGATAGTTTACTAGCCTGGATTCTAGGGAACAAGGGTATCGATTGTTTGAAATCAAGATGAAAAATGCTGAAAGGGTGAATGTGGTATGGATTCTGAAAAAAATCGCAAAGATGAACAGCTGGAGCAGTATCGAAAGGCGAATGCCGGCAAGCCGATGACTGACGAAAGTGGCATGAAGGTCGCGAACGATCAGAAGACACTCCGAGCGGGGAAACGCGGCCCGCTTTTAATGCAGGATTTTCATTTCTATAAGAAACAGTCGCATTTCAACCGGGAGCGTATCCCGGAAAAAGTGGTGCATGCACGCGGATTCGGTGCATACGGTGAGTTCGAGTTGTATGAGTCTATGAAAGAGTACACGGTTGCCGGTTTCCTGCAGGAGCCAGGGACAAAGACGCCGGTATTTACCCGCTTCTCCAATTTCATCGGAAACCGCGGCTCCAAGGATACCGCCGTGGATATCCGTGGATTTGCCGTCAAATTCTATACGCAAGAAGGGAACTACGATTCACTTTCCCTGCAATTCCCTGTATTCATCATATCTGATGCTATGAAATTCATGGATGTAACGCATGCGGCAAAGCCGAATCCGAGAACCCATATTCCGCAGGCGACTGTCGCACACGATAATTTCTGGGATTATGTCGTCAGCAATCCGGAAGCAACCCATATGGTCATGTGGCTGATGTCAATGCGCGGCCGCCCAAGAAGCTGGCGCATGATGGAAGGATATCCAATCAACACTTTCCGTTTCATTAATGAGAAGGGCAAATCGACTTTCGTCCGTTTCGTCTGGAAACCGAAACTTGGCGTTCACTCTCTGTTGCTTGATGAAGCGAATGTGATTGGCGGCGTGGATCCAGATTTCCATAGAAAGGACCTGGTCGAAGCGATTGGCAGCGGCTCTTTTCCGGAGTATGAGCTGGGGGTCCAGCTGATCGATGAGAAAGACCAATTCAACTATGAATTCGACATTTTGGATGATACGAAATTTTGGCCGGAAGAGGAAATACCGGTTAAGATCATCGGCAAGATGACATTAAACCGCCTAATGGATAACTTTTTCGCGGAGGAGGAGCAGTCTGCCTTCAATCCGTCGAATCTTGTCCCGGGAATTGAATTCACTAACGATCCTGTCCTTCAAGGCAGATCGTTTGCCTACCGCGATACCGAGCTGTATCGCCAGCATTCGCCTAATTTCGAAGAACTGCCGGTAAACCGTCCGATCTCCGAATCAGCAAGCAATTTACGGGATGGTTATCTAAAGTATCCGATCGATACGGACCCTGTCCATTATCATAATAATTCTGTAGCGGGAAATACGCCTGAAGAGACATCTCCTGAAGAAGGAGGTTACGAAAATTACCCAGAGCAAGTAGAAGGCCAAGTGACAAGGGAGCACCCGAGCGAGTCATTCCAGGATTATTATACGCAAGCGCGTATATTCTGGAACAGCTTATCGATGCCTGAGAAGCAAGATCTGATCGAATCGTTCAGCTTTCACCTTGGAAAGGTGATGGATCCTGAAATTCGCCAGAAAAATGTGGAGCTGTTCGCAAATGTAGATAAGCAAATGGCATCAATGATTGCAGAAAACATCGGTGTTGAACCTCCGCAAACAGACAACGTGGAAATTGATAAAGAGTACGCATCCCTTAGCCAGCTGAATTCTCCACATTCCGCGATGACTCAAAAGGTTGCTGTTCTGATCGGTAATGGGTTTGACGGCAAGGAAGTGTCAGAAGTACTGGACGCCTTCAAAGAAAACGGCGTCATGCCGGAGCTGGTTTCAGACAAGCTCGGCACAGTGAAAGGGAAGGATGGCAGTGAACTTCAAATCGATAAGTCATTCATCACTGTACACCCTGCTCTTTACGATGCAATTTATGTCGTCGGAGGAGAAACCGCTGAGCAGATGAAGTTCGACCAGTATGTATCGGACTACGTGAAAATGCATTATATGCACATGAAACCGATTGGCCTATCTGCCGATGCGGAGTCATACTTGATGAAGTCTGAAGGAAATAACTTGGATGGTGTCGTGCAGGCTGATGGCAATTCAGATTTCGCCGTGCAGTTTGTGGAGTCACTTGCGAAGAAGAGATTCTGGGACCGTACCTGAAGTGCGTGTCAGCTAGAGAATGGCCTCCTCCGCTTCAAGCGGAAGGGGGCCTTTATGTATTGGAATAAAAACACTGTACCCAGAATCTTTGCTTTAAACAAGCATACCTTGCTTTCATCTTAAAAAATATATGTTATAATCGATAAGTGATTGAAAGATAATTTTTTTAGTAATATGGATACAGAAAAGGGTTGCAACGCCAGATGGTCATTGCAAAGTGGGGCGCCTGGATCCTTTCTGCAAATTCTACATAGTAAGGATGTTATATATGAACAGCAGAGAAAACAGTACTAATACAGATGTCATCCTCATCGGTGCAGGAATCATGAGTGCGACACTGGGAACGCTGCTCAAGGAATTGTCGCCCGATTGGAACATCAAATTGTTTGAGAAGCTGGACAAGCCGGGAGAAGAGAGTTCCAATGAGTGGAATAATGCGGGTACAGGCCACTCAGCATTGTGCGAATTGAACTACACACCGGAAAGATCGGATGGCACAATCGACATTTCAAAGGCGGTAAGTGTCAATGAGCAATTCCAAGTATCGCGTCAATTTTGGGCGCATCTCATCGAACAGGGGCTTATCAGCAATCCTGAGCAGTTCATCAAGCCGATCCCTCACATGAGCCTTGTCGAAGGTGAAAGCGATGTCACGTATTTGAAGAAGCGATACGAGGCACTGAAAGATCATCCTCTGTTTCAAGGGATGGAATTCTCTGATGATCCAGAGAAGATGAAGGAATGGATTCCATTAATCATGGAAGGCCGCAAAGAACATCATCCGATGGCAGCTACCAAAATCGATTCTGGCACAGATGTCAACTTCGGCGCCCTCACACGGATCTTGATGGAGCATTTGACAAAGGAAGGCGTCTCCGTCAATTACAAGCATAGTGTGAAAGATATCCGCAGAACAGCTGAAGGATTATGGGAAGTAAAAGTGATTGATGAAGAAGGCGGCAAGATCGAGTTCCATACTGCGAAGTTCCTATTCATCGGGGCAGGCGGTGCAAGCTTGCCGTTACTTCAGAAAACTGGAATTCCAGAATCTAAGCATATTGGCGGTTTCCCGGTCAGCGGGTTGTTCCTCGTCTGCAAAAACCCTGAGATTGCGGAACAGCATCATGCCAAAGTATACGGCAAAGCAAAAGTGGGCGCACCGCCAATGTCTGTACCTCACCTCGATACGAGATATATCGACGGCAAGAAATCGCTCTTGTTCGGTCCGTTTGCCGGCTTCACACCGAAGTTCCTGAAGACAGGTTCCTATATGGATCTTATCAATTCAGTTAAACCGAACAACGTATTTACGATGCTTGCTGCTGGCGCAAAAGAGATGCCATTGACGAAATATCTTATCCAGCAAGTCCTTTTATCGAACGACAAGCGAATAGAGGAATTGCGTGAATTCATCCCGACCGCTAAAAGCGAGGACTGGGAGGTTGTGGTGGCAGGCCAGCGTGTGCAGGTCATCAAAGATACCGAGACTGGCGGGAAAGGGACACTTCAGTTTGGTACTGAGGTTGTAACAGCTGCCGACGGTTCTGTTGCGGCACTGCTTGGCGCTTCTCCAGGCGCTTCTACGGCGGTTCAGGTCATGCTGAATGTTCTCAACAATTGTTTCCCGGATCATATGAAAGAATGGGAACCTAAAATCAAAGAGATGGTTCCTTCATATGGAAAGAAACTATCGGAGAATCCAGAGATGTTCAAGGATATTTTCGCTTCTACATCGAGAGCGCTCGGCCTTGCTGAAAAAGCTACATCAAATGAATAAGAGTACGCCGGTCTCCATGCGCAAAATGGAAACCGGCGTTTTTTTAAATAAATCATTCCCCCTTCAATCACCTCGCTGCCATATATACGCACAAGCCAGTAGGCGGTTTCAATTATACAATACTTCTGTACATTCAAACTATGAGTTATACTATTGACAAAGAACCATGCATGCCGTGGGAGAATTTGAGCCTTCCCATTGCATATATTCAAAGGCAGGGCCATGAACCTTGCGGGAGAGGAGAGTTTTTATGGATCAAAAACAGCCATCCATATATGTTGAATCGCCTGTAAAAACAGTATTCAAGAAATTTGGGAATGCCCGTGATGTATCGCTCGTATTCGGCGATCCAGTGGAAGTCGGCCTCAAGAAAGTGATCCCTGTTGCAAAATTGCATTACGCAGGAGGGGGCGGGGGTGATGGGAAAGGTGCGGATGGAGGAGGAGGAAGAATTTCGGTCAAACCGATCGGCGTCTTTGAAGTGTCGCCCAGCGAGACGAAATTCAAGCCTGCGAAAAGTCCAGGACGGCTCGCGGTTCTCATGCTTCTAGCCGCCCTGGCGTCTTTGCTGTTTATGAGCAGAAAGTGATTCATTGGCCTGGCAGCCAATCCTCGCTTGATCTCCGCCCGGATGATTCAGCATACACGGGGGACCGGAATCTAAGGATCGGATCGTCCGAACATTCCAGTCCCTCTACTTCTGCGGTTGGATCGAACACGAAAGATTCGGCCTCATCATCCCGTTTCATGCGCAACACCAGTTCACCAGCATAGACGATCGGGCGGTCATCGGGCCACTTTTGGCTTGGATCATCTATCGGATCCTTGGGAGAAGCGAGCTGCATGACCAGCCTGAAACGCACCGGTCCAGTGCGCACTCGGTCGAGCAATTCCTTTTCAAGATCTTTTCCACTTGAATGGCCGACTTTTTCCTCACCGTCAACCGGTTCAAAGCGGAAGCGGACCGCTTGCTTTTCTCCTTGTCCATTCACTAGATAGTAGGAATGAAGCGCATGATATGTTTCTGCTGCAAAACTTGTGGGCGGTTTCAGCTTCTTCAAGATGGCGGGGATCGTGCGGAATTCCGGGTCACGGCGGAGTATGCGCCATTTCTCCCGAACCGACAGCAACCCTTTCGTCATAACTTGCAGTAGCCGAATGAAAGCTTCAGGGGTTTTTGTGACGAATACCGATACATTTGCCATCGTCAGGTTTGTTAATTGCCCATCGGTTGATTGGAACTGAACCGCCATGCCTTTAATCGGAGATAACAGTTCATTAGGATCCGGTGAGGGCCAGCTATGCGAGAAACGGACGACGGCGGACACCTGGCTGTTTAAATGGAATGCAGCCGAATAGGCGGAAGCTTGCGCGCTTGGCAAGAACTCTGCATCAAACCCCATCCCCTTCGTATGAGCGCGCCGGTAGCCTGGATATTTTCCAGCCATGTTCTCGATCGTATCAACGGCTTCTTTTGCTGAAACCTTTCTATTATCATCATTTTGCATACCGTTCACCTTGCTTTCCATTCTGTTTAATATTCTATACCCTAACAGCGAGCATCCATACTTCATGCCAATATGCTATACTGAAAGGAAAAAAGGCTTCCAAATGCCTGTAGTTGAGAGGATTGGTTTATATGCAATTTGAAGAAATCCTACCCCAATTAAAAGAAGGGGCAAAAGTGATACGTAACGGATGGGGCGGCGCTGAGCTGTATGTGAAGCTCGTGGATGGCGGGGAAATTGACGGCAAGAAGCTGAATCCCTATTTTGTCATTGACGTAGATGGAGAAGGATATACGATGTTCACGCCGACCGTCTGTGATCTGCTTGCGGAGGATTGGAAACTCGTCGATTGAAGGAGAACAATATGAGATCGGATGAATTTGAAAGCAAGACCGTCTTCATTACTGGCGCTGCCTCGGGGATAGGACAAGCCCAAGCACGGGCTTTTTTGAATAGCGGAGCTGCCGTATACGGTTTTGATGTGAATGAGGAGGGGCTGGCTGGGCTGAAGGCGGAATACCCTTGTTCCTTTGCTTATTTTGCAGGCTCCGTAACGGACCGGCAAGCTGTCGCGATGGCCGCCGAGCAAGCGCGAGATGTCTATGGAAACATTCACATACTGGCCAATACAGCAGGCTTGCTCGACGGATATGCAAAGACGCTTGAGACCGATGAAGCTCTGTGGAATCGGATCATGGATACAAATGTGAAAGGGATGTATTATGTGACCAATGAAGTCCTGCCCCAAATGCTTGCGGAGAATAGGGGCGGTGCCATCATTAATATGGCATCTGTCGCAGGACTCGTAGCTGGAGGCGGCGGGGCGGCCTATACCGCATCCAAACATGCCGTCATCGGCTATACGAAACAGCTTTCGCTGGATTACAGCAGGGAAGGTATCCGCGCAAACGCAATTGCTCCAGGCGCCATTGAAACGCCGATGAACGCTGCTGATTTTGCGGGAGACGGCTCAGTGGCGAAGTGGGTCGCCAAAGAGACGCCTGCGGGCAGGTGGGCAAAACCGGAGGAAGTTGCGCAGCTGACCTTATTTTTGGCTAGCTCTGCTTCAAATTATATTACGGGAGCTGTCATTCCAATTGATGGCGGTTGGATTGTGAAATGATATGTTCAAAGTAATCCTTTTCTGATATACTTACCAGGCAGGCAAATCAGCCTGCACTGCGGCACTTCGTCCGGATCAGCTCCGGCATCCTTTGGCCGCAGTTATTACTAAAATAGCAAATGCTATTTTACAAAGGAGAATGTGCATGAGCACACGTACAATAACATCACCTTCCAGGTCTGCTGTCAGCGAGATGGCGAAGGTATCCATTGTTGCAGCGCTGTATGTAGCGGTGACGCTTTTATTCGCAGTTGTCAGCTTTGGCGCCGTCCAAATCAGGCTGTCGGAAATGTTCAATTATCTTGCTTTGTTCAACAAGCGGTATGTGGCAGCAATAACAATCGGTGTCATAATCGCTAACTTCATGTCGCCGACGTGGATTCTTGATGTGCCGATTGGAGGAGCGGCGACATTCCTTGTTCTGCTCTTGTCAAGACTCGCAACGAGACATATTCAACGTCTTTGGTTGAAGTTTGCCGTCACGGCAGTCATTTTTGCATGTTCGATGTTCACAGTAGCTGGACAATTGACAATAATGCACGGAGCCCCTTTCTTTATCACTTGGGTAACAGTCGCAGCGGGAGAGCTCGCTTCGATGGCGGTAGGCGGCTTTCTGATATATGCAGTTCAGAAGAAGATGGATTTATCAAAATAATGGAATGAAAAAAGAGTTCGCTTGTATAGGCGGACTCCTTTTTTTATATGGTGGGGATTTCACATGTGGCGATGGGTCAGTTGCAGTATTCTTCGGGTTCCACTTCGATCAGTTCCAGAGCAGTCTGCAGAAGATGCATGTCGTCGAGGATCACAGTTTTCAAAGTAGTGGGGGCAACGTGGTATTCATCAGCGAGAAGCTGGAGTTGTCTTGTTAGCATAAACTGTTCGCGCTCTATCTGCATACGCACAACCTCCTTCTAGCCTACAATACCCATGATGCTCGGTGGACAAACTTGGAAACGAGTGTTAAAAGTGTTTAGAAGGAAGAAAAGCAGCCACGCATCTCGAAGGTGCCATGGCTGCTTTTCTTGGTTTGTCAATGCTGATTGGCATGGAGTCTTGCGAACATGCCGCCGTACTCGACGAGTTCATCATATGTGCCTTCTTCCGAGATGCCATCCGGAGTGACGACGATGACCCGGTCTGCATTCCGGATGGTCGTCAAGCGGTGGGCGATGACAAGAGTCGTCCGGTTTTCAGACAGCTCCTCAAGTGATTCCTGTATAAGGCGCTCGGTTTCCGTATCAAGTGCAGAAGTCGCTTCATCGAGTATGAGGATCGGCGGATTCTTCAGGAACATCCTTGCAATCGCAAGTCGCTGTTTTTGGCCGCCTGAGAGCATCAATCCCCGTTCGCCGATCTGGGTTTCGTACCCATCCGGAAGGTTCGAGACGAACTCCTCAAGATGTGCACGCTTTGCCGCCATGAAGATCTCTTCGTCAGTTGCGGCGAGATCCCCGTATGCGATATTCTCTTTGATCGTACCGGTGAACAGGAACACGTCCTGCTGCACGATGCCGATCTGGCTTCGCAGCGATTTTTGCGTCATCTTCCGAATATCAAGTCCGTCAATCTCAATTGATCCTTCATCAACATCATAAAAGCGTGGGATCAGAGAGCAGATTGTCGTTTTTCCTGCACCTGATGGGCCGACAAATGCGACTGTCTGGCCGGCATTTATGGACAGGCTAATCTTATTGAGCGCAGGCTTCTTCCCCTTATAGCCGAAGGAGACGTCCGATAACTTGATGTCGCCGTTTAAATGGGGAACATCAATTGCGTCTTTCGCATCTTTGATCTCCGGTTCCTGGTCCATAAGCTCGCGGAACCTAGTAAAGCCGGCCATGCCTTTCGGATACATCTCCAGTAACGCGCTGATTTTATCGATCGGCTTGACAAGTATGTTGATGAACAATATGAAACTCACCAGTTCCCCGTATGTAAGCTTGCCGGTCGTCGCAAACCAGGCGCCGACTACGAGCACGACGAGGGTCATAAGGCGCGTTGCCATATAAATCGAGGAAGATGTCCAAGACATGACTTTATAGGCGACGAGTTTTGCTAGACGGAAGTTTTCATTGTCACGGTTAAAACGTTTCATTTCAAAATCTTCATTTGTAAATGATTTTACAACACGTGATCCGGAGACGGAATCTTCAACCCGTCCATTCACTTCCGCGATTTTACCATACATATTATGCCATGCAGCATTCATCCGCTTATTGCAATAGGTGACAATGACAATCAGGACGGGTACCATGACGAGCGTGATGAGGGCAAGTTCAGGGTTGATCGTATACATAAGGCCGAAAGCACCCACGATAGTCATGATTGCGATAAATGCATCCTCAGGTCCGTGGTGGGCGAACTCTCCTATATCGAACAAGTCGGTCGTGATCCTGGTCATAATATGACCGGTCTTCGTATTGTCGAAAAAACGGAAAGACTGTTTTTGTACATGGTCGAACAATTCTCGTCTCATATCGGTCTCGATATTAATGCCAAGCTTATGGCCGAGATAATTGACGAGATATTGCAAGAATGTGCTTACGCAGTAAATGAGCAACAGCATAATGCTGATCATCGTGATGCGTCCCCAATCGCCAGAAGGGAGCAGCTTATCGATGAACCACTGTACAGCTACAGGAAATGCAAGCTCTAGCAGGGCGACAAATACAGCGCTCGAGAAATCGATGATAAACAGTCTGCGGTGCGGTTTGTAGTATGAAAAGAATTGTTTTAGCATAATGGGTCCTTTCAATCTATTCGGTTATGATTTGCAACAATCTTTAGTATAACGCAACATAGGAAAGCATGCACTAAGCGAGAGGATAAACCATCAATTTCAAAACACGCAGCCCGGATTGTGACTAGTTAGAGGGGTGACACAGTGAGGAATCAAAACTGAACCCAAGTCGTACAGAGTTATATGGAAGAAGTGTTGACTGCCATAGGTATAACGCACATGACAGGTGAGATTGAAACAGAAATGTACAAGCACACGCATGGCATCGGCCATGGATAGGATTGAAACGGTTTGGACACGATAGATATAACATGTCTTTCAAGGAGTGCATCTGTCATGTATATCGGAACCGGTTCGTATATGAAAGGCTTTTTTGTCAAGTGGGTATTAACATTTTCAGCAGTATGGCTCATCCTATCGGGTATATTCGGGGCATCATTTTTCAGTTCTCTTTTTGTCAGCACAGCTGTTACTGTTGTCGGCTATGCTGGAGACGTATTTATCATGCCGTTCTTAGGCAATGTCCTTGCTGCCGTCGGTGACGTTGTTATTGCTTTCGGCATCACGTGGCTGTCTGGGATATTCCTTTTCGCTGGACTGCCTTCCCTCGTTCTGGCTTCTCTCGTCACAGCTCTAGGAATCGGCGTATTAGAACTCGTTTTCCATCGGTATATGGCGACAAGTGTGTTTGATCAAGAGAAGGAGAGCGACCCTCATCCGGCGAACCATCCTTATTTTGATTATGACCGTAATTTAAGGGCTGAGTTCGGTGAGGAGTTCGACCTGGAGGAGATGCGGAAAGAACATGAATTCCAGGAACGGAAGCGGAAAGAAAAGAAAGATGAATGATAGCGATTTCTTGCCGTACGGGTGAGTGTTGCGTTTGGCCCCCGACTCTTGTATGATGGAATGAGAATGATTACGGTTCTCAATTGTGGGTCGGGGAAGGATGATTACATTGTTTCGCATTATCATTGCTGCTATTTTGATCGGTATTGCTTTAGGATGTTCTGTCGGTTCTCTCGGGAATAGTCCATACTCCGGAGGGATGATGGCCGGGCTGCTTTCCATTGCCATGATTGGCGGAATTTCTGCCGTCTCCTATTGTAAAGTGAAAAAGGAAATATGACGTAATATACATCAGCGGCCGGCTGGTGTTTTTTTATATGCTTTTTTAGGGCAGACTGGAAATGGGACACAATGATCATGTTCAATTGTGCTTACATCATATACAATTTGTTCTGCTGTCTATTTTTACACATAGGAGGTACGTATGTTTTTTATTGAGGCGAAACGAATTGCCGTTGTTATATTTGGCTCACTGCTTGTAGCAGTCTCGCTGAACTTTTTCTTGATTAATGCGAACGTCTATGCAAGCGGATTTTCAGGTGCTGCGCAGCTTGTGTCAAGCATTTTTAGCGACCAGCTTGGATTGACGGTCAGCACAGGGATTTTACTATTGCTTTTCAATATCCCGGTGTTCATCCTTGGCTGGTTCAAGGTAGGGAAAGGATTTACCATTTATAGTATCGTATCGGTTCTCTTCACTACCTTGTTTTTAGAGCTGCTCCCTGTCTTATCGGTGTCTGACGATATCATCTTGAATGCGGTATTCGGAGGCGTCATTGCAGGGGTCGGTGTCGGAATCTCTCTGAAACTGGGCGCATCGACTGGCGGAATGGATATCGTTGCCATGGTGCTGTCAAGGCTTCAGGACAAACCGATCGGTGCCTATTATCTGATTTTGAATGGCGTCATCATTGTGCTTGCAGGCATCCTGTATAAACCGGAGAATGCCCTGTATACGATGGTCGCCCTCTATGTAACGACGACAGTGATTGATATGATCCATACGCGGCATGAGAAGGTGACAGCAATGATCATCACTCATCATGCGGAAGAGCTGCAAAAAGCGATACATGAGAAGATGGTGCGAGGCATCACGATATTACCGGCGACCGGTGCATATTCGAAAGAGACTAAAAACATGCTGTACCTGGTCGTTACACGCTATGAACTTTATGATTTGGAGAAGATCATCAAAGAGGTGGATCCAAAGGCGTTTACAAATGTTGTGCAGACTGTAGGGATTTTCGGTTTCTTCCGAAAAGAGGGGGAGACCGTATAAAAAAGAAGGCACCCGGTCACGAGGGCACTGAAAATCTTACGATTTCAAGAAGATTTCTCCTTAGAAACAAAAAAGAGGCGATTTCTGTTCGATTTTGAACAGAAATCGCCTCTTTTCTTCCTCTTATTATTGCACTTTCTCTGTTAAGAGCTTCAGGATCCGTTTCAGATTGACTGCGAATATCGTGGTCGCTGCCTGAACATCCATGCCAAATAAACCCGCGGATTTGGCCGTATGAAACCCATGGGCATGTTTCAGTTCACTATTTTTCGCTTCAATCTTATATCTTTCCCGCGCAAGTTTCTTAAAGTGTTCTGTCTCCTGGAAAGCAGCCTGTTCTACATGTTCCGCCGATTTGATGGATACGGAATAGGTCTTGCTTTTGGCCCCTTCCTTGTAACAGCCCTCTCGCATTGGACACGTCTTGCATTTTTCGATATCGAAATAGAACGTCATGGACTGGTTTTTCCCCTGGCCTTTTTTGCCAGTTCGTGCCTTCCGCGTCGCAAGATGTCCCGCCGGGCAGACAAACATACCGGCATCCTTGTTGAAATCAAACGCCTGTGTCCTGGTCCCGTTCAGAATCGGATTCAGTTTGGAGATCAATTGGATCTCTTCCTTCTGGGTATAGATCAGGTTATCTTTTCCTGAATATGCCGCGTCGCCAAGTACCGTGCTAATTTCCATGCCAGCCGTTCTGCTTTTTTCGATTAGTTCCTTTAGGTAGTGTCCATCGCTTTTTTCACCCGTCGTAATAGTTGCCGCCGTGATGATCCGTTCATCACACATCGCAAGATGCGTCTTATATCCAAAAAAGGAGGAATCCGCCGATTTATGGCCTACCCGTGCGTCTTGATCCCCGGAATATGCAAGGTGGTGTTGGGTATCCTCGACTATTTCCTTCAATGTGTTCAAACGCTCTTTGACAGCGGGCACCTCGGCGATTTGGGGTTCGTTCTCGAGTACGGTGATGACCTTCTCACAATAAGCCAATTCCTCGTCCATCTCCTGGGAAATTGGTTTCTCAGGAAACCTTTCTTTCATCGATTCATCGATTTTATAGACAGCTTTCCGCACATTCTTTGCTTTCTCTTGGAGGAACTCCCTCGGTGATTTTTGATTAAACCGAGCCTTTGTGTGGGTGGCATCCACAATCAAGGTCTTGCTTGTGATGAGCTTCTTATCCAGCGCAATCTCGACTGTCTTCCCGATCAGCATGTCTAATAGACCGACGTCCTGTAGACGCAGTCTGCGGAATTTCGTGAGTGAGCTTGGATCGATGACTTCATCTTCTGGCGCCATGCCTAGGAAATACTTGAAGGACATGTCGTATTTAGATCGTTCCACAAGATCGACATCAGACAGATCGTGGATCGCTTTTAACAGAAGATATTTGAACATACGGATGGGAGGAATCGCGTTCCGACCGTTATCGAGACAGTATTTAGTCTTCAGCTCATCAAGGATGAAAGAGAAATCGACCAGCTCATTGATTTGTCGAAGCATATTGTCTTTCGGCACAACGAGATCGTAGATCGCCATGTAGGGACTTAAGGGAAGGGTTTCTTGGTTTGAAATCATGAGACGCACCACCTGTGTTTTCTTACCATAAAGTATACAGGATTATTCTAGTGGATTGTAGTGGAAGGCGGCGACTCCAGCGGGAACAGCGCGAGCCGAAGACCCTGGACGGAGCGCAGCGAAGGAAGCGGCTGAGGCCGTGCCCGCGGAAAGCGTCCGCCTGGAACGGAAATCCACGGCGCCAAAGGGAAAAGCTCAGCAGGAAACGATAAATCGTTTCCTGCCGAGCTAAAAAGCAACTTGGGTACTTTTTCAGTGCCCTCCCGGTCACCGGTGTGCCTTCTTTTTATTTGCTTGTGGAGTCCTCTGCGGTTGTCGCCTGTGATTCGGAGGATTTAAGAAATTCATTGATAGCTTCAATGTTTTTATCAAAATCGATGTCAAGAACATCGCCGACTCTTGTGCCTCTTAGGTCTGTGAAAGAATTATCGACCGGGATGCGCAATGTCTGTACAGCTTCGGATTTGTTGTCCAAAAGCCCTTTGCCGATCGATAGCATCGTCTTTTTATCTATATTCGTATTCAGGTAGGCATCGGCTGTACCGAGCAGTTTTGGCAGGCTGACGAGACTGTGGATGCCGACCGCTTCATCCTTCAGCTTTGAAAGGACTTCCTGCTGTCGTGCCACACGTCCGAAATCACTCTGTGCATCATGGCGGAAACGGACATATCCAAGCAGCTGGTCACCGTGAAGGGTCTGTTTGCCCGGTTTCAATGTCATATAAATTCCGTGTTGCATCGTATATGGAATATCCACTTCAATTCCGTCCGGCGCAACCATATCGGCAATTTTAGGGAACCCCTTGAAATCGACGATTGCATAATAATGAACATCAAGCCCGAAATTCTCTTTCAGTGTTTGCCGGACGAGTTCGGGACCTCCGAACGAATAGGCTGCATTCATTTTCTGCATTCCATGTCCTGGTATCTCCACATACGTATCCCGCATGATGGAAATGAGCTTGACCTGCTCCGTTTTCTGATTGTAATTTGCGATAATCAGTGTATCTGCACGTCCATCTTCATCCTTACGGGCGTCTGAGCCGAGCAGCATGACATTAATCTCACCAAATTTAGGTTCCTCGCCTTCAAACAGTTCATCGAATTCTTCATCCTTAACATCGCTGTCAGAACCGCTTGCAAGGCCGGCGTTATATTGGGTCACCCAGTAAAGGACTCCTGCCCCGATAATCATTAGCACAACAAGGGAGAAGATCAGCCCTCTCCGTCTTCGTTTTTTTACACGTTGCTGATGTTGGTCACTTCGTTTCATGTAAATCACCTATTGTAAAAGATTTTATTCTGTTCCGATGATAAGACGGCGGATCGGTGTAAAGGTTCCTCAAGAAATGTATTATACCATTTCGGCTGCTGTCTATATAGTGTCCAAATGATGTTTATTCAGGAAGAGGCATAGGGAAGAGATAAGAAGACAGGTATGGAAAGGAGCACGTGCTATGAAACAGACTGCAGATTTAGATGAGTTCATGCAATTTTCGAGAGAGCAGATGTCGAAAGATGTGGATGGGGTATTGTATGTCAACCAATCGAACAAGAATCCGGAAGAGCCCTTGCCGAGCGACGAAGACACTGCTGGCAGAATCACTCTTCAAATGCTGCGATTTGTGCTCGAGACCGAAGGGGATGCAATGTATTTTGAGTTTCCTTTTTATGAAACTGCCCAGATTGAAGAATTGAATTCTCTGCTGACACCGGTTTATGAAAAATTTCCGAAACAGGTGATCTCCCTCTCGGAAATCGACCGGTTAGTAGCAGGTTAACCTGAGCGGCAGCTAACTATGTTATTACTTACCCTGCCAGTCGATATTTCATTCCTTAAAGAGATTTCCTTCAAGGAAATACTTACGTTTTTCGGCTGGCTGTTCGTCATATTTCTCGGAAAGTGGCTCGTTTTATTCGTCCTGGGAAGATTTCGTTCTTCTTGGATTCAAAGGCATATCGAGCCGCTAGTCCGTTCGCTGCTGAACTGGGCTTCGTTTTACGGTTCGATTCTGCTCTTTCTGTTCACGTTTTCCAAGAAGAAATGGCTGTTCACTCCATTTTACGAATCAAAAGGGGTGGGCGTCTCCCTGTTCCTTGTCATCATTGTCATTTTGGTCATAACATTTGCCAATCGCTTGGCAAACTCGTTCACGGACCACGTCATGCCGTATTTCTATGATGAATTCAAAGTGGCGCCAGGGATGCGCTATACATTTGACCGTATCATCTATTACGGCATGATGATCATCGCGCTCGTGATCAGTTTCCGAATGGTCGGCCTCAGCATCAAGACGTTCGGACTGTTATTCAGTGCGCTTGGCATCGGCATCGGATTCGGAATCCGGAACGTCGCCGCAAATTTCGTCTCGGGCATCATCATCCTTTTCGAGCGGCCTATAGAAGTGGGAGAGTTTGTGGAAATCGAAGGGAAAGTCGGACGCATTGAGCGCATTAAACTGCGTGCGACAGATGTAATCGTGGATAAGGAAGGCACGCTTGTCGTTCCCAACCAGTATTTCATTGAACAGATCATAAAGAGCCGAACAGGCTCTATCATCATGGCGGATGTGAAGCTGGAAGTGAAATATGAGATTGACAGTGAGCAAGTCGCCGAATTGCTGAAAGAGACGATGAGCAGAAATATTGTTCCTTTGGAGGGTGTCTTGCAGCTGCCTCCTCCTGATGTACGTTATACAAAACTCGGCAGTGACAGTCTGGATCTCATTGTCGAGGTGCCGGTCAAAGACCTGGAGGCGAAGCTGATGATTGAAAATAAGATGCGGCAAATTATCGCAAAACTAATCTATGAACACGGTATGGAGATTAAAGAGAGCCAGCAAGCAGAAAGCAGGGCGGGAATCAAATGGAAGCCTGATACCTGATTACCCGAAGCCCTCTAATTTGCAGCAGAAATATCATAAGACTGCCTGTTTTATTTTTTTTATCCATGAATGCGACAAAGCCAAGGCCGAACAGGATGCCTGACCAAAAGTTCTTTTTGATATGCCGCTCTCTGTTCTTAATGCGCTCCGGAGTGATTTTTCTCATTTCAAAACCTCCCTTGATGCTGTCGGTTGAAGTATCACCCGTATGCCTTCCTCATAATCAAATTTCAAATGTTCCGTATCGCGAGCGTATGGTATAATGTCGGCAAGTTGATGGAACGGAAGGTGACCGGACAGTGAAGACAGTGACAGTAGGAGAAATAGTGCAAAGGTTCGGATTCGAGGTGCTTGTCGGAGGCCATGAGCTCGGCCGGGTGCTGAAACACACAAAGGCAAGACGGCCGGGACTTGAATTCATGGGGATGTTTGATTTTATTACGAAGGAATATGTACAGATCCTCGGGACAAATGAAATCAACTATCTGCATACACTGACAGACGACGAGTGCAAGCACCGAATTGCGAATATCGTCAAGTATGAACCACCTTGCATCATCATCACGTCGAACCAGGAAGAACCCCTCGGATTACGGCGATATTGCACGGAATATCACATTCCTGTACTCCGGACATCCGACTCGATGAGTGCGCTCATCGGCAAGCTCGATGCATATGTCATTAAAAAGACGGCGCCAGAGATCGCCATACACGGTGTCTGTGTCAATGTGTCAGGCATCGGCATCTTGCTGCGCGGAAGATCCGGCGTCGGGAAAAGCGAGACGGCTCATACACTGATCGGGCGGGGGCACCGCTTGGTCGCAGATGATATCGTCGTCCTGAAGAAACTTAGTCCCCAGACACTTCTTGGTACACATGATGAAAAGAACAAGGAATTTCTCGCACTCCGCAGCATCGGCCTTCTGAATGTCGTACGAATGTACGGCCGCGCCGCTTTTCAGGAAGAGACGCGCATCGCATTAGATATTGAACTCACTGAGTGGCAGGAAAACGCGTTGAACAACGAACTGGAACTCGACACGAAATATAAATACTACATGGACGTCCCTGTCCCGCATATCCAAATCCAGCTCCAGCCGGGGCGTGACGTCGCCGGGCTCATCGAGGCGGCTGCGAACAACTGGTACTTGCAGCAGCAGGGATATAGCGCAGCCGAAGAGTTCATGAAACGGCTTGAAACTGAATTTGAGGGCGAATAAGGATCTTAGTAAAAAACGGACCAGCCGCAAAGTATGCGGTGGTCCGTTTTTCACTTTCCTGTTTCAAATGTTTTCAGCATGGCATCAAATCTCGCTCCATGGCCTTCCTGTGCTTCTAGAAACAATGTTTCAGTAATCAGCAAGCTGCTGCCCTTTCCGTCAGGCACAATGTATTCTGTGATGACAGGGCTATCCCATTCGCTTCCTTCACTCATATGCAAGCGTTCACCTTGTACAGGAGTCTCTGCTGATTCACTCTCCGGCAAAGAACCCGTCTCCTCTTTCCATGAAGCTTTTTCGCGTTCGAGAAGCGCTTCGGGCGGAACGCCGAACTGCGGTTCAATCCGTAAACTGACTTCGGGAACCGGCCGGATATCGCCCTCTGTTTCTAAGGGCAATGGCTTGATCAGTGTGCTGCCGTTTTCGTCCGAAACCTCGTACCTGGATTCATCCACGTACATGATGAATGAACTGCCTGGGGCAATATAGCGGGAGAGGAGTACTTTCTCTTCCATTCCTTCAATCGGCATCATAATCTCTTTTTCAACTGGATATGATTCGAATGGATTTTGAACTTCTTCCACCGTCCCAGCTTCCTCGGTTTCCTTTGCAGCCTCTTCCTTTGGCGATCTGGAAGAAGTGAACAATACAAACCCAATGATGCCGAAAAAGATGACTACAATAAATAGGATTAAAAGAGGCTGGTACTTTCTGATAAGCAAGACACCACCTTTATTTTTGCTTCACTCTTTCGTTTCACATGTAATCAGTATGTCAAACATCAAATTTTGAAATGGAAATAAATGAATCCTTGCAGAGGGAAGCACTGACGGATTGCGGCGGAAAGACAAATGACCAGGGCATCGCCGATTCAGCCGGGATTAAGAACGGCTCTTCAAAATCGCAGCTGGCAATAATCCTTCCTGAAGGTGCGAGAATCTTGACGCGTCTTTGGCCGAACTGCAGGGAGTCGTTTGATCCATTACAAAGGAAGGCAGTAGCTGCGATGCCGCCATCCCTCTTCGCGACGAGCCGGATCGGCACAGCTTGAAAATCTTTCACAGGGGCAATCTGTAAAAAAGTCTCCGCAAGTTTTGTTTTTTCCGCTTCATGCAGCACCTTCTCCCATACCGGATGCCAGAATAATTTCATTTTAGTCACCTCAAGATCCATTGTATCATTTGATTTCCCTCTACATGTTCAGCGAAATCCGGTATAGTGAATAAAATAGAACATGATGGAGGGGTTCGGGATGACTTGTGAACTGGTTCGTTTTGCAATCGGAAAACCGAAAAAGGTGGCATATGGGGACGGCAAAGAGATGGTGTCAGGCATCTGCAAGGAATCTGTGAAAGAGGCGTTATTATCGAAAGACGGATTTGTTGGGGATGGGGTCGGTGATCTGCGTTTTCATGGAGGCCCGGATCGGGCAGTCTGTGTATACCCCGAGGAACATTACGGTTATTGGGAAAAGCAGTTCGGCCATCCTCTTGAACCGAGTACATTCGGTGAGAATTTGACGGTGCGCGGCATGCTGGAAAAAGACGTCCATATTGGAGATATCTATCAAGTCGGGGAAGCCGTCATCCAGGTGACGCAGGGAAGGGTGCCATGCAGTACTATCACAAAAAGGACAGGTCTCAAAGATCTCATGAAAAAGATGATCCAGACGGGCTATACGGGTTACCTATGCCGTGTCCTCAGAGAAGGCAATGTTAGAAGCGACTCCCCAATTATTCTATTAGGCAGCCATCATGCGGGAATCACCATTCTATATTGCAATGAAATTTATTACAGGCATCCTAAAGATATCGACTCGATGGGGCGAATTCTAGCTGTCGACGAGCTGGCGGAGGAGTGGAAGCAGGATCTTCAACAAAGAATCGAAAAACAGGTCAGCAGTGCAAAGAGTTGATGGTTAGGGGCACTCTCGCCTGGGCACTATATAAGAAACCGGAAAGTTACGGTTTTATCTACCGTTTGACAAGAAAAGAGCAAGTTTTATATGATAAACGGGTCGGCCAGCAAGCCGGCCCGTTAAGGAGGATTGGACGGAACAAGGAAAACAATGATAGCGCCAGTGCTGGAAAAATAGGATTTTGAATTTCCAGCAGACGAGGTGGAGGAGTATCGAAACATTCGGCGGATGCCTCCCGATCGCGATGCCCGATTGTAACTTTCCCAAATGTAAAACATACAAGTGATTGGATGGACAAGCAGGGGAAAAGGCAAATGAACGCACAGCACACTTCGCAAAGACGAAGTGCGTTTTGACGTTTCTTCAAAAGGAGGAATATTCCATGTGTGGAATTGTCGGTTATATCGGAGAGCAGGATACAAAAGAGATCTTATTGAAAGGCCTTGAAAAGCTGGAATACCGCGGTTACGATTCGGCGGGCCTTGGCCTTCTTACGGAGAACGGCGTTAAAGTCATCAAAGAAAAAGGCAGGATCGCCGATTTACGGAAAGCCGTGGACCCGTCCCTTTCCGCAAAAACGGGAATCGGTCATACAAGATGGGCGACACACGGGATTCCTGACCAAAAAAACTCGCATCCTCATCAAAGCGCTTCAGGCAGATTCACGCTCGTACATAACGGTGTCATTGAAAACTATGTACAGCTGAAGAAGCAATACTTGCAAGGAGTCGAGATGAAATCTGACACCGACACGGAAGTCATTGTTCAGCTGGTCGAAGTTTTTGCAAATGAAGGACTCCAGCCGGAAGCAGCATTCCGGAAAGCACTGTCCTTGCTGCACGGTTCGTATGCGATAGCGATGCTCGACTCGAAAGACCAAGGGACGATATATGTCGCGAAAAACCGCAGCCCCCTCTTAGTGGGCGAAGGTGAAGGTTTCAATGTGGTGGCGTCTGACGCCATGGCGATGCTCCAGGTGACGGATCAGTTCATCGAGCTTCATGATGAAGAAGTCGTCATTTTGACAAAAGACGCAATTCGCATCATGACATTGGACGGTACGGCAGTTGAGCGGTCGCCATACACAGCAAAGCTGGATATGAGTGATATCGAGAAAGGTACGTACCCTCACTACATGCTCAAGGAAATTGATGAACAGCCCGGCGTCATGCGCAAGATCTTAACCGCCTATACAGACAAGGCGGAGAATCTTTCAATTGACCCATCAATTATCAGGGCGATCAAAGAAGCGGACCGGCTGTATATCATTGCGGCAGGTACTAGCTACCATGCAGGGTTGATCGGCAAACAGTATTTCGAGAAGTTGGCAGGTATACCTGTTGAAGTTCATATCTCAAGTGAATTCGGCTATAATATGCCAATCCTTTCAGAAAAACCACTCTTCCTTTTCATCACACAGTCCGGCGAAACGGCGGACAGCCGGCAGGTGCTGGTGAAGATTAAAAAAATGGGCTATCCATCCATCACGATGACAAACGTGCCAGGGTCGACACTGTCAAGGGAAGCGGACCATACGCTGCTGCTACACGCAGGTCCGGAGATCGCTGTCGCGTCTACAAAGGCATATACAGCGCAAGTCGCAGTACTCGCCATCGCGGCCTTTGTGACAGGTAAAGAGCTGGGCAAAGGAATGGAACTCGACGTGCGTCAAGAGCTTTCCATTGTCGCGAATGCAATCCAGACACTTGTCGATTCGAAAGAGGACATGGAGAGCATCGCGAAAGAGTATCTAGACAGCACTAGGAATGCCTTTTTCATCGGACGCAACCTTGATTATTATGTAAGCCTGGAAGGCGCCCTCAAATTAAAAGAGATCTCCTATATCCAAGCGGAAGGTTTTGCAGGCGGTGAATTGAAACATGGCACGATCGCATTGATCGAAGAGGGAACGCCTGTCTTTGCACTCGTGACCCAGGAAGCTGTCAGCCTTAACATCCGCGGGAATGTCAAGGAAGTCGTCGCTCGCGGCGCGCACCCCTGCATCATTTCCATGGAAGGCACGGAAGAAGAGGGCGACCGCCTAGTCCTTCCTCCGGTGCATGAGCTGCTGACGCCAATCGTGTCAGTCGTGCCGCTTCAGCTGATTGCCTATTATGCATCCTTGCAGCGCGGATGCGATGTGGATAAGCCGAGGAACCTGGCAAAGAGTGTGACAGTGGAATAAGAATGACATCAGATTACATCCGTTTGCTTAGCTAGCAGTTAAGTGAACGGGTGTTTATTTGTATATAAATGGCTTGAATCATACGTTTACTGGTAAAAGCAGCCTAATGATACGTAGATGCGCTGATTGTTTAACAGAGACCCTTGGTGGGGAAAATAGACAGCAAGGCTTTGCCGAGCAATCAGCTGTTTCCGTGTGCCATCACAGGCATGGCAGCAGCGTAAAATACAACGCAAATATGAGGAGACCTGCCGACCATGGAAAATAACCAAACGTATTTTTATCAATTTTTAGAGCCGATATCCAAGGATCTGTCCCAAATGGCCAGCGGGCTTGAAAAGACCATCTACTCTAGTCCGCAGACGATGTTGATGCATGCCCGCACATTTGTCGAAGCGATCCTTCAGCGCGTCATGATTGCTGAACATCTTTCCGGCGAACATGATCTTGGTCTCAAGGACAGGATCGACCTGCTTGAGAATAAAGGCTTTCTTAAAAAAGAAGTCATTGACGCACTGCACGAGGTAAGGATGAACGGCAATGCCGCAGCGCATGAAACCCGAAGTTTCCGTTATTCAGAGGCGCTCCTCTCTTGGGAGGCGATCTATGTCATCGTCCAGTGGTATATAAAACAGTATTGCCCGCAGGACGTGAAAGTTCCAGTTTATGAGGATCCCGAACCGAAGAAGGGTGATGAAACCGAAGTTTCCGAACTGGAAGCAAGACTGCGGAATATGGAAGCTCTCATCCGTTCCAACATTGAACAGCAAAAAGGGCTGACCGAGGAACTTGAAACGGCAGCAATTTCTGATTCGCCTGAAGACGCATTGCCGGGTCTTGCTTCAGTTCGTACTATCGTCTATAAAGACCGGAGCCTTGAAGTCCCGCATTTCTTGCGGGATGCATATCTTCTGCCCCAGCGGTTCGAGAAGTCGGAGCGGTTTCTCGCCATGCTGGGAGCAGAGCAGGAAGTAAGGGTTATGAGCGAACTCCCGAATAATCTGGAAGGCCTCCATGCGGACGCAGAAGGGTTTGAAGAATCGAGCGATGAAGAGCTTTTTTCAGAACTTAAACAGTTCATCGAAGAGGAGACAGCGCGGCGTGAAGTGGAGCTGGGCAACCCTGAGAAGCTTATCTTGTTTCATAAGAAGGATCATGTGATCATTACTGATAAATTGGCGAAAATCCCATTGACGAAAGAGGAATTCAAAGGCAGTCCAAGTCTCTTTGAGCAGCTCCACGAAGACCAGATTGAAAGGGTAGGCCAGCTCCCTAAAGACCTGGCCACGTTGACCAAATATGAAGATGTCAATTTTGATGCAGTGGAAAGCCTCTTTAAGCAATTAAAGAACCGCTGAATCTGCATTTGTTCGGATTAGCAGGCGAATGAATCTGCAGAATGATTAGGAAAGCCGATCCTTGCAATGTAAGGATCGGCTTTTCCGGTGTCTGCGCTACAGCTTATCTGATATTGGCTTAATACATTTTCTTATATGTCAGCATAAAAGCGATCAGTCCGCTGACCGGTATGAAAGCAATGCACAGCATGATTGCAAGGGGGGATATGGCTTCTATGAGCAGCAAGGACGCGACAGCTGCTGTGACGACAACCGAAATGACAAGAACAGTTGAAAATGCGATTTTATATGCTTCGCCGTTCAATTGTTTTTCCCTTTCATCATTCGGTGCTAAGTCTGGAATGATATTGCCGAAAAAGTTGATGCGTCCATTATTTCTTCGTTCGTGGCTTTTCTGCTCAATAAGTAACAGAATCAGCGCGATAAAAAATAAGGCGGAATACGGAATTGTTTGCTCCTGATTGACGAGAATCCCATAGTACATCAGGACAAATGAGATGATTAATAGAATGCGAAGCAGGATCGCGCGTGTAATTATGCTCATTATAGTTCCCCCCTCTCCTTCTAACTCATATCTTCTGAAAAATTTGCTCGATTGGCAGTCCGAAGGCTTCCGAAATATTCATGGCCAGAAGCAAGGAAGGCGTGTAGGAGCCCTTTTCCAATGCGACAATCGTTTGCCTTGTGACGCCTACTTTCCCGGCAAGTTCCTCCTGTGTCAAATTAAAACGCGCTCGCAGCTCTTTCACATGATTTTTGATCACTGCGACCACTCCTATTCTAAGTTCCATTGTTTGTAAGTATAATAAACCATACAAATTGTAAAGTCAAGTAGACATCTGATGGAGAAAAAAACAGGCATCCATTTCGGATGCCTGCCAGGTTTCCTTTCGTCAACAATCTGCATCTGCACAATCGCACTTTGGCTTAATGACTTCAAATGGACGCATCATGTCATTAACTTCATGCTCCCAAATGTGACAATAGAACACATATCGGACTTGCCCTAAGGGACGTAAGCAAAGAAGTCATCGCAAAAAAGAATTTTTGCCTCTGAGTGTCGAATGAAAGTTGATATGACAAATTCGATAGGAGCAGGAGGGAGTCGCTTGTTTCAGATTATTAGTGAGAATGCCACCTTACTCTTCATGTCTTTCATGGCTCTTGAACCGGACAGCCAATAAAAGATCATGGATAAAAGACATAAAACTGACTTTTATACAGACTGCATTTCTCTTTATCATCGCACCTGCTGTCGTGTATGCCATGCAGTTAAGTTAGATGAGAGGATAACCGTACTGGGGGTATCCGTGGTTTGTTGATGAACAGTAAAATATCATACAGTTTTTTAGAGCATAATTGCAAAATGACGCACTGCCGGTGAATATGGCAGTGCGTTCTTAGATTGTTCTATGTTTTTTTCCGTTTCTCTTTCTTCATTTCCATTTTCATCGATTTCAATAACGAGTAGACCATAAGTAAGATGATAATGGAAAACGGCAGGGCAGCGATGATAATTGTGTTTTGCAGAGCTGACAGGCCGCCGACGGAAAGCAGGATCAGCGCTATTCCAGATTGGATGATGCCCCATATCAATTTTACAGAGTTGGGTGGTGTAAGCGAGCCGTATGTTGACTGCATGCCGAGTACAAAAGTCGCGGAATCTGCTGATGTGATGAAAAAGGATGCGATCAGCAAGATGGCGAACAATGATGTGATTGTTGTCCATGGCAGAGCGCTGAACATCTCAAAAACCATTAATTCTGTTGATGTCGTTGCAAGGTCGGCTGTACCTGCCTTTTCTATTTCAATCGCCGTAGTGCCAAACGCCGCAAACCAGATGAAGCTGAGCAGGGCGGGGGCAAGCAGCACGACAGACATGAACTCGCGGATCGTCCGCCCTTTTGACACACGGGCGATGAACATGCTGACAAATGGTGCCCATGAGATCCACCAAGCCCAGTAAAAGATTGTCCAAGTATCGAGCCATTCCCGGTTCGTTTCGTTCAGCGGAGAGGTGTCGAGACTCATGCGGATCAGATTGGCAAAATATCCGCCGATCGAATCGGTGAACATATTCATGATCAGCAGAGTTGGACCAAGTACTATGACGAAAACAAGAAGCACAAGAGCGAGAACCAAGTTTGTGTTGGAAAGATAGCGGATGCCTTTGCTAAGGCCTGACCAAGCTGAAATCATAAACAGCACGGTCACGACTGAAATGATGATGAACTGGGAACCGGCACCAAGTGACATGCCGAATAAGTAATGAAGACCGGCATTGATCTGGACGGCTCCAAAACCTAGAGATGTGGCAACCCCAAACGCGGTAGCAAAGACGGCGAGAACATCAATCACAGCACCCCAGCGTCCTTTCATCCGATCGCCAAAAATAGGTATCAGCGTAGCGGATATCAAACCCGGCTGGTCCTTACGAAATTGAAAGTAAGCAAGTGCTAAAGCGACAATCCCATATAATGCCCACACGTGGATACCATAATGGAAAAACGTCTGCCGCATCGCTTCCTTGTAGGCGGCATCTGTATATGGTTCTTCTGTCGCCGGACTGACAGCAAAGTGGGAAAGCGGCTCAGCTGCCCCATAAAAGACAAGCCCGATCCCCATGCCTGCTGAAAATAGCATTGCAATCCAGGAGATGGTCGAGAATTGTGGACGGTCCGTATCTTTTCCAAGCCGTAATTTGCCATAGCGGCTGAAAATCAGGAAAATGCTGACGACAAGCAGCAAAGTTAACAGAAGCATATAATACCAGCCGAACGAAGTGGAGACAAACTGCTTCGCCACATTGGTCGCTGTTTCAAATCGATCCGGATCGATGACGCCATAACCGACCGCAAGGATGATTAACACAATGGTGCCATAGAAAACGCTGGATATTCGTTTCATCATCTTTACCCCTGTCCTGTATGTTAGCGGAACATATATGTATACGTTATTCTTAGGTGTGAAAGCCTTATGGAAGTATTCACGAAAAAGCCGTATTGTAAACGTCAACACATGACTCAGGATTTCCGTACTAGTATGATACGAAGAAACTGGAGGAGGGATATAATGAAAAAAGCGGTTTTTCTAGATAGGGATGGAGTCATTAACGAAGTGCTGACAGGCCGCGTGAAATTTGTGAACAAGCCAGATCAGCTCTATTTCTTGCCCGGTGTGCCGGAAGCAATCAGGCGATTAAATGAAGTTTTCGATCATGTTTTTGTCGTCACTAACCAAGGCGGTGTCGGGCTTGGCTTCATGAAAGAGGCTATGTTGAAATCAATCCATACGCATATGATCGAAGAATTGAAAAAAGAAGGAGCCGTCGTCCATGATGTGGCATACTGCCCGCATAAGCCGAAAGCTGGATGTGCCTGCAGAAAGCCTGGCAGCAAGATGATTGTGGACTTGGCGGAAAAGCATCATGTAGATCTATCGCACTCTTATATGGTCGGAGATACTGATACGGATATCATGGCGGGAAAGAAAGCCGGAACAAGAACTGTCTTTCTCGGCAGCTCAGACCCTTTAGCGGATGCTGTATTTCCGGATTTACGGAAAGCGGCAGATTGGATGATCAAGGATGTGAAGGACCTTTCTTTATAAATAAATTCATGTAGCCAAACTTCGCATATGCTTGTTTGTTTATAAATTCATCAAAAATCTCATTATAAATATAATCAGGGAAATCCATATCGATCACCAGCATTGCTCGCCTGGATGCCGGCGACATAAGAACAATATTTGCTCCCTTTGAAAATTGGACATCTCTAATAATCCGCCGTGCAAAACCGCCCGCATTTCACGATATAGCATTTGCTTTTCGAGGATGATTTGTTTTGTCATCGGCTTAAGAGGGAAGAATAGGGGAGAATCTTATGGAGGTGTTTACATGGAACCTAAATATGAAAGTGTATATAAGATGCTCTTGGACTGCATGGAAACATGCAATCATTGTTACGATGCATGCCTAAAAGAAGAAGATGTGAAAATGATGTCGGACTGCATCAGGCTTGACCGCGAATGTGCGGATATCTGTTCATTCACAGCTCAGTCCATTGTGCGCAGCAGCCCGGCTCTGTCCCATGTCTTCACACTTTGCGCGGCTGTTTGTGAACAGTGTGCGGAAGAGTGCGCAAAACACGAACATGAACATTGCAAACGCTGCGCAGAAGCATGCAGGAAATGTGCCGACGCATGCAGACAGTTCGCTGCCTGATAAAATAATGAAACATCCTGCTAATAACAGCCGAACGGAAACGCTTAAGATCAGCGTTTTCTGTTTGGCTGTTTACATTAAGGGGAGAAGCGCTCAGTAGTATGCTCAGCTTTTAGAAACCCGGAATTAGTGAGGGGAAATTGAAATCATTTCGATCACTCCTCGGCTCGGCCTGATCTTCACGGAAGCAGTTTAGATGTATAATATTATTATGTTAACTTAAGGAGTAAAAAAACGAGCCGAATGACAGGCTCGTTCTCAAATCAATGTATGGCTGCTAGTATGCCCTCGTTCCTGTCAAACAACAGCCGAATTCCTGCAGCATAGGGATCCTCTTCCAACATTTCCTCAATCCATAAGCGGATCGCCTGGATCATCTGGAAGGAAGTGAGAGAATAGGCCTCCCCAAGCATGAAGGCCTCTGCCGAAAATTCCTCGTCGTCATACGCAAGTTCCACTTCGACTTCTTCAGGCTTCACATCATAATTCTTGGCTGCATATAGGCAGATGGCGTTTACAATATCCTGTTCGGATAAAGTCAGCTCTGCCATGGTTTCATCTCATCCTTTTCTTTCTTTTCTTTGAATGCGACAAATATCCTGCGGATGATGCTGATGATAAACAAAATCGCCAGCATGTTAATCAAAAATCCGAGGATGGATCCGAGCATGCCCATGTTTGCAAATAAACTGCCGAACAATAATCCCGCTAATCCTCCCACGAACAGGCCGCGCATTAGCCCGCCGCCAAACGTGCTCTTTTTGCCGGATGCCGGTGTCGCCTGTTTGTTGACAGACGAGCGATCCTCTTTTTTCTTCTCAATTTTAGCCGGTTTGTTGAAATTGTTTGTGTTAAAGCTTTTCTTGCCCGATTTGTAGCCTTTTGCTTGCACGGTTGTCGCCTGATCGTGGAACAGGCTGCTGTAAGCCGGTGACATGATCAGCGTAATTGCCAGTAATGCCGAAACAAGTTTTTTCAATTTATTTCCCTCCTGTATAGGCAGCAAGGTGCCGTACTCTCAGTATAATAGATGCAAAGCGGAAGAGGAAAAGAAACGGATTTCGTTCAATAAATCGTCAGTAATCCGAAAACTTGACAAGATATTTGATTGGACGGTTGACAAAACGGAAAATGCATCATAGAATACAAAACAATCACTATACAGAGCGCAGATGAGGACAAGAATTAGCCGCAAACACTTTTACCAGAAAACAGGGCCATCGGATGGAAGCCTTGAAAAGTGCCGGTTCATTTACCGCCTCGGAGCTGACTTGGAGACCATTTCTATGAAACCAAGTCCGGGAAACCGTTATCGTTTTGAGCGTCATGCTTTTTTGGGCATGACGGAAACAGGGTGGCACCACGACCGCATTCGTCCCTTATATGGGGAGACGAATGCGGTTTTTTTAATTAAATATGATGTGTTGAGAAGGATATGTAGCACCCCGGAACTTTGCCAGAGAACAGGACCATGGCTGGAAGTCCTGAAAGCGAACGGATGGTATACCACCTTTGAACAGTTGCCGGGGAACGCATGTTTGCGTTGAAACGGCATCCGGAAGTCCCGCCGTTATGGGTTGAGCGCCATGTCTGTCCGGACATGGCGGAAGCAGGGTGGTACCACGGCCGCATTCGTCCCTTACATAGGGAGGGATGCGGCTTTTTTCATTCAAAAACAAGGAGGAATCAGTATGTCAGCAGAAATCATGGATCAGCAAAATCACCGGAAATTAGGGCAGGAACTAGGTTTATTCATGTCGTCGGAGGAAGCACCGGGCATGCCGTTTTATTTGCCGAAAGGAATGATTGTACGAAATGAGCTCGAGAAGTTCTGGCGGGAAAAGCATCGGACGGCGGGTTATGAGGAGATCAAAACACCGATCATGATGAAAAAGGAGTTGTGGGAGCAATCAGGGCACTGGGATCATTACCATGACAATATGTATTTCTCCCATGTCGACAATCAGCAGTATGCGCTGAAGCCGATGAACTGCCCGGGAGCCATGCTCATTTTCAATCATAAGCGGCGGAGCTACCGGGAACTGCCCATTCGGTATGCGGAGCTTGGACTGGTCCACCGCCATGAGTTATCAGGATCGCTTAACGGTCTGCTAAGAGTGCGTGCCTTTACGCAGGACGATGCGCATCTATTTGTCCGGAAAGATCAGATCGAGAAGGAGATTGATGGCGTGCTTGACTTGATTCATGATCTCTATTCGGAATTCGGATTCAAGTATGAAGTGGAATTGTCGACTCGGCCAGAAGATTACATGGGTTCCATCGAGCTATGGGATGAAGCGGAACAGTCTCTCAAAAATGTTCTGGAACAGCGGGGCATGGCTTTCCGGATCAATGAAGGGGACGGAGCTTTCTATGGGCCGAAAATCGATTTTCATATCCTCGATTCACTCGGCAGAAGCTGGCAGTGCGGAACAGTCCAGCTCGATTTCCAAATGCCTGAAAAGTTTAATTGCCGGTATATCAATGAACAAAATGGGCTGGAATTCCCGATCATCATCCACCGTGCTATATTCGGCTCGGTTGAACGATTTCTCGCAATTTTGATAGAACACTATGCTGGAGATTTTCCGTTATGGCTCGCTCCTGAACAAGTGAAGATCATTCCGATTGCAGACCGGCATGGCGCATATGCGATTGAGGTTCAGAACATGCTTGCAGAAAAAGGCATACGGGCTGTTGTCGATGACCGGACTGAAAAATTGGGGCTTAAGATCAGGGAGTCGGAGAAAGAGAAAGTACCGTATATGATGATTGTCGGCGATCAAGAAGTTGAAAACAGGCTTGTCTCGCTGCGAAAACGTAAAGCAGGTGACATGGGCCAACTGCAAATTGAAGAAGCCGCAGCAGAGTTAGCCAGAAGGAAGTAGGTGCATGGGAGAAAGAAAGTTAATTTTCCATACATTAGGTGGCATTTATCATTGGATATGTTGAAGCAAGGGAGCCTCAAGGAGTCCCTTGCTTCTGTGGAATGGGCAAAAACGGCAGCCTCTTTAACACTCAACAGGCTGTCTTCTGCCTGGAATAACGCAGTGAAACGAAGAAGAATACTGCAGCGCTTGCAAAACGCAGAGCAGAGTTGATATGCATTGCTGTATTGACCCCGAAATGGTCAAGGAGCCAAATGCCGATCTGCGGAGCAATAAATGCGACGAGTGACAAGAGCACATTGTAAGTCGTTATACAGTACGTTCGTATTTCTTCAGGAGATTGCTCAAGAAGCAGGTTAAAAAGAAGTAATACGACACCCGCCAGGAAGAAGCCGGAAGATGTCTGGATGAGCGTGATGTAATATAAATTCGTCGATAATACGGTTAGAAAGGGGGTTGTCGCCATACCGATAGCCGCAAAAACAAAGACGAGCGTATTGGAACGCTTTTCAGCCCACTTTTTCCATAATGGGAAGGAAAGGAACTGGGCAAGCATGCTGCCGACTGAGAACATGCTGATCCAAAATATAGTGGCGCCTACAATCCGAACGTGATAAATATTAAAGATTCCCCATGCCATCTGCCAGGCAAAATTAAAGAACAATGCGGCAATTAAAAAGGATACATAGTTGGAATGCCGGAAAATCGACCAGTCCATCATTTTCTTTTTCGACAGGATGCCATCTGACTGAACAGGCAGCAGACCTTCATCATGTTTTAGAAGCAGAAAAACTTCCAGGAGGCCGAAGCCGAGTGCGACGCCAAAAAGTATCTGATAAGCGGCAGCATTTGCTGATTCGTCTCTCATCAGAAGTCCGATAGTTAGAGTGGAGATGAGGCCGACAACTGTGAGAAGGCGGTTCCTATCACTGAAAAAAGAGCCCCTTCTGGATTCATCTACGAGCCCGCCGATGAAAGTCTGCCAGCCGATTGTCGCAACTGTATTCGGCAAGCTCATAAAGGCAAGGATGATTAAAAATGTCCAAGAACCCATATGATCCGGCAAATAAACGGTCAAAATGATGAGCAAGAACAGAAGTCTTGCCAGCAGCACACTCATAGCTACAATTTTTTTCTGAGCAGCCGCCTGGTTCAGCAAAATGGCTGCCGGAATCGTCATCAGCAGACCCATTAAGGGAGGCAAGGAACTGATCAGGCCGACTTGATAGTTGGTCGCACCTAAGATAGTGATCGCGAAAATGGGGAAGAAGTTATTCGAGAAATTCACCGCGATCGTGGAAGCCATACCGTGGTAAATGCTCATTTTTTCATTGTATGGGCGCATTGTGCATCTCCGTCTAGTAGAATTGTTCACTAGAATTATACGCATGGAATTTTGGGAAATAAAGCTTTTTTGAAAAAGAAGTCAAAACAATTTTAAGGAAAGAAAAAGGCATTCGATTCATGCAATCTTTGCATGAATCGAATGCCTTTTCAATTACATCATATCGTATCCCCACATCATCGCAAATAACGTGCCGAAAATTGTGACGACACCGACGAACAATGCATAGGACACATTCAGAAGAAGAGAACGTTTATCCTCATTCTCGCCTACATGCATGAAGAGGAAGAGCTGCAGGGCGGCCTGCATGACTGCGGTCACGCCAAGGATTGTCATGCCTGCAGCAAATGTCAGATGGAACTTCACTACAAGAAGTGCGATCAGTGAAAGGAGGAGCGATGAAACAAATCCAATCACGTGGGGGATAGGAAACAGCTGTTTCATGTCACATCATTCCTTTCATATAGACGAAACTGAAGATGAAGATCCAGACGACGTCCAAGAAGTGCCAGTACAGCGAGAAGATGAACGACTTGTTCGCCGTTTCGGGCGTGAATCCGCGTTTCTTCACTTGCAGCAAGATGGCGATTCCCCATAGCAGCCCGAATGTGACGTGGGCACCATGCGTGCCAAGCAATGTGAAAAGACCCGAAAGGAACGCACTTGTCTGCATCGTCGCACCTTCATGTACGTAAGTCACAAACTCCGTAATCTCTACACCGAGGAAGACGGCACCCAGAGCAAGCGTGATACCGAAGAACGACATCATCGCTGTCTTCTTGCCTAGCCGCATCGCATGGATGCCGAGTCCGATTGTGAAACTGCTCGTGAGCAGGACGACCGTCTCGATCATCACTGGCGTCAATTCGAAAATGTGACTGCCGGAAGGGCCGTTTCCTGTCCGGTTCACGAGCGTTAAATAGACAGCGAACAGCGTTGAGAACAAGACAATCTCCGCACCAAGGAAAATCCAGAAGCCTAGAACTTTCAAGCGGTTTTCCTCTGTGCTGTATTCAAGTGGCTTCGCATGATCTATATTCATGACTGTTCACCTCGCAATGCTTTTTCCGTGCGTTCGATTTCCTCAACGGAAATATAGTGTCCATGGTCTTTCTCAAATGTCCGATACGCCATCGTTCCAAGGATTGCAATCCCTGAAATGATCGCTGGAATCCACCAGCTGAACACCATGAAGAACCCGAAGAAGAAGAAGATGACGCCCATGACGAACGGCTGGCCGTTGTTATTCGGCATATGGATCGGCTCATAGGGACCCTCTTCAACTAGGGACCTGTTTTCTTTCTTTGCAAACCAGTAAGCATCGAGTTGATCGACAACAGGTGTCTTTGCGAAATTATACTCAGGAATAGGGCTAGGCGTGCTCCATTCAAGTGAACGTGCATCCCATGGATCTCCTGTTGTCTCACGAGGCATATGCCGGATGCTCCAATAAATGTTGTAGACAAGCAGGATGAACCCGATTGTAAGACCTACCGCGCCAACCATCGACAGCATGTTGAGCGGTCCAAAACCAGTGCTTTCGGAATACGTATACATCCGTCTTGTCATTCCGTTCAATCCAAGAATGAAGAGAGGGAAGAATGTCACGTTGAAGGAGACAGCGATAAACCAGAACGCCCATTTTCCAAGTCGTTCATTCAACTTGAAATTGAACACTTTCGGGAACCAGTAATGGTAGCCTGCAATGACCGCGAACACCGTTCCCGGAATGAGCACATAGTGGAAGTGGGCGACCAGGAACATCGTATTATGGTATTGATAGTCAGCACTCGCCATCGCGAGCATGACACCAGTGACTCCGCCGATCGTGAAAATCGGAATGAACGCGAGTGCATACATCATCGGCGTTGTGAAGCTGATTTTCCCTTTTCTCAAGGTGAACAGCCAGTTGAAAATCTTGACTCCTGTAGGTATTGCGATTGCCATGGTCGTGATCGAGAAGACGCTGTTGACCATGACGCCATGTCCCATTGTATAGAAGTGGTGCACCCATACAAGGAACGACAGCATGGAAATGGCGACCATGCTCATCACCATCGACTTATAGCCATACAAATTTTTACGGGCAAAAGTGGCAATGATCTCACTGTAAATACCGAATGCCGGCAATATGACGATATAGACTTCCGGATGGCCCCATACCCAGAACAAGTTCGCCCACAGCATATCCATACCGCCGTTTTGCATCGCAAAGAACTGCGTGCCGAACTGACGATCGAGCATCATAAGTGCAAGAGCGACAGTCAGGACAGGGAATGCGAAAATGATGATGACGCTTGTGATCAAGATCGACCATGTAAACATCGGCATCTTCATGAGCGTCATGCCCGGCGCGCGCATTTTCAGGATGGTGACAAGGAAGTTGATCCCTGTCATGAGCGTACCGATCCCTGCGATCTGCAAGGCAAGGGAGTAGAAGTTGTTGCCGACAGTCGGGCTGAACTCGATGCTGGCGAGCGGGAAGTATGCAGACCAGCCCGCATCCGGCGAACCGCCGATGACAAAGGAAATATTGAAAAGCATCGCTCCGAAGAAGAAGAGCCAGAAGCTGACTGCGTTCAGGCGCGGAAATGCGACATCACGTGCGCCGATCTGAAGCGGAATGACAACGTTCATTAGTCCAATGATGAACGGCATCGCCATGAAGAGGATCATGATGACCCCGTGTGTCGTAAAGATTTCATTGTAATGCTGGGCATCAAGCAGTCCATTATCAGGCTTCGCTGTCTGTGCACGCATAAGAAGCGCATCGACGCCTCCTCGGAACAGCATGAGGAGAGCGGCGATAATGTACATGATCCCAATTTTTTTATGGTCAACAGTCGTCAGCCAATTGTGCCACAAGTATCCCCATTTCTTAAAATAGGTGAGTCCTGCGACGATGCCTACAGAAACGAGTACAATCGCAACCATGGCACCATAAATCATCGGCTCGCCTGTGACGAAAAATTCATCCCATTTCATTGATGCAAACTCCTTTCAGGCAGGCGGCTGCCTGCCCATTCGTGTTAGTGGCTGTGGTTGTGCATATCCATGTCCATATCTCCTGAATCATGTCCGTTCATGTGATGGCCTTCGGGAGGCGGATTGAAGCCGAGATGTGTCGATGAGAACGTCTTCCGGCCGACAACGCCTGGTTCCAGCAGTTGATCAAACTCTTCCTCCGATAAAGCAGGGGCGGTCTCTTTTACGTCTTTCACCCATTCATCAAATTTAGAGCTGGTAAGGACTTCGGTTTCGAATTCCATATGAGCGAAATCTTTTCCGCTGAAATTTGAGTTTTTGCCCATATAGGAACCAGGTGTATCCGCAACCAGATGAATTTTTGTCACCATGTCACTCATTGCGTATTTCTGGCCTGCGAGTTGTGGAATCCAGAAACTTGTAATCGGTCCATAGGAATATAAACGGAACTCGACAGGGCGGTCTTCCGGTATATTCACGTAATTGACAGTTTCAATGCCTTCCTCCGGATAGCTGAAGTGCCATTTCCAGTTGGAGGAAGAAGCATAAATGACGAGAGGTTTGTCATTGTCATATCCGTCCGGTGTCGCCTCCGCTACGGTTGTAGAGCGCACTGTCACAACTGAAAGGACGATAACAATGATGACCGGCAAGATCGTCCAGGTGATCTCAAGCCATTTGCTGCCTTCTTCATGAGGCGGCTCATAATCGTCAGCCTGTTTTGAAGCCCTGTATTTAACAAGAACAACAGTGAATAAGAAATAAACGACAAGTAAAATACCTGCCATCATGATGATCGAAAAAATGATGGTGTCGGATAATGATTTCGCTTGTGGTCCTTTCGGGTCGAAGATGAGAAGCGAATGGTCGCATCCTGACAATATCATCACAAGCATCAGGAATAGTGTTGCGAGTAACCCTTTTGCCTTCAATGGGAGGTCCCTCCTCATAACATGAATGTAGGGAATTCACACTTGTTTAGTTATATTCAAATAGTTTATTGAGATGACTAACAGGAAGTTTTAGTAAGTGAATTCCCTCGTGAGACAAATCATATTCCTTTTGTCTAGAGAACACAACACGGAAGTAACGTTGTCACAAAAGGTTCTAATTCATGTTTTATATATTGGGTAGATTATTAATGGATAGAAAGGATACCAAATTATAGGGGTTATAAAATATGTAGTTATTGTGAAAAGTTATGTTTTAAATAGTTTATCGCTTGACAATTCATAAGGGTATTCCCTGATTACAAAAAAAAAAGTGAAGGATTCCAATTGGATTCCTTCACAATATCGTCAATATTGTTTCATATACCGTTCAATTTCCCACGGATGGACTGTAATCCGGTAGCTTTCCCATTCCACTTGTTTCGCTTCGCTGAAATTCAAGTAGATATGGCGGCCGAGCGCCTGGCGGACCACTTCGTCTTCCGAAAGGGCAAGAAGAGCGTGATCGAGATCTGTCGGCAAAGTGCCTATTCCATGTTCATCCAGTTCCTCAGGTCTCATCTCATAGATATTCCGGTCGACCGGATCACAAGGTTCGAGTTTGCGCTTAATACCGTCAAGACCAGCTTTTAAAATGACTGCCATTGCTAAATATGGATTCGCTGAAGAGTCGACCGAGCGGACTTCGATGCGGGTGCTCATGCCGCGTGAAGCAGGAATTCGGATCAATGGACTGCGGTTCTGCGCAGACCATGCGACATAGCAAGGCGCTTCATATCCGGGAACAAGCCGCTTGTAAGAATTGACGGTAGGATTAGTGATCGCTGTGAAACCGCGCACGTGGTCAAGCACCCCTGCCATGAATTGATAGGCTGTCGTGCTCAATTTCCGCTTGCCGGTCTCATCGTAAAATACGTTCTCTCCATCTTTGAAAAGGGAAATGTTGCAATGCATGCCTGAACCGCTGACACCGTAAATGGGTTTCGGCATGAAAGTGGCATGTAAGCCATGCTTGCGGGCGATAGTTTTGACAACAAGCTTGAATGTTTGGATGTTATCACAGGCTGTCAGGACATCCGCATATTTGAAGTCGATTTCATGCTGGCCTGGCGCCGCCTCGTGATGGGATGCTTCCACTTCAAAACCGAGCTCTTCCAATTCAAGTACAATATCACGCCGGCAATTTTCCCCGAGATCCATCGGTGCTAGATCGAAGTAGTCACCGTGATCATTCAGTTCCATTGTCGGCTGTCCATTTTCGTCAAGTTTAAACAGGAAAAATTCCGGCTCCGGTCCCAGGTTAAAGTCTGTAAAACCCATCTCCTTCATCTCTTCGATGATTCGTTTCAAATTACCTCGCGGATCGCCAGAAAATGGAGTGCCATCCGCCATGCTGACGTCACAGATGAGCCGAGCAACTTTACCTTTGCCCGACGGCCAAGGAAACACCATCCATGTATCGAGGTCGGGGATCAAGTACATATCCGATTCTTCAATGCGGACAAACCCTTCTATGGAAGAGCCGTCAAACATCATCTTATTATCAAGTGCTTTATCGATCTGGCTAACAGGGATTTCCACATTCTTAATAATCCCGAAAATGTCAGTGAATTGAAGACGGATAAAATTCACATTCTCTTCTTTAACGAATGTGCGGATCTCTTCCTTGGTGAATTTGCTCACGTGTTTACACTCCTTTGAGTTATAATGATTTATCATAATCGCATCATCTGCCATTTTCAAGAAAAATATGTGAGGACAAGAAAAAAGGAAGACGGCTTGCCGTATATAGGCTGCCATCTTCCAGAAGGGATTCAGAGGAAGGGATCATTCCTCCGGCTTGAACGTTTTGCAGTCGGTTTCTTCACTGTCGGCGGCGTGATTGCCATTTTGGCTGACGACATAAATGACGTCGGCATGGCATTTATTCCCGGAGCCCCAGTATGTGCAATTGTTCACTTCGCAAAGG
This sequence comes from Sporosarcina sp. GTC18466, assembly GCF_055389225.1. Taxonomy (NCBI): domain Bacteria; kingdom Bacillati; phylum Bacillota; class Bacilli; order Caryophanales; family Caryophanaceae; genus Sporosarcina; species Sporosarcina sp. GTC18466. The sequence goes on along the minus strand of NZ_AP044037.1, from coordinate 527,567 downwards.
ATGCGTTGTTCCACTTCGTCCACCTCCTTCATATAGCTTGGCTTTAAGCGGAAGGATAATGTATGTATAAAAATGACCTCCGCTTGGGAGGTCATTTTCGTGCTTGCAATATTAAATTCCGGGTCGGATGCTTTTAATGCCTTGAATAATTCTGTACCTAGGCAGCAAACTACAGTTCATTCTGTCCCTTCGGCCAGCTGTTTCTGTGCAAGCATGATCATTTCCTTTACCATGTTGCCGCCAATCGGCCCGCCGATCGAACCAGCTTGCTTCGCTGTCAAATCACCGTTATACCCTTCGTGCAAGGGGATACCCAGTTCCTCAGCAATCTCAAATTTCATTTTTTTATTTTCGCTGTATTCCCGTAGTGCTTTAAGGCCCGGATCCATTTGGCCGGCAGGATGCTGTGCACCCGGTACTTGAATTTGTCTGTTGTTTCCCATGCGTAATTTCCCTCCTCTAGAAGGGTAGTCTGTCCAGCTCTAGAGGTTTCACTCGCCAAGATGTGTATACTTCTTTAGTAAATCACTAGGAATGAAAAGGCCCACTTTTCCATATTCATCGGTTTTCAATGTTGCAAAAATGATGCCGATTACGTTTCCGGCTTCATTGAAAACAGGACTCCCGCTATTGCCTTTATATACGGGTGCCTGGATCATCATGACTTCTTCCTTCCAATCACTCAGGAGAATCGGACCGATAATTTCACCTTCATTTGCAATACCTCGGAAACTGAGTGGATTGCCGATGAAGCGAATCTGTGATCCTGCCGAAAGAGCCGGCTGTTCTTCAAATGAGAGATAGGGGATCTGCTTCGCATCGATTTGCAATACAGCCAGGTCGATATCCGGCAAATCGTCCACAATTTGTGCCTCATATCTGCCGTCTTCCGGAAAGACGACCGTGACCGGGGCATCCCCTTCAATGACATGATGATTGGTGACGATCAATCCATCAGGTGAAATGGCGAACCCCGTCCCTTTGCCTTCATCCGTCACTACTGTGACAACCGCCTGTTTCCATAAGGCGATTTCCTCGCTTTTAGAAAGTTTGGCTGAGGTGATCAGAAAATCGATTGCTGGGATGGAGAACACCTGGAACAGGCCGACGAATGTGCTGATCGCAAGTACAAAGGCCATCATCCAAAAGAAGATCCTTGGGAACGGCCGCTTTGGCGGTTCATTTTTTCGAGCAGCAGCCTCACGCAATGCTTCTTCTCGGGCAGCTAGTGCCAATTCATTCATTTCCTCTTCAGTCAGATCCTCAAATAACGGATGGTCTTCCGCTTCTGTATGCTGCCGTTCAGTTTCCATATAATCACTTCCTCCAGGCAAGTACCTGTCTTCATTATACCAGTCTTAAAGAAGAATGCAGGTCACGGGAAGCGGATGAAGGCCATATGTATAGAAGGGAAAGGGGTCGATCATATGATTTTCATAGAGCCATTGCAGATTGATGGCAAACCGTTTACAGCGGTGACAGTCAAGCTGCCTAAGACGACGCTGCTCACGGTGTCGAACGACGTCGGCTATATTATGTGCGGCGCATTAGATGTTGGTTTGCTGAATGATGTGCTGGCTGACCGAAAGATTATCGCAGGCCGAGCGGTCGGAGTCAAGACGATTGAACAGCTTCTCGAAGCTCCTCTTGAATCGGTGACAATGGAAGCGGAAGAGAAGGGTATTTCTGCCGGCATGATCGGCAAGGATGCTTTATTGCTGATGAGCTGACTATACAAAAATGGCGAGGGCAGCACAGGCTGCCATCAGAAATACACAATATTGAAGGGGGAATAACAGAAGCCGTGCGGGTATGCTATGTGCGTACCGCACGGTTTTTCGTAGGATAAAATATACTTTCTTATGATTTCTACACAGAGCTGCTTGCTTTAGGAGCTTGGTCAACGCTTAAGTTAGGCTACAGATGGGTATAAAACGAGTAGGAAGGAGGAATGCGTGAATGCTCATACATATCGGTGTGTTCCTGATGGCGATTTCCTTTGCGATCGTCTCCATCTATCTCGCTAAGCTTCTGCTGAGAACATCGGGTGTGCTCAAGACAGCTGGAAAAAGTGCCACGCAGATGGAAGTCAGGATTGACAAGATGATCGGTGAGGTGGAAGAGACCTTATTTGCTGCCGAACGCACAGTAGATGATATGGAAGTGAAGCTCGATTCGGTGAGCGCTGTTTTTTATGTTGCACGGGATTTGAGCGATACCGGATCCGAACTGACGGATGGTGTCTCTGAACTTGCGGCAGGCTATCAGGATAAAGGCTTGAAAGGTACAAAACCGTTTGTCCGGACTATCCAAGGGGCGGAATTCGTTTTTAATCTCATGGATTCATGGAAACGCGGTACAAAAGAGAGCAAGATCATTCGATAGAAAGAGGGATGCTTATGCTGACAGGGATCGGAGTATTGCTGATCGGAATCGCTTTCGTCATTTTAGCGATATTCATTGCCCGGCTGCTGAATGAATTGGCTTCCGTGCTGAAAGGTGTTGATCGGACAGTCGAGGAGATGCCGAAGCAGATGAACCAATTACTCGGTGAAACTGGCAACCTGATTCATACGAGTACACAGACACTCGCAGATACGAACAAGAAACTGGAAGCTTTAACGCCGTTATTTGAAATTGTCGGCGATATCGGCAGTACAACACGCACCTACTCATCATCTCTGGTCGACTTCGTGGATTCGGCAAAAAAGAAAACGGAACTAGCGGATGAAGAGAAGAAAAACAAGACGATCGGCGGCGTCTATGGAATTACCGCGCTCAGCTATTATGCGGTCCGTAAGCAGAAGGATAAGAAATCAGAGCGATCCTTCCGGCCGCGCAACCTATATGCGCGTGGGGAAGAGACCGCATTTGACATTAACCGGATGAGATCCGAAGCGAAAGAAGCTGCAGCATCTGGCAAGTATATCAAAGATGATGAAAACGTATGAGGAAGCCAAGAGCTCCTCATATGTTTTTTTGTACATAAAGAGACGCATGAGAGAAAGCCTCTCATGCGTCTTTTTCGTTCTGGCTAATTTCTTTTACGGTCTGTTCCAGTTCTTTTCGTTCATTCAGGAAATAGATGAATCCTGCTAGACCTAGCAGCCCTTTGTATCGATTCTCCTCGGTGAACAGCCTCGCTCCTGTTGTCTTGCTTTTCCAGTTCTCCGCCTTGTCGAGAACGGAAGTTGTGAGCTGCCTGGATGCTTCTCCGATATCGCCGACAATACCGAAATATGGATCAATCTCATTGATCTGCTTGTTTACGTTTTGAAGTGCGGCATTCCCCGTATCCAGCAATGCTGCCGTTTTGATGGATACATCATCCACTGTTTTTGGCAGCTTAGAGGTAGTCTTCCTGACATCCTCTATTGTTTCGGTCAGTTTCATCATAGGTTTGATCAAAATTCCTACTAGCACCGCGAAAGCGATGCCGATGACAAGTACTCCAATTCCGAGCCAATCCATAATGCATCACCTCTTCGCTTGATTCGTAGTGTTTGCTTCAGGCATTTCCAGTTGTCTTGAGGGCGGGATGGTTCCAGTCTGCCACGATGATTGCGTCCGCTGGTCCTGGGACTTTCTCCGCTTCCAGACAGAGTAGACACGTGATGCCGTCTCCGTCAAAGCGGTCGCCTTCTCCATCAGATCGACGTATTTCCTAGGAGGGTTAGCAATCTCCTTGGACAGCTCGCCGAATGAATGATTCATCGTCTCGGTGGTCTTTCGCAAATTTGCAGCTGACTGGGTAAGCCCCTCTAGAGATTTGACCTTCTGATTGACATCCTCTGCAATCTCGTTAGTCTTGTTCATCAACCGCTCGGATTCGTCGGTCACTTTGTTGATTTTGGATTCCATCCGTTTAATCGTCTCTGTCATATCGCCCATCATTGTCTTTGCACTTTTCAGCGTCATGATGACAAAAATGGCGATCAAGAGCAGGGACAGCGCCGCAATGGCAGCGCTTACGTATAAAAGGACATTCATTTCCACAACTCCCATCTGGCCAATATGTAGTTGAATCCGGTCCGCTGGAAAGGACACTCCCTTTTATAGTACCACTAACCAATTGAACGTAAACCAAGACGAAAATGCTGCCGGGCTGCCGTTCCTCTCTCAGCCAGAAAGCTGAATGGGCAGCCGCGAGTGCGGAAAATTATAGGACGGGACGACCGTATATTGCATTCTGACCCTTCATATAGTGAAGCACTAGGAAAGGGGGAGCTAACCATGACGGAAATTGTATCCTGGTTGAATGATGTGTTATGGAGCACGCCGGTCATTTATATTTTGCTCGGCGTCGGTTTGGTCTTTTCTGTATTGACCCGCTTTTTGCAAGTCCGCCATATTAAAGAAATGATCCGTCTCATGTTCAAAGGAAAAGGGTCGGATGCGGGGATTTCGTCTTTCCAGGCAATGTCCATCGCATTGTCCGGCCGTGTCGGCACAGGCAATATTGCAGGGGTGGCGACGGCGATCTTCTATGGCGGGCCGGGAGCGGTATTCTGGATGTGGGCCATCGCTTTCATCGGTGCTGCGAGTGCTTACGTCGAGTCGACGCTTGCGCAGATTTACAAAGTGAAGCAAGACGGCCAGTATCGCGGGGGGCCGGCATATTTCATCGAGAAAGGGATCGGCTGGAAGTGGTTTGGCATTGCATTTGCCATTGCCGCACTTATCGCGATGTCGATCTTGATGCCTGGTGTCCAGTCCAACTCGATTGCTGCGGGCATGAACAATGCGTTCTCCATTCCTGAATGGGTAACCGGTGGAATCATTATTCTGCTTCTGGGATTCATCATCCTTGGCGGTGTCAAACGGATTGCGAACACTGCCCAGATCATTGTGCCATTCATGGCGCTCGGCTATATTCTCTTCTCGATTATCATTATTTTGATGAATATCACAGAATTGCCAGCTGTGCTCAGTCTCATTTTTAAGAGCGCATTTGCCATGGATTCCGCGTTCGGCGGCATCATCGGGATGGCGATCAGCTGGGGTGTCAAACGCGGCGTGTTCTCGAACGAGGCAGGGCAGGGTACAGGCGCCCATGCAGCAGCTGCTGCAGAAGTCTCGCATCCGGCAAAACAAGGCCTGGTTCAGGCATTCTCGGTCTATATTGACACGCTGCTCGTCTGTTCTGCAACCGCTTTCATGATTCTCTTTACAGGCGCATACAACACACAGGCGGAAGACGGAACTTTCATCGTGCAAAACCTGCAGGATGTTGAGTATGGTCCTGGTTATACACAGGCAGCGGTAGATACGGTCATGCCAGGATTTGGTGCAGGTTTTGTTGCAATTGCCTTGTTCTTCTTCGCTTTCACGACCATCATGGCTTACTACTATATTGCTGAGACGAATATCGCATACCTGTTCCGTAACCGCAATAGTAAGACCTTCATGTTTGTGCTGAAGCTCATCATCCTCTTGACGACATTCCTGGGAGCCGTTCGTACGGCAGACCTTGCCTGGGCACTCGGTGACGTAGGGCTCGGCATCATGGTATGGCTGAATGTGATTGCGATCGTGATACTTGCAAAACCGGCGCTCATTGCATTGAAAGATTATGAGAGACAGAAAAAACTGGGGCTGGACCCAGTGTTCAGGCCGTCAAAGCTGGGCATTAAGAATGCGGACTTCTGGGAGGAAAGGGAGAGGGAGGAATCGAAGCAAGGGAATTAAAGAGAAGCGCGGAACCGTCGATTCGGGACCGCGCTTTTCTCATGGCCTGAAATAGAGCTCATCTGTCGCAGGGCCGATCCGCTTTTCGCTTAGCAATTCGGAGACAGTGCCGATTTCCAGGCCCTTGTCTTCAAGACCTTGGATGATCGCATCAAGACCTTCTGCGGTCGGCTTTGTAGGATGCATAAGCATCATCGTCCCGTTCTCGCTTTTTGAAACAACACGTTTGACCATCTCTGTTGTGTCCGGCTGCTTCCAGTCAACAGTATCGACGGTCCAAAGAACGGTAAACATGCCAAGCTCCCGGGCGATTGCAATTGTCTTGTCGTTGAAGCTGCCGCTTGGCGGTCCAAACCAAAGCGGCCGGATGCCCAGTGTATTCTCTATGACATCACTTGTGTTTTTCAGTTCATCCCGCGTTTTTTCCGGAGAGGATTTTGCGAGGTCTGGATGAGTGTACGCATGATTTCCAATCTCATGCCCTTTAGCAAAGATCATTCTCGCCAGATCGGGATTTTTCTTTATCCAGCTGCCGTCCAGGAAAAACGTCGCCCGCACGTTCCGCGCTTCAAGAACCTCCAGGATCGGAGGCAGAAATTCGTCTCCCCACGCGACGTTGATCAGGAATGCAGCCATCTCCTTCTCCGGATTCCCTTTATAGATAGGAGAAGGCGGAAGGTCGGCAAGCTTGATGGCAGGAGGCAATTCTCTGAAGACGATAAGTGCTTCGTCAAAACGGTCCTTGTCCTTCATTCGTTCAAAACTTTTATCAATATCAATAGAAATGCCATTATGGCCGGGGATAGCTTTCCAGATAGGATCAATGACTGCATTTACGGGCTCAATCCGGTTCGTCTCTGCATATGACTGTATAATTTTCTTCAATTCACTGTCATCCGTATAGGAAGCAGTCACTTTTTCACCATTCCCATTTTTTTCTTTCATTGATACAGGTAGCGCGAAAAATACAAGGAACGCCAAGAAAGCAATGAATATGGAACGTTTCACAACTGTCACTCCTGCTTTTTTCTTAGCGTTCCCGGCTTTTGAAAAGTTATGCTCCTAGCAAACAAGGTGAATGTCTTCCGCGGGATGGATATTAAAAAAACCCACTGTCGGATGGAACCGAATGCGGGTTGATTGCATATGACTTTTTTATAAACTAATTACATGCTTTTTGCAGGCTTCACAATATTCTGTTCAAGTACTCCGTTCTGTGCTTTGATCCGCTTGATGTCAAATTGGATCAAGATCGAAATGACGAGTGCCACTGCGAATAGGCCTGCGAAGAAAAGGAGGCTGCTTTCATAGCTGCCCGTCGTATCTTTCATCCAGGCAGCGAACATAGGCCCGGCAACGCCGGCTGCCGACCATGCCGTCAAAATATAGCCGTGGATCGCGCCAAGCTGTTTTGTGCCGAAAATGTCTGCAATATAAGCAGGGATGCAAGAAAAACCTCCGCCGTAGCAGGTGTAAATGACCGCTAGCATGATCTGGAACAGAATGGCATGCGTCGTGAATGGCAGTATTGCAAATAATGCAACCTGGATTATGAAAAATGCCATATACGTATTCTGCCTGCCGATATAATCCGATATCGACGCCCAGCCCAGTCTTCCAAAGCCATTGAATAGGCCAAGAACTCCGACTAGCGCTGCGGCCTGGACGGTCGTCATGCCAATGCTTTCGATAGCGAGCGGTTTCGCTGCTGATAGAATGGCAATCCCGCATGTGACGTTGATGAACAGCATTAACCATAAGTAATAGAACCGCTTCGTTTTGACCGCTTCGTTTGCTGTCAGCTGGGCAAGGTCTTTCTTCGGTTCCACTTTGCCCGCTTCAACTTTCGCTTTGAAGCCGGCTGGAGCCCAGCCTTCTTCAGGCTTTTCAAGATAAAGCGAAGAGAGGATCATGACGATGAAATATGAAGCACCTAGTATGAAAAACGTGTTTGCAAGACCGACTGATTTGATGAGCGCTTCCATGATCGGACTGCTGATGGCAGCTGCGAAGCCGAACCCCATTATGGCCAGACCTGTCGCTAGTCCTCTGCGGTCAGGGAACCACTTGACCAACGTGGACACCGGCGTAATATACCCGACACCGAGTCCAATTCCGCCGAGTACCCCATAGAACAAATACAAGAGCGGAAGCGAGGAAGCGCTTACAGCGAACCCGGAACCGATGACGCCTGTTCCGAAACAAATCGCAGCGACAAGCCCCGCTTTCCGCGGGCCGTACTTTTCGACGAAATGGCCGAGGAATGCGGCCGATAAGCCAAGGAAGAGGATGGCGATGCTGAATGTGAGCTGTACTTGGCTCGTAGTCCAGCCGAATTTCTCGATCAGCGGATTTGTGAAGTTGCTCCAGGCATAGACAGAACCGATTGAAATGTGGATCCCTACAGCAGAGGCGGCGATCAACCATCTGTTCTTCGTTTTTCTCCCTTTCATTTGACAAGTCTCCTTTTTATGAATTTGGTGAGAATGAACAGAGAAATTCGATGGCGCATTCTAACAGGAGCTAAAAACTGATTCACTTCTCTGTCACATTTCCGCCATATTAGCACCAAAAAGAGACGCTGTCACTAAGTATTTTAAATTTATTGTATTTTGGGATTCTTACTGATATAGAATAAGCGGGTAAAATATTGGCGGCATCTATGTTGATCGCCATGAAAAAAATTTAGGATTTTATCCTGTTCGGCCAGGAATAGATATTGAACGAGCCTCCGCGGATGAAACCGACCGCCGTAATGCCGAGTTCGTCAGCAAGTTCAACTGCCAGTTCTGTAGGCGCTGATTTTGACAATACAACCTCACAGCCGATTTTCGAGACTTTCAGTAATATCTCAGAAGAAATCCTGCCGCTGAAAACAATGATTTTATCATCTACCGGTATATCATTACGAAGGCAATAGCCGTAGATCTTATCAAGTGCGTTATGCCTGCCGATATCCATCCGTGTAACAATGACGCCACTCTGATCGCATAGTGCAGCGATATGGACGCCGCCGGTTTTACGGAACAGATCGGCTCCCCGATCCATTTTCTCCATCAGGGCAAAACAGTCTTCCGCCCGGAGTTCGACGTTTTGCGTCTCAATTCGTTTAGAGGCGAGGGCATCGCTTGCAAAGACGAAGCCTTGCCGGCTCATCCCGCAGCATGAAGAGATATACCGTTTGTTGTGCAGCTGTTCATAAAAAGGGAACACTTTATCTGTCTCGACATGTACAGAACCGGTCTCCGCGTCGAAACGGATGGATGTCATATCGGCGAAGTTCACTATCACTTTTTCTGCGACGAGGAATCCCGCGACCATATCTTCCACGTATTCCGGAGTGCAGACAATCGTGATGAATTCAGTGCCGTTCAGCCGGACAGTGACTGGAAACTCCACAGCGACCTCATCCGGTTTTTCCTCGAACCTGCCGCCGTCATACCTTACAATCTGCCGCTGATTCATAAGCCGCATCTCATCCCTCCTCAAGGTTACGGTCAAACATGAATACGGATACAGCGATATCATCGTCAATCTTAATATCCGAAAACAAGTGGACAAATGTTGCCCCGATCGCCTCTTCAAGACCATCAGGCGGTGCGATGTCATACACTTCCTGGATCATCCGCGTCCTGGCGGCATGCACCATCTCCTTGCCTTCATGCGTTCCTGCGATGAATTTTTCAGTCGGTGTCAAGTTGCCGTAGAGCGTGGAGACGACCATGTTTTCCACTATAACTGAATGAATTCTTTCGGGGCCTTTGCCAAACAATTCTTTTCTAAGCTTGCGGATAATCGCATTGAATTCGTGGATCTTTTTTGTCATTTTATCACCACTTCTTTCAAAATTATTGAATGTTCACGAAATGGACAAAAGTTTGTTGTAAACGTCTTCATGTTAAGCTATAATCAGTTTACGAGGGTTCTGCTTGCAATGTACGCAGCGGAGCTATCGTCCCATTCATCTTAAATTCGGATTGGTTATTTAGCAAGACCTGCTACTAGACTATTCCACTATGAAACGCATGCGCAGTCATGGACTGGCGTATATTTTTCATAGTGGTTTTTTATTTGCTCGCTATGTGAAATTTATTTACTCAAAGAAAAGGAGAGGGGAACCATGTCAATCCGCATTAACGGAACAGCCTACCCGTTTGCAGCAGGCATGACGATCTTACAAGTGATCAACGAAGCCGGCTTACAACACCCTCAAATATGCTATCTTCCCGAGGTGGATCCGATCGAGACATGCGATACATGCATCGTGGAAGTGGACGGGAAACTGATGAGGGCCTGTTCGACAAAAGCGCTTAACGGTATGGACGTACGTACAGCATCAAGCAGGGCAAAGAAAGCACAGACCGAGGCGATGGACAGAATTCTCGGCAACCATCTGCTCTATTGCACCGTCTGCGACAACAACAACGGCAACTGTAAAATACATAACACAGTCGACATGATGGAAATTGAGCATCAGAAATATCCTTACACGCCAAAATGTCCTGAAACGCCAGTCGATCTGACGAATCCGTTCTACCGGTATGACCCAAACCAATGCATCGCATGCGGCCAATGTGTCGAGGCCTGCCAGAACCTGCAGGTCAACGAAACACTGTCGATCGACTGGGAGCGTGACCGCCCGATTGTCTTATGGGACGGAGGCGCGAAGATAAATGACTCATCCTGCGTCAGTTGCGGCCATTGTGTCACAGTATGCCCCTGCAACGCACTGATGGAAAAATCAATGCTCGGGGAAGCAGGCTTCATGACAGGGATGGATGACAGCATCCTTACTCCGATGATCAATCTCGTGAAAGATGTGGAGCCAGGTTACAGTGGCATCATGGCGGTATCGGATGCAGAAGCGGCAATGCGTGAAACCCGTACGAAAAAGACGAAGACGGTCTGCACGTTTTGCGGGGTCGGATGCTCGTTCGAGGTGTGGACGAAAGACCGAAAGATCCTGAAGATTCAGCCGGTTTCGGACGCCCCGGTCAATGCCATCTCGACTTGCGTAAAAGGGAAGTTCGGATGGGATTTTGTGAATAGCGAAGAGCGGCTTACAAAACCGCTGATCCGCAGAGGGGATGCGTTCGAAGAAGCCACGTGGGGAGAGGCGCTTGATCTTGTCGCGAAGAAGTTAGGCAGTATCCATGCCGAATATGGTGATAACAGTGTCGGGCTCATCTCGTCTTCCAAAATTACGAATGAAGAAAACTATGCGATTCAAAAGCTTGCCAGGCAAGTTTTCCGAACAAATAATGTCGACAATTGCTCCCGGTACTGTCAATCACCCGCGACGGATGGCCTATTCCGGACGGTCGGCATGGGCGGTGATGCCGGAACGATCAAAGATATCGCTAAAGCAGGTCTCGTCATCATTGTCGGGGCGAATCCAGCCGAAGGGCATCCAGTGCTTGCAACCCGTGTGAAGCGGGCACATAAACTGCATGGGCAGAAATTGATAGTCGCAGACTTGCGGAAACATGAGATGGCGGAGCGATCCGATATTTTCATCAGTCCGAAACAAGGCACTGACCAAGTATGGCTGATGGCCGTGGCGAAATACATGATCGATAACGGCTGGCATGACGAGCAGTTCATCCGGGAGAATGTGCTTCATTTTGACGAGCTGAAAGAAGTTCTTCGGACGTACACGATGGATTTTGCGGAGCATGTGACAGGCGTGCCGAAAGAGCAGCTGATCCGAACGGCCGAAATGATCCGTGATGCGGACGGCACTTGCATTTTATGGGGAATGGGCGTCACCCAGAATACAGGAGGATCGGACACGTCAGCTGCCATTTCAAATCTGCTGCTGCTGACAGGCAATTACCGCAGGCCGGGTGCTGGCGCTTATCCGCTGCGCGGACATAATAATGTCCAGGGGGCATGCGACATGGGCACGTTGCCTGGCTGGCTTCCAGGCTACCAGCATGTGACTGACAACGCTGCACGCCAGAAGTTTGAAAGGGCGTACGGAGTTCCGATCGGGGATAAACCGGGGATGGACAATATCCAAATGCTTCACGCAATCGATGCAGGAGACATGCGTGCGATGTATATTGTCGGGGAAGACATGGCACTTGTCGATTCAAATGCCAATCACGTTCATGATGTCCTGTCGAAGCTTGATTTCCTTGTCGTCCAAGACGTATTCTTCTCTAGAACTGCAAGGTACGCTGATGTCATCTTGCCGGCCGTCCCTTCGCTTGAGAAAGAAGGAACATTCACGAACACGGAGCGGAGAGTGCAGCGTCTTTATCAGGCATTGCCTGAACTTGGCGACGCGAAAGCGGACTGGTGGATCATCCAGGAAATCGCGAACCGTCTTGGTGCTGACTGGCAATACTCGCATCCTGGCGATATATTCGAGGAAATGGCGAGCCTGGCTCCTCTTTTTGGGGAAGCGGATTACAAGGCACTCGAAGGCTGGGGCAGCTTCTTCTGGGGCAGCCTGGAAGGGAAAAACACACCACTTCTATACACGGACGGCTTCAATTTCCCGGATAAAAAAGCAAGACTCGCACTTTCCGATTGGGTGGAGCCTGCCAGGTTCCCGGACGACTTCGATCTGCACATTAATAACGGAAGGATGCTCGAGCATTTCCATGAAGGGAATTTGACAAACAAATCGGATGGCATCCAGTCGAAGGTACCGGAGATTTTCGTGGAAGTATCGCCTGAACTTGCGAAGGAACGAGGAGTCGTCAGCGGTTCGACCGTCCGGCTCGTCTCGCCATATGGTGCACTGAGACTGCCTGCGCTAGTGACAGACCGCGTGAAAGGCAATGAACTGTTCCTGCCGATGAACTCAGTCGAAAAGGAATCGGCGATCAACTTCCTTACCGGTCCTGCTGTGGACCAGCGGACAAATACACCTGCCTATAAGCAGACGAAAGTGCGGATGGAAGTCATCAAGAAGGAAGGAAAGAACCCGCTTCCGGCATCAAATCCGCGTAACAAGAAGCGGCATCCTCAAGACGGCGTGGAAGTCCAGCGGAAATGGGCCCGTCCCGGATATGTGCCGCTCACAGATGAAAAAGGGAGAGGGTGAGGATGAATGGCAGCACCGATTACGACTATTCGCAGGCCTGTACTGACAAAAGAACAGCAAGAGGAAGCAAAGCTCGGGGAATTGCGGGCGCTTCTTGCCGAACAGGACGAGTCGCTGAAGAAAATTCTTTCTATTACAGATGAATTGAATGAAGCCGGCATTCTGGATGCCGTGAAAGCAATGGCCGAAGCGAGGGAAAAACTGGCGGGCATTGCGGTTGGCCAGGCATCGCGTGAACCTGTGACGAACATGATCAACAATATCATGAACGCTTCATCTCTATTGACCGCTGTCAACCCGGACATGACCGCCAAAATCTCTTCTAGCGTGCAAAGCGGATTAAATGAGGCCGAATTATATAGAGGGAACGGCGAGAAGGTAGGCATGTTCCAGCTTCTTTCTGCTCTTTCCGATCCGGACATCAATGAAGCAGTGAAATTCACCATGCATTTCCTGAAAGGGATGGGCAAGGAACTGAACCGGGATTAAATGAACAAGCAGCTTGCGATCCGTTCGCAAGCTGCTTTACTTCATTGATCGCCGTCTACATATTTACCATGATCCGGGACAGCGATTGATTGGAAATCTTCATTGAGCAAACGCAAATTTTCCTCAAGCCAGTTGCCGGAAACGGGAACGCCGTGCCCGGTGACCGCCACCATCGGATCAAGCGCCTGCAATATGCCGACAGAGCGTTCCGCTAGTTCCCAGTCAGGTGTCAAATAACGCGGCGGCCCACTGATTTCGCGTTCCTGTGTAATGACGTCAAACAGTTTCTCTTGTTTAACAGTGATGAACGCATCTCCGGCAATCATCGCATGGTCATCCGCGCGGAAAAGGGAGATATGCCCTTCGCTATGACCTGGAGTATGGATCCATTTCCAGTCCGGCATGAAGGGAACCGTATGATCTTGCGGCAATGGATGCGCCCTTGATCCGATATCGACACTTTCCGTAGGGAACATGAAAGACATCTTCGAGAACATGCCGCCCTCTACGGTGGGGTCCGGATTTGGATAATCTTTTTGCCCAGTAATATAGGGCATCTCAAGCGGATGCGCATATACCGGCACGGACTCCCATTCTTCAAGAAAATCTATCAGCCCGCCGATATGATCAAAATGGGCATGCGTAAGAATGATTGCCTGCGGCTTATTTCCGACGCCATACAGCTTCTCGGCCGCTTCTTTGATCATTTCTCCGGATTTCGGCATTCCCGCATCAATCAGCACCCATTCATTGCCGATTCCAGGGGCTCCGTAAAAAATCACATTGACGATCTGTACTGTCAAGCAATGCAGATCAGGCGTCACTTGGATTCCGACACCGCTTCCAACCGATGTGATCGGCTGATATCTTTCTGTTGAAGAACTGCGTTCCAATGCAAAAAACCTCCTTGACTGCCTGTTTGTATAGAAATATACCCCGAATCAGTCTTTTGTAACGTCTGGAACTCCATCCTGCTTCCTGACCGTTTCCTGGTACGAGCGCACCATCGCTTTCCGATAATCTCCAAGCGTATCAAATGGATGTGCGAACTCTTCATAATTTTTCATTCGAAGCTGTTCATGCTTCGGCAGCAGTTGCCGTTTGTCTTTTCTGGACAACTTTTTGTCTTCCATTCATATATCCTCCTTGCATCCAAAATTGCTTCCTTTATATAGAGTGCTCCTCGGAAGGATATTCATACGGCGGATTGGATGACGGAGGGTGAATCGTTTCGATGAAACAGCCTACACTAAAAGCAGGCGGACGATCAAGTTTGGAGGGGGAGAGACATGAAGAAAGCAGTGGCTTGTTGCGTGGCCTTAACGCTCCTCGTATGGATGGGACATTCAGCATTCGCAGATAAGGGCAGAAGATATTACGAGGAAGCGGGCCATGTGCTGTGGGAAATCAACACGGATGAAAAAATCATCGCCATCACATTTGACGACGGTCCCCATAGAAAATATACGCCTCAGCTGCTTGAATTGCTGGCTGCTTATGACGCAAAAGCGACGTTCTTTGTGGTAGGACAAAATGTTGAAAAACATCCCGATGTCATTATGCGCATGTATGAGGATGGCCACGAAGTTGCAATTCATACGTATTCGCATTCTTACCGGACAAACATCCCCGACTTGCTGAAAGAGATTAAGAAGACTAAGGAACTGATCTACAGCATTACTGGTGAGACACCGAAGCTATTTCGGCCAGTGGGCGGCGCTTACACCGAAAAGTCGATTGAAGCGGTTGCGCGAGAAGGGTATAAAGTTGTCCTATGGTCATGGCATCAGGATACAATGGATTGGAAAAATCCTGGAGTCCCCAACATCGTGGATAAAGTGCTGGAAGGCTCGCGGCCCGGCAATGTCGTCCTTTTCCATGACGGCGGCGAACGACGGGAACAGACGGTGCAAGCGATGCAAAAGATCCTTCCGGAATTGACGGAGCAAGGCTACCGGTTCGTGACCATCTCCGAGCTGCTGGCAATCCAGGAGACCATGCAGAAATCAGAAGAGCAGGAGCTGAAAGGGAAGAAATGAAAAAGCATCCACTTTAATGAGGTGGATGCTTTTCGTATTAGATGACGTCCCAGGCAGGAATCGAACCTGCGACCTACGGCTTAGGAGGCCGTCGCTCTATCCCCTGAGCTACTAGGACATAATAAAGGAAGACGACAGAGAAAATTATAATATAGATTTTATTAGAAATCAATATGTATGCTAAACATAAGAAAACTGTCCGACTATGCGCAATCGGACAGTGCAGCTCCTTATTACCGGTCTTCCCGTTTTTCTTTGATCACCGGCTCATTCGAAAACTCATCTTGATAAGCGCTGTTTCTGACAGGCGGCGGGTTCATGCCATTCGGTTCTTCCACCGCATCACTGTCACTGACAAAGCTTGGTACGTCTTTCAGCTGTTCAAGATCTGGATCCAACTCGTTCAAAATATAATCTTCTTGATGGATTGTATCCTCTTCTTCTCGGCGTCGATTGTCTTCTATCGATTTGCCATCGTTTAGAATTCTGGACATTTTGCATTCCTCCTTGTTTTTCTGAAGAATGATAAAACATATGTGTAGTATTCCCTCAAGATGAGAAACATAAACCTGAGGTCTTTTTAGGTTTAGAGGGTTCACAAACGGTAAAAAGAGTGTTATAGTATTAATACTTCACTACAGTAAAGTGATAAAGAAAGAGAGGAAATGAACATGAAAAAGGCTTACACAGCAGCACTGCTACTAATTCTTATAGTAGCACTAGCGGGCTGCGGCTCGAAAAACCCGTCAGCTGACGGTAAAGACGAATTGGTCATCGGAGTAGATGATAAATTCGCGCCGATGGGTTACCGAGATGAAAATAATGAGCTTGTCGGTTTTGATATTGACTATGCACGTGCGGCGGCTGAGGAAATGGGAATGACCGCGAAGTTCCAGCCGATCGACTGGAAGACAAAGGAGACGGAACTGAGCAGCGGCCGTATTGATCTTATATGGAATGGCTATACGATCACCGATGAACGGAAAGGCAAAGTGCTCTTCACAAAACCGTACCTGGAGAATGCCCAGGTTGTGGTGACACTTGCAGATTCCACTATCAAGACGCTTGATGACCTCAAAGGCAAAACGGTCGGCTTGCAGGGGCTCTCTTCAGCGGCTGATGCACTTGAAGCGAACCCGATCCACGAAGATGTGAAATCGGTTGTTGAATTTGCCGATAACGTCCTTGCATTAACAGACTTGAAGACAAAACGTGTGGATGCGGTCATCATCGATGAAGTCGTCATCGATTATTATATGTCGAAAGAAGAAGGGACATTCCAGCTTCTTGATGAGACACTTGCACCTGAACAATATGGAGTGGGGGTCAAAAAAGGGAATGACGAACTGCTTACAAAGCTGCAAACTGCGCTTGATACGTTAAATGGGAATGGAAAAGCAGCAGAAATTTCTTCGAAATGGTTCGGAGAGGACAAGGTTCTAAAATAACAGCAAATCCTGCTGGAACACCGCCTTCCATCTGCTGGAAGGTTCTTTCATTAAAGGAGTGTCTTGCATGACCATCGATTATTTATTATCCATACTGAAACCGATGCTGGAAGGGGCGCAGGCGACAATCCTGCTATTCCTCATTGCAATTATACTTTCAGTTCCGCTTGGCTTCCTGCTGACACTCGCTGTCCGCAGTTCCTTTAAACCGATCGCCTGGCTGGCAAATGGCTATATTTATATCATGCGCGGAACCCCGCTGCTTTTGCAGCTCTTATTTATCGTATTCGGCCTTCCGCTGATCCCTGGCATCGGCGAATATTTGGTACTCGACCGCTTTGTCGCTGCGAGCATCGGTTTCATTTTAAACTACGCCGCATATTTTGCCGAGATTTTCCGAGGCGGCTTGCTGGCGATCGACAAAGGACAATACGAGGCGGCTCAGGTGCTTGGCCTGTCAAAATCACAGACAACCGTGAAGATTATCCTCCCACAGATGTTCCGGATAGCGCTTCCCGCGGTAGCGAATGAATCGGTCACTCTCGTCAAGGATACGGCTCTTTTATACGCCGTAGCAGTTCCGGAACTCCTTCACTTCGCGCAGACAGCAGTGAATCGGGACTTCACCATTGTGCCATACCTACTTGCCGGTATCATCTACTTAGCAATCACACTTGCCTTGACGGCATTCTTCAAATGGCTTGAGAGACGACTGCGGTTTGATTGAAAGAAAGGGGCATTCCAATGAATTTCATTGAAGTAAAGGAATTGAAGAAATCGTTTGGATCACTGGATGTTTTGAAACGTATCTCTTTTGAGGTGGAACGGAACGAAGTCATCGCGGTGATCGGTCCATCCGGTTCGGGGAAAAGTACGATGCTCCGAAGCCTGGTCCGGCTGGAGGAAGCTGACGGAGGAACGATCACTGTAGATGGAAAGGATATTGTCCATGACGGGAAGTATGCAGAACCAAAGGAAATGAAACAGGCTTTGTCGAAAATGGGGATGGTATTCCAGCATTTTAACCTGTTTCCGCATCTTACGGTGACCGAGAATGTAGAACTTGCACCGCTTCTCCAGAAAAAGATGTCTCGGGGCAAATGCCGCGAGATGAGCCGGGAGTTTTTGCGAAAGGTCGGGCTTTCAGACAAAGCTGATGTCCATCCGGCTAAACTGTCTGGAGGACAGAAGCAGCGTGTTGCCATTGCCAGGGCTTTAATGATGGAACCCGAACTGCTGCTGTTCGATGAACCGACATCAGCACTCGATCCGGAACTCACGGGCGAAGTCCTTGCAGTGATGAAAGATCTAGCGAAAGAACATATGACTATGATTGTCGTCACTCATGAGATGAGTTTTGCAGAAGAGGTGGCAGATCGGGTTCTTTTCATGGATGGCGGCGAGATTGTCGAAACAGGCACGCCCCGCCAGCTTTTTGGCAATCCCCAGATGGAACGGACGAAAGCATTCCTTGCAAGGTCTTCCCGGAAAGCTTCTATATAATAACGGATAAGATCATAGGCGAAAAAAATGAATGACTTTCCCTTCCTTCTATATTATGATGTTGCTACAACAAATTAGAGCAGGGGGTTGATTCAATGAAACTTCGTGTTTCCGCCGTGCAGTATCACTTGCATTCCATCCGTTCCTTTGAGGAATTCGCGCTCCAGTGCGAACATTATATCCGCAATGCGCAGGAATATGAATCAGAATTCGTCCTGTTTCCAGAGTTTTTCACAACGCAATTGCTTTCTATCGGAGACGAAGGCGGGAGGGCGCTTACAATTGACGCGCTGCCTGGCTTCACTGATCAGTATGTATCACTGTTCCGAAGACTTGCGACCGAGTATAGCATGCATATAATTGGCGGCACTCATGTCATCCAGCGTGAGGGGCGCCTTTATAATGTCGCGCATCTCTTTTACCCCGATGGTTCAGTGGGAGAGCAGGCGAAGCTCCATATCACCCCGTTTGAGATAGAAGGATGGAATATGGCGGCGGGAAATGCACTGAATGTGTTCGATACCGAAAAAGGCAGGATCGCCATTCTGACATGTTATGATATCGAATTCCCGGAGATTGTCCGGATGATAAAAGCGGCTGGGGCTGATGTCATCTTCTGTCCTTCATGCACAGATGACCGGCACGGATTCCATCGGGTCCGCTATTCGAGCCATGCCCGGGCGATTGAAAACCAAGTGTATGTCGTGCTGACCGGGACGGTCGGTTCGCTGCCGACGGTCGATCTGATGCGTGCGAATTTTGGTCAGGCAGCGATCATTACCCCGAACGATATCCCGTTTCCGCCAAAAGGGCTCGCCGCGGAAGGTGAGCTGAACAATGATATGCTTGTAACCGCTGACCTTGATCTATCCCTCCTGCACGCTGTCCGGCAAAAGGGGTCCGTGACGACATGGCGCGACAGAAGAACGGATTTGTATACCGATTTTGGAGCACCATCGAAATGGAGTACAGGCAATGACGTACCGCAATGATTTTTTTGCCCCTCTAGACGGCAGCTTCATCCCGGTCACCATCCGGAATTATACCGCAATCGACATTGATGCGATGATCCGTCTGCAAGCTGCTTGTTTTCCGCCGCCATTTCCCGAGGACCTATGGTGGAACCGTGAGCAGCTGGAAAGTCATGTTTCCGTTTTTCCGGATGGCTCTCTTTGCGCTGAGCATGAGGGACGGATTATCGGTTCCATTACCGGATTGCTTGTTGATTCGGCGGAAATTGGCGAGGCGCATAAATGGGAAGAGGTCACCGATCAAGGCTATATTAGGAGGACCCATAAGCCTCAAGGGGATACTTTATATATCGTCGATATCTGCATCGACCCGGCATACCGAAAAGCGGGCATCGGCAAAGAGTTGATGCATGCGATGTATCATCTTGTCGTCCAAAAGAGGCTCGTGAAGCTGATCGGAGGAGGGCGGATGCCCGGCTATCACCAGCATGCCGGCGAAATGCAGGCGGATGAGTATGTGAGACAGGTGCTTGCAGGTAAACTGAAAGATCCAGTCATTACATTCCTTCTAAGATGTGGACGGTCGCCCGTAGGATTGTTAAAGGACTACCTGGAAGACGAGGAATCACATAACTATGCTGTTTTGATGGAATGGCGCAATCCATTCCTTCAGTAACTAGAAAAGGGGATTTGAAGAATGGACTATGTGCGCATCACTTCGATAGAAGATCCATTGTTTGCGAGATTGCATAAGCTGCTGGGTGACATTTTTCCTCCTGAGGAAGTTCTGGAGTTCAGCCTGTGGGAAGGACCTCTTGCAGATCCGGGCATCCGTGTGTTCGCAGCAGTTGTAGAAGGAGAGGTGGTCGGCGCGACTGAGTACCGCTATTATCCGGACTGGAACATCGCAATGACGGACTTCACCATCATAGGAAAGTCAGGGCATGGCATCGGAAGGTTCCTGGCGAAGAAACGGGAAGAAGATTTGAACCGCCTCGCTGCAGGTTATGGAAAAGAGCTATTTGGCATGTTTGCTGAGATTTATGATCCATATGAACGGGAGGATTTTGAATTTGGCGGTGTGATGGCGATGAATCCTTACGTACGCAGGGAAGTCCTTTCCCATCTCGGCTACAGGCGCCTTGATTTTCCGTATGTGCATCCTTCTTGGAAAAATGATGGAGAAGCGGTTGAGGGGCTGGATTTCTGTTTTATGCCGACGGATGACTCTGTCATGGAGATTCAGGCATCCATCATCATTGATTTTCTCCGTGAGTATTATAGTGTCCTTCCGAATAAACCAGTGCGCTGGATCGAAATGGTAGAAGGACTAGCGGAAAAGGGGTCGATCCGGCTCTTGCCGTTATAAACGTCTGAAAAGGGCTGGACTTGTTCCAGCTCTATTACGTTACTCGAAAGATGCAGTGAAGCTGCTGCTGAATTACGACATCCTTGTGAAAATTCACCAACCCCCCTAGATGCTGTGATACACTGTATAAATGAAGTAACCAGAGAGGGGTATACATATGCAGCGTCAGCCGGAAACCGGAATCGGTTCGTTCAAAAAGAAAAATTACAGACCTGCCATCATCATTATTTCTATTGTGTTGATCGGGGCAGTAGGAGTATTGTCCGGGTTGCCAGGTGTAGAAGGATTTGATGCATTCGACGTGACAATCCTGCCGCTTCTGAATGCGATTTTCAATACATTCACTTTCCTGTTTTTAGTTGCGGCACTGATTGCAATTAAAAAACGGAATATCATTGTACATAGACGCTTCATCTATGCGGCGCTTGTGACGACTACGTTGTTTCTAGTGACGTATGTGTCATTCCATTATTTATCGCCATCCACTTCCTTTGGCGGAGGCTCCGTTTTGGCCGGCATCTATTATTTTGTGCTGATCACTCATATTATACTGGCGGCAGCCATTGTCCCGCTTGTTCTAACGACTGTTGCAAGAGCGTGGAATATGGAAAACGACCGTCACCGCAAAATTGCGAGATGGACAATGCCGTTATGGCTGTATGTCAGTTTCACCGGCGTACTAGTCTATATCCTTATTTCCCCATACTATTGAAAAAGGGGCTGTCCAGAAAGTCAGTAAAAACTGAGTTTCTGTGACAGCCCTTTTCTTGTTGAATCAAAAGCCGTTCTGTGTTTTGCGGATTTCTCCTGCTTGGCCTCCAGAAGGCCAGCAAGGAGTTCGGCATTGTGGCGAAGGCCCATAACTTCATGAAAGTGGCTGGCTGCCGCCAACCGCTTTTAGGGGATACGGATAGGAAATCAAAAACAGGCGGAGAAAAACAATGCGATTTTCTCCATCTGTTTTATTTTAGGGACTAATTGGACAGGCCCTTTTAATTAAACAAGCGGGCGGTCTGGATAGTCTGCCTGACGGTCAAAGTCCGTATATTCACCATCAACGAGGACGAGGATTTTACCTTCGTTGAAATACTCGTTGTATCTCTGCGCCTCATCTTCCGGAATGCCCATGCCGATCAGTGCACCGGCGAGTCCGCCTACGCCAGCTCCTGCCGCTGCCCCGGTGATGCCTGCGACAATCGGTCCGGCAGCGATGATTGGACCTACGCCAGGGATTGCTAGTGCGCCGATACCCGCAAGTACGCCTCCGAGTCCGCCGAGCACGCCGCCTGTTGCTGCACCAGTCGCTGCACCGTCGGCAGCGTGTGTGCCCGTCTCTTCATGTATGTTGTCGACGTGATCACGGTCTTTACTAATAACCGAGATGTCATTTGAGCTGTATCCCTGCGCTTTCAGATCCTCGATTGCAGTAACTGCTTCCGCTTCCGTATCATAATATCCTACTACTCGTCTAGTCACCATAATGAATTCCTCCTTGACAAATAATTTATTTTCGATTCTGGTGTTAAAATACCCCTGCCTATGAATCTGAAACATTACAACATAATGACATCTCATTCAAATATACGGAAAGGTTTCGTATGTGAATTTGGCAGCCGGCTGCCTGAGACAACATACATAGGGGAACCATGGTATACTGGAGAACGGAATTTTACTGAATCAGAGGTGGTATGATGAAACAACTAGTTGGCGGTGTCCAATGGGCTATATTTCTAATTGCTTCCTCGATTGCGGCGCCGATCGCCATCGGGCATGTATTCGGCATGGACCCGGGCGAGACAGCGCTTTTCATTCAGCGGACGATGTTTGTTCTCGGGATAGCCTGCATCCTTCAGGCGTTCATCGGCCACCGGATGCCAATCAATGAGGGGCCAGCAGGATTGTGGTGGGGCATTTTCGTCGTATATGCCGGAATGGCAGGTACATTATATGCGACGAAAGCGGATGCGCTCAGTGCCCTGCAGAGCGGCTTGCTGTACAGCGGAGGACTGTTCATACTCTTTGCAGCTACTGGACTGGTCGGGAAGATGAAGGCGCTCTTCACGCCGGCTATCACATTTACGTACTTAATGCTGCTGATCCTGCAATTGAGCGGTACTTTCATAAACGGGATGTTCGGTATTGGCGGAGAAGGGGAGCCCATCGATCTGGCGGTGACCTTTTTGAGTCTCTTTATCGTCATCCTGATGTTCATCATGATGAACCACAAGACGGCGTGGATTTCCCGCTATTCTGTGTTGCTGGCAATCCTTTCAGGCTGGCTGTTATTCTTTTTTACAGGGAAAGCGCAAAGTCCTGTGCGCGAGGGGGATAGCTGGTTCGCTTTACCGCAAATACTTGTCTACGGCAGGCCGGTATGGGATCCGGGGATGCTAGTCACCGCCTTTTTCATCACCTTATTGCTGATTGCGAACATGATGGCTTCCATCCGTGTGATGGAAAGTCTATTAAAAAAGTCCTTTGGCATGGAAGTACAGGATCGCCTGCGGCAAGGGTCCTTCGTCTCCGGCTTCAACCACCTTCTGGCTGGGCTCTTTTCGGCGATTGGTCCTGTGCCGATTTCGGGTGCTGCAGGATTCGTAGGCACAACGCGCATGGCTGCGCTGCGGCCATTTATCATTGGCAGCGGACTCATTGTCATCATGACCCTATTCCCGCCAATCATGTCGCTGTTTGCAGCTCTTCCTGCCCCGGTCGCCTATGCGGTGACATTCGCCATCTTTTCGAAAATGGTGGAGATGGCATTTCATGAGCTTTCAGCCGATGAAGATCAGCAACAGGCCTACAAGGTCGCGGCAATTGGTTTGATGGTCGGTGTCGGTCTCATGTTCGTCCCCGCTGCAAGTCTTGCTTCGCTGCCAAGCCTGGTTGCGTCCATTCTGTCAAATGGGCTGATCTCAGGCACGATCATTGCCATTTGCATTGAACAGTTTTTGCACTGGCGGAAACGCCGGGCCGGCATTCCGCACGCATAAGAGAACCCCTGGAAATGGATATCCAGGGGTTCTCTTATTTTACATTCGAAGCGCAAATGGATTCATATACCTCAAGGATCTGATTGAGAGCCTCTTCGGTCGTATCTGCGAATATTTCAATATTCCTCTCGGGATTCCTGAAAGCGGAATGGTTGTACCGCGGATCGTAGTAGTGGATAAGAAGCATCTCAGTGGCTGCTTTGAAATCCTGTTGCTCTAAATGATCTTCGATAGCCAGCGCGATATCGGGCGGCAGCCTTTTTTTGATCATTTGGAAAGCCTCGAGGAACTGGTCCGGAGATTGCCACGGTTCATAATCCTCCAGTATGTTCGAAATCCGTTCGTCCATTGGCAAGTGGATAATAATCTGTTTGCCGGTCTCCTTCTTTTCCACAAAGAAGGGAGGGAGGAGCACTTTCCCCACACGTTTGCTTTCACCTTCGATAAAGACAAAGGGTTCTTTTTTCAGCTGTTCCATTTCAGTGACCAGTAAGGACTCGAACTTCTTCTGATTGTTCGGCGTGAGGCCGATCTGCCCGAAGATCGATCCGCGATGTCCCGCAAGCATCTCAAGATCGATGACAGGATAGCCGCGTTCGGACAATGTTCGCAGGATAGCGGTTTTTCCGGTCCCTGTATATCCATTCAAGACAATCAGCTCGGGAGGGAAGTCCTCCTTCTCCAGTTCCTTCACGACCCACTGCCTGTACGAACGGATGCCGCCTGTCAGCCGGGTTGTCTGGATGCCCATCAGGTCAAGAACAGTCGCTGCCGTCTTGCTCCGCATGCCGCCTCTCCAGCAGAAAACGGAGAAGGGCCCCTCAATCTTGCTGAACTCATCAATGAAGTCGGGCAGTTTTGCTGAAAAAATCTCAAGTCCGCGCTCTTTTGCCGCGTCTGGACTCACTTGTTTATATAGTGTCCCGATTTCCGCCCGCTCCTCATTTGTGAAGACGGGAATATTTAAACTTCCTGGTATCGTCGCTTCCTCGAACTCTTTCGGCGAACGGACATCTACCGTCGTATAGCGGCCGCGCGAGGCGCGATCCAGCAATTCATCAAGCGCTATTTCATGTACCATCCAATCACCTTCCAGTCTTTCTTACAGAATGCGGATCCGTTTTTCCTGTTCCTCGGTAATATCACCTATCCGTGAGGCTTCCACGCCATTTTCCCTTAATTTATCAAGCAGCTGTTCGGCGTCCGAAGAGTCAACTGCAATCAATAGTCCGCCTGAGGTAACAGCATCACAAAGGATCAGGCGGCTTATTTCATCCATCTGCTGCTTGAATGCTACATCATCCAGCACGTGCTTGTAGTTGTTCTTTGTTCCGCCGGGGATTCTTCCTGCTTCTGCAAGCTCTCTTGTGCGAGGGAGAACGGGCACTTGGTCTTCGTATATGCGGATGCCTGCATTACTCGCTTTCGCCATTTCGGTCGCATGGCCGAGCAGGCCGAATCCGGTGACGTCCGTCACTGCATGCACATTGAATTCCGCCATCGTGGCGGCAGCAGTTTTGTTTAGCGTTGTCATGACGGCGGTCACTTGTTTGATCTCCTCATCAGAGAGGGCACCTTGTTTAAGTGACGTCGTATAGATGCCAACTCCGATCGGTTTTGTCAATATCAGCACATCACCAGGCTTTGCACCCGCATTTGAGCGAACATTATCAGGATGTACAGTACCAGTCACTGCTAATCCGAATTTCGGTTCCGGGTCATCGATGGAATGGCCGCCCACTAAGGTGACACCCGCTTCCTGCAGTTTATCGGCAGCTCCGCGTAAAATATCGGTTAAAATTTGTTTGTCCAGCATAGATATCGGGAAAGCGACTATATTGAGCGCTGTCAGCGGCGTTCCGCCCATAGCATATACATCGCTGATTGCGTTCGTCGCTGCGATTTGTCCGAAATCGTATGGGTCGTCGACGATCGGGGTGAAAAAGTCGAGTGTCTGTACAATAGCGAGATCGTCCGTAAGCCGATAGACGCCTGCATCATCACTCGTATCCAGACCGACGAGCAAGTTCGGATCATGAGGTGCTTGAGGAAGTGTCCGGAGTACTTCGGAGAGGTCAGCGGGTCCAATTTTACACCCGCATCCGCCTTTCTTTGTCAACGACGTCAATTTTACAAGTTGTGAACTATCCATTACATTGCCTTCTTTCGTTGCGTAATACATACAGTTTACCATAGGTGAAAGACGATTTTTATGTATAAAGGCTTGATGTACTTACCCCCAAGGCTCTGGCAGTGCTTGCATGGATTCAGAATGGTACAGTTAAGAAAAGTGAGCAGAAGGAGGAGAAACGAAATGATGACATATCCGATGATTATCAACGGAGATAAAACAGGCCTTGAATTGCCTGTGATTCAAGTGGTGAACCCGGCTACTGGCGAGACGATCGCCACTGTTCCGGATGGTGGGGCAAAAGAGGCGACTGCCGCCGTAGATGCAGCCCATATCGCATTTGCGGAATGGTCGGCACTTTCGGCTTACGAGAGGAGCGAGCTGCTCCAAAGGTGGTATTTCCTTATACAGCAATACACGGATGATCTTGCGCAGACAATGACGGAGGAGCAGGGGAAACCTTTAGCGGAAGCCCGCGGGGAAATCGCGTATGCGAATGGGTTCATCGCCTGGTATGCAGAAGAAGCGAAGAGGGTGTACGGCGAGACGATCCCGGCGACTCAGCGGGATAAACGGATCTTCGTCCATAAGCAGCCGATCGGTGTAGCGGCCGTCATCACTCCGTGGAATTTTCCTGCTGCCATGATCACGAGGAAAGTTGCCCCCGCCCTCGCTGCAGGCTGCACTGTCGTCATCAAACCTGCCGAGCAGACACCGCTGACCGCGATAAAACTCGCGCAGCTCGCAATTGATGCGGGAATTCCGCGAGGTGTTGTCAATGTTGTGACAGGGGATGCTGCTGCAATCGGTGAAGCCTGGCAGATCGATAAGCGGGTCTCCATCCTGACATTCACCGGATCCACTGCAGTCGGCAAGCTCCTGATGCGTGGGGCGGCAGATACAGTGAAGAAATTGTCTTTGGAGCTTGGTGGCCATGCACCCGTCATCATCATGGATGACTGTGATATACAGAAGGCCGTCCAAGGCGTCATCGCAACGAAATTCCGCAATGCAGGACAGACATGCGTCTGTGCGAACCGTGTCTATGTCCATGCTGATATAGCCGATGAATTTTCCAAGGCGCTCACTGATGAAGTGAGGAAGCTGAAAGTCGGGAACGGCTTGGAGGAGGGGGTGAATATCGGGCCGCTGATTGACGAGGCGGCGATTATGAAAGTGAAGTCGCATGTCGAGGATGCAACAGCAAAAGGCGCAAAAGTGCTGACAGGCGGAACTGTCAAGGAAGGACTCTTCTTTGAGCCGACTGTTCTAAGCGGTGTAACAGATACTATGCTGTGCATGCATGAAGAGACATTCGGTCCCGTCCTTCCTATTGTCACTTTCCATTCTGAAGAGGAAGCGGTCCGCCGCGCGAATGATTCCGATTTCGGACTTGCCGCCTATGTATTCACAGAGAATCTCACAAGAGGCATCAGGATCACAGAGAAACTTGAATATGGAGTGATCGGCTTGAATGACGGGCTCCCGTCAACACCGCAAGCTCCTTTTGGCGGTTTTAAACAAAGCGGAATCGGCAGAGAGGGAGGCCGCTACGGAATCGAGGAGTATCTAGAAATAAAATACATTTCAGTAGGATTATAAATAAATCAAGAAAAGACACTCCTTAGTAAGGGGTGTCTTTTCTATTTATTTTATGTTTTAAAACAACAAAACATTCTATTAAACTATTTATCGAAAGCATGATTGATGATAAACTGTAAAGGAATGACAGAGAAGAAAGGGGAAATGAAAGTGCAACGAAAGGCATCAATGGTCTTCTTGTCGATTCTACTTGCTGTAAGCATGTTTATCCTGCCGGCTGGACAACAAATTCATGCGGAGGCAGCGTACGGCAATCTTGAGCAATCTATTAATGCCGTTTTGACAAGCGGTCAGATGAATTCCGTTAACAGCAGTGTCACCGTACGGAAAGCTTCGACTGGAGAAATAATCTATCAGGCGAATGCAGACAAAAAGATCACACCCGCATCCACCCTCAAGTTGCTGACATCTGCAGCGGCACTAGATACGCTCGGTGAAGAATACCGATTTACGACCGAAGTACTAACGGATGGCAAAATATCAGGTAGCGTGTTGGATGGGAACCTTTATGTGCGCGGACAAGGCGATCCTACATTATTGAAATCGGATCTGGACCAATTCGCTGCACAGCTGAAATCACTTGGCATCAAAACGGTGAAAGGAAATCTTGTCGGTGATGATTTTTGGTTCGATCAGGTGCGGCTTTCTCCAAGTATCAGCAAAAGCGACGAAAGCCATTACTATGCAGCTCAGATTGCAGGATTGACATTATCACCGAACAAAGATTACGACGCCGGCACAATCATTGTGCAAGCAGCCCCAACCAAAAAGGGGAAAACGGCAAAAGTGACCATGACACCGGAAACGGGCATCGTCAAAATCGTAAACCGCTCGAAAACCGTGCCGAAGGGGTATAAGAATACGTTATCCATCAAAAGGCAGCATGGAACGAACAACATTATCGTATCTGGCAATATACCGATCGGCAGCAGTAAAAAAGAATGGGTGACGGTCTCCAATCCGACCGCTTATACACTCGATGTCTTTAAAAGATCTCTTGCTGCGAAAGGCATCAAGTTTTCTCCATCGTCTGTTGTACGCCGGGGTGCAGCGCCGGACAGCGGACAAGTCCTGGCAGTCAAAAAATCGATGCCGCTTCGCGACTTGATGAAACCGTTCATGAAGCTGAGCAATAATACGCATGCCGAAATTCTTGCCAAAACTATGGGCCGTCATGTCTATAACGAAGGCAGCTGGAAGGCAGGGCTCCGTGTCATGCGTGAATTCGCAGGCTCGATCGGTCTTGACAGTACAGCTTGGAATTTCGAAGATGCTTCCGGCATGTCGCATGCGAATAAAGTTACCTCTGCCCAGTTGACTGAACTTCTTTTCCTTGTGCGTTCGGCGCCTTGGTATGGAAGTTTTGTACAAGGCCTGCCCGTTTCGGGGGCAAGTGATCGTCTTGTCGGCGGAACACTGAAAAACCGCTTGAAGACGGCGCTGGTCAAAGGAAAAATCGTCGCGAAAACAGGAAGCTTGAACCATGTGAATTCTCTTGCCGGATACGCAGAGACGCGTGATGGGGAGACATTGATCTTCAGTGTGCTGATGCAAGATCAGAAAACAAGCGCCATCCCGACGATTGATCGGATCGCAGCTGCTATTGCTGCTTCATCCAATTAAAAACGAATCTGGCACATAACTAGCTTCGAATAAAGAAAAAGTGAAATTGAACTCGTTCAATTTCACTTTTTCTCTTTTTATCTTTTACTCCTGGAATGCTGTTTCTTTGTTCTGCCCAACACCGATTTTTATATGAGAAGATCAAACAGCATATGATCTTTATTAATCTCTTTGAACGGGAATCCGTTCTCACGCATTCGTACAATCAGTCCGTCATAATCCTCTTTCCGTTTCACTTCAATGCCTACAAGGCCCGGACCGTTCTCTTTGTTGTTCTTCTTTGTATATTCGAATGTCGTTATATCATCGTCAGGCCCGAGTACGTGGTCAAGGAATTGACGCAGGGCACCGGCGCGCTGTGGAAAGTTGATGATAAAGTAATACAATAGGCCCTCATGGATAAGGGCTTTTTCTTTGATTTCCTGCATCCTGCCGATATCGTTATTTCCTCCGCTGACAATACAAACGACTGCTTTCCCTTTTATTTCGTCTTTATAAAAATCCAGAGCGGCGATCGGGAGTGCCCCAGCCGGTTCTGCAATGATTGCGTGCTCATTATAAAGGGAGAGGATCGCTGAGCATACTTTTCCCTCAGGGACGCTGATGATATCATCGACATACTCGCAGCACACTTCGTACGTCTTCTGGCCAGCGCATTTTACAGCGGCCCCATCGACGAACTTATCGATTTCCGGCAGAATGACTGGGTGTCCCTTACGGAAGGCCGCTTTCATACTGGCGGCGCCAGCCGGTTCAGCGCCGATCATTTTTGTTGAAGGCGACACATTTTTGATATAAGTGCTGACACCTGACATCAGCCCGCCGCCGCCGATACTTGCGAAGACAAAGTCTACTGGCCTGTCAATGTCATTCATAAGTTCGACAGCGACTGTCCCTTGCCCCGCAATGATGTCCACGTCGTCAAACGGATGGATGAAAAGCCGGTCCTCGCTCTCTGTGTACCGAATAGCCTGGTCATAAGCATCATCGAACGTATCACCGACAAGGATGATGTCAATCTGGCCGCGTCCGAACATCTCCACTTGGTTGATCTTTTGTTTCGGCGTCGTTTGCGGCATGAAAATGGAGCCCTTTATGCCAAGTTGCGCACAAGCGTACGCAACGCCTTGCGCGTGGTTGCCCGCACTTGCACAGACAACGCCTTTTTCCCGTGCGAGCGACTCGGTCCTTTTGATCTTATAGAAAGCGCCGCGCAGCTTAAACGAACGTACATGCTGCAGATCTTCACGTTTTATGTAGAGGTCGCAGCCATATAACTCTGACAGCCTTTCATTCCGTTGCAAAGGTGTATGGGCTACGATATCTTTCAATAACTGGTTCGCAATGAGGATGTCCTCCACTTGAACAAGTCCTTTTTTATTCAGCTGTACATTTGCCATTCCTCATTCCTCCAAGTCGGTTTTTAATATTCACCAATGGTAACACGGAATATCATGAAATGACATAGGTAAAGTCTAAATTATACGTGTATTTTCATCATATAAAACATTCGGTCTTATTGTAAGCGTTTTCTTTTTTAGTAAGAAAATCAAGTCAAAATAAGAGAGAGACGTCCCGTTTCTATGCCGATATGGATGATCCGGGAATGATATACCTCTCCGTCAACGACATAGGGAAGCACTCTCTCCGCTTCAATGCGAATGTCTTTTCCTGTAATATAGGTAACCTCCTTCTCCGCTATTTCTTTTCCTTTGACCAATTTAGGGAATAAGCGTGCCAGCACACGGAGGCGGCCCGCCTGCATAAGCATTGTGCAGGAAATCATACCGTCCGCCGGATCAGCTTGCGGGCAGATCGGAAGGCCGCCGCCGTACCAGCGAGTATTTCCGCAAGCGATCAACCACGTGCGTGGCGAGTCGATATGCCTGCCGTCGGTTAGGATGCGGCAGCCGAACGGTTTAAATGTAAGTAATCCAGTTATCGCGGCGATCACATAGGCTTTACTGCCAATTCCAACCCGATTCATAAACGGTTTATAGAAAGAGCGGTCTGCCTGTTCGGTAATATGGGCATCAGCGCCGACTCCTGCTACCGATAGGCCATACATCCCGTTAACGGTGAGCAGGTCAATTTGGCGTATGTCCCTTTTCAGTATGCTTTTGACGAAAGTAACCGGATCATAAGACAAATCAAAAGCACGCGCAATGTCATTTCCCGAGCCGACCGGTAAAAAAGCACAGGGCAGCCCATGAGCAGCAGCCGACTGGATGACAGTATGAAAGGTTCCATCTCCACCGATTATAATGATGCCAATAATATCAGTAATGCGGTCCATGCCTTGCATAAATTTTTGGCACGACAAAGCAGAGTCACTTGTGAAGGAGAAAAAGTCCACCTCCTCGTTCTTCAAAAGCTGTTCAACTGTTCTTTTGACGGCAGCTGCTTTTCCGCTGCCCGCGCGTTCGTTGCAAATGATTACATACACAGTAACACCTCGATGTCTCCCTGTATTTATGTTTATTCGGATAGCGGTCAGGGAACAATTCAGATAGGAACTATACTTCAATTCAGATAGGGAGTGGCATCAATGGATCATTGGAACAGACCAGACGGGCGGGGGCAATGGACAGCTTTCGGCATTTCACTTGCCATCATTGCCATCGTTATCATTTTAGGACTTATATGATGAAATATATCCGGATACCCGAAAAGCTTCTTGCTCAGCAAGAGGCTTTTTTTCTAGTAATAAATTGTTTCATTAAAGTGCAAGGGCGATGCATATAGTTGGAAGCAGTGAGATACATATTCATTCTAGTAGATTTATTGTATAATGAAAAGAGTGAAAACTTTTGAAAGAGGGTGGGCGGCTTGCTAGGGACGAAAGAGGTCCAAGTGGATATGACGGCAATTTTGAGCATGGATGCGACCGATCTTCGTAAGTTGATTGCAGATGGGATCATTTCTTCACGAATGGCGACCGAAGCGTATATATCTCACTTGAAAAAGGTGAACCCAGCTGTGAATTGCCTGGTGGAAGACCGTTTTGAAGCTGCGCTGGATGAGGCGGATGAGGCAGATTATGCAATCAGAGAGGGAAGAGGAACCGGCAAACTGTTTGGCGTACCGATCAGCATGAAAGAGGCGTTCGATGTGGCAGGGATGCAGACGACCGGCGGTTTGCAGCGAAGAAAAGGGCATATCGCCGGCG
The DNA here is from genome assembly GCF_055389225.1 of Sporosarcina sp. GTC18466. Classification (NCBI taxonomy): domain Bacteria; kingdom Bacillati; phylum Bacillota; class Bacilli; order Caryophanales; family Caryophanaceae; genus Sporosarcina; species Sporosarcina sp. GTC18466. The sequence goes on along the minus strand of NZ_AP044037.1, from coordinate 495,485 downwards.
ATGACGCTGAAATAGTGGAAAGCTTGAAGAGAGAAGGGGCCATCATCCTTGGCAAGACGAACACGCCGGAACTTTGCTTCTGTCAAGAGACGGACAATAAATTATATGGCAGGACAAATAATCCTCATGATCTGTCCAGAACCGCCGGCGGCTCAAGCGGCGGAGAAGGCGCTCTTATTGCAGCTGGCGGGGCAGCGGCCGGCATTGGATCGGATATAGGAGGTTCAATACGATTCCCTGCCCATTTCAATGGTGTTATCGGCTTTAAATCAGGAAATGGCCAAGTATCGCAAATGGGCAGCTATCCATTTGTCAAAGATAAGTGGCAGCAGCGTATGCTGGGTATCGGTCCAATGGTGAAGTCGGTCAGAGATGCAAAGCTGATCTATAATATAATCGCGTACGAAGCGGCTCCAGCGAAGGAACTGAAAAACTATTCCATCAACGTGTTCAGAATGGCGGGCTATCCGTTAACAGACGAGACAACCCGTCTTCTCAACGATATTTATGTCCTTGTGAAAGAGCGGTTTTCTGCTGAGCGGGATCCGGTTCCGTTTCTTGATGAAGCGGCACAAGTTTGGCAGGAGATCATGTCGATTGATGGAGGAGAAAGTACAGCGCGTGAAGCATATGGAGATTCTTCAATATCCCCGATCCGTTCCTATCTTTCTGAAAAGTTGCAAGGGCAAGCTGATATCCACCATTACCTGTCATGGGCTCTCTTTGGTGCCTCCTTATTTAAACCATCACCAAAACGGGTACAGGAAATCGGCTCTCTGCTAGAGGAAGCAGACAAATCGCTTCATGATTATCTGGACAACAGGATTGTAATCCTGCCTGTTTACCATCAGGCAGCACCAGCGCATGGAATGGTGTATAAAGAAATATTTTCAATCCGAAAGACTTTTCGTAAATACTTGCCATATGTAGCATATGCAAATACATGGGGTCTCCCATCACTGACGATTCCTGTAGGCAAAGACTCGTCAGGAATGCCAATCGGCGTGCAACTTATCAGCAGGAACGGCAACGAGGATGCATTATTCCAGCTTGGTGAAGTACTTGAGAGTAACTTTATGGGGTATGAGCGAGCTGATATATGATTTGATAAAGAAGGCGGTATCCTCTTAAAGGGGAACCGCTTTTATTATGTTTGTATAGCATTGAGCGGCTGAAGTCAATGGAATAGTTCATGGAAATGCAATAGTTTTTTTCTCCTATGCTCTATCCACAATGATAGTTTTAAAGTATGATAGATACTAGTGATTGAACAGAAGCTTAGGAGCTGATTCAAAATGAAATTGAGACATACCCTGACATTTCAACTAGGTCTGATCATTGCTGGCATATTGCTCGCGATGATGGCCATTACTTCAATTGCCACATACAAAACGGCATATGAAAAATTATATGATGCGGCTGGAGTGGAAGCATACGGCTGCGCGAATATCACCACGGGTCTGATCGCTTCAGATGATGTCGAGAAGGCGTCAGCAGGAGACCGTGAAGTAATCGTCAAAATAGGGAAAGAATTGAACTGGACAACCGAGCATAAACATATTTTCGATTCGCAATACATCATTGACTTCGAAGGCAACATCATTGCTCTGGACGACCATTTGAAAGCGGAAGGATTTGAGCCCGGGGACTCTGTGGAAATCGACAAACGGGCAATTGATGAGCTGATCAGCGAAAAACACCCGACCTACTCCTCTGCGCCAAATAACTTTGGAGGTAAGAAAAGATTGTCCGGCTACGCGCCAATTTTCAAAGACCACGATTCATCCAAAGAAGTGATCGCTGTCAGTGTCATAGATTTTGATGCAAGCATTGTCGCCGACAGGACTTGGGAAGTGGTACGGGGCGGTATCTTCATCAGTCTTATACCAGTATTGATAGCGGCTTTCATTACCGTGTTATTGATCAGAAGAAAGACAAAGCCGATTTCTAAAATGATTACGCACGCAAAAGAAGTGGCGCAAGGAAATTTGGCGATTCCGGATCTTCCTTATGCGAGCAAGGATGAGATAGGGGACCTCAGCCACACGCTGAACTCGATGACCGCGAACCTCAGGTCGATGATCAGCACTATGAAGGAGACATCTGATCAGTTGTCAGGTAATGCACAAAGCACTTCTGCAACTTTGCAGGAGATGGGAGAAGCCATGCATGCTGTTGCATCCAGCATGGAGGACATCGTTTCCGGGGTTAACGGAGGTACGCAGCATACGGAACATGCAGCAATCATCCTCTCTTCGCTAGCTGAAAGCTTGCAAGATACGAAAACACATGCGGACCGAACGTCTGTTGCTTCAGGAGATACTATGGAAATCGCCTCGTCGGGTGAACTCAGGGCGAAAGATATTAGTAATGATATGGAAAAGATCAAAACTTCCTCAGTGGAAACGGGCAAAGCTATTGAAGATCTGATTGGATCTGCAAACAGAATCGGACAGGTGACGACATCCATTGCGGCAATCGCCTCTCAAACCAACTTGCTAGCCTTGAATGCGTCAATCGAAGCCGCACGTGCAGGCGAGCATGGAAAAGGGTTTGCCGTCGTCGCGGAAGAAGTTCGTAAACTTGCCGAGCAGTCGAACGACGAAGTCGCGGAGGTGGAAAAACTCGTCCAAGATATCACATCAACGATTCACGAAGTTGTCACTTCCACTTCAGAAAGCACAAAACAGATCGAGAGGGGAACAGGTTCTGTCAAATCGACAGCCGACTCGCTTCATGAAATCGCAATGTCAGTCGCGTCGACAGTCCAGGATATCAACAAAATCTCGTCTCTGATGGCTGTCGAGACGGAGAAATCCGATGACGTAGTGCGTCATATTACGCAGTTGAAAGATATGATCTATGAGATTGAGCAAAAGACAAATAATGTTTCCGCGGCGACCGAGGAGACAGCCGCTTCCATTTCCGAAGTCAATCGGCGCTCTGAAGAAATGAAAAGCATGGCAGATGAACTGGACCGGATTGTCGGACGGTTCACGATATCATGAGTCCTTTATGCAACCATCCACTAGTCTCTTGCTGAAAAGCTGCTTATGGAATATTTGAAAATTATCAGCTGTAATGTTTTCTTGTTATGAAAAATAGTTGTTGTGGTATAATCTTAGTGGACATAAAACTAAATACCGAGGAGCAATGCACATGCTACTTAAAGACTTTTTTATCGGCCTATCTCAAAATCAATTTCTTAACAGTGCGGCGAAAAAATATGGCCTCCGCATGGGTGCACAAAATGTTGTAGCAGGTACGAATATTCCTGAAACGATTGAAAGCATAAAGGAATTGAATCGGCACGGCATCTCATGTACAGTCGACAATCTAGGTGAATTCGTCTATGAAAAGGAAGAGGCAACAGCGGCGAAAGACCAGATTCTCTCTGTGATCGAAGCGATCCATGAAAACGGTGTAGATGCTCATATTTCCCTGAAGCCATCCCAGCTTGGCCTCGATATCGATTTTGATTTCTGTAAGGAAAACCTGCGCGAAATCGTGTCGAAAGCGCATGAATACGGCATTTTTGTCAACTTCGATATGGAAGACCACAATCGTCTTCAGCCATCATATGACCTGTTGGATGAGCTCTCGAAAGACTATGACAACATCGGAACAGTCATCCAGGCGTATTTCTTCCGCGCAGAAGAAGATATGAAGAAACATAAGGATTTCCGCCTCCGAATCGTGAAAGGTGCATACAAGGAACCGGCCGAGTATGCATATCAGGATAAAGCGGAAATTGACCGGAACTTCGTGAAGTTGATCGAGTGGCATTTATTGAATGGCAAGTTTACATCCATCGCAACGCATGATCATAACGTCATCAATCATGTGAAGCAGTTTGTAAAAGACAATGACATTCCGCTCGATAAGTTCGAATTCCAAATGCTTTACGGTTTCCGTCGTGATATGCAGCTGGAACTTGCGAAGGAAGGCTATAATTTCTGCACATACGTGCCATTCGGCCAGGATTGGTATGGCTATTTCATGCGCCGTCTTGCAGAACGGCCTCAAAACGTCAATCTGATTGTGAAGCAAGTGTTCAATAAACGTACGAATACAGCAATCGGCATCGCGGCAGGTGCATTCCTGCTTGGCCGGTTGACGAAAAAGAAAAAGTAAAAAAAGGCTTTCTCCGAATTGGCTGGAGAAAGCCTTTTTTCACGTAGTCAGTATGATAATGAAATAGAAGAACATGCCGATCAAGCCGACAGGTACTCCGAACCGTGCCCACTCAGCGCTTGTAATGTTGAGTTTAGCCGCTGCAATAATATTTGGGATATTGCCCGGAATCAGCATGCCGCCGCTTACAAGCAATCCCAGCAGGACGGAACGCACAGTTGACAGATCCATCGCCGGACTGATCTCCGCGGCTGCAAGGGTCGCATTGTCGAGAACGGCAGAAATCATGTTGATCCAATAAAGTATCCCCGGGCCGAGTCCAAGAAGAAACCTCTCAATGAACGGTTCGAAACCAGCTCCGAGAAAAGTGAGCGCCATGACAAAAACGTACACCTTGACCCCCCGTATAATACTATCAAGGATCGGTTCCCGGGAAGGCGACCTCCTCCGTGTTATATGCTTTTTAGCTGGAGCAATCAGCACGGCCGCCACAATTCCTACTATAGCCACGCCAAGAAGGATATCCATGCCGATCAGCCGGAATAGGAAAAAGAAATCCCCGCCGAGCTTATTCGTCGCAATCGTGGACAATGGTTCTCCGATCGGTGTCAGTACCGCCCCGAGACCAATCGAGTAACAAGCCAGTACGACAAATCGTATCTCGGATTTGCGATCAAGGTCGAGGGAACCTGTAACCGCTGTAAGGATCACCGCAGCGATAATCGCGGTGATCATGCTGGAGAGCAAACCTAGGACAATGATCAGGAGCGGGAGGAAGAGCCGTTCCGGTAAGATTTGTCTTGCTGTAAATAGACCTTTTTCAAATAACCCGCTCTTCCAGCGATACAGCAGTCCGAAAATGATGACTGCAGCTGTGATGTGGATCGGCTCCCCGAGTGCTTTGAAAAGCAGGTGCCCGTCCAGGACGTCACTGAAAAGCGCGGCAGCAAGTCCCATGATCAAAAGAAAAATCTCCAAGTTTTTTTCCACTCTTTTGATAAGGAAGGGGGCCAGCAGAACAATGGCTAAGACGATGATCAGTGCAATAATGATGAATACCCCTCATTTCTTATTTGCTCATCTATTCTATTCCGCCGCACACCTTCATTATTAATAAAAAAAAGCATGGCGGAAAAGCGCCATGCTGTAAAGTGGTTGATATTGTCTTATCTGACTCCGCGCATAAAACGCTGGATAAATGGAGAAATGACGAACAGGATAATACCGAGAACGATTGCTACTACCCCGATTGCTCCGAAATACATCATTTCTGTCTGTGGAGTATACAGTTTCACCAACTGGGCGTTAAGCGCTTGCGCAGCGGCGTTCGAAAGGAACCATAAGCTCATTGTCTGTGCAGCAAAAGCAGCAGGCGCAAGCTTTGTCGTCGCGGATAAGCCGACAGGCGACAGGCAAAGTTCACCGATACAAACGAGCAGGATGCTAAGAACAAGCCACAGTGGGTTCACAAGTGCTTCTGTACCGCCGAAGTAGGCAGGAAGCAGGATGACGATGAATGAAAGACCGGCAAATAAAAGACCGATCGAGAATTTTTGCGGAATCGTCGGTTGCCGTTTTCCGAGCTTCATCCAAAGCCAAGCAAAGATCGGTGCACCCGTGATGATGAATAACGGGTTCAGTGACTGGAACCAAGCCGGCGAGATGTGGAAGCCCCAGAAGTCAAGCTGTGTCCGTTTATCCGCATAGTTCGCCAAGATGGTAGATCCTTGTTCTTGAATCGACCAGAACATGACTGCTGCAAGGAATAACGGAATGAATGCCAATATTCTCGAGCGTTCGTCTGCGGTCGTTTTTTTGCTTCGATACATGACAACGAAATAAGAAGCTGGAATCAAGAAACCAAGTATCCCGACAATTAAAATGAACGAGTTAAACGTCAACCATCCTTGTGGAATTGCGATGGCGGCCAAGATAGCGATTACAATGACAGCAATGGAAAAGATGGTGAGTATTTTTTTCTTTTCTTCTGGCTTCAATGGGTTTTTCACTTGAGTCCCAGCAAGTCCGAGATTCTTCTTCTTCGTTGCAACAAAGACAACCAAGCCTAAGAACATACCGACTGCTGCGGCGCCAAATCCGAGATGGAAACTTGTCTTCATCAGTTCACCAACGATAAGCGGTGAAATGAAAGCCCCCATGTTGATGCCCATATAGAAGATACTGAAACCTGCATCCCGGCGATCATCTTCAAGAGAATACACATCGCCGACGATACTTGATACGTTTGGTTTAAGCAAGCCTGTACCAATGACGATCAAGACCATGGAGACGAGGAAAAATCCTAGATTTCCCGGCATCGCAAGGACGATGTGTCCGAGCATGATGAAAATTCCTCCGAAAAATACGGCGCGGGAGGTACCTAGAATCCGGTCTGCCAGCCATCCGCCGATAATCCCTGACATATAGACAAGGGATCCATAAATCGATACGATCGACAGGGAAAGCTGCTCATCAAGGCCGAGTCCCCCTTTTGATACTTCGTAATACATATAAAAAAGTAGGATGGCTCTCATGCCATAATAAGAAAAACGCTCCCAAAACTCTGTAAAGAACAGAGTGAACAAGCCTTTAGGATGTCCGAAGAATCCTTTCTGAGGAACGCTTTCGACAATTTGCTCTTTTGTATACTGAGACATTTCATTTCCTCCTTCATAGGTTATCATTATAAAGGCAAACATTTTTATTTGTCAAAAATAATTTGTTTTAATTTCGTGTTCAAATAAGATGTTGTTTCATTAGCTTTTTTCTGTATTTTAATAATACGAAGAACGAAATAATATTATCGTTAGATAACTTAAAAATGACAGAACAACAAATGATAGTCTGTGCTCCTGTCCATCAGTATGACCGGTAGACGGCCTGTTGATTCGAAGAGGGGTCAGCTTACCAAGCGGCGGACGGCTGTTTAGGGAGCCGATCAATCTAATCCGTATGCCATAGTGAGCGACCGTTCAGCCGATTGAACGATCAAACTACAGCAGCAAGTGGCCATTCAGCCGCCAGAACAATCCGTTTAACAGCAGAGAACCGACGCTTGGCCCGGCAAACACCTTCGCGGATTTGCATTCATAGACGCACACTCTTTCAAAACAGACGGCAAATACGTTATCATAGAAGCATGCATACAGTGGAAATGGAAATGGATGTGGTTTTGTGGGTCAATTGATCATTGAAGGATTGACGAAAACGGTTGGTGAGAAGACGTTGTTCCGTGATGTGTCGTTCACCATTACGCAAGGTGATAAAGTCGGCCTGATCGGTATTAATGGAACTGGTAAATCGACGCTTCTCTCCATCATCGCAGGCAAAGAGCCCGCGGATGAAATGCGAATCGACCATCCGAACAAATATACGATCGCCTATTTGCCGCAAGAGCCGAGGCTTGATCCCGGTAAAACAGTCATTGAAACTGTTTTTACGAGTGATTCGCCGATTGTGCGGCTGAACTTAGATTATGAGCATGCGGTGACCGAGCTTGCCGTGGATTCTGCATCAAGCGTTAACCAGGAACGATTTTCTAGGATTCAATCAGAAATGGATGCAAAAGGCGGCTGGGACTTGAACACAAAGGCACGCATGATATTAACAAAGCTTGGAATCAGCACATTTGACAAAAAAGTCGGCGAATTATCAGGCGGTCAGCAAAAACGCGTTTCGCTCGCCAAAGTGCTGATCGAACCGTCTGATCTTCTTTTGCTGGATGAGCCGACGAACCATCTGGATATGGAGTCAATCGAGTGGCTGCAAGACTTCCTGAAATCAGAGCAGGGAGCTGTCCTTTTTATCACCCATGACCGGTACTTCTTGGATTCCGTATCAACGCATATTTATGAGCTTGCGGACCGGACGCTCTATTCCCACACGGGGAATTATGAAGCTTATCTCGAATCAAAATCGATCCGTATGGAAATGGCCCAGGCAACGGATGCCAAAATGCGCAACCGATACCGAAATGAACTGAAATGGGTGCGCCGCGGTGCCAAAGCGAGATCGACAAAGCAGAAAGCGAGGCTTGACCGCTTTGAAGAGCTTGAGGACAAGGTCAAGACAAAGGAAGCGCAAGGGGAACTTGATGTCAACCTGAAAACGTCCCGTCTCGGCAAGAAAGTGATCGAGATGGAGAATGTGTCGAAATCTTATGGGACCCAAAAAGTGATTGACGGGTTTTCATGCATTTTGCAGACAGGCGACCGCATTGCGATTGTCGGACCGAACGGCGAGGGCAAGTCTACACTGTTAAAACTATTCGCCGGAGAAGTCATGCCTGACGAGGGTGTCATAGAGACGGGGTCGACAGTCAAGGTCGCTCACTTCCATCAGCATATTCCTGAAATGGATGAAAACAAACGGATCATCGAGTACATCCGTGAAACGTCAAATGATATCGAGGATGCGGAAGGCGGCCGTATATCTGCTACGCAAATGCTGGAGCGTTTCCTGTTCCCGAGTTCCAGCCATGGCACGCCAATCGGAAAGCTGTCTGGCGGTGAACGGAAACGGCTGTACCTTCTCCGCTTATTGATGGAGCAGCCGAATGTCCTTCTACTGGATGAGCCTACTAATGATCTGGACATCGAAACACTTGCCGTTCTGGAGACTTATATCGATTCGTTTCCCGGCGTCGTCCTTGCAGTCTCTCATGATCGCTTCTTCCTTGATCGGATTTCGACTAAACTATGGGCGCTGAAAGGCGGCCAAATTGAAACAATCTACGCCCTCTATTCTGATTATTTGGCGATGAAAGAGATTGAAAAGAAGGAACCGGTTCTCAAGCAGCAGCCGAAGCAGCCGGCTCCGAAACCGACGAAGAAGCGGATGACATATGCTGAGAAACGGGATTGGGAAACGATCGAGCACGATATTGAAAAACTTGAGACAGCCATCTCCGAAGTTGAAGGGGAAATGGCGTCCTCTGGTTCCGACTACGAAAAGATCAACCGGTTGAATACGGAATTGGATGAATTGAATGCGAAATATGAAATGCTGATTGAGCGATGGACGTATTTGCAGGAAATTGCCGAATCAGGCGAATGAGGAGGTTTTCAATGATGAATATAGTTACAATTGAGCCGACACCGAGCCCGAACTCCATGAAGGTGGTTGTCGATACGGAGCTGCCCGAGCTCGTCAGCCACAATTATAGAAAAGCAGACGCAGAAAACGCACCGTATCCGATTTCCAAACTGCTTGAAATCGAAGGTGTAAAAGGGATCTATCATGTCATGAATTTCATGGCTGTCGAAAGGGTCGGGAATGTACCATGGGAATCCATCTTATCTGCTGTCCGTGCAGTATTCGGCGAAGATGCAGAGAAGCTGGAGGAGCAGGAAATAACGGCAGATGAGCATTACGGAGAAGTGTACGTCCATGTTCAGACGTATAAGGAGATACCGCTGCAAGTAAAGGTATTCGACAGCGAATCCGAAGAGCGGTTTGGTTTGAGCGAGCGTTTTAAAGCCGCGATGGAAAAAGTCCATAGCACAGAAGTCGAGAATTATATCCTTCTGCGCAAGTGGGCGGACTACGGCATCCGCTACGGCGACAAAAAAGAAATCGGAGCAACGGTTGTCCAGGAAGTGGAAGCCGCTTACCCAGATGAGAGGCTCGAGAAGCTGGTGGAACAGGCATTGGCACACCACTCAGAGCCGCAGCCAGAGAAACGGATTGTGAGCATTGAGGAATTTTCGACGGATGATTGGGAAAAACGGTTCCAGCTACTGGATCAGATGCCTGATCCGACAGTGAATGACTTGCCGCTTCTTAATAAAGCTCTGGAAGATGAAAAAATGTCAATCCGGAGGCTCGCCACAGTCTATCTTGGTATGATCGAAGATGAGGCGGTCGTGCCTTATGTGGAAAAGGCGCTGAATGATAAAAGCTGGGCGGTCAGAAGGACAGCTGGAGACTGCATGAGCGATCTTGGGTTTCCTGAGTTTGAGGAAGCTGCCGCAAAGGCCCTGAAAGATAAGAACAAGCTGGTCCGCTGGCGTGCTGCGATGTTCCTATTTGAAACAGGGACGGAAAAATCACTCCCTTCTTTGCATGAAGCTGAAAACGACCCTGAATTTGAAGTGAAACTGCAAATCCGGATGGCGATTGCAAGGATTGAAGAAGGCGAGGATGCCAAAGGTTCGATCTGGAAGCAGATGACCGAATTACGGAATGGCTGATGACAGAAAAACGATTTGAAAGGGGAACTACCGATGAACGCATATGATGAGTACATGAAAGGCATCGTGAAACCGATGCGTGAAGAGCTTGTACAAGCGGGTTTTACTGAGTTGACGACAGCTGAACAAGCGAAAGAGACGATGGATCAGATGGAAGGGACCGCGCTAATTGTGATTAATTCCGTATGTGGCTGCGCAGCCGGCCTTGCACGTCCCGCTATCAGGGAAGCTCTGCAGGATGCGGATCAAACACCGGATCATTTGCTGACTGTATTTGCAGGTCAGGACAAAGAGGCGACAGAAGTGATGCGCAGCTATTTCCCGGAAGTGCCTCCAAGCTCCCCTTCCATTGCTTTCTGGAAAGACCGCAGTCTTGCATATTTTATACCTCGCGAACAAATTGAGAATTTTGATGTAGAGCAGATCAAAGACCATATCGCAGGCGTTCTCAAACAAATTTGCGAAAAATGAAGGTGATAGCTACAACGGCCGGCCGCCCCGATCAAATGTCGATCCGCCTGGCGCAAGAGGCGGCTGACCATCTGGCGATCCCTTTTGTGGATCGTAAAAAACGATCGGTTGAGTCGATGCAAAATGAATATGGCGCGGGTATTTTAGTCGCGGGTAAAGATCGATATGAATATTTTAAGGATGCAGCTTCGGAGCCTTTTTTCTTCCATCCGAATTCGGCCGCGTTCCGGTTGAAGCGGCTGCTGAAAGGAGAGCGGGATCCTTTTATCGAAGCCTGTGGTTTGCAGCCGGGCCATTCATTTTTAGACTGTACGCTCGGACTGGCGTCTGACAGCATCATCGCCTCGTACATAACAGGGGCTGAGGGAAAGGTGACAGGAATTGAAGCAGATCCTGTCGTTTCCTTCATCACAAAACGTGGACTAAAGACGTTCCCGGCTAGTTCGGATGAGCTGAAAATGGCGATGGATCGTATTCTTGTCATCCAAAGTGAGGCAGTCGAGTTTCTGAAAAAAGAGGCGGATCATTGCTGGGATGTCGTTTATATCGATACGATGTTCAGTACACCGATCGAGGAATCGTCGAATTTCACTCCTTTGCGCAATGCTGGCTATCATTCCGAGCTCACTTATGAATGGCTGGCAGAAGCGAGCCGGGTGGCAAAGCGGCGGGTTGTCGTGAAAGACAGATATGACTCGGCAGTATTTGAGCGGCATAACATGAAGCGGGCCATCCGGCCGAACATCAAATTCCATTTTGGGGTGATGGAGATATGAAAAATGCCGTCCCAAGCGGGACGGCATTTTTTTAAGGTAGGCTCAGTGTGTAAAGTTCAGTGAGCTTAGATAGAGGATAAGTGCGAGCATTCCGATGCCTAGCCAAAGTTGAACGTCCATTTTTGCGATGACCTCCTTACTTGCGAGTACAAATCTTACTGGCTTTATTGTACAATGAAAAGGAGAAATATGAAACCTTTTCAAGCCTAAAGCGTTTAAGAGAGTATTGAACGGATGAAAAGAGACATTGTTTTGACAAAAAGAAACGGGTGAATGGGATGAAGAAGTACATACATAAGCTCCTGATCGCGTCGGTTGCTGTACTGACACTCGGCGTCATATCGCCAAACCATGAATTCTGGACGAATTTACAACCGAAGAGCGATGCGCGCGATACTAACCATGCCGGTGCGAATAATCTTCAAATCGGATTAGGGGATGATTCATACTTTGCTCCAGGCACGGCGCTGCTTGACCCTCCTGCCAGCGAAGAGGACTTATTATTTGCTGCTAGAGAGATGTCATATAAGAAATTCGGCTCCCGGATCGGCCCTGTCATCCAGAATGAATTTGATTCGATCATCTTTCCTAAAATCGAACAAGTCATCCAGTTGACTTTATCCGACAGCGACGGCCTTGTCAGCAGAAGGCTCGCCATCACTGAAACACCATCCGGAAACTATGCGGAGAAGATTTTTCATGTCCATGACAAGGACGCCGAAAAAGACTTGATCCGGTTCCATGTCCGTACAGAAAAAAGGCCGCAAGATGGATATTATTACAACTTCCACTATCACACGGCGAAAGATGATTTTGTTTTGCACTACTCGCTCGGTGATATCTTCTGGTCTAAAAACACTCCGCCAAAATGGCTGTCATAAGTATTGCTTAAACTTCATGCCGCTTCGCCGGAACGTTTTCGGTGAAGCGGTTTATTCGTTTTGCTATACTGGCAATAAAGTAAAGGGAGGCATCTGTTATGAAACAATATTTAGACCTGTGCACACATATCCTTGAAACAGGGAATGGTAAGGAAGACAGGACGGGGACCGGAACAATCAGCGTTTTCGGTTACCAGATGCGTTTTGACCTTTCAAAAGGTTTTCCCCTTCTGACAACAAAAAAAACAGCATTCAGGCTGATCGCCTCCGAACTTCTCTGGTTCCTTAAAGGGGATACGAACCTCCGCACGCTCATCAGTGACCGGAATCCGATCTGGGATGAATGGGGATTTGAAAAATGGGTAAAGAGCAATGAATATGACGGGCCGGATATGACGGATTTCGGGCGCCGCATCCAAGTGGATGAGAAATTTGCTTCAATTTACGATGCAGAGATGGCAGCCTATAAGGAGCGTGTGCTTTCAGACGATGATTTCGCCTCAAAATACGGAGATCTCGGTCCGATCTACGGCAAACAATGGAGATCATGGGATGCCGGAGCTGAGACGGTCGATCAAATTAAAAGTGTCATCGATAGCCTGAAATGCAATCCGGATTCCAGGCGGCATATCGTCACCGCGTGGAACCCTTCCGAGATGAGGGAAATGGCCTTGCCGCCATGCCATGCGCTCTTCCAGTTCTATGTAGCTGACGGGAAATTATCTTGCCAGCTGTATCAGCGAAGTGCTGATGTTTTCTTAGGCGTACCATACAATATCGCCTCGTACGCACTGCTTGTGCATCTGATTGCACGCGAATGCGGCTATGTACCTGGAGAATTCATCCATACACTCGGAGATGCGCATATTTACTCTAATCATATCGACCAGGTGAAGGAACAACTCGGACGGACGCCTAAACAGCTGCCTACCCTCCGGATCACGGAAGATGAAAAATCAATTTTCGACATGACGTATGAAGATATGTGGGTGGAAAACTACGATCCACATCCAAAAATCAAAGCACCAATCGCAGTATGACAAGGAGAGTGTTCACATGATTAGTCTATTGGTCGCCCATGACTTGAACCGGGTCATCGGGCTTGAGAACAGGATGCCATGGCATATACCTGAGGAGCTTGCCCACTTCAAGGAAGTGTCTATGGGAAAAGCGATCATCATGGGCCGTAAAACGTTTGAATCGATCGGTCGCCCGCTGCCCGGCAGGCTCAATATTGTGATGACGAGGGATGCATCCTATGAAGCGATTGGCGCCGCAGTCGTCCATAGCTTGGATGAAGCTATCAGTAAGGGCATGGATTATTCCGATGAGGTCATTGTGATCGGCGGAGCGGAGATCTTCGAAATGGCGATGGATGCGGCGGACCGGATGTATGTGACAGTGATCCGCAAGCAATTCGAAGGCGATACTTACTTCCCGGAGTATGGACAGGAATGGAAAATGGTCTCCGAATCCGAAGACCATTTCATGGAGGACACAACGCCTTTTTCTTATCTGATATTCGAGAAAGAGCAGGATCAGCAATAAAGCAGAACGCTGAAATACATGGAGGCGCAGCCGGCCAGAACGAATAGATGCCAGATCGCATGGTTGTACGGTATTTTTCGGATGGCATAGAAAGCTGCGCCGACCGTGTACAGAACGCCTCCCACAACGAGAAGTACGAATCCTTGGATAGGGATATTCTCGTACAGTGGTTTGATTCCAAAAAGTATGAGCCAGCCCATGACGATATAAAAGATTAAAGAAACAGCCTCAAACCGGTGGATGAAAAAGATCTTGAAAGCGATGCCAAGTAATGCAAGGCCCCAGATGATTCCGAAAAGCGTCCACCCGAGCGCTCCTTTGATCACCACAAGGACATAGGGTGTATAGGTGCCTGCGATCAATACATAAATCGCAGAATGATCGAATATCGCAAAGACTTTTTTATGCTTCTCCGGCATGCTGTGGAGCATGGTGCTCATTAGAAACAAAAGAAGGATGGACATCCCGAAAATGGTATAGCTGACGATGGCAATCGGCTCACCTTTTTTGATCCCTGAAAGGATCAGGAAAACTAGGGCGGGTATGCTGAACAGAAAGCCAACGCCATGTGTGACGGCGTTCCATAGTTCTTCCTTTTTACTTTTAAAATCGATGGCTTCGGACATATCAATACCTCCTCTTGATTTACTATACTAAAATAGAATGAGTTTCGCCAACAAGAAAGGGACGTGTGTTTCATGAAGAAAATACATATCGTGACGGATTCGACTGCAGATTTGGTAAGTGAGTATACAGATGAATATGATATTCACGTCGTTCCTCTCACTATCCACATCGACGGGAACACATATACTGACGGTGTCGATCTACAGCCGGGGTCGTTCCTCGAAATGATGCGGGAATCGAAGGAGCTGCCAAAAAGCTCCCAGCCTGCATCGGGTGTCTTTCAAGACCTGTATGACAGATTAGGCGCAGATGGAAGTGAAATCATCTCAATCCATATGACCGGAGGCATGAGCGGTACCGTAAAATCCGCCCAGGCAGCTGCGGAGATGAGCAGCTCATCTGTTACTGTCATAGACTCGATGTATATTTCGCATGCGCTCACTTTTCAGGTGTTGGAAGCGGCGAAAATGGCGAAAGCGGGAAGCAGCGTAAAGGAAATTGTAGATCGTCTTGAATCGGTCAGACGCAATACAAGATTGTTCGTCGTAGTCGATATTCTTGACAACCTAGTCAAAGGGGGGCGGATCGGCAAAGGGAAGGCGATGCTCGGCTCGCTTCTCAATATCAAGCCGATTGCCATCCTGCAAGAGGGTGTCTACACACCGATCTCCAAAGCGAGGAGCCATAAGCAGGCCGTCACCCAGCTTTTTAAGGCATTTACGGAAGAGACTGCAGGTAAAATCATCCGTTCAGTCGGGATATCGCACGCCAACGGCCTGGCAATGGCAGAGCCGTTGAAACGGCTCATCGAAGAGACAGGATTCAACGATGTGAAGTTATCGCTCACCACGCCAGTCATCAGCACCCATACCGGCGAGGGAGCGATCGGCTTCATGTATTATACGGATTAAGTATAAGAGAGATAAAAAAAGTAAACGACTGGGGGGCATTATTTGAAAAGGATTATCGCATCATTGGTACTCCTCGCATGTCTCATATCCGGCTGCACGCCGGCGGAGCAAGCGTCCCCGTCAACTTTTGAAAGGCGGAATCCGCCGGTTTTCAATGATTGGTTCATGCCGGATTATTTCATACCAGAGACAGTGCATGTAATTGGTCTCGGGGATTCGTTGACGCAAGGGGTAGGAGATGAGCGCAAGCGGGGCGGCTATTTCGGCCGCTTGACAGAGCGTATGGCTTCCTGGAAAGGCGTTAAGGACATTGATGAAGAGAATCTGGCGAAACGCGGAAGGCGAAGCGACCAGCTCATTAAGCAGCTTGAGAAGCCCGAAATCCAGGATGAGGTCAAAAAGGCGGATGTCATTTACATGACAATCGGCGGAAACGATATTATGAAGGTCGTCAAAGCGAATTTGTTTAATCTGCGGGCAAAGCCGTTCTACGAGGAACTGGGGGATTTCGAAAATAGGCTTGATGAAATATATAATATGATCCGCGGGTTGAACGGAGATGCGGTCATCGTTGTATCGGGTCTATATAATCCTCTTACACTCGTTACAGACGAGGAGAATGAATTTGATACGATACTGGAAGATTGGAATGAAGCGATAGAAATGCGTGCCATCATGGATGGAAAGACGTGTTATGTGCCGGTAAAGGATCTGTTCGTCACGAACGAGAACATGGTGTATCACACCGATTTCTTCCATCCAAATGCTGCTGGATACGATAACATGGCGGCACGGTATATCGGAACAATACAAAAATGCGGTTTGTCCGCTTTATCAGACGGGAAACTGGATATAGGGGAGTGAGGGCGCTTGAACTTTTGGAAGATCGCTTTTTTCACGCTGCTAGGCGGTTTGGCGGCAGTAATCATCGGGCTGATCTGGTACATCGGCAATGTGGGGGCTTCTGAGCCTCTTCCGCCAATCGAAAAAGCTGCACCATCAGGGAACCAGCTGACAGTACATGCCACGAAACAGGATCTGGAGGGGATTGCGAACACCTATATAGGCAAAGCTATCAAAGGGGAGCCGCTGCCTGTTACGATGAAGGTCGACGATGATGTCAGCCTGCTCTCGGAATTGACAGTATTCGGTTTCCAATTGCCTGTCATCATGCATTTCGATCCTGTTGTCAGAGAGGATGGCAACCTGATCTTAAAGCAGTCTTCCATGGAAATCGGCCCGCTCAATATTCCGCCTGAGACAGTATTGAAAGTACTGAAGCAATCTGTGGATTTACCCGGCTGGATGATTGTGCGTCCAAAAGAGGAAGAGATCTTCATCAACTTATCAGATCTCCCTGTTTCAGGAAATATCCAAGTGAAAGCGAAGACTTTCAATTTGGCGGACAATGATATCACGCTGGAGGTTACAATACCGAATGAATAAGGAGGAGATGCGGCATGGCACTTGAGACCGCGACTTTCGCAGGAGGATGCTTCTGGTGCATGGTGAAGCCATTCGACAGGTATGAGGGCGTAAAATCCGTTGTTTCCGGCTACACGGGCGGAGACCTTCCGAACCCGACGTATGAACAGGTCTGTTCAGAATCGACGGGCCATCGGGAAGCTGTAGAGATTACGTTCGACGACTCGGTGATCTCCTACAAGGAACTGGTCGATATCTTTTGGAGACAGATCGATCCGACCGATAGCGGCGGCCAGTTTTTTGATCGAGGGGAATCTTACAAAACCGCCATCTATTATCATTCATCCGAGCAGCGGGAAATTGCTGAGAAATCCAAAGAGGACTTGGAGAAGTCAGGTAAATTCGACCGGCCGATCATGACTGATATCAAGCCGGCTAAGCCCTTTTACAAGGCTGAGGAAGGACATCAGGATTACTATATGAAAAATCCTTCCCATTACAACCGGTATGCGGAAGGCTCAGGAAGAGAACGATACAAAAAAGAGACGTGGGGTGACGAATCATGAAGGAAGACCTAAGAGACCGCTTGACGGATATGCAGTATCATGTGACACAGGAGAAAGGCACCGAACCTCCTTTCAGGAATGAATACAATGATACATTCGAAGACGGCATCTATGTAGATGTAGTATCCGGGAAACCGCTGTTCAGTTCGAATGATAAATATGATGCAGGCTGCGGCTGGCCAAGTTTCACCAAGCCGATCGAGACGGAAGAGATCACGGAACACTTCGACGCAAGCCATGGCATGCGGCGGACGGAAGTGCGCAGCAAGACGGCCGACTCCCATCTTGGCCATGTGTTCCCGGACGGGCCCGGCCCAAAGGGGATGCGCTACTGCATCAATTCCGCCGCCCTCCGTTTCATCCCGAAAGAACGCCTGGATGCGGAAGGCTATGGAGAGTACAAAAAGTTATTTGAGAAGTGAGGAGGAGGACGGATGGATCGATCATTCTACCAATACGTCCTATCGCACCGCGGCGGCCCGAAGGAAGATCTGAAGGCCGTCTTTGCGGAAGCGATGTTCGAAGATCACAGCTTCCCGAAACAGGAGCGTTCGTTTGATCAGCTGTCCCGTTATCTTGAGGAAAAAGCGGACGAACGGATGCCCATCGCAGTTTTCGATGAGTTGTATGACTTATATCAAGACCATGTGCACTGAATGGTCCATCATTGCATAAAAGGCGGATAACTTGTATGATGGAAAGGAAAATCGGAAAGAGAGGCTATGTCACATGAGCATACATATCAATGCGCAAAAAGGCGATATCGCGGAAACAATCCTGCTTCCGGGCGATCCGCTCCGTGCGAAATATATCGCTGAAACTTTTTTGGAAGACGTTACGCAGTACAATGAAGTCCGTAACATGTTCGGCTTCACAGGGACTTACAAAGGCAAGCGCATCTCAGTTCAAGGCACCGGAATGGGTGTGCCTTCGATCTCCATCTACATAACTGAACTGATGCAGGAATTCGGCGTGCAAAAGTTGATCCGTGTTGGCACATGCGGAGCGATCCAGCGCGATGTTAAAGTCCGCGATGTCATCCTTGCTCAAAGTGCGACTACAAATTCACCAATCAACCGTACATTCTTTAACGGAGTTGACTATGCACCGACTGCCAATTTCGATCTCTTGCTGAAAGCGTATAATGCAGGTGTCGAAAAAGGCCTTCATCTACAAGTCGGCAATGTCTTTACAGAGGACTTCTTCTATAATGAACATGCCGAGCATGAAAAACTTGCTTCGTACGGCGTACTTGCCGTGGAAATGGAAACGGCAGCGCTTTATACGCTAGCTGCGAAATTTGGCCGTGAAGCCCTGTCTATTCTTACTGTAAGCGATCATATCCTTACAGGGGAAGTGACGTCTGCGGAAGAACGCCAGACAACTTTCAATGACATGATTGAAGTGGCACTCGACGCAGCCATTCAATAACACGCGCGAAGTGAAGTTCGAAGAAGGACCGCTTGCTAGCCAATCAGCGGTCCTTTTTTTGAACGCATGTTGAAAATAATTCCTATTGGACGAAAAGAAGGAAAGTGGGGGGAACCGCATGGAAGATCAAGAGAAACAGGCCCCTGTAGAAGAGGAAAAGAAGGACTATCAGCCGCCGGCAAGCCGGTATATTCGTTTGAAACCCTTCTCCTTGGTCATGCTTATATTCGGACTTGTCCTGGCGACAGCCGCTGTTACATTCTTTGCTCTTACGACCGGGGAGGAAAAGGTCGTTGAAGTCGTCAATCCCCAAACCGCAACGGCGACGGACCGCAAAGAATTCAAGAAACTCTATGACGCTTATGATGAAGTGAAAAAGAATTACTATGCAGATATTGAAGATACCGAACTGATCGACGGCGCGATCAACGGGATGATCGAATCACTCGGCGATCCATTCTCTGATTATCTGAATGAAAAAGAGGCAAAGCAGCTTAATGAGAGCATCTCTTCCAGCTTCGAAGGGATCGGCGCAGAAATCCAGGAAGCAGGCGGCTATATCAAAGTCGTTTCGCCTATCAAAAATTCACCTGCCGAACGTGCTGGCCTCTTGCCGAACGATATGATTCTTGCGGTTGACGGGAAAAGCATTCAAGGCATGTCTTCATCGGAAGCTGTTTTGCTTATCCGCGGGGAAAAGGGGACAAAAGTGACCCTTACCGTACGCCGGGGGGAGACGGCAGATCCGTTTGACGTGAAAATCGAACGGGACATCATTCCGATTGAAACCGTCTATGCTGAAATGCTCGATGACGGCATTGCCCATATCACTATCACCAGCTTCTCGGAACATACGTATGACGAAGTTCTCGAAGCCCTGGATGATATGGAATCGAAAGGCATGAAAGGCCTGGTGCTCGATGTCCGGCAAGATCCTGGCGGCATGCTCAGCACTGCTATCGACATTTCTGACCTATTTGTGCCGGAAGGGAAAAATATCTTCCAATACGAAGGGAAAGGGACCTCGCCTGAAGTCTATGTCGCTTCAGACGGCCGGAAAGTGAATGTGCCTGTGGCAATGCTTGTCGACGACGGAAGTGCATCCGCTTCTGAAATCCTTGCTGCTGCCTTGAAAGAATCAGCAGGCATTAAACTGGTCGGCATCAAGACATACGGCAAGGGGACTGTCCAGACACCAAAAGACATGAAGGACGGTTCGAACCTGAAGCTCACTACAGCGAAATGGCTGACACCGAATGGCAATTGGATCCATACGAAAGGCATCGAACCTGATGTCGAAGTGCCATACCCTTCATATGCCTCGCTGCCATATTTGGATCCTTCCGCAGAGATGAAGCCGGGAATGGTATCCCCGGCAGTGGAAGCGGCAGAGGAGATGCTGAAAGCGGTCGGATACGAACCGGGCGAGGTGGATGGACTATTTGATTCGAAGACAGAACAGGCCGTCAAAGAGCTGCAGAAAGACCTACAGCTGAAAGAGACAGGAATTCTGTCTGGTAATTCAACCCTCGGACTGATGGAATTACTTCGTGAAAAGATCAAAGAAGACGACCCGCAGCTCAACAAGGCGAAAGAAGTTGTACAGGAAGAATTGAAAAAATAAGCATAGCGCCCATTCCGACTGCGGACTGGGCGCTTATTGCTAGGAGGCGGATTTTACGTGATAGATGTCTATTTATTCAGCGGCTTTCTCGGCAGCGGGAAAACGACATTGCTATTGAATACAATCTCCCAATTGAAGGAAGCTGGCAAAAAACCTGCAGTGCTGATGAATGAAATCGGCGCACTTCCATTCGACTCGAACAGGGCGAGGGAAGATGGAGATGTCCCTCTTAAAGAGCTGCTCAGCGGCTGTATTTGCTGCACAGGCTCCGAAAAGACGGAAGCCCAGCTACAGAGCCTCCTTGCCGATTACGAGGGCATTGATGTCATATTGATCGAAACATCCGGGGCAGCACATCCCGTGGAGGCTCTTGATGCAGTCTATTCGCCTCTATTTGCCGACAAACTTGCAGTGAAGGGAATTGTAACAGTCGCTGACAGCGCCCGTTGGCTGAAACGTGATGAATTATCTCCGAGGATCCGTTCTTTATTCATCGAACAGATCCGGCATGCCCACCTGCTGATTGCAAATAAGGCGGATCTCCTGACAGACGGGGAGATGGCGCAAGTAACCGCTGAACTTACAAATTTGAATAGCAATGCGCCAATCATACAGACCATCAATGCCAAAGTTCCTTTTTCATTCATTGAACGTACATTGGATAGTGTGAAAGGAAAGACAAAAGATCCGCTAGTATCGGGAAAGGGACTGCCATTATCAACAAAGCTTCTGGCGTTTGAAGAACCAGTTGACAGGGATGATTTTGAGCGCTGGGTCCGTTCGTTGCCTGAGACGGTATATCGCATTAAAGGATATGTGCCTGTAAAAGGGGCGGAGAACCCTTATCTGTTCCAATACGCGTATGGCCTGACAAATTGGCTGCCTGAATACCTGAAGATGGAGCCCCGCATCGTCATTATCGGAGAGGGTGTAGAGGATATAGGATATGTTTCCCAGAAGCAGTGAATTCTAGAGGTGTCAACCCCTTCGAACTTGCAATAATTTGGGGGGTGTCCAAGAATCTCCAAAAAGTGCGCTTTCAAATCCCTTGTTTCACATAATTCCAGAGTAATTGGCCGTACTGGAAGATGCTGTCCATTCTCGCTTCCTTGCAACCGTTTATGATAGTTTGCGAAGGGAGGAGTTACAGATGAAAAAATCGATGGCAGTCATCTTACTCGGGTCGGCAATGCTAATGCCAGGCCACCATAATGCGGAGGCAGCTTATCAAAATAACGATGCAGACTCCGGATTGCAATCGAATGTCAGATACTATGTTTACCAAGGTACGGATGCATATCAATTCCCGAATCGCGAGGATGCGGATGCGTTCATCAAACAGTATATGGATCAATTGAACAGCTATTTCTCTAGTAATGGCCATATCAATAAACCGGTGACACCTCAAAAGCCGGGAGCTGGAACAAATGTGGAGAAGCCGCAAACGCCAAGTAAACCACAGGCTCCTATTCAAAAGCCAAGCAAGCCGCAAGCGCCTGATGTGAAACCGAATATTCCTGAGAACAATAATGGCCAAACGGCAGTGGAGAAGCCGAATCCGGCACCACAAGCACCGAGTGATGCTTCGCTTTCCGCAGTCGAGAAGGCTGTACTTGACCTGACTAACGTTGAGCGTCAAAAAGCTGGCTTGAAGCCTCTTCAAGCAGATGCTGCACTTATGAAATCAGCCCGTGCGAAATCTGCGGATATGGCATCTAAAAATTACTTCTCCCATACGAGTCCGACATACGGTTCTCCGTTCGACCAGATGAAATCGTTCGGGATCTCCTACCGTGCGGCGGCAGAGAATATCGCCATGGGCCAGCGTTCCCCTGAGGAAGTGGTCAAAGCATGGATGGAATCACCGGGTCACAGACAAAACATCCTGACGCCTGATTTTACACATATCGGCATTGGGTATGATGCGAACGGCAACTACTGGACACAGCAGTTCATTTCGAAGTGATATCTATTTAAAAAATGAAAAAAGGCTTTCCGTCAACGGGCGGAAAGCCTTTTTTCTGTGAGCAGTCTCTTTTGAACAATCC
Organism: Sporosarcina sp. GTC18466; assembly: GCF_055389225.1. Taxonomy (NCBI): domain Bacteria; kingdom Bacillati; phylum Bacillota; class Bacilli; order Caryophanales; family Caryophanaceae; genus Sporosarcina; species Sporosarcina sp. GTC18466. The sequence continues at coordinate 472,852 of NZ_AP044037.1, read as the reverse complement.
GCAGCCGGAAGCTTAGTACTACCGCGCCGACTGTGAGCCCGGCTATGAGGCCGACCCAATAGCCAAGCGGACCGAGCGTAGTGAACTGTGCCACTAAATATCCTGAAGGCAGTCCGATGAGCCAGAAGGAGACGATGCCCATGATGAATGCGACATTGACGTCCTTATAGCCCCTGAGTGCCCCTTGGATCGGTGCTTGCACTGCGTCGGACAATTGGAAGAAGGCAGCGAAGATAAAGAACTGCATGGCCAGCTTCACAATTGCCATGTCATTAGTGTAGAGCATTGCTATCTGCTCGCGGAAAGCGAGAAGGATTGCAATTGAAACAAAACTGAAAAGGATGGCGAGGACGACACCGATCTTTCCATATTGCTTGGAATCTTCCAGCCGGCCGCCGCCGACAGACTGCCCGACAAGGATGGTCGTACCCATCGAGATGCTGAGCGGCACCATGTATAGAAGTGACGTGAAATTGAGCGCAATCTGATGGGCTGATATCACTTCCGCCGTATATTTGCTCATGAAGAGAGTGACGACCGAGAAGATGCTTGTCTCAACAAAAATCGAGAGACCGATCGGCACACCAATCCACAAGATCTCCTTCATCTTCGTAAAAGAAGCACGCTCCCATCCTTTAAAGAGCAGTAGCTCCTCAAACGGTTTCCGCTTCCATGCGATCATCGCGGCGATTCCAAGAACTATCCAGTACGTGATGCCTGAAGCATACCCCGCACCCGCTCCTCCGAGCTCTGGAAATCCAAAATTCCCATAGATCAAAAGGTAGTTCAGGAAAATGTTGATCGGCGCGGATAATAAAATGATGAACATCGATACCCGGGTCGCGCCGAGTGCGTCAAAGAAAGAGCGGAAGACCGTATAGGCGAACAGCGGAAGCAGGCCGATGGTCATTCCTGTCAGATACGCTTTTGCGACTGATTGCACTTCGCTGTCAAGCGGCATGGAATTGATAGCGGGATAGACGGCGAACCGGATGACGAGAAATACTGCCGCAGCGAGAAGCACTGCGACATACAGGCCTTGATGGACATTTGGGCGGATGTCCTTCTCCCGGCCGCCGCCGGTCAATTGTGCAATGATAGGAGTGAGACCTAGCAGAATCCCTGACAGACCCGTATATACTGGCCCCCAAAAAGAGGAGCCGATTGTGACGCCTGCCAAATGGTATGTATCGTATCGCCCTGTCATAAGGATATCGAAGAACGTCATAAGGTACAGGGCGACTTGTGTGATGAGAATCGGGATGATGACTTTTGCAAAAATCCCGATCTTTCTCTCGTTCGCAGGCATATCGCAAATCCCCCTTTATTCATTTAACAGCATAGCACTATGATTATAGCATGATTTGTCTGCTATAATAACTGGGTAGGCAGAACGGGATCCCGTCCTGCCGCATAAGTTCCGCACGGAGCATATGATTTTCATATAGATGAGGTGAATGGCCACATGAAAAGGCCTGTAATTGTATTGACGGGCGGCGGTACGGCGGGGCATGTCTCCGTGAACGAAGCGCTGATCCCCGTATTTGCCGATAAAGGATATGAGGTCCATTATATCGGTTCGCATGATGGCATTGAGCTGGAATTGATCGGAGAAAGACATCCGGAAGTCGAGTATCATGCCATCCAGAGCGGCAAACTTAGGCGTTATTTTTCACTGAAAAACTTCACAGACCCATTTAAAGTGGGAGCTGGTGTCCTGCAGGCGTACAGCGTCCTCCGGAAACTCAAGCCGGATGTCGTCTTTTCGAAAGGCGGCTTCGTCTCAGTGCCGGTCGTCATGGCTGCGAAACTCGCCCGAATCCCTGTTGTCATCCATGAATCGGACGTCACACCGGGGCTTGCGAATAAACTAGCGCTTCCGATGTCAAATCATATCTTCACTGTATTCGAAGAGACGCTGCAGCATGTTCCGGGAGAAAAATCAACATGCACGGGACCTGTCATCCGTCCAGAGCTATTTAGCGGCAGCCGGACAGAGGGACTGCGTCTCACCGGCCTGCCCGGACAAAAGCCTGTCGTGCTCTTCATGGGCGGCAGCCAAGGATCTGTTTTGCTGAATGACTCGCTTCGGACCGGCATTGATAAGATTCTAGAAATGTTTGAAGTGATACACCTTTGTGGAAAAGGACATATGGACGAATCCCTTGCGGACCGCAAGGGGTATGCACAGTTCGAATATGCCACGGACAGTCTGCCGCATTTGCTGGCAGCCGCTGATCTCGCTGTATCGCGGGCGGGTTCGAATTCAATCTTCGAGCTTCTCGCCCTTCGGAAACCAATGCTGCTCATTCCGCTGTCTGCCGCGAAGAGCAGGGGGGATCAAATCCTGAATGCGAAGCTTTTCAAATCGCTCCGCATCGCAGAGGTCGTCACGGAGGAAGAGCTTGAAGGCCTGGAGATGCAAAGTCTTCTAGCCCGTCTTCTTGATGGAAAAGCCGAAATGGAAGAGGAAATGAAGAGACACTCAGAGATAAAAACTCCTGAGTCGATGGTCGATTTGATCCTGTCGTATAAAAATTAACTGGAAGACGCATGAAGGCTGATCCCTATGGACTCTTCGATAGTTGCAAGATTAGGGAAAGAAGTGTATCCTTGTTGACGGAATAAAGGTAGAGCTGCTACCCGGATCCGTCTTTCAGCAGATGGCATCTAAACTGATATTTATGCAATACTGCAGAGTTAACCCCTTTCGGTTAACGGTTTAGCATGGTACTATTAAGACGGATAAAAATAATAACCCAATATGCCTGTTGGCAAATGTGGAGGTCATTTTACATGTCGAACAATGTAGGTTCCCATCGTTCCCCATACGATGTTTTCTCGGGGCCGAACCTCGGGTATGTGATGGAGATGTACGAGAAATTCAAGTCTTCTCCCGAAGATGTCGACCCTCAGCTCGCTGAGATGTTTAAAAAATACGGAGCGCCGACTGTTCAGGGATTCCAGGAAGCAGTTTCAGCAGGTCCGGCAGCATCCGGAATTGATTTCACCAAAGCGCTGGCAGCATCGGAATTGCTTGAAGCGGTCCGTGCTTACGGTCATCTGGCTGCAGATATCTATCCGCTTCATGATCATCCGAGAGACTCATCACGTCTGGAAATTTCCAAATACGGTTTGACGGAAGACGACTTGCGGTCGCTGCCGGCATCCTTGTTCTTGAAAGAGGTCCCTTCTCATGTGGAGAACGGCTTGGATGCTTTTAACTTTTTGAAGGAACAGTATACTGGAAAAACAGCATACGAGTTTGCTCATCTGATTGATGAAGATGAACGCAAGTGGCTGCAATCCCGTATCGAAAGCGCAAATGCATCCGGTTTGACGGCAGAAGAGAAGAAAGAACTTCTTGAGCGGCTTACAAAAGTGGAAGGGTTTGAAAAATTCATCCACCGGACATTCGTCGGAGCAAAGCGCTTCTCAATTGAAGGACTGGATACACTTGTCGTCTTCCTTGATGAATTGATGAGGAAGTCAGAGGACGCCAATACGGAAAAAGTGCTGATCGGCATGGCACACCGGGGACGTTTGAATGTCCTTGCCCATATTCTCAATAAGCCATATGAGATGATGTTCGCTGAATTCGCAGGAGTGCCTTCGCTAGACTTCTTGCCTGAAGACGGCTCTGTCGTCACGTCACGCGGATGGTTCGGCGATGTGAAATACCACCTTGGGGCCCTTTATAAAGGGAAGTCCAGCGTGGAACGCTTCCTTGCGTATAACCCGTCTCATCTTGAAGTGGTCAACCCGGTCATCGCAGGCCAGACGCGCGCTGCCCAGGAAGATACGTCGAAACCGGGCATGCCTGAACAGGACATGAATGCGGCGTATGCAGTCATGATTCATGGGGACGCAGCATTCCCGGGCGAAGGCATCGCGCAAGAGACATTCAACTTCAGCCGGGTGCGCGGATACCGTACAGGCGGAACTGTTCATGTGATCGCGAACAATACGATCGGTTTCACGACGGAATCTTACGACTCCCGTTCGACCATGTATTCTTCTGATCCGGCAAAAGGATTTGAAGTGCCTGTCCTGCACGTGAACGCCGACGATCCGGAAGCGGTCATTTCAGCTGCCGCGCTTGCATTTGAATATAGACAAACATTCGGCAAGGATATTCTTGTCGATTTGATCGGATACCGCCGTTATGGGCACAATGAGATGGATGAGCCGCTTGTGACAAATCCGCTCATGTATCATGAGATCCATAAGCATCCGACTGTCCGCCAGCTTTATGGAGAGTCATTAGTCGGCGAAAACATTCTATCTAAAGAAGAGGTCGACAAGCTGGATTCGGATGTATTCGGCATCATGCAGGCTGCTTATGATAACGTGAAGAGTCATTCTGCTAATGCGAAGAAACCATCGAACGCGACTCCGGAAGCAGTGCTTCTTGGCATGCCGCGTGATCTGGAGACTGGTGTTGGGGAGGAGAGGCTCCGCCGCATGAACGAAGAGCTTCTTACATACCCAGATGACTTCCATGTGTTTGGCAAGCTTGACCGGATCTTGAAGCGCCGTGAAGAGCCGTTCAAAGGCAAAGGGAAGATCGATTGGGCGCACGCTGAACAACTTGCATTCGGATCTATTCTACAGGATGGCAATCCAATCAGGATTACCGGACAGGACGTGCAGCGCGGAACATTTGCGCACCGTCACCTTGTTTTGCATGACGAAAAGACAGGCGAGGAATTCGTTCCTCTTCATCATATCAGCGAATCTAACGCATCCTTCGTTGCGTACAATAGCCCGCTCACCGAGTTTGCTGTCGTCGGATACGAATTCGGCTATAATCTGGAGAAAGATAAGGCTCTTACGATCTGGGAGGCCCAGTATGGGGATTTCGCGAACATGGCGCAGGTGATGTTCGACCAGTTCGTATCATCCAGCTTCTCTAAATGGGGACAGCAGTCAGGTCTTGTCATCCTTCTTCCACACGGATATGAAGGCCAGGGCCCTGAGCACTCGAGTGCCCGGATTGAGCGCTACTTACAGCTATGCGCTGAAAACAACTGGACAGTGGCGAACATGTCTAGTGCAGCGAACTACTTCCATATCTTGCGCAGACAGGCGCAAGTACTCGGTACGGAAGCAGAGCGCCCGCTTGTGATCGCTTCACCGAAGTCTTTATTGCGTCATCCGCTTGTTGGAGCTGATGTATCGGATCTTTCTGAAGGTCATTTCAAAACGGTGCTTGAACAGCCGGGAACTGGCAAGAATCCGAAGAAAGTGAAGAAGATCCTGTTCGCCAGCGGCAAAATGGCAATCGATCTTGCGGAACAGGTGAAAGACGGAGAAGGATATGATCATCTTCATATCATCCGCGTGGAACAGCTCTATCCGTTCCCATCGGAAAAGATTGCTGAAATCCTCGAGCGCTACAAAGCTGCGAAGGAACTTGTCTGGGTGCAGGAGGAACCGAAGAATATGGGCTCCTGGTCATTCGCATATCCATACTTGCAAGAGCTCGCGGACGGAAGAGACATCTCTTATGTCGGTCGTATTCATCGCGCGAGTCCTTCCGAAGGTGACGGCGAATCGCATAAGAAGGAACAGTCCCGCATCATTGAGGAAGCCCTCAAGAATTAATCAGATTGTCTTCTGCCCTGCAAACAGGGAGACGATATATGTTGATGACGAATCAGCGTGAAGGCCGTGCAAAACGGAAATGAATAGGAGGAATTTATTGTGGCAGAGATCAGAGTACCTGAACTTGCGGAATCGATTACGGAAGGAACAATCGCGAAATGGCTGAAACAGCCAGGTGACCATGTGGACCAAGGCGAATTCATCGTTGAACTGGAAACAGATAAAGTCAACGTGGAAGTCATTTCCGAAGAAGCTGGCGTCATCCAGGAACTTCTTGCAGCTGAGGGCGATACAGTAGAAGTCGGCCAAGTGATCGCTGTTGTTGGAGCAGGCTCAGGCGCTCCAGCCCAATCAGCGGCACCTGCCCCTAAAGCGGAAGAAGCACCTGCTGCTAAACCGGCTGAAGAAGCGGCTCCTGCAGCTTCTGTCCAGGAGACTGCGGAGAACGCTTCCGGTGAACGTACTATTGCCAGCCCTGCAGCACGTAAACTTGCGCGGGAAAAAGGGATCGACCTCGCGTCTGTTTCCCCGGTAGATCCTATGGGCCGCGTACGTGCGCAAGACGTGCAGGCACATGGTAACGCTCCAAAAGCGGCACCGCAAAAACCGGCTGCTCCTGCAGCGGCTGCATCACCGGTGCAAGATGGCCGCGAAACGCGCGAGAAAATGACGCGCCGCCGCCAGACAATCGCGAAGCGTCTTCTTGAAGTGAAGCAATCGACTGCAATGCTTACAACATTCAACGAAATCGACATGACGGCTGTCATGGAACTGCGCAAACGTAAAAAGGATGAGTTCCTCGAAAAGTACGATGCACGTCTAGGCTTCATGTCCTTCTTTACGAAAGCGGTTGTTGCAGCACTCAAGAAATACCCATATGTCAACTCCGAAATTGACGGCGATGAATTGATCATGAAACATTATTATGATGTCGGCATCGCGGTTTCTACAGAAGGAGGACTTGTTGTACCGATCGTCCGTGATGCGGATCGCAAAAACTTCGCGGAAATCGAGAACTCGATTGCTGATCTCGCTTCAAAAGCGCGTGATAACAAATTGACTCTTGGTGATATGGCGGGCGGTTCATTCACAATCACGAATGGCGGCGTCTTCGGTTCCCTCTTCTCGACACCAATCCTGAATGGAACGCAAGTCGGTATCCTTGGAATGCATTCAATCGTGAAGCGGCCAGTGGCAGTCGGCGATAATATCGAAATCCGCCCGATGATGTACGTGGCACTTTCCTATGACCACCGCGTCATCGATGGTAAAGATTCTGTCGGTTTCTTGAAGATGGTCAAAGAATTGATCGAAAATCCGGAAGACCTATTGCTTGGATCATAATTGACACAGGCCTGACGGTCCGGCTGCGGCCGGGCCGTTTTTTGAAATCACATGAAAGGGGATGGCATCATGTCATTCATGGATTGGCTGACAGCACCAACCATCCGGACAGTCACCTGCACGCATGCGAATGCCGAAAAGTATGTAGTTACCAACATGCTGACACCAGGCAAAACATACGAAGTGAAAAATGAAACGGATGAATTCCTTTTCGTCGTTGACAATAGCGGGAAAGTCGGCGGTTACTACAAAACGTATTTTGAGTGAACCTACAGGCAGGCGGAGGATTTCCATTATCCTCCGCCTGTTCTTCATATGAACAACTAGAAACAACAGGCAGGAGGAAATTACATGAACCAGGTGATTGATCAGGAACGCAGCAAGAGAAAAAATGAGGTGTATGAGAAAGAAGATGAAGCTCTCATCCAGGAAGGCGGATATGTTTCGCCGGTTCCTCATATTTGGGATGATGTGCTCGCGGCAACCGTATTGAAACGTCCTGTTTTGTTGAAAGGGCCGACAGGTTCGGGGAAAACACGTTTCGCACAGAGCATCTCAGCATTTTATCGGCAACCGATGCAAAGCGTGAACTGTTCTGTAGATTTGGACGTCGAATCTCTGGTCGGTTTCAAAACGATTGTCACGAAGAACGGGGAGACCCATATCGAGTTTGTAGAAGGACCTGTCGTCAAAGCGATGAGGCGCGGTCATATCCTTTATATCGACGAGATCAATATGGCGAAACCTGAGACATTGCCGATTTTACACAGTGTCCTTGACCATAGGCGGATGTTCACAAATCCATTTACAGGGGAAGTGATCCATGCCCATCAAAATTTTACGGTGATTGCGGCAATCAATGAAGGATATGTCGGTACAAGCCCGATGAATGAGGCCCTGAAAAACCGGTTTGTCTCCTATTCGATCCCTTATCTTGACGGCGGCCAGCTGAAAATTCTATTGCAAGAAATGTTCCCCGATGCGGATGAGAAACAGCTAGCGGCTTGTCTCGCCATCCATGAAGATCTGAAAAAACAAGTAATCAATGGGTTGTTATCTGACGAGGCAGCTTCCGTCCGCAGTCTGATCGACGCGCTTGCCCTTTCCTCGTTGATGCCGCTATCTCGTTCTGTACGATACTCAATAGCGGAAAAGCTTGAAGATCCGCTGGAGCAGAAACTTGTCATGGAACTTGCTGCGACATGGATTCCTCGGGATATGGAGAAAGGCCTGTATGAAAATTGAAGCGCTTTATTCAATTCAACGATGAAAAGGTTGAAGCCAATGAACTTCTGCTATACGAACGTGTGAGCCGTGCGCTTGCTGATGCGCCGTTCCTTGAGCTGACCGAACGCAAGCTGATGGAATTCCGTCCGCTTGAGAGTATGATCTCCATGAGTGTCTTCTGGCGGCATCGTTCCGAGGAATTGACTCATTTGGGGCGACTGTCCGATGTCTATATTTTGACGGCTGGTTTCTGGAGACATTTCTCATTGAATGAATGGCTTGATTTTCGCCGGGAATATAGCAGCCATCCACTGCAGAGATTCGCCAGGGAGCTCCTGCTGCTGATCGAGGAATTTCGAATGATTGAGCTGGTGAGGAAAGAACGTCCCGGAACGGCGGCCGCTTTTCAAGCCCGGATTACGGCGATGCTCGGCTATCACCAAAATTCCAGGACCGTCAACATACAAAAACACTTTCTTGCAGATGCGCTGCTGAATAAACTATATATTTCTTTGCATGCCGGCCGATATGCAAGCGGTGATGAAGAGGGATGGGACTTGCCGCTTGAACGGATTGCCGCCGAACTTGAAAGGGCATATGAGGCAAAAAGTACATCGGACAGCGCCACTATTGCCATGCGGATCGTGACGCTTATCAGCCCTTCAATTCAATATGATCTCACTCATCAATATTATGTGCTTGCGGATTCTATTGATGAGGCATCCGCGGTTTTTCATTACCATGAAGGTATGAAGGATGCAGAGCCGGGAGATGAGAAGCCGAAGGAGACGATTGAGGAAGTATTCCGTTCATGGCACCGTGAGAACGCTGAGGAGTCGGGAGTCCATTTGGAATACGAGCTGGAGCATGGACGTTCAGGAAAGGGAACTGGCGCATCCGCCGCAGCTGGGCATGAAGAGGCAAACATCGAGGAGATCGGTCAAGGCGCTTCTAGAGGCGATAACAGCAGCAAGCGGCAAGACGATATAGAAAAACCCGAGCGGAAGGGCGAGCCGGCTGTTCGGGCGGCCGGGTCAGAGTTCGGCAGTGAACACCTGAATGTCGTATACGAAGAGAGAAAACAAAGCAATGTGCAAACAGGAGAAACGGAGTTCAAGCTGATTGCTTGGCGTGAAGAACAGCGGCCATTCGTCCGTGCGTTTGTCGATGAAATCAAAAAACGCATCGAGCAGAAAGTACAGTACAGGAGGGAAGGATTGCCGAAGGGCAGGCTGTCACCGAAACTGATTACAATGGTTGTCGATGAAAGGCCCAAACCGTTTTATCGCAAATCTGCCCCTTCCCCTGAACTCGATGCGGTGTTTGGCTTATTAGTCGACGGGTCCGCCTCCATGCTCGATAAACTGGAGGAGACGAAAAAAGCCGTCTTGCTGTTTCATGATGTGCTGCGGACGCTTGGGATTGAACATGAAATCTCCTCCTATTATGAAAATGCGGATGAGGCTTCTAAGGAAGTACAGCTGAATGTTTTTGACATGATGCACACTTTCGAAGAACGCAATGCGGACAGTGGACCGGCCATCTTGGGCTTTGAAGCGAACGACGATAACAGGGACGGGTTCGCGATCAGGTGGATGGCTAAGCGACTGATGAACCGCCGTGAAAAGCATAAGTTCCTTCTTGTTTTTTCGGACGGGGAACCGTCTGCCTTCGGTTATGACAGAAATGGCATCATTGATACTAGAGAAGCGGTCATGGAAGCGGAGAAGCAGGGTATCACAGTACTGCATCTATTTCTTCAGCAAGCAGATCCGACAGAAGACCAGAAACAAGTGTTCAGCCTGATGTTCGGCAATAAAAGTGCATCAGCCGGATCGGTTGAAAGTTTTGCAGAACAGACACTACGGCTGCTGCGCAAAGTGCTGACGCTTGTCATCAATCAATAAACACTAAAAAACCGCCTTATGAAGGGCGGTTTTGTGTTTTATCATGCACTGCGATCAGGCGCTGCTTGAGTTCCTCTTCCATACGGGCGATTTCGACCTCTGCGGCTTTCCGCTTAGCCCGGCCGTCCGCTTGTATGAGAAGTGTCTCTTCAATCGTCTGGATGAGGTTTTCTTGTGTCTTTTTCAGTGTATCAATCTCGATAATGCCTTTTTCGTTCTCTTTCGCCGTCTCGATGGAGTTCATCTTCAGCATCTCGGAATTCTTGAGCAGAAGATCATTTGTCGTCTTTGTCACCAGTTTTTGTGATTCGACTGCTTTCCGCTGGCGATTCAGCGTCAGTGCGATGGCAATCTGGTTTTTCCAAAGTGGAATCGATGTCATGATGGATGACTGGATCTTTTCTGCCAGCGTCTGGTTCGTCTGCTGGATCATCCGGATCTGCGGTGCACTTTGGATAGTGATTTGACGGGAAAGCTGCAAATCATACAGCCGTTTCTCAAGACGGTCCAAAAATTGACCCATGTCGTTCACTTCCTGGAATGCCATCTGATCGTTAGAAGCTTCTGCCTTCCTCCGCATCTCTGGGATGATGACATTTGCAATCTCATCACGTTTCAGTTCAGCTGCCGCGATATAGACATTGAGTGCTTGGAAGTATGTTTTATTTTGTTCATACAAATTGTCGAGCATATGCACGTCTTCGAGCAGCCCGCGCTTTGAATGTTCAAGCTGGACGCCGATCCGGTCAATCTGTGTGCTTAGTTTCTGGTATTTCGTCATCATTTCCTGTATTGACCGTGTCGCTTTGCTGAACAGTCGGCTGAGGCCTGATTTCTTTTTATCCGACAAGTCCTCTGGATCGATTTCTGACAGCTTATTCATCAAATCGCTCAGCACATCGCCGACAGGGCCGATGTCCTTGCTCTGTACGTGATCGAGCATCTTATGTGAGAACTTAGAGAGTTCGTTTTGCGCGTTCGCTCCGTAAGTGATGATTGATTCGTAGTTTCCGACAGGAATCTGTTCAGCAAGCTGTTTCGCTTTTTCCTGTTCCTCTGGGGACAGGCGCTCCATGAGAGTGACCTGCGCGGAAGGCGTGCTATCTTTTGTTTCCATCATCATTTCTTTCGGAAGAAGCGGTTCATTCATCGAAAATGGGTTATCCAACAAGTCATCGAATGACTTTACGTCTTCGTCTTGCATTGTTCTATTTTCTGTCATGCGGCAATTCCCCTTTCATATCAATCAGCGGTTTGTTTCGGTTCAACGTGACATCTACATAATCAAGCTCCAGTTGAAGCTTCTCGATATCAGTCACTAATGCACTCCGTAGATCTTGTTCAAGCTGTTTATTGACATCAGTCAGCGTCTCCCGGGTATGCTGGAGAGCGATCTGGAGTTCCTGGTCTTTCAGCGGCTGATTGACAAGCATGGCATACTTGCTCGTCAGCTCGACCGCAGAATCAAGATGGGAATAGAAAAATTTTTCAACGTGATAGAACTTCCGGGGGTTGCTCTTCACTATGCCGAGCACGCGCCGCGCCAAGTTGTTCATTTCGTATACTTGTTTGAATGCCTGGACCGATCTCACTTGTCCATACAGGCTGTTCAGTCTTCTGATCTTCATTTTTGCTTCTGCAATCTGGGTTTTGATGTGATTAAATTCGGATCTTGTCATTCCTAGTTTCTTTACATTCGAAGCGATTTGAAGCTGCTTGATTGAAAAAGAGCCTCCGAGGTAAAGGGCGATCATGATGCCGGTTGCCGCGAAGAAGTTCATACCTGCTCCGAGCAGCAAAATCAGCCATGTCCCGAAACTGACTGGTGCGGTGATGAAGTGTCTGATGAAAAATTGTTTGACCTCTTGCATAGTGCACCAAGGCCTCCTTTTGCATATATATGTCCTGACGGATAGATAGTATCATGTACGTTTTGGAGCGAAAAAAGTTTCATCGTCCTACTCCCATTATACCCGATTTTGAATAGGAACACATTTCTTTTGAATGTGCCCAAGCGCCGTCCATATCAATTGCTTGGAAAAGGAAAGGGCTTTTGCTAAAATGGGGTTCATTCACCGCAAACCGGAATGGAGGGGAATCCAATGTTCGAAGTTATATACATGAAAGCGGACTTTGAGCCTTGGTGGATGTTCGAAGAATGGCGAGAAAAAGTCAAAGAAGGCAAACAGTTTGACGAAAGGGAAGAGGCCCGAGCCTATTTCCAAACATTGTACAATCGGTTGAGTGATGAACATTCTTACAAGGAACAAAGAAAAAATTGCTTTTTTGCGTTTTGGACAGAGACAGAGCGGGTATATTGTGAAGGGTGTGATGAAAGCATACAATTGTTCCATGGAATCATATTGCTGAAAGACGGAGAACCCGCTGCCATTTTCCAATCAAAATAATTTCGAATATTTTATATTATTTTATTGAACTTTGAAATTGGTTATGGTATAGTAACAGTGATATGTTATTACCGGTTATGACGCATTCACGTATTACAAAAAGTGATCGGCGGCTCGGTACTTTTTGTAATATGTGAATTTTTCATCGCAAGAGTTCATGTATTAGCAAGTATTTATCATTTGGAGGTCGTAACATGAAACAAGGTACAGTTAAATGGTTCAACGCGGAAAAAGGCTTCGGTTTCATCGAAGTCGATGGGGAAGACGATGTATTCGTACACTTCTCTGCTATCCAAGGAGACGGGTTCAAGTCGTTGGATGAAGGCCAACACGTAGAATTCGAAGTTGTTGAAGGCAACCGTGGCCCACAAGCTGCGAATGTCGTGAAACTATAATTGAACCAAACAAAGAGGCATCTGCGGGCAGATGCCTCTTTTTTCATGGAGTTGAAACAGACTGCAGGGAAGAGGTGACGGTATATTCCGTGCCGTCCGCAGCTCTCATGACTGACTCGCGTTTCACTTCTCCGTAGCCTTCGACAAAGAATTTGCGAAGCAGGTGATCCGCGCCTGACGATTCGATGACAAATGCGTTGTCGAATGTCTTGTATGGGGTTTCAACCTGAACACCCGTCTCGACAATTTTCCATTGGCCGAATGTAGTGCCCACTTCAAATGGTTTCTGCAGATAGACGCCTACCGGGTTCATTGCCTTGATTTCTGCTAGGGTCGGGAAATCTTCATGCGTATCGACTGTATCGTAGCTGATCGTCGTAATTTGATCCTTGCCGATCTGGTATATATAGCGCGCCATGACGCCGCCATTATATTCATATGTGATGACATAGTCCTCATATGGTTTTGCTACATCAATCTCAAGATCCGCATACTGGTTGCCTTCCCCTTTAAAATTCGCTTCCGTTCCAGCTGGCAGGAAATAGTCGCTGAGGCCCTTGTCGACCTGTTTGATATTCGTTTGGTATGACATGTTTGACGGTTCCGTCGATTCACCGCTATTTCCGCTGTTGTTCATTGTGACCGGCCGTTTGCCGGAACAGGCGGACACGCTCAGCATAGCCATGACGACGAATAGAAGAAACAGCTTTTTCATCTTCCAACACTCCTTTTTCATAGAGTGCCCGCTGGAATATGATTTATCCGTAAAATGAAAAACCGCCCATCCCAAAGAAGGGGATGGACGGCGGACGGTCAGTTAGATACGGCAGTTTGCTTTTCTTTCCACTCGATGTATTCATCGTACGGCATCATCTTATCGAAAATTGTGCCGTCATCATGGATATCGATGATCCGGTTCGCAACAGTCTGGATGAACTGCTGGTCATGGGATGTGAAGATCATCGCGCCTTTGAATGCCATCAAGCCATTGTTGAGTGCCTGAATCGATTCTAGGTCAAGGTGGTTCATCGGCTCATCTAGCAAAAGGACGTTTGCACTTGTGAGCATCATCTTGGACAGCATGCAACGGACCTTTTCTCCTCCTGAGAGAACTGAAGGACTTTTCTTCACTTCCTCGCCAGAGAACAGCATCCGGCCCAGGAAACCGCGAAGAAACGTTTCAGTCTGGTCCTCTGGTGAATATTGACGGAGCCAATCGACAAGTGTCGGTTCTGTCGTCTCATCGAAGAACTCGCTGTTATCAATCGGGAAGTAGGCACGAGATGTTGTGACGCCCCATTTAATGCTTCCTTCATCTGGCGTGTCTTCCTCCGCCAATATTTCGAGAAGGGCTGTTTTAGCAAGAGGATTCCCAAGAAGGATAATCTTATCCTCTTTGCCCATCGTGAAGGTAGCGTCTTTCAAGAGGACTTTTCCATCCTTCGATTTGGAGACGCCAACCGCGGATAAGACATCGTTTCCGATCTCTCGGCCCATCTGGAAGTTGACGAACGGATAGCGGCGGGAGGAAGGACGGATATCATCCAGCTGGATCTTATCCAATGCCTTCTTCCGGGAAGTCGCTTGTTTCGATTTTGATGCGTTGGCGCTGAAACGGGCGACGAACGCTTGCAATTCTTTGATTTTCTCTTCTTTTTTCTTGTTCTGATCCTGAGCCATCTTCAGAGCGAGCTGGCTGGATTCATACCAGAAGTCGTAGTTTCCAGGGTATAGCTGGATTTTCGAGAAATCGAGATCGGCAATCTGCGTACAGACTTTATTCAAGAAGTGACGGTCGTGCGATACGACGATGACTGTGTTCTCAAAGTCGATCAGGAATTCTTCCAGCCAACGGATTGCTTTAAGGTCAAGGTGGTTGGTCGGCTCGTCAAGAAGAAGGACATCCGGCTTGCCGAACAGAGCTTGTGCAAGAAGGACCTTCACTTTGTCGGAACCTGTCAATTCACTCATTTTGACATGGTGGAGACTTTCCGGAATGCCTAGACCTTGCAAGAGGATGGCTGCTTCGGATTCCGCTTCCCATCCGTTCAGTTCAGCAAATTCACCCTCGAGTTCAGCAGCACGCATGCCGTCTTCATCCGAGAAATCCTCTTTCATGTAGATGGCATTCTTTTCGGTCATAATATCGTGCAGGCGCTTATGCCCTCGGATGACCGTGTCGAGCACTTCGTTTTCCTCGTACTCAAAGTGGTTCTGTTTCAAGACGGCAAGCCGCTCGTCTTTGTTCATGATGACATTTCCGGTCTGCGGCTCGATTTCACCGGAGAGCACTTTAAGGAAAGTCGATTTCCCCGCTCCGTTCGCTCCGATCAAACCATAGCAATGGCCTGGATTGAACTGTATATTCACATCTTCAAACAGCTTACGGTCGCCGAATTGAAGACTTACATTACTTACTGCTATCATAGCTGATCCTCCTAAATTCACAATGCTCCCATTATAGCAGAAATGCTGCACAAGGGAAACGGCGATGCCCTCTAAAACCTGGCTTTTCAATGAAAAATGAAAGTCAAGAAGGGATTGTCGATTTCTGCATCCGCTTTCGGTTCTTATACGCTTCAAGCATACCAAGTTCTTTATTCAGTAAATATTCCATACGGACGTAATCTTTGCGGGACGGATACGCCTCCGCATTGAGCCCTTTCATGGAGAATATGAAATAGTAGCCGGAGATCTGGCGGAACAGGACAACTGTATCCGGAAATTCATCAAATGTGCATTTGATCTGATATTTGCGCGCATACGCCCACTGGTCTATCTTCATGCC
Source organism: Sporosarcina sp. GTC18466 (assembly GCF_055389225.1). NCBI lineage: Bacteria > Bacillati > Bacillota > Bacilli > Caryophanales > Caryophanaceae > Sporosarcina > Sporosarcina sp. GTC18466. The sequence continues at coordinate 457,176 of NZ_AP044037.1, read as the reverse complement.
ATCCATCCTTTCCGTTTTCATTATACATGGAAGGGTATGGAAAGCGCAAAAACGCAGTCTTTCATAAAAAAACACCGCACAGGCGGCGTTTTGGGCTTATTTCTCCCAGTGGCTTGCGATGAATTCATCCCGTCCTGATTTAGCACGGTCTTCCTCGTAGTGGTCCTTGTCCTTCTTATAATAATCCTGATGGTATTCCTCCGCCGGGTAAAATGTATCAGCCGGCCGGATGACCGTGACAATAGGTTTTTTGAAGCGGCCGCTTTTTTCAAGACGCTCTTTGCTGGATTCTGCCTGTTTGCGCTGTTCTTCTGTATGATAGAAAATCGCAGTTGAATAGGAATGGCCACGATCATGGAATTGGCCGCCCGCATCTGTCGGATCGATTTGCTGCCAATAGATTTCAAGCAGTTCATCATAAGGGAACAAAACCGGGTCAAACGTGATTTCGACGACTTCCAAGTGACCTGATTCGCCGCCTTTCACATCTTCATATGTAGGGTTCTCCAGATGACCGCCCATATAACCGCTCACTACGTCAATAATGCCGTCCCACTCCTTGAACGGTTTCACCATGCACCAGAAACAGCCTCCTGCAAAAGTGGCGCGCTGCGCTTGTTGTTGATCCATTTGTGCTTCCTCCTCTTTTTATGCCATTATACCATCTTCTTTGTGCCAACAAAAAACAAGAGAGCACAAAGCGCTCTCTTGCAGATCAGGTGACGCCTGGGGAATCAGCAATAATAGTATGCCCCGACGATAATTAGAAGGATAAACAGCACGACAATCAATGTAAAGGAACTTCCGTATCCTCCACCGCAAGATTCATATCCCATATGTGCACCTCCTCTTCTCTAACGTATGCAAGAGGCAGTTGAGTGAATGGACGTCTGTCCGGTGCAAAATGATATACTAAAGTGACAAGGAGAGGAACCAGGAACTATTCCACTCGTCCTAATAGAAAACACATAAATAGCGGAGGAATCAAACGAATGACAGATCAATACGAAGGACCGGTGCCGAGAAGAAGAAGAAGGCGCAAATTGCGTGTCGGCCGTGTCATTGTGACATTCCTTTTTTTCGGCATCCTGCTGACAGGCATCTACTCTTACTTTCAATACAATGCGGGACGCGCACTATCGCAGGGCAAACAGATTGATCCCGGTGAATTCAAAGGGGATATGATCGACCCAAAGCAGCCGTCCGTGGAAAATTTCCTGCTGCTCGGCATTGATAATGACGGCAGCGGCCGCTCCCGGACTGATACGATGATGGTATTGTCCTGGGATAAGAATGCGGGTGCACTGCGGCTCATTTCGCTCATGCGTGACATTTATGCCGAAATTCCAGGATACCAATCCTATAAGTTGAATACAGCGTATTACCTCGGCGGTGTACAACTCGCAAAGGATACGATCACCGGGATGTTCGGAATCCCGATCCATCATTATGCAATTGTCGATTTTGACAACTTTGAAGCGATCATCGATACGGCTTTTCCGAAGGGGATCGAGATCAACGTGGAGAAGGAGATGTCCGAAAAGATCGGCGTGACTCTGATGCCGGGCAAACAGAAGCTTGGCGGCAAGGAGCTGCTCGGCTTTGCACGGTTCCGCGCTGACAGTGAAGGGGACTTCGGCCGTGTAGCGCGGCAGCAGACGGTCATCAAAGCCGTCAAGGAAGAGGCGATCCGGCCAGGCATGCTGCCAAAGATACCAAAGCTCGCAGGAGCGGTATCCGGATTCGTCGAAACAGATATGAGCTCGACAGAGGAACTTTCACGCGCACTATCGCTGCTCATGAAGAGGGGGGCGTCCATCGAAACGATGACAATTCCGGTGGAAGGTTCGTATTCTTTCCAGACCTACAGCCATGCAGGCGCAGTCATTGAGCTTGATATCGAAAGGAACAAGGAAGCACTCTCTTCCTTTCTCAGCTCAGCCGATAAATAAAGTGAAGGTGGATGAAAATGAAAGACGGTAAACAATTGAACCGCGGCCGCGTCGTCGGATTCCTCGGCGGCCGCACTACGCTTTATGTGCTCGGCCTGTTCCTGCTCATCGGATTGATCATTCTTGTCTACAGCAAAGTGGCATTCATCTTTTATCCGATCAAAGTCTTCTTCTCGACAGTCGTTCTGCCGGTCATCCTGGCAACAATCGCATACTATATTCTCCGGCCGATCCTAAGGCTGCTTGAACGGATCCGTATTCCACGGATGTGGGGCATTCTGATACTATTCATTGGCGTGGCAGGGCTTATCACGCTGCTTGTCGTGCTGGTGTTTCCGTTTTTGCGGCTGCAGTTTACGAACCTGTCAGACGAATTCCCTTCATATTTCAGGCAGATGCTTCTGAACATCGATACGTTCTTACGGACTTCTGTGTTCCAGTCCTATTACAACGGACTTGATGTGAATATAAATGAGCTGCTTGATAAAGGGCTTGGCGAAGTCGGAAAGATGGTGACAGATGCGATTGGCGGGATCGCTTCAGGCGTGTCTTCGTTCATATCCGCGTTGACGGGGTTTGTGCTTGCAATCGTCACTGTGCCATTCATCCTCTTTTATCTGCTGAAAGACGGCGAGAAACTCCCCCAGCATATTTTAAAGCTGCTGCCGCCAAGATTCCGGAAGGACGCAGCTGCCATTTTCAAAGACGCGGACCATCAGATCAGTGCATATATCCAGGGGCAGATCCTTGTCGCGATCTGCATAGGCATCATGGTATCGATCGGATTCATGATCATTAAGATGAAGTACGCACCGCTGCTCGGAGTCCTTGCAATGTTCACGAGTGTTGTGCCATATCTAGGGCCGATCATCGCCATTACGCCCGCCATTATCATTGCAATTGTTACGTCGCCTTTCATGTTAGTGAAGCTTGCAGTGGTCTGGACGATTGTTCAGCTGATCGACGGAAAGTTCATTTCTCCGCAAATCATGGGGAAGTCACTCAAAATACATCCGATCACAATCATCTTTGTGCTTTTGTCGGCGGGGTCTTTATTCGGAGTGCCAGGCGTCATTCTAGGGATTCCCGGATACGCGCTTCTCAAAGTGATGATGACTCATCTGTACAAGCTGTATCGACTGAGGTATAACCAATTCGAAGCAGACGAAGCGATGCATTATGAATCGGATAGCCGGCAGTCTGCAAATAATAATCTTATGTAAACTTATCTAGTGAAATATAAAAACACTGACAAAGAATGAGAGAGAATGGGGCTGTCCAGAAAGTATAAATCATTATTAGGACCTTTTAAAAGATTCTTATGAGGATGTAGAAAATCGCCAGAAACGGCCGACTCCTGCGGGAACAGCACGAGTCCGAGACCCCGCAGCGAAGCGAGGAGGCTCGGGCCGTGCCCGCGGAAAGCGTGCCGGTTCTGGCGATTTTCGTCTTTTCGGACAACCTCCTGTTTTCAGTAGCTTAATTTGTTTCATAAAGAACTGTTCCGGTCTTGGTAAGGTCATATCCTTTTAGGGAAGCGAGTTCTTGCTGGAAGCCTGAAGACCTCAAAATATCCAGGACAAGTTCCCGCTGTGATTCATTATCGGCCGTTTTCTGCATGACCAAATCATACTGCTCGTCAATTAACGGGATGAATTCCGCACCTGTCATCTGTGCGGCCTTCTCGATGCCGATTCCGACATCCGCCAGGCCTGCTGCGATTTTCCCGGCGACCGCGATATGATTCATCTCCTCATCAGCATGCCCCTTGAGATCTGTCGCGCGGATTCCTTCCAGGCGCATCATCTCTTCAAACAGGATACGGGCGCCGGAGCCTTGTTCCCGGTTGACCATAGTCAGCCCTGGACGCCTGAAATCGCTCCACTCCCTAATTTTTTTCGGATTCCCTTTCTGAACGTAAAGACCTGCTTTTCTTGAAAGCAGATTCATGACAATGAATTGCCTGCCTGCCAGGATCCGTTTTACATATGGGATATTATACGTCCCCGTATCCCCGTCGAATAAGTGCATGCTGACGAGGTCGGCCTCCCCGCTGTACATGGCTACCAAGCTGTTCAAGCTGCCTGTATAGGAGCGGAGAGGGCGGAAGCCGGGCACCCGTTTTTCCATAGCGCTCGCGAGCAGGTCCAGGCTTAAATCCTGTCCGCTTATGATTGCAGGACGGGCGGGTTTCAGCATCATGCGGGGCGTCTCTTCTTCGCGTTTTGCTGTTTCTGGGCGAGACGCGCCGCCGCTTTTCATCCTCTCTTTATAGGCTTCGAAATCCACCTGATCAATGCGCATCTGCCTGCCGACGCGGTATGCCTCAATTTCCCCTTTTTTTATCAAATCATATACAGTGAGTTTGGAGACTTTTAGAAGTTCTGCGATTTCTTCTGTCGTATAGGAGATCGGCTGTTCATTCGTCATTTGGCTCACGTCCTTTATCCTCATTGCTATTAGTGTATCATGTATACATTTGTTTTTATAGGAAGTGATAAGAGAAGATGGATAGTGATAATGAAGTATATTTAATTATAACTAGATATAACTAGTTATCTTATGTTATAACTAGTTATAATTAATAGTAACTACATATAAGGAGGAGTGGGTAATAGGATGAAGGCTAAAATGACCCTGACATTTTTGATGGCCTTGCTTGTTCTTGCTGCATGTTCCAGTTCATCAGATAACAAGACAGCGGAAGCGGGCAAGTCAAACGAGAAGACAGCAGAGGTCTTTGTATCTGCAGCGGCCAGCCTGACCGATGCGCTGAATGAGATGAAAAGTGGTTATGAAAAAGAGAATGATATCAAGCTGACGTACAACTTTGCCAGCTCCGGCAAGCTTGCTGCGCAAATTGAACAAGGCGCTCCCGCGGATTTGTTCCTGTCCGCCAGCGAGAAGGATATGGACACGCTCGAAGGGAAGGGACTCCTCAAAGAGGGGACACGGGAGGATTTTACCCAGAATATACTTGTCCTGATCGTCAATGATAGCTCAACTTCCAATATAACGACTTTCGAAGACCTTGATCCTTCTGGAATCGATTATTTTGCAATCGGCGAACCGGAGAGCGTGCCTGCCGGCAGATACACGAAACAGACGCTTGAACATCTCGGCTTATGGGATGCGCTCGCAGGAAAATTGGTCCTCGGTTCCGATGTGAGGCAAGTTCTCACCCATGTCGAAATGGGAAATGCGGATTATGGAGTTGTTTATTCAAGCGACGCCGCCATTTCTGATAAAGTGAAAGTGGTTGCCACGTCCGATCCGAAGTGGCATGATCCGATTGTGTATCCTGGCGCGGTGATCGCGGATTCCGCTCATTCTGATGAAGCGCAGGCATTCTTCGACTATTTGCAAAGTGATGAGGGAAGAGAGATATTGGCGAAGTACGGTTTCCAGTAATCACTTGAAAGGGGATAGAACAATGCCACTAATGGATTATACTCCTTTGTTGCTGTCATTGAAAGTGGCGGCGATTTCTACGGCAGTCGTCTTCCTATCAGGCGTTTTTCTGGCCCACTTGTTTTCCAGGCGCCAATTCTTCGGTAAAGGCATCTTGGAATCCTTCTTCCTGCTGCCGCTTGTCCTGCCGCCGACTGTTGTAGGCTTCGGCCTCCTGATCCTGTTTGGAAAGCATGGATGGATTGGAAAACCACTTCTTGAATGGTTCGACATTCAGATTGTTTTCACATGGGTCGGTGCGGTCATCGCATCGGCTGTCGTCTCATTTCCGCTCATGTACCAAAGTGCGGCTGCGGCTTTCGAGAATATAGATGACCGGCTGGAAAAAGCAGCGAGGACGATGGGAGCTTCCGAGTGGCGGGTGTTCTGGACAGTCGCATTTCCACTTGCGTGGCCAGGTCTGCTGGCAGGACTTGTCCTGTCATTTGCAAGAGGCCTCGGTGAGTTCGGAGCTACACTCATGCTGGCCGGCTACATCCCAGGCAGGACAGATACCATTCCAATGGCGATCTATTTCGCGGTGGAATCAGGAAATATGGAAAAGGCGACCTTTTGGGTGATCATTATTGTGGCTCTCGGCTTCAGCACAATCATGTGGCTGAACTGGTGGAGCAAACGGAATATGAAGCGGTACGCTGGCGGGAAGGACAGGTGATAGGGTGTTAGAGGTCGATATTCAAAAGTCGCTTGCCCATTATGAACTGGATGTGCAGTTTGAGGCGGAAAGCGAAATTATCGTCCTGTTCGGCGCATCGGGAGCCGGCAAGACGACAGTGCTCAATTGTATCGCTGGACTGAACCATCCTGACCAGGGAATGATCCGGTTGGATGGTGAGACATTCTATAAAGGATCAGATCGAATTGTGCCGACGAGGAAGCGGAATACCGGTTATCTGTTCCAAGATTACGCACTTTTCCCTCATATGTCTGTGGAGAAGAATATTTGGTACGGTGTGAAGAAGGAAAGGAGAGAGGCGGCAAAAACGGCAATCCGCCAGCTTGTTGAGGTGCTCGGCATACCGCATCTTCTAAGGCGGTATCCGCACGAGATTTCGGGCGGCGAAAAACAGCGGGTCGCTCTTGCGCGAGCCCTTGCGACAGAGCCTTCGATATTGCTACTCGACGAACCGCTCTCTGCGCTGGACGAGAAGACGCGGGCCGAATGCCAGGATGAATTGCTTCGGCTCCACAGCATATGGAAGATCCCTTTCTTGATCGTCACTCACGATAAGAGCGAAGCGCAAAAACTCGGCGACCGCATATTGGTGATGGATCGAGGTACAATCGTGCAGGAAGAGATAATAGGTGTTTAAAAAAGACAGGCGGAGCATAAGCAAGTTCCGTCTGTCTTTTTTGCGCTTTATCACCAGCTTAGGGCCATGCGCAAAGTGCAGCAGCCATTCTCTGCATCGCTGTTGGAAAAATCAATCCGGATGCCATCCGGCGTATAACGCATATCGAATTTGACCGTTATGCCTGCCGAACGGATCAGGCGTTCCACTTCGGCCTGATTGGACTTTTGTGCCGCATCCATCAGCGACCGCGCAAAGTCATCGGACCCTGTCAATTTGCCGATAAACAGATCAGCCTGCCCCATGACCTCTTTGAAACGCCTGGCGGATATATGGAATTGCCTCGTATCCACCGCGGGAAACTGACCGCCTCCTTGCATAGGGGGAGCAGGCGTGGCGATATAGCCGGGATAGACTGGTGTGTACGAAAGCTGCGCGGGTCTGAAGCCATGTGGATAGGGTGAATAATACATAGGCTACCTCCGAACTCACTTCGATATAGCAGTATATGAAAGAATTCCGATTGTTGTGTAGGTGATACCCAGGATACATGTCGCATTTTGCATTTTAGCTGCAGGCGGCAAGTCGGGAAGGTGAAACCAAGTGGATTATGTCCTATACTTAATACATTAATCGGTGTCAATCGAGGAAGGCGGAAACTAGTGTGCCTGAAGCTATACATAAACGAAAAGCGGAGCATATCGATATCGTTCTTACGGAGCGGGTGACAGGGACAGATATAACAACAGGATTGGAAAGTATCTCGTTCGTGCATAATGCACTGCCTGAAATCGATTTCAATGAAATCCGCACGGAAACCGTCTTTTTGGACCGTCCGGTGAAAACACCATTTCTGATCAGTTCCATGACGGGCGGGGCGGCGCATGCGGAGGCGATCAACCGGAATTTAGCCGAAGCGGCAGAAGCGCAAGGCTGGGCGCTTGCCCTCGGCTCTATGCGTGCTTTCATAGAGAGTGAAAGCCACCGCGAATCATTCCTCATCCGGAAATTTGCGCCGTCTGTGCCGCTGATTGCGAATCTCGGTGCAGTGCAGCTTAATTATGGATTCGGCATCGAGGAATGCCGGAAAATAATCGAACTGTCGGAAGCTGATTTTCTCGTCCTTCATCTGAACAGCATACAGGAAGTGATCCAGACAGGCGGAGACACGAATTTTAAAGGGCTGCTCGTTAAGATTGAGCAATTATGCAGTCTTCTAGACGTGCCGGTCGGCATTAAGGAAGTCGGCTGGGGGATTGACGGCAGTGCTGCAAGGAAACTGGCAGATGCAGGCGTCTCATTCATCGATGTGGCAGGAGCCGGAGGAACGTCGTGGAGCCAGGTGGAAAAACACCGTACGCAGGACCCCGTCAAACGCAGCACAGCCGAGTCGTTCAGTGGCTGGGGCATTCCGACTGCCGATAGTATCCGCTCCGTCCGTCATTCTGTTCCAGGCAGTTTCGTCATCGCAAGCGGCGGCCTGAAAAATGGCTTGGATGCAGCAAAATCACTTGCAATCGGAGCTGACTTCGCAGGTTTCGGACGATCCATCCTGGCGGAAGCGACACAGTCAGCTGAAGATGTCGTGCAAGTTATGAAGACGAAAGAACTTGAACTGAGACTGGCGATGTTCGGGATCGGTGTAGAGTCGATCGATCAGCTACAATCGACAGACCGGGTGAAGATCAGCTGAAAGTGCCGTTTTTACGGATGATGAACAAATGTTCGTATGCAGGCAGAAAGTAACCAAAGCGGATGCCATGACTGGATCCTGGCATCCGTCATTATGTCATAATGCGGTCAACGACCATGTTTATAAGTAATTGCAAGAGAGTGAATGCGTGTTAAAACGATAGATCTGCAAGCTTAAAGCGACGGATAATGAAGTGCGAAAGGGCAATTGGAAAAATAGCCTCCATTTTCGCATTCTCTATTTTAGTTTACATAATATAAAAAGTTGAAAGTTGAGTATCATTTATAAGTATACTTAAAACATTGAGACGGAAGAGAAATTGTACAAGGATGTACAAGGACACCAAAGTCCGAACTATTTGGACATCAAAGTTCGGACTGTCACTATCTCTTAAATTTCTCTCGAAAATAATTTTCCAATTAAATTTCGATTTTATCTTTACTTTTATTCAGCTTTTATACATTCTGGTTACTTATAAATTATTGCAGTCAAGTGCTATTGATCAAATAAGAACGCAAATCCTTATTTCAGATATGCGCTCTATTTTCGTAAAGTCCACTTACTCTAAATAAGCATCGATTAGATTGCGAGGAGTTCAGCCGCCCATGTACTCTTAATAATACACACTATATCTATCCAATAAATCAAGTGGACCGATTTGCATCTTCACTTGGGCATGTGAGCTGATATGATTTTGTACTTTCAAGTACTGCTCCGGCGTGAATTGTTCAACATCCATAATGACACGCTCATTCGACAGCTCCTTGAACGTCAGCTCCGGAACGATTTGCTTCAGTTCCTCAACTATTTTATTGTTTTCCCTTGAACTGAATTTTAAGTATGTCTCTTCTGAAATAGCTTCCCTATAATCCCTGGCGTAAATAAATTCCCCGTCCTTCAGGAAGAAAATCCGATCTGCATACTTTTCAAGGTTCTCTAACAAGTGGGAGGCGATAATAATGATCTTGCCTTCTTTCTTTTTATCTTCAAGTAACTTTGATATCAATTCAACATTATCAGGATCCAATCCATTCATGACCTCATCCATCAGCATATACGGTGTATTTGCAACGATTTGCATTGCAAAACATAGCCGTTGCCTCATGCCAAGTGAGTATTGGTAGGTTTTTCGTTTCACGTAATGTGACATATTGAGACGTTCCACGACCTCATTCGGATCAATTGACGTTCGTCGCCACATTTGGCGATAAATGTTTAAGTGGTCAAGGCCATCCAAATGATTATATAAATCACTTTGATCAGGCATCATTGTGATCAATGAACGGATATGTGCCTCGATTTTCTTATTCGTATACTGAAGCTTATTATCGAAAACCACTTCCCCTTCATTCGGTACAAGATAATTCATCAAAACATTTAGCAATGTTGACTTCCCTGTTCCATTAGGAGCAACTAACCCAATAATCTCTCCAGGGTTTAACGTTATGTTCATGTCGTTGAGTACTTTTCGTTCTCCGAATTGGACAACAACATTATTCACTTGAATCATCGTGCTACCTCCCTCTCTACCCTCTTATATTGTCATTTTCTTTTTCTTTGTAACGAACCCAATAAGGATCACGATCAGGACTGCAGTCAAAAGAATTACGATAAAGCCCTTCTCAAATTCCAGTGATCCGATCGCTAGCAAATAGTTTCTATGACCGCTCAGTATTTCCCCGGTTTGAACATATGACGTAGGCAAGTAACTTAACCAATCGCTAATAATGCCTCCTCTTTGATAGTACGTAATTTCCAAAAAGAATAAGGCGCCGATTGTCAGATTGATATATTCATTTTTCAATAGTACGCTCATAAGGAGCACTAACCCAATAATCACAATGAACCATAACAGAATCATCACTAGATTTTGACTTAAAAACATTCCCATGGACATGCTTTCAAAAGTGCCTAAATTAAAATTCTTATACTCGTAGACGACTGCCGGCAGCTGTAAGCTCCCAAATCCATCCCTGAAACCGATAACGAGAAAAGCTGGTACCAATAGCAAGATGCTCGTTACTCCCCCTACCAAGGCAACAAAGCCTTTCATCATCATTCGTTTAAATGGTGTCATTGGAAAGCCATTCACGATACTTGGATGTTTTCGGTCTTTCAAGACGACATCGTTGCATAACAGCAGACACAAGATCAGTAAAACATATGGCAGGAAAGAATCCAACACCCTCTGAAGTGTTTGAAGGGCAGTTCGTTCTTCAAAAACATTCAAATTCAATGTATAGTCTCCAGCTGCATACTTGCCATATCTCTCGGCAGAGTAGCGAAAGGCGTAATGACCATCGTAAAAAGCAAACATATTTCCGTATGTATAGTACCCGGGTGTATAACGAAGTGAATCAAAATGGTTATGATAAATCTGTTCGTCTGAGTACAAGTACCATTCATTCGTTGCTTGCGCATATGCTCGTAAATCCCCGTCGGTTAAAGCAGTCAGCCTCTCACGGTCTAATCGATTCCATTCCGGATACACTTGATAGGCATATACAGTGAGGGGGTGGGTCCCTTCTGAAATAACCACATTATCCAGGAATTTCTGTCTATCGTTATACCTTGACTGCATTTCGCTCTTGTTGACTGTTTCAATCGGCTGATAAGTCGGTGAGATATAAACAGCATAATACAGACTGGCTACTACTACTATTGTGTAGAGAATTAAGTTTTTGCGATTATTGAAAAATGCAATAATTTCCCATTTAATATATTCCATTATGCCCTCCCACCCCCTGGAATTGCCGTATTCCTTTGGTTGATTTTGCTTCGATAGAACTGCCAATAAATAAATAGAAAGAGTAGAAGTATCGCAAGTACCAGCACAGCGTAACCGGTATTTAAAGTGATCAACTGATTCCCTGCATACTCCGCAGCCTGGCCGTCAATCACCGTGGAAAAGTTAAAGTAATTAAACGGTAAAAACCATAGCCAATCCCCCAACTTTGGAACCAAAGTCATCACTAAGAAGAAAAAGAAATGTGTAAAGATAACAATGTAAAGGTTTTTCAAATAATAATTTAATACGATAGAAATACATATTGCCAAAAGGGACAGGCACAGAAAATACAGAAATGCTACTCCAATGTACTGCCAAATAGGGATTGTAAAATAATCACCATTAAATATTGCAACTGGATACGATAGATCAATGCCGTATTTGATAGCGGCAACCGAGATTGTTATCGTCAAGGTGAAGAGCAGTAAAACGAAAACAAAGATAAAATAACTAAGAATTTTGGCGGTCAGCTTTGATGCCATTGTAATCGGATATCCTTTTACAAGTGATTTATGTTCCTCTTCATCCAACAAAATATCTGAAGAAAGGATACCTACTAACAAGTACCACCCATATCCTAGGACAAAAATCAAGAGGATGATAAAAGTTGGAAAGTTAGCATTATCTATTAACACTTTTTCATTTTGTGCTTCTATACTTGTGAAAAGAGCTTTCTCTAATTGATTTTGACGGTATGTAGGAATAAATTGAGATACCTCATTAAAGCCATCCATCGTGTAAACTTCATCTCTTACTTTTGTGAGATTAATCGCGCCCTTTATATAAGTGGCGTCATTATTAATCATATAGCCGAGTGTTCTATTGGCTAAATTGCTAGACTGGTTGATAAGATTTCGATAAAGCGGTGAAGCAACCTCTGGATCGGTTGCGTCTACCTTTCTAAATTGATCTAGAGCAGAATTTAAGGCAACAACCTCGGCTGCTGTTGTTGTTTTCAGTTCTCTGAATTGACTGTTCTGCAAAAAAATAAATGAGCCGATAATAAAAAGAATTAATACAAAGAATATCGATCTGAACTTTAAGTTCTTCCGTTCAACAAGAAACACAGTTTTCATATAGCTGAACATTCATATCCCCCTCGTTTTTTTATTTAGTTACTTCAGGCTTTCTGTAAAATCAGAATTTGGGACAAAATACACAATTGAAAGTATAACAGACAATTCAAAAAAAGAATACCCGATTGTATAATTTCGAAAATACTTTTTCCATATACCGTCCAAATCAATATCTCCAAAGGAATTAGTCCAACTGATCACCTCCCAAGAGAAGTGACCAAAGTTGTCAAATAGTTGTTCAGCATAATCGCCACAAAAAACAAAAAGCCACAAGGTTATAGTAAATAAACCTGCAACTTACATTCTTATTCATGAAACTATGTTCATACTATTTTAAAAAATCCGAATGAGTTAGATGCAAAAATGGAGCTAGTATAGATGTATGGACACAAGTTAGTTAAGTCTCTATCCTAAACAATAGAGAGGACGTGTCCGGAATGAAACAAAAACGTTACAACCACGAATTCAAACAAACAATCGTCGAACTCTACAGAGCTGGCACGCCTGTGAGTGATCTCAACCGCGAATATGGTGTATCTGAAGTGACCATTTACAAATGGATCAAAGCGCACTCCCCAATTGAAAATGGAGACGGTTTGACACCCGCTGAAATTGCGGAGATCCAAAAGGAAAATCTACGCCTCAAGCAGGAGGTAGACATTCTAAAAAAGGCTATGACCATATTCGCGAAAAAGTGACCGACCAAGAGATTATCGACCATATCGAACAGGAGAAAGAAAACCACCCTGTTCAAGTTTTGTGTGACGTGCTAGACATGCCAAGAAGTACGTACTATCAATCATTCCATAAAGTGAAATCCTCGTATGAAACGGAAAACGAGGCGATTTTAGAACGCATAAAAATCATACATGCGGAGAGTAAAGGCCGCTATGGTGCGCCTAAAATTCATCAACTTCTCAAAAAGGAAGGCTTCGCTGTCAGCGTAAAGCGTGTCCAGCGCCTTATGAAAACAGAAGGAATCCGATCTGTCATCACGAAGAAATACCGTCCAGCTTCATCGGGCAGCCAAGTAGAAGAACGCGACAATGTATTAGAACAAGATTTTAAAACGACGACCATCAATGAAAAATGGGTAGCCGATATTACGTATATCCACACACTGAGAGACGGTTGGTGCTACCTGGCCTCTGTATTGGATTTACATACGAAGAAAATCGTAGGTTATTCTTTTTCTAAATCCATGACAACAGAACTCGTCTTACAAGCATTAGCCAACGCAATTGATGTCCAGCAGCCTGAAGAGGGACTTATCCTTCATACCGATTTAGGCAGCCAATATACGAGCGAAGACTTTCAAAAAGCAGTAAAAGCAGCGAAAATGGAACACTCTTTCAGTCGAAAAGGCTGTCCGTATGACAACGCCTGCATCGAGTCTTTTCATGCCACATTAAAGAAGGAAGAAATCTATCAAACCACTTATCTAGATTTTGAAGCAGCACGAATTGCCCTCTTCCAGTACATTGAATCCTGGTATAACCGGAAACGAATCCATGGGGCGATTGATTACTTGACGCCGCAGCAACTCGAGGATCAGTGCAGACAGGTAGCTGCTTGATCGTTAGATGTCATGAGGTCTTCGATTCAACCTACCTACACATTTTTCAGGAACGACATCCATGGACTGTACTTCCTGTATCCAGCGAAAGCTGTCAAGTGCGGGCTTTCACTTGACTGGTTTCGCTGGATACAGGACCATCCATGAATGGATGCCGTCTCTGACAACGACTTAACATTTTTGTGTCCAGGATATTGACATAGATCCAAAATTTAATTCCCAAGGTTAATTTCATTAAGTTTAAGGTTTGCATAGTCTCACTCCCTTTCCATACTGTTAAGTAAATAAAGTCACATGGGTTATTTGAATTCAATTAAATGGCCCGTTTGCGGCATACTAACCAATTCCAAGCTTTCTAACTTATGAAACAAGTATACACTATTCAATAGTTAAATTGGGTGAAGTGTAAAATGCAATTTAAATATCTTCCAACTCCTACAGAGCTTTAGTAGATCATTCGTCAATATAAAATTAAAGGACCTTCTTTATTATTGTTTGGAATGATAAGAATAAACAATGATATATTATCGTCGTGAATCCAATACTGATTTGCAAACGAGGGGTCTTTGCACAAAGCAAGATAATGATCAAAGCGCTCAATTAAAATATTGTACAAAATAATATTTGATATATTTGTTATAATGCCGAATGGATAATCCTGCATGTTCTTTGATAGCTGCCAAAGTATGGCTTCAAGATGCTCTAAGCATTTGTATCGTGGATAAAACTGAAAATCATTCACCCACTCATGAGGGTGAAATTCTCTTGTCCTCCAACCCAACGGTCTATTTATTCGCCAAGTTTCAAGGCCAAAGCCATAGCATTCACTTTTCCATTCAATAAAAGCCTTTGAATAAATACAATTATCACTTGTTTTGTTATCCTGGAGATCATTTCTGATGCAATTCTTATGATTGAAGATTTTTTTATTTAAAATATACCTTTCGGCGGACTTAAAAATGGCTTTAGTTTGTAAAAAGTAGTCGAAATATAAACTCAAGTTGATTTCTCTATACGAAGGGCGTTTCTTTTCGTGTTCATTTATGAATTGCCGATATATTTTTTTATAGGAATAATTCCATTTAAATTTATCATCTGGGTCAAGATATCTTAATTCGTTATTATTACAATTTATGTTAACAATGTGTTCTTTTTTTGTATTTCCTTGACAATCAAAGAAAAGACGATTAAATAATTCAGGAAACTTTGAATAAATATTTGGTGCTCCACTGCTCAATTGGTAATCTTTTAATAGTACCTTCGGGTAGTAATATTCATTTTTATTCACATCTTTTTCTTGTATTTTCAACCACTTTCCAATAACTTTATTTTTAATTACTTTGCATTCTCCCCATTTGATCTTCATCTTTGGCAATGTATTATCTCCAATTATACAATTCTTGCAATGTTGGCAGCAAAAGGCTTCCTCGCTTTTACCGATATCATAGTGGATTGTCAACACTAAACCGCACAAAAGTTTTAAGGTCCTTGCCCATTTGATGTTGCGACTTGACAGCGAGCCTCTGCAGGCATGACTTTCCGGCCAGGACGCCAGATTCAAAGGTATCTGGCCAAGCCCCCAAGGCTATCATGCCTGCCCCTCACTGTAAAGTCGCAACGCCCCTTGCACGATATCCGCTTAGCTCCCTATGGCCGCCTTACGGTATTCCGTTGGCGTCAGATAATCAAGGGTGCCGTGTATGCGAAAATTGTTGTACCAGTTCACATAATCATCAAGTTCCAGATCCAATTGCTGCTGGCTTTCAAAACGCATTTGCTTGATAAATTCCGTCTTTACCACATTGAACATTGCCTCAGCGACCGCATTATCATAAGGGCATCCTTTCATACTCAGCGATCGCTTGATGTTGAATGTTTCCAGCACTTCGCTGATGAGTTGATTGTCAAATTCACTCCCACGGTCGGTGTGGAACAGTTGAATGGAATTGAGCGGACGATCAATACGTGACAAGGCTTTATAGACAAGCTGGGCATCCTTATGTGGACCGGCACTATAGCCGATGATTTCCCGGTTAAAAAGGTCGGTGAATAGACAAACATAATGCCACCTGTAGCCGACCCGGACGTAGGTAAGGTCGCTGACAACGACAGCCAGTTCCTCTTGCCCGTTAAACTCCCGGTTCAGAACGTTTTCCACTTTTTCTTCATTAGACTTGCTTTTATGCGGCTTGAATTGGGCGATCGTGTAATTTGAAACAAGCCCTTCCTCGTGCATGATCCGGCCAATCCGCCTTCTGGAGACAATATGACCTTTCTTTTTTAGTTCAACCTTAATCTTTCGAGTACCGAAGTTCTTTCGGCTCGTAAAGAAGATCTCACGGATCAGTTTCACCAGTTTTTGTTCATCTTCTTCTAGTTTCATTTGAGCTTCTGCCTGGATCCGGGCGTAATAGGTACTTCTTGAAATATTGAGGACGTCGCACATTGCTGATACCGAATAGAGGTGGGCGTTATTGCGGATCACATCTATTTTCGTCCCATGATCAGCGCTGCTTGCTTTAAAATATCGTTCTCCATCCGTAGCTGCTGGTTTTCTTTTCGGAGCTGAAGCAACTCATTCTCTTCCGGTGTCCGGTTATCTTTTTCCTTAAATGAGCCGGTGGTTGTAGACTGCTTCACCCATTTATCGAAAGCTGATGCGGTCAAATCGTATTCACGTATAATATCTGCTCTCGATTTACCATTTTCATAAAGTTGAACCATTTGTTTTTTAAACTCTTGCGTATATGTTCGTCTCAGTCTTTTTTCAGTCATTGTAGATCTCTCCGTTTCTGTTAGATGTATTCTACAAGACCTTAATTTTTCTGTCCAACTAAGTGTAGCCTATCCATAGTCCCTAAATATTTTACGACAGCAAGGGCAATTAACCTTCAATTTTTCTTCCGGATGAAAAGCACATCTATCGTAAAGTTTAATCTGATGAAAAAAACTATGGTATCCATCTTTCATACAAACCTCGCAAAATGACAATACGGGATAAAACATGGATCCTACGCGTTCCTTATCGGGAAAGACATGCAATGCTCCTTTAATACTTTCTTTATTGTATTCATGCAAGTCAAATCCAATATATTTCGCAGTCTTTACCTCACATAATGCTGTCATGTTAATTAATCCCCGTAAACCGTTACTTATAGTTTTCCCCTGCTGAACTTTGTGGTTTCCGGTTACACTAATCAATTCATTTCCGTTTAAAACATTAGCGAATTTGAATTTTTCGAGTATCCCCCACGTTGATTCATACCGTTGGACCCAGTTTACTTGCCACGTTGTAAAATACTTCCTCTCCCGGATCATGCTTGGAATTTCCTTCCGTGAGCTTCCCATTCGACATAACCAGTTCCAATTAAGGTTTCTTCCATTTGTTCCTTTTTAATATGATGAATGTCATATTCTTTATCTACAGTACCTGAACCATACTGCAACAAAATGTTTTCTATAAAAAGAACAAAATACTGCATAGGAATATCCAAATTATTTTTAATATGATTTTTCCGTCTTATGGATTGAATTGTATCCCAAATGTCAGGAGCAAGGTGTCCTAATCTAAAACCTTTGCTAAATGCTTCTGGAAAGTAAAAGCGTGTATAGCTCCAACCACTTTTGATAGGATACTCCGAATATTTGTCATAACCTGATAGACATATTTCAATATCATCGACATCTTTTAGACCTTTAAATTCATAATCCTGTGACATAAATCGACCGACCAATTGATATTTCCCGCTATCCCTGTACGCAGTTCTTTGGTACATAAGCTCAATTTGTCCGACTAAAAAGGTGATTAAATGTATATTTTGCAATGCTAAATCATTATACAAATCCATTAGCCAACGATATTCTAATTCAAATAAGTTTTGTGCATCATCTAAAAATAGAATGACTTTGTTTGAATTTGCGACTTCTGCTTGCTCGATTAATGCATTTAATAACCGTTTTCTCTTTAAATTTGGTTTTGAACCTATTAAAGCCAAATCATGTCGGATGCCAAATAAGAGGTCTTCAAAGAAAAAATTCTCAGTTGGATTCTTTCTCGTGCGACATGAAACATGATGTATCGGGAAATCGTTCCCCAATTCTTCTTGTAAAATTTTGATCACATAACTAACAGCCTTTGTTTTGCCTACTCTTGGATAGCCATAAATGACGGACCCGGGTATTCTGTTACGAATCCATTTGGAAACATACGTATACAATTTATTAATTTCATTTGTAGCTAAATAATAGTCACCAATTTCTATCGGGTGTGTATTCAATTCTACTAACGGCTTTGCATAAGGATCAATGTTATTTTGCATGGATAACACCTCTTTGCAATTGTATTAGAATTGTAATGTTTTTCGTAATTTGATAGTGGGTTTATTTGTCTTATGTTTGTTATTTTCTTCTTCATTTGTTTCCTTCATGACAGTTTCTTCGATTGGCTCAGATGAACTATCATATCTTTTGTTTTTGCTGTTTTGGTTTTTTTCAAAACTGGCCAGCTTGTTTCTCCCGTTTTTCGTGTTTGCATTAGACCTTAAATAATTATGATAAATTTCAATAGGATCCTCGCCTTGGGGAATATGAACCTCGCCACTGTTTTTAAGTTTATTGATAGCCTTCCTTTCCCTTAAACTATGCGGATGAATGCCCCACTTTCCTACAGCTGATAATATGCCTAACTCACTTCCGTTTTCTAAGTGGACTCTAATAAATCTTATATCGTCAACATTTACCAGTAATGTTACCTTCTTACCGATTAGGCTTGGCATATTAGATACAATTTCATTTGTGTATTTAACACCTTCATAGGTGACGAATGGACGTCTACCTCCCTTAATATCACCTCTTATAACTCTGCTAATTTTAGTTGTAAAGAATAAGAATTCATCGCGTTGATCTTCAGCTAATGTACTTACAGACATACCTCTGTCAATTCGTTGCTGCATCACTTGTAAGGGAGTTAGTTCAGACAGACTACTATGTGGGGTTGCGTTGTATTCGGCAATTAAAACATCTACAATGTCTTCAATATGCTCTACAGAGATTTGATACTTAACAGCAAGCTGCTCTGTGTTTTTTCTCCTACGCGGGTCGGTGGGGGCATTGCCTGTAGTGCTAATAATTCTATGGAATCCATTCGTTTCAAGTGTGTTAAAAAAACGTTCAATATGGGGCCTGCGAATGGGCGTCGCAACAGGTCCCATATTTATTGAGCATCCTACAAAATTATTTAGTTTGTCTTGCACGATTTTCGATATATTTGCTTTTGCATTGTCATAACAAAATTCATCCCAGATCCCAAACTTGGTTTCTTCAATCACGGACGATGGAAAACCTGAGTGTGCCGGATATTTTAAATCAGGAATTGCTAATTTTCTCGGCTCCCATGGTTTTATCGCATTCCGTATGCACATTAAAACGTCATCTGAGGAGTATTCTTTTTGAAGGCATAAATGGTAACCTAAAATGCAACGTGTAGCGACATCAATGATTGATAAAATCCAGATCCGGTTAATCGTATCTATGATTTCATCCCCTTCAAGTGTTTTATACTTTACTGCCAATGAAATATCTAATTTATGGCCATCGAACTCTACTCGCTCAAAGGGTCTATTTACCGTTGTTGATTGATATTGCGAGTAACCAACACCAGTATTCTTTGCAAGCATTGCTGCTTCATCACCATACCTTGCGGCTACGGCTATAAAGTGTTTATCTGATAATGAGTTAATGAATCGCTGTACCGATTTAAATGCTTTAGTTTTTGTGTTCAATGGATACTCGTCTAATCCGATTCCGGCTTTAAGGCAATTCCTAACAAATCGTTTATGAATATTTTTGAAGCTAATATTTCTCTCATACAATTCACCCTTTTTCACTACATTCAAAAAATCATTTTCTAAACTTTCTTTTAAACTTGGGTATTTATCTAATAGCTTTTCAAATGATGCGTTTAATGTATTTTTAACCCTTTGATATGGAATTAGTGCTCTATAACCAAAGGGTCGTCCATCTTCATGTGTCTCCAGGCATCTATGGAGTAATCTGTATAACTCACCTTTTCTAATTCCGTGCTCTTCACAAATTTGATCAATAGTTTTTTCCTTCTTAAAATACGCAATAACAGCGCCTTTTCTTCTCTTATACAGCTCCCTTTTAAGGGTGGGAAGATTATCCTCCAAGACGGTCGGCCAAATTGTTAAGTTGTGATAATCCATTTTCGAAAATCTATCGTGATCTTGTTTCATCTTTACACCACACCTCCGTTTTGGATCCGAAGTGTTTCTCCGATAAATCAGCACATATTTCTCCTCTAAATAAGAGGTAAGCTATATGTTCTAAAGTGACACGTCCATCTAACCTTAATTGTCCAGAAAGTTCAGACACCGCAATATGCGAGTCCACTTGAATCTGCTTAATCAGCCCTGCATGAATATCAAAATCAATTTTATCTTTGTGTTTTAGCAGTTTAATGATAAATTTGTAATTGGAGAGCAGAATTGCACTTTCTCTAATTTGACAATCTGTTAAAACCTTGTGTCTAATTTTGTTTACTTTGCACCATTCTTTTTGTATTCCTATTTGTTCAATTACCCTGGGTTTGGCTAAATCAATCTTGTATTTTACTTCAACAATTTCTTCATCACCATTATCATACAAAATCCACATATCCGGGATAGATGATCGAATCCTCGATTTAAACGGCAACTTGATTTCAAAAGGTTGTTCGCAAAAGCTAATTACATTGGGATTACACTCTGTTAATAACCAATTATCATATTCTAAATCACTGAATAAAAATACCTCTCTCTGCATTTTAATACTAAAGGATTTCCATCTATTGTTTCCAAATTTAGTAGACGCATTGTGTATAATAGGCTTATACATTTGTACACCTCCATAGTATTTACTATAAAAGGTCTTAACTTTGATGTCCAAAGAAACAGTTAGTCTTAACTTTGGTGTCCAAAAAGCTGGACACCAAAGTTAAGACTAAAATTGTAAAAATGCTATATTGGCAAGGTTTCATAACTGATAAATCAGTCCGAACTTTGATGTCCTTTTACAGAAATTTTAACCTGTTATGATACTTCATTTCAGGCTCATCATGGGAAAACCTGCAGCAAAAAGTCAGATGCTTTCTGCTGCGGGTTTTATAATTGGCTGCGGCTGTTCAAGTGAAATCTTCCGGCGTCTCATCTGCAAGAAAAATACGGCCGTCAATGTCAGACTAATAAGTCCGCACCCGATCATCATCGTCTGCAGGCCGATCAGATCCAAAAATGCCCCGGCTGACAACAAAACGACTTGGAATGCAATCCGTTCAAGCATATTCCGGAACGAGAAAAACCGTCCATGATACTCTTTCGGCATCTGTTTCTGGAAAATGACCATTGCCGTCGGAAAAAAGCAGCCGAGCGAAAATCCGAGCAACGCAAACGCACTAAGCGTCAAATAAAGATTTTCTGCGAAAAACAGCATAAACTCCGATACGGCAACGACTGTTGCAAAGAAAAATAAAATGACAGACGTCTTCCAATGTTTTGCAATCCATTTCACTGCGAAGGAACCGAGCATAAATGCAATCCCTTCACTTGTATAAACCAGTCCTTTGATCGACGATGATTGCTGGATTTCACTTAGATTGATGACGATCAAATTGAATGATCCGAGGAATAACAGCGGTATCAGCGTCATGACTAGCGTCATTCCGACTGCCGGATATTCTTTCAGCACTGGAAATACATCCATGAAGCCGCTCTTCTCCTGCCCTTTCCGTTTTAATCTGCCGCCTCCCTCCCCTTCATCCACTTGGAGGAACAAAGTGAACACTAGTAACGCTCCGTATGCTGCCATAGATATGATATAGAGTGAAGACAGCGACCAATAGACAAGCATTGCGCCTGCCAGCGCAGTGCCGGCGACTCGTGCGATGGTGGCGACATTCATATGCAGCCCATTCATCGTCAGCAGATCGCGTTCCTTGACGATCAGCGGAATGGTGGATTGCAGTGCCGGAAAATAGAACGTTGCCGCTAACTGGATGCCTACCACAAAGACGATCATCCAGGCGACTGACCCTGTCGACAGCGCTATCAGCATAAAAATGACGCTTAGCAGCCTGCCGATCCCAGCAAAGATCAAAACAGTCTTCTTGCGCGATTGATCGATGATCTTCCCTGCCAGCGGTCCTGCCAAAATACCGGCAAGCAAGCCGACCGACAAAATTAGCGCCTTTACAAAGTCCGAAGGCACCTTCTCCTGCATGAATTCAAGATTACCAATGATGCCGGTCCACAGGCCAAGACCAGCAATCATCTCTCCGGACAGGATGATCCATACATTTCGATTCCTCCACATCCCCATTCCCCTTATCTGTTATTTATTTCGATTCTCGAATTAGTATAATCAAAATAAATTAAAAAGTCACGGGCCTTTATGCCCGTGACTCCCCTGTTATTTCACTTCAGCCGCTTGTTCCTTAAGCAAGGCCGCCGCTTTCCCATCGACTTTCTCATCAGCTACAAAACTGCCGTTTGAATACCGGTCCACTAATCGGAACGTGCCAAGTTCGAGCGGAATCTTTTTACCGTCTTCCATGAGCAGATACAGACCGCTTCCCGCCTGGTCAAGGGACGTTCCGATGATCCGGTGCGGATTCGCTTTCAGTTCCTTCATGACGACGACACCCCGCTGTGCTCTTGCCGCCCGGTCAAGCTCAATGAGCGACATCCGTTTCACCGCGCCTCTCTGGGTGGCGATGACGACGGAAGAAGCTCCTTCCTGAAGCACTTCAAGCGATACAACATAGTCTCCATCCTTCAAATTGATGCCTTTCACGCCAGCTGTCCGCACGCCTGTTGGGGCGACTTCATCCAGCGAGAAGCGGAGCGCATACGCCTGATTCGTGAAAAGGACGATATCTTCTGTCCCCGCCACGATCCTGGCATCCAGGAGCCGGTCCCCTTTTTTCACATTCATCCCTTTGAAAGCCCTGGAATAACGCTGGACTTTAAAATCAGCAAGTTTTGACTGCTTCACATTGCCGCCTGAGGTGACTGTCAAAATGGAGGCCTCTGAATCGAATGAATCAACCCCGATTGCAGCGACAATCTCCTCTCCTTGGTCGAGCGAGATGATGCTCGATATGTGCTGGCCAAGATCCTTCCAGCGGATGTCGGGCAGTTCATATACCGGCTGGTACATATAGTTGCCGAAAGAAGTGAATAGCAGCAAGTGATGCTGGGTGTTCATGACCGTCTCCAGCAGGCTGTAATCCGATTCCTTCATGTCTTGACCGGTGCCGCCTGATGCACTGAACGAACGGATGCTCGTCCGCTTTACATATCCGTCTTTTGTGACGGAGACGACAACATCTTCACTTGGAACAAGAATATCAAGGTCCACCTTGATGCTCTCGATCTTTTCTTCTATGACAGATCTGCGAGGTTCTGCAAACTGCTTGCGAATTTCGAGCAACTCTTTCTTAATGACTGAAATCAGTTTACGTTCGCTCTTCAGAATGGCATCGAGCTGGTCGATCCGCTTTCGCAGATCTGCATCCTCTTTCTGCAGCTCGGTGATATCCGTGTTTGTCAGGCGGTAGAGCTGGAGGGAAACGATCGCTTCCGCCTGCACTTCTGTGAAGCCGAACTGTTTGATGATGTTATTTTTTGCATCCCGTTTATCTTTTGATGCCCGGATCGCAGCAATCACCTCATCGAGGATGGAGAGCGCCTTCATAAGCCCTTCTACGATATGCAGCCGTTCCTTCGCTTTTCGGATATCATATTCCGATCGGCGCGTAACAACGTCTTTCTGGTGTTCGATATACGCATCCAGAAGCATCGGAAGCGACATGAGCATCGGCCGCCGCTGCGCGATTGCAACCATGTTGAAGTTATAGGTGATCTGCAAATCCGTGTTTTTGAGAAGATATTGGATGATTGCATTCCCATCGATGTCTTTCTTCAATTCAATGACAATCCGCAGTCCTGTGCGGTCGGATTCGTCACGTACATCCGCGATGCCGTCCAGCTTGCGGTCAATACGTAATTCATCAATCTTCTTTACAAGATTCGCCTTATTGACGTCATAGGGAATCTCCGTCACGACGATATGGGATTTACCTGCCTTGAGAGGTTCAATCTCGTATTTCGCCCGGATGACAAATCTTCCTTTGCCTGTCTCATAAGCGGTTTTGATGCCGTCCGTCCCCTGGATAATGCCCCCGGTCGGGAAATCCGGTCCTTTCAGGACGGTCATCAGCTGATCGACGCCCACTTCCGGATCGTCCATGCGCATCAGGACAGCATCGATTACCTCGCTTAGCGCATGAGGCGGGATATCCGTCGCATAACCTGCCGAAATGCCTGTCGATCCGTTGACCAGAAGGTTCGGAAACCGGGAAGGCAGCACGGTCGGTTCCGGTTCGGTGTCATCAAAGTTCGGAATGAAATCCACGGTGTGCTTTCCGATATCGCGGAGCATTTCTCCTGCGATCGCGGAGAGCCTGGCCTCTGTATACCGCATAGCGGCGGCCGGGTCGCCGTCGACCGAGCCGTTATTGCCATGCATTTCCACCATGAGATGCCGCAGCTTCCAGTCCTGGCTCATCCGGACCATCGCATCGTACACGGACGTATCGCCATGCGGATGATAGTTGCCGATGACGTTACCGACCGTTTTCGCTGATTTCCGGAATGCTTTATCATGTGTATTGCCTTCATGGAACATTGCATATAAGATCCGCCGCTGCACCGGTTTAAGCCCGTCTCGGGCATCCGGCAGCGCGCGGTCCTGGATGATATATTTACTGTACCGTCCAAAACGGTCGCCGATCACTTCCTCGAGCGGAAGGTCTTGCAAACGTTCAGTCGCTGTCATTCAGAGTCCCCCTCATGAAGAAATTCATTCTCCAAGATGCTTTCGTCTTCCATGCCGAAATCGACGTTGCTTTCGATCCAGCGCCTGCGCGGCTCCACTTTATCACCCATGAGCGTCGTGACGCGCCGTTCGCTCTGCGTCGCATCCTCGATCGTGACGCGGATGAGCGTCCGTGATTCAGGATTCATCGTCGTATCCCACAGCTGGTCGGCGTTCATCTCACCAAGACCTTTATAACGCTGAAGCACATATCCTTTGCCGACTTTCTTGATCGCCGAATCGAGATCACTTTCTGTCCAGGCATACTCGATCTTCTCATTCTTGCCAGTCCCCCTGGACACTTTGTAGAGCGGCGGCAAGGCGATGTATACATGGCCCGCTTCGATCAGCGGCTTCATGTAACGGTAGAAGAACGTAAGGAGGAGCACCTGGATATGGGCGCCGTCCGTGTCGGCATCCGTCATGATGATCACTTTATCGTATGCGATATCTTCAATGTTGAAGTCAGCACCGACGCCGCCACCGATTGCATGGATGATCGTATTGATCTCCTCGTTTTTCATGATGTCCTCAAGCTTCGCCTTTTCGGTATTGATGACTTTTCCTCGAAGCGGCAAAATAGCCTGGAACGTCCGGTCTCGTCCTTGCTTTGCCGAACCGCCGGCCGAATCACCTTCTACGAGGTACAGTTCGTTCTTCGAAGCGTTCCGGGACTGGGCAGGCGTCAATTTGCCCGAAAGCAGCGTATCGGATTTTTTGCGTTTTTTTCCGGTCCTCGCGTCTTCCCGCGCTTTCCGTGCGGCTTCCCTCGCCTGCTGGGCACGGACCGCTTTGCGGATCAGATTTGCGCTCAGCTCCGCGTTCTCCTCCAGGAAGTACAAGAGCTGCTGGGAAATGATGCTGTCAGTCGCCGTACGTGCTTCGCTCGTCCCAAGTTTGCCTTTTGTCTGGCCCTCGAATTGAAGGATCTCCTCCGGTATACGTACGGAGACGACCGCAGCAATCCCTTCCCGGACATCAGAACCGTCCAGATTCTTGTCTTTATCCTTTAAGAGGCCGGTCTTCCGTGCATACTCATTGAAGACGCGCGTCATTGCCGTCTTAGCGCCTGTTTCATGTGTCCCGCCGTCTTTCGTTCGGACATTATTGACAAATGAAAGGATTGTCTCTGAATAGCCGTCGCTGAACTGGAAAGCGAATTCGACTTCGATGCCTTCAGCAACGCCTTCCAGATAAGCGACTTCATGCAAGACATCTTTTTCTTCATTGAGATATGATACGAACGCTTTGATGCCTGTTTCATAATGAAAAACTTCCTGTTTTTCAGGTTCTTCCTCTGAAAGAATTATTTTAAGCCCCTTCAGAAGGAACGCAGATTCACGCAGCCGTTCCGCAAGGGTATCGTACTGATATTTGATTGTAGAGAAGATCTCCGGGTCAGGTTTGAAGTGGATGAGTGTCCCTTTCTCTCTCGTGGTTCCGATCTCTTCGAGCGTCGTGGCAGGCTTTCCGCCGTCCACGAACCGCTGGCGGAATTTCTTGCCGTCCCTGAAAATGGTCACTTCCAGCCATTCGGACAGCGCATTGACGACAGAAGCGCCGACTCCATGCAAGCCGCCGCTCGTCTTATAGCCGCCTTGGCCGAATTTACCGCCGGCGTGAAGGACAGTGAAGATGACTTCCGTTGTCGGCTTTCCCATTTTATGCATCCCGGTCGGCATGCCGCGTCCGTAGTCGCGGACACTGACGCTGCCGTCCTTATGGAGTGTGACGTCAATTTCATGTCCGAAGCCTGCAAGCGCTTCATCGACCGCGTTATCAACAATTTCATAGACGAGATGATGCAGACCGCGTGAATCCGTCGACCCGATATACATGCCGGGACGTTTCCGGACCGCGTCTAAGCCTTCGAGTACGCTGATCGCATCGTCGTCATACATATACGTTTCTTTTGTCTTTGCCAAATTGCAACCCCCATCAAACGGATGTTCTCTTTTTACTTATCGTATCGCTTCCCGGAAAGCTTGTCAAATCAACGTTCCCGTAAGCTCGCCCATTAATTGTATAGAACAAACCGGCTTTATGCAATCGGATGATGGAAGAATCCCCCGTTCGCTGTGAAATGGCATTGTCCCGCTTAAACGGTTCTGCTACACTTACAATAACGCAAAACAATAAAGGGGATACGCTATGAAAATTGCAATTTTGCTAGGGTTGGCTTATTTGCTGGGCTCCATCCCTTCTGCACTTTGGATCGGGAAACTCTTTTATAAGATGGATATCCGCCAGCATGGCAGCGGGAATCTTGGTGCGACGAACACATTCCGTGTGCTCGGCAAAAAGGCCGGCATCGCAGTTACGCTCATGGATATTCTGAAAGGAACTGCGGCGGTCCTGTTATGTTCGCTTCCCTACTTCCAAGATGCGGGCATCCAGCCGCTCGTCGTCGGTTTCTTTGCTGTTCTTGGCCATATCTTCCCCATCTTCGCCAATTTTAAAGGCGGCAAGGCTGTCGCAACATCAGGCGGCGTTCTATTAGGCTATCATTGGCCAGTATTTTTACTCGTTTTACTCACATTCCTGCTCGCCTTGAAGCTGACAAAGATCGTATCGCTGTCGTCCATGATCGTCGCTGTAGTCGGCGTCATTTATGGGGCTGTCTTTTTTGCCGTCACTGGAGACTTCTATCTTCTTCTTATAATAGGTCTGATGGGGATTTTCATTTTCTACAGGCACCGGGCAAACATAGCCAGGATCAAAGCCGGAACCGAGCCAAAAGTGAAGTGGCTGTAATACAATAAGGCAAAGTGAAAGGTGGTGCTCCTGGATGAAAATCGTATTATCAGACGAGGCGCTTGACTGGTTCCGTGACGAAATGGATGCTAGAGCAGGTGATCATATCAAGTTTTTCGCCAGATACGGCGGTGCGAGCCCGCTCCATGAAGGTTTTTCCCTCGGTGTCATGAAAGAAGAGCCGGATGAAGCGGTCGTCCGGACGGAAAAAGACGGAATTGATTTCTATGTGGAGCAGCGGGATGTATGGTTTTTTGCAGGCCATGACTTGCACGTGAACTTTGACCCTGTGCTTCATGAATTGACGTATTCATACGAAAAGGCATGAGCCCATATTAGTCGGTGCATTTAATTTCCAATGCATGGAATGTAATACAACTGTAATGAAGCGGACGAGCCCCTTTACAAAGGGATTCGCCCGCTTCCTGCTTGATCGAGGAAATAATTCCCTTGTCGAACCGGAATTTTTCTATGGTACGGTAATGTCGTCAACAAAACAGACGACTGGGAGGAAGTTTTCATGAAGAAACAAGTTTGGACAGCAGCCCTTGCTGCCGCGTGCTGCGTCAGTGCAATCACCGTACCGGCTTTTCCGGCTGATCATGCTTCTGCCGCTGTGAATACTCAATCTGTCACTAGTGCAGACGCTAAAGCGGATCAATTGATCCAGACGGCAAAAAGCCTGATCGGCAAAGCGACATACAGCAATACTGAATACAAGGATACGTACCCATATAAATTCTCTTGCGCTTCTTTCCTTATGTATGTGTTCGAGAAAAACGGTGTCGATCTTGCCACGTATAATGAGGATTTCATGATACAGCAAGGAACGCCTGTTGCAAAAGGACAGTGGAAGAAAGGCGATCTGCTATTCTTCAAAGCGAAAAAAACCGGAACGGATCCGGATCATGTCGTCATGTATATCGGCGATAATAAGGTTATCCAGATGGCCGATCCAAAGCAGAATATCGTCATAACGGATATGGCAAGCAAACCGTATTACAGTGAAAACTACGTAGGTGCACGGCGGGTCATCCCCGCGCTATTACCGTCGAATAAGACGTTCGGAGACAGGATCGTTTCGAGTGCATTTGAGCTGAAGAGCAAAGCGACAATTGGAAATGTGACAAATGCCGCAGCTTCCCGCTTCACAAACACTTCGTTCATCAACCAGGTTTTCAGTGAAAACGGATCCAACCTTGGCGCATCTGACCTGAAGTCTCTAATGGCGAAAGGCACAACGGTTTCCCGCGCCCAAATGCAAAAAGGGGATCTAGTCTTTTTCAACAGCTCGACAGGTTCCAAGACTCCTAGCCTGGCTGCCATTTATGCAGGAGAACACCGGCTGATTGTTCCGTCATCAGGCAAAGTGCAGTCACGCGTCATGCTTGTCGACTATTATGACAATCATTTCATCACAGCAAAACGGTTAGGAAGCCAATCAGCTTCTTCACCTTCAGGCCAAGCTGGCAAACCTGTCGTGAAGCCATCTACAGAATCCGCGTCAAGCGGCGCTTCAATCGCTTCCTACGCGTCTTCTCTCGCGGGACATGCAAAGTTCGGCTATACGTACAGCGAAGGTTCGCTTACATTCACACCGGCCGGTTTTACGTATTTCGTATACAAAAAACACGGCATCGACTTGTCGACGAAACTTGCCGCGCAGCAAGCGAAAAAAGGGATTGCGGTCTCCAGGACATCACTTCAAGAAGGCGATCTGCTGCTGTTCTCTTCTGATGATAAAGGCAAGAATATTACGCGGACCGGCATATATGCAGGCAATAACAGATTCATCACCCTACGGGAAACCGGGGTTAAGTCGGAGAGCATGCTGTCGGCATGGGCAAAAGCAAACTTTGTCTCTGCCCGTCGCATCAAGTAATCAAGTGGAGGCAACGGCCTCCACTTTTTTTCATTCTCTCAGCTTCTTTGCGACATCGATCAGCCCTTTGCTGGACATCGGGCCTTTGATTAGAATGATTGTGTCTTTATCTAACTTTCCGGCAATCAGCTCTCGGACACGGTCCGCATTCGGGAGCATGCGGATATCTGCCATACTGCCGCTCGTTTTAGCCTGTCTTGCGATTTCAGCCGCCTTGCTGCCTACTGTGATCAGCATGTCGATCTGGTGGGAGGCAATCAGCTCACCGACTTCCTGATGATATTTCTTTTCATACGCCCCGAGACGGTTGATGTCGCCGACGACAAAAATGACTTTCTTCCCTTTTCCGATTTCTCCTACTACACGGAGGGCCGATTCGATAGATGTCGGATTGATTGTCCAGGTATCATCGATGATTGTGCATCCCCCGACTCCTCTAATCACTTGCAGATGCCTTTCCGGATTGCGGAACGTGGCTAGGCGCATGATTCCGTCTTCGATTGAATATCCCATCTCGCTGATTGCGGCAAGGGCAGCCAGTGCATTTGCCACTTGATGTTCGCCGAAACCTGGTACAAAAGCGGAATAGGTCCTGCCTTCATGGATCAAAGAAAAGGCCATGCCATCTGCTGTATAGCGGATATCGGATCCTTTGAATTCGCATGATTCATGGATACCGAAACGGATGATCCTCTTCCCTTTGAACGGAGCTAGCGACACTTTTTTCGTGTTTTCATCGTCGGCGTTCAAGATAAGTG
Source organism: Sporosarcina sp. GTC18466 (assembly GCF_055389225.1). Classification (NCBI taxonomy): domain Bacteria; kingdom Bacillati; phylum Bacillota; class Bacilli; order Caryophanales; family Caryophanaceae; genus Sporosarcina; species Sporosarcina sp. GTC18466. The sequence goes on along the minus strand of NZ_AP044037.1, from coordinate 427,002 downwards.
TCCCACCGGGAGCGATGCCGCCGACTATTTCGCCTTTTGCACGGATATACCCTTGCAGGTTGCCGCACCCGTCCAGGTGATGGACACCGATATTGGTCAAGATTCCGATTGTCGGTTTGTAGATCAGGCACTGGTGTTTGATATTGCCGGTATTTCCGAGCCCATGCTCAAATACAGCCGCATCGGTCTTCTTGTCTATTTGCAGTAAGTATGGAAAGGAGCGTCGCGGCTCATTTTTGCTGCTCTCTGAGGCTGCGACTTTATTATCTTTTTCCAGCATATGTCTGATCATTTCCTTCACAGTCGTCTTGCCGCACGTGCCTGTCACAGTAGCGACAGGAATCGAGAACAGGCCGCGATAATAATCGATAAAGGCCCAATACGCCTGTACCAGGCTAGGTACACGGACAACCGTGATGCCGCTCCGTTTCTCGATCATCTCTTCAGCCAGATCAGTGATGACAAGCGACGGTGCTTTCTTCTCTAGACTTCCCCAGTCCACTTCAGTGCTTTTGTTGATAAAAAGCAATGTGTGTGTCCGCCTGTGTTCCTGTCGGCCGTAATAGACAGCATGATGGATCCTGAAATTTTCGTTTCCGTGAACAAGGATTCCGCCCAGTGATTTGCGCACGGTCTGTACATGTATCGGTTGCATCAGTTCTACCTCCCCTCTTTCGCAAGCCGGGTGCGCCTGCGCAGGATCTTTTCGTATATGTCACGGTCAGGCAAAGAACGGAACATGGAAATGTCAGGCATGAAGTTCCCTTCCAGGATGAACACGCTTCCGCACTGGGTGACGGCTATGTCAAAACCGATCAGATCCGGCTCGGGAAGTTCCTTTTCAAGCTGCCTGGAAGCAGTGATGCACAATCTTCCGATCCGGTCTTTTAATGAGGTCACGGACAGATGGGAAACCGTGGACTGGGCAAGGGCTTCTTCAAAAGAGAGCAGACGTTTTGCAACATTGGTGACAAAGAAGCGGTCTGCCGCTACTTTTGCGATTGATCCTGCCTGTACCCATCCGGACGGGGTCTTATGCATGAGTATGCGCAGATCGAACGGACTGCCATCGACTTCCGCAAGCCGTAACTTTCTCTGCACAATGTATGGCTTCCCTGCCATATACCGATCGGCGATCAGATCGTATGCTTCGTCGAATGAAAAGCAGAAATGCTCTTCATCCCAGCAGCGGACTTCATAATGTTCAGCTCCCCGCTTGATCAGCTCAATGATGCCTCTTCCTTCCTGGCCAACGCATGGTTTTAGAATGATTTCCCGGTATGCCTGAAGAAAAGAGGCTGCCTGTTTCCTCGTGCAATAGTCGGTCTCAGGCAAGTAAGGCAGGAGCCGGGTCCGCTCTTTTAATAGCAGATACTGAGTCCATTTGCTGTTGCGGAAATGCAATCGTTTGTTCTTTATCCGGATCTGCCTGTAACCGCCATGCAAGATGGTGAAGGTGACGGTGCGGCAATGGGGGAATCGCTTCACAGCAAGCGCCGCTTCTTCTCGCAGATAGGCGTTGACTGCAGACAGGCGTAGACGAGTAAAGATATCTCCTATTTTGGATAGTCTTCCGCCGGTGATTGAGGCAATCTTCCAAATCCCTTGTTCTTTTCCTTTCCGCATAGTGACGATGCGCTCCGCCTCATCTTTTCCTGTCCGGTGCCAGTCGAAATTCCAACCCATTCCGTCACCTCCCCTGTTTTCTTTTCCCCTGCCTTACATGCAGCCTAGCGCGACGACCGATCCTTGTTTGACATATGCAGGACCGAGCTGATCAAAAAAGCCGATAATCTCAAATTCCGTAACAATATCCGCCTTTTCTCCCGATGGAAGATCACTGAAGATTGCATGGAATGGATAGGTGGCGCCATTCACAACTCCCTCGCCGCGGATGCTGATGTGGCATCTATTGTTATTACCTTCACAAGTAATTGATGTAAACGCTGTGGCATGAAAAGTGAAATTGAATTTGCCTTTCGGATGGCTGTCTGTAAAAACCAGCGATAAAGTGGAGGCACCAGGTGAGGCCACGCACACATCAGCTGTATAATGCAGATTTCCGCAAACCATATAAGGCACCTTTTCAAAAGAGACTCGATTATTCTCGGATCTCGCATTCACTTTGACGCCACAAGGACAAACTGTTCCCATAGATATACCTCCTTTTTATATCGATACTATACGGTATGGAGACTCCCCATCGAATGCCGCGGTGTTTGTCCCATCCTTCCTTGGGAACTGCGAGATGCGGTCAGCCATCATCTTGCAGTGCTTTTGCGATCAGTCCGATCGATTTGCTGTACATATCCCCTTTTACCAGGACGACGGTGTCTTGATCGATGATCTGCCCAAGCAAATCGATTGCGCGCTGATGGCTGTTGAAAGCGAATATCACTTGTATACCTCCTCGGGCGATGGCTTGTTTCGCCATGATGGCCGCATGTTTGCCTACCGTCACCAGGCAATCGATGCCGCTTGCCGCCAGCATATCGCCCGCCTTTTTATGGATCGTATAGCCCCAGGAGCCTAGATCGGTGATCGTTCCGACAACTGCTACTTTCTTCTTTCCTCGCCCAAGTTCTCCGAGGACGCCGAGCGCCGCCTCAAGAGACGTTGTCGTAAGGCTCCATGTATCATCTATAAGCATTGAGCCGCTTTTTCCTCTTCTTATTTGCAGCTGTTTATTCAACGGTTTGTAAGTGGCGATCCGTGAGATGGCATGTTCCATCTTCACTCCTGCCTGTATCGATGCGGCAATCGCACAAAGTGCATTGCGCACTTGATGTTCACCGTACCCAGGCACAAAGGCTCGGTGCCTCCTTCCCTTTTCACGAAGGATGAACTGCATCCCGCCCTCCGCATAACTCACTTGTTCGGCCCTGTAGTCCGCTTGGACCCGCGTAGAGACGGAAATGATTTCTCTTGTGATTTTACTCTTTTCCAGATTTCCAATGACCGGATCATCCAAATTAAGAATCACTCGGCCGCCTGGAGAAACGGCCCCGAACATTTCGCATTTCGCTTCTATATAGCTCTCGATCGTCGTGCAGTAGTTTAAATGGTGGGTGCCGATATTTGTGATGATGCCGACAGTCGGCTTGAAAAATCGCGCGGCATTCAGAATATCCCCCGGTGCACCGACAGCCGTTTCAAAAACGGCCGCGTCCGTTTTGTCATCTATGCTCAGTAGATAATGAAGGTGTGCGGTTCGTGAGTTGTTGCTGCTGCTCGTGCCGACAATCTGCTTATCAGCTGAGAGAATATGCTTGATCATCTCCTTCGTCGTCGTCTTTCCGCTTGTGCCGGTAATAGCGATGACAGGGAGTTCAAAAAGATTCCGGTATGCGTCCACAAAGGTCCAATAGGCAAGGTCTGCATCAGGAACACGGATGATTGTAAGACCCTCAAGCCCACGGTTATCCCCCGCTTCCGTATCCGTGACGAGGACAAGGGGAAAAAAAGGACGAAGCCTTTCCCAATCGACAATATTGACCTTCGTGAATAAAAGGGTATGAGGTTGTTTCACTTGTTTGATTCGATAAGCGCCGTGCCTGATAATGATCTCTTCAGATCCTTGTTCGAGCGTGCCGCCAAGCATTCGTACGATGTCAGCTGCCGTAAGAGGCTTCATTTTTTCCTTCACTCCTTTCCCATGCCTTAGCATATGCGTAGCGCTTTCGCTCCGCTTGGACAGGTGCCTTAAAGATGCCCTCATTTAATGCTGCAGTTCCGGGGAAATGAACCATGGCAGCAGTGATGCATGTACATAGGATAGGAAGGAATGATGTTTTGCTTGTATATAAGGAGTGGGCTTGTTGAAAACTATCATATTCATCGGAACAAACAAATCGGGCTCCAGCCGCGAAGCGATCAAGGCGGCCGCAGAGCTTGGTTATTTTACGGTTTTGTTGACAAAGAACGAACGCCAGCTGATGCAGCGGGAAGAATATGAAGACGTACATGAAATGATCCTCTGCGATGTGGATGATAAAGGAGCGATGCGCCAAGCGACTCAAGCGCTCATCGACCGGGGACATGAAATTAACTTGATCGTCAGTTTTGTCGACTCCTACGTGCATGTGGCATCTGCGCTGCGAGACGAATACTGCAGCAATCTGACAGATACAGCATCACTGACGATCATGGAAAATAAGGCAAGTACACGTGATTTGCTTAAAAACGATCCTTTCACTCCTGAATATCATCTGGTCAGTCCGGAACTTATCGGGTGGTTTGATGAAGAGGATCTGAATTTCCCTTTGCCGGCCATTGTTAAATCACCGCATTCCACAGGGTCCAAGGATGTCATGCTCGCCGAGACACCCGATCAGCTGCTGAAGTTCATGGAAATTCTTTCGAAGAGGTGGCCTGGCGAGCCCGTCATTGTGGAAGAGTATGTCGTTGGTGAACAATATCTGGTGGAAGCGGTCGTCTATGAAGGAAAGGCGCAGATTGCGGGATTTCTGAAGCAGGAAGTGACCAAAGGCAAGCGGTTTATCATCACGGGATACGGAGTCATCACTGACATCCCTCCTCATTTGAAGGAGCCGATCGAGGAGATTTTAGAGACGATCGTCGAACGGTTCCACATCCAATACGGTTCCATGCACATTGAACTGCGCCAGACCAGCCGAGGCTGGAAGATGATTGAGATTAATCCGCGCATCTCTGGCGGTGCGATGAATAAAATGCTGCAAGCCGCTTTTGGATATAATCTGGTCAAAGAGACAATTAAACTGTACCTTGGGGAAGCTCCTGATTTGCTGCCGAAACAAAAGCGTCATGTCTATACCCATCATGTGATCGTCTCGAAAAAAGGCATCCTCGAACGGGTGACCGGAAAAGGAAGGGCCAGAAAGTCGGAAGGTGTCATCGAAGTGTATGTGAAACCGAGGAAAGGCACGCTGCTCATTCCCCCGCTTTCCATGGGACATCGATATGCCTATGTCATCGCAACCGGCGAAAACCTGAAAGAAGCCCGGTCGAATGCTGTTACGGCGGCTGGGGAAATCACATTTCACCTGGCGGAAGAGAAGTGAGAACACGCTTCTCTTCCGCCAGTTTGCCATTGCATCGATGCCTGCAGCCGCATGAATAATGGGGCTGTCCAGAAAGTATAGTACTTATTGCAAGGACTTGAAGAAATATTTTTCAAGAGGATATAGAAAATCGCCAGAAACGGCCGACTCCTGCGGGAACAGCACGAGTCTCAAGACCCCGCAGCGAAGCGAGGAGGCTTGAGCCGTGCCCACGGAAAGCGTGCCGGTTCTGGCGATTTTCGTCTTTGTGGACAACTCCGTTATTCATTTCCTGTAAGTCTGATCCAAAAACTTCACCGTATCAAACATATTCGTCTTGCTGGCTCCTTTTACAAGAATCGTATCGTCTTTTCGGACAAGTTTGGAGAGCAGTGCATGCAGCTTTTCCCGGTCTGTGAAATGATGGATGCGGCTGGCTGGAAAACCGGCTTTCCTGGCGGCTTCCCCGATTTCTTCCGTGCGGAATCCGTATGTGATCAAAACATCGATCCCTTGCTCCTGCACATATCTGCCGACCTTCTCATACTGCGCTTCCCGCAGATCCCCGAGTTCCCGCATTTGTCCGATGATGGCAATTTTACGCTGTCTTGCGATATTGACCAGAACATCAATTGCCGCCTTGACCCCTTCTGGATGGGAGTGGACCGTATCATCGATTACGGTCATATTGTCCTTGAGATCATAGATTGTCAGTCTGCGCGGCGGTTTTCGGAAGACAAGGCCGAGCTTGATGTCGATTTCAGAGAAGCCGAGCAGGCTGCACACGGCGACCGCATTCAGCGCATTATATACATGATGTTCGCCGAGGATCGGGATGAAGAGCTCTGTCTCCTTGCCGCCCAACCGCATTTTGAACGCCATCCCCCCGTCCACATACTTCACATCGTATGCTCTGAAATCAGCTTTTTTCCGGATACCCACCGTAATAATCTTCCCTTTGAAATTCTCAGTTTCTAGCATGCGTGAATTGTCATCGTCCGCATTTACGATTAAAATGCCATGCTGATCCATCCCATGGATGATCTCCGATTTCGCTTTGGCAATTCCGCGCGGATCGCCGCCAAAATTCCCGATATGCGCATGGCCTACGTTTGTCACAATGCTGATTGTCGGCTGAATGATGCTGCAATGCTCCGAGATGACACCCGGATATGCCATTCCGTATTCCAGTACAGCGGCATCTGTTTCCGGCGTGATAAGGGCCGCATGCTGTTTTGTATGTTCGGTCGTGTTCCAGTAATCCTTCGATTCAAACACATTCCATTTCTTTGAGAGGATGGAAGCGACGAATGCCTTTGTCGTCGTTTTCCCCGCGCTGCCTGTTATGCCTATGACCGGCATCCTATCCTTTTCTCCAAGAGAATTGCGTTTTGCCTGCCTGATCTTTTCCTGCACTTTTTTCATGTTCTTCGCCAAGTACATCGCATACCGGATGCCATTTTTCACGACGTCCAGCTCCAAATAGAATGCAGGCGGACAACCTGGCCGCCAGTTCACTTCATATATCCATAACTTTTGGTTCATGTCCATCCCTACATCGACTCCAATTTCATCGATCACTTCCCCGAATTTCACCATTTGCAGCTCATCCAGATGTCGGGCAAGCGAGAGGGAGAAATACTCGAGTCTTTTTCTGATATTGAATGCTTCACTGCCGAACTCCTGCTCCAGAAAAGGATCGAGATAGTTTGTAAAGCCGCCGTTATTTATGTTAGCAATAATAGAGCCTTGCGGAGCCACTCGAGGGTAGATGGTCGTGATCACCCATTCACCCTCTCCATTTTTTTGGACATGGAGACGGAAATCGAATGCCTGGCCCGACTTTGTCACCGATTCGATATATGGCTGGAGAATGTAGGAGCCTTCCTTACACTTCGTCTCCACAAGCTTCGCAAGCCTGTTTTCCGTGTAGGTGGACGTAGCTGAATCGACAGTGACACGGAAGGCGTTATCGTCTTTTTCAAAGAAGTAGATTCCTTTCCCTTTTCTGCCGTCAATCGGCTTGAAAACGACTTTCGGGAACGCTTCCATGAATTTGAACAGCTGTTCAGCACTTTTCACAGTTTCTGAAGGGATCAAGTAACCAGCAAAGTCTTTCGCTTCTTTCAGTCTTCTTGCCACGCTCCACTTATTTCCGATGGAATGTGTTGTAAACGGAATCTCTTTCTTTAATTTTTCAATGATTGATTTGGAACGGGCGAGCTTCTCAGGACTTCCAGCATTATAGATGACATCCGGAAACGGCATGATGCTTTCCCGCCACTTGCCGTTCTCGTATACTTGTCCGCGGATCGAGCGGTTCGTAAAATTCACGCCGCCTGGGGTAAAATAGTAGAATGTCGCCCCTTCTGCTTTTGCAACTGCTGCATACGCATATGATTTGATGACTGTTTCAGGATCTTTGCGATGATGCAGCATCCCAATGACTGTCATAACCCAACTCCCTTTCCTTTGAATGCATACTACTCTAATACATTCGAAGGAAAGGGAGCTTGCAACGGACAAGCGCATAGAAACGGCGTTTTCATCATGTTTTTATTTCATTGATCGGAAAGGGGCGGCCGATCGATTCGATTGGCAGCGGCTGTATACGGGTGAAACGGCAAGGCAGAAGAGAGATTGTGCTGCCGGTGCACCGGAGCGTATAGAATGTGTCAGGATCGGCTGCTGGTCTTCCCTCCATATCGACGGGTTCCAGCATTTCAAGAACCGCCAGGCCCGTTTGTTCATCCAGTTCCGAAAGCTTAAAAAAAGGTGTTCGGCCGTTTAAGTGAAACGCTTCAAATTTTCCGTTTCCTAGTACCAGTTCAAAAGGAATGGAATCATACGGTTTCAGTCTTTGGATGAATTTAGAACGGTCCAATCCGGCTAATGATTGCTGTTCTTTATACAATAGTCGCATCTCTTCACACATACGGCATCGCTGCATTCCATCCCTCCTTCCTAAATGATCGGTTCAATATGGAATACGATGCATTTTGCTGCGTTTACCGCATTGTCTTTTGCCTCTTTGGTGGTTTCACCGAAAGCGACCACATACCCGTATCTCCGGCCCATCGACAGAGGCGGCATAACGAGATCACCGTGCCGTGCTGTCACGATTGCGCTGCTGATTCCTGTGCAATCCTTTGCTTGCTGGATGCCGGTTGCACCAAGGAAATATCCATGTGTCTTTACCGTCAGGCAAGCCATATAAGATGGCCGCGCCTCTACTTTCTGCAATTCAGGCAGTTCCCCGACCATCATCCGGATCACTTCTGCTGGATAAACCACACCATAGCTCTCTTTAAGAAAGTCCATCATGGCATAGCCCGACATGCGAGGATTCACTTCGATGATCTTCCAGCCTGTTGATGAGTGGCGAAGTTCAATGTGAAACGCTGCTTCAAGGATTCCAAGCTTGCTGATAAGTGAATGGACCGCTTCGTCAAGGGATTGCCCTGTATCGCATGGTATCGGCATTCCGGCCCTATAGCCGGTTACAATAAATTCATTCTCTTCGTCAAATTCCTGTATGACAATCGCCATGAAGCGTACTTTTCCTTGCGCAACGAGTACTTCCACCAAGTACTGGGTGCCATCTATGTATGCTTCCACCATGCGTTGTCCGGCAGGCCGCAAGATGTGCCATGCCCGATCCAATTCGTTTTGGTCTCTTACGAGGAGTACATGGCGTGATGCCCGTGAGGCGGTGGCCTTCACAATCGCGGGAAACGAAGTGAAAGCTTCTTTGTGAAATGAATATGCCGGGTTGAGGGCTGACGTATTGAGCAACCTCCGTATTTCGGTTTTGTCCTCCATGATTTGAAGAGCATGTGCGGAGACTTTTGTGCCGCAAATCTCATTGGAAAGCCGGCCTGCCAGAGAAATATACGGGTCGATGAAACTGATGATCGCCTTTGCACCGGGCCCCTCGATTCGTGCCTCTTCCCTGATGACCTCCTCTGTCAGATCGGGAAGGACGCTTATTTTCATGCAGATCGTGTTGAGTTCGGGATCGCTGCGATATTTATTTCTCTTTGTAAGAAGGATGACAGCATAGCCCAGTTTTCGTGAGGCGATCATTGCATCCCTGGCTGGTCCAAAGCTGGACGTTTCGATGAAGATGATCGATTTCAGAAAGATCACTTCCATTCCGGTAAGGGCTATTGTAGTATATGTTTTTTCCCGGCTGGCAAGGTAGGCAAATGCCTGTAAATGAAAAGGACGAAAAACGAAGGACTGCCGCTAGGCGCGCCTCTTCATTTTTCGTCCTCTATGGATAAAACCGTGCAAGCTGATCGGCCTTTCCTTCGCAACGGAGAATTTCCATTTCCCGCTCTCCAAACAGATCGAAATGCGGATAATCCGCCCGATGATCGATCCATTCAGGTCTGAGTCCATACTTCTTGCCCCATTCGATTAACTTTTCCAGATCGGCACACCCCGCTTTTGTGACCGTTTTACACCCGGGAAACCGGTCATCAAGCCAATAATGGGTGAGAAAGGCGATGCGTCCCGCTGCAACTTCCTCTTTCCAGGCTACAAGTTCTGCCCGCTTAATGCCAAATGCCATCAGTCTTGCGCCTTCTGGATTTCTATATACTTCGCATCCCATGCTGGATCGACCTTGCGCAGCGGGACCGGCCGGAAATTATCTCTCTTCACAAGAATATGTTCGCTTGTCGCGGTAGCTGCGATGGTTCCATCTTCATGGAGAATTTCATACCCATAAACCGTGCGGAGCTTGCCATGCGACTCAATCCATGTACGCACAGTGGCTGCCTGTCCATATGTCATGGCGGCTTTGTATTGAATGGACAGATCGATCACGGGAGATAAATACCCTTTTTCTTCAAGACCAGCATACGTGAAGCCGAGTTTTTTGATTAAACTGGTCCGCCCGATTTCCATCCAGACCAGATAATTGGCATGGTAGACGACACCCATTTGATCCGTTTCCGCGTATCTCACTTCAATTTCTTTCTCTGCAATGAACAATCTGATCACCTCTTCCTTTCCATTATACAAAACACGGCTGCAATAATCCGTTTTCACCAATTGAAAAAGCGCCCGGCTGCCCGGACGCTTTTCAAGTGGATCAGTTTGTCTTCATTTTGTCGCGAAGAACCATTTGCAGGATTCCGCCGTGACGGTAGTAGTCGATTTCAACTTCAGAATCGAAACGGGCAAGCGCTTCGAATTCCGTCACTTTGCCGTCTTTGTCTGTCGCTGTCACTTTCAGGATATCACGCGGCTTCACACCTTCCGCGATGTTGACACTGATCTCCTCTTCGCCTGTCAGGCCAAGAGTTTCAGCATTTTCACCCTTCAGGAATTGAAGCGGAAGCACACCCATCATGACAAGGTTCGAACGGTGGATCCGCTCATAGCTTTCCGCGATGACTGTCTTGATGCCAAGCAAGGATGTACCTTTTGCAGCCCAGTCACGGGAAGAGCCCATGCCGTAGTCCTTGCCCGCAAGGATTGCAAGTCCAGTGCCGTCTTCTTGGTAACGCATTGCTGCGTCATAGATCGGGCAGATTTCCTTTGTTGGCCAGTAAGTTGTGTAGCCGCCTTCTGTGCCTTTTGCAATCTGGTTGCGGATCCGGATATTTGCGAATGTACCGCGCATCATCACTTCATGGTTACCACGGCGGGAACCGTAGGAGTTGAAGTAACGCGGCTCCACGCCATGTTCACGCAAGTATTTGCCTGCAGGTGTGTCTTTGCCGATCGCCCCTGCCGGTGAAATGTGGTCAGTCGTGATGGAATCGCCGAATTTACCGATGACACGAAGGCCAGATAGAGCCTGGATGTCGCTTGGTTCTTTCGAAAGTCCTTCGAAGAACGGCGGGTTCTGGATGTATGTCGAGTTCTCATCGAAATCGTACAAGGAATCGTCAGTTGTCTCAATGGCGTTCCAAGCTTCGTTTTCAGTGAAGACGCGCTCATATTCTTTACGGAACAATTCAGGAGTGACTGTCGATTTGACAGCTTCCTTCACTTCCTCAGTAGTTGGCCAGATGTCCTTGAAGTAGACGTCTGTACCGTCTTGTGCACGGCCGATCGGATCCTTTTCGAAGTCGATATCGACTGTTCCTGCAAGTGCATAAGCGACAACAAGCGGCGGAGATGCCAAATAGTTCGCTTTCACAAGCGGGTGGATGCGTCCTTCAAAGTTCCGGTTACCGGAAAGGACGGATGACACGAGCAAGTCGTTGTCAACAATCGTTTTCTCGATTTCAGGAAGCAGCGGGCCGGAGTTTCCGATACATGTCGTACAACCGTAACCGACAAGGCTGAAGCCGATCTTCTCCATGTATGGAAGAAGGCCTGAATCTTTCAGATAGCCTGTAACGACTTTCGATCCTGGTGCGAGCGAAGTCTTTACATATGCTGGAGGCATCAAGCCCTTTTCGACCGCTTTTTTCGCAACCAAGCCGGCTCCGAGCATAACGTACGGGTTCGATGTATTTGTACAAGACGTGATCGCTGCGATTGCAAGATCCCCTGTCTTCATGCCGACAGTGCGGCCATCCGCAAATTCAACTGTACCGCTCTTATCAAACTCTTTCGGGGAAAGGCCGAAACCTTGGTTCCCTTCTGGAGCCACGACAGAGTCATTGAATGATTTCTGAAGTTCGGACATCGGAATCAAGTCTTGCGGACGCTTAGGACCGGCCAAGTTCGGCTCGATCTTCGAAAGGTCAAGTTCAACTACGTCCGTATACTCAGGATGTTCTTTCTCCGGTGTGAAGAACATGTCGTTTTCTTCAAGATATTTCTTGACGACTTTGATATGGTCTTCATCACGGCCAGTGAGGCGCATGTAGTCAAGGGATTCCTCGTCTACCGGGAAGAAACCGCAAGTCGCGCCGTATTCAGGCGCCATGTTTGCGATTGTCGCACGGTCTGCAAGCGGCAATTTGGAAACGCCTGGTCCGAAGAACTCGACGAATTTGCCGACTACGCCGTGTGCACGAAGTGTTTGCGTCACTTTAAGCGCAAGGTCAGTCGCAGTTGTGCCGTTCGGAAGTTCGCCGACAAGTTTCACACCGACCACTTCAGGAATCGGGAAGTAAGATGGCTGTCCGAGCATGCCCGCTTCCGCTTCGATACCGCCGACACCCCATCCAAGAACACCGATTCCGTTGATCATTGTCGTATGGGAGTCTGTACCGACAAGCGTATCCGGATAGGTCTCGAATGTGCCGTCTTCGTTTTCTTTTTCGTGGACAACGCTTGCAAGGTACTCAAGGTTCACCTGGTGGACAATACCTGTTGCCGGCGGTACCGCACGGTAGTTATCATACGCTTTTTGCGCCCAGCTTAGGAACTGGTAGCGCTCAGCGTTCCGCTCGAACTCAAGCTCCATGTTTTTCTGAAGCGCATCCGCTGTGCCGTACGTATCAACCTGTACGGAGTGGTCAATGACGAGGTCGACAGGAATCTCAGGATTGATCTTATCCGGATCTCCGCCCATCTCTGCCATTGCCGAACGAAGAGATGCAAGATCGACGACAACCGGTACGCCGGTGAAGTCCTGAAGGATTACACGGGAAGGCTTGAACGGAACTTCCGCGTCCTTATCCGCATCTTTCCCCCATTTTGCCAAGTTTTCTACGTGTTCATCTTTGATCACATATCCGTCATGTTGGCGCAGGACGGATTCAAGCAGCACTCTGACTGAGTAAGGCAATTTTGAAATATTACCAATGCCAGCTTCTTCTAGTGCTTTCAGACGATAATAGTTATACGTCTTGCCGTTCAGCTCGAACGACTGCCGGCTATTGTGCAAGTTGCTTTTCGCCATTTGGTATTCCTCCTTTTTCTGCTGAAAAGGCCGTAAACGAGCATCTTTTCTCTACTCCATCATAGTACAGCAACGCTCATAAGTAAAATACTTTAAAATTATAGTCTTTCATAAGAAAAAGTGATTGCTTATGAGGATAGATTGTCCAGCTGCTACGACTTAAGGCCGTACTGCTTTGATTTTAAATGATATCGGTTACAAATTAAAGACATTGATATGAAATGCTTGTTCCTTGAGGCTCTTCTATGTGTCTTGACAACTGTCTTTAATTTATTCTTGGTTTATGGCATGATAAAAGAGACCGGGAGAAACCGGTGATTCAGAAAAGGAGTGGGATGGATTGAAAAAAGCTTTATTAGTCATCGACTACACAAATGATTTTGTCGCAGAAAACGGAGCCCTCACATGCGGCGAACCCGGCACGGCCCTTGAAGGCTATATTACATCATTGACCAAGTCGTTCCTGGATGAAAATGAATTCGTTATCATGCCAGTGGATGTTCACAAAGAAGCTGACCCTTATCATCCCGAGAGCCGATTGTTCCCACCGCATAATATAGAAGGAACCGCCGGCAGGGATTTATATGGAAGTCTAGGGCTTTTATATGAAGAACATAGAGAGGACATCCACTGGATGGATAAGACGCGATATAGCGCTTTTGCAGGTACGGACCTCGATATCCGGCTGAGAGCCCGCAACATCAAAGAAATCCATCTAGCGGGCGTTTGTACGGACATTTGCATTTTGCATACGGCAGTCGATGCCTACAATCTTGGCTATTCCATTGTGGTGCACGAAAAGGGTGTCGCCAGTTTCGATCCCGCAGGACATGAATGGGCGCTGCGTCACTTTGAGAATACGCTTGGGGCAGAAATCATCAGATGACAAAAAGGATGGCGGAGCAAGTTGCTTCGCCATCCTTTTTTAATTTCCTTGGAGATAAAGGCCTTTTCCTTCTTCCAGATCCTTTGCCAGATCATCCGAAATGATCGCCTTTCCGGTAATCCCATCCAGTCCATCCAGTGGTTTTCCTTCATTTACAGTCGTGTATTTCCCATCGTCCGCCGTTAACGCGACATAGGTGCCTTCCGCTCCGCCGCCGCCTTGCCAGACGACAAGGTCTTTATAGCCGTTTGTCATATGATCGCTTACGATGATCGGCGGCTGGATAAGAGTGAGCTCCTGGATAGTTTTGAGTCCCCCGTCCTTCTCCACGATAAGCGCAGTGCTTCCACCGCTCCCGCTTGTGTAAGGACCTACGACAAGGACAATTATATGTTCTTTGCTATCATCAGTCAGGTTGATATGGTTATAGTAATATCTTGTTGAATTCAAATCGTCCTTAGGAATATCCAGCTCCTTAATAATCAAATCCTCCAGTTCGGGGTATCTGTCTGCCTCTGACTGGATGCTCAAGATGTCGGCAGTTTCTTTGCTTGCACTGCCGTCTGTATTCCCGGTTCCGGCATCTGTGGTATTTTCTTCTGCCGGTAGATTCTTGTCGGGTTTTTGCGCAGGCTCTCCTGCATCACATGCTACAAGTGAACCGAGCAGTAAGCAAGAAACCGCGAATGCCCCTAATGTGCCAAATCCCCTTTTTTTCTTTTCGCTTTCCATCATTCGTAAAAAACGCTTTTTCATTAAACTGTGCCCTCCATTGTAATATGTAGTTAAACTGGATAAAGATGAATGGTGTCTTTCAGCAGTCTTTAAGATCGTTTCCATATAACGCTTCTTGAAGCGCTGCCCCTTGTCTCGCGTCACCGCTTCGTCGCAGACAAACTCGATTGTCTCATTGAATCTTGTTGCCATGAAGTGAACAAGCGGATTGAACCAATAGAGGCCCCGTACCAGCAGCATCAGCAGTTTCGCCTCGATGTCGTGCCGCTTGCAATGGATGGCTTCATGCCGGAGGATGACATACAGTTCTTCGGGCGAATAGCCCTCCCTTGGCAGTAAAATCGTCGGCTTGAACAAGCCATAGACCAATGGACCAGAGGATATATGACTTTGTCTAAGTGTTATATGGCGGCGGATATTCAGCTCTTCCCTCACTTGCTCTACTATCGCAAGGGCACTCGATGGCGCTTCAGAGGACCCGCGTCTGGCTTTTCTGATAAAAAGCAGGTAAGTGATCATTCCATGACAAAGGAACAGAATTGTACCGGTAAACCAGAGGAAGATCGCCCATTTTTTGTAGGAAATTACTGCTGGTTGAGTCCCATATGTCTGATCGGTATCTGTCACATCGGAAATCGGGCCAAATACTGCATGGGTGAACACTTCTTCTTGCCAGTTCAGCGCGTTCTGCACTAGCAGGTCTGTTTTGTGTGCGGCAGGCGTCTCCGGAAGTTGGACCGGGAACGGCAGAAGCAGTCTGACGGCTATCATCAGCCATGCGGCATGCTTCCACCTTGCGCTGTACCTTTTATCAACGAGGCGTGATAAAACCAGGACAATCAATATTGCAATTGACATCGTCAAACAGGCTTCCATCATAGCGGCTGCCAACTGTTCCACTGTCATTTCTGCCCATCCTCATCTGACAGTCTCTCCAATAGTTCCCTGAGTTCTTTCAGCTCGGCTTGATCAACTGCTTCTTTCTCATTCAAGTGGGCTACAAAGTTCGTTACGGAGCTTCCAAAAAAACGTTCCAATATGGTCTTGCTCTCATTCTTTGCATATTCCCCTTTGCTGATCAAAGGATAATAACGATTGCTCTTGCCGTCCTTTTCCATCCTCAGAAATCCTTTTGCCGTCAATCTGGACAGAAAAGATAGGATCGTTGTCGGAGCCAGCTGCTTTGTCCGCTGCATGCGTTCCTGAATATCATTGCGAGTAACTGCTTCTTCCGCTTCCCATATATGCAGCATGATCTCAAGTTCTGCATCCGGCAGTTTCTTCACTGTCCTTCCCCCCTTCCTCTACAGTTGTAGAATACATTCATATACTACATTTGTAGAAGTTGAAAGTCAACGCTTTTTTGCCGACTTTCTTTCTGGTTTGAAATGTTGGTGTACCAGCTTTCCATTCGTTACTTTTACTTTTACTTCCACAAAATATAAGCCGAAATGTTTGAGGTATCGATGAAACGGTTATTACAAATACTACAGAGGCAATCATCATAATTCAAAAGGAGATGAATGGAATGAGCTTTATTTGGTTCTTAATTATCGGAGGCATCATCGGTTGGTTAGCTGGTCTAATTTTAGGCAAGGATATTCCGGGCGGCATTATCGGTAATATCATCGCAGGTATTGTCGGGGCATGGATTGGCGGTACTTTGCTAGGTGATTGGGGTCCTAAGGTTTCGGACTTTTATATCTTGCCAGCATTGCTAGGTGCAATCATCCTGGTGTTTATTGTGAGCTTGATCTTGAAAGCTATGCGTCGTACAACTTGATAAAAAAGTTAAAAAACCCGCCGTTTTTCGGCGGGTTTTTACTCTTTCTGCGCAAGTCGCTGTGATTCGAATTCATTGAAAAAGAACAGCACATCCTCGACATATTTATCACTGTGATTGTAATGGAAGATCGCCTTCTCAATATTTCCGTCCGCTGCCCCATTCTTCGACAAGTAATTGGCAGCGCTGAAAATGGCATCCTCTATATCAAAGGGATCGGCAATGCCGTCACCGTTCGCATCCACTCCATAGCCTCCGAATTTAGCAATGACCGCTGGATCGGTTTTGTCCTTCTCAGGGATTTCCCCTTTCCCAAGACCCTCGCAGCCTGGATATTTCCAGCCGACAAAGGTGCATGGCATGAATTGCATATGTCCTTCCGCTCCTGCGGGGGACACAAGGGTCGACATTGTGGAAAAACGCGTTTCGACCCGGTGATGGGCTGCGAGCAGTGTCCACGGAACATGATATTCCTTCGCGGCTGCTTTGTAGATCGGGATATACTCGTCCGGCATGGCAAGCGCTGTGTGCTTGTCCTGGTATTCCAGCAGGCTGCTCGCCGACTTCTTCACAAGATCGGGGTTCTGAACCCCCATAAGGATGATGGCGGTCAGCGTGAAGAGGATTACCGCGACAGGCGCCAGCAAAATGATGAGAACCGCCTTCGCCTTCATCGATAATCCTCTATTCTTTTTCTTCTTCACGCTGTCACACCTTTCCTTTACTTGCCTTCTTTTATGAGTGCTTTCATATCACTGACGATTTCGTCATAGGGAACCGGTCCGCCCTGTCCGCTTCCCAGATAAGTCTTCACGACTTTGCCTTTCTGATTGACCAGTCCAAAGCGGCCGCCATGGATTACCTGGTCTGAATTCGGATCATCGATGACGGGCATCTTAAACGAGTTGGCCGAGAGATCCTCGATATCTTTCAGGTCATAGCCTGTCAGCATGATCCACTTGCTTTCATCCGGCACACCGAACGCTTCCAAGTATTGTTTCATCTTTTCCGGTGTATCGTGATCTGGATCGACACTGAAGGAGACGATCTTATAATCCTCCACGCCTTCCTTTTGAAGCTTCTCCTGCAAATCCGCCATGTTCATCATCATCGGCGGGCAGATGGAAGTACAATTGGTAAACACAAATTGAGCGAGCCATACAGTGCCGTCGAGTTCATCAGAAGAAAAGGGTACATCATTTTGATCGGTGAATTCAAAGGACTCAACTGGATAGGCATGGTCCGCCTTAAACCCGCTTCCGCAGGCGGAGAGCAGCATAACACCTAACAGGATTGCTGAAAATGCAATTGGTTTCTTCATAAACGGACTCCTCCATATTCATTCTAACATTATCATAGGTGATGATATCTATTCAAACAAGGCGGCATTCCCCGTAAGCCGTGGCGAAACCATGTCAATCGCCTGTATAAGGGCATTCATCTGCACATAGTTGATGAATTTTTTGCCGTTTCCATTTATAATGGGACTAGCGAGGGAGAGGTGAAGCAAGTGCAAGACTGGTTTATGTGGTTCATCTTCTTTTGGGGCTTCATTCTGATCGGCCTGTTTGCGATCGGCGGCTTTTTCATGTTCCGGAAATTCCTGAAAGTGTTCCCGAAAGAAGACGGCAAGTCGACGCTCGACTGGGAGGAGCATTTCGTGAACAAGTCGCTCCATCTATGGAACGACGAAGCGAAAAACATGTTGAATGAACTCGTCAGCCCTGTTCCTGAATTGTTCCGCGACGTGGCAAAGCAGAAAATCGCGTCAAAGATCGGCCAGATCGCGCTGGAAGACCGCGCGAAGACGATTGGTTTCGACCATATCATCCGCGGCTATATCATTGCGACGCCGAAACGCGACCATAAATTCCTGGTCAAGAAACTGACGTCCATGGAAGTTGACATGACACCGTATCAGCATCTTTTTGATTGAACAGATAAAAAGGCAGGCACCCCGGATTTCCGCGGGTGCCTGCTTTTTACGGTTCAAGTGCGGTGCTTCGCTTCCGGTAATTCGAATATTTGACGAGCATGCCGATCCGCCATGGCAATATCATGCTAAACGCGAGAATGAAGAACATGCCGCCAAGTTCACCGACGTCAATTGAACTGCTGAGTACCAGTTTAGCGACGAGCCGGATAATCAATAGCGTCAGGAGAATCACGAGGAACGCCTTTGACTTTTTAACGAACAGCTGCCCGTCCCTCTGTTCAAAATTCGTCGTCTTGATCAGAAATAACGAGAAGATCAGCCCGACACCCACCGCTTCCGCCACTTGCGGGAATGGCACACGAAATTCCTGGAACAGGAACATGAGGGCGCCCGTCGACATGAAAAGCGGCGGCAGGATGATCCGCTTCGGCGTGATCGGCCGTTTTGCCGCTTTGGTGCGTACGATGAACGCCATGATGCCCATGAACAGAAAAATGACTGTAGATCCGACTATCAGATAAACGGAAGGGATCTTATTGAATACAAAATCGATCCATTCCTCAAGCTTCAGCATCTTCGCCACCCCACTTCGCAAGCCGCTCCAGCCGCTGCTTCAGCTGTTCCATTTGTACAAAGCGGGCAAAACGGTCCACTTCCTTCCCCTCATGGAAAAGCAGGACGACAGGCGCAGTGAACAAGGATAGCTGGCCCGCCATTTCCGGCACACGGGCAGCATTCACTTGATAAAATGGGAATGGGACAGTTGCTTCTAGCGCTTCAACTTGCGGCGCAAGCCCCGCGCAGACGGAACAATGGTCCGTTTTCACGAACAGAAGGAGCCGGCGTTCGCTCTGCAGCACCGCCTCCCATTCCCCATATGATCCGATCTCTTTCATCGGCAGTTCCTCCCACTACATTAGAATCCTTGGAAATCCCCGAAAATCGGGCTTAGCAAGCTGGTCAAATACTGGATTCCGTCAAAGAACAACAATAGTCCAAAGACAATCATGACATAACCGCCGATTTTCATCATTAAATTGCTGTGGCGACGTATCCAGCCGAGCCGCGTAATGAAAAACGACAGCACGAAGAACGGAATCGCGAAACCAAGAACATACATCATCATATACAGCATGCTGGAACCCGGATTGGATGCCGCAAGCCCGATGATCGCTCCGATGATCGGTCCCATGCAAGGCTGCCACCCCGCAGAAAACGCCAGGCCGATCAATGCGGTTCCAAGATATCCCGACGGCCGGTTCTTGAACTGCAGCCGTTTTTCCTTCATAAGAAACTCAGGCTTGAATAATCCGATGACCATGAGGCCGAACAATACAATAAATATCGCCCCGATCTGGCGAATCAATTCTTTGTATTGTACAAAAAAACCGCCCACGAGCGACGTACTAAAGCCTAAAAGTACGAATATGACTGAAAATCCAAGCAGGAAAAACAGTGTATGTAACATGCCGTTCCGGCTCATCCGCCCCTTATCGGATTTCATCTCATCAATCGACATCCCGGTGATATAAGAGACAAATGCCGGATATAGCGGAAGGACGCACGGCGAAATAAAACTTAGGAAACCAGCGCCGAACGCCAGGAACACATTCAAATCAGTACCCATCATCCTCGTCCCTTCCTCTTTCTCTAACCCATCGTATCAAAAAACAGCACAAATGACGCCTAATTTACCTGTGAACAGTTTTTGAACACTCTAAAGCGGAGGGCGGCGCTCAGGGGCGACAGGCATAAGGCGAAGATGCGGAGTCGCGTTTTCTGCGACGCAGCAGCTTCGACTTATGACCCGAGCCCCTGCCGCCCGGAGCTGGATGCCTCTAAAGCGGAGGGTGGCAAGCATAAGGCAGACGTGAAAAAGAAGCAATACAAGCCGCATTATAAGCAATAGGCAAGCGAAAGTAAGCAACCTCCATGTTAAAAGCAGCAATCCCTGTGCGCTAGGAAGCAATGCCGCCTCCCTAAGAAGCAACCAGGAGCCGAAACGAAGCAATACATTCTCCGTCTGTGCGTCAGGCTCATTCATATGGCTGTCCACTTCTTCTGCAAACATTAAAATATGCACCTCAAACGGCTCAAACCGTCTGACTTAGGCCTATCCGCTACATTCACGCACACGAAAAAGGCAATCCCGTAACTTATCGGAATTGCCCTTTCCTCTATCATTACATTGCGTCTTCTGCCAGTCCGTTCTGAAGCTGGTACATCATATAATATAGGCCACGCTGCGCGAGCAGCTGCTGATGGTTGCCGCGTTCGACGATTTCGCCGTGGTGCAGGACCAGGATGAGTTCTGCGTCCTGGATTGTGCTGAGACGGTGGGCGATGGCGATGGTCGTACGCCCTTTCCGCATCTTTTCAAGGCTTGCCTGGATGGCGACTTCCGTCTCTGTGTCGATGTTGGCTGTCGCCTCATCGAGCACGAGGATTTTCGGATTGGTCGCGATGGTGCGGGCGAAGGCGACGAGCTGTCGCTGTCCGCTTGAGAAAGTGGAACCTCTCTCTGTCACTTTCTGCGCGTATTTATCCGGCAATTTCTCGATGAATTCATTCGCATGGACGAATTCCGCCGCTGCGCGCACATCTTCATCCGGCATTTCTTTGTTATGCAGGCGGATATTGCTTTCTATGTCGCCATAGAAAAGGAACGGATCCTGCAAGACGAGTCCGATCTTCTTGCGCAGTTCGTCTTGTGGATAATCCTTCAGGGAGACGCCATCAATAAGGATCTCTCCCCTGCCATATTCGTAGAAACGCATGAGCAGATTGATGATCGAACTCTTCCCGCTTCCGGTATGGCCAACAAGCGCAACCGTTTCCCCGGCGTTCGCTTTAAAAGAGATGTTCTTCAAGACGTCATTTTTGCCGTCATAGGAGAAGGTCACATCCTTGAATTCGATGACGCCATCCCTGATTGGCTGCTGCGTCGCACCTGTCTGCGCCGGCTCCATATCGGGATCGTCCATGAGCGTGAAGACACGCGAAGACGAGACGATCGCCTGCTGGAAGATCGACAGCCGCTGCATCACTTGCTGCACAGGCTGGAACAATCGTCCGATGAGCGTCGTGAAGGCGTAGATGACACCGACATCGACCGCATTTTCCAGCGACATGAAACCAAAATAGCCAAGGACGAAGACGATGGCAAATGCATACAGCAGATCGATGA
The DNA here is from genome assembly GCF_055389225.1 of Sporosarcina sp. GTC18466. Taxonomy (NCBI): domain Bacteria; kingdom Bacillati; phylum Bacillota; class Bacilli; order Caryophanales; family Caryophanaceae; genus Sporosarcina; species Sporosarcina sp. GTC18466. Next base: position 405,638 of record NZ_AP044037.1, on the reverse strand, counting down.
ATGGTCCGAGCAGGATGCTGTCGAATTTGATATTCCGCATGCCCGCTCTATAATGGCCTTCATTGATATTGTCAAATTCCTTCGCAAGCCGTTCTTCTTGCCGGAACGCCTGGATCATTCCCATTCCGGAGAGCGATTCCGCTATCTTTGCGTTCAATTGGCTGAGCCGCTCCCGGATATCCTGGTAGAAATCCGCGCTGTACATCCGGTATACCGAGATGACGATCAGGAACAAAGGCAGGAGTGCCATCGACATCAGCGCCAGTTTCACATCGAGTGAAAACAGCGCGATGAATACGCCGATGATGACGAAGAACGCCTGCAAGAATGTGACGACAACACTGACGAACATCTCTTTGATCGACTCGGTGTCGTTCGTCACCCGGGAAACGATGCTGCCCCCGGGGGTTTTGTCGAAGTAGCGCATGCCTAGACCTTGCACTTTCGAAAATACATCAATCCGCATCTGCTGGATGACTTTCAGCGCGATCTCCTGGAAACGGAGTGTCTGGAAATAGGATACGATGACAATGAACAGCTGAAGGCCGATATAGCTTGCGGCCAGGATTGCCACTTCCTTGCGCGGGAAGCTGAGCGGCGTCAAATAGTCATCGATGAATTTCTGGATGATAAGCGGGCCGACAATGCTTCCCGTGATCGTCAAGATGAGAAGAATCAGGGCGACTGTGATGCTCGCCTTATGCGGGATCGCATAGCGCATGAGCCGCTTGAACACAACCCATTGGTCTTTTGCTGTCATTTTCGGCTGTTGCTGTTTATCCACGGCCATCACTCCTCCCCTCCCTGTTCCACAAGCACTTCGAGCTGCTGGAGGTCATACATTTCTTTGTACTTCCCATTCAATTCAATCAATTCTTCATGCGTGCCGGCCTCGATGATCGTCCCTTCCTCCATGACGATAATCTTGTGGGCATGCTGGATGGCGCTTAAGCGGTGCGATGTGATGATGGTCGTTTCCCCTGTGCGCGTCTTCTTGAGCGCCTCAAGGATCGCCTCTTCGGTTTTTGCGTCGACTGCTGATAACGAATCATCCAGAATCAGCAGCTCAGGCTGCATGATCAGCGCGCGGGCAATGGAGATCCGCTGCTTTTGGCCTCCTGACAGCGAGACGCCCCGCTCTCCGACGATGGTCTCATAGCCTTCCGCAAACCCTTCGATATCATCATGAATGTAAGCGAGCCGGGCTGCTTTATAAATCTCTTCCCGGTCAATCGATGGATTGGTGAACGCTATATTCTCCGCGATGGTCGTCGAAAACAGGAAGTGATCTTGCGGCACGTACCCGATCGAACTTCTTAAGCTCTGCTGCTTATAATCGGAAATCGGATGCCCGCCATAGACGATGCTGCCATCATATCCTTCGAACTCCCGAAGAAGCAGCTTGAGGATCGCCGTCTTGCCGGACCCCGTCTTGCCGACGATGCCGAGCGTCTCTCCGCGTTTCAGCGTGAAATGCACATCGCGGAGCGCCGGAGTTTCATCTCCGGGGAATGTGAACCTGTCAATGTCGACATACAGGTTCCCTTCCGGCCGTTCACTGATAGCACCCGGGACGTCCTGGATTTCAGGCTCGACGGATAGCAGCTCGGTGATCCGGCTGTACGAGGCATTCCCGCGTTCCACGATATTGAACAGGAATCCAAATGCAAGCATCGGCCAAGTGAGAAGGCCCAGATATGTACTGAATGCGACCATATCTCCGATTGACATCTCACCCGCGATGATGAACCGTGTTCCGAAAACAAATGAAAGGATATAGGAAATTGCGAAAATTCCAGAGATGGTCGGATCGAAAAGCGCATCAATTTTCGCGACCCGCATATTCTTCTCCACTACATCTGACGATAAGTCCGTAAAATCCTTGATATCTTCTGTTTGCTGTCCGAACGTCTTAATGACTTTGATGCCTGAGATGCTCTCCTGCGTCTTGTCGTTCAGGCTGGAGAACGCTTCCTGTGCAAAACGGAATTTCCGGCGGAGAAGCCGGCCGTAATAGCTCGTCAGGAAAATCATGAACGGAAACGGGATCAGCGCGATCAATGTCAGCTTCCAGTTGATCGTCAGAGCCATTGTCAGGACGACGAAACCGCCGGTCGAAATGGAATCAACGAGCGTCAGGATCCCCATTCCTGCCGTCTGCTGCACTGCATTAATGTCGTTTGTCGCATGAGCCATCAAGTCCCCGACCCGGCGCTTCTGATAAAATGCAGGCGACATCCGCGTGAAATGGTTGAACAATCTCTCACGCATCGTCCGGGACAAAAGGACGGCGGAGCCGAAAATCATGACCCGCCAGTAATAGCGGAACACGTACATCAGAACGCCGGCCACCCCTAGGATGATGAGCCATTTCACAAGCATGGACGACGTGAGTTCGCTTTCCGTTATGGCGTCGACAATATAGCCGATGATCTTCGGAGGCAGCAGCTGCAGGATGGAGACGAATACAAGCGCCGCGATGCCGAGGGCGTATTGTTTCTTGCGCTGCTTGAAGAACCAGCTGAGTTGCAGTAATACTTTCAAAAGACTCCCCCTACTCTCTTCTCTCTTTCTATTGCCACTCAATAGTCTACCAAAAGACTGAACAAACGAAAAGGTACGAAACTTAAATTATTCGATTTCTGAAATACTTTTTATGTCGACAAATGGGATGAAGTGTGGTAGTCCATCTGCATCATGAACAGAGAATCCTTGCCTGATGGCATCGGTTCTTCCGATCGTACCGAGCACTCTGGCTACCTCCTGCCCCTTCCAGTATTCGATGGAGAGGGCATTTCCTTGTCCAGCCGCTTCCATGATCAGGTAATTCCACTCCTCCATTTGCTGCTCATCCGGCTCCAGGCGCGGAGGAAGCCGGTCCTCCTTCTGCCAGTCACGCAGTTCTGCAATATGCTCCGGCAGCATCATGGCGGTCCATTTCATGCGGCCCCTGTCTCTGATCATGAGGCATTCTCCTTTCGCTTTCATTTATCTGGAAGTCTATGTACACTGAGAGCAGTAAAGCGGATCTTCAATATCCGCTGTAAAGAAGGTGAATTTCCTTGGATGCAACCGTATTCATCCTCATAGTCATTTTCGCCCTTGTTATCGGATCGTTCGTCTTTTCCTGGATTGTGCGCAGTGCGCTGGATTCGTCTGAGATGATGAAGAAGATCGAGAAGCTGGAGCGCGATGTAGCGGAATTGCGGCGAAACGGCAATTCCGGTGAACGAGATGGCAAGTGATGCAGAAACAGGCTGAGGGACGCAGCCTGTACGCCGCGCCCTGCTTTCCTTTCCGCAAAGAACGCAGAAATGCGGCAAATCGAATCCCTTGTTATTCGACTGCCTGCATCCTATAGGTTCGAAGACAGCCGTCCGGCAGGTCCGGACGGCATTTCATTTGACATGGCCACCGAGCAGATGGGCTCGCTGCCTGGCGGTGCCGGCGTCTGTGTAGCTGGCGGCGCGCAGGATGGCGGTCGTGCCGTATTTTTTCCGGAGACTGTCCATGGCAGCCCCCAGTTTGCGGTTGCGCCACCGGTTTTCATCGAACAGGCTGAGCTGCATGGAGTATTCGTCTTCGAGGTTCGAAAGGCTGATGGCAAGCCGCCGGATCGGTCGTCCGTCGTGGAATTCGTCGAGCAGCCGGGTGCAGATGCGGTGCAGCACAAGCGTGTCGTTTGTCGATTCTGGCACGGACAGGGACCGGCTGAACCCGCCGCCAAGCGCATGCTTCGAATAGACGGCCGACAGATGCAGTGTGCGGCCCGCTTTTCCCGCTTCGCGCGCACGCATGGCGACATCCTCGCACATTTCAAGCAGGACGGCGAGGATCTCCTCGCGCTTTTCATAATCGCGGAACAGCACCTGCCCTTTGCCGAAGCTCACTTGGCCTTCGACGAGCGGAGGCGTGCCGACATCAGAAAAGTCAAGCCCGTGGGCATGGTGGTAAAGCTGGTTGCCCATGATACCGAATTTCTCTTCCAGCTGCTCGAGTGGTGCGCGGGCGAGGTCACCGACAGAGAAGATGCCCATATTGTTAAGTTTTTTCTCAAGACGGCTGCCAATCCCCCACATTTTGCTGAGGGGAGCGACAGGCCACAGTTTTTCGGGAACGTCTTCGTAGGTCCACCGGGCGACGCCCTTCTTTTTCGCCTCGAGATCGAGCGCCAGCTTCGCGAGCAGCATATTCGGTCCGATGCCGCAGGCGGATGGCAGCTGAAATTGATCGGCCAATTCGTCCTGGATGCGCCGCACGGTCTCTTCAGGCGGTCCCCATAACCGCTCCGTGCCCGTCAGATCGACGAAACTCTCGTCGATGCTATACACGTGGATCGCCTCTTTCGGCACATAATTGTTCAAGTGGCGGGTGATTGCCATGGAAATATCAAGGTAGAATTGCATCTTCGGCTCGATCAGCCGGATTTCATCCGGCACTTCGAACAGCCGCATGCCGGTCCTGATGCCGTAGCGCTCTTTCAGCGGCGGCGAGGCTGCCAGGATGACACCGCCCTTGCGCTCTTTATTCCCCACGACGGCAATCGGCGTCTCCATTACATCAAGCCCTTCGATTGCAGCCGCACAGCTTGCGTAAAAACTCCGCATGTCCAGGCAGATGATCGTCCGGTCCGGCAGCTTGTCATGCATATCGCATCCCTCCTGATCAAGAACAATTGTTCTATTCCCAGTATACCCAGAACACATGTTCATAATCAACGTTGACTTTTTCCAGTTGTGTAAGAAGTGGAATAGAGATGCATTGTTTTCCAAAGAAAAAGGGGCTGTCCAATAAGTCCCTAAAATAAAACAGGTGGAGAAAAACGAATCGTTTTTCTCCACCTGTTTTTGGTTTTCCATCCGGTCCTCCTGAAAGCGGCTGGCGGATGCCAGCCACTTTCAGGAAGTTGTGGGCCAGTGCCACGATCCCGAATTCCGCGTTGACCTTCTCGAGGCCTCGCAAGAGAAATCCGCGGAACGACCGATTGCCCTTGATATGACCGAACACACTTTCGACCTCCACTTTCCGTTTGGCGTAGATGTCTTTGTTCGTCTCACATTCAAGGGCTGTCTTGGCTTTCGCTTTTATTTCTTCGTAGATTGGATTCCAATGGACCTGCCGGTTGCCTTTCGCTTTTGTACACTGCGCTTTAAGAGGACAGTCGGCACAATCTTCACATTCATAGATCTTATAGCTCTGCACAAGGCCGGATGCATTCTTCCTGTCCTGGTATTTCTTGAAGGGGACACGGCGTCCCTGCGGACAGATGAACTGGTCGGCCGCTTCCTCGTAGGTCCAGTTCTTCGCATTCTTGATGTCTTTTTTGTACTTCCGCGTCTGCTCCTTCAGATACGTGGAATAGGGGATCAGGAAGTCGAAACGGGATTCCTTCTCCTCGCCGATGGCGTATAGATAATTCTCTTCACTGCCATAGCCGGCATCGGCCACCACACGTGTCGGCATCGGAAGCCGGGATGCCGCAAGTTTCTCAAGATGCGGGACGAAACAGCGGGTATCGGTCGGCCGTTGATGTATCGTATAGAACACGATGAACTGATTCTCGGTCGCCATCTGTACATTATAGCCAGGCTTCAGCTGGCCGTTCTTCATATGGTCCTCTTTCATCCGCATGAACGTGGCGTCCGGGTCCGTTGTCGAGAAGCTGTTGCGATCACCGAAGAGGTCATGATGACGGGCATACTTCTGTAGACGCGGCAGGAAATCTTCCCGGATCAGTTTGGCTGGCTTCCGTAGGAGACTGCGTCGACTGCGAAGCGCTTTGCGATCGGGGACCGACTCTGTCTTCTCAATTTCCGCTGTCAGGATGTCCACCTGTTCCTCCAGTCTTTCCGCCAGCTGCTGGAGCTCTTCCGGTTTCGCTTCTTCCTTGGGGAATTCGCCAAGTTCCATGCCCTCTGCCTGCGCGATTTCATGGATGGACGCGAGTGTCTCCTGGATCTTCTCCTTCAGTTTCCCTTCGTACCGCTCTGTCGACTTCTTCCAGACGAACGAATACTTATTGGCATTGGCCTCCATCTTGGTGCCGTCCAGGAAATAGTTCTCCATTGTGATATAGTTCTCCTCGATCAGCTTTAGGATCATCGTCTCGAATAACTCATCCATCATCGCGGCCATGCGTACACTCCGAAACTCATTGAGCGTCCGGAAGTCGGGTGTCTGACAGGCGGCCAGCCACATGGCAGGCAGGTTCTCCTGGATCAGCGTCTCGATTTTGCGGCTGGAGTAGACTTTCTGGGAATAGGCGTAGAGGATGACCTTAAGCATCATCTTCGGGTGGAAGGGGCTTCTCCCTCCACCGGAGTAATAGGCGAAAAGCTGCTCGTCCGGGATGGATTCGATCATCTCATCGACCACTCGCGCGACATGATGTGCCGGAATAAGTCCCTCGACATCGAAGATGGCGAATGCCTGACGGTTATTGTAGGGTTTGAACGTCCGTGTACGTACGCTTGATTGCGGGGAAATAGGTTCTGTCTCTTCAATGGAAAAGTGGAGTTGTTTTGTGGTATACTCATCACAAGTAATCTTCGGGTTACACATAAGAATCGTCCTTTCTTTGATGGGTTGTGGTGACTTCATCTTACTAGAAAGGGCGATTTTTTTGTAGTCTTTTACACGGGTCGCCAGTTGCTTGGAGTGCAAGGCGGCGACTCCTTGGGGATCAGCGTGTCAGGTGAGACCCCGCAGGAGCGCAGCGACGAGGAGGCTCACCGCACGCCCCCAGGAACGCGTCCGCCTGGAACGGAAAGCAACGGGTTCGGAGAGCTCTCGTCGGGTAATCGTTTCAACAAGAAAAGGGCTGCCACAGAAACTCAGTTTTCACTGACTTTCTGGACAGCCCCGTTCATTAAGATGATGTTTTAACAACGTTGCGCTGAAATTGCGGCAGGATGAACGCAAGCGCATTCAGCAAGAGTGTAACCGATAGAAGTACAAATGCAGCAAATACTGTAGCCTGCATCGTATCCATCAAAGCTGACCAGTCCTCAATCGTCACGAGATGATGGGCGTAGGCCAATTGAAAAAATAACGAGACGGCACATGCAGTGATGCTGGCAGCGGAAAGAAAAATCCGCATGCCGGACTGCCCCTGATGCAGGCGGATGAGTATGACGACTGGCAGGATCCAGGCAAGAAGACCTAACACGAAACTGCCGACATTGAGCCAACCGATTAGAGACGCCCCCCTTTAAACCATGGAATGCCGCGGCAGCTGGATTTGCCTATGGCATGATGCTTTCAGGAACCGTGAAATCATCCACATCATTGAAATAGCTATAGACTGCATTCATCTTCTGGCGGGCGCGGTATGAATTGCCGCCTTTGTAGGATGTCATGTCCGCTGACATTTTGAAGCTTGTGACATAGTTCGTCTTTTTATTGAATGTGATGACGAGCTCCATTTTATCGACAAGGCGGAAGCCATCCACCGCGGGTCCGATGTCCGGGATCTGTTCCTTGAATTCCTCCACCTCATGGCGGTCAAGATTCAGATGAAGCGCATAGCCGTATTCGATCGGCTTTAGTTCAAAATCATCGATGAATGGTTCGAAGATGGTTAGATCGAGTGCAGGCACGGTGCGGTCGACAAGCGTGCCGAACAATTCCTCAAGCGAGCCGGACGGACTCTCTTCCCACTTCTTCGAATGCTCGTCGTTGACGAAGACGCGATCATCCTTCTTATACAATTGCCCTTTGTACGGTGCAATGCCGCGCGGCTGGATGACAAGATCGCCTTTGATCTTCTGCGGTTTCAGGAACGCATCGATCTGCATATCATATTTTGTTTTTTCCTTCTCCGGATTCTCCAGATCCCCGTCGATGACGGTCACTTTATAATCATCATAGACGACATGTGAATGGACCGCCTCAAGCGATTCCTCTGTTGCCGTTTTCGATTTCTCAAGCAGGCGGGCAGGCGTCAGCTTCTCCTCCGTCTTGCCTGTCTGACTGCAGGCCGCTAGCGCAAGGACGAGTGCGCCTGCTGCGGCCAGTTGTATAATCTTTTTCACTTGTAAACTCCCTCTCCTCAAAAACCTATGTTCATTCTACTGGAAATGAACCGCTCTATCAATGGTAGGACGGCAATCAGAGGGATTTGTTGCGTCTTTCATTTGTTTCGGACTGTCCACTGTTCGACTGTGAACCGATCAATCAACGAAAAATCGGGTGCAAAGCCGATGCCTGGCCCTCTTGGCACTTTGATATACCCTTCTTCCACGATGACTTCAGGTTTGATGATGTCTTCATGCCAGTAATGGGCGGAGCCTCCGATGTCGCCAGGCAGTGTGAAGCCCGGGAGAGAAGCAAGCGCAATATTCTGCGCCCTTCCGATTCCCGCTTCCAGCATGCCGCCGCACCAGACGGGGATCCCTTGTTCCCGGCAAAGATCATGAATGCGCTTTGCCTCCGATAAGCCGCCGACACGGCCCGTCTTGATGTTAATGATGCGGGCGGCTCCGATCTCAATCGCTTTTCGGACATCGCCAAGGGAATGGATGCTTTCGTCCAGGCAGATCGGTGTTTCGATTTCCCGCTGCAGCGTCGCATGGTCGATGATATCGTCATGCGCAAGCGGCTGTTCAATCATCATCAGATTGAATTCATCAAACCGCTTGAGAAGCTCAAGATCTTCAAGCGTATAGGCAGAATTTGCATCCGCCATGAGCGCGATATCCGGGAAGGCTGCGCGCACATCCCGGAGCACGCTGACATCCCTGCCCGGCTTGATCTTCACTTTAATCCGCTTGTAGCCTTCCTTCAGATGCCTGCGGATTGCCTCGTTCAGCGCATCCGGATTGTCCTGAATTCCAATGCTGATGCCGGCTTCGACTGCCTGCCGCGTGCCGCCGAGTGCTTCGGACAGCGATATGCCGTTTCGCTTCGCATACAGATCCCACAGCGCCCCTTCAATTGACGCTTTCGCCATGCGATTGCCCCGGATCCGGCTGAACAGCTTGCCGGCATCATCCGGATGATCCAGCTCTTCCCCCACAACTAGCGGCAGGAGGAAATCGTTCAGCATATGCATTGTCGTACTGACCGTCTCTTCCGTGTACCAGGGTGCCTCAAACGCTACAGATTCGCCGTAGCCGATATTTCCCAGCTCGTCCTTCACCGCAAGGAGCAGAAACGGCTTGTCTTGCACCGTCCCGAAACTTGTCAAGAACGGATGCTTCAGACGCATGACGAGACGGCGGACTGTCACTTCCTCAATGCGCATGGGCCGCCCCCGCGATGGCGCACCAGCCGGAAGAATCTTCCCGTTCGCCGGCCTGGAGGCCCGTAATCTCTTCATAGAGCCATTTCGCTAATGTGACGAACGCAAGTCCTGCTGGAGCGCATTTATCTTTCGGATGTACAATCCGTTCGATGATCAGTTCCGAATGAGTCATGGATGAAGCCCCCTTTTTGAATTGGTTCGTTCCATTATACACATATTGCTGGTTCACCGCAGGAATGGCCATCTATGCTACAATGAAGAAAAAAGGAGGGATGGGCTATGGCAACCGAGCAGCAGGCCGGCCGGAAAATGACAGGTGAGGAACGCCGGAAATTCCTCCTGGAACAATTGCAAAACTCGCCGACACCGCTCACCGGCAAGGAACTTGGCGAATTGGCTGACGTCAGCCGGCAGGTGATCGTAGGAGATATCACCTTGCTGAAAGCGAAAGCGGCGCCGATCCTTGCGACGAGCCAAGGGTATATGTACATGCATGAAGACGCAGCACGAAAAACGGAGCGCATCCTCGTCTGCCGGCATGCTCCGGGAGATACAGAAGAGGAGCTGAACATCCTGGTCGATCACGGCTTGACGGTAAAAGACGTTAAAGTCGAGCATCCCGTCTACGGCGACTTGAATGCCTCCATCATGGTGAGCAATCGCCGGGATGTGAAAGAGTTTCTTCGAAGGGTCGATGAAGCGAATGCCGTCTATCTCGCGAACCTGTCCGAAGATGGTATTCATATGCATACGGTAGAAGCGGAATCGGACAAGCAGATCGAGGACGCGATGGAAGAATTAAAAAAAGCAGGCATCCTCGTGGAATGAGGATGCCCGTTTACAGAGTACTCTATAATTCAAGCTCTATCAGTGCCAGTTCAAACGCTTTAATCCGCCTTTCAAGCAGCGTTCGTTGCGGGCTTCTTTCTGCTGATTTCTCAACCATTTTCCGCAAAGACGGAAGCAAGTCCAATAAAAGCGCGTGTGCACATTCTTGCTCTTCTGCTGAATAGGGCGACGGGACATTCCGCCATGCTCTCTCCAACCCCGCGGCACCAACACGCAAGGCGAGCAGCCGCTTTTCCACAACAATCGCATTGGCACCCTTGCTTTTCATTTGTTCATATGCTTTTTCAGTTTTCCGTATGGCTGATTGAAAGGCACGCAGCGATTCATTCTGTAGATCTTCTTTCATTTGCTGTCGTTGCCCCTTAGTCAATTGAAAATCCAACCTCTCGATTTAGTTGTGCCAGGAAGTCCACCATGAAATCATGCCGGTCTTTCGCCATGAGCTTCCCTTCCTCTGTGACCATCAGATCCTTCAGCAATAGCAGTTTCTCATAAAAATGAGTCACGGATGCAGTCCCTTTTCCCCGGTATTCCGCCTCGGTCATGTTCGTGCGGACCGTCTCCTCTTTGTCATAAAGTTTCCGTCCCTTAGCGCCGCCGAATGCGAACGCTCTCGCGATGCCGATGGCGCCGATCGCATCCAACCGGTCAGCATCCCGTACAATGGCACCTTCAATCGACGTCAATTCTTTTGACTGGCCGCCGCTGAACGAAACGCTGTCGATTGCCGATTGGACTTTCTGGATTGTTTTTTGATCTGCTCCAAGCCGCGCCAGCAGATGTGAGGGCGTCTCGGATTGTTCTGTCCGGTATTTCGGGTCGTCGATGTCATGGAGCAGGACGGCGAGCCTGACAATATCACTGTGAGCCTCAGGAAGTGTGATGAGGATTGCTTCCGCGTTCCGCATGACCCGCTCAATATGGTCAAAATCATGGCTCGCGTCAAAGCGGCCATAGATAGCGCGCACTTCCAGTTCACATTGTTTCAGCAAATCATTCATTTTAATTCCCCCGATGCAATATAATAAATTTTCAAGTCAATCCGACTTTTCATTGACCTTGTTTGTCGATTCATGTATAGTTAGGACATCCATGCACAAAATGGAAGGGATAGCGAAACGCCGAGGGAGGAATGGTCATGTACCAAGGTAAGGTGAAATGGTTCAGCAATGAGAAAGGGTATGGATTCATCGAAACGGATTCCGGAGAAGACGTATTTGTCCACTACACAGGAATTATTGCGGAAGGTTTTAAGACCTTGGATGAAGGACAGGCGGTTTCATTCGAAATCATCGAAGGCAACCGGGGCCCCCAAGCGGCGAGTGTGTTGAAAATCGAAAACGCGTAACAAGAGCTTTCCCGCCGAATGCATTTTCAGGCGGGTTTTATTATATGCAGAACCATCATTCGGTGTATTTATTCATTTCGTTTCCGAGGAAACGCAAGTGCTCGCCGATTGTGCAGCCCTCGATACAGAACTGGTGGGCTTTCGCCTTGCCATGTTCTTTTGCTAGCTGTTGCTTGACGAAACAGCCCTCGCAATACTCATCGAGCATCTCATTGATCTCAGTGATGACTGTTAATTTATTCATACGTACCTCCACCTGTGCAGCCTATGGACTGCCAGTTTTGTGTCATTTTCTTGATTTAGTATGTCCTTCATTTTAGTATGGTTTCATAAGGAATGCAACTTGAAGGAAGAGGAGTGTTTCAATGATCGAATTGTATGTGGACGGCGCGAGTGCGGGCAATCCGGGGCCGAGCGGGATTGGAATATACATAAAGGGCGAAGGCCATGCGGTGAAGTTTTCAGAGCCGATTGAGCCGACGGATAATCATACTGCGGAGTTCATTGCGCTTCTCAGGGGCCTGCAGGAAACAGCAAAACTGACAAACGGGATTGTGTCAGTGCGTTCTGATTCGAAAGCCGTCGTCATGGCAGTCGAAAAAGAATTTGCACGAAATGACGTACACAAGGCATACCTGAAGGAAATCTTACAAATCGCCGAAGGATTTGATTACTTTTTCATAAAATGGATACCCGATTCAGAAAACAAAGCGGCGGATATGCTGGCGCGGCAGGCGATCCGGCGGTGACAAATGAATACAAACAACCCGCCAATAGTAATTGCAATACTGGCGGGTTGTTTGTATTTTAGTCCGCTTTCATGAACCGGACTGTTTGTGCGAGACTGTCATACAGCACCCATTCACGGTTGTCGATGACAGAGCCGACATTGACGAGGGTCCGTCCGCCCCCTATTTCATACTGCGCGCCAAAGACCGGTGTCTCAGGCATTGCGCTGCGATATAGCTCTGATCGGTGCGTATGGCCGAAGAAGACGAGTTGTCTGTCTGCCGGCAAGAGGTTCCATGGATTCTCACCATAATTCCACTGATGGCCGTGGATGACCAGCGCGCCCTCTGCTTCCATCTTTTCTGGAAGCTGCGTCAGTTTTTCGCGAAGCGGATCATCTGTCTCCGTGATGTAGACAATTCGTTCTTCCTGATTGCCGCGTATAGATGGGAAATCGATCAGCGGCCCAAGTTCATCCGGCAAAAGCATGACGTCTTCCATGGCAGTGAATTTGTGGTCTGTGATGTTTTTCTTGCTGATGATGCATTCATACAAGTCGCCTGTCCCGAGCAGCTTTGCACCAGGCGCCGTCATTTTGATCTGCCAAAGGACGGCGGAGAGGTCCGGGACACTTGAATGAATATCTCCTAGAAATGCATATTCCACTGGAAGGTCACTCCCCTGTACTGACGTCTTCTGTCGAGATCCAATCACTGTAGCTGCCAACATATAAACGGACATTGTCATATCCTGCATGTTTCAGCAAGGCGTACAGTGGAGAGGCCGTTACGCCGCTGCCGCAGTAAACGGCAACTTCCTCTCCGGGCTTCACTACAGATGCCAGCTCTTGTTTCACACTGTCATCCAAGCGGAACCGCTGACCGTCCTTCAATTGTTCCCAATCAAAGTTCCGGGCTCCGGGAATATGGCCTGCTACAGGATCGAGCGGCTCCATGTCGCCGCGATAGCGTTCTGCTGCCCGTGCATCCAGAAGCACATGCCCTGTATTGCCTTGTACTGTGTCTTTTACAAACTCCTTTGAGGCGTATAGCTGTTCATTCCATATAGGCGTTACATCAGAGCGAACTGGAGCAGGACTCGGCGATCCGGCTGGAAACCCGGCCTTTTTCAGCGCATCAAATCCATCCGCCGCTATGAAAGCTTTCGTGAATCCCGCATACTGCAGCATCCACCAGGCGCGTGCCGCAAATGGACTGCCACCGTCATCATAAACGACGATTTCGTCATCCAACTGCAGCCCGCTATTACGAAGCAGTTCTGTCAACGCTTCTTTGTCAGGCATTGGGTGCCGGCCGGAAGCCTTCGTCATATCCGACAAGTCCTGTTCCAGATCCCAGTACACAGCACCGTTGATATGCTCGGCATCATACGCCCGTCTCCCTGCGCTGCTGTCGTTCAGTGCAAACCGCGCATCAATCCACTTGACGTCTTTCCCTTTCAGTTCTTCCGAATTCATGAACACCTTCATGCCCGCAATTCCCCTTTCACTTAATAATTGAATAGATATCGCGCCATTCTTCGAGCTGTTCGTTGCCGGACAAAAGTGAACGCTCCGACTCGATTTGCTGCAGGCCGCCGTTCAATAGGTGCTGACGCAGCCCTTCCGCTTCCGAAGCGATCCAGTTTTCTGCCCAGCGGTCCATCCGTTCCTTCTCATTTCCAAGATAGTCTGACGCATCGGCTTTGAGGAGCTCCTCAAGTGCATCACCGAGCTTTACACGCTCCCCTTTTTCGAAGAAAGCTTTCTGGTTGCGGAACAGTTTGTTGACGGACCTGTAGCGCGATGGATCGGAAAACGGCTGCTGGAATGACAGCATATCCGCTTCCTTCGGCTCATATGGCGGCAGTTGGATGGAAGCGTCCTCTTCGGCAAGTTTCCTTCCTTCGATGCGCTCACGTTCTTTCAGCTGCTTTTTCAAGAAATTCAGCATGCGCAAATTCGTCACTTTGAGCTCTTGCGAAATATCGAAACCAAGCATCGCGACCGTCTCTTCAAGTGCAAGCTTCAGGGCGGTATCCGCGGGGTGTTTCGCGAATACGGACGGGCTGTACCCTTCCTTCAGGAAATCGCCGTAACGAAGGAATACGCGCTGCAGCAAATAGAAGATCAATTCATTCAGCTCGCTTCGCGCCGCACGCTCGATCACCTCGGAGAATCCATTCGCATACCTTTCCCGGATATCCCGCTCGAGTCGGTCCAATTCCTGCATCCGCTCAGCTTTCCTGGAACGGTTTGTTTCCACGCGGTCAATGAGTGCAGCGAGACGGCTCACCGTCTTTTCGGTCTCTTCGCTGAGCGCAGTGCTCGCAATCCCTTTCAAGTCGTGGTCAAGGAACCGGAAGAAGCGCGTCTCGAAGTCTCCCATGGACGGGTCCGTTGCGCCCTGCTGTTTCGATTCAAGCGCCTTGAGGCTGGAGATGCCATAGACACGCGGATGACGGATGCCGAACGCTGTAAGTTCGCCCGCGACAAATGATTTCACAGCTTCAGCTTCCTCATCGTCCGTAGCGAGGTCGATTGCGTTCACGATGAAGAACATCTTGTCGAGTTCGAACGCATCCTTCACCCGGCCTAGCTGGATGAGGAATTCCCGGTCTGCACGTGCGAATGCGTGATTATAATAGGTGATGAACAGGATGGCATCCGCATTGCGGATATATTCAAACGCGACATCTGTATGCCTTGCATTGATCGAATCGGCTCCCGGCGTATCAACAAGCGTGATGCCGCGCCGCGTGAGCGGACAGTCGAAATAGAAGTCGATCGCATGTACGAAGCAGCTTCTTTCTTCATTCGCTACGAATTTCGTGAATTCATCTTCCGGCACATTGAACGTCTCGCCGAGTCTCTTGCCAAGCAATTCATAACCGCTCGCAAATGCTTTGATGAACGTCTTATGGATATGAAGGCTTTCTTCCGCTAGATCTTTTTCAATAGCGGCAGGCGCTTTATCAAAAGCTTCCGTGATGGAACCTACAGGAATGTCGAGGGCCCCGAAAGAAAACGCCAAGTCTTCGAACATTTGCGTCTCCGTCTTCAAATGGATATCTGCTGTCCGGTCCTCTTTGCCGCCGGAAACAGGCTTAATGCGGTTGATGGCAGCAGTCGTCGGGTTCGGCGATACGGGCAGCACACGGTCGCCCATAAGTGCATTCGAGAAGGATGACTTCCCTGCGCTGAACGCACCGAACAACGCGACGGTGAATTCCTGGTCTGTCAGCCGGTCCGCTTTAGTCCGCATATAATCGGCCGCTTCCAGAAATCCAGGGATTGCCTCCACCTCGGCAGCGACAAACCGCGCCCGCTCGATGACGACGGATTCCTCAGGATGATCCGCTGAGTCTGTTTCTAAAGATGATGAGTCTTCGATTGTGACAGCGCCGGCTTCTTCTCCATCCGACGCTTCATATTCCATCCTCTTCAGTTCAGGCTTTTGGCTCCACTTCCCTTGCAGCGTATCCGCCTGTTTCAAGAGCTGGGGAGACGGGGCTTCCATCTCCTTCTGCGTCCTCTGTATCATAGATTTGATGTCGTCGACCTGGCCGATTGCAGCCACTTTTTCATCCAGGATACGGATCGCCTGCATGAGCGGTTCAGCTTTTTCATTGCCGGAAGAGGCGGCGAGCTTCGTCATTTCTTCTTTCCAAGGATCGGTCATCTTGCGGTAAATGGCATGGATAGCGCCCCGCATCTGTTCCGAGACATTCAGGACCGTATCGCCCGTCACCGTATCAGTTGCCGGCAGAACTGCGTCTACTTCTTCGAATGGCAATGACAGTTCCATATTGTCAATATCGATTGCCCGTTCGTCTGTCAGCAATCCCGCATTTTTCAGGGAAGTCTTCATCAACAATTTCAAGTGAGTGACAATTTGCAGGGTCACCGTCTCTGCAAGCTGCTCGAAAAACTGTTTTTTCCTGCGGGCTTTCTCCTCCGCTGTCTTTTTAGCGCCGAAAAGAATGCCGACCTTGAAGCGCGGCGATTTGGATTCCAAATAGGACGTAAGAAGTTCACGAACTTCAAACGGTGTGATGGTGGCGTTATCAAGCAGCTTCTGTCGATCGTTTGCAAAACGGAGTGCAAACTCGTCGCCTGATAAAAGTGCAAGCTCTTGGCTCCGTTCCTCGGCCTCTTCCTTCAGTGCGGCACCTTGCTCCCATTCTTCATCAGACACAACGGCAGAATATGTATTTTTTCGTTCCATCAATTCGTCGTTCAGGTAACGGAGATGCTCGTCCATGAGCTGGCGCAATGAATTGCCCGCATTCTCAGCAAGCCGGCCCTCCATTTCTCTTGTTGCAGTTTCGACGATCTGTTTCACTTTCGGAAAATCGTTATTTGGATTTGCCGGGTCGCGCAGCGATGTATAAAAGATCCCTTTTGGCTTGACGCCCCATAAAGCGAACGATTCCTCAACGGAGCGCTTGAACGCGTCGAACGGCAACTCCTGGTCACGATGCTTATCGATCTGATTGATGATCAGGTAGACGTTTTCGTTATACTTCATCAATTCCTTCGTGAACGTAAAGTTCAATTCCGATTGGACATGATTATAGTCCATCGTATAAAAGACGAGGTCTGCTAAATGCAGCGCAGACTCGGTTGAAAGCCGATGTGCGTCATCCGTCGAGTCGACGCCCGGTGTATCCATGACCGTTATGCCTTCCGGCAGCTCGGACCCCGCGTGACCGATATCGACGGAAGCAATCGATCTGCCGTCTTTGCTGAATGCTTTAATGGCATCGGAGAAATCCTTGCCCTCATATAAAAAAGACTCCCCGTCCGCCTGGTGGATGATGGCATAGTCGGTGTCCGCCTTTTTCACTTTAACGATATTGGCACTTGTCGGAATGGGGCCCGATGGCAATAGATCAGTTCCGACAAGGGCATTGATCATCGACGATTTGCCTGCGGAAAAATGACCTGCGAAGCCGATGGTGAATTCCTTATCATGAAGTTTACGGGCAAGCAGGCGCGCTTTTGCAAACCGTTCCCCGTCGTCATTCTCTCTGAACAGCGTTCCGTAGACCGCCGCTTGTTCTATGTATTCTTGTACGTCTGGCATATTCTTCGATCCTTCCTTGCAGTCTGCCCCTATCATACCATTTTTCGAATGGCAGGATGTGATTACTTTTGAAAAATGTTGGCTTGCCTTAGTTGAAGACTTCAATTCATTGAAGGGAAACAAAAAACGGAACGCCATTGCCCTTTCAATGCATTCCGTCCATCAGTGATATGAAATAGGATTCAATGTCCTCAGGCAATTCCTCGATCGCATGGATTTTCAGGACATGTGTGCCTGGAGTAGTCAGTACGACATATGTTTTGCCCGTGTACTCAAAAAGTGAGAATTGGCTGAGCCCGACAGCAGAATGCTCTCTCATGTAAGCTAAATCATCTTCGTTGAAAGATCCTGTATCACCAGTCAGGAATTGTTTGGCAACCTGTTCGAGATTGTCTGCAAAAGTTACAGTCTGATACAGTTCAAGCGTATTTTTCGGCTTTACAAAGGCATGTTCAAATGTACGGTACAGAGTTATGGCCAGTATCATGACGAGCAGTACGTTCACGGCCTTTATGGTCCATTTTTTCATCCCAATTCCTCCATTCCAATCAACAAGTCTATTTTCTTATCAAACTTTTAAAATCTCCTACTTTTTATATACATCTAGTAATCCTATATGCTATCATAGGACTAACAGAATGATCCGAAAGGCAGGAATATGAGATGGAACCCGCAACAAAAACGATTCAACAGATACTGAATGGCGCCATCACATCCCTGACAAATGTGCTGCCGATGCGGTTTGACGTGCTGGCTCCGATTCTCGTCACCCAGCCGTATGAACAGAAAGAGCTTGGCGTCCTGATTGGCCTTGTTGGTGACGCATCGGGACGATTAATCATCGATACTACTTTGGAAGTCGTCAGTTCGGTCGGCGAAGCGATGTTCGGAATGGCCATCGAGGGTGAAATGGTTGAGTCGTTCGCCGGAGAACTCGGCAACATGGTGGCCGGTAATTTGTGCATTGTCATGGAGAAAGAGGAAACGGTCATCGACATTTCGCCGCCGACAGTGATGAAAGGCGAAACAAAAATTTACGGATTCCAGCATGCATTCAAACTGCCGATCCGGTTTGAGAACGGCACGATGCTGAATGTGCTGCTTGCATTGGACGAAAAGTAAGAGGGAAAGCCGCCTGCAGTCCGGCGGTTTTTCTTTTGCTTTTTAACATTTGGCGCTGGCATTCAATTTGCCGCCCCTGGCTCTCCTTAGGATTCACGCAGTATCTTTTCCATTGCCTTCCCTTTAGCCAGCTCATCAACAAGTTTATCCAAATAACGGATCTCCTGCATTAACGGCTCTTCGATCTCCTCTACCCGGACGCCGCAGACGACCCCCTTGATCAAGGAGCGCGAAGGATTCATAGCCGGAGCCTGGGCAAAAAAGGTTTCCATATCAGATCCGTTATTCTGCTGCTGCTCAATTTCCTCCCGTCCATAGCCGGTCAGCCAGCAAATGATCTCATCGACTTCCGATTTTGTCCGGCCTTTCCGTTCCGCTTTCGCAACGTAAAGCGGATATACTTTTGCAAAACTCATAGAAAAGATTTTATGGCTGCTCATATTTTCTCCTTGCCTTCTTGGATAAATTGATTTTGTCTACGACTGGCAGCCTTGCATCAGACTGCCTCTTTTACAGATCTCCACTTTTTGTAATTGTTGGCAATTTCAAGCACGTTGATTGCTAGCACTAGCCAAAAAAACGGGTTTTCAAATGAGATTCCTGTCTGAGAAACGCCTCCCAGCATGCTAAACACAAAGATGACAGTAAGCAGATATACACATATGCCAAGTTGCCATCGGAATATGCTGAAGGAGTCCTTATCTGATCGGTTGCCTCTCAACCTAAAAACTAAAATGAGCAGCATGCTTCCAATCAAGACTGACTTCGGCAAAGATAATATGCTTTGCCATGCTGGAAAAAAATTATACGCCAGCAGCAAGGTGAATAGCGTGAGTGAAAGTCCTGTCAAAACTCGTTGTTTCATCGTTTGCTCAATCCCTTCCTGAAAGGTTAACCGATATACTGCCTAATAAGCCACATCATGCCTACCAGCAGTCCTAATAAGCTTGCTTTGATGTTCGACGGGTGGTTCTTCTTATTGGCCCGGAAGAACAAAAAGATGAACAGGAAGCCGAACGGAAACCATAGAGTGAAACTGGTATGTTCTGTTGAGTGCGTGTACAGGGGTCCCATATAAGTGCTGACAAAGAAATATAGGAAAACCCGGAAACGGTGAGTTCCCGCCTGTTTGCTCCACTTGATCAGCAGATAAGTCACCGCCGAGATGCAAATCAGGACCGGAACAGAAGGCAAAAGGAGCGACACCCCATTTCCCATACTGATCTCCATCCTGCCACCACCCCTTTCTATCAACCCTTCCATGACACTTGTTATATGTCTATTCAGTATATCTCGAATGTCCATACAATGCTATGACTTCATAGATTTTTCAATGGATTTAGAAAAACACTATGGGCTGTCCAGAAAGCACAAAATTTATTGCAAGGATTTGAAGAAATATTTTTTCAAGAGGATATAAAAATCGCCAGAAACGGACGACTCCTGCGGGGACAACACGAGTCTCAAGACCCCGCAGCGAAAGCCGTTACGTAGAACGGCTTTTGCGAGCAAAAGCGGAGCGTTGGGAGCACAGAGAGGATGCCTTAATTTCTGAACAAACCTCAGAAATACGGCAAATCGGACCCTGCGCTGTCCAATTGGCTTGAGCCGTGCCCGCGGAAAGCGTGCCGGTTCTGGCGATTTTTGTCTTTTAGAACAACTCTATGGCGTTTCCATCATACAGTCAATTCGACTTTCACAGGGAAGACTTTTTCAATTTCAGGCAACAATTCGGATTGTCCCGGCTCCATGAACACATGAACAGTTCCATAATCCTCAGATGTGCGGATCAGTCTGCCCGCCCCTTGGCGAAGGCGCAGCAGCATGAACGGCAGGTCGACTTCCCGGAAAGGATCGGCTGCGTGATTTCTGCGTGCTTCGAAAAGCGGATCATGGGGCGGAAATGGCAAGTCGTAGATGATGACACGTGTGAGCGAATCATTCGGGATGTCAAGCCCTTCCCAAAGATGGTAGGAACAAAGGACATTGATCTTTTTCTGCTGGAACTCGCGGATGACCGACGACAGTTCACGGTCCCCTTCAAAAGCAATCCCTTCCGGCTCCTCAAGCAAACTCGCCCGGAATTCATTCATCGACCGCTCGGAATTGAAAAGGATCAATGTCTGTTCTCCGCTCTTCAGCATTTCTTGTGTACGTTCCGCCTTTTCTTCAGGCGATATAGCGGCGGCACAGATCTCCATCACTTCTTCATAGTCAAACGGAGATTCAACTGAGAACGATGAGAAGTCGTCGATACCAAGACTGTCTTTGAGATAAGAGAAATCCTTGCCGACTGATAAGGTTGCGGATGAGAAGATGATCGGCATTTTTCTCGTGAACAGGTTCTCTTTCAATATATCGGTCACCAGCCGCGGCATAATGACTAAAGTCCATTCGCCGTCACGATTTTCAAGCCAATCGACCGCATCGCTTCTGTTCGTAAAGAGCTCCATAGAATAGATATATTGTTCGAGATACTCCTCGACCATTTTCAGATCATAATCCGGAATCGTATACATTTCGCTTTCAAAAACGAACTCCTCCAGCAATGCATTCGAAAGGACGATCGTTTCCTTGCCGACTTGCACGAGATCATCCACTTTCTCGATTTTCATCCGTTCTTCCTCGCCAGAAGCGTGTTTCTTCAGCAACGTGAAGAAATCGTTATGGGCATCGACAAGTCTTTCCATCAGCTGCAGCGTCTCCTCGCGGACGCCATCCACCATAACGCGCTCCAGCAGATCCAGCAACGTGCTGTTTTGCACTTCATAGGTGAGGGCGCGCTGCGCTGAATACTCGAGCAGGTGTCCCTCGTCGAAAACAATCATCGAAACATCCGGCAGTAACGGCAGATGTCCTTGGCGCTGGCGGGAGTCCTTCGTCCAAATATGCTCCATGAAAAAGTCATGGGAACAGATCAGAAGATCAGCGGTCTCACGATTTGCTTTCCGGTGGATGATCTGGCCGCAGCGATTACGGAGATCGCACGCTTCGCAGTGCATGGCCGGATGGAAGTTGACCGCACTCCACTCCGCGTCGCTGATCGCCGGGTAGTCCGAACGTTCACCGTACGGATGCATCTCCTGCATGGATTTCGCCGTATTTTTCACGAATGACGGCAAGCTCTCATCTATGTCGTACATATAGTCATCGCCGACCGTATCAACCGCTTCTTCAAGCCTTTTAATGCAAAGGTACTGGCTGCGCGCTTTTGCAAGCCGCACATCGATATCGAGTCCAAGCGCATCACTGATCTTCCGGATGTCGCCTTCTTCCTTGACGAGCTGGTCGATCAGCGTCTCGTCAGCACAAGAGATGAGGGCCGGCTTTCCGGTATATCGGGCATATGCCACAGCAGGCAGAAGATAGGCGATCGTCTTGCCGGTTCCGACTCCCGCTTCCGCGAGCAGCACGTTTTTCTCCTTGAGCGCCTGCTCGATCTGAAAGGACATGAAGATCTGTTCATCTCTGCAATCAAACCCCTTGTCGGGAAGCTCGTCATACAGGACATCCCCGACCCAGTCGCTTAATGATTCGTAGAAGGACTTCTCTTTTGATAATGAAAATGGTATTTTCCTGCTCATTGCCTACCCCTTTCTAGTGCACACAAAAGGAAGAGGCATTGGCCTCCTCCGCTAAAATGTTGATAATGATTTATTTTGTAATTCAGCTGCCTTCAGGCTTTACATCTTCTTCCCCCAAAACTGGAAGAGATCCGTCCGGATGTAGCCGTTGTATAGTTTCCGTTTTTTGGTCGCCTTCTTGCCATACATTTCTTCAAAGTTTTCAAGGGATGAAAGAAGATAAACCGACCACGATGGATGGCCTTCCATTATATGCCCGATAATGCGGGTTAACGCCTCAGCTTCCTCAATTTCACCGAGCCGTTCTCCGTACGGCGGATTGCCAAGAAGGACACCGTTGAGCCCCTCTATGGCAAGGTCGCGCACGTCGCTCTGCTGGAATGTGATCAAGTCCATGAAACCTGCTTCCACTGCGTTTTGCGCGGCGACTTTCACCATCCGGGCATCTACGTCATAGCCTTTGATATCCAGCGGCTGGTCGTAATTTGCAAGATCTTCCGCTTCCTGTTTCACCTGGTCCCACACGCCGGAACTCATGAATGGCCAGCTCTCGCTGGAAAACTCCCGGTTGTATCCAGGAGCTATGTTCTGGCCGATCATGGCCGCTTCGATCGGGATCGTGCCCGAACCGCAGAACGGATCGACGAAGGGTCGGTCGGGATTCCAGCGGGTCAACTTGACAAGCGCTGCAGCGAGCGTCTCTTTCAGCGGTGCATCGCCTTGTCCCGTACGGTAGCCGCGTTTATGGAGACCTGCGCCGCTTGTATCAATGGTAAGCGTCACTTTATCTTTCAAAATGGAAACTTCAATTTTAAAAAGAGGGCCTGATTCATCAAGGAAGCCTGTCCGCCCATATGCCGTTTTCAGCCGCTCGACAATCGCCTTCTTCGCAATCGCCTGGCAATCCGGAACACTGTACAATGTCGATTTGACGGATTTACCCGCGACCGGGAATGCCGCATCGACAGGCAGATAGCGCTCCCACTCGATGTTCTTCGTTCCCTCGAATAGTTCATCGAACGTGCGCGCAGTGAATTCGCCTGCAACAAGGCGCACGCGGTCAGCTACGCGGAGCCACATATTGGTGCGGGCAATCGCTTTTTCATCGCCTGCGAAATAGATCTTCCCATTTTCAGTCCTCGTGTCGTAGCCGAGCGCTTTCACTTCATCTGCGACAACCGATTCCAGTCCAGCCGCACTTGTCGCGACTAGGTTGTATGTGCTCATATTGTTTCTCCCACTTTCGTTTAAGACGGCTGAAAGCCCGTCCCTAGTATGTACATGCAAGCTTATTTTTCATTCATAATGAAGAAATGCCCTCCGTTAGCAAGGAGGGCATCTAGTTTACGCGATTAGCCATAGAATATTCGATAAGCCATGTTTTGTTCCCGTGTACTCAAACGGCTCGCGCCTCGTACTTAGGGTGGTAATCATCTATCTACAGACAGTTGTCTGTCCCTTCGTCCGTTCAATTCCTTCCGAAGAGCGCCCCTACCATAATTTGGGTTTCTCGCTCGTGGGGTTTACCTCGTTCCACCCGCTCCGTTTCCAAAGCGGCTCCGTCACTGTGGCACTTTTCAGGGAATGTCATCCATATCCGGCAAACCGGACGTAGGATTTCTTCCCGCCGTCAGCGCACTTGGCGCTGCCCAGGCTTATTTTTTCGCCTGGCACGAACACTACGGCCGTCTCAGGACCGTGCGAGCATGGACTTTCCTCTACAACCCGAAGTTGCAGCGATTACCTGAAGTCTTCATATGGTTTAATCAGTATACCTGTTTTATCGACAAATTTCAATGGTATTGCCTGGTTTACTCGTACAATTTACTGCCGAAAACATGCTTCTCCAAGTTGGAAATGCGCTTCAAGATATCAAAGTTCGTGGTCCCCTGACTTTGAGCAGCCGGCCGTTTCTGGGCCGATTCCAGCTCTTCTTTCAGTTTCTCATTCTCCGCGCGCAGCTCAGCGATCGTCTTCTTGAACGCTTCATAGTCCTGGATGACCGTATCAAGGAAAAGATCGACCTCTTCCTGATTGTAGCCGCGCATCCCCGTCTTGAATTCTTTTTCCAATATCTTTTTAGAATCAAGTTTTATTTCCATGCAATGACGCCCTTCCATTCGTGTTTACGTACCGACAGTATAGCATATTTTGTCCTTCCGTGTCTTTTGTTATCACGGGCCAGGCACGTATTTTGTCGCTTGTTGCGCTTGCCCGGGAAATAGTTTGCGTTCAAGTCTCATTTCCCGTTTTCTAAACGCATCTTTCATTCTTTCCCTGAACTTCCGCGGCAGCTCCTGCTCTTTGTTAAGCAATAACAGCGCACGGTCCGTTACTGCAAGTGCCCGCTTCAGGTCACCAGTGTGGTGTTCGCAGATTTTTGCGACTTCCTCAAGGGCGACGATCCGTTCCCTGCCTTTAAGTCCCACAGCTGCAGTGGAAAACGCCTCAAGGGCAGCAGAATGGGCTTTGTCCTTTTTCAGAGCGTAGCCATAATGGAAATGAGCAAGCGGATGAGCGAGACCATGTTCAGCGATGACGCCGGCAAGCAGTTCACGGCTTCTGTCAAATGCCTTCAGGTCGTAATACCATTTTCCGATGTTAGAAAGAGCAGCGGCGCTCTCTCCTTCTGCTTCCCGCAGCAGCAAATCTGTCGTGCGAATGTACAGGGTTACGAGCGATAAGATGTCCCATTCGTTATGCAGCAGCACTTTCATAAGCAGTTCAGGATTGCCGCTTTTTACCGCGTCCTGATAGACAATCGGCGCCATATGGCCTGGCATATCTCCGTATCTGTAAAATCCAAGCTGCTCCTGCTCGATCTGGGTCAGTTTGAACGAACCCATTTCCCCTTTCCAGATGCGCCGTGATCCGTGAAGCAGATCAATTTGCGTATGATCCGCGATTTTAGGAAGCGATTCCCTGTTCATCGTCCATCGTGTCTCGACTTGCGGCATATCAAAACTCTTCCCGTTATACATCACGAGTGATGCAGGCTCGCCATGCATCGGAGTGGCGTGCAGGAAGGCGGCCTCGTGGTCGGGTCCCGGAAGGACATATTGGGTCAGCTTGAATGCGTCCCCTTCCTGTTCGATAAAACCCATCAGGAAGATGAGCGTACCAGCCCCCTTCAGACCAGTTGTCTCTGTATCAAAGAAAAGGATCGGCCGCGCGAGATCCGGACAGAGCGGATGAATGCCATCAAAACGCTCCCATTGCTCCATCGCCTGCTTAAGCTCGGAAAGCGTAAAGTGGCCATGTTCATAGCTTCCCGGATACCTGACAACCCGTTTGTAGACAACACCCAGCTCATTCTCCTCTTTTTCAAGCCCAGCTGCCAGCCAATTCTCCTCGTACGAAGGAGAGGGTGGGACCGGTCGTTTGACGGGATCTGCTTTTGTTTCGGCTTCCGGTTCCTTTTTCTTCAGCAGCTTCTTCATCTGCATCAGTTTCTGTTCATAGCTCATGGCATTGCCCTTCCTTGAAGACACGAATCTTAGGAACTTTATATAATATGAAGGATTGTACGATTTTAATAGTACCACCTCGCCAAATTGCGTAGACTTTCACTTGTCGCGCCTTTCATTATAGTGGACGCTCCGCCTAAGTGCCAATTGAAAGATTCAGACGTAAACCTTCATTTCCCGGGAAAGAATTTTCTAACTAGTCAATAAAAATCATGATAAGTACCTGCTGGACTGCGGCGGTTTTCCTTCTGCGAGCCAATTGAAAAGAGCGCCGTCCACTCGATTTGGACAACGCTCTTTAGTTGAGCAGCGGTTACCCTTCAGGAAAGTCCACTTTTAGCCGTTTGATGAACAACCCTACAATAATACCGATCACTGCGACGACAATGCCGAAGATGAACGCATCCTGGACGCCTGATGTGAAAGCGAGCAGCTGGTTCTCCGGATTGTCCGGATTGCTGACGGTCGCTAGATACCTGCCCGTGCCAGCGGATAGGATCGAAATGGCGACAGCCGTTCCAATTGCGCCTGCCACTTGCTGTAATGTATTCATGATCGCTGTACCGTCAGGGTATAGTTCTCGAGGCAATTGGTTCAGTCCGTTCGTCTGTGCCGGCATCATGACCATCGAGATCCCGATCATCATAAGGATATGCATCGCGATCAGGAATCCCGCAGACGTCTCAGTGCTGATCGTGGAGAAGCCAAGGAGAGATGCTGTCGCGATCACGAGCCCGGGAATTACAAGCCATTTCGGTCCGAATTTATCGAACAGGCTGCCCATCACAGGCGACAGCAGTCCGTTGACAATACCGCCCGGCAACAGCAGCAGGCCAGCAGCAAAGGTTCCTAGTGCCAGCGAATTCTGCAAGTAGAGCGGCAGCAGAATCATCGAGGATAAAATGACCATCATACAGACGAGCACAAGCACAAGGCCTACTACGAACATCGGATATTGAAATGTCTTGAGGTTCAGCATCGGCTGCCTCATTTTCACTTGGCGAAGGCAGAACAACAGCAGGCCGATAATGCCCAATAATATCGATGTGATGACTAGGGAATCTGCCCAGCCATGTTCTCCCGCATTGCTGAAACCGAAGACAATTCCGCCGAATCCGACCGTAGAAAGAAGAAGCGACAAGACATCAATTTTCGGCTTTGTAGGCGTAGAGACATTTTGCATATAAAACAGGCCAAACACGAGTGCCGATATTAGTACAGGAAGTGATATCCAAAAGATCCAGTGCCATGTAAGAGTGTTTAATATCAAGCCGGATACTGTTGGACCGACTGCAGGTGCAAAAGAGATGACCAGCCCCATGACACCCATTATTCTCCCCCGCTTATAAGGCGGAATGATTAATAATATCGTATTGAACATAAGGGGGAGCAGAAGAGCCGTCCCAATCGCCTGCACAATACGTGCAACCATTAGAAACTCAAACGTCGGAGCGACTGCCGCAGTCAGCGTCCCTATAATGGAAAACAGTAAAGACGTCGTAAACAACTGACGTGTCGAGAACCATTGTAAAATAAGTCCGGATACAGGGACCAGTATCCCAAGCGTCAGCAAGTAGCCCGTCGTCAGCCATTGGACTGTCGTTTCATGCACGCCGAAATCAACGATCAGAGTGCCCAGTGCCATATTTAGCGCGGTCTCGCTGAACAACCCTATGAACCCGGCGATCAGAAACGAGGCAATGATTGGAACTACATTCAATTGCCGCGAATCCTGTTGTATTGTATTATTCATATATACCCCCATTTTTTGACAACTAAAGTATCATTTTAGATGGATTTTCCACTACGTTATCATACGGGATATTTATCTTGATTCCTAACAATAAGATCGGAAAAACTGTCTGTTGGATCGCTTTGGATTTAAAAGTGCCTGCAAAGCTTTCAGGAGCACAGGCGGAGAGTGGGCAATTTCGAATTACTTAATTCAGCGATCGGTTTCCTTCCATTCTATGGATAGAACATCTTCTGTTTCCGTTCGAAATGATATCGATACAAACAGCCCGAACTCGCGGTTTCCATCCTTTAGCCAAAGTTTAAACCGTTCAATCGTGACCCCGGAAGAAGACTGCGCTCCTACATGCAGAAAATCGACAATATCGGCATGCGGATACTTTCTTTTAGCCTCTGACAAAGCCAATCTGCTCCACTTTGAATACTCTGGTGCTTCAGCTGCGGCCGGTTCGGTATGCAAAGGTGCCGCCCAAATCGTTCCCAATATAACTGCTATTACGACACGCTTCATATCTTCCACCCTCCTTTTTACTATTAAGCTGTCCTGTTTTATAAAAGGAATCCGCGAAAACCCAATTTCCTTGCTGTTATGTTTTCACATGGGTATCAAGCATCTTCCGGGATATCCTATTGGAAAAGGAAGCGGCCTGCATGCACCTCATCCGAGTCCTGCTCATCTTATCCGTCCTGCTTCCTTCCTCTGTCACTTATGCGGAAGCCCAGACAAAAGCGATTTTTATGCGGGAGGGATATTTGTGGATCCTGACAGAAATGTTCGGAATTCACGACCCGAAGATCGAAAACCAGATTGACTGAGCCGGAAAAGCCAGCCCTCGACACATGCGGGGGCTGGCTTTCTATTCCTGTTCAATGATAATGCTCCATGATATATTCAGCTCCCGCTCGACCCATAAACGGAAAACCCGTTCGATTTCTTTCTTCAATAGAGCCTCCTCTTCTATTCCCTCTAATCCAAGCTCCTTAAGTGTAAATGTTTCTCTTGCCTTTACTGCTTCATGACGATCACTTTCAAATGAAAAAGTAACAGAATTCACTAGTCTGCCTCCCCCTCTTTGATGACAGTATAATTCCCATAAACCCGCCGCAATGCATACATATTCTAACCCATCCCTTACACAAAGGATGGGTTAGCAGTAAATACTTTATAGTCATCTATGCATGAAGCCGGCAAGCACAGCCAATATTGAAGCCTCTGCTGGTCATCTCAATTCTTGCAGCACTTGAAACGCCCGTTCCTTGCCGCCCTGAACCCCGGATTCCTGGGCGCCGATACAGACTGGACAGCCATTTTCACATGTACAGGTTTTCACATGCTCAGCTGCTAGACCTAGCAGTTCATTCCACTTATCATATAGCTTTTCACTCAATCCGATGCCGCCCGGATAACTGTCGTAGATGAAAATCGTCGGTTTGCCGGTATGCACTGCCTTCACTTGCGGAACTACATGGATGTCCTGCCGGTCGCATCTGACAAAGATCGGGATGAATGACTCCAGCGCATAGGCGGCTCCCGTCATGGCATCTGTCAGATCAGACTCCTTCCAGCCCTCCGGCACGTCGAATGACAGCCATGTGGAAGAGGTATGCAGTTCTTCGGCAGGCAATGAGATCAGACCTGAGCCGATGTTGTCGTGGGTATCAAAACGTATTTTCTTGAAGATGGTAGGAATCGCCAGCACCGCGATATCGCCGTACGCGACAACCGCCCCTCCGCACTTCTGCAGCTTGTCCTCACTCATCACCTTCAGCTCCACCGCTAAATTCGCGTCAGTGAAATAATCGACGTCGACTTCCCGTACATATGCCTTCTTTTCATCCCAATCGAGCTCTTCAACTTGATACTGTGTCCCTTGATGGATATAGATCGCTTCTTCATGCAGCAAGGTCATCGCGCTGTAGCGGTCCATCTCGCCGATGACGGTCGTATTTTTAGGCACCGACTTGTCGATGATGACGACGTTCTCCTGGGAGGCGCTTCTCAGACTGATCTCCCCTGCCGGAAAACGGTCGGTCATCCAGTGCCACTTGTCGCTTGTCTTGACGAGGACGCCTTCCGCTTCCAGAAATGCAAGCAGCTCCTGCACTTCGAACTCACCGTATGTCTCTGTCAGCGAGAATGGCAGCTCGAACGAGGCGCATTTCAGGTGGTCCATCAAGATTAGCATATTGTCCGGGTGGATATGAGCTTCTTCCGGCTTCTGGCCGAGGAGATAATCGGGATGGTCAATGATGTACTGGTCCAGCGCAACGGACTGGGCGACATAGATGATCAGTGCATCGTCCTGCCGGCGTCCTGCTCGTCCCGCCTGCTGGAAGGCGCTGGCAATATTGCCCGGATAGCCGGTCATGATGCAGGCCTGCAGCTGGCCGATGTCGATGCCGAGCTCGAGGGCATTCGTGCTGACGACGGTTTTGATGTCCCCCTCTCTCAAGCCTTTCTCGATCGTCCGACGCTCGCTCGGCAAATAACCGCCCCGGTAGCCCATGATCGTCTTGTCGAACAGCTTTTTCTTCGTCAATTCTTTCATATACGTGACGAGCATCTCGACGCGGACACGGCTTTTCGCAAAGATGATCGTCTGGATGCCGCTATTATAGAGGAACGCCCCGAGATCCCGCACTTCAAGGACAGCACTTCGCCTTATGCCGAACGTCTTGTGGACGACTGGCGGATTGTAGAAGAGGAAGTGCTTCGTCCCGGCCGGCGCCCCGTTATTCGCAATCAAAGTCATGTCCGTTCCGGTCAGCGCCTCTGCCAGCTCCTGCGGGTTGGCAATCGTTGCGGACGTACAGATGAACACCGGGTCGGCTCCGTAATAGTTGCAGATCCGCTTCAATCGCCTGAGCACATGCGCGACATGGCTGCCAAAGACTCCTTTATACGTGTGCAATTCATCAATGACAATGTATTTCAGATTCTCGAACAGCGATACCCATTTCGTATGATGCGGCAAGATGCCTGAATGCAGCATGTCTGGATTTGTCAGGACGATATGGCCGCTTTTACGGACTTTTGTCCGAAGGCCCGGCGCTGTATCTCCGTCATAAGTATAGCTGAGGATCGTCTCCCCGCTCGCTTCGATCAACGCATGCAGATCCGCCAGCTGATCCTGCGCAAGTGCCTTTGTCGGAAATAGATAAAGGGCTCTTGACGAGTCGTCCTCCAGAATGCTCTGCAGCACGGGCAGATGATAGCAGAGCGACTTGCCCGAAGCAGTCGGTGTCACTGCGGTGAATGAATTCCCTCCTGTCCCGAGATCAAACGCTTCCCGCTGATGGCTGTATAGGTTGCCGATTCCTTTTGAAGCCAGCGCCTTTACAATGGATGGATGCAGCCGCTCGGGAAACTCCGCATACACCGCTTCCTTTCCTTTCAGGATGCGGTGATGTTCAATATTGCCGCCGAGCAGCGGATCTGCTTTCAGCTGGGAAATCGCATCTGGGATCGACAGTTTCCCTTGGATCATTGCAGGCCGCCTTCTTTCCGCAGTTCATCCAGTATGGTCTTCAATGTATAACGGGCCGATTGGATGGACTGCACAAACCGTTTCTTCCCTGTCTTCTGATAGAACGACTGGACAATGAACTGTTTCATCATCTCGTCCAGCGAGTCTATCTGCTGCTGGTGGACATACTTCGGGCGTTTTTCCCTGATGAAGGACTCCATCTCTTCCTTCCAGCTGTCCAGAATGGCGAAATGTTCATCCGCGAACGGCTTCACTTCTGTGAAAAAGTCGGGGTCCCTGTCCTCCTCGCGCATTCGCGCATGACGGTTCAGGCACTGCTCACATACCGATAGCAGCTGCTCCGTCTTCTTTATAAGTTCCATCTCTTTCATCCTTCCTCTATCAAAAGCGCATATGGCGCTACACTCTCTTCAGGCATGCATAATTCCTATTTATAGTCTACCAAATACTGTCCCCCAAGACCACTATAGCCGAACAGGCATTCCTTTGACTTGTCACATTTCATTTATTGGAAGCAACTTTTCCACCACTACTCCGTCCAATCATTATGGTATGATAAGGAATGCGAGGTGGTAGGTTTGACGATACGCTATCCAAACGGAAAAACTTATACTCCGAAGCCTTCCGTCCAGGCTGAGAAACGGACCAATCCTTCCTTCTCCAACCGGGGCAAGACGCTCGAGGATGAATTGAATGAAACGAATGAATACTATCTGGCAAACGGCATCGCGGTCATCCATAAGAAACCCGTTCCTGTCCAGATCGTGAACGTCAAATATCCAGCCAGAAGTGCTGCCGTCATCACAGAAGCCTATTTCAGGACTCCTTCGACAACCGACTATAACGGTGTCTGGAAGGGGCGTCATATCGATTTCGAGGCGAAAGAGACTAAGAGCAGGACATCATTCCCGCTCCAGAATATCCACGAGCACCAGGTCGACCATATGAAGCAAGTGCATGAGGCAGGAGGCATCGCCTTCCTTCTCATCAATTTCAGTGCACTGGACCGCTATTTCATCATGCCCTATGCGTATTTTGCGGAAAAGTGGGAAAGAAAGAATGCAGGCGGCCGTAAATCCATCACATTGGCAGAAGTCGAGGAAATGTCCATTGAGGTCAGCCCAGGCTACAGGCCAAGGCTCGATTATGCATCAGCATTGCCCTTGCTGGTCGATCAACTACAGAAAGAAGTTACCGAAAGGCAGGAAATGGAATGAGCGAAGAATTTAATACACGATCCGCCCGGCGAAAACAGCTGGAAGCGGAAAAGAAAGGGACGCGGGGCAAAAAGGCCGGCAAAAGCCCAAAAGGCTGGAAAAAAGTCGTAAAACGCCTTCTGCTTATTGCCGTGCTCGCCTGTTTTGCCTTGTTTGTTGCCGGAGCAGGTCTGTTTGCTTACTATGTAAGCTCTGCGCCTGATCTGGATGAGAATTTGCTGAAAGATCCGCTGACGAGCGATCTTGTCGATATCGAAGGAAATGTATTCTATAAATTCGGGTCAGAGAAACGTGAATTTGTCCCTTATGAAGAGATACCGCAAGAGATGATCGATGCGATCCTTGCAACAGAAGACGTGCGGTTCTTCAAGCACCACGGCATGGACTTCTACCGTCTCGGCGGTGCAGTCCTGGCAAACTTCAGAAGCGGTTTCGGCTCGCAGGGGGCTTCTACGCTCACCCAGCAGGTCATCAAGAACTCCTTCTTCAACGAAGAGAAGACACTGAAGCGGAAAGCGCAGGAAGCTTGGCTCGCGTTCAAGCTGGAACGGGAATATAAAAAAGAAGAAATCTTCGAGATGTATTTCAATAAAATCCTGATGTCCGGCCGAATTTACGGAATCGGGACAGCTGCAGATTATTTCTACGGCAAGAAGCTGGATGAACTGGAATTGCCGCAAATGGCCTTGCTCGCAGGCATGCCGCAATCACCGAATGGCTACAACCCCCTGAAAAATCCGGCACGGGCGAAAAAACGGCGGAATGTCGTCCTTCATCTTATGTATAAACATGACAAGATCACGAAAGAAGAGATGGAGGCTGCCATAAAATCACCTGTCACTGGCGGGCTGATCACTGACGAAGAGCGGGAGAATTTCGCGGTTTCGAAATATCCGGCCTATGTGGATATCGTCCTTGATGAACTGGAAGCTGCCGGCATGTCGGATCGACTGTCTGAAGGAATCACCATCCACACGGCGCTAGACCCGAAAGCCCAGCAAATCGTTGAAAAAGCGATTGATAACGATTCGATCTACGAGTCCGCGGAGATGCAGGCGGGGATGACTGTCCTTGATACGAAGACGGGTGCCATCGTTGCAATCGGCGGCGGACGGGATTACTCCGGACGCAATACGAACTTCGCTTCGTCTGATAATATCCGGCAGCCTGGATCAGTCATTAAACCAATCCTTTCATACGGTCCGGCTATAGAAGAATTCAGCTGGTCGACTGGAACAACAGTAGTGGATGAACCCTATAAATACAAAGGTACTAATAAGCAAGTGAATAACGTTGATGGCGATTATAAGGGACCTATGACAATCCGCGAAGCACTTTATCGGTCACGGAATATCCCGGCAATTAAAGTCTTCGAAGAAGTCGGGACGAAGAATGCGGGAAGCTTTGCTGGAAAGCTTGGTCTCAAGTATGATCATTCAGATGAACGATTGAGCTCAAGCCATGCTATCGGAGGAGGAGGATATGAATTCTCAACAATCCAAATGGCTGGCGCCTACTCAGCATTCGGCAATGGCGGTATATATACGAAACCGCATGCTGTGACAAAAATTGTTTTCCGGGACGGCAAAACGGAGAAGAACATGGTACCGGATCCGGTCATCGCGATGAAAGACTCAACAGCTTATATGGTGACGGATATCCTTCGTGATGTCATGACACTTGGCACAGGCAAGGTGGCCAATGTCACCGGTCTTGACATCGCCGGGAAGACAGGCACGACCAACTATCCCGCCTCTTTCATAAAGGATAATAATTTTAAGAACACCTACGTGCCAGATACTTGGTTCACAGGCTATACGACAAACTATACAATATCCGCTTGGGGAGGATATGCAAAATACAAAGATCCGATTAAAACGTATGAAAAAGGACGCGATGTCCCGAAAGTCCTTTTCCGCACTGTCATGGGTGAACTTTCTGCAGGCAAAGAGACAGCCCGCTTCAAGCAGCCAGGCTCTGTGGAAGAAGCAGCAATCGTTAAAGGCTCCAACCCGCTTGTCCTCGCGAACGAGTATATGCCAAGCAGCATGACGAGCATGGAACTGTTCGTAAAAGGCACACTTCCGAAAGAAGTGGCGAAACCGGAAGTGACTGAGCTGGAAGCACCATCCGGCCTATCTGCCGATTATGATTCCTCATCGGATTCCATTACGCTCAGCTGGTCGCATAATCCGCCGGACAGTGATATGTTCGACGAAGAGATCCAGTTCAAGGTAGCCGTCTCTGTCGATGGATCCAGTCCGGAAGAGATGACGACAAGCGAACGTTCCGTCACGTTCTCAGGCGTTGAAACGGGCAGGACGTACGAATTCTCCGTAACGGCAATCGCGGGCGACTTGACGAGCAGCCCGGCGACCACTTCCCTGTTCATAGAAGATCAGCAGGAAGATGAGGGAACTGTAGACGAGGACGACGGATATGACGATGAATCTGGCAATGACGGCCAGAATGATGACGGCCAATATGATTCAGAAGGCCAGGACAATCAGTGGAACAATGGAAATAACAATGGAAACAATAATAACGGCCAGAACAACGGCTGGAACAACGGCAACAATAATAATAACGGGAACAATAACGGGAACAACAACGGTGACAATGGCGGCAGTGGCAGCCAAGGCAATAACGGAAACAATGGAAATAACAATTGGAACAACGGCGGGCAAGGTGGATCGTCCGCTGACAATCAAGGATCCCCGAATCAAGATGATGACGAGGATGACGGCGATTGAATCGAAAAGCTGTCCGGAGATTTCTCCGGACAGCTTTTTTCTCGGGAGATCTATATGTAAAAAAGACCGGTCCGGAAACATATCAGTTTCCAGACCGGTCTTTCATTTCCCGCCGGACAGAAAGGCTTGCGCTCTTCTTGACCAGCTCTTGAAACAGGGCGTTCAGCTGTCGGGCAGCGTGGCGGCTTCCCATATGGGATTTCACATAATCAAGCCTCTCCTCACCATTTAATGGGTTGAGTGATGCTCCTCCTTCTCTGATGAGCTGTTCAAAGAACTCAACAGCTTCTTTCATCGCAACGCCTGTTTCAATATCTTTTTTTCGCAAGCTCCATCCTTCAGCTGCACGTTCTGCAATGGATCGCCATTCATTTTTCACGTGCTTTCATCCGTTTCTTGCCTTCCCGGCACACATCGAGCAGCGGACACTCAGGACAATTCGGTTTTTGAGCTTTACAGTGGTAGCGTCCGAAAAAAATGAGCTGATGATGTACATCGCACCAGCGTTCCATCGGTGTCCAGCGCATGATCTTCTCCTCCACCGCAAGCGGCGTGTCTTTCCAGCGGTTCATCGCAAGGCGTTTCGCGACCCTCTCGACATGCGTGTCAACGGCAAGAGCCGGGATTCCGAACGCATTCGATACGACGACATTCGCCGTTTTACGCCCGACTCCCGGAAATGTCGTCAGCAGATCACGGTCAGCAGGCACTTCCCCTCCATGTTCCTCGATGAGAGTACGTGAAAGCGCCTGAATGTTCTTTGCCTTATTCCGATATAGGCCGATTGAACGGATATCAGTCTGCAATTCTTCCAGACTGACAGCCAAATAATCTTCCGGAGTTTTATATTTCTGGAAGAGCTCTCTCGTCACCCGGTTCACGAGGACGTCGGTGCACTGAGCGGAAAGCAACGTTGCAATGAGCAGTTCAAACGGATTCCGATGGACAAGCTCACAGTGGGCATCCGGGAACATCTTGGCGATTTCATCCAGGCAGAATTCCCATTGCTTTTTCGTCAACATATGTACATCTACTCCCGTTCTTCCAGCCAGTTATAGAAATGAATTTTCCCTGCAGCCGCCACTCCCTGCTTCGGCTGAGGTCTGCCGATCGACGTGCGGAAGGAATTTGCAGTCCGCTCTACATCGTTCAACGTCTTGATATTTTTCTTTTTCCATTCAAATAAGATCCTGTCGATATAACGGAGACTGAGCTTCTGTGCAAGCACAGCCTCTTTCAAGGCAGCCCGGATGATCTCAGTGGAATGACCGTCTTGATCGAACCACATCGCAATTGTCTCGCATTCCATCGGGGAGAGCAGACGCCCGAATTCCTGCTCGAACAACGTAAAGATTTCACCCTCCTCTTTCGCCTTATCACACTCATTTGCCGCTGCCTTTTCAGATGCAAGCAGTTCGAACAGGCGTGTCCAAAGGGGCAGCAGGCTGAATGATTCATTCAGGATGCCATTTGCGTCTTCGCTTTGTTCTATCGAGAGGAAGCCGCGTCGCATCAGGTGCTGAAGAATATCGGTCACTTGGTTTTCTGTCATATGCATTCGCGAGGCGATATCAGAAGGGGTCGGAAACGGAATGCCCGCTGTCTGGAAGGAGATCATATGCATCAGCAGCATTGCGTCGACATCCTTTATGTCGAGACGCTTGTAATGCTGAAAAAAAAGCTGGGAAACTGAAACGTTTCCCTGCTCGATCCAGACGCGGAGTTCTTCTTGAAGCATTTGTCAGAACACCTCTTTCATTCATTAAGGGTACAGCCGGTTCAAAAGACGCGGGAATGGAACTGATTCCCGTACGTGCTCAGCGCCGGAAATCCAAGCGACCGTCCGCTCAAGGCCCAGTCCAAATCCGGAGTGTGGAACTGCACCATATTTGCTGAGTTCCAAATACCATTTATAAGCTGCAGGATCAAGGTTATGTTCCTCAATGCGCTGTTTCATCAGTTCATAGTCATGGATCCGCTCAGATCCGCCGATAATTTCGCCATATCCTTCCGGCGCAATCAAATCAGCGCAAAGAACGACATCGTCACGCTCAGGGTGCGGCTGCATGTAGAACGGCTTGATACCGATCGGATAGTTCAAGATGAACACTGGCTTATCATAATGCTCGGCGATCGCAGTCTCATGCGGTGCACCGAAGTCATCGCCCCACTGGATATCGTCGAAGCCATTTTCATGAAGGAATTCAATCGCTTCATCATATGTAATTCGCGGGAACGGTGCCTGCACTTTCTCAAGTTTGGAAATGTCGCGTCCCAGGCGCTCCAGTTCTAGTTTGCAGTTCTCAAGAACGGATTGCACGATATGCGTTACGTATTGTTCCTGGACTTCCAGGCTTTCCGCATGCTCGACAAATGCCATTTCCGGCTCGATCATCCAGAATTCGATCAAGTGGCGACGTGTTTTTGATTTTTCAGCACGGAATGTAGGTCCGAACGAAAATACTTTTCCAAGTGCCATCGCGGCCGCTTCCATGTATAGCTGTCCAGATTGCGAAAGGTATGCATCTTCATCAAAATATTTTGTATGGAACAATTCGGATGTTCCTTCTGGAGACGATCCTGTCAAAATTGGCGGATCAATTTTCACAAATCCATTCATATGAAAAAACTCATACGTCGCACGGATGATTTCATCACGCACTTTCATGATCGCATGCTGCTTGCGGCTGCGAAGCCATAGATGGCGGTTGTCCATAAGAAATTCAGTTCCATGCTCTTTAGGTGTGATCGGGTAGTCGACCGCTTCGTGAATGATATCGAGGGCTTCGACTTGAAGCTCAACACCGAAAGATGAACGCTCATCTTCAGTCACTT
The DNA here is from genome assembly GCF_055389225.1 of Sporosarcina sp. GTC18466. Taxonomy (NCBI): domain Bacteria; kingdom Bacillati; phylum Bacillota; class Bacilli; order Caryophanales; family Caryophanaceae; genus Sporosarcina; species Sporosarcina sp. GTC18466. Next base: position 368,163 of record NZ_AP044037.1, on the reverse strand, counting down.
TTCCAGTTACATAGAGGGAGCTCTCCTGCGAGAGTGATTTCGCCTTGGCAAAAGCCTCTTCGCCGATCTCTTCCTTCACCACGACGCCCTGGACAAAGCCGGACCCGTCACGCAGCTGCAAAAACGCAATTTTACCGCTGGATCGTTTATTGGCGAGCCATGCACCGATACGTACTGTTTCCCCGACGTGGTCGGGCATTTCATGAATCATGATTGTTTTCATAATGACCTCCAAGTGTTTGTGCTATTTAAGTGATTGGATGCTGCTTCTCATGCTTGTCTTTCTTGTCTCTAGGCGGACCCTTCGGCATGAATCCGAAGGGAGCCCCGTCAAGCCTGCTTTGATGCGACAAAATCCTTAATGCGGCGGATTCCTTCTTCCAGCTGATCGATCGAAGTAGCGTATGAAAGCCGAATAGTGGCAGGAGAGCCAAAACCGGAACCCGGTATGACGGCCACTTTCGCTTCCGTCAGTAAATCCGATGCGAAATCGCCGACATTTGTATAGCCACACGCTTCCATCGCCTCTGTTACATCCGGCAGCAAGTAAAATGCCCCTTGCGGCTTTCTGATCTTAAAACCGGGGATCGCTGCAAGCTGCGGGTACACTTTATCAAGCCTTGATTCAAAATCTTTCCGCATAATCTCGACGGCGTCTTGCGGTCCGTTGTACGCTTCGATAGCCGCATATTGGCTAGTCGTTACAGGATTTGACGTCGAGTGGCTTGCAAGGTTTGTCATCGCGGACACGACCGTCCTGTCGCCAGCAATGAACCCGATCCGCCAGCCTGTCATGGAATGGGATTTCGAGACGCCATTAATGATAAACGTCCGCTCTTTCGCATCTTCAGACAGCTCGGCGATGGAAGTATGCTGAGCTTCTCCATAAATCAACTTCTCATAAATTTCATCTGATATGATCCAGATGTCTTTCTCTTGGCAGACGGCGGCAATATCCCGCAGTTCATCTTCCGAATAGACCATGCCCGTCGGATTGCCTGGGGAGTTGAGAATAACCGCTTTCGTCCGCTCTGTGACCGCTTCTTTGATCTGCGAGGCGGTAACTTTTAAGTCCGCTTCCGGTGCGGCCTCTATAAAGACAGGGACGCCCCCCGCAAGCTTGACCTGTTCTGGGTAACTTACCCAGTATGGTACGGGGATGATGACTTCATCGCCAGGATCGATGATCACCTGGAAGAGTGTGTAAAGGACATGCTTGGCACCGACACCGACCATGATTTCGCTCCGGTCATAGGAAAGCTTCTGATCGCGCAGCAATTTCCCGATGATCGCATCTTTGAGCTCTGGCAGGCCGCCTGCCGGGGTATATTTCGTTTTCCCTTCTTCCATCGATTCATACGCCTTGCGCAGAATGTTTTCAGGCGTGTTGTAATCCGGCTCGCCAGCTCCGAGACCAACGATGTCGATGCCTGACGACTTCATCTCCTTCGCTTTCGCTGTGATCGCAAGTGTTGTAGACGGTGATAAAGTGCTCACCCTGGACGCAAGTCTCTTTGTCAAGTTCATTCGCTCCCTTTTTTGCGTTCCTACAGATTTAAAATACGTTTCCACCACTGCCCGTTCTCGAAGAAGATATATACGTAGTTCAGTTTGCCGTTTTCGCTTCTGAACGCCACTTCCCAGATCGGATGTTCCTCTTCAATGCCAAGATGAGCATGGAGTATTTTTTCAACCTTCAATTCTTTCTTAACGACGTCAATCGCCGCTTGCCGGGAGATGCCGTCTTTCAGCAGCGCCTCGCCAAGAACGTCGTCCGTCTTCTCATCCAGGAATACCGCCTTTTCCTTTCCATCTTCTCCAGTACCATATACGGTCACCATCTGGCGTGTGCCGTTATACACTTCCGCTCTGTCCACTTTCACCAATGCACCTGAAGCGACGGCGGCATCTGCCCCTTTTCCTTCGGCAGAGGCAAAAGGCGTATGGGCATTGTATAGAACGATGACTGTAATTGTGATGCCAAGAGTGACCAGGAAAACGGCGAGGAATTTAATCCAATTCAGCATAGTCTTTCACATCCTGTCTTGGCAACTAAATATGCTAGCCCCATGATGGTGCTTCGTCATTCATTATAACAATGTTCCAGCTCGTTCACCATATGTGCAAGGGACACTTTTTTCACTGGCACATCCGGAAGTGAGGCAAGGAATCGTCTGCCATACGACTTCGTCTCTATGCGGCGGTCCAAAATGATGAAAAAGCCCTTGTCGGTGGATGTGCGGATCAGCCTGCCAAAACCTTGCCGCAGCCGCATGATCGCTTCGGGGAGTGCGAATTCGGTGAAAGGGTTCATGCCCTGTTCACTCAGCCGCAAAGCCCTTTCTTTAAACACGGGTTCATCTGGAGAAGTGAACGGCAGGCGCACGACAATAATTGCTGTTAATGCCTCGCCAGGAACATCGACACCTTCCCAGAAACTGTTTGTGCCGAATAGGACGGATTTCTCAAACTGCCTGAATGATTTTAACAGCTTCATGCGGCTGCCTGAACTGATGCCCTGGGCGATCATCGCATATTCCGTGAGGAGCTCGCTATCCATGATAAGTTCATATGTCTGCCTGAGCATCTCTTGCGAAGTGAATAAGGCAAATAGACGGCCGCCCGTCGCAAGGACTGTTTGGACGATTGCGTCGGCGACAGCAACGATATAATCACTTTGCTGCACTTGCTGGATATCCGGCATGTCACTGACGATAAAGATATTCGCCCCATCATAAAAGTGCGGCGGCGCTTCGAAAGTGACAAGCGGGACGCTGTCATCTATGCCGAGCCGACGCGTGACGAAACGGGGATCCTGCTGTACTGCAAGCGTGCCGGAAGTCCAGATGATGCCCATTTGCTGTTCTTTCATCCTTCCGATGAACCCCTGGATGAGACGGGAACCATCTACCGTACGCTGGACGACTTGCAGGCTGCCAGGAATGCTGCGCTGGTCCTTTTCGACCCATGTCGCGGAGTAACTGTCTTCTGCATCTAGGAAGATATGAACCCACTCCCCAGCCTTTATGGCAAGTTCCCGCACCCAGTATTGCCATTCCGCCAAGAAAGCACGCTCTTTTTTCGATAATCGTCCAGCATCTGTCTCAAGCGCTTGGACGTAATGCTCTGCATACTCATAATAAGCACGCAGCGACTCTGCGGTGCGGGCGAACGGTTCTCTGCTCTGACTAAGAGCGCTGAGCGGCATCACTGTCCGGTTGCCTTTTCCGGAAGTTTGTCCGGTGTATTGATTTCCGGTCAGCTGGTGGACCGCATCGTCGAAATCAGACAAAAATTGTTCGGATAGCTGCGATAGTTGCAGTTTCGCCTGCTTATCAAATACATGATGCCGGCGTTTCAGCCGGTCGATCTGATCGAGCAGCTGGCCCTCCGCTTCGCTGCTCAGCTGGCCGGCCACATATTTCCATGTTGTATAGGCGAAAACAGTCTCTTCAGCAGAATCCGCTGCATTGATCAGCTGGTGCGCTTCATCGATCACCAGCCCGCCTGCATCCTGGAAAACCGATTCCTCTCGCTGCATGTCAGACAGCAGTGCCTGGTGGTTTGTGATGATCACATTCGAGCGCTTGCAGGAACGGATTGCCCGCAAATGAAAATCTGCTGCTTGTTCATCACCATATGAAGCTGCATGTTTGCGGACCCGGTCAACGAACAGCTGGCCGCCTCCTGAAACGTTCAATTCATTCAAGTCGCCCGTCTCTGTTTCGGTCAGCCAGACGAGAATCTGCAAAATGGTGAATGTCTCGTCATATGATTCGTCAATGATGCGCATCAGTTCCTCTAGCTTGCGGAGAGAAATATATTGTTCCCGACCTTTCAAGACAGTGGCACGGAGCTTGATGCCTAGAGCATCTCCCGCCCGCTTCACGTCAAATTCCGTCATCCGGTCGATCAAATGGTTCGTATATGTACTGACGACGACCGGTTTTCCGGAATTGATCGAATGGACTGCTGCAGGCAGCAAGTAGGCGATCGTCTTGCCGATGCCCGTCGGAACTTCTGCCGCCACTTCCGTCTTCGCATTCAACGCAGACATGACCGTATCCATGAAGCGGAATTGTGATTCCCGCTTTTCCACATCGCTGAAAGCCCTGTTCAGGAATGCCATCTTTTCTTCGGTGGTTTCCGGATACTCGGCATGTCCTGCCAAGCTTCCCGGCAAGCTATCCGGACGCTTGTACGGAATACCGCGGAATTCCGGGAAATCTTCCCGAGCTGCGGATAGCCGAGCGGCGTTCAGGGCGCTAAGAAGAAGCATCGAGATATCAGAACGGAGCGAGAACGATCGTTTATGCAATAAATGCAAAGTCCTCGCCGGCAAATAACGCATTTTGTCCAAGCACGCCAAAAAAAGATGGGCAGTCGCTTTCGCGTCATCATCCGCTCGATGCGCTGCAGGCAAGGCGATATCCAGTTCTTCCGCCAGATCTTGCAGCCGGTAGCTTGGAGATGTCGGAAACAGGATCTTTGACAGCTCCACCGTATCAATCTTCTTTCCAGTCCATTTTGAAACGCCGCAACGCTTGAATTCACTTTGGAGGAAAGACAGATCGAAATCCGTATTATGAGCGATGAACACGCAGCCTTCCAGCAGTTCCGCCACTTCGCGCGCAATCGCCTCGAACGGCAGCGCATCGGCTACTTCCTCATCAGTGATGTTCGTCAGCTGCTGTATGAAAGCAGGGATCGGCCGCTCGGGATTGACGAACCGGGAATAGGTGCGGAGAACTTCACCTTCTTCAATAAAAACAATGGCGATCTGGATAATCCGGTCTCCGCGCGAAGGCGAATGGCCCGTCGTTTCCAGATCAACAACCGTATATGTATGTTCATTCATTCGATCATCATCTTCCTGTTAGGATACTACAGTGGATTGTATCACATTCCGCCGGGCAGGAGACGGATTAACGCGCCAGGCGGAAAAAAAAGAAGGCTCTTCCCTGCAGGGAAGGCCTTCGGAAAGATATACGGCTGCTGGCTGGAACGACTTGCAGCCGCTTTGATAAAGAGATCAGCCGGCGGAACGATTCGTTTACCAAATTTTTCAATCCCATCAGCCGCTGCACATGGCATCCATCACATCACGACGCCAGGCAGTTCCTCAATTTTTTCTTTGATACCGTTCTTTTCATCCATTAGCAGGACGGTCGGGACGTGGGTCCGTGCTTCGTCGTCGGAGACGTATGCATAGGAGATGACAATTATGATGTCACCGGGCTGGACAAGCCGGGCGGCGGCGCCATTGACACACATCTTGCCGCTTCCTCGCTCTCCGGCGATCGTATAGGTTTCGAAACGTTCGCCATTGTTATTGTTGACGATTTGCACTTTTTCATTTGGCAGAATACCAGCTGCATCCAATAGGTCGCTGTCAATTGTAATGCTGCCGACATAGTTCAGATTCGCTTCGGTTACGACGGCACGGTGCAGTTTACTGTTCATCATCATTCTGTACATGTTGATCACCCTTTAGTTGACATAATAATATTATCTATCAATCGTGTTCGTGAAAATTTAACGGCGCACGCTAAAATGACAGTTTTTGTTTTCTCGGTCGGCTCCGCAAGTTCGGGATATGAGAGGACGCTGACATAATCAATCGTTCCGGACGTCTCTCGCTCGATCATTTCAGCTACATGCCGCTCGACCTCATGGGTAGGAAGTTCACCGATCTGACCCGCCCCATATACAAGTGCTCGCTGAATTATCGGCGCTTCCCGGCGTTCTTCGGCAGTTAGGTTGACATTCCGGGAACTCTTCGCCAATCCGTCCGCTTCCCGGACAATCTGAACGCGCCTGATTTCTGTCCGTAAATTGAAATCCCTGACAAATGTCTCGATGATGGCAAGCTGCTGCGCGTCTTTCATTCCGAAATAGGAACGGTCTGGATCGACAATATTGAAGAGTTTCAAGACAACCTTCAGCACACCGTCGAAATGGCCGGGACGCGAGGCGCCGCAAAGCGCCTCCGCCTGGCTGCCCGGCAGGATGCGGATTCCGCCGTCCATAGGATACATATCATCCGCACTTGGATGGAAAATGATATCGACGCCTGCCTCTTCCGCCAGCTTCCTGTCCCTGTCAAAGTCACGCGGGTATGCTTCAAAGTCCTCTCCTGGGCCGAATTGTGCCGGATTGACGAAGATGCTCATGACAACGATGTCATTCTCTCTCCTCGCATGAGCCACAAGGGAAAGATGCCCTTCATGAAGATAGCCCATTGTGGGAACGAATCCTACCTTCCTGCCCTCGCGCCGGAGACGTTCCGTACTGTCTCGCATTTCTGTTAGTGACGTGATGACTCTCATCCAATTCATCCCCCATATAGACTTGCAAGTTCTTCCTCTTTCATCGTAAAACGATGCCGTTCCGCCGGGAATTCACCCTTCCTGACGGCATTAGTATAGTCCGTGAGCCCGACCTTGATCGATTCACCCACATTGGCATATGCCTCGACAAATTTCGGTATATGATGGTTGCCATATAGGACCGTGTCATGGAAGACGAGCACTTGGCCATCGACTTCCGCGCCGGCACCGATGCCGATTATTGGAACTGATACCGCTTTCGCCATCTCCGCTGCAAGCTGGTATGGTATACATTCCACAACAATCATGAAGGCGCCCGCCGCTTCGCATGCTTTTGCGTCCTCGATGAGCTGTTGGGCAGCATCCGCGGTTTTCCCCTGGACCTTATAGCCCCCGATCACCGCTGCAGATTGCGGCAGCAGGCCGAGATGGGCGACTACTGGAATCCCCGCTTCTGTCAGCATCTTGATCTTGCCGATCACCCTGCCCGCACCTTCCAGTTTCAGTGCATTCGCACCGGTCGCTTGAAACAGGCGGACGGCTTGCTGAAGCGCTGATCCATCAGAACCATGATACGAGCCGAATGGCATGTCGACCGCAACGAAAGTATTCTTCGCGCCCCTCCGTACCGCTTTTCCATGATGGATCATATCCTCGACTGTCACATATGCTGTCGATTCATACCCTAGCACGACCATGCCAAGCGAGTCTCCGACGAGCAGGATGTCGAGTCCCGCTTCCTCCGCCAAGACGGCGGATGGATAATCGTATGATGTCAGCATTGCGATCTTCTCGCCTGCCGCTTTCATTTTGATGAAATCCGATGTGCTTTTCATTCCAACAACACTCCTTTTGCCGTGTGATGGAAAGCCTTTCCCCTTGATGCACAATCGCAGAAGAAAACCAAAAACCCTTCTGTCCCGAAAAAAGGACAGAAGGGTGGTGTGGTCATAAGTTCAAAGGTTTCCTCCGTCCCTGTCCCGTGCGAGATCAAGGCAGAACATATTCAAAAATAATAGGCTTTCAACTTGTGGTGCAGTTCGCATTTGATACTGCCCATAGCGTTACTATATCAAACTGATAATGCATTGTATAGAGTTCATTCTTCCGGCTGGATATCTGCAGAATAGATGCCTCTCAATGTCCCGTCATCGAGCCGCATCTGAAGAAGCCCCTCTTCCGAAATCCCTTCCGCGACCCCTTCCACCGTTTCGTTCAGCATGACGGCACGAATCCGTTTTCCGATTGTCGATGAATATCCTTCCCAGAGCAGCTTGATAGGGCTGAACCCATGCTTTTCGTACATGCCCGTGTACAGCTCCAGATAATAAAGGATCTGCGCGACGAGGTGCGCCCGATCAACCTGTTTGCCTGATGCGATGCGGAGCGATGTCGCAATGTCCGCAAGTTCAACAGGGAAATCGCTAGCTTCTTGGTTGGCATTCAAGCCGATACCGATGATCAGCGCTTTAATGCGGTCCATATCAGCCTGCAATTCCGTCAGGATCCCCGTCACTTTCTTGCCGCCGACGAGAATGTCGTTCGGCCATTTGATTGCTGGCGCAAGGCCTGTCACTTCCTCGATCGCCCGTACAATGGCGACCGCCGCAACAAGCGTCATCTGAGGGGCCTGTTGAGGCGAGAGCCGCGGCCGGATCACGATACTCATCCACACGCCTTTAGCTGCCGCTGAATCCCATGCCCTTGAGAGCCGTCCGCGTCCTGCCGTCTGTTCCTCCGCAATGAAAAGCGCCCCGTCTGGCACGCCGTTCTGCGCCTCATCATGAGCGATCGTCTGCGTCGAAGGACAGCTGTCAAAATGAACGATATGCCGGCCGTACCGCTTCGTCTCCAAATGTCTGCCGATTGCCGCCGCATCCACAGCATCCGGCGCGCTGACCAGGAAATAGCCCTTCTTGCGGATCGTGCCGATTTCATAGCCCTCCGCCTCGAGCTCTTTCATGCATTTCCATACTGCAGTTCTTGATACGCCAAGAGCGTCCGCCAGCTCTTGGCCGGAGATGGGCGCCTCCTCGTTGCTTGCGAGAAGCCGTCCAGCCACTTTATCTTTCAAGCTTAAACTCATTTAGAAACCATTCCTTTATCGCTTCTTTGCTGTTCGGGCAGTGTCCAAGCACAACCGCCCGCTCGATCCGCTCCAGCCATTCCTTCGTCCAGCTGCCTCCGCGGATGCCGGCCCACTTAAGCAGATCGCTCCCTGTCATGGCTAGTTCCCGCTTGCTGGAGATCGGCAGGCGTGCTTTTCGAGCCTTTATCTCCTCAATCGGAATCTCTTCAGTCCCTTGCTCTACACATCGATGGATCCTTTCAGCGGCTAGTAAGACACCTGTCTCAAAGAGGTAGTAATCCATTGCCTGGAATCCTTCTTTGCGTGCGCTGTATGCGCCACTCACGGCTTTGAGCCATTGCTTCTCGCGATTTGACATCTTATAGCCGCCAGCAAGCTTTGAATAGTCAAGATTGCCTGCGATCATAAGAAACGCCCAGCCAGTCGGCGCATCGGCAAATGGGGCACCGCAATCCCGGCATTCGGGAGGAAGCTGTTTTGGATAGCAAGGCAGATATACGCCGATCCCGGTCTCTTCAATATACCGGAAAGCCCTCCAAGGATCCTTGCCTGCCAGCAGTTTATCCCACTCTGCCTTCAGCCGCTCGACCGCAACAAACCGGATTTCGCCGGCTAGTGTCCGGATGGCGGACAGCGTCTCGTGTTCCACATCAAATCCGAGAACAGAGGAGAACCGGATTGCGCGGAACATGCGCAGTGCATCCTCTCCAAATCGCCTGGCCGGATTCCCGACTGCTCGGATCTGCCGATTCTGCAAATCATCCATTCCGCCGAACGGATCGATCAAATCGCCTGCAAGCGTGATCGCCATGGCGTTCATTGTAAAATCGCGACGCCTGAGATCTTCTGTAAGCGACCGGACAAACTCCACCTGATCCGGCCGTCTATGGTCGGTATAGGTGCCTTCCGTCCGATATGTCGTCACTTCAATCGGCTCGCCTTCTGATAAGACAAGGACGGTGCCGTGCTCGATGCCGATATCGACTGTCTGGCCGAAAACATTTTTCACTTCACCCGGCATAGCAGAGGTTGCAATATCGATATCGGAAGCCTCTTTTCCAAGGACCCGGTCGCGCACAGCGCCTCCGACGAACACCGCTTCATAGCCCGCATCCTCAAGCCTCCTGATGACGTTCCTGCTCGCATGGGTACCGAACTTGTCCGTCATTTCCGCATCCCCGCTAAATCATAATAGAGCGCTTCATAATCTGCGACGATGCTCTCGGACCCGAATTTTTCGGGGACTGTCTTCAGTGCGCCCGCTCTCAGCCTTTCGTGCAGCTCAGGGCTCTTCAGCAGTCGCACAGCCAGTCTTGCCGCCTCCTCTGAATCACCCAGTTCAACAAGAAAGCCATTCTCACCGTCTTCGACCACTTCCGGAATCCCGCCGATCTTTGTAGCGATCGCCGGCACGCCGCATGCGAAACCTTCCAGCAGGACTAGGCCGAACGCTTCCTTTTCAGAGAGATGAAGCATGCAGTCGCTGATTGAGAGCAGTTCAGGAAGATTGTCCCGCTTGCCTGTGAAAATGATACGGTCTTCAAGCCCGAGCTCTTTGGCGAGTTCTTTCATTTCCAGTTTCTCTGGGCCCTCTCCGACAAGCAGCAGTTTTGCCGGCGTTTCAGCAGCGATATTTCGGAAGGTCTCGATGATATCTGGGATCCGTTTCACTTCCCTGAAGTTCGAGATGTGAATGAGCACCTTCTCACCAGGCAAAATGCCAAGGTCATCGCGCAATGTGCCTGGATTGACGGGCCTATATCTCTCTTCATCTATGAAATTATAGATGGTCAATATTTCCTGCGCCGGATCGATCAGTTCGATGGTCTCCTGACGGAGGGAATCCGAAACTGCAGTTGTAATATCCGACTTATCGATTCCATATTTCACCGTGTTACGGAGAGCCGGGTCGTGCCCAAGCACAGTCACGTCGGTTCCATGCAATGTCGTGATCACACCGATGGATGAGCCGGCCATGTCTTTCGCAAGCGCAGCCGAGACGGCATGAGGGACAGCGTAATGGACATGAAGCAAGTCCAGTCCCTCCTCCTCGATGACAGTAGCGATCTTATTCGCGAGCGCTATATCGTATGGGGGGTATTTGAAGACCGCGTAACCGTCGATTTTCACTTCGTGGAAATGGATATTCGGATGGATGTCGAGCAGCCTGAACGGTTTACTCGATGTAATGTAATGCATTTCATGGCCTTTCTGCGCCATTTTCAGGCCGAGTTCTGTCGCTACGACACCCGAGCCTCCAAGTGATGGATAACAGATGACACCGACTTTCAATGGTTTCATTGACGGGCACCCCTTTCTATATGTGATAGCTCTCGCTTACTCCATGATTTCCTCGAGTCCGTAGACCAGGCCTGTGCACCCTATGACGCTTCGAATCGCCATCATGATGCCGGGCATGAAGCTGTTCCGGTCAAAGGAGTCATGGCGGATGGTGAGAAGTTCCCCTTCCCCGCCAAGCAGCACTTGTTGATGGGCGAGCAGTCCCGGAAGCCGGACGCTGTGTATTTTCATGCCTTCGACGTCTCCTCCGCGAGCGCCAGGCAAGTGTTGCTGCTCCTCAGGATGTCCCTGGATATGCTGAGGACGCACTTGTTTGATCATGTTCGCTGTCTTGACGGCCGTTCCGGACGGCGCATCCAATTTCCTGTCATGATGCATCTCGATGATCTCCACATCGCCCAGGTACCGTGCGGCCTGCTGCGCGAATTTCATCATCAGTACCGCACCGATCGAAAAATTCGGAGCGATGACAGTACCGACGCCTGTCCTTTTGACGGTTTCCTCGATGCCTGCAAGTTCTTCATCGGTCAGCCCCGACGTTCCAACGATAGGATGAATGCCAAGCGACAGCGCCTCTTGCACGTTCTTATAGACTGCGTCCGGATCAGTCACGTCCAGCAGCACATCCGGCGCCTGCTCTGCTGCCAGCCTGGCAAGCGATGTGTATACCGGTATTCCAGACGGGCCTTCGGTGATTTCCCCATCGCACCAAAACTTACCGTCGTATTTATAGTCCAGTGCGCCGACTACTTCAGCATCTGCCGCTTCTTCGATCGCCCGAATGGCCGTCGTTCCCATACGGCCCCGTGCGCCCGCGATCGCAACTTTAATCATTCTGTTTCCTCCCTCTTTTTCGTCCAGCGATCTTTATCCCGCTCTTTGAATTTCGCAAGGACCGTTTCGAGGGCATCTGTCATGTCGATTCCCTCCGCGTTAGCGAAGCATAGCAGAACGAAGAATAGGTCTCCCGTCTCCTCTGCAAGCGATTTCACAGCTTCACTGCCCTTTTTCTTTTTCATGCCGTAGACATGCTGCACTTCCCTCGACAGCTCGCCGAGTTCTTCCGTAAGCCGCGCAAGCAGCTCCATTGGCGGGAAATACCCCTCCTCAAAACCGTTTATGTATGAATCGACATCCTGTTGCAATTGTTCCAATGTTTTTCTTTGTTCCATTTGCGATTACTCCCTTCATTTGTTATCGTATTTGTTCGGGGGCTTGTTGTCAAAAATTGAAGAATGGTTGATACTGTGAAGAGTATTCAATGGGAAAGGCGGGACGAGTGTTGTTTGCCGGCATAAAAATAAAAAATATTATTTTCATTCTTTTAGGAGCCGCGATTTTCAGTTTCGGGCTCGTGCACTTTAACATCCAGCATCAACTGGCAGAAGGCGGTTTCACCGGTATCACGCTGATTCTCCTTCATGCTTTCAACTGGGATCCCGCGGTCATGAACCTTGTGCTCAATATACCGATGTTCCTCGTTGGATGGAAGCTGTTAGGACGGAAATCTTTCATTTATACACTGATCGGCACCGTAGCCGTCTCTGTCTTTTTGAAAGTTTTCATGAAATACCAGTATAATATCCATCTCGAAGGCGATATGTTCCTCGTCGCGCTGTTTGCAGGCGTATTTATCGGCGTAGGGCTTGGCATCATCTTTCGCTTTGGCGGCACGACAGGCGGCGTCGACATCATCGCGCGGCTCGGCCATAAGTTCAAAGGGTGGAGCATGGGCCGGACGATGTTCATGTTCGATGCGGGCGTCATCCTGCTCTCCTGGATCACATACCTCGATCACCGGTCGGTCATGTATACGCTTGTCGCCCTGTTTGTCGGTGCTCGCGTCATTGATTTCGTACAGGAAGGGGCATACGCGGCGAGAGGTGCATTCATCATTTCCGATCACCAGGATGCCATCGCAACAAAAATAGCAGTCGATATGGACCGAGGCGTGACCGTGTTCCGCGGATATGGGCATTTCACAAAATCGGACCGGCAGATTCTCTATTGCGTCGTTGGCAAAAACGAACTGATGACCCTCAAGACCATTGTCACTTCTGTCGATCCACACGCGTTCGTCTCTGTCACGGAAGTACATGATGTTCTGGGTGAAGGGTTCACCCTCGATGAGCAGAAACAGCCGCTTGAGCGGTAAAGCGAAAAAAAACCGTCTTTACATTGTAAGGACGGTTTTTTGTATGTTAATCCCTGTTCGTAAAAATCAATACAAGACGAAGCAGTTCCATGACTGCTACCGCTGTTGCTGCAACATATGTCATCGCTGCTGCGCTCAGGACTTTCTTTGCATGCGGCTCTTCTTCGTTGCGAATGATGCCAAGCTCCACAATCTGGTTCATTGCGCGGCTGGAAGCATTGAATTCCACCGGCAATGTGACAATTTGGAATAGCACACCGACAGCCATCAGGACGATTCCAATGCCAAGCAACGAATTCATACTGGAAAAGATCAGGCCGATCATGATGAAAACCCATGATGCATTCGAAGTGATGTTCGCAACAGGCGCCAGCCGGTGACGGAATCTGAGGAATGCATACGCTTCCTTATCCTGGATTGCGTGGCCGACTTCATGGGCTGCTACTGCAGTGCCGGCAACTGAAGCTTCCCGGTAGTTCTGCGGTGATAATGCGACAATTTTAGTGACAGGGTTGTAATGGTCACTCAAAAAGCCTTGGCTTTCCACCACTTTTACGTCATGCAGGCCGTTATGATCAAGGATCATCCGGGCAACCTGCGCACCGGTCATGCCGGAAGTGGAACGGATTTTCGAATATTTGTTATACGTGCTTTTCACTTTGAACTGAGCATAGATTGGCAGCAAAATGATGATGCCCAGATAGATCAAAAACATCTTCGTTTCCTCCCTTGTCTCTCTACTTTTATTTTAATGGACCGCCGGGTTCCTTGCAACATTTAGCACTCGTGCTGCTCTTCTGCCAGCCGTTTTCGGACTGAGTAGAATGCGAGCAGAATGCACCCGATCGACAGCCAGAATGTGAAGTAGCCAATTTGGTCGATATGTTTCATAAGGTCATAGTAGATCGGCATCTGTCCGAATACATAATCGATGACGACATCGTGCAGTGTCCAGATGGCGGCGATGGCCGCATGCCAATAACGGAACTTATAAAGCGGCATGTAGAGAACCGCCTGGACAGCCATAAGGGCATGTGACGCGACGAGCATCCAGCCCGTCCCTCCGATTTCTCCGACTTCCGCGAGCGTCAGCAAGTTCATGACGACAGCCCAGACGCCATATTTCACAAGCGTAATGAGGGCTAGCGCTTCGATTAACTTGAAATTTCGGCCAAGCAGCCATCCGATAACGGCGAGGGAAAAGAACAGGCTTGCCGTAGGACTGTCCGGAACAAAGATCCAGAATTTCGGATCCGTGATTTCGAGCTGCCACATATACCAGTCATATCCGTAGACAGTACCGATAATATTGACGAACAGCAAAATCCATAAAAACGATCTGCTCGTAAGGATGATCCACAGCATGGATAGAAATGAACGCAGAGCGCATCTCCCCTAACGTGTTGGAATGTATGTAATAGGGTAAATAAGTATGTAAAAAGAGAGCCAGTCGCCTGACTCTCTTTCTGTTAGTCCTGATTCAAGCCTTCGATGAATTCGGCCAGCACTTGCAGGTCCTCGTCGGAACCTTGCCATTGCCCTGCCGGCATCGTGCCGATCCCGTTATGGGCGATATCTATGATCTCTTCAGCAGTGAGTCCTGTGTTGACAAGCGGATGGCCAAGGCCGCCTTGGAAGGCATCCCCGTGACATCCGATACAGGATGATGCTGCATAAATCTGGTATCCTTCAGCATTTTCATCAAATTCGACTTCCTCAACGATCGCACCTTGCGCTTTTGCCTTTTCCCAGTCATGGTTCACGACAGATTCCCATGTCAAGTAGAAGATCGCAGCAAATGCGAGAAGCATGAAGCCTGTCGGAAGCGGGCGCTTGAATGGACGGCGCTCTTTTGATGTGTCCATGAACGGCACTAGCATAAGCGCACCGATTGCAAGCCCTGGAATGATGATCGCGCCGACCACGTTATATGGACCGGAAGCGAATTCATACTTGAGCAATTGGTACATGAAAAGGAAATACCAGTCCGGAACCGGGATATATGTCGTATCCGTCGGGTCAGCCTGTCTCTCAAGCGGAGACGGATGCGCGACAGTGACAATCAGATATCCGATCAGGAAGATTGCACCAATCATCCATTCCTTCAGCAGGAAGTTTGGCCAGAACGCTTCCGTCTTGCCCGGATACTCAGAATAGTCCTTTGGCACGTTCGCCATCCGGCCTGTAGCCTTGATACGCGAATCGCCAACAAATTTCATACCTTTTCCGCGATGCATGTTGTCCCCTCCTTATTCAAATTTCGGGAGTCCATTGCACTCTTACAATGGTCCGGAAATACCTTGTCTTCTGATCATGATAAAGTGTGCTGCAAGCAACCCAAGCAAAGCAGCAGGCAGGAAGAATACATGGATCGCGAAGAAACGCGTCAGCGTCTGGGCACCGAGGATCGTCGAATCCCCCGCTAGGAGAATCTTGATCTGCTCACCGATAAACGGAACGGATGCCGCGATTTCGATACCAACTTTTGTCGCGAACAATGCTTTCATATCCCATGGCAATAGATAACCTGTGAAACCGAGACCGAGCATGACGACGAAGATCAATACGCCGACAATCCAGTTCAATTCACGAGGTTTCTTATACGAGCCTGTAAAGAATACACGCAATGTATGTAGGAACATCATGACAATGACAAGCGATGCTCCCCAGTGGTGCATCCCACGCACAATCTCACCGAATGCAACTTCATTTTGAAGGTAGTAGACGGACTTCCACGCATTTTCGATATCCGGTGTGTAATACATAGTAAGGAACATACCGGATAAGATCTGGATGACCGTTACGAAAAATGTCAAACCTCCGAAACAGTAGATGAATGCAGAAAAATGGTGTGCAGGGTTTACGTGCTCAGGTACTTCGTGGTCAGCAATATCACGCCAAATCGGGGTGATATCGAGCCGTTCATCAACCCAATCATAAATTTTGTTCAGCACTTTGGTCGTACCCCCTTACATTTTAAACTAATGTGTTTGGAACTGTTTTTCCAAGGTAGACAAAGCCGTCCACGACTTGCACTTGAAATTCATCAAGCGGTCCGAGCGGCGGTGTTCCAGGGATGTTCTTCCCGTTCTTCTCATAGCGGCCGCCATGGCAAGGGCAATAGAACTCGTTCTTATGGCCCTCCCCTTCCCAGTTCACCGTGCATCCAAGGTGTTTGCAGACAGGGGAAAGTGCGATGATCTGATCGCCATCTTTGTAGACCCAAGCAGTATTTGAGACGTCTGACTTGTACCAGGCATCTTTCCGATCCTTGATCGTGAAGTCAACACGTTCAGGCGTTTCCGTAACGGCATCCGCCTTCTGCGGCGTCGGGACGAACTCTCCTTCGCCTTTCGGCTGCAATACCGGGTCGACCGCGAAGCGGACCATCGGCATCAATGTCGCCGATACCATGAAACCGCCGACACCCATCAATGTATAGCTAAGGAATTGGCGTCTTGACACTTTGCTGCTCATCAGTTTCCCTCCTCTTACTCCAAAATCGGTCCAACGGACATACTTTTGCTAATTGTAATACTAGGACATATCTATGATATATCAATACAACGGTAAATTCAATCATCCATTCGATGAGCCGGGCACTTTGTGAACAAATGATGAATTTTGAAAAACGGAAAAGAATGCTGCCGCTGGAAAAGCCTCCGGCCGGTCAGGACAGCAAGGTGCCGGATTCGCATGCGGTCACGCGGATGCCCATTTCGCGGTGAATTTCGGGAGCACTTGCCGCAGCTGGTCTTCAAGGATCGTTCTTCTCAGATCTGCATCCATGCTTTCCAGCGGAATGGACGGCAGCCAGATCAGCTCGCCCTTTATATCCGCTTGGGTCCACGCCGAATCAGTCGTCAAAAAGAATAGATGTTTGAACGGCGCTTTGCTGAAAGCGGCAAGCGTCTTCTCCGCCATTTCGCCGATGGCTGTATCAGCTGTGTATGAAAACGGCGGAGCGAACATCATGCGGCCTTTGAATTGCATCTCGATGAGCGAAGCGAGCAGCATTGTGAATTCCGCGGAAGACGCGCTTGTTTTCATCATTTCCAAAGTAGGCTCCACTTTAATCAGCGGCACGACAAGAGTATCGATATAATCCTTTTGACTCAAATATGTATCCATGTCTTTCCCTGTCCAGTTCATGGCCTTCCCTCCCAGGTTTCTAGTCGACGGTTCCATTCTATCTGAAAAGGACGGAAGAAACAATTGCCATACACGGACGCCTCCGTCGCGCTTAAAAGTCCTGGAACAGTATAATGACCCCACCCGGAGGATGGAGTCATCAAGGTCGTTCCGTCTTCATCTCATTGAGCATGGCGGACAGGACAAGGAACTGTTCCCTGTCATTTTCATCGAGGGCTTCGTCAACCCTTCTCATGAGAATCTCCAGCGACATCGTCGCAGCACTCTCTTCAAGCAGCTGCTCCGCGATTTTACGGTCACGTTCACTAACTTGCAGTTCGGCAGGCAGAAACGGGTTCTCTTCCCGTACCATCGCATATTCCGGACAGGCATGGCTGTTCGGGAAATTCAACTGGATGTACATCTTCTCTTCCGGATGCAGCCGGAGATCATGGAATGATTTCTCGGCATCTGCCGTCATCAGGTTCCCTTTGTAGAATCGGAATGGGATGCTTTCCGAACTCGTTGTCGATATGACCATCGCCCGCGGACAATAATGCGCCTCATCCGTGAAATGGACATTTTCAAGAAGCTGCTCATGGCTAAGTAGATAATTTAAAATCCACACACATTCCCGGCGCTTTAATTTGTAGCGCTTTAAAAACCACCGTACAAAATCCTTCTTGGCAGCGACAGGAACCATGGCTGTCATATCACACCTCCTCATCATTTGACAATTCAAGAAAGGCGGCCCACTCATCATCATGCGCCAGACTCAGCAGCTCCTTGACTATTTCGATGGCTTCCCCGCGTTTTCCTTCTTCCAGTAAAAACTTGGCGTACCGGTCAAGGAACGCGGGATCTTCTTTCATTCCAGCATATGCCTCAACATAAGATGCGTATGCATCCTTGTAAAGTTCCAGCCCCTCCTGTGCATAGGCACGGAACGCCGCAAGCATCGGGATATCAAGCTGGACGGATGCCAGTGCCTCTAGCACTTCCTCATACTTCTCTTCCTGATTGTACAGGGAGACAAGCGCCATGAGAGCATCGATGTATTCAGGATCTAACACGAGCGCTTCAGATAGATGCTTCTCCGCTTCCTGGGTCAGTCCCAGTTTCAATGCGGATTTGCCTGCCGCCAGCCGGAGCTGCTTATCGTATTCATCACGCTTGATGCCCCGCGTGAACAAGTCATACGCCTTCTTGTCGTCGCCTGTACGCGCAAAAGCCTGTCCCGCCAGCATATAAGCTGAGAAATAATCGGGATCTATGTCGAGAAGCTGCTGCGAAAGGGCTGCGGCCCGCTCTACACGGCCTGACTGGAAGCAGGCATACGCTGCGCCGAATAACGTGTCCGGCAGAATGGAATCCTCAAGCATCTGCTCGTAATACGGAATCGCCTCTTCAAACGCGGCTCCGCTGCTATACGTCTCCGCCAGGCGGGAAATGAGAGTGATGCCGCCAATTTCATCATTTCCTTCCTCCTGAAGCTCCTCATAGATCGCTGCAGCCTCCACATACTTGCCTGAAGTCAGCAGCAGTTCCGCATATGCAAATCGGATGACCGGATTTTCCGGCATCAAAAGAAGCGCTTCCCTCACTTTAGCAACCGCTGTTTCGAGCATCCCTGTCATTTGATAATAATCCGCTAGTACGAGAAGGGCCTGTACGTATTCTTCGTCTTCGGGCGTGATTTCTGTCAGAAGGAGGAGCGCCTCATCCTCTTCGCCGAGTTCCAACAATGCGGATGCGTGATCGATCTTCAGTTGCGCTTCATCAGGGAGATGTTCGAGGAGTGTTTTGTAAATCATGTCGGCATGGCCGATGAAACCGTACCCCATGAGCATGCCGGCCGCCTCGTATAGCATATCGAAATCCGCCCTTGCAAGCGCGTTTTCAACGAGGTCGTCAAGCCTCCCTGTATCACCTTTCGCAATGGCTTGTTCGATTTCTTGTAACTGACCCATATTTTCACCTGTTCCTTTGCTTTGTATACATGACGCCATCCAAACTTTACGCTTGTGTGACAAGTTTTTGTAAATCTTCGAAGAAGGTCGGATAGGAGATGGCAATGCATGCGGAATCTTCAATCTGGATATCTCCATCTGCACAAAGCGATGCGATTGCTGCCATCATCCCAAGCCTGTGATCCCCATAGGAGGAGAGTGCGCCTCCAGTCAAACGGGCCGGCCCATTGATGATCATGCCGTCTTCCGTCGCTTCGATATCCGCACCGAGTTTTTTCAGTTCTGTTGTGACTGCGGCAATCCTGTCTGTCTCTTTCACCCTAAGTTCTTCAGCGTCCTTGATCACAGTCCTGCCTTCCGCCTGCGTCGCCAGCAGTGCGATGACAGGCAATTCATCAATGAGCCGAGGGATGATTTCCCCGGAGATTTCTATGCCCTGAAGCTTAGCGCTTTCAATCACAACTGTCCCCAACGGCTCGCCTCTGCCAGTGGATTCCTCGGTCACTGTAACTTTTGCGCCCATCTGTCTTAGACAATCGATGATTCCCGTCCGCGTCGGATTAAGACCTACTTCGTTGAATTTGACTCGGCTGCCTTCCACCATCGCAGCGGCGGCCATGAAAAATGCCGCAGACGAGATGTCACCCGGAACGGCAACGTCCGCCGCATGAAGCGTTTGACCGCCGCGTATGCGTACACTCTGTCCATCCACAGTTAGTTCCGCACCGAACTGCTGAAGCATCCGTTCCGTATGATCGCGTGAGATAGATGTCTCGATCACTTCCGTCTCCCCTTCAGCCCGCAGGCCGGCGAGGAGGATTGCCGACTTCACCTGGGCACTCGCAACAGGCATCATGTATCTATACCCTCTTAGTTTGCTCCCTTCAACAGAAAGAGGCAAATACCCCGCTTCATCAATGGCTGAAATGGATGCGCCCATTTCGGCGAGGGGTGCAATGACCCGTTTCATCGGCCGCTTTGTCAGCGATTCGTCGCCGGTCAGGACGGATGTGACGGATGAACCCGCGAGGATGCCAAGCATAAGCCGTGCTGTCGTTCCCGAATTGCCGGCATATAACTCCCCGGCAGGCGCCGTCCAGCTGTCCATACCCGGACTGTCGACCGTCACGCGGTCCCCTTCTTGCTCAATCGTGACGCCAAGTTTCCGGAAACAGTCTATCGTTCGCAGGCAGTCTTCACCTGCAAGGAATCCCGTGATCTCCGTCTTCCCTTCCGCCATAGATCCGAACATGACGGCCCGGTGGGAGATTGACTTGTCCCCAGGCACTTTCAATTCGCCCCGTAAAACCGGCTGCGTAAATCCAACTGTCTTGCTGTCCATTCCTAACGCCCCCTTATCAAAGTGTATGCATGCTGTAATCAGTCGCCGCTTCCAGCGCAAGGCGGGCCTTCTCCCTGTCGTCAGCCGTCTGAAAACTGACGACCAGAATGCCATATACGTCTGTTCGTGTTTCAACAATCCGTATATTCGTCAAACTGATTCGCTCATCCGCAAGGATTTTAGTGATTTCCGAGATGACACCCGGGTGGTCGGGCACATCGATATGTAAATCAAATGTCATATAGAGGGCCCCCTGGGCAGCCCCTTTCGTTGTCGACGGCAGGTTATCCCTGTACTCTTTTGATTCCGCGAAAAAACCATGGATCTTATCCGGTTCATCCCCGGCAATCAATACCCTGACACGTTCCATCTCAAGCAACCAGTCGTCCAGTTGTTTCAGCAGTTCCTCTTTATTTTGGATGGTAATGTCCCGCCACATATCAGGGTCGGCAGAAGCGATCCTTGTTAGATCCCTGAAGCCCCCGGCAGCCAGCCGTTTAACAAAGGGCTGGCCTTCTTCTTGGCGTGCAAGCATCGCGACCAGCGACGAAGCGACAATATGCGGAAAATGACTGACAATCGCTGTCATGCGATCATGTTCATCCGCTTTCAGCACAACGATCTTCCCTTTGGTCGGAGCTATGAGTCCCTTTAGCCGATTGATGTCGTCAGCAGAAACACTTTCCGCGGGAGTCAATATGTAATAAGCGTTTTCGAACAGATGCTCTTTCGCCGCGCTGACTCCGCTTTTATGCGATCCTGCCATCGGGTGCCCGCCGATTACGGCAATCCCCTTATCCAGCAGGCCTTTTGCAGCTTCCATGATCGGCCGCTTCGTGCTCCCGGTATCGGTGATGATCACGCCGTGTTTCAATTCCCAATCGACCGCTTCCTTCAGCAAGTTTGCCGTCGTATTCACGGGTGTCGCGAAAATAACGAAATCCGCCTGCTCACAAGCGGATTTTGCGGATGGTGCGATGGAATCGATGATGCCTCTTCTGTATGCTTCATCCGCCGATTTATAGGATCGGTCAAAGCCGGTCACATGAACATCCTGACTGCGTTTCAGGGCGAGCCCGAGAGAACCGCCGATCAATCCAAGACCGATGATCGCTACATTACTCTTCATGGGAATCATCCTTGCCAAGCAGTGTCCCGAACGCCTTGAAGAATCCATCATTCTGTGATGACGTACCGACCGTTACACGGATGTGCCCAGGCGTTCCAAGTGCATTGCCGCTTCTGACGATATAGCCTTTTTCCAGAAGCAGCTCAGACGCTTCATCCGCGTCCATTGGCACTTCCATCAGCACAAAATTTGTCTCCGAATCATAGATATGAAGTCCATTCGCTTTGGCATAGTCGAAGAAACGGTCGCGCTGCTGCTTGTTCAGCGTCCTGCATTCCGCAATGAATCCTTCGTCCTCAAGGGCACGTTCCGCTACGAGAACCGCGAGGGAATTCGTGTTAAACGGATTCCGCACCTTATTGAGAGGCTCGATGACCGATGGATCCGCGATTGCATACCCCAGGCGCATCGAGGCTAGACCATATGCCTTTGAGAAAGTCCGCAGGATGATGATGTTCTTATAGTCGTTCAGCATGCCGACTGAATCGGCGTGATCTGGATCTGTGACATATTCGAAATACGCCTCGTCCAGGACAACAAGAACCGACTCGGGAACCTGGTCCAAAAAGCGTTTAAGTTCTGCCTGCGGAATGAGATTGCCGGTTGGGTTGTTTGGATTGCACACCCAGATGATGGCAGTCTGGTCAGTTATGGCATTCAGGAAGGCATCCAGATCATGGCGGCCATCCACAAGCGGGACCTCTTCAATATCTGCGCCTTCAATTTTGGCATTATGCACATATTGCGGAAATGTCGGGGTCGCCATGATCGTATGGACCCCACTGCTGAGAAGGGCCCGGCAGATGATGGTGATCAGATCGTCCGAGCCGTTGCCGAATAGAATTGCAGTTTCTTCTACGCCATGCTTCTCGGCAAGTTTTTTTCGAAGTCTGGAAGAATGGCCATCCGGATAAAGTTCGTACTGCAGCGGACTCTCCCTCAGCAAGGCCGTAACACTTGGGGAAGCCCCATAAGGATTCTCGTTTGAAGCTAGCTTGACGACCTCATCAAGACCGAATTCCTCCATGACATCGGTTATCGGCCTGCCTGGTTTATATGGTTTCATGCTTTCAAGTGCTGTTTTCCACTTCATATGTATCCCTCCGGTTCGCCCGCTTGTCATTTTTTCAAGTCCGGGCGCAATTTGATCGCATCATTATGGTAAACATGTGTGACTTCCTTCTGAGGCAAATCGAGATTTACGTGCATCATAACACGGATGCACATCGGCAAACCGCCTGGAACATCCATTTCATGCGTACACATCACGGGTACGTATTTCCAGCCTTCGATTGACCGGACCGCTTTCGCAGGGAAGACACACTTCAAATCAGGCGTCGTCGAGACGATGACCGAAGCAATCTCCTCCGGGTCAAATCCGTTCTTTGCGGCCATATCAATCACCAATTCCTCCGTCGCCTGAAGCACCGCTCCAGCTTCGTCTTTCTCAACAGTCGTCGCGCCCCTCACTCCTCTGACACTCATATCCATTTCCCCCTGTTCTCTTTTTCAGTTCCTCAAATGCCTTTTCACATACCGAATCGCTGACTTCCTGGACGTATGGCTGTCCCACTTTTTCAAGCAGGATGAAATTCAGTTTGCCAAAAGACGCTTTTTTATCTTTCCGCATATAGGCGAGAAAATCACTGAATGGATGTTCCTGAATCGGATCGAACGTATAGCCGTTACGCCGGGCGGCCTGTATAAAACGATCGGTCCAATCCCTCGTAACCCCTCCTGCCGTTTCGCTCATGATCAAGCTGTACGCCATGCCGATCATGACGCATTCGCCGTGGCTGAGCCCGCCGAACCCGCATACCGCTTCTACGGCATGGCCGAACGTATGGCCGAAATTGAGGAATTTACGGGAACCATACTCGAATTCATCTTCCGAAACGATTTCCGCTTTTACCGCAATCCCCTTCAACAACTCTGCCGCAAGCCATTCGGGGGAAGGCGATATGAATTCTTCGCTCGCTAGCAGTTCCTCCGTCCATACGAGATCCGAGATGCATGCATGCTTCAAAAGTTCCGCCATGCCGGAGCGGATCTCTCGTTTGGGAAGCGTTTCAAATACCCCGTTTTCAAAAAGTACGGCTGCTGGCTGATGAAAAGAGCCGACCATGTTTTTCCCCTCCGGCATGTTAATGGCCGTCTTGCCGCCTACTGCGCTGTCATGCGCAAGAATTGTCGTCGGACACTGGATGAACGGGATGCCGCGCATGAATGTCGCGGCAACAAAACCCGCCAGGTCCCCGGCCGCTCCCCCTCCGAATGCAATTAGCAGCGACTTGCGGGAGAAGGAATTTTGGAGCAAGAACGATTGACATTCCAGATAGACATCTGCCTTTTTGCATGCTTCTCCAGCCGGTACGGTCAAGATCTCCGGTTCGATGCGAGCTTCTTTCAAAGCAGCCAACAGTTTCGGCATATGCAGCTCAGCCGCCGTCCGGTCCGCAATAATGCCGACCCGATCAGCCCCTTCCAGCATGGAAAGGTACCGCGACGTGAATAATCCATATGTGCCATCCCCGATATGTACGTCGTACTCATGGCCGGGCACCCGGACTGTCAATTCCCTCATCTTCAAAACCCCTTCACATATTCTCTATACTCATCCAGCTCATGCCGAAGGCCATCCATCGTGAATGATCTGAACTCCTCCATGATCGCTTTCGCGAGTTCAGTTGCGATGACATGCTCTGCGACGACTGATGCAGCCGGCACCGCGCAAGGGTCTGAACGTTCGATGGTGGCGACAAACGCCTCTTTCGAATCAATATCGACACTTTCAAGCGGCTTGTACAGCGTCGGGATCGGTTTCATGACGCCGCGCACAACGATTGGCATCCCAGTCGACATACCACCCTCCAGGCCGCCCAGCCTATTCGATTTCCGGTAATAACCACGTTCTTCGCTCCATGCGATTTCGTCATGCACTTCACTTCCCGGTCTTCTAGCCATCTCGAAGCCGAGACCGACTTCCACGCCTTTGAACGCATTGATGCTCATCATTGCTCCTGCAAGCTTTCCATCAAGCTTCCTGTCAAATTGCACGTAGCTCCCGATTCCGGGCGGACATCCTTCAATGATCACTTCAACGACGCCTCCAAGCGTGTCGCCCCGCTCTTTAATGTCATCAATCGCCTGGACCATGCGACCGGAAGCTTCAGGATCCGCGCAGTAAACTGGATCCTCTTCGACAATTTTACGCAGCTCCTCATGGCCGAGCCCTTCGTAGGCAGCCGGATCCGTCTTGACACCGCCGATTTCAGTGACATGGGAGACCGTATGTATTCCAAGCTCCTTCAAGAATTGCTTTGCCACTGCCCCCACTGCGACACGCATCGTCGTCTCGCGAGCCGAAGAACGTTCGAGGACATTACGAAGATCCCGGTGTCCATATTTCATGCCGCCGACAAGGTCTGCGTGGCCTGGGCGTGGCCTTGTAATCCTGCGTTTGATGCTTCCTGGATCTACATCTTCAGGAAGCGGCTCGATACCCATGATATTCGTCCAATGTTTAAAGTCGTTATTGACGACAGAAAGCGTAACAGGCGATCCGAGTGTCTTACCGTGCCGTACCCCTGAACTGATCACGACTTGGTCTTTCTCGATCTGCATGCGCCTGCCGCGGCCATGCCCTCCCTGCCGTCTCTTCAGTTCTTTATTGATCATTTCGGCTGTCAGTTCCATTTGGGCAGGCAGCCCCTCGATGATGGCCGTCAATTGCGGTCCATGCGACTCGCCAGCAGTGAAAAATCTCATTTCAGATGCCCTCCTCTTTTCTCTTCCCCTTCAGGATGTTCACTATCCGTTTATAGCACTTTACCAAAAGAAAGCTTTTTTGACTATGGGAATAATGAAAAATATCCGGTTTTTCACCGGATATTCATTAGACTTTCTTATAAAAAAACGTATCTTCCGATTCAAATCCATATTTTGACGGGTTGAAGATTTGTTCGGTGCTGCCGACGAACAAGATGCCTCCCGGCCGCAGCGCCTTTGAAAAGTTCATGTAAATCTGGTCTTTCGCCTCTTCTGTGAAATAGATCATCACATTGCGGCAGACAATCAGATCATGATCGGACCCGTATGTATCTTTTAAAAGATTATGCTGTTTGAATGTAACCGTCCGCTTGATGTCATCTTTCACCTGATAGAACTGCCCTTCATTGACAAAATGCTTGTCGATCACCTGTTTTGGCACTTCCTTCAGCGATCGGTCAGGATACAGACCGACCTTTGCCCGCTCAAGCACCCCTTTGTCGAGATCTGTCGCAAGGATGGAAATGTCGGACAGCGGCACATGGCCGCTCAAAACCATTGCGAGGGAATATGGCTCCTCCCCTGTCGAACAGGCCGCACTCCATATTTTCAGGCGCTTCCTCGTTTTCAGCAGTCCCGGTAAGATCTTTTTATCGAGGACACTCCATCTTTGAGCGTTCCGGTAAAATTCCGAAACATTGATTGTCATGCGGTCCAGAAACTCATCCAGCAGTTCGGGATCCGTGCTGATCGCCTTGTAATATTCGGAGAAGTTCCGAAACCCATTCTTCTCATAGAGCGATGTGAGCCGGCGTTTCATTTGCGCTTCTTTGTATAACGACAGATCAATTCCTGTCTTCTTTTTAATATTCGAAATAAATTCCGCATAATCCGCCAAACCAGGTTCCCCCTAAATCGATGTTATCCCTATTATACCGGATGTCTTCCGCTGTTTGGCGAAAACCCGAAAGATTTAAGGATTTTTCACAAATAACAATTGTAACCGCTTTCTCCTGACAGCAAAAAGCAGCCATGGCACTATTTGCCCGGCTGCTTGTAAGTGGATCAGTTGATCCAGCTTGTCATTGTTTTTTCGTAAGAAACAAGTTCTTCATCCTTGAAGAACAATCCGATCTCACGCTCAGCGGATTCCGGAGAGTCCGAACCATGGATGATGTTCTTGCCGACTGTTACCGCATAGTCGCCGCGGACAGTTCCTGGAGCGGATTCTTTCGGGTTTGTCGCCCCCATCATAAGGCGTGCAGTGGAGATGACGTTTTCACCCTCCCATACCATCGCGAAAACAGGACCAGATGTGATGAACTCAACCAATTCACCGAAGAATGGGCGTTCTTTATGTTCACCATAGTGCTGCTCCGCAAGTTCTGTAGGAATTTGCATGAGCTTCGCGCCTGCAAGTGTGAAACCTTTCTTTTCGAAACGGCTTACAATCTCACCGATCAAGTTACGTTGTACGCCATCTGGTTTTACCATCAAAAATGTTTTTTCCATGTGTAGCACTCCTTTTATCCATATAGGTATGTAGGAAATATTCCTAACTGATCGTACCATCACGATCCAAATCTTTCAACTGCGAACTGTGCAGATCAGAAATTCCGCTTGCCGATGAACTCCGCAATCTGCAGCAGCGCACGTTTCGCATCGTTTTCCGGAAGTCCTTTCAGCTCAGCGACCGCTTTGTCCAGGTACAGGTCGCTGACGGCCTGGGCGCGTTCAATGGCGCCAGAAAGCCGGACATAGCTGAGCATCTCATTCCTCTCTGCTTCTGTCATCGTTCCATCGAACGCTTTATCGATGTATGGCCTGAATGCCGGCTCGTCTTTTATGTACAGGATTGGCAATGTCACATGGCCGTTCAGCAGATCGCTTCCCGCCGGCTTCCCGAGCTGCTTGTCGGTCGCTGTCAAGTCGAGGATGTCATCTACGATCTGGTATGCCATGCCGGCGAAATAGCCGAATCTGCGAAGCCTCCGCACAACAGCAGGATCCGCATCCGACACAAGCGCCCCAAGTTCACAGCTGGACGTGAGAAGGAGGGCGGTCTTACGCTTGATGCGCCGTAGATAGTCGCGGAGCGATTGATCCGTATTTTGCTGGTAATCTATTTGAATCATTTCGCCTTTGCATATTTCCAGCATCGTCTCCGCGAGCAGCTGGTGGACGGCCGCCTTTTCGATGCCGCCGATCGAGATGAGCGCCCTGGAAAAGATGAAATCGCCCGTGTACATGGCGATCCGATTATCCCATTTCGCCTTGACTGTCTCATTGCCTCTTCGCATATCCGAGTTGTCGATGACGTCATCATGGACGAGCGAGGCCATATGGATCAGTTCTAAGGATACAGCCACTCTGGATACGTTTTCTAAAGAGTATTCCCCGAATTTCGAAGCCAAGATGACGAAGATCGGCCGGATCCGTTTGCCTCCTGCGCGCAATAGGTGGATGGATGCATCCCGGATGATCGGCGACGAGGAATCCAGAGACCTCTCAAGTTCCTTCTCAATATAGGCAAGATCCTTCCGGAAATCCGCATAAAGCGATAATAACTTCAATTTCTCCACAACGATTACCTTCCTACACTCAATTTTATTTATAGGCGATGTGCCCCGCTGCCGCGCCGCCGCTATATTTCTTATAGGAGACTTCCCGGAAGCCTGCATCGACGAATAGCTGTGCAAGCTCTTTTACACCCGGAAAATCGTCAGCTGATTCCTGCAGCCAAGAATATTCGTTATAGCTTTTCGCGAACAGTTTTCCAAGCATAGGCATGATATTGTGGAAATAAAATCGGAACAGCTGGCGATAGACCGGAATCTCCGATTGGGATGTCTCCAGGCATGCCGCCATGCCACCCGGTTTGAGGACACGCCGCATCTCTCTCAGCGCCTGCTCGTAGTCCGGTACGTTCCGGAGGCCGAAGCCGATGGTCACGTAATCGAATGTATTGTCTTCAAACGGCAGCTCCATCGCGTTGCCGTGCACAAGGTCGATTGTCTGGAAAGGAGCAACTTTCGGTTTCGCATTTTCAAGCATGCCTTCGCTGAAATCCAGGCCGATCACTTTTCCGGAAGGACCTGCCTGTTTTGCAAGCGCAACCGTCCAATCTGCAGTGCCGCAGCAGACATCAAGACATGCGGCTCCCTTCTTCACATCCATGCGGGCCATGATATCTCGCCGCCATTTCTTGTGCTGATTGAAACTGATGACGGAATTCATCTTATCGTAATCGTCTGAGATTGCTTCAAATACATTATGGACTCTCTGTTCTTTCGGTGTTGCCATTCTCGTTCATCTCCTATTCAGGTCCGCGTTTCTCGCTTGCATGCCAGCAAGAAACCCGAGTTCCTCGGAAAGCTCCGGCTGCAGGAATCCGGACGCCTCGATTACAGTCTGCACCTCTTCAAGCAAGGCGGCGTGCGCTTCTTCCATAACACTGCGGTCGATCTGCCTTACAAGGACATGGGCTTCATCATCAGGATTGTCCGTCAGCCTGTCCCCCAGCCAGACAAGCGGCAGGAGGGATCCGGCAAGCGGCGCATACTGCTCAAATCCGAACGCCCCATAGAAGCGTACGATCAGGCTGGATTCGATATCCCTTACCATTTCAATCAGTATGCGGGCTTCCTGAGGCGGTGTTTTCATCATGGCGGTCTTCGTTTCGTTGACGTTGCCGATCGCCTCGGACAAAGAACGGATGAAAGCGAAATCCGGCAGAGATGCGAGAAGACGATAATGGATTCCGCTGAAATGGTCGCCTGAAAGGACGAGAAGCTGTTGTCCCTTCGGCGACGCATCTGTCAGATTGATACGGTCATGCACATCGAATGCCGCATGCATGGCCCCTACAGCGACCGCAGATACATCATACCGGCCAGGCCATTCCTCCCCGTTAAAGGACGGCAGCAGCAGCATGAACGCCTTCCTTTCATCGACTGGCACACACGGGATCTCCTTGCTGACAATCGGTTCGTAGATGGACCGTTTCACTTCGTCCGTATATTGTTTTACAAGCTGCTTATAATCTCTTTCCATCATTGAATCTCCATTCATGGACGGCCATGCATCACACTGATCGGATTCACTCTTTTCCGCTGCTTTCGACGACGCCGTGCGCTGAATGAATTTCGGCTTTCCCGCGTATTTTCATGGCCGAAGTATGTTCGGTGAATTGGGCGATCATCACTTCACCCTTATCGAGTTTCTCGGTATGGTGGAACTTCGTGTCATTGCCCCTCGTAAGTCCGATGACGTTCACACCATCCTCCTTCGCTTTAATGATGATAAAATCAGGCTGTGCCATTTTGCCACTCCCCATTTCCAGTAAGGTTTATCATATCATAGAAACAGATGCATCCGCAAAGGCGCCATCAGGATTTGATGAGCGACAGGATCTCTGCCCTTTTCACATCATCATGCTCATAGATGCCTTTCGCGACCGTCGTCACTGTCTTCGCTCCCGGCTTCTTGATGCCGCGCATCGTCATGCACATATGTTCAGCTTCAATGATGACATAGACACCGACCGGATTGAGCATTTCCATCATCGCATTTGCGACGGTCGAAGTGATCCTCTCCTGGAGCTGAGGCCTTCTCGCTGTTGTTTCAACCGCACGTGCCAACTTGCTTAAACCGGCGACAACGCCGTCTCTTGGTATGTATGCGATATGTGCATGGCCGAAAAACGGTACAAGATGATGTTCGCACATGGAATGGAACGGTATATCTTTCACGAGCACGACTTCCTCATGGTTCTCATGGAAAACCGTCTCAAAATATTCTCGCGGGTCTTTATGTAATCCTTCAAACGCTTCTGCGTACATGTTCGCTACTCGCTTCGGTGTATCGATCAAGCCTTCACGCGCCGGATCCTCTCCGATCGCTTCAAGGATCATCGTCACTGCCTGCTCGATTTTTCCGTGATCAACTTCCTTCATGACGTAAAACCTCCTTACTCAAATAGCGTACTTCCCTTATCAGATAGTAGCACACTCCTATGTATCCGTACAGTTCCGCAATCCGCCGCGAACCATGCTCGCATATAGAAAGGAGCCCGGCCTCCCGCATCTAACGATAGTTGCAAGTGGACGGACTCCTATGTAAACCTAAAGATCACTTTACAGCGTCTTTAAGCGCTTTACCCGCTTTGAATGCAGGGACTTTGCTGGCAGCGATTTCGATTTCTTCGCCTGATTGCGGGTTGCGTCCTTTACGGGCAGCACGCTCGCGCACTTCAAAGTTACCAAAACCGATCAATTGCACCTTATCACCATTTGCAAGGGCAGATTGGATTGTATCGAATACAGCTTCCACCGCTTTTGTCGCGTCCTTCTTTGTAAGGCCAGCGGATTCAGCTACCGTGTTGATCAAATCTGTTTTGTTCACACCATTCACCTCCTCTCAAAGGAAATGTAACTGCTTTCACACCTTGGTCGGCACTGATAGTAGAGTAACACACTAAAAACCGCGGTGCAACAATATTCTCGGCGTTTTTCGGCACGCAGGCCGCCTTTTCGACAAAAAAAGCAGAATGACCCGTCCGAAGCGGATCATTCTGCGTATTTTCGCTGTTTTGAAGCTGTTTTATACAATGAATGTGATCATTCCTTTGTTGCCGTCATTGACCATCTGTTCAATCGTCTCCCGCAGCCGTTTACGTGCACTTGGCGGTACGGAAGATGTCTTGAACCTTATGCTTTCCTTCAAGACCTCATGGAGCGGCGTGCCGAAGAGCTGTGTCTGCCACAAGGCGTCCCGATCATGGAGGTATGCGTTCTTCAGTTCCTTCAGCAAATGATGGCTATGGAACTCCGAGCCGATCAAAGGAGAGAACTCAGCATCCATGTCAATCCGGATGATATGGAGTGAAGGGGCGGACGCCTTCATCCTGACTCCGTAGAAATTGTCTTGTTTGATCAATTCCGGCGGTGACGGCTGGAAATCCGCGATTGTCGGCAGCGCCACGCCGTAACCGGTCTGTTTCGCAGCATCGATCGCCTCTGCGTACATATCATAAGACTTCTTCGCCTTTACGGCATCCTGGATAAAAACGAGCCAATCCTTCTTCGTTCTCATCTCCTTCTGCATGATCGTTTCGCACACTTCCTGGAATGCCCGCTCATCCATTTGGATATTGACGGTCGCCCTTCCTTTGCCCGCATCCACTTCGACGACTTCTGCGTGCTTCACATACTTTTCTTCTTTCAGCTTCTCCGCAAGTTCTTGCACTTTGCGGATCTTGGACACTTCCAGGAAACCTTCATTGATGACGTCATCAATTGATTTATTCAGCTCATGGTCGCTTCCGAGGACATCCATCCAATCCGGTTTCTGCAGATCGATATGGGTGATAGGGAATTCGAACAGCGCTTCTTTTAAAATCAACTGGATTTCCTGGGCGTTCAATTGGTCTGCGCTGATCGCGATGACTGGAACACCATGCTTTTCATGCAGCTGCTGTTTCAGCGCAACCGTGCGGTCATGCGCCGGCATTTTCGAATTGAGGACGATGACGAAAGGCTTGCCGATCTCCTTCAGCTTGGCGACGATGTCCTCTTCCGCTTTTTCAGCAGCCGTCCGGGGGATGTTGTTCACCGTGCCATCCGTCGTCACGAGAATGCCGATGGTGGAATGGTCACGGATCACTTTGTCCGTTCCGATCCGTGCTGCCTCCTCAAATGGTATCGGCTCATTATGCCAAGGGGTATGAACATATTTCGGTCCGTCCTCATCCTCATACCCCTTTACTCCATCAATGACATATCCAACACAATCAGCGAGCCGCACTTGGAATGAGAGCTCCCCTTCTCCGATCGAAACGGACGTTCCTTGCGCCGGAACAAACTTCGGCTCGGATGTCATGATAATTGGCCCCGGCGAGCTTTGAGGCAATTCATCCTGTGCCCGCGCCCGGTCTCCGGGATCCATCATATTCGGGATGACCACCTCTTCCATCACCCGTTTTACAAATGTCGATTTTCCGACACGGACAGGGCCGACCACTCCTATATAAATATCCCCATCCGTTCGTCTAGCCAGGTTTTCATACAATTCTTCTTTCATATTCGTAGCCCTCCTTTTCTTGCGCATTTCAGTTTATGTAAATGAAAAACGTTTCATGCTAAAAGCATGAAACGTTTTGTCCGAATAGCTGATTCACTTCTGTTTTTCCATGAAAACGACATTCCCCTCGTCATCTACCGTATACGGCAATGAATATGCAGGCAGGATTGGATACTCATCCGAAAGCAAATGGCGGATATCCTCCCCAGGCTCTACATCAGGCTTTTCATTTTCCAGGATACGGCCAAGGTCGATGGAATAATCGATATAGAAATTACCGTCGCCTGCAATGACAAGCGGCAGTTGTGTGTCTGAATAAGGGCTCGCAATTTTAATCGGCTCCTTGAAGCCCATTCTTTCAAAATCGATTTCGTAGACGTTTTTACCGACAGCATCCTTAAAAGGGACATTGCCATTTACCGTCTTTCGTAAATTAAGTTCGCGGATCCGTTCCGCCACCCTAAGATCCACCAGCTTCACCTTTGGATCATCCTCGACATCCACAAGGACATACTGATAGATGCCTCCTGTTTCATAGGCGTTAGCCGGGATCTTCTCCATGAAGGCAGGAGCGATTTTCGCAAAGTCAATCGGGTATTTGATGAACAAGTCCGTCTCCTGTTCCCGCGTTTTAATCGGCAGCAAGCCGCCATTGGCCGTCCGGAAACTGTCTACCGCCTTCTGGACAGAAACGACCTGTTCCTCGTACGGGTTTTCTTTTGCGGCTTTCTCATCACCGGGATACATGCAGCCGGAAAGCAGCAGAATCAGCGATACAACTAGAAAGAGGCTTGCGCCTTTCCCAAGTCCCTTCATCTCGCACCGCCTGTCGGTCCGCTGAATACGAGATAGATAATCGCGAAAAAGCAAAATAACAATAAAGCATATGCGATAAGGGCGGAAATGATTTTGAGCAGTCTGTTTTTCAATTTGTGGCGGCTGACGTGTATCAATCCCATTGATACGACCATAAAGCCCATCGCATAGAACGACAGCCACATTTTATCCAATGAGGACAAGATGGATCATCCTTTCAACATCCAATTGGCCCGCACCCCTATTGGCCGGGTCCCATTTCCCTAGGTATTGCTGTCTCAGATCGAGGAATACATCCAGGTATATATGCTTGCGCGGAAAGCGCCCATTATCCGAATATATCCTCGATCTCATTTTTCTTCATCCGGTTCATCAAATGATCGACCGCTTCCTTCGGCGGCACTTCTTCAAACAGAACTGAATAGAGCGCTTCGGTGAGTGGCATGGAGACGTCCATTCGTTCTGCCAGCTGGTGTGCCGCTTTCGTCGTTCGCACTCCCTCGATCACCATGCCCATGCCGGAAACAACTTCATCAAGCGTCTTGCCTTTTCCAAGCATGTTTCCCGCTTTCCAGTTTCTCGAATGGACGCTCGTACATGTGACAATAAGGTCTCCGAGACCAGTCAACCCTGAAAACGTCAGCGGATTTGCTCCCATCTTGACGCCAAGCCGAGTAATTTCAGCCAGCCCCCGTGTGATCAAAGCCGCTTTCGCATTATCTCCGTACCCCAGACCGTCTGTAATGCCTGCAGCGAGTGCGATGACATTTTTCAAGGCGGCTCCAAGTTCCACTCCAAGCAAGTCATTGTTCGTATACACACGGAAATATTTGTTCATGAACAGATCCTGCACATGCTCCGCCGCCTCCATGTTTTCAGAGGCCGCTGTAACCGTTGTCGGATGGCGAAGAACTACTTCCTCCGCATGGCTCGGTCCTGACAATACAACTACCGCTTTGCGCTTTTCTTCGCTGATCTCCTCTTCGATCATTTCGGAAATCCGCTTGAGCGAATCCGGCTCTATCCCTTTCGATACATGCACAATGAGTTTCGGCTCAGTAGACAGAGTGCTGATTTCTCCGCATATATCACGGATTGCTTTTGTCGGCACCGCTATGATAAGCGTCTCGGCGTGCCCGACAGCACAGCCTAAGTCCGATGTCGCTTTTATGTTTATAGGCAGATGGACACCAGGCACGTATCGTTCATTTGTATGGAAGCTGTTGATCTCTTCCGCCTGGTCCTCTCTGCGTGACCAGATAAGACAATCGTGGCCATTCTCTGCTAGGACAAACGCAATTGCAGTTCCCCAGCTGCCTGCCCCGATGACAGTGACCTTTTCCACTCGTTCCACCTTCTTTCCAATCAGGTTCTCGCGCGTGTGATCAAGCGGATTGGCGTGCCTTCAAAACCGAATGCTTCGCGCAGCCTATTCTGAAGGAAACGCTCATAAGAGAAGTGCATAAGTTCCGGATCATTCACAAAGACGACGAAGACCGGCGGCTTGACCGCAACTTGTGTCACATAATAGATCCGCAGCCTGCGTCCTTTATCTGTAGGCGCAGGATTCCGAGCTACTGCGTCCTCGATGACTTCATTAAGGACACTGGATTGGATCCGCAGTGCGTGATTTTCACTGATTTCCTTAATATAGTCGAATAATGTGCGCACCCGCTGTTTCGTTTTTGCGGAAACATAGGCGATCGGCGCATAATCAAGGAACTGGAATTCTTTACGGATGTCTTCCGTAAAGCGGTTCATCGTTTTCTCATCCTTTTCGACTGCATCCCATTTATTGACGATAAACATGATGCCTTTCCCCGCCTCTTCGGCATATCCTGCAATCCGCTTGTCCTGTTCGCGGATCCCTTCTTCACCGTTCAGGACTATCAAGACAACATCTGATCTGTCAATCGCTTTAAGCGCACGCAGGACGCTATACTTCTCTGTGCTTTCATACACTTTCCCTTTTTTACGCATGCCGGCGGTGTCGATGATCTTATATTCCTGTCCCTCGTACTCATATGTCGTGTCGATCGCATCTCTCGTCGTGCCCGCTATATCACTTACAATAACGCGCTCTTCACCGAGCAGCGCATTGACAAGGGATGATTTCCCGACATTCGGCCTTCCAATAAGGGAGAATCTGATGACGTCATCATCCTCGTCTTCCGGAACCGGCTCTGGAAAATGTGCGCATGCGGCATCCAGTAAATCGCCGAGGCCTGTCCCGTGTGCACCGGAGATCGGATATGGATCACCAAAGCCAAGGGCGTAAAAGTCATAGATCATATCACGCATATCAGGGTTATCGATTTTATTCACTGCGAGCACGACGGGTTTTTTCGTCTTATACAGCATTTTAGCGACGACATCGTCAGCATCTGTCAAACCTTCTCGTCCATTTGTCAAGAATATGATGACATCCGCTTCATCGATCGCTATTTCCGCCTGCAAACGGATCTGCTCCAGAAACGGTTCATCACCAATATCGATGCCTCCTGTGTCAATCAGATTGAATTCATGCGTCAACCAGTCTGCTGAGCTGTATATCCGGTCACGCGTCACACCAGGAACATCTTCCACGATTGAGATCCGTTCTTCAGCAATCCGGTTGAAGATGGTCGATTTACCGACATTCGGTCTACCGACGATGGCTATTGTTGGTTTCGTCATAATTTAAAAACATCCTTCCGAGACTATCTTTAGACATTATACAAAAAAAAGATGATGATGCCTATAAAAGCACCATCATCCAGCCTGATCCGAATCACTCGGAGAACTTTTTCAATTGATCACCGATCACATCGCTCAAGGAGAAGCCGGTCTCCTCTTTCATCTCATAGCCGTCGTAAGATACTTCCTCATTCTTATCGACCAAGTCTTTAATGCTGAGCGAAATGCGTTTTTCATCAGGGTTCACGTCAAGTACTTTCACCTTCACTTCTTGGCCTTCACGAAGCACTTCGTGAGGCGTGGCGATATGCTCATGTGCAATACGTGAAATGTGAACAAGGCCTTCCACGCCCGGGAACACTTCGACAAATGCACCGTATGAAACAAGGCGCTTCACTGTGCCGTCAAGCACCGAGCCGACTGGTGCTTTCTCTTCAATATTTTCCCACGGTCCTGGCAGCGTATCTTTGATCGACAAGGAAATGCGTTCCGCATCACGATCTACGCCAAGCACCTTCACCTTTACTTGATCGCCTTCTTTGAGCACGTCAGACACTTTGTCTACGTGGTCGTGGGAGAGCTGGGAAATATGGACAAGACCGTCCACACCGCCGATATCGACAAATGCGCCAAATGAAGCGATTCGCTGCACGGTGCCGTCAAGTACCTGGCCTTCCGCAAGACCTTCAAGCACTTCGTCTTTCTTCTGGGATTTTTCTTCTTGGATGACTGCACGGTGTGAAAGGATCAAGCGGTTCTTCTCCTTGTCCATTTCTACGATTTTAAACGTCATCGTGCGGCCTTTATAGTCGTCGAATGATTCGACGAAATGATCTTCTACGAGTGAAGCCGGGATGAATCCGCGGACACCAAGGTCGACGACAAGTCCGCCTTTGACGACATCCTTCACTTCCGTCTCGATCGTTTCATTGTTTTCGAATTTCTGTTCCAAGTCGCCCCACGCATCTTCCGCATCGACTTTGCGCTTGGATAATACGTAATTGTCGTCTTCCACTTTCGTAATGATGAGTTCAATCTCATCACCGACCTCTACGGCATCTCCTGCCTTTTCAATGTGAAGGCTGGACAACTCGCTGATCGGAACGACGCCGTCGAATGGCGCGCCGGGAATTTCCACCGTTACGGATTTATCTTCGATTTTCGTCACTTTGCCGGTGACACGGTCTCCCTCCTTGTATCCATCCATTGCGTCCAAATTCATCTCTTCAGTCATATGTAGTCCTCCTCCATAATGAATCCTATCTCTATATTATTCGAATCGCCGAGTAAAAACAAAAAATTGCTCTTATCTAACTGGATTTCCTTGCTGAATGGCTGATGCCATCTCACTTGTGCTTCTCTTGCAATTCACGGATCGCTTCCATGATCACTTCTGTAGCTTCTTCCGCAGAGGCTTTCCTCTCACGGTACGGTTCCATATCAATAGGCTCGCCGTAAACGACCAGCAGGCGCTTGAACGGCTTATAAGGCCCGATAATTGCACAAGGCACCACTTTGGCATTGCCTTTTAGTGCAAAAAATCCTGCACCGGCCAGTCCTTTGCCAAGTTCACCCGTCTTACTTCTCGTCCCTTCCGGAAAGAGGCCTACCACTTTATCTTCCTTCAGCAGTTTCAAGGTTGTCCTGAACGCTTCCCGGTCGCTCATACCGCGTTTGACCGGATACGCTTTAACCCTAGGAAGGATCTGCTTTAGAACAGGCGCTTTGAAAAGCTCCTCCTTCGCCATAAAATGGACAGTCCGCGGACAAGTGATGCCGACAGTCGGCGGATCCAGGTTATCAATGTGATTCGCGCACAGCAGCACCCCGCCCTCTTCTGGGAAGTTTTCTTTACCGATCACTTTGATTCGGTATAAAGGGAAAAAAATCGTACTGACTAGAAATTTGCCAAACGGATATAAATTCATCGCACAATCCTCTCCTCAGCCAGCCTGATGATCCGGTCCGCCACTTCCTCGATTGTAAGCGAAGTCGTATCGACCACGATGGCGTCATCCGCTTTTTTAAGCGGCGACACTTCCCGTTCACTGTCTGCACGGTCCCTGTCCATGATCTCTTTTTTCAGCTGTTCAAGCGAAGAGTGGATGCCGCGCCGTTCATTTTCAGAATGCCTGCGGACGGCGCGTTCCTCCGCAGAAGCGGTCATGAATATTTTAAGCTCGGCATCAGGAAGTACAGCAGTGCCGATATCTCTGCCGTCCATGACAACGCCGGCTTTGTCCGCAAGTCTCTGCTGCTTCCACACCATTAATTCACGCACATGCCCGTGGGCGGCCACTTCAGATACATTCGCCGTAACAATCGGCAAACGGATCGCTTCTGTGCAATCGACTCCATCGACGTATACGACCTGACCTTCCGGTGACGGCTCAAGATGAAGATCCGTCTCTGCCAGCAAATCTGCAAGCTCCCTGTCACTAGCCAAATCTATGCCCACGGCAAGCGCTTTATGAGTCAGCGCCCGGTACATAGCGCCTGTATCGATGTATGTGTAATGCAGCCTTTCGGCAATGCGTTTCGCTATTGTGCTTTTCCCTGCTGCAGCAGGTCCATCAATTGCAATCTTTATCCCTTTTACCATATCTTCTACCCCCGAATTCAATTCGAAAACATTGTAACATAAGCAAGTGGGAAAAGTCCTTTTGAAAAGGGCTTTTCCCACCTAGGTGAACCTATAGGTCTGTCACGCTTCCTTGCGTTGCTGAAGCTGCCTTTCAAAACTGAATCTGACGATATGCTGGCGGTCCAGGTCAGCGATGTTCCTGAACTGGAGGGAAGCAAGCCGCTTTCCTTCTTTTTCCCATAGCCTGACCGCTGTGGCTTCTGCCTTTACATAGGTGACATCGCCATTTGCATAAGGCAGGGCAATAAAGACGGTCACACTGTCATTTTCATCAAAAGGATCTTTGTTACCAAGAATCACAGCGATTCCGCCTGCACTGATATCCATCGCGACAAATTGGTCATAGCCATGCCCTGCGTCAACTGCGACGTCAATAGGCGTCTCCACCCGCACAAATTCACGGCGCTGGATTTTAATCAGCTGCGAGTCGCCAGGATAGGAGATCTTCAGCATGGGAATCCCCCTGTTGAGTCTCCCTTTCACTTCACTCCTGAACGCAAAGGACATTTTCTGCTTATCGACAAATGTGATGACAAGTTCAGTTCCATCCATGAAGAACGCCGTTCGCTCCGTCTCAAGATGTGTCGGATAGTCGATCATCACATGATCGTCTCCTATATCGACAACCCTGCTTTTGTACCTATCGCTGTTTTCGGTTGAATCCTTGTCTATTATTACGGAAGTACCGATCGAAAGTCTCATCTTTTTCTAACACCTGCCATGTACGTATGTTCTTTTTATTATGGCATGACCGGAACAAAAATCCAACCCATTTCGTCGAGTCAGAACAGTTTATCGGTCTTGATGACTTCTTTCGTTTCCGTGTCGACAATGATATGGTAGGTGCCCGTGCTGCCATGCTCCTCATTCGTCACTGTCAGAAAATATGCGAGCCGCTGCTTCATCTCCTCATTTTCCACGTAGGCCAATTCCACTTTTTCGACTTTTACGCCTTCATTAAAGAACTTTTTCCAATCAATCTTGACAATCGGCTGATCCTGAAGTTTTTCTTTTCGTATATACTCAGCTGCATTCAGACCGACGATCTCGCCTGTATCCTTTGCCACCTTCAGATGGATGACATCGGAAAATACTTTCGCATTATGCATAGGCTCAATCCGAACATAGACGAAATGCCAGGCATTTGAATTCTCTCTTGCCTCTTCGTACACAACGTCATTATACCCTGCATCTTTCAGGAAACGGTCGGCCTTCAGCTTAGTATCTTCAAATGACATGGCAGCCTCGCCAAAAGAGCGGTCCGCAAGATAGGAAAGCGGATGGCCGCCTCTTTCGGTAATGTCAATGTAGCCGACCGACTGGTTGCCCGCAAACCGGATGTGGTAAAACGGATACGGTGCTCCCGGCTGGCTCTTCTCTACGCCGATCACATCATTCGAGACGCCAGGAAACAATTTTTTGAACGTGGAAACCGCTTCTTCTTGGGAAACTTCAGGGTCTGCGATATCCTTCAAATCTTTTTTCTTCATAGCGTCCGACTCGCTAGCAGTGAGCGGAAAGTCGCTTTCCGTGTATTGTTTGACAGAGTGACCCATCTTCATCCACTCGATATCCGGATTTGTGGCATCCATCCGGTTTGTCCATTCATCGAGTGAATAGCGACCGTCGACCAGACCTGTCGTGGCGTTCTCCCAATCACTTGTCATCGTCTGCAAGTTTCCGGAAGCTCTCTCCATTACTTGGTAAAACTGCTTCGGGTCGCCTTCGTGGCCGGTCTGTTTCGCATAGCTTCCGATCCGTCCCAAATAATTGTTCCAGGACGTCGAGAAACTTGCATCCAGCGGAAGGGCTGCAATTGATTTTTTTATATCGGAAGATAGTCTCCAAATATCTTCCCTTGCTTTTTTTGAGCCGTCCGACTCACGGAATAACATTGATTTCTTAATAGCTGTATCCAGCTCCCCGAGCTTTTCCGAAGCATCGGCCATCTGGCTGGCATATTGCGCACTGAGTGCCAGCGACAGTGCGTCATTTTGTTTTGACTTGTCATAGGAGTACACAGCAAGCGCGACAATTGCAAAGGACATCAGAAATAATATTTTCTTCATAGACTGGCAAACCGCATGAAAGGCTCGCCCTACCTCCTTATCGGTAAATTAATGGCAGAAGATGTGCATGCCGATCTTTTTGACTTGCGGCCTGGACCAGATCCATTTGCTTGTCGCAGTGACCGGATTGAAATAATAGATCGAGTTTTCACTCGGGTCCCATCCATTCAGCGCATCGAGCACCGCTTCTTTCGCCCGTTCATTTGGCGTCAGCCAAATCTGTCCATCTGCAACAGCTGTGAAGGCGCCAGGCTGGAAGATGACTCCGCTCACCGTATTCGGGAAATCTGGATGTTCGACACGGTTCAAGATAACGGCCGCAACAGCCACTTGCCCTTCATACGGCTCGCCTCTGGATTCTCCGTAAACAGCATTCGCAATCAGTTTCAAGTCTTGCTCTGTATACTTGGAAGGCAAATGCATATTTTCCGCCTTTCCACTGCCTTTCTTCACCTGGGATGCTAACGGGGTTCCTCCATAATGGGTGAATACATTCCCTTTTTTCAAATTATCCATTACAAACTTCTCGTCGTAATCTGATACGGCTATTAATTTCCTTTTTGTTGTATTTCCGGCAATGCCATCAACCGGCATTCCGTATTCCTGCTGAAAATCGCGAAGCGCCCAATACGTACCATATCCGAATTTGCCGTCGATCTTTCCTTTATAAATCCCGATGTATTGCAGTCGTGCCTGCAGTTCAATCACGTCATCCCCTGTTGCTCCTCTTGCCAGATCACGCGTGCTGAAGGCAGATGTCCTTTCCGCCATTGCATGCTGCATGCTGATGAGTACAAGAAGGGCAACGAGGATTTGCAAGATAGTCCGTTTCAACTTCCATTCCTCCTTTCACTCAGTGTGAACAAAAAGAACGGATTTATTTCCTTCCGTCCTAATTTATGAGTGAAGAAAACAGAAACAGGCCATGGCAACTATCAGCCGCCATGGCCTGTTTGGTACTATACATTATTTTTTCACGAGTTTGGCCTTTTTCCG
Organism: Sporosarcina sp. GTC18466; assembly: GCF_055389225.1. NCBI lineage: Bacteria > Bacillati > Bacillota > Bacilli > Caryophanales > Caryophanaceae > Sporosarcina > Sporosarcina sp. GTC18466. Next base: position 326,668 of record NZ_AP044037.1, on the reverse strand, counting down.
AAATTGCTGCATCGCAAAGGTGTGCGCATATTTGACACGTGTCAGGCCGAACCACCAAAGGAACAGCATGAAAGGGATGATCAAATATAAAGAAAAATCATTGACCGCCAATATGCCATTATAAACGGCATGAAGGGCAAACGGCGCAAAGAACGCAAAAAACAGCATCCCTTTCTTGTTTGACAGGACCGCGAACTTCGCCTTGCCAAAATAATACCCCATGACGACGCCGAAAAGCGCATGGCTGGAGACGGGCAGCAGGGCACGTAAAAACGCGGTATCCACGCCGAAGGAAAGCAGATACAGTATATTCTCAACCGTAGCAAAGCCGAGTGAAATGCTGGCACCGTACAGAATGCCATCATACGTATCTTCAAACTCTATATGTCTGTAAATGGCGATGAGCAATATGAACCACTTGAAAAATTCTTCGAGCCCGCTTGTAAAAATGGTGTTTCTGAAAAACTCGTTTTGGAAGACTCCTTCCTCTTCGAATACATGCTGCATGAACAAAATTGGAAATGTCATGACAGCACCATAAATGAAAGTGTGGAACAGTGTCTTTGACGGTTCACTAGCAATTTGTTTCCGTAAATAGAAATAGCTAAAGAGCGCCAGCCCCGGCGCAATCGCAACAGTCAGCAATATGAACACGGCAGCGGCCCCCTTTCCCGCCATTATACCACGTTTTACAAGTCGCGATAAAGGAGACTTACAGAATTTTCATGATCAATCCAGAAGTCTCCCCAACCTTTTTCCTATAGGCAACATTTACAATCAGCTCATCAAACGTTGAACATGATCTGCGATTAAGCCGCCGTGCAAGCGCCCATTCTCGATGAAGATTTCATTGGCATTATTTCCGGCGGCAATGACGCCCGCTATGTAAAGGCCTTCCACATCGGTTTCCATTGTTTCAGGATTATATAGGGGGCGTCCGCTCGCATCGTCGATCCCGATGCCTGCCTCTTTCAAAAATTGGTGATCCGGATGGTAGCCGATCATCGCGAACACATAATCATTTGGTATAGTTTTCTGTTCACCTGCTTCTTCAAATGTCACGGAGTGTTCATCTATCTTAGTGACGCACGAATTGAAATGCATGGAGATCTTTTCATTTCTCACCAGGCTTTCGAATCCCGGTAATATCCAAGGTTTTACGCTCGGTGAGTACGATGCACCCCGGTAGAGCACGGTTACATTGGCCCCTGCGCGCTGGAGCTCAAGCGCGGCATCCACAGCTGAATTCTTGCCCCCAATTACAACGACATTCTTCCCATAATACGGGTGACCCTCTTTAAAATAATGATATACTTTCGGCAGATCTCCGCCCGGCACATCCAGCCTATTCGGGTTATCGTAGTATCCAGTTGCCATAATGACATATTTCGCCTCGTATTCGGCCTTGTCTGTCGCGACTTTAAAAGCAGGCCCATCTTTCTGCACAAGCCCGACTTTCTCCCCTGTATGGATGTCCAGACCAGTCAATTCCGCAACTGTCCGATAATAGACAAGTGCGTCAAGACGTTTCGGTTTATCTTTTGCCGTGATGAACGGGATATTTCCGATCGACAGTTTGATGCTGGTACTGAAGAATGTCTGATGCGTCGGATAATGAAATATGGAATTGACGATAGCACCTTTCTCGATAACGAGTGTATCAAGTCCGATCTTTTCAAGCTCAATTGCAGCTGACAGACCGCATGGACCCCCTCCTATAATAATGGCATCCTTTTTGTTCGACATGAAACACATCTCCTTTTGACACTGTTATTTTCAATAGTAAATTCGAATGATATGACTTTCCGGCGCCGCACCTAAACGCAGCGGCAGGAGGGACGTTCCGTATCCGTTGCTGATGAGCCTGGCCCGTTTCCCATCAAAAATGAATGACCCCAAATCATGCAAACCGAATGGACCAAACCGAATTTGTCCGCCGTGAGTATGACCGGCCACGCTGATATCCGGCTCGCGGATTTCATCCACTTTACGGAATAAGGAAGGTGTGTGGACAGCGGCAAACAAATACTGATAGTCGCCCACTTCTGACAGAGCAGCCTTTACATCAACGTTGTTGCTCGAAGGATCGTCGGTGCCGGCAATGCACCAGGAGGGATGGCCTGGAACACCGGTGCTGCAGTTATCGAGGATAAAACCGCCATGATCCGTGATGATGCGCCGGATTTCCGCCTCACCGATTTCCCTGTCGTTGTTGCCCCAAATATAAAACAGCTCTCCTAATGAAGAAAGCCGTCCCACGTTTCTTCTCACCCTTTTTTCCGGCACCCCTTTTTCAGCAAGGTCCCCTCCAATGATGACAATATCTATGCCGCTATCTTGACGGACTTTTGCCAGCAGCTTTTCGCTGATATTTCTACGATGGATATCCGATATGAAAAATACGGTCAGCAGCCTGCCCTCTGGGTTCTTCTCTGCCAGCCGGATTTCGTGCCGGATGACATTCTTCCTTTTCGCAAGCAGCGCCATATGAAGCAGTAACCCGCCTGCCATCATCAGTACGGCTCCGCCAATTTTTATCAATGCTTTCATTTCACACCTGCCACGGGAAAAAGGCAAAGCGATTCAACTTTGCCTTTTCTCCTTTTTTAAGATGATTGCCTAATTCTATTACATGCATGCCCTTTACGGAATGATCAGCTTTTGACCTACTCGGATTTCATTTGATGAAAGGCCGTTTGCTCTTTTGATTTTCTCGACGCCAATATCAGAGCCGTAATAATTCACAGAAATCCTGTACAGTGTCTCATCCTGTTTCACAATATGGGATTTCTGCCCCTGATTTGCGGATGGCTGCTTGTTCTGCTCAGGTTTTACCTGTGGCTTAGGCTGTGGTTTAGGTTGTGGTTTAGACTGCGGCTTGGACTCAGGTTTCGTCTGTACAGCTTCCGTTTTTTTCGGGGGCTGAGCGGCTGCTTGGTTCGCCGGTGTTTTATCGCCTTTCGCTTGACCGGAATCCGCACTCGCCGTCTGCTTGGTGTCCTTTAATGCAGAGTCAGTTTCTTTCTTCCCTTCCGCTTTCGACTTGCTTCCATTCACCGAACCGTCCGATCCTTTTTGATCTTTTTCGTCATCCACGATGGCTGCATCAACCGTTTCAGGTTCTGCCGATTCAACTTCGACTTCAACTCCCGGATGTTCGATTTGAGCGCTGTTCGAATCATCTTTCCCATTGTAAAAATTGTAAATCACATACGAAAAAATAAGAACGGGAATGAGAGTGAATACGGCGAGGATCGTGTTAATCAGCGTGTGGCTTGAACGGCCGCCCGTACTTCTCCTCTTTTTCCCATGAAGTTCCGTCCTGGAAGGAAGCTCGTCAGTGTAGTCGTCATTATCGATATCAATCTCTTTGCGATGCTCTTCAAATTCATATTGGTAGTCCTTTTTTTTGTTCATCGACAATTCTCCTATCGCTTCGTGCTCTTCATTCTATTATGACGAATCCTGTCGGAAAAGTAAATGTACATGAGAGTTTTCAGCCAAGAAGAATACCAAGCCGCTTTTCCCAATTGATAGAATGCGGCGGCGCTTCGGCCAACCTTCCTTTTTCAAGCCAAGGCATTTCACCAAGGCCGCAATTGGAGCAGCAATCTTGCTGCCCCTTGGCATGGATTTCGCCGAACAGGGCCAGAATTTCCTGCCGCAAACAACGGTCAGTACGGATGAGGCTCGTCATCCTGGCGAGTTCCTGATTCTTCTCTGCACTCAGCTGCTCAAGACGCTTGACGATTTCATCTGGAGCCATCTGCCGCCTATAATAATCAATAATTCTCTTGCTTGTCTCTGACAGGCCTGACAGGGCAGCGGCATCCACCATGGAGATGCCCTCCCGCAGATTCTTATCGTACTGGAATATGCTTTCAGGGGCAGGCAAATCGCTCTGGATGATGAATCGTGTCATTTGCTCATCCTCTTCCGCGTAAAGAAGAACGGCGATCGCGGGCTCGCCGTCCCTTCCTGCCCGGCCCACTTCCTGGACATAGGAGGAGATGGAGGAAGGCATATGCTCATGTATGACCTGCCGAATATCGTCCTTATGTATCCCCATTCCAAAAGCGTTCGTCGCGCAGATCCACTCGATTTCGCCGCGGATGAACTGCTCTTGCAGGAGAGCCCTGTCCTCCTGCTCCTTGCCGGCGTGGTACGATTGCACGGAAATCCCTTTCCCGCTAAGTACAGCGGCCAGTCCATCAGCCCGTTTTCGTGAAGATACGTAAATGATGCCTGGTCCCGTTGTATCAGTCAGCCTTTTCTCTATCCAGTCCGTTTTGGCGTTCTCTGACTCAACACGCTCAATTGAATAGGCGATGTTCGGCCTGTCCAAAGACTGCCTTTCAACGATCGGCGACACCAGGCTCAGGTAATCCTTTATATCATTCAACACTTTTTCATTCGCCGTCGCCGTCAGGGCAAGGACGGGAGGCCGGCTGCCTTTAAGGAACTCCCCGATCCGCAAATAATCCGGCCGGAAGTCAAACCCCCATTCGGATATACAATGTGCTTCATCGACAACGAGAAGTGACAGGGAGAGCCCTTTGAGTTTTCGTGCAACCTTTTCCTGCGCCAGCATTTCCGGCGATATGAAAATGAAACGGTACATGTGAAGCGACGATAAAATACGTGATTTCGCTTCATACTGAAGGAATGAGTTCAATGCCACGACACGCTTTTCCCCGTTCCTTCTCATGGAAGCGGCCTGATCTTCCATTAAGGAGACCAGCGGCGAAATGATCAGGACAGGGCCGTCCAGCATATAACCGGGCAGCTGATAGCAAAGCGACTTGCCGGTCCCCGTAGGCAGAATCGCAATCGTATCCTTGCCTGATAAAACGGAGCGGATGACTGCTTCCTGGCCCGTCCGGAAACTGTCAAATCCGAACTTTTCTTTGAGCATGCCATGCAATGTCATTGCCTTCCACCTCCCGTTCTAGCGCCCAAGATCAAACGCAGCTGAAAATAACTGAGCTCCTCGAATTCTTTCTTTAACATCCGTAATCTTCTAGTCCCCAATTCTTCCGCTCTTGAAACGACTTTTCGGGACTCTTGCAGACTTACAAACTGATGCAATGGAAAATCCGGAACATTAATGGCCATTTCCACAAAATGATCCTCGATCGTACTTTGTTTGAGCCGTCTTGCCATGGAGATTTCATCCATTGTCATACCGGATTCGAACATCCGTCTTGTCCGCTCCGCAGAATCCGTCAAATATGTGACCGCCTGAATATCTTTTGAAAGTCTGGCGAGGAAAGGGTATGAACGTGAAGCTCGAATCGTATCGAGAAGTTTATGCAGCCCTTCCGTGTATTGAAGGAATAAGGATAATGGGGCTGTCCCCCATATAGCAGCTAATTGGTCCCACGTCCGTCCTGTCAGGTCAAAACCTGAGAGCCTTCCTGCCACTATCTCTTTTTGGATTTCCGTCATGCCGCTCTCTTCCATCGCTCCTTTTAATTCATCACCCAGCTTTTTCGAAAATGACCGGTCTCCAATCGGCTGGCCCGCCAGCATGTTTTTGACGAACAGCTGGATTTCGCGATCCGTTTGGACGGGAATGAAATTCAGGTTCCCTTCCTTTGCATTTGACAGAGTCTGAACTGCGAGTGACAGTCGAGCAAAAAAGACCGATTCCCTGCCGCGGTACTCCCATCCGTTAAAGCGAAACTGGCGAATACCGCTAGTTTTTTGCCAGCCGGATGGCGTCACAGATATAATCGACTCTTTTTCCAATATGAAACCTTCCGCTTTCAATAAATCAACAGATGCCCGGTATACCGCTTCATCGAGCTTTGGAATAATAGAGAAAAACGGCTTCAGGTTGAAGTATTCGACATCCTGAAGCGTCTGGCCTGAACGTTTGCCTCTAAGGATATGCAAGCATGCGCTGGCGGAGCGTTCACCATCCATTTTGGAAATCATGAACATTATGACATCAGAAAGGTCCACTATTGTCCCTCCTTTAATGTTTTATTGTTGAAAACTGCCCCGAACAGATTTAGAATGGTATGGGAACATTGCTAGAAAGCGCGGAGAAAAGAGGAGAGAACATCAATGTGCAAGAAATACACAATTGTTGATCAAGATACATGTATCGCGTGCGGGGCATGTGGGGCGGCTGCACCCGACATCTATGACTATGATGATGAAGGGATTGCATACGTTATTCTTGATGATAACATGGGGAATACGGAAGTTCCAGAAGAACTGCTGGAGGACATGGAAGACGCATTCGACGGCTGTCCAACAGATTCAATCAAAGTCGCGGATGCTCCTTTTGAAGGGGATCCTTTAAAATACGAAGACTGATGCAACTATCAAAAACCGGCTGCAGCGGACTATCCGCACAGCCGGTTTTATTTTATAAGACAAGTGATTTACGCTGTTTTACAATCCATTTCTCCATGCTCTTATACAGCAGCAAGAAGACAGCCATCAGAATAAAGCCTTTTATCATATTGAACGGCAGAATCCCTTTTACGATCACATTGAACATCTCGTCGCCTACATATGCAGGCATATTCAAGAAGTACGAATACATTGGCAGGAATACAAGATAGTTCAGCAAGCTCATGCCTACTGCCATCGTCACTGTTCCTGCGATCAGGCCGCTAGTGAGACCCTTTGTCGTCTGCACCTTCTTAGAGATGAAATAGATCGGCATGATGAATAGGATGCCGGTCACAAAGTTCGCAATTTCACCGACTGGAACACCAGTCGGACTTCCTGACATGAACCAGTGCAGCACATTCTTCAATAATTCCACCATGATGCCCGCAACTGGACCCATCGTCATGATTGCCATCACAGCTGGAATTTCACTGAAATCGATTTTCAGGAATGGCGGCAGTGCCGGCAGCGGGAAATTCAGCTGCATCAAGACAGTCGAAATACTTCCTAGCATTGCGATCAGAATCATCCTGCGCAATTTTTTGTTACCCATTTGTTCCTCTCTCCTTTTGCGATTCACTTCACAAAGAGGAAAGGCCATCCGTCCAACTGTCGTCAATAAAAAATCCCCTTTTGCAAACGCATCAGGGGAAGGCATGTTTAAATAAGGCGTCGGCTGCAGTTTTGAAAAAACAAACCGGTCTCCGCACTTAATAAGCCTGCTTTTTATGGACAAACACAAAAAGACGGCTGTACCTTCACCTTCTCCCATCCAGACTATACTGTCGGCTCCGGAATCTCACCGGAATCAGCTGTTAGGCTCGCGGGCTCGGAAGTCTCCTTCCATTACCGCCGGTCGGGAATTGCACCCTGCCCCGAAGATGAATCAATATTATTTTACAATTCTAGTATAAACGAAATGACGCGCATTGTAAACCACTCTGTTTACAAGCGCGCCAGTTATGATCAATGTCTGAAGAAATACTCAGGATTTGCGCCTGCCGGCAAGGGAAGCGGCACAGAAAGATCATATTTGCCGAATATTTTCTGGACAGTATTATCCAGAACCACTTGCTTCCCGAAGCTGCCGGCGGTCAGCATCAACCCTTCTACCAAACCGGAGGCGTCGAACGGATCCATTCCCTCGAGATCTAGGGCCTGATTAAAAGTTACCTTCACATGATCCTCATCTTCTGTCACTGTGAAATCCACATCTTTTGGTATAAGGCTTGCCACGATATCATTCTGGGGTGTGATCATAGCGTTAATTGCATCTTTGCAAGTAGCCGCCTCCCCGTTCTCATACGGAACCAGATACATGCGGCCGTCTGGCATCGAATATTTGAAGTAGGGGAGCTTGCGCGATGTAGCGACCGGCCTTGAGATGCCGACGTGATCAAGGCGGGCGGCATTTCCACTGCTGTCAGCAGCAAGGAAATAGGCATGGTCCTTGAAAGTCTCTTTCGCTGTGTTGTAATAAGCGTAAAGGGAAGCTGATGAAATATCGTATCTTTGGTCTTCCGGCAACTCATTCACGACGGTATCCCCTTCCGCCTTTATCTGTCCCTGATAGGGATGATACGGATCGAAGCCCATCTCTTCTTCCGGGATAAGAGAGGCAAATTTGTTATAGAGAGCGACACTGTCTGGGTCTTTCCCCGGAAAATCACCTTCTTCCTTGGGGATAAGGAAGGTCACGGGCACGATATTCGCTTCATGCACCAAGCCGACCGGCCATATATACATGCCCGTTGCTTCATTTTCAAGAAGCACATGGCTTGGGGGCATGCCCATCGCCGTGTTAATGGAATAGGACGCAGCCTCCTCCTGATTCTCCGATTCTGCAGCACTATCAGCAGCGGATTCCTCATCTGCCCTGTCCGCATCCATCGTTCTCATCCTGTCCTGAGGGGCAGCTTTCTCAAGAGAGCCCGTATCCGCACTCTCATGTCCCCGTAGCATGCTTGATGCGAGCAATGCCAGCAGGACAAGGGCGGCTGCAGCAACTGCGGACGGCAGCCATTTCATTTTACGACGGCGCTTTGGAGAATCCAGTCTAACGTCCTCTTTGAGACGCTTCAAAATAGCTTCCGGGGGGCGTTCGTCTATTTTTTTCGGCAGGGAACGCAGCATTTCCTCTAGCTCTTTATCTTGGTCTTCATAGTTCGCCATTCATCTTCCCCCTTCCGCCGAGATCGCCTGCATTTTCTTCTTCAGCGCTTTGATGGCGCGATGTTGAGTCGTCTTCACTTTACCTTCCGTGAAGCCGAGTGCCTCGGCTGTCTCGGCAATGGAAAAGTCCTGAAAATACCGCATGATAACAACCATTTTCTGGTCGCCTGTACATGCATCCAGTGCCTGCAGAAGCGTCTTCATCTCATCATTCAGTTCAGCCCACTCTTCGGGGGAACGTTCGGCAGAAGGAAATTCAGCCTGCTGCCAGTCAAATGATTCAGCGAGCCTTTTTTGTCGTACGCCTTTTTTTCTGAAATGATCGATGGCCACGTTTTTGGCAATGGAAAAAAGCCAAGTCTTTTCTGAACTCTTCCCTTCAAAACCGGCATAGGCTTTCATCACCCGCACGTACACTTCATGCATCAGGTCTTCTGAGGAAGTACGATCTCCCGTCAGATAGATCAGGAAGTTGAACACGTCTTGGTGGTATTGCTCATACAGCCGGTGGAAAACGGAGTCATCCACGAAATCCCCCCGTTCAAATGATTAGTCGTTTCGCTTAGTGAAAAGTTACAACCAAGGGCCCCCTTACAATGAATCAGAGGTGCCGGTCGGCAATACGCAAGTGAACACCGTGCCGCCTTGTTCACCGAGTCTGGCGCTAATATGCCCGCCATGGGAGTCGATGATGTTCTTCGCTATCGCAAGGCCAAGGCCTGTGCCGCCTTTCCCCCGTGTCCTTGCCTTATCCGCTTTGTAAAAACGTTCAAAGATAAATGGCAGATCCTCTTCAGGAATGCCCGAGCCTGTGTCGGTGACAGTAATTTCGGCTGACTGCCCGATCTTTTTGACATGGATGGCCACTCTTCCTCCGTCGGGTGTATGCCTGATGGCGTTATCGATCAGATTGGTGAACACCTGCTCGAGACGATCCTCATCCGCGCAGATTTCGACATCGTCTGAAGGCGTAATTTCAAGAGCGACATGCGCATCCTTCGCCACTTGCATGAACTTCGCGACAATCCGCTCCATGAAAAGAAGTGCGGAGAAGTCATTTTTGTATAGACGCATATGACCTGATTCCATCCGAGCCAGGTCGAGAAGATCGGTGACCAGCCGGCCCATCCGCATGGACTCGTCATGGATGATCTGCACCATTTCATTTCTCTCTTCATCACTTTCCATGACCCCGTCGATGATCGCTTCGCTATATCCTTGCAGCATTGCAATCGGCGTCCTGAGTTCATGGGAGACATTCGCAATGAAATCGGATCTCAGTTTATCCAGCCTGTGCTGCTCTGTCATATCGCGCAAGACGGCTACCGCCCCTCGTATGCTGTTCCCGCTGTACAACGGGCTGATTGACACGCCGTAAAACTGTCCGCTCAAGCCGATTTCGTCCTCGACCTCTTCTGCGAAAGTGATGACATGTTCCAGCATATGAAAAATTTCCGGGGGCAGCGTGTGATCTGCTGATCCATTCATGTAATACCATTTTTGCAACAGCCTTTCCGCCTGCGGATTGCTGAGCAAAATCGTATAATCCCTGTTGAATGTGATGACCGCGTCTGTCATGGATGTCAAAATGCTCGAGAGCTGCTCCTTCTCCTGTTTAATCAGTTCCACTTGGAATTTCAACTGCTTGCCCATCTGATTGAAGGCAATCGCAAGTTGGCCGATCTCGTCATTTTGCATAACTGGCAGCCGTGTATCGAAATTCCCTTTGGACAACTCAAAAGCCGCCTGTTTCATGCCGCGCAGCGGAGAAGTGATTTTCGTCGAGAGGAAGAATGCGAAAAAGGTCGTCAGGATAAAAGCGATGAATGCAGACAAGAAGACGATATGCGTCGTTCTTTTCGTCGTCCTGTGTACCGCATCCAGGCTCTGGTACATGATGATCGATTGCTTAACCCCATCCGCTTCGTGGAAAGGATAAGCAAGGACTAGAAATTGTTCCATCACATCCTTATCAGTTAAAGAAGGAAGGATCATCTCTTTGACAATTTTATTGTTGACCCGCTGGTCAGTGAAGAATTTAGGTTCAGCCACGATCTTCTTTTCAATCCGATCCTCATTCAAGCCCTCATGGAATGAGTAAACGATGTTCTTATCCGAATCGACGATCATCGCGTTTGTATCGTCGCCGAGTATGTCTTGGACAATGAGCCGCATCGCCGTTTCGTCTTGATGGTCATTGACGATTTTCCCGATCGTTGTCGCTTCCCTGCCCAGTGAATCCTCTGCCTGTTTCGTATGGAAATTATCAAGGAATTCAAGAAGCAGGACGGTGACGATGAACAGGACAAAGGAAACGAGAAGCAAAATGGTCGCCCACAACTTCCCGACGATGGAGTTCCATAATCGATTCACGCAATCTCCCCTTACTGTATCTTCTTCATTTTTCTCCTTGCATTATATCATAATGAATATGGAAACAGCTTCCCGGGTGCAGCTGCTTACCCTGCAACTATGCAATAAAAAACACCCTTACGACAGCACAAGATAGGCTCCCTGCGCTGTCTTAAGAGTGATCAGAATGCTATTACTCCACGGGCACCTCGAATTTATAGCCGACGCCCCATACAGTGACAATCATTTTAGCAGCTTGTTCCGACACACGGCTCAATTTTTCCCTGAGACGCTTCACATGTGTATCGACAGTCCGCAGATCCCCGAAAAATTCGTAATGCCACACTTCCTTCAGCAATTGCTCCCGGTCAAAGACCTTATCCGGCGATTTCGCCAGGAAATATAGAAGCTCATACTCTTTCGGCGTCAGGTTGACTTCCTTCCCGTCAGCGGTGACACGATGCGCATCATGGTCGATTGTCAGCTGCGGAAAGACAACAAGATCCTTGGATGTTGTTGTAGAAGGTGACGCGGCATTGATGGCGGCTCTTCTCAATATGGCTTTTACCCGCAGGACGACTTCCCTTGGGCTGAACGGCTTGACGATATAGTCATCGGCGCCCGTCTCAAAACCGGTGACACGATCCGCCTCTTCCCCTTTCGCCGTCAGCATGATGACAGGGGTCATATTTTTGCGGTCACGCATCTCCTGCAACACTTCAAAGCCATCCTTGATCGGCATCATTATATCCAGAAGCACACATTCATACCGGTTCTGTTCCAGAAGGTCAAGAGCCTGCTCCCCGTCGGTCGCTTCATCGATCTCGAAACCTTCCCTCGATAGATACATTGAGAGCAGCCGGCGTATCCTGTCTTCATCATCAACGACTAACAACCTAATGTTTTCTTCCACTAGCAAAATCCCCTTTCCACTTGCTCCTCTACCCATTGTACAGGCGACCGTTCGAAAAGAAAAGCTGTCAAGCCGGAAGTGCACCTGCTTGGTCGTAGAGTACAATCGCTGTTTTTAAAAAAGCAGGGGATGGAATGCCGCGCATTCTTCCCCTGCTTTATTTTGAATGTTACGCGTACGAATGCAATCCGGCGATGATCAGGTTGACCGCGATCAGATTGAACATGATGATGATAAATCCGATCAGCGCGAGCCATGCGGATTTGCGTCCTTCCCAGCCGCGAGACAAGCGCAAGTGAAGGAAAGCTGCGTAGAACAGCCAAGTGATGAGGGCCCATACCTCTTTCGGGTCCCATCCCCAAAAACGCGACCAGGCTTCATGTGCCCAAATCATAGCGAATACAAGCGCTCCAAGTGTGAACACCGGGAAACCGATCAACACGGAGCGATATCCGACTTCATCCATCAGCTGGGAGTTCGCTTTTTTGGCGAATGGCTGGAACAGCATTGCCAGCGGCTTCCTCACAATCAGGCGGAGTATCAAATACAGGATCGTCCCGAAAATGACAGACCATACAAAAGAGGTCAGCGTCTTCGCATTGACGATCGGCGGCATTTGGGCAAGCGGCGTCATTGCATCAGGAGTGAGCGCTTCGTATTCATTCATGCCGAATAGCGGCGGATAATTATACGTAACTTCCGCAGGTTTCCCCTCTTTATCGATATAATTGAAATCCGCTTCATATCCGATGGCACGGAACACGGTGGATGAAATGACGAAACCGATTACGATGACAATGACGAACATGACTGCTTCCAGCCAGAAACGTTCTTTCGATTTCTTCGTCAGATCCACATTTTTCATAAGATAAATTAATCCTGCTACCGCACTGATGGCAAGGATCGCTTCTCCAAGCACTACAGTGATGACGTGGATCGTAAGCCAGTGGCTTTGTAGAGCCGGTATCAGCGGCGTCACTTCTTTCGGGAACATGCTGGCATAAGCGATGATCACAAGTGCGATCGGCAAAGCGAACAGTCCGAGAGACGGCGTGCGGTAGATGAAATAGATCAGAATGAACGCACCGACCAGCGCCATTCCGAATGCGGTCGTGAATTCGAACATATTACTTACCGGAGCATGCCCTGAGGCGATCCACCGTGTGATGAAATACCCTAGATGGGTGAGAAAGCCGATAATGGCAATCGTGATTCCGATTTGTCCCCATCTGTTATTGCTTTTCTTCGCTTCCGATTTCGACCCTCTGACGGCCCCGCCAAAAAAGACGGTTCCGATCAGATAGGCGAAAAATGAAATCTCAAGAAGCGTTGCGCTGATGTCTGCTAAACTCATTTCAGCGTTTCTCCTTCCTCTTTCCCTCCGTCGGATTCCTTATCCTGCCTGTCTTGATAGTCCGGCAAATCGGAATCAGTCTTGAGTTTATCAATCTCCTTTTTCAAGGAGTACCAGTTTTTATTCGTATGGGCGGCGATCATCATTTTGCCGTCCTCGCCTTTTTGAAGCCAGATTCTGCGATGATGCCAGTAGGAACCCTGGATGACGCCGATCATGAAGATCAATCCGCCGAGAAGGAGGATATACAGTGTCTTGTCTTTACGGACCGTAAGACCCGAAATATTCTTCGTATCCGCGCTGACAAACTTCACTTGATATGCGTTCTCTTCTGTCTCAAGTGTGTTCCGTATTGCAACAAAGCTCTTCTCCCCATTCGGTTTGTCAGGCGTTGTCATCTTGAAGATAAACGCAGGGTTGTTCGGAATAGGGGACTTGGACCATGGTTCACCGTCTTTAATGCCGTCATAATCAGGATAATAGTCGAGAAGCTGCACTTTCGCACCGTCTTCGAGCTCATATGTCCCTTTTGGATCGTCCAGTTCGATCGTGAATTCACCGAATGATTTACCTGTCGATTTCTCGATCAACTTCATTTTCATCGCTTTCAGTTCATTCATCCTGTAATCCATCTGGAACACGCTGTATCCGTCGAATTTCAGCGGCTTATTGACGATGATCGGGTAGTCCTTGACGACTTCGAGGTCATCAGATCCAGGCAATGCCCCCTCTTTCTCTTTATAGAGAGTGACATCCGTCTCATATGATTTGACGATGGCACCGACCCTGTCCAAAGCCTCCCCGAATACTTCACTGGCTTCATCCTTCGAATACATTTCGACTTGGAACTGGTTGCTTTTCAGGAAGTAACCCGGCGCTCCTGGAATTGCACGCAATTCCCCTTCCCGGATCCACATCTGTTCATCGACATAGAATCCAGGCAATCCTCGTAAAAGAACACCAAACAGGAAGACGATCAGACCGAGGTGGTTAACATATGGGCCCCACCTGGAAAATCGGTTTTTCTCTGCAAGGATCGCTCCGTCTTCTGTCTTGATGTTGTATTTCATCTCTTTCAGCGATTGTTCAGCTTTCGTCAGAGACTCATCGCCGTCCTTAATGGTCCCTTCCCCGAAAATGCGCTGGCGTTTCATGAAAGAAGGGTGCCGCCGTGTCCGTTGCCTTTTCAATGATTTGTAAAGAGGGACGACGCGGTCGACACTGGCGATGATGATGGACGCGCCGAGCATTCCGACAAGCGTCTTGAACCACCAGCTGTTGTACATATCATAGAATCCGAGCTGATAATAGGCTTTTCCGATGAAGCCATACAGCCTTTCGTAATAGGCGAGATATTCTGCCTCCGCTGCGTTCGGTGAACTGACCGGCACATACAGCTTCTGCGGGAACAAGGTCCCGATCGCGGAAGCGACGAGCAAGATGACGATCAGCCAAACGCCGACTTTGACGCTGGAGAAGAAATTCCAGATCTTATCGATGATCGACTTGTTGTATGTCTGAGATCTCCTGGCCGCCCCTTCATATCGCATATCGACGACTTGGCTTTTCTCCGCATCTTCCGTCAGTGGACGGCCGCATTTTTCGCAAAGGTTCGTGCCGTATGGATTTTCGTGGCCGCATCTGCATTTCATTTTACTCATTTAACGTACTCCTTACTTAGGTTGGATGCTTTCCATGAAAGATTTGATTTCCCCTTCCGACATTTCGGTAATAATGATCTTTTCGATTTTGCCATCGCCGTTGATCAGGAATGTCGTCGGCAGCGGCTGGATATTATACGCTTCCTTCACGCTTTTGGTTTTGTCGATCAAAATCGGGAACGTCAGTCCAAATTGATCCCGGAATGACTGGACTTTCAAATTGGATTCTGCCATATTCACAGAAAGGACATGGACGCCCTTATCTTTGAATTCATTATACTGGTTCTCGATATAGGGCATTTCCTTCTTGCATGGAGGGCACCATGACCCCCAGAAATTTAAAAGCACGCCTTCTCCTTCATAGTCGGATAAACGATGCTTATTCCCTTCAAGATCCGTCAATTCGAAGTCCGGCGCTTTGTCTCCGACGGCGAGCACTTTCACCTTATCTTTCGAGGCGATTGATAAGATGATGGCCCCAGCTAATGCGATGAGGACGATGGCACGGATGATCGAGCGTTTTTTCTTCTTGTCCACCTTGGCCATTAACACAGCCCCCTAACAATAAAATTAATAATAAATTACAATAGCAGACGGATAGGACTCATCTTTTGCAATACATACGCTTACCCACAAGGCCGATCAGCCAATCTTGCCGGTTTCCGCAAGCACTCGGAGCTGTTTCACTTCGTGAGTGGTAAGTTCACGAGCTTCGCCGGCATTCAGTCCATGGGTCGTCAGCACGCCGAATGTTTCCCTTCTCAGTTTCATGACGGGACATCCGATGAAATCGAACATACGGCGCACTTGCCGGTTTCTTCCTTCATGGATGGTGATTTCGACGATTGCCGTTCCCGTTTTCTTATCGGCGGATTGCAGTTTCAACTTCGCCGGTGCAGTCATCCCGTCTTCAAGCTTAACGCCGCGCTCCAATTTCTTGAGCGCCTCGCGGGTTGGGATTCCTTTCACTTTCGCGACATATTTTTTATGTACGCCATGCTTAGGGTGGGTCATCAGATAGGAAAAGTCGCCGTCATTCGTCAAGATGATGATGCCTGACGTGTCATAATCCAGCCTTCCTACCGGAAATACTCTTTCCTCCACATGCGGCAATAGATCCAGGACTGTTTTGCGTCCTTTCTCATCCGCCACAGACGATATATAACCTCTTGGCTTATAGAGCAGATAATAGACATGACGCTCTTTCACAAGCTCCACGCCTTCCACTTCCACTGTATCGGCTTTTGTAACCTTTGTTCCAAGCTCGGTGACAACTTGACCATTCACTTTCACTTTGCCTTCCAGTATTAAAGCTTCCGCCTTCCTGCGAGAAGCCACACCTGCCTGCGCCAGTACTTTTTGAAGTCTTTCCACGACTCGTCACCTTCTTTCCTTTGCTTGCCGCGATTCATTCATCGCACGTATAACTGTGCATTCCACAAAAAATTATTGCATACTTCCAGTCAAATGAAAAGAAGACTGTCCCACTAAAGGCAGTCTTCCCCGATTTGTCATATTTCGGACGTATTTTGATCACAAAAGCTGTCGAAATTCAAAATTATTCACTGGTGGATCAAGACTTCTGTTGAAATGATCGGCTGGTGATCGAATGACACGGTCCATGTGCCGATGCTTGTCTTCTCTTTTCCACGTGGGATGCGTACGATATGGGAGATCTTCCCCTTTTCCTCCGGTTTAAGCAAGACACGGATCGGCGTCTCAAGCCGGCCTTCTACGCCTGGCAGGATATCATATGCCCCTTTTTTTGCGACGGTGACGAGATCATATTTTTTAAACGTCTCGTTAGCGAGGTCTGTATGGTCTTTCCAGTCGTTTCCGTCATTCAGAGTCACGATGATAATCCGTTTGCCGTCACGTTCGAAATAGGTCGCAAGCGTCCTCCCTGCAACTTTCGTAAAGCCCGTCTTCCCAGCTTTTGCATCTGGGTTCGTATGGATCAGGCGGTGTTTGTTGCTCCAGCTCCTTACAACCTCTCCGCCGTTATATGTGTATGATTTTGAGGTGGCGATCTTTTCGAATGCCTCATTCTGCATTGCGAAATAAAGCATTTTCGCTGTATCGTATGCAGTTGACAGATGTTTTTCATCATGTAGGCCTGATGGATTGGCGAACGTTGTATCCTTCAGACCATACAAGAGAGCCTTGTCATTCATCATGTCAACAAAGCCTTCCAACGATCCGCCCGCGTGCTCTGCAAGTGCATAGGCAGCATCATTTCCTGATCTCAGCATCAGCCCGTACAACAGTGCCTCTGCCGGCATTTCGATGCCTTGCTGAAGGTATATGGAAGACCCCTCCGCCATGGCAGCTTCCGGTGAAATCCTTACCGATTCTTCTGTAACGCCGCTCTCAAGATAGGTGAGAGCTGTCCACATTTTTGTCAGGCTGGCAATCGGCAGTTTGGCATTCTCATTGTAGCCGGAAAGCAATCTCCCTGTGTCAGCATCGATGACCGCCCACGCCTGGCCGGAGGCGGCTTCTTTCGGAAATCCTGTGAATAGGACAGTAAGAAATAATACGACAGCGACGGCTCGCCTCAATCCATGATTCCTCCTTCATCATTTTCATCCATATTGAACGCTTCCTGGAATTTGGTCATGAACAAATCTTGATCGGTACCATCCTCATCGTCATCCTCTGCAAGCTGTGGAAGAGATTCAATTGACTCGAGTCCAAACCGATCGAGGAACATCTCAGTCGTGCCATAAAGGATCGGCCTTCCTGTCCCTTCTAATCGCCCTTTTTCCATTACAAGCCCTTTTGCGACAAGCTTTTGCAGCGGCCCTTCCGATTTCACGCCACGCAGATCATCGATTTCAACGCGTGTTACAGGCTGCTTGTAAGCGATGATCGCAAGCACTTCCATTGAAGCCTGCGTCATCGATTTCGGTGAAGGATTCTCAAGCATCTTTGCGATATCACCCGCAAATTCACCTTTTGTGACAAGCCGGTACCGGCCTCCGTATTTCCGAAGCAGAATGCCCGCATCTTCCCGTACCTCATACCGCCTCGCCAATAATTCCAAAATCTCTTCAGTCTCTAGCCTGCTTTTTCCAACAAGGTCAGACAGCTGCTCTATGGGCAGCCCGTCATCCCCTGCCACGAACAGCAGACTCTCAATCTTTCCAATTAATTTTTCATCCGTTTCCATGATGTATTTCCCCTTGCCCGGCTTTAATGACAAGCCGCTCAAAATTCCCATATTGAAGGACATCTATATCCATCCGCTTCATCAGTTCAAGAAGTGAAAGGAATGTGACTACCAGTTCTGCCGTGTCACCTTCTTCAAAGAGGTCTTCAAAATCACATTCGCCGCCCCGCATTTCGAGTAACGACATGATCGAATCCATCTTTTCTCCGATGGATAGCTCCGTTTTTGGTATACTGGCGGTAAGAGGGACACGGCGCCGTTTCCGTTCAAGCATTTTCTGGAATGCAGCTATCAAGTCGAACACATTCAACGCTTCATCCGTCACCGTCTCGGCGAACTCTCCGTATGGTGAGGGATCAGCAGGATCTTTTGTATAATGGACGGCCCGTTCTTCGGCTGACTCCTTCAATTGGTATGCCGCTTCTTTGTACTTTTTATACTCAATCAGCTTTGCGACGAGTTCCTCCCTTGGGTCTTCCTCGTATCCATATTCATCATGATCATCCGGCGCATCCTCCTCATGTACAGGCAGCAGCATCTTGCTCTTGATTTCAATAAGAGTCGCTGCGAGGACGAGATATTCGCTCAATTCATCGAGTTCAAGTACGCGCATTGCATGCAGGTGCTCGATGTATTGGTTCGTCAGCTCGGCCATCGGAATGTCGTATATGTCGATTTCCAGGCGGTTGATCAAGTGGAGGAGGAGATCTAACGGGCCTTCGAATATATCAAGCTTCACTTTATAGGTCATCTGTTCACCTATCCTATGTATCGTATTTCTTCGTTTATGAAAGGAGTTTCATATATGCATCCGTACCACCAGCAGCCATTCATCCATTTTATTGTGTATTTCAATCAGAATCAAGATTACTTCGAATGCCATGAGGAGCTGGAGGAGTATTGGAAATCGATTCCCGGTGCTGACAAAACTCATCCGCTAACCGCCTACATACTTCTCGCGACGGGCATGTACCATTGGCGGAGAGGGAACGAACGCGGTGCGCTGCGAACTATTCGCAGCTGCGAGAATAGATTCCGGCTCATTCCTGACAGGTATCCTGATTATCTAGGGGAGATCGACTTTCCTGGGCTTATGAGGAAGATCAGGACAGCGCTTGATCGCATTGAAAACGGCGAGCCGTTCATCCCCTTCAAGATTGGCGTCACTTCCCTTGCACTCGCCTCCCTGGTTGAGAAAGCGGCCGAACGGATCGCCTTATTGCCCGCCACGAGCGATGCAGTCATTCATAAACATATGCTTAGGGATCGGACTGATATTCTGCTTGCGCGCGAAAAAAAGAAAAGGGGCGGATGTTAATCCGCCTCCTCTTCTTTGCACATGCATTTCCTCAAAAATGGTTCCGTCTCTTCCGTGCTCATGCACGCCAGCGACGGGTATAATTCCTGAAGTTTCGAAACCATTTCGGTTCCTACGCCCTCTCCTCGGAATGATGGGTTGACGGAAAGGTGCCTGACAATATATGCATCATCTGTCAGTTCTATGCCGACAATACCGATGAAATCTTCGCCCTCTTTGAGCAGATACAGTTCAAAGCGTCCATCCGTCTCATACCTCTGCATCGTCTCTTGGAGCTTTTTCACCGATTTTTCACCAGGCATATATGAGAGCAGCCCCATCGCAATTTTTTCATATGCTTTCTTGTAACGTAAGAGCACCAATTGTATCCCTTCTTTTCAAAATCAGTACTGGATATTGTTATGGTACAGTAACATTCCTGTAATTTCAATAAGCGGGAACGTTCATTTATTCGGCCCGACATGAGGGGCTATAAAGTACCAGTACAGAACTCCCCATATGACGGCCAGCGCAATGATGATGATGAACAGCGTAATGTTGCGCTTCCTCATATCCTCTCCCCTTTACGGACTTTCTGCAAAGGGATGTCCAGACTGATAATATCCTCATACGTCTCCCTGCGGACCACCAGCTGATGCTCCCCATTTTCACAGAAGACGATAGCCGGTTTCGGGATCCGGTTATAATTGCTTGCCATGGAGTACGTGTAAGCGCCTGTACAGAAAATAGCGATAAGGTCTCCTTCCGCAGGCTCGGCGATATATGCCTCCTCTATGAGCTTATCACCCGACTCGCAGCATTTCCCCGCAATGGTCACCTTATCAGTATGCGGCTCCAGCATTTTATTCGCGGTGGCTGCTGAGTATTTCGCGCCATACAGGGCAGGACGGATATTGTCGGACATGCCGCCATCCACCGCCACATAAGTCCTCGTGTTTGGAACTTCTTTCATGCTGCCAAGCGTATAGAGTGTCGTACCGGCATCACCTACGAGCGAACGGCCAGGTTCAATCCATACCTCAGGCATTGGATAGGAATGTTCGCGTGTCATCTTCAACACGACCCGTTCCATTTCTTCGACATATTCAGCTGGCGCAAGAGGGGCATCCTCTTCCGTATAGCGGATGCCGAATCCGCCGCCCAGGTTCAAGACTGAGCATATGAAATGGAACCGTTCACGCCATTCCACCATTTTTCCCATAAGGGCTTCGGCGGCAAGGCGGAACGCATCCGTTTCGAATATTTGGGAGCCGATATGGCAGTGCATCCCTAGCAATTCGATATACGGATGATTATGTAACTGCAGGAACGCCTCCTCCGCCTGTCCATTATTCAAATCAAAACCGAACTTGGAATCTTCCTGGCCTGTCGTGATGAAATCATGCGTAGAAGCATGTACACCCGGCGTTACCCTGATCAGTACACTCATCTTCTGCTTCCTGGATTCCGCAATTTCCTTCAGGAGTCCGATTTCAGCAAAATTATCAACAACGATACAGCCGATCTTTTCATCGAATGCGAATTGCAACTCCGTATAGCTCTTATTGTTGCCATGGAAATGGATCCGCTCCCGAGGGAAGTCTGCAGCAACTGCCGTATATAGCTCTCCTCCCGACACTACGTCAAGAGACAGCCCGAGGCTTGCTGCGACTTCATAGATTGCAATCGAAGAAAACGCTTTGCTTGCATAGGCGACCTGCGCGGGAATCCCCATCTCTTTGAAAGTATCCCGGAATGCCGCTGCGCGTTCTTTAAATAACCCGATATCATAGACGACGAGCGGCGTTCCGTAAATATGCGCAAGATCGACCGAATCCACGCCGCCGATCGTCAAGTGCCCTTTTTCGTTGACAGATTGAGTACCATATAGATGCATCTTTTTTCCTCCCACTCGTTCCAGCCTATAATAAGTCCTTACGTATGACTTTATCATATGGTTAAAGCGAATGGCAATCCGCTACGATAGCCTGTTCCGGTCAGGCGAATCTGTAATGAATGGACGTGGCGCATCGATTGTCATAGGATACCTGATGATGATCCTTTTCATGGCAGCCGGGAAAAACGGGACAAGCGGCCATAGATATGGCACTTTCATCGGATGCAGTGAGCATAGGTAATAGAAGATGACCGCTGATCCGACAAAGAAGCCGGGTGCTCCTAGAAGCGCAGTCGCCATCAGAAGAAGCAAACGGAAAATTTTCGTCGTTATGCTCAATTCATAGGATGGGATTGCAAACGTGAAGATGGCTGAGACTGCCACGTAGAGAACGACTTCCGCGGTGAACAAACCGACATCGATCGCCACTTGCCCTATTACGATGGCAGCGACAAGACCCATTGCCGTTGTCAAAGGGGATGGTGTGTGGATGGCGGCCATCCGCAGCACTTCAATCCCTAGATCCGCAATCAATATTTGAAGGAATAACGGGACTTCCCCCGGATCATTCGGCCCTATATAACTTAAGTACATCGGCAAATAATGCTGCTTCGTCGCAATAAGATACCAGAACGGCAAAAGGAACAGACTCATGAAAGCACCGGTTAAGCGAAGCCACCTGACGAATGTTCCAATGAACGGCGCCTGCCGGTATTCTTCCGCATGCTGCAGATGATGAAAGATTGAAATCGGGACTAAGATTACAGACGGCGACGTATCGACGATGATCGCGATATGCCCTTCCAGGAGATGCGCCGCACATATGTCCGGCCGTTCCGTATACCGTACGAAAGGCATCGGGTGGAACCGCTGTTTAAACAGGAACTCCTCGAGCGATTTGTCTGTCATCGTCAGGCCATCGTGTTTGATATCATCCAAACGGCTCCGTATATAATCCAGATGTTCCGGACTGACAGCCCCTTTGATGAAAGCGATGGCAACATCCGTCCGTCCATTCACAGTCGTGTGATGCATTTCGAATCGGAGATCCGGCGTCCGGAGACGTCTGCGGACCAATGATGTATTGATGATGATATTCTCTGTGAAGCCGTCCCGCGAACCGCGGATCACCTTTTCGGTATCAGGCTCCTCAGGCTGTCTGCCCGGGTAGTGCCGGATATCTGCAATAAAGGCGAAACCGTCAGGCATGATGAACCCGACTTGGCCGCTTAGAACCGCAGTGAGCAGATCATCCCGTCTTTCAGCTGCCGTAAGTGCATAATATGGAAAATAGTTCAGGAATTCTTTCGGATTATCCTTGAAACTGAAATCCTCATCCGGCCCGTAGCTTTCCTGCATCTCGGTCAATAAAGTCGTGATAATCTGCCCATCCACAAGTCCATTGATGTATAGAAGCATCGCGGGCATACCCCAGAGATGGATGGTCTTAGCCGACGCGTCGAACGTTTCGTCTTCGCCGAACAGCTCTTTAAACCACTCTTCCCCATCTTTTATCGATTCGAATAAATTCTCCATATGGCTAATCCGCCCTCACTTTGCGCTCGTAGTCCCCCATTTCCCCAGAATTTGCTGACCCCATCCAATGTTTCAATTGGGCGAGTATCTTTTTCTCTAGCCTGGACACTTGCACTTGTGAAATCCCGATCCGCTCAGCAATATCACTTTGAGTGCAATCCAGATAATATCTCATGTAAATGATGGTTTGGTCCCGCTTGCTCAACTTTGAGACAACGTCGCGCAACGGTATATGGTCAAAGACCCTTTCCGAACGGTCATCACGCAGCTGATCCATTAGCGTAAGACTGTCCCCTTCGTTCTCATACAACTGTTCATGCAGGGAAGCAGGATCCCGCAGTGCATCGGAAGCGAGAATGACTTCGTCGACTGTCACTCCGAGACTGTCCGCGATATCCGAGATGGACGGTGATTTCCCGTGGTTTTTAATATAATCATCGGTCGCATGGCGGATCTTGAAACTTAATTCCCGGATGGACCTGCTCACTTTCACCATGCCGTCATCCCGCAGGAACCGCTGAATCTCCCCCACAATCATCGGGACTGCATATGTCGAGAATTTCACGTCATATGATAAATCAAACTTGTCAATGGACTTCATCAGCCCGATGCATCCGATCTGGAAAAGGTCTTCAAGATCTGCGCCCCGGGACGCGAATCTCTGGACAATCGACCAGACAAGCCGTGTATTGCCTTCCACCATGAGACGTCTTGCTTCCTTGTTTCCATCTTGCGATTCTTGGATAAGCTCGCGCATCTTTTCCTGAGTGAGCAATGCTTCTTTTTCAAGGGATACGTCCATAGGTCACCTCAAACTGCTTGCTTCCGTCACCGGAGAAAATGTTTTTTCGAATTTGACGACCGTTCCAAAACCGATAGTCGACTCTACCGACAGATTGTCAGAGAAGCTTTCCATGATTGTAAAGCCCATGCCAGACCGTTCCATCATCGGCTTGGTCGTGAACATCGGCTCCATCGCCTGTTCCACATCGAAAATTCCGTTCCCTTCATCGCTTACCGTCATCGATACTTTGTTTTCGTCAATGACCGCATGGATGGTGACCAAACTTTCCCCATCACATTCATATCCATGTATGATCGCATTCGTTACAGCTTCCGAGACTATCGTCTTGAACTCGGAAATCTCCTCAAGTGTCGGATCCAGCGGAGTGATGAAGCAGGTCATCGCCATACGGGCCAGCGCTTCGTTCTCCTCAATCGCGACAAAAGATAATGTCATTTCATTTCTCATGTACAACCCCTCCGATTTCACCAATTGCAGTTTCGGCCGAACAATGCCTGATCATCGAACCTAGTCCAGAAAAATTAAAAATCTTTTCCATTGTCGGCGACGGGTTCAATATGACGGTCTCCCCGCCCGACGGCGCCAAATCGCGCATCCTTCCAAGAATCAGACCAATTCCCGCACTGTCCATGAATCCTAGCCGGGCAAGATCCCAGATGACTGCTCTGACCCTTCCCGTAAAAATTGCATTTGAGATGGCATTCCGGACCCGGTTCGCCTCATGATTATCCAGTTCCCCTGCCAACGTGACTACGATAATTCCATCATGATTCATAATTTCTGCCATGCTGAATCCCTCCCTATGGCGGAACATTCAACATCTCTGCGGGCAACTCCTTCTGCACCGACAAAACTAGTCATACTACTGCTTTACTTCTCACTTTTCGACAGTACGCTATACTTTTGTCAGCATAACCAACTTGTATTTCTTTTACACATCCAACCGGATGGCCAAGCTGTGAAAAAAGGAATGCAGCCAATAAAAAAAGCCGGCCCCAATGAGCGGGGCTCAGCTTCTGATTACATGTCATTCAGTGATCGTGTCATAGATGAGCGGAGACCTTTCAGCATGATCCGATCCGATATGGATGTGGCTTAGCAGCATGTCAGCCGACTGTTTGACTTCCTCTGTATTTGAGTGGATGGTTGCGAGGGATTCCCCTTTTTCTACGCGGTCTCCGATTTTTTTGTGGAGTGTAATACCGACGGCAAGATCGATCTCATCATCTTTCGTCGCTCGGCCGGCGCCCAAAAGCATGGCCGCGACTCCGATCTCATCTGCTTCCATCTTCGTAATGTACCCGCTTGAAGAAGCGGGTACCTCGATATGATAGGACGCTTGTGGCAACAGGGACGGGTTATGGACGACGTCCGGATTCCCTCCCTGGGCCTCAATGAGTTGTGCGAAAAGCTCAAGAGCGGAACCGTCTGCAATTACCGATTTCAGCATTGCTTCGGCTTCTTCAGTGCGTTCAGCTTTTCCACCAGCGATAAGCATTTTGCTGCCAAGCGCAAGGCATAGATCGGTCAGATCCTCAGGTCCTTCCCCGCGGAGCGTATCGATTGCCTCCTTCACCTCGAGTGCGTTGCCGATCGCATAGCCAAGTGGTTGATTCATGTCAGAAATGACCGCAATTGTTTCACGGCCTGTCTGTTTGCCGATTGCAACCATGGCCTTCGCAAGAGCCTTCGCGTCGTCAAGGGTCTTCATGAATGCCCCTTCCCCAGTTTTCACGTCGAGGACGATGGCATCCGCTCCGGCAGCGATCTTCTTGCACATGATGGAACTGGCAATCAGCGGGATGCTGTCCACCGTCGCGGTGACATCACGGAGCGCATACAGTTTTTTATCCGCCGGCGTCAAGTTTCCGCTCTGTCCGATCACAGCCAATTTGAAGTCGTTCACTTGCTTGACGAATTCGTCTTCGGTCAGCTCAATATGGAACCCTTCTAGTGATTCCAGCTTATCCAGCGTGCCGCCTGTATGGCCTAGGCCGCGGCCGCTCATCTTAGCGACAGGGACGCCGCATGCAGCGACGAGCGGTGCAAGTATGAGGGTCGTCGTATCTCCGACGCCGCCAGTCGAGTGTTTATCGACTTTAATCCCTTTGATGGCGGAAAGGTCAATCGTATCCCCGGACTCCACCATCGCCATCGTCAAATGGCCCATTTCCTCAGGAGACATCCCTTTGAAGTAAATTGCCATAGCAAGCGCGCTTGCCTGATAGTCCGGGATGTCGCCTTTCGTATATCCATTTATGAAGAAACCGATTTCCTCTTTAGTGAGTGGTTCTCCGTCCCTCTTCTTTTCAATGATATCTACCATTCTCACCATTTCGCCATCACGCCTTTTCAAGTAATAAAGATAAGAAACTCTCTCCGAAGTCAGGCCTTTTCACATCGAAGTTTTCTGCAATTGTTGCCCCGATATCGGAAAATGTCTTTCTAAGAGGCAACTCTCCGCCTGATGTAAATTTTGGAGAATAGGCAAGCAATGGCACATATTCCCTAGTATGGTCGGTTCCGCTATGGATCGGGTCATTCCCGTGATCCGCCGTAATGATGAGCAGATCCTCCTCTTGCATCACACTGATGATTTCAGGCAATCTTGCATCAAAATCCTGAAGCGCCTCGCCATAGCCGATCGGGTCGCGTCTATGTCCGAACAGCGCGTCGAAGTCGACGAGATTCGTGAATGAAATACCATTGAAATCTTTCTTCATTTCTTCAACCAATTTATCGACGCCGTCCATATTGCTAGTTGTGCGGACTGCTTCTGTAACACCTTCGCCATTGAAGATATCTGAAATCTTGCCGACTGCGACGACATCATAACCCGCATCCTTCAGTTCATTCATGACGGTACGGCCGAATGGCTTAAGGGCATAATCGTGCCGGTTCGACGTGCGGACAAAATTTCCCGGCTCTCCAACGAACGGCCGTGCGATGACCCGTCCGACCAGATATTCGGGTTGAAGCGTAAGCTCCCGTGCAATTTCACAGATCCGGTATTGCTCATCAATCGGAATAATCCCTTCATGGGCCGCAATTTGAAGAACCGGGTCTGCTGAAGTATAGACGATCAAAGCGCCTGTCTTCATATGTTCTTCGCCGAGTTCTTCAATGATGGCAGTGCCGCTTGCCGGCTTGTTTCCGATCACCTTTCGTCCGGTGCGTTTTTCCAATTCATCGATCAATGACTGAGGAAAGCCTTCCGGATATACTTTGAATGGCTTGTCTATGTTAAGGCCCATGATCTCCCAGTGACCAGTCATTGTATCTTTCCCGACGGACGCTTCCTGCATTTTCGTATACATCGCAGAAGGCTGGTCCGCTGCTGGGACACCTTCGATTTTTTTAATATTGGACAGACCCATCTCTGCCATGTTCGGCAATTTCAAGCCGCCCATCCTCTCGCCTATATGACCGAGTGTATCGGCACCGACATCACCGAATGCCTCCGCATCCGGCGCCTCTCCAATCCCGACCGAGTCGAGGACAATAAGGTGAATCCGTTTAAATGAGTTGTTTTCCATTTTCTTGCCTCCTAAAGATCATAATTTCCTTTACATACCCGCTCAGCTCCACTTTATCATTACCAGGTTTGGAGCGATAGCGAAATGACATGATAACTCATGCTCTTGGATGGAATTGTACATATACATCCTTCAGCCTGGTTTTGCTCACATGAGTATAAATCTGCGTCGTAGAAATGTCGGAATGACCGAGCATTTCCTGAACAGCGCGCAAGTCTGCACCGTTCTCGATCAAATGCGTCGCAAATGAATGCCGCAATATATGAGGTGTCAGCTCTTTATGTATACCCGCTTTCAGCGCATGTCCTTTGAGCAATTTCCAGACACCTTGCCGGGTCAGCCGGGAACCGCGCATGTTTACAAAAACAGCTTTGCTCTGCTTTCCTTTCAGCAATGAATGACGGACCGCCAGATACGTCTCGCACGCCTGTATGGCGCCTCCGCCAAGCGGGACGATGCGTTCTTTGCCGCCTTTACCGAAAATCCTGACAAACCCCATTGAAAGATGCAGGTCTTCCAGGTCAAGCCCGATCAGCTCACTGACACGCATACCTGTGCCATAGAGAAGCTCGAGTAATGCGATGTCCCGAATCCCTTGCGGAGTCGTCCGCTCTGGTGCACCGATCAACCGATCTACTTCATTAATGGAGAGGATCCTCGGCAACTTCTGTTCCAGCTTGGGCAGCTCCAGATGTACAGTCGGGTCATGCTGTGCGACCTGATCTCTTAAAAGGAATTGATGGAAAGAACGGATGGATGAAATATGCCTTGAAATCGTCCTCGAAGACTTCCCATCTTCCTTCAGCCGGGCCAGATACTGCAAAATTATAGCCTGATCGACTTCCTGCACCGACTCGACCCCTTGCTTTCCCATCTCGGCGATGTAACTAGTCAAATCCCGCTCATATGAAGCAATCGTGTTCTGGGCAAGCTGGCGTTCTACACGGAGAAAGTGCATATAATCCTCAAGTGCAAATAATGCATCTTTCATAACGGCCTGATTATCCTCTTTTTCCATCCTCATCCCCCGCTCCTGATTCTTCAAGCGCATCAAGTGACCGCGATAAAAAAAGAAATAGGACAGCAACGTATGCCGTCCTCCTTACTTCTTTTTATCAGCAGTGCTTTTGCGGCAGCGCTCGCAAATTCCGTGAAATGTCAGCCAGTGATCTTTCACATTAAATCCATAACGGCTCTCAACGATTTTTTCGACATCGCCAAGAAGATCTTCCTGGATCTCATCCACTTTTCCGCATTCCAGACAGATCAGATGATGATGGAACCGCGAAGCTCCTTCCTGCCTAAGGTCGTACCTTGATACGCCGTCTCCAAAGTTGATCTTATCGACTATTTTCAACTCTGTCAGAAGCTCCAGCGTCCGATAGACTGTAGCCAGCCCAATTTCAGGCGCTTTTTCTTTTACGAGCAAAAAAACATCTTCTGCACTTAAATGGTCCTTCTCATTCTCAAGAAGAACCATGACGGTCGCTTCCCGCTGTGGCGTCAACTTATAGCTGGCCCCGTGCAGTTGCTTTTTTATCCGATCCATCCGGCTTTCCATATGACGCCCCCCCTGCTACTGAACCTATTATATCAAATGGCTGTTCCGCGTGACAACAGAAAGGGACGCCGCTTGTTTCCAGGCGGTCACTTGACGAAAATATGAAAAACGATGACTTCCATCAACTGCAAGCAAGTGAAACAAGCAAGGAGGAACGGCAAAGGGCGTAAGTTCCTTTTCTTGCGTCTTTGGCTCATTCTATCAAAGTATGGCGGCCCTAGCACTGAACAGTACAGCAAGAGAAGAAAGCAGAAGACAAACTGGAACGGAAACCACCAGATTGAATAATCGACCATGCCTGTCCCTTCGGCCAATAAATAAGATGAGGAAAGTCCGAAGAGCACTCCTTTCAAAGCACCGATCAGCAGTACAAAAAATCTCGTTTGCCGTTTGATGGACAATGCATAGGCGCTGATGAGGAAAATACCCATCATCATCAGCGACCAGATGACAGAGGAATCTCGATCAACGACTCGCCTGTCGACAAATTGAAGGACGGTTTCTGTATCATGGACATCGATGATTCGAAACAATATAGCTCCGCCTATATAACTTACAGCTAATATGACGAACACATGATAGAGCGATAGGGAACGGACCATAAGCTGCACCTCCCGAGTCTTTTGTACAACCTATGCTCGTCCGCCCGTATATAGCCCATTACTAGATCATTTTTGCAAGCATTACGCCGATAGCCGTTTTCGCATCGAAAATACGCCCATCAGCCATCATTTGCTCTGCTTCCTCCACGGTGCACTCCATGATATTGATGAATTCATCCTCATCACCAGCAGCCGGGTTCTCAACCTTTTCCAAATCGCGTGCGATATATAAATGAATGATTTCATCAGCAAAACCAGGTGACGTGGCAAACGACTGGCAGTAGCTGAATGACCCGGCCTTATAGCCGGTCTCCTCCTCAAGCTCCCGGATCGCCGTCAATTCCTTATCCTCGCCGGGTTCGATTTTCCCTGCAGGTATTTCAACAAGTGTGCGCTCAAGGGCTTTACGGAATTGCTCTACAAAAACGATCTTGCCCTCATTTGTGATCGGCAGGATTGCAACAGCGCCAGGATGCTTTACCAGTTCACGCTTCGCTCTCTGTCCGTCCGGCAATTCGACCTCATCGACCCGCAATGAGATGACCCTTCCTTCAAAAATCGGCGTGCTTCCGACAGTTCTCTCTTCAAATTCCATTTACATGCACCTGCGCTTTCCCATTAATATAAATGAAGGAGGCGGCTGTAATGCAGGCCGCTTTCACTTTATCCGGCATCATTGTACCATGAACTAAACGGAGGTGCTTATTATGGAAAAACGCGAACTGGGAACGAGCGGGATTTACGTCTCTGAAATTGGACTTGGCTGCATGTCTTTGCCGGATGACCGGGCGGAAGCTGAAAGAATCGTGAATACGGCAATCGAAGGCGGCATCAACTTCTTTGATACAGCGGATCTTTACGACGGCGGGACAAACGAGGAGCTGATCGGGGATTTACTGAAGGAACATAGGGAGAAAATCATTCTGGCTACAAAAGTCGGAAACCGCCTGAAACTGGATCACACTAGCTGGCACTGGGATCCATCGAAAGACCATATCATGCAGGCCGTCAAGGAAAGCCTGCGCCGCCTGGGAACTGATTATATCGATTTGTATCAGCTGCATGGAGGTACAATGGAAGACGATGCCGATGAAGTGATCGACGCCTTCGAAACATTGAAGAAAGAAGGAGTGATCCTGCAGTACGGCATCTCTTCCATCCGGCCGAATGTAATCGAGAGATTCCTGACAAAAAGCAATGCGGTTTCGGTCATGATGCAATACAGCCTCCTAGACAGACGCCCTGAGGAATGGTTTAGAATGATCCAGCAACATGGCGCTTCCGTCATTGCTAGGGGTACACTTGCAAAAGGGTTATTGACACTCGAAGGGGAAAAGCGCGCTGCCAGGGCAGACGGCTTCAGCACTTATTCCGGGGACGAACTGAGAGAGACCGTTGAGAAACTGGCGGCCGAGTCAGAAGACCTCCATGCGGATGCCATCTCTTTCAATCTATCGGAAGAAACGGTCGCTTCTGCGCTTGTCGGGGCAAGTTCAGAGAAACAGCTTCTCGACTCGATTCTGGCCTATGAAAAGCACGTGGATCGAACCAGAATCGAGGGGTTGAAAACTGTAACCAAGCAGGATGTGTATAAGGACAACCGGCCCGGCTAAAGATATTGTCAGTTTCTGTAACCAACCCGCAACATATTTGTAATGATTATGGGCTCTAGCAAGGGGTAATGAAATAATAGTACCAGCTGCAGCAAGAATAATCACAAATATGGAGGAGATTACAATGAATCTTACAGACGATAAGAAATGGTTGAAAGTCGGAGCGGCGGCCCTGTTGTCCGTCACAGTACTTGGAGCTTGCGGAGATAAAGACGATGACACCAATTTGGACGTGAACAATCCGCCAGCTGATGTTGATGTGGATAACGACATGGATACTGATACTGACGGTATGGATACTGAAATGGACGGCACTGGAACTGAAGACAGCGGCAAATAAACAATCCATATGTGAAAAAGCCCCGTTGCGATAATAGCATCGGGGCTTTTCTGCGTTTATATATGGACTGCTTCCTTCTTCTGTTCTGTCACAGAAAAAGCAGGATCAGCAGCTTTCTTCTTTTTTCGTTTCGGAAGCATGTTGAACAAGATGTTCAAAGCGATGGCTGCCAGGCTTCCTGTCACAATGCCATTACTTGTTAAAATCTGTACATTTTCAGGAAGCGCCGCGAATAGGTCAGGTACTACTGACACGCCAAGGCCTATGCCGACTGAGCATGCGATGATCATCGCATTTTCCTGCGATTCCAAGACGACTTTGCCAAGCATCTTGACGCCTTGAGAAATCACCATGCCGAACATCGCAATCATCGCACCGCCAAGAACGGAAGTTGGGATGACCGTTGTCACCGCAGCGACCTTAGGCATCAGGCCAAGGCCGATCAGCATGAATGCCGTTATGAATATGACTTTCTTCGATTTGACGCCCGATATTTGAATCAACCCTACATTTTGCGAGAAAGTTGTATACGGAAAGGCATTGAATAGTCCGCCGAGCACCGAGGCCAATCCTTCTGCACGATACCCTTTCGCCAGGTCTGTCTTTGTAATCTCCTTCTCACATATATCACCAAGCGCAAAATATGTTCCCGTCGATTCTACGAGCGAGACCATGGCGACAAGGGTCATGATCAAAATCGGAAGTACATGGAAACTCGGCATGCCCAGTTTAAACGGCTGTACAACATGGACATAGGACGCTTCATGGACAGCCGAAAAATCGACGAGTCCCATAAACATGGCAGCGACAGTACCTAAGACCAGGCCTAACAAAATGGAAATGGAGCGGAGAAACCCAGTTGAAAACTTATAGATAAGAATAATGGATAGAAGTGTGCCGAAAGACAATATAATATTCGCGCCCGAGCCATAATCCGCCGACCCTTGTCCGCCTGCCATATTATTGATGGCTACCGGAATAAGCGTCAATCCAATGATCGTAACGACAGATCCTGTCACGACAGGCGGGAAAAATTTCACAAGCAGCCCGAAATAACGGCCGATCAGCATAATGATTGCGCCTGACGCAATGATTGAACCATAGATGGCTGATATACCATAGCTATGGCCGATCGATATCATCGGTCCGACTGCAGTAAAAGTGCAGCCGAGCACAACAGGCAGCCCGATGCCGAAAAAGCGGTTCGTCATGACTTGCAGCAGTGTCGCAATCCCGCACATGAAAATGTCAATGGACACGAGATAGGTAAGCTGCACGGGAGTGAGCCCGATTGCTTCCCCGACAATCAGCGGAACTAAAATGGCACCTGCGTACATCGCAAGCAAATGTTGAAAACCTAGAAGTGTTGATTTCATATGGCTGCCTCTTCTCCGGCAAAGGTCACTTTACCGCCTTCAAGAGATTCCACAATCGCTAGCGACTCCACCCGGATCCCTTTTTCGCGAAGCGCATTGCCGCCCGGCTGGAACCCTTTCTCTATGACAATGCCGATTCCCGCTAGCTCTGCCCCCGCTTGCTTGCATATGTCCATCAGACCAAGAGCAGCCTCTCCGTTCGCCAGGAAATCGTCGATCACAAGAACTTGATCGCCTTCCTTGATAAATTCTTTAGAGACGGAGATCTGATTCGTCTCTTTTTTTGTATAGGAATAGACATCAGCTTTGTATAATTCTTCGCCCAGGGTGAGAGACTTGCGCTTCCTAGCAAAAACGACCGGAACGTCAAGCAACAGGCCGGCCATAACCGCAGGAGCGATGCCGGATGATTCGATGGAAAGGATGCGTGTCACACCTGATTCCTTAAAGCGTTCCGCAAACTCTTCGCCGATTTCCCGCATAAGAGACGGGTCAATTTGATGGTTCAGGAACGAGTCCACTTTCAGCACTTGATCTGATAATACATTTCCCTCTTTCACAATACGTTCTTGCAGTCTTTTCATATTGGTGCCTCCCTTGTGAAATCCACGACCACAGGGCACTAAAAAGCCCGGATGACCGTGCATCCATTCATGTCATGAGTGGAGCAAGATCATCCGGGCTGAAACATTCCGAATGGATACGAAAGAGACGCCTGTATTGGCATCCTTTTCGCCTGCGTCCATCATAGTCAATCTGTTTACGGCAGATCGGTAGAAACTTGCAGGCCATATCCCTGCGATTATATGAGTGGATGTGTTATTTGAATGGTATTAGTATAGCACGCATTCGACATATTTCAACAGCGCAGAAGTAGAAATACCATTACCTTTTTTCTGATAAATAATGCAAGCATATCTGCCCTCTTTGTTTCCTCCCGTACGCATAGCTAGTTAAACATTACGAAAATATGACGATTGTTTCAAACTGGAAACGCCTGTTACTTTCAAAGAATTTACATGCAAAAGAGTTTAAGACTATGGATATCGGTTATATAAGGACTGTAAGCAACAACAATATTAAAAACAAAGGAGACGATTCAATATGGCTAACAGAAATGAAAACAATGACAACCGAGGAAAAATGTCACTAGAGGAAGCAGGCCGCAAAGGCGGAGAAGCTACTGCTAAGAACCATGACCGCGATTTCTACGAAGAGATCGGACGTAAAGGCGGAGAAGCGACTGCCAAGAACCACGACCGTGATTTCTATGAAGAGATCGGACGTAAAGGCGGAGAAGCGACTTCTAAAAACCACGACCGTGATTTCTACGAAGAGATCGGGCGTAAAGGCGGAGAAGCCCGCGCAAAACAAAGCGATGACATGAATGACAACAACAATCGCTAATAATGCTGAATAACCTGACTAGGAGCCATTCCTAGTCAGGTTTTCTTTTTTTATAAATGATTATCATTTTTTATTAAACCCTAAGTCTATATCCAATACAACCGGGCAGTGATCACTCCCAAGGATATGGCAATCAATTGATGCGCCTGCAAGGCAAGGTTCAAGCTGGCGGGAAGCGAGAAAATAATCTATTCTCCACCCGATATTACGTTCCCTCACTTTATTCATATACGACCACCATGTATAAGCTCCATCCTCTTCCGGATGAAAATGTCTGAAAGTATCAATGAAGCCTTCTTCGAGGAGGGCGTCCATGGAAGCACGCTCCTCATAGGTGAATCCCGAATTGCCGATATTTGTTTTGTAGTTGCGTATGTCAATCTCTTTATGCGCAACATTTAAGTCCCCGCAATAAATGACAGGCTTGATACGATCAAGCGCAGTGAGATGCTGGCGAATCTTATCTTCCCACTCAAGTCGGAACGGGAGCCTTGCCAAGTCACGTTGCGAATTCGGCACATATGCATTCACGAGAAAAAATTGTTCATATTCAAGTGTCAGGATCCTGCCCTCCTTCTCGCCTGGCTCCTCACCGATTCCGTAGTAAACCGCCACCGGCTCTTTCTTAGTGAAAACAGCGGTTCCTGAATACCCTTTTTTCTCAGCATAGTTCCAATACTGAAAGTAACTTTCCAACGGCAGATCTAGCTGCCCTTCCTGCAACTTAATTTCCTGAACACAAAATATGTCAGCATCCACCTCATTGAAATATTCAAGAAACCCTTTTTTGATACAAGCCCTCAAGCCATTCACATTCCATGAAACAAGTTTCATTGCCATTTCCCCTCTTTTTCTGCGATCAATTCATTGTGTTTGAGACGTCATAGAGCGCTTCGTCAATCTCAAGTTCCTCACCGAGGGCAAGCTTAGCCAGCTGACGCCCCAAAAACGGCCCGGCTGTCAGTCCGGATGCCCCTAGCCCATTTGCAAATAGCAGCCGCCCCGCACCATGCACCTTTCCGATGACGGGAAGAAATCCTTTAGTGAATGGCCTGAATCCAACACGCACTTCTTCGATCTCCGCCTGGCGAAGTCCAGGAGCAACCGCTAGCGCCTTGTCGAATACTTCATGGAGCCCTCCAACTGTGATGCTCATATCCCCTTCCAGCTCGTTTTCGTGAGTCGCCCCAACAACTACTTTGCCATCTGCGAATGGAACGATATATTGATCGTTCGGCGGCATGATGACCGGCCAGGCTCCTGTCGTCCTCTCCTTTATATTCAGATGGGCGATCTGCGCTTTCTGCCCTGTTACGGTTAGCGATATGCCAATATCACGAAGCAACTCACCTGCCCAGCATCCCGCCGTAACCAGTACTTTCCGTGCCTTTATAAACATGCCGTCAACGAAGACACCTGTAACTTCATCTCCTTCGCGGCAAAGCCGGGCTGACCCATCAATGATTTCAGCGCCATGGGACTGTGCGCCAGTGATCAGCGCTTGTCGCAGTTTCCTTCCATCCACACGTGCTGCACCGGAAACGTACAAGGACGAGAATTCGTCAGACAGGAGTGGAAAGAGTTTCTTTGTCTCCTGTGGCGACAGAATTTCCACGTCGCCGATTTCGGGGGCTTCCTCCCGTTTTTTCAAGGTCCGGCCTTCCATCTTTGCGAGCTTTTCTGCCTCTGTGTGCAGACTGACTGCACCAGCCATTTCATAACCGGTATCAGTCTGGCCATCTTTTTCAAGGGCAGAGATCAAATCAGGATAATAGGCAGCTCCTTTTTTGACAAGATCATACCACGCTTTATTCCTTCGTTGAGATAGCCAAGGGCATATGATCCCCGCAGCTGCATCTGTCGCCCTTCCTTCATCTTTACGGTCGATAAGTGTAACTGGCGCGTCTTTCATCGCCAAATGATAAGCGGCCGAAGCTCCGAGAATCCCTCCGCCGACTATGATGATCCGATCCAATGTAAACACCTTTTCCAATCGTTTTCTTCCAGTGTACGACTTCGCTTAGCAGAGGACAAACGTGCAGGCTTATGCAAGCGCTTTCAAAAATAATATAATTTTTAAACTATTTACACCTTTCATTTTACAACAAGCCATTGTATAATCGAATTATCAGATTACATAATGAGGAGCTTGGTATACATGACAACTTTGCCGATTCAGATTAGACAATGCGAAGCGAAAAAAGAAAAGCCGGATCCCGAAACACTTGTATTCGGCCGCAATTTCACTGATCATATGTTCGTTGCAGACTATGAAGAAGGGAAAGGATGGCACAGCCACCGTATTGTCCCCTACGCCCCGATCACAATGGACCCGGCGGCAATCGTCCTCCACTACGGACAGACAGTTTTCGAAGGTTTGAAGGCATTCCGCTGCGAGGATGGGAACATTCGGCTGTTCAGGCCGGAGGAGAACATGAAAAGGCTGAATCAGTCCCTAACCCGTCTCTGTATGCCGAAGATAGATGAAGAGATGGCTCTTCACGCGCTGTTTGAATTGATCCGGATTGAAAAGGACTGGATTCCTTCTCTACCGGGCACCTCCTTGTACATACGCCCTTTTGTCATCGCTAATGAGGCATATCTAGGAGTCGCTCCTGCGAAAAAGTACCAGTTCTATATTATTTTATCGCCTGTCGGTTCTTACTATAAAGAAGGAATCAGCCCTGTTAAAATACTCGTTGAGAATGACTATGTCCGGGCTGTCCAGGGCGGGACAGGAGGCGCTAAAACTGCGGGCAACTATGCCGCGGGATTGAAGGCGCAAGAGACTGCCGACCAGCTAGGATATTCCCAAGTGCTCTGGCTTGACGGCGTGGAAAAGAAATACGTAGAGGAAGTCGGCAGCATGAATATCTTCTTCAAAATCAATGGAGAAATCATCACGCCAGCCATCAATGGGAGTATATTAGAGGGGATAACCCGCAAATCCATCCTGCAACTGCTTCGCCACCAGGATGTTCCAGTTACGGAAAGACAGATCTCCATGGAGGAAATACGCACAGCATATGACAGCGGGATACTTGAAGAAGTATTCGGCACAGGAACAGCCGCCGTCATCTCTCCTGTCGGTGAACTGAATTGGGACGGCTATAAAATGATTGTGAACAACGGGGAAACTGGCCAAACCGCAAAAAGTCTTTACGATACGCTCACCTCCATCCAGACCGGCCACTTACAAGATCCGTTCAGCTGGGTAACTGAATTGAAAGAGCGTTATGCAAAGTTGGCATAATCAAGAATGGCGACGGAGTTTTCCGTCGCCTTTTCTTAACTGATATTTTGAATCCGATTCAGTAAATTGTCCAAATCCTGACTGCATGATACGACCTCTGGATGTGTGAAGCCATACTGTTTAGCTTTCAGATACATGAGCCGCCGCTTCACCTGGATCCTTGTGGATAATAACTGTTTCATCTGTTCCTTACACAAGATCATTGCCTCCAACAAACTTATTCGTTTTCTGCCAACTTTACCTATTATGAAGGCAAATGATTAAAAAATTTGTCGTATTGCGTTCTGTTATTCACTTGTCACAAAAGATTCACATTTACACTTCTGCTTCATGTATTATCTTGCATTCGGGAACATACGGCCAAGCGCATCTGTGAATTCGTCGAAGAATCCCTCAACCGATTGACCCCCTCGGATCCGGTTGCCATAATCACTGAACTGCATGGCTGCATCCGGATTCATCGATACATATACATTATTGTAGTTTTTCCCGTTTTTGCGGACTGTGTCAGCGATTCGATCTTCTAGTGCTTTGTCACTTTTCACGCCTTGTTTCAATTTAACGGCAATATACGCGTTATTGTTCGTCACGAGGACGTAGGCATCATCTACATCATCCAAGCTCTCGACTTTTCGGGCCACGTCATCCGCATTCTCAACGTTTCGGTTAGTATTGCTTGTTCCTTTCCCGTTTCCATTGCCTGAGTACATGCCGCCATTATTATCACGCTGGACATTGCCGTTCATGCCGTTTGTCTGATTGCCGGCAAGTCCGTCATTGCTGTTGTCGATGCCGCCCATTCCGCCAGTTCCGTTATTATTCCCAGTATAGGACTCGTTCGTTCCGGTAATCGGTCCATTGCCCATATAAGAGTCATTCCGCTCCGTGATCGGGCTGGTGCCGTCCCTGTAGGATTGGTTTGTACCCGTAGTCCCGTTCTTGTCCGTGCCTGTCGCGTTATTGTCACGGTCGGTTCCACATCCTGCAAGAGCTATTGACAGTAAAGACACAGTTGCAACGTACGCCAGTTTCTTCAAAATATCTTCCTCCTTTTCAAAATGTACGATTAGCATGTTTACAAACGGCTTTTCTATGCACACTAAAAAAACCCGGCAAACAAAGTTTGCCGGGCAAAGTTTAAAATTTCGTGCCGTGATCACCATATTCATCCAAGAGCTCTGCAAAGCTCTTGTTCTTTTCTTTTTCTTCTTTTTCACGACGTTTTTTCTCAATTCGTTCCTCTTCAAGCGCTGTTGCTTCAGCCGTCAGCTCTTTTTTCGCTGCTGCCAGTTTCGACAGCAGATCATCAGACAGGCTGTCCGATAACGTCAACGGCTTCTCTTTTTGCTGATCCGCTTTTAACGTATTGCCGCTCTTGCGTTTTTTCGCCATACTGTACACCTTCTTTTCCTTTACGGACGTTTTACAACTGTAGCTACACCCTGGCCGCCGCCAATGCAAAGTGTCGCAAGACCGTTTTTCGCATCCCTGCGTTTCATTTCATATAATAGGGTAACTAAAATGCGCGCTCCGCTTGCACCGATCGGATGACCTAAGGCGATAGCACCGCCATTAACGTTCAGCCGATCTTTGTCAAATTGAAGTTCGCGGTCAACAGCGAGCGACTGGGCAGCGAATGCCTCATTCGCCTCGATCAATTCGATATCTTCAAGCTTCATATCTGCCTTCTCCAGGACATTTTTCACCGCCTGAACGGGTCCGATGCCCATTACCGAAGGGTCGACACCTGCATTCGCATTCGCCGCAATAACAGCAAGCGGCGTAATGCCCAGCTGATCTGCTTTCTCTTTTGACATGATGACAAACGCGGCTGCACCGTCGTTGATCCCCGATGCGTTTCCTGCCGTCACACTCCCCTCTTTTTTGAAAGCAGGACGCAGCTTGGCGAGTTTCTCCTCGGTTGTTCCTCCTTTGACATACTCATCCGTGTCAAAGACGACCGGATCACCTTTCCGCTGAGGAATTTCGACTGGAACAATCTCATCTTTGAATTTTCCATCTTCAACTGCCGCAGCGGCCTTCTTCTGTGAGGCTGCAGCGAATGCATCCTGCTCTTCCCGGCTGATCGAATATCGGTCGCAAAGATTTTCTGCCGTAATCCCCATATGGTAATCATTGAACGCACACCATAGACCGTCAGAAATCATGCTGTCAACCAGTTTTTGGTCCCCCATCTTGAATCCTTCCCGGGCATTCCTCATCAGATAAGGCGCTTGGCTCATATTTTCCATGCCGCCTGCGATGATGATATCGGCATCTCCGCATGCTATCGCCTGGTATGCGAGATGAACAGCTTTCAGGCCGGATCCGCATACTTTATTGATGGTCATGGATGGAACGGTCTCAGGTAAACCGGCCTTGATGGAAGCCTGGCGGGCAGGATTCTGCCCAAGTCCCGCTTGCAGTACATTACC
Source organism: Sporosarcina sp. GTC18466 (assembly GCF_055389225.1). NCBI lineage: Bacteria > Bacillati > Bacillota > Bacilli > Caryophanales > Caryophanaceae > Sporosarcina > Sporosarcina sp. GTC18466. The sequence continues at coordinate 286,978 of NZ_AP044037.1, read as the reverse complement.
CATGATCACTTCATCGACTTCCTCGGGCCGGACCCCCGCCCTTGATACCGCTTCTCTTATGACCTTCGCCCCAAGTTCAGGCGCTGAGATATCCTTGAGTGAACCAAGGAAAGAACCAATCGCCGTACGTACGGCACTAGCAATGACAACTTCTGTAGACATGAAACATTCCCCCTATTCGCTGCTTCACTCCCCAACAGGCGGCAGCCTTACTCGTTGCCGCAATCTCCATCCTTTCGTTACAATGGATGAAGGAGGGGATGTTATGTTCAGTTTACCAAAAAAAGCGACGATTATCGAGGTTGGACCCCGGGATGGTTTGCAGAATGAGAAAAACCCGGTAGGAACAGAAACGAAGCTGGATTTTATCAAAGCGCTGCAGGCAGCAGGCATCAGGGAGATGGAGTTGACATCATTCGTTTCGCCGAAATGGGTTCCACAAATGGCGGATGCGAAGGAGATTGTCAAAGAAACCCCGCGTACCGGACGTCAATTTGTTCTGGCGCCGAATGAAAAAGGGGCAGATCTGGCGCTAGAAGCGGGCGCTCGAAATATCGCCGTGTTCGTCGGGGTGAGCAATTCGTTTAATAAGAAAAATATCAACCGGTCAACAGCGGACGCACTTGACGCCCTTTCGCCGGTGATCGCCAAATTGAAGCAGGACGACATTTTTGTGCGCGCTTGCATTTCGACTGCATTTTATTGCCCATTTGAAGGCAAAATGGAATATAGGGATGTCAAAGAGCTTTGTGAGACATTCATCTCGATGGGGGCAGATGAACTCAGCGTCGCTGATACGGTTGGAATGGCGAACCCTTCGGAAAGTTACGAACTGTTCAGCAGACTGCGCGAAGATCTTCCACAGTCGATGTTGACCGCCCATTTCCACGATACGAGAAAAATGGCGATCGCCAATATTTTTGCGTCTCTGCAAGCCGGTGTTGACCGGTTCGATACATCTGCCGGCGGGCTTGGAGGCTGTCCTTTTGCTCCAGGAGCGACCGGTAATGTAGCTACGGAAGACGTGATCCATATGTTTGATACGCTGGGAATTGAGACGGGCATTGATGTCAAACGAGTCTGTGAAGCGGTCAGTATTGTCGCACCACATGTTTCGCGCCCGATTGAATCAGGAATGTATAGGTTATACACGAACGGCCAATTGTAAAAGGAGTGGATCGGCCTTGCGAAAACGCGCCCTCTATATTGGAAGCCTTGCCCTTAGTACAGTCGCGGCTGCATTATCGACCATCGGTTTTATCGCCACTAATCGGCTGATGTATATGAAGCTGAAAGACCATGATGTCGTCTTGAAGCGCGAAATAGTGGCAAAGCGCTTCGACTCGCATTGGTATGAGACGGTACGCAAAGAAGATTTCTGGATTGACTCTCCAAATGGCTACAAATTGAGGGCCGTTTTCCTGAAGCCGCTAGATACTACACGGACGGTCGTGATTTGTCACGGCGTCACCGAAAACAAAATCAACTCCATCAAGTATGCCCGACTGTTTGAATCACTCGGATTCAATTCCGTCATCTATGATCACAGGCGCCATGGGGACTCTGGCGGAAAGACGACGAGCTTTGGCTATTATGAGAAACAGGACCTGGCCGAAATCATGTCTGCTGTCCGAAGCAGGACCGGCAGCAGGGCACTTGTCGGCATCCATGGGGAATCAATGGGCGCTGCGACAACGATACTGTATGGAGGGATGGAAGAAGCAAGAGAGGCGGACTTTTACATCGTCGATTGTCCATTCTCCGATTTTTCCGAGCAGATTCTTCACATCCTGCGTTCCAAAACACCTCTTCGCACATCGATGACCCTTCGGATCGCGAATTTATTCCTCAGAGTCAGGGACGGGTACACCACTTCCCTCGTCTCTCCGAGGGAAACCATCCAAGCAATTGAGAAGCCGATGCTGTTCATCCATAGCCTGGAAGACGACTTCATCTTGCCAGAAATGACGAAGGAGCTGTACAGTTTAAAAAAAGGGCCTAAAATGCTGAAATTATTTGAGCAAGGCGCCCATGCAAGGTCCTTCAACGAAAACCCTGAGGCGTATAAGCAAGTAGTCTTGACCTTCTTGCGAAAGTTTAATTTTCTTGAATAAAAGCTGCCTTCGATCCCGAAATGAACCGGGACGTCTGGGGGCTTTTTTCTTTTCTCTTATATTTTTCGCGGCTATGGGAATACAGAAAATGCCGACCGTTTCATTGTTTGGTCTGCCTGCTTAATCCGTCAGCCTAAAAGATGCTTTCCATTCATAATAAGCATGTCTGTGTCCTCTAAATCTCTTTCAAATATGCCGCAATTAGAGTGTAACCCTCTTCATTTTGTATAGATCAGGCATGGACTCCGGGATATTAGGCATCGACCAGAAGCCAAACTGGTTCTGGTTCCCTTGCAGTTATTTGGGGGAGCAATCGCAGAAAGAAGCACGCAAAAAGCCGCCGGTCCGAGGGATTGTCCCTTGGATCGGCGGCTGATTCATAATGTATGATTGAATCAGCAGGTTTTCCCGCTGCATACAATTACTTTTTGTCTTGCATTTTGTTCATTTGAGCCATCATTTGATTGATTTTCTTTTGTGAAGGCTTTTGTCCCATTTGCATCATCATCATGCGCAGCATCTGCTCATTGATAGGCGGGTTTTCCTTCAAGTATTTCATCATATATTGACGTGCTAAGAAAAATCCGAGGGCGACGCCTCCGATTAATGCGACGATGATTCCAAGAATCCACCAAACCATCTGTCCTACCTCCTTCACTACCCGGAATCTAGTTTACTCCACCATGAAGGATTATACATCATCGCACTAGTGGATGGCAATGACTGCATATGAAATCATCGGATTATTTGCGCGCTGGAGCGGAAATACCTTTTTCATTCGTTTTTTCAGCGTACAGTTTCGTGTATCAATTACAAATAGCCTTTTGCGGAAAAAGGAGACCACCGCGCTTGGCAGCCTTCCAGTTATTAAAATGCGATTGACGAATCACCGATCAGCCGATTTGAATATTTGACTGGCTTAAGCCATCCCCATTCACCTGCGTTGTCCATGACGGCGAAATAACGGTCGCTTAAGCCGGATAATGCGACAAACAGATCCAGATCCAGCATCCGGGAACCATCACAGTAGGCCTGTACCGAATAAGGGGAGACGGATAGATGGATCGTTCCTTTCATCGGATGCGTCAAGCGGTAATTTCCAGTTTCGCTTTCAACAGTCGTGAATGATTTGCCAAGGTTCTCCTGCAGCGCAACTTCAATCGTCTGCTGCTCTATGTGGTCACATAGATAGGTGACTTCCCGTGCAGGTGCGCTGTCAGTTTCGTCCTTTAGCAAATCATACAGCAGCCGTTCGCGGCCGATGATGAAAGAAAGATACTTTTTCTTCACCTTATAGATTTCGTATGATCTCATAACCATCACCCCCTTTTCTCCATCCTACCGTAAACCTGCTGAAAAACGTGTCAGTTCTTGTAATGGAAAACGACTAATATTGTCGGAATAGAATTTCTAATGAACTTTTTCTAAAATATCAATATTTATTCTCTACCCCGCTTGCCTGGGAGCCAAACAAAAGAAAAAGCCGGCAGAACAGTAGGTCATCTGCCGGCTGCCGGTCATCCGATCAGCTCTTTCACTTTATTGACTACATTTTCTGTTGTAAATCCGTATTGCTCCATGACAATCTCACCAGGTGCGCTTGCGCCGAACGTATCAATCGCAAGTACTTCCCCTTCATCACCGACATACTTATGCCAGCCGAGTGAAGCTCCCATTTCGATTGCGAGCCGTTTTTTCACTGCTTTCGGCAGGACTGTCTCTTTATAGCCAGCATCCTGCTGTTCAAATAGATCCCATGACGGCATAGAGACAACAGAAGCGTCAATCCCCTGTTCCTTCAATGCCTTTTGGGAATCTACGGCGAGCGAAACTTCGGAACCTGTGGCAATCAGGATGGCATCTGGTGTTCCCTTAGAGGCAGGCGATACGACATAAGCCCCTTTTTTCACGCCATCTTCAGCGAGTTCATGGGTCTTCTCGAGAACCGGCAAGTTTTGACGTGACAGGACAAGCATAGTCGGTCTGTCTTTTGATGTCACTGCAATATTCCAAGCTGCGGATGTTTCATTTCCGTCTGCCGGCCGAATTACAGTAAGTCCTGGCATCGCACGGAATGATGCAAGATGTTCGACAGGTTCATGTGTCGGTCCGTCTTCTCCAACAGCGATGCTGTCATGTGTGAAGACATAGGTTACCGGCGTCCCCATAAGAGCTGACAGACGGACTGCAGGCCGCACATAATCACTGAAGACGAAGAACGTACCGCCGAACACATGAAGACCGCCATGCAGCGCCATGCCGTTCAGCGCAGCTCCCATTGCGAATTCACGTACTCCGAACCAGATATTACGACCGGTAAAGTCGCCCGGCAGAAAATCACCTGCTTCTTTGATCATCGTCTTATTGGAACCGGCAAGGTCAGCGCTTCCCCCGAAGAAGGACGGAAGGGCTTTCGCAATCGCATTGATTGCATCACCAGAAGCGGAACGTGTTGCGACTGATTTACCCGCTTCATAAACCGGCAATCCGTCTTTCACGTCTTGAGGGACTTCCTGAATGATGGCAGCTTTCAGCTGGCTGGCAAGATCAGCATGCTCAGCAGAGTATCTTTCGAAGAGATCGTTCCACTTCTGCTCGTTTTTCACGCCAAGCTCATCTGTCGCTTCCTTGAAAGTTTCATAGACACCATCTGGAACATGGAAATCTTCCTCGTATGTCCACTTGTAATATTCTTTCGTAAGTTTCATTTCATCTTCGCCGAGCGGCGCTCCATGGACGTCCGATTTACCAGACTTATTCGGCGAACCATACCCGATGACCGTTTTCACTTCTATCATTGTCGGACCACCGGTATTCCCTTTTGCCTGCTCGATCGCTTCGGAGATCAGGCCGACATTATTTCCGTCCTCTACGCGGATATAATTCCAGCCGTATGATTCAAAACGTTTTTTCACGTTTTCAGTGAACGACATATCCAGATCGCCATCAAGAGAAATATCATTGCTGTCATAAAGGACAATCAATTTATTCAACTGGAGATGGCCAGCAAGGGAGATCGCTTCGGCAGCTACGCCTTCCATCAAATCGCCATCGCCGCACACAGCGTACGTATAATGGTCGACCACATCGAAGCCAGGTTTATTGTAAGTAGCGGAGAGATGCTTTTCCGCCATCGCCATACCCACCGCCATGCCGATTCCTTGGCCAAGTGGTCCTGTTGTCGCTTCCACGCCTGCCGTATGGCCGTATTCAGGATGACCCGGGGTTTTTGAGCCCCATTGGCGGAAGTTCTTGATATCATCCATCGTCAAACCATAGCCGCTTAGGTGCAACAGGCTATATAGAAGCATGGAACCATGCCCGGCAGATAACACAAACCTGTCACGGTTGAACCATTTCGGGTTCGACGGATTATGTCTCATATGTTTTGTCCAAAGTGTATAAGCCATAGGGGCAGCGCCCATCGGCAAACCTGGATGCCCGGAGTTCGCTTTTTCAATCGCATCGATTGAAAGCGTCCTAATCGTATTAATGGCTAATTGATCGATCTGTTCAGTCATTGTCTACATCCTTTCCCGAATCAAACATGTACTTGCTGAAAAAGCTCCATTCTACTATAGTGTAGACAATCCGGGGCGGAATTACAAATTGTCCCCGGTTCAGCTTAAGAATTTCCGGTTGCGTGCGTTCTTCACTTTCTCAGGTGTGACGTCATTACCTTCAGGATCGATCACTTTTACATTTTCAATCGTATCGCGCATCGACGTCCGGAACGTTTCAAGATATTCCTTTCGCAGCGCTGTTTGTTCCTTCGCCTCTTCCGTTGTCAATCCGACCGTTTTCGACTTTTTGGATAGTTCATTGATTCGTTTGATTTTATCCGCTGATAACATGGACAGTATTCCTCCTGATCTGCTTGTTGCTTGTCCCGGCTCCTATTCCATAAGGGTTCCGTTACAATAAAATGTATACAAAAAGGGCAGGAAGGGCAACCATTCAGCCTTCCTGCTCCATCTCAAACTCTTTATAACGGCGGTGGACCGTCGCTTTGCTGATCGAATGTCCGAGCCCTTTGAGCACGCTCGCAATTTCCTCGAAAGTCAGCCCCTTGCTTCTGAGCGCAACAATTTCATCAATCGGGACATCCAGCCTTTCCCGGCCCTCTGCATTCCCCTTATTGCGCAAGTTCTCTTCCGGCCTGTACCCTTCCCGGATCGCCCGTTTCATGCCGCGCCTTATCTTGGCGTTATGTATTTTCCGCTGGTACTCTTCCACAATCGCCAGGATTTCCAGGAGCATAGTATCCATCTCATTGAGGGCGAGCGGACCATTGTCATGGTTTGATATGACCGCAGTTCCGCTCTTCGCAAGCAAATGGAGGATCGCGACCCTCGCATTCCCCCGGCCAAGCCTAGTTTCATCCTGGATCAGGACGGCATCGATTTCCTCATCACGAATGAAGTCGAGCAGGCCAAGAAGCCCTTCTCTCTCGATATCGTATCCACTGTGCCTGTCACTGAAATGCTCCGCCACTTCGTAACCGAGTGACGCGGCAAGGTGCCGCAATTCCTCCTCCTGCCTCACAAGAGAAAGTTCCTGTTCGTTTTTTTCCGTACTGACCCGGCAGTACAGAACGCAGCTGCCAGCGCTCATTTTCCTTCACCCGCCAGTTCCATATTACCCATATTGTTAAACGAAGATGTGGAAGCAGGCACTTTCAGACGGTCTCCAGGTTTGATGACCGAGGAATCCAGGCTGTTCATCACCATCATTTCCTGTACCCATCTTCCCGGCCTCTCATTGCCATAAAGGTCGATTGCCAGCTGCCATAGCGAATCTCCTTCCGTCACAGTTATTTCTTCATATGTATCGCTTTCTGTATGTTTGCTTATACCGATTAGCGTGAAACAAGTGCTGGACACCACGAGGATGAGCACATATATGTATTTTTTCAAGAAAGTCATTCGAATCCCCTCCGTAAGAATGTTTGTTCGGAATACTTGTTCCCATTATAGGACACCATATTACACATGTCAACGGATTTTTCGAACCTTTGTTTGCTTTATAGCCGAACACCTGTTATACTTATTGTAATTAAATCCATTCGGGGCATGTACCGATACTATTTTTGAAGGGGTGGGACGAGTGAAGAAGATATCAAAAAGGCAGCAGGACATATTGACATTCATCAAAGATGAGGTGCGGATGAAAGGGTATCCGCCATCCGTCCGGGAAATCGGGGAGGCTGTAGGACTCGCTTCGAGTTCCACTGTCCACGGCCATCTGGCCAGACTTGAAAGCAAAGGGTTCATCCGCAGGGACCCGACGAAGCCGAGAGCAATTGAGATTCTGGATCCGGAGGGCCTGGATGCACTTAAGCCGGGTGTCCTGCATGTGCCGCTCGTCGGTAAGGTAACTGCCGGCCTGCCGATCACCGCCATTGAAAATATAGAGGAATATTTCCCGCTGCCAGAGTCCTACGGCACTTCTGATGAACAACTGTTCATGCTTGAAATTGTAGGCAACAGTATGATCGAGGCTGGCATTTTAAACGGTGATTATGTAGTCGTCAAGCAGACACAGACTGCGAGCAACGGGGAGATCGTCGTCGCTATGACAGAAGAGGATGAGGCGACTGTCAAACGCTTCTTTAAAGAAAAAGACTATTTCCGCCTGCAGCCAGAAAACTCTTCCATGGAACCGATCATCGTCAACAATGTTTCCATACTTGGAAAAGTGATCGGCGTCTATAGACATATCCATTAAACCAGAAAAAAGACTGTCTTGGCCAAATTGCCATAGACAGTCTTTTTTCATCAATCAATCAATCAGTCGTTCCGAAGTCAACTTGCTGACGGAGGCGATAATCGCAGCTTTCACATGCTCATATGTCAAACCGCCCTGTATATAAGCACGATATGGCGGCCTGATCGGCCCGTCTGCGGTCAGTTCAATGCTGGAACCTTGTATGAATGTACCAGCTGCCATGATCACATCATCTGTATAACCCGGCATATAAGATGGCTCTGGAGCGTAGTGGGCATTGATCGGTGAATTTTCCTGGATTGTTCTGCAAAAAGCGATCATTTGATCAGCTGTTTTGAAACTGACGGACTGAATAAGATCTGTCCGTTTCACGCTGTAATGCGGAGCTGTATCAAATCCATAGCTTTCTAGGAATGCAGAGGTGAAAAGTGCACCTTTTACAGCTTGGCTAACGACGTGAGGAGCAAGGAAGAATCCTTGATACATGTCCAGCAGCGTATCCAGCGACGCTCCGGCTTCCGCTCCAATACCCGGGGAGGTCATGCGATAAGCACATTTTTCAATCAAATCTTCTCTTCCCGCTATATAGCCGCCGGTTTTTGCAAGTCCGCCCCCGGGATTTTTGATGAGAGATCCTGCCATCAAATCCGCTCCTATTTCAGTTGGTTCTTGCAATTCAACGAATTCGCCATAACAATTATCGACAAATACAATCAAGCCGGGATTGATCTTCTTGACGAAATTCACCATTTCCTCGATTTCGCTGATTCGGAAGGATGGCCTGTCCGAATAGCCTTTCGATCGTTGGATTGCGATCATCTTTGTCCGCGGACCTATTTTTTTCTCCACTTCATCGAAATCGACGGTTCCGTCTTCTTTCAGTTCTACATGTTCATACCCAATGCCGAAGTCCTCCAGGGATCCTGTATCCTTCCCTTTTCCTGAAACAATCGACTCAAGTGTATCATAAGGTTTTCCTGTTATATAAAGCAGCTCATCGCCTGGCCGCAAAACGCCGAAAAGACTGATGGAGATGGCGTGCGTTCCCGAAATGATCTGGTTCCTCACTAAACACGCTTCCGTACCGAATACGTCGGCATACACCTTCTCCAGCACATCACGTCCGCTATCGTCGTAACCGTATCCTGTCGTTCCAGTCAAATGAAAATCGCTTACCATATTGTTTCTGAATGCAGCCAGCACTTTCCGCTGGTTTTCGAAAGCGATCCGCTCCACTTCTTTTATATGCCCGGCAATTTGCTCTTCTGCTGCAGCCGCTCGTGCCCATTCTGTTTCGTTGATCGGTTCAATCATAATCGTTTGCCTCATTCCTTAATTCTTCGGATGATCGAGTATTTCTAACCGTCCATCTTCTATAGTACCAGTCATTTCTGATCGGAAAAAGAAAAAAGCAGGCGCATTTGCCTGCTCTCTTACAATTATTCCTCGTCTTTTAAAATAACCGGCTTATTCGGTACATATGTTGAAATGGCGTGTTTGTAAATCAACTGTTGCTTGGTGTCCGATTCAAGCAATACCGTATAATTGTCGTACGATTTGATCAGCCCTTTCAGCTGAAATCCGTTCGTCAAAAATACTGTCACAAACGTATTGTTCTTTCGCAATGAGTTCAAAAAAACATCTTGCATGTTCCCTTGTGCCATTCTCCCATCCTCCGCTTCTATTTTTCTTTTGCCTCGCTTACATTATTCGATGCGGGCTGGGTGAAATCCTTCAATAACGGCAAAATTCCGCTAATCATTTCTTCCTTGCTGCTAAGTGCGTCGAACCATCGGACATCCATCTTATTCCGTAAATAGGTCAGCTGCCGCTTTGCGTAATGGCGAGTGTTCTTTTTAATTTGATTGATTGCCTCGGAAAGATCCAACTCGCCTTCAAAATATGAAAACAGTTCTTTGTAGCCGATTGCCTGTACAGCTTGTGAACCAGGGGGCAGTTTTTTCAGCCAAAGGCCCTTCGCCTCCTCGATCAGTCCATTTTCGATCATTGAATCGACACGGCTGTCAATCCTTCCATAGAGGACATCCCGCGGCATCGTCAAGCCAATTAAAAGATGTGGATAAAGGACGGATCTGCCTTTTCCCTGCTCATGTTCCACCTTTGTCTTACCGGTCACTTCGATGATCTCGAGGGCCCGGATAACCCTGCGCACATTATTCGGGTGGATCTTGCTGGCACTATCCGGATCTGCTGTTCTGAGTCTCTCATATAGAACATCCGCCCCCACCCGTTCAGCCTCTTTCTCCAGGAACTTACGGACCGTTTCATCCGCGGCTTCATCTGTGAACCGGTAATCGAACAGCACAGACTGGATATACATCCCTGTCCCTCCCGCTATGATCGGCGTCTTTCCTCGGGAGCGGATATCCTCGATCCACCATCTGACGTCTTGCTGGTATGCAGCGACTGAGTAGGCGTCTCCCGGGTCTTTGCAGTCAAACAGATGGTGAGGGACTCCATCCATTTCGTCGGCCGTGATTTTAGCCGTCCCGATGTCCAGCCCTCTATATACTTGCATGGAGTCGCCATTAATCACTTCTCCATCAAGCCTTTTGGCCAGGCTTACGCTTAACGCTGTTTTTCCTGATGCGGTCGGCCCGACAATCGCTATGACCGGGTATTGGTCCTTCATATTTGTCCCATCCATTTCAATATGTCCTCATACACTTCTTTTTGATTAATCTCGTGAAGGATCTCATGCCGGCCGCCTTCATAGAGCATGACAGTCACGTTGTTGACTCCCGCCTTCTCATATTGTCCAGCCGCTTGGAAGACTCCTTTTCCTTTGCCGCCGACAGGATCTTCGCTTCCTGACATAAAAAGAATCGGCAAGTCCTTCCTCACATTCTCGATCTCGTCCTGTTCATTAATCCGCTTCAATCCTTCAAACAGATCAAGAAAGAACTTTGTTGTTGGCACCGCGCCGCAAAGCGGATCCTCCATATAATGACTTACAGCTTTCTTGTCCCTTGAAAGCCAATCGAAAGGCGTTTGTGGATGTTCCACCGATTTGGCGTAAGATCCGAAGATGAGTGCATTCAGCAGCGGATCCGGCTCGTCAAGGCCAGATGTTTTGGCTCGCGCCTTGGCGATTATAGTTCCAACCGACCGGCTGAGCCCAGGGTCTCCGCCCGTGCCTAGAAGAAGGAGACGGCTAGTATCGCCCGGATACAGCTGAACGTACCTGCGGGCAGCAAAGGATCCCATGCTGTGGCCAAGCAGGAATAGGGGCGCGTTTTTCAAAGTGCATTGGTAATATTCAATGACCTGATGCGCATCTTCAACAATTGTTTCAAAGTCCGCTTCATTTCCAAAATGACCGAGCTTTCCGCTAAGCTCGGATGTCTTTCCGTGACCTCGGTGATCATGACCGGATACTGCATATCCATTATCTGACATGAACCCCATGAAATCTTCATAGCGCCCGATATGTTCCGACATGCCGTGAAGTATGTGAACGTGCCCCTTGAGTTGTCCCTTCGGCCGCTCCATGACTGTAAAAATATCTGCGCCGTCTTTCATGCGCAATACTTGTGAGTCCATTACATTTCACCTTTCAGAAGTTCTGCTTCTTCGATATGCTCCTCAATCTCATTAAGCAGACGGGCCTTATCTTCATCACTGTAAGACAGCAGTTTCGCCATATAGTCTGCCACTTCCTGCTTATACCGTTTCACGGAATCAATATTGAAATAGAGAGCACCTGTACGGCGTATCAAAAAGTCTGACGGCGTCATCGCCATCTCATAATGTATGGAATATAGCACTTCAGCTTTAAGGGATACCGGCATGCCGCTTTCTTCCGCTCCAAGCGCATGAGCATAATTGAAAAGCAGGGGAACGTTCGATCCATAATGGGACGCGAGCCGCAATCCTTCTTCTTCAGAAAGACCGAAAAGAGGTGCCTCTTTAGATTGGCTGGCAAGAAAAGCGGCATAATGGTCCTCGTCTTTGAAATCCCCGCCAGACAGCCGAAGATGTTCCGTGACACACGGGCCGATTGTTTTCCCGTGAAGTTTTTTGACGACACGGTCAACTACCGTCTCTGCCATTTTCCGGTACCCTGTCAGTTTGCCGCCTGCGATGGTAAGCAAGCCGCTGTCAGATTCCCAGATCTCGTCTCTCCTTGAAATCTCGGAAGCATCCTTGCCTTCCTCATAAATCAGCGGACGTACACCCGCCCAAGTCGACTCCACATGTTCAGGACCCGCTTTTACAGCCGGAAATATATAATGAAGAGCCTTCAGCAAGTAGTCGACGTCCTCTTCTGTCGCAAGCGGATTGCTCGGGTCTCCTTCATAGAAAGTGTCCGTTGTTCCGATATACGCCTTCTCCCCGCGAGGAATGGCAAAAATCATCCTTCCGTCAGGTGCGTCAAAGTAGATTGCCTGCCGAAGTGGAAAAACCGATTTATCGAGGACAATGTGGACCCCTTTTGTCAGTCGAAGACGTTTGTTCCCAGAGATTCCGTCCTTTTTCCTAATATCGTCAACCCAAGGACCTGTTGCGTTCACAATAGCCGAAGCAGAGATGGAGATCGTCTCCCCGGTCAGCATATCCTTCGCAAGCGCCCCATTCACTTTGCCGTCTTCACCGTATGTGAACTGCTCCATTTTCATGTAATTCAGGCAAACAGCGCCCTCTTCAGCCGCCTTTTTCATCGTTTCTATCGTCAGCCGTGCGTCATCAGTACGGTATTCCACGTAATGACCTCCGCCCAGCAGGCCATCCTCTTTGACGAGCGGCTCCATATCGAGCACCTCATCTGCAGTCAGCATTTCACGGCGTTCCTCTTTCCGGACTCCTGCAAGCTTGTCATAGACGAGTAAGCCCGCTGACGTTGTGAACTTGCCGAATGTGCCCCCTTTATGGAAGGGCAGCAGCATGCGTTCTGGCGTCGTGACGTGAAGGGCGTTCGTATAGACGATTTCCCTTTCACGGCCGGTTTCAGCAACAATCTTCACTTCCAGCTGTTTCAAATAACGCAATCCGCCATGGACAAGTTTTGTTGACCGGCTGGATGTTCCCTGAGCAAAATCTTGCATCTCAATAAGGGCAACCGATAATCCTCGCGTCACTGCATCGAGAGCAATTCCTGCTCCTGTAATGCCACCTCCGATGATTAACAGATCAAATTCGTATTCCGATAAGTATTGCTTCCATTTGGGCCGTTCCAGCGCTGATAACATCAAATCACTCCTTAGTTTGTAAAGACACGTGTCGCTGCTACCGCTTTCTTCCACCCTTCATACAACCGGTCCCGCTCTGATACTTCCATTTTCGGAGAATAGCTTTTTTCAATGGACCGCAATTTCTCAAGAGCCGCCATGGAATCATAGAATCCGGTCGCCAGTCCCGCCAAATAGGCAGCGCCAACCGCGGTTGTCTCCAAATACTTCGGACGCTCCACCTGGATCTGCAGCAGATCGCTCTGGAACTGCATAAGGAACTCGTTTGATACAGCTCCGCCGTCGACGCGGAGGATGTCCATCTTCATGCCTGCATCTTTCTCCATCGTCAAAAGAACATCATTCGACTGATAAGCAAGCGATTCGACTGTCGCCCGGATGAAATGTTCCTTATCCGTGCCGCGCGTCAGTCCAAAAATGGCACCGCGGGCATCGGAATCCCAATATGGTGTCCCAAGGCCAACGAAAGCAGGGACAACATAGACGCCGTCGCTCGACTGCACACGCGAAGCATACCCTTCCGTATCTGCTGCATGCTTGATCATCCGGAGCCCGTCCCTGAGCCACTGGATCGCAGAGCCCGCAACGAAGACGCTGCCTTCAAGTGCATATGTCACTTTGCCATCGATTCCCCATGCAATCGTTGTCAACAGGCCATTGTCAGAGCGCACCATTTCACTCCCTGTGTTCATGAGCATGAAACAGCCGGTGCCGTAAGTGTTCTTTGCCATGCCTTCTTTGAAGCATGTCTGGCCGAAGAGGGCGCACTGCTGATCCCCGGCTGCGCCAGCAATCGGAACGGCCGCGCCGAAAAAGACAGCGGGATCTGTCTTGCCATACACTTCAGAAGATGATCTGACTTCAGGCAGCATGTCTTTCGGAATATCAAACAAAGCGCAAAGTTCGTCATCCCACTTGAGATTTTCGATATTCAGCAGCATTGTCCGTGATGCGTTGGAGTAATCGGTGACATGAACTGCCCCCCCGGAAAGTTTCCAGATGAGGAATGTTTCAATCGTCCCGAATAACAGTCCGCCGGCTTCTGCACGCTCCCTTAGCCCCTCCACGTTATCCAGCATCCATTTCACTTTGGAAGCCGAAAAATACGGATCGAGCTCAAGACCTGTCTTATCTTTGATCATCTTCGAATGGCCCGCTTTTTTGACAGCTTCAATCACATCCTGGCTCTGCCTGGATTGCCATACGATTGCATGATAAGCCGGCTGTCCGGTTTTCGCATCCCAGACAACAGCGGTCTCCCGCTGGTTCGTTATGCCGATCCCTGCGATATCCTCAGGCTGATGGCCGCTTTCCGTCAGCACCGATGCGATGACGGAAAGGACGGTTCCCCATATTTCATTCGCATTATGTTCAACCCAGCCCGGCTTCGGGTAATATTGCTTGAACTCCCGCTGCGCCGTATGCACAATCTCTCCCTGCCGATCAAATAGGATCGCCCGTGTACTGGTTGTCCCCTGATCGATTGCCAATATGAACTTCCCCACTTCAATCACTCCCTTTTTCACATGACCCGCTTGAACATTTTTTCAATTTCATAAGAAGAAAAATGGATGAGCACCGGCCTGCCGTGAGGACAAGTGTAAGGATTTTCAGCGCATGACAGGTCCTCAAGCAGCCTCTCCATATCCGCTATCGTCAAATAATGGTTGGCTTTGATCGATTTCTTACAGCTCATCATGATCGCCGCCTCTTCCCGCAATTTCGCGATATCGACTTTCCTGTCAGTGAGCACTTGTTCTATGATCTGCTCGATAATCATAGATTCCTCGCCTTTCGGAAACCAGGAAGGGTGCTCTTTCACCGTATAGGAGGAAGGACCAAACTCTTCTAGATACACTCCGACCGAACGGAGTGCCTCTATATGTTCCTCGATCTTCACTTTATCATTCCCTGAATAATGGAAAATGAGCGGCATGAGCAGCATTTGTCGTTCCTCACTGTCCACTTCCCCTACTTTTTTGCGGAAAAACTCATATTTGATCCGTTCCTGGGCAGCATGCTGATCAATCATATAAAACCCATCTTCATTTTGCGCAATGATGTACGTTCCGTGCACTTGGCCGACCGGCACGAGGGAAGGGAACCCTGGTTTCTCTTCTGCCTCTTCGCAGACCGGCCCCGCTAGAACCTCATCTTCCACAGGAACCTGCGTCTCCTCTTGCAGGTTTGGGCCATCCAGCTGCTGTTCAATGACACTTGCAGGAGGGTCATTTACCGCGATGGCAGTTTCCGTCTGTTTTTCGTAACCCCGTAAAGTGGTTCCAGCCGTCTCTTCTGAGGCGGGAACGGATTTATCAGGCAACGGCGGCGTCCTCGGTTTTCGGTCCAATTCGCTCCACATGTTCGTCTGCATGGAAACGGGCCGGGGTGCGGATTCCTTCTTGACCGCGTCAGGGATGAGCACCCTCGCTTTGATGGCATCCCTGATTGCAGACCTGATCAGGCCGAGCAGCTCCCCTTCTTTGCTGACGCGGATCAGCTGTTTGCTCGGGTGGACGTTCACATCAGTGAGGAACGGATCTGCCTCCACATTGATAACTGCAATCGGAAACCTGCCGATCGGAAGGTATGTGTGCATCCCGTCAAGGACTGCGTTGACGACGGGATAGCTTTTCACCCATCTGCCGTTCACTACAAGAGTCATGTAGTTTTTGGAAGCCCTCGTGATCTCCGGCAATGTAATGAAACCATTCACTTTATAGTCCGCATTTTCTCCGGTGAACGGAACCATCTTACGGGCGGCTTCCATGCTGTAAATATCCGCAAGGACCCGTCGCAAGTCGCCTGTGCCTGAAGTTTGCAATATGGTATTCGCATCATGGGTAAGTTTAAAAGCGATGTGCGGATGGCTGATGGCCAGCCGGTTGATGAGATCGATCGAATGGCCAAGCTCCGTCTGGATCGTCTTCACATATTTCAGGCGTGCTGGCGTATTGAAAAACAGCTGGCTCACTGTAATATCCGTCCCCTTGCGAAATGGGGCATGCGAATGATGTGCGATCCGTCCGCCTTCCAAGCTGACTTCGGTCCCTTCTTCTTCACCGTCCGACGTCCAGAGCCTAACTTTTGATACCGCGGCGATACTAGCAAGCGCCTCCCCCCGAAATCCAAGGGTTCGGATGCGGAATAGATCATGTTCGTTCACAATCTTGCTCGTCGCATGCCGTTCAAACGCAAGCAGTGCATCTTTTCTGGACATCCCTTTACCGTTATCCGTTACTCGGATCGATGTGAGTCCAGCTTCTTCCAATGCAATCTCGATTGACGTGCTGCCTGCATCAATCGCGTTCTCGACAAGTTCCTTTACGACAGAAGCCGGGCGTTCCACGACTTCGCCGGCTGCAATTTTATTCGACAAGGCATCGTCCATCACTGTGATAATATCCACCATGCCGCCTCCTTTCCCGCTTTGCGTGGTTACAATAACCTGCTTTTCCACTTATGGATGGCGTCCATCGCCTGCATCGGTGTCATGTTTACTATATCCGTCTCCTTGATGGCTTCCAGAACAGCCGTCTCTTCTTCCGTCATTCCCTCTTCCACGGACTCCATATCAAAGAAAGAGATCTGCTGCGATTCTGCCGGCTTTTCTTGCTGCCGCCCTGTCTTTTCAAACTCTTCCAGGAGATGTTTGGCCCGTTCCAAAATTACCGAAGGCAGGCCTGCAAGTTCTGCCACATGGATTCCGTAGCTTTTATCTGCAGCCCCCGCCATCACTTTGTGCAAGAACACGACTTTTCCGTCCTGCTCGACAGCTGCCACATGCACGTTCGCGAGCCTTGAGAGCTTCTGGTCGAGCTTCGTCAACTCATGGTAGTGTGTTGAAAATAGCGTATTCGCTCCAATCTCATCATGGATATACTCCATCATCGCTTGAGCGAGCGACATGCCATCATACGTCGAAGTTCCCCTTCCGATCTCGTCGAATAGGAGCAGACTTTTTTCAGTCGCATGCTGGATTGCATTCTGTGATTCCATCATCTCCATCATGAATGTGCTTTGTCCGGAAGCAAGATCGTCAGCCGCGCCGATCCTGGTGAAAATCTGGTCTGTAATAGGCAATTCAGCAAGCTCGCAAGGGACATAGCTTCCGATCTGCGCCATGATGGCAGTAAGTGCGACCTGCCGCATGTATGTACTCTTCCCCGACATATTAGGTCCTGTGATAAGAAGCATATTCGCCTCTTCCGATAAAGTGCAGCTGTTCGGTATATACAGCGAGTGGTCCATCATCTTCTCCACGACCGGATGCCTGCCGTTTTTAATTGTGAACCCTCTTCCTTCATGGAACGCAGGGCGTGTGTATTTTTCCCTTTCCGCCACCGTCGCTAAGGACAGGAAGACATCAAGTTCAGCAAGGATGCCTGAGAGGTGCTGAATGGCACGGATATGCTCTTTCACCAAGTCGCGAATCCCGATGAACAGCGTGTACTCCAGCTCCTGGCTATCCGATTCCGCATTCAGGATAAGTTCCTCTTTTTCCTTAAGCTCCGGTGTGATAAACCTCTCGGCGTTAGCCAATGTCTGTTTCCGTTCATACCGTGACAGATCAGCGAGGCCCGCGTTCGCCTTTGTCACTTCGATATAGTAGCCGAACACCCGGTTGTAGCCGATTTTGAGTGACTTGATGCCTGTCCGTTCACGTTCTTTACGTTCGAGATCCGCAAGCCATGCCTTGCCGTTTTTAGAGGCATCCCGCAATGTATCAAGCCGGTCATCAAAACCGTCTTTGATCATACCGCCTTCTTTTAAAGAGAGAGGAGGATTTTCATCAATCGATCTCTCGAGAAGTTCAAGCACTTCCTCGCAAGGATCTATGCTTTGTGCCAGCTCTTTGAGATTGTCTTCTCCCGACTCCAACAGTGCAGATCTCAGTGAAGGCACTTTCCGAAGCGAATTCCGAAGCTGCGCCAGATCTCTGCCGCTTGCACTCCCCATGGAAATGCGGCCTGCAAGCCGTTCCATATCATAGACATCTTTCAATAGTATTTTGCAGTCTTCCCGCAAGAAATAATTGTCAAATAACGCGGTTACCTTATCGAGCCGCTTAGAGATCTCCTCTTTTTCCGCGAGCGGCTGGCGCAGCCATGATTTTAATTTCCTGGCGCCCATTGCAGTAACCGTCTCATCAAGCACCCAGAACAGAGTGCCTTCTTTGCTCCCCGTCCGGATCGACTGCACCAGTTCCAAATTGCGCATGGAATTCGCATCGATTGACAGCTTCGCATTCTTTTCAATGAAAGTGAAAGGCTTGATATGGGATAATGATGTCTTCCGCATACGTCTCACATAGGAATAGAGCGTCCTGCAAGACTCTTGTATATCCATAGGAATGCTGACAAGCAGGTCATCAGGACACCCATCTATCTCCGTTTCCATGGACAGGACGATCCCCCGCTTCGCCAAACTGTCGCTCAGTGAAAGGTGGAGCTGCTCGGAAGCTACGATTTCCCGGATGCCGAGCGCTTCCGCTTCCGCGATGAAGGACCGCTCCGTCCCTTCGATGCGTTCCGCCTTACCTTCACCTGTCGCCAGGTCCACATAGGCTAAGGCAAATCCTCCGTTCTCCAGCATTTCAGCCGCCGCAATAAAATGATTAGAAGCCGCGTCAACTGTCTTGCCTTCCGTCAAAGTGCCGGGCGTTATGATTTTTACGACTTCCCGTTTGACGATCCCTTTCGCCGCCTTAGGATCTTCGGTCTGCTCGCAGATTGCCACCTTATGGCCTTTCTGGACGAGCGTCTCGATATATCCCTCGGCGGAATGGTAGGGCACGCCGCACATCGGAATCTTCTCCGTGGAGCCCCCATCCCGGCTTGTCAGTGTGATTTCCAAAATATTTGATGCGTCAATCGCATCCTGGAAAAACATTTCATAGAAATCGCCAAGGCGGAAAAACAGGAAGGCGTCTTGATGGTCCGCCTTCACTTGCAAGTATTGATTAATCATCGGTGTGTATGTATTCATGGTTTACCCTCTCATCATCTGACTCAATTATACAGACGGCTTACATGCCGCCTTTCGGATATATAGTAGTATACCAGAACTCAAGGCGCCGTTCATTCGGTGGCTTAAATTGCAAATATCCGTATGGTACCCCTTGCACAATGGCGGACAGGCAAAAAGAAAAAGCCGGCTTCTTAAACCGGCTTAGCTTGAAGGAGCGTCATTCCCCTTCGGTTCCGTATGGACGGCCTGGACCTCGGATGACGATTCATCATCAAGCGGCCATTCCTCTTCAAACTGATGTGGATGGATGGTAATACACACTTTCGTTTCGCCGACGACTTCCGCCACAAGCTCCCGCTCCACTTTAATGACGAATTTCGCTCCACATTCCGAAATGATTGCTTCTGTGCAATTCGGATGCTGGACGACGCTTACGAGGACTTCTTCTTGGCCGGAAGCCGGTTCGTCACGATAGTGCAGTTTGATACGGTCTTTATACGTAATGCTTTCTGTATATACGCTTGTTTTGGAGTGATCGTGATGCGAATACCAGACATTCACATCGAACTTCCCACTCACTTCCACATACCGGCCATTCTTCTTCGCCTGATGCGTGTGATTGATCACCCAGCAGCCGAGTATGCTGGACGGCCTGTTCGGCGGTGATAAAGAAACATCCGACTCGGTCCGCTTTTTCCCTTTCGCAATGACTGCCTTTGTAACGATCTGGCGTAAATTCTTCAGCTCTTTTCCTCCTTCATTGACTTCTATTCATCCTATGCACCGAAAGCCCAGAAAGTGAAAAAAATCGGCAAGGATTTGCTCCTCACCGATTCTATGAATTATGAAAGTGGTTTATGTCTTGTATTTTCAACATATGAGCCGGTCTCGCCCCGCAAGAGATCCCCGCCTGTCGACTCGATGACTTCGTTCGTCACCGTATTCGCAATTGTGTGTGAAACGAGCTGCAGCAATTCATTCACTTCCACTTGTGATTGCTGGAACTCCTGGACGATCGGAATGTCGTCAATCTCCTTCTGCAGTGCATCGATTTTGCCTTCGATGATTCCAAGGGCGCGTTCCTTTTCATAATGCTGGAAGTTGACCGCCTGTGTCTGGAGTGATTTGAGGCTTGCGATCTTTTCCCTCACTTTTTGATTTTCGTTAATTTGCGCTTCTGCTTTCTTGAAGAAATCAACTTGTTCCGTATTGGCGATCATATGCGCGATTTCACGAGCTTTCGCGACGATTTCATCTTTAGTGTATTGTTTTTCCATTAGACTGTCACCTTTTCCTGTTCCTGTTCCGCTACGCCAATGAATTCACCGTCGAGCGACCATGTTTTTGCTTCTATTACTTTGACATTGACGATTTCACCGATCACTGAACGCGGAGCTTTGAAATTGACGAGCTTGTTCTTCTCGGTGTAACCGGATAGCACTTCCGGATTCCGTTTGCTCTCCCCTTCGACGAGGACTTTGACAACTTTCCCTTTGTACGGTTTCATGGCTTCCGCAGACATCTCATTGACGAGCTGGTTGAGCCGCTGCAAACGCTCGCGCTTCACTTCCATCGGGATATTGTCTTTCATCTTCGCTGCGGGGGTGCCTTCCCGCGGTGAGTAGATATATGTGTAGGCCATTTCAAAGCCGACTTCCTTGTAGAGGGAAAGGGTCTCCTCGAATTGCTCATCTGTCTCATTCGGGAAGCCGACGATGATATCGGTTGTCAATGTTACACTCGGAATGGCGGTTTTGATCTTCCGCACAAGTTCCAGGTACTGTTCCCTTGTGTATTTTCTCGCCATGATCTTCAGGATATCACTCGACCCTGATTGGACAGGCAAGTGGATATGATCCAGCAGATTCCCGCCTTTTGCAAGTACTTCGATCAGATGGTCATCGAAATCACGCGGATGGCTTGTCGTGAAGCGGATCCGTGGTATATCGATTTTCCGCAAGTCGTCCATCAGGTCCCCGAGCCGATAGTCGATATCATCGAAGTCTTTGCCGTAAGCATTGACGTTCTGGCCGAGCAGCATGATTTCCTTATATCCGCGAGCGGCAAGGCTCCGGACTTCTTGGATGATGTCTTCCGGGCGCCGGCTCCGCTCTTTCCCCCGTGTATAGGGAACGATGCAATACGTGCAGAACTTATCACAGCCATACATGATATTCACCCATGCTTTAATATTGCCGTGACGGACTTTCGGAAGGTTCTCGATGATGTCGCCCTCTTTGGACCATACTTCGATGACCATTTCTTTCGACATATAGGCATCATGCAGGATATTCGGCAGCCTGTGGATATTATGCGTCCCGAAGATCATATCGACTTGGTCGTACGTCTTCAGGATTTTCTTCACCACCGCTTCTTCCTGGGACATGCAGCCGCAGACGCCGATCAGCAGTCCGGGATTCTCAAGTTTGAGCGGCTTCAGATGCCCGAGTTCGCCAAACACCTTATTTTCCGCATTCTCACGGATGGCGCATGTGTTCAGCAAGATCACATCCGCATCCTCAACAGTATCTGTCGGTGTATAGCCGAGTTCGGTGAAGATGCCGGCCATCACTTCGGTGTCATGCTCATTCATCTGGCAGCCATACGTGCGGATATAAAATTTCCGGCCATTGCCCATCCCGCGGAACTGCTCATCGATCGTAAAGTCATGATGATATTCGATTTCCTCTTTCCCCCGTTTTTTCGCGTCTTTCAAGGATGGGGGTGTATAGATCTTCTCGAAGTATTTGCTGTAGTCTTTTTCACCCGCACCGCCGGTTGCACCTAATCCTGGTTTGATGAGGCTTCCCGCGATGCGCTGTTCTTCATTCATGTGTCTGTCCCCTTTCCAACCACTTTCCGGGAATTTTCTACATACTTGTACCATTATATCGAAAGCGGGTGCCCGTTTACAAGGACGCGGCCGATTGTCGAATGATTGTCACAACCAAAAGCAAAGGGCTGCGCTCTGTAAGATTCGCAGCCCTGCATGAATTTTTTATTGACGAACTCGCTTTTCAACTAGCAATTTCAACGCTGTGCGGCCTTCACCGTTGATCTGGATATCGGTGAAAGCGGGTGCGCAGACGAGATCCCCGCCGCTCGGGGCGACGAAACCACGTGCAATGGCAACCGCTTTGATCGCCTGATTGAGCGCCCCGGCGCCGACCGCCTGCATTTCTGCATACCCTTGATCCCGGATGACTGCTACGAGAGCGCCGGCGACCGAATTTGGATTCGAGCGGGATGATACTTTCAACGGACTCACCATGTTTCCTCCTCATTTACGATGTCTATGGAATGAATACATCCATGGAACATCCTATGAAACAGAAGGCTGGTTTAGACGCGAATCATATGCTGAACGGATGATCGTCGTTAATAAGGATCCTTTCGACGGATACCGCTTTGCCCGTCTTGTCGTCCACCACCGCAAACAGGCCGTTCAACTGAGCGCGCCCCTTTTTAGGGACTTCAAAGCGGACTGGCAAATTCGTCTGGAATCTATACAGCACATCCTCTTTTTTCATGCCGAGGATCTCATCGTACGGACCCGTCATGCCTGTATCTGTAATATAGGCAGTGCCGCCCGGCAAAATGCGTTCATCCGCAGTCTGAACATGCGTATGCGTGCCGACCACGACAGAAGCGCGGCCATCCAGATGCCAGCCCATGGCGATTTTCTCGCTCGTCGCTTCTGCATGGAAGTCGACGAACACAAGCGGCGAAACCTGCTTCGCTTCAGCGATCATCTCGTCCGCTTTCTTGAATGGATCATCGTGGGGCGGCAGGAAAGTCCGGCCGTGCAGATTGATGACTGTGAGGGTAACGCCATTTTTGGTTATTGTCGTAGATCCTTTACCCGGCGCTTCTTCCGAAAAGTTTGCTGGACGGATCAGATATTCTGTCTCGTCGATAAAATCATAAATCTCCTTATGGTCCCAAGTGTGGTTGCCCATCGTGACGACATCGACTCCTGCAAGCAGGAGATCATCAAAGATCCTCTTTGTGATGCCCCTTCCAGAAGCGGCATTCTCTCCATTTGCGATGACGACATCCGGCTTGTATTTATGTTTCATGCGGGGCAAGTAGTCGGAGACCATATCCCTGCCGGGTGAACCAACAATATCGCCGATAAATAAAACTTTCATGACTGTTCCTCCATATAAGAAAAAGGCATCCGACACTTTAAGTGGATGCCTTTTCCTATTGTTATTTTGCGTATTCGACTGCCCGCGTTTCACGGATGACGGTCACTTTTATATGACCTGGATAATCGAGTTCCTCTTCGATCCGTTTGCGGATATCACGCGCAAGCCGGTGCGCTGTAATGTCATCGATCTGATCCGGACGCACGATGATGCGTACTTCACGGCCAGCCTGGATGGCAAATGATTTTTCCACACCATCATAGGATTCCGAAATCTCTTCAAGCTTCTGAAGCCTGCGGATATAGTTCTCAAGCGTTTCACTGCGCGCCCCAGGACGTGCGGCAGACAATGCGTCAGCGGCAGCTACAAGCACCGCGATGACTGAAGTCGCCTCTTCATCCCCATGGTGGGAAGCGATACTGTTAATGACGACAGGATGCTCCTTGTACTTCGTCGCAAGTTCAACGCCAATCTGTACGTGGCTTCCTTCCACTTCATGGTCAATCGCTTTCCCGATATCATGCAATAGCCCAGCGCGTCTTGCGAGATTGACATCTTCCCCGAGTTCCGCTGCAAGCAAACCTGCGAGATAAGCGACTTCCTTTGAGTGTTTGAGCACGTTCTGGCCATAGCTTGTCCGGAAATGAAGGCGGCCCAGAATTTTGATCAAATCCGGGTGCAAATTGTGGACGCCGATGTCGAAAGTCGTCTGCTCCCCTTTTTCACGGATCAGTTCATCGACTTCCCGGCGTGCCTTGTCTACCATTTCCTCAATGCGTGCCGGATGGATTCTTCCATCCTGAACAAGTTTCTCAAGGGCCAGCCGTGCAATTTCCCGGCGTACCGGATCGAAACCTGAAAGGATGACCGCTTCAGGCGTGTCATCGATGATTAAGTCGATTCCTGTAAGCGTCTCTAGCGTACGGATATTACGTCCTTCACGGCCGATGATCCGGCCCTTCATCTCATCATTTGGCAAATTGACAACCGATACAGTTGTCTCAGCCACATGATCTGCAGCAAAACGCTGCAATGCAAGGGACAGGATTTCACGCGCCTTCTTCTCAGACTCTTCTTTTGCCCGCAACTCCGACTCTTTTGTCATGACAGCAATATCTGTCGAGAGTTCATTTTCCACCTCATCGAGAATGACGCGTTTCGCTTCCTCTCTAGTAAGTGCTGAAATTCTCTCCAGTTCTTCCTGTTGAGCATTTACGAGCTCTTCCGCCTTGCGTTCCATCTGTTCAATATGCTGTTGTCTTCCTGTAAGCGCATCATCTTTGCGCTCCAGTCCCGCTTCTCTTTTATTGAGAGCATCATCCTTGCGGTCAAGATTTTCTTCCCGTTGCAGGAGCCGGTTTTCCTGCTTCTGCAGTTCCGAGCGCCGCTCACGGATTTCATTTTCCGCTTCAATCCTCAATTTGTGATTTTCATCTTTTGCTTCAAGCAGTGCCTCTTTTTTCAATGCCTCCGCTTCACGCTTCGCCTCTTCGACGATCATTTCAGCAGAGTGTTTGGCACCCGTCACTTTTGAATCATTCACTTTTTTCATAACTGAGTAGATAACAACTGCACCGACGGCCAGACCAAGCAAAGCGGAGAAGATATTAGCAACCATTCAAGTCACCTCCTCCAGCTTATTCTTTTCGTTTTCAGTCGGCTCGTATATTAAAATACAACATACTGCCATATATTTTTCTTTGGTGAGAAATTATACAATTCTAATTGTATATGTGTAAAAAAGACATGTCAAGGATTCATGTCGCCATCATGCACTGTAAAAGGGAAAAGCCGATTCCCCGAATGGTGAAGGGAGCCGGCTTCCATATAAATCTTATTCTTTTTCTTCGAGGAATAGTTCAAGTTCCTCATCTTCCTCGTCCTCATCATGTCCTGCGATGACATAGTTGGCACTGGCAAGACCATAGGAATCCCTGATCTTGTTTGCAATTTCCGCACGGATATCCTTGTTCTCTTTAAGGAATGCCTTGGCGTTCTCACGGCCTTGGCCAAGGCGTTCGCCTTCATAGGAATACCAGGCACCGCTCTTTTGGACCACTTCGAGCTCAGCGCCAAGATCGACGATTTCGCCTTCTTTGGAAATGCCTTCGCCATACATGATGTCGACTTCAGCAGTACGGAACGGCGGCGCAACTTTATTTTTGACGACGCGGATCCGTGTCTTGTTACCCATAATGTCGTTTCCGGACTTGATCGCTTCTCCCCGGCGCACTTCAAGGCGTACGGAAGAGTAGAACTTGAGGGCCCGTCCGCCTGGCGTGACTTCCGGGTTACCGAACATGACGCCGACCTTTTCACGGATCTGGTTGATGAAGACTGCAATCGTCTTGGACTTATTGATCGCCCCGGACAGTTTCCGGAGGGCCTGCGACATGAGCCGTGCTTGGAGTCCTACGTGCGCATCCCCCATTTCACCCTCGATCTCCGCTTTCGGCACAAGCGCAGCCACCGAGTCGATGACGATGATGTCGATCGCGCCGCTTCGTACGAGCGCTTCCGCAATCTCAAGCGCCTGCTCTCCAGTGTCTGGCTGCGAGAGCAGCAATTCGTCAATATTGACGCCAAGCTTCTGTGCATAGACAGGATCCAGCGCATGCTCAGCGTCGATGAATGCGGCTTGTCCGCCTGAAGCCTGCACTTCCGCGATCGCGTGCAATGCTACTGTCGTCTTACCCGAACTCTCAGGTCCATAAATCTCAATAACACGCCCGCGCGGATAGCCGCCTACCCCTAGTGCCGCGTCAAGTGCCAGCGATCCCGATGATGACGTGGCGATCTGACGGTCAGTCTGTTCGCCCAATTTCATGACAGATCCTTTTCCGAACTGTTTTTCGATTTGTTTCAAAGCCTGCTCCAACGCAGCTTTACGTTCGCTCAAAATGATTCCTCCCCAAAAGGTGTGTTCTTTGTTCCTATCTCTACTATACTCCTTTTTTGAGAAATACACAAATAATAAACGAACGGATATTCGATTTTTTCTTCGGAAATTATGATTTAATTGAGAATCAAGTCCAAATCCAGGTTTTAAATGAGAATAAGCAGCAAATCATGAGTTTGCCTTAGTCTTTCAACAGCCGATCTTCCGAACTATCGAAATCAGATAATACAAGGCAAAATGGCTTGCTCTTTTTCGATTGGAATTACGTGAGCCTGAAAGATCCAGTTTGAAGGAGGCGACATCCTGCCCCTTAGCGGCAATGCCGATCCAGACAGTGCCCGCCGGCTCACCGGCATGCGCATCAGGGCCCGCAGCCCCTGTCAGGCCGACTCCAATATCTGTCCCGAATTTTTCCCTGACTTTGATCGCAAGCGCCTCAGCACAGGCAGCGCTGACTACACCCGATTCATCCAGCAGCTTTGCCGGTATGCCAAGCTGGGCAATCTTCGCTTCCTCGTCATAGACGACAACCCCGCCTTTCAGCACGGAGCTGGCACCTGGCACATCCGCGATTTCAGCCATAAACATCCCTGCAGTCAAGCTTTCGGCTGCAGCAATCGTCATGTTATGCGCTTTTAACAATTCAACCGCTTTGGATGGGAGGGTGTCATCATCGATGCCATATACATACTCGCCGACAATATCACGTATCTCTTTTTCAACTGGTTTGATCAGTTCCATCGCCTGTTCAGAGGAAGAGGCTTTTGCTGTCAGGCGGAGAGTGACAGCATCCTTAGAAGCGAGCGGT
The DNA here is from genome assembly GCF_055389225.1 of Sporosarcina sp. GTC18466. NCBI lineage: Bacteria > Bacillati > Bacillota > Bacilli > Caryophanales > Caryophanaceae > Sporosarcina > Sporosarcina sp. GTC18466. Next base: position 260,099 of record NZ_AP044037.1, on the reverse strand, counting down.
GCGACTGTCGGGTTTGTTTGACGGTCGATGATGGGCTGGACGCGATATTCCAGTTCGGCTTCACCAATCCCGTAAAACTTCAGGATCCGGGACCGGATCACCTCATTGGTCCCCAGAAGCCCGAGCAGGTAGGGAACCGCTTCATTTTCAAACATCGGTTCCATTTCATGCGGAGGGCCGGGTAGCAAAATATACCGGATGCCATCCCTTTCGATACCCATTCCCGGGGCCATGCCGTTGTTATTCACGAGAATGGTGGAGCCTTCAAGGACAAGCGCCTGCTTTTTATTGTTCTCTGTCATGACACGGTGTGTACGATCGAAATAGGCCTGAATCGACTGAAGGGCTGAGAGGTCACTGACGAGCCCAGCACCAAGCCGTCTCGCGATTGTTTCCTTCGTCAGATCATCTTTTGTCGGGCCGAGTCCTCCTGTAAAAATGATAAGGTCCGCCCTTCCTTGAGCGATGGCAATCGATTCGTCAAGCCTTGTTGGATTGTCACCGACAACAGTTTGATAATGGCAGTCAATCCCGATTTCCGCCAGTCTGCGGGATATGAATTTGGCATTTGTGTTTACTATCTGTCCAAGGAGAAGTTCGGAACCGACCGCAATAATTTCAGCTTTCATACTAGCGCCCCCTTACATGGAATCAAGCAGCACCCGTCTGTTTTTATAAAAATAATCCACGCCCGACCAGATCGTAAAAATGAGCGAGATGTATAACATGATCGTACCGAACGGGACGTTGATCGCTTCAAAAAAGATATTGTTCAGCAGCAGCGACGCAATGGCGATCAGCTGTGTCGTCGTCTTGATCTTCCCCAGCTGGTTCGCTGCTACAACCTCGCCTCCGCCCGCCAGGATGAGCCTGAGCCCCGTCACGGCGAACTCCCTGCTGATTATGATGATGACGACCCAGGAGGGCGCCAGCCCCATTTCAACAAGGATGATAAGTGCAGCAGAAACAAGCAGCTTATCCGCAAGCGGATCAAGGAATTTCCCCATATTCGTCACGAGATTATGCTTGCGTGCCAAATGTCCGTCAAACCAGTCAGTCGCAGCTGCGATGATGAAAAGAAGCGCTCCAATCAGCTGCGCGGCCGGCATGGTAGTGCCGCCAATTTCAATTGAGCCCATCCCGAAGTCAAACAGCATGAAAATGATGAAGACGGGAATGAGAAACACGCGTGATACGGTAATCTTATTCGGTAGGTTCACTTGTTTCACCAGTCCTTTTCGATATATGGCAGGAATGAAAATAGTCATCCGCGAAGATGACTATTTTCATTTCTTGTATTCAATAATGATATTTTGTGTGATTTTGTCGGAATTGAACTGCAGCAGTTCGCCGTTGACATATATTTCAGTATGCTGAGTCCTTCCAACACGGATACGGACCGAATCCCTGTCGACAGGCAGTTCAGCTTGTTCGCCCGCTTTCAAGGTTCTTGCGCCTCCGGGAAGCAGCTCCTCTTTTGTCACGGTGTCACGCACGCCGATCCACGTTTCGCCGTTCGTCTTGATCTCAAGATTGAATGCGTCAGAATTAGTGAGCGTGTACACTGAATCTTCCCCGCTTGTCGAGACGTACGTGAGTGCCTGCGCTGGAGGCTCAGGTTCTTCCTGAGCTGGCTGTTCACCTGCCGGATCCGTCTCGCCGTCATCCTCCTGGACCTCGCCGGCGTCCGGTTTGCCTGCTTCCCCAGCCGGTTTTTTATCCGGAAGGGATGATGGGTTCTGATCCACCGTCAGGCCGGCATCCGTTTCTGCGATCGGCTTGTCTGGCCGGTTTTGATACAGCACCCAACTGACGATGATGATGACAAGGATAAAGAGCGCTACGATGATTTTCGGCGCAATTTCATTGAAGCGGCTGCTTGCCCGCAGGCCGCGCTTGCGGGACATTTGCGGAGGGGAGATCTGCTGTTCCTCTCCGCCGCCATTCCCTTCTGGAGCGGAATCCTTATACAATGACAGCATCTCATCAGCGTCAAGGCCCACCGCCTCTGCATATTGCTTGATAAAAGCACGTACATAGAACGAGCCGGGCATCATGCTGTAATCTTCATTTTCAATACCGGAAAGGTACCGTTTCTGAATCTTCGTCAATGATTGTAAATCATCCAATGTGTATCCCTTAGCTGTTCTCGCCTCTCTGAGACGATCACCTAATCCGGTCAATCTTATCACCTGCCTACTCGTTAAAAATTAAACATGCCGAATCCGCCCATTTGCCCGTCCATATGGTTCTTCTCCATGATTTCATATGTAATTTCCTGATCGGGGTCGGTCCGGAGTTCGATGATATAGTCGAAATCCTCTATACCATATTCAGAATGCTGAACGAACATATCCGGGTGTTCTACGACTTTGATGGATGGCATCCGCATCATTTCACGGACAAGCTGCATATGGCGTTCGTCGCCGGATTTGCGGGTGACGATGCCGTCCAAGATGAAAACATTGTCCTTGGAAAATTCATCCCCAGCCAAATTACTGCGGACAGTCTGTTTGATCATAGTCGAAGATAGGAAGATCCACTTCTTATTCGCACAGACGCTTGCAGCAACTACGGACTCCGTCTTGCCGACACGCGGCATCCCACGGATTCCAATCAGCTTATGCCCTTCCTGTTTGAAGATCTCTGCCATGAAATCGACGAGCACACCAAGATCGCTCCGCAAGAAACGGAACGTCTTCCGGTCGTCTATATCCCGCTGGATGTAACGGCCATGCCGGACCGCAAGAATGTCGCGCAGCTTCGGTTCACGGATCTTCTTCACTTGAATCGTCTCCATCGTGGACGCGATCAGCTCAAAGCGTTTGATCTGATCGTCATCTTCCGTTGTGACGAGCATGCCGCGCCTGCCTTCGTCCACGCCGTTGATCGTGACGATATTAACACGCAGCATTCCAAGAAGAGACGCGATATCACCGAGAAGCCCAGGCCGGTTCACTTGGATTTCATATTCGACATACCATTCACCCATTCGGCACACCCCTATTGTCCGTTTTTTGCACAATCCATATGTATAGGACGCATGAGAATCAACTTAGTTCTATCATAGCGGATTCCCTGCATGAAGAAAAGCAAAAGTGATGGGAGAAACCATCTCTCCTGCTAGATATACCAGCCGCCGTTCAGATTGAGGATTTCGCCTGTCATATAATCGGCCTTTCCGCTCACAAGGAAATCAGCAAGATCTGCGACTTGGTCAGGAGTCCCGATTTTTCTGAGAGGAATCTCATCCATTGCCAGCCGTTCCTCTTCATCGGACAACGACCCGTTCATCTCGGTCGCAATCCATCCAGGAGCGATTGCATTCACCCGGATCCCTGAATAGGCTGCCTCTTTCGCATATGCTTTGACGAATGAGTGCTGAGCGCCTTTTACAGCTGAATACATCACTTCGGCCGCCGCTCCTGTATTTCCCCAGATCGACCCGATGAAAACAATGTATGATGTCTTCCAGCTTCTGAGCTGAGGGGATAGCAGACTGATGAGCCTGGCGGGGTTTTGTACATGCACATTCCATAGCCCCTGCATGTCACAGACAGTCGTATCTGTCAGCAGCTTCATGACAGTATGTCCATGCGCAGCGATGATCGCCCTGACGTGACCGATCTCTTGAACAAGCCGATCAGCGCTTTGCGCATCCGTAAAGTCGGCTTGCACGACGCTAAACTGCCCTTTCGGGTAAAGATCCTGAAGTTCCTGCTGAAGCATTTCCGCCTTATCGGCCGCCTTGCTGAAATGAAGATAGAGCGACCAGCCGGAAGCCGCAAGCTTCCGGCTGATCTCTGCTCCAATGCCGCCTGATGCCCCTAGCACGAGGGCCCGGCCGCTGTTCATCCTCGCTGTCCTTGCGGCAATACCTTAAATACGGTCTGCCCTTCCGGCGATGAAATGGCGGCAAACGCTTTCTGTAAATCTTCACCTGTGAGCTTCTCAAGTTCCGGAAGCATATCGAACAGATTCATGCCATTGAAAAGATAATGGGTGAACTGGTTTGCGATGTATTCGATGGAATTCAGAGAACGCATGAACTGGCCAATCTTCCTTCTGCGCGCACGGTCTATATCTTGATCGGTCGCAGGCCATTTCTCAGCAGCCTTTTCTATTGTGGACCGGATCATCGCTTCCAGCTGCTCGGGCTCATCCGTATCTGAATTGATGACCGCAAAGCCGAAGCCCTTTTCGATATTGAACTCATAGCCGTACGATTCATCTATAATTCCCTTTTCATAAGCCTCCGTATAGAAGCTTGATGTCCGGCCGAACAAAATGTCGAGCACGAGTGTCACGCTGAGTTCCTGTCGAAGCATTTCCGGGCCGGACAGATCTGCTGCGCTGCACTTAAGGCCGTAGCTGAATTTAGGTTTGGACACGTCCATCTTGATGGTCTGTTCCTTCTGTTTTGCTTCACTCGGCTCAACTGGACTCTTCCGTTCAATGGGAGCGGGTTCTGTAAATGTCTTTGCCGCCTGGTCTTTGCGGACAAACTCGAGCATCTCATCAGGATCGACGTTTCCAATGGCGAAAAGGACCATATTGGATGGATGATAGAACGTCTCATAGCATTCATATAGATCATCCGCGGTTATTTTATCGATCGTATCATGTGTTCCAAGGATATCGATCTGAATAGGATGCTCTTTGAACAGGTTTTGGATTGTGCCTAGATAAAGCCGCCAATCCGGGTTATCATCATACATCGTGATTTCCTGTCCAATGATCCCTTTCTCCTTTTCGACCGTCTGCTCGGTGAAATACGGCTGCTGGACGAAATCAAGCAATGTCTTCGTGTTTTCATACAATTTTTCTGTGGAGGAAAAAAGATAGGAAGTACGCGTATATGACGTGAAGGCGTTTGCCGATGCGCCATTCTCTCCAAACTTCTGGAATACGTCCCCTTCTTCCTTCTCAAACATCTTATGTTCCAGGAAGTGGGCTACACCGTCAGGCACTGTGACCATCGAATCTTTGCCCCGAGGGATGAACGTGTTGTCGATGGAGCCATAATTCGTCGTAAATGTCACATATGTCTTTGAAAAGCCTTTCTTCGGCAAGACATAGACATTCAGCCCATTCTCAAGCTGTTCGTGATACAACGTTTCTTGCAGGTTATCAAATGTGATTGTTTCCATCATTGTGTCGCCTCTCTTCCCGAAAGCAAATAGACGATTTCCTCTTTCAAGGTAGATGCCATCTCCCGGACATCTTCCTTCGTCACCTGTTTCCATTTTGAAGTCAATCCATCTGCACTGAAATTCTCATCCAGCCCTTTGTAAAGATCATACAAGTCGATCTGCCCCCGTGCGGAGTCAAATGAACTTCGGATGCTGTTGGAAAGCATGGCGACAGTCTGATTCAGCTCAAGATCGGTGAAGTCGCCGCTGCGCAGCGCTTCCACTTGCTCTTCAATAAGCGAAACAGCCTTTTCCTCGAGATCTGCGTCAATGCCTGCTATTACATAAAGGAGGCCGTAATGCGCCGCATAGGCACTATTCACATAGTATGCCATACTCTCTTTTTCGCGGACATTCATGAACAGCTTGCTATGTGCATAACCGCCGAAAATACCATTCATCACTTGCATTTTCGTGAAATCCGGATGGTCAAAGGTAATATTCGTACTGAAGCCCACCTGCAGCTTCCCTTGCTTCATATCCTGCTTTTCACGGATATGACGGATGTCCGAAGCATTCTGTTCAGACACAGAGTTTTTTGAAACAGCACGTCTTGGTTTGAAATCAAACAGTGTTTTCACAGTATTTGCAAGTCCTTCTTCATCGATGTCCCCAACGATATAGAGATCGACCTCATCTGATTGCAGCATGCTGTCATAGGTTTCCTTCAACGAAGAAGATGTGATTTCATCCACATGCGCCTCCGTTCCATAAGCTGAGATGGAAGCCGGCTGATCCGGCCGCATCAATTCGAGCATCCGTTTCTGGGCGAATCTTGTCTTGTCATCATAGACGGAACGGATTCTTTCTGTGACAACCCGTTTCTCACGCTTTACAATGTCTTCATCAAAATTGCCATCTGAAAAGTTAGGCTTGAATAATGTAGTGCTGATCAAATCCAGCACTTTATAGAAAACGCCTTCTTCACTCAAATACTCATCATTCACACACTCCGCATTCAGCGAAAATGTATGTACATCTCCACGTTTTGCAACATCCGTATAGAAGACGGTGCCATAAAGCGAGTCAAGCGCCTTTTGGAATTCGCTCTGCGCCGGGTATTCGCTGTTGGAGTCTTGCATGACATTTGCCAGCACAGCGCGGTGGGCGTTCTTCTTGGCATCCAGCGCAGATCTCAGCCGCACTGAGACGTTGATCGTCTTGAACTGCTTGGTGTTCCTGAGAAACAGGTTGACTCCCTCTTGCAGAACGATTTTTGTGAACATACAAACACCTCTGTTTTCTTTTTATTCCAATTATCCATCTCCACTATACATTTTAATTCATATGCTGCCAAAGTATACGCTTTCGACCGGCACTATGTAGTTTACCCTAATAGATAAGGAAAAACCGTCCGGATAATCCGGACGGTTTTCAATTAACGGCTGCCTTTAATGTATGGATCTCCACTTGCTTTCGGAGCACTCGCTTTTCCGATGAATCCTGCAAGCGCTAGGATCGTCAGGGCATACGGCAAGATCAGGAAGAAGACGGAAGGAATCTTTTGGATGAATTCCACGTCAATCGATCCAGCAGTAATGGAAAGCGCTTGGGCGAATCCGAAAAAGAGTGCAGCGAACATCGCACCGATCGGATGCCACTTACCAAAAATCATCGCTGCCAGCGCCATGAACCCTTGTCCATTGATGGTGGAGTGCGTGAAGTCGGCTGTCATCGTCTGTGAGTAGACCGCGCCGCCGATGCCGGCGAGACCGCCTGATATGATGACGGCGATATATCGGATTTTCGAAACATTGATTCCCATCGTATCAGCTGCCATCGGATGCTCTCCGACCGAACGCAGACGGAGGCCGAATGGTGTCTTATAGATGATGAACCAAGCTAGCACGGCAACGATAATGGCAAGAATCGAGGAACCGTACACCGTTTTGAAGAACATCGGTCCGAGCACTGGGATATCCTGCAACAACGGGATATTGATGCGCGGAATCTTTTCCTGGATGAAGTCTGTCTGTCCTTTGCCGAAAATCATTTTGACACTGAACAGAGCGATTGCTATACCAAGCATATTGATGGCGACCCCTGAAACGACCTGGTCCGCACGGAATGTAATCGAAGCCACAGCATGCAAGACCGAAAACAGAGCCGATACAAGCATAGCTACGATGAGTGCAATCCAAGGCGTCCATCCGCCGAATGTATCTGCGAAAAACAAGTTGAATACAATACCGATAAACGCTCCCATGACCATGAGACCTTCAAGGCCGATGTTAACGACACCGGAACGCTCGGAGAACACGCCGCCTATGGCTGTGAATATCAGAGGCGCCGCGTACGCGATCGTCGTCGGTATGATGAAATAGAGAACTTCCAAGAAGCTCATATCATTTTGCCTCCTTTTTCTTAGCCAGCTTTTGAAGGACGACACGGATGATGTATCCAGAAGCTACAAAGAATATGATAAGTGCAATGACGATTTCAACGATTTCCACAGGGATGTTCGCAGCATTCGGCATATTGTTTGCACCATATTTCAAGGAACCGAACAACGAAGCACCGAAAATGACACCGAGCGGGGAATTCGCGCCTAGAAGTGCGACTGCGATCCCATCAAAACCGATGCCTGTGAAACCGCCGCGGCTTGACATGTTGCCGAAAGTGCCAAGCGCTTCCATCGCTCCGCCGAGACCTGCGAATGCACCGGAGATGACCATTGCAAGTACGATATTTTTGTTCACATTCATACCCGCATACTGTGATGCATTGTCATTGAAGCCTACTGATTTCAATTCATAGCCGGTTTTCGTCTTTTCGAGAATGAACCACATGACGGCAACCATCAATAAGGCTACTATAATTCCATAGTGCAAAGTCGAATAATCGGTCAACTGCGATAAAAAATCGGAACGGAGCGAAGCGGATTCATGGATCTTTTCCGTTTTATAGCCGCCGCCTGAAACCGATTTGATCAGCGCATTGACTGTATGAAGCGCAATATAGTTCATCATAATAGTCACAATAACTTCGTGGACGCGGAGCGTTGCTTTCAAAATACCTGGAATGAGTCCCCAGAGGGCCCCGGCTGCTGCCGCGGCAAGCAAAGCGAGCGGCAAGTGAATGACTTTCGGCAATTCAAACGCGTAACCTACATAGGCCGCCGCAAACCAGCCGACCATCAGCTGCCCTTCGACACCGATATTGAACAAGCCGGTACGGAAAGCGAATGCGACCGCAAGTCCTGCCAGTATATAAGGACTGATTTGCCGGATCGTTTCACCAATCGCATACGTATCACCGAAAATACCATTCCATAGGGCGATATAACCCGCAACAGGATCATAGCCGCTGATGAGCATGACAATCGCACCAATCAGCAATCCGAGCACTATTGAAATGACTGGAACTAATATATTCAGAGTCCGATTACTCATTGCGATCATCACCTTCTTTCAAGACAGCTTTTCCGCCAGTCGTAGAGATCGCATCCTTGGAATGTCCTGCCATCAGGAGTCCAAGCTCCTGCTCTGTAGTCTCTGAAGGAAGTACCGTATCGATAATATGGCCATCATGGATAACGGCAATTTTATCAGATACATTCATGACTTCATCCAGTTCAAAGGAGATTAGGAAGACGGCTTTTCCTCTATCGCGCTGTTCGATCAGCCGCTTATGGATAAATTCAATCGCACCAACATCAAGTCCCCGAGTCGGAAGCGCCGCGATCAGCAATTCAGGATCACGTCTCACTTCCCGTCCGATGATCAGCTTTTGCTGGTTGCCGCCGGAAAGCGCACGGGCAAGCTCATGTTCCCCTTGCGTGCGGACATCGTACTCTTCTATGATCGTCCTTGCATTCTCTGATATGAATTTATAATTCATAAGGCCGTTTTTTGAAAATGGCTCATGATAGTACTCTTGCAATGCTGCATTATAAGCGACCGAAAAATCGAGTACCAAGCCGTGCTTATGACGGTCTTGCGGGATATGGCCAAGCCCGGACTGTGTGATTTGACGAGGTGTTTTCCCAGTTATGTCTTTACCGGCGATGCTGATGTTGCCATGCTTCACTTTTCGGAGGCCAGCAATTGCTTCGATCAGTTCACTTTGGCCGTTCCCGTCAATTCCGGCCAGTCCAACAATTTCACCACTGCGGATTGTTAGGTTCAAGCCTTTCACTTTCTCAATGCCCCGGTTGTCGGTGACAGTGAGATCCTTAATTACAAGCACTTCCTCTTTCGGATGAGACGGCCCTTTTTCCGTTTTGAATGTCACTTGGCGGCCAACCATGAGCGTAGCAAGCTCTTCAGGGTTCGTTTCGCTAGTGACCACTGTGCCGATCCCTTTCCCTTTCCGAATGACCGTCACCCGGTCGGAGACATCCATGATCTCCTGGAGCTTATGGGTGATCAGGATGATAGATTTTCCTTCTACAATCAACTTCTTCATGATGGCGATCAATTCATCAATTTCCTGCGGAGTCAGTGAAGCGGTCGGCTCGTCGAAAATCAGGATGTCCGCTCCACGATACAGTGTCTTCAATATTTCTACACGTTGCTGCATACCGACAGAAATATCTTCGATTTTTGCGTAAGGATCAACATTCAATCCATACAACTTAGAAATTTCGGCAACTTTCTTTGCCGCTTCTTTAATGTTGACGACGCCCATCTTAGTTGGTTCACTGCCGAGAATGATGTTTTCTGTTACAGTCAAGTTCTCAACTAGCATAAAATGTTGATGGACCATTCCGATTCCGAGATCATTTGCGATATTCGGATTGGAGATATCCACTTTTTTACCTTTGACGCGAATTTCTCCTTCTTCTGGCTGGTAGAGGCCGAACAGGACATTCATCAACGTGGATTTGCCTGCACCATTCTCCCCTAACAGGGCATGGATTTCCCCTTGCCTTAATTGAAGAGTGATATTGTCATTCGCGTAGAAATTACCGAATTTCTTGGATATATTCAGCATTTCAATGACATATTCCAATCGTTTCACTTCCTCATCTGTATTTTTTACATTCTATAATAGCCTCAAGATGACACAATAAAAGGTTTTTGCGGCCAGAAGACATAAACGGCCCTGCTTATTTGTAAGCGCCTTCTCAAGTTGCGAAAAGGCATACGCGGAAGCACGTCCGTCAGCAAGCGCTCTATAAAAACCTTTTAGTCTATCAACTCGTGCCTGGTGGTCCAATGAATGAGAAAGGCCGGAGTGAACCGGCCTGTTCCCATTATGGAATTATTTCTTTTCGACGAATTCAGGAACTTCAATTTCGCCGTCAGCGATTTTCTTAGCATACTCATCAACTTTGCTCAAGACATCCTCAGGAATCGCACCGCGGGAATCAGCCAGCTTTACGCCATCGTCATGAAGGCCGTATACTTTCGTTTCGCCGCCAGGGAATTTCCCTTCTTTTGCAAGGTTAGAAATATCTTGAACCGCAACATCGACACGCTTCAACATGGAAGTGAGTGTTACGTTGTCATCGCCGACTTTACCTTCGTCATACTGGTCAGCGTCTACGCCGATAACCCATACGTACGCGTCTTTGTCAGCTTTTTTACGCTCTTTCGCTTCGGAGAAGACACCGTTGCCAGATCCGCCTGCAGCATGGAAAATGATATCCACGCCTGAAGAGTACATACGGTTTGCAAGCGCTTTTCCTGTTTCCGCTTTACCGAAATCACCAACGTATTGTACGTCTACTTTGATATCAGGTTTAACAGCCGCGACTCCAGCTTCGAAACCAGCTTGGAAACGTTCGATAACCGGGATTTCCATACCGCCGACAAAACCAAGTTTGTCTGATTTAGTCATAAGAGCTGCTGTGACACCAGCAAGGAAAGCTCCTTCTTGCTCTTTGAAGAGGATGCTTGCCACATTCGGCTCATCGACTACTCCGTCAATGATCGCATAGTTTGTATCTTTATGCTGGGACGCGATTGTGCCGATTGCATCTTCCATAAGGAAGCCTACGCCGAATACAAGATCAAAATCACGACGTGTAAGCGCGTTAAGGTTAGGCGTGTAATCTGAATCATCTTTCGATTGAAGGTATGCATATCCGCCATCGCCTTCAGTCAAGTTGTTATCTTTCCCGAATTGCTGGATCCCTTCCCAAGCGGATTGGTTGAACGATTTATCGTCAACGCCGCCTGTGTCAGTTACCATGGCAATGGAGAAATCAGATGCATTTCCGTCTTTGTCAGACGTATTCTCTTTGTCTTTGTTTTTGTCCGTTCCGCATGCACCAAGCATTGTGCCCGCTGCAAGAACCAATGATAACGCAAGTCCGTATTTACGTTTGCTCACTGTGTGGACCTCCCTAAATAATATTTTGGTATATTGGCATCATGCCAGTAACGCTGGCCGCTGCAAATGCTGCGACCGGACCTTATACCCGTTTCCGTACGACGTGGAAGCTGAATTTATCAGCCCTGAAATAGTTCTTGGAAAACAAGACCATTTCTCCCTCTTCGCTATAGTGGGATTGAATCAATACGAGCAACGGCACATCGACACCACATCTGAGTATCGAGGATGCTTCGTCATCATAGCCGACCGGCTCTATATTCGCAATGGCTTGTACAATCCGGAGAGATCCCTGCTGCTCGATCGAATCAAAAAGCGATTCGTTCGCCAAGACATCGGGCCCGAGGGGAAGATGTCTGGATAGTACATTATCGATGCAGTAGACGACCGGCTCACCATTTGCGGTGCGCACCCGTTTTATTGTAACAAGACACTCTTCTGCTCCGCAATCGAATTTTTCCTGCATTTCTTCATCAGGCTTTTCTTCAATCACTTCCTTGAAAATGGTGCCAGGCTCCATGCCTGCATCCTCGATCATGGAAGAGACACTCGACAGCTGCTCAATTCCGGAAGTGAATAGCGGCCTCGCGTTGACAAACGTACCGACACCGTGTTTGCGGATGATGATCTTCTCTTCTTCCAGGACGCGGAGCGCTTCCCGGAGTGTCGCCCGGCTGACACCCAAGGAACGGGCCAGTTCGAATTCGGAAGGGAATTTTTCGTTTTCCTTGAAAATCCCTTGCTCAATATCATGTTTCAGCCGTTCAATCACCTGAATATACAAATGCCGCTGGTCAGCTTTAACCATCACCACATTCACCCCTTCCGAAAGAGGTTAGACCTCTGATGTGTGACATCATATCTAATCATCCATACTATATCATTTTCCCCATTCAAAATAAACAGCGAAAATGGAAAGATGAACAAAAAGAATAATATGAATTCAAGAGATTGCCTGGTGCAACGCGGTTTCCGCTGCTTTTGCCGGCATTGTCTTACTCTTTAAAGGATGTGGCCCCATAAGAAATAGTATGACACGATTCACGTGCATACATCACATATGAAGATCCGCTTCCTCTTTCCCTATCATCACTTGTCTTGGTTTGCTGCCTTCTGAGGGTCCTACAACCCCTCTCATCTCCATCTGATCGATGATCCGGGCAGCCCTTGAATAACCGATGCGGAATCTTCGCTGAAGCATTGACACGGACGCTGTCTGCAAATCAGTGACGAGCATGACCGCTTCATCATACAGCTCGTCTGTCTCCTCATCATAAGATGTCTCTTCAACTTCCCCGGGAATCATGTCTTCCTGGTACTGGGCCTTTTGCTGCTCGATGACGAAATCGGCAATCGCTTCGACTTCCTGATCCGAGACGAAAGCGCCTTGGATCCTGACGGGTTTGGATGCGCCAGCAGGCAGAAAGAGCATGTCGCCCCGCCCAAGGAGCTTCTCCGCGCCTACTCCGTCCAATATCGTTCTTGAATCGACGGCAGACGAAACCGCGAACGCGATTCGTGAAGGGATGTTCGCTTTGATGATACCCGTGATGACGTCAACACTAGGGCGCTGCGTCGCAATGATCAGATGGATGCCTGCCGCACGCGCCATCTGGGCAAGACGGGTGATGGAATCTTCTACATCATTGGAAGCCACCATCATCAGATCGGCCAGCTCGTCGACAATTACAACGATATACGGCATGCGCGGATGCTTTTCGTCGTTCTCTTCATTCCACTGATCGATATGTTCGTTGTAGCCTTCGATATTTCTTGTTCCCGTATGGGAGAACAGTTCGTAGCGCCGCTCCATCTCGGAAACGACCTTCTTCAGTGCCTGTGATGCTTTTCTTGGATCCGTGACGACCGGCGCGAGCAGATGGGGAATCCCGTTATATACATTCAGTTCGACCATCTTAGGGTCGATCATCATCATCTTCACTTCATGGGGCTTGGCCCTCATTAGGATGCTAACGATGATGCCGTTGATGCAAACACTTTTCCCGCTGCCCGTCGAACCCGCCACAAGGACATGCGGCATCTTGTTCAATTCCGCAAGCATCGCCTGTCCCGTCACATCACGGCCAAGCGCGATCATCAATTTCGAATCAGGCTTATTGTTCTCTTTTGCGTCGATCACTTCCCGCAGGCTGACGACTGCTACAGCATTGTTCGGCACTTCGATACCGATTGCTGATTTCCCGGGAATCGGCGCTTCGATCCTGATGTCACGGGCGGCAAGTGCCAGTGCGATATCATCGGAGAGAGATACGATACGGCTCACTTTCACTCCCGTGTCAGGAAGGACTTCGTATTTTGTCACAGCAGGTCCAAGATGCACTTGCGTGACGCGCGCTTTCACGCCAAAACTTTGGAATGTCTTTTCAAGTTTCTGGGCATTCGCCTGGATGGAATCCTTTTCGCCTGATTGGTCATTCACTGGCGAATCCTTCAGCAACGTCGCAGGCGGAAGCATATAGGAAGGATTCTCTTCTTCGCCAGACGCTATTTCGTAGGATTCCGGCTTCCCTTGCTCCTGATCAGCACGCTCTTCTGGCACCTGCTCTGTTTGCTTCCGTTCTACTGACTGGCTCTTTGGAGCGATAGGCTGCTCCTCGGCCGCCTCCATATCGATCCGTTCATTGAACGCCGAGATGATCGGCTGGGAAACGGGCTCTTCTTCGGCATAAGCCGTTATTGCTTCTTCTTCATTCCTATCCGGCTCTTTACCTGCTCGGCTCTTTTTCGATCTTGTTGTGCGAGGCGGATCATTCTTTTTCTTCTGCTGTTTAACGCTTCTCGCAAACTTCTCTTTCACATTTTCAAGCAGCTGCGGATACTTCTCTATCAAATAAGGGACGAGCGCTTTGCCTGTGAGAAGTACTATGCCGATCAGCAAAAGAAGGACGCCAGCTACAGTCGCACCGGCTGAATCAAACAGCGAGTGAAACATCGCGAACAAGATGGCGCCGGTCATCCCGCCGCCAAGGGAACCGCTTCTCGATGAAATCCCTCCGTTTGTCACCAGCACTTTCCAAGTCTCTTTGAGTGATGAGTCGGATAAGAGGGTGTGGCTCGCATGCAATTCTTTAAACAGATGGATATGGCTGAAAAGGAGAAGACTTGCAAGAATAAAGAAGCTCCCCGCTACAATTCTGTTCTTATAGGCTCCGACCTGCCTCCTGACCATCAAGATCAGCGCCTCGACAATCAAGAGAAAAGGAGCGGCACCATGCCAATTCCCGAACAGGAAACGGGTGGCAGAGGACAGCCCCCTCCCGACAATGCCAAATTCAAAAATGATTATGATGGAAAGTCCGATCAGTGACAGGCCTGCCACTTCATAGACAAGGGGATGGAGCCCTTCCTCCTTTTTCTTTTTCTTGGAAGCGGAGTTTTTCTTCTTCTTTTTCGTTTTCTTCGACAACGGTCCTCCTCCTTTCGAAAAAAGGATTTCCCGCCGCATGCGGGCGGCAAGGAAATCCTTTTTTGTGCGATTCATTCGCGGCTGTTAATATTCCATGATAATCGGGATGATCATCGGGCGCCGTTTCGTCTGCTGATATAAATATGAGCTTAACGTGTCACGGATCTCTTGTTTAATGTTTGTCCATTCAAACGTCTCTTTATTCACATATTTCTCGACAATTCCACGAACGAGCTTTTTCGCCTCGTCCAGCAGTTCTTCGGATTCGCGGACATACACAAAACCACGGGAGACGATTTCCGGACCTGCCGCAATCCGTTTCTGCTTTCGGCTCAGCGTAATGACGACAGTGAAAATTCCATCCTGTGACAGAAGCTTCCGGTCACGGAGCACGATGTTGCCGACGTCACCGACGCCGATTCCGTCGATCAGCACATTGCCGGCAGGCACGCGGCCGCTCATGCGCATCTTATTGTTTTTGTATTCGACGATATCCCCTTTGTCCGCAATAAAAATATGGGAAATCGGAAGGCCTACTTGCTGCGCGAGCTTTGAATGGGCGATGAGCATCTTGTATTCCCCTTGGATCGGGATGAAGTATTTCGGTTTCATGAGATTCAGCATCATTTTCAAGTCTTCCTGGCTGCCGTGTCCGGAGACGTGTACTTTCCGTGTTGACGTCAGTACATTTGCACCCGCTTTTGCGACCTCGTTCATCATCTGGAACATCGAAATTTCCATTCCTGGAGACGGCGTGAATGTGATTAAGACTGTGTCCGTCTCTTTGATTTTGATGTCTTTATGGTGTGAACGGACAATCTTTTCGAGCGCATCGAGCGGCTCGCCTTTGTTGCCTGTCACGATGATGACAAGCTCCTGATCATCATAGTTGCCGATCTCTTTCGCCGAGATGACCATATCCTCATCGACTTTTAGATAACCGAGACGCATGCCGACCTCAAAATAACTTTCGAGGCTTTTTCCGACAACTGCAACTTTCTTGCCTGTCTCGGCCGCTTTATCGAAGACCTGCTGGATCCGGATGAAATTCGAAGCATACAGGGCGACAAGGATCCTGCCCTCCGCCGCGTAAAAGGTGCTGGAAAGCTGTGCTTCGATGACTGATTCACTTGTCGTATACCCGGGACGTTCCGCCTCATTCGAATCGGACATGAGGATGAACACGCCTTCTTCTCCCACTTGCGCCATCTTTGCGATATCAGGACGGTATTTCCCTTTCGCCGACTGGTCAAATTTAAACTCGCCCGTATGGACGATCGCCCCTTCGCTCGTATGGAAGACGATTCCAAGGGAGTCAGGGATACTGTGCGTCGTATTGAAGAACGTCACATACGTACGCTTGAAATTCATACGGCTTTTATTGGATACTTCAAAGAACTTCACAGATGAAGGTGCCGGCATCTCTTTCAGATGCTCCTTCGCAAGCGCAATCGTCAATTTGGAACCATACACAGGCGCCTGCACTTTCTGCAACAGATATGCGATGGATCCAATCGCATCCTCGTGTCCGTGCGTAAGGAAGATCCCTTTTACCCGTTCCTTGTTCTCTTCGATATAGGTGATATCCGGTATGACGATATCAATTCCGAGCATCTCCCCTTCCGGGAACATAAGCCCTGCATCGACGATGAATAATTCGTCATCGATTTCAACGACATACATCGCTTTTCCGATTTCGCCGACCCCGCCGAGCGGAATGATTCTAATCACTTCATTTTTAGTTTTTGTCACATTGTTTCCTCCTATTGGCAATTGCACATATAAGTCTTTAAAACAAGCATCGGAGGCTGCACCATCTTGTCCTTCTGGCGGCAGCAGCCGAAGATCCTCCCTGAGCGGCTATTATAATGATGCCAAAATCAGGTTCAATTCCCGTCCATAATCGACTATCTTTCATTATACGTGACAGGGCATCGTTAGTACAAATAAAAAAAAGCCGGCGCAAGTGCCGGCTTTCATGCAGCTGATAAAAAAATGCCTTTCCTTTTATCCTTGAAACACATCGGTACTTTGTATGAACGCATCCCATACTCGGTCAAAACCTGCTGCCGCTTCCCCGATCTCCATCAGGGGCAGCCGCACTCCGCCTGTATCGATTCCTATTTTGTGAAGCGCATATTTGACAGGCACCGGATTCGGAGCGGAAAATAATGCGGCAAACAGAGGTGAGAGTGCACGATGCATCGTCGACGCGCGGACACTGTCCCCGTTTACGAACGCATCAATCATCTGGCGCATTTCCAGGCCTGCGACATGCGAGGCGACAGAGATGATGCCGTCCGCCCCGATCGCCATGCTCGGCAGCGCAAGAGCATCATCCCCGCTATAGACCGTAAACCCGCTATCCGTGCCTGAGATGATGGCAGCCATCTGTTCAAAGCTGCCGCTCGCTTCTTTCACCGACCGGATATTTTTGATTTTCGACAGTTCGATGACAGTATCCGCCTGCATATTGACCGCCGACCGGCCTGGTATATTGTACAGCATGATAGGAAGATCCGTTTCTCCGGCTATATAGGCAAAATGCGCATACATTCCTTTTTGATCCGGCTTGTTATAATACGGGGCGACGAGCATGATGCCATCTGCTCCGAGACGTTCAGCCTGTTTTGTGAGATAAACGGTCTCTGCCGTATTGAAAGTGCCGGTCCCTGCAATAACAGGAATCCGTTTATTCACAATTTCAATCGCTGCGGACAGCAATTTGGCTTTTTCATCATGAGACAGTGTCGGCGACTCCCCTGTCGTGCCGCAAACGATAAGCGACTGTGTCCCCGTTCTGATCAGGTGTTCGATGAGCTGTTCGGTACGGTCCGTGTCCACTTCCCCTTCTTTCGAAAAGGGAGTGACCATCGCGGTGCCTATTTGTCCAAGTTTCAACTGACCATCCTTTACTCGTTGATTACGTAATGCTCACTCAGTTTTGTTGAGCAGCAATTCAGCGATCTGCACCGAATTGAGCGCCGCTCCTTTCAATAAATTATCTGATACGATCCACATATGGAAGCCGCGCTGATGGTCCGGATCTTTCCGGATGCGTCCGACGAATACGTCATCCTTCCCTTCAGCATATAGTGGCATCGGATATTCCTGCGCTTGCGGCGCATCCATCAGCGTAATGCCGGGTGCACCTGAGAGCGCGGAGCGGATGTCATCAGCCGATACGCCGTCTTTATCCACTTCAATATATACCGATTCGCTATGACCGGAGACGACCGGAAGGCGGACGCAAGTTGCGGAGACGGAGATGGAATCATCTCCCATGATCTTTTTCGTTTCGTTGATCATTTTCCATTCTTCAAGCGTATACCCTTCATCCCCAAACAAGTCGATTTGCGGAATTGCATTGAATGCAATCGGAAATTTCTTTTCGGCGGAAGATGAAGGCAGGACTGCGGCCTTATTATCAGCACGGCCCTCGAAATTCCGGCCCTGGCTTTCCAATTCCTCGATCGCTTCAGCTCCTGCACCGGACACTGCCTGGTATGTCGATACAATGACACGCTTCAAACCGAATTTCTCCCTGATCGGCTGAAGCGCTGCCACCATCTGGATAGTGGAACAATTCGGATTCGCGATGATGCCTGCATGTTGATCCAAAGCTCTTGCATTCACTTCTGGAACGACGAGCGGTGTGCCTTGATCCATACGGAAAGCGCTTGTATTATCAATGACGATCGCTCCGCGTTTGACGGCTTCCTGCGCAAATTTCTGAGATACCGAGCCGCCCGCACTAAAGAAGGCGAAATCGACGCCTTCGAAGGATTCCGGTTTTGTCTCCTCTACGATGAAGGCCTTGCCGAATGCTTTCACTTCTGCGCCTGCTGAACGGCTGGAAGCAAGCAGTTTTATGGATTCCGCCGGAAAATTGCGTTCAAGCAGCTTTTCCAAAATTTTCGTTCCGACAGCCCCTGTAGCCCCGACGATTGCGACATTTCTTTTTCTCATTACATATCTCCCCTTCTTCAACGAAAAGGGCGCCGGTTGAAATAGCAGGAAAATTTCCGCCAATCGTACCAGCAGCCACCTTTCCGCAGCAGTTCATTGGAGGAATTATATCATAGTTTATAATATTCCATAGCGGATTTTCTATTTTTCCTCGTGCAAGATCAATAAAGGTTGCAATTGCCTTTTTTGCAGGGCCGCCGCAGCAGCCGGCACCATCTGAGTGAAGTCGGAGATGAGTGAGTTAGGTTTATTGTGAGGGTCATCTTGGCCAAATGGAATAAAAAAGATATTTTTCGTGTTCAGCAGCTTCATGATGTTCATGCCATTCAATCCAAGGGCATCATTCGTTGAAATCCCCAAAAGAACAGGGCTGTTATTGCGCAGTGTTGCCTTTGCCGCCATAAGCACCGGTGAATCCGTAGCCGCATTCGCCAATTTGCTGATGGAGTTCCCTGTCATCGGTGCGATGATCATGCAATCCACCGGAGCGGACGGACCGAACGGCTCTGCGCCGACGATCGTCGAGATGACTTTCTCACCTGTCGCTTCTTCGATTTTCTGAATCCATTCTTCCCCGGTCCCGAAGCGTGTGGCCGCCGTCAATACCGAATGTGTGATGACCGGTACGACTGTAGCACCTGCTTCCTGCAACTCTTTGATGACCGGCAGAATCTGGTCATATGTGCAATGGGATGCCGTTATGCCAAGTCCGATTCGTTTTCCTTCGAGCATCCAGTTCCCCTTTCGTCAACTATTCAACCTCTGAAGAGCCCTTGCGAGAACAAGCGACGCATCCGCCGGAAAATGTTTCCCGGGCAATCCGAGGTGTATTGTATAGTATTCATTCGGGGAATCTGCCTTTAGGCAGCCGGGCAAAGAGGCCAGATCAAATACACGGAGGCGAGAGGACCCTGGGAGTTCCAGCCACCGGGACGGAATCGTGTTCACGAGATATCCTTCTTGCGGCAAAACGTCTGACAGCGGCTGCATGCCGTAGCCAAGTGCCGCCGCTTCGCTGAGCTGGGATTCACTGCGGGCGGCGATCGTCACCTGGCCGCCAAGCGCCTGGAGTGTTTTCGCCGTCATTTTTGCAACTTTGCCGAACCCCGTCACGATGAAATGCTTTCCTTCCACGCTCCGGTTGACCGCTTGATAAAATTCTTTCAGGAACCCCTCCGCCGTCAGCTTGGCATTCTCCCAGACAAACAGCTCCTCTTTGACGTAACTAAGGACTGTCAATCCGGCATTTTTACATTCGGATATCCACCCCTCGCATGCTACCCCCGTATAGATGCGAGTGCCTGGCTCAAAGCTTTCAGCAGGCACATTCCCTTTCATCCCCGCAACCGGGAGTACGACATGGCGCGGCCGCAGCTCAGCAAGCAGGCTGACAAGTTCATCTGAGTGTGAATCGGACGGATGATGCACGCCTTCGAACATTTGCGCACAAGATGCCAGGCGCTGATCCGTCCCGATGAAAAGCCATTTCCCGTCTTTATTCATCAATGCTGAAATCCTCCAGTCGGTGAGTTTTGCCGAAAAGAATGCGGTCTTCCCCGATGAGCACAATTTCACTCCATGGAATAAATTCAGAGGGCTGCTGTTCACGCCCCTTGAACGGATTTCGGCTGAATTTCTTTTTGATTTCAAAACCGATGATTTCCCCGGTCCTCCTGTTGAAGATCATGTCTGTATCGGCAAGGAATCCGTACCGGACCCCTTCCTCCACTTGGATCAATTCCTTCTGTGCCAAATCAGACAGCAGCATAGCACTCTCCTTTCACATTTCCTTGCTTAGTATATGTAATGAGCATGCCAAAGCTGACTCGTACTTCAGATGCCGGCGCCCGCCCCCTCGAGCAGCCGTCCTGGCCCGACGATGGAGATGGTGCGCTCCTCTGTTAAGAGCGTACGGGCGATTTCCTCGACCTTATTCACAGTCACCGCATCGATCAGTTCAACAACTTCCTCGACTGACTTATGCTCACGAAGGATCAATTCATTTCTGCCGTTCCTGTGCATGATCGCTTCTGTGCTTTCCAGTCCCAGCAGGAAACTCCCTTTCAGCTGCTCTTTCGCGTTGCTCAGCTCCCGTTCGGTGATCCCTTTGTCCAGAAGTTCCTGAATGATCCCGTCAATCGTCTGGATCGTCTCATTAACCTTCGCGGGAGACATTCCTGCATAAATGACGAATGCACCGGCATCCTGATAGGCGCTATAATAGGAATAGACCGTATAGGCAAGCCCCCGTTCCTCGCGCACTTCCTGGAACAGGCGGGAAGACATCGTACCTCCAAGGATGCTGTCGAGCAGTATGAGATCATGCAAGCGCGGGTCTTCAAGCGGGATTCCCTGGTAGCCGATGCAAAGATGGACCTGTTCAATCTCCTTCCCTTTTTCAGTAATCCCTTTCTGGAATAAAGGCGCGGGCAGCTGAGCTGGCTGTTCGTCCTCCCTGCCAGTAAACGAGCCGAACAGCTCCTCGACTCTTTCAATCAGATCTTCAGGATAGTTTCCTGCTATCGAGATGACGATATTGCAGGGTATGTAATGTTTCGCCATGAACGCTTTGATTTTCGCCTGGTCGAACAGTCCGATTGTCTCTTCGATGCCGCCTACCGGCCGGCCGAGCGGATGTCCCGGGTACATGGAGGACCAGAGAAGTTCATCGACATCCTCTTCCGGTGTATCCTCAACAGATGCGATTTCCTCCAATATGACGGATTTTTCCTTCTCGATCTCTGAAGGGTCGAACACAGAATGGAAGAACATATCCGCGAGTACTTCAAGAGCCTTTTCCGCTTGGTGGCCAAGCACGGTGGCGAAGTAGCAGGTCAGCTCTTTTGAGGTGAACGCATTGACATCCCCTCCCAGCTGGTCAAATTGTTCCGCAATATCTTTCGCACTTCTTTCAGCAGTTCCTTTGAACATCATATGCTCGATGAAATGGGCGAGTCCAGCCTCTGATGCATCCTCATCCATCGACCCTGCTTTCACCCAGATTCCGATTGCCGCTGAGCGCATATGCTCCATTTTTTCATGAACAATCCTCACGCCATTTCCGCAGATCACTTTTTCACTCATATTATCCTCCCGTCTAGAATAAAAAGCCTTCACCTTCCGCTAGTGGGAAGGGAGGCTTTCCATCATTGATCATTCACTTTTTTCGTTCGCTTCTTTTTCTTTCTCTTCTTTCAATACTGCTTTTCGTGACAGGTTGACGCGTCCCTGGTTATCAATTTCGATGACTTTCACGAGCAGCTCGTCACCAAGCTTCAAGACGTCTTCGACGGCTTTTGTGCGTTCTTCCTGAATTTCGGATATATGGAGCAATCCGTCTTTTCCAGGGAAGATCTCTAGGAACGCACCGAATTTCTCGATACGCTTCACTTTGCCCATATAATACTCGCCGACTTTCGCCTCTCTGACGATGTCCTCGATGATCTGCTTCGCGCGTGCGTTCATCTCGGAATTAGGAGAAGAGATATAAATGGTGCCATCCTGCTCCGTATCGATTTTGACGTGTGTCTCTTCGATGATCTTGTTGATGACTTTTCCGCCAGGTCCGATAACGTCGCGGATCTTGTCCGGATTGATCCGGATGACGACAATTTTCGGCGCAAACTCGGAGAGCTCTTCGCGAGGCTCGGAAATCGTGCCGAGCATATGATTCAGGATGGACATCCGGCCGAGTTTCGCTTGCGCGAGCGCTTCTTCAAGAATCTGTTTTGAAAGTCCCTCGATTTTAATATCCATCTGAAGGGCTGTGATGCCCTTTTCCGTACCCGCCACTTTGAAATCCATATCGCCGAGATGGTCTTCCATCCCCTGGATATCGGAAAGGATCGAATAGTTGTCGCCTTTCTTCACAAGACCCATCGCGATGCCCGCTACAGGTGCTTTGATCGGAATACCGGCGTCCATCATCGCCATTGTGGAAGCACAGATGGATGCTTGGGAAGAAGAACCGTTCGACTCAAGCACTTCTGCGACAAGACGGATCGTATACGGGAAGTCGTTCTCGTTCGGAATGACCGCTTCAAGCGCACGTTCCCCAAGAGCACCGTGTCCGATCTCCCTGCGGCCAGGCGCACGGATTGGTCCTGTTTCCCCGACGCTGAAGTTTGGGAAGTTGTAATGATGCATGAACCGCTTCGACTCTTCCAGTCCAAGCCCGTCAATGATCTGCACTTCCCCTAGTGCGCCTAGTGTACAAACGCTGAGCGCCTGAGTCTGTCCGCGGGTGAACAGCCCGGACCCGTGAGTGCGCGGCAAGATGCCGACTTCTGAAGACAACGGACGGATTTCATCGAGCCCGCGGCCGTCCGGACGGATTTTCTCATCAGTGATGAGGCGGCGGACTTCGTCTTTTACAAGCTTATCCAAAGCGGTTTTCACTTGTTTCATCGTGTCATCATCCGCTTCGTTCTCTACGTACTCTTCCATCACTTTCTGTTTCACTTCGCTGATCGCTTCTTCACGTGCATGCTTCTCCTCAGTCTGGATCGCCTGCATAAGCTCCGCTTCGCATTTTTCCTTGACTGCCGCAAAAATCTGCTCGTCAAGTTCAAAAAGCTCAATTTCCTTCTTCTCTTTGCCGACTTCCGCGACAATCTTTTCCTGGAATGCGATCAATTTCTTGATCTCCTCATGGCCGAACATGATGGCTTCGAGCACGACATCTTCCGGCACTTCCTTCGCCCCTGCCTCAACCATGTTGATGGCGTCTTTTGTTCCGGCAACCGTCAGGTCAAGATCGCTCGCTTCCAGCTGTTCCGGCGTCGGGTTGACGATCAATTCGCCATCAATGCGCCCGATATGGACGCCTGCAATCGGCCCGTCAAACGGAATGTCAGAAATGGACAGTGCAAGAGATGAACCGAGCATGGCTGCCATTTCGGACGAACAGTTCTGGTCAACGGACATGACAAGCGAGATCACTTGGATGTCGTTCCGGAAACCGTCCGGGAATAGAGGGCGGATCGGACGGTCGATCAGGCGGCTTGTCAGGACAGCCTTTTCAGAAGGACGCCCTTCCCGTTTGATGAATCCGCCAGGGATTTTTCCGACCGCATACAATCTTTCCTCATAGTTGACCGTAAGCGGAAAGAAATCTAGCGCTTTCGGGTGTTTTGATGCAGTAGCTGTCGATAGGACTGCCGTGCCGCCGTAGCGGACGAGCACTGCCCCGTTCGCTTGCTTCGCAAGCTGTCCCGTTTCGATGGTGAGCGGCCTGCCTGCCCAATCGAGGGTATATACCTTTTTCTGTTCTGTCATGAATGGAACCCCTTTCTCATTTAAACGCTGAAAGTCCATACGTAGTATGTATTAAGTAGTAGTGTATCAAAAAAGGCTCGGTTATGCGAAGTATTTCGAATCTATCTGTAAAGCGGATGCCGGTCCCCTGCTGATTCGCAAAGGAAACATGATCAGCACGCTCGCATCTGGATGCAAAGAAAAAAGCGGGCATGGCCCGCTTTGCGTATTTGTCTTATTATCGGCGAAGACCGAGTTTGGAAATAAGCTCACGGTAACGCTGAACATCTGCGTCACGCAAGTATTTCAAAAGTCTTTTACGCGTTCCAACCATTTTCAAAAGTCCACGGCGTGAATGGTGGTCTTTCTTATGCACGTGCAAGTGGTTGTTCAGGTTGTTGATCTCTTCAGTAAGGATAGCGATCTGTACTTCAGCAGATCCTGTGTCATTCTCATGCGTTTTGAATTCATTGATCAATTCGTTTTTACGCTCTTGAGTAATAGCCATCCTTTTCACCTCCTACTATCAAAATATCCCCGAATCCCGAGCTGCCGTTGGTGAATCGGCTTGCCAAGGAAAGGTTCGTGCTTCAGCACATATTCATCATATCACGCACAAATCGGATGTGCAACTTTCATTATGCCTTTTCAAGCAATTTCCGGGCGGTCTCTTTATCATTCCCGATTTGCCGGATAAGTTCATCGACGGATGCAAATTTTTGCTCTGGCCGGATGCGGGCGATCCAGTCGACAGTTGCCGCCTTCCCATATAGATCGCCATCATAATCGAGGACATGCACTTCTATGAGCACCTTTCTTTGATCCGGATCATGGAATGTTGGTTTGACACCTATATTGCAGACGCCTTTATACGTTACACCGCTGACAGTGAAGAATACGGCGTACACACCATTTGCAGGAAGGATGGCTTCCTCGTCCGCTTCGATATTCGCGGTCGGAAAGCCGAGCATCCGGCCTCTTTTCTCCCCGTGGATCACGATGCCCGATGTACGGAGCGGGCGCCCGAGCAATTCGCACGTTTCCTGTACATCTCCTTTTTTTAAAAGGCCGCGGATACGGGTCGACGAAACTTTCTCTTCATCCATCTCCACTTTACCGATGACGGTCGTCCCGTACTCGCCTCCCGAAAGACATTCCATATCTTCCATCGTGCCGGCGCCTTTTGAACCGAATGTGAAATCAAAACCCGCTGTCACATGCCTTACATGCAAGCCTTTGATGAAGGTATCAATAAACCTTTTTGGAGACAGGGAAGCGAGTTCCGAATTGAAACGGACAATAAAAACCGTATCAATGCCCATCGTCCGCAAAATCTTCATTTTCTCTTCCAGTGGTGTGATGTAGCCAACTTTCTCTTTCCCTAAAAGATGAGATGGATGCGGATCAAACGTCATGACAGCAGATTTGATGCCAAGCTCGTCCGCTTTTTGGATCGCTTCCTGGATCACTTTCTGATGACCGCGGTGCAGTCCATCAAAGAAACCGATTGCAAGCGCATATGCCTCTTCGTTTCCTTCCTTCAGGCGATCGGGATATTCCAGTCTGTATATTTCCATTCCTTTACCTCCTTCCCCGCTAACTCGCTGATGATCAGTTTGCGGGGAACATCTTCTCCGGTTTCATCATACCTTCATGCACTGGGTGGTTGCAATAGACGGCGAACGCCTTTCCGTCTTCCGTGAACACAATATGGCTATGTTCCTGTAACAATGGATCGGCCGGGAGCACTTGCCCGTTCCTTAGTTTGAAAAGCAGGTCATCATCACGGCCGGCCACTTCGACGAACGGAAACTCAGCCAGCGCACTTTCAAGCGGCCGGATGCTGGAACTGAGATCCCCTTCCTCTTTTGCCGACCTGACCCCCTCAAGCGTCAGGCAGTCATCTTTTGTAAATGAACCTGATGCCGTCCTGATAAGAGAGGACATATGGGCCGGATAGCCGAGCTTCTGTCCAATTTGTGTGGCGAGCGTCCGGATATAGGTCCCTTTCCCGCATGCGACCTTGATGGAGAACTCGATCTCCTCCCCTTCAAAAACCTGATCCTCGCCGAGCAGTTCAATGGAATGGATGCGCACCGTCCGCTCTGGCCGCTCAACTTCCTGTCCTTTTCTTGCATACTCATACAAGCGTTTGCCGTTCACTTTGACCGCGGAGTACATCGGGGGGATCTGCACAATGTCTCCTGTCAGTGCGTCAAGCGCTCTTACGACCTGATCCCTTGAGACTTTTTTCATCGAGAGATCTTCGTGCACGGTCTCCCCGTCCGCATCTTCCGTTTCGGTCGCTCGGCCGATCGAGACCGTCGCTACATACTCCTTGCCCGCATCTGTTATGTATTCCGCCACTTTAGTGGACTGTCCGATGCAGATCGGCAGGACGCCTTCAACATTCGGGTCCAGCGTGCCGGTATGCCCGACTTTTTTCGTGCCGAGGATCTTACGGAGCTTGAAGACACAGTCGTGCGATGTCATCCCTTTTTCTTTCCAGAGAGGAAGGATTCCGTTCATGCTTTCATCTCCTCTGTTCATAATTCATTTATGTATGAAGAGAGGAAGCCGGAATTCCGGCTTCCTCAGTATTTCAATTATCGTCTTGGTTCACTTCCCGAAGGAGGGATTCAATGCGGTTTCCGTATTCGACAGAGTCGTCGAATGCAAATTCGATTTCAGGTGTCTTCCGCAAGCGGATCCGCTGGCCGATTTCCGATCGGATGAATCCTTTCGCTTTCGACAGCCCGATCAGCGTCTCTTCCTTCTGCCGGTCATTTCCAAGTACGGAAATGAAGACGGTCGCCTGTTGCAGGTCACCCGTCACTTCGACATCCGTAACAGTGACGAAGCCGATTCTCGGGTCTTTCAATTTGTGGCCGATAATTTCACCGAGTTCTTTCTTCATCTGCTCGGCTACTCGATTCGATCGCATAGACATGGATGGTCACCCCGATTCTTGTGTCAATAGTAGTCCAGATGGAGTTCTGTCATTTCCCATTCCGGATTTGATTCAAGGAACCGGATGGCCCTCCTCACTTCCCGCTCCGCAGCGTCTTTCGAGGAGGAGACGGAAACAAGCGCAAGCATCGTCCGTTGCCAAAGGTCCTGATAGTCTATTTCCGAAATGGATACGTTGTAATCATTTTTCGTCCGTTCCATCATGCGTTGCAAGACGGAACGTTTGCCTTTCAGGGAGCCGATGCCGTGGATGAAAAACGTGCACTCCGCGTATACAATCATGCCCGCTTGATTTCTTCCATGATGTACGCTTCGATGATATCTCCTTCTTTGATATCATTGAAGTTTTTAACCGTAATTCCGCACTCATACCCTTTAGCGACTTCTTTGACATCGTCTTTGAAGCGCTTCAATGTATCAAGCTCACCTTCGAAGACAACGACATTGTCTCGGATGACCCGGACACCGGAATCACGTGTTATTTTGCCGTCCGTTACATAGCTTCCGGCAATCGTG
Source organism: Sporosarcina sp. GTC18466 (assembly GCF_055389225.1). NCBI lineage: Bacteria > Bacillati > Bacillota > Bacilli > Caryophanales > Caryophanaceae > Sporosarcina > Sporosarcina sp. GTC18466. The sequence continues at coordinate 232,490 of NZ_AP044037.1, read as the reverse complement.
CCTATTTTAGACACTTTGAACGTCTCACGGACTTCCGCCTGACCGATAACTTTTTCCTGATATTCAGGATCAAGCATCCCTTTCATCGCCGCTTCGATCTCTTCAATCACCTTATAGATGACACGGTGGAGCCTAATATCAACGCCCTCTTCTTCCGCTGCGCGTTTCGCATTCACGTCAGGACGTACGTTGAATCCAATGACAATGGCATTTGAAGCGGCAGCAAGGGAAATATCAGATTCGTTGATAGCTCCAGCGCCTGTATGGATGATCTTCACATTGACGCCTTCTACGTCGATTTTCATAAGTGACGCAGCCATCGCTTCGACGGTGCCTTGCACGTCTGCTTTGACGATCAGGTTCAATTCTTTCATCTCACCCTGCTTCATCTGGTCGAACAAGTTGTCGAGCGTGACGCGTGTCTTTTCGGTACGCTGTTCCTGAAGTGCATCTCCAGCTCTCGATTCGCCGATCTGGCGGGCTGTCTTCTCATCTTCGAAGACGACAAAGCGATCGCCCGCTTGCGGTACGCTGCTCAGCCCGGTGATTTCAACCGGCGTCGAAGGACCCGCCTCTTTCACGCGGCGCCCAAGATCATTGATCATCGCCCGAACACGGCCGTATGTGTTGCCGACCACGATCGGATCGCCGACGCGGAGTGTCCCGTCTTGGACAAGAAGTGTTGCAACCGCACCGCGGCCGCGGTCAAGCTGTGCCTCGATGACTGTACCGCGTGCGCGGATGGACGGATTCGCTTTCAATTCAGCGACTTCCGAAACAAGAAGCACCATCTCAAGCAGCTGGTCGATCCCTTCCCCTTTCAAAGCGGAGATCGGAACGAAAATCGTATCGCCGCCCCAGTCTTCCGCAACAAGGCCATGTTCGGTAAGTTCCTGCATGACACGGTCAGGGTTCGCACTCGGCTTATCCATCTTGTTGACAGCAACGATGATTGGCACCTCGGCCGCTTTCGCATGGTTGATCGCTTCCACTGTCTGCGGCATGACGCCGTCATCAGCAGCAACCACAAGGATCGTGATGTCCGTAATGCTTGCACCGCGGGCACGCATTGTCGTGAACGCTTCGTGACCAGGCGTATCAAGGAATGTGATCTTCTTGCCATCCGTCTTGATCTGGTAGGCTCCGATATGCTGCGTGATGCCGCCCGCTTCGCCCTGGGTCACTTTCGTGTCGCGGATCGAGTCGAGCAATGTAGTCTTACCATGGTCGACGTGCCCCATGATCGTAACTACAGGCGGCCGTTCCATGGAACCCGCCTCTTTTTCTTCATCTTCCTCGAAGTAGATCTCAAGGTCTGTGACATCAATGCGGATTTCCTCTTCCACGTCTACGCCGTAATCCGCGCAGATCAGTTCGATTGCATCTTTGTCAAGCTCCTGGTTGATGGTCGCCATGACACCTAACATGAATAGCTTTTTGATGATTTCGGATGGTTCCTTGCCAAGTTTTTGCGCAAGCTCCCCGACTGATAGCGATTCATAGAATGTAATTTTTTCCGGCAGCGGTTTTTCGACCTTCGGCATCGGATTTGCAGGTCTGTGTCTGCGTCTGCCCTGGTTGATGCCGCGTGCCGGCGGACGTCCGCCGCGGCCTCCCTGGCCGCCTCGGTTATTGCCGCCCTGGCCTCCGCGATTATTGCCGCCTTGCTGATTTTGGCCGCCTTGTGGCGTGCGGTTGCCGCCACCCTGCTGGCCGCGGTTGCCGCCTTGGGACGGGCGATTAGCGCCTTGCCCGCCGCCGCTTCGATTGCCGCCTTGGGAAGTACGATTGCCTCCCTGCTGATTGCTGTTTTGCGGTCCGCGATTGCCGCCTTGCTGGCTTCCGCTCTGTGGTCCGCGGTTTCCGCCTTGCTGGCTTCCGCTTTGCTGATTGCGCTGGCCGCCTTGGGATCCGCCGCCGCTTTGAGGGGGGCGATTCGCTCCGCCGCGCTGCTGGTCATTCCGCGCAGGACGGTTTCCAGACGATTGTCCCTGGCGATTGCCGCCTTGGCTGCGGTTACCATTTTGCGGTTGACGGCTGCCGCCCTCTTGTCCGCTCTCAGGCCGGCGTTCGCCTTGGCGTGCGCCGCTCTTCGGATTGCGGTTCTGCGGGCCATTTCCGCCAGTATTCGCTGGACGGGCCGGCTTCTCGGATTTTGGTGACTGGTTTCCTCCGACGCCGTATTTCTTATCCAGCTTGGACGCTGCGTCCTTGTCGATCATGGACATATGATTGGACACGTCGACATTCATCTTTCCTAATTCCTCAATGACTTCCTTGCTCGAACGATTTACTTTCTTCGCGTATTCGTGTACACGTATTTTCGTCATTAGCCCACCCCCGGTTAGATTCGTTGAGGAGCCCGGACAGTTTACCGGCAAAGCCGGCGTCCGTTAACGCGAGTACGACCCGCGACTCTTTACCGATCGCATGCCCCAGGTCTTCTCGGGACCCGCAGACATGCTTCTCAACGTTATATGAATTGCATTTATCATTTATCTTTTTTGATGTGTTCTTCGAAGCGTCGCTTGAAATAAGCACAAGTTTCGCGTTGCCGCTGCGGATTTCACGTACGACCAGCTCTTCGCCTGTCACGATCTTCCGCGCCCGTGCCGCCATGCCAAGCAGCTGGAACACTTCTTTGCTTATCATTTCAAAGCCTCTCGGCGTATGGCGTGAAGCAGGTCTTCATAGACTTGCTCCGAAACTTGCGCACCAAGCTGCTTTTCGATCGAATGGCTTTGGCGCGCTTTTTCAACCGCTTCTTCAGTTTTTGAGACGTACGTGCCGCGGCCGGACTTTTTGCCGGTCAAGTCGACAGACACTTCGCCTTCCTTGGAGCGCACAATCCGGATCATTTCCTTTTTCGGACGCATTTCCCCGGTTGCCGCGCATTTCCGTAATGGCACTTTACGGTTGCTCGTCATGTGCAGTCACCTTCCCATGTGTCAATCGTTCTCTTCTGTGTCCGCGTACAAGTCGATCTCTTCTTCGTTCTCTTCTTCTTCCGCGAAGTAAGGATCTTCAGTATATATATCGTCGCCATCTTCCCCGGCGTCGTATACATGGTTCTCATCGCCTTCCGTCTCACTTATGACAGGAGGATAGATGCCCATCTCCCGGGCGTCAGTTTCGCTCTTGATGTCGATTTTCCAGCCTGTAAGCTTCGCGGCAAGGCGCGCGTTCTGGCCTCTCTTGCCGATCGCCAGCGACAGCTGATAATCCGGAACGACGACAGTTGTCGACCGGTCCTCTTCGTTCACTTGGACATCAAGCACTTTTGAAGGGCTCAATGCATTTGCGACAAACACGACCGGATCCTCGGACCATTCGACGATATCAATCTTTTCTCCGCTCAGCTCACCCGATATCGTCTGGACACGTGCTCCTCGTGCACCGACACAAGACCCTACAGGATCGACCTCTTCGTTGTTCGTGTGAACGGAAATCTTCGAGCGGTCTCCCGCTTCACGTGCAATTGACTTGATTTCCACGGTGCCGTCATAAATCTCCGGCACTTCCATTTCAAACAGCCTGCGGAGAAGACCTGGATGTGTCCGGGAAACGAATACTTGCGGACCGCGTGATGTGCGTTCCACTTTTGTGATATATACCTTGATGCGGTCATGGACATCATAAGACTCCGACGGGATCTGTTCGCTTACAGGAAGGACAGCTTCCACTTTGCCGAGCCCGACATAAAGATTGCGCTGGTCCAGCCGTTCCACAATGCCGTTTATAATGTCATCTTCACGATCGACATATTCATCATAGATGAGGCCACGCTCCGCTTCACGGACACGCTGCGTAACGACTTGCTTCGCAGTCTGTGCAGCGATGCGTCCGAAATCCCGAGGCGTCACTTCCTCTTCCAGGATATCTCCGATTTCATATGCCGGGTTAACCTTCATGGCGTCCTCCAGGGAGACCTGAAGTCTGTCATCCTCGACTTCCTCGACGACATCTTTACGGGCGAACACTTTCATTGTCCCTTTGTCAAGATTCAAATCGACACGCACGTTTTGTGCCTGATTGAAATTTCGTTTATAGGCGGTCACCAAAGCCGCTTCAATCGCTTCGACCAATATATCCCTTGAAATGCCTTTTTGCTTTTCGAGGGCGGTTAATGCATCGAGTAGATCACTACTCATTTCCCTTCACTCCCTATTATTCAATTATGCCGAGAAATCGATTGCCAGTCTGGCGAATGCGATTTTTTCCTTATCGATCGAAACTGTCACTTTCCGCGTTTTGATACGGATCTGTATTTCCGCCTTCTCCGGACCATACGCCAAAAGATAGCCTTCGAACTCTTTCATGCCGTCAATCGGCTCGTATGTCTTAATATAGACGTACTGGCCGATCGCTTTTACGAAATCCTCTTCCTTTTTCAAGGGACGTTCGGCGCCCGGTGACGATACTTCCAGGAAATAGTTCTGCGGAATCGGATCAGTCCGATCCAGCTCCTCACTCAGCTTTTCACTGACGAGCGCACATTGCTCAATGTCGATGTTGCCTTCCGGAGTATCGATATAGACGCGAAGGAACCAATCCTTGCCTTCCTTCACAAACTCGATATCCACAAGTTCCAGACCAAACTCATCGACAATCGGCGTGACGAGCTGCTCGACCTCTTCTGTAATTTTACTCATCATAGCCCTCCCGAACTTGAATTCAACCGCTACAAGCAAATCGCCGCCACTTGCCGGATGCCTGCAGGGCGGTTGCTGTCAAATTAAGTATAGACAACAGAAAAGAGCGGGAAACCCCACTCTTTTCACGCGAGACTTATAGCAAAAGTTGCTACAATTATACCATCGGTTACAAAGCGATGCAACCAAAGTGCATGTCGTTGCCATTAGGGATGCGCACTGGACGATATCAGAAAAGCGATAGCTGGTTCGTATCTGGCATTCCTTCTAGACAGCCAAGTGTATCCATATATTCCACCACGGTCTTCGACACCCTGCCGCGCTGCTGGAAATCTTCCTTGGAGAGGAAAATGCCATCCTTCCGGGCTTCGACAATCATCTTGGCGACATTCGTCCCTAGAGATGGAATCGAGTTGAACGGCGGAATCAGCGAATTGCCTTCGATGATAAATTTTGTGGCATCCGACTTATACAGATCCGGTTTCGCCATAGTGAAACCGCGCTCGGACATCTCTAGAGCAATCTCAAGCACTGTCAGCAAGCTCTTTTCTTTCGGTGAAGCATCGAGACCCTTTTCATTGATCTCTTTGACCTTCGCGCGGATGGATGCCGACCCTTTCGTCATGACCGCGAGATCAAAGTCGGTCGCCCTGACCGAGAAGTAGGCGGCATAATACATGATCGGGTGATGCACTTTAAAATACGCAATGCGAAGCGCCATCAGAACATAAGCGGCAGCGTGGGCTTTAGGGAACATGTATTTGATCTTCTTACATGAGTCGATGTACCAGTCCGGCACGCTGTTCGCTTTCATCTCCGCCTCGAATTCAGGCGTCAGCCCTTTCCCTTTCCGCACACTTTCCATGATTTTGAACGCCATCGACGGATCCAGCCCCTGATAGATCAGGTACACCATAATGTCATCCCGGCAGCCGATCACATCGGACAGCTGACAGATTTTATTCTGGATCAGCTCCTGCGCATTGCCGAGCCAGACGTCAGTGCCGTGGGACAAGCCCGAAATCTGGATCAGCTCCGAAAATGTGGACGGTTTCGTCTCTTCAAGCATCTGACGGACGAAGCGTGTTCCAAACTCAGGCACGCCAAGCGTTCCCGTCTTGCAGTCAATCTGCTCCTCCGTCACGCCAAGCGAGGACGTTCCGCTGAATAAGGCCATTACGCCGTCATCATCCGGCGGGATGGTTTTCGGATCGATTCCCGATAAATCCTCTAGCATCTTGATCATCGTCGGATCATCGTGTCCCAGAATATCAAGCTTCAGCAAGTTGTTATCAATTGAGTGGAAATCGAAATGCGTCGTCCGCCAGCTCGAACCGACGTCATCGGCAGGATACTGGATCGGTGTGAAATCAAAGATATCCATATCATCCGGGACGACTATGATGCCGCCCGGGTGCTGCCCTGTATTCCGCTTGACGCCTGTGCAGCCTTGCACAAGACGGTCGATTTCAGCGCCCCGGAAGTGGACATTGTTGTCGTTCATATACCCGCGTACATATCCGTACGCCGTCTTTTCCGCGACTGTTCCGATGGTCCCCGCCCTATACACGTAATCCTCGCCGAACAGCACTTTTGTATAGTTATGCGCATGCGCTTGATACTCACCGCTGAAGTTCAAGTCGATATCCGGAACTTTGTCTCCATTGAAGCCGAGGAACGTCTCAAATGGAATATCCTGGCCGTCCTTCTTGAACATCGACCCGCAATTCGGACACGCCTTGTCGGGCAAGTCGAAACCGGAGCCGACCGATCCGTCGTCGAAGAACTCGGATGTCTTGCAAGACGGACAGACATAATGCGGCGGCATCGGATTGACCTCTGTGATTTCCATCATCGTCGCAACGAGTGAAGAGCCGACCGACCCCCTGGAACCGACGAGATATCCGTCGTCCAGGGACTTCTTCACCAGCTTATGTGAGATGAGGTAGATGACGGCGAAGCCATTTCCAATGATCGAGTTCAATTCCTTCTCTATGCGCGCTTCGATGATCTCAGGCAGTTCATCCCCATAAATGCGGCGTGCCATCGAGTATGTCAGCTCGCGCACTTCATCGTTCGCCCCTTCAATTGCAGGAGGGTACAGGTCATCCTTGATGACTTTCACTTCACCGATCTTCTCCATGATCGCATGCGGATTATCAATGACAATCTGCTCAGCGGTCTCTTTGCCAAGGAAGTCGAATTCCTCCAGCATCTCGTTTGTCGTCCTGAAATGGACGGCGGGCAGGGAATGTCTGTTCAGCGGATTCGCCCCGCCTTGAGAGCGGACGAGGACTTGCCGATACATGGCATCGGTTTCGTCGATATAATGGACATTTCCTGTCGCGCATACCGGAAGACCGGTTTTTTTGCCGAGCTTGATCATCTTGCGCATGATATCTTCCAGATTCCACTCATCACGGACAAGTTCCATCTCTATCAAATGCGAATAGACGGGTTTCGGATGCAATTCAAGGTAATCATAGAACTTTGCGATCTCCTCCACTTCATCCATCGATTTCTGCATAAGCCCTTCAAATACTTCCCCTTTGTCGCATCCCGAGCCTACGAGAAGGCCGGACCGGTATTTCGAAAGAAGCGAGCGGGGGATTCGAGGCACCCGGTAAAAATAATCCATATGCGAGTAGGAGACTAGCTTGAACAGGTTTTTCAGGCCTTCGTCGCTCGTCACAAGTAGCGTGCAGTGCGAAGGACGAGATCGCTTATATGCATCGCTGTCCCCGATATGTTTGTTGAAATCATCCAGCCAATGGATGTCTTTTTCTTCTGCATCTTTCATGAGACGGATAAATAGATAGGCTGTCGCTTCAGTGTCGTAAATCGCCCGGTGATGCTGCGTCAATTCGATATCGAACTTCTTCGCAAGCGTATTCAGCCGGTGGTTGCGGAGCTCGGGATAGAGGAAGCGCGCAAGCTCGAGCGTATCGATTGCAGGGTAGGCCGTGTCATGCAGTCCAGCCTTCTTGCTGGCTTCGTACAGGAATCCCATGTCGAACGATGCATTATGGGCGACAAGGACCGAATCACCGATAAACGCCTTGAAGTCACGGATGACCTCCTCCACTTCCGGTGCATCCTTCACCATGTCATCTGTAATGCCTGTCAGTTCTGTCGTCGTGGAGGAAAGCGGATGGTGGGGGTTCGCGAACCGTTCAAACCGTTCGATGATTTCCCCGTCCTTCACTTTCACGGCGGCAAGCTCGATGATCGTGTCGTAGACTGCTGATAGCCCGGTCGTCTCTACGTCGAAAACAACGAAGACATCATCTTCCAGCTTACGATGCTGTTCATCATAAACAATGGGCACTCCATCATCCACCAGATTCGCTTCCAGGCCGAAAAGCACTTTGATGCCATGTTTTTTGCCGGCCGAATAGGCTTCCGGGAACGACTGCACATTGGCGTGATCTGTGATCGCCACTGCCGGGTGCCCCCACTTGGCGGCTTGGGCGACAATGGAGGAGGCGGATATGACTCCATCCATCTGGCTCATGTTCGTATGCGCGTGGAGTTCAATCCGCTTCCTGCCTTCCGGCGCCGTGTCTTTTCGGACAACTGGTGCGATTTCCATGATATCTTGCGCAATCATCGTTAAATCACGTACAAATGTATCGTTTTGGATGCTGCCGCGCGCCCGTACCCAAGCTCCTTTTTTTAATGTATTCATCAGTTCAGCGTCTTCACTGTCACGTGAAAACATCTTCACAAGAATTGAATCTGTGTAATCGGTCACTTTCATCGTCAATAAGGACCGTCCGCTGCGGAGTTCGCGCACTTCCACGTCGAATACATATCCTTGGATCGCGATCCGGCGCTCTTCATCCTGGATAGAAGAAATATCGCTGATCTCCTCGCCCGATTTGATCGGCGTCCCCAAAATGAACGGCCTGTCCAAATCTGGAGCGTCTTTCCGGGCAGTATCCCTTTCCTGCATGACAGCAAGCGCCTTCTTCGCATATGCCTCTTCTTCCGCCTCGCGCGCCGCAAGAAATGCCTGCCTCGCCGCTTCATCGGCCTCCACGCCTTTTTCCTGAAGAACGACGTCAAAATAGAGTGACGGGAAAGCAAATGATTCATATACTTCGGACAGCAAATTGGCATATTTGTTTTTCAGCGTCTGCAACTCCATATCGGAGCCGGCTTCCAGCATCAGCTTCTCGCCTTTGACGACAGGCCTTTGGCCGCTTAACCGCTCGCGGATCGGCGGCGACATATCCTGCAATTCCTCAAGGATGAACGGCCAATAGGCTGCAATCAGGTCTCCATCAAACATACGGTTGCGGCTTGATAAGTGAAGCCGGATTTGCGCAATTGCCTGGAATGACTGTTCAACCCTCTGTTTGAAAATCCGGAACACCTCGATCGGCAGAGGATTCTCAAGCAAAATGTCGAACTGCCAAACTTTCGATTTAGTATGGACATTGACCCGTTGCAATTCCGCATCTTTGAAATGGACCGCTAATTCATCTTCATCCATTCCGATCTGCTGAAGCAGCGTCAACAATTTCATCTTTCCATCCATATTGCTTCCCCCTCTCTTGCTATATGTATCTTTTTGATATAAGACTGTTTGAATGCCAAAAGAAGGGAAGGACGGGCATACCCGGCCTCCCCTTGTCTATTAGATGGCAAAGAAGGACTGGAGTTTTTCCGTGACTTCCTCTTTCTGCCACTCAACCATCTCGCCTGTTTCCCGAAATTTGATCTCGATGATGCCTGACGCCGCCTTCTTTCCTACGACCAGGCGAATCGGCAATCCGATAAGATCGGCATCCGCAAATTTGACGCCCGCCCGTTCATCACGATCATCATGCAAAATATCATATCTGTATGTTTTAAGCAGACTGTACAGGTCTTCTGACAATTGACGCTGCACATCGTCTTTCATGTCTACAGTAATCAGGTGGATATGATAGGGAGCTACCTGTTTTGGCCATTTCAATCCGTATTCATCATGATACTGCTCGGCGAGTGTCGCCAGCAGCCGGTAGACATCCAATTCACACTCTACGACTGACAGCGGCTTTGATTTTCCGTCCGCCGCAGTGAAAAGCGCTCCTATCTTTTCACTGCTTTTTGTGCCGAGACGGCGGATCCGGGCCAGTTCCGTGCCGTTCATGAAATGGATTGTCCCGTAGCCATCAGGGGAAGGATCCCCCTCCCGGATCAGCCGGAGGTCACCGTAGGCATCGACGGCGAAGTCCCTGTCCGGATTGACATTAATCAGATGGAATCCATCCTCATTCGCTCCGCAAACGCCATTGATCATGGCAGCGACTGCTCTGTCGCTAAACACCTGCATGCCGACCGGCAGTTTCACAGGACCGATCGAACCAGGAGGCACCCCTAAAATCCGGGTCACTTCCTCTTTATTTGCAAGTCTTACAGATTGCCTTTGGAGAAAACGCGAAAGTTTCGGTTCGCTGATCTCGTGATCTCCTCTCACAAGCACAACGACATATTGATCGTCTGCTTGGTAAACGAGCGTTTTAATGACAGACGACTTAGGAACAGCAAGCAGTTCCGCGGCCTCCCCGGCTGTACGGGCATCCGGTGTCGCCACTTTCTCCAATTCCTTCGCTTTTGTGTTTTCCGGTTCCCCCGTCTCTTCACGCACTTCTGCAAGTTCAAGCGGAGCTGCATAAGAAGAAGCATCGCTAAAAGCAATCTTCTCTTCACCTGCTGGAGAAATGGCGATGAACGTATAGCAATCTTCCATTTTAATAATCCGGTGATCGATCCCAAGTTTCGCGAATATGAACGAGCAATTCTGCTCAAGCATACCGAAACGCTCTGTAGCCTTTTCTTCACCGTCAGTGAAGGAGAATGCTTCGGCGACAAGACCTTCCCGGCTATGCATAAGACCTTTCCTGGAGTTTTTCTCATCCCGGAACACCGGCCTGATTTGATAGAATGTCAGCGGCAGTTTCTTATAAGATTCCAGTTCTTTCGCCATTAGAGCCATCGCCATTTCAAGATAGGAAGGCGCTAGCACCGTATCCTTGCCGTTCCTGTCCTGAAGTGTGAACAGCTCCCTTCCATAGCTTGAATCGCGGCCTGTCTGCTGCCACGGGGAAGCCGGCTGCAGGGCAGGAAGCATGTATTCCACTGCACTGGAGGATTCCAATTCTTCCCGGATGACTTCCTTCATCTTCCGCAATACGAGCGAACCCAAAGGCAAAATCGACTGGGCGCCAGCTCCGTTCGGCCGGATGTATCCGGCTCTCATCAGAAACCTATGGGGAGCCTCCTCCTCTTGAGAGGAAGAGGCTTCGCGCAATGTAGGTATGAAAGTCTGTGATTGTTTCATAGTCCTTCCCACCTTTTCTGCTCTTGTTTATCCGTTAAAAAAGAATTTTTGTATGTCATTCCATGTGACAACCAGCATAAGAACCATGAGAAGCATGATGCCGACAAGATGGACCATGCCCTCTTTCTGTTTGTCGACCGGTTTTCCGCGGAGCGCTTCAAACAGGAAGAAAAGAAGTCTTCCGCCATCTAGCGCAGGAAGCGGCAGCAGGTTCATGATTCCAAGGTTGATACTGAGCATTGCCGCAAAATTCATCAGGCTGTAGACGCCTGTCTGAGCGACTGCCTCAGTCGTCTTATAAATGCCGACCGGTCCTGACAGCGCATCTATCGTAAACTTACCGGTTACCAGTTCTCCCAGCAGTTCAAAAATCCGCTTAATCCAGTATCCTGTCTGTTCCACTCCGAAAGCGACGGATTTGAATACATTTTTCTCATATTCAGGCTTTGTCTTAATACCTAACTGTCCGAACTCCATGCCCGAATCCTTGATAACCGAAGGCACGACAGTAAGCGACTGCTGCAAGCCGCCGCGTTCGACAGTCAATTGCACTTCCTTGCCAGGGCTCTTCTGCACGATATCCGTGAATTCCGTCCACTTATCTGTCGGCTTGCCATTGACGCTCGTTACAAGGTCCCCAGCTTGCATTCCACCTGCTTCCGCAGCTGAGCCTGCGATGACTTCGTCGATCAGCGGCTCATTTTTCGGTACGCCCATAAGCAAACCGAGTGCCGCGAAGATGAAGAATGCCAAAATGAAGTTGAATAGTGGTCCGGCGAAAATAGTTGCAGCCCTGCTGAAAAGAGGCTTGGAATCGAACTGACGGTCATATGGCGCGATCAATGTTTCCTGGCCTTTTTCAAGGATGACAGCATTCCTCGCCACTTTGAAGGAGACGAGATTCCCGCTTTCATCATAGCCTTCCATCACTAACTTTTTCGCAAGATCCGCCGACTCGACTTCGAGGAATAGAATGTTCGGGTCTGAGATATTCCGGTTCAAGTAAATCTTTTCGATTTCGTCCTGGCCATTAAGCAAAAGCCCCACGCGATAACCGGGCTGCAGTTCAACAGTGTCAAAGTCCTCGCCCGCCATCCGGACATACCCTCCGAGCGGCAATAGGCGGATTGTATAAAGGGTTTCCCCTCTTTGCTGATAGAATATTTTCGGCCCAAATCCAATCGCGAATTCACGAACCATGATGCCCGAGCTCTTCGCTAGCAGGAAGTGTCCAAGTTCATGGAAAAAAACAAGCGAACCGAAAATGATGATGAACGCAATAACGGTTTCCATGTAAAACCACCTTACTGGCCCAAACAGGCCGTATTATAAATCACCCAATCCGCCGTAACTCTCTTGCGCGAAGGGTCATACCGTTGTTCGGCATTTTCATTTTACCATATCATACACCAGTTTCCGTGCGCGCGCATCCTCTTCCAATATTGTTCCTAGGTCCGGGGAGGAGACCGCCCTGTGTCCATCCATCGCTCTTTCCACGAGCTCATCGATTTGTAGGAATGGAATCTTCCCTTCCATGAACAATTGGACAGCGACTTCGTTAGCGGCGTTCATGACAGCTGTCATTGTGCCGCCCTCCCGTCCCGCCTGATAGGCAAGTGCCAGGGCTTTGTAGCGCGCCAGGTCCATCTTTTCAAAATGCAGCAGGCCGATTTCCTCGAGCCTGAGCGGCTTTGCATTATTCATCGGAATCCGGTCAGGGTATGTCATGGCGTATTGAATTGGTACACGCATATCAGGCGAACCAAGCTGCGCCATGATGCTCGTATCTTCATACTCAACCATGGAATGAATAATGCTCTCCTTATGAAGCAGGCAATCGATTTGATCGTACGGCATGTTGAACAGATGGTGTGCTTCTATGACTTCAAGCCCTTTGTTCATCATCGTCGCCGAATCAATCGTCAGTTTATTCCCCATCGACCAGTTCGGATGGGCTAGCGCTTCCTCGACTGTCACACCTTCGAGCTCAGCCCGCGAGCGGTCCCTGAAGCTTCCGCCGGATGCAGTGAGGATCAGCCTTTTGATCCGCTTTGGATTTTCACCATTGAGCGACTGGAAGAGTGCCGAATGTTCACTGTCCACCGGCAGAAGGGGAACATTCCGTTTTTTCGCTTCCTCTACGACGATATCACCTGCAGCGACAAGTGTCTCTTTATTGGCAATAGCAATCGGTATACCCGCTTGGATCGCCTGTAAAGTCGGCTCCAGACCAATACTGCCGATGACGGCATTCACAAGCAGATCTGCGCCAGCTTCAGACGCAACGGCGATCAAGCCCTCTTTGCCATGGAGGATTTTTGTATTCGGGAATTCAGATTGCAGGCGTCCCGCATCCTCTCCATGCATGACAGACACGATTTTCGGTCTGTGGCGGTTCAGGATTTCCCTCGTCTTAGCGATATTGGTACCCGCAGAAAATGAGACAAGTTCGAACTGATCCTGATTGGATTCTATAATATCAAGTGTCTGTACACCAATGGAGCCGGTAGCCCCGAGCAGCCCAATACGTTTTAACATATGCTAAAAGACATCCTTTCAAGTTACGAAACAAAATGTAGAAAATGCAATAACGGCAGGACGAACAGCAAACTATCGAACCTGTCCAACACACCGCCGTGTCCCGGGAGAATTTTTCCCGAGTCCTTAACATCATAATGCCGTTTGAATGCGGATTCAACCAAATCTCCCAACTGGCCGACAATTGATGCCACGATTGTGATGATGATCAAAAGCGGATAGGTTGAAGCAATCGGCTTGAATGCCTGCATGACGCAAGCAAAAATGACAGCGCAAAGAATACCGCCGATAAATCCCTCCACAGTCTTGTTCGGGGAAATCTCCGGCCATAATTTTCGGTTCCCAAGCTTTCTCCCGACAAAATAGGCTCCGGAATCTGTAGTCCAGATGACAAGCAATGCGTAAATGATATATTCGAGGCCAACGCCCCTCGTTTCATTCAGATAATAAAAACCGATGCCGACATATAGAACCGAAAGGACCGTAAACGCTGCATCGTCGAATGTATACCGGTTTTTTGATAGTACCGTATAAATAAGCAGCAGCAGAACAAAGATAAAGGCTAATTCTATTTTTGTAAGATGAAGAATATGTTCTAATTGGCCGGTCCATTCAGAGGGAACTAGTAAAATGGCAAGTGCAAGCCATGCAATGATGCCTTCTACTGATAATAAGTCCAAATGTTTCATTCTGAATAATTCATACAGCCCTACACTTGCAATCACATAAATGGCGATTGTAAAGGGGATCCCCCCTACTATTACTAATGGCACGAATAAGGCTATAGCAATGATAGCTGTCACAATTCTCTGTTTCACACGTTCCGATCTCCTTCCACACTTCCAAAGCGCCGGTTTCTCATCTGAAATTCTTCCATTGCATGCAGCATGCACGTCTCATCGAAATCCGGCCATAGCACATCGGTAAAGGAAAACTCCGAATAGGCCAGCTGCCACAGCATGAAATTGGACAATCTCACTTCCCCGCTTGTGCGGATCAGCAGATCGGGTTCTGGTAAGTGAGCTGTCATCAGATGAGACTCGATAACGGATTCATCAATCTCATCAGCGGACAGTTCGCCGGTTTGCACAAGCTTGGCGATCTCTTTCATTGAATTGACGATCTCAAGCCGGCTTCCATAGTTCATGGCAAAATTCAAGATGAGCCCGTTGTTTTCTGATGTCTGCTTGACGGCAGTCATAATTGCTTGCTTAGTATGTTCGGGCAGTGCATCAAAGTTTCCAATCATTTCCACTTTTACGTCTTGTTCAATCAGTTCAGGTAAATACGTAGTGAGGAACTCACCTGGCAATTTCATAAGAAAATCGATTTCCAATTTAGGGCGCTTCCAGTTTTCTGTCGAAAAAGCGTAAAGTGTCAACACCTTAACACCGAGTTGATTGGCGATGCGCGTAATTTTCCGGACTGTCTTCATTCCTTCGTGATGTCCTGCAATCCTGGGCAAATTACGCTGTTTCGCCCATCTTCCGTTGCCGTCCATTATGATTGCGACATGTGCCGGTATTTGCCTGCGTTTAACGGCTGCTATACGTTCAGCCAGCGAAGCATCCACCTCAACATTTTTCTTCCGCAATAATTTATCAAGCATTTCGTTTCCTCCACTCGGCAACAATTTGAGCAAGTATATTCTCTATCGTATCAAACTGAAAGGCAAATTTCATTCCATACATGCCCCCTCTATTTCGTTCGTTGAACTTTTTCTAACGTATGCGGATGAATGGATGATTACGATAAAATGTTATGCCCTTCAGGTTCCTGTTCCCGCTGCCTGCAAATGGAACGGGACGTCCTGGAAATAGGACGTCCCGCTGTTTAGAAGGTTCTTCTATCAGATTTCCAAAATCTCTTTTTCTTTCTCTTTTGCGATCTCATCAATCTTTTCAATGTAGGAATCCGTCAGTTTCTGGATGTCATCACTTTCACGGCGTAATTCATCCTCCGTGATATCTCCCGACTTTTCAAGCTTTTTCAAATCATCGTTTCCATCTCGGCGGATGTTACGGATCGCGACCTTCGAATCTTCAGCTTCTTTTTTGACGAGTTTGACGAGTTCTTTCCGTCGCTCTTCTGTCAAAGCCGGCACAGCCAGCCGGATCACTGATCCATCGCTGGATGGCGTTATGCCGATATCTGATTTCATTATCGCCTTTTCAATATCGCCAAGGACCGATTTGTCATAAGGCTGGATGACAAGCAGACGGGGTTCAGGTACAGAAACACCCGCCATCTGATTAATTGGCGTAGGTGCACCATAGTAATCGACAAAAATCCGGTCAAGCAACGCAGCATTCGCACGGCCTGCCCGTATGGATGCCATTTCGCGTCCTAGCGCTCCAATCGCCTTTTCCATTTTCTCTTTTGTTTGGTTCAACACTTCGTGTGGCATTACCCTTTCCTCCTGACAACCGTACCAATCGTTTCTCCCAGCACGGCTTTTTTAATATTTCCATTATCCATAATTGAGAATACTACGAGAGGGATGTCATTGTCCATACAAAGGGTCGAAGCGGTCGAATCCATCACTTCAAGGCCTTGGCTGATCACTTCTAAATACGAGAGTTCGGAGTACTTAACGGCCGTTTCGTCCTTTAACGGATCGGCGGAATAGACACCATCGACATTGTTCTTGCCCATCAGGATGACATCCGCTTCAATCTCAGCAGCTCGAAGTGCGGCTGTCGTGTCTGTAGAGAAGTACGGGTTTCCGGTTCCAGCTGCAAAAATGACAACGCGTTTCTTCTCAAGATGGCGTATCGCTTTTCTGCGAATATACGGTTCAGCCACTTGACGCATATCAATCGAGGAGGATACCCGTGTTTCCACCCCAAGCTTCTCCAGAGCATCCTGTAAGGCAAGCGAGTTCATGACAGTTGCCAGCATCCCCATATAGTCCGCTGTTGTACGGTCCATGCCCATCTCACTGCCGACCTTGCCTCTCCAAATATTGCCGCCGCCTACGACGACTGCCACTTCAACACCAAGATCGACGACATCTTTCACTTGTGTTGCGACAGATTTGATGATCTCAGGTGATAGACCATATCCTTTTTCTCCGGCCAATGCTTCACCGCTTAACTTCAAGACGATCCGTTTATACTTTGGGACGCTCATATGTACCCTCCATCTTCTCATTTTTCTCGAAAAATAGGGAACACAAGTGATGTGTTCCCTACTCTTTTTATAGTGTAACCAAAAGGAACGTCTTATTTCCCTTTGACTTGGCTCATTACTTCGTCCGCAAAGTTGTCTTCACGCTTTTCAATGCCTTCGCCAACAGCATAGCGGATGAATTCCTTCAACTTGCCGCCTGTTGATTTAATGAACTCTCCAACTTTTTGATCAGAGTTCTTAACAAACGCTTGATCAAGAACGCAAATCTCTTCGAAATATTTGCCGAGACGGCCTTCTACCATTTTCGCAACGATATTTTCAGGCTTGCCTTCGTTAAGCGCTTGTTCAGTAAGGACTTTGCGCTCACGCTCGACTTCTTCGTCAGATACTTGGTCGCGTGAAATGTATTTAGGATTCAAAGCAGCGATGTGCATTGCGACGTCTTTCGCTGCACTCTCATCAGTAGTCCCCTCGAGGATTGTAAGAACAGCAATGCGTCCGCCCATATGGAGGTAAGGGCCGAATGCGTCGTTGTCAGTCTTCGTACGGACTTCAAAACGGCGAAGCGTAATCTTCTCGCCAATTTTAGCTACTGCATTTGAGATATGGTCTGCAACCGATGTGCCATTAGGCATTTTCGATTCTAGCGCTTCTTCAACTGTAGCAGGCTTTGCAGCAAGCAATTGCTCAGCAAGTTCTTTTACAAGTGTTTGGAATGCTTCGTTCTTCGCTACGAAGTCAGTTTCCGCATTCACTTCGAGGATGACAGCTTCGTTTCCTTCGACGAGGATGTAAGTTGTGCCTTCAGCCGCAATACGGTCAGCTTTTTTAGCGGCACTGGAAAGGCCTTTTTCACGAAGGAAGTCAACAGCTGCGTCCATATCGCCGTTCACTTCAGTCAATGCTTTTTTGCAGTCCATCATGCCTGCGCCTGTTTTTTCACGCAATTCTTTTACCATTTGTGCTGTAATTGCCATTTTCTTTTCCTCCTAAATATGAAATCGAAAGGTGGCCTTCGCGTTATGCTGGCCAGTTGCTCTTTAAAAAAGACGATAAGTGGAGTTTGGCCGCTTACCGTCTCATTTTAAGCTATTACTCTGCAGCTACCGTTTCTGCTTCTTCTTCTGTAGTCGTCTCTTCATCCGCGCCTTGTCTAGATTCAATCAATGCATCAGCCATTTTACTTGTAAGAAGGCGTACTGCACGGATTGCGTCGTCGTTCGCTGGGATGACGTAGTCGATTTCATCCGGATCACAGTTTGTATCAACAATTCCGACGAGCGGAATGTTCAATTTCATTGCTTCAGCAACCGCAATGCGCTCTTTGCGTGGGTCAACGACAAAGATGACATCCGGCAAAGATTTCATGTCACGGATACCGCCAAGGAATTTCACGAGGCGCTCGTGTTCTTTACGCAATTGGGAAACTTCTTTTTTAGGAAGAACTGCGAATGTACCGTCCTCTTCCATTTGTTCGATCTTCTTCATGCGTGCAACACGCTTTTGAATTGTACCGAAGTTTGTTAGTGTACCACCAAGCCAGCGTTGGTTGATGTAGTACATGCCTGCACGTTCTGCTTCTTCTTTGATCGCTTCCTGTGCTTGTTTCTTTGTACCGACGAAAAGCACTTTGCCTCCGTCAGCTCCGACTTGGCGCATGAAGTCATAAGCTTCTTCAAGCTTCTTAACTGTCTTTTGCAAGTCGATGATGTAGATGCCGTTACGCTCTTGGAAAATATACTTCTTCATTTTCGGGTTCCAACGGCGTGTCTGGTGTCCGAAGTGTACACCTGCTTCAAGCAGTTGTTTCATAGAAATTACTGACATTTTTTCTTCCTCCTGTTTGGTTGGTTTCCTCCGCATCAATCATCCGGCGAAGCGACCTCGCGGCACCCTCTTCACCGTCATCATGCGTGTGTAGTAACACCATTTGTTACTATAACATAGGCAAAATCCGTTTGCAAGAAGTTCACTTGAATTTGAGGATCAGTTCGATTTCCGTCTTTCCTTTTCCAAGCTTTCTTGCAATTTCTTCAATGGAACGGCCCTCTTCATGCAGACGGACAGCCAGCGACCGGTCATCTACCGGTTCTTCCGAAGGTGCCTTTTTAGGCGCCATGTTCGCCGAATAGGTTTGCATCGCTTTTTTCACCGGAATGACAGGTTTAATCCGCACTTCTTCAACCGGGCCCTGTCTTTCAGTTTTGACTTCCCCGTCAGCCGATGCATGATAGTCACGGCTTTCCAGCAAATTGATGAGCCTGTCGTTTTCATCCTTCAGTTCATGCAGGTACGCGGCGATCGTATCATCCATTTCAGCCATGAGTCTCTGTTGTTTCGCTTCCACGTCATTCACTTTATTCATGCGCATATAGAGCAGTGCGATGAGATAAAAACAGACGAGTTGCACGATGAAAAGCAGTATGATGGCAATTGTCATTTTCTTTTACCCCGTGAAATCGACGAAGGCCCCTTTATACGGGTGCTCCGTGCTGTTTTGTTCATTGCTGTCTTTCTTCCCGTGGCGCCCCTCTTCTTGCTGCCGGCTGTTTCCGCCTGTTTTTTGGTTTGCCGCCTTTGCAGCGGTCTCCGATTTGACGACGCTCTCGCGTTGCTTCAGCTGTTCCTTTTCTGTCAGGCTGTTCGCCAGATCCTGGTTCATCTGGGACTGCTGCTGTTTCTGCTCAGCAACCTTGCCGGCGTCGAACGTCTTCGGGATGGCGATCTGCAGTTCAATCACTTTCAAGCTCATAGTATTCCTCCATCAATGATTTCAGGAGACAAAAGTTTTCGCAGCTTAAATAGAGCCTTTGAATGGATCTGGGAAATACGGGAGGTCGACAGGCTGAGGATTTCCCCGATTTCCGTCAACGTCATCTCTTCCGTATAAAACAGGCTGAGGACGAGCTGTTCGTTCTTATTCAATTGTTTGATATTCTCCGCAAGGTCACCGACGAGTTCAGCCATCATCGCTGTCTGTTCAGGGGTTTTCAATGTCTCGTCTTTGATCACAAATGATTTCTGGTTCTCTTCGTCATCCTCATTGATGCGTTCATCGATGGACAGGACATTGGCAAAAAAATTCTCATGCACTGTCTGATACACTTCGTCAACAGTTATGCCAAGATGATCCGCGACTTCCTCAGGGGTCGCATGTCGAAGCAGTTTCTGTTCCAGCTTCAAAATCTCCTCTTCCATCTTCTTCGTCTTCTCCCGCACAGATCTTGGCAGCCAATCCTCTTTGCGGAGGCCGTCAATAATGGTGCCGCGTATCCGGAATGATGCATATGTGTCGAATTTCAAATCACGGCCGGGATCGAATTTTGTGAGCGCATCAAACAGCCCCTGCAAGCCAAGGCTTTTTATGTCATCTCTTGGGACACTGCGCGGCAAGCCGGAACTGATCCTTTGTACATGGTAATTAACGAGAGGGGTGTATTTTCGGACGAGCACATCACCGGCATCGGCATTCCTATCGGATAACCATAGCTTCCAACATTCTTCCTCCGTCATACTTTGGCTGGACATCATACCCCTCGCTTTCCAAATGAATGAATCTACTATTCTCCAAACAGAATTTATGTATTAAGTATATCAAATTTTAGCGAAAAAAGGCGACTGAATCGTTCAGCCGCCTTCATAACCTGTTGTGTAAATATTGGCAGCGCCTTAGCAGAAGCTCATCCGCCTTGTTGTAAGCCATCCCTAGCCGGTCTACAGCTCTTTTGTGCCTTCATTGACCGTCCGGATGCTCAATTTGGCCGAAGCGGGGTCAAATTCGATTGTCCTCCCGCTCGAACCTCCTGTATCTTCCGCTATAAGAGGAATAGAGAGCTTCCGCAGCTCTTTTTTTACCGCTTCCACGTTGCGCGGGCCGATCCTTACAGTGTCGCTTGAACCGAATTGGAACATTTGTGCCCCTCCTGCAATCTTCGCTTTCAAGGACAGCGGACGGACCCCTTCGGCTTTCAGCAACTCCATCAGTGCATATACACCCGTATCGGCAAATTTCGCCATATTGATCTTATCCGACTTGCCAAGGGTCGAATCAGGAAGCATGACATGGAGCATCCCGGCAATCTTTTTCACTTCATCATACAAGATGACGCCGACACATGAGCCAAGCCCTGATGTCCTGATTGTGTCCGGTGCTTTGACGATATTCATGTCTGCGATGCCGACACGGACGACAGTTTGAACGGCCGCCATCGTCACAGCACACCAAGCGAACGGAAGATCGTCAAATAGGACGGCGGATCAGGCAGCAGGAAGAAGTGGCCGTCCACACTGACGGAGCCGTCTTCATCCTCCTCGTTGAGCTGCGTATCGATGACGATGACCTCATCGCTGTAATGGGATACTTCAATCAGGCCGAAGCTGACGATCGCCCCTACCATATCGACGGACAGTGAAGGTACCGTCGGATAGATATTCAAGTTCGTGAAATCGGACAGCGCCGACAGATAAGAGCCCGACAAGATATTTCCAAGCTCCTGCATCGCCGAAATGCCGATTTCCGAAATAGGGACGGAACTGAAATCAAAAGAATCGTCCCCGACAAGCCGTC
This sequence comes from Sporosarcina sp. GTC18466, assembly GCF_055389225.1. Lineage (NCBI taxonomy): Bacteria > Bacillati > Bacillota > Bacilli > Caryophanales > Caryophanaceae > Sporosarcina > Sporosarcina sp. GTC18466. The sequence goes on along the minus strand of NZ_AP044037.1, from coordinate 211,270 downwards.
TTATGAAATGATTGGCGGATGCAATCGGGAGTACGAAGAACATGCTGCCCGACAGGTCGCCCTCAATCCGCAAATAGATGCCCGCGACAATCTTTTCGGCGCCGCCGGCAAGCTCGAACATCTCATCGAACGAGACTAGGCTGACACCCGGGACATGCATATCGATCTTCCTGCCAAGAAGCTGGGAGAGGGACGTCGCTGCATGTGCGGCTCCAATATTGCCGATCTCCTTTAAAACATCAAGATGCATATCCGTAATCGAAAGGTCAGTACTCATCGGTCGTACCCCGTTTTAAGGGCTGCAGCACCTTATCCAGATTCAGCATGACGAGAAGACGCTTGTCCACCTTCACAACACCCGAAATGAATTCCGATTCGATGGAGCCGACAACTTCCGGCTGCGGTTCTATGGAATCTACCGCGATATCGATGACATCATTCGCCGAATCGACGATGAGACCAACTTCAAAATCCTGGAGGGATACGATAATGATGCGGCTTGTTTCATCCATCTCACGGAGCTCGAGGCCGAATCTCTCGCGCAGATCGACAATCGGCGTCACAAGGCCACGCAGATTGATGACGCCTTTCACATAAGAAGGTGTCTTTGGAACCCTCGTGATGGCCATCAATTTCTCGATCCCTTCAACGACTTCCACTTCAATCGCATACTCTTTATCCATCAATTGAAACACAATATACTTCTGGGTTTCCTGCGCGCTAGTTGCAGTCATGGTTTTTCCCCCTCTTATTTGATCAAGGCGTTGCAGTCGACAATCAATGCGACCTGGCCGTTTCCTAAGATTGTCGCGCCAGAAATCGCAAACACGCTCTGCAAGTAGTTTCCAAGGGATTTCAGGACAATTTCCTGCTGGCCGATAAACGAATCGACTACAAGTCCGGCAAGCTTTTCGCCTTTCCTTACAATGACGACCGACTGGAATGCATCGTCATTAGCATCCCCTTCCATCTCAAAGATTTCCTTCAGATTAACGAGCGGCACGATGCTGCCTCTGAAATCGATCACTTTTTGATTGTGGGCATTCATAATATCGGACTTCTGGATAATTGCCGTTTCGATGATGGATGATAGCGGAATCGCATAAATATCCTTATCAAGTTCCACGAGCATGACTGAAATGATGGATAATGTGAGCGGCAGCTGGACCTGGAAAAGCGACCCGCGTCCTTCCGTTGAGTCGATTGTGATATAGCCTCCAAGCGACTCGATTGTACTCTTCACGACATCAAGGCCAACCCCGCGTCCAGATACATCCGTAATCTTTTCGGCTGTCGAGAAGCCAGAGGACAGAATGAGTTCTGCAACTTGCTTATCCGTCATCGAATGTGATGCCTCTTCCGTGACGATTCCTCTTTCTATCGCCTTTTTCAGTACGCGTTCACGGTTCACACCGGCCCCGTCATCTTCCAGCTCGATGAATACATGATTGCCGGAATGGTAAGCGCGCAGCGTGACAGTACCCTCTTCAGGCTTGCCTTTCGCAACCCGCTCTTCCGGACTCTCAATGCCATGATCCAGCGCATTTCGGATAAGATGGACAAGCGGGTCCCCGATCTCGTCGATGACGGTACGGTCAAGTTCCGTTTCAGCTCCGACAATTTCTAGCGAAATCTTCTTGTTCAAATCCCTCGCGAGCTGGCGTACCATTTTAGGGAATCGGTTGAACACGGTTTCGACGGGAATCATTCGCATATTCAAGATGATATTCTGCAAATCTCCAGACACCCTAGTCATCCGCTCGACCGTTTCATTCAGATCCGGATTATGCAATTCTTCAGCGATTGACTGCAAACGCCCACGGTCGATGACGAGCTCTTCAAATAAATTCATCAGAATATCAAGCCGGTCGATGTTCACCCGGATCGTCTTATTGGAATGGGCAGGTGACGCGGCTTTCTTCTGCTGTTGCGGAGCGGATTCTTGCTGTGCTTGTGTTCCGCCTGCTTTTTCTCCGGCAGGAGCAGATGCCGTTTTTTCATCTTTCATCCTATCATCTTCGAGAGGCCGTTCAGTCGTGACCGGCATGATGCCGACATGTTCGACTTCAGACACTTTCATGACCTTCCCGGTAAGAGAGCTGATATCCTCCTTCGTCAAAAGGACAACAGTGAATTGCTGATCGAAGTCCTCATTTTCCAGCTGTTCCACATTCGGTACAGATTTGATCACTTCACCTGACTTCTCGAGTATCTCGAATACCATGAATACGCGTGCCGCTTTGAGCAGGCAGTCTTCCCGGAGCTCCACCGTCACTTCATAAGCCGCGAACCCCTGCTCTTTAGACTGGCTGATCACGGTCATTTCAAAATCGTCATACGTGATGCTGGATGGCTGCTCCATTTCCACAACAGCCGCTGCTGTTTCAGCTGCCGCTGCATCGATTGTTTCGCCGGATTCAATGCGCTTCAGTTGATCAACCAACTCGCTGACGTCCTTCTTTCCACTTCCGCCCGCCTCGATATCAAGCACCATCTCTTCCAGATCATCGACCGCCCGGAATACGATATCCAAAATCTCCGTTGTCACAACGATCTTCGAATTGCGTATAGCGTCAAGGACATTCTCCATCTTATGTGTCAGGTCTGCGATGTCCTCATATCCCATCGTTGCCGACATCCCTTTTAACGTGTGGGCAGAACGGAAAACCTCATTGACGATCACCAGATCCTTTGGGTTTTTTTCCAGTTCCAGCAAGTGCTCATTGCATGCTTGAAGATGCTCCTTGCTTTCATCTAGGAACATTTCCAAATACTGATTTGTATCCATCCTATTTACCCCCTCTGAACTTCATCGTTTCCATAATAGCTGACGCGACGTCCTGCAAGTCGGCAATCTCGTCCGCTAGCTTCGCCTCGATGATTGCTTTAGGCATTCCGTATATGACTGCAGTATTTTCGGACTCTGCTATGGAGATTGTGTTTCCAGCTTGCTTCAGCTGCTCCATCCCCGCCTTGCCGTCATGCCCCATTCCTGTGAGGACAACGGCGATGAAGTTTGCATCGCTGATAGCTGATGCCGATTCAAACAACACGTCAACTGACGGGCGGTGGCCCATGCGCGGGCTCTCTGTTTCATCCAGCCTGCAACAGTAAGAAGTTCCCATTTTGACGATTTTTAAATGCTTGCCGCCCGGAGCGATATAGGCAGTCCCTTTTCTTAAGACATCGCCGTCCGCTGCTTCCTTTACAGTAATCTTGCATAATCCATCCAGCCGTTCCGCAAGCGATTTTGTAAAACCTGCCGGCATATGCTGGACGACCAAAATAGGTGCATCAATCGACAGCGGCAATTTCGTCAACACTTCTTGTAGTGCTCTAGGTCCCCCTGTCGATGTACCTATTATAACAAAAGCATTGCTCTTCTTGGAAAACTTTTTCTCTAGAATAGAAGAATTTTCATCTTGGCTATCAGGAAAATGGTTTTTAGCTAGAAATGAAACAGGATGGCGGTTTGGAGAAAGACTTGGGGCTTGTCTCTGTACCAGCGTTTCCATTCTCACTTTGGACGCTGCGACAACCTTATCGACAATCTCCTTTTGAGCATCTTTCAAATTCAAAGAAATGGATCCTCCGGGCTTCGTGACAAAATCTACAGCGCCCAGCTCCATTGCGCGTATGGTATTGATTGCACCGCTCTCCGTCGTGCTGGATAACATTACGACCGGCACCGGGGAAACATCCATGATCTCCTTGAGAGCGGAGAGACCATCCATCACCGGCATTTCGACATCCATCGTGATGACATCTGGATTCAGGGATTCCACTTTCTCTAGAGCTTCTTTGCCGTTCCTGGCAATTCCGACGATTTCAAGTTCGTCGTGGGAAGAAAGCATCTCAGAGATCATCTTCCGCATGAAGGCTGAGTCGTCGACAACTAGCACTTTCTTTTTAATTCCAATTGCCAAGTCATCCACGTCCTTTCATGAAAATTTTACGCAGTTTTCCAAGAAAGCCGCTTTCCTTTCCCGCCGATTCTTCTCTTTGCAATCCAGTAAAATTATCAGCAATCTCTTTCATCCTTCTGGAGATCATTGCGTTTGGATATTGAAGGACAAATGGTTTCTGGGCAACGACCGCTTTATGGACATGTGGATCTTCGGGGAGGAAACCAAGAAGTGCAACTTCCATGTCAAGAAACTTTCTCATGGCAAATTGCAGGCGGGTCATGACTTCACGGCCCTCTTCTTCACTCGATACCCGATTGCAGACTACGCTGATCTGTTTATCTTTATCTTGCAGACATATGAATTTCATCATGGAGTATACGTCTGTAATCGATGTCGGTTCTGTCGTCGAAATCGCAATCACTTCATCCACTGACATAATCAGATCGATCGACTGGCGGGAAGCGCCCGCCCCCATATCGAAAAGGATGAAATCATACTCTGTCTGTAACTGCTCAAACGCCAGAATAAGCCTGCTGAACATTTCTTCCGTCCAATCAACAACTGTGTCAAGCCCTGACCCGCCAGCTATGAAATCCAGGCCGCCCTGCTCGGTATTGATCACATCATCCAGCGGAATGCTTCCTGATAGATGATCTTGTAAACTATAGGACGGTGAGACGCCAAGAAGAATATGAATATTCCCCATGCCGATATCCATATCAATAATGATGACCCGCTTTCCTTTTTGCCGAAGGGCATGTGCAAAGTTGGTCGAGAAATTGGATTTACCAACACCGCCTTTTCCACTGACAACTGCAATCGATCGGCCAAGCTGCCCACTGGCTCTCATCATTTTCAGACGTAATGCTTCCGCTTGGTCACGCATGTCGCACACCTTCCATCAAAAGCTCTGTCAAAGACTCAAGCGTCGCTTCTGTGATGTCTTCCGGAACTTCTTGTCCATCCGTGCAATATGCAACACCGATGCCATAGTCGTCCATTACATTAAAAATAGGACCGTAAGAACCGGTTTCGTCGGTTTTTGTAAAGATGAACTTATGAATCGGGATGGAATTGAACTGGTCAATGATCGTGCGCATATCCTGCTCCTTTGAAGTGACAGAAAGGACGAGATACGATTCCATCTCCAGCGAAAAGTCTATGAGCCCTTTTAGATCACGCACAAACTGCTCCTCTTTATAATTCCGGCCTGCCGTATCAATGAACACGAGATCCCGATCACCGAATTTCTCGGTCGCCGTCTTGAAATCTTTGCTGTCGTAGGCGACCTCCACAGGAGCTTGCAGCAGATTGGCATACGTCCGCAGCTGTTCAATTGCTGCAATCCGGTACGTGTCGGTTGTTATAAAACCGATTTTCTTCTTCTTTTCAAGCAAAGCCCTGGCGGCAATTTTCGCAACTGTCGTCGTCTTGCCGACGCCTGTCGGGCCAAGGACATTTATATATCTCTTGGAATACGAAATTCCGCCGAAAGGCAGATTACTGTAATGTTCTTTTAGGCATGTCTTCACCAACTCAACCTGCTCATGCAAACTGAGTTCCCGCATCTCTTCTCTTGATTTGACGCGCAAATTTTCAATTAGCATGGCTATCAACTTGGACGATAAGCCTTGCTGTTCCAAGTGGGCGAAGAGTATGGAATATTCTTCTGGAACATTCGAGATCGCCGCTTTTTGATTCAAGACTGCGAGCATCTCTTTCATCTCTTTCATTTCTTTCGCAAGCTTTTTATCCGTCTCAGACCGGTATGTCTCTTGCATAGCGAACTGCTCTTTATTCTGAGAAGGCGGGACCTTCTTGGATGGCTCGTCATAGCCTGCCACGACTTCCACGGACTTTTTTTGGAAGAGCCCAAGGAAACCTTTTGACTTGATAACTGAGGAACTCAATATGATTGCGTCCTCTCCAAAATCAGCCCTTACTTTTTTCATCGCTTCTACCATCGTTTCAGCCGTATACTTTTTCGTTTTCATTAAATATCAACCACCCCGACGCTTTGGACTTCAATTGAAGCTTCCAGCTCATTATAGGAAAGCACCGGTATTTGCGGGAAATACCGTTCCGTGATCTGGCGCAAATACATCCGGATTGCTGGCGAGCAAAGAATGATCGGCGATTGATCCATCATTGCTACCCGTTCCACTTCACGGGCGATCGACTCTAAAATTGACTGGGAAATGGACGGATCGAGCGACAAATAGTTTCCTTGCTCCGTTTGCTGAATGCTGTCGGCGATCGCTTTCTCCACTTTGCCTGAAACAGTCAGCACTTTGAGCGAGTCACCCGGCTGGGAGTACTGGTTTGTGATTTGGCGCGCGAGCGATTGGCGCACATACTCCGTCAGCAAATCGACATCGGATGTATATTTCGAGTAATCGGCAAGCGTTTCAAAAATGATCGGCAAGTTGCGGATTGACACATGCTCATCCAGCAGCTTCGCAAGCACTTTCTGGATTTCACCGATTGACATTGGCGTCGGTGTCAATTCATCAACAAGGATTGGATACGTTTCACGCACATGATCGACAAGCTGCTTCGTTTCCTGCCGGCCAAGCAGGTCAGCCGCATTCGCACGGATCACTTCTGTCAGATGGGTGGATACGACGCTCGGCGGATCGACAACTGTATATCCGAGGATTTCCGCATCTTCCTTGACGGCTTCGGTAATCCATTTCGCCGGCAATCCAAAAGAAGGCTCGATCGTGTCAATCCCTTCGATGGAGTCATCTCCACCCGGACTCATTGCGAGATAATGATCGAGGAGCAATTCTCCCCGCGCCATCTCATTGCCTTTGATTTTGATCCTGTACTCATTAGGCTGAAGCTGAATATTATCCCTGATCCGCACTACCGGAATGACAAGGCCCAGTTCAAGGGCAAGCTGTCTTCTGATCATGACGACACGGTCGAGAAGATCACCGCCTTGCTGTGCATCCACAAGCGGGATGAGGCCATATCCGAACTCGAATTCGATAGGATCCACATTCAGCAAATTGACGACATTCTCGGGGCTTTTCAATCCTTCCGTTTCGACCTCTTCCTCCATTTCCAGGATCTCTTCTGGATTCTCTTCCGGCTTGCGAGACATAAAGTACGCACCTGCAACAAGCGCAATCGCTATCGGAAACGTCACAAACGGACCGATTGGAGTGAAGATACCGAGGAGGGCGATAGTCGCACCTGCAATATATAGAAGTTTCGGCTGGCCCATCAGCTGTGTTGTAATATCGGTACCAAGATTCCCTTCGGAAGCTGCGCGGGTAACAACGATACCTGTCGCAGTGGATATGAGTAGCGCCGGTATCTGCGAAACGATACCATCACCGACTGTCAGCTTGGAAAACTGGGTAGCCGCTTCTGCGAATGGCAGTCCCATCTGGGCGACTCCGATGATCATGCCAACCAGCAAGTTGATCATGACGATAATAATACCAGCGATCGCATCCCCTTTTACGAACTTTGTCGCCCCGTCCATCGCTCCATAGAAGTCGGCTTCATTGCTGACTTTCTCACGTCTCATGCGGGCCTCGGTTTCTGAAATCATTCCCGCGTTCAAATCTGCATCAATGCTCATCTGCTTCCCTGGCATCGCATCTAGCGTAAACCGTGCCGCAACTTCCGACACACGCTCCGATCCCTTAGTGATGACGATGAACTGGATGATGATCAAGATCACGAACACGACTAGACCTACAACGATATTACCGCCGGTCACGAACGTCCCGAACGTATCGACAACGCCGCCCGCGTCCCCTTCTGAAAGGATTGCACGCGTTGTGGAGACGTTCAAGCCGAGCCGGAACAAGGTAAGCAATAATAGCAAAGAAGGGAAAATGGAAAATTGCAAGGCTTCCTGCATGTTCATGGCTGTCAATAGAACGAGCAAGCCGAGCGTAATATTGATGATGATCAAAAAACTGAGCAGCCACGGAGGCAACGGGATGACGAGCATTGCAACAATCATAATGACCGCTGCCAGCACTCCGATATCCTTAAACTGCATGTCATCCCCACTTTCTTAAAAATGATCTTAGATTTTCCGCTGGATCCGGTAGACATACGCCAAAATCTCGGCGACCGTCTTGAAAAACTCCTCCGGAATCCTGTCGCCGATATCGGCATCGTCATATAAAGCACGCGCAAGCGGCCTATTTTCAACCATGACGATCTCATGCTCTTTCGCGATGAGCTTGATCTTCTGGGCGACAAAATCGACGCCTTTCGCCACAACAACAGGGGCATCCATTTTCTCGTCATCATATTTCAGCGCAATGGCGTAATGCGTCGGGTTCGTAATAACGACATCCGCCTGCGGAACTTCCTGCATCATCCGCCTCATCGCCATTTCGCGCTGCCTCTGTTTAATGCGGGACTTGATGATCGGATCCCCTTCAGAGTTTTTATATTCATCTTTGATGTCCTGTTTTGACATCCGCAGATTTTTTTCATAATCATATTTCTGATAAAAATAGTCCAGTACCGAGATGAAGAGCAGGACACACGACGCGACAATCCCCATGATGGCGACAAGCTGGCCGACCGTAGTCAATGTATCATGCGGCGTTTTAAATGCGAGCCCTAGCACTTTCGGCAAATTCATCATGACAATCATCGTTGTGACAGATCCGATGAGTGTGATCTTTAACAGTGATTTTACAAGTTCAACCAAGGCGCGCACGGAAAAGATGCGCTTTAATCCTTTGATCGGATCGATTTTCTTCAAGTCGAATTTCAACGGTTCTGTCGTAAAAAGCAGTCCAAACTGCACAAAGTTCCCTACAATCGCAGCAACCACTGCAATCGCCATGATCGGCAGTAAAATAAAGGCCATCTGCTCGATCATCTCAATATAGATCAGCATCGTCTGATCTTCATCAAGACTTCTGATTGTCACATATTCCGTGAATGTATGTTTAAAGAAACCAAAGATGCCATTGCCCATGAAACCGGATGCGAAAAACAAAAAAGCGAACATGAGCAGTAAGACAATAGCGCTTGTCACATCCTGGCTTTTCAGGACTTGGCCTTTTTTCCGTGAATCCTGTCGTTTCTTCGGAGTCGCCTTTTCCGTCTTTTCACCTGCGAAAAATTGGAGATCCAACCGGAGCATCCTGTCAGCCCCCTCCTAAAATAGTCATGAGACCGCGCATCGAGGACATCATCACTTCAAAGATCTTTTGCATGACGGCAATCATTACTCCGAACATCGTTGCTAATACCAGGAAGCTCACGCCGATCTTAATCGGGAAACCTACCACAAAGATATTGAGCTGCGGAACAGTCCGCGCAGTAATGCCAAGAGCCAGATCTACTAGGAATAATGTCGCAACGATCGGAATGGACATTTGAAACGCAATCCCGAATGTCATGGCAAATAGCCGGATTACATAATCGGCAAGCCGTCCATCTCCTATCGAAAGGCTCATTTTATCAATCGGGACGAATTGGTAGCTGTAAAATATCCCATCAAGCAGCATATGGTGTGCGTTAAGCGAAAGAAGGAGCAAAATGGCAAGCACATTGAAAAATTGGCCTAAGAGAGGCGATTGTGCGCCTGTCTGCGGATCGATGACGTTGGCGATGGCAAATCCCATCTGGAAATCAATGAATCCGCCTGCAATCTGGATCGCCGACATGACGATGAACGCAATCATTCCAATGGCGAGTCCAACTACCGCTTCCTTCATGACCAGAAGGAAATACATGCCGTCAATTTCAAGTAGGGGACTGTCAATCGTAAACACCATCGCCCACGAAAGAAGCGCCGCAAAAATAATTCGGTGTGTCGTCGGGATCGCCCGGTAGGAGAATAGCGGCACCGTAACAATGAATGCCGTCACCCTCGTGAGGATCAGCAAATACACGGGCAAATAGGATAACAGCTGTTCCATAGTGTCAACCTATATACCGCGAAAGGTTTTCAAAAATATCGGCAGCGAACGATGTCACCCGCGACAGCATCCATGGTCCGAAAAAAATGATCGCTACCATGACTGCGATGATTTTCGGCACGAAGGCAAGGGTCTGCTCCTGGATCTGTGTCGTCGCTTGAAAAATACTCACAAGCAGACCGGTCACAAGCGCGACGATCAAAAGCGGACCTGACGCCAGCAGAATGACCCAAACTGCCCGTTCCGCAATCGATATAACCGTTTCTCCTGTCATGTGCAACCCTCCCGATTACTAGTGGCTAAAAGCTTTGCAACAGCGATTTGACGATCAGATACCAACCATCAACGAGTACGAATAAAAGTATCTTAAACGGCAAGGAAATCATGACCGGCGGAAGCATCATCATACCCATCGACATCAGGACGCTGGCGACAATCATGTCAATGACGAGAAACGGGATAAAGATCATGAACCCCATCTGGAAAGCTGTCTTCAGTTCACTTACAGCGAATGCAGGAACTAATGTCGTCAGAGGAATATCCTCAATCGTCTCTGGACGTTCCGATTGGTTGTAGCGGAGGAACAGTTCCAGATCTTTTTGCCGTGTATGTTTGCTCATGAACTCCTTGAATGGCATGCTCGCCTGATCATACGCTTCATCCAGCGTGATTTCCTCATTGAAAAGAGGGGTAAGCGCTGTTTGATTCACTTGCTGGAATGTCGGCGCCATGATAAAGAATGTCAAAAACAGCGCAAGTCCGACAAGCACCTGATTCGGCGGCATCTGCTGCGTCGCAAGGGCCGTCCTGACAAACGACAGGACAATGACAATCCGTGCGAATGAGGTCATTAAGATCAAGATGGCCGGGGCCAGCGAGAGAACGGTCAAGAGCAGAAGCATTTTGACAGATGTCGAAACGCTTGAAGGGTCGCTATCAGAGAAGAATTGCATAAAATCATTCATCGTCCTTGCGCTCCTTTTCCTCCAACCGGCGGATATGCCGCCTTCGTTCGTCCTTCATTTCCTCGATTTTCGACTTGAACATCCGGCCGAAGTCCGCTTCTCCTTCACTCTGCTGCTTCGGAGAGTCTCCCTTTGACATGAAACGGGCAAGAAGACGGTCGAGCGTCCCCGAAGCCACGGATTCATCGGTTTCTTCCAAGTACGACTTTAGCTTATCGATTTCATCATGATCTGTTATCTCTTTAAGAAGTTCAACATTATCGCCAACACCGACAATATAATATCTCTCTCCGATCAAGACGAGCTGAATCGATTTCTGCTGTCCAAGTGAAAGGCCGCCCATATTTTTCATGAGACGGTGGGAATCATATTTTCGATTTCGGCGGTTAATGAATTTCAATAATGCATATAAGAGTGCGACTACAAACATGAATGCGATAATCGTTTTGAAATAATCACCCATAGACAAGCCGACAGCTGCCCCACCTTTCGGCTCAGCAGCTGACGTGTCATTTTCTGTATCCGTTTTCTTCCCCTTCTCATCTTCTTGATCGGCATACCAGTCCGATACCGGCTTGTCCGAATCATCCGCAGCATGCGAGATGACTGGATGAATGCGGCAGGACAGGCAAAGCAGGAGGATGGCGACGAATACAATCCGGAAAATGAACGCTTTCTTCATTGAGAGCTCATCCCAGCGCTTTTTGGATCGCTTCGACAACACGATCCGCTTGGAACGGTTTCACAATGAAGTCTTTCGCTCCCGCCTGAATAGCGTCGATGACCATTGCTTGCTGGCCCATCGCGGAACACATGATGATTGTCGCAGACGGATCTTTCGCCTTGATTTCCTTCAAAGCCGCGATGCCATCCATCTCCGGCATTGTGATATCCATTGTGACCAGGTCCGGCTTGAGGTCAAAGTACTTCTCTACTGCCTGAGAACCGTCAGCGGCTTCTCCTACGACCTCGAAATTGTTCTTCGTCAAAATATCCTTGATCATCATGCGCATGAATGCAGCATCATCTACGATTAAAATACGGTTGCCCATTAAAATACCCTCCTACATTTTCTATCTGTCTAGTATAAGTCTAAAAGCTTCATTCTGCCAATCAGCGCAAATTGTTCAAGCGGTCTGTCTGGCTTAGTATATCAGTGATCCGCACGCCAAAATTCTCGTCAATGACGACAACTTCACCTTTTGCGATATGGCGGTTGTTCACGAGGATATCGACAGGTTCTCCAGCAAGCTTATCCAGCTCAATGATCGAGCCGCTCGACAGTTCAAGGATCTCTTTCACAGAACGTTTCGTCCGGCCGAGTTCCACCGTCACATTGAGCGGGATGTCAAGCAGCATATTCAAGTTGTTCGTCTCAGACTGATTTAGCGCAGGCGATTCGAAACTTGCGAATTGAGCCTGTTGGACATGTACTTGCGGCTTAGACGCTTGCCTAGGCGGAAGCTGCTGCTGCGTCATGCCGCTATGTGGCTGTTCATACGTCGGCTGCGGCTGCTCATAACTGCTGTATGGGTCACTTGCCGGTGTGCTTTGGGAGATTCGGGGTTCTTCCTCTCTCTTGGGAGGAGTCATCGTCGCAGCTGCCGTCTCCTCTTCAGGTCCTTCTCCTAGCAGTGAACCGACAAGTTCTTTACCGAAATCGAGCGGAAACAGCTGCATGATATTCGAATCGATTAGAGTACCCACTTTCAATTCAAATGACACTTTGATGAGCGCATCGGCGTCAGGTATGTGCTGCATCCCGCCATCCTCCTGAACATCCATCAAATCGATCGTCGGCGGAGAAATATCAACCCGCTTATTGAAGACCGTGGACATGGATGTAGCTGCCGAACCCATCATCTGGTTCATCGCTTCCTGGACAGCACTCAGATGAATTTCATTCAATTCCTCATTCGGCTGCAGGCCGTCGCCGCCAAGCATGAGGTCTGCGATGATCGCCGCATCACTTTGCTTGATCACCAGAAGATTGATGCCGTCAAGTCCTTCCGTATATTCGACTTGCGTAGCGACATACGGCTGGACGAATTCGGATTCCAGCGTTTTGCGATCGACAACGGAAATGGATGGCGTTGTGATTTCGACTTTCTGGCCAAGCAGTGAGGAAAGGGCCGTAGCCGAACTCCCGAACGATATATTGCCGATCTCTCCTAGCGCATCCTGCTCAATCGGGCTCAGATAGTCTTCAATCTGCAAAGCGCCGGACGTTTCTGAAGCACTTGCCGTGCTTGGAAGTTCCTCTCCTCGAAGAAGCGCCTCTATTTCTTCCTGGGATAAAATATTATCACTCATCATCTTCATCCCCTCCGTTCAGTTGATCTAGTATTTGAATTGCCATCCGCTTACGCAATTGTCCGGGCTGGCCAGTGAATTTCGGGACATCTCCCACTTTGATCACCAGAGGATCAGTGATCTTACTATTTAATGAAATGACATCGCCTTTATCCAAGTATAAGAAGTCCTCTACAGAAATACTGCCTGTCCCAAGCTCGGCGACAACCGGCAATTCTGCCCGTTTAATCCGTTTTTCGAGTTTGATGCTTTGTTCAGGTGACGGCTCTTTCTTATTTGTCTGCATCCAATATGTTACCGATAAATTCGGCATGATCGGTTCCAAAACAATATGCGGAATACAAATATTGAGCATGCCGCTTGAATCGCCGATTACGATGTTAAAAGAAATGACGACCACCGTTTCGTTCGGCGAAATCATCTGCAGAAATTGCGGATTGACTTCCATCTCAGCTAAAAACGGATCGATTTCGATCAGCCCAGACCAAGCTTCCCGCAAATTATCAAAAGACCGCTCAAAAAGATTAGTGAGAATCTTCGTTTCGATCTCCGTCATCGCATCCATTTTCCCGGGGCTCTCCCCTGTGCCGCCCATCAGCCGGTCAAGCATCGAATACGCGACGTTCGGGTTGACTTCCATAAGGATATTCCCCTCAAGCGGCGGAACTTCAAATATGTTGATCAGCGTCATGTTCGGTATGGAACGGATGAACTCTTCAAACGGGATCTGGTCGACTGATGCGACATTGATCTGGATATACGTCCGCAGCTGAGCAGAAAAATACGTCGTCAACAGCCGGGCGAAATTTTCATGGATCCTTGTCAGGCTGCGGATCTGGTCTTTCGAGAAACGGAGCGCACGTTTAAAGTCATATACTTTGACCTTCTTGCCTTCGTCTTCCTTCTTCATTTCCTCAGCGGTCATTTCACCTGTCGACAACGCGGATAACAGCGCATCTATTTCACTTTGGGATAAAATATCTCCCGACATATGTCCACCTCCCCGGCATACCGATTCTAAAAATCTACTAAGCTGTCTAAGCTATTTCTGTGATCCGTCATCTTACTGAATGATGTACGAGACAATATAAACCTTTTGAATGTCGCCCTCCCGCATCAGCGGGTTGAGCTCGGCTTTGATTGCATCTTCAAAAGCCTGTTTTCCGGCTTTCCCTTCAAGCTCCTCAGCCGTCATCTCGGATAATTCCTGGATGACAATGTTATTCACCTGGAAATCTCGCTTTGTCAGTTCTTCTGCTGCTTTCTTGTTTTCTGTTTGGATTTTCAACGAAATGCGGATGAATTGTTTACCTGCAAGATTCGTTGTGATTTCTGGAACATCGACGGACGCCTCGATGATTTCATCTATGGACGGCTCTTTTGGCCCGTCTGCGTTCTTATTGAACTGGAGCGCCAGAATGAGGCCGACAATACCGACCAACGTAATGACGACTAAGATGATCAATGTGATCGTAAGTGCTTTATTCTTCATCTTCTTCACCCCGGAGATGCGGATTCGCTAACAGCTGAACCGCCTTATAAAATTCGATCATACGCCGCTGGATGGTCTCCGGCTTGTCGCGTACCACATATTTGACGCCAGACGTCAGCGTGATCGTCGTGTCATGCGACGATTCGACCTTCTCTATGTACAAGGCGTTCAACATGAACGTCGTTCCATTCAATCGAGTCACTTCAATCATATGTAAGGGGCCGGGCACAGAGCCGGCCCGACCCTCCTTTTATACCTATTATATATGCTGGTTGATTGGTAGTATATAAAAATATTAATAATTTCAGTGGTGGTTTTTGTCAAAAATCACCACCTCTTAATCAGAAACCGCAGCTTTCCGTTCCAGGCGGACGCTTTCCGTGGGCACGGCTTCAGCCTCCTCGTCGCTTTGCTCATGCGGGGTCTTCAGCTCGCGCTGTTCCCACCGGAGTCGCCGCCTTCCACTTCAAGCTGCTGCACAAGTTAAAAACGGATATCGTAATTATATAAATTAGCGTTTCAAGTTGACGAGTTCCTGGAGGATTTCGTCGGATGTTGTGATGATCCGGGTGTTTGCCTGGAAACCGCGCTGGGCGACGATCATTTCTGTGAATTCTTCGGAAAGGTCTACGTTGGACATTTCGAGTGAGCCGGATTTAATTGCTCCATTACCTTCTTCCAATGGTACTAAATCTTCTGATGGTTCTCCTGAGTTTGGACTTTCCCGATACATATTACCGCCCACTTTTTCGAGACCACCTGGATTACTAAATCTTACTACTCCAATAGGGCTTTCCCATGACTCAAGTGCACCATCTACAACAAAACTTACTACTCCATTTTGACCAATTGAAAGATTGGTTGCCTTTAAATCAATTTCAATAACTCCTCCATCCGAATCAATCAGATACCTACCATCTCCATCAACGATTTTGGCGGTATCTCCATCTCCGCTATCCAAGTAAAAATTCCCTGCACGTGTATAGACATAATCACCTTCTTCTCTATCTTGTAATCTAAAGAATCCGTCACCTTCTATTGCTAAGTCAAGTGTATTCCCAGTAAATTGTGTAGAACCTGCACTATGAATTGTGTCAATTGTAGCCAACTGAGCTCCTAATCCAACTTGCTTAGCGTTAACACCGCCGCGGTTTTCTCCAGGTGCAGAGGCCCCCGCAACCGTCTGTGAATACAAGTCTTTAAATACAGTACGTCCCTTTTTAAACCCGTAAGTATTAACGTTTGCAATATTATTTCCTATTACATCAAGTTTTGTTTGAAAGTTTTTCATCCCTGAAATTCCTGCATACATCGATCGTAACATTTTATTGTTTCCCCTCTCGGATTGTAAGTGCATCTGCCTCTGTCAGTCGGCAGTGCGGCGGCATCCTCTTTCGGAGGTCCTGCCGGTCAAGCGAGCACGATTGTGCCGTCTATATTGGTGAACAGCTGGTCTTTCGCTTCCATGCGATCCATCGCTGTGATGACGGTGGCATTTTTGGCGCTGACGATGAGCGCTGCCTTCTCCATCAGTACGAGCGATTCTTTGATTCCCTTCTGTTTCGCCTCATTCACTTTCTCCGTGACTTTTGCCCATTCTGCTTCTGTTATGTGGATGTTCCGCTGGTTCAATCTGTCACTTGCATGTTTGCTGATTTTTAGCGGCTCATGACTGAGCACTTTCGTCAGCTGATCTTGAAAAGAATCCAGTGGCTTCATTTGTTGTTTGGACGATTTTGTTCGGATGAGCGGCTGGGCGGGAACGCGATGGATATTGATTTTTTCCATACAATCGCTCCTTTTATTGGCTTATCGAGACAAATTGAGTCCCTTCAATACGGCTTCCGTCAGCAAGGATATATTGCAGCTTGCCCTCTTTGTTTGACACGGAGGTGACAGTGCCCGTCTTTTCCGTTTCTCCGTCCATGTAACCGATCGTCTTGCCGATCAGCATGCTCGCTTCGACGAGGCTGTTGCTTGTGTCTCCGCCAGAAAGTACTTCTGATATA
Source organism: Sporosarcina sp. GTC18466 (assembly GCF_055389225.1). Classification (NCBI taxonomy): domain Bacteria; kingdom Bacillati; phylum Bacillota; class Bacilli; order Caryophanales; family Caryophanaceae; genus Sporosarcina; species Sporosarcina sp. GTC18466. Next base: position 194,671 of record NZ_AP044037.1, on the reverse strand, counting down.
TTGCCGGGCGTCAATTCTTTTCCGTCAGCCATTGTGAACACGACAGATCCATCTACGAATTTAGCGGACTGGATCACGCCTGTGCCTTCATTGATGACAGGCTTGCCGGCATCGTCTTTCTGATCGGTCAGCTCATGCCACCTGACGTTTTTCCCTACGAATTGGTTGTACTGGATAAGCTGTGTTTGATTCTGTGCTTCCGCAAACTTCTCGAATGCTTTTGAGAGGTTCATGGACTGCTCCAGCGAACTGAATTGCGCCATTTGGGCGATGAACTCATTATCTTTCATCGGATTTGTCGGGTCCTGGTTTTGCAATTGGGCAATTAAAATTTTCATGAATGCATCCTTGTCCATTGTGCCTGGCCCTGTTTTTCGCTGATCCCGCTGTTTATTAATCAAGAACATCGATTCCGTGATCGGTTTTTGTTCCATTCTCTACACCTCCAGTTCGATCAGATACTCTTCAAAACTCGTCTCGGTTTCTGAGGAGTCTCCTTGCTTTCCCTCTTCTTGCTGCTGTTCGCGCTTGAACTGATCATTGAATGACTGTTCGCGCTCGTTTTTGGAAGTCTCTTGGATCGATTGAGCAATATCGATTCGCTCCACCTGCAAGTTCTGCTGACTCAAGGCGTGCCGCAATTGATGCATTTGGCTGTCCAGCATCTCTTTCGCCTGAAGCGACGAAGCCAATATTCTCGCTGTCATAATGCCGTTCGACTCATGCAGCTCGATCCGCACTTGGCCAAGATGCTCCGGATATAACTTTACAAGCAGCCTGTTGGAACCGCCCGCCTGGCCGAAGTTCGACCGTTTGAACAATGTCTGCAGCTCGCGCATTAATGTCTCACTGCGGCTTGTTTGCGGTGTTTCTTGTAAGGTGAATTCAGCTTTTGCTGTCTGGTTTCCAGAGTGGACCGTTCCTAAACTTACACTAGAATCCGCTGATTTACTTGACGGGTCTGCATTCGGCTTGCCTGCCTGTGTATCTAAGATGACTGGTTCGCTGGTGTCATCTTGCTTAAGTCCATTTTGTTTCAAGATAACTTCCATGTTGTTAGGCGTATTCTGGCTTGAATTTGATATAGCAATCGGTTGAGATTCTACTGTGTTTATCAAGTTTGCAAGATGGGTATTAGTAAATGTCTTATGAGCTAACTTTTTCTCCAACTTTCCATTTTCCACTTTGGCCATTTTTTCGCCAAACTGCTCAGCCGCAGTATTCATGAAAGTTTGAAAGCTTGCCAGTTTCTGTTCCATCTGAAGCGTCATGTCTGTCTTTGGTGCAATTAGATCGATTGATTTCAGCATTGACAATATAGCAGTTGCATCCTGCTGAGACAATTTCATTTTTTCTCCGGTCAAAGAAGCAGTCAAATCCTCAAAGAATTTCGGCGCCACTTCATCGATCAGGCTAAGCAATGTCCAGACAGGAACAGAACCATCGAATTGATTGATCCTTTCATCAGATACCCCTGCCTCTTCAAGCAGATCTTTCAGCTGACCCAAAAGCTTCTCTGGTTCTTTGGAAAATGTACCGGCAATGTCCTTCAAAGATACATTCAAAGCGCCGTCCAGCTTTTCCATAACGGCTTCCTCAGCACCATTTTGCAATTCGCTGAATGCCTGGCCTAATGTTTGTAAATCATCCGCCTGGAAAATCGCCTCAATTGTGCCTGGCTGTATGCTCGGTAAGCTATCGGCTGGTTTAACCCCAACTGGTGCGCTTCCCGCCAAAAATCCTGAAAATACAGTACCGAACGCCTGGCTTGCTCCAGCCTGAGTCAGCTGCGGCACATTCCCCGCACTTGCCGGCATGCTGACGATGGATTGCAAAGCTCCAATATTCACGTTTTGTTACACCTCCTCTCCATTCGACAAAGCACATTATTATTATCGTCACTTCGTCATCAAACTTGTATACTTTGCCGCATCTTCTGGCGACATTTTTTCTAAAATTGACGCCAATGTGTCAGGCTTCAGCTTCGTCAATATCTCAATCGCTTCGGCATCACTCATTTTTGTCAGGACGGGTGCCGCCGATTTCGCCGACATCTTTTCGAATGTCGTCACAATTTCTTTGTTCGCTTTGGCATTGTCGTCTTTCGAATGTTTAAGCGACTCAATTTCTGCTAGAAGCTCTTTCTGTTTGGCAAGCAGCTCTTCCTGGCCCTTCTTGGACTGGTCCAGCTCTTCTTGCAAGCTTGTCAGTTCCGCTTCTTTTTCCTTGATTTCTGCTTGAAGCGTCACGACCCTGTCTTCTATGACAAAATCCGCTTCATGCTCTCCTGCATGCTCTTTATCCTTCAGGAAAGGGATGGATTCCGTAAATTCACTTGCTTTATCAAATACATTGATGTCCGCCACCTTCGCTATGACGAGCAGGACAGCAGATGCAAAAAGAAGAGGGATCAGCACCCAAAGCAGCAAGATTTGCAGAAAGCCCACTGATTTACGGCTCTTGCCAAGCTCTTCGTTCAAGTCATTAGTTTTTTTCACTTCATTACCACCCGTTTTCCCGTCTGCTGTGCTTTTGAGTGGATAGTTCATCCATCAGATTCGCCTCTGCCTGGCCGGCTTCGAACTTATATCTGTCCAGGTCCTTCTCTTTCATCTTTTCGTATTTCTTCACTTCAATCGTCTTTTCCAGCAGCTTGTTCTCGAACCAGACCATTTTCGACCTGGCTTTCATGACGAGTTGCTGGAGAGTGTCGATCCTTTTTTCCAGACTCTCAATAAAACGGGCATAATGATGCATGTCAGTCACCGAAAAGCCGACCGTCATCTTCTCCTGTTGCTCGAATATGACCTCTTCCTTCTTTTTCAGGAGTTCGTACAGCTCCGTGGCGATCGTTTCAAATTCATCCACCGCCTGCTTGTATTCCGTCTCGGTTTCGGTTTTTTCTTGTTCGCGGTATACCAGGACTTTCTCAAACCTGTATTCATACGACTTCATCGTCTTCCGCCTCCTGACGCTAGAGCAACGAGCTCTTCGATGCTGTCCTCCATGCTGACGTTATCTTTATAGCTCTGCTTCAAATAGTCCGTGATCAGCGGTTCGTAGTCGATCGCCTCGTCGATATCTTTCGAGGTGCCTCGCTTATAGGCACCGATGTTGATCAGATCTTCCGACTTGTTATAGGTATAGTACATTTCTCGGAGCCGTTCTGCCGCCTTGACATGTTCCGGACTTGCGATATGGTTCATGAGACGGCTGACGCTTTTCAGAACATTGATCGCCGGGTACTGCCCCTTATTCGCTAACGTCCGGTCCAGCACGATATGTCCGTCAAGTATACCCCGCACTGCATCAGCGATCGGTTCATTCATATCGTCCCCATCGACGAGCACGGTGTAGAATGCTGTGATCGCCCCTTTATCATTCGTTCCCGTGCGTTCAAGCAGCTTAGGAAGTATAGAGAAGACGGATGGAGTATAGCCCCTTGTTGCCGGGGGTTCCCCGACGGCTAGCCCGATTTCCCTCTGAGCCATCGCAACACGGGTGACCGAATCCATCATCAGCATGACGTTCATGCCTTTATCTCGGAAATACTCGGCAATGGCGGTCGCAGTGAAGGCCCCTTTGATCCGCATGAGGGCCGGCTGGTCGGAAGTGGCCGCGACAACGATTGTCCTCTTGAGCCCTTCCGGACCGAGATCCCGTTCAATGAATTCCCGGACTTCCCTTCCGCGTTCTCCGATCAGTCCGATGACATTCAGATCAGCTGTCGTATTCCGAGCGATCATCCCGAGCAAAGTGCTCTTTCCGACGCCCGATCCGGCGAAAATCCCTACACGCTGACCACTGCCTACCGTCAGCATCCCGTCAATCGCTTTGACGCCGACTGCAAGCTTTTCATCTATCGGCTTACGGCTCATGACATTCGGGGGATCCGCTTCCGTCCGGACTGTCGCCAGCCCCTTCGGCAGCTGTCCGCCGTCAAACGGCCTGCCCATCGAATCAAGCACTTTGCCGATGAGGTTCATGCCGACTTTCACTTCAAGCGGCTTGCCGGTGCATTCGACCAGGCAGCCGCTTGATATGTCATGGATGTTTGAAAACGGCATCAGAATGACAATCTCTTCCCGAAATCCGACGACTTCCGCCATCATGATCGCTTCTCCGGTCGCATTATTGTTCAGATGGATGTAACAGACGTCGCCGATTGAACTTTCCGGACCTTGTGATTCGATCATCAGACCAACTACGCGTGCCACGCGGCCGTACTTTCTGAATGTGTTGAGTTTCGGGATTAGCTCCGTCAGATCTTCCGCTTTTCTCAACGTCATTCCCCGCTTTCCAAAAGTTCTACTAATGCTTCTTTCAATTCGTTCAATTGTTCATCAATGCCGACTACAATTCTTCCATGATTCGTTTCAATCGTACACTCATCCTGATCGAAGTCCTCATTTGCAAAAATGAGGAACGGAACATCAGGCGGGAAGATCGCTGCAAGTTCTGCCCTGTTCTCGGAAACAAGGCGGTACCGGTCCGTCGGTACATACAGTCTGATGTCTTTCATTTCCCTGGCTTCCTTCAGACCTCTCCGCACAATGGAGAGGAATGTTTCCTCGTCGTCCTCAATTGCCTTGCCAAGAATACGGGAGGCTGCCCGCATGGCGAGCTCCAAGATGACCCGCTCCTGGCTGTCGATATATTTCGATGCGTTCTCTTCGGACATTTCTGTGATAGCATTCGCTTTTTCGATTGCACCCGACATGTCTGCAAGGGCTTTGCTGCGCCCTTCCTCGTAGCCCACCTGGAATCCTTCCTCATAAGCCTGCTGTTGAAGCGCAGCTTTTTCCTGCTGCCATGCCTCCTGCATGGCAGCTATATCAGCTGCCACTGTTTCCCTCATCCGTTCAATGGATTGTAATTCAGCGTCCATCTTTTTCTTCGCTTCCCCGAGAAGCCTGTCCCTCTCAAGAAGGACGGCGTCCATGGAGATCGTCTCCTGCATGCCTTCCTGTGTCTCTGGACGCATACTTCGTATAACGATCGGTCGCACATTTTCCGAATCGGACACTGTCTGATCTGATCGAAAAATCTTAGACAATTACGTCATCCCCTCCACCGCGAGCTATGATGATCTCACCAGAGTCCTCCAGTCTGCGGATGATGGAAACGATGCGACTTTGCGCTTCTTCCACATCTCGCAGCCTGACGGGCCCCATGACATCCATCTCTTCCTGGAACGACTCCGCCATCCGCTGTGACATGTTCTTGAAGAGGATTTCCTTCACTTCCTCACTCGACACTTTCATCGACAAGATGAGATCCTCGTTTTCACATTCACGGATGATGCGCTGGATCGAACGGTTGTCAAGAGTGACAATATCTTCGAATACAAACATCCGTTTCCGTATTTCTTCCGCAAGCTCAGGATCCTGTATTTCAAGCGCATCGAGGATCGTTTTCTCCGTTGACCGGTCGACACCGTTAAGCACCTGGACAACCGCATCCACCCCGCCGGTCTCCGTATAGTCCTGTGTCACTGTGGAAGACAGCTTCCTTTCGAGAACAGCCTCGATCTCACTGATGACTTCCGGTGAAGTGGAATCCATCGTAGCGATCCGTTTTGCGATATCTGCCTGCACTTCCTGCGGCAGGGAGGAGAGGATCATGCCTGCCTGTTCCGCTTCCAAATAGGAAAGGATGAGCGCGATTGTCTGCGGGTGTTCGTTTTGAATAAAATTGAGGATCTGCCCTGGATCCGCTCTCCTTGCGAAGTCGAACGGACGCACTTGAAGGGAAGAAGTCAGCCTGTTGATGATGGCTTGTGCATGCTCCTTGCCGAGTGCCTTCTCAAGGACTGTCTTCGCATAGCCAATGCCGCCCTGCGTAATATAATCTTGCGCAAGAGCGATGTTATGGAATTCTTCGATAATCTCTTCCTTGACCGCAGAATCCACTTTTTTCACACTGGAGATTTCAAGTGTCAGCCGCTCGATCTCTTCCTCATTCAGGTGTTTATAGACGGCCGCTGACACTTCCGGGCCGAGTGATATGAGAAGGAGTGCAGCTTTCTGCTTGCCGGTCATCCCTTTATCTTTCTTTACCACTGTTCATCCCTCCGTCAATCCTCGGCAATCCATGTCCGTAGTAGTTTTGCGAATTCTTCCGGCTTCTCTTTCGCCATCTTTTCGAGCTGCTTCCTTCTGAGCGATGCTTCTGTCTCCTGTTCGACATTAATATCGTCGACATTGAGCGCTTCCCGCTGCTCTTCAAGAATCAATTCTTCTTCCAGCTCCTGTTCTTTCCGGCGTTTACGGAAATAAGCGAAGATCAGAATGCCGATTACGAGAAGCAATGCACCGCCGATTGCGTAAACCCACCAAGGGATCGCAGTGCGTGGCTCAGCAGGTGTTGTCTCTTTTCCATTGAACGTCTGGGCTGTCAAAGCAATCTTACTGTTCCAATAGGCATCATCCGAGTCCGCCGGCACATATGTCTTATCGATGGAAGTCCTGACAATCGTTCCAAGGATAGTGCGGATCCCTTCTTCCACTTCTGGCGTCAATTGTGCATCTCCCGGGTTAGGAGGTTCCACGATGACCTGGATGCCGATGTCGCGAATTTTGTAAGGACTTTCCACTATGTCTTTGCGGATACGGTTCACTTCATTGTTGATCGTCTCTTCCAGCCGCTCATAATCACCGTCTGACGTGTTTCCTTCCACATAGCCTGTGTTATTATCGGTCGGATCCTCTCCTTGAGGCGTTCCGCCAGGCATGGCTCCGCTGCCCGAGAAGGATTCCGTCACCCGCTGGATGCTGATGGCGAGACTGTCGTGATCCGCATCCACTGTCTCCACTCGGTTCTCCTCGCGGTTCTCTTGCTTGAAATCGATATCGGTCGTCACAGTGGCGACGACTTTGTCTTGACCAACCATCGCTCCGAGCATCATCTGCACTTTCCGCTGAAGGTCGCGCTCGATTGTTTTCTGGATTGTCATCTGGTCATTAGCGTTCGGACCTGATGCTGTACTTGGCGATTTCAGATCGTAGTATTCGAAATACTGGTTCATGATCACAATATCGTCTGTCGACAGGTTAGGGACACTTTTCGATACCAGCTTATACAAGCCGTTGATCTGCTGTTCTGTAAACTGATATCCCGGTTCAGTTTTCAACATAATGGCAGCACTGGATTTCTGTACGCTGTCGTTCAGGAAGACACTTTCAGTCGGCAACGTCAAGTTCACCTGTGCATCTTTCACACCTTCGATTCCCTTTACAAGCTTCGCTAGCTCAGTCTGCATGGCACTTTGCTTGATCATGTTGAACTCGTTGTCCGTCGTTCCGAACCCTGCGTTCTGCGCGAAAAACGAGTAATCGATCATCCCTGAATTCGGGAACCCTTCGGCCGCGAGGGTGACGAGGAGATCATCCACCCGTTCTTTCGGCACGAGGATTGATGTGCCGCCTGGAGCAATCTGGCTTGGCACTCCTTGTGCATCCAGCGATTCCTTGATCCTCCCGACCTCGGCACGCGAGACGTCTTTATAGAGAGGTGCGTATTCAGTACGTGACAAGAAGTACGTCAGAAAAGCAGCGATCAGAATGACAGCGATAATCGATGCGATGTATGTTATTTTTTGTTTTTTCGTGCGGCTTGACCAGAACTGGACAAGATCCGCCCTGATTTTCGCCAATCTTTCTTTCATTGTAATCCCCCGGTCAGCTTGTCATTATCAATACTTCATAAATTTCATGCGCGTCCGGTGAATCAGACTGGCATTCTGATGATTTCCTGATAGGCTTCCACGACTTTATTTCGCATTTCCATCGTCGCGTTCAAGGCGATCGACGCTTTTTGTGCCGCTATCATCACATTGTGCAAATCCACTTCCTGGCCTGTGACCAGTTTTTCCGTCAAGCGGTCAGATTCGATCTGTTGCGCATTTACATCATGGATTGCTTCTTTCAGAAAAGAACCGAAGCTTTTTTGCGCTTCGGCAGGCGTCGTTTTCAAAGCAGGACGAGCAGCAGCCATGCTGCTAAGGCCGCTGGCGGCGATTGAAGGTATTGCCATCATATACATCTCCTAACAGATTATTTTCCGATTTCCAGTGCTTTCATGAGCATCGATTTATTCGCGTTCAACACTGTCACATTTGCCTCATATGAACGAGTTGCAGACATCAAGTCAATCATTTCTCTAAGCGGGTCTACGTTTGGCATCTGTACATACCCTTCTTCGTTTGCATCAGGGTGCGAGGGGTTGTAGACGAGCTTAAACGGTGTCCGTGTATCTTCAGTGATATTCGAAACTTTTACTCCATTGCCCGCTGAACCTTTAGCCGTCCTGCCGATTGCCGCGCCCAGCATGGAGGAGAATTGGCCTTCTTTCGGCATAAGTGTCACGGTTTTCCGCCGGTAAGGCTGCCACTCGCCGTCGACCATTTTGCCGCGCGTCGTTTCAACATTTGACATATTGGACGAAATGACGTCCATTCGAAGACGCTGGGCGGTAAGTGCTGAAGCAGAAGTGTTCAAGCTATGAAAAATACTCATGGTCAGCGTCCTCCTTTAATGACAGATTGCATGCTGTTGAACTTCCCATTCAACCGCTCGACAAGCGCATTATAATAGATCTGGTTTGCCGCTAGGTCCGCCTGCTCTTTATCCATGTCGACCCCGTTCCCGTCCTGCTGATATTTCCAAGGCAGGGATCCCTGTATGCTTTGGTTTACAGGTTTATTCTTGAAATCAAAATGTCTTGCATCTGTCCGATAGGCGCCAAGCGACTGTTCTTTCGCCCGGTTGAAGGCTTCCCGGAACTCGACATGTTTCGCCTGGTAGTTAGGAGTATCGACATTAGCGATATTCTGTGCAATCGCTTTTCCTTTTGTAGACGAGAAGTCCAAACCTCTCTCAAGCAAGGATATGGTGGATCCGTATATATTCATTAAATTCACCTCTAGGACATTCTTAAACTATGTTTAATTAAGTATATAGCTTCGACTTGATTCTATTAAAAACGACATATATTTTATTTTATCCATTAGGAAGGAATATGTCTATCTTTTATGATGAATTTCTTATGGTTCAAAACAGCCTTTTTAATTAATTTGTTCAAAACATGTATAGTTCTTCAGGAGAATATTACTAGTTAGCAATACAGCAAAAAAATGATTCTAATGAACCATATAAATAACAAAAATAAAGCACCCCTTCTCCTAAAAGAGAGGGGTGCCGTTTATATTACTTATTATGCTTTTGAAGTTCCTCAAGGAATTTGCTGTTCAATACTTTAATGTATGTCCCTTTCATTCCAAGCGAACGGGACTCGATGACGCCAGCACTCTCTAGTTTACGGAGAGCGTTGACGATGACCGAGCGAGTGATGCCGACGCGGTCAGCGATTTTCGATGCTACGAGCAGACCTTCGCTGCCGTTAAGTTCTTTGAAGATATGTTCGATCGCTTCATGTTCACTGTATGACAATGAATTGATAGCCATTTGGACGACTGCTTTGCTGCGCGCCTCCTGTTCGATCTCTTCCGCTTTTTCACGGAGGATTTCCATGCCGACAACAGTGGCTCCGTACTCAGCAAGGATCAAATCATCTTCTTGAAACTCTTGCTCAAGACGTGCTAGCAGCAATGTGCCAAGACGCTCGCCGCCGCCGATGATCGGAACGATTGTAGTCAAACCATCTTTGAATATCTCACGCTCTTCTTCAGGGAAAACTGTGTAATCACTATAAACATCAAGGTTTGAAGAAGTTTCCTTCACTTCAAATAGCTTATTTGTGTATTCCTCTGGGAATTTACGGTCTTCGAACATTTGTTTCATACGCTCGTTTTCGATTTGCTGATGTATTTCAAGGCCGAGCAACTTCCCTTTACGGCTTACGATGAATGCATTGCACTCGATAACAGAACTAAGTTTTTCTGCCATCTGCTTGAAGTTGACCGGTTTCCCTGCTGATTCTTGTAACATTGCGTTAATTTTACGTGTTTTTGCTAATAAAGACATCTTTCTTCCTCCTTAATTTTGGACAATAGGGCTTATGAATATTCTAAAGCTTTTTAATCGTTTTATACACTCAAAAGACTTGTTTACAGGATAAAATGTGACAAATCTTTATCTTGTACGATATTTTTCAACTTTTCATCGACATATGCAACAGTGATCTTGATGGTGGCCGGACCGATGTCTGCCGCCTCGAACGATAATTCCTCAAGCAGTTTCTCAAGTATCGTATGTAAGCGTCTCGCACCAATGTTTTCCGTAGTGTCATTCACTTCTGTCGCAATTTCGGCAAGTCGCTCAATCGCATCTTCCATGAATTCGATATGGACATCCTCCGTCCCCAGCAGCCGTTCATATTGATGCAACAGCGAAAAATCAGGCTCCTTCAAAATGCGGACAAAATCATCCTTCGTCAATTTATCAAGTTCCACGCGAATCGGGAACCGGCCTTGCAACTCGGGTATGATATCCGACGGTTTGGACATATGGAAAGCGCCAGCAGCGATGAATAGGATGAAATCCGTCTTGACCGCACCGTATTTTGTCGTTACTGTGGAGCCTTCGACAATCGGCAGAATATCACGCTGGACGCCTTCACGAGACACATCCGCTGAAGAGCCTCCGCCGCTTCTGCTAGCTATTTTATCCATTTCATCAATGAAAATGATCCCCGACTGTTCAGCTGCTTCAATTGCCCGCCGCGCAATCTCATCATGATCAATCAGTTTATCCGCTTCTTCCGCTTCCAGCACTTTACGCGCATCTTTCACTTTCATTTTCCGTTTCGCAGTCTTTTTTGGCATGAGGGATGAAAGCGCATCTTGCATGCTGGCGCCCATCTGCTCCATCCCGGATCCTTGAAGGGCATCGAACATGGACGGTTGCTGCATGGTGACGTCGACTGTGATCATCTCGTCCTCAAGGTCGCCTGCAAGCAGCCGCTCTTTGATCTGCGAGCGTTTCTGCCGTACTTCGTTCACTTCATTTTGATCGGGCTCTTCCGCCTGGTTCTTTTGACCGAAAAGCATTTCAAATGGGTTTTGCATATTCCCCTTTTTCTTCTTTTCAGGAACGAGCAATTCAACAAGCCGTTCTTCCGCCTGTCTCGCCGCTTGATCCTTGACCGCTTCTCGCATTTCTGTCTTTACAATCCGGACACTGTCCTCGACAAGGTCACGCACCATCGATTCCACGTCTCTTCCGACATAGCCGACTTCCGTGAATTTTGTCGCCTCGACTTTTACGAACGGCGCGCGGACAAGGCGGGCGATCCGTCTTGCAATCTCCGTTTTACCGACGCCCGTCGGCCCGATCATTAAAATGTTCTTAGGGATAATCTCCCGCTTTTCGTCATCAGTCAGAAGACTGCGCCTGTACCGGTTCCGTATCGCAATGGCCACTGCTTTCTTCGCATTATCCTGGCCGACGATATAGCGGTCGAGGTAGGCGGTCAGTTCACGAGGGGTCAGTTCTGTCTTTGCCATCAATCCAGCACCTCCACAATGATCTGGTCATTCGTGTAGACACAGATCTCAGCGGCCGTTTCAAGTGAGGCCTTGGCGATCTGCTCTGCAGTCAATGAATCGCCTGCGTACTTTTTCAGCGCTCTTCCCGCGGCAAGGGCATAATTCCCTCCGGATCCGATCGCTAATATTCCATCATCCGGCTCGATCACTTCGCCAGTCCCTGAAACTAGAAGCAGACGATCTTTATCCGCAACGAGGAGCATCGCTTCCAATTTCCTCAAAATTTTATCTCCGCGCCATTCCTTCGCAAGCTCAACGGAAGCACGTTCAAGGTTCCCATTAAATTCAGCAAGTTTTCCTTCGAATAGTTCAAAAAGTGTGAATGCATCTGCAACGGAGCCTGCAAACCCGGCGATGATTTTACCGCCGAAAAGCCGTCGCACTTTCTTTGCAGTATGTTTCATGACGACTGATTCCCCCATCGTCACCTGTCCGTCTCCGGACATCGCGCAGATGCCTTTATGGCGAATGGCGAAAATCGTCGTTGAATGGAATTCCATCAATTCACTCATCCTCCTATGCGCGCGGATGCGTATTCATATACGTCTTCCGCAAATGATCCTTTGTGACATGTGTATACACCTGGGTCGACGATAAATGGCTATGGCCGAGCAATTCCTGTACAGACCGCATATCCGCTCCGTTCGTCAGCAAATGGGTAGCGAACGAATGGCGAATCTTGTGCGGGTGTATTTTTGAATGAATGGCAGCTTTACGGAGCAACTCATTCAGTATATAGCCGACGCCCTGGACTGTAAGGGGATTGCCCCGCATATTGACGAAAAGAACAGGATGATCCGTTCTTCTCATAATGATAGGACGGCTATCAGTCAAATACGTTTCCAACGCGTCCTGTGCATAGCTTCCGAATGGGATATATCGCTCCTTCCGGCCTTTACCCATGACCAGGACAATCCCAAGGGACTGGTCAATGTCGCCGACTTTAAGAGACGTCAGTTCACTGACCCGCATGCCTGTCGCATACAGCAATTCAAGAAGCGCAAGGTCACGTACCGATTTTGGATCATCACCTTCACAAGCCTTGAACAGCTCCTCCATTTCCTGCTCATAAAAAAAAGCCGGAAGTCGCTCTTCCTTCTTCGGACGATGCAACAATCGGAACGCCTTATCATCTACCCCAAAGCGTGCATGAGCAAACTTGTAGAATGAGCGGAGTGATGAGATCTTGTTGGAGATTGTGCCGCGGGATAACCCTCTATCGTAAAGCCTTGTTACAAAGAGCCGTGCGACTTGGTAGGAGACATCAGCAAGATCTTCAATTCCTTCTGCTTGTAAAAAGCCTAGAAATTCATCAAGATCCGTTTCACAGTTCAGTACCGTCAGAGATGAATAATTCTTCTCAAGCCGTATGTAAGATATATACGCGGCAAGGATATCAGCTGTCGATTGAATCAAGCAACCCACCTCCGGAATGAAACGCAGTCACATTATACCAGAAAAATGAATTAACATGCAATAATATGTAATGGTAATTTTTAGAATGCATCTCTTTTCTAGAATTCATGAATACTTGAAAATCTCGACTACTCACTCTTTTCAAAAGTCATCCACGATTCACTATACCTTATCCAATACTCGCAGTGCAATAGATTCGTTTTGATGTTATAGCATTTATGTTCGTTTTTCAATAATTAGTCACAGTTTGTTCAATTTCCAGTTATCCTATCCATTTATTTTACAACAAGAAAGAGCTGCCCTGAAGTAAGGGCAGCATCTCATGTGTATGGCAAAGCACGTGTTGTACACTCCGTACACAGCTCGGATCAATCACATTGCCTTAAAAGGATTAGCGACATGATGATCAGGTTATTCTTGGACGGCTTCCTTGTAGTCGCACTCTGTACATTGGATCTGGACGCCTTTTTTAAGGCGTTTTTCGACTAACGTACTCTCACACTTCGGACAAGGACGGGAAATCGGCTTATCCCACGACACATATTCGCACTCTGGGTACCGGTCGCATCCGTAGAAGATCCGTTTTGTTTTGCTCTTGCGTTCTACGACCTGGCCTTCTTTGCAAGAAGGGCAGGTCACACCGATCGGTTTGACGATCGCTTTTGTATTTCGGCAATCCGGGAAGTTTGAACAAGCCATGAATTTACCGTAACGGCCCATCTTGAAGACCATGGGCGAACCGCATTTTTCACAATCTTCACCCGCCGGTTCGTCTTTGATCTCAATCTTCTCCATCTCTTCGTCAGCCACTTTCAAGTGCTGCTCAAACTCCTGGTAGAAGTTGTCTATGACGTGCTTCCACGGCACTTCCCCTTCTTCTACAGAGTCCAGGTTCTTCTCCATATCTGCTGTGAATTCAATATTCACGATATCGGGGAAATATTGGCTGACTGCCTGATGCACGATCTCGCCAAGCTCCGTCGGCACGAAACGTTTCGCGTCCAGCGTGACATATCCTCTCTTCTGGATCGTATCAAGCGTCGGTGCATACGTCGATGGCCGCCCGATACCCAGTTCTTCCAGCGTCTTTACGAGGCGCGCTTCCGAATAGCGCGGAGGCGGCTGCGTGAAGTGCTGTTTCGGATCGATGTCCTGGCTCTTGACTTTTTCGTCCTTCTCAAGCGGCGGAAGGATCGAATCCTTTTCCTCTGCCTGGTCATCGTCACCCTCAATATATACTTTCATGAAACCTTGGAACTTCACTTCAGAACCGCTCGCACGGAACCGGACGTCCCCATTTGCCAGGTCCGCCGTCACGGTATCAAGGATGGCAGGAGCCATCTGGCTTGCGACGAATCGTTCCCAAATCAGCTTATAGAGCCGGTACTGGTCGCGCGACAGATATTCCTTCATCGCCTGCGGTGTGCGCATGACAGACGTCGGGCGGACTGCTTCGTGGGCGTCCTGTGTATTTGCGCCTTCCTTCGCTTTCGGCTTAGCGGTTGTACCGGTTGCGCTGAATTCCTTGCCATACATCGTATCGACGAATGATTTCGCCTCAGTGCGTGCGGTTTCGGAAATCCGGGTGGAGTCGGTACGCATATAGCTGATCAAACCGACGCTGCCTTCTTTGCCGATCGTGATCCCTTCGTATAGCTGCTGCGCAAGCATCATCGTCTTCCGTGCCCGGAAATTGAGTTTACGGGCAGCCTCCTGCTGGAGGGAGGATGTCGTGAATGGCGGAGAGGGATTGCGTTTACGCTCTTTTTTGACAACGTTTACAATTTCAAATTCATTGCCATCCAGCTTCCCGAGGACAGCATCCACTTGATCCTTATCCGTCAGTTTCACTTTACTTTCTCGATCGCCATAATACGAGGCGTCGAATGACTTGCCGCCCTTTTCGAACTTCCCGGTAATCGTCCAATATTCTTCAGGCTGAAATTCCTTGATTTCCTTTTCCCGATCGATGATCAGCCGGAGCGCAACAGATTGTACACGGCCCGCAGACAAACCCTTCTTCACCTTTTTCCAAAGGATCGGACTGATGTTATAGCCGACCAGTCGGTCCAGCACGCGTCTCGCCTGCTGTGCATCCACCCGGTTGATATTGATGGCTCGCGGATGCTTGAATGATTCCTTGATGGCGTCTTTCGTTATTTCGTTGAAAACGACCCGGCAATCGGAATCGACATCGATGCCGAGCTGATGGGCGAGATGCCACGCGATTGCTTCCCCTTCGCGGTCAGGGTCGGCTGCGAGAAAGACTTTTTTCGCTTTTTTTGCTTCTTTCTTCAGTTCCTGCAAGATCGGGCCTTTCCCGCGGACTGTAATGTATTTCGGTTCATAATTATTTTCGGTATCCACGCCCATCTGGCTGCGCGGCAAATCGCGCAAATGCCCGATAGAAGCGAGAACTTTATACTTTTTTCCTAAGTACCGTTCGATCGTCTTCGCTTTCGCGGGCGATTCAACTATCACTAAGTAATCTGCCATGATTTTATCCTCCTCATAGAGGTTCACTATGCTATCTTAAACAAGTTATCGAAGTTTCAATTCACCATGTTTATCGGATTGCGAACTCAAATGATTATCTGTTGCGTAATGTATAACAGATTCGGAGGAAAATCAACCTTTTCAATTAGATCCCCGTTTTCATATGCAAATTCGAGCATCCATTCAGTCAAGCTGAAAACCGTTCCAGACAGGTCTTGCGCCTTCATCGATTAATCTGTTAGGGCCGTGTGACAAAGTCGATGTGATAGGGCCTGGAACGGCATAAACCGTCTTGCCATGCTCCAGGGCGTGATCAATCGTGATCATTGTACCGCTTTTTTCTGCCGCTTCCGTCACAACAACAGCATCTGAAAGTCCGCTGATAATCCGGTTTCGCATCGGAAACGTCCATCGGGCCGGCTTGACATAAGGCGGATATTCCGTCAGCAGCAGATGATTTTGGGCAATGACTTCCGCGAGCTTCCGGTTTTCTCTTGGATAGAGATGGGAAAAGCCATGCCCGAGAACAGCGATCGTCTTGCCGCCGTAGAAAATTGCCGATTCATGGGCATATGTGTCGGCTCCTCTTGCAAGTCCAGAGACGATGACCGCCCCTTTTTCGACAAGAGGCGGCGCAATGAAGGCGAGTGCCTCTTTCGTGTAGTCTGTCGCCTTGCGTGAGCCGATGACAGCGACTTTTTGTTCAGCGGTTAGTAGCGCAAGGTCCCCTTTGGCGTACAGGACGGCAGGAGGATCGATCATCTGCTTTAAAATGGATGGATAAAGAGTGTGAGTAAAAGGGATAGGGGTTATTGATTGCTTTTCATAGAGGTCTGCAAGCGGGGTGTGTGCAAGCTCCTGGATATGCGAGCGGATCCGTTCCGCCTTCTTTCTGTCAATGCCTAGCAATTCAGCAATTCTGCCGGATTTAGCCGCCATGAGTTCTCGAAGAGTGGGGTCGTTCTTCAGAAGCGATTCAAACCTGTTGCCAGGCGCCGGATAAATATAATGAAGCAACAGAAGACGATGTTCCATTTCACGTAGCAGCATGCCATCCTCCTTGAACGTATTTTTGCTTATAGGAAAATGCAGTATGCCCTTTCGGCATACTGCATCGCCTGTTCATTAATGAGTTTTACACTTATCGTAGAGGCCTTTTTCCTTGATGACTTTAATAAGTGTTTCACCGATCACTGATGGAGTGTCCGCAACTTCAATGCCTGCGTCACGCATTGCCTTGATCTTCTCCTCAGCAGTACCCTTGCCGCCGGAAATGATGGCGCCAGCATGGCCCATACGCTTTCCTGGAGGCGCAGTCTGGCCGCCGATGAAGCCGACAACCGGTTTTGTCATGTTGGCCTTGATCCATGCAGCTGCCTCTTCCTCAGCAGTACCGCCGATCTCGCCGATCATGACGACCGCATATGTGTCGGGATCTTCATTGAATTCCTTTAAGACATCGATGAAGTTTGTGCCATTGACCGGGTCTCCGCCGATGCCGACTGCAGTCGACTGGCCGATTCCTTCTTGGCTCAACTGATGAGTCGCTTCGTATGTGAGCGTACCAGAACGCGAAATGACACCGACATGCCCTTTTGTGTGGATGTAGCCAGGCATGATGCCGATTTTGCACTCGTCCGGCGTGATGACGCCAGGACAGTTCGGTCCGACAAGGCGAGTTTTCTTGCCTTCCATATAACGGACCACTTTTACCATGTCGAGAACAGGGATGTGTTCCGTGATACAGATTGTCATATCAAGTTCAGCGTCAACAGCTTCCAGGATCGCATCTGCTGCGAACGGAGCTGGTACGTAGATGACGGAAACATTCGCGCCAGTCGCTTTGACCGCTTCTTCCACAGTATTGAAGACAGGAACGCCTTCCACTTCTGTGCCGCCTTTGCCCGGTGTTACGCCACCGACGATTTTCGTGCCGTATTCAAGCATTTGTTTCGTATGGAACAATGCAGTTGAACCGGTAATCCCTTGTACGATTACTTTCGTATCTTTATTAATATAAATTGACATCGTTTGTCCCTGCCTTTCTTAGCCTACGAGTTCAACAATCTTTTGTGCACCATCCGCCATTGTATCGGCTGCGATGATGTTAATACCTGATTCACCGAGCAAAGCCTTGCCCTTTTCGACGTTTGTTCCTTCCAAACGGACGACAAGAGGTACGCTGAGTCCGACTTCTTTAGCTGCAGTGATGACGCCTTCTGCGATAACATCACACTTCATGATGCCGCCGAAGATGTTGACAAAGATCCCTTTGACATGTTTGTCGGAAAGGATGATCTTGAATGCTTCGGTAACTTTTTCAGCAGTCGCGCCGCCCCCAACGTCAAGGAAGTTCGCGGGTGATCCGCCATAGTAGTTGATCGTATCCATCGTAGCCATCGCAAGGCCTGCACCGTTTACCATGCAGCCGATGTTGCCATCAAGCGAGATGTAGCTGAGGTCGTATTTGGATGCTTCGATTTCTTTTGGATCCTCTTCGTCGAAGTCACGGAGTTCCATGACATCTTTATGACGGTACAATGCGTTATCGTCGAAGTTGAATTTTGCGTCCAGCGCGACAACGTTATCGTCACCTGTCACAACAAGCGGGTTGATCTCGACGATTGAAGCGTCCTTCTCGATGAATGCCTGGTAAAGACCCATCATGAATTTAGCCGCTTTGTTTACAAGATGAGCTGGGATGTTCATGTTGAATGCCATGCGTCTTGCCTGGAAACCTGCAAGGCCGATCACTGGGTCGATAACTTCGCGGAAGATCTTTTCCGGAGATTTTTCAGCGACTTCCTCGATGTCCATGCCGCCTTCTTCAGATCCCATAAGTGTTACACGGTCTGTTGCACGGTCGATGACGAGGCCGATGTAGTATTCCTTGCGGATATCGGATCCCTCTTCGATGTAAAGACGCTTGACTTCCTTGCCTTCCGGACCTGTCTGATGCGTGACAAGCGTTTTGCCAAGCAATTCTTTCGCATACTCACGCACTTCGTCTAGGCTCTTCGCAATTTTGACGCCGCCCGCTTTACCGCGGCCGCCCGCATGGATTTGCGCTTTGACAACGACAACATCCGTACCGAGTTCTTTTGCCGCTTTTACAGCTTCGTCAGGGGAAAACGCAACATGGCCGTTCGGCACAGAAACACCGAACTCGCGCAGCAGCTGTTTTCCTTGATATTCATGGATATTCATCTTACATCCTCCAATCGAACTTGTAACTATAATTAACTGCCGTATCTATTGTAGTAAACATGTCATATATTGTCCACAATTGTATTCCGTACTGGCGCGTTTTTTCGACAGATCCTTTCAGCGTCCGCCTTCAAACCTGCGCTCCACCTGATAAATATAGGCAAACACTTCAGCGACAGCCTGGTATAGCTGCTCTGGGATCGACTCGTTGATATCCAGAGCACCGAGCATTTCGACAAGGCTCGGGTCCTGCTGGATCGGTACATCATTCTCTTCCGCCTTCCGCAGGATATTCTCGGCAATCATGCCTTTCCCTTTCGCAACGACTTTCGGAGCGCCGAGCCCGTTTGGATCATACGACAATGCGACGGCTTCCGAACGGACATGCTTCTTCTCTTTCATATTCTGAAATCCACTCCATTCCCGTCTTGAAACCGTTTCGGCTTGCTTTGCGTTGTAGGAAGCCTCTCTTCAATAGGCTTGAAGAAAACACCGGACAGCTGGTAACCCGCAGACAGCAGCCCCTCTTTCAAGCGTGACTGCAATGGAAGTCCGATTACGCTGAGTGCCTCATGCTCATTAAAGACAGTCACAGTCACCACTTTATTTTGGACCTGCATATCGACAATAGTCGATTTCAGTTTTTCAAGATCTAAATAGAAAAGGACCCGTGCATAGTCCGGATCGATTTTGTCATCCTCTTTCATCCTGCCGTTCCATTGCAGGGTGGCGTCGATTTTCTTGCCGAAGAGCTCTAGGGGCACTTGCATGACAAGTTGCTGGTTCATGCCTGTATCCCCTGACAGGAGGGAAGGGCCATTGAGCCGCGCGACAGCCGCTTCAGCAAGGTCTCTGATGCCTGGAGGGACAGCCGCCTCACTGAGAAGCGCAAGGAGCTGCGGCTTGAGCGTCTGCGATAAGTTTTCCGGTTCCGCGCCTTTTCCTGTAATTCCCGCTTCATAATGAAAGCCGAATGATTTGATGATGAATCGCACCGTTTCTTTGATGAACGTGCCATCGACCGCATCCGCGGCCTTCGCAGATGAAAGCAGTGCCGCTTCCTTGATTGCCGGCTTTTCTGACTGCGCGGCAAGGTTCGCCAGGTCAGGCAGACGTTCTTTCAAGTCGTCTCCTCCAAGCATGCGCACGACCGGATCCGCTGCTGCGCCCGGGGGAAGCTGTAACTGCGAGGCGGCGATATGCCGGATCAGTGTGCTGGACAACTGTAGCATCCTTTGATCGTTGAACGGCTCTTTTGGCAAAGATTCCGAAAGACGGACGATCATCTGCTGAACCTGCTCCTTCACCTCGGCAGGAAATGTCCTTTCAGCTGCGACAGCTTCTTGTAAGGTCCTAAGTGTCGACTCAAGGTTCGCTGTTTTCCCGAAAATCTCTCCAAGCGTCCGCATGATCGTTTCCTCTGGAGATGTCCTCGCTGCGGGTTGCCCGGATGCCATTTCATTTATGCTGGCAGATTGTCCGGCCGAAGGTACTGTTTGCGGCTGGCTGTTTATCGCCGGCTGGACTTCACCGGTCCCCTTTGCCTGCATAGCTGGCATCTGCTGTCCCTTCTCTAGCGATCCTTCAGCCGTCCTGCCCGGAACATTCTCAGCGGCAAGGCTTGCAAGCACGGATTGCAGATTGGCGATAGATGTGCGTTGCGGAAGAATGCCGCCTTCCTTCAGCAACTGAAGGAATTGGAACTTCATTTCAACAGGAGTGCCGGGTTCCAGCATTTTCAATACAGCTTCATTGAGTATTGTCTTGCCGACCATGGCCTCGGTTTGACCGGTGGCCCCTTGGATCGTTTGCAGGATCGCTTCCTTCATGTGCACCGGAAGCGATCCGTCACTCTGCAACTCTCCCCGCAAAGCGGAAAGTAGTGCATGCAGGCCTTCTTTCGTTTCCACGCCGAGGATTGACCGGAAATTCATCTCTGTAAGGGGCAGTTTCATCTCCAGCAATTTGCGGATTGCAGACAGTGCCTGAGGACGATCCTCTGCAGGCGTTTTGCTGAGCAGTGCTGCCGATGCAAGAAGCTGGTCCTTAGAGACCGGAATCCTCTCTTTCATTACGAGCGCCACGATGCTTTGCATTTCGGCCGTTTTTGGCAGTTGAAGCGTCTCCAGAAGATTTGCCAGCTGCTTTGACGGGCCTGCATCTGGCTGCATGGGACCCGTTATGATCTTCAGTTGCAGTTCCGGCTCTGTGGACTTCACTTGGAAGTAATAAGAATCTCCCGCTTTCATCGGTACTTCCAATTTCGCCATCATCGTCGTCCCTCCGATTTTCACCTCCGCCATCTGGCCAGGGTACAGCTGCTTCACCTGCCCATGGAACATCTGGCCTTCCCGCAGGCTGATCGGTTTAGATCCGGCCTGGACGCCCGCCTGCGAACTCAAGCGGCTGATCAGGGGATTGTCCATACTGCTCCGCCCTCCTTTCGGCTGCAGCCCTGACAGGGGAGAAGGACAACCTGTGAATCTCACAAGGACCATACAGCTCTAGCGCTTTTAGATGCTCCTCCGTCCCGTATCCTGCATTCTGCTTAAAATTATATACCGGATATTGTTCGTCCCACTGCTTCATCAGACGGTCTCTTGCCGTCTTCGCCAAAATGGAAGCCGCTGCAATCGAAAGGCTTTTCTCATCCCCTTTGACAATTGAGACGGATTCACAGCCGACTGTCAGCTTCATGGCGTCCGCCAAAACGATATCGGGGGCAGTTTCCAAACTGTAGACCGCTTTCTCCATGGAGTCTCGTGTCGCCGCATAGATGTTCATAGTGTCGATAGCAGAGGAAGACTGGACATGGACAGAATAACTCACCGCAATCTCTTTGATTAGCCGTTCCAGGCGCTCCCTTTCCTGCCTTGCGATTTTTTTCGAGTCATCCAGACCGACAAGTTCCATGCACTTCTCAGGAAGGATCACCGCTGCGCAGACGACAGGGCCTGCCAGGGGGCCCCTGCCCGCCTCATCGATACCGGCCAGCTTAGCGCCGGGGAACGGCTTGTAAGAGCTGTCAAAAGCGATTTTCTCACAATGCTGCCGTTCCTTCTCGAGCCGTTTCGAATAATTCCTCCGCCAGCGCACCCATTCCTTTTGGACGCCTTTCCGTGTATCTTCCTCAAGCGCCTCCATCCATTGCTCGGGCTTATCCGCAGCTGCCAGAAGATCTGCTATCTCCTTCACTGTTTTCATCTGACCACCGTCCTTCTGAACTGTTTCTCTATCTCTTATTATCGGATTTCCTGCGGTATCGTGAAGCCGCCTGCAAAAAAGGCCGAGACCCACGGATCAGTCCGTGTGCGTCTCAGCCTCCTGTTCTAACTGGTCGCTTACAAAGTCAAATGTCAACTTGCCCAGGAGTTCGCTTCTGATTTCCTGGACAATCAATTCAGCGACCTTTTCATAGTCGATTTCCCCGCCTGCGGCATAAATTTTCCGCATCTCGCCAATCGCATCGAAAACACCTGCGATATCGTCTCCTACTGCCGCGATGCCGTATCTTGCCTGCAGACGCTCTGGATAGTGAGCTTCCAGAAAACGAAGGCCGTAGACGGCAAGGTTTTCCATATTGACAATGGTATCTTTGATGGCTCCGGTGAGTGCTAATTTATAGCCAACCGACTGATCTTCGAATTTCGGCCACAGTATGCCTGGAGTATCGAGCAATTCAAGCTCTTTGCCGAATTTAATCCATTGCTGCGCTTTCGTCACGCCAGGTTTGTTTCCTGTCTTTGCGATGTTCTTTTTTGCAAGACGGTTGATAAGTGTGGATTTGCCCACATTCGGTATGCCGACGATCATCGCCCGGATTGCACCCGGCCGGATGCCCCGGCTTTTCATCCGTTCGATTTTCGGTGCTAATATCTCTTTCGCCGCTTTAGTGACCGCCATCAAACCTTTTCCTTCAAAAGAATTGATGGCAACCGCCTTTTGGCCTTTCCTTTCAAAATAACTGATCCATTTTGCAGTTTCCTGAGCATCCGCAAGGTCCATCTTGTTCAGGATGAGCAGTCTCGGTTTTTGCCCAATCACCTCATCAATCATCGGGTTTCTAGAGGAAAGGGGAAGTCTCGCATCGATCAGCTCAAAAACGATGTCAACAAGTTTCAGCTGCTCACTGACTTCCCGGCGAGCTTTCGCCATATGTCCCGGGAACCATTGTATTGTCATTATCAAATCAGTCCTTTTCGTCAGTCTACAGTTCCGAAATCTTTGATCGGCCAGAAAACCAGTTTCGTGCTGCCGATGATTTCGTCAATCCGGACAGCGCCGATATGCCTGGAGTCCTTGCTCTTTCTTCGGTTGTCCCCCATGACAAATACATACCCTTCCGGAACCGTCTCCCTGTCGATCTTCTCTTCAAGTGTAAAATCTTCTGTCAGCGGTCCATCGTCGGTGATTTCAGCCTTATATTCATCCAAATAGGGCTCTTCGTAAGGCTCGCCATTTATGTACAGCACATCATCTTGATATTCAAGCCGGTCTCCGGGCAGGCCGATGACCCGTTTGATATAATCCTTTTGTTCAGGAGCGTGAAATACGACAATGTCAAAGCGTTTCGGACTGCCGATCGTATAGCCGATCTTATTGACAATCATCCGGTCTCCATGTTCCAGCGTCGGCATCATCGATATGCCGTCGACTACAATCGGAGTGAATAAAAAAAGGCGGATGACGGCAGCCAGCCCGAAGGCGATCAGAAGGGCTTTTATCCATTCCAGCGTTTCGTTTTTCTGTTTTTTCTCTTCCATCCTCTTTAGCCTCCCGGATCCATCTGTTTTCATTGTACCCGCTAACCTGTTTTCAGGCAAAAAGAAAGGAGGCCAATCGATTGGCCTCCTCCGTAACTCTTATGATTATCGGATTTCTTTGATACGGGCAGCTTTTCCGCGAAGGTTGCGAAGGTAGTACAATTTCGCACGGCGTACTTTACCACGGCGAGTCACTTCAATTTTAGCGATTTTCGGTGTGTGTACAGGGAATGTACGCTCAACGCCGACACCGTTAGAAATTTTGCGGACTGTGAAAGTTTCACTGATTCCGCCGCCGCGACGCTTGATGACTACACCTTCAAAAATCTGGATCCGTTCGCGTGTACCCTCGATGATTTTCACGTGAAGGCGCACTGTGTCGCCAGGACGGAAAGTAGGAATATCCGAACGTAGCTGGTCTTTTGTTACTTCTGCAATAATGTTTTGCATTTTGTTTTCTCTCCTTCTCCTCAGATGCTCTTGCCCAATCGCATGTGCAGCGGAACACCCGTCGATACGGCTTCACATAGAAGCACATTGTACATGATACCACAGATGAAGGGGCCATGCAAGATGGTCCTTATCCGTCTTTTTGCTGCTTCAGGCGCTGCAGCACTTTTTTCTGATGATCGCTGAGTGGTGCTGCTTCAAGAAGATCCCGCCTGCGCTCAAACGTCCTGCGCAGTGACTGCTCCTCGCGCCACTTGTCGATTTCGGCATGGTTGCCGGACAGCAGCACGTCTGGCACTTTCATCCCCTTAAAATCCGCAGGGCGTGTATACTGGGGATGCTCAAGCAGGCCGGTCGAGAACGAATCGAGCAAGGGGGAATCCGTATTTCCGAGCACGTCCGGCAATAGGCGGACGACACTGTCGATCATCGCCATCGAGGCGATCTCTCCGCCTGTGAGCACAAAGTCGCCAAGCGAAAGCTCATCAGTGACAAGATGCTCCCGAATCCGTTCATCATAACCTTCGTAATGGCCGCAGATGAAGATGAGCTGATCCTCCTTGGCCAGCTCTTCCGCCTTCTTTTGCGTGAAGGTCTCGCCTTGCGGGCACATGAGGATGATCCGTGGCCTTTTCTCCATGTTAGCGGTCAGATCTTCGACAGCCGCAAACAGAGGCTCGGGCTTCAACACCATGCCCGCTCCGCCTCCGTAAGGATAATCATCTACCTTCTTATGCTTGTTCGGCGAATATTCACGGAAATCCACTACCCGGAACGATGCCGCCCCATTCTCCTGCGCCTTCTTCATGATCGAGGAATGCAGCACCCCTTCGAACATTTCAGGGAAAAGGGAAAGCACATCGATATGCATCATGATAAAAGGCCCTCGAGAGGGTCGATCACAATCTTTTTCTCTTCAATATCGATTTCTTTGACGACATCTTCAATGTACGGGATGTAATGAGGTTTCCCCTCGGCCGGCTGGACGGCCCAGACATCATTTGAACCGGTCTCAATGATTTCGGTAACTTTGCCGAGCTCCTTACCCTCCACCGTATAGACAGCACAGCCGATGATCTCATGGTAGTAGAATTCGCCTTCCTCAAGATCACCCAGCTGGTCTTCGGATACTTTCAGAATGCCGTCCCGATATTTTTCGACATCATTGATATTCGAATGTCCTTCAAAAGTCAGCAGGTCGAAATTTTTGTGCCTGCGGTGGCTTTTCACGATAAGAGTCACCGGCTTCTTCTCATGCGGCATGAATAATGACAGACGGCTCCCTGCCGCATAACGCTCTTCAGGGAAGTCAGTCCTTGATATGACACGGACCTCTCCCTGGATTCCGTGTGTATTGACGATTTTCCCTACATTGAACCATTCCATAAGCAGACATTCCTCCATTCAAGGGTTTTTCACTGTCCGGTCCGAATAGACGAAAAAAGGAAGAAACAGAAGTTCCTCCCCTTAGTCGATTATGTCTACGTACACTCTTTTGCTGTGGTGACTGCCTGCTGCTGAATAAACAATAGTACGTATCGCTTTCGCCACCCGGCCCTGCTTTCCAATCACTTTACCCATATCTTCAGGATGGACGGAAAGTTGATAAGTAATCCGGTGCTGCTGCTCATCCATCTCAATCCGGACATTCTCCGGATAATCGACCAATGGCTTTACGATTGTTTCAATCAGCTGCTTCATGTCCACCCCTCCTGCTTACTTGCCGTATTTTGCGTTATGGAATTTCTCCATGATGCCTTGTTCGGAAAACAGGTTGCGTACTGTATCAGACGGTTTCGCGCCGTCTTGAAGCCATTTAAGTGCCAATTCTTCATTGATCTTCACTTCTGCAGGCTTTGTTAGCGGGTTGTAAGTACCGACTGTTTCGATTTGGCGGCCGTCACGTGGTGAACGGGAATCCGCTACGACAATACGATAGAAAGGAGATTTCTTAGCTCCCATACGTTTTAGACGAATTTTTACTGACATGTTGAGTTGCACCTCCGAATAGTTTCACACAAGATAGTATATTATCAAGCTTTATCATGTTTGTAAAGTGTTTTTTCTTAACACCTTGTTTTTTGTCCTGCGGCTTACTTGAAAAGCGAATCGAGGCTCGGCATTTTCATTTTCTTTTTGCCTTTTTGCTGCATGTTCGTCATCTGTTTGACCATCTTCTTCATGTCCTCGAATTGCTTCAGGAGACGGTTCACTTCCTGGATGGACGTGCCTGATCCTCTGGCGATCCGCTTCTTGCGGTTCGCATTGATGATCTCGGGCGTAGCCCTCTCCTCTTTCGTCATCGAATAGATGACAGCTTCGACGCGGCCCATCTGGCTCTCATCCACCTGTGCATTTTCAATTCCTTTGATCTTATTGAATCCAGGCATCATTTTGAGCAGTTCATCAAGCGGTCCCATTTTCCGGACCTGCTGGAGCTGATCGAGAAAATCATCGAGCGTGAATGTCTGCGTGCGGAATTTCTGCTCCAGTTCCTTCGCTTTTTCCTCATCCACATTGGCCTGCGCTTTCTCAATGAGGGACATGACATCACCCATACCGAGGATCCGCTGCGCCATTCGCTCAGGATGAAACGCCTCAAGCGCATCCATTTTCTCGCCCATCCCGACGAACTTGATCGGTTTTTGTGTTACAGAACGGATGGAAAGTGCTGCACCGCCGCGTGTATCACCATCAAGTTTTGTCAAGACGACGCCTGTGATGCCGATCGCTTCATCAAATGATTTCGCGACATTGACAGCATCCTGCCCTGTCATGGCATCGACGACAAGGAAAACTTCATCAGGCTTGGTGAGTTCCCTAATATCTTTCAATTCCTGCATGAGCGCTTCATCGACATGAAGACGTCCCGCCGTGTCGACGATGACTACGTCGTTATGTTCCCGGTCCGCCTCGTCAAGGGCCTGCCGGACAATCTCGACTGGGGAGATATCGGTGCCGCGGGAAAAGACCGGGATCGACAACTGCTTTCCGAGCGTCTCAAGCTGCTGGATCGCGGCAGGCCGGTAAATATCCGCAGCGACGAGCAGCGGCTGCTTATTGTGTTTTTTGCGCAGCACTGTCGCAAGTTTCCCGGAAGTTGTCGTCTTACCGGCCCCTTGAAGTCCAACCATCATGATGACAGTAGGCGGTTTGCGCGAAAACTGGATCGGATTTTGTTCCCCGCCCATCAGATTGGTCAGTTCATCCCGAACAATTTTCACAACCTGCTGGCCCGGCGTCAAGCTCTTCATGACATCCTGGCCGACAGCCCGCTCGCTGACAGTCTTAACGAATTCCTTGACGACTTTCAAGTTGACGTCCGCTTCGATTAGCGCAAATCGCACTTCCCGCATCATCTCTTTGACATCTGTCTCGCTGATCTTGCCTTTGCCCGTTATTTTCTGAAGCGTCCCTTGCAGGCGCTGTGCCAACCCTTCAAATGCCATGCATAGACCCCCTACTCATGTTCTTTTAATTGGTCCACCAATTTTCGTATCTCAATCATCGATTCTTCATTTTCCGGGATCAGCCGGTCAAGCTGCTCTATGATTTCCAGCCTTGTCTGGAATTTCGAGAAAAGCTTCAGTTTCTCTTCATAATCTTCCAGCATGGCTTCGGTCCGCCGTACGTTGTCATAGACCGCTTGCCTGGAGACTCCATATTCCTCGGCAATCTCTCCAAGCGAAAGATCATCCAGGTAATATAATTCCATATAAAGCCTTTGCTTTTCCGTCAAAAGGGATTGATAAAAATCAAAGAGGAAATTCACACGCGTCGTTTTTTCCAGCATCTCGCATCCCTCCCCACCAATCGTAGTACGGGAACAGAGTGCTGTCAAGTAAAATTACTTGTCTTTACTCATTCCTCTTCTGCTTCCTCTTCCAGTTCCAGCCCTTCCGCGAACAGACCATATACATACTTCTCCGGATCGAACGGCTGCAGATCATCCATTCCTTCGCCAAGTCCGACAAATTTTACAGGTATGTTCAATTTGTTCCGGATCGCAAGGACGATCCCGCCTTTTGCCGTACCGTCGAGCTTTGTAAGTACAATGCCCGTCACATCTGTCGCTTCTTTGAACGTCTGCGCCTGGATCAAGGCGTTCTGGCCAGTTGTCGCATCAAGCGCCAAAAGGACTTCATGCGGAGCACCTTCGATTTCCCTGCCGATGACACGGTGGACCTTTTCAAGCTCATTCATCAGGTTGACCTTATTTTGAAGGCGTCCCGCCGTATCACAGATGAGTACATCGACATTCCTTGTCTTCGCCGCCCTGATCGCATCATACATGACCGCAGCGGGATCGGAGCCTTCGGATTGCCGGATCACATCAACGCCTGCGCGTTCTCCCCATACGACAAGCTGGTCGATCGCACCTGCCCGGAATGTATCCCCCGCAGCAAGCATGACAGACTTTCCTTCCGCTTTGAAACGAGCAGCAAGCTTTCCGATTGTCGTCGTCTTTCCGACGCCATTCACTCCGACCATCAAAATGACTGTCAGCTCTCCGTCCTGCATATTCAGCTCGCTGGAGCTTTCCTCGCCGGCATTGTAGATGTCAACCAACTTCTCGGAAATGACAGATTGGATGCCGGCTGTGTCTTTGATGTTCTTCCGTTTCACTTCGAATTTGAGCTGCTCGATCAATTCCATGACCGTTTCCACGCCGACATCAGCCTGCAAGAGCAATTCTTCCAATTCCTCAAAAAATTCCTCATCGACTTCACGGAAACGGGCGACCAGATCATTCACTTTTGATGTGAATGAATTCCTCGTTTTTGATAAACCGTCTTTGAATTTCTCCGTGACAGCCTCGTTCGTTCCAGTGATCTTCTCTTTTAATTTCTTAAAAAATGACAAATCCATTCTCTCCTCTGATTAAGATGTCGCATGTTCTAAAGCTTCCGCCGGCACTTCTGAAAGCTTGACGGAAATAAGTTTAGAAACTCCCGATTCCTGCATGGTGATGCCATATAGTACATCTGCCCCCTCCATCGTCCCTTTCCGGTGGGTGATGACGATGAACTGCGTCTTTTCGGAAAACTTCTTCAAGTACTTACTGTATCGCACAACATTCGCTTCGTCGAGGGCCGCCTCCACTTCGTCCAAAATGACAAACGGCACAGGCCTCACTTCTATGATCGAGAATAAGAGGGTGATTGCCGTCAAGGCGCGCTCCCCTCCTGATAACAGGCTCAGCGGCTGAAGTTTCTTGCCGGGAGGGCGGGCGACAATTTCAACACCTGTCCCAAGGAGATGATCCGGATCGGTGAGGATCAAATCGGCATCACCCCCGCCGAACATCTCTCTGAATACATGATGGAATCTGTCCTTGACAGCTGTGAAAGTCGCATGGAATCGTGTTTCCATCTCCTTATCCATTTCGGACATGGCTTCGTTGAGCGTCTGCTTCGCTTCCAGCAGGTCGTTTCGCTGTTCTGTAAGGAACTGATGCCGTTCGGACACTTCCCTGTACTCTTCGATGGATCCCGGGTTAACGGGGCCTAAGACAGCCAATTCGCTTTTTAGGCGATCCACTTCAGTCCTGAGGATTTCTACATCGGTATCAATGACATACTCCTCATCCGGATATAATCCGTACTCATCAAGCAGCCGGCCAGTGACGGATTCCAATCTGACTTCAAGCTTCGAGATGATGATTTCCGATTCATTAACCGCAACGCGCGCCTCATCAATGCGCGCTCGGCAGCTCTTCAACTGTTCCGCCTGCCGCTCAGCCATTCCGGCAAACTGTAATCGTTCTTCACGCAAACCTGCAATCGTTTTATCAAGTGCGGCTTTTGAAGAGGCGGCATTATTGATATTCGCTTCAATCTCTTCAGGGGCGAATTCCTCAAGCCCTCCAGCACCAGCAATGAACTGCTGTTCCTCTAACAAATTCTGATATTTAACATCCAATTCATTAAGCGCTTTTTTGATATCAGAAACTGTCTTTTGATGATATGCCCTTTGTTCCCTTAAAGTCGCTGCATTTTCACGCAGTTCGGCGTGCCTCGCCCGCAAGGCCGCCTCCTCGTTCCTGCGGTCTGACGCGAGTCGCTGAAGTCCTTCGATTTCCGTCTGCATGGTAACAAGCATCTCTTTGATGGATTGATGGGCAGTGCGGAGAGCCTCCAGCTTCGCGATCAGTTCTCCTCCGGCCGTTTTTGCACCTTTCATGCCGGCATGGGATGTCTCGATTTCCGATTCGACAGACCGGATCTCCATCTCCGTCTCGCGAAGTCTGTTTTCAGCAGTCAAAAGTCCCTTTTGTACCTCTTCCATTTTCCTTCTGTAGGCATCTGAGTCTTGTATCAGCCTTGCGACGCCCATTTTCGTGTCGCCAATTTTCGACGTTGCATGTTCAATGGTTGCACTCATCTCCACAAGCTGCTTCCGGAGAGTCTCCAATTCGGCTTTTCTTGAAAAGACGGAAGACTGCCCTTTGGACCCGCCCCCTGTCAATGAACCGCCGGCATTGACTGTATCGCCGTCAAGCGTTACGATGCGATATTTATAGCCGGTGGACTTGGCGATTTCCGATGCGCCGCCTAACGTCTTCGCTACAATGGTGGCGCCTAGCAGATTGGCTGCGATATTCCTGAACTCATTCTTCGACGCGACAAGCCGGTCAGCGGTTCCGATAAAGTCGGGATGCCTTTCAGCCACATGCAGAATATTTCCTGGTATCGATCTGGGCTTTATAATATCCCTCGGAAGGAATGTCGCTCTGCCCGCATTTTTCGACTTCAGGTATCCGATTGCCTTTCTGGCATCTGCTTCCGATTCTGTTATGATATGCTGCATCGCTCCGCCTAGGGCCGTTTCGATCGCTTTCGCGTATGCAGGATCAACTGTGATCAACTCCGCAACAGCTCCATCGATCCCTTTCAGTTTGCCATTTCTGCTCGCCACAAGCACTTCTTTGACACCTGAATAGAAACCGGAGAACTCCGCTTCCAGGCTTTGAAGAGTCCGGAGCCTGCCCTGCATCTCGTGCTGCCGGTTCAGTGCTGACTGCATAAGCTGCTGTTGCTGTGCCAGTTCGGTCTCTTTTACTCGCAATGCATCCAAAGCCTGTTCGAAACTACGTTTAGACGCCTGCATCTCAGTCGTCAGCGTCTTCACATTTCCTTTCCTCTCGGTCAGTTCTGCGATGAGCTGGACACGCCGTTCCTCAAGAAATGCAGCCTGCTGGACAATGCGGTCTGTCGATTGCTTTTCGCCCTGCAGGCGTTCTTCAATGTGCTTAATGTCATTGCGGATAGTTGCTTCCTCATTAAGCCGTTCGATGTATGCTGATTTCAGTTCCTCGATCTCCTGCTCGGTTTCATGGACAGAGCGTTCCAGCATCCGGGCGATCTCGTCCATTTCCACGGTCACAGTTTTCAGATCATGGCTAGATTTGTCAAAGCTGCCTTGCGCAGCCGATAGCCTCTCTTCATGCTCCGCCTTGCCCAGCTCGGTCTCTTGCAGGCCGCGAGCAATCCGCTCTGCATGCTGCGTGGCATTTCGATGCTTCTCAATGGACAGGAGCCGGCGCCCCTCCCATTTTTCAGCCGCTGCCGTCAATTCAACAAGCTGTTGTTGCAATGATTCAAGACGCCGCTCCCGATCATCGAGCTCGGCTTTGATCCGTTCCGCTTCCTGTTCGGCTGCTGACGCCTCCGCCTCCAGCTTGTCCATTGCATCTTTTTTGGACTTCGCATCCGTGATCCTTGAAGAAAGTTCCTTCCCGAGCATCTGTGCATCATGATTCAGCAAGCTGACATCCAGTTCCCGGATCTTTTCAGAAAGTGATTGATGTTTCTTCGCTGCTTCTGCATTTTGCTGAAGAGGGCCAATCCGGGTGTCCAATTCTTTAAGTATATCGAGGACTCTGTCTAGATGGTCCTCCGTCTCAAACAACTTATGTTCCGCTTTCTTCTTACGCGTCTTGTATTTCAGCACGCCTGCCGCCTCATCGAATATGCTCCGGCGGTCTTCCGGTTTGCTGTTCAGGATTTCATCGACTCGGCCTTGGGAAATGATTGAGAATGCCTCTTTCCCGACACCCGAGTCCATGAAAAGATCATTGATGTCCTTTAACCGGCACTGCTGGCCGTTCAGCAAGTAAGCGCTCTCCCCTGAACGGAATACGCGCCGGCTCACACTGATTTCTGAATAGGCAAGGGGAAATAGCCCCTCGCTGTTATCAAGCAAGAGTGTCACTTCAGCGAAATTCAGCGGCTTTCTGGAGTCACTGCCGGCAAAAATGACATCTTCCATTTTGGAACCTCTGAGCGATTTGGCCGACTGTTCTCCAAGCACCCAGCGGATTGCATCGGTCACGTTGCTCTTCCCGCTGCCGTTTGGACCGACAACCGCTGTAACGCCCGGCACGAAATCAATGCCGACCCGTTCGGCAAAGGACTTGAAACCGATTATTTCCAATCTCTTCAAAAACACAATTACTTCTCCCCTTCGTGCGTGCCGTCTTGGAGTGTACGGATCGCTTCACGGGCTGCTGCCTGCTCCGCCTCTTTCTTCGATTTCCCGATTCCGGAACCAAGCTGCCGGTCGTCTAACTTGACTACTGTCACAAACTTTTTCGCATGCGCCGGACCTTTTTCTTCCACAATCTCATAATGGAGCTGTCCGTTATTCGATTGCTGGACGATTTCCTGCAATCGGCTCTTGTAATCCATCACATGCGAAAAAGCACCGACTCCGATTTTCGGGAAGACGACTTTCTCAAGAAATCGAGTAACCGTGTCCATTCCTTGATCTAGGAACAGGGCGCCGATGAACGCTTCGAAAACATCCGCAAGCAATGCAGGTCTCGTCCGTCCTCCCGTCTGTTCCTCGCCGCGGCCAAGCAGGATATAGTTGCCGAAGCCGAGTTCGTTGGAAAAGATGACAAGCGACGGCTCACATACGACAGCCGCCCTCAATTTTGTCAGTTCCCCTTCCGTCATCATCGGTTCTGTCGCGTATAGGAATTGGGAGACCCCAAGTTCCAGGACAGCATCCCCGAGAAATTCCAGCCGTTCGTTATCTGTAAAATTGCGTCTCCTGTGCTCATTCACATAGGAGGAGTGGGTGAATGCATGATGGAGAAGTGTAGGATCGGCAAAGTGGATGCCCAGTTTCTCCTCAAGTTCCTCGAATTTTTTACGTTCCGCAGCAGGGATTGCTGATTTTACCGTTTTCGGTTTATAGTTGCGTTTCTGCGTCATGTCGCGATCTGCCTTTCCATTCTGTAGTGCTTTCATTTTACATGCTTTCCGTTGTTCGTGCAAAAGCGAAAAGAGACACTCCCTTCCAGATAGTACATCACCGGGATGGGAGAGTCTCGAATCCAATCGATTAAGCATTCACTTTTCCTTCGATATATTTCACGGCATCGCCGACAGTGCCGATCTTTTCAGCATCCTCGTCGGAAATTTCCATATCGAATTCATCTTCCAATTCCATAACAAGCTCAACGACGTCTAGTGAGTCTGCACCAAGATCGTCACGGAAAGAAGCTTCAGGTTTCACTTCGCTTTCGTCAACACCAAGACGGTCGACGACCACTTTTGTTACGCGTTCAAGTACCTCGGACATTCAAGTCACCTCCTCTCAATGAAAAGCGTAAGGCACCGGTTAGCAACGTAGAAACTGGAGAGCTCTCGACCGAGATAAAGGAAACACGGAGAGCGTAGCGATCCGATGTTGACTTATCGACCGAGAGAGATCGAAGTTTCCTAGTTGCTGGTGCCTGGAGCTGGATCTAGCTAATATAAGTCTTGGCAAGTGCCTTAATTTCCACTAAGACCGTGGAAATACGGCAAATCGAACCCTTCGCTGTTCGATTGACTGCATGACCCGCATCCTGCGGGCCCAGGCACCGGTCAGCAACGTAGAAACTGGAGGGCTTTCGACCGAGATAGACCGAAGTTGTGTGCCTGAATTTCCGCTAGCAACCGCGGAAATACGGCAAATCTCACCCTTCGCTGTTCGATTTGCTGGTGCCTGGAGCTGGATCTAGCTTGTTTAATTCCTTACATCACCATGCCGCCATCGACATGGATGGTTTGTCCTGTAATATACGAAGCTTCGTCGGAGAGGAGGAACACAATCGCGTTTGCGACATCTTCCGGGTTTCCGAGTTTGCCTAGCGGGATGGAGCCCAGCATCTGCTCTCTGACATCAGCAGGCAATGCATCAGTCATGTCTGTCGTAATGAAGCCTGGTGCGACTGCATTCACAGTAATGTTACGAGAAGCGAGTTCTTTAGCTGTCGTTTTTGTCAGACCGATGACGCCTGCTTTAGCGGCGACATAATTCGCCTGTCCAGGATTTCCCGTCACACCGACAATGGACGAGACATTGACTATGCGTCCAGCACGCTGTTTCATCATTTGGCGCGTCACTGCTTTGATGCAGAGGAATACGCCCTTCAGATTCGTATCAATGACATCATCCCACTCATCCTCTTTCATACGCATGAGGAGATTGTCACGGGTGATGCCCGCATTGTTGACGAGAAGATCGATAGAACCGTATCGTTCCATCGTTTCATCGATCATGTTTTTGACGCTGTCCGCATCCGATACATTCGCTTGAATAGCAAATGCTTCACCGCCAGCCGACTCGATCGATTTTACAACATCTTCTGCCTTCTCTTTGCTGCCGCTATAATTAACGGCGACCCGCGCGCCTTCTGCTGCCAAGCGGAGAGCGATATCGCGTCCGATGCCCCTGGAAGCGCCTGTCACAATCGCTGTTTTCCCTTTGAACCTGCCCATCATGACCACCCTTTCGACTCATCAATAACCGCCTGCAGCGTTTCCTTGTCATACGCTTGCATGACAACTGCGTTCCTGTCAATCTTCCTGACAAGCCCGCTTAACACTTTACCCGGACCGCATTCGATGAAATGCGTGACGCCAAGATCCAGCAGCTTTCGGACCGAATCCTCCCAGCGCACCGGCGAATACAGTTGCTCGACAAGCAATCTCTTGATCTCTTCCGCTTCCGAGACAGGCTCTGCCGTCACATTAGCGATTACCGGGATGGCAGCGTTCTTCAATTCCAGTCCATCAAGTGTGTCCGCCAGCCTTTCTGCAGCTGGCTTCATGAGTACTGAATGGAACGGCCCGCTGACATCGAGAGGCAATGCCCGTTTCGCGCCGGCTTCCTTCAATTTCACGCATGCCGTATCCACACCCTCTTTTGTGCCGGATATGACAATCTGACCAGGACAATTCAGGTTTGCCGGTTGAACAGGATGCCCGTCCGCTGTGATTTCGTCCGTGATCGTTTTCAGCGTGTCAGCATCAAGGCCGAGGATCGCCGCCATGGAACCCTCCCCTGCCGGAACGGCATCGTTCATGTAAATGCCTCTCTGACGGACCGTTTTCACCGCTTCTTCAAAAGACAGGACGCCTGAAGCGACAAGAGCAGTATACTCTCCAAGACTGTGGCCGGCCGTGAAATCCGGTTCGATTCCCGCTTCCTGTAACAATGAAGCGATCATGGCACCGACCGTAAGCAAAGCCGGCTGCGCGTTATACGTCAAAGTCAATTCTTCTTGCGGCCCTTCTTTGATCAGCTTGCTAAGATCTATTTGCAGCGCTTCATCCGCCTGTTCGAAAAATCGTCCTGCTTTGTCTTCCGTCTGGGCAAGTTCAGTTCCCATGCCAACCGACTGGGACCCTTGTCCAGGAAATATAAATGCCACTTTCGCCACGATCATTCCGCCCCCCTGATTGTTTCTTGAATCGTTTTGCTCACGTCATGTTCCACCATTGTCTTCGCTTGTCTGATTGCATTCAGAACTGCATTGGCATTGGATGAACCATGGGCTTTAATAACAGGAGCTGCAAGGCCAAAAAGGCCAGCTCCGCCGTATTCTGTATAGTCCATTTTCTTTTTCAGGCCGCGCAGCCCGTCTTTCACGAGCAGTGCTGACATTTTTGATGTAAAGGAGGCTCCGAATACACCCTTCAGCATTGAAAAGAAGCCGAGGGCGGTCCCTTCGATTGTTTTCAAGACCATATTGCCTGTGAATCCGTCCGTCACAACGACGTCCGCCACACCATCCAGCAAGTCGCGGGCTTCTACGTTCCCGATAAAATTGATCGGCGCTTCGGACAAAATGGAGTATGCAGCCTTTGTCAGGTCATTCCCTTTACCTTCTTCGGTGCCGATATTTAAAAGTCCTACCCGCGGGTTTGAGATCCCTCTCACTTTTTCTGCATAAATACTTCCCATGACAGCGTATTGCCCGAGATGCCCCGGTTTCGCATCCGCATTCGCGCCAACGTCCAGGAATACAAAGCCGCTGCCATCTATTGTGGGCAATGTCGGGGAAAGCGCAGGGCGTTCGATCCCTTCAATCCGTCCTACGATAAACAGTCCTGCCGCCATGAGAGCGCCTGTATTACCGGCAGATACGCAAGCAGATGCTTCCCCGTCTTTGACGGCCTGCGCCATTTTCACCATCGACGCATCCTTCTTTCGGCGAATCGCTCGCACAGGCTCATCTTCCGCCTCTATTTTTTCTGAACAATGGATGACCTGAAGCCGATCATGCACCTTTACATAAGGAGCCATCGCCTTTTCGTCTCCATAAATATGTATGTGTAAATCTTCAAATGCCTGTAAACTTGCCAGTGCTCCATCGATAATTTCCTTTGGAGCGTTATCTCCACCCATGCCATCAACCGCTATGATCAAATTGATCCCCTCCTGCCTGTTTCCGCATGTGACCGATACATCTGGAATTCTCCTGTAAACACAGTGACATCTCCTACAGCCGAAGTAATCTCAACGATTGTACGCTTGCCCTGTGAACGTTCATGGTTGACGACAGCCCTTGCCACTACCCGGTCCCCTGCCCGGACAGGCTTATGGAAATGGATGGCCGAGTCTGCTGTGAGTGCCAGGTCATCATCAAGGACAGCCACTGCAAGTGAATTCGCCTGAGCAAACAGATGATGTCCCCGGGCGATGCCGCTTCTGCGGAATACATGATCCTCTGTGACGTCAAAGATCGAGATGGCACGCCGGTCGAGTTCGATATCGACAATCTCGCCGAATACTTCGTCGGACTGCATCGACTTCACTTCCTCAAGCGATTTTGCCGCCACCGTTTTCATGCGTTCCCGAAGTTCCGGTATGCCGCACTCCATCCGGTCCAGCCGGATGGTCTGCACACTCACCTGGAAATGAAGCGCAAGCTCTTCATCCGTCATGAATGGATTGCCAGTGAGCAGCTCCACAAGACGGTGCTGCCTCTCCTTTTTAGGAACCCTCAAACCTTTCACCCTTCCGGATTAGCACTTGGTACTAATATCAGTATATAAATTCGCAAGGTAAAGTGCAAGGAGGAAAAGAAGATTCCACTTCCTCAAATGAAAAAGAGCGAAGGAATGCAATTCCCCGCTCGTCTATCATCTGCTTGCAACGGACTTCAGCGCCACGCCCTCAATCTATACGCTCAGGGGAAAGTGCACCCGACTCCTCCAGATAGGTACGCAGCAATCCGTATTCATCATGTTCCCAGAACGCCTTCGATTCGAGCATGCGCTCTGCATCCTGCCTAGCCGTTTCCAGGGCGCGGAAATCATGCACCAGATCCGCCATTTTAAATTCAGGAAGTCCGCTTTGCCTTTTCCCGAAAAATTCTCCCGCGCCTCTAAGTTCCAGGTCCTTTTCAGCCAGGATGAACCCATCATTCGTCTCCGTCATCGACTGCATCCGCTCTTTGCCTTCTTCGTTCTTAGGATCGGCAAGAAGCACGCAATACGACTGGTCCGCCCCTCTTCCGACACGGCCCCGCAACTGGTGAAGTTGCGCAAGACCAAAGCGGGTCGCATCATAAATGAGCATGAACGTAGCATTCGGCACGTTGACACCCACCTCGACGACAGTGGTGGAGACAAGACAATGGATTTTCCCTTCACTGAAATCCCGCATGATCGAATCTTTCTCTTCAGCACTCAGCCTTCCATGCATGAGGCCGATATTGTAACGGCCCGAAAAATGGGAAGTCAGCTGTCCATGAACATCTACCGCGTTCTGGACGTCCAGCTTTTCGGACTCTTCTATGAGGGGGCAGATGATATAGGCCTGCCTTCCCGCACGAAGTTCTTTCTCCATTTTTCTCAGCACCGGCATGATCGATTCCTCTTTCAGCCAGAATGTCTCGACTTTTTTACGGCCGGCCGGCATTTCATCAAGGATCGACACATCCATCTCGCCGAAGGCTGTAATCGCAAGTGTCCTGGGAATCGGTGTCGCCGTCATGAAGAGTACGTCCGGGCTGACCCCTTTATCTCGCAGAACCCTCCGTTGTTCGACTCCGAACCGGTGCTGCTCGTCCGTGATGACGAGCCCTAATTTCTTGAATGTCACGTCAGGCTGGATCAAAGCATGAGTGCCGACCAATATATCGATATTCCCGTCCTGCAGCTGTTCCAGCAGCAGTTTCCTCGCTTTCCCTTTCGTCGAACCGGAAAGGAACGCCACATTGACACCGAATGGCTCAAACCATTCCACGAGCGAAGCGGCATGCTGCTCAGCAAGTATTTCAGTCGGAGCCATCAGTGCACCTTGAAAGCCGCCTGTAATCACTGCATATAAAGCGATGGCTGCCACGACCGTTTTTCCGGAACCTACATCTCCTTGAAGCAAACGATTCATGCGGACAGGGCTTTTCAGTTCAGCACAAAGTTCATTGACGACTTTCTTCTGGGCATTCGTCAACTCAAATGGCAATGACGAAATGAAGTTTTTCAACTTATCCAGATCATAAGAGATGGGAGTCCCGGTCTCCATCTCTTTCCGGGCACGTTTCATGCTCGCCATCTTCAATTGGAACTTGAGCAGTTCCTCATAGACAAAACGCCTTCTTGCCTGCTTCACATCGGCAGGAGTCGAAGGGAAATGGACCATCTCAAGCGCATCTTCCAAAGAAGGCAGCCGGTACGCTTCACGGATCTCTTCCGGAAGCGGATCCACAAGCTGTCCTTTGGCCGCATCCAGCGCGAGTCTCATATAGCGCCTGAATGTCTTTTGATGCAGGATGCCTTTTAAACTATAGACAGGCTCAAAGTCATTTTGGGTCCTTTTTGGCCCTTCTGCAAAATTGCTGACGTTGATCACTTGCCTGCCGCGGTCCCATTTGCCGGTGATTGTCACAACCATTCCAATCTCCAGCCGGTCTTTCAAATAGTGCTGATTAAAGAATATCGCTTTTACAAGATGATTGCCGGCGAGGATGCGGACTTGTAATCTCGATCGGTTTTTCCCTAAAAAAAGGACGGACGGCTCACTCTCGATTCTTCCTTCGATCGTGACCCGTTCGTTATGCGGGGTGGCCGCGAGATCCTTCAGCCGGAAATCTTCATGCCGGTACGGGATCATCATGATCAAATCCTCCACCGTATCGATTCCGAGTTTCCCGAGTTGTTCAGCGGCCGCTTTCCCGACACCCTTTATCGTTGTGACCGGTTCAAGGAGTGACGGTGTCACGGACCGCTTTATCCTTCCCGAATATCTTCGCTTCAAGCGCCTTTCCTGTCGGTGTCGCAGCGAGGCCGCCTTTCGCTGTTTCACGCAATGCGGACGGCATCGTCTGTCCGATCCGGTGCATCGCTTCGATCACTTCGTCGGTCGGAATCTTGCTCACGATGCCAGCCAGGGCCATATCCGCTCCGACAAATGCTTTCGCAGCGCCCATGGCATTCCGCTTAACGCACGGAACTTCGACAAGACCCGCAACCGGATCGCAGACGAGTCCAAGCATGTTTTTCATGACAATCGAGAAAGCTTCCGCAGATTGCTGCGGAGTCCCTCCTGCCATCTCAACAATCGCGGCGGCAGCCATGGATGCAGCTGATCCCGTCTCCGCCTGGCAGCCCCCTGCAGCTCCTGATATGGATGCATTGTTTGCGACGACAAATCCGAATGCCCCTGAAGTGAACAAGTAATTGATCATCTGCTCACGGGTCGGATTCAGTTTATTCTTCACTGCAAATAATGTGCCGGGGACAATTCCCGCAGCTCCCGCGGTCGGTGTGGCGCAGATCATTCCCATAGCCGCATTCACTTCATTGGTGGCAACCGCTTTGCTGACAGCATCCAGAAGGAGTTCCCCGGATAGCGATTGGCCGCTTGCGATGTACTTTTGCAACAGAACCGCATCTCCGCCAGTCAGCCCCGATGTTGATTGGACGCCTTCCAGCCCTTGTTCCACCGCTTTTTCCATGACGGTCAAGTTATTATCCATTTGTGCGACAATTTCTTCACGAGACCTTTTCGTAATCAGCATCTCTTGTTCGATCATGATCTCTGAGATCGGTTTATTTTGCGTTTCGGCGAGCGAAACGAGTTCTTTTACAGAAGTGAACAACACATCCACTTGAATCCCTCCTAATTTGCCAATGTCGATACTTGGGTCACGTTTGGCAGTGATTGCAATTGGCTGATCAGCGTTTCATCGAAAATCTGATCGACTTCAATGACCATGAGCGCCATTTTGCCTTTCTCTTTGCGTCCTACTTCCATATGGGCGATATTCATGCCCTGGTCCGCTATGATGTTGGAAACACCCGCGATAACGCCCGCCCGGTCTTCGTGGACAACAAGAAGCGCAGGGAAATGGCCGGATAAACGAAGCGGGAAGCCGTTCAATTCGGTAACTTCCATAGTTCCGCCACCGATCGATATTCCGACTAGCTCCATCTCGCCTTCCTCGTCTCCGATTACAATCCTTGCCGTATTCGGATGGTCGGGCTCCTCCTCTTCGGGAATGAATTCAAATGTCATTCCCGCTTTTTCCGCATCCTCGAAAGCTGTTTTGATGCGCTCGTCAAATGTATCATAATCAAGCAGCCCGCCGATGATCGCGACGTCAGTTCCATGCCCCTTGTACGTTTCTGCAAACGAACCGTATAAATGGATACGTGCCCATTTCGGCTGTCGGCCGAACAAGTCTCGTGCGACCCTTCCGATGCGTGCCGCTCCGGCAGTATGGGAAGACGAAGGGCCGATCATCACCGGACCGATAATTTCAAAAACCGATCTGAATTTCATCTATGGAATCCCCCTTTTGAAAACCATTTCTCTTCTCTTTATTTTACAACAAATAATAGTTTAAGACAAAATACAACGAATCTTCCGCTTCAGAGTGCCGCGAAAAACGGCATGCGTCCATGCATGCCGTTCAACATTTATTCAACTGAAATGATATAGGGATATAGCGGTTGCTTCCCATCATACAATTCGACTTCAACATGGTCAAAATGTTCTTCAATATAGCCTGACAGCTCTTCGGCAACAGCTTTGTTGACAGTTTCTCCGTAAATGACTGTCACAATTTCATCATCCTCATCGATTAACGAATCCAATAATGCCTTGGTCGCCTCGTCAAGCGAAGAAGTCGACGTGACAATCTTCCCGTCGGCAATTCCCATGAAATCATCCTTATGGATTTCAACGCCGTCAATCGATGTATCGCGAACTGAGTGGGTGACTTGTCCAGTCTTGACTCCTGCCGCAGCCTCCGTCATTGATTTGGCGTTCTCCGTGACGGATGATTCAGGATTGAATGCAAGAATGGCTGCAAGTCCTTCTGGAACAGACTTGGTCGGAACAACCGCCGCTTCGATTCCCACGACCTCAGCCGCCTGATTCGCCGCCATGATAATATTTTTATTGTTTGGCAAAACGAGTACCCGCTCAGCTCCGATGTCCCGGATCGCTTTTACGATATCTTCCGTCGAAGGATTCATCGTCTGGCCGCCCTCGATGACGTAGGAAGCGCCGATGCTTCGGAGAAGTTCTGCGACTCCCGTTCCCATAGCAACCGTTACAACGGCATACGGGTGGACTGTTTTTTCAGGACCTGCCGCCTGAAGGTCGCCAACAATATTCGCATGCTGCTGACGCATGTTCTCTATCTTGATATTAATAAGAGATCCATACTGCTGGCCATAGTTGAGCGCCTCGCCAGGCTGTTCTGTGTGGATATGTACTTTCGCGATTTCGTCATCAGAAATGACCAGCAAGGAATCGCCATATTCACTCAAATCCTGCCGGAACGCGTCTTCATCAAAGGGGCTGTCCGCTTTCTTTTCCTCGTCCAGTTTCACCATGAACTCTGTACAATAGCCATAGACGATATCATCGGTATTCATGAAGCCTTGGACGCCCCTATGGTGTTCGGCATTCACGAGGTCATCCATCGATTCCATCGTTGAACGCTCTGGAAGCGCTTCACCGCGAAGCGATGCGAGAAAACCTTCATATACAAAAAGCAGTCCCTGTCCGCCGCTGTCGACAACGCCGACCTCTTTTAAGACAGGAAGCAGATCAGGAGTGCGTTTCAGCGACGCCCTTGCTTCATTCACAACCGCTTCCATGACGGCTGACAGGTCTTCTGACGTTTCTGCCGTTTTGACAGCTTGCTTCGCCGCGTCTTTTGCAACCGTCAAAATTGTGCCTTCCACCGGTTTCATGACGGCCTTATAGGCGGTTTCCACACCATAATTCAGTGCATCCGCAAATTGCTTAGCCGACAAAGAAGCCTCTCCTTCAACCGCCTTGCCGAAACCTCGGAAAAGCTGGGAAAGGATTACGCCCGAATTGCCACGCGCGCCCATTAGGAGGCCTTTGGAAAGGGCTTGCGCTGTCTTGCCCAAGTGAGCAGACTTATTCGCTTCCGTCTCCCGCGCCCCGGAAGTCATGGATAAGTTCATATTTGTTCCGGTATCCCCGTCAGGAACAGGGAACACATTTAATGAATCGACATAGTCGGCGTTCGCGTGAAGATGATGAGCACCCATCTTCACCATATCCGCAAATGTAAGTCCATCAATTGAATTCATCGAAATAAAATCCTCCTTCTAGTTCGTCACCCGAACCCCTTGCACGAATATATTGACAGACACCGCCGTCAAAGATAACGTCTTTTTCAATGTATACATCACTTTGGATTGCACTTGGTAAGCAACTTCCGAAATCTTTGTACCGTAGCCGATGATTACATACATATCAATATGAGTCTCTTCTCCAATTGTCCGCACGATAACTCCGCGGCTGTAATTCTCTTTACGGAGAATGTCAGTGAGCCCGTCCCGGATCTGGTGCCTGGAGGCCATGCCGACGATGCCGTAGCACTCGACCGCCGCTTCCCCGGCCACTTGGGCGATGACGTCATTCGTGATATCAATCGTACCGTACTCATTCTTCATTTCGATTGTCATAATCCGTCCCTCCTGCATCCTTAATAACTCCACTCATTGTACTATATAACACTTAAAAGCGAAAGTGCGCGCTCAGCGCCGTACGGACTGGAGGAACCGCGC
Organism: Sporosarcina sp. GTC18466; assembly: GCF_055389225.1. Taxonomy (NCBI): domain Bacteria; kingdom Bacillati; phylum Bacillota; class Bacilli; order Caryophanales; family Caryophanaceae; genus Sporosarcina; species Sporosarcina sp. GTC18466. The sequence continues at coordinate 151,490 of NZ_AP044037.1, read as the reverse complement.
ATGTATTAATGATCGAAGACGAAATGCGCCGCTTCCTGCGGCAACGTCTTCATACCTGCTTCCTGCTGGCAAACACGGTGAGCAAAGCGAACCGATGTTGACTTATCGCAAGGAGCGGGGCCGAAGTCCGCTACGCGCTTGCTATTAGTTTTGATATAATTGAAAATGAAATCGCGCATATGGGAGAGGGGAATTTGCCGCCTGTAAAGTAGAAATCCTTGAAAGGTGCTGCAAAAAAGGTTGCAAGGCTTTTTCTCCTATGATAAAGTAAGATGGTATGCGAACGATAAAGTGAATCGCTGAATCAATGATAGCGAGGAGGAAATAAAATGGCTAAGCAATGTGTAATCACGGGTCGTAAAACTCGTTCCGGCAACAACCGTTCACACGCTATGAACGCTAACAAACGTACATGGGGTGCGAACCTTCAAAAAGTCCGGATTCTTGTAAATGGCAAACCGAAGCGTGTATGGGTTTCCGCAAGAGCACTTAAATCCGGTAAAGTGGAGCGCGTATAATACGTGCCTTATATCCAAACAAAGTGAAACGCCAAGCCGATAAAATCAGCCTGGCGTTTTTTCTTTTTTCTTCTTTTTTGTATTTTTGTTTGCAGTGGCAGATGGCGGCGTTTTACCGTCCTTGTTCATGACAACCATGCACTTCCTCACAAAGCTGCTTAGAAACTTCGGCATTGTAAATGTATAAACTCGCAATTCCCCGGCTCCTTTCAGGAATCTGAACTCCTTACCATTAAACATATGCCCTTGCGGAATGAGATAGTACAAACTTCTGAAATTGGTTCGTTGCTTGTGAATCGGGTCGTGCCCAATACAATCCGCTCATTTGCCACATCATATTTAAAGCCGGTCAGCGACAGACCTTCAACCGGCTCCCCCCCGAACGGGAAGAACGATATGTATTTCAACTTGTCATCTCTTTTGATGCGGTGGACTCCCGGCAATAAGACGGCCAGCTCATTCGTGCGGTTCTGGATTGTACAGGTAATGTCCGGATGCAGTGACTGAATCCGGTATAACAGCTGGAGTGCCGATTCATAATGATCAAGCCGCCCTCCTGTCACCCCTGTCAATACGATATGCGATGGCTGATGACGTAATGCTTCCTCGATCGCAAGTTCCGTATCCGTCTCATCTTTCTCGGCTTGCTTGCGCCTTACATTTTGGACAAAGTGGGATATGCGCTCAAATTCCACTTGTGAAACGGAATCGAAGTCGCCTACCGCATAATCGGGGGAAATCCCCCTCTCCAAAAGGTGGATTGTCCCCCGGTCAGCCCCGATGAAGATGGTACTCCCGTCTTGCGGCTCTATCAAACTAGGAAGATCCGACGGAGGCCCGCCGGCACAGATCAAAATCCGCTTCATATGCCGAGCGCCTTTTCTCCCGCCGTTTTGATTCGTTTCAAAGCTTCCGCCCGGTCCGTGCTGCCGAATATAGCGGAGCCTGCCACGAAGACATTCGCCCCAGCTTCTACACACGGCACAATCGTCTCCTCATTAATGCCGCCGTCAATTTCAATATCGATCGCGAGTCCTTGCTCTTTGATCCAGCCAGACAACTGCTTCACTTTCGGCAGGACATTTGAAATGAACTGCTGCCCGCCAAATCCCGGATTTACGGTCATAAACAGGACGAGGTCCACATCTTCAAGCACGTGCTTGATCTGCTCGACAGGTGTGTGAGGATTCAGGACGACGCCCGGTTTCACGCCATGCGATTTGATCAATTGGAGCGTCCGGTGCAAATGTCGGCAAGCTTCCACATGAACTGTGATATAATCCGCTCCGGCTTTCGCGAACTGTTCGACATATTGATCGGGATTTTCGATCATCAAATGGACATCCAGCGGCAAATCGGTTTCGGGCCGCAGCGCTTCAACTACAATCGGACCCATCGTAATATTGGGAACAAAGTGACCGTCCATCACATCAATATGGATCCAGTCTGCACCGGCAGCTTCCACTTCTTTCACTTCTTCGGCCAGTCTTGAAAAATTCGCTGCTAAAATCGATGGAGCTATCTTGATCATGATTTGTCATACCTCGGCTTTCGGTCAGTTATTTCTTGCAGGAATTGCAAATAATTTTCATATCGGTGTTTCGCGATCTCCCCATTTTCAACTCCTGTTTTCACGGCGCATCCAGGCTCCTTCAAGTGAAGGCACCCCCGAAATTTGCAGTTTTCAGAAGCGGCTTGCATTTCGATGAAGTAATCGCGCAGCTCTTCCTTTTCAATCGTATCAAAATCAAGGGAGCTGAATCCAGGCGTATCCGCAACCAGGCCGCCAGCGACTTCAACAAGTTCCACATGACGGGTTGTATGCTTCCCTCTGCCCAGCGCTTCTGAGATCTTGCCGGTTTTCAATTCAAGCCCAGGCAAAAGCGTATTGAGCAATGTAGATTTGCCGACTCCCGATTGTCCCGCGAGGACAGTCGTCTTATCCTTCAAAAAAGGAGTAATCCGATTTAAAAGGGAAGGGTCTCCAATCTTCGTTTCCATTACATGGTAGCCGATCTGTCGATAATAGACGGCCGCGTCTTCCGCCGCCTGCGATTGTGCGGTATCTGCCAGATCCATTTTTGTCAGGCAGATGACCGGCTGGATATAAAGGGATTCCAGCACAGCCAGGAATCTGTCCAGCAGATGCAGGCTCAGGTCGGGTTCCGCTACAGAAAAAACTAGTATTGCCTGATCGATGTTTGCAACAGGCGGTCTCACCAATTCATTTCGTCTTTCATGCACAACCGTGATCGTTGCATCATTATCGCCGTCTTGTTCGAATGTCACAAAATCACCGACAAGGGGGGAAATCCCGCGGTTGCGGAAAACCCCTCTGCCCTTGCACTGGATGACTTTGTCCTCATGCTTGACATAATAAAAACCGCTGAGCGCTTTCACTATCAATCCTTCCGGCATCCTATCCCTCTCTCTTTGTCAGTCGTCATAGGAGATCGTCTTCTCTTCAATGATCTCCGAATCCCGGACGATTCGATAACCGCCCGTCTGGCCTTCTTCCAGCTCAATCTTGACCTCGTGTTTGACGGTCTCCGTAATATCAAATTCATCATAAATGTCATTCATGGAATGGGATTTATCCTTGACATAGATGCGAACGTGCTGAGGCACTGGAGGTTGGCCTTCCCCTTCTTCTCCGTCACCGTCTTCAACATTTTCATCACTATCTGCTTGTTCGTACGGAATGACCACTTGATAAACGGAAAGCTTGGACGGCTTCTTTTTCGGCCCCTGGGAAACTACCACATCCACTGTATCCGATTTGGCCAGCTCCGCGCCTGCCTGCGGGCTTTGACGGATCACCTTGCCTTTTTCCACCTCATCGGACTCTTCGTAAGTCGCTCGTATAAGAAGCTTTGTTTCGTTTGCATAGGCATCAAGCTCTGCCTCACTGTAGCCGCTCAAGTTTTTCAAAGTGATCAACTGAGGACCCGCACTAACCGTAAAGACAAGTTCAGTCTCTTCAGGAACAACCATCTCGCCGGCTGCAGGAGACTGATCTAAAATGGTGCCGGCCGTCTTGTCGGAATGCTGCTTTTCCTGCCTTATGGAAAATCCTCTGTTTTCCAGCAGGGCAGCCACCCTGTCAATATCCTGTCCTGCATAATTCTGCATTTCCACCATTTCTTTACCTGAACTTACATAGATGGTGATCTTCGTATCCACTTCCCTCTTGCGGCCGCTCTCGGGCATCATTCTAATGACATACCCGGCTTCCACATCATCGGAAACCTCATCCACCTGTTCCACATTGTCGAATCCTTTATCAGAAAGGATGCTGACCGCTTCCTGTTTTTCCTTGCCGACGATATCCGGAACAGCCGCTTTTTTAGGTCCGAGCAGTGAAGGCAGCAGCAGTGCAAGCAGTATGAGTGCCAGGAGCCCTCCGAGAATTCCAGCAACAATCGGCCACTTCTTACGCTTCTTTTTAAGCGGCGGCTCAACTGCGGGCGGTTCTACTGGAATGATCGGTTTTGTTTCTTCCACATTGTCAAACTTCGATGCCTCATTGACAGCAGGTATGATGCGGGTCTTATCCTCATCTACCGGTTCAAAGTACTTGGGCTCTGCTGCCCTTTCAGGTGACAGCACCGTCAGCAGGTCCTCATACATTTCATCAGCATTTCGGTATCGGTTCAAGGCGTCCTTTGCTGTCGCCCTTAAGATCACATTCTCGATACTTTGCGGAATCGCGGGGTTTTTATCCCGTACTGACGGCGTTTCCTCCTGCAGATGTTTCAGCGCGATGGCAACTGCCGTTTCTGCTGAAAAGGGAGGTTCTCCGGTCAGAAGTTCATAAAAGACGATTCCGAGTGAATAGATATCGGATTTCTTCGTCGCAATGCCGCCCCTGGCTTGTTCGGGAGATAAATAGTGGACTGTGCCGATCACGGAATTCGTCTTTGTGTGAGCGGTTGAATCCAGCGCCATGGCAATGCCGAAATCAGTGATCTTCACGTTTCCGCTTCCATCCATCAGGATGTTCTGCGGCTTGATATCGCGGTGGATGATTCCGTTGTGATGTGCATTTGCAATCGCTGATACTAACTGCAGCATGATGGGCACCGCTTGTTCAGGCGGGAGCGGGCCGTTCGTCTGTATATACCGTTTAAGCGTCTGGCCTTCTATATATTCCATGACCAGATAATGCAGTTCCCCTTCCTCACCGACATCAAAAATATTGACGATGTGAGGATGCGTCAGGCTCGTAGCTGAAAGGGCTTCCCTCTGAAAACGCCGTTTCAAGTCATCTTCATTTGCAAAATCATAATCAAGGACTTTTATGGCGACGTCACGGTCCAGGATGACATCATGTGCCAAATAGACTTTGGACATGCCGCCTTCCCCGATGCCGCGGAGAATTTCATAACGGCCGCCGATCCGTTTTCCGATCATGGCCTTTTCACCTCCGTACCAGTATGCGCACAGAGAATCACCGTAATATTATCTTCTCCACCCATGGTGTTAGCCATGTCCACCAGCCGATCACACTTTTCAGACAAATCTCCTGCGGACAGGATGACGTCCTTCAATTCCTCGTCGCTCACTTTGTTTGTCAGGCCGTCTGTACAAATCAGCAAATAACTGTCCTCTTCGAGTGTAATCGTATAGCAATCCGGTTGAATCGTCCGCTCAGAGCCGAGCGCTCTCATGATCCAATTGCGTTTTGGGTGGTTCTGCGCCTCTTCTTCCGAGATTTCTCCGCTTTCCAGCAAGGCATTGACAAATGAATGATCCTTCGTCACTTGCTGAATGGCTGTTGGGCTGACTTTATACACCCGGCTATCGCCGATATGCGAGATATAGCATGTCGATCCGTCAATCAGCACCGCATCCAGCGTTGTGCCCATTCCCCTGTAAGCCGGATCCTCCTTGGATTTCACATATAGCAAAGAATTCACATCGATGATCACTTGGTGCAGCCAGCCGGCCCAGCCGTGCGCATCCTGTTTGAGTTGCTCTCCAGCTTGCAAAAAGTTTTCTCCGATGACTTTGACAGCTGTAAGACTGGCGAAGTCGCCTCCCTTATGTCCGCCCATGCCATCCGCGACGACTGCGAGCGCCGGGCCGTCCGGCAGTTCAAACACCGCCGCGCTATCTTCGTTCACCGGTCTTCTTTGGCCGATGTCCGTCTTGATTGCATAACGCACCATCCATCCCCCTAACCGCTAATTCTCTACTTTGATCCTTGGCGTTTCTTGAACGCTGCGACAAAAAATCCATCGCTGCCGAAATGATGTGGCAATACTTGCAGCATCCCATTTTGATAATATAATTTTTCGTTCTCTTTAAATTCTTTTATTGTCGCGATTTCGAGGTCCGGATGCTTCGAAAGGAAATCCCTTGCCACTTCCTCGTTCTCCGATTTCTCGACTGTGCATGTGCTGTAAACGATCAGGCCATCCTCTTTGACAAGCTTGTACGCAGTCTCCAGCAGATCGGACTGGATACGCCCAAGATTTTCAAAGTCCTGTTCCGATTTGCCGTATTTAATCTCGGGTTTTCTCCGTATGACACCGAGTCCGCTGCAAGGCGCGTCGACAAGGACCCGATCGAACGTGCCTGCCGGATAGAGGGCGGAAAGTTCCCGGCTGTCGCCGCTTTTCGTTTCGATGGATCCAAGTCCCAGCCTTTCACTGTTCGATTTGATCAGCGACAGCTTATGCTCATGAAGGTCACAGGCGATGACTTGTCCTTCATCATTCATCCTTTCCGCGATGAACGTAGACTTGCCTCCTGGCGCTGCGCACATATCGAGCACTTTCATGCCAGGCTGCGCGCTGAGCGCTACAACCGGAAGCATGGAGCTCTCATCCTGGATCGTAATCCATCCTTTTCGAAAAGCGGATGACGACGCGACATTCCCCCCGCGAATCAGGAGGCATTCACTGACGACTTCACCCGGCTTCACATCGAATCCTTCCTCAGATAAGCTGGAAACGGCTTCTTCGACTGTCGTTTTCGTCAAATTGACTCTCACCGAGACAGAAGGCGGCTCATTGTTCTGGCGTGCCATCGCATAGGCTGCCTCTTCACCATATTGGCCGGCCCACCGGTCGATCAGCCATTTTGGATGGCTTGTTTCAATGGAAATCCGTTCATGCGCATCAGCGATCTCTTCTGTCCCGCGGACTCCGCTCCTCAATACTGACCGGAGGATGCCGTTGACGGTTGCCGCAATTCCCTTATGGCCTCTTCTCTTCGCAATTTCCACCGCTTCATTGACTGCGGCGTGGGGCGGGATCTTAGTCAAGTATACAATCTGGTACAGCGACATCCTAAGAAGCTCGCGCACCCAATCATCAAGCCGGCCTCTTACAAATGGCTCCAGATAATAATCGAGCGTCATTCGTCGTCCGATTGTCCCGTACGTCAATTCCGTCAGAAGTGCCCGGTCTTTCGGCGCGAGCCCGTACGTCTCCATTGTTCTGTTCAAGAGAAGATTGCTGTATGCCTGATTTTTTTGGACTGCGAGCAATATGGACAGTGCCGCGTCCCGGACATTTCCATTCCATCCTTTGCCTTTGTTCATTCAAATTTCTCTCCAATTTGCCATTTTGAACCGATTCCATTAAGAAAGGTGTCGATTGGCATCTTTTTCTTTCCGGCAGGCTGAATTTCTTTGATAGAGATCGAGATCTTGTCGCCCGTCTGGACGAGCAATTTGTTTTTGTCTAGTTCCAAAACCTCACCAGGATCGCCTTCCCTGTCTGCTGTTGCGAGTTCCGCCTTCCAGACTTTCACTGTCTCACCGCGGAAAGTGGTATAGGCGACAGGCCAAGGATGCAGCCCGCGGATCTGGTTATAAATCGCTTTTCCATCCTTTGTCCAGTCGATACGCTCCGCTTCGCGTGATATGTTATGTGCGAAAGTCACCAAAGATTCGTCTTGCGACGTCCTATTGTTCGTCTCGTTAAAGAGGGAGGGCAAGGTTTCTCGCAGAAGATCCGTGCCGATATCCGACAACTTTGCGAACATCGTTCCAGTGTCGTCTTGGTCACCGATTTGGACAGCCCGCTGTGAAATGATGTCTCCGGCGTCGAGCTTCTCCTCCATGTACATAATGGTTACGCCCGTCTCCTTTTCCCCATCGATGATTGCCTGGTGGATTGGTGCTCCGCCGCGGTATTTCGGCAACAGGGAGGCGTGGACGTTCACGCAGCCGAGCCGAGGTGCATCCAGCAATTCCTTCGGCAAGATCTGGCCATAAGCCGCCGTAACAATGAGGTCCGGCTGCATGCCGATAATCTCTTGAAGCTCCTCGGACCCGCGCAGCCGGACTGGCTGCAATACAGGCAAGCCGAGCCGAAGTGCCTCTTCCTTGACCGGAGTCGGCGTTAATACTTTTTTCCTTCCGACAGGACGGTCTGGCTGCGTGACGACCGCTTCAACTTTGTATCCTTCGGTGACAAGCATTGTCAGGATCGGTACAGAAAAATCGGGCGTTCCCATGAACACAATTTTTTTCACTCGTCTTCACCGTCCATTTCTTCCAGCTCGGAAGGATCTACGACGCGAAGGATTTTCGAATCGAAAAGGACTCCGTTCAGATGGTCGATCTCATGCAGAATGGCTCTCGCTTCATAATCTTCCGCTTCCAGTTCGTAGAGGGACCCGTCCCTCTCCTGGGCTTCAATCCGCACATAGAATGGACGCTCCACTTCACCGTAGAGGCCTGGGAAACTAAGGCATCCTTCAATTTCCACTTCCGATCCGCCGACATGCGTCACAACAGGGTTCACCATTTCAATGACAGGTTCCCCTTCACCCATATCGACGACAGCGACTCTCACAAGCTCTCCGACCTGCGGAGCAGCGATTCCGATGCCATCATGGGCGACCATCGTTTCATACATATCATCTAGCAACTTTCCGAGCTTTTCATCAAAACTGGTGACATCTTTGCATTTTGTTGTGAGCAAGGGTGATGGATGCTCCACGATTTCTAAAATAGCCATGTTGAATTCCTCATTTCAATAAATGGATGCAGGATCTACGTCCACTGTCATTAGCAAGTCCTGCTTGATCCAATCTGTTCGATACAGTTTGATCAATTGCTGAAGTGTTTCCGTCAGCTTCGGCTCTTTTTTGTATTTTATCAAACATTGGTAGCGATATCTATTGTTCACACGACTGATGGCTGCTGCCGCAGGCCCGATGATCACTGTATCCTGCGATAGGTTGTCCTTCAGGAATGCCGCCGCCCTGCCAGCGAAATCTGCCGCCTTCAGCAGATCCTCATGGGAAAACTGAAGAAGCGTGATGTAATAGAACGGAGGGTAGCCATAATGCTTCCTCGCCGCCATTTCCAGTCTGTAAAAAGGTTCGTATTGCTGGGTCTTTGCTAGCTCAACCGCATAATGCTCTGGAGAGTACGTCTGGATATACACCTCACCGGGCAAGTCATGGCGCCCGGCGCGCCCGCTCACTTGTGTAAGCAGCTGGAATGTCTTCTCTGCAGCACGGAAATCAGCCAGATGAAGCGTCGTGTCTGCTGCCAGAACCCCGACAAGGGTGATCGACGGAAAATCAAGGCCTTTCGCGATCATCTGCGTGCCGAGAAGGATATCCGCCTTTCCTTCGCTGAACTGCTTGAGCAGACGCTCGTGGGACCCTTTCTGCCTTGTCGTGTCGACATCCATTCTCAGGACTCTTGCCTCTGGAAACAGCTTTGCGATCTCCTCTTCCGCCTTCTGCGTTCCAGTGCCGAAAAATCGTATATGCTCGCTCTCGCATTCAGGGCAAACGAGCGGCACCTGCTCCTCATGACCGCAATAATGGCATTTTAAGCATTCATTCGCCCGGTGGTACGTGAGGGAGATATCGCAATTAGGACATTGGATCGTTGTGCCGCAGTCGCGGCAAAGGACAAAAGAGGAGAACCCGCGCTTGTTCAGGAACAGCACAGTCTGTTCATGCCGGTCCAGCCGCTGCCTGATCGCTTCAGCAAGCGGGATGGAAAACATGGACCGGTTCCCCTCTTTCAATTCTTCCCTCATATCGACGACATGGACTTCCGGCAAGCTTTTCCGGTTTGCCCTCTCGGACAGTTCAAGCAGCGTATAGACGCCTTTCGATGCCCGTGCGTACGACTCGAGTGAAGGCGTCGCACTGCCGAGTATTACTGGGCAGCGATTGAACTCAGACCGCCAGATAGCCACGTCCCTTGCATGGTAGCGCGGTGTATCTTCCTGTTTATAAGTCGATTCGTGCTCCTCATCTAAGATGATGATGCCGAGATTTTCAAAAGGGGCGAAAATGGCCGACCGTGCACCGACCACCACTTTCACTTCGCCTCGGTGGATTTTTCTCCATTCATCATATTTTTCGCCCGATGAAAGGCCGCTGTGCATGACAGCGACAAGCTGGCCGAAACGTTCCTGGAACCGGGCGGTCATCTGGGGTGTCAGCGATATTTCCGGCACAAGGACGATCGCTTCTTTCCCAGCTTCCAGCACATGCTTGATCGCGCGCAGATAAATTTCCGTCTTGCCGCTTCCTGTCACGCCATGAAGAAGAAATGTCTCGGACAAGCCTGCGTCGCTCGCCTCCATCACTTTACTCAGAGCCACCTGCTGTTCATCCGTAAGAAGGACCGGCACTTTCGCGTCCCGCAAACTGGAAGGAGCCGGTTCACGGTAGGTCTCCACCATGCGCTCAGTTCCAGCCCCCTTATCGATGACCCCTCTCAAGACTGTATTCTGGACGTCTGCCTCTGCCAATATGACGGTGGCAAGGATCGTTTCTCCCGCGTGATCCGCCATCCAATCGAGAAGCGCCGCCTGTTTCTTCGCATTCGGATGAATTGCGCTTCGGATTTCCCCCAGCTTGCCGGCATCTGCAATCTCAATCGCCCGCACTTTTTTCACTTCAGTCTTCTGACCGATCGCAACGTCCACCGAAATGGCGCCCTTCTCGGAATACTTTCTGGCCAAGCGCAATATCGAAGCGGATTCCGCCTGTTTAAGGGGAATCCGTTTTTTTGATCCGATAAATGCCTTGAACTCCGGATCGGTGATCAAGCTTGCGTCTTCTACAGTGATGAATTTCTCATATTTTGCACGCATCGCCGCCGGCAGCATCACCTGGAGGGCATCGATCTCATAGGAAAGCGTCTCTTTCGCCATCGATTTCGCAAGCTGTAAAAGTTCTGGAGACAAAACCGGTTCCAGATCGACCAGCTCAGTGATCTGCCGAAGTTTCCCTTCCGGCACATCAGTCGTCTCTTTCAGAGCGGTGACATAACCAAGTACGGACCTCGATCCGAAAGGGACTTTCACCCGTGAGCCCGGCTGGATGATGCCTTCTAAATGGACGGGCACAGAATAATCGAAAGGACGATCGATCGGATAGGCTGCAACATCGACAATTGTCTCAGCGATCATGCTTGGTCGCTCTTTCCTCTTCCAAAATCGTTTCTAATATGATTTGTGCCAGCTCCTTTTTCTCCATCTCTTCAAATGGACGCCTTGTCCCGTTTCGCGACAGCAGGGTGATGACATTCGTATCGCTTCCAAACCCTCCGCCTGGATCCGTCACGTCATTCACCACAATATAATCAAGGTTCTTCCGTTCCAGCTTCGACTGGCCATAAGAGACGGCTTCGTTCGTCTCTGCGGCGAATCCGACAAGAAGCTGGTGCGTCTTGCGCTCCCCGAGTGTCTTGAGGATATCAGTCGTCCTCTCAAGCTGAAGGGAACTGTCCCCTTCCTTCTTCTTCATTTTTTCGGTATGCGCTTCTTTCGGCCGGTAATCGGCGACTGCTGCACTTTTGATCACAAGATCTGCGGTTTCATATTCCGCTAGGACCGCTTCCAGCATCTCTTGTGCGCTCTCGACATCGACCACATGGATCCCGCTCGGTTTTGCAAGGGATACAGGACCCGATATGAGCGTCACGTCGGCTCCAAGTGCTTTTGCCGCCTCTGCCATCGCGTATCCCATCTTCCCGCTGGAGAAATTCGAAATATAGCGGACGGGATCGATGCGTTCCAAGGTAGGTCCGGCTGTGACAACCACTTTTTTTCCGTTGAGCGGCAGTTCCGCAGGCCTTCCGGAGAAATGAGCGGACAGCAGTTCGACGATCCGCTCAGGCTCTTCCAGCCTGCCCTTGCCGACATAACCGCACGCGAGAAACCCTTCCGACGGTTCAATGAAGCGGAAGCCGTCATTGTGAAGCGTCTCGATATTCCGTTTGACCGCCTTGTTTTCATACATATGGACATTCATCGCAGGCGCGATCCAGACTTCCTTTGTCGTAGCAAGCAGCGTCGACGTCACCATGTCATCCGCTATGCCGTTCGCAAGCTTTCCGATGACATTTGCAGTCGCCGGCGCAACGATAATAAGATCTGCCCAATCGGCGAGATCGATGTGGGCGATCACCTTGGAGTCTTTTTCGTCAAATGTATCTGTATACACATCATGACGGGACATTACCTGGAAAGACAGCGGCGTGACAAACCGCATAGCCGATTCCGTCATGATCACTTTCACGGCTGCCCCTGCTTGCGAAAGCTTGCTGACGAGTGCAACCGCCTTATAGACGGCAATTCCGCCCGTGACGCATAGAAGTATTTTCTTATTGGTCAGCATAGGTCCCCGTACCCTCCCTTTTTATAAACGACAAACTCCCTTAGATTGTGATCGTAAGGGAGTGTCGCTTCAACTTATTTTATTCGGAATCAGATTTCGTCTTCGTATACGACAGAAGCATCCTGTTCCTGGGTGGACAGTACGCCTGCCGCAACTTCCTCCAGCGCTTTCCCTACATTTTTATGGGACCGGTATTTGTCAAGGAGAATTTCTTTCTTCTCTTGCATCTCCCTTGCACGCATTGCGGCAAGTGTGACGAGCGTGTATTTTGAATCAATCTTCTCTTTCAGTGAATCAACTGATGGATATAGCATGGTTCATTCTCCCTCCAACATAAGTAAGTAGCGTTTTTCGACGCGTTCCCTGCGGCAATGTTCCGCGGTGACGATGGCATTGATGCGGCTGCATGCTTTTGTCACTTCGTCATTTTCTACGACATAGTCATACAGGTCCATCATTTCAAGCTCTTCCCTTGCCTTGAGTACACGGCTTGCAATAACATCCGCTTCTTCCGTCCCGCGTCCGATCAGACGGTCCTGCAGTTCCGAGAGGCTAGGCGGAGCCAGGAATATGAACAAGCCGTCGGGAACCTTCGCCCGAACCTGGGCGGCTCCGACCACTTCAATTTCAAGGAAGACATCCCGTCCTGCGTCAAGCGTCTCATTGACATAGTCAAGCGGAGTGCCGTAATAGTTGCCGACATACTCCGCATATTCCAGCAGCTTGCCTTCGCCGATGAGCCGCTCGAACTCCTCGCGTGATTTGAAGAAATAATCGATGCCGTCCTGTTCCCCTTCCCTCGGGCTTCGTGTCGTCATCGAAATCGAGTATTCATAGTTCGTATCCGGTTGTGAAAAAAGCTCTTTCCTGACCGTTCCTTTCCCGACGCCCGACGGTCCGGAAAGAACGATCAGCAAGCCACGTTGTTTATACATGCAATCCCTCTTCTTATGTATTATAGAATGAAATCGCGAAACGCCGCTAATTAAGCGGCTCTCATTTCGCATAGGTTTAACAAAAACGTCCGATGTTAAACTAAGTGCTCATATTATAACATAACTCTTCAATAGAGTGCTAAAATGGAACAAAACGTTTTTGAAAGAGGAATTCATATGGCATTTGACGGATTATTCATGACCGCGATGACCGCGGAACTTGCGAAACTTGAAAACGGACGGATCTCTAAAGTCCATCAGCCGAATATGCAGGAGATCATCTTGCAGATAAGGGCGGGCAATCAAAATCATAGATTGCTCATCTCGACGCACCCATCTTACTCAAGGATCCAGCTGACGGGCGAAACGATCGTCAATCCGAATGAGCCCCCGATGTTCTGCATGGTGCTGCGAAAGCATTTGGAGGGCGGGGTCATCACTTCGATCAAGCAGACCGGGGCAGACCGGATCATCAATATTACAGTACGCGCAAAGAATGAGATTGGCGATGATATGGTCAGGATGCTGGTCGTCGAGATCATGGGCCGCCACAGCAACATCATCCTGATCGACCCGGAACGTGGCCTGATTTTGGACAGTATGAAACATTTGCCGCCGTCCGTGAACAGCTATCGGACGATCATGCCCGGCCAGCCCTATATCCCCGCACCTATCCAGGAGAAACGGAACCCGTTCAACCTTACTGCGGAGGAATTCCATGAGCTTTACGCGGGTTTTGCGGATGCAAAAACGATCGTCCGTGAATTGGCCGGTTTTTCTCCAGTGAACGCCGAAGAGCTTCTATATCGGCTGCGTGCTTCGGATGAGGATTCCTATTCGGTCTATGAAGCATTTCTCGCTTCATTTACAGATCAGGACCAGATGCATCCGAACATTTCCGAATCAGGGGGGAAACTGCTTTTCTCAGCGGCCGCCCTTCATCATGCAGAAAAGGAAGTCGCGCATTTCCCGGATCTCGGCGAACTTCTTGATAAGGTCTATTTTGCAAAAGCACAGCGGGAACGGGTTAAATCACAGGCGGCAGATCTGGAACGCTGGCTTGATAATGAAATCGCAAAACTTCAGCTGAAGAAAAAGAAGCTTGCGAAGGAACGCCAAAACGCGGAAAAGCTGGATACATTCCAGCTGTACGGAGAATTGCTCACCGCGAACAGCTATCAGATCAAGAAAGGGGATGCGGAAGCGACTGTCGACAATTATTACAAGGAAGGCGAGACGGTGACCATCCCGCTCGATCCGAGAAAGACGCCGATTGAGAATGCCCAGCGATATTTCAGCCGGTATACAAAGGCAAAAAATGCCCTGATCATGACTGCTAGCCAGCTTGAGAAGGCGGACGAGGATATCGCCTATTTTGATATGATCCGCCAGCAAGTGATGCAGGCGTCAACAGAAGATATTGAGGAAATACGGGAAGAGCTTGCGGAGCTCGGCTTCATGAAGGCAAGAAAACTGAAGAAAAAGCAGAAAGCGAAAAAACCGTCGCCGGAGCAGTATATTTCTTCGTCAGGCATCCCAATTTCAGTTGGCAAGAATAATAAGCAGAACGACTATGTGACATTCAAGACAGCGGCTCGGGACCATATCTGGCTTCACACAAAAGACATCCCGGGATCCCATGTCGTCATCCATGAAGCGCAGCCGGACGAGGAAACGATCCGGGAAGCAGCGACACTTGCTGCATATTTCAGCAAAGCACGTGAATCCGCATCCGTGCCGGTCGATTTCACAGAGATCCGCCATGTGAAGAAACCGAGCGGTGCTAAGCCCGGTTTTGTCATCTATTTTGAACAGAAGACGATTTTCGTGACACCAGACGAAGACGTGGTCCGGAAATTGCGTAAATAAGAACAGGCTGCCGGAAGTGACCGGCAGCCTGTTTTGCGATTTCACATACGTCCTTCTTTCAAATTCTGATGCCATTCAAGAAGCCCATCCAGTGATTCCTTCTGGATAGCGCCCTGCTCCATGGCAGCTTCCGTTAATGCATTGAAATCGGTCAAGCTATGGTAGGTCAGTTTCTCCTGCTCGAAAGCTTCATCCGCTTTTGCAAGCTCATACGTGAAGATGGAGACGACACCGAGCACGGCAACCTGCTCGTCGCGCAGCGCCTGTACGGCATTCAGGCTGCTGCCGCCTGTTGAAATCAGGTCCTCAATGATGACCGCCCGATCGTCAGGCGCAGCCTTCCCTTCGATCTGTTTGCTGCGGCCATGGCCTTTCGCTTTTGAGCGGATATAGACCATCGGCAGGCCAAGGATATCAGCTACCCATGCGGCATGCGGAATGCCGGCTGTCGCTGTACCTGCAATCAAAGTCGCGTCCGGATAGTGTTTGCGGATCAATCCGGCGAGCCCTTCGGCAATTTGTTTCCGTCCTGCCGGGTCTGACATCGTCAGCCTGTTGTCGCAGTAGATCGGGGACTGGATGCCCGATGCCCAGGTGAATGGCGCATCCGGGCTTAACTCTACCGCGCCTGCGTCCAGCAGTATTTTAGCGATTTCTTTTTTCTCCATGCTTCTTCATCCTCTCCATTGTGCTGCAATTTGTTCATATGCCGCCAGCGGATGTTGCGCCCGCGTGATTGCACGGCCGACGACGATATGCGTAGAGCCGTTGATTCTTGCCTCTTCAGGAGTCGCAATCCGCTTCTGGTCGCCTTGCTCCCCGTCCGGCAGCCGGATCCCCGGCGTCACTTTCAAAAAGTCCGCTCCGCATTCTTTTGTTATGTCCGCTGCTTCGAGGACCGAACAGACAACGCCATCGAGCCCCGCGTCTTTCGCCAGCCTGCTGTACATGCGCACCGATTCCTCAAGCGATACACCAATCAGCTGTTCTTCCCTCACTTGCCGCTCATTCGTTGAAGTGAGCTGAGTTACGGCAATGAGCGATGGCCGTTTCTGTCCAGCCGGTGTCCCCTGATCGAGACCCTCAAGAGCCGCCTCCATCATTACACGGCCGCCAGCCGCATGGACGTTGACAAGATCGACATGCAAACCTGCCAGCACTTCCATTGCGGATTTCACAGTATTCGGAATATCATGCAGCTTCAAATCAAGAAACACACCATATCCCGACTCTTTCAGCGTTTTGACAATTGCCGGCCCTTCTTTGTAATAAAGCTGCATCCCGACTTTTACATTGACGTCTCCGGCAAATGGCTCAAGGAATGCAAGCGCCTTTTCCGCGGAATCAAAATCCAAGGCGATGATAGGTGATGTGTTCATAGGCGATGGCTCCTTCCAACCAATTCCGAAATGGATTCGATTCCGAGTTCATCCAGCTTCATTGGCAGTTCTTCGATAATTGTAGGGCAGACAAACGGATCGACGAAATTGGCGGTGCCGACAGCAACCGCACTGGCGCCGGCTGATAGGAAATCGATGACATCATCCGCATCAGCCACGCCGCCCATTCCAATGATCGGGATGCTGACAACTTGGCTGACTTCGTAAATCATGCGGATTGCTACAGGCTTGACTGCAGGCCCCGACAATCCCCCGGTTCCGTTTGCAATGACCGGCTTGCCGGTCTTATGGTCGAGCCTCATGCCGATGAGTGTATTAATCATCGTAATGCCATCCGCGCCAGCTGCGCAGACTGCTTTAGCGATTTCTTTGATGTCTGTGACATTCGGAGACAGTTTCACATAGACAGGCACTTCAGATACGGCTTTGACGGCCATCGTCAGGTCATGCGCCTGCTGCGGGTCAGTCCCGAATGTGATGCCCCCGCATTTTACATTCGGACAGGAAATGTTCAGCTCAAGTGCATGGACATTCGGTGCGGTCGATATCACTCTAGCAACTTCCACATAATCCTCTGTCTCTGTGCCCGCCACATTAGCGATGATCGGCACGTCGTACTGCTCTAGCCACGGCAGTTCATTCTCCATCACTTTCAAAAGCCCCGGATTTTGCAGTCCGATCGCATTCAGCATGCCCGCGGCCGTTTCGGCGACGCGAGGGGACGGGTTGCCGAGCCTCGTTTCAAGCGTGGTCGCTTTGATCATAATGGCCCCTAGTTTTGAAAGATCATACAACTTACCGTACTCTTTGCCGAATCCAAAGCATCCCGAGGCCGGCATGATCGGATTCCGGAGCGTAAGCCCAGGCAGTTCCACTGCTAATCTGTTCATATCGACACCACCCCTGCTGGAAATACAGGCCCGTCCGAGCAGACCTTCACATACGCTTCGTCCGCCTGTTCTGTAGTCTCGCAGACACATGCGAAGCAGGCTCCGATGCCGCAGCCCATCCTCTGTTCAAATGAAAGGAATCCTTTTTTCCCTTCATACATGGCTTGCACGGCGCGCAGCATCGGCATAGGACCGCAGCTGTAATACGTATTGAAGCCGGCATCCAAATCCTTCATGACGTCAGTCACAAATCCTTTCGTGCCGAGCGATCCGTCCACTGTAGCGATATACGTCTCTCCAAGGCGGCTGAATTCTTTTTCATAGAAAGCTACCGACTTTTCCTGAAAGCCTAGTATATGGATGCACTTTACGCCTTTGTCATGAAGCTGCTTGGATAGTTCATAAAGAGGAGGTACACCGATGCCCCCGCCGATTAAAATCGCCGTTTGGCCAGCTTCTGTCTCATCAACCGGGAACCCATTCCCGAGCGGTCCCAGGACATCCACCTCTTCCCCCGCGTGTTTCTGTGACAGCAATGATGTCCCTCTTCCTTCCGCCCGATAGATCAGAACCATCTCCTGCTTATCCGCTGAATAGGAAGCGATGGACAGCGGACGCCTCAAGAGCGGCTCAAAGGTATCCGCAACCCTGACATGGACAAACTGGCCGGGTGATGTGATTTCACCCGCCAGCTTTCCGGTCAGTCTCAATTCAAAAATATGTTCCGCAATCATCTGGTGAGAGATGATTTTCATGCGGTCTTGGATGATCATAATGCTACCTCCTGTTTCGGCATTTCGTCAGCCGTGAATGACATGGATTCAAGGACGCTGAGCATGGCTTCGGCCGTATCGATGGATGTCAGGCAAGGGATGCCGTTCTCAGCAGCTTCCCGGCGGATCCGGAACCCGTCGCGCTCTGGCTGTTTTCCTTTAGTGAATGTATTAACAACCATCTGGACCTCTCCCTTTTGGATCGCATCAAGCAGCGTATTGCCTCCTGTGCCGATTTTGCTGACCATTTTAACCGGTATGCCTGCTTTCAACAGGGCATCCGCCGTTCCTTCTGTCGCCAGAAGTTCATAACCGATCTGGAAGAATCGCTTGGCAAGCCCTACCAGATCCCCTTTATCCTTATTCGATACCGTCAATAAGACAGAACCGTACGGCTTGATATCCATGCCGGAAGCGATCAGACCTTTATACAAAGCCTTCTCCAGTGTTCTGTCCTTCCCCATCACTTCACCCGTCGATTTCATTTCAGGACCTAGCGCAGTATCGACACGCCGCAGTTTTGCGAATGAGAAGACTGGCACTTTCACATAGACGCCTCTTGGGGCTTCCGCTAGTCCCTCTTCATAGCCCTGATCTGCAATCGACATGCCCAGGATGGCTTTTGTCGCGATGTTGGCCATCGGGATTTTTGTAATCTTACTCATGAATGGCACTGTCCGGCTGGAGCGCGGGTTCACTTCGATGACATAGACCTCGCCATCCGATATGACAAATTGGATATTCAATAGTCCTTTTATCTGCAGGCCGAGCGCCAGTCTCTTCGTATAGTCGACAATCGTCTGGATCAGGTCCGGCGAGAGGCTTTGCGGCGGATAGACCGCAATGGAATCGCCCGAATGCACACCTGCACGTTCGATATGTTCCATGATGCCCGGGATGATTACTTGCTCGCCGTCGCAGACGCCATCCACTTCGACTTCGATGCCAGTCAGGTATCTGTCTATAAGAACGGGGTGTTCCGGACTCGCCTCTACAGCAGTTTCCATATAGTGGACAAGTTCCTCTTCAACGTAGACGATTTCCATCGCCCGCCCCCCGAGCACGTAGGAGGGCCGTACAAGGACAGGATAGCCGATCTCGCTAGCGATCCTGATCGCTTCCGAAGCTGACCTTGCAGTTTTTCCGAGCGGCTGCGGGATGCCGATTTCGCGCAATGTGCGTTCAAATTCATCCCTGTTCTCTGCCCGGTCGATGTCAGCGAGGGAAGTCCCTAGTATTTTCACACCCCGCTCTTCAAGTTGCTGTGCAAGATTGATGGCCGTCTGCCCGCCGAACTGGACAATGACCCCTTCCGGCTTTTCCAGATCAATGACATGCATGACATCCTCGATTGCGAGCGGTTCAAAATATAGTTTGTCCGAAATGGAAGAATCCGTGGACACCGTCTCGGGATTGTTATTGATGATGATCGCTTCATATCCGGCTTGCTGGATCGCCCATACTGAATGGACAGTTGCATAATCGAATTCCACTCCTTGTCCGATGCGGATCGGTCCTGACCCGAGAACGACAATGCTTTTATTTCCTGATGCGCGTGATTCGTTCTCCTCTTCGTATGTGCCATAGAAATAGGGGGTATCCGTTTCAAATTCGCCAGCACATGTATCCACTTTCTTATAAACCGGGACGATGCCGTGTTCTTTTCTATACTCGTATATTTGGCGCTCTGTCTTGTCCCAGAGCCGGGCGACTGTCACATCCGAGAAGCCCATCCGCTTCGCTTCATGGAGCAATTCCGCCCCGCAGCGGTTTTCAAGCAACTTCTTTTCCATCTGGATGATCTTTTCTAGCTTGCGCAGGAAAAAGAGGTCGATTGCGCTCCATTCGTGGAGGGTCTGAATCGTAAAGCCGCGTCGCAAGGCCTCTCCGAGGAAAAACAGCCGTTCATCCCCTGCCTTCCGTATACGCTTTTCCAGCTGCTCGTCAGACAGTTCCCCGGCATGTTTCACTGTCAGCCCGTACTGGCCTGTTTCAAGGGAACGGACCGCTTTCAGGATGGATTCCTCGAACGTCCGCCCGATCGCCATCACTTCACCGGTCGCTTTCATCTGAGTTCCGAGGTTCCGCTTGGCGGATTCGAACTTATCGAATGGCCAGCGGGGTATCTTGGTCACCACATAGTCGATCACGGGTTCAAAGCAACCATATACGCTGCCGGTCACCGGATTCTTCATCTCATCGAACGTAAGCCCGACAGCGATTTTAGCAGCCAGTTTAGCAATAGGATAGCCTGTCGCTTTGGATGCGAGCGCTGATGACCTGCTGACACGCGGATTCACTTCAATGATGTAATATGTAGAACTGGATGGATCAAGCGCCAGCTGTACATTGCAGCCCCCTTCGATTTTAAGGGCCCGGATGATCTTCAGGGAGACATCACGGAGCATACGGTTCTCACGGTCTGTCAGGGTCTGCGAAGGCGCAGTGACAATTGAGTCGCCTGTGTGGATGCCGACCGGGTCAACGTTCTCCATATTGCAGACGACAATCGCATTGTCTGCAGCGTCGCGCATCACTTCATATTCGATTTCCTTGAATCCGGCGATCGACTTTTCTATGAGGCATTGTGAGACAGGGCTGTATTTCAAGCCGCTCGCAACAATTTCCTCGAGCTCCCGGCTGTCATGGCAAATGCCACCCCCTGTTCCCCCTAATGTGAAGGCAGGCCGGACAATGACAGGGTAGCCGATTGTTCTCGCGAAGGAGCAGGCTTCTTCCACGCTATGGACAATTTCACTTTCCGGGACAGGTTCTCCTAGTTTCTTCATCAGACTGCGGAACAGATCACGGTCTTCCGCCTGATGGATTGCATCAAGCTTGGTGCCCAGGATTTCTATGCCAAGTTCGTCAAGGATCCCCGATTCCTGCAGCTCAATCGCCATATTAAGGCCCGTCTGCCCGCCCAGTGTCGGCAAAAGGGCGTCCGGCCGTTCTTTCCGGATGATCCGGCTGACAAAATCGAGCGTGAGCGGTTCTATGTATACTTTGTCCGCAATTTCGGCATCTGTCATGATTGTCGCAGGGTTCGAGTTGATGAGGATGACTCGGTACCCTTCCTCTTTGAGTGACAGGCAGGCCTGTGTTCCTGCATAATCGAATTCTGCTGCCTGTCCTATGATGATAGGACCTGAACCGATGACAAGGATCGTTTGGATGTCTGGACGTTTAGGCACTGAAATTCTCCTCTCCTGTATAAGCGTTCGTTTGATGCTTTGCTTCGGTAAGCCTTCCTTTCAGCGGTCCTTTTTCCCTGATGATCCGCATGAGTTTGCGTGTATCTATTCCCTCGATGCCCGGAATGCCATGGATGGCCATCATTTCCCCTAGCGCCATCGTACTTTCAAAGTGGGATGGCTCATCGCAGTATTCTCTGACAACGAGCCCTCCAACTTGTAGTACCTCGGTCTGACGGTTGATACCTGTATTGCCGATCAATGGATAGGTCATTGCAATGATTCGGCCTGCTGCAGCCGGGTCAAGAATAACCTCCTGATAGCCAGTCATGCCAGTCGAAAATGTAAGTTCACCGCTTGAAGAACAGTCCGCTCCGAAAGCCTTCCCGTTGAACACCGTACCGTCTTCCAGAATCAGGCTTCTCTGTTTCATATCTGTCCCGCCTCCCAGACGACTTCGCCGCCAAAGATTGTCATCACCGGCCATCCTTTACAGACTTCGCCATCAAATGGCGTGTTCTTCCCTTTTGACAAGAATGTCGCACTGTCGATCTGCATCTCTTTAGAAAGGTCGATCAGGACTAGATCTGCATCAGCTCCCTGCTCTATTCTCCCGTAAGGCAGTCCGAAAACTTCAGCCGGTTTCGTCGTCATGTAGCCGATCAGCTGCGCGAGTGTCCAATCTCCATTTTCGACGAAGTGTGTATAGAGGAGCGGAAAGGCTGTTTCAAAACCTGTAATGCCAAACGGCGCTTTCGCGAAGCCGGCTGCTTTTTCTTCAGCCGTGTGCGGAGCATGGTCTGTTGCGATGCAGTCGATCGTCCCGTCCAGCAATCCTTCGATCAAAGCATCCCGATCTTCTTTCCCTCGAAGTGGAGGGTTCATCTTCCAATTGGCGTCGTCGCCCGGAATATCCATCTCGTCCAGCAGCAGATGATGCGGCGTCACTTCGGCTGTCACATGAACGCCGGCTTTCTTCGCATCACGAATCACGCGAACCGATTCCTTCGTGCTGACATGGCAGACATGGTAATGCGCACCCGCCGCTTCCGCCAGCAGGATATCTCTTGCGATATGGACGGATTCCGCAATAGACGGGATCCCCTTTATGCCTAACTCCTTGTTCCGCTTGCCTTCGTGCATGGCTCCTCCGTAGATGAGCGTATTGTCTTCACAGTGAGCGACAACCGGCAGTCCAGCCGCAGCCGCCTCTTTCATCGCTTCGAACATCATCCCCGCCTGCTGCACGCCGACGCCGTCATCCGTGAAGGCGAATGCGCCCTCCTGTTTCAACTCTTCAAAGTCGACGAGTTCCTTGCCAGCCTCCCTAATTGTGATGGAGGCATACGGGAGGACCCGGATATGCGCCTTTTCTTTGATCAGGCTATTGATATGCGCCAAATTCTCTTTTGTATCCGGAACAGGCCGCGTATTCGGCATTGCGCAGATGGTCGTATAGCCGCCTTTAGCTGCAGCCATTGTTCCCGAGTCGATCGTCTCTTTGCGCTCGCCGCCCGGTTCGCGTAAATGGACATGCACGTCGATGAAACCTGGCGAGAGGAAATTCCCTTTCCCGTCAATCAATTCCGCATCACTCCGGTCAAGCCCTTCGCCGATCTCTTTCACTTTTCCGTCCTCGATCAATAATTCCGTCTTGATCATTTCCCCATCTGCATTCAACATATATACATTCGTCAGAAGCTTAGCCATATTATCGTCCTCCTAAGATGATGTCGAGAATCGCTGCGCGGATATATACGCCGTTTTCCATTTGCTTGAATATGCGGGATCTTTCACACTCTACGAGAGAACTTGCAATTTCCACATCGCGGTTGACCGGTGCCGGGTGCATGACAATCGCATGATCTTTCATCCGCTTCTCGCGTTCTTCCGTCAGTCCGTACTGCCGTAGATATTCCTCTTTCGTGAAAGACGCCTCCTCATCATGACGTTCATGCTGGACACGAAGCAGCATGACAACGTCGCTTGATTCGATCACATCATCCCAGTCGGATACACTTTCAAATTCACCTGACCATTCAGGCGGGCATAGGAATGTGACGTTCGCGCCCAATTTCTTTAACGCATCGGCGTTCGAGCGGGCGACACGGCTATGCGAGATATCTCCGGCTATCAAGATATTCAGCCCTTCAAACGCTCCAAACTCCTCCTTGATCGTGAACAGGTCGAGCAAGGATTGCGTAGGATGCTGTCCTGAACCGTCTCCTCCGTTAATGATGGAGACATTCGTCTTGCCGATCAAATCGTTGTAGTAACCGTCCTGGGGATGGCGCACGATCAGGGCGTCCACGCCGATTGCCTCTAGGGTCCGGACGGTGTCATACAGTGTTTCTCCTTTAAGCACGCTGGATGAGCCGGGGTCGAATGGAAGTACATCGATTCCAAGTTTGCGTTCAGCCATTTCAAAGCTCATGCTGGTCCGTGTGCTCGGTTCAAAGAACAGATTGCTGACCGTGCAGCCGATTTGCGTCTTGTCAATGCCGTTCGCCTTGAAATAAGCCGCCCGGTCAATGATCGCCATGATCTCCTCATTGCTCAAGTCCTTCATTGACACGACATGTTTCACCGTTTTGCATCCGGAATAAGCCGCGCTTTTATAAACTGGTTTCTTTGTAACTAGTTGTACCATATCAGTTACCCCTCTCATTTTGTAAGATTGAAAAAGCCTTTCCGCTGGCGGAAAGGCTCGTTGAAACAGACAGTGCCACGGCTTTCCCTCGGGAAGACCGGAACTATCCAGCGAACCTTTCCTTGTCTCACAGGACAAATTTTAAAAGGTCTTGCTCATTCAGTTTCGTCCATCAATGTTTCATCTTTCTTTCCAGGCAGCACGAGATTGAGGACGACGCCGACAATAGCCGCGAGCGCCATTCCGCCGACCTGGAATGTCTCACTGATGTGTACCGATGCCCCGCCAACACCAATCACCAGAATGATCGATGTGATGACGAGATTTCGCTGTTCGCCAAAATCGACTTTATGGTCGACCAGCATCCGCAGTCCTGATGAAGCTATGATTCCGAACAGCAGGATGGAAACACCGCCTAGCACTGCCGTCGGTATCGTCGTGATGGCCGCCATCACCTGCCCTAGAAACGAGAAGAGGATTGCGAACACGGCTGCTCCAATAATAACGCACACACTGTACACTCTCGTGATCGCCATAACACCGATATTTTCACCGTATGTCGTTTTCGGCGGTCCGCCCAGCAATCCGCTGATGAGTGTCCCTAGCCCATCTCCCAAGAGGGAGCGATGCAGGCCCGGTTCTTTGATGAAATTCCGTTCTACCACTTTGCCAAGAACAAGCTGATGGCCGATATGCTCGGAAATGGTGACAATCGAGATCGGCACCATGATCGCAATCAGCGTCGGTGTGACGACAAAGTCATAATCAACGCCTGGTATGAGGAACTTCGGAACCTCGATGAAGGAAGCTTCCCGGATCGGTGTAAAATCGATGATGCCGATCCACCAGGAGTAAAGGTAACCGACAACAATTCCGATCAGCACCGGCATCAGACTGATCACCCCCCGGAAAAACATCAGGCAGATGATTGCTGTAAGCAAAGTGACAATAGCTGCTGAGAAGTGCAGAAGGCTGTAGACTTTCTCGCCATCCACATCAATCATGCTGGCCATCTCGACCGCTACCGGTGCTACCCCAAGACCGATCACCATGATGACCGGGCCGACAACGACCGGCGGCAGCAGTTTCATAATCCACTTGTATCCCGTTTTCCAGATGACAAGTGAGACGAGCGCATAGACGAGGGAAACGAACAAACTTCCGATCATTGCGCTTCCGATCCCCTCCGCTTTCGTCGCCGCGAGAATCGGTGCGATGAAGGCGAATGAAGAACCGAGGTAGGCCGGCACTTTCCCGCCTGTGACGAGGACAAAGACAATCGTCGCAATCCCGCTCGTCAATAGGGCGATGGCTGGGCTTAGATCCACCAGCGTCGGCACGAGGATTGTCGCACCGAACATCGCGAACATATGCTGCAGACTCAGGATCAGCCATTTGGGGGCTGCCGGTCTTTCATGTACATCCAATACTTTGTCGCTCATTTCCCTAGTACCCCCGCTATTGTTTATTTTTCGTGGATGGTGACGCCGTTCGTCCCGTCTTCTTCAGCCAGTTCAACAACGACACGTTCGTCACTTGAAGTGGGAATGTTCTTTCCGACAAAGTCGGGGCGTATTGGCAATTCTCGGTGTCCCCGGTCGACAAGGACAGCCAGCTGGATAGCAGATGGCCTGCCGAGATCCATCACCGCGTCCATCGCAGCCCTGACCGTCCTGCCGGTATAAAGGACATCATCGACCAGGATGACTTTACGGTTGTTCACGTCGTGTTTAATATCGACTTGGTGGACTTTCGGCTCAGCATCTTCATGACGCAGCTGTAGATCATCGCGGTAAAGCGTTATATCAAGCTCCCCTGCAAGGATTGGCTTCCCTTCGATCTGTTCAATTTTCGCCATCAGCCGTTTAGCGAGCACCGCACCCCTTGTTTTGATGCCGACGAGAATGCAATCGTCAATCCCTTTATTCCGTTCAATGATTTCATGGGCAATGCGGGTCACAGCTCTCGTGATCGCCTGCTCATCAAGGATATTCGCTTTTTCAGCCATGCAGATCCCTCCGATTCATAATAAAAAACCTCCCTGCCCAATATATGGCAAGGAGGTTTTGCATTCAGAAAATAAGCGTACAGATGGATTCCGCCGTAGCGGATCCTTTGTACAATTCCGGGCAACCTTCCCAGCCTCTCTGGACTGACTTTAAAGGTATCGCTATTCATTTGCTGAAATGAGTATACTTCGATTTTAACCGGAAGTCAACGATTTTCTTTCCGCAATTGTTCGATGAGGTCCTCATAATTTTCAGGAAGCGGTGCCTTGAACTCCATATACTCTCCGGTAGACGGGTGGACAAAGCCCAGTGTACCCGCATGCAGCACCTGGCCATCAAACTCGATCGTCTTCTTCGGACCGTATTTCGGGTCCCCCGCCAGCGGATATCCGATATATTTCATATGGACACGGATCTGATGGGTACGGCCTGTCTCTAACCTGCATTCGATGAGTGTAAAGTCGCCGAAGCGCTCAAGCACCTTGAAATGGGTGACCGCATGCTTGCCGTTATCAACGATCGTCATGCTTTGCCGGTCCCTCTGATCCCGTCCGATCGGCGCATCGATTGTTCCGTTGTCATGAGGGATATTGCCGTGGACAAGAGCCGTATAGACACGTGTCACCGACTTCTCGACAAGCTGATCGACGAGCGAAACATGCGCTTTATCATTTTTTGCGACCATCAGAAGTCCGGATGTGTCCTTATCGATACGATGCACGATGCCCGGACGCATGACACCATTGATGCCCGACAGGTCATTGCAATGGAACATGAGCCCGTTGACGAGTGTGCCGGATAAATGGCCAGGAGCTGGATGGACGACCATGCCGCTCGGTTTATTGACAACAAGGACGTCACTGTCCTCATAGACGATATCAAGGCCCAGGTCTTCCGCCACGATATCCAGCTCTTCAGGATCAGGCACCTCGACTTCGATAAGATCGCCTTCCTTTAGTTTGGCATTCGGTTTGACCGCCGCTCCATTGACTTTGACTACGCCTTCCTTCAGCCACTGCTGAATTTGAGTGCGTGACCAGTCAGCATGGAGCTCCGGAAGCATTTTATCGATCCGCGTCCCGGCCTGCTGGTCTGTAACAGTAAATTCGAATTGTTCCATTAAGACACCTTTTTCTTCTTGTTCTTTTGTTCTTCGATGATGACAGTGATTACAATGAGCACAACACCGACGGTCAGTGCGGCATCCGCCACATTGAAAATCGGGAAATCATATTTGACGACCGGAATCAGAACATCGACAAAATCGACAACTTCCTTGCGCCAAATCCGGTCAATGAAATTCCCTACCGCCCCTCCGAGGAGGAACATCAGGCTGACACGGAACAGACGGCTCCCGTTCGCTTCTTTGTGGAAGAAATAAAGTATGCCGGCAACGACAAGGAGGGTCACGATATAAAACAGCCACATCTGCCCTTCTAGCATCCCCCATGCCGCCCCTTTATTTCGGTGGGACAGCAGCGCTATATACGGATCCAGCACCGGGATGCGCTGGCCTATTTCCATATGCTGCACGACAAGCCATTTCGTCCATTGGTCAAGTGCGATGACCAAGGCCGCGATTGCATAATAAATGATCAATCCATAAACCCCCGTCCGACAGTTTCTGATTCATTTTACCATAAACGAAGGGCGGCGTGGAAATTTGGCATTGCCGTTTTCTCACTTCGAAAAAAGGCCGCCCATCTCCATAACGGATTGGGCGGCTCCTCATCAGTTGCTATAGTAAGTCGTAACAACATCTGCACATCGGGCACAGAGCAACGGATGGTTCTCATCTGTGCCGACAGACGTGGAAATTGTCCAGCAGCGCTCACACTTTTCTCCTTGCGCAGGCTCTACGTGTACAGTCGCCACATCAAGCTTTACGGCTTCTTCCGGCATTGCGGATTCTTCTTTCTCCTCAAACTCGGAAACGATGAAGAACTGGGCATAATCGATGTCATCGCTGGCAAAGACATCTTTCATGCTCTCCGGCAACGCGACAGTCACTTTCGCCTCAAGCGATTTTCCGATTGTCTTCGCATTCCGTGCTTCCTCAAGTGCCTTGAGCACGTCATCACGGACACGCATAAGTGTTTTGAAGCGTTCTTGGATCTCTTTTGAGCCGCGGTACTCCTCGTACACAGGCATATCCGTCAATTGGACGCTCTCTTCCTCTTCATGTTCTAGATAGCCCCACATTTCGTCAGCTGTATGCGCAAGGATTGGCGACAGCAATTTCAGCAGGGTGATCAGCGAGTCGTACATGACCGTCTGCATTGCCCGGCGATGCGGGTTATCTTGCCCTTCGATATAAACGACGTCTTTCGCAATGTCGAGATAGAACGAGCTTAGCTCATTCGTACAGAAGTTATTGACCGCATGGTACACATCCATGAAATGATATGTTTCATACGAGTTGCGGACTTCCTTGATCAACTCCTGAAGGGATACAAGCACATATTGATCGACTGGACGCAACTCTTCGAATGGAACACGATCTTTCGAAGGATTGAAGTCCGATGTGTTGCCATGCAGGAAGCGGAGTGTATTCCTGATTTTCCGGTATACTTCCGACACTTGCTTGAAGTTCGAGTCCGAGACGCGCACGTCAGCCGTATAGTCGACAGAAGAAACCCATAGACGCAGAATATCCGCGCCAAGCTGATTCATGACTTTCGCAGGGACAATCGTATTGCCAAGGGATTTACTCATCTTGCGCCCTTCGCCGTCAAGGGTGAAGCCGTGGCTGAGGATCCCTTTGTACGGCGCGTGCCCGCTGATTGCAACGCTCGTTGTCAATGAAGAGTTGAACCAGCCGCGGTACTGGTCGGATCCTTCAAGATACAGGTCTGCCGGATAAGCGAGATCATCACGCTCCACGAGCACTCCTTGATGTGTTGAACCTGAATCGAACCAGACATCCATAATATCGGTTTCTTTCGTGAACCTGCCGTTCGGGCTGCCTTCGTGCAAGAACCCTTCTGGCAGGAGATCCTTTGCGTCGCGCTCAAACCAGATATTCGACCCATGTTCGCGGAAAAGATTGGAAACATGATCGATCGTCTCATCTGTGATGATTTCCTGCCCATTTTCTGCATAAAAGACAGGAATCGGAACGCCCCAGACCCGCTGGCGGGAAATGCACCAGTCGCCCCGGTCGCGCACCATGTTGAACAGTCTTGTTTCGCCCCACTCCGGAGTGAACTTCGTGCCCCTGATCGCTTCCAGCAGTTCGCCTCGGAATGATTCGATAGAAGCGAACCATTGGGCGGTCGCACGGAAGATGACGGGTTTCTTTGTGCGCCAGTCATGCGGATACGAGTGAGTGATGAATGATAGGTTCAGAAGTGCACCGGCTTCTTCCAGCTGTTTCGTCACTTCCTTATTCGCATCCTCATAGAAGAGTCCCTCAAAACCAGGAGCTTCGCTTGTCATGACACCGCGATCATCAATTGGTGAGAAGGCATCGATGCCATATTGTTTGGATACATAGAAATCATCTTCCCCGTGGCCTGGAGCTGTATGGACGCATCCCGTACCCGCTTCAGCAGTGACATGTTCTCCGAGCATCACTAGGGAATCACGATCGTAAATCGGATGTTTTGCAATGACACGGTCAAGGTCTGTGCCTTTGATCTCCTCGATTGTCTTATACGATTCCCAGCCTACTTCCTTAGCGACCGACTCCACAAGCTCTTTTGCCATCAAATACTTCTGGCCGTCCACTTCCACGACAGAATACACGAAATCTGGATGCACTGAAATTCCGAGGTTCGCTGGAATCGTCCAAGGCGTTGTCGTCCAGATGACGATTTTCACATCTTCACCGATCACACCTTTCCCGTCCTTCACCCGGAATGCAACATAGATGGAAGGCGATTTCTTATCTTTGTATTCAATTTCCGCTTCAGCCAGAGCAGATTCACTTGATGGCGACCAGTAGACAGGCTTGAGACCTTTATAGATATAGCCCTTTTTCGCCATTTCACCGAACACTTCGATTTGACGGGATTCAAAAGCTGGCTTCAGAGTGATATATGGATTTTCCCAATCTCCCCGCACGCCAAGCCGCTTGAACTCTTTACGCTGATTATCAATCTGGCTATATGCATATTCCTCGCACATCTTCCGGAACTCGGCGATGGACAGCTCTTTCCGGTTGACGCCTTTGTTCACAAGCGCCTGCTCAATCGGAAGGCCGTGCGTATCCCAACCGGGAACGTATGGTGCATTGAAGCCGGTCATGGACTTGTAGCGGACGATCATATCTTTCAGCACCTTATTCAGCGCATGACCCATATGCAGGTCACCGTTCGCATACGGCGGGCCGTCATGCAAGATGAAAAACGGGCGTCCTTCCGTCCGCTCTTGGACCTTCTTGTAAATCTCCATCTCTTCCCACTTCTTCTGCATGTCCGGTTCCTTATTCGGCAAATTCCCGCGCATCGGGAAGTCAGTTTTCGGCATGAGCAATGTTTCTTTGTAATCCATCCGATATTCCTCCTTAAAATAAAAAATCCCCGTCCCTAATAAAGGGACGAGGAATTGTTCTCGCGTTACCACCCTAGTTGCGACTTTTTACAAAGCCGCCTCTCAGTCACCATAACGGGGTGTATCCGGGACCGGTTTTCACCGATCCGGCTCCAGAGTGATTTTCGTTTCCGCTACACTGACCGGGCTTTCACCATCCCCGGCTCGCTAGGCGTGTTTTCGGAAAGTACTCTCTCTTTCAATGCCTGTCATTCAATATGATCATTATTATAGGTGGGAATGAAAAGAAAAGTCAAGCTTCTCTCATTCACGGTCTGCGGCAGCTTCAAGCCCATCCGTATCAGGGACGTATTGCATCAGACCATCCCAATCATCGGATTTGATCATATCCAGCTGCGCTTCGATCAGCATCCTGAACCGGTTGCGGAATACTTTTGACTGTTTTTTCAAATCCTCGATTTCAAGAGCGATCCGGCGTGCCCGGGAAAGCGCTTCGTTGACGATGCGGTCTGCGTTCTTTTCCGCTTCTTTAATAATCAGTTTTGACTCTTGTGCTGAATTGCGCCGTACATCCTCCGCCGCTTCCTGAGCGACAAGGATGGATTTCTGCAATGTCTCCTCAATGGACGTAAAATGGGAGATCTGCTCCTTTGTTTCTTTCAGGCTGTTTTTCAGTTTTTTATTTTCCTCGAGCACATTCTCATAATCTTTCATGATCTGCTCAAGAAACTCATTCACTTCATCTTCATCATAACCGCGGAAGCCGCGGCTGAACTCTTTGTTATGTATGTCAAGTGGAGATAATGCCATGAATCGTCCGCCCCTTTCAGGTAGTCCTTTCTATTATACATATTAGGAGACAAGAAATCAGCAGTTTTTTAATGGATTATCAGAAAAATCATTCTAACGAACCGATTAAGAGCCGGATTTTGTCTTTTTTTGTCCTTCCTTCGATTGCGATCACTTTGAAGCGTCCTGCCCCCCGAATGGAAATCATATCGGATTCATTAACTTCAAAAGCCGTCTGTTCACGCAGTGTCCAGTTGACTTTCACTTTCTCTCCATGAATTAGGGCTGCCGCTTTTTGCCGAGGGCATTTCAATAATGCCGCGACGACCGTATCCAGCCGCAGCGAACTGATGATATAGGTCTGCTCCGTCCAAACTTCTGTCATAGGAAGCAGGTTGTTTGTCTGTTCAAGCCGGATCCTCGTCTTGCCTGCCTGGGTGAAATTAGCTGTCATATAGTCACGCAGCTCATTGGCCACCGTCATTTGAATGCGATCCCCGTCAACCCGGATGTCACCGAATTTCGATCGGTCTATACCAAGCGACATCAATGCGCCAAGAATATCACGGTGCTCAAGTGTGACAAACCTCGAAGGATACTCTATCTCAAAAATAGTTACGGCAAAATCCTCCATTTGCGGTTCATAGTAATCCGGATATAGCAGAATACGCTGGCGCTCTGCGTCTTGGAAACCGCCACTCGCTGTAAATTGGAGTCCTGCCCCTTTCATGAGCGTTTCTGTAATGTAACGCTGACGCGGATCAAGGAAGCCGGTAAGCTTTGGAGAATAGGTATCCTCCACTTCCCGGACCCATCCGGCCGCCATTTCGATGAATGGCTGCTCGTCCTTCCTAAAGTGCTGTACAATCGACTCCAAAAGACCTCTCCTCCTTTCCCTATGTAAAAACACCTCACACAAGTGAGGTGTAGATCAGCTGATAAACAGCATAAATTCCGCGCGGCACCAAGTAATTCAAGACAAGCAGAGCGACAATCGGCGAAAAATCAATCATGCCGAACGGCGGTATGAAACGCCTGAAGAAACCTAAATAAGGTTCCG
Source organism: Sporosarcina sp. GTC18466 (assembly GCF_055389225.1). NCBI lineage: Bacteria > Bacillati > Bacillota > Bacilli > Caryophanales > Caryophanaceae > Sporosarcina > Sporosarcina sp. GTC18466. The sequence goes on along the minus strand of NZ_AP044037.1, from coordinate 119,296 downwards.
AAATGGCACCTAACAATCTGCCGAACCTCGTCTCTCTTGTGGAAGGCACCCACGACATCAAAATATAGATGATGAGAAGTATGGAATAAAGCTGGACGGCTCTCATCAACAATCCAGCAATCACGGTTATGGCTGCGAGCATATTAATGTGAACACCTCATTTGATTTCTATCGTTCAAAATAGTCGGAGATGGAACCGGCCACTTCAACATTTTCGGGGACACAGAGGAAAATATCTGTTCCGATTCGCTGAATATCGCCGCCAAGGGCATAGACGGTTCCACTTAAGAAATCGACGATGCGCACGCCTTGATCACGTTCAATCCTTTGAAGATTAACTACTACGGCCCTCTTATTTTTCAGCTGCTCTGAAATATCTTGCGCCTCAGCGTATACCCTGGGTTCAACCAAGATGACCTTTGAGGATTTCTGGATGCTCTGAAGGCTGACGACGGTGCCGGGCTGCTGCTGCATCTCCGATTGCTTTCGTATATTGGCAGTTTTACGTGGAGGTTCCGGGATTGGCTGCTGTATTTGTTGCACAGGCTGTTCCTGCTCAAACTCTTCTTCGTCATCCAAGTAGAACCATTTTTCGAATCGTCTCTTCATGCTCATCGTTATCCCTCGCTTTCCGTCCCGACCAAGGCGGTACCAATTCTAATATGGGTCGCTCCCTCTTCAACTGCGATTACATAATCATTGGACATGCCCATGGAAAGGTATGTACATGGCGCATGCGCAAGGCCTCTTTCCGCAACCCGGTCCCTTTCTCTGCGCAAGGAACGGAAGACATTGCGGATCATTTCTTCATCCTCAGAGAACGGTGCCATCGTCATTAAGCCGACAACACGGATTTTATCGTACGCTTCAAGCTCGGCAAGGAAGCTCTCAAGCTCTGACGAAGAAATGCCCGATTTGGTTTCTTCTCCAGAGACATTTACCTGGAGAAAACAATCAAGCGTTTCTGTCGCCCGCTTTTGGATTTCTTTCGCAAGGCTGATCCTGTCAAGAGAATGAAGATAATCCACCTTGCCCATCAGGTCTTTCACTTTTCTGCTTTGAACATTGCCGATGAAATGCCACGTCGCGCCTTCGTGAATCGCTTCCTGTTTATCAGCCAATCCTTCCAGGCGGTTCTCTCCCAGGTCGAGTATCCCAGCTTCGAGCACTTCTCTCGCCCTGCGAGGAGTGACCTGCTTCGTAACCGCGACAATGGTGATGTCTTCCCGGCTGCGTCCCGAGCGTTCACATGCCTGCTGGATCTCTTCTTCTATCTTACTGATATTTTGCATTACTGTACTCAAGATCATCACTACTTTTCATCTACTTTGCCTTATTGTATCAAGCCAGACCAGACATATCAACGGTTTGTCATCCGTTTTCCAAGGTTTTCTTTCCGACTAATATGATATCTTTGCCGATTGTCACGACATCAGGGTATTTGATTTGCCGTAAGTCGCTCTCCTTCGGTTCAAAAAAGAAAGATCGTTCTCCGCCCCCTACAAGAAGGGAATCGATTTTACCTTGTTTAATGTCGATGGTGGCATCCTGTACGTATCCAAGGACCGAACCTTTCTTCACTTCGATCACTTCCTTTTTCTGCATTTCCGTAAATTTCACAGGCTCTCCCCCTTTTTACACGATATGCGGAGCGAACCCAAAAAAACGCAATGCGGATGCATTGCGTTTCATCTATTACTTGTTTTCCATGCCTTCACGTATAATGTTCATGGCATTTTTCTCAAGCCGCGAAATCTGCGCTTGGGAAATGCCAAGTTCTTTTGCAATTTCCGTCTGTGTCTGTCCAAGATAAAACCGTTTGGAGAGGATCAGCTGCTGCCGTTCACTCATGCCTGCCACCGTTTCCTTGACGGCTACATAAGTGAGCCAACGCTCTTCCGATACTGTTTTATCCTGCAGCTGATCCATGATGAATACAGGATCGCCGCCGTCACTGTTCATCGGCTCATGCAATGACATTGGATCTTGGATGGCGTCGAGTGCGAACAGGATATCATCTTCCGGGATCCCGGTCACCTCTGCCAAATCGGAGATTTTCGGCTCCCTTTGATGTTCATTGATATATTCCTCTTTTGCTTTGATCGCTTTATATGCTATATCTCGCAGCGATCTGGAAACCCTAATGGAATGGTGGTCTCGCAAATGCCGTTTAATTTCCCCGATGATCATAGGGACCGCATATGTCGAGAACCGGACGTTATGTTTCAAATCAAAGTTATCGATGGATTTCAGCAATCCTATGCAGCCGACTTGAAACAGGTCATCCGCCTGTTCTCCGCGATATGCGAACCGTTGGACCAGGCTAAGCACAAGACGCAAATTGCTGATCACGAGTTCCTCTCTCGCTGACTCGTCACCGCTTTGAAGCCGAATAAATGTGGCTTTCATCTCTTCGTTCGTCAGTAATGGCAAATTGGACGTATCGATACCGCAAATTTCCACTCTTGTACGCATCATTCGCTTTTCCTCCGCTTTCTGTAGATGACTGTAGAAAATAGTCTGTCCTCCACTTTGCGGAATATGCGATTTGGAGTGCGCCAATTTAAACCATCAGCTTACCGGGTGGTTCAGACGGTCACGTAAATCGGAAATTATTTTCTTTTCTAAGCGGGAAATATAAGATTGGGAAATGCCAAGAAGTTCAGCTACTTCCTTCTGTGTCATCTCCATCTGTCCCGTGAGCCCAAAGCGGCATTCCATAATGTATCGTTCTCGTTCATCAAGGAGAGTGATCGCTTCGATCATATGCTGGCGCTCAAGTTTCTTTTCGACGTCATCAATGATAATGTGCTCATCAGTACCAAGAATGTCAGATAGGAGAAGCTCGTTACCGTCCGCATCCGAATTTAAGGGTTCATCAAAGGAGATTTCCGACTTTGTTCTGTTCGTTTTCCGAAGATGCATGAGAATTTCATTTTCGATACAACGGGAAGCGTATGTCGCCAGTTTGATGTTCTTATCACTTTTAAATGTTTCGATCGCTTTGATCAGGCCGATGGTCCCGATGCTGATCAAATCTTCGATATGGGTATTTGTATTATCGAACCGTCTGGCGATATAGACGACGAGGCGGAGGTTTTTCTCAATCAATGTGTCCCGCGCCGTCATATCTCCTTCCATGAATGCCCGGATGGTTTTCGCCTCCTCTTCCCTGGTGAGCGGTTTCGGAAGTGATTCATGCCCGCCGATGTAAAATGTCCCCTGTTTTTTCCTAAAGAAGCTCGTTAGTATCGACAGCCAGCTTTTCATCTTTTGCCACATGTGCAGTTCCCCTTTCTTTCAGTATGGATTCCATTGCAGATACATGCAAAATAGCCTCGGCTCCGTTCGGGTAGCGACTATCCTCCCTTGTGAACACAATATAGCCGTCGGGCAGCGAACCAGTATTGCCGATGCTCCAATCAGAGTAACGGAAACCGGCTGTCCAACTGCTCCCCTGGACAGTACTTAGCCTGATAAGACGGATGTCTTTTCGAGCGTACTCCGGAAAAGAATCGAGATCAGAAGGTCTCTTGGGATCCCATTTTTCAAGAGCGGAACAGACGGCTTCTGGCAGCTTATCCTTTGCCGCACGATATGAAACGAAATGTACCGGCGACCCGCTCATCGGCTCCTTGCAGCCATTTCCCGTATCTACGAAAACTGTCAGCGGAATCTTCACATCCCAAAGACGGAGACAGGAACGGGAAATGAGCATATCCACCTGCTTCGCGACACGCACATCCAGCCACTTCGCTTTAAATACGGACAAGGAAATGAAAGCAAGAGCTGCACAGACCAGAACGGATAATTGGGAAGAGACCTTGAATTGCTGGGCAGAATAGATTGTCAATAGCCCTCCTGCGAAAAATGCACCGACTAGCACTATGCCAGCCGCCTTTCGCCAAGCTGTAAAGTCCCGTCCAAATGCTACATACGTCATCAGCAGGAAAGAGACGATCATGCCTGGAAGCGAATGCGGGAAAAATGTGACCGGCAGTGCACCTGCAAAGGAAGCGGAGACGAGCCTGCCGCGGGCGGCCTGTATGTTTCCGGCTTTATTCGCAAAAGACAACACGGCAAAGTTGAAAATCATGTTTATGCCGATGATGATTTCGCCATACATGGACCACCCTCCTTTGTAAATTAAGGTTACCACTTGGTCTATGAAATGTTTGTCGGAAAGGGGATTTATTTTCTTTGTTTGTTCGACAACTTCTGAGGGTGGTTTTGAGGAAATGAAAAACCCGGCCCGTCTTTCCCGGGCCGGGAGTATATCTATTATCTGCGTTGACGATTGCGAAGGAAGGTTGGAATATCCAAAGCATCCTCCTGCTGATTCGATTGCGGCTGCCGTACTGGCTCAGACTGCTGCTGGTATTGAGGCTGCTGCTCCTCCCTGCTGATTCGCGGTTGCTGGGCAGGCTGGGATTCACGCTGGCGCGTAGAACCGAATCCGCCTGCGCGGTTCGGGCGGGCCGTGGTCAATTGCTCTTCGGTAAAGCCGGTCGCAATGACAGTGACGATAATTTCGTCTTTCAAGTCATCGTTAATGACGGAACCGAATATCATATTAACATCCTCGTCCGAAGCGGATGCGACAATATCGGCTGCCTCCTGCACTTCGAAGAGGCTTAAGTTTGAGCCGCCTGTAATGTTCATGATGACGCCTTTCGCTCCATCTATCGATGTCTCAAGCAACGGGCTGGAAATTGCTTTTTTCGCCGCTTCGGCCGCCCGGTTCTCGCCTGTCGACATGCCGATCCCCATAAGGGCAGAGCCTTTATTGGACATGATTGTCTTCACATCAGCAAAGTCCAGATTGATCAATCCAGGAGTCGCGATCAAGTCGGAGATGCCCTGGACACCTTGACGCAGCACGTTATCCGCTTCACGGAACGCTTCGAGCATCGGCGTGTTTTTATCGACAATCTCAAGAAGTTTGTCATTTGGAATGACGATGAGCGTATCAACAGATTCCTTCATCGCCGTTATTCCGCCGATCGCCTGTGTAGAACGCTTGCGACCTTCGAAAGTGAATGGACGAGTGACAACGCCGACCGTCAGAGCACCGAGGTCTTTTGCCACTTGTGCGATGACTGGCGCGGCACCTGTGCCAGTACCGCCGCCCATGCCAGCAGTGACGAAGACCATGTCAGCTCCTCTGAGCGCCTCTTCAATCTGCTCTTTGCTCTCTTCGGCTGCCTTTTTGCCTACTTCAGGATTCGCACCAGCTCCAAGTCCTCTTGTAAGTTTTGCACCAATCTGTAATTTAACCCCTGCGTGGGAAAGTTTAAGCGCCTGTGCATCCGTATTGACTGCGATGAATTCAACGCCTTGTACACCATGCTCGATCATCCGGTTGACGGCATTGTTGCCTCCACCACCGACACCAATAACTTTTATGACAGCGAGCGAATCAATATTCGTATCAAAATCTAGCATCCGTCTCTCCTCCTAGTTTCTCTTAAACAAGTAATCTGCATGCTCATTCAAAAAATCCATCGAAAAATTTCTTTGTTTTGCTGATGAGGCTTCCCTTTTTATCCTTCGGCCGTTCACTTGCAATCTTTTTGCCGGCAGGCACCCGCTCTTTTTCATGCAGGACAGGCTCAGCGTGTTCGTCAGGTGATATACCGAAATACGTATCCTCCATATCAGCATAACGGATAAGACCGACCGCTGTCGCATACATTGGCTCCCTCACCCCGATATATTCCGGAGTGTACACGCGTACACGCGTCTTAAGCACATGCCTTGCGAGCTGCAAGATCCCCTCCAGTTTCGTTGTGCCGCCCGTTAAAACGACACCGCCCGGCAGATCTTTGATCCCCATCTTGTACAATTCCTCCAAAACAAGATCAAACAGTTCCTCAAGGCGGACGCCAATGATTTCGGATATGTATCTTTGACTATATTGATCTTTCGTATCCACACCAATAACCGGGACTTCGAATAGTTCATCATCGGACGCATCGTCATAGAATGCATGTCCGAATTGATGTTTGATTTTCCTGGCTTGTTCGGTTGGAGTTTTCAAGACGATCGAGAGATCTTTTGTTATATGATCGCCTCCAACCGGCACGACAGCAGTGGAGATGAGCCGGTTGTCACCGAAGACAGCGACGGTCGTGGATCCCCCTCCGATATCGATGAATGCGGTTCCGTGGTTCTTCTCGTCATCTGTTAATGCAAAAGTTCCTGATGCGAGCGGCTGCAAGTATATTTCGCGTATGACGAGGCCTGCCCTTTCCACGCATCGCAATATATTATGGACAAGGGTTTTTGATGTGGTGATCAATGTCCCGTCCATTTCCAGCCGGACACCGATCATTCCTCTCGGATCAGTTATTTCATCATAGTCATCCACAATGAATTGCTTAGGGATGATATTGACGATTTCACGCTCAGGCGGCACTGACATCACTTGTGCCGACTTCATGACGCGCGCAAGCTCATCGTCCGTTATTTCGCGGTTCTCCGAATTGACGGCTACCACGCCTTTCACATCCTGCAGGACAACCCCTCCGGCGGGTATTCCAAGAATGACATCCCGTACCGTCATACCAGTCATCCGCTCAGCCTGCTCAACCGCTTTCCGGATGGATTGCACAGTCGCATCAATATCAATGATTGTCCCTTTCCGAATACCAGCGGATTGGACATTGCCGACACCAATGACATGCAGGGAACCGCCATCGACTTCACCGATCAGCACTTTGACCGAAGAAGACCCTATATCAAGAGAAACATAGATCGTAGACTGACTCAATTCATGGCACCTCCCATAACAACTCTTATACTCCATTCTATTGTATTATAGTCCAGTTGTCTAAATATTTTCGCCATCCATTCCCCAAATCCTTTCATCACTGTTCTTTCGATGCATTTTCTTTCCGGTATTCCGTCCATTTCCCCAGCAAAATCCTTCGAATGACAGCGATATTCTGGAACAGACGGACGCCGAATGCGAATACCGCGGCCAAATAGAGATCGACTCCAAGATGGACGCCGAGAAAAGCCAGCGCGGCAGCAAGGGCGATGTTGAAGAAGAAACCCGAAATGAACACCTTGTCATCATAGATATGCTGCAAGTGCGCCCGGATCCCTCCGAATAGTGTATCCAGCGCGGCAAGCACCGCAATCGACAAATAGTTGCTGTATACGGGAGGGATTTGTATGTCCGACAGGAGTCCGAACGCTATTCCAAGTATGAGCCCTAGAAAAGGCAGCCACATGGTCATTCTCCTTTCGGCAGTTCTTTAAGATACTCGTTCTTAAATTTTTCTGGCCAGCCGTTGATCGTGACTTTCTTCTGCGGCTTTCCGATTTCAAGCAGCAGATTATCGACATAGAAATCATCCTGAATAGACGAAGCAAGAAGATAATTGTAAAGCTTTTCGCTGTCTTTCATCGTCTCGCTGACGACTTTAATCTGAAATGGCGGCATTTTGATCGGCAGACCATTCACGGATGTCTCTCCATTGATATCCCGGATTGAACTGAGGATTGTGTATCGCTTTCCGTCGATTTCTAGATCGTGACCTTTGAAACGGTTCAGATCATTGACAAAGCGGATGAGCAAGTCTGATGAAATGCTCGTGATCGGCATTCCATATGCGATACTTTCCGGGGAAGGCTTCACTTCGATGACAATGCCGGGTCCGGTCAAGTCCGTTTCGCCTGCCTGCCTTCGAAGGTTGTCCACCGTCGTCCCAAGCGCTTTCGCCGCATTACCGTCATTTTCTGTCTGATAAGCGGACAGGGTCTCATCCAATTCCCGGATTTCCTTCAGCAGCTCCGAATGTGTCTTCTTCTCTTCAGCCAGCTCTTGGCGGATGGCCCATATATCCCTCGTATCACGTTCCTCAGGATGTTTTACCGTATTGTATTGAACAGCCACCATAAACCCGAGCAGCAGAAGGATGGCTGTAAACTTCCAGCTGATTGATGGTTTCATAGGCTCCCCTCCGATCCGCCTCAGCTCTCATCCCGGATGGCTGGCATTTTGACATCTTTCAATGGTTCTACACTTACAACAACATTATCGCGCTTCAGCCCGTCAATCACGCCGCCTTTCAAGGTCAGGGCAGAAGAGAGCACTTCCGAATCTCCAACCGCCTCTATGACAAAGGGGGCTGGATATGTCCTTCCGTCCACCGTGATGACAGGACCCGTGCATTTGATATAGGAACCTGCTGTGATACGCTGGCCGTTGATCGCAAGGCCTTCCGCTCCGGAGATCCATAATTCATTAACAACCCTCAAAATATGTGATTCATGAACAATGTAATCATTTGGATTCTGTTCGACCGGATCATAATCAGCGTCTTTCAAGACAACCCTCACTCCAGTGCCTACGGCCGGAACTGTCCCAAGGAGCAGACGGAGTTCCTGCGCCTCTGTCACCAGGCCCTGATAGTGTTTCTCCTTATCGGATATGCTCTCTTCCGCCACACGGATCATCTTCTGCTTTTCATGGATTTCATCAGTCAGTTCTTTATTCCTCTCCTGCTGATCGATCAATTCATTGCGATATTGCTCCTCCTTGACCGCTGCGGGCGACTCATGAAAAGATTCATTTCCCATATCGCCCAGCATGCGGTAGGAAAAGGCAAGAATGAAACCGAGCACAAGGAAAACGAATGAAAAGAGAATATGTCTCCCCCTTTTGCGGTTTGCATCATTCTCCTTCTGCTTCACTTTCAACTGTATCACCTGCCTCTTCCCCATCAGTTCCGTATACTTCACTGAAAGGGGTAAAAAAAGTGCCGACTTCCATATCGATTATACCTTTTTCATGCCCCTTCAATTGAGCGGTAATTTGTGGATAGTAACCCATCTGCTCAGCGAACGTTGGAATGACAGCATGCACTTCATATCCATCATCCATATATACGACAAGGCTGTCCGGACTTTTTTCGGAACCTGTATAAATAATTTCCGATACTAACTGGAATACAGTCCTGTCCATTTTCGCCAATTGCTTGATCAGCCGCTTTTTCACCGTTTCATCCGGCTCTCCAGTCAGGATCGGTACGTCCAGCCGATCCATCTCGCCTTTGAAGATTTCACCATTATCAAGAAGCAGGGCATACTCTCCTTTTTCTTCAACATAGGCGACAGTCGCATATTCTTCGACTTTGAAAGTGACGTCTCTCACCCATTTCCGTGACACAGACACGGATTTCACTCCTTCGACCTGCATTAGCCTTTTTTCGATGTCGCCGCTTTCAAACCCCCACAAGGAATCGCCCTCTTGGATACCACTTTTCTGTATATACGCATCCTGAGAGTGCAAATGGGCGCCTGTGACTTGAATTTCACCGATCGAACTCATTGACGATTGAAAATAGAGAAGGATAAGGAGTGCGCCACAAAATATCGCAAGGACCAATAAGAATTTCTTGTTTGTCCGCCTGCGCTGTTTTTTTCGCATAGACGGTATCCGTTCCTGGATATCAATGACTTTCTCCATATCCACCCCTCCTCATCCATCTTGTTTTCTATTAAAAGCAAAATGCAGTATTGTGCCGATCGCCATCCATGTTGTAAGGAGCGAAGAACCTCCATAACTGATAAACGGCAATGTCACTCCTGTAACAGGCAGCAGGCCGGAGACCACTCCTGTATTCAGGAAAGTTTGGAACGTTATCATGGACGCCATGCCGGCCGTCATCAGAAAGGCCTCATACGACCTGGTCCTGATTGCGATTCCGAAAGCGGATACGAGGAGTGCTGCAAAAAGAGCGAGCAAGACGGTCGCCCCGATAAATCCGGTCTCCTCCGCAATAATCGAGAATATGAAATCATTTTGAGGCTCCGGCAAGTAAAGATACTTCTGCCTGCTATTTCCGTACCCATGCCCAAAAAGACCGCCTGGTGCTATTGCAAACAACGATTGGATCCCTTGAAATCCTTTCCCCAGTGGATCGCTCCACGGATCGATATAGGACTTAATACGGTCAAGCCGATATGGCGCAGATGCGATGAGCGCGACAAATGCCCCCACTCCGAGCGTGCCAAGCAGTCCGAAGAAAGAAATCGGATAGCCGGCAATGAACAGAATAACGAACGCAGAAACGATCATTATGACGGCTGATCCAAGGTCTGGTTGCATCATGATGAGCGCACCCGGCAAGAGGATCAGTCCAAAGTGGCTGAGCCGAATTGCACTTTTCTTCCCGGGTATCCGTTCCATACTGCATGCCAGTTTCCCGATTAGCGCCACTTTCACGAACTCAGCCGGCTGAAGGCTGACCGGCCCTAAAGCGATCCAGCTCTGTGAACCGTTCCGAACAGAGCCAATCCCAGGAATTAACACTGCTGCTAGCAAAATGACAGTAGTGTAGTAGAAGAATGTCCAAAAAGACGGCTTTGAGAGCAAAGGGCTCCTCATCATCATGAAAGCAATACCAATTGATACAACCATGTAAATACCTTGCTTGACAATAAAAGGCGCCGAATCTGCGTAGTGCACCTGGCCCCAGTAGGAGCCGGCCGAATGGACAAAAACAAGTCCAATTAGCGACAGCAGAATCGCGGAACTCACAAAAGTGACCTTTAATTTCCGTTCCAGAAAACGCATCCTTCCTTATTTGCGATTCGTAAAGACAGTATGCCTGGATGGAAGTCTCCAGGCCGAAGTGCTAAGAGAAATGATTCCATTGTATGTCATCAGCTTTGCGCCTTCATTACGTGCGGATTAAGTTTCAATGACATGTGCACAGTCTTTCTATGACCATCAATCCAGCGCCATGACAGCTTCAATGAACTTGTCGCCGCGTTCTTCAAAATTTTTGAATTGATCCCAGCTTGCGCAGGCGGGCGACAACAGAATGACGTCTCCTCTGTCCGATAAGTCAAAACTGAGTCGTACAGCCTCTTCCAGATCTGACGCCTGCTTGACAACCCGCACGTCACAATCCCTGGCGAACTCAGCGAACCGTTCCGCGGTTTCCCCGACCGATATAACGGTCTTCACATATTTCATATGAGGTGCAAGCTCATCGAATGGATGGCCCCGATCCAGACCTCCCGCGATGAGGACAACAGGTGACTCAAATGAGGACAATGCGCTCTTTGTTGCAAGCGTATTCGTCGCTTTGGAGTCGTTATAAAATGTTCTGCCCTGGACTTCTTTGACGAACTGCATGCGATGCCTGACGCCTGTGAAGGAGCTGAGCACACTTTCAATCGCCCCTTTGTCACAGTCAGACAGAATCGCAGCAGCAGTGGCAGCAAGTATGTTTTCAAGATTATGCTGTCCAGGGAGCTTGATGATGGATCGCTCAACGTAAGGCTCCCCTTGCCAATAAATATACTGGTCATCTGTTGAAATGCCTTCACTTTTCCTGCCCTGCAAAGTGAAGGGGACCTTAACTGCATGGCTGTCTCTCGTGTACTCTTCCACTTCAGGCTGGTCCGCATTATAAATCAGGAAATCATCCTCGGTCTGATTTTTTGTCACTTGGGATTTGGCTAGCGCGTATGACTCAGATGATCCGTGATAATCCAAATGGGCATCATACAGATTTGTCCAGATGGCGATGCGCGGACGAAATTGTTCCGTTCCAGCCAATTGGAATGATGACACTTCCATTACAATCGTCTGCTCCCTTTTGGCACCGGCTGCGACAGAACAGGCGACCGTACCGATATTGCCGGCGATCAGCGGCTTCTTGCCCCCAATGTTCAGCATGTGATAAAGGATTGTCGTAGTCGTCGTCTTTCCATTCGATCCTGTCACTGCAATGATCGGTGCTTCACTGATCCGGTACGCAAGTTCGACTTCCGTCCAAACAGGGATGCCGGAGCTGACCGCTTTTTCGACAACCGGATTGGAGTATGGAATGCCGGGATTTTTCACAAGCACATCGAAGCCTCTGTCTAAAATGTTCTCAGGATGGCCGCCGCAGATAACTTCAATTCCCTTTTCCGCCAATCGTGCCGCTTCGAGGTTCCCTTCAGCGGGCGATGCATCATTCACGACGACGCACGCCCCCATCTCATGCAGTAGCTCCGCTGCTGCAAAACCGCTTTTTGCAAGCCCTAAAACAAGAATATGTTTATCTTTGAACTGATCCGGCTGTTTCACGTTAGCACCTCCATCATGACAGGGATTACGGCTGCAAGCAGTGCAACTCCCCAAAATACTGCAACAACCTTCCATTCCGACCAGCCTGACAGTTCAAAGTGATGATGGATCGGACTCATTTTAAAGACCCGCTTGCCTGTCAATTTAAAACTGATGACCTGGATGATGACAGACAACGTCTCTATCACATACACAAGACCAATCACGATTAGGAGCAACTCCTGTTTGACGAGGATGGACAACATCGCAAGAGCTCCGCCTAAAGCAAGCGAGCCTGTATCCCCCATGAAAACTTTCGCCGGTTTCATATTGAACAGCAAAAAGCCCAGCATCGCACCTGACACAACAAATGCGAACATCGCGATATCAAACTGTTCATAGTAAAGGGCATGCACTCCAAAAGCAGCGAATGCGATTGTCGAAGTTCCCGCCACAAGACCGTCAAGACCATCTGACAGGTTGACCGCATTTGAAAATCCGACGAGCCAAAATACGAGGAATGCAACATAAAAAATTCCCATGTCAATTTTGAATTCAGTAAATGGGATGGCGACCGTCGTATCAAAAGGACCCATCTTCAATAGGAAATAGGCACAAATGGCAATGATGATCTGACCAATCAATTTTTGCAGAGAAGTAAGCCCCAAATTCCTTTTCATGACAACTATGATGAAATCATCAAGGAAACCGATCAAGCCGAAGCCTGCCAGGACGAGTAGCAGAACGATTGTCTGTGTTGTCAATACATCTTCATATATGTATGAAAGTAAGAGCATTGAAATGATGATGGAAAAAAGGAAGATCAGACCGCCCATCGTCGGCGTTCCAGCTTTTTTCTGGTGGGCCTCAGGGCCTTCCTCTCGGATACTCTGGCCAAATTTCAATTTTCTCAATACCGGAATGAAAAACACACCGATAATGGCTGTTAAAATAAAAGTGACGGCAATTGCCGACAACGTCGTGACGAGTGTCATAGGTAATGATCTCCTTACTCTTTTTGGACATAGTGTTGATTGGGTGAACGGGTCGGATTGCGCCCGTCCACCACTTTTTATAGTAATGCACAAGTTGATATTCCGCTATAGTTTTTTACTCTGTATACAGATGGATGACATCGTCAACTTCTAGGAGAGTTTCGGGAGCAGGCAATTGGTATTTCACTTGTTCGCCATCTCCATGCCATTCGATCCGGTATGTGTGATACTGACGGGCGATCATCGGCTTTGTCATTCCGACCAAGTCAGGAGCACGGTGTGTCAAAGGATCTCCCCATCGATATTCTTTTTCCAGCTGATTCTCACGTTTCTCGATACCTGCTATTGCGGCAACTTCCTCCAGCACCTTACCGACAATCGGAGCTGCAATCACTCCGCCGAATTGGATGGAGTTCTTCGGGCTGTCGACTGCCACGTACGCGAGAAGTTCAGGGTCATCAGCGGGTGCGAAACCGATGAATGAAACGATGTAATCGCCATCCTTATAAGTGCCGTCAACGACCTTTTGAGCTGTTCCTGTTTTTCCGCCGACACGCAAGCCGTCTGTGAATGCGCCGCGGCCTGACCCGTTGGCAACGACCGATTCAAGGGCTTCCCTCACTTGAGCGGATGTTTCCTCGCTGACGACCCGCCGTTTCAGTTCGGGCTCAAACGATTTCACCGTATTTCCATTCTCGTCTTTAATCCCTTTAACGATGTACGGTTTATACAGATTGCCGCCATTCACCGCCGCCGCAACGGCTTGGACCTGCTGAATCGGCGTAACGGAGATTCCCTGGCCGAAAGCTGTCGTCGCCTGTTCCACCGGGCCGAATTTCTCCTTTGAGAAGAGGATTCCCTTCGCTTCGCCCGCTATCCCAGATCCTGTCGATTCTCCAAACCCAAAATCCCGGATATACTTATCAAGCCTCTCAGCTCCAAGCCTTTGTCCGATTTCAATAAAACCAGGGTTGCAAGAATTCTCGACGACTTCAAGAAATGTCTGATGGCCATGGCCAGACCGCTTCCAGCAGCGAAGGCGCGCATTGGCCACAACTGTGAATCCGGGATCGTTGAAATGCTCGTTTTTCAAGTCGATTAACTTCTCCTCAAGTCCTGCAGCGAGCGTGACAATCTTGAAAGTGGAACCAGGCTCGAATGTCATCCATACCGGCAAGTTGCGATTATAGATCGCCTGATCAGCTGATTGGTAGTCAGCAGGGTCGAACGTCGGAAAGGAGGCCAGGGATAAGATTTCTCCAGTCTTCGGGTTCATGATGATGCCCAGTGATTGCGTCGCATCATACTTTTCCATCGCCTGCATGAGTTCGCGTTCCAGCACTTTTTGCATTTCAAGGTCAATGGTCAATTCTACAGTAGATCCATTTTTCCCGGTTTGGAACCCATCGTCGACATGGGGCAGGGGAATAGTTCTGGCATCTGTGTAAAGACGGACTTTATCACCGGTCCCTTTCAGGATCTCGTCATACGCAAATTCGATTCCTGCCAGCCCGTCACCGTCATATCCAGTGAATCCAATCAGCCTGGCCAAAAGATCTTTATACGGATATTGTCTGATAAAGTCTACGCCTGTATACAGCCCGTCTATTTTCAGCCGGGTGATTTCATCCGCCTGTTCCTTCGATATGTTCTTACCTTTCGGCCCCAGCTTCACCATATAACCGGGTTTCTTCATCCGATCGAGAAGCTCTTTTTCATCGGCACCTAGAATCGGCGCCAAAATGGCCGCTACTTTTTCCGGTTCCTTATTCTGGGATGGCATGAAATACAGCGTCGGAGCGAGCTGGTTTCCGACGATCGTATTTCCGTTCCGGTCATTTATATTTCCACGGACCGCGCCAAACGGAATCTCCCGGTCCCAATTCGCCTCGGCGCGTTCCTTCAGCCATTCATGCTTTATGATTTGAACGTGGAACAGTTTTCCGACGACCATGAGAAGAGAGAACAGGAAAATGACAAACACAGCACGCAGCCGTTTTTTCGACTGTAGATTGATAGCTCTACGCAGCGCCCCACACCTTTCGTTTTTCTATCAACGTATGAGTATAGGCGCGGCGCTATTCGTCAGCCGCCCACGATCTCCTCTTCTTCTGCTTCAGGTTTTTCTTTGAATTGTT
Organism: Sporosarcina sp. GTC18466; assembly: GCF_055389225.1. Lineage (NCBI taxonomy): Bacteria > Bacillati > Bacillota > Bacilli > Caryophanales > Caryophanaceae > Sporosarcina > Sporosarcina sp. GTC18466. Next base: position 104,087 of record NZ_AP044037.1, on the reverse strand, counting down.
CAGAAGGCGGCTCGAGAATGATGACGATCGGTTCTTTTGCATCAACGACCGTACCAGCAGAGAGACTCTGCTCATTCACAAATCCGTCACCATTAAGGCGGATATCAAGGCCGGATTGCATTTTAAACGAAAGAACCATTTTTTTAGACCAGCCTGTGAAATCAGGCAATGTCGTCTTTCCGGCTGTCTTCAGAAGAACTGTCGATCCCGCAGTCACTTTTGTTCCGTCCCCAGGGTATTGGCTTTCAATCTTTCCGCCTGATCCGACGAGGACAGGATCCAGGCCTTCTGATTTCAGTTTATCCGTGATGGAGGATGAGTCTTTTCCAACATAGTCCTCAAGCGAGAGGATTTTCGTGGCTTCACTATCATCCGGCAATATATTCAAATACTTTAAACTGCTTTCCATAACCGGCTTGAAAATTTCGGAAACCGGATCTGAACCGGTCTGGGTCACATCGATATCCGGCTGCTGGACGAGCACATAAATGAGCAGCTGCGGATCATCGATAGGTGCCATGCCAAGAAAAGAATATAGATATTGCCCTTGCCCGCTAATATATCTCCCGTGTTTGTCAGGTATTTCTGCTGTTCCTGTCTTTCCGCCGACCTCATATCCGGGAATGGCGAACTTCCTGCCTGTCCCGACCTCTGAAGTGACTGTTGACGCGAGGATATCACGGACTTTTTTTGCCGTCTCTTTCGAAATCGGTTTCCCCTTCTCTTCGGGCTTATGGTTCTGGATGACCTCGTCTGTATTAGGATTGATAATCTCATCGATCACATACGGTTTCATCATGACTCCGTCATTCGCTATCGCTGTTGCTGCCTGGATCATCTGAATCGGAGTGACCGTCGAACCTTGTCCGTAAGATGTTGTTAGCCGCTCAGCAGGGAAATTGTCCAATATTTTACCCGGAGTTTCGTTCGGCAGGTCGATGCCGACTCTTTCACCGAATCCGAAGTCTTTCAGATACTCAATAAACGTGCGGTCACCAAGTCTTTCAAGCAAGTAAGCCATCGATACGTTGGAAGAACGCTGAAACCCTTCGAGGAAAGAGATCGATCCCCACCCTACCCGGTTATGGTCCCGGATGGTCTTATCATAGATTGTATACTGTCCCGACGGATATTTTGCGGCAGGATCCCACTTATTTTCTTCTATTGCAGCTGCGAGTGTGAATGTTTTCATTGTTGAACCTGGCTCAATTGTCGTCTCGACAGCCTCATTCAACCAGTTTTCCGTCAGGCCCTCACGTGTGCCGGGATTAAACGACGGCCTTTGGCTCATAGCATAGATTTCCCCGGTCTTAGGGTTTGTTACAACGACAAGCATTTTTTTCGGGGCATATTTCTGGTCAACTTTTGTCAAAGCATCTTCCACAAAATTTTGTATCGTCTTATCGAGTGTGAGACGGATCTCATTTCCACTTTGGGGAGCGACCATGTTCTTCTCACTTTTCGGCAAAATATAGCCCCAGAAATCTGTCTGGAAATCCACTTTGCCGTCGATTCCCGTCAACTCTTTGTCGTATGTTTTCTCAAGCCCCATTTTCCCGACTGTATGAAATTTGCCTGGTTCATACTCTTCCCTCATTGCGAAACCGACTAGATAGGAGGCGAAATTCCCGTTTGGATAAAATCGTTTCTTCTCTTCCATGAAATTGATGCCCGGCAAGTTTTCCCGCTCCATCGCTTTCTTGATCTTCTCCATCTTTTCATGATTGATTTCACGGCCGGCTTTGCCGAACTCAATTTGCCAAGGCATCTTTTCCTTGCTTGCCGCTTTTTGAAACCTTTCTAAAATCTCTTCTTTTTTCATAGGTATATATTGACTAAGAACATCAGCGGTCTTTTCGTAATCGACAACATGGTGCAAAGTATCGGAACCAGAAGGCGTCGCCTGGTCGCTTGTGACAGCAAAAAGCCGGTAGCTCAGTGTGTCGGTGGCAATCATTTCGCCATTGCGATCCACTATCTCTCCGCGCTCGGCCTTCAATACATTCTCCCGGGCGTATTTCATCTCAGCCATGGCCGCCATTGGCCTTCCTTCTGCCTGGCCTGTAATTTGAATTGCAAGCATCCTTCCGAGCAATAGGAAAAAGAGCCCCCCGTAAACTGCAAACATCAGAAAGGCTCCCCATTGAAATCGAAATTTCCTCTTCATTGTCCAGACACTACCTTTACGTTCTTCTCGTTAAGATGCAATCCGAGTTCCTTCGCCTTTTCCCAGATGACCTCATATGTAGATTTCTCGCTGACCTGGATGGACAACTCCGTATTCTGTTTTGCAGTTTCATCGATTTTTTTACTGATGAGTTGCACTTCCTTGTTTGTATCGTTAATTTGCGCTTCTGTATGTAAGATCATTGTTGCGAAAGTGACGACGATAGCCCCAAACAGCATGAACAGGAGTTTTTCGCCTTTTGAAAAGAATCTGCGTGACGGCCGGACCGTCACTTTCGGTTTAGGTACCTTAGTCGTCTCGATCGCCGGTTCATAGTATGTTTCAAATTTCCTTTGTTCCAATGCCATTTAACGCTTCCCCCTTCACTTTTTCTCTGCGATCCGCAGTTTCGCTGAACGCGATCTGTTATTCTCTTCAATTTCAGAATCACTTGGTAAAATCGGCTTTCTGGTCACCAGCTTTAATGACGGCTCCATTCCTTCCGGGATGACCGGCAGATTCGGAGGCAATTCCGGCAAAGAGGAGGCCTCTTTGAAAATTGTTTTACATAGCCTGTCCTCAAGCGAGTGGAATGTGATGACACATATCCGGCCGCCTGGTGTAAGCACTGTGATGGCGTCAGTCAGCGATTGTTCCGCTGCACCGAGTTCGTCATTGACAGCGATCCGGATTGCCTGGAAAACGCGTTTCGCAGGATGTCCGCCTGTTCTCCGGGCAGCTGCGGGAATCCCTTCTTTAATCACATCGACAAGCTCTGTCGTCGTTGTAATCGGTTCTTTCGCCCGTCTCTCTTCGATCTTCCGTGCTATGTTTTTCGCGAATTTCTCTTCTCCATAGCGGAAGAATATCCTCAGCAACTCTTCGAATGGCCACTCGTTCACCACTTCATACGCTGACAGGTCAGCTTCCTGATCCATCCTCATATCAAGTTTCGCTTCATAATTGTAGCTGAATCCTCTTTCCGGAGTATCGAGCTGCGGAGAAGAAACACCCAAGTCATATAGAATGCCGTCGACCGCATCGATTCCGAGTGCTTCCAGTTCCTCTTTCAGATATCTGAAGTTCGCATGGACAAATGTCACCCGGTCCAGATAATCAGCCAGTTTCCCTTTTGCCGACTCGATTGCAGTCGTATCCTGGTCGAAGCAGATCAGCCTGCCCTTGCTGGATAGCCGCTTGGCAATCTCCAAACTGTGGCCGGCACCTCCTAGAGTACAGTCCACATAGATGCCATCCTCTTTTATATCCAATCCATCGACGGCTTCCTGAAGCAATACCGTTACATGTTTAAACATTGAAACCGCCTTCTTTCTGCAATGTAGTCATGCCTTCCCAATTAAAAATCAAAGTCAATGATGTTCTCTGCAATCTCGTTGAAAGACTGCTCCGATTCATCGTAATACGAATTCCATAGTGTTTTCGACCAAATTTCAATCCTGCTGGAGACTCCGATGACAACGCAGTCCTTCTCGATTTTCGCATAGTCGATCAAGGAAGCCGGGATGTTGACACGCCCCTGCTTGTCCACTTCCACTTCCGAAGCACCCGAAAAGAAGAACCTTGCGAATGCACGGGCGTCTTTTTTCGTGACCGGAAGAGCTTTCAGTTTTTCTTCGAGGCGTTTCCACTCATCCATAGGGTATCCGAAGATGCAATTGTCCAGTCCGCGGGTCAACACAAAGCCCTCCGCCAGATATTCCCTGAATTTAGACGGGACGATCAAGCGGCCTTTTGTATCGACAGTATGTTGATATTCCCCCATGAACATACTCTTCACCCCACTATATGAATTTAATGTACCACATCCCCCCACTTTCCTCCACTCTTATTCTTCCTTAATCTGAAAATATGCCAATAGAACTTGTTTCATTGAGACATAGACGGTAAAAAACAGCTCCGCAGAGCATTTCATTCAGAAAAAAACCTCCAAATGGACGCAGCGGTCCACTTGGAGGATCTTAACTTTCTTATAAGTATACAAGCTGATGCCTATGAAACGCGCTCTCTTTTCCTTCAAGCTGATACGGCAACGCCAGAAGGTCTTTGACGAGCGTCCGTCCATATATATTCATGAAAGCATATGGCGAGTAGATCCTCTCCTGCAAGGAGCCGTCAGGCAAGAGCTCGCCTTCAAGCAAATGATAATTCCTGAGCGCTTTATCATTTTTCAGCAGAATCTCCTCTTCCGCCTTGCCTCTCATGAACTCGATCTGCCTTTTATGGAAGCCGAGATTTTTGTCGAGCAATCCTTGCAAGGATCCTCCTGCTGTCCCTTTCAGTTCGGCATAACATCGTTCAATCGTCTTTTCCGTTTCGGATAGCAGGCTGTCAAACTGTTCATTGCGCAATGTATCGACATAGTTATCGTATCGCATACGCACATCACCTGCCAGCACATCCGAAATCGTCATGGAAGCCCAATCCAACGATTTCTGCGCTTGCGGCGTTACAAGTGTCATGGAGATTCTTGGAACGACGACAGGCATCTTTATGCCGACCTCATGAAACGCATTTTTCAGAAGTGCCCAGTATGCGATTTCTCCAGCTCCTCCGACAAATCCGAGTACTGGAAACACAAGATCCTGCATGATCGGACGGGTTGCGACATTATTGCTGAGACGCTGGGGTTCGAATTGTGCGGTTGTGAGCAGATCGTCCACGCTTTGCCGGAAGCCTGAAGACTCATGGACAAACATGTCTTCCTGCCGTGACAGCAGGATCCGGCCGGTGTCATGTATGTAGAATAGGTGTGCCGCATCCCTTTCGGCGCCGATCGGCCGACTGAAACCAGCCTGTTCAAATGCATCCTCTTGGTCCGCGACCAGCTTTGCAATCGTTTCAGATTGGCTGATGAGCCGTTTGAAATAGTCCGATTCAAGCGAACGGAGCGGCCCATACGCGGAATCGATCAGTAAAAGCCCTTCCTCTTTGAAAAGGCCGTTCATCAGACGGGCGAAGAAACCTGTAAACGTATCCTCCAGCCTGGCTGCCTCCAGAACATCAGCGAGAAGGCTCTTCGTATGTTCCGTTTCACCGAACCCAGCGAAGACTTGCTTCACTAAGCCCGCCATCTTCTCTTTGTCATAAGCCGCATCTGAAGCCGTAAGCTTCAAAACGTAGTTCTGATTATACTGATGTTTGACCGGCTCTTCTCCGTTGAATGAATACGTATGGTTGATCTCATTCAAATCATGATCTTCGCCCGCAATCCAGAATACAGGAACGACCGGCAGTCCGCCAAGCGTTCTTCTTTTCTCCTTTGCCAGAAGAATGACAGAGATTGCCTTATGCACTGAATAGAGCGGACCGGTTAAAATACCCGCCTGTTGTCCGCCGACAATGGCAACCGCGTTTTCCGAAAGTTCCTGCAGATGGCGGTCTGCCTGTTCTGAAATCCCATAAGGCTGCATGAACGACCGGATGACGGAGACGAGTTCATCCCGTTTATAATCTCGGGTCGCAAGTTCCTCAGCCCGTTGTTTAAAAGCGGATTCCGTAAAGCTGTAATCGAAAAACGTATGTATGAATTCCGGATCATTCCGGTATGCTTGCATCACTTGATTTTTCTCTTTCAATGCAATCGATTGAAGTTCCATCTTCGTATACTCCTTTGCCCTTGTGTCTATGCCGAGTATACCATCCTGCTTGGCGCGAGAGAATCATTACGCATTATGGACGGACAGACGATCAGCTTAGATGCCCGAAAATATATATAGATAATCCGGTGATCAAGAGAGCCGCATAAGAAATCAATAGCAATAAAAAATAGAGTCTCCACGTTTTGCGCAAAAGCCGGCCAATTTCGTACTCCTTGACTTTAATGCGTTCCGTGACCGCAACGACTATGCCGATTGCAAGCGCAGCACCAACTATATAAAACGCAACTGGACCATCAAATAATGACTTGGCAACGACGTAAACAGCCAAGAACAGGAATGGCGTCGTTAAGTCGGCTGCCTGGCCAAGCGACTTAGGGGAAGGCGTGCCCCATTTACGGACGATGAGCAGATAGATGAGTGTCAAAAGGAACGGGAAGAGAATGATAGCGCCGATAATATTCGATATTACATTACTCATGACTCAATTCCCTTCCGATCAATCGCCAGCAGAAGACTTTCCAAAATCGACAGAAGCCGCACGTTCTTCCCCTTGGCCTCCGCCCTCTGCCTTACCGAAGTGACAATCGTTTCAATTTCCATCGGATTGCCTTCCATTCTGTCTACAAGCATGGAAGAATGATTGGCGGCCGTCTTTTCAGCCACTTCAGCGATGCGGCCATAGGAGATGTGGTCAGCCACTTCTGGAAACGCGGCAGCCAGTTCACCATACAGTTCCTCAAACAGTTTTTTCGCATGGGCATTTCTCAGCAATTCCCCGTTTTCCACTTGCAGAAGCGCTGTCAATGGATTGATCATGCAGTTGATCATCACCTTCTCCAAAAGAAGCTGTTCAGCGTTCGGACGAAAGGCGATCGGAAAATCAGCAAGGGTCATATCTTCAAGCCATTTGAAACTATCTGGATCTCCAGCCTCTACAGCAATCAGCATACGGCCTATACCGTTATGCATGACCGTAATGTCATCGGTTCGTCTCGCACCATGCTCCACAGTCCCAAACGCCAGTGCAGGCAAATCGGCCTTTTTCGCTTTCTCGAAATGTGCCAGCCCATTCTGCACAAATAAAACAGGATGCCCTTTCCCCTGGAATTCAGTGAGCAACGCTTCAATACCCGCATATTTCATCGCAGCGATAACAAGCGCCTTAGAGGGCAGGCCGCTTGCGTCCGCAGTCGCTTTGACCAGGTGATGCACACGCGACCCTTCCCTTGTTTGCCTCGTCAGACCAGAAGATCGGAGGGCGGCTGCCTGCTCTTCGCGTCTCACATAAAAGATAACATTACATCCGGCTTCCGCTAGAAAGGAGCCGATCAGTAAACCGATTGCTCCGCCGCCAGCTACGATAACTTTCATCCCTTTCCTCCCCCTTACTTGAAAAGGCCCCCCTGCAGCAGGCGGGCCTTTCACTTGTTTTCATTATACAGGATAGACAGGGTGTTTTTTAGGCGGCAGCGGAATATTCTTTGTCGTGTACATACGGAACCGATCCGCCAAAACGCTCCGCAGGTCGGAAGGGGCGATGATTTCATCGATGATCAGCTCGGAAGCCATCTTATACACATCAATCTCTTCCTTGTATTCTCTATGCTTCTCCTGAACAAATGCGATTTTTTCCTTCGGATCTTCAATTGACTCGATCTTATTTGAATACACCGCATTCACTGCGGCTTCAGGACCCATGACAGCGATCTGGGCAGTCGGAAGAGCGATACAGACATCGGGTTCAAAAGCCGGTCCGGCCATCGCATACAGTCCCGCCCCGTAAGCTTTGCGCACAATGACTGAAATCTTCGGGACGGTAGCGGAACTCATCGCCATGATCAGCTTCGCGCCGTGGCGTATAATGCCATCCCGCTCCACTTTGGTTCCGATCATAAAGCCAGGCACATCCGCCAAGAATAGAAGAGGGATTGAAAAAGCGTCACACAGATTGATGAATTTCGCCGCTTTATCAGCCGAGTCCACAAACAGAACTCCGCCTTTCGCTTTTGGCTGGTTCGCTATGATGCCGACAGGCCGCCCTTCAATCCTTGCCAATCCAGTAATAATTTCCGGTGCGAACAGTTTCTTGACCGCAAAGAAGCTCCCTTCATCGACAATGGCGTCGATCGCTTCATGCATATCAAACGGCGCATTCTGGTTTTCCGGAATGATCGCTTCAAGAGGACGCCCGGTTTTTGCATCGATCGCTTCTTTTACCGGTGGCTGCTGTGTATAATTTCCCGGAAAATATTCCAGATATCTGCGGGCTTCCGCAATCGCCTCTTCCTCATTCGCCGCGAGCACATCCCCGCAGCCGCTGACGGAACAGTGCATTCTCGCTCCGCCCATCTCTTCAAGGGACACTTTCTCTCCGATCACCTTTTCAGCCATCCGAGGAGACCCGAGATACATGGAGGCGTTTTTATCGACCATGATGACGATATCACAAAACGCAGGTATATAAGCGCCGCCTGCAGCAGAAGGCCCGAACAGGACGCAGATCTGCGGAATGAATCCAGACAATCTCACTTGATTGTGAAAAATGCGTCCCGCACCTCTGCGGTTTGGAAACATTTGCAGCTGGTCGGTGATGCGGGCACCTGCCGAATCGACAAGGTATAAAAGAGGCACGCGATTCTTCTCAGCAGTTTCCTGGATCCGGATAATCTTTTCAACTGTCCTTGAACCCCATGACCCCGCTTTTACCGTGGAGTCATTTGCCATCACACAGACGGTCATGCCGTTTACTTTCCCCATAGCTGTTACGACACCGTCAGCCGGCAAGTCAGCCGCCTCACAGTTCGCAAAACGGCCGTCTTCCGTATATTCGCCGTCATCAAATAACAGTGCCAGGCGATCACGGACGAAAAGCTTGTTCTGCTCTTTCAATTTCTCGTGATATTTCGGCGCGCCTCCCGCAAAGACAGTTTCAATTCTTTCTTTCAGCAGTTCATTATACGAAACGTTCTCCGTTGTATTTGTCATCTCCATTACCCCTTCCGCTCTACCATTTACAGTTATCCCTCGATGACTGCGAGTACATCCTCTTCATTCACAAAGTCGCCCGGCTGGACATTGATGGACGTAACTTTTCCTGCCGCCTCTGTTTCAACAGGGATTTCCATCTTCATCGATTCCAGGACGATGATGACCTGCCCAGCTTCAACTTCGTCTCCAACTGATGCATTCACTGTGAATACTGTCCCTGCCATTGTCGCTTTCAATTCCATCATTTATCCAACTCCTTCGTTTTCGTTAGCCATTCTTGTATAACGCCTGTATCATAATCCCCCCGTGCGAATTCCTCGGAATCCGCAAACTCGGACAACAGGCTCATGTTTGTCTTTAACCCTTCAATTTTGGCATCAGAGAAGAAGATTCCCGATCTTCGGATTGCATCCTCCCGATTTTGTCCTTTGATGATGATTTTAGCAATCATCGGATCATAAAAAGGCGTCACTTTGCCGCCTTCCTCGTATCCCGCATCAATTCTAACCCCATCCTTGTCAGGAAGATCCATCACGCTTATCGTACCAGGAGATGGCATGAATGTTTTCGGGTCTTCCGCATAGACACGGAACTCGATAGCATGACCGTCTGTCGACAGCTCATCTTGCCGTTTTGGAAGGCCATTCCCTTTTGCGACCTCTATTTGCCATTCGACCAGGTCCAAGCCGGTCACTTCTTCTGTGACTGGGTGTTCGACTTGCAGGCGTGTGTTCATTTCCAGAAAATAAAAACTGCCGTCTTCTGCGACGATGAACTCGACTGTCCCAGCGTTTTTATAATGGACCGCTTTCGCTGCATCCACAGCCGCTTTCAGAAGTCCTTCCCTGACTTGTTCAGACAAGCATGGAGAAGGGGATTCTTCGATCACTTTCTGATTCCGGCGCTGGACAGAACAGTTCCTTTCGAACAGGTGTATGATATTGCCCTGTTCATCCCCAAAAATCTGAACTTCAATATGGCGCGCATTTTTGATGTATTTTTCCAAAAAGACGACATCGTCCCCAAAATAGGCTTTCGCCCGGTTTTTCACCGTTTCAAAATGTTGACTGAGCGCTTGCTCATTTTCGCAAAGCACCATACCGATGCCGCCTCCCCCGCTGCTCGCTTTCAGCATCACGGGATATCCGATGTCGCTTGCCGCACTGATCGCTTCTTCGATCGAACCGACGCCGCCGTCTGTTCCCGGTACAACAGGAACGCCAGCTTTCATCATCGTATGTCTGGAACCGATCTTATCCCCCATCTGTTCAATTGTGTCGGCGTCAGGGCCAATGAAAATTAGTCCTGCTTCCCTTGCCTTCCTTGCAAAACCGCTATTTTCCGAGAGGAACCCATACCCCGGATGGATCGCCTGGGCTCCGCTCTCTTTGGCAATCCTGATAATCTCATCACTCTTCAAATAGGATTGGACGACAGGCGCCGGACCAAGCAGATACTTTTCATCCGCCTCTTTGACGAACGGCATTTCCTGATCCGCCTCCGAATAGACAGCGACCGTTCCAATGCCTAGCCGTTTGCATGTCCTGATGATTCGCAACGCGATTTCCCCGCGATTTGCTATTACTATTTTATCCATTGTCAGACCCCCATCTATGAAGAATGAACATTTCCTTCCCTTCTTCAGTTTATACGATACGTGAAACCGTTTTCAACTATTTGACTACTGAATTTTTCTCACAACTTCATAATTGCACTATCGATTCAAGAATTCAGCGTCCGGTCCCTCCGGTTTATATACTTGCTGGGTATGGATAAACATTCAGTAATTTTCATTGCGCATTTCGCTTTTTTTTTGAAAGGAATTTAGACACAGCTTCATGATGCGCTTCACTTTCCCATAACTCCGCGCAGCGTCTCGCCTCTTCCATCATGCGCTCTTTACTAGCGGTTTTCTTCAGTGAGTCGGCAACAATGGATTTGTATGCACGATGGACAGAAGGGTGAACGCCAGACATCCTGGCCAGGAAGCCATCTATTCCCTGTTCGGCAGATCCCTGATACATTTCAGTTGCCCAACCAATCTCAAGGAGTGTTTCAGCGTCATGTACAGCCGCTTCGCAAAGAAATTTCAAAGCCTGGTCTTTCCTTCCCATTTTCTCGATCAGCTGGGTCGCTCCACCCCATCCGCTTGTAATGGCAAGTGTCCCCTGTATGAAACCGGCCCTTGCCTTTTCGGATACGATCCGGTAATCGCAGGCAGTCGCAATTTCACAGCCTCCCCCAACAGCCGCCCCGTCAATTACGGCAACAACAGGGACAGGCAGGACAGACAGTTTATACAGATTCTCCGCCATTCTGGCAAGCATCGGATACGCCTCTTCCGCTGTACGCAGCGTATGGAATTCAGACAGGTCCCCTCCGGAGCAGAATGCCCGGTCTCCTGATCCTCTGATTATAGCAACCCAGACCGTCTCATCCTTCTCCACCTGGGCTATGAACTTTTCCAGCCCCTCCATCACTTCGAAATTGACTGCATTCCGAAACGCTGGCCGATCAATCGTAAAAATAGCGGCCCCTTGCGAGAATTCAATTTGGTATGCCATCCTCCATCTGCCTTTCTTCTGTTTTTATGTATGTAAAAAGGCCACCGGAGCCATGGTCTCTCGGTGGCCTTTTGATCGCACAGCCTCACGCAGTGCTGCGCAAAAGCGAATCAGATTATTCGCCGACTACTTCTTTGCCTTTGTAATGTCCACATGATTTGCAAACACGGTGAGCAAGTTTCATTTCGCCACAGTTCTCGCAAGTTGTCATGCCAGGTACTTGCAATTTGAAGTGCGTACGGCGAAGTCTTTTCTTTGTTTTAGATGTTCTTCTCTTTGGTACTGCCACGTTGGGCACCTCCTTATGATAAGCCTAATCTTTGTCGGAATCAAAAAATTTCGCTAGGCCCGAAAGCCTTGGATCCACTTTGGATTCCTTTTCTTGCCGGAGACGCTCATTGTATTCCTCATCCGTGACGAAGGACCAGCCTTTCCCTTCCGCACTTGGCATGTCTTTCGCTTTATCGGAAAAGACTTGCAGCGGGACTTCGAGGAGAATCAACTCTTCGAAGATCGGGGTCGGGTCGATCACTTCACCGGTTACCGGATGGATGGTATCATCAGTCTGAACGACTGTTTCATCCCAACTGAATTGCTCGTCCGATTCCACCGAAAATGGATATTCGACATCTTCCCATGTCCTAGAACATGGCAAGATCATCGTACCTTCAAGGCGGAATCTGCACGTCAGCTTCTTCGAACCAATGGTGCAGTGTCCGGTTACGTGCACAGGCTTGATGTCCCGGATTTCGGGGTTCCGTTTCTTGACGGACTCGAGGTTCACCTCTTCGTCAAGAGGCATTGAACCTTGCCTGTATTTCTGCAATTGATGAATGGACCATTTCATGTCTATCACCTCAAGACAACACTGTTGATTATATAATGCATGAAAATAGATGTCAAGATTTTTTCTTGTCACCAAAGTTGCTGAAACGCTATAATTTAGTAAGCATCAGAAGTGTTTAAAAAATGTCACTGGAATCATTCAACCAAATCAAATGCTGTACATAAACAGTATACCGAAAGGATGGCGCAAATGAAAGCTGTAGGAATTGTTGTTGAATATAATCCGTTCCATAACGGACATTTGCACCACGTAGAGCAGGCGAAGGAGGCAAGCGGGGCTGAGGTGGCTGTCGCGGTCATGAGCGGCAACTTCCTCCAGCGCGGTGAACCCGCCTTTACCGATAAGTGGACGCGTGCCGAAATGGCCCTTGCTTCCGGCGTCGATCTGGTGTTCGAACTGCCATACCGGTTTGCGACTGCCCATGCTCCTGTTTTTTCAGAAGGCGCTATCCGTTTGCTGGATGCTGCCAAGTGTGATTCGTTTTGTTTCGGCAGCGAAGAGGGTTCGATCGCCCCGTTCGCAGCGGCCATGGAGTTGATCGGCCGGTCTGAAGAAATGTATCAGTCAGCCGTACGGGAAGCGGTCAAAAGCGGCGTAAGCTATCCAAAAGCATTGAATGAGGCCTATCACTCCATTCTGGAGGGCGGGCCCACAGAGAAAGGCCTTGTTGATCTTTCCATGCCGAACAATATACTCGGTTTTCACTACATGGAGGCTGCCTCTGCTATCGGTTCACAGATGCGCCCGCTTACTATCCAAAGAATATCAGCCAATTATCACGATGACGCAGTCCCTGGCAGCAAAATTGCAAGTGCTACAGGCATACGGAAATCATTCTTCGAAGAAAGCCGTCTTGATGCTGTTGCTGGCTACATTCCTCAGGCGACAGAGCGGCTGCTAAAAGATTGGCAAGAAGAACGTAAATGTTTTGGCAGCTGGGATCTGTTCTATCCATTGCTGAGATATATCCTTGTCAGAGAGGATCCGAAACAGCTTGCTGAAATAGCGGATGTCACGGAAGGAATCGAAAATGCATTCCGCCGCTCAGCTTTGTCCGCAGAAACGTTCCAGGCATTCATGGGACAGGTCAAGTCAAAGCGCTATACATGGACACGTTTGCAGCGCATGCTGACCCATATCCTCACCGGCTTCACAAAGGAGATGCAAGCCGCCACTGTGAATCCATCCTATCTCCGGCTACTCGGCATGACGGATAAGGGGAGATCCTATTTGAGTATCCATAAGAAATCAATGAAGCTCCCCGTCATCAGCAAAGTTTCAGCATCCGATGACCCTTCACTATCAGTTGATTGCAGGGCCTCGGATATTTTCTCGCTCGGAATCGGCCGTAATGATGGCATCGCACATATGGGGCTCGACTTTAAGAGACCGCCGATCTTGCTGTAAATCGTCACTTTGGTTCCAGATGGCTCAAATATTCCAAAGCATCATCAACAGTTTTCACAGGCACGATCTTCATCTTCGTGCCTATTTTTTCTGCCGCTTCGACTGCCTCTTCATAATTTGTTTTAATTCCTGGATTCAACTTCCGGACTTCCTCAGACAACTCATCGTCGGGAGCGAAGAAAATTTCTATGCCAGCCCGGTCGGCGGCCATCACTTTAAAACCGGCTCCTCCGATCCGTCCAACCGTCCCATCCGGCAGCATTTCGCCTGTGCCTGCAATGTGATGGCCTTTCGTCATATCGGCGGGGTTCAGCTGGTTCATAATCTGCAAAGTGAACATGAGTCCTGCAGAGGGGCCTCCGATTTCCGACGTATGGAATTCCACTTCCGGTTCTGTTTCGACGAGTTTGTCTTCCTGGAACTGGATACCAAGACCGACACGTCCTTCACCGTGCGGTATTTCCTTCAGGCTCACCTTTATATCACGATCTTCCCCATCCCGTTCCACTTTCAGACGGGCCTCATCCCCTCTTTTCATGGAGGAGATGATGGATGCGAACTGACCTGGTTCCTTCAGTTCCACACCATTTACGCTCCGAACTTTATCACCGGCTTCCAAAAGGCCTTCCGCTGCCCCGCCCGGAACGACAAAGACGATGAACACACCGTCATATTGTATATTGACGGGAATTCCGGAACGGTCAAATGCCACTGTGATTGCATTGAACTGCGAGTCGGACATCATCTTAAGCTGCCTCATATTATAGTCCTTGTCGTTTTCGCCTTCTCTTCTTACTTTATCAACCGGCATGATCTTCGCCCTGTCTGACACCTTTGCCAGCGCATAGGTGACTGGTGTCGCTTTCGCTATGGAAACAGTCATAAGGCTGAAAGTCCCCTGATCATGCTGGTCTCCGCCAACCACCTCGACTAAAGGCGAAAGCTCATAGGCGCCGCCTGGCTTGGTGATGTAGTAATCAATCGGGTACATGACCAAAAATACTGCTAGAGCTGCAACCAGCACATATAGTCCAAGCCTTCTCATCTTCATTCGGATGCACCTCCATTAATAGCCTGTTCGTTTTGTACATATATATAAGCGGTGATGGCATGGCGGCTCGGATACATTGTTTGCGTCCTATCCCTTTGGACCTTCATATTCCGCTTTTCAATTATATCATCAGAGCAAAGCGCCTATGCCATTGCGGCTTCGCATTCAGGTCAATCACACGAAAGTATCCGAGTCGAAAGGAGAGGAATGCATGGATTCCGGATTGCACGCATCCAAGACAAATCTTTTTAACATCTTCATCATTTGGGCACTGATCTTCCTTTTCATCCTTCAACCGGGAATCGCGCATGATGGGGCCGAGACAGGGGCACATCTATTCCTCAACGCGCTTCTTCCCTATTTGCTGCCCTATATCATTTTGACACAATGGCTGTTAAAGATACCTGCGCAAAATCCGGGCAGCAGCAGGCGTTGGAAAAGTTATTTGAAGGCATATGTCCTCGGCTCGTTCGGAGGATTTCCAGTCGGCGCAGTGACGGTCTCTGAAATGGAAAAGAACGGGGAACTTTCGAAAAAGGAGAGTGCGCTGCTGCTTGCAGCCTGCCACGCGCCAGGTCCTATGTTCATCATCGGATTTATCGGAACCGAGTTATTCGGCTCTGTTTCAGCAGGCTGGAAACTGCTCGCAGCCGTCCATGCGGCTAACTTGATCTATTTCCTGTTCACACTGCTATTGCTGCGGTCCGAGACTGGACAAGAAAGGATAGCTGCCAAGAGCACCGGGAGCCGAAAGTCCCCTTTCTTGGATGCGGTGGAGGACAGCTCCTCTGTCATCATCCTTGTTGCGACGACAGTCATTTTTTTCTCATCCCTCGGTAATGTTCTCACATCGACAGCTGCAGCGGCAGTTCCAGTTGACATAGGCATCGCGAAGACAGTAGTTCTGTCAATTTTTGAAATGACATCAGGAGTGCAATCAGCTACAGACCACTTTTTCGGTCTGGCTCTGTTTCCTTTCATCATCGCCGCAATCGTCTCCTTGAACGGGCTCAGCATCCATATGCAAGTATATGTCATCGCCAAGTCTTCGGGCATTTCGCTCCTGCCATACGTAATCGGAAGGGCATGGTCGTTCGCAGTCGTGCCTCTTATCTTGTACATCCTTATATAAAAAAAGAAAAGGCCCCTCGATTGAACGCTGTTCATACGTAAATGCGAGGGACGTTCCAGGAGCCAGCCATTTCTGCGGGTATCTCCGGCCGGGTGAACAATCTACAATGGAGCGGTTGCCAGTATCGCCTAAAGCGCGGCGGACATACTGGACAGCCTCTCCTTTTTTTCAGCAGGCCATTATATTAAAAAGAGTATTTCTCAAGCAATGCGTCTTTGACGACAGCCGGCACAAGCGCCGAAATATCACCGCCATATTTGGCGACTTCTTTCACAATACTGGAACTGAGGAATGAATAACTGTTTTTTGTCATGACAAAAAACGTTTCAATGCTCTCATCCAGCATCCGGTTCATTGAAGTGATCTGCATCTCGTACTCAAAGTCGGAGACTGCGCGCAGTCCCCGGACAATTACAGATGCACCCACTTGTCTTGCATAGTCGATGAGCAGGCCAGATGATGATTCGACGACAATGTTCGGTATTCCAAAAGTCACTTCGCGGATCAATTCTATCCGTTCCTCCACCGTGAATAATGGGTTTTTCGATGAATTATTCATGACAGCCACCCGGACTTCCGGGAAGACTTTCGCTGCCCTCTCAATAATATCCAGATGCCCATTTGTGATCGGATCAAAGCTTCCGGGCACCACTGCGATTTTAGACATGTTGAAACCTCATTTCCTGTATATGGACACAGCGCTGCTCCCATAGATGACATGCTTAGTTCTGCCGTAGTCCCCGTAGGCTTCAGGCAGCTCAAGCTGTTTTTCATGTTCGCAGACAATAACAGCGTCTTCCGTCAATCTTCCTTGCGCTATGAATTCATTAACTAAGTCGTAAAACTCCGCCTTCGCATAGGGAGGATCCACAAATAAGAAGTCGGCCCTGATATCCATGGAATCCAATTTCTTAGCCGCTGTCCTGGCATCGGCTTTAAAGATGGTGACCGCTTCGCTGAATCTGCACTTATCGGCATTTTCTTTAATGATTGTGCATGCTTTCGGATTTTTCTCGAATATGTACGCTGTATCAGCGCCTCGTGACAACGATTCGAACGCCAGGGCTCCGCTTCCTCCGAACAGCTCGACGGCTATGCCCCCATCAAAATATGGACCGATCATATTAAAGATCGATTCTTTCACCTTGTCCGTTGTAGGGCGGGTCGTATTGCCCGGTATCGTTTTCAGAGGGATACCCCTTCTCGACCCTGAGATGATCCTCATTTGGGACTTCCCCCTTCTTCTGCAGTTTGAGTGGAGCTGATGTCAATCATCTCTTCTGTTTTGTTGATCTGCAACTTGAAAATCCGCCTTACTGCCGATTCTTCAAAATGATACGAGCCATTGATGAGTTCATATGGCTGATCGCGGTACGTATGTTTCCGGTCATTCCATACGTAGAATGGATCACGCAATGAAAATCGGTAGGTGTTTGCGTTCCCTTTTACATATAAGGATTGTTCTGTAGAGGAGACGTCCATTCCCAATGGGCTAAGCAATTTACGTGCTGGATAATACGATTTGCCATTTTGCACGACGACTTCAAGTGCTTCCACCTGTTTCCCGTTGATTGAAACCGGGCGAGGGTCTTCCAAATAGAAGGAATACGCATCATCCTTGCTATTCTCCACGAACGATGTGTTCATCCCTGATAGATCCCCAATCATCCGGTCCACAACTTTCGCGTCGAGTGCTTCTGCTCCGGACAGCTTCCTGCTTAATTCCTCCAGTTGCATGTCCGTCAGATGATTTGCAAGTTCTTTATAAGCGGTTTGTGAACGTTCTGTTCCTGCCGGCCGCCCGCTAACTATGGATGCAACTATGCCGCTTGTGATTTTCTCATCCGGCGGGATTTTATACTTGCTCTTCACACCGCCAATGAGAATCCTGTCTGACAGCCCTTGGCCCGCTCCGCTGTCCGCCATGAACAGCCTATTTCGGTCGAATGGCTGCCGCTTGTTGTCTATGATTACGGCCGCATGCGGCAATCCGGATTTCTTCATAGCTTCTTCGATATCCTCAATCGTTTTCTGATCCAACGATTGTCCATACACAGACAATTGACCGGTGCCGTGCACAAGAGGCAGCGAGCTGTTTTGCCAGTAAAGGACATCTGCTTGTCCAGAACCGACGAACAGCGAGTAGTCAATCCGCTTCATCTTTTTTTCGCCAATCCGCTCCAGGCCGCTTAGCCATGTGCCCTCCTCTCCTGTTTCGTCTGTAATATGTAAAATTGTCGCAGCAGGCGCAGCGCCTCTTAGAGCGGCGAACGGTTTCACATACAGGGAGGTGCCGCCGCTTATGGATTTCGGTATCTCATAAGAGACGGATTGCTCCTGAGTTTCGCCTTCCATGATTGCGGTCGCTGCTTCGTTAAGCCTGTCGCAGGAAGACTCCGTTTCTATGTAACATGCTTGGCTGCGGCTGGATGAAGGAAAGACGATTTCATGCCTGCCGGACGTCAAGCCTTTGAAATGATGCCGGATCAGCAAAGTATCTTTTCGGCTGACCACCTCAATCTCTTGGCTGTACAGCTCTTTCGCTCCGGCTTGGCCATTGCCGCCAGCTTTTTGGCTAAAATGCATGTACAGCAGGATGCCATTCACTGCTAAAAGAACGGCGGCTGTCCTCAAAATAAATTTCAATGTTGCACCTCTGTGTACTGATCATTTCATACCCGTCTTTTCATATGCATGGTATGATGATGGTATTAAAAGTTGAAAGGTTGTGCCTGAATTGCTGCAACAGCGGTTTATAGAACTCGGCGAAGGGTTCGCAGACGTCTACGAGTTGATTGAACTGATTAAAACAAATAAGGAACGGCTTCATCATACATTCATATTCAGGTCGAAGACTGATACAGGAGTGCATCTCTCGCTTGCCGCAGCCTTCAGACCTGCTGGCGATGGCCACTTCATGCCGATTTACATATGCAGGGAAGGGATTTTCCAAAAAAGCGATGAGATGATTCCTAAAAGAAGGATGCTGTTTGAGAAAGGTGCTGCTGAAAGCGAATCGACTCCTGTTACACTTGAACTCAAACACTCCTCGGAATTTGCTGAGCGTGATTTATATTACCAATATATAATCGGCATTCTACGGCTGAATCACCTCATGCCTCCAATCCACTGATTCCGGATCAGTGCATGAAAAACACGGATGAGGAATAGCGGGGCCCCGCCCACCCTTGAGGGCCCTGCGCCTCCATAGCATCATTTCAATCTTGGAAGTTGCATACAGTCATAGCCCGATTTTATAATCATATTCCTTCGCTTTATCGGGTTTGACGTTTTCATATTCCGTTTTAACAAACGGGCGGTACGACGGAAGCACTTTTTTCACAGATGGCAGACGCTCAATCTTTCGCATCGTCTCCTCCACCTCGGCTTGATCGCAATAAAGCACGACGTATTTCATCCGCCTTGAGATATAATGGACATGCCCGAATTTCCGTAAGGATTTCGCTTGTTTCAAATGATGTAAATAGACAATAATGCCTTGCCGATCAATCATAAAATTTTCCCTCTTTTCCTATCCCATACGATACCATAGGTAGGAAATGAGCTGCAACTGAACATTGCTGACACAGCGAAACTTTTCACCTATAATGAGAGTAATAAGCTTCGAATCGTTTTGAAAGGAGGTTGGAAAATGGCAAAAAAGAGAACAATTGCACTGACCGTCGGAGCTGCGGGTGTTGCAGCATGGGCAGCATCAAAGGCGGTTGTGAAACCGGTTCCCCGAGAACCGCAGACGGCTCTCTCTTTCTCGGAGCCTATCGTACTTGCGAACCACGGAGGCACGGCTGAAGCGCCGGAACAGACGATGTCAGCGTTCAAAAAAGCGGCAAGTCTTGGTGTCCACGGATTTACGGTGAGCATCCGATTGACAAAGGATGAGGAAATTATTGCGTTTCACGATGAATTTGCTGATCGGACAACTGATTTCTCCGGTAAAATTTCCGATTATACATGGGAAGAACTGAAAAAGGCTGATGCAGGATATACCTTCATGGACGAAAATGGTGATTATCCGTATCGAGGGAAATCAGAACGGATTCTCACGCTGCAGGAGATTCTTGAAGCTTTTCCCCAGCTCCTATTCATCATCGAGATCAAAGATTCACCGGACACATATGAAGGAAGCTTGATGCCTTCCAAGCTGTGGAGAGTTTTGGAAAAAATGGGGGCGGAAGGCCGCGTCGTTGTCACCAGCCACTTTGACGAGCAGACGGACCGTTTCAATCTGTATGCTCAAAGCAAGATTGCAATTGGTGCTGGAAACGACGAGGTGAAGAAAGCATACACTGCCTTCTCCAGTAAATTCGGGCATTTGTATAAACCAAGGGCTGATCTGTTCGCCATTCGTGAACGGATAGGAATTTTCCCTCTTGCTTCAGAGCATTTCATCGATTACTTGAAACGCTTGAATGTCTCTGTACTCTATGAGAATGTTGAGAGTCCAAGCCAGATGATGAAATTGCTTAAGGCGGGGGCGGCAGGCTTCATTGCCGATCATCCCGCAAAAGCCCTTGAAGTCGTGCAAAACAACACATAAAAAAAGGACTGTCAGAAAGCTTTCATGTGAATGAACGCTTTCTGTACAGTCCTTTCTATTTCATTAAGCAGAGCAAGAACAGCTGCCCCCTGATCCGCATCCACCACTGCAGGAGGACGTGAAAAGACCGTTCCCTGCAGGCACCTTGACTGATTCGGATACCGACTTTGCAAGGATGATGCAGATCTCGTCAAGAAGGTCTTGCATGTCGTTCTCAGCAAGCCGCAAAGCCGCCACCTTTTCATTCATATCCAGCTCCCGCTTGCGAAGACGGATGTTTTTCATGACTGTATGATAATCCGGATGATATTTTCCGAAACGCTGTACTTCCTCATACCGCTCTTTCAAATCAGCGAACTCCCTGATGGCAGCTGCTAATTGTTTCTCCTCATAGACGGCTTGTTTTGCCCGCTTGTATTGCATGACCGGTTCCGAACAGAGAACCATGCCAGAAAGTTCTTCGGCTTGTTCGATGACGTCCAGCCACTCATCGGTCATCATCATAAAGGCAATCCCCTCCATTCCATCCCATTATACCAAAACAGGACTGCCTCATGCATCTATTCGAGACTTGCTTCTTTGAGCGAAGCTTCGCATTTCAGTTCAATTGCCCGCTTCGCCACTTCATAATCGGAAAAAGGGAAAAGCCCTTCTTTTGTCTGCTGGGTCTTTTCGTGTCCTTTGCCAGCAATCAGGATGATATCCCCTTTGGAAGCATGCTGGACTGCTTTATAGATTGCCGATTTCCGGTCCGGTTCAACAATCGGATCGATCGGGTACATACCTTGGATTATCTCACTGATAATCTGCTCTGGATCTTCTGATCGCGGGTTATCTGTTGTCACAATGACTTCAGCCGAATAGCGCGCCGCAATTTCTCCCATTTGCGGCCGTTTGCCCTGATCACGCTCCCCGCCGCAGCCGAACACAGTGATCAGCTTCCCTTCGCATTCCTTAGCCAGCGCAGATAACACAGCAAGAAGGGCATCTGGTGTATGGGCATAGTCGATGTAAACCGTGATACCATCCCTCTTTATCTGCTGCAGCCTTCCTTCAGGCAAGCTGAGCCTGCTGCACAGCGGTACAATCCCTTCAATCCTAAAACCGAGCAGAGCTAATACAGACACCGCTGCAACCGCATTTAATTTGTTATGGATGCCCGGGACGCGCAACTTGAACGACTTTTCGTCAATCAGATTTCCTGCTGCTGTATCACGATTGAAATAATGCACAGGAACCAGCGCATCCGACACGATTTCAACACATGAAGCATCTTCTGAATTGGCGATCAGCACTTTCGCTTTTCCGGCAAGCAGCTTTTTAGCATTCAGATAGTTTTGCCTGCCCCCATGTTCTTCATAGTGATCAATACCAATATTTAAAAAGACCCCGATATCAATATCACAGTGATCCAGCCGATTCATCGACAGTCCGATCGACGAAGCCTCCAGCACTACATGAGTGACTCCTTCCTGTTCCAATTGCTTCAATAAGAAATGAAAATGCTCGGGCAGCAAGGTGGTCATCCCCGAATGATCCAGCGGCCACTTCTTCCCTTCGACAAATACGCCTGTTGTTCCGATCACGGCCGCTTTCACTCCACAATAGTAGAGCATCTGCCCGATAAAGTGGGTGACAGTCGTTTTGCCATTCGTTCCCGTCACAGCGACGACCAGCATCCGTTCGGATGGGTTGCCGGCTAGCCGCGCACTTGCGTATGCGATGAATTTCCTGCAATCTGGCACTACGATGACTGGAACGCCATATCCCCGGCAAGCGGCAATCGAATCATTCCGGTCAATGACGATTCCACTAGCCCCACGCCTGATCGCTTCTTCAATGTACAAAAAACCGTCTGTCTTCCCTCCTTTTCTCGCTATGAAGAGATAGCCATCGGTGACATGGCCAGAATGTTCGGTGATCCGCTTTACGACTGTATGAATATCGCCAAATACGGTACACGGCCAATCTTTCATGAGCTCTGAAAGTAACAGGTCCCGTCTCCCCTTTCCCGAACAATTTGCTAAACAACCGAATATATTGAGAACGAACTATACTTCATCGTATGAAGAAGGTGGAATGAACGTCACGAAGAAAGTTGGGAAACCGAATGATTGTACAGAAGTTTGGCGGCATAGCTATGAAAGATAAGAAGACGAGGGAGAAATGTATTGAGCATGTGCGGCGAGGTATCAAAGAGCATCAGAACGTCATAGTCGTCGTATCTGCCATCGGAAGGGATACTGACCCTTATTCGACAGACAGCCTGCTCAGATTGACAGAAGCGTTCTCAGAAGCGAAGGCGGCTTGCGATCTTGCTGTCTCATGCGGTGAACTCATTGCCTCTGCAGTATTTTCCGCGGAATTAGCTGCAGCCGGCATCAATAATCAGATCTTTCACGGTATCCAAGCCGGTATTTGGACGGAAGGGGAATTTGGGGACGGAACGATTTCGGATATTGACCCGTCAATGATCATTGACGGATTGAATCAGACAGACTGTATCCTCATTCCTGGATTCCAAGGAATGAATGAAGCATGCCAAGTGATGACAATCGGCAGAGGCGGCAGTGATCTGACTGCTGTCGCACTAGGTGCAGCTCTGCGGGCTGAGCATATTGAATTTTTCAAAGACGTGCCAGGCATCATGACTGCTGATCCGAAAGTAGACGGACAGAGCAAAAAAATCGATCGGCTATCCTTCCATGACCTGCTTCCTTTACTAGAAACGGATCGTCCAGTCATCCAAAAACGGGCTGCCTTGTATGCCATGAAAAAGTCGATGCCCTTGTATGTGAAAGGCATCGACGGTTATGAAGACGGGACATGGATTACTCCTTCGCGGGAAACAATGTAGCCGGATCTTTTTCTTCATCGCTTTGTATAAAGTCCTGTGTATAGTATTTTCCATATACGCCTGAACCGAGATGATTGAAATCCTTGCCAAGCATGACTTTCCGGTGAGAAGGCGAATTCAGCCAGCCATGTACCGCTTCGATTGCATCGACATAATTGAAAGCGATATTTTCCCCTGCTTTCTTGTGGGTGATTTCAGCTTGTTTCAAACGATCGGCAAGCGTACCGCTGGAAGGGGAAACATTCGCGAAATAATTTTCCAGCGCCATGTCTTCACTATGGCCTCTTGCCACGATACCAAGCCAATAGTGATTTTTCAGCTCCTCCAAGCCATGGAGCTTACGGATTTCATTTGTCAAATCGAAGAGCTGCCTTTCCATAGCGCGGTCGACTTCGATTTGTTTTGCCGCGGACGGCGGGGGGACGGTCGTTATCTCCCCGCTGTATTCCATGTCATACGGCTGGTGGATCACGAGAGTTCTTGGACTCAGGAAGCGGACACCTTCAATCGTCTGATCCTCTTCATCTACATATACTTGTGCAAATAAATTTTTGAACTTGATCAATAAGCGGTTGGAAATGTCCTCGTTTTTGAGCATGAACATATAGAGGTCATCTCCAAGCTGGACATCCACTTCCGAATCAATGATAGTCGTCCTGTAAACTTCATTGATGTCTTGTGAAATACCGAAAGGCTGTATATCGATATCGGGATCGGCCGTGAAGACCTGATTCACCATATCCCCTTCAACGCCTGCCATGAAGGAGAAGTCATCCAGGTATATCCACCAATCATATCCGAACGCGGAAGGTTCTACGCGATCCGGCTCGCCGTACTTGTCGACAAGTTCCTGCACAGGAGACCCGACATAAATGGACAATCCGCCTATTGGCCGTTCCTTCTCGTTTGCCTGATTCGTGAAATCCTTGCCCGGCGCCGGTATCGCCGTGCCATGTTTAACCGGAGATTCAAGTAACTCATTCTCTTTTACCCTTGTGTCCAGCAGATAGAATACAGCAAACAAGACGAAGAGAAGAAGTGCAATTTTCCAGATTACTTTCAAATCGATTGCCCCTGCTTTCGATGAATGATAATGTTCTGCTTCCTACTTTACATGATAAAATACAGATGTTTCATCCTTTTCGCTTAAAATCGGCAACTTTTCATAATTCTTTAGTATGGGGAATGCAAATAGGGACATTCCTATACGACACAATGTTGTCATTGCAAGTAACGCCAATATGTTCTATTATAAATAAGTATAGGCAGTGGACTGGATATGATAGAAGGAGGATGTAACTTTGGATATTATGAATACCGGCCTTGACGGCCTTGTTGCCGAATTGAACGTTCTTGATGAGATCATGCTGAAGCATGACCTGGTACGCGCAGGGCAATGGGACTATGAACGGGTAACATACGATAAGAAGTATGTTGTAAAAGAAGGTACATACTATTTACGCGTATATGGATATACGCCTGAGGATGACGTCGATACTCGGGAAGCGGTCATCCACTTGATGCAGCCGCAACTCGGAAAATATTATTATCCGCATGGCGTCGAGTATGGTGAAGACGAAGTATATCCTGAAGGACTTGTTAAAGATTGCATCGCTACACTAAAGTCAGTGTATGACGATCTAAAACCTTTTATATTGGAGAAATGATTTAAAAAACCGGAGAACATACTGTTCTTCGGTTTTTTCATCTATTCATCCCTGGCTTAATTGGTTATAATGGGAACAATGATTAATTTGGGGGAATTGAATTGTCAAGATGGTTCACAAAACGATTGTTACTCATTATTGTGGCAGTCATACTACTAATCGTGGCGGCTTATTTTATTTTGCCGGTTTCCATCCCGATCATATTGGCGTTGCTCACCGCGATGCTCTTTGAGCCGCTTGTAAAGCTGGTGGAAGTCAAACTGAAATGGAAACGGAAAATGTCCGTCATCTCTGTATACTTAATGATAATTGCGATTTTAGCCGCATCATTATACTATACGGTAAACTCCCTGATCGGACGGATCATTCAATTCACCAAAGACGCACCCGACTATTTGAATAAACTATCTGGAGTCTGGATTGATCTCCAAAGCAAAATGTTCAACTATACTGCCGGTATGCCAAAGGAATTTACGGAAGCGATTCAAAAAGAAGTCGAGACAATCATCATTTCGATGCGTTCCTCTATCACAAGCCTTCTTAACTCTGATAAGATCATGACGCTCGCGGCTGATATTCCTAACTTCTTAGTAAGCCTGATTGTTTTTATGATCGCCCTTTTCCTATTCATGCTGGAACTTCCCGATCTAAAGCTAATGGTATTCCGCCATTTGACAGAGGAATCCGCAAAGAAATTCAGGTATATGACACAAAAATTGAATTCTGTAGCCTTCGGTTTCATGAAAGCACAATTACTTGTCAGCCTAATCATTTTAGCGGTATCTTTCATAGGCTTGCTCATCATTGTGCCAAAGTATGCGATTATCATGTCGCTTGTTATCTGGATCATTGACATCATCCCAATTTTAGGCTCGATCATCGTCCTTGCCCCTTGGTCACTTTACCAAATTGTGAGCGGCGATGTTGCCACAGGTACGAAGCTGGCAGTACTTGCTGTTGTTCTCCTCATCATCCGAAGGACCGTGGAACCGAAAGTGATGGGTAACCAAATTGGACTGTCACCGCTGCCTACATTGATTGCGATGTTCATAGGATTGAAGCTGTTCGGTTTCCTGGGCTTCTTCATAGGACCGATGATCGTCATCCTGTTCAACACTGCACGGGAAGCGGGAATCATTAAACTGAATTTCAAAATTTAAAAAGCAGGAAAGGCGGCTTCAAGCCCCTTTCCTGCTTTTTCATCATTTTAAAATCCAAGAATCGCCTTGATGACAGAAGTTGTTTCTCCTCCTGTATAAAAAACATATAGGAGCAAATAGACAGCGACCCCCGTAATGGCGGTGAAAAACCATATAATACTTGTCGCAGGGCCCAGCTTCCGGTGGATCTTCAGCCTGTCTTTCAAACCGGTAATAAGCATGATGATGCCAAGCACGGCTCCAACGGTCGCGAGAGTGATGTGGAAAATCAGGAAGACCGTATAGTAGATCTTCAGGCTCGACGGACCTCCAAATGCGGTATTCCCAATAAAGACCGTACGCGACGCATAGATGATAAAAAACACAAGCGCGGATGCCGCTGCGACAAACATCGTTTTTTTATGGGCATCCACGTTCTTTTTACGGATAAGCGACCAGCCGATCGCCACCAGGATCGCCGACAGCACAATGAAGGATGTACTGATTGTCGGCAGTATTGGAACATTCATCGTGCATTCCCCTTCTCCATTTGTTACACCAAATTAACCGTGCACGTTCAAGTTCTGCCGCTCCAGCAAATCTCTTCGTGTGATCTCGTCCGCGTTTTCCTGCTCGTCCTTCGACCATTGGAAGAAAATCTTGCCAATTACCACAACATAAATCAATTCCTGGATGACTTTCATGATGATGCCGCCCAGCTGTTGATCATAAAGTGTCGGCATATTCGTGAACAGTTCAGGACCTGATATGGAGAGACCTGACAGCGTGCCGGCAGGAACACAAAGGGCCATCGCTTTCAACCATGCTTCACCGCTGTAATACGTCTCATATACCGGTACGTCGACAAAGATGATAAGCGAACATGCCGGAGTGATTAAAATAGCACTAAGGATGACATAACCAATTTTCTTTAAACCGTGCAAATGCGGGTGATCTTCAAGCGTATTAACAATCGGCCACCACAGGAACAGAGCAGCAATAAACAAGGTAGTCGTAAACACCGCATGCAGCGTCAGACTCAGCTTTACATAATCCAAAATCATTGGATAATGATAGAGCGAAAACATAAGGGTGAAGACCATCAAACTAATGACCGGCTTGGTGAAAAGCCGAACAATCCGATCGATTAACCCGACGCTGAAAACCTTTTTCCAAATGAAGTTCGGAATGCCGATGATTAAGAATGGGGCTACCATCAATAGCAAAAGAGCCATCTGCGCCATATGTACAGAGAACAAAATATGGCCAAGCAGATCCATCGGTGATCCTTTGACGATATACAGCAAGATGATGGATGCCAGGAAATAACCGATCTGTCGCTGCGTTACCGGCTCGGTCCCTTCAAACTTATTTCTCCATTTCTTGGTCAATAAAAAATAAATGCCGATGCATAACAACAGAAAAATAATAAAATACGGGCTCCATAACGCCCGAAATCCAAATATGCTTAAAGGCATAGTCGCCATCGCTCCTTTTTCAGTCTTTCTTCATTATAGAACGAACCTTCGCTGAACACAATGAACGAACATTGACATTTCGAGCAGGTCCGCAGCTTTAGGCATATACTGTTTCCATAACAGCATATCTAATAAAAAAATCCGCGAACCTATGTCCGCGGATTTTTCCCAATTACCACCAGACGATTGTCACGAAGGTAAGCGGGATGAGAAAACCGAGCAAAGCGCCCGTGAACATGAACATTTGTGGAATGCCATGTCCTTTCTCGCTCATATGCATGAAATAATAAAGTTGCAACCCGACTTGGACAGCCGCGAACAACATAAGCATTGGCGTAATGAAATATTTGGAGAATCCAGCAACTCCATTTTGCCATGCCACGACCATCGAGAACGATACGAGCGTCAAGAAGATCATCAGTGAGAACATCATAACTTGACCGCGCATCGACTCTTTTGAGCGTCTTTTCATAAGTGCTTGTTCTGCCGGCGTCCGTTTGTACACTTCAATCTCTGCCATCTTACCCTATCACTCCCATCAAGTAGACTACAGTAAAGATGAATACCCACACAACGTCAATGAAGTGCCAGTATAGAGAGAATGTATAATACTTTGTCGCATTATACAAATTCAATCCGCGCTTCGCATTACGGAAGATCAACAGCGTGATCCAGACAAGACCGATCGCTACGTGGAAACCGTGTGTTCCGACAAGCGTATAGAATGCAGAACTGAATGCACTGTTGCTGTAGACAAATCCATCATGGATGTAGTGCGAGAACTCGTAAACTTCAAGGGCAAGGAATCCAAGACCAAGAAGCGCAGTAATCGCAAGCCACAGCTGCATCTTCCTGAAGTTATAGTTGCGCAAATGGTACATCGCATACACACTCGTAAGCGAGGACGTCAAAAGCAGCATTGTCATTACGAACACAAGCGGCAATTCATAAAGTTCCTGTGTGCTGAATCCAAATCCGCTAGGACCGGAGTTCTTTAATGCGATATACGTCGCAAACAAGGTTGCGAAGAGTATTGTCTCTCCTCCAAGGAACAACCAGAAACCAACAAATTTGTTTTTCGCTTCAAGAGTCGCTTTTTCCGGATGATCAGGCCATGTATCAGGAGTGAATTTCTTATTCAAGTCCATTAAGCTCGACCTCCTTTGCTCTTCATGTCGCGAACCAGTTCTTCCTTCTTAATGTAATACCCTGTATCATCCGCCAATGAACGCCAGCTCATGCAAATGAACGTCCAGGCGAGACCAATCACTAGAACCGGAAGGCCCCAGCTTGTTTCATTATGGAACATTGCTCCGAATGCTGCGACAAACAATCCGATTGTCATAAGGAATGGAATGATCGAACCGTAAGGCATATGGATATCCTTCACTGGTTCAGCAGCAGTATAGCCTGCTTCGTTCCCTTCCATCTTTTCGATCCAGACTGTGTCAAGTCCGCGGACAAGCGGAGTTGTCGGGAAGTTATAGTACACTGGCGGAGATTCGATCGCCCACTCAAGCGTACGTCCGTCTCCCCAAGGGTCGTTTCCGACTCTGACATTCTTGACAGATGTAATGATGACGTTGATGACGAGGACAATTACGCCCAGACCCATCAACAGAGCACCGACTGTACTGATATAGTTTGCAAGGTTCCAGCCTTGGCCATCCTGGTACGTCCAGACACGGCGCGGCATTCCCCAGAATCCGAGCCAGTGCTGGATTAGGAATGTCAAGTGGAAACCGATGAAGAACAAGACGAATGTCACTTTACCAAGTGCTTCGTTCAGCATCGTACCGAACATTTTCGGCCACCAGTAGTGCGTAGCAGCCAAGATCGCGAGCACAACCCCACCAACGATAACATAGTGGAAGTGGGCGACGATGAAGTACGAATCGTGCAATTGGTAGTCAAGCGGGGCGGCCCCTTGCATGACACCCGTCACACCGCCCATTACGAAAGACGGGATGAAACCGAGTGCGTAAAGCATCGGAGTTGTGACTTTGATGCTGCCGCCCCACATTGTGAGCAGCCAGTTAAAGATCTTCACACCAGTAGGGACAGCGATCGCCATTGTCGCTACCGCGAAGATTGCGTTCGCAGTTGGCCCTAGGCCGACAGTGAACATATGGTGAGCCCAAACCATGAATCCGAGGAAGCCGATCAAGACTGTCGCAAATACCATGGATGGATATCCGAATAGACGCTTTCTCGAGAATGTAGAGAATATCTCCGAGAAAATACCGAATGCCGGCAAGATGAGGATATACACCTCAGGGTGACCGAAAATCCAGAAGATATGCTCCCAGATGATCGTGTTTCCGCCCATTGTATGATCGAAGAAGTTCGCTCCGAACATGCGGTCGAATGTCAAGAAGAACAATCCGATCGTAAGTGGAGGGAATGCGAACAGGATCATCGCAGAAGCGACAAACGTTGTCCATGTGAAGAGCGGCATACGCATATACGTCATACCCGGCGCACGCATGTTAATGATGGTTACGAGGAAGTTGATCCCCGCCATCAACGTACCGCCCCCGGCAATCTGAAGGCCGAGTGCATAGAAATCAATGCCGTGCCCTTCGGAGTGGAGTGACAGTGATGCATAGGAAGTCCATCCAGCATCCGGAACCTCACCGAAGAACCAAGAGATGTTCAGGAACAATCCTCCGAAGAAGAACATCCAGAATCCTAATGAGTTAATGAATGGGAACGCAACGTCACGAGCCCCGATTTGAAGCGGGACAATCGCGTTCATGAAACCGAATAAGATCGGCATGGCAGCAAGGAAGATCATTGTCGTACCATGCATGGTGATCAAGTCGTTATAAAGGCCTGCACTTACGAAGTCAAGATTCGGCTTATGTAACTGCCAACGAATCAATAACGCTTCGATACCGCCGACGACGAAGAAGAATCCGCCTCCAAGGAAGTAAAGGATTCCGATCTTCTTATGGTCGACTGTTGTCAGCCAATCCCATAGCGTAGCGCCAAAACCCTTTTTTTGAGCAGCTGAACTCACATTGTTACCTCCTCTACAATAGTCGCGTTGGAATTATTTTTCCACTGACAATCCCATCAAGTATTCAGCCAATGCATCAAGTTCTTCATCAGAGAACTTGCCTTCAAAGCCTGGCATCGTATTGCCTGGTTTGTATTTCTGTGGGTCTTTGATCCATTTGATCAAATCTTCTTTTGTATGATCCATGACACCCGCCACCCGGTTACGATCTCCGAATGTCGCAAGGTTAGGCCCTTGTGCACCGCTTTCGCCTACACCGCTGACAGCGTGGCAGCCGATACAAGTGTTGTTCTGGAAGATATCTTGGCCTTGCTCATTGGCAACTGCCTGTTTGTCTTTCGTATCTTGCATTGACGCAACCCAGTTATCGAATTCCGCGCGCGGAAGCGTCTTCACTTTAAAGTCCATCAACGCGTGGGATGGCCCGCAAAGCTCAGCACATTTTCCGTAGAAGACGCCATCTTTAAGGCCGGCAGATTCCTGGTCGAATGATAGATAGAACTTGTTGACATTTTCAACGTTCGTATCCATTTTTCCGCCGATCGCCGGGATCCAGAATGAGTGCTTCACGTCAGCAGCCAATAGGTTGAAATACACTTTTTCATTTGTCGGCACGACTAGCTCCTGTGCCGTCACAATACCTAGGTCAGGATACTCAAACTCCCACCAATACAACTTAGCCGTCACATCGACGACAAGGTTTTCAGGATTCCCATCCTCGTCCACCGCGCCCATTGCTGATACATCGCCGAGCTTATACGTGTAGTACACTGTCGGCACAGCAAGGAGCAGAATGAGAAGAATCGGAAGAACCGTCCACACGAGTTCAAGCGTATGGCTTCCCTCAACCTGTTCAGGAATATGATCTTCACCTAGTCTTGAACGTCTGAAACGTATCAATGCTATCAAGTAGATTGCAACGACCACAATAATGACCAACAGCATGATTCCTGATGCTAGAAGCAGCAGATTAAACTGGTCCTTACCAACCTGTCCGGCAGGAAGAAGCGTGGAAAGCTCTTCTTGTCCACAACCCGCAAGGAAAACCGTAAGAACTGCTAATAGAGAAAAGAGACGCCATTTTTTGAGTCCTTTCATCATCGCTTCGAATACCTCTCTTTCTGAAAAATTGTTTTCTAATTGAGGACGATTGACCTCTCTATAATGAATTCCTGTCATAAAGAAAGAATTCCGTACGTCAGATGAATATCGAGAAGATGATCATGGAGACAAATAGGATTGTCATGTAGTTCAGCGAATAGACAAACATCGAAGTCGCCCATTTCAAATCCTCTTTCGCCTTGAACCCTCTAATGGCCAGTACAAGCCAGCCGATATTCAAAAGTGTGGCAAGGATCAGGAATCCTGTTCCAAGCTCTGTGAGCATGAATGGCAGCGGGAACAGTACAAGTACCCAGCCAAACATGGATTTCTTCGTTCTTGCAAAGCCTTTTACCACCGGCAGCATCGGGATGCCTGCTGCCCGGTATTCTTCTGTCTTTTTCATGGCAAGCGCATAGAAATGCGGCGGCTGCCAGATGAACATGATCAAAAACAACGCCCAGGCACCAAGACCAAGTGACGGTTCCACAGCAGACCAGCCGATCAGGGGCGGGATTGCTCCAGAGAGGCTTCCAACCACCGTATTGGCAGTGTGCTTCCGTTTCGACCACATCGAATACAGCACGACATAACTGAAAACACCCGCTAAACCCAGCCATCCGGCTAACGGCGTCGCAAGGAACAGCATGATTTCGCCGATCAAGATGAAAGTGAGTGCCAGTGCCAACACAGCCGAGGCGTTAAAGCGCCCAGTCACCGTCGGACGGGTTTTCGTCCTCGACATGATCGGATCGATATCCCTGTCGATCAGGTTATTCAGAGCCGCAGAGCCCGCAATGATCAAAGCTGTGCCCAGCATGGCGTAGATAAGTATATCCAGGTGCTGGATGAAGCTTGTGCCTGTGAACTGAAAGGCTAAAAACAGGCCGGTGAAAGCTGTGATCAAGTTCGAGTTGACAATGCCGATTTTTATAAGTGCCAGAAAATCTTTTAATAATGATGCCTGCTGGATCGCTGTATCTGCAGACGTTCCGATCGTACGACCGTTTGACATGATTACCCTCCTTTCAATGATATCGGCGGATGCCGCTACACTTAACTATATCGAAATCCTGCGCCGATTTCTATAGGGAAACGAAAAAACGGCAGAATTGCGCAGTACAACGACATATTTACCGGTACACCCTATCTATAGTAAATCATTTCCGACAGGCTTTTGTGAAGTTAAAGGATCTTTTTTATGAACAATTTGTGAAATAAGGCTTCGCATTTGCTTTTCCATCCATTCCTCATTGTTTTTTACGGTATTTTTAGCTATCATCAAAAACAGAGCCTTTTTGAGTAACGGTCATCATTCTTTAAAGAGAAGGTGCTTTATTTGCGATATCATAAATTATTAAAATGGTTTGCGGTCGCCGCTACGGTCGGAATGCTCCTCATCATGCTTGGAGGCGCCCTTGTAACGAAGACCGACAGCGGGATGGGTTGCGGAAGGCATTGGCCCGGCTGCAACGGCCAGCTGATTCCGGATGAAATCACTCCTGAAGTCCTCATTGAGTTCTCTCATCGGCTTGTGACGGGCGCTGTCGGAATCTTTATCGTCGTGCTCGCGGTATGGTCCTGGAAAGCGATCGGGCATGTGAGGGAAACAAAGTTCCTCGCCTTTCTTGCTGTATTCTTCCTGATCCTTCAAGCACTCATTGGAGCTGCCCAAGTACTGTGGGGACAAGGAGACTTCATACTTGCCTTGCACTTCGGCATTTCACTCATTTCATACGCAGCAGTATTTCTTCTCACTCTTCTCATTTTTGAAGTCGATCAGAAATTTGATGCGGACAAGCTCATTATTGGTAAGAAGATGCGTTGGCATACGATTGGTGTAACAATCTATTCATATTTTGTCATCTATTCAGGCGCTCTCGTCCGCCACACGGAATCGGAGCTGAGCTGCCCCGACTGGCCGATGTGCCGGAACGGTGAATTCAGATTGCCTGCGGACTTCTGGGAATGGATACAGATGAGCCACCGCACTGCGGCTGCCCTGATCTTCGTCTGGATCGGGATCATCACCATCCATGCTATCCGGCACTACAAGCAGACAAGAGTCATCTATTGGGGTTGGATCACCGCATTCATCCTTGTGACACTTCAAGTGCTAGCCGGAGCATCTGTCGTCCTGACAAGGCTGAATCTGTATCTTGCACTTGCACACTCGCTGTTCATCACATTGCTGTTCGGTTTATTGACCTATATGGTCCTGCTTGTTTCAAGAAGCTGGGCAAACCGGGAGAAATAAGCTGCCAAAAAGGCATCACGGAATCCGTGATGCCTTTTTATTATGCCTCATGTTCAAGTTCCAGCAGCAGGTCCCCAGTGGAGATGGAATCCCCTGCCACGACATGGATCGCTGTTACAACGCCTTTGAATGGAGCCTGTATAGTCGTTTCCATTTTCATCGCTTCCGTGATGAGCAGGTGCTCCCCCCTTTTCACTTTGGCACCGGCTGAAACTGCCACTTTAAGAACAGTTCCCGGCATAGTTGCGGCGATGTGCGTCTCATTGGCAGGATTCGCTTTCGGTCTGTGTTCGTGATGCGTCTCGATGCTCATATCCTGGATGACGATCTCCCGCGGCTGCCCGTTCATCTCGAAATACATGATGCGGGTGCCGTCCGATTGCGGCTCCCCGATCGATATGAGCTTGACGATCAGCGTTTTCCCTTTTTCGATCTCCACCTCTATTTCCTGGCCAAGCCTCATGCCAAACAGGAACTCAGGTGTGTGTATGACCGAGACATCACCGAACTGCTTTTGCATCGTTGCATACTCCTCAAACACTTTCGGATAGAGCGCGTATGCTAACGCGTCTTTCATCGACGCCGGCCTTGCCAGCATTCCATCAAGCTTCGATTTGACTTCCTTGAAATCGACGTCTGGCAGCAATTCGCCCGGGCGCACAGTAATCGGTTCCCTCCCCTTCAGCACAACGTCCTGAAGTTCCTTTGGAAACCCTCCATACGGCTGCCCGATATAGCCCTCAAAGAATTCAATGACCGACTCGGGAAAGTCAATCGACTGCCCTCTGCTGATGACAGATTGTTCATCCAAATTGTTCTGTACCATGAACAGGGCCATGTCACCGACAATTTTAGAGGACGGCGTCACCTTGATGATATCTCCGAATAGCATATTCACCCGGGAGAACATCTCTTTCACTTCATCCCAGCGCTCTCCAAGACCTACGCCTTTCGCCTGCTGCTGCAAGTTTGAATATTGGCCGCCCGGCATCTCGTGGACATAAATTTCGGAATGCGGGCTGATCATGCCGCTTTCGAAATGCTGGTAATATTTCCGGACGTCTTCCCAGTAATAGGATAGATCCTCAAGCGCCTTAATATCCGACCGTACCTTTCGGCCCGAATGCTGCATGGCGTAATACAGCGAGCTTGCCGACGGCTGCGACGTCAGCCCAGCCATCGAGCCAAGAGCCGTATCGACGATATCCACACCTGATTCAATTGCTTTTGCATACATGTATATACCATTGCCGCTTGTATCATGTGAATGAAGGTGGATCGGAATATCAATACTCTCTTTCAGTTCTGAAATTAATCGGTAAGCAGCTTCCGGTTTCAAGAGGCCTGCCATGTCCTTGATGGCAAGTATATGTGCCCCTGTCGCTTCCAGCTCTTTCGCCATCTTTTTATAATAATCGACCGTGTATTTAGCCCGTCCATCGTCAAGGATGTCGCCTGTATAGCAAAGCGCCGCTTCAGCGACTTTCCCCGCATCCCTCGCCGCTTCGATGGCGACTTCCATCCCTTTCAGCCAATTGAGACTGTCGAAAATCCGAAATACATCGATCCCCGATTCAGCTGCAGTCTTAACAAATTCCTTTATGACATTGTCTGGGTAATTTGAATAACCGACGGCATTCGCACCGCGGAACAGCATTTGAAACAGCACATTCGGAATCTGTTCCCTTAACTTTGTTAACCTGTCCCACGGATCCTCTTTCAGGAATCGGTACGAGACGTCGAAAGTCGCCCCTCCCCACATTTCATAAGAGAAAAGGTTTGGCAGAAGATGCGCCGACTCGGAAGCGATATTGACAAGATCTTTCGTCCTTACTCTAGTCGCCAAAAGCGACTGGTGCGCATCCCGGAATGTAGTGTCGGTGAGCAGCACATCATCCTGCCGCTTGATCCACTCCACCAGTCCGACCGCGCCACTTTCGTCAAGAATCTGTTTTGTACCCGGCAGTATTGGCTGCAACAGATCGACTTGAGGCTTCCTGGCGGGATGGAACAGCGGTTTTGATTGCTTCCCAATGCCCGGAAACCCATTGACTGTAACATTCCCAAGGTAATTCAGCAGTTTAGTGCCCCTGTCGAGTCTGACTGGGAACTCGAAAAGCTCGGGAGCTGTGTCGATGAATCCAGTATCGTAATTCCCTGTAAGGAAACTCTCATGGCGCACGACATTTTCAAGAAAAGGTATATTCGTTTTAATTCCGCGTATCCTGAACTCTTGCAAATTTCTGTCCATTTTAGACGCAGCTTCGCGGAATGTCATTCCCCATGTAGAGACTTTCACGAGCAATGAGTCGTAATATGGCGTTATGACCGCGCCTTGAAAACCGTTGCCGGCATCCAGGCGGACACCAAACCCGCCTCCCGACCTGTATACCATCAATTTTCCTGTGTCCGGCATAAAATCGTTCAAAGGATCTTCCGTTGTCACGCGTGACTGAATGGCATAACCAAAAAGCGGAATCTCATTTTGATGAGGGACGGCTGTCACTTGACCGTGCAAGTCATTCCCGCCAGCAATATGGATCTGTGCGTGGACAATATCGATCCCTGTCACCATTTCGGTAATGGTATGTTCCACCTGTATCCGTGGGTTCACTTCTATAAAATAGAATTTATCATCTGCAACTAGAAATTCCACTGTTCCGGCATTCACATACGACACACTCCGCATGAGCTTGACCGCAGCATCGCAGATTTCTGCACGCAACCTTTCTGTTAATGAAATGGAAGGAGCAATTTCAACGACTTTCTGGTGCCTTCGCTGCACGGAACAGTCGCGTTCATATAAGTGGACGACATTGCCATCTGTGTCACCGAGGATCTGCACTTCGATATGTTTCGGTTTTGCAATGTACTTCTCGACATATACATCGCTTGATCCGAATGCAGATTTGGTTTCTGAGCGAGCACGCTCATACGCCTCCTCGATCATCTCTTCCGTCTCCACTATGCGCATTCCACGTCCACCGCCGCCAAGCGCCGCTTTAATAATCAACGGATAGCCATGCGCAGACCCGAATTCTCTTATATCGGAAACGGCAGAGACCGGTCCCCCGCTTCCAGGAATGACAGGAATTCCAGCCCTGATCGCCTGATCCCGTGCTTTTACTTTGTCGCCGAACATATCAAGATGAAGGGGTGTAGGACCGATGAAAATAATGCCCTCTTCCTCTAGCCGGCGTGCGAATTGTGCGTTTTCCGCAAGGAAGCCATATCCGGGATGTACAGCATTTGCTCCTGAATACTTGGCAATGCGAATAATATCCTCGATATCAAGATATGCATCAATCGGTTTTCTGCCTTCTCCGACGAGGTAGGATTCATCCGCTTTGTACCGATGGAAGGAACCCCTGTCCTCCGCTGAATAGATGCCAACTGTCGGGATTTGCAATTCAGTGCAAGCGCGGAAGATCCGAATCGCGATCTCTCCCCTGTTAGCGACAAGAATCTTCTTGATTTCTCCCAATCCCTTTCCCATTTACGCACTTCCTTTGCTATTATTCTTCTTATATTTTTCGAACATTGACACATTCATCAATATTCCTAAAGCTAAAGATAACAGAATAATAGAAGTTCCGCCATAACTAATAAACGGAAGCGGTACACCTGTCAAAGGAAGCAGTCCGGTAAGCCCGCCGATATTGACAAATGTCTGGATGCCGATCAGGCTGCCAATCCCCGCGGCCAGCATCCGTGCTTGCGGATCTTTTGTAGACATGGCGATCTTAAGTGCATGCAGGACAAGGAACCCTAGTCCTCCAAGTACGATGAGCGTTCCGAAGATCCCCAGTTCTTCAGATATGACTGCCATGATTACATCCGTTTGGGGCTCAGGCAGGTAGCCCAGTTTTTGTATGGAATTGCCGAGGCCAAGGCCTTTTACCCCTCCCGTCCCGATCGCAATATAGCCGTTTGCAATCTGATAACCCGACCCCTGTATATAATCAAACGGATCCAGGAAGGATAATATACGCCCTTTCCGTCCCCCGGTCATAACCGTATCCCAAAAAATCCAGAGCAGGAGCGACATCGGAATGAGAATAAGTCCGATAATACCGCTTAACTTTCCGAACGTTTTTGGCCGGATTCCGCTTGAAGCAAGCAAAGCGAGCGCCGTCATGACAATGATGAATGAAGTCCCAATATCCGTCTCTGTCATAATAAGCCCGACGGCGAAGAACAGGATAATGACAGGCGGGAGGATGGACTTGTTGATGGAGTCGATTGTCCCCGATTCATATTTCTTTGCAAACACGCTGGAGAAGTAGAGGATGATCACAATCTTTGCAATTTCGGAAGGCTGCAGGTTTCCAAAACCCGGTACAGTGATCCAACTTTGTGCGCCGCCAGCTCCCCAGCCGATTATATGTACAAGCACAAGGAAGATGAACATAATAAAGACGGAAGTTTTCATAAAACCTTTCCGTTTATAATTGTGGTAGGGAAAGAAAGCGCCAAGGAAAAAGGCAACAAATGAAACAATCAGGTTGATCAGCTGTTTCCGGTAGAAGTGGTCTGGTGCGAATCCATAACGGTTGACCGCCCACGCCATACTTGCACTGTAGATCATGACCAACCCGAACGCACAAAGCAGTAGATAGACAAAGAACAACGGGTAATCGAAGTTCTTACCTATTTTTTTCACATAATTTATCATCGTACATTCCCCGTTTTAAATAAAAAACTCAAACCTTTTATGAGTTTGAGTCTTTTGTTTATTTTTTTGTATATAACTCATGCAAGACGTTCATTTCCTGTTCAAGCGCCGAAAGGAGGATTTTCCCCTGATCCCTCTCGATCAGGCCGAGCTTCACTGCAAAATCGATTTCACGGGAGAGCCCGTACATTTGCGTGTCAAGCACTTCCTCATACAGAGGGCATTGCGGCATCGTCAAATGATCCATCTGCACTTTGATGAGCTGTGCAATTTTATCGGCATCCGCTTGTAGCTGCTTCATTGCCTTTTCTTGATATGTCTCTTGTACTTCTGTATCCATGAGGACGCCCCCGTTCACCTAGTATTCATGCGCGGTGATTATGAATAAATTGTATCTTTTGAGAGGGTAAATTGCAAGTGTTTCCCCTGAAGGAGCTGCTTGTTGTAAATGACTTCCCACAGTTGTTCTCTAAGGGTATACTAAAAGAAGACGGAACATGCCGCCCTTTATCGGCATTCCAAAGAACTGCAACTAAAAATCCGGCCGGTCAAACGGCCGCCCATTTACGTAGGAGGCTTACTGTTTTGGAAACGATTATCCCGATAACAGGAAACACGGAATTTAAGATCACACTGGATCCAACGGTTTGGATCTTTGACGACCGCCGCATAGACCTTGACACCTTTTTCGGCGGACAGTATGTCGAACGCGACGAAATGGAAGAATACAAGGAAGCGATGGGTAAACATTGGTCCCGCGAAATCATGGAAGGCGCCACATTCCCTCCGACTTTGAAATCTGAGAAGAAGTATGAAAAACAGAAAATGCTGACCGGAACGTTCGGCATCATCCTGGAGCCTTTCATCAAGAACGCGGTGCCCGGCGAGAACGCGGAGCGCTTCACGCTTGTGACAGCTGAAGGCGAACATTCCTTCCCGCTTGATATGGCGAAGGAGATCATCCTCCAATACAGCATTAAAGGGAAGCCGCTGAAAGACGGAGGACCTGTATATGCATTGCTGAAAGACGGAAGCAATCGTAATGAGCCGATCCGTTCCATTACATCCATCCGGATCGATTGACTGAAAAGCCGGCATCGCCTGAAAGGAGTGGCCAGATGCGAGTTAAATGTGTACTTTGTGATACGATCGGAGAACTGAAGGATGACTTGCCGCTTGCGAAAAAGTTGCGCAATCATCCTATCAATACGTATATGTGTGAATCATGCAGCGACCGTATCAAAGATGAGACCAACAGACGGGTATCGACCGGGCGCTTCATTTTCCACAGAAGCTCCCATATATCTGAAAAAGAATTCTAAACGAAAAGACTCCGCCGCTTACGATGCGACGGAGTCTTTCTTATGTTCATTCATGCGGCGTACCCGATATATGATCAAGATGAGCGCTGCCACGATGAGCCCTTCCACGATCGGCAGGAAGAAGGCAAGGAATGTCAAAACGAGGCATCCTAGAAACAGGAAGCTGTAGATGACGACATTCTGCCAAAATTTAATCTTCCGGGCGAATCC
This sequence comes from Sporosarcina sp. GTC18466, assembly GCF_055389225.1. Classification (NCBI taxonomy): domain Bacteria; kingdom Bacillati; phylum Bacillota; class Bacilli; order Caryophanales; family Caryophanaceae; genus Sporosarcina; species Sporosarcina sp. GTC18466. The sequence goes on along the minus strand of NZ_AP044037.1, from coordinate 64,025 downwards.
CAGCTTGTACACAATCGCGGACAGCAGGAATATGAGCGCAAACAAGACATATCCAGCGGAATTATACGTAGGCATCAGATCATAGATCATATGACAGACGCCTGACATCCTGCCGAATACGAACTCGGTCTCCTTATCCATTACAGAAAACAACCCTTTCTTGACGCGCTATCTTCACTCTCCGGACTTTCTCTTCTTTTCCGCCTTTTCCCGTTCGTTCTTATCCAGGATTTTCTTGCGCAGACGGATGGAAACCGGCGTCACTTCACAATATTCGTCGTCCCCGACGTACTGAAGCGCTTCTTCCAGAGATAAAATACGCGGTTTTTTCGTCGTAACGGTCTGATCTTTCGTGGCGGACCGGACATTTGTCGCGTGCTTGATTTTTGTCAGATTGATCGTCAAATCATTGTCCCGATTATTCTGGCCGACAATCATGCCCGCATAAATTTCGGTTCCCGCTTCCACAAACATCGTACCGCGGTCTTCCAATTGCATTATACCATAACCTGTGACAGTTCCGTTCTCCATGGAGACAAGCACTCCATGGCGGCGACCGCCAACTCGTCCTGAAGCGACAGGCTTATAGGAATCGAACGTATGGTTGATGATGCCATATCCGCGCGTAAGAGTCAGGAATTCGGTGGAATACCCGATCAATCCCCTTGCCGGCACTAGGAAAATCAGACGGACTTGTCCGTTGCCATTGTTGATCATATCAAGCATTTCGCCTTTTCGTTCACCGATCGACTCGATGATCGATCCTGTATGTTCTTCAGGAATATCGATCTGCACCCGCTCAACCGGCTCGCAGCGCACACCATCGATCGTACGGATGATAACTTCCGGCTTCGACACTTGAAGCTCGTAGCCTTCACGGCGCATATTCTCAATCAGGATGGACAAGTGAAGTTCACCGCGGCCGGAAACGACCCATGCATCTGGAGAGTCGGTCGGTTCTACACGCAGGGAAACATCGGTCTGCAGCTGCTGCTCAAGGCGTTCTTCGATCTTACGGGAAGTGACCCATTTGCCTTCCTTCCCTGCGAACGGGCTATTGTTCACGAGGAATGTCATTTGCAGCGTCGGTTCGTCTACGTGAAGAGCCGGTAATGCTTCAAGATGATCTGACGGGCAGACGGTCTCACCGACGTCAAGATCTTCCATTCCTGAAATTGCGACAAGATCTCCAGCATATGCTTCCTGGATCTCGATGCGTTTCAGGCCGAGGAAACCGTACATCTTAGTGACGCGGAAGTTCTTAGTCGAACCATCACGCTTCATGACGGTCACTTGCTGACCCACTTTCATCGTACCGCGGAAAATACGCCCGATTCCGATGCGTCCCACATAGTCATTATAATCAAGCAGCGATACTTGGAATTGAAGGGGTTCTTCACGGTTATCGACAGGAGCCGGAATATTTTCCAAAATCGAATCAAACAGTACAGCCAATGTGTCTTCCTGATCTTCTGGATTTGGTGAAAGGCTTGCCGTCCCATTGAAACCAGATGCAAAAACGACTGGGAACTCAAGCTGATCATCATTGGCATCAAGCTCAATGAAAAGTTCGAGAACTTCATCGACCACTTCTTCGGGCCGAGCGAATTCACGGTCGATCTTATTGACGACGACAATCGGCTTCAGATTAGTTTCAAGGGCTTTCTTAAGGACAAAACGTGTTTGAGGCATACAGCCCTCGAATGAATCGACAACAAGGATGACACCATCTACCATGCGGAGAATACGTTCCACTTCCCCGCCGAAGTCGGCGTGTCCAGGTGTATCTAGAATGTTGATTTTTGTATCTTTATATTCAATCCCTGTGTTCTTGGCAAGGATTGTGATTCCGCGTTCCCTTTCCAAGTCATTGGAATCCATTGCACGTTCATCGACATGCTCATTCGAACGGAAAATACCGGATTGCTTCAGCAATTGGTCGACAAGTGTCGTTTTCCCATGGTCTACGTGAGCGATAATTGCTATATTGCGTATATCATTTCGAGATGTAGACATAATTTCACTCCATTATTCTTTTTTCAGATGTATAACTGTGATATTATAGCACAAGAGCCTTAGATACAAAAACAATTACTTTTAAATATGGAGGGTTTTTTTTGAATAATATCAAGTGGGTATTCGTCCTCTATTCCGTCGGTGCAGTCGCAGCTATGAGTGCAATTGGCGTCGCAGTCGGCATGCGTAGTATTCCCGTAGGCATCATCGCGATCCTCGCCCTCATTTTTGTCATGGGGAACGGTTTTAAGACAAAGAAAAAAATGCGCGAGAACGGCATGCTTTGAACATACAAAGAAAAGGCCGGCAGTTTATTACGAGGGCACTGAAAATCTTACGATTTCAAAAAGATTTCTCCTTAGAAACAAAAAAGAGGCGATTTCTGTTCGATTTTGAACAGAAATCGCCTCTTTTCTTCCTCTTATTATTGCACTTTCTCTGTTAAGAGCTTCAGGATCCGTTTCAGATTGACTGCGAATATCGTGGTCGCTGCCTGAACATCCATGCCAAATAAACCCGCGGATTTGGCCGTATGAAACCCATGGGCATGTTTCAGTTCACTATTTTTCGCTTCAATCTTATATCTTTCCCGCGCAAGTTTCTTAAAGTGTTCTGTCTCCTGGAAAGCAGCCTGTTCTACATGTTCCGCCGATTTGATGGATACGGAATAGGTCTTGCTTTTGGCCCCTTCCTTGTAACAGCCCTCTCGCATTGGACACGTCTTGCATTTTTCGATATCGAAATAGAACGTCATGGACTGGTTTTTCCCCTGGCCTTTTTTGCCAGTTCGTGCCTTCCGCGTCGCAAGATGTCCCGCCGGGCAGACAAACATACCGGCATCCTTGTTGAAATCAAACGCCTGTGTCCTGGTCCCGTTCAGAATCGGATTCAGTTTGGAGATCAATTGGATCTCTTCCTTCTGGGTATAGATCAGGTTATCTTTTCCTGAATATGCCGCGTCGCCAAGTACCGTGCTAATTTCCATGCCAGCCGTTCTGCTTTTTTCGATTAGTTCCTTTAGGTAGTGTCCATCGCTTTTTTCACCCGTCGTAATAGTTGCCGCCGTGATGATCCGTTCATCACACATCGCAAGATGCGTCTTATATCCAAAAAAGGAGGAATCCGCCGATTTATGGCCTACCCGTGCGTCTTGATCCCCGGAATATGCAAGGTGGTGTTGGGTATCCTCGACTATTTCCTTCAATGTGTTCAAACGCTCTTTGACAGCGGGCACCTCGGCGATTTGGGGTTCGTTCTCGAGTACGGTGATGACCTTCTCACAATAAGCCAATTCCTCGTCCATCTCCTGGGAAATTGGTTTCTCAGGAAACCTTTCTTTCATCGATTCATCGATTTTATAGACAGCTTTCCGCACATTCTTTGCTTTCTCTTGGAGGAACTCCCTCGGTGATTTTTGATTAAACCGAGCCTTTGTGTGGGTGGCATCCACAATCAAGGTCTTGCTTGTGATGAGCTTCTTATCCAGCGCAATCTCGACTGTCTTCCCGATCAGCATGTCTAATAGACCGACGTCCTGTAGACGCAGTCTGCGGAATTTCGTGAGTGAGCTTGGATCGATGACTTCATCTTCTGGCGCCATGCCTAGGAAATACTTGAAGGACATGTCGTATTTAGATCGTTCCACAAGATCGACATCAGACAGATCGTGGATCGCTTTTAACAGAAGATATTTGAACATACGGATGGGAGGAATCGCGTTCCGACCGTTATCGAGACAGTATTTAGTCTTCAGCTCATCAAGGATGAAAGAGAAATCGACCAGCTCATTGATTTGTCGAAGCATATTGTCTTTCGGCACAACGAGATCGTAGATCGCCATGTAGGGACTTAAGGGAAGGGTTTCTTGGTTTGAAATCATGAGACGCACCACCTGTGTTTTCTTACCATAAAGTATACAGGATTATTCTAGTGGATTGTAGTGGAAGGCGGCGACTCCAGCGGGAACAGCGCGAGCCGAAGACCCTGGACGGAGCGCAGCGAAGGAAGCGGCTGAGGCCGTGCCCGCGGAAAGCGTCCGCCTGGAACGGAAATCCACGGCGCCAAAGGGAAAAGCTCAGCAGGAAACGATAAATCGTTTCCTGCCGAGCTAAAAAGCAACTTGGGTACTTTTTCAGTGCCCTCGTTTATTACTGTCGGTCTTTCTTCTTGTTATACAGCCTTTCATTCCGGTTTTAGCTGTATGTGGCTGGAGAGGATATCATGATGCAGGCCAGGGCGCGCAACGATGAACGTATCCGTCCCTAGAAGGTGCGGCGTTTCACCTTTAAGGTTCGTCGCAAGCGCCCCGACCTCTTTTGCAATGACCATGCCGCCCGCTATATCCCATGGCGCCAGGCGCAAGGACATATAGGCGTCTATCCTTCCTGCTGATACATAAGCAAGCTCCATGGCGGCGGAACCATAGGAGCGCGTTCCTCTGCACGTCTGGATCAGATTGATCAGCGGCTCATGTTCAATTCTCCGGTTCGGAATCACCCAGCTTGCATTGATGCCGATCACCGCCTTCTCGATCGGTGTAATTTCAAGCATCGGAAGGCGCTCGTCGTTGAAAAATGCGCCCTCCCCCTTCATCGCATGGTAAAAATCATCTTGCATGACGTCATATATATAACCGAGCATTCCGATACCGTCCACATAAATACCGAGGGATATGGCAAAATTACGTTTTTGATGGATGAAGTTCATCGTCCCGTCAATCGGATCCAGGAACCAAATGACGCCGTCCAATGATTCGATTTGATCTCCAAAGCCTTCTTCACCGAAGATGCGATGTTCTGGAAACTCTGCTTTAATCCGCTCGACAAAGAAACGCTCAATTCCTTTGTCAATGTTTGTCACCAGATCATTCGCTTCGGATTTTGTCTCCACATCGATATGACTGTAGAAAGAAATACGTATCTTATGTCCCGCCTCCTTTAACAATGACTTAGCAAAGCGGTCGATCATGCCCCAGTTCAATGACAGCACCTCATTACCGGAAGAGACAGTTCTTCCTTTAAAGTTTTTAATTTATGGTGTACCTAGTATATCATAACAGCTGGCAATGCTTACTATCGTTTATACAAAAAAAGGCTACCGTCCACATCCTCCTCTATTGAGAAGAGAGTGCACAGAAGCCTTTTTTCTGGTGGCCGGAGATCTTTAGGCGAAAGCATTGAAGGTCTCCAGTTCTCCATGGATTTCTGTCAGCCTTTTTTTACTCTTGCCAATCTGCTTTTTATCATCTTCCTGCACCGCATCGAAAAGTGTCGCCAATTCATAATCGAGTTCCAACTGCAACAGCTTGACATATTCTTTTTCAATCTCGGATTTGCGAATAATATGGACCACTTGTTTCATGTTAACCGCTCCTTTGTTGAAATGTCGTCGATTGCTTATCACTTACTATAAAGTATGCCGGCATCTCTACTTACGTTAGTTATAAGCCTTGTTGTAGTGATTGTTCCCCATTTTCTGTTACGATAAACGTTGAATACTCGATTGGAGGAATATAATTGGCAGCAACCTATTGGACAAATGAAGATTTTGACGTATTCGCAATCGAAGGGCTTGATAACAGAATGGCTGCCCTCCAGGAAAAGATCCAGCCGAAGTTCCATGAGCTTGGTGATCTGTTTGCAGGCCATCTCTCCGCCTTTGGAAAGGGGGAGTTCTTTCCGCATGTCGCAAAACATGCAAGGCGGACAGTGAATCCGCCAAAGGACAGCTGGGTCGCATTAGCTCCTGCAAAACGCGGCTATAAGGCACTTCCCCATTTCCAAATCGGTTTATGGAATACGCATCTATTTATCATACTCGCCGTCATATATGAAAACCCGGATAAGAAAGGCATTTCCGAACGCCTTCAGAAACAACCGGACAGCATCCTTTCGCTACCCGGCTCATTCGTAGTCTCCGGAGATCATATGAAGCCGGAAGCTGCATCAATCGAAGCAGCGGGCAAAGAAGGTGTCATGGAACTGCTTGAGCGCCTTCACTCCGTTAAGAAAGCGGAGTTGATCGTCGGCAGGCATATAAGCCGCGAGGAAGCGGTGACTCTGTCCCGGAAAGAATTCTTTGCCATAGCCCAAGAAACAATCGATCGGCTTGTTCCTCTGTATGATCTCATTGCAGGATGAACGGAATGCAACATCAAAGATAAACGAAGAGGCGATCCTGATGTGTTCTAATCAGGATCGCCTTTTTCTCATAATTTATCCGGCTCAGTTTTTACCGATCCGCTCTCCGTCTTGGCCTTCTTTCGCCTGCTTGACAACAGAATAGCTGTCTAGGCCGCTCACGTCTTTGAATTCCTTGAATAGCGTCTTCTCTTCTGCCATGGACGGGACGACTGCCTTGAATGCCCTGTAGGCCTGCATAAGCTCCTCGCGCTGCACTCCGTTTTCAACCGCTTTTTCGATCGCTCCGAAGAACGCGACCACGTCGATGATTTCGGAAGTCGACCAATCATGCCTGATCGGATAGCTATATTCTCCAATTGTCATTGTATGCACCAACTTCTTCTGATTGATTCTGCTTCCTGCTCCATCCTGCTGAAAAGATCCGCTACTGCCGGGATATCCTGTATGAGGCCGGCCACTTGGCCTGCCCAGCCGAAACCGCGCGTCGCCTCTCCTTCATGGATGAAGCGGCGGTTCGCTTCTCCACTGATCAGTTCTTTCAGCCCTTCATAGCCCGCCTGAGCTTCCTCAAGCGCTTGGATCTTATCTGTCCATTCGCCCTTGAGCGCTCTGGCAGGCGCGCCAAGAGAACGCTTAATGATAGTTGTATCCGTTTCACGGCTCGCCAAAAGCGCTTTTTTGTACGCAGCTGACGCATGTACACATTCCTTGGTCGCGATGAATCTTGTCCCCATTTCGATCCCTTCCGCTCCGAGGGCAAGTGCCGCCATCAGTCCTCTGCCGTCCCCTATGCCGCCGGAAGCGATGACAGGGATCCCGACTGCATCAACGACTTGAGGGACAAGGACCATCGTCCCGATATCATCCCGTCCTAGATGGCCGCCGCCTTCCTGGCCAACCACCATGACAGCATCTGCTCCGAGTTCTTCCGCTTTCACTGCCTGTCTTTTCCCGGCAGTCAGCACAAGTGTTTTGACATCCGTTTTTTCGAGCATCTTAAAGAACGGAGCAGGATTTCCCCCAGTCACGCTCATGACACCGACGCCTTCTTCAAGAGCCGCTTCCACCATATGCTCAAACGGCCGACCGTGCTGGCCGATTGCAAAATTGACACCGAACGGCTTCTCGGTCAACTCTTTCACTTTCCTGATCTCCCTCTGCAGCTCATCAGGTGATGACAAACTCATTGCAGTGATCTGCCCAAGACCTCCCGCATTTGAAACTGCCGAGGCAAGTTCCGCGTATGCAAGATAGGCGAGGCCCCCTTGTATGATCGGCACACGAATGCCGAGCAGATTTGTCACTTTTGTCTTCCATTCCATTTCAAACATCCCCCATCGGCTCATTTTTATGCGCAGTACATCACTTGTCTCCGATTACTTTGATCGTATGAGGGTCGACAAAGCCATATCCTTTACCACGAAGGCCGGTGATGATTTCTTCTAGCGCATCCGCCGTCCATTCCCGGTCATGCATTAGAAGGTTCGCCCCGTTTCCAAGCAACTCCGTATTGACCATGATATCGGCGATTTTCTCTTTTGTCATATAGTCTTTCATGAAGTCATAGCCATAAGACCAGTTCATCAAGACCATGCCTTCCTGCTCAGCAAGCGATCTGCTGTAGTCGGTATTGACACCAAACGGCGCCCTGAAGAATTTCGGTTTCTCCCCTGTGATCTTCTCGACGTCCTCATTGACGGAGATGATTTCCTCTTTCTGTTCTTCCTCCGTCAGTTTCGACAGGTTCGCGTGGGTCTTCGTATGGTTTCCGATCATGAAGCCCATGTCATGGATTTCTTTCAGGATGTCCTGTTTCTCCTCAGTTTGGATGAAGTGCCCATTTACAAAGAAGATGGCTGGTGCATCCATTTCCTTCAAGGTTTTCGCAATATCAAGGGCGCGCTTGTCCGGCGCATCATCGAATGTCAGCAGGACAACTTTCGGATCTGCATCATCGATCGGCACAACAGAATAGATATTATTAAGCTCGTAAAGCGGCACTGCCGGCTCTTCCTGGGCTTCCTTTTCTTCTGCCGGCTCTCCCTCCAGCTCACCGTCTTCCTTACTCTCTGCATCCGCATCAGTCTCATCCGTTCCATCCGTATTAACGGTTTCCGGACTTTTCTCCCCCGCTTGTGCATTTGCATTATCCTGCCCATCATCTTTTTCCGAACAGGCTCCAAGCAGTAATAATAAACCTAAGCATATGTATAAAATAGATTTTTTCATAATATCCTCCTTTTCTATCATCCTATCACGCCTAAAACCGCCTGCGCAACACCGATGGGGCACTGAAAACACTGCGCACCATACCTCATTACCCGCTGTGCCTGCTAAAAAAACGCCCAAGGAAAATAACATCCCCGGGCGTTCAATTTTTACTTCGTGATCATATGAATTGGTTTGCCAAGTGCAACTTCAGAAGCTTCCATTGCAATTTCACCAAGCGTTGGATGCGCGTGGATCGTCATCGCGATGTCCTCCAGCGTCATGCCGGCTTCAATCGCTAGTCCCAGCTCTGCGATCATATCAGAAGCGTTTGCTCCGACAATCTGCGCACCGAGTACAAGACCATCCTCTTTGCGTGCAACGACTTTGACGAATCCGTCTGTTTCATTGAGGGAAAGAGCACGTCCATTCGCTGCGAATGGGAACTTGCCTGTGATGACTTCATACCCTTCCTCTTTCGCTTGCTGTTCGTTCAAACCGACAGTCGCAAGCTCAGGATCAGTGAAGCATACAGCAGGAATTGCCAAGTAGTCAACTTCGGATTTCTCACCGGCGATCGCTTCAGCGGCAACTTTCGCTTCATAGGAAGCCTTGTGTGCAAGCTGCGGGCCTGAAACGATATCACCGATCGCGTAGATGTTCGGAATGCTCGTACGGCATTGCTTATCAACTTTGATCAAGCCGCGATCCAAGAACTCCATGCCCATCTCTTCTAGGCCGATTTCAACTGTATTTGGACGGCGTCCCACAGTGACGAGGACGTAATCAGCTTCGACTTTATGCTCTTCGCCTTTCGCCTCGTATGTGACAGTCACGCCTGTTTCTGTCTCTTCGACACCTTTAGCGGAAGCTTTTACAATCACTTCAACGCCTTTTTTCTTCAAGCCTTTTTTAACGATCTGTGTCATCTGCTTTTCAAAGCCAGCTAAAATATCGTCTGCACCTTCGATAATGGTAACCTCAGAGCCCATGTTAGCGTAAGCAGAGCCTAGCTCAGTTCCGATATAACCGCCGCCGATGACAACAAGTTTACCCGGAAGTTCATCAAGATTTAAAGCACCTGTCGAATTCAAGACACGTTTCGAAAACTTGAACGATGGAATTTCCACCGGCTGAGAGCCGGTTGCAATGATTGCGTTTTTAAATTTGTACGTCTGTGCTGATTTCTCGTTCATTACACGTGCAGTGTTCGCATCTGTGAAGTATGCTTCGCCGCTGACGATGTCCACTTTATTGCCCTTTAAAAGACCCTCGACGCCGCCTGTCAATTTCTTGACTACACTGTCCTTGAAAGCTTGCGCCTTCGAAAAATCAAGCTTGACGTCAGAAGCTGTGATTCCCATGTCATCCGAACCTTTTGCATGCTCGAAGCGATGTCCGACCGAAATCAACGCTTTCGACGGGATGCAGCCTACGTTCAGGCATACGCCGCCGAGATTGTCTTTCTCGACAATCGTGACTTTTTGGCCTAGTTGTGCCGCGCGGATTGCTGCGACATATCCTCCGGGACCTGACCCTACGACGAGTGTGTCCACTTCAATTGGAAAATCTCCTACTACCATTTGCCTACGCCTCCATTAATAAAAGTTCTGGATTCCCGAGCAATTTCTTAATATGATTCAAAGCTTGCTGTCCTGTAGCTCCATCAATGACCCGGTGATCGAATACCAATGATAATGCTAACATAGGTGCAGCCACAATTTCACCATTTTTCACTACCGGTTTTTCAGAGATCCGGCCGATTCCAAGGATGGCGACTTCCGGATGGTTGATGATCGGCGTGAACCATTGTCCGCCTGCAGATCCAATATTAGTGATCGAGCAAGAAGCGCCTTTCATCTCTGCAGGAGCCAATTTTCCGTTCCTAGCTTTGTCAGCCAGCTCATTGATCTCTTTCGAAATCGCAAACACCGATTTGCGGTCTGCGTTCTTCACGACCGGAACGAGCAACCCGCGATCCGTGTCAGCGGCGATTCCGATGTTGTAATAGTGCTTCTGGATGATTTCTTCTTTTTCATCATCAAGGGACGTATTCAACTCAGGGAATTCACGCAATGTGGAAACGAGCGCTTTGACGACATACGGCAAATATGTGAGTTTGATATCTTTCTCTGCTGCAATCGTCTTGAATTTCTTGCGGTGAGCAACAAGCTCGGTCACATCGACTTCATCAAGCAATGTGACGTGCGGCGCAGTATGCTTCGAGTTGACCATCGCTTTGGCAATCGCCTTGCGGATTCCCGACATTTTTTCACGAGTCTCAGGGAAGTCCCCTTCGAGCTGTACTGGTGCCTTGGATTCTGACTCATGTCCTTGATCAGCTGTTTCCTGCTGGACAGTTTCTTCCTGTGCTGTTTCTGCTGTTTGTCCGCCGCTGGCGAATGCGTCGATATCCTCTCTCAAGACACGGCCGTTCTTGCCTGTCCCGTTCACTTGCCGGATATCAATTTCTTTTTCGCGTGCATATTTACGGACCGACGGCATCGCAATCACCCGTTTATCCGATGTACCGTCCGTTTCTCCGCCCGCGATGACTACGCCTTCTTTTGTATCCGGCGCCTGTGGAGCTTCTTTCTTCTCGATCTCCTGTCCACGCTCGGCAGTCGACTGTACATCCGCTTCCGTTTCCGCTTTTCCAGCGGACTCTTCCGCACCATGCTCATTTTCATGTCCCGGCGCGTCAATTCTGATCAGGGCGTCACCGACAACGGCTACAGTCCCTTCCTTCACGAGTATCTCTTCAACTGTCCCTGTAACTGGAGATGGGATTTCTACGACCGCCTTGTCGTTTTGGACTTCAAGAAGTGTATCATCTTCGTTGATGGTGTCGCCTTTTGCGACAAACCACTTGACGATTTCCCCTTCATGGATACCCTCTCCGATATCGGGCAAACGGAATTCAAATGCCACGTGAGTCACCCTTTCATATATTCAGAGCAAAGGCTCCGATTAGAATGTAAGAACTTTTTTCGCTGTTTCAATTATATCTTTTGCACCAGGAAGCCAAGTGTTTTCGCCTTGTGCGAATGGGTAGATCGTATCTGGCGCTGTTACACGCAACACAGGAGCTTCCAGGCTCAAGATTGCACGTTCAGTAATTTCCGATACGACATTCGCCGCGATTCCGGCTTGCTTTTGCGCTTCTTGCACAACAATTGCACGGTTTGTCTTTTCGACAGAACCGATGATTGTCTCGATATCAAGAGGCTGTACAGTCCGAAGGTCGACAACCTCGACGGAATAACCTTCTTTCTCAAGCTCTTCCGCCGCTTTCAGGCTTTCATGCACCATAGCGCCGTATGTGATGATCGACAAGTCTTTCCCTTCACGCTTCACTTCCGCCTTGCCAAGTGGAATCGTGTACTCCTCTTCCGGTACTTCTTGCCGGAACGAACGATACAATTTCATATGTTCAAGGAAGATGACCGGATTCTCATCGCGGATTGCCGAAATGAGCAGCCCTTTCGCATCGTATGGAGTCGAAGGGATGACTACTGTCAATCCAGGCTGGGATGCAACAAGGCCTTCAAGGCTGTCCGCATGCATCTCAGGTGTCGCTACGCCGCCTCCGAACGGTGAACGGATTGTCACAGGAGCATTGAATTTGCCCCCTGTGCGGAATGATTGGCGCGCAAGCTGGCCGGATACCGAATCGATCACTTCAAACAGGAATCCGAAAAACTGGATTTCCATGACCGGACGGAATCCTGTAAGTGTCAATCCGATAGCAAGTCCGCCGATACCGGACTCGGCAAGCGGTGTATCGAAAACCCGATCCTCGCCGAATTCCTTCTGCAAACCTTCTGTAGCACGGAATACACCGCCGTTAACGCCGACGTCTTCACCAAAGACGAGGACGTTTTCATCATTTTTAAGCTCCGTGCGCATCGCATCGGTAATCGCTTGAATCATCGTCATTTGTGCCATCGGTCACTTCGACTCCTTCGCTGTATAGATATCAAGTTGTTCTTGAACGTTATATGGCATGTCGCCTTTGTACATGATTTTAAGGAAATCGGTCACTTTTTGCTTCGGAGCCGCGTCCGCTTTTTTGATTGCGTCCTTGATTTCCTCTTTGGCACGCTCAATCACTTCGTTTTCCTTTTCTTCGTTCCAAATGCCTTTGCTTTCCATGTATTTACGCATACGGATCAGCGGATCGCGCTTCTCCCACTCGTTGTCCGTCTCGGATGTGCGGTAGCGTGTAGGGTCGTCACCAGCCATTGTATGCGGGCCATAACGGTAGCACATCGACTCAATCAAAGTCGGGCCTTCCCCGTTGATCGCGCGTTCACGTGCATCGTGTGTCGCCTTATAAACCGCAAGCGCGTCCATGCCGTCGACAAGAATGCTAGGAATTCCAGCAGCTACACCTTTTTGGGCAAGTGTCTTTGCTGCAGTCTGTAGCTCACGCGGTGTCGAGATGGCATATTGGTTGTTCTGCACAACAAAAATCGCCGGCACTTTATAAGCTCCTGCAAAGTTAAGTCCTTCATAGAAATCCCCTTGCGACGTACCGCCGTCGCCTGTATACGTCATGGCAACCGCTTTCTTGCCGCGCTTCTGATAGCCAAGCGCGACACCTGCCGCCTGGATATACTGGGCGCCGATAATGATTTGAGGCATGAAGATATTCAATCCATCAGGAATGATGCTTCCTTCAAAATGGCCGCGTGACCATAGAAACGCCATATGTAATGGTAGGCCATGGAAAACGATTTGCGGCACATCCCGGTATCCAGGAAGGATAAAGTCTTCTTTTTCAAGAGCGAAATGCGATGCCAGCTGGGATGCTTCCTGCCCTGCTGTCGGTGCGTAGAAACCGAGGCGTCCTTGACGGTTCAATGAAATCGAACGCTGATCCAATATTCTTGTATAGACCATGCGTGACATCAATTCCACAAGTTGCTCATCTGTAAGGTTCGGATTCGCTTCCTCGTTTACGATTTCGCCTTCTTCGTTCAAGATTTGGAACATCTCAAACTTCTCTTCGATGGAGTGAAGCGTTTCCACTGGATCGAACTGCTTATCTTTTTTGGCAGCCATGTCGGCAACTCTCCTTTGTAACTGTATTATGTTGATCACTGCTTATGATTGATACAATTATCATTCTTATTCAGTATACTGAACAGGTGCCGGGCGGTCAATCATTGAAGCACAAACACTTCCCGGCTTGCCACTCTAAATAAATTACTTTGAAATAATAATCTGTATTACTACAATACGCAATGTGTATTATAATAGTTTTTCATTCATAACAACAAAAAGCGGCGGGACAATGATGTCCTGCCACTTTCCTTTTCCTTTAATCTTCCGTTTTCAAACTCGAAAATAATTCATCCTTCACCGAATTCACTTTCTCGGTAGAGGAATTAAATTCCTCAACGGCCTTTTTAACGGCTGCATTCTGCTCATTGATACTGTCTACTTTCTCTTTCAAGGTATTGATCTCTGCTTTTTCATCCAGCAGAAGATTATAGAAGTCTTTTTGCATATCTGTCAGCTTTGTATATTCTGATGTGAATTCATCATGCGCTTTGAACCTGTCATCCAGTGCGCTGTGAAGCTTATCGATCTCACTTTTTTCCGTCTCGTCTGCCTTGTCTCCGGCCTTTTCAAGATCACTTGCCGCCTCTTTAGAAGATTTCATGGACTCTTTCTCTTTCTCCAGCAGTTCCATTCGTTCATCCGCTGATGCGTTTAACTGTTCCACATTTTTCTTCAACTGATCTTTGTCCTCTTTTGTCAGATCCATCGTCTCTTCAAATAGATTCTGCTCCTTTTCTTCTAATCCGGATAATTTTTCCTGATTATCACGGTACCCCTGCTCCTGTTCATTCATCTTGGAAACGGCGTCGGAGACTTGCTTCTCGACCGACCCTCCGAAACTGCAGGCGGTTAATAACACACCCGCCAGCAAGATGGGCAGCACCTTTTTCACTTGACATCCCTCCGCTACAATTATGTATTTTGTCCGCTCTATCTTTCCCCTCGCAGATATGTAGGTAAACTATATCGTCTGCAATGCGGAATTTCAAGCGCGCCAAATTCTTTCACCTAAAAAGGGATTCGTTTATACTATAGTGGAAATGACGTTTACCCCGCACCTAGAAGCAGCTTGATGAGAAACGTTGAGTGAAAGGGAGATAGTACAATGATCGTTATGAATGATATTATCCGGGAAGGACATCCGGCGCTGCGTGAAGTTGCAAAGGAAGTTGCCCTGCCTCTGTCAAAAGAAGATCGCAAACTGGCAGACGAGCTGATGGAATACCTCGTCAACAGCCAAGACCCTGAAATGGCTGAAAAGTATGGTCTAAGGGGAGGAATCGGACTCGCCGCCCCGCAAGTGAACAAATCGAAGCGGATTTTCGCTCTTCATATTCAGGAAGATGGAAACACGACGAGCTTCGTTGCCATCAACCCTAAAATCGTCAGTCATTCTGTCGAGATGACATATCTTACAAGCGGTGAAGGCTGTTTATCAGTCGATCGGGACGTTGAAGGCTATGTTCCGAGGTATTCACGAATCACTGTCAAGGCGTTCGACCGTGACGGCAAGGAGTTCAAAAAGAGATTGAAAGGACTTGCTGCCATCGCGTTCCAGCATGAGCTGGACCATTTAAACGGCGTTATGTTCTATGATCATATCGACGAGTCTGCCCCGTTTAAGGAAATACCTGGCGCCATCCCTTTTGAGAGAAATTAAACTTGACAGAAAATTTAATATGAGGTATAATCACTTTAAGGAGTGATATGCCCATGTACAAGCGCCTAAAACGCAAATTGCTGAAACGGCTCAATGGCATATTCGGAAAAAAGACAATTGCATAACTATCCTTCAGGGTTCCCATAGATCCCTATAAGGGCCCTGAAGGTTTTACTTTGTGCAGGCAGAGCGGCATCCGATCTTTGCCTGCGCTTCTTTTGTACGCGGCTTACAGCGTTCCAAGGAAAGGCCGGGCAAAAGCCAGGAGCGAATAGTACAAGTAAACATCAGCTCTCCATTACTTGGTGGGCTTTTCTTTATTTTACGCAAATGACGTGATAATATAGGGAGAATGAAATTGAATTGAACGTAAAGGAGAGGTACCTGTATGATTTATAAAGTATTTTATCAAGAACAGATGGATCAGGTTCCCGTACGAGAGAACACAAAGAGCTTGTACATCGAAGCTGATTCAGAGCGTGAGGTCCGCACGAAGCTGAAGGATCGGAAGTATAACATCGAGTTTATCCAAGCGCTGGAAGGACAGCACTTGGAATACGAACAAGCTTCCCCTCATTTCGAGATTGAGCAGGTCTGATACGGATGAAGCAGATAAAGAATAATGAGACGGCTGTTTTCGCTCTCGGCGGACTTGGCGAAATCGGCAAAAACACATATTGCGTACAATTCCAGGATGAGATCATCCTGATTGACGCCGGCATCAAATTCCCGGAAGACGATCTTCTCGGCATCGATTATGTAATCCCTGATTATACGTTTTTAGAGCGCAATGCGGACAAAGTGAAAGGCCTTTTTGTCACTCACGGACACGAAGACCATATCGGCGGTATCCCCTATTTGCTGCGAAAGCTGAACATTCCTGTTTATGGCGGCAAATTGGCACTTGGCCTGCTGCGCAATAAACTCGATGAACACGGTCTGCTCAGATCGACAAAGTTGATCGAGATCGAGGAAGATGATGTCATCAAATTCAGGAAGACATCCGTGTCCTTCTTTAGGACAACCCATAGTATTCCAGACGCATTCGGTGTGGTCGTCAAAACACCTTGCGGCAATATCGTCCATACAGGAGACTTTAAATTCGATTTCACTCCTGTCGGAGAGCCTGCAAACCTCGCTAAAATGGCCAAAATCGGCAGCGAAGGCGTCCTATGCCTTCTTTCCGACAGCACTAATGCCGAAGTGCCAAACTTTACGATGTCGGAACGGAAAGTCGGCGAGAGCTTGAACGAGATTTTCCGTAAAGTGGATGGCCGCATTATATTCGCGACGTTCGCATCTAACATCCACCGGCTTCAGCAAGTGATCGAAGCTGCCCAATTGCACGGAAGGAAGGTCGCTGTATTCGGCCGAAGCATGGACAACGCCATCACAATCGGCCGTGAGCTCGGTTACATTGACGCACCAAAAGAGCTCTTTGTCGATACACAGACGCTTAACAGGCTGCCTGCAAGCGATGTGATGATCCTTTGTACGGGAAGCCAAGGAGAACCAATGGCAGCTCTATCAAGGATTGCAAACGGTACGCACCGCCAAGTGTCCATCCAGCCTGGCGATACGGTCATCTTCTCTTCTTCGCCAATACCAGGCAACACACTTAGTGTGAATAAGACGATCAATGCCCTGTTCCGCGCAGGAGCGGAAGTCATCCATGGCGCGCTTAACAATATCCATACTTCCGGCCATGGTTCGCAAGAAGAACAGAAGCTGATGCTGCGTCTCATCAAGCCTAAATTCTTCATGCCCATCCACGGTGAATATAGAATGCTCAAGATGCATACGGAACTTGCGGTAGATTGCGATGTGCCGCGTGAAAATACATTTATCATGAGCAACGGTGATGTCCTCGCACTCACAGAAAACAGTGCCCGGCTTGCCGGCAAGGTCCCTTCAGGTGACGTATACATCGACGGAAGCGGCATAGGTGATATCGGAAATGTCGTCTTGCGTGATCGGAAAATCCTGTCCGAGGATGGGCTTGTCATTGTCGTTGCGACAGTCGATAAGAAAAAGAACCGGATTGTATCCGGTCCTGATATCATTTCTAGAGGATTTGTATATATGCGCGAGTCAGGTTCCATGATCAGCGAAGCGCAATACATCCTGTCCAAGGAATTGCAAAGACGAGTTGGCAAAGACGCCGAAACGAATGCACTGAAAAGTGATATCATTGAAATCCTGTCCCCTTACCTATATGACAAGACAAAGCGGCGGCCAATGGTGTTGCCAGTCGTCATGGAAGTTTGACAGTCTTTTATTTTTTAAACAAAAATAGGCGGAGAATTGCTGAGAGCACTGAAAACCTTACGATTTCAAATAAACTTCTCCTCAGAAACAAAAAAGAGGCGATGTCTGTTCGATTTTGAACAGACATCGCCTCTTTTCTTCCTCTTATCCTTGCTCTTTCTCCGGTGAGAGCTTCAGGATCCGTTTCAGTTTGACTGCGAATATCGTGGTCGCTGCCTGAATGTCATGCCGAATAGACCCGCGGATTTGCACGTATGAAACCCATGGGCATGTTTCAGTGCACTATTTTTCGCTCAATCTTATGTCGATCCCGCGCAAGTTTCTTAAAGTGTTCTGTCTCCTGGAAGGCAGCCTGTTCCATGTGCTCCATCGACTTGATGGATACCGAATAGGTTTTGACATACCACCTCTGTTTTCTTACCATAAAGTATACAGGAATTGTTTAGTGGATTGTAGTGGAAGGCGGCGACTCCAGCGGGAACAGCACGAGCCGAAGACCCTGGACGGAGCGCAGCGGAGGAAGCGGCTGAGGCC
Source organism: Sporosarcina sp. GTC18466 (assembly GCF_055389225.1). Lineage (NCBI taxonomy): Bacteria > Bacillati > Bacillota > Bacilli > Caryophanales > Caryophanaceae > Sporosarcina > Sporosarcina sp. GTC18466. The sequence continues at coordinate 46,127 of NZ_AP044037.1, read as the reverse complement.
GTGCCCGCGGAACGCGTCCGCCTGGAACGGAAATCCACGGCGCCAAACGGAAAAGCTCGGCAGGAAATGATAAATCATTTCCTGCCGAGCTAAAAAACAACTTGGGTACTTTTTCAGTGCCCTCGAATTGCTTCCGCCTGTTTTTTAATGCAATGCTTTCTTCTCAAACCGATGGATGTCCACATCTGAACCTATGACAATCAGGATATCATTCAGCTGGATTTCTTCGATTGCCGCAGGAGACACAAGAATCTGTGATTCCCGCTTGATCGCCACGATGTTCACTCCGTACTTCGCCCTGATATCTAGATCGATCAGCGTGAAACCAGCCAATTTATCATTCGCTTGAATTTCAACGATAGAATATTCCTCAGACAGCTCCAAATAATCCAAGATATTGTTAGAAACCATATTGTTCGCAATCCGTTTCCCCATATCCCTCTCCGGATGGACAACTTGATCTGCACCGATTTTCCGCAGCACTTTCTCATGGTAATCATTTTGCGCTTTGACAGTGATCCGTCTCACGCCAATTTCTTTCAGGATGAGCGTTGTCAGAATGCTTGCCTGGATATTCTCTCCGATGGCAACTACCACGTGTTCAAAATTTCGGATGCCCAGCGATCTGAGCGCCGATTCATCTGTCGTATCAGCAGCGACCGCCTGTGTGGCGATTTGAGCGAACTCATCCACCTTTTCCTGTGATATATCAATGGCCATCACGTCTGCTTCGAGTTCGACAAGTTCATTGACAATGCTTCCTCCGAAGCGGCCGAGACCGATCACTACAAATTCCTTTTTCATGCTGTCCCGCTCCTGTCCTGAGTTAAAGATGAAATCAGTGTATCATAACTTGACATGTCCCTCAATCGGTCTTGCAGGCAGAAAGAAGCCCGGATTGCCGACAGTATGGCTATCCGGGCATTTTGACTGCCGTTATTTATTGTTTTTTCATTTCATCCAAGACACGGTTCACACGCTTCTCAAGCATCTTCATACCGCTGCCGCCAGCTTGGAAATGCCGGAGCTGTCCATCTTTATCGAATACGTAATAAGCTGGAACGTATTGGTTTTCAAATGCATCATTCAGCTTCAATTCGCTGTCGACAAAGATTGGCTGTGTAATGTCGTGTTCAGCCGCCACTGATTTGATCTTTTCAAGATCGACATCATCTTCAGAGCGAGGCATGTGCACTGCAATCACATTCAATTCGTCTTTATATTGGTCGCGGAAGTTGTTTACATCCGGCATCGCTTCCTTGCAAAGGTGGCAGCTGACAGACCAGAAATGGATCAATGTCGGTTTTTCTCCTACAAGCTCCTCTTTCGTCACTTCGCCGTTCAACCATTCTGTTGCTCCTGCCAACTCAGGCATTTGTTCGCGTAATTTCATAATTACATCTCCTTCGGTTTGAAAAGATCCCCACTGCCTATCATATGCGTGGGGACCTCTGCTGGATTGCTGATTCGCTTATAGTGTTTCTTGGCCTGGACGCCAGTTCGCAGGGCATAGACCGCCTGTTTGTAGCGCTTGAAGCACACGCAGTGTCTCATCCACGTCACGGCCAATATTGTTATGGAATACTGTCTGGTACTGCATTTCGCCTTCTGGATTGATGATGAATAGGCCGCGAAGCGCGATTCCTTCTTCTTCGATCAACACGCCATACTCTTTCGATACGGCATGATTTGTATCTGCAGCAAGCGGATACTTCAATTCGCCAAGACCATTCTCTTTGCGGTCTGTGTTGATCCATGCAAGATGCGTATGGATTGTATCAGTTGATACGCCGATCACTTCAGCGTCAAGGTCTTCAAACTCGTCATAGCGGTCTGACATCGCTGTGATTTCAGTCGGGCAAACAAATGTGAAATCCATTGGGTAGAAAAATAGGACTGTCCATTTGTCGTTTTTCATGTTTTCTTCCAGGCTTACTTTCCCGAAAGATTTGTCTGCAAGTACTGCTTCCATTGTAAATCGTGGTGCTTGTTTACCAACCATGCGTTCAGCCATCTCTAAATCCCTCCAATAATTCTTTGCCAAGGGTCAACCCCCTTGTACAATGCTTCTCAAGGATACCAAAACACTAGGCTCTTTTCAATTGTAATGTATCGAATGTAAGAATTATTATTGGAAATATGTCGGATTTTCGGCTAAGCCGGATGTTTAGCCCCTTCACGATGATGGGAACAATAAAGGAGAGCACTATTGGGATGGGAGGGCTTATATGGATCGCATCGTATCACCACAACAACTTCATATCAACCGGTCTTTCATGTCCTTTTTCCTTCCCTTCAGTTTTGACGCCCGCAAGAAACCAAGCATCGTCACAACACTTAAAGAGCATGGCTATCACTATTTCCAGCTGGACGAAGCAGAACGATGGAAAGGCATCTACGGCGATAATGTACATGTTCAGGGAAAAGAGCTGGAGCAATACTTTTATCGATATATCGAACACAAACTTTTCCCCAGGACTCTTGATGACCGAGGCTTCCATCGTTTCTCGATTGGCCTTGGGTCTCCGTTCATATTCTCAATTCGAAATGAGAAGCGCAGGTTCATTGCGAGAAGCATCGACGTTATTCTCGGTCCGTTCGGAATCGGCTTTATTACTATCCGCATAGAAACGGCGGAAAAAGGCGCGGACCTTGCTGATATCCTAGAATTCATGCAGCATTTTCGTTCAATTGATAAAAAGCTGGATGAGACGAGAGGATCTCATATTATTGCAGAGAGCGGCGATGAATTATCCATCTATGACTTTCTAATTGGCTTCATATGCCCTTTTCTGCAATCCTATATGATCACAGAGGAGAAGCTTGAAGGTTACTTTGGCGCCCTGCCATACTTTGATGATGAACGTATGTATGCATCCGCTTTTTTGTTTGCCGAAGAAGGAAGCGCCATAACCGAAGAACAGCTTTTTCGCATGGGTCATCTGAATGGTCGGAATGCGGCTGGAGAAGTTTTTGTTTCCAGTCACAATCCACAATATATCCGAAAATCCCTGGCTGAGACCCTGCATGATCGATGGGCTCCCGATACATACACAGTTGTGACCGATCATGCTTATGTGAATGTGACGACCTTGCCTGAGGAAGAAATGGCAAATGAGCTGACCCAGTATATGGGCACCCATTACTATAACTTCCTGCTCCATTACTTCTACAGGATCATGCTATTACGGGTGTCGTTCGAGTACTCCGAAATCGAATGGAAGAAGGATGAGCAGTTCGTCAAGTCACTCATTAAACTGATCACCTTGTTCTCTTCATGGTATTATTACCGTGAAATCAGCACCCGGTCCGAAGGCAAGGAATTCTCAGAGCTCTTTTACCGGGCATTCAATATCCAGGCATTATACGCCGAAGTCAACCAGACACTCGGGGAGCTGTACAAAAATCAGGAGAACAGCGCACAGGGCAGGTCCAATATGCTTCTATTCATCCTCACTGTCTTTACAGTCATTTCAGGAATCTATGGAATGAACCTTGTCATCGAGGATTGGGACGATCCCCTGGGCTGGAGGAAATTCACATCCTATAATTTCTTCGAGTGGATTTCCCTGATTACAGCAGTAAGCGGCATCAGTCTTTCCACTTACCTCGTCGTCTCGCTCTTTTTAAAATGGATGTTGCGAAGAAGACGGGATCGCAAATCAGAGCTATACATGTGACTGGCCGGAAAATCCCTCATTTAGGGAATCCGGCTCTTTTGATTTTATCTTGATTTCCAAATGGTTTTTTGTATAATGAAGTAGGCTTAAAAGTAAACTTGAAGTTAAGTAAAAATAAACTCACTGTTCGTAACTTCGAGGGAGGGATCACTTTGCGGATTGGCGGGAAAATCAAAAAGCTTCGCCTGAAAAAAGGACTTACCCAGGAAGAGCTTGGCGAAAGGACGGATTTGACAAAAGGGTATATTTCGCAGCTGGAACGCGATTTGAATTCACCTTCGATAGAAACCCTCTTCTCCCTTCTGGAAGTGCTCGGAACGACGCCAAAAGAGTTTTTTGACGAACCGAAAAAAGCGGCTGATATCGTATTTTCCCCTTCTGACCAGACGACATATACAGATGATGAACACCATTACAGCATCAGATGGCTCGTTCCCCGTTCCAATGAAAATGAGATGGAACCTGTATATATCACACTTAAACAAAATGGTGAGTTTAAGCAATTCGAACCTTCTCACGCCGAAACATTCATATATGTACTATCCGGCAAGATTGAGGTTGAGCTTGGAAAACGAAGATATTATGCCGAGAAAGGCGATTCTATCTATTATGACGCTTTTGACCGCCATCGGGTTTTAAATGCTGACGATGGACCAAGCGAACTGCTTCTGGTAGCGACACAATCATATTTATAAAGGGAGGTTTGCTCTATGTCTATAGAAGAGCCGATTATTCGTTTTGAGAATGTGGCAAAACGTTATGGCGCAGATACGGTAGTTTTAAAAGAAGTCTCATTTGAAATGGAACGCGGCAAATTTTACACATTGCTCGGTCCATCGGGATGTGGAAAGACGACGATCCTTCGGCTGATTGCCGGTTTTATTGAACCGAGTGAGGGGTCGATCTACTTCAACGGGAAAAAGATCAATGATGTTCCTGCAAATGAACGTCAGGTGAATACGGTATTCCAAGATTACGCCTTATTCCCCCATTTAAACGTATATGAAAACATTGCGTTCGGTCTGCGCATTAAAAAAGTTAAAAAAGCGGACATTGACATACGCGTCAAGGAAGCGCTCAAATTCGTCAACTTGGAGGGGTATGAGAACCGTGAAATCACCGAGATGTCAGGCGGTCAGAGACAGCGGGTCGCAATTGCAAGAGCCATTGTCAATGATCCCGAAGTAATTTTGCTGGACGAACCGCTGTCTGCCCTCGACTTGAAACTGCGTTCAGAAATGCAGTACGAGCTGCGTGAACTTCAGCAGCGGCTCGGCAAGACATTTGTCTTTGTCACGCACGATCAGGAAGAGGCATTAGCGATGTCGGATGAGATTTTCGTAATGAATGCAGGGTCCATCCAGCAGTCTGGAAGCCCGATTGATATTTATGATGAGCCGATCAACCGGTTTGTCGCCGATTTCATCGGCGAATCGAATATAGTGTCCGGGCGGATGATCGAGGATTACCTCGTCGAATTCACTGGAAAGCGTTTTGTCTGTGCTGACGCCGGGCTGACTCCTAACGAAAGGGTTGATATCGTCATTCGTCCTGAAGACCTCGAGATCACTTCGGTCGATAAAGGAAAACTGGCCGTGAGGGTCGATACCCAGCTTTTCCGCGGGGTCCATTATGAACTTTCGACATATGATACCGATGGCAATGAATGGCTTGTCCACTCGACGAAAAGAGCGGAAGTCGGCTCATCCATCGGCCTGGATTTCAACCCGGAAGACATCCACGTTATGCGTTTGAACGAAAGTGAAGAAGACTATGATGCACGGCTTGAAGCATATGGAGCATCCGATCAATGAGGCAGAGACGTACCGGGTGGCTCTATCTGTCCCCATACATATTGTGGATTCTCCTGTTTGTCGTTGCGCCGATTGTCCTTGTCCTCTATTATTCGTTCTTTGACATCACCGGAAACTTTACGCTCGGGAATTATAAGAATTTCTTTACATCCACCTACTTGAAACTGACGGTGAGCTCCTTCTGGTATGCATTCCTGATCACCTTGTTCTCACTGCTCATTTCGTATCCAACAGCCTATTTGCTGACAAAGACAAAGCATAGCCAGCTCTGGCTGCTGCTGATCATCATTCCGTCATGGATCAACCTGCTGCTGAAAACATACGCATTTATAGGTCTAATGGGATTATACGGACCGCTCAATGCCTTTCTCGAAGTGATCGGTATCGGCAAGCAGCAGATCCTTTTCACTGATTTCAGCTTCGTATTCGTATCAGTATATATTTTCATCCCGTTTATGATTTTGCCGATTTTCAATTCGCTTGATAAATTGAATCCTGCCCTGATCGATGCATCGAGAGACCTCGGTGCGAACTCCTGGACAACTTTCCGGAGAGTCATCTGGCCTCTGACACTAAGCGGCGTGAAATCTGGTGTCCAAGTCGTTTTCATACCAGCGCTGTCGCTCTTTATGATCACCAGACTGATTGCAGGAAACAAAGTCATCACGCTCGGAACAGCGATCGAGCAGCAATTCCTCGTGACGCAGAACTGGGGAATGGGTTCGACGATTGCAGTGTTTCTTATCGTCGCCATGTTCGCCATCATGCTATTGACCGGCGGTTCGGAGAAAGGGGCTGTTTCAAATCGAAAAGACAAATAATTTGCAGAAGCTGTACCTGGCCCTTGTTTTCATCATCCTTTACGCGCCGATCTTCTATCTGATCTTTTACTCATTCAACTCAGGAGGCGGCATGTCGCACTTCGAGTCTTTTACACTGGAGCATTATGCAGAAGTGTTTGAGGATAAACGGCTGATCATCATTGTTTTAAACACGGTCATCATCGCACTTCTTTCAGCGCTTATCTCTACGATGATCGGGGTTCTAGGAGCCATTTCGATCCATTTCATGAGAAACCGGGCGATGCGCGGCGCGGTATTGTCCCTGAACAATATCCTGATTGTCAGCCCGGACGTCATAATCGGCGCTTCTTTCCTCATCCTATTTACGATGATCGGGGTGAGACTAGGGTTCGCATCCGTCCTGATCTCCCATATCGCATTCAGCATTCCAATTGTAGTCATCATGGTCTTGCCGAAATTGCAGGAGATGAGCTCTTCATTGATTGACGCAGCGCTTGACCTCGGAGCGACGAAGCGGGATATCATGACACGCGTTATCCTCCCTTTCATCAGACCGGGAATTTTTGCCGGATTCTTTCTTGCGCTGACGTATTCACTCGATGATTTTGCCGTTACGTTCTTTGTGACAGGCAATGGATTCTCCACCTTGTCTGTTGAAATATACTCGATGGCCAGAACAGGCATCAGTCTTACGATCAATGCCTTATCAGGGCTCATCTTTGTAGTTACGGTGGTGCTCGTAGTTGGTTATTATGCAATCAGCAACAGGACGAAGACACCGATTACGGGGGTGAGAAAATGAAGGGACTAGTCCAGGTAGCACTGCTCATTCTGGTCGTTTCCGGAATCCTTTTCTTTGCGGTTGATCAGCTTGATGAGAGCAGCGGAAAGACAGGCAAGGACATACTGACCATCTACAACTGGGGCCAGTATATCGATTCAAGCCTATTGAAGGAATTTGAAAAGCGGACAGGCATTAAAGTCGTATACGAAACGTTTGATTCCAATGAAGCGATGATGGGGAAAATTGAACAAGGCGGAACTTCCTACGATATTACAATGCCATCTGAATATATGGTGGAAATGATGGCAGAAAAGAATCTTCTTCTGCCGATCGACTATAGCCAGATTCCGAACATCAAGCATATCGATCCGTACTTCATGGACCTGCCGTTTGATCCTGGCAACCGATATTCCATCCCGTATTTCTGGGGGACGGTCGGCATTGCCTATAATCCAGACTTGCTGGAAGGCCAGACGTTTGAAAGCTGGGATAACCTATGGGACCCCTCTCTGAAGCAGCGGGTGATTCTCGTAGACAGCGCACGGGAAACGATCGGCATGGCGCTCAATTCCCTTCATTATTCGTTGAATACGACGAACTTCGATGAGCTGCAAGAAGCGACAGCAAAGCTGAAGAAGTTAAGCCCGAATGTCAAAGCGGTCATTGGCGATGAAGTGACCCAGCTTATGGTGAACAATGAAGCCGCCGTCTCTCTCACTTGGTCTGGACAAGCAGCCGACATGATGAGTGAAAATGAATCCATCGATTATATTATTCCAGAAGAAGGATCAAATCTCTGGTTCGATAATATCGTTATACCTAAAACGGCGAAAAACATCGAAGGCGCCCATAAATTCATCAACTTCATGCTTGATCCCGAGATTGCTGCGAGAAATGCCGATTATGTCGGCTATTCGACGCCGAATCTGACGGCTCTTAGCCTGATGGACGAGGAAGTTGTCCAAGATGAGCGATTTTACCCCGATGAGGAAACACGAAGCCATCTGGAGGTATATAAGAACCTTGGATTAAAAATGCTCGGCGTCTACAATGAACTTTTCCTGGAATTCAAGATGGACATGAAATAAGAAGACCGGCACCCTTTCTGGGCGCCGGTCTCTTTATTACATAAGATTTCGCCTTCTATGATAGACTGGCAAGTGAACGGGGTATTCCTATAGAAACGATATAGATCAGCCACAGGAGGTCATCCATGACAGGAAAATCAAAAGCGGCCCTCGCCATCCTGATGTTCAATATGTTCATTGCAATGTCAGGTATCGGACTCATCATCCCGATCATGCCAAAATATCTGGGTACATTTGGGGCAGCCGGCCTGGTGCTAGGCTTTCTTATCGCTGTCTTCTCTTTCGCTCAATTCATCTTTTCTCCGCTCGCCGGCAGCTTGTCGGACAAGCATGGGCGGAAGCGCATCATCATTTTTGGGCTGATCCTGAATGGAGCTGCACAAATCGCATTCGGGTTATCGACAGAGGTCTGGATGCTATTTGTGGCCCGGTTCTTCTCAGGTTTCGGTTCCGCTTTCATCGTACCTCCGCTGATGGCTTTTGTCGCGGACATCACGACATATGAAGAGCGCGGAAAAGGCATGGGACTGCTTGGCGCATCCATGTCGCTCGGTTTTATGATCGGGCCGGGCATTGGCGGATTCCTCTCCAAAGTCAGTTTGGAGTTCCCATTCTTTACAGCCGGCGGTGCTGCGATATTTGCTGCACTCCTCTCCATCTTCATCTTGCCAAACCCCGTGACGGCTATCGATGAAAATAAGGGTAAAAGCGAGAATATCATCGGCCAGCTGATCAGGTCTGTCAAGATGCCTTATTTTGTCATCTTACTTGTCATGTTCGTCTTCTCATTTGGCCTTGCCAATTACCAGTCGACCATTTCTTTGTATGTTGACCATAAATACGGCTATACACCGGTTCAGATTGCAATATTGATAACGGTCGGCGGATTCATTGGCGTAATAATCCAGACATTTGTCATTAATCGGCTATTCAAGCGATTCGGCGAGATGAATGTCATTCTTGTCAATTTGGTCATCGCGGCAGTTTCCATGATTTCCATCTTGCTGGTCAACACGTTCATGACCATCCTGCTCGTTGCGGCTGTCTTCTCTGTTGCGACTTCGCTGCTTCGCCCCGCCGTCAATACGCTCGTTTCAAAACTGGCAGGAGACCAGCAAGGGTATGCGGCAGGCATGATGAATGCCTATATGAGTCTCGGCAATATGGTAGGCCCTGCTCTGGCGGGGACTGTCTTTGATGTAAATATCACGTTCCCATATTTCCTCGGCACATTCATTTTGCTGCTCTGTTTCTTCATCGCCATGTACTGGACGAGGAGAAACAAGGAGCTGCTTGATCAAACAAGGACGACATAATAACAAGGCTGGATCCCTCTAAGGGGCCAGCCTTGTTTTTGTCATTTATCATGTCATCTTCTTTTCTTCGCTGCTTTTAACAATTCCGACATGGCATCCTGCTGCAATGGTTCCTGCTCAGTTGCGGCCGGTTTGTCTTTCTTTGCGGACGGTTTGATGCGCAGCAGTCCGAATCGGCGCAAAGCGATGTCGAGGAAGAACAGTACCATTGCGAAAAGTACAAGCCATTCACCTACCGGCAATCGTTCACCGCTTTTGAAAGGGTGCGGCCTGAATACTTCAGCTGGATTGTCCAGCAATGCGATGCCTCCTGTATCTTCTGCAATCGCCGCAAGGAGCTTCGTATCCGGTTCGGCCGGTTTGTACTCATCACTGTAAGGAACCGAGACCCCCGCCTCGAACAGGCCCCCTTTTCCATCCGTCACGCCAAAAAATACAAGACCTGCATCTGCGTCAAGCGTGACACGTGTCTTGCCCGGAGCGAGGGGTTCCGAAGTGAATGGCACTTCCTTCCCCTCCTCATCTACAATAGCGATATCAAGGAAAGCCGATTTCCGCGAGCTGTCCGCGACGATGTAGGAGCTTTCCCGCTCATGTGTGATCACATATGGGACTTCCTCGTAAGCCGGAAGGAGCTCGGTCACCGCCCTATTCCAGAAAGCGGGATACTCATCCCACCTGGCAAGGTCGCCTGACCATTTACCTGCAGAATCACCGGTGAATGCAATTGTTTTGCCGAGCCCATAGCTCCACTCAGCAATGATGGGATCTTCCTTAGGGCTTTCCGCAACAATTGTCGCAGTACTTTTCGGTGTCGTCGCGATATAGGCATTCATCTCCGGCACGCCTTCCGAGAAAAGCGATGTCCATTCAGGCACATTGCGCAAAGCCATGTAAAATGGGTCGTCCTCGATATAGGTGCGTGTCAGCATCGATGTTTCCCTTGTCAGGATGGCAGGCACTGTCGATTCGTCAATGACATTATAGAAACGTCCTCCTCCGGTTTCAGCCATTTCCTCAAGCAAGGCGGAGTCCGCATCCGAACCGATAGCTACGGTAGACAGCGTTACATTCTGTTTCTTCCCCTCTTCAATCACTTCTTCATAATCTGGCGGCATCGATGATTGGCCATCTGTCATAAGAATGATATGTTTGCGTTGCAGCTTGAGATCCCCAAGATCCTCATATGCCTTTGCGACGGAAGGGAAAATATCCGTTCCTCCTCCGACCGGGATGGACAGGATCTGGTCAATCACATCCTTCTTATCGCCCAGCGGTCCCACAGGGATCAGCTCCCACAACTTATCGTCAAATGCAGTGAAACCGAATGTATCCTCTTCCCGGAGCAGATCGACTGATCGGGCAGCGGCTTCGCGTGCCAGCACGATCTTTGATCCCATCATGCTTCCCGACCGGTCAAGGGAGATGACAAGCCCAAGTGACGGCAGCTGTTCTTTGCCTTTCACTTCCATCTCTACCGGCAGAATCCGTTCAATCGGCGATTTGAAATAACCTCCCAGCCCGAAACTGTCTTCACCTCCGACCATCATGAAGCCGACGCCGAAATTTTTGACTGCCTGTTCGATGACTCCCATTTTCTCTTCGCCGACCAGATGACCAGGAACGTTATCAAAAATGATCGCCCCGTATCCGAGATAGCCGGACAATGATCCAGGAAGCTGGCTGGCGGTAAGTGTATCTACTTCAATCGCACTTCTGTCCAGCAAGTCCGGTATGACAGAACCATTTTTTTCGGAACCGACGACCAATACTCTTGGTGACCGTTCAAGCATGGTGACGGATAGCATGCGGTTGTTCTCAAGGAATCCATCATCCGGCACAAGCAGTTTCGCTTCATACTTAAGCAGCCCCTCCCCTTCCGCTTTTGCTTTGAAGGAGAAAGAATTATTGCCCTCTCGGAGTTCAACAGGCTCACTCACAAACTGCTCATCGTTCCTCGAAATGAGAATCGTCCCGTTTGTGTCTGTAGTGGAATGAACCTCCAGCCGAATGAGCTGCTGCTCGCCTTCGAAAGCAGTTTTCGGTGTTTCGAACAAAGTGATGGAAGCATCTTTCATATTCGGGCGTTCGAGTGCGACCGTATCAATCTGTACACGGCCGTCCTTTCCGCTGTATTTCGGGATGATCTGCTTGATAGAACCGGTTGTCTCCTGCCCATCGGATAAAAGCACAATCCGTGTCGCTACGCCAGGTTTTGCAACCGCCGCAGCTAAATCCACCGCTTTCCCTATATCCGTTGCATCATTCTCCTGAATCGGTTCGATCAGCGGCATGGATACTTCTGAATCCGTCAATTGCACGTCGGTCCTGAATTCCTTGCCAAATGAATAGATGCCGACCGATTGATCCGCTTTGCGACTTTTTAAACTTTCCGTAATCCACTGATCCGCCTGCTGGGCGGCTGCCTCAATAGATATGGAACGATCGACGACAAACAGGATCTGTTCTTCCTTCTCATGCATCCTGACATAAGGGGACGTCATGGAAAAGATGATAGCTGCAATGGTTATGCATCGGAGAAGGAACAGGATGGTCTCCGGTTCTTTCAGTCTCCTTTTTGTCTTCCACCATGAATAGGCCATATACATGGCAGCCGGAATGAATAGAAGAAGCCATACTGGATGATCAATTCGCAAATCCACGACGCTGTTGCACCTCCCATTCGATCAAAAGAAGAAACAGTACCGGAAGAAGAAACCATGCGCCAACCGGTTTCCTGCCTGTTTCGGTCCCATTCATGCCGGCCGATGCTCCGATCCGGAATGATTCCCCCGGCTTCAGCTCTTTTTCTTCCGCTTCAAGCTGCACAGCCAGCAGCATCTCTTCATTGCCTGAACGCACCTTATAGACTCCCGGTGCTGAAGGTGCTACAAAGTCTGCGCCGCTTTCAAAAGTCCCGGTATATTCATCATTCAATGTGAAAAGTTCCAATTCACCATTGCCGGCAAGTATCGCTTTTCGTTCGTTCGGCGTGAAAACGCCTGCAATCTGCGATCCGCTGCGCAGTGATTCAGCTGCACTCCACATGAACAGGGGGAAAGACGGATGCAACGGCCAATCAGTCATGCTCGGATCCAAAAGGATTATAATGTCGCCTCTCTCCGTCCGTTGTATAAATGGAGCATCTCCGGCAGAAGCAATGGTTTCAGCTCCTTCAATCGGCGGATACAGCGAGCTGATGTAAATGTCGTCTAGCGAGAAAAAGGTAAACAGCGGATTTGGTAAACTTGAGACCGTTCCTTCAATAGGCTTCGCTTTTACATCATTTCTGCCAAACAAGATGACTGGTCTCTTTCCGGTCTGCAAAAAGGACGGGTCATTCGTCACGACAATAGAGGAATCGGCGGCAGCCTTCAATACCTCTGCTCCGCCTGAAGTGGTATCCATGCCAACCGCAAGGAAAGCTTTATGGATCAAATCATGCAGGCTGCTGTCGATGACTGCCTCGGACGTTTCACTCCCAAGCAATACTACCTCTTTATTATCAGCCGCATAGTCATCTTCCACTTGAATAGATGCAGTCAATCCTGTCGATTCTTCCAACGAATCGAAAGAAAGCAGGGTCTCTTCGCTGCCTTTGATGGTAAATGTCTTTTCTGCAAGGACATGGCCCGCGAGATTTTTGATAGACGCTGTCCCTGCCATTTCTCGATCGGATGCATTAATGATTTTCAAAATGGCTTCTGTTCCTTGAGGTGTCCGTATTGCCCCGAACTTATCAAGGGAAACATTCGTGAATTCGGCGTCGGCATTATGTACTTGATACACGGCTTTTTCTCCGCCTTCTGAAAAAGCGGAACGGTCCAGGCCATCCGTGAAGATATGGACTTCTGACTGTTCATTCCCGAGAAGGGAACGCACCAATTCGAGCGAACGTTCCATCCAGCTTTTCTCATAGGAAACGTCTACATCACGAATCGCCTGTCTGATCGCTTCCGGATTGTTTTCTTTTCGTAAAGCCAGAACCGGCTCCTTGCCTGTCGTAATGATTGTCACTGCGCTGCCTTTACTTTCTTCAAATAGTGAAAGCATGTGTTCTTTATGCCTCTCAAGCAGCGGAACCCCGCCGCTTTCAGCAAGCATGGTCGCTGATGTGTCCACGACAAACAGAAGATCGTGCTCTGTAAGCCGATCCTCACGGATAAACGGCCCCAGCATGACAAACATGAGCAGGAGCAAGGCCGCCATCTGCAAATAGAACAGCGCATTTCGCTGAAGCCGCTTCAAATAAGGGGATACTTTCGTCTCTCGCATCGACTCCTCCCAGAACAGAGTGGAAGAGATAGTACGCGGTTCATATTTCTTTCGGAAAAAGTAAAAAAGAAGGACGGCGACAGGGAAAATAGCCGTCCAGCTGTTAATCAGATTCATGAAGCCCATTCACGCCGCCCCTCTCATTTGACCCAGCCGGCCAATCTCATCCGTTTCGAGATCGTATCCAGCACGCCATCTGTTACCCGTGCCCGCATAAGCCATATTCCGTATTTCCTGCTAAGCGATTGCAATAAAGCATCATGCGCCGCCTTGCTATTTGCATAATCCTCTCTAACCCGATTCGTCATGGACACTTCCACGCTGCCGCCCGTCTCGATATCGATCAGGCGGAGATCACCGGCATATAGGGGATCTGTCTCCTCAGCGCCTTCTACGACGATCACCCGGATATCCTTGCAAACACCCGGAAGACGCCTGAACAGATGCTCCCATTTTTCAGCTTTCTCAAGACCATCCGTAATGATGAACAGGACGGTGACCGCTTTCGGGATCAATTGAAATGCACGATCTGTAAAGTCGGTTTTCGAGGAAGGTTTCCCAATACCGGCTATGTATGCGGTGAATGCTGCACGATGCAGGGTCCCTTTTCTTCTGATAAAATGATCAGCCTCTTCCCCTCGGGAAGAGAAGGATACCGTATCTCCGCTCTTCAGCGCCACCAGTCCGAGACCGATTGCAAGTTGCCTCGCAAAATCCCATTTGCCGTCCGGTTCCATCGATTTGGTGCCATCCAGCAATATATGAATGCGCATTTCCTGTTCATCCAGGAACTGTTTGATAAAGGGCTTCTCAGTCCGAGCGAACACATTCCAGTCGATATGACGAAGATCATCACCCGGATGGTACTCCCTGAAATCCGAAAAATCGAGAGACATGCCCGTTTTCAATGAGCGATGTGTCCCTTTATGATGGCCTAGCCTGCGGGAACGGGTGACTATCGACAATGGACCAAGACGGCCCGCAAGCCGTTGAGGAAAAAGATTTTCCATTATACGGAGGCCCCTTGCTTCGTCTCTGCCAGAAGGCGGTCAATCAGTCCGTCCACATCGATCCCTTCCGCCTCGCCTTCGTAGTTCACCTGGATCCGGTGCCTTAATGCAGGTTTCGCAACGGTTTTAATATCAGCCAAGGAAACATGGAACCTGCCATTCATGAGCGCGCGTGCCTTCGCAAGACGGATAATGGACTGCAGTCCGCGTGGTCCGCTGCCATATTCAACGTACTTGGCCCATTCCTCTCCGGCCCCTTCCGTGAAATAAGTGGAGGCGACCAGATTCACTGCATATTCCAGTATTTCATCGGCGATGACAATCTGTTTGGCCATTTGTTGAGCAGCGACGATTTCTTCACCATCCATCACCCTCCGGACATGCATGTCAGAAGTTCCCGTAGTCCTGATGATGATCTCCTTCAATTCCTGACGAGATGGATACGGAAGTGTTATCTTGCAAAGGAACCGGTCCATCTGCGCTTCCGGAAGAGGATAAGTCCCTTCCATTTCAATCGGGTTCTGGGTCGCCAGGACAAAAAACGGCTGCGCCATATGCCGGGTCTCTCCTAGAACAGTCACCGTCTTTTCTCCCATCGCTTCAAGCAGAGCACTTTGTGTCTTAGGCGTGGCACGGTTGATTTCATCGGCTAGAACCATTTGGCTGAAAATCGGCCCTTCCCTAAAAACAAATCGCTGCCTGCCGTCTTCAGTCCGCTCAAGGATGCTGGTGCCGGTAATATCCGCTGGCATCAGATCGGGTGTGAATTGAATCCGGGAGAACGACAGGTCCAGCACGTCTGAAATCGTCCGGATCAGCATCGTTTTACCGAGACCGGGCAGCCCTTCCAATAGAGCATGGCCGCCCGCCAATATGGAATACAGCGTAAAATCGACCGCCTCCTGCTGGCCAACGATGAAAGATGCAATTTCCGTTTTCACCTCACCGAGCTTATTACTCATCTTTTCAAATTGATCTGGCGTAAATGCCATGTCACCACTCCTATTCCTACTTATTCGATGGATGAAAAGTAATCGGAAAGAATCCGTTTAAGATCAGGGGACAGTTTCATTTTTTCGGAACTGTCCAAGTAGGATTCCTTATACTTGCCAACTACGTCCTGATATGGCCGAATTGTCCCTTTCCGGGTTCCGTTCGATACTTCTTTCTCTTCCAAGAATTCGCCTTCTCCCATTTCTCCTTTCACGATAGAAGGATCTCCCGCTTGGCCAAGCCTGTCAGCCGGGATTGCCAATAGATCGCGTCCCCCTTGCCCGCTCCCTGCTCCTGTTCCAGAACCTTGTCCTTGGCCTTGGCCCTGACCCTGGCCTTGGCCTTGGCCTTGCCCCTGACCTTGGCCTTGCCCCTGACCTTGGCCTTGCCCCTGACCTTGGCCTTGTTGTCCTTGTCCTTGACCTTGACCTTGACCTTGACCTTGACCTTGACCTTGACCTTGGCCTTGTCCTTGGCCTTGCCCCAGACCTTGGCCTTGGCCTTGTTGTCCTTGACTTTGCCCTTGGCCTTGACTTTGTCCTTGACCTTGGTTCTGACTCTGACCCTGGCTTTGTCCTGAATCCTGTCCGTCACTCTGGCTTTGGTTTTCCCCTTGCCCTTTGTTCTCACCGCTGCTCTCACCAGGCTCTCCTGTTCCATTGCCGCTTGAAGTGCCCGGGTTGTCAGCAGTGGATGAAGGGGCTTGCGCCAGGGTAGGCAAGGATGGAGTTTTGCCGATTGCATTCAGTTTGCTCTGAGCGTCCCCTGCTGTCCTCGCCAGTTTATCGGCGGCTTCCTTCATTTTTTGCAGTTCATGGAGCTGCTCTTCTGTCAGATTGCCTGTTTTGTTCTTCCCTTCTCCAGCACCTTCTTCCGCCAGCCGCTGCTCTTTCAATTTCAGCTCTTTCTGTTTTTTGATCACTTCCCGGAGTGCCTGCTCCGAGGTTGTTGCCTTCTCCAACTTTTTTGCCAGTTCCGCAAGCTCTTTCTTCAATTCAGGAGAACTTTCTTTTGTATCGATCTCCCGGATTTCTTTCTTCAAGTTTTCGACAATCCCTTTTTCCGCAACTATTGCATTCGCTTCCTGCTGAGCACTAGACGGAAAATACACTAGCAGGACAAGCAAAACGAGACTGGCAGCTGAAAAAGCGATCATCTTACTGTTAATATATCGTTTCTGCCGTTTTCGGAACCTAGCTGACGCGGACCCCAGCTGATTCTCTGCCTGGCCTGAAATCAACTTTCCTGCGAATGAACCGTTCACTTCATTATCCAATGATGTGATAAGCAGATTATGAGGAAAGTAACTGTCCAAAATCCAGACCGCTTCCTCCCGCTTCACTAACTTGAAAATGATTATGATTATATAGATTGCGCCTGCAATACAAGCCACAGCGCCTGCGATCATTCCGTAATTAGGAAGTATGAACAATCTGGAAGCGATCAGAACAAGGGAAGCGGCCAGCAGAGACAGGAAAATCATTGTCTGCAGCATGTAAACCGCTTTTTCAATGCGCAATGCACGCAGCCCTATTCGTACGAAGCGTTCTATTGAGGTCTTACTCTCCATGCCGCCTCCTCCTTATCCTTTTTTCTTTCTTGGATTCACGCGCAACTTTTTCACTGCGATGAAAATCGCAAGCACCGCCAATAACAAGTAGAACACAAGGAAGCCCGCCCATAATGGAATATCGACTTGTGTCATCTCCTCAATCGCTCCGGAGACCTCTGGTGATAGGAATGACGCAAACAGGACGACCGGGTTGATGGATGCCAGGAAATGCGCCAAATAGGCAGGCGGCGGTGAAGAAACCGCTCCAGAATAGACGGTCATCATATTCATCTGCACTGTAATGATTAGCAGGAAGCCGGTCACTACGGACAGGAACAGCATCGTTCCATAGGTGGCGATCATTGAAACGATTGTTTTGCGCAAAAGTGTAGAGTACATGACGCCTATACTGCCGATTGAGAGCAGTATGACAAAAAGGAACAAGAATACTTTCAAAAATGCCAGCGGTGAAATCCCGCCAAATACAAAGACAAGACTATAGACAGGCAACCCAGCCACAATGAGCAGCAATAGGAACGCAATCGATGACAGCAGCTTGCCGGAAATGATCTGGAAGGATGTCTGGGACGTTGTCAATAAAATCGGCAATGTCTGCTTTTCACGTTCAGAACTGATCGTACCCGCTGTCAAGCCAGGAGTTGTGAACAGCACCAGACCCAGCTGAATATAAGACAAAAAGGCGAAAAGGACGAAACTCTGGCTCGGTTTGAAGTAAGATGTCCCCGCGACGTTAACCGTCAAAAATATATAACCAAATACGAACACGCACATCGCCAGCAGGAAGAACAGGATGCCGTTAAACGCTTTGAAGGAACGGAATCTGAGTTTGATCTCCTTTAACAGGACCGGATTTGCAAATATAGCTTTCAACTTAATCGGCCCCTTTCGTTATTTCCATGAATACATCTTCTAAATTAGTCACATGTTCCATGAAGGTGAGGATCGGTATACCTGCAGTTACTGCTTTATCTAGCAGGCTGACTTGCTCCTCCTCAGACCCTTTATACTTAAATGACAGACCATTCCCCTCGGGAAGCGCTTCAATCATTCCCACATGTGATTGATCCTCGAAGAAGCGGACCGCCTCCTCGGCCGATCCTGCAAGGCGTACAGTGATCACCTTCTCGCCTTGCAGCTTCGCCTGGATTTCTGCGACCGATCCGTGTGCAATCAGTTTGCCGTTGTCAATGACACCGATTTCATCGCACATTTCCGCAAGCTCCGGCAGGATGTGTGAGGAGATGAGTATGGTCTTGCCCATACTCTTCAACGTCTTCAATATGTCGCGCATTTCTACGCGAGCCCTCGGATCAAGCCCTGATGCCGGTTCGTCAAGGATCAATACTTTGGGATCATGGATCAGTGCACGGGCGAGACAGAGGCGCTGCTTCATGCCCCTTGATAAGAGATCGACATACGAATCTCGTTTATGCGAAAGATTGACCAGTTCAAGCAGCTGGGGAATCAGCTTTTTCCGCTCCTGTTCAGGGATACCGTAGCTCGCTCCATAAAAATCCAAATACTCTTCGGCTTTCAATTGGTCATAGACGCCAAAGAAGTCGGGCATATAGCCGATCAGTCTCCTAATTTCGGCGGGTTTTTCGTGTACGCTCACGCCATTGATGGTGACATCGCCGCTCGTTGCTGTCAGAAGTGTCGCCAGTATTAGGAATGTCGTCGACTTCCCCGCACCGTTTGCACCGACAAAACCGAAAACTGTCCCCTCTCCGAGTGTAAGATTCAAATTATCCAGCGCGGTGAATGAACCATACTTTTTTGTGAGTCCTTTGATTTCGATCATTTTACCACCTCGCCATCCAATTTCAATTGCGGAATCCGTGCTTCCGCCCCTTGATGCTGGGCGCCGAAGTCCAAACGGATTTTCACTGTCCCTTCGGCGTCCATATAGGAAGACACGTCCTCAAACATCACTTTCTTGTCATTTCCGAGTGATTCGTATTGTTGTGTATTGTTATTCCAGATGCTCACCTCATACAGATCAGCCTGCATTTTTGAAAGCTCCATAGTCTTCCAATCATACTTGCTGTCGTGAAGAGTTTCAGGCAGTTTCCAAGACTGAATATAGGATTGATCTTCAAAATAATACATATTCTCCTGGTAACCGAACGTATAGGCTTCACTATTGTTCACTTTAGAGATAATCTTCATATCAAGTACTTCATCATCGACAGAGAAAGCGCCAGTCAGCTCGACTTTTGCGTCAACCGGCTGCATGATCAAAGAAAGGGCAGACATTTTTACGTTCTTTTCATTCTCTAGCTTTACATCGACAAGTGGAGTATCCGTATATCCTGTAATCATCGGCACGTTACGCTGGTATGCCAGATTATCAGCGAACTGGGATGCACTTTCTTTTCTCGCCGCTATCAGGTCGTCCGACGTGGCAGGCGGCATGCCCATCACTTGCGGATTCGTACGCTTCGCGATCAGCCCGGTCGTCTTCAGCGTCTCTTTCACTGAAGTTGTTTCACCCGGACCGAGATCGCCGACCTTAATAGGCTTTGTACCTGACCAGATGCGTATGTCTTTCAGAGCAAATGCAAAATTGTTTGTGACAGTGCCTGTAAGCTCTTTGTTTGTGACTGTCAGGTCAGCAGCAAAATTCCCATCTGCCTTGACAGCTGTTTTTCCGGCAAACGTGCCTAGATTCCAATAGCCGATTTTCCGCAGATGCAAAGTAGACCCCGTGGCTGACTTTTCAAGGATTGCCTTCTTATACGGCTCCGTCACTCCAGAACCGAACATCATGCCGCCGGAAGTGCCCATTGTCATCAAGGTGGTCCCGCCAGGTGCGCTGAATGTAAAATCCCCTGATCTGTTTGACAAGACAGTCTCCACAAAGTAGCCTTCAAGCGTTCCATCGGACGTCACATCGAGAACTGCTGTCTGCTGGAGCTGCGGTTTGCCGATCCGGTCTTTCGCTCCGAACGCGAACAGGAGGACGGATGTCAGCACAGCGATTGACGGCACAATCCACCACGCATGTTCCCGTTTATCCCTTTTCTTCAGGATGATGTAAAGAACAGGGATGATCAGAATGATATATAAGATGATCAGACCGATCAGAGCCGGCGCCGACACTTTGAAGGACGGGAATAACTCATTCGTATCGCCGACTGTGTATCGCAGATTATCAATTGGATTGTCATAATGCCTGCCGCCCATATTTGCATTTGATGTAAGCGCTCCTTCAAGTACAACCTTCCACCACTGCGTTGTTCCGGATAGCGCAGAAAACGGTTCGTCGCCTATCGAGAAGGCAGTCTGAATCAAACTGCCGTTCCCGACTTCCCGGACCGCAGCAATTACATTCGAACCATCTTTATACAACGCTTTCGCGCCTGGCGTCAGTGTACCGATTGCCGTCGGAACCGGTTTGTCGAATTTCTCGCTTCCTGCCCATGTATTTAAGACGGCAGGATCAATTGTCGCATTCCCTGATAAAGTGAGCGGCAACTGCTCCGCAAGCAGCGGGCCTGCTTCTGCCGCAGCCTGATCGGATCCGCCGAATACAAGAATGCCGCCTCCACGTACCCAGTCGAGCAGCGCTTTCTGTTCGTTTTCATTCATGTCTGCTATTGGATACTCATCCACGAGAATTACGTCTGCAGCTTCCCATCCCGCTTTTTCCGTGGGAAACTTTACAGCCCCGATTTTTGAAGCGTCAATCAGCTGGGTAGTTGAAATATTGGCGAATCTCACACCGCGCAGTGCTGCCAGCCGGTCCAGATTGGAAGAAAAAGCAACCAGTGTGCGCACATCATCATAGTACAGTGCGGTGATAATCTGTTTAGCACCTTTATGGTCGAGCTCTTTCCCTTTCCTCCATCCTCCTTCAAAGAAATGGATTGTTTTCGTATTTGGCCCTTGCATGTTGTAATCATTGATCGACGGGATGATAAAAGTAACCGTCTTTGTCTCTCCGGTGCCGATATCAAGCGGAAATGCCTCACCGACTCCCGAGTCATACGTCTGCTGAAGATCGACAATCAGATCGCCGCTGAACGGCGTGCCTGTGTTCTCAACAACAATTGTCACTGGCGCCCCACGGCCATATTTGGCTTTGCCGTCAAGACCTGCCGTCACCGTCGCTTTCAGTTCGGGGGCAGCTTGCGCATATATAGGCGGCGCCAGTACTGATAGCACCAATAGAAGAACGAATCCTCCCCAAATCTTATTCCACATTCTCCGTGTCCTCCTGTTCTTCTACTTTTTTATCCAGTCCAGCAGAAGACATATTATGTAATCAAGGATAATTCTACATAATTAGTACGCAAGGAGACAGAGAAAGTTCCACGTTATCAAAAATCCGCCTCTTTTCTTACTACTTCTGCACGCCGCTCTACAATGTCCGCAAACGCACTAACCTGCTTTAGGGCAAAGGATGATTCATAACCGATAAGCCATGTATCTCTCGTCAATTCAAATTCCTCCTCACTATTCAGGAGAGGGATCTTATGGACATCCTCGTCGCCATGAAAGGTGATGGACGGCAGGATGGCATATCCGATTCCATTCAAGGCCAGCTGCTTGCATGTTTCAATCTGATCGACCGTGATCTGGCGTTTTGGATTCTTCGAGAAATGACGCTGCCACCAGCGCTGGATTTCCATGTAGTAATTGGAATCACTTTTGAATTGGATGAAAGGCCGTTCGCTGTCCGCCAGTTCTTCAAGTGACTGTATTTCCTTATCCACCAAGTACAGCTGATCCCTGAATAGATACGTCTTCTTGCTTTTCCAGTCGACTTGCCCCCGCACGATGCCGACATGGGCATCGCCTTCGTAAAGCGCTTTGACAATTTCAGAACTCCAACCTGTCATGAGCGAGATTTTCGCATCCGGGTAGGCGCTTACATATTCCTTTAGCACGAGCGGCAGCCATGTCTGGCCGACAATCGAAGCGCATGCGATCTTCAGAGTTCCGTGAATCTTATTCGCCATCGATGCGATCATTTCTGCCGTCTCCTCTTTTCTCGTAATTGTCTCTTTCGCATAGGCGATCACAAGCTCTCCTGCAGGTGTAGGCTCCAGCCCTTTCTGTGAACGGATGAACAGCATCGTCCCCCATTCTTTTTCAATCGTCTGCAGCCTTTGGGAAAGAGCCGGCTGCGAAAGGAAAAGTCGCTCCGCAGCCTTTCTCATATTCCCTTCTTCAGCCAGCGCCTTAATGATTTCAAGTTCTGTCGTTGTCATGTTGAACACCCCTTCCTCTTGGTATGCGCAGTATGAAAAGCACACTGATGACCGCGAATAAGCCGGCCGCCAGATAGACATTGTGCAGAGATGCCGCAAGTGATTGCTGCAGATCATTCAGAAGATGCGCAGGCAATGCGGATCTCGTCTCTTCTGTCAGCAATGAATTGATATCATCGACGCTGAAATCCTGGCCGCTTCTCTTGAATGACAAAAGAAGTGAACTGTTGAGCACCGCACCGAAGATGGAAGCACCGACTGTGTTCCCGAAATTCCGCATGAACATGTTCGCAGCGGTCGCCGCGCCTCTCTGCTCACGCGTGACCGCCCCTTGGATCGTTACGATGAAAGCAGTGCTCGTCAACCCCATGCCGACCCCGATGAAAAAACTGGCTGCCGCGGCCCATACAGGTCCAGAGCTGCCCGTCATCAAGACAAACAAGAGCGCACCGAGAACAAGTGACAAACCACCTGCAAACGAGACGGCAAACGTGCCGAACCGGATCAGCAAATGACCTGCGACGGAAGAGGCAATCGGCCAGCCGATCGACATGGAAGTGAGCGCGAAGCCAGCGATGATCGCAGGCTGTTCCATGATGCCTGTCACAAAGGTTGGCAAGTAGGTCGATATTCCAATCATGATGACGCCAGTCGTCAAAGAGACGATGTTCGCGTAGAGAATCACCGGATTTCTCCAAATAGTAAACGGCAATATTGGATCCGCAGCCCTTCTCTCAGTCACTACAAAAAGGAACACCATGATAGAGCCGATCAAGAGCAATGCAATCCCTTGGAAGGAAAGCCGGCCGAAGGATTGTCCTCCTTCCACAAGCCATAATAAAACCGTCGTAAGTGACAGTGTCAGCAGCAAAGCCCCTTTCACATCTATGACAGCCTTCTTCGTCGTCTTCGTTTCATTCAGGAAGAAGAAAATACCCGCCATTGCAAGCAATCCAAGCGGAATATTCACCCAGAACACGTATTTCCAATGCACATACTGGACGATGACTCCTCCGATGACCGGTCCGGTAACTGCAGAAATCCCCCAGACGCTTGATAAATAGCCTTGCACTTTCGCCCGTTCCTCTGTCGTGTATATATCTCCCACAATAGTCGTCGCAATCGGCATGACAGCACCTGCTCCAAGCCCTTGTACAAGCCTGAAGGCGATGAGCTGCTCCATCGATCCGGCAAAACCGCAAAGGATGGAGCCGAGCAGGAAGATGGTAAGACCGATGAAAAAGACGGGCTTGCGGCCAAACAAGTCCGCGAGTTTGCCGTAGATCAAAACGGTGACTGTACTCATGAGCAGATAAGCGGAAAATATCCAACTATACCTCGAAAAGCCTCCCAAATCCCCCGCGATTGCGGGCATTGCTGTGGAGACAATTGTTGCTTCCACGGCACCCATGAACATGGCCAGCATGACGGATATGAGGACAAGCGGCCGTTTGGTCATTGTGGATCGTTTCATAGGAAAATGCCTCCTCTTTGTTGACGGTACAAAAAAAGACTCCAATCCGGAGCCTTTCGATTTTGTCCGCTTGTCAATTTTGTGTGAACGTTTACTTTGTGTTGTATCAGTCCGCCATTATTGAGCAGAATAAATGTATTTCTTGAATTGTTTTAAAACGACCCGTCTTGTAAGGATGCCCGCAAACACGCCGTCTTCATCCGTCACACAGAGGAAAGGGTGGTTGACAAGAAGATCGAGCCCTTTTTGGAACCGGTCTGTCGTTTTGATATTCGGTATATCAGTCTGCATAATTTCATCGACTTTTATATCATCAAGCCGCTCGAACTCAATGCGTTCAAGGCCTAAAATCGAATCTGTGATCATCCCTATGCCCAGCAAGCCTTTCAATTTGTTTTGGGCATCTAAAACCGGAATCGCGGAATATCCTGTTTTAGTGAGGACGAGAAGGGCGTGTTCCGCATTATTGCCAATTTGCACATGTGCCACTTTCTCAGATGGTATCAGAAACTCGGCAATCGGCGTGAAAAGGAAATCCCTGCTGTTGACAGAAATCAAAGTAAATCCGCTCCTTCTGTAGCTAAACTATTCAAATGGAATCTACTACCCCATCATACCATAAGAATAGCCGGCGCCGCTCGGTGAAATTTCCATTTCGGGAAATTGATGCAGGACACAAACACAAAAAAGACCTCTTCAATAAATAGAAGAGGCCCAATAATAAAAGATGACGATGCCGATAAAGATGGCACCTAACAAGATGACCCAGAGAACGGGATTTACGGTGAATGGGTGTTCTTGCACCGCATCCCCGATCGAATGGTCCGTTTCACTGAGAACGACTTTGGGCGTCTTCATCTTGCGGATTGCCACAAAGCCGATGACCGCGACCACTGCTAGAAAAATGATGATCGGTATGATCCAGACATCGAAGAAATAAGAGATCATTGGGTTCCTCCTGCACGATTCGTTGCTAGAAGGATGCACTAAAACCGCTATTCTATCCCTTCATTTCATCACTTTATTAAAAAGGATATTGATTCAGCCATTGACCCCCGTCAAGCGTGACGATTTCGCCATTCATATAGGAAGCTTTATCGGAAAGGATGAAAGCAGCAAGCTCCGCGATTTCTTCCGGGGTGCCTGTCCTGCCGAGCGGCACCGATTGGATGGTGCGTTCCTTGGCCTTTTCGGACTGGAACAGCTTCTCCGCGCCGCCGGTCCGCTCAATCGGCCCTGGTGCAATCCCATTCACGCGGAAGCCGTATTTCCTGCCCCATTCCACAGCAAGTGTGCGTGTCAGAGACATGACACCCGCTTTTGCCGCCGCCGAGTGGATGACTCCTGGACCTGCATCCCATGCATACGTCGCAAGCATATTCAAGATGGCGCCCCTCTGTCCTTTATCAATCCAATACTTTCCGACTGCGCTAGAACAGTAGAAGGTGCCGTTCAAGACGATATCGATGACCGCTTTCCAGCCATTCGGAGAGAGATCCTCCGCATTCACAAGGAAATTTCCTGCCGCATTATTCACCAGTCCATCTATCTTACCGAACTTCCGGTCAACAAACTCCACCATCGCATTGACTGATTCCGTATCCCTGACATCCATCTGGAACGTGCTTGCCTTGTCGCCGATTTCCTTTTTCGCCTCTTCCAGGCGTTCCGGGTCCCGGCCGGTGATGACTACATCCGCTCCTTCTTCCGCGAACTTTTTCGCCATTGCCTTCCCCATACCGCTAGATCCGCCTGTCACAATGATCACTTTCCCGTCAAACATGACAAAACCCCCTTAAGTGAATGAATACTCACTCATTCTATCATATTCTTTCCTATATTGCGATAAATCTAGGGTGCCGGGAATAGATAAATGCAAAAGCCGTCTTTGTGGCAAGCTATGCCACAAAGACGGATATAAATCATTCGGCCAAGAAGTATTTATGGACGATTTCATCAGCGGGAACCGCTTTGCTGAACAAGAATCCTTGTGCTTTCTGGCAGTCCGCTTCAAGCAGGATCTTCACTTGAAGCTCCTTCTCGACACCTTCTGCAATCACTTCCATCCCAAGATTATGGGCAAGGTTGATGATTGTCTTTGCAATCGCCTCATTTTTCTTATCCGACTCGATATCCTGCACAAACGAACGATCGATCTTGATAATGTCAATCGGATATAACTTCAAATAACTTAAAGAGGAATAGCCCGTCCCAAAGTCATCCACTGATATTGCCACGCCGATGTCCTTCAATTCATTCAGAGTCGCAAGTGTATCATTCATATGCATGAGGGCGCTTTCCGTAATCTCCACTTCCAATGAAGAAGGTGCAATACAATGCTTATCAATCATTGCTTTCACATTATCCGCAAGAGTCCCCGTCCTGAATTGCTGAGGTGAAATATTGACAGCGATACGGACTTGTCTATATTGTTTATCCGCCCATTCCTTCAACTGTCCGCAGACCCGGTCAAGTACCCATTCACCGATCTTATGGATTAGGCCGGCTTCTTCCGCAAGCGGTATGAAAGTCGCCGGTGAAACAAAACCGAATTTACGGTTATTCCAGCGAAGCAGCGCCTCAAAGCTGCTGATATGCCCGGTGCGCAAATTGACTTGCGGCTGATAATGAATCTCAAACTCGTCAAATTCTATCGCTCTCCTCAAATGGGCTTCCATCAGAGCAGTATCAGGAAAAGCTTCGTTCATCTCCTCCTGATAAAACCGATAATGTGCGCGTCCTCTGTCTTTTACGTAAAGGATCGCCCGTTCGCATTGGTGCAGCAGCCCTTCCAGCGATTCCCCATCCTCTGGAAAAACGGATATGCCGATTGAAGCGGAAATGAAGTACTCCTGATGATCATAATAAAACGGCTTTGTGAAATCACTCAGCAGTTTCTGTGCAAACCGTTCCACCTCGGCAAGCGTCTGGCTGCTGATGGTAATGATGAATTCATCTCCGCCATTACGATATAACTTAGCAGTACGCGGCGTGATGATTTTCAGCCGCTCTGCTATAGCTTTCAGGATATCGTCAGCACCATTTCTTCCTAGAGCATCATTGATAGTCTTAAAGCGGTCCAGATCAATGTGGACGAATGACAGATGCTCCTTGTTCAGCCTCGCTTCTTCTGCATCCTGTTCAAAGTGCTCCTTAAGCGCCTTCCTATTCCAAAGACCTGTCAACGGATCATGATAAGAGAGGAAAATCCACTTTTTACTGTTTTTAAAGTACGACATGGAGTCTTGCAAGACTAAATGTACTTCAGCGATTTTCCCGTTTGCGTAGATCGGGATTGTCCGGATATGGACGGCGAGGGGATGGTCTTCCCTTCTGACATACATGCCGCCCTCCATCTCAGATGATATACCGGTAAAGGCTTTTTTTAGAAATTGGTTGAATTCCTTACGCTTTTTTTCAACAATCAAGTCCGCGAACAGCCTTCCCTCCATCTCATCCTGCTGCTGGCCAATCGCTTTGATTGCCGCCTCGTTAGTATGGAGGATGGCGCCTATCTCGTTCACTGTGACAATCGGTGCGTAGTTATTCTGGATGAAGGATATGTACTTCTCCTCAATATATTCCTTCGCATCGCATTCCTCTGCCAGCTCTTTCTGTATACGAAAATCCACCCAGGCGAGACGATCATACTCTTCAGATTCCAGCGGCATGGCCACAATCTCATAAAGGGCATGGTGATCATCTCCTGATTGGATGAGTGTTCTCGCGGTTTCATTTCCGTTACCCAATAAATTTTCGACAACATCCCAAATACTTCCGAAGAACGTGGAGGCATCCTGTCCATCATCATATAGGAAATGGCATACTGCCGCTTCATTCGCTAGCAGGACCCGGTACTCTTCTCCTCTATCCTTTGCGAGAAGCACCGACATTGTGGCCGGATGCGAAGTGACATACGCTTCCATGTATGATGCATATGTTTCCTTTGTCTTGTTATTAACCATGATGAAAGCCTCCGTATATGTAGCGCGCAAAATAAGTGAAACAAAGAGTTATTGCATTCCGGTCAACTATAACAGCTATTGTTTCGAGTATACCTTTTATATCGACAAAAAAATAGAGAATTCACTAGGATTCACTTTTTTTCCGACATAAAATTTGCCAGGTTGCCGTTCTTCCATTATGATGGGAATAAGATATGAGATTACAGACTTTATAAGCAAGGAGGCTTTCTTTGGAAGTCGTCATGGATTTACATTCAATTGCTATCGCCATTTACACGGTGAATCGCCACGCAAAAACGGCCTTGGATAAGACATCCCTATATTCATTAAAAAATGCAGCGATCAAAAAACTTTTGGAGGAAGGCAAAGCGCAAAAAATTGGCCTTCATTTTGTAGAAAACCCTCAATTTAGCAAGCAAAGTTCGACAGTCCTCGTGAAATGCTCCGAATTTCTCTTCCATACCATTCCGGAGAAAGAGGATTTTCTCACATTGCCCCATTTAGGTGAACAGGATGCGACATATCGGAACCCTAAAGAACGGATGGGCCTGAAAGCTGCGAAGGAAATCCTGGAACAATTCATTTCTCCCGCACCGTCTGAAAAGCCCCAACAACAGCGTATCTCTCCTAAAAAGGCACGGGACGACCAAAAGAAGAGGCGGCCGATTGTCCAGAACACCAACAGGTTTCGTTCTTCCTATTTTGATTCATAAAATGCATGAAAAGCCATGGCTGTCCCATGAGCCTGAAAAGCAGCGGGTTTGGAGAAATGCCGCTCGGTAGTCGGTTGGCCGGAAAAGGGCTGTCCAGGGAATCAGCTTTCACTGATTCCCTGGACAGCCCCGTCTTCTTCTTATTGTTTAACATAATGCATGTAAAGGGCCTGTGTCCCTTTAGAGTCGTATCCTTCCTGAACCAGTTCATCATATAATTTTTTAGCCAATTCCAGACCCGGCAGTTTGAGTTGCATCCTTTCTGCCTCTTCTAATGCGATTCCCATATCCTTCACAAAATGTTTCACGTAGAAACCAGGTTCAAAATTATCCTTCAGCATGCGGGGTGCCAAGTTCGACAGCGACCAGGAACCCGCGGCTCCCGCCTCAATCGATTGGAGTACGACATCGAGGTCCAGTCCAGCCTTCTTCCCATAGGCGAGCGCTTCGCAGACACCGATCATATTCGTGGAAATCGCAATCTGGTTGCACATCTTTGTATGCTGGCCTGCGCCTGCTTTCCCTTGATAGACGATATTCTTCCCGAACGTTTCAAAAACGGGAAGCATTTTCTCAAACGTCTCTCTGCTCCCGCCACACATGATCGACAGCGTTCCATTTCGGGCACCGACGTCCCCGCCAGAGACCGGAGCATCGAGAGCGCTGATGCCAACGTCTTCCGCCCGCTTATAGATCCGTTCTGCGAGAGATGGGCTTGAAGTCGTCATATCGATGTAGATCTGTCCACTCTCTGCCGCTTCGAAAATCCCATCTTCTGAAAAATAAACTTGCTCAACATCTTGCGGATAGCCGACCATTGTGAAAACTAGATCTTTGCCCGCCGCTGCCTCTTTCGGCGTATCCGCCCACAACGCGCCTGCTGCTTCTAATGATTCAGCTTTAGAACGCGTTCTTGTATGTACTGTCACTTCATGGCCGGCGTGCAGTAAGTGATTGATAATGCTGGCTCCCATTACGCCAGAACCGATAAAGCCTATAGACTGTCCCATTTAAAAACCTCCATGCCCATTTTCTTTATCGTATCAAACTTCAGCTGCACAGAAAACAAAAAAGGAGGACGGAACCATTTAAATGGTTCTGTCCTCAAAAGGGGGAAATGAGAATGTTGCTGTGTTCAATAGTAATATCCCCCAACTGAAACATCCTTAAACATCTTTTTTAAAATATTTTTCGCTGATGGCATGTATTTCATGTTTGAACTGTTTCAGCTCATGCTCTGTTGATGGTATGGATCCGTATCGTACTTTATCATATGATTTGAAAATGACTTCATTTGCGCCCCATCCCATCCGTTTAAACCACTCTGGCACCGTTTCTCCGCGACTGCGTGGCAGACCATTTGATTGGGCCTTGGTTTCAAACATCTTAAACGCTTTCCGGATTTCGTCATTCGCGGCGGAATAATCATATAGTATCACTCGCTCTGTCACAGGCTCCCTCTTTCCTCTCCGTAAAAAAGTATAGGAAGGCTGTTTTTCGCCATCCCGCTTCTTCCTTTTTTTCCAGAGCAGGTAGATGAAAAATGCTGCGAGAAGCAAAATAGCGATAGTGATTGTCATGTTTTCAAAGAAGTTAGAAGAGTTTCCATAGATCGTATGGGCTTTTTCCATTTCAAAATCCACAGGTCCGGATTCTTCTACTGGAACGAGTTTCTGCTCCGCCTTTTCTCGAATTGAATCTAACACAGGGGCTACAGCCTTACCAAACATTTCAAAAACACCTTT
Source organism: Sporosarcina sp. GTC18466 (assembly GCF_055389225.1). Classification (NCBI taxonomy): domain Bacteria; kingdom Bacillati; phylum Bacillota; class Bacilli; order Caryophanales; family Caryophanaceae; genus Sporosarcina; species Sporosarcina sp. GTC18466. The sequence continues at coordinate 15,678 of NZ_AP044037.1, read as the reverse complement.
GAAAGCGAATCCGAAAATACCGGCAAGAGCCAGGCGGAACTTCTCCAACCCGAAAAATACAGCCAAAAAGGCAACCGCGCCACAACCGATGATTGCACCAAAAACTCCGGCAGCTTCCTTCGCCCGGAAGTTTCCTTGCATCCGGCTTGTAATCCAAATGGTCACCATCCGTATGAAAAAGAAAAGAAATGATGTAAGCAAATAAATCATACTTTGCTGGATCATCAGCGGAAGATAATCACCATAAGATAAAATTAGGCGAGAGAGAAAATAAAATACGATAAACACAATGGAATTTAAGAATAAGAACGGCCATCCATTCAAACGTCCATTGCCAAAGTTCGATTGAAGTCTCCAAAATGCGTATACAAAGAAAATGGCTACATTGAACACCGGTGCTCCAAGGAGCAGAAGCGGCAACGTAATGGCAAGAGATATAGCCAGACCGAGTAAAATTGAGAAATCCCTATTCCCGAAAATGAAAAAGGCGAGGATTCCCCCTGCAATCGATATACCAAGCCAAATATACGGCATAAAGGTAGTCGTTTCACCCAGGAAAAAGACAAAGATATAGGTGAGCAGGAAAAGTTCAACGATCAGCCTTTCACTGTGGACGAATCTGTTCCTGTCATTTGCAAAGGTTCCCACGCATTTTCATCTCCTTCACTGAAACTATCCAGCGTAACACTGTATTTCCGAGACCACTGCTGGACGATTGCATCCACTTTCAAACTACCATGGCTGATCATAATGATCGTGGACGGAAGTTTGCCTTTTGCCTCCAGATTCAACAGCATGTTTTCAAAAGGTATTTTCGCATGTTTATCCGATATGCGGGCAAGTGTCTCCATTGTCTGCTGAAAATGCACCTTTCCTTTTCCGGCCGGCAAGTATATATAGGGAGTCGCGCCAAACGTCTTGATATTGATCGAGACTGCATACGGAATGTCATGATCCATACAATATTTAGCATACGATGCCAGAACTTCTATCCTTGATTCAAAATCATTCGCACGATGGTCTTTTTCCAGTACATTCAGGACAAGCATGATGTTTTGATCGCTGACGGGCAAAAACTGCTTGGTCTGGAGTTTTTGCATCCGGGCGCTTGCCGTCCAGTGGATTTGATCGAACCGGTCGGTCGGGACGTAATCCCGCGTGCCGATTGGTTGAAAAGCATCCTGATACAAAGACTGCCTTTGCTCAATTTCCCCCGGCCTGAATGGCGAGGATTTTAGCCCTCCGCTGATCGGCCTCAGGTTCGGGTAGACCATATTTTCGAAACGCACCGGCTCATCCAATTCCATAAGTACATTCCCGTCGCCAAATAGATGTGGTATTTCAAGCATGACGCGGGTAATATGTGCGAGCCCTCTCCTTTTCCCCTGCAACGGAATCCGCAATTCAACCTGCTTGTTACGGCCTATCGCAAACGGCACAGAGAAATCATAGATTCCGCTAAAATGCTTTGTATTATCTTCACTCGGAGCCACAGCATCTTGGATGGACAACGTCAATGTCGCATTCCAGATCGGTATTTTGCCGTTTTCGAACAGGAATACAAGCTCATCCTCGTCCCCGACAAGAAATCTTTTCTGCTCGCCCTTCAGTCGGACTGTCACATCCTTGCCCACTTTCGAGAAATAAAAGTTCTGAAAAGCGAGCATCGCGAACACTGCGGCGAAACATGCAGCCAGCAGTACCTGCGCGAATATGAAAGTGAGCATGAAAAATGCGGTTGTGAGCAGCATCGCATTATGGATCCATTTAAACCCATTCTCATATCTTATCCAAGTCATCAGACCGTCGCCTCAATAGGAGCGGGAATTGAGCTGACGATTTCTTGCAGGATATCCGCCAGACTCTTTGTAAGGACGCCTTCTGTCGAAAGTTCCATCCTGTGAATGGCCGCAGCAGGCAAAATAGCCTTGACATCATCCGGCGTTGCGAACGATCTGCCGCCGATATAGGCGTTCGCTTTTACTGCCTGCAAAATGGCGAGCGCAGCACGGGAACTGAGGCCGAGTTCAAGGAATGCATGTTCCCGTGTTGCTCTGACGATTTTCAGGATATATTTCTCAACATCTTCATGGACTGTCACTTCAGAAGCTTCCAGTGCCCACTTTTTGACCGTCTCCGCGTCTATGATCGGTTTTGTTTGAACTTCGCTTCGTGCATTGCCATATTGCCTTAGGATCTCGTGCTCCTCCTCGAACGACGGGTAATCGATCGTCAATTTAAAAAGGAACCGGTCAAGCTGCGCGGCAGGCAACGGGAATGTCCCTTGCTGTGATTCAATCGGGTTCTGCGTCGCAATGACCATGAAAGGCTCGGGCAGCTTCATCGTTTCCCCGTCAATCGTCACTTGCCGCTCCTCCATCGCCTCCAGCAGGCTGGACTGCGTCCGAGGCGTAGCACGGTTGATTTCGTCGGCAAGAAGTATATTCGTCATGACAGGGCCTGCCTTCAGTACGAAATCCTGGCTTTGCGGGTTGTAGAAACGGATGCCCGTAACATCCGACGGCAGGACGTCAGGAGTGAACTGCACACGCTTGAAACCGCCTTTGAAAGCGTTCGCAAAACTTTTCGCCATCATCGTTTTCCCTGAGCCAGGCACACTCTCAAGCAATACATGTCCTTGCTGCAAAAGAGCGATCAGCATCAGGTCGAATTCTTTCTCCCTTCCGATGATCGCTTTATTCAATTCTTGTTTAAAATCTGTAATTGCAGTCATAGCAGATTCCCCTTTGCTGTCTAGTTATTATATATATCGCCTTCAAAACTGAATGCATTTAACAAAGCATCCAGTCTCTTGCTCAATTCCAAGGTTTCTCGTGAGTGAAGGCCCTTTTGCTCCGCTGATAAAAGCAGTTCTTTTCGTACCGTCTCAATTTCTTCCTCCATTCCCATCCCACGGCAGTCCCCTTCCATATTATACTCGGATACTAAATTATCATTATACATGAAATTGATTGAAAAGTGGTATGTTAAGATAAAAAAACTTTGTAAAAGGCTGCTTCCGATCAATTGGAAGTCTTGTTCCTTGTAAATCTCTTTACTCCTAGAGGATTTTCAGGCAAACTAGAAAAGAATTTATGCTGGAAGGGGCAATGCAAGATGAAGATCGCAGAAGTAGGAAACATCATAGAATTCAGAGATGGCTTGCAAGGGATTGTTGAAAAAGTGAATGAGAACTCGGTCATTGTCGACTTGACATTCATGGAGAATTTCAATGACCTCGGCTTAGAAGAAAAAACCGTTGTAAACCATAAAAGATACACAATTATCCATGGCAGCGATCAGTGAAACATTTGGAATGTCTAGCACGTCTACTTAATCAGGAGGGATTTGCGATGAAACTCAATTGGAAAATGATATCGTTGACAATGGCAGCGTCTGTGATGCTGGCGGCTTGTGGCAGTGACTCGGACAATCTCACAACGGACAAGCAGACGGATAGCGTAAAGACAGTTGAACAAGATCAGAACCAGCAATCAGCCGATAAAGAAACTGCGAGCGGAAGCGAAACTGCGGCCGACCCTGCAGATGGCCAGCTCGAAGACGGAGAACGTGTAACTAGTGATACACAAGACTTTTCCATCGAGGTAGTTCCAGGCTACACCCTTACCGGCGAAGAGCCTGGGCGTGATGTCCTCTATGCTGACGATGATGCTGAATCGTTCATGCGGATTGAAACACGGCCTTACGACGAAGCAGGCTATGACGAGCTTGTCGACAATACAAAGGACTTGCTTGCTGCATCCACGGACGGCACCGTCAGTGATTCAACCGATACACTTGCCTTGTTATCAAATGGAGACATCGAACAGCCAGAGGCATTCACTTCCTCTTCCGATGAAGTCATCACGACCGGCGCCGTATTCAAAAGGGGCTCCCTGCTTGTTCGGGTAGTCGTTTACGATGCACCGGCCAATGAACATACAGACCTGTTCCTGAAGATGGCGAACACTATTGAAAATACGAATTGACATATCAAAAAAGCTCTGCCGAATGTGAGTCAACTTCACATTCGGCAGAGCTTTTCAAATTACATGGACAGGTTTCTGATGGACAATCCAAGCTTTCGCAAGAGCTGGATGGCCTGTTCCTGCTCTTCTGCCGTCAGAGCTGCCAACAAATCCCTGATGTTGCGTTCGTGGGCAGGGAATACAGAGTCAATCTTTTGCTTGCCTGCTTCGGTAATCGACATAAAAGTGATGCGCTTATCTGCATCGCATAAAATCCGTTCAAGCAAACCTTTCTTCTCCAGCTTGTCGACGACGTATGTCATTGAACCGCTGCGCAACAAAACCTTTTGACCGATTTTTTGAATTGGCTGCTGGCCTTTATGATATAAGAGTTCCAATACGGCGAATTCAGTCGGATTCAGTCCCGATTCTGCAATCAGCCGGTTCGCTTCTTCGGATATAACTTTGCTGGCCCTGTTCAACACGATGAACAGTTTTAAGGCGCGTTCAATTTCTTCTCTTTCCATATTAAAGTGCCACCTTTACTCTCGTGCAAAGATGCTATCATTATAGCGTCACTCTATGAACCTGTCAAAAGGGTCATAATACTGCAGGCTGCTTGAGCGCTGCTGTTGTCTTTGCCTCTTCCCGAGGAAATTTCAATATGAACCGGGTGCCTTTGCCGACCTCGCTTTCGACTGCTACGGTTCCTCCGTGTTCTTCCACTGTCTTGAGGACAAACGGAAGGCCTAGTCCCGTTCCCCCGGCTTTTGAACTGAAGAACGGCATGAACACCTGGTTAAGCTGATGGAGAGGCATCCCTTTGCCGGTGTCCGCAATGGACAATTCCACATGCTGATCAGAACCGGTCATGACGACGGAAAGAGTACCGCCCGTTTGCATCGCTTCAAGCGAGTTTTTAAACAGGTTCAAAAGCACCTGCTTTAGTTTATCCACATCGCCAAAAACAGAAGGCATACCTTCCACGTCATTTTTACAAACAATAGTGATGCCTTCGAACAGCGCCTTCGGCTGCATGATGGCAATCATGTCTGCAACCAATGAATTCACTGATACTGATGCCTTTTTATGATTTTTTGGTTTGGCCAGGATCAGCATCTCGCTCAAGATCGACTCCATCCTTCTGATTTCATCTTCAATGACAGAGATGTACCTGCTCGAATCATCTGTCGCTGTGGAGCTCAGCAGTTGGATGAATCCTTTCAATGTCGTCATCGGGTTTCGGATCTCATGAGCAACGCTCGCTGCCAGCTGTCCAACCGTTGACAGTGAACCCGAGTGAGCCAGCTGGTCTTCAAGCTTTTCGCGGTCAGACACGTCGACAAGCTGAATGAGGTAATTATTCGTATCACTATCGTAAGAGATGCTAATCTGATAGAATCTCGTATCGTCCGGACTTTTTTCAAACCGTTTGACCATGACTGAAAAACCTGCAGCCTTTGCTGCATGCAGTTGGCTGTGCAGCTTGTCTGAAGACAGTTCAGGAAAAAGTTTTGCAACTTCGCTGATCTGCATGCCAATCAGCTTATTTCGTTTTATGTTCAGATACTCAAAACTTTTTTCATTCACTTCGCAGATCTTACCATCGTCATTGACAAGCATGATAAAATTATGGGCAAACCGGAAGGCGTTGTAGTATGATTTGATCGGCAAATATGGCTGAAGACGCGGCGCTTCAAATAGCACGCCTATCTTATTCATAACAGGAAAGTAGAACAGATGCGTATCGATGCTTTTCACGCCGTCCTCCGTAGTGATTGACATTGATCCGTTTTGGAGTATCATCTGATTTGTGCCTGTCACGCGTGTCGAAAAAGCATCCCACGCTTCGATGGATGACGGATCTATGAAGTCTTTGATCGAATTGCAATGTCCCGACCAAAAATAAACCCTGAATGGCTCATTCATTTCACAGATGGTTCCATCCATTGAAAGCAAGAGTCCTGGCCTGCACCGGTCATTCATGATAAAAGAAGCACTATCCATGTCAGGTTGTGTATTATTTATCAAATTGCTACCTCCTGTTTGCCCTTTTCAAACAATATGTAACCGCGCCCGAAAAGATGCCGCTATTTCATAACGAAGAAGAATCCTTAATTCAGATTATTCCATATTGTTGTTGCTAATAACATAGTTCGAACCGATTAAATTACATTCCCATTAAAGCGATAAAGGAGTCCCACTATGAGTATCGTCCTTACAACTTTGAACGCCAAGTACATCCATACGAATTTAGCACTTCGCTATTTGAAAGCTTTTGCAGAGCCTGAATATAGTCCCATTATCTTAGAGTATACAATAAAAGACCCCACTATGAACATAGTATCTGATATTTATAAAAAAAGTCCTGATATTGTTGGATTCAGTCTATACATCTGGAATATCGAAGAGTCGATCAAAGTGATCCGGGCGCTTAAGACAGCGAACCCCGGCCTAGTCATTGTTGCAGGCGGTCCGGAGGTGACATATGACTACGATCAATGGCTGCATAAAGTGCCGGAAATAGATTTTATCGCCATCGGTGAAGGAGAGCGCACCTTCAAGCAGTTGCTGGACTGGCACTCTGGAAAAGCCGAATTGAGTGACGTGCAAGGAATCGCTTATATGGAAGATGGCCGTCTTAGAGTGAATGCCCCGGGCCCTAAACTGGACTTGCGCGAGCTTCCCTCCCCTTTCCGTTTCGACGAGGATAAGAGCGGGCTGAAAAACCGGGTCACCTATATCGAGACAAGCAGAGGCTGTCCGTTCTCTTGCCAGTTCTGCCTGTCATCCATTGAAGTCGGAGTCCGGTATTTCAACCGGGAAGCGATTAAAGACGATATCAGGTACTTGATGGAACATGGCGCGAAAACAATCAAGTTTGTCGACAGGACGTTCAATATCAGCCGCAGTTATGCTATGGAGATGTTCCAGTTCCTAATTGACGAACATAAGCCAGGCACCGTGTTCCAGTTTGAAATCACTGGTGATATCATGCGGCCGGAAGTAATCGAATTTCTGAATGAGAATGCGCCGGAAGGGCTGTTCCGTTTTGAAATCGGCGTGCAATCGACCAATGACCTGACAAATGAGCTGGTCAAACGGAGACAGAATTTCGAGAAGTTATCAAGAACGGTGCGGATGGTTAAAGAGGGCGGTAAAATTGCGCAGCATTTGGATTTGATTGCCGGACTGCCCGAAGAGGATTATGATTCTTTCCGTAAGACATTCAATGACGTCTTTGAATTGCGGCCTGAAGAATTGCAGCTCGGTTTCCTGAAGCTGCTTCGCGGAACTGGCCTGCGCATCCAGGCAGAGCAATACGGATATTCGTATGTAGATGTTGCCCCCTATGAGATCCTGGCCAATAATGTTTTATCGTTCGATGACATCATTCGCATCAAACAGACGGAAGACGTCCTTGAGAAGTATTGGAACGACGGCAGACTTCCCCATACTGTCGAGTATCTGGTCACCCATGTTTTCGAGACGCCATTCGACTTTTTCCAGCAGTTCGGTTCATTCTGGGAAACGCGCGGCTGGTCAAGGATCGGGCACCAGCTTCAGGATCTCTTTACGAGATTGGAAGAGTTTCTTGCGGAACACGGGGAAGCCGATATGGAAATTGTCAAAAGTCTCATGAAGATGGATTACTTGGCACTGCATTCGTTCCAGCCGCGGAAAATCTGGTGGAGCGACCTGCTTAGCAAACATGAATTGCAGGCTCTTGAAACAACACTGCTTGCCAGCACCGATCTAACTATATCAGACGACAGGAAACAGACGATCCGGTCGCTCCGGAAACAGACATATATGACAAAGCTGCATGTCCATCCAGGAAAGGCTGCAGGATCCGATTATCAAAAGACAGAAGGCTATTTGGTCACCTTTTTCAAAAAAGACGGCAAACCTGAATTCCGGTTCATGGAAGCGGCAGCCGCCATCAATTAAAAAAGCATCCGGCGCAACTGCAGCCGGATGCTTTTTTAATTGATTTATCCGATAATGACACGTTCTTTCGGATAATGGTAATTCGTTTTATTCGTCCTGCCGCCGAGTGTGTAAAGGAAGGAGATCAGCCCTACACGCCCGATGAACATGAGGACCATGATGATTAACTTGCCAATCCATGAAAGATCCGACGTGACCCCGAGCGACATGCCGCATGTACCGAATGCCGACGTAATTTCAAAGAGCAAAGGTACGACTGGTATGCCTTTCTCGGTGACGAGCAGGATGAGCAAAGCAGTCATGACCATCACAGCTGCCAGCAAAATGACCGCATATGATCTGAAGACATCGATCAGCTTCACTTGTCGCTTGAAAATATGGATGACATCCCTGCCCCGTGCAAAGTTGATCAGGAATAGCACCGCAATTGCGAATGTCGTTGTCCGGATCCCTCCGCCAACCGAACTCGGAGATGCCCCGATGAACATAAGGGAGCTGATGAAAATATCAGTTGCATCACTGAAATTCGTAATATCATAAGTGGTCAAACCGGCGGAACGGGCAGAAACCGAGTGGAAAAGTGCAGTAAATATCCGTTCATGCCACGCCATCCCTTTGAATGAGTGGAATGACTCCAGTATGAAAATCATGATGGCTCCCCACGCAAGAAGCAAGCCGAACGTCACCGTTGTAATTTTTGTAAACAAAGAAAAACGGAAATGCGGAACCTTCTTAAAATAGCTTTTCACTTCGATTAGAACCGGAAAGCCGATCGCTCCTAATATAATGAGCACCATCACGATGAACTGTACAAAATAATCATTGAAATAAGGAAGCATAGATGCCTGGGTAATATCGAATCCTGCATTCGTCGTTGCAGAAACAGCCATGAACATGCCATGCAGCAGCGCATCAGGTATCGTGTCGTAGAACTTTGTGAAGTAAGCGGACAAGATCAGCCCGCCGATCAGCTCAATCAAAAAGATGATGACAACGATCTGTTTGATCAATTGCACAACGCCTGCAAGCGAGTACTGATTATGGTCCACCATGATCAGCTGGCGCTCACGCAGCCCGATCCGCTTCTTTACAAGCAGCCAGAAGAATGTGCCGATCGACATGATGCCGATTCCCCCAATCTGCAGGACGAGCATCAGCATGCACAGCCCAAAGACCGAGTATGTCGCTCCTATATTGATCGGGGTCAGCCCTGTAACGCTTACCGCGCTGACCGCGGTAAACAGGCTGTCCAGCAGTGGAACTTGCACGCCCGGCTTATAGACACCCGGCAAATTCAAAAGCAGAAACGAGAAGGCGATCGCTAAAAAATAATAAAAGACAATCACTTGTGCCGGCGTAAATTTATGGAGGTTCTCCCTTGTAAGTCTCATCGGTTACCATTATCCTTTCCCTGAATGAAGGAACTCATCTTCCCATTTTAGAGAAAGACGGCGGAAAAATAAAGGGGCAGCCTGATTCTTCGAGTATTCGGGCGTTACGAGCGTAACTACATGCAATCAGGCAATAAAAAATCCGGCATGTGACAACGCACAATGCCGGATTCTATTACTTCCGTTTTTTCATGACTGCAGTCAGATATCCGCCGATCGCAATAGCCGCAAGAACAATCCAGAACGTCAATTTCCAGACAGTGGAATGCGGGAACGACTCATCGATGATCTGCAATTTGTGATGCGCCAGGGTAAGGACGACCAGCTTCACGCCGACCCAGCCGACAATAAGGAATGCGGCCGTTTCAAGAGAAGGATATTTCTCTAGAAGGACGACAAACTGGCGTGCCGCGAACCGGATGAGGACCAGGCCTATAATGCCGCCGATCAGCATGACAAGGAACTGTCCGCCGTTGATGCCGCCGATATGGAAATGACCGATTTCCGGCAATGTGACCGCTAACGCCACAGCAGCAAGCATGGAATCGAGTGCAAATGCGATGTCCGCAAGTTCAACTTTCAGGACAGTCATCCAGAAACCCGATTGCTTCTTCGGTTTCTTCACTTCCCCGCCTGACGAACCTTTCCGCTGGTCAATCAAGTTTTTAATAGAAATGAACAGCAAATAGAGCGCGCCAAGTGCCTGGATCTCCCAAATATTAACGAGGAATGTGATCATGAAAAGGGCGGCAAATCTGAATACGAATGCCCCAAGCAACCCGTAGAATAAGGCTTTCTTCTGCTGCAGTTTCGGCAGATGCTTGACCATGACCGCCATGACAACCGCGTTATCCGCTGCCAGCAGGCCTTCCAGGAAAACCAATACAACCAGCACCCATGCATACTCCAATAAAATTGCTTCCAAAATAGCTCCTCCTTGTTTTGTGCAATTAAAAAAACCCTCACCTAATAAAGGCAAAGGTCTCGCTAAGTCAGAAATTTGAAGTAAATATCCTGCTATCATAACCGATGGCCGGGGCCATGTATTGACGACTATGAAATAGGTTTCCCTAAAGCTACTCCCCTTTGACGCAAGTCAAAAGATATTATTAAGTTGTCGGGTGATTTTATAGTAGTATATCACAAGGCCGTGCCGATTGTACATATGTTTTCAGCACGCTATCAGCCTATGTAACGAGTGTTCAAAGTATGTCCATTGTAAGATAGAAAAAGAGGGGACGGTTCACCCGTCCCCTCTTCAACCATTCACTTGCTTCCGTTTTACCCGGCGTCTTGTTTCCCGGTCAAACAGGCTATAGATGATCGGAACAATATAAATGGTCAGGAATGTCGAACTGACCAGCCCGCCGATCACTGCAATCCCCATCGGCTGGTTCATCTCTGTCCCTTCCCCCAGACCAAGCGCGAGCGGAAGAAGGCCTAGAATGGTCGTGAGCGCCGTCATGAGGATGGGACGGACACGATCCCGTACAGCTGCAATGATCGCGTCGTACGAAGTGTATCCGGCTTCTTTCCTCTGATTGATATAGTCAACGAGGACAATGCCGTTATTGACCACGATCCCGACGAGGATCAAGATCCCGATAACCGCTGTCACACTGATCGGTGTGCCGGTCACATAAAGCCCAAGCGCTACTCCGATGATCATGAGCGGGACGGAGAACATGATGACGAATGGATATTTGAACGATTCAAATTGTGCTGCCATGACAATATAGACAAGGATGACCGCAAGGATGATCGCGAGGATCATGTCGTTGATCGCGCTTTCGAACAATTCACGGTCGCCGCCGTATGATAGTTCCGTCTCCTCCGGCATGCCGATGCGGTCAATCAGGTGGTTCACCCGATCTGTCATGCTTCCAAGAGACTCGCTTGATTTATATTTGACCGTAAAGGAGGCCGAATGCGCCTGGTCAACACGCCTAATGGATACCGGGCCTTCCTTGGTTGAAATTTTCGCTACATCCCCAAGGCGGACAAATACACCTGAAGGGGTTCTGAGCTTGGTCTCTTTCAATTTCGCAATGCTATCCCGATACTTCTCTTCGTATTTAACCATTACCGAAACGACTTCCCCGTGCTTATTAACGATTTGCGTTGCAAATGAACCGCGGGTGACATCGCTGACAGATTGCGCAATCTGGTAAGGAGCGAGACCCAGATCAGACGCTTTTTCCCGGTTGATATCAACATGGATTTCATCGACTGTATCTTCGAGCGAATTAGTCACTTCGAGTACGCCCTTTAGATCAGGAAGCTCTGTATCCAGTTTCGCAATAGTCTCGTCGAGGCGCGCCTCGTCAATATCTTTCAAAGTAAACGTCAACGTGTTCGGCGAGGACCCTGCAGCAGTTTGCATGTCAAAGCCAATTTCAGCATCCTCTCCAGCCGCATCCGTAATTTCTGGCTGCACGGAATCAACGAACTCGAAGATAGAGCGGTCACGGTCTGAAACAGGCACCAGCTTGACATACACTTCTGCTGTATTCGTTTCTGAACCTCCGCGCGCCATGCTCTCCTGATTGCCGCCCACTAGGCTCACATAAACCTCGACGTCTTTTTCTTTCCTGAGTTCATCCTCGATCCGCTTCACTACATCGTTAGTTGTTGCGAGAGAGGAACCATTCGGCAATTCAACAGAAATGCTGAAGAACCCTTCATCAGTCGGCGGCAAGAATTCAGTGCCCACCCGCGTCAGCCCGAAGGCACTCACCGCAAGCAGAAGGATGGTCACAGCCAGTACAATGAGCCGGTGGCCGAGCGACCACTTCATCGTCCGTTCGAATGTGTTCCATGTTTTCGAACGCCGTCTGCGCGCTTCTATATTCCCTTTCGGCTTTTTCAGCATCCGGCTTGCCATCATCGGAACAACTGTCAGCGCAACCACAAGGGAGGCAAACAAGCTGAAGGAAATAGTAAGTGCGAATTGGGTGAAAATCTGGCCGATCAGGCCGCTGATGAATATGACCGGCACAAAGACTGCCAGCGTTGTGAGAGTCGAAGCGGTAATCGCTCCGGCAATTTCCTTCGCCCCGTCACGCGCCGCCTCTTTCGGCGCCTTCCCCATGGCGAGGTGCCGTTCTATGTTTTCAATTACGACAATGGCATTGTCCACAAGCATTCCGATGCCGAGTGCGAGTGCACCGAGCGTCATGATATTCAGCGAGAATTTCGCAAAGAAGATCAAGACAAACGTCACGATGACCGAATAGGGAATCGCAACCCCGATAATGATCGGACTTTTGATGCCCCGGAGGAACGAGAAGAGGACGATCATGGCGAACAATCCGCCAAGGATCAGCGATTGTCCGATATTCGAAATGGCCAGCTTGACGTAATCTCCCTGGTCAAACAGGATGTCTGCTTTGACATTCTTGAATTCTTTCTTTTCCAATTGGCGGTCGAGCGCTTTTTTGAATTCTGTCGAAACAGTCGCCGTATTGGCGCCAGATTCCTGCAGAACAGACATCAGGACGGCTTTCTCATCGTTCGCTCGCGTCTGTGAGTCCGAATTGGCTTCAAGCTGCGCGACGTCAGCTACGTCTTTCACTTTCACCTTTTGTCCTGTCGCCGGATTTACACCTACTGTCACTTCACGTATATCGGAAATGGTTGTGAGTGTGCTGATGATCCGTGTCGTCAGCTGCTTGCCGTCATTCGTTTCGACAGGCTCACCCGGCATGGAGACGTGGTTCGCCTGGATTGCCTGCACGACATCCGACTGGACAAGGCCATTGCCTTCAAGTTTCTTCTCGTCCAGCAAGATCTGCACTTCTTCCACAAGCTTGCCTGAAACGGTTACACTCGCAACCCCTTCTGTCCGTCTCAGCTCTGTCTCCAGCTGTTCCGCAACCTTGCGGACATCCGCCGATTCGTCACTCGCCCTGAGTGCAAGCTGGATGACAGGGAACTGGGCAGGGTCGAATTTCATGAACCGGGGGGCCCCTGCTCCTTCAGGGACAGGCACTTGATCAATCCGCTGCATAACGTCAAGCTGTACATCATCGATGACAGTTGACCAGTCGAACATGAGGAGGATGAAATTTGCGCCTTCCTGAGAGGATGACTGCATCGTTTTCAGGCCAGGTGTAGTTGATAAGCTATTCTCCAGAGGTTTTGTCAATTTTTCATTCACTTCAGTCGAGGAAGCACCTGGATAATTTGTCACGACAACGGCGACCGGCGGATTCAGGTCAGGAATGAGCGTGACTGGGATTTTCAGAAATGAGACCACTCCAAGGACAATGACAAGTATCATCGTCACAATCGTGAAGACCGGCCGTTTAATCGAGAATTCACTTATTTTCATGTACACAACCCCTTCTATTGTCCTTACCATCATAATTGAAACGTTCTGCGCACTTCAATCTCCAGACATTAAAAGAACCCATGGAAAACGGCCGAACCGTTTTCCCGGGTACTTACAGCAGGCTGTACAGCCGGATATCAGGGTACTTGTCTTGGAACCAGCGCATCGCAAAGTCATTCTCGAACAGGAAGACCAGATTATCATGGCGGTCTTTTACAAGCATTGCCCGCTGGCCTGCCATTGATTCTTTCACTTCTCCCTCATTTTCAATCCAACGTGCGACTTTCGATCCGATATGTTCCATATGGACTTCCACGTTATATTCATTCTTCATCCGGTGCTCAAATACTTCAAATTGAAGCTGACCGACCGCACCAAGCAGCACTTCCTCCGTATGGAGCGTCTTATAGTACTGGATTGCACCTTCCTGGACGAGTTGAAGGATCCCTTTATGGAAGTGTTTTGATTTCATGACGTTCTTCGCGGTCACCCGGACGAACAGCTCCGGAGTGAACTGCGGCAGGGCCTCATATTGGAACATTTTCTTTCCGCCGACGACCGTATCGCCGATCTGGTAGTTCCCTGTATCGTAGAGCCCGATAATATCTCCAGCCACCGCCTCATTGACCGTCTCCCTGTCGTCTGCAAGGAACTGCGTCGTCTGGGATAGCTTGAAGGACTTTGAAATCCGGGGCACCGTCACCGACATGCCCCGTTCAAATGCGCCGGAGACGATACGGACAAACGCAATCCGGTCCCGGTGCGCGGGATTCATGTTGGCTTGGATTTTGAAAATGAAACCTGAAAACTCATCCGAATACGGATCAACCGACTCTTCCTCTTTCGTCCGGCGCGGCTGCGGCGCAGGCGCGAATTGCAGGAATGTCTCCAGGAATGTCTGGACGCCGAAATTCGTCAAGGCACTGCCGAAAAATACCGGCGTCAATTCGCCTTTCGCGACCCGGTCCATATCGAAATCATTGCCCGCTTCATTGAGCAGCATGACATCATCCAGAGCCTGCCGGTAATAAGATGTTTCCTCCATTGGATGGCTTTCCGCCAATCGCCCTTCTTCATCCACCGCAAGGAATCTGTCGCCGCCATCAGGCCGTGCAAGTTCCACGCGCTGATTATAGCGGTCATAAACGCCAATGAATTCCTTGCCCATGCCGATCGGCCAGTTCATCGCATACGATTCGATGCCAAGGACCTCCTCGAGTTCCTCCATCAAATCCAGCGGTTCCTTCCCTTGCCGGTCCATCTTGTTCATAAATGTAAAAATCGGAATACCGCGCATGCGGCAGACTTTGAAGAGCTTGATCGTCTGCGGCTCGATCCCTTTACCCGAGTCGACCATCATGACCGCCGCATCGACCGCCATCAAGGTCCGATATGTGTCTTCACTGAAATCTTCGTGTCCAGGGGTATCCAGGATATTCACCCGTTTGCCGTCGTAATCAAATTGAAGAACAGATGATGTAACAGAAATCCCCCGCTGCTTTTCAATTTCCATCCAGTCCGAAGTCGCATACTTGCCCGTCTTCTTCCCTTTTACTGTTCCCGCATCACGGATGGCGCCTCCAAAGTAAAGCAGCTTCTCCGTCATCGTCGTCTTCCCCGCATCCGGGTGCGAAATGATGGCGAATGTCCGCCGGGCTGCAATCTCATCCTGTATTGGTCTTTGCATACTTTCGTCTCCTTCTTATCAGCTTTTTTAAGCATAGACAGATTGGGGTGGCATTTCAACCATTTTTTCTCCACCCGCGCAGAGATCGCTGCTTTTTCTTGCATCTGTCCCAATTTATCCCGCGCATCTCCTGCAGGATCAGGAAAACAGCAGGATCCGTGTATAGCCGGACCCTGCTGGAATCATTTCTTCAAGACATCTTTCCCAAACTTCTTTTCGGCTTCCGCGATTGCGATTTCCGCGTCGGAATGCGGATATTTGGTGGAGCCGATTATTTGGAAATCTTCATGGCCTTTGCCCGCGAAGATGATCATATCTCCAGGTTCTGCCATTTTGATAGCATGTTTC